>NZ_CP147505.1:0-2400000 GCF_037201915.1 Haloplanus sp. CK5-1 | reverse complement strand
GACGAGGGTGATCGTGTTCCCGCCGGCCGGGGTCGAACTCGGGCGTGGAGTCGGCGTCGAGGGCGGACATAACACCCCGTTGAAGACACAGCCACGTATAGTTCAGTGCTGGGAGGCCGGTGGTCGACACACCACCTTTATGTGATGGCTGCGCCCCGTCATGGGTATGACAGCCACCGGGTCCCTCCGAACGGCGGTCGACGCGCTCTCGCGCAATCCCGTCGTCGTCCTCGGCGCACTCGTCTACGCGCTGGTGCTCCTCCCGCAACGCGCCCTACAGTTGGCCGGCGTCCCAATAGTCCCCGCCCTGCTCCAGTTGCTCACGTTCTTCGTGACGCCCTTCGTCGTCGCGGGCGTCGTCGGGATGGCGCAGTCGGCGCTCGACGGCGAGTCGTCGCTCGCCGATCTGACGGCCGTTGGCAAGGATCGATACGTCGACCTCCTGCTCGCGACGATCCTCGAGGTCGGCATCCAGTTGACGTTCGGAATCGTCTTCCTCATCGCCGCCGTGCTCGCGATGGTCGTCGGGTCCGCGGGCGGCGGCCCGGTCTTCTTCGTCGGGGTCGCCGTCGTCGTCCTGCTCATGCTCGTCTACGTCGCCGTCCTCTTCCTGATCCAGTTCTACCCCGTGGCCGTCGTCGTCGACGAGGCGGGTCCCGTCGGCGGCATCACCGAGAGCGTCTCGTTCGTCCGGAACAACCTCCTCAGCACGCTGGGATACTCGGCCATCACGTTCGTACTGGGGAGTCTCGCCGCACTCCCGATCACCGGATTCGTCGGCTACCAAACGCTCACGAGCGATTCGGAACCGGTGGGCGGAGGTGAGCCCTCATCCGAACCCAACCCCTTCGGCGGCGGGATGGGTCCCGGTGGGAACGAAAGCGCGGCGCCGCCGCTCGGGGACCTGTTCGCCGGCGGGATGGAACTGGGCCTATCCACGCCCGAAATCGTCGCCATCTCGCTGGTGTCGGTGGCGACGACGGCACTCTTCTTCGCGTTCCGACACACCTACGCGACCGCCTTCTACCGACGGCACGGGCGATCCGTCGAGGAGCGCGTCCTCGGTGCGGACGACTTAGAGTAGGAACGTCTCTTCGCGTTCGGCCAGGTCGAGGAAGGAGTCCGCGGCGGCGACGAGTTCGTCGGCCGTCGAGGAGCCAAACGCCATCACTTCGACGCGAACCCCCTCGTGACGCAGGTGCGAACAGAGGCGTGAGAAGTCGCCGTCGCCGGTACACAACACGACGACGTCGACGTGGTTCGCGAGCGTCACGGCGTCGAGGCTGATCCCCACGTCCCAGTCGGCCTTCTTGCTCCCGTCGCCGAACGTCTTGATATTCTTGATCTTCGTCTCGAAGCCGATATCCTGGAGCGCCTCGAAGAAGCGCTCCTCCTCGGGGGAGTCCGCCCGGATGACGTAGGCGATGGCACGGACGAGTTCCCGGTCCGAGGCTGCCTTCGACAGCAGGGCCGAGTAGTCGATGTTCCGAGAGTAGAGACTCTGTGCGGAGTGATATAGGTTCTGCGCGTCCGCGAGCACCGCGACGCGCTGGTTGGTGTGAATATCCGTCACGTTACCACGACGTGGGCGGCCAGCGACTAAATTCCTTGCTCATCGACGCCGCCACGGTCGAGCGAACGCGGGCCATTTAACCGCTCGGCGGAATCACGAACGGGTATGCGCACCGAGCAGGCCGCCGCCGCGCTGGGTATCGCCGGCTGTGTCGCGGTCGTCGTCTCGCTCGTCCTCCCCTACGTGACCGCCTCCGGATGGGGGGCCGCACTCGGGCGGTACTACGCCGCCGGTCCCCTCGGGGTCTGGGGACTGGTCTTCCTGGCGCTGGTGGGTGTCGTCGTGTTCCTCGCCGGGATCCGCGGTCGAACCGACCCGACGACTGCGGCTGGCATCGCCCTCGCCATCGGCGTCGTCGCCCTCCTGATCGCGCTCGTGTGGGCGCTGTCGGTATCGCTCGACCCGCTCTTCGGATACCCCGGATCGTGGATCACCGACCACCGCTGGATCGTCGTCGCTGCGACGGCCGTCGTCCCCCTCGCGGCCGCACTGTACGCCCGGTCGGTGCTGGCGTCCTGACCACGGGACGGCGCGCCGAGTCGAAAGGCCCTTAAGACGAACTGGCGTACGTCGGGACGGACTAGGTCGGGCAGTTAGGCCCTGCTCGCAACCCGCACTACGGTCTTCAGCGGGGACCGAACTCGGGGGCGTCCGGTCAGACCGGTTCGGGCCTCGGGAGCCAACGTGGAAGCCTCGTCCTTCGGGGACAGCGGTCCACGGCGCGCGTCCGCAGGGACGCTCCGTCGTGGTTCGCCGGCGACATCGGGCCAGGCGCGGAAGCGAGCAGCCCACCGCCGGACGCCCGTCGCTCGACGGATCGCGGGGTGGAGGAGGCGACCGGGACTCCCCGGATTGGAACGCCGGGCAAACCCGTCGTCCACATTCATTCTCGTCGCGAGCGACTGTACTCTCGGCCGCTCCTGCACCACCGTCGCGAGGGACCGGCAGATATATAATACATGGTACTCGTTAACATGGTACGAGGAAACAATGAAACAAGAAGACATGGCGCTGCTCCAAGAGGAATGCACCGACGGCAACGACCGAGCCTGCAACACGCTCGAACGACTCTGTGAAGGTGGTCGCGACGACGCCTGCGACTACGTCCCGAAGTAACGCTCACGGATTCCTGATTTCGTCGATACCCGACCGGCGCCCAGCCTCGCCGCCGCGCCGAGTCACGCGTGTCCGGTCTCCAAAAGGACCCACGGACCGCAGGGGACCGAAACACCCGGCGCCCGACGAACCGATCAGAGCCGGTCGTCGTCGTCGTCGGTCGACAGCAGTTCGAGCAGTGGGCGTACCTCGTCGAAGTGTTTCCCACGCCACAGTTCGTCCGTCTCCCGGTCCCACTCGACGAACCCCGCATCGACGAGTTTCGGGAGGTGCCGGTGTCGGACGTCGATTCGCGCCTCGGCGTTCTCGGCGGAGTCGAGAGCATCCGTCGCGTGCCGTGGCTCCCGCTCCGACAGGGTGACCAACAGCCGTCGACGGTATCCGTCCCCGAGTACGTCGAACGTTACATCCAGCGACGAGTCGACTGTTCGTTGTGTCATTCGATACCGGCTACTAGTAGCCGAATGCGTATTGGAAAGGATGCTCCCGAAATAATTCGACTCTTGTCGGCCGCGCATCGAAATAGTTCGAATCGCTGGCTCAGACACGCTCGAACACGAACGCCGAGAGCCGCCGCTCCGCCTCCCGGAGGTGGTAGGAGAACGTCGACGGTGCGATACCCAGTGTCTCGGCCAACTCCTCGCCGGTTCGGACGCGGGGGGATTCGAAGAAGCCACCCTGATACGCGGTTTCGAGGACCTCCCATTGTCGGTCGGTGAGGCGGTCCGCGAGCGACTCTCGCAGATCCCGGCGTGTCGCGATCGGTCGGTCCCGTGTCCGTCGTTTCACGAGGTCGACCTCCGGGTAGACGGTTCGCAGGTGTTCGACGAACGATCGAACGGTCGTCGACGTGGGAAGGTCGACGACGGCGGAGACCGTTCCCTCGGGCGCGGCGGTGAGCGAGCGGACGACGCCACCGCCGTCGACGACACGCGACACGACGGTCGGGCCGGCGACACTCGCGTCGAATAGGGAGTCCGCGTCGTCGCGACGGGCGGCGATCTCCGTGACGTCCGGGTGGCTCCGTGCCGCGTCGCACACGTCCCCGGTGGCGACGTCCCGGGCCGTCCAGAACAGCCGACTTCCGCCGTCGTGTCGAGGGACGAGCCCGTCGAATTCGAGCTCTCCTCCCGTGGCTCGCGAGAGGGCCACGAAGGGGTTGCCGGCGTCCCGTATCGCTACCGTCACCTCGGTGACGTCGTCGGTCAACAGCGTCCGCTTGGTCTCGACCGCGTCGATGGCGTGAGCGATCGTCTCCCCCAGTTCAGTCAGAACGGTGTGGTCCCGTCCGTCGGGTTGGGGGCGATCGGAGTACACTGCCAGGACGCCACACAGCGACTCGTTGTACACGAGTGGAATGGCGATACACGAACGCGCCCCACGTTCCAGGGTCGCGTCCCGCCAGGCCGTCGCCCGGGAGTCGATGGCGACATCGGAGACGACCTGTACCTCCCGCCGCTCCAGGGCGGCGGCGATCGGATCCGGCTCGATCCCCGACGCTCCCGTTCCGATCTCGAGGCTCCGGAGATACCCCTCGTCGACGCCGGCCCACTCCCGCGGGACGACCGCCCCGCTCTCTAGGTCGCGCTCGCCGATCCACGCGAACGCGTACTCGTCGGCCGCCGCCAGTGTCTCACAGACGGCTTCGTCGATCGCGTCGACGGTGTCGGCCTCCACCAGCGCCTGATCGATTTCGCGGATCAGGCTGTTCAACCGGTCGAGCGCCTGGAGTTTGTCGTTTCGATCGGCCAGTCGCCGCTCACTTTCGACACGGTCCCACGCCGCCTCGATCGTCGCCCCGAGCGTCTCCGCGAGATCGAGCCACCGGCGGTCGAACCGGTCTGGGTCGGTCGATCCGGCACAGACCACCCCGTGTCGTCCCAGTGGGAGGAGCACGTAACTTCCCAGTGTCGAGCCGTCCTCGTCGACGTCGTGCACGACGTCGACCTCGTTCGCGAGGAACGCTTCCCGGACCGGATCGGCGAGCCAGTCGGTGCGGGGGGACCGCTCCGCCACCGTTCCGGATGTGTCGTCCGTCGTCTCCGCGAGGAGTTCGCCCGTGTCCCCGTCGTATCGCCACACCGTCGCGTGGTCGACGTCGAGGACGGCTTCGGTGACCGCCGCCGCGCGACGGTCGAACGCCGCCGTGTCGGTGTTCAGGAGCTCCCGACTCGCCTCCGTGAGACGGTGGAGGGCGTCGTTCGTCCGCTGGAGTGCTACCTCGTTGCACTTTCGCTCGGTGATGTCGATCAGATACCCCAGGTAGTTGACGACCTCTCCGTCGTCGTCGCGGACGATCTTCGTCGTGTCCTCGACCCACTTCGTCTCCCCGTCCCGGGTCCGCACTCGGTAGGGGTCGTGGCTGAACCGGTCGGCCATCCGCTCGGTGTGGGTTTCGACCTCCCGCGCGACCCGATCGGCGTCCTCGTCCAGCAACAGGTCGGCGTACGTGACCGCGCCCGACACGAACGCTTCGGGCGTGTACCCTAGGACGTCCTCGACGTTCTCGGTGACGTACTCGACGGGCCACCCCGCGTCGGCGTCGGGCGTCCACCGGAAGACGACCGCCGGGCCGTCGGCGAACATGTCGCGCTCCTCTTCGAGTCGCCGCCTGACCCGATCCGCTCGCGCCGTCGATCCGGTGGCCGGCCCTCGGTCACCCGATCCACCGACTGCGGACGGCGGCTGCCACCAGACGCGGCCGCGAGCGCCGACCTTTTTCGTCTCGATGGCACCGTCCTCGACCAGTGCGTCCAACTTGTTGTAGACGGTCCGGGCGGTGCAGTCGAACTCCGCGGCGACTTCGGCGGTCGTCACCGGCGTTCCCGGCGGTCCGAGTGACTCGACGACCTCTCGAACGGTCGCGAGCGAGGGACTGGCGGAACCCATGTGCGCTCCGTCGGCGCAGAGAGCCGAAAAGGTTTCCGTCGACGGAATCGGATCGGATCGGCGACCGGACGTTACCGTCGAGCGAACAGCCGTTCCCGGAGCGACCGAGACGACGGCCGTTCGGTCAGGAGGACGGGTGTCTCGAGGGGTCGATCGTCTCGAAGACGAGCGAGCCACGGACGATCCGCGACAGCAACCCGCGCTCGGTCGCGCCGATGATAACTAGGCTGTACTGAGGGTGTCATAGAACAGTTCGCATACCAAAGAGCAGGGTGAACGCTGAGGTGGAATGAGTTCAGCGACCCTGCAAGATGATCCTTCGGTAGAATCGTTCTTCAATGCCGTGGAAACGGAGACGTTGGCGTTGTTCGAGCACCTCTCCTTCGAGTTTCTTGAAGGGTTCGACGTGTTCGCCCCGGCGGAGACGGGGCGAACACGAGATCTTGAGCCGCCCGAGATGATGCGTGGCTTTCTCCATTGCTATTACAAGAACATCTACGGTATCCGTCCGGTTGCACGAGAACTGAACAACACCGTTGTCTGGCTCAGCTGTAGCTTCGATCGACCGCCGTCGAGAGACGCGGTCGATCGATTCCTCACTGATCTTGAGCACGTTGTTGACCGGGTCTTCGACCATCTCGTCGAGCAGGCCGCCTTGCGGGGCCTGCTCGACTTGACGTATTCTATCGATTCAACCGACGTGAGAGCGATGCCCGCCGATCCAGACGCATCGAAGTGCTATGATCCAACCGATGACGAGTACTACTACGGCTACGGCTGCACGATCGTCTCAACCGGGCAAAAGATCCCGATTGCAGCCGAGTTCACCGAGAGCAAACAAGCACCAGAAGAGACGGCGATGCGCGTCACGCGTGACGCGCTCGCCGTCGGGAAACCGATGTGGATGCTTGGAGACAGTGCCTACGACACGCTCGACTGGCACGACCACCTGCTGGCCGCAGGGGTCGTGCCAGTCGCTCCGTACAATCCACGAAACACCGACGACCCGAAAGATATCGAGTACAGGGTAGAAGACCGCATTGAAAAACACAGCAACGACGTTCAGCTGAAGCAATCAACGCTAGACGAGACGTACAACCGCCGGAGTGGCGTCGAACGAACCAACGAATCAGTCAAGGGCTGCGGCCTCGGGCGAACGCACGCCCGAGGCCGCGTCCATGCACGAGCGCAGGTGTTCCTCGCGTTGTGTCTGCGCCTCGTCGTCGCAATCACCAACTACGAACGCGGAGACAATCCGGGAAGCACAATCATCACGGTGTGAGAAGAGTTCTATGACACCCTCAGGCTGTACTCGGAACCGACCCGGCCGATGGTCGCCTCCACGTCCCCCACCTCGACGAGGTGTGCCGCGTCGTCCAGTCCGTGACTTTCGGCCCAGTCGGTCAGGAACGCGCGGCCGCGCTCTTCCGTCCCCGGATCGAAAGAGCGAGACGTCCGCGCCGACCATCATCACGGCGGCCGTGGCCGCGACGCCACCGATCGGCCCGCCACCTCGTGACCCCGATCCACGCCTCGCCCGCGGTCGAGGGAAATACACTTCACCCCGCCGAGTAAACCGGCCGAGCATGTACGACGCGGGAGGTCGGAGATGTACGTCGTGATCGTGGGTGCCGGGACGGTCGGGTCGTCGATCGCTCGGAGTCTCTCGGACACCCACGACGTGGCCGTCGTCGACCTTGACGGCAGCCTGATCGACTCACTGATGTACGACGCCGACATCCTCGGGATCACCGGGGACGGCACCGACGTCGGTGTCCTGCGGGAGGCGGACATCGGCCGGGCCGACATCGTCATCGCCAGCACCGACGACGACGAGACCAACCTCGTCGTCTGCGGGACGGCGAAGACCATCGGCGATCCCCTCGCGATCGCGCGGGTCAAACGCGACAAGTTCGTCCGGACGTGGGAGGCGTCGATGGGGGCGTTCGGGGTCGACCACATGGTCGCGACGAACCTCTTGGCCGCCGAGACGATCACTCGGATCGTCGGGCTCCCCGCCGCGGAGGACGTCGAGACGTTCGCCGGCGGCCTCGTCCAGATGGCGGAGTTCGAGATCGATCCGACGAGTCCGATCGCGGGCCAGACCGTCGAGGACGCCGATCGCTACGAGTCACTGACGTTCGCGGCCGTGTTCCGCGACACCGAGGACGAGGTCGTGATCCCGCGTGGGGACACCGTCCTGCAGGCCGGCGACGACGTCGTCGTCATCGGCAGCCCGGAGAGCGTCCGCACGTTCGCCCACGCGGTCGCACCGGGAGTCGAGAGCGCGGAGAACGTCCTCGTCATCGGCGGGAGCGACGTCGGGTACCACACGGCCAGACTCCTCCAAGAGCAGGGGCTGACACCCCGACTCGTCGAGCGTGACCCCGACCGCGCCCGCGAGATTGCCGAGGACCTCGCCGGCACGACGGTCCTGGAGAGCGACGCGACCGACCGAGGGTTCCTCGAACGGGAGCGTGTCGAGGACGTCGACGTCGCCGTCACGGCCCTGGACAGCGACGAGAAGAACCTCCTCGCCGCACTGTTGGCCGAACGACTCGGGGCCGATCGGACCGTCGCGACCGTCGAAGCGCCCGAGTACGTCGACCTCTTCGAGGAGGTCGGCGTCGACGTGGCGATCAACCCGCGCGAGGCCGCTGCGGAGGAACTCACGCGGTTCACCCGCGAACACCGCGCCGAGAGCGTCGCCATCCTCGAAGACGACCGCGCCGAAGTGCTGGAGATCGAGATCGACGCCGACAGCATCCTCGTGGACCGACCCATCCGCGAGTCGGTCGCCGACCTGCCGGCGGGTGCGGTCATCGGGGCGATCACCCGCGACGGCACGTTCGTGATCCCACGCGGGGACACCGTGATCGAGCGTGGCGATCACGTCGTCCTGTTCGTCGACACCGCCTGTCTGGACGAGGCGAGCGACAAACTGTAAACCACCACGACCACGGACCCTCTCCCGTGGCCCCACGGTATCGATCCCGACCAACCGACGGCACATGCGGTACCCGGACGGCCCGGCGGTCGGCCGCCTCGTCCCGTTCGGTGCGGTCCACCTCCTCCGACGAGTCGGTGGTCTCGTCGGACTGGGGACGGCGTGGTTCGCGTCGGTGACGCCGGCAGCCGGGACTCGTCTCACTACCGTCGGCGCACACGCCTCTCTGGACGACTGGGGTTTGCGAGGCCGTCGGGATTACTCGCGACGCAGGTTCAGACAGGCCTCACAGACCTCGTCGGTCGTGACCGAGACGTACGTGTCGGTGGCTTCGATCAGACGCTCCTCCGTGTTGAACACCTTTTCGGCCGTGTGAGCATACGATCGGTTCTCGTCAAACTTGTGTGACCACCCACAGCGTGGCGATTCCCGAAGGTGCCACTTGTTCCCCGGCTTCCGCCCGAGTCGCAACGGACTGAGGTTCGACTCGTTCAGTAGCTCTAGCAGCGTTTCCCCGTCGATCAGTTCCACGCCGTTCTCCTCCGCGAACTGCCGTGCACCCTGAGTGAATCCGGACCTATCGTCAGTGCGTCCCGAACTGGTCACCAAGACCGATTCGTCGAACACGTCCGTACTCGAGTGACGGTGCCCCCCACACTGGACACCGAACAGATCCCGAACCAGGGGCTCTTCGACCTTCTGTGTCCATCGTTTCGCCTGGATCGCTATCTTCGGGGGATCGGAAAACGGGATCCGGTTGGTCGCTTCGGCGATGACGTCGACACCCCCGTCCTTCCTTCCTTGCTGTAGTCGTGTGTCGTAGCCCATATCCTCCCACAGCACCGCGATCAGTTCCTCGAACTGCCGCCAGTCACGGTTCAGCAAGTGTCGTTCGTCCCAGTCGGAATGCGTGTAGGTACTGTCGGAGAGAAGGCCTCTGAAGAATTCCCCCAGTCCAGTGCGCATATCCGACACCACGGACAGATTCGTGATATGACTTTCTCCGGGATCTCCCCGCGTACGTGACCGACCCATAGAACGACAACCATCTGAGCAACTGGAGACGGTCCGCCGCCGAGTGGGTGCAACGCGGACAGGACATCGCCGATGTGACCGTTGAGCACGATACGGATCTACACCTCGGCGCAGCCGCGAACGTCATTATGGCTGACGGAACCATCCTCGCGTCCGAGGCTGTCACGAAGCAGGCTGGCGAGACGTTCGACGAGGACGACGTAGCGAACGTCATCAAGCACGTTCTGGAAATGTTCGCCGAAGAGGAAGGCCGGCCACCGCAGCACGTCGTGATTCATCGTGACGGGAAATTCTACCTCGACGTCGAGAGTCTCATCAACCGTCTCGACAAAGCCCGGGATCTCATTCAGCGGTTCGACCTCGTTGAGATCCGGAATCCGGGAATCCCCGCATCGCCGAATACGACGAATCGAAATCACGGTTCGATATCGCGGACAAAGGTGTCGCCTTCCACGTCCACAACGGCGACCACTCCTACCTGACCACGACTAGGGGAAGGAGGAAAGCCTTGGCACGCTGCGACCGCTACAGATCGTGAAACGGCACGGATCAACAGATCTCGACACGCTCGCGGAGCAAACCTACTGGCTATCGGAAGCGCACGTCGGATCGCTGAGCCGCTCCACTCGGCTCCCCATCACCACGTACTACGCCGACAAGTGCGCCGACTTCGCGATGAAGGGCTACCTCACCAAAGGCAGCGTCATCCGCGGCGTCCCGTACATCTGACCATGCATCGGCACAGCCCCACGCAACCACTCACGTACCAGTCAACACACCGGTGACCCTCGCATGACCAAGAGAGAATTCGAAGCAACAGTCGAGTTCGATGACGGCAGCACCGCCGATCTGGAGATGGCTGCCGACAAATCATGGGATAGTTTCCTGAACTACTTCGGTGACGCCCAGCACGTCTACTGCGTCACGTACAGTCAGTCCCCGGCATTCATCTACAAGATGTTTCAGAATCAGGATCTCGCAGTGGACTCGCTGGAGGTCATCGTCGGGGACAACCAGCACGACGACTACCGGCGCTCGCTGAAGAACACGAACAACGCAAAGAAAATCGCCGCGCAACTGGAATCACTGCGCCAAGACGGTGATCTACTCATCCACACCGTCGATTCCGCACGCGTCCTGCTTCACACGAAACTCTACATCGTCGAGAACCAAGACTGGTCTCGCACACTCATCTGTGGGTCGGCGAACCTCTCCAAGCAGGCTTGGCAGGGGAGCAAGCAAACCAACGTCAACATCGCCTGGCGTACCGATGGAGACACGCCCGTCGACGAGTGGTTCGAACGGCTATACGCGTTCCACAAGGACTACGCGATGCCGTTCATGGAGGATCTCACCGAGGAGATCGAGGACGCCGAAACGGCAGAACAGGAGGCGAAGATCTACGATATCTGGCTGGGTGGCGACGAGTTCAGTGACGACCCGGTCGCCGAGCTGAACGCCCGGCTCGACGAAGCAGTTGACGACGACCAAGTCAATACGTACAACGTCGTCACCGACGCCGAAGAAGCAGAGAAAGCGGTTTTCGCCGCTGAAGATACAGACACCGATCCAACCGAAATCAGTCCGGACAAGCGTGCCCGCCTCTCCCCGCAGGGCCTCGAAGACGCAATCTCGAATCTGGACGACACGCTGTCTGCCAATAACATCCGAATCAACGACGGCGAAATCGTAGCGACACTCGCCGGCATCGCGCGGTACAAAGAGACCTTCACAGGGTATCCAGACCTCAACGTCGATAGAGACGAGAACAATGTCGAATTGCGGGTTGACGACTCCGTCCTTGAACTAACAGCACCGCTGCCGGACGATCCGCAGGAAGTCGCTGACACACTCGACCTGATCGAGCAGTACATCGAAACTGTCGGCGAGTTCGGTGAAACGCGAACACCAAAGGAGACGCGGGTACATTTCCACGAAGGAATTATCTACCTCTGCTGGGCTCCGTTTGCTGACTACTGCGCTTATCGCTACGCCGAATACGAGTCTGCAGAGCTGGACAAGGATCTACCGTTCCTGTTCCTCCACGGTGACAATGACAGCGGAAAAGGCATGTTCCTGCGGTTCGGGACGCGTCTCATCTCGAACGGGTACGTACAGGAAGTTACGACCGGAGACGACTTCGTCAAAGACAACATCGAGCGGGATCGTGCGTCGGACACCGTTTTCCCGTACATCGTTGACGACGTGGCGAAGTCGAAAATCGACCGGGACATCATCAAGTCCTACTGGGAGGGGAAGTGGGACGGGTCTATCCAGATGCCGACGTTCATTTTCTCCTCGAACGACTCCACGAAGCCGAAATCCGAACTCCGCACTCGGATGAAGACGCTGGATTTCAACGTCAACTTCTCCGAACTGAAGAAGGACGAACGCGAAGCAGCCGCGCAGATCGCGGGGCAGGCAGACAGTTGTAACCTGTTCCCGTGGTTCGCCCACCTGTTCTTACAGCGGGATATCTCGCTTCCGGACCAGTCGGATCGGCTCGCGGATGCTCGGGACGTGTTCGCAGAGCTGTACGCGTATGCCGAAAAGGAACCACCAGAGTACGTGCCACTGGAGAAACCCGCCGAGCAGAAGCACGATCCGGGGCGTCGGAAGTGGATCAGTGCGCTGTCCGACGGACTGTGCGAACTCGATTTCAAGGATGACGGACGGATCGTCGCCGATTTCTCGGCACATCTGGACCAGCAGCAATGCTGGGAGTTCCAGAAGACCACGCCAGCCCATATCCGGGCGGGTATTTACGGGCCGGCGGTTCAGTTTGAAAGCGCGAACAGGTTCCAGAATTGGATTGATGAGCCCAGTGTGATTGAAGATGCACGACGCGATACCGAGACAGCCGCTGACGACACCGGTGTGCTGTCTCGGGTCACGCGGCTCGTCCGCGGGTAATAGACATGTCTGATCACTCATCTCACCGGCGGTTCGACGGGACGTTAGTCACGGTACCGTTCGGGGGCGAAAACGTCGAACGGACAGCACGAAACGAATACCGAATGCTTCTCGACGAGCACGATTCTGAGGATGTGCTCGTCATCACGGGTGCACCGACGAGCGCAGACGCGTTCCGTGAAGCGTTAGGTGAGGAACTGCCGGGTGCGGCGACGCCGTACGTGACGTCGTCGGTGGTGCACGCGACCGATGTCCTCAACCAGACCGATGACCGCGTCATTCTCTCCGACGCCCTGCGGCGGGAACTCCTGTACCGGTTCCTCGAAGACTACGAGTGGGAAACGGAGTACCTCCAACGGGCGTCTGCGCAGCCGTCGTTCATCGAGGACGTGGATGCGGTGATGGGCACGATCTCCTGGCAGACGGTCAGGCCTGACGAGACTCCGGAACTCCGTGACATCACGGCTGCGCTCGACGGGTTCCACGACTGGCTCGCCGAGCACGGGCACATGGAGCGTGGACAACTCATCTCGGAAGCGCTCGATGTCCTCACGGGGGATGCCCGCGACGAGGTCGTTGATTTCGACGCGGTACTTGCAGTCGAGTTTGAGGAGTTCTTCCCGCTTGATCGCGCGTATCTCGACGCGCTCGCGGGAGACTGCGATCTCGTCTGTGTTGCCGAGGAGAACGCGAGTGTACGCCGGACGTGGGTCGAGACCGGACCCGTTACGGACTACGTCTCGTTCAGCGAATCCCGACGTGGGGCATCGGGGACGCCGTCGACGCGACCAGCCGCGACGGCAGCGTATTTCGCCGACGAAACGGTCCCGGAAGATCCAGAATCCGGGTCGGTTTCCGTTCTTGCCACAGACTCCGGTGACGAACAACTCGCCGAGATTGCGAACGAGATCGAAGACCTCGTCGCACGGCCGGACTGGAAGTACGATGATATCGCTGTCGCCACGAAGCAAAGCGGGAGTGCTGTGACGGACGCTATCGAAGCGTTCGAAGGCACCGGGATTCCGACGGAATCGACAACCGTCACCGGGTTCGGTGACGATCCTGCGATTCGGGAACTCCTCGCGGCCGTTCGGTATCTCGCTGACGATGAAGACGATGGACCCGACCACGGTTCGGAACTCGATACGGACCGCTTGGACCGAGTCAGCGAGACGGACAGCCTCGAAGACGCGATTCACTGGTGGGCCACGGACGCTGGGTTGAAAGAGCGGATCGCGGAACGGGCGGCCCCGTTGGATGCACGGGCGCAGTTTGGGAACGTCCGACGGGCGTTCCGGATGGCCGAGTTCCTCGAAGAGACCGAGTTCGTGGATGCGACGTGGGAGTCGTTCAAGCAGATGCTCGAACGCGCTCACGAGTACGCACCGCAGCAGAATCAGACGAGTGCGACGGACCTCGACGGCGGCGTTCGCGTCGATCACTTGCAAGCGATTAAGAACGAGTCGTTCCGCGCGGTGTTCCTCGTGAATCTCGTCGACAGCGAGTACCCGGGCGACCCGTTCCTGACACGGTTGTTCCCGAGCGAGCGAGTCGCGTCGATGCCGGACTATCCCGGTGTTACGGAACTGGATGGAGCGGATATGGATGCGACGTTCCCGACGACGTCGACGGCGTCAGGACGACCGTTCGCGCGGTACCACGCGGAGCACGCGCGGCGACGATTGGCTGTCGGGGCGGGTGCGGCGGCGGAGCGGCTCTACTGTTGTCTCTACGAGTACGAAGACACGGCGCTCGAAGAGCGTGCACAGGCATCGCGGTTCCTCACGGCGGCGTATGCTGATCTTCCGTGGGTGACCGAGGCCGATGAGCCACAGGTCACGAGCGAGCAAGCGGCGGAGCAGTACCTGCTGTCGCGGGTCGACGACGCGCTTTCGGAGGTGCGGCGCGCGAACAGTCAGGACGTGACGGTGTCGCTCGATGAGGTCGAGGCGGAACTCGGAGAGATTCAGGACGTGCTCGATAAGAGCGGGGCGCGTGGGGAGGAACTCCGGAAGGCATTGCGTGCACGTGTCGAGTTCGCTACCGGGGAGGTGCGGCGATGAGCTCCGAATCGCTCTCCCCGTCGCGGTTGGCGAACTACGCGACGTGTCCGCGGTTGTACGATTACCGGTATGTACAGGATGTGAACACACCGGATCGTACGGAGCTGTATCTCAACCAAGGGACGATCTACCACGAGACTATCGAGGACGTGTGTGATGTGACTGAACGTGATGATGATGCAGAGACGATTCACGACCGCGCGATGGACGTTTTTGCGGCGAAGTGGGCGGAACACAGCAACTCGGACGACTACGAATCCGACGCCCATCAGGAGTACCAGCGGCGTGAGAACCGGGCTGCCGTCGAGGCGTTCTTCGACCCGGATGGTGGTGACGGGATCGAGCACGCGCGTCACTCGGTCGCCACGGAGTGCTGGGTGGAATGCGAACGCGATGGCCGCGGCCTCCACGGGAAAGCTGACAACGTCGTTCGGACGGACGAGGGGCTACACGTATTCGATTACAAGCGGAACACGAGCGGAGTCCTCTCGTCCGGGACGGCCGAGTATCTCGGCGAGCACCGCGACGGAGAGGCACACGAGCCAAAGCGTGTGCGGAACGCGTTCCAGACGGCGACGTACATCGAGGGCGTGAAGAACGAACCGTTCTACGAGGACGGGATGACGGTTCGGTTCAGTTTCTACGGCCTGCTCAACAGCACGTCGTTCGAGAGCACTCCAGCCGGGTACGAGGTGTCTGCCCGTGGATATCCACGAGAAACCACGGAGATCTACGCGGAGCACTACGACACGATCTGGGAGCTCATCCGTGCCGCGCACGACGGCATCACGGGTGAGGCCTACGAGCCGGAGCCGTTCGACCTCATCACCGACGAGGCGTGCCCGGATTGTGACTATCGAGAGATGTGTGCTGATCGCCTGTCGACGGAGGTGCGACGATGAGCGACGAGACGGAGTACCCGTCGTGGTTCCCCGTTCCGGAGGAAGACGTGTCCCCGGAGCCCCAGCAACGGGAGATCATCAACTCCGACGCGTACCCGATGCGCGTGCTCGCCGGTGCAGGGACAGGGAAGACGTTCACGATGGTGCGGAAGATCGAGCACCTCATCGACGAGGAAGACGTCTCGCCGGACCGGATTCTCGCGTTGACGTTCACGAACAACGCGGCGGACTCGATGCGGGAGAAACTCAACGCGAAACTCGGGACAGCAGGGTACGACATCGACGCGTACACGTACCACTCGATCTGTAACGAGATCCTCGCCGACTACGCCTACGAAGCCGGGATCGACCCGGACTTCGAGGTCGCCACGGACGCCGAGAAGTACGCTATCGTACTGGACGTTCTCGACGACATCGAGTACCGGTCGGTCAAACCGAACGTGTACGGCAGCGACGGGTACGTGTCCGGAGCCGCGTCGAACTTGCTCAACTTCATCGGGTCGATGAAGCGCAGCGGCATCACGCCCGAGGACGTCGACGCGTTCCTCGGGCCCGCCGACCGCGTCTATGACCTCGCCGACCTGCCGGAGCGCGTCGAAGCAATCGCCAGCGACCATCTCGGTGGCCGGTCCGTGGCAAGCGTGCTGGATTCACTTCCCGAGGTGCGCGATGAACTCACCGCGGAACGCGACGGGTTGGGAACGGACGGGATCGAGGCCAGTGTTCGGGATCTCCTCGACCGGCTCGTCGACCTGTGTGATGCGCTTGAGACCGCGTTCCAGGCCCACGAAGCTGGCGAGCGTGATCTGCCGGACAACGCGTACAAACTCCCGAAGTACCTGTTCGGCGGATACGCAAGCGGTGCTCCGAAAGGGATCCCGGACGATCTGGCTCTTGAACTCACGGACCATCTCGACTCGTTCGTTTCCGACTGCCTTACTGCCCGAGATCTCACCGCCGGGTACGCGGCGTACGAGCGAGAACTGGACGAGCGAAATCTCATCGACTTCGACGGCCTGGTGGTCGAGACGGCTGCGCTGATGGACTCGTCGGTCGGCGAGGAAATCGCCGAGCGGTGGGACTACGTGTTCTGCGACGAGTTCCAGGACACGGATCGTCTCCAGTTCGACCTCGTCACGTCACTCGTCACCGACGACAACCTGTTCGTCGTCGGCGACGACGATCAGGCGATCTACGAGTGGCGCGGCGCGAACGTCGGAAACATCACCGACGAACTCGACCGCGCGTTCGCGGCGCTCACGGACGAACCGCTGGAGGAGAACTTCCGCTCCCGACAGCCGATTCTCAACCTGGCAAACGAGGCGATTCGGAAACTCGACCACCGTGAACGGCACAAGACACTCACTCGCGTCGACGAACCCGCGTACGACGGCGACACCGTCGCTACCGTCGAACTACCGGACGAAGACGACGACTCGGACGGGCCACCCCAACTTCGGACCGTCGTCCAGAACCTACTGAGCGGTGCAGCAGAAACCCTCGATGAGGCGTACGATCCAGGCGACATCGCGTTACTCGTCCGGAAGAACGACCACGCCACTCCCGTCATCGAGGAATTCGAAGACGCCGGCATCCCGTACCAAGTTGCTGGGGATCTGGCCACGGAATCGGTCGGCGTCGGCACCGTCACCGCCTACCTGAAGGCACTCGCACGGCCCGAAGACGAGGTGAGTTGGAATCGCATCCTCCTAATGCGGTACCGGCTCTGCGACGCGGACCTCCGCACGCTCAACGCGGGCGACGACCCGCTCGTGGACACACTGCGCGAGACGCCGCTCGACGAGTTCGAGGAGCCCGACCGCATCGCAGAAGCCCGTGAGCACGCCACGGAACTGCTCGATATTCGTGATTCGGCGTCGCTCAGCCATCTGTACCGCGAACTCACGGACCGCACGAACATCGAGTGGTATCTCAGCGAGCAGGAGCGCCGGGATCTCATCCAACTGGAGGACGTCATCGAGGGGTACGGGGATAGTGCCGTCCAACCTCCGCTGACTCCGGAGTTTATCGACTCGCTCGAACACTACGACTCCCTGTTCGACGAAAGTGGCACCACACCCACGAGTCAGCCGGACGTCGCCGACGACGCGGTCAACGTGATGACCATCCACAAAAGCAAGGGCCTGGACTTCCCGGTCGTCCTCATCCCACAAGTTACCGCCGACGAGTGGGCACCAAGTTCACGCACGTACGACGCGCTCGAAACCAGCCTCTCGGATGGCCCAGAAGCAGCGTTCGCGCAGGACTTCGTCGAGCGTGATGCTCGTGAGACCCGCCGCGTGTTCCACGTCGGGATCACGCGAGCCGAGGACATCCTCGTCCTGCAGGGTGGCAGCGACGAAGGTGACGATGCTGCGGACGAGAACACTGTTTCAGAGCTGGTTGACGAAATACTCCCATCTCGAATCCCATGGCAGCCGGAGCGAGGACAGCTCCCGCTTTGGACCGACGTCCAAGAGTGTCTCCCGGACGACGCAGTAGACTGGACGAACACGCTGGCCAACGAGACCATCGGAAGTATCGGCGGTACCGTCAGGCACGATGGGGAAGAGCTCGCGGTTGGGGTTGCACGCGACCGTGTGCTGAACCTGACAACGGCCACTCTCGATGGGAGTCTCTCACCGAGAGCCGAGCGGGAAATCCTCCAGGTTGGGTCGCTGACTGGCCCGTCGACACCGTCGCCGTCGCTCTCTCACAGCTACACGTCGCTGGCGGCCTACGAAGAATGCCCACGGAGTCACCATCTGGACTACGTGGTCAACGCGTTCCCCGACTATCAGGAGACCGAGGCCACGAGCGATGCGAAGGGAGGTGTATCGCAACGTGAGATCGGATTGCTGTTCCACGATACCGCTGAGCAAGCCGCGAATCAAGGGGTGGAACGTCGTGAGGAGTGGTACGAGATTTGCGAGCGACTCGCCAGTCAGCGCCGCGCTGACGACGCTCTCTCGGCGGCAAAACAGTGTATCAATCGGTACTTCGAGTTAGATCTCCCCAGTTATGAGATCATCGACGCGGAGCGAGAGTTCGAACTCACTATCGATGGGCACGAACTCGTCGGCTACATTGACGCGGTCTACCGGACACCTGACGACGAACTGGTCGTCATCGACTACAAGGCGACCGAACGTCACCGCGACTTGGAGAACGATAAGCAACTCCCGATCTACCTGTTAGCGTGCCGTGACCTGTACGATGAGCCTGTCGCACGCGCGGGATATGCCTACGTCGGTGACATTGGGCCGAAAGTCGAATCCCGAACGTTCAGCGAAAGTGATCTGGAAGCAGTCAGAGATGACGTGACGTCGTCGATGAACGATATTGCTGAGTTCTCGTTCAGTCGGTACACTTCGGGTGAGCACTGCCGGTGGTGTCAGCACAACCAACTTCCCTGCGCGCCGGCCTCGTTTACCGTCGGTCCCGGGTCCGAGGAGTGAATAGTCGACACCACGCGAAAACAGTTTGCCGTAGATCCAGTTCCCATCCCGCCTGCATCCCTCGTCAGATTCGGTGTCTTGGTCGCAGTGCGAGAAACACTTCGGTGGGGGTGGCCACCCGAATTCTTAAGTCATTATCGCAGTAATCATTATCCTAAGTATGACCTTCTACGACCGGGAGGAAGAACTCGATACACTCACCGCTGCGGTGGAGTCACCCGGTTCGGACTTCGTTGTCGTCTATGGCCGGCGTCGGGTGGGGAAAACGGAACTCCTCAAAGAATTCTGTGCTGACCGTCCCCACATTTACTTCCTTGCCGCGCAGGAAGCCGAGCATCGACAGCGCGAGAAGTTTCTCGACCAAGTTGCGGACTACTTCGACGAGCGCGTCCCTCGAATCGACAGTTGGGACGAAGCGTTCGAATACCTCGGGGAGAACCTCCAGCGAGAGGATCTCGTCGTCGTCATCGACGAGTTCCCGTATCTCGTCGAAGAGAACGACTCGCTCCCATCGTACATACAAGCGTTCGTTGACCAGGCGCTCGACGGAACGGACTCGATGCTGGTGCTCTGTGGGTCGAGCGTGAGCACGATGGAGTCAGAGATCCTGGGACACGAGAGCCCACTATACGGGCGACGAACGGCACAACTCGACGTAACGCCGTTCTCGTTTCAACAGGCCCGAGAGGTCATCTCGTACGACTTCAGGGACGCGGTTCGCTCGTATGCCGTCACGGGTGGTACCCCGATGTACCTCACGCTGTTCGACTACGACCAGTCGCTCGCGGCGAACATTCGATCACACGTCCTATCACCATCTGCGGTACTGTATAACGAACCCGAGTTTCTCCTGCGCACCGAGCTCCGAAACCCAGCCCGGTACATGAGTATCCTCGAAGCAGTCGCACTGGGCCATACGACACCGAACGAGATCTCCGGCGCAACGGGGATCGATTCGGGACCGCTCTCGAAGTACCTACAGACACTTCGCCGACTCCGCCTCATCGAACGAGATGTCCCAGTCACGGCCTCGGGGAAGAAATCGAAGCGGTCACGGTACCGGGTTGCGGACGAGTTCCTTCGGTTCTGGTTTCGGTACGTCGAGCCGCATCGATCCAGTATCGAGGAAGCACCGGAGATCGTGTACGACGGGACGATTGAACCGGACCTCCCAACGCACGTCGCAACCACGTTCGAGGATGTCTGCCAAGAAGCCGTCTGGGAAGGGATTCGACGCGGCGAATTCGAACCGTACTCCGAAGTCGGTCGGTGGTGGTACGGAGAAGAGGAAATCGACATCGTCGGGCTGGCACCGAACGACGACCGAGTCCTCCTCGCCGAATGTAAGTGGACGACGGATCCGGTCGGGGAAGACCTCGTCGAGAGTCTGCGAGCAAAGGCAGAGAACGTCCGATGGGGACCGTCGGATCGAGACGAGCAGTTCGCCCTGTTCTCGAAAAACGGGTTCGTCGACGGACTCGAAGCACAACTCGATGACTCGTGGTCCTTGTTTACTGTAGCGGACATCGACGACCTACTCACGCCGTCCTAAGTGCTTCGCTACTAATCCAAGGGAACGCAATACGACGGAGAATCAACATCAGATAGTTATAGTAGCGTTTGTAACTGTCCGCACACCTGATCGAACGCAGTCATGCGATCAGGTGTGTGATGACTTACAAAGGCTACTATATTTCCTGAGGGGATTCTGGCTTGCTTCAGTTCCGACAGACCCTCTGAATTGCTGAGTTGAGTGGCGGGAAGACGACCAAAGTCTCTCGCGCGCGCCGCCAATTACACTCTCTACGCAAGTATTACGTCCTCGCGGTGTCATTCGAATGCAGGCGAATCGCATGAAACCGGCGACCCCCGTTCCGCAGCGTGATGAAATCCAAACGTCCGAGGAGGGGTTCCTTTATAAACGCCGTACCGCAGTCTGCCAAATGTTTCCCGTCACGCAGAATGATGGGCGCTGCTGGCGCTCGTTCGGTCGGCAAATAAAGTCCCTTGCTGGGCTTGAAACGGTTAAAGTCGAGGGGGTACTGAATGAACCGAAAACACAGTATTCTGTGTCTCCATAGTATCCTGTATGCCTTCGATCACGGTCAACGTGGACGACGACCTCAAAGATCGCATGGAGGAGCATCCGGAGATCAACTGGAGCGAGGTCACGCGGCAGGCGATCGAAGAGAAGATCGACGCGCTCGAAGTGATGGACGAACTCACCAGTGGGAGCGAACTCACCGAGAGCGACGTGCAGGACATCGCCGACACAACGAGCGCGGACGCGAGCGCGTCGACGAGGTCCGAAAGGGAGCGTGAGGAGGATGGGGCAGCGATAATTACCGGATCGATACGGTGATTCGGCGAGAACTGTAGCAAGCACTGCTATCCCTGTTTCGGGTGGTTGCTGAGGGACACCTCCGCAGGTAACCGCCCGTCGTTTTGAATATTTGAACAGAGACAAATTATTTGAGTCTCGCAGTGTGAGAGCTAGTACGATGACCGAACCGAATCCGGAATCGTGGACGGGGAGTATGAGCGGGCGTGAGCGCGTCCGGCACGTCGTGGAATTGCTGGACGAGCCAACGCCGGTGCAGGAGATCGCAGACCGGGCAGATGTCTCGCGCACGACGGCCGACGATGAACTCCAGCGCTTGAAGAGTGACGATTGGGTCACTGAGACGACGCTTGACGGGACGAAGGCGTACGACCTGAACCCGGTCCGGATGCTCTTCGACGAAGTGACGGACTTGATCGAGGCCCACTCGCGTGACGAACTGGAGAGCCAGCTCACGGAGCTGAAGGAGGAACAGGAAGAGCTGGCGACGGAGTACGACGTCAGTTCACTCGACGAGTTCCGAGAACGACTCGCTGACGAGGAACTCTCTGCAGAGGAACTCCGTGAACGTCGCAACGTGATCGCGACGTGGGATGCGATCAATACGGAACTCGGGCTCGTGAAGCACTCTCTCCAACTGTACGACGATGTCAGCGAACTCTCGTCACCACGGACTGACTCTCCCTCGACGCTCGCCTGATGGTCGTCTTCCTCGCTAATCGAGCGAACTTGCAGAGTAAGCGGCTCCACGACCGCATCCAGAACCGGCTCAGCGGCGAATTCGAGAACGTTCGACGCCGGCGTGCTGAACCGCGCGAAGCGGGCCCGTACCGTGTCGTCGCTGAGGTAGACCCACGCCAGTTTCTCGATGACGACGAGTATCCGGTGACGAGCGCGCGGGTCGAAATCGGGTTCCAACTGCAGACTGGCCATCCGTACGAGTACTACTGGCTCAACTGGATCGAACCGGAGCGTAGTCTGCTCGTCGGGTGGCATCAGGACGAGACCCACGATGATCTCGGCCCGGTTCATCTGCAGGTGAACGACGGCGCGACGCCCGTCGCGCACGAACCGGCGCAGTTCATCGACTCACATCCGTTAGATGTCATCGAGCGGAGATTCACCTCGCTCCGAGATGTGATTCTCACGGTCGAGTGGGAGCAGGGACGACCCGTCGGACTCGATTCCTAACCAAAGCCCACTGACTCTCGTTTTGCTGGGGGGACAGTTGCTCGTGATCGAGAGACGTTCAACGAGCCAATGATTAGATGGAGTGCACCACGCCGTGGAGACAGCGAACCAGAGGACGAAACCGCCGTCAATCGGAACCGTTCAGTGGCTGAACGAAAGCAACGGCAGTGCATTCAGAGCCGATGACATCGACGATTACCCCGCCGCTGTCGTGCGATTACGACTGAGAAATCGGCGATGGGCGCTGCAGGCGCTCGGTCGATCGGTGAACGAAGTCCCTCGTTGGGCCTGAGCCGGTCGAAATCAAGTATTCTGAATACACTAGTCGAATCAGACTCGCGCGGGTTGGCGAGAAGTCACTCGTCGTGACCCCGGTGGGTCCTCACACGCTCGTCCGAACCGTCGAACGGGTCGGCAGAATCGGTGGCTGAACATCGCAGCGAGTCTACTTCGGACCGCTACTGTCTACCACGATACGTTTCACCTCCTGTCACGGGGTCGTATATTCGGACATCCCTGCCCCGAAGAACTATGTTGAAGTCTGAACCGGCGGTTTCAGGTCGGCAACGCGAAAAACAGCGCGGCAATAAAGAGGACGATCGCTGCTCCCATGAGCGTTACAATATACATCCCAGCAGCGACTCCGAGGCCGGCGATAGTCCGAAGCGTCAACCACTGTTCCATCGATTGTTGCCAACAATACAGACGAACACCTATCGTTCCAAGTCCCCACACCGCTATCGGGTAGGCTATGAGCACCGCGATAAGTCGAAATTCCCGAAACTGCGGATCGCTCTGCGTGGACCCGATGTGAAGCACCTGCCACCCAGCAACGATGGCGACCCCCTGACCGAGTGCGATAACACCGACCAGTAGCAAATAGTTCACCGGGAATCGGTCAGTTGGCCAGCTATCGAGTCGGGCACGAAAGTCCGACACCGTGAGTGATGGGAGACACCCGAGGGCAACAACGCCGATTACTGCCAGATACTGCAACAGCGTCGTCGTGATCTCTCCGATGGACGAATACGGAATCACAGTGCTTGTGAGCGTTGGCTACTGTATATTTTTGTCTTTGACTTAATGAGTAATTGAGGTCATACTGTGGATGATCATCACACCTGGCTACTAAAGGACAGAGTTTTGCTGGTTCGAACGTTTTCAGGCGATCCCTGTTCCGTATTTTGTATTCACCACGCACTGGTAGGTCCGTTCGAGAGGTGCCCTTCCGTCACGATGTTGTCAAGCTGTTATCACATCAGTGTTTCAGCTCTTCGTCGCTCAGTGCAACGCTTACCTGACCGAAGAGCACTGATACCGGAGATACGCTCCGCCGGCGATACAGACAGTGGCGATAAGCAACAACCCGCCGCTGATAGCACCTCTGAGGGTGCTTGGAACTCCGGGGGGTTCGACTATATTAAACGCTCTCTGAAACACGATAAGTTGGAATACCAACAGAAGACTGCCGCCGGATACCAACAGTCGGCTCTTCGAGATTCTGCTCATGCTTCACTGAGTACCCCTCATGTCCCGCAATTCGAGTAAGGCCCAGAATATGAACGTGGTCGAGAAAGAAAGTGCTATCCCATTCAGCGGTGAAAATACCACTGTACTGACAGCAAATGAGCCAATCATCCAGAGGGTGACGAGCAGCCCCTTATATTTCATACGGAGTCTCTGGTCGCCGACCTGTATGTATCCCCCGAACGATTTCAGTAGCCGCAATTGATGGCGCATATAGATCAACGGTACTGCAGCGCAAGTATCAACAGAAAGGCCATCATGCCGACAACGAGCATTGTCACAAGGATACGACTCGCGAGAGGACTCATTTTTTCGTCGGGAATCGCTTCCGGTTTGAAGTACCCCGAGAGTAGTCCACCGCCGAAGAATGCTAATGTGATTGCGGAAATACCCATAGCCAGCGATACGGTCCTTGATTCGGTAAGAGCAGTCTGCCCCATCCAGAGACTCATAAGCAGCATCGATAGCCCAAAGCCTGAGCGGCGCTGCATATCCTCAGTCGTCCAGCGGCGTTTATAATTGTGATTGAAATTGAAATATTCGTTCACGATGATACGACGGCTCGACAAATGACAGTTCAGTTCGATTCAGTCGTTAGCCGCTAATACGTTCGTTTCCGAGCCATTCCGATCTAATATCGACGCGATCATGAACTAATATGCCGACCCAACCGTCGGGTATCAATCTTGCGTGTGATGAGGGCTATATCGAGCGTCACGTTTGCCCTCACCGCGTGGAAGTTGAACAGTTACAACGGTTCCGGAGCTGTCGGCGTCGAACGAGAGCGTACCACCGAGTCGGGTGACGATCCACTGCACCATCCAGATGCCCAGTCCCCGCCCATGACGGAGCTGTGACTGTTCGACAGACCCAAGCACCGCGTACTCCTGTTCAGGGATGCCTGGTCCCTCGTCTTCGATCGTAACCACAGCGTGTTCGGCGGATGCACGAATTGAGATGCGAACAGGTGGCTCATCCATCTCGGCGTGTTTCATGCCGTTGCTGATAAGTTCGGCCACAACGGTCCGGACAGCCTCACGACTGGTGTACAGCGTTACCGGCTCCGCGTTGACGGTCACGGTCCCTCCGAAATCGTCGGCGACCTGTTCTCCTACCTTCCGGATGAGTTCTCCTATTTCGATCCGTTTCCGGTCGATGTGCTCCTGAGAGAGGAGTTGGTCCATCTCGGTGACGGTTTCGCTCACCGTCGCGAGCTCTCTGGCGGAATTTGCGATCTGTTTACCGCGTTCCGGCTGGTCATCAAGGAGTTCCGCGTGGGCACGGATCACGTCTACTTTGTTACGGAGATTGTGACGCAAGAGCCTCACGAGGACGTTTCTCCGTTGCTGGTTGCTCCGCCGCGCTGTAACGTCACGGAAGATGTAGATGTCTCCGGTTCGGTCACCGTTCCGTTCCGTCATCGGGCTGTGTGTCACCTCGAACCACCGGCGCCCGATTTCGGTAGTCAGCTCACGGTCAACGGGAGCATCGCGGAGTTCATCGGGCCCAACCCCGATGAGTGACTCGAAATCGCGTCCGAAGGCGTCTCGAGACTGTGTCCCGAGAAACACCTGACTCGCGGTTTCGTTCGTATAAATAATATTTCCGCGCGTGTCCGTTACGACCACGGCTTCCGAAACTTCTTCGAGAACCACGCCGCGGGCCAACCGTGCCTGTTTCGTGGTGTCTTCGGCTGCTTCGGTGAACACGCTCGCCGCTAATGGCACTCCAGAGCCGAGGACGGTGGCCAAGATGAGATTCTGGACGACACTGTTTTGCAGGGGTGTGAGTGACACGACGAACCCGATCATAACGAGACTGCTACCGCTGATTGGAAGCAGAACGCCTTGCCACAGGGGGACCAATTTGCGCTTGAGTGTCGCCTGTGAGAGCAGAAAGGTTCCGGCGACGCTCCCGTACGTTGCTGAGATATTGATGATGGCCATCGAGACGTCCTGGATCACTGACACCGGTAGTTGCGTCGCGAACACGAGGGCGACAGCCGTCCCGGTGCCACGGAAAAGTCGCCTGCGCGTGAGTTCTGGACCGCGACCGGTGTGTCCGACTGCGAACCACAACCAGGCTATCGACGCCCCAAACAGAGCGACTCTCACACCGCTGAACAGCGTCTCGATGTCAGCGACCCTCAGACGGACGGCCACGTCAAGGACGGCGACCACGGCGAGACACCCGGCAGTGATACCGAGACCGGTCGTCCCGAGTTCCGGTCGACGGGCGACGGCCGTGATTCCGGCTGTGACCAGGGACACGACGAGCAGGACATCGGCGATGACGAGCGGGTCGATCACCGCTCACCCTCAAACCGGGTCTTGCGTACGGGAAGCGCCAAGCGGAGATGCTCCCAAGCGGTTCCGTCGACACCCACGCTCCCGCCAGCATCGATGGCAATCAACGAGAGCAGCTTCGCTGCGGGATGCTCCGCGGTGGGTTCTGCCACCGGATCGGCGTCCTCGTCACGGGAGTCCGTTCGTATATCGACGTATACGACTCCGTCGTACCCGTGACCGTCGGCTCTCATAACGGCTAGTCGTGGACCCGGCTGTCGATTCGATCCGTCCGTATCGGATCCGGTTCTCGACTCGGAGCCAACGATCGATCCGTTGTTTGCGCCCCGCCCTCCGATGTCGGCCTCGAACGAGATGGTCACCGAACGGTTCCGGATCGTGACAGCGTCGAAAACGGCCGCGAACCCCGAAATCAAGAGCGGCTGTGGGACTGCGACGGTGTACGACTCTCCGGTCGCTTGGATGGTGTTCTCGTCTGCCTGTATCGAACTGCGCGCCGCGGCGGTCCGAATTCCCGTTAGCAGCTCGCTTGATTCTCCCAAGGAGGTCCCGGCGAGCGCTTGTTCTATCTCTCTTGCACGCTTCCCGACTGTGAGCAGGAGGTCGCTACGTGTCCGGATTCGTTCGCCCACATCCTCGGGGTCGGTCCGCGCGTCGCTCAGCGCGACTCCGGGTGTGTTACAACTATCCTGTCCTTCAACCGACGATGCGAGCCTTGCGATTTCGTTGAGCTGGACGCCGATCACTTCGGAGAGGAGGTCGGTCAGCATGCGCGTTTGCCGCTCGCGGAGCCGCTGGTCGGTCGTGTCTCTGAACAGCAGTACCGTGCCGAGGGGAATGCCGTCGGTGTCGTCAACAGCCTCCGGAACGACGGTCAAGACTCCATCACTCACTCGAATCAGTTGTCGCTCCTCGTGTGCCAGCACCGCATCGTCGAAGATACGTTTGACAGGCCGTCCGACCACGGCCGCCTGCTCGCAGCCGAACGTGTCTTCGGCGGCAGTGTTGAGATCGACAACCCTGTCCTTACGGTCGATCGCCACGACCGGTTCCGACAACTCATCGACGATACGACTCTGGACTACCGGCCGGGCAACCGGAAGCTGTTCTAGCGGCCGGTACCAGTGCAGCGTGGCCAAGAGCCCCCCGCCTGCAAGGAGCAGGACGACAGGAAAGATCCGTTCCGAGTAGGCAAATACCGACGACAGGATCGGGGCCAGAGCCAACACGAGAAGTGACCCAGCCGGTAAGAGCCCCTGTCCATACGGCACGGCGTCTCGAGAGATTGCCGCCCAGAGAAGGATGGCTGCGGCGATAGCGTACAGCGGAGTGAGCACTCCAGAGATGAGTCCGATTACGCGCTGAGTGAGGATACCCGCCTGCGATGTCGTCTCGATACCCAGTTCGAACGGGAGGAAACTTACTATCAGCAACGTAACTGGCAGCGATATCAAGAGAGTTCGAACCGGCCGCGTGAGCCACTGGCCACGCCCGGTAAACCTAATAGCGAACAGGAACGCGAAAACGGCGACGAAACCGGAGGTGTTGTACAACGCTACGATCCAAAGTCCCTGATACCGTGCCGGGTAGACGAACATAATTATGAAAACGATACTACCGAGCGTGAGCAAACCCCCGACAGTAGCTAGCGCTCTGGCTCCGGGCCTGCTTCGTCGATTCCACGCCGATCGGGTGAGCGCAGCTGCGATCAACAAAGTGGCGGCGCCAAGCAGTGAGTGAGAGAGAGAGGTCCCGTAGGGTGACATACAGCTACCGATTGGTTGTGATAGGTCGTGGATATAATTTCGGACGCATCATCGGTGGTCGGGCGTCGGCCGCAAATGAGGTGCGATTTTCGGGTGATTGTATCCGAACCCGTCCCTCTCAAAGAAACGTCACTGCCGTCCAAGGCAATGCCCCCCCAGCACGCCGGCTTAAGGGATTCATAAGGGGACCTACGACGATAGCGCTGGGTTTCGCGGCTTGCGAGCCAGCAACCAGCGACCGGACCGATTCCGGTCGGGACGGTCAGGAACACGACGAAGCTTCCGAGGAGTATCTGTACGACAGTCCGCAATACAGTCCGTCTTCCCGACATCTGTTCCTGAACAATGAGCGTATAGACGAATGGCAGTTCGTGGCGGCTTCACTGACTGAAGTTAGACAGAACGCTTGGAACGGCACAACACATATTGACACGACAGGAGATGAATCAGTTATCGTGTCCGACGTGCGAGATCCCGTTCACCGCGCTCGAAGTGTGGCGGTCCCCGGAGAACATAACGCTCGGGGCGGTCGTCGCGGTCGCGTTAAGTTAGAGGATGAGGCGGACGAGTTCTGAGTGCTTATGGCAGAATTCGACCGCCTCAACGGATGTATCGAGTGGATCGACTTGTCGTTTGTGGAGCGAAAGCGGACTCCCGAGTGGGCGATTCAAGTGGGCATCCGGTGTCATCTCGCCGGTATGTCAACAAGGGATGCCAGTCAGTTTCTCGATGAGTTGGGAGTCAAACGTAGTCACGTCGCGGTTCACAACTGGGTGCACAAGGCCGATCTACAGCCGATGTCGACGGTGAGTGCGGATCAACTTGCGGTCGACGAGAAAGTGATCCGCATCAACGGCGACGACTACTGGCTGTACGGTGCCGTCGATCCCCAAACAAACGAAATCCTGCAGTTCAGGCTGTTTCCAGCGACGACGAAACAGACGACGCGATGGTTTCTGACCGAGCTGCATCGGCAATATCGGCTAGATGGCGTCGAATTTCTCGTCGATGACGCCGATTATCTAGTGAACGTCCTCGACGAAGATGGGTACCGATTCCAGATGATTTCACACGGGAATCGGAATGCCATCGAACGTGTCTTTTGGGAGATAGAACAACGAACCTCATCGTTCGCAACTAGTTTCAGTCATGTCGAACCGCAGACAGCAGAATCGTGGCTCAAAGCCCTCGCCGTCCGGCACAACTCACGCCAAAGTTAACGCGACCACGAGTAGACGCTCGACTGAGTAGCCGATCCGCATCAGTCCCTACTCAGCGGTGTCTAAGTGACTTATTGGAGTGTTGTCAGTAATCCTATGCTGATTACATCTTCTATAGTCGACGAAGAACGTGTGGTATTTTCTCCAACTCATTCCCTCGGACCAGCGGTGAGGTCGGGATACAGAGACAGTAATCGGCGCTCAAATCCCTAAATGAGCTACAGACGCAGCGGAGGGATATATTGGAACAATTCAGTTCTTGTTACTCTCTGTCACCCCTCCATAGCCCCGGTCACCATCGACGCTCACGATGAAAGATTCCCGCGACCGTCGATAGTATGCACTCCGTATCCCTCGAATGATCATATACAGGTTCGAATACAGCTAATCGGTAGCACATCTTTAGATCCGACAAATTCCCACTCAATCGGTACAATCCTGTTCGGCAATCGAACGATGACTATCCGGAATCCAGCCACCTGAACGTGTCCTCTCTGTGATCGAGTAACGTCCCGAGATGGTCGGCTTCGGTGATCTCCAGCGGTCCACCAGTGGAGTTCATGAATGCCTGTACGGGCGCGAGTGGCGTATTCGCATCCTCGGTGCCGTGCCAAGCGTGGACGGGAATGGACACTCGCTTGGAATCGAGAGTATTGGCCGCGAACGCCCGACACTCACGCGCGACAGCCCGTGTGTCCTGTCGAAGCGCCTCATCGAAGTCCTCGGCGACCGCCTGCGCAATCGTAGCCGATACTGTCCGATCGGTATACTGTTGGACGACGGTCTCGGGTCCTGCAACGGTCGCGATCACGCTTGATACCCAAAAGAGCAGACGTACTGCGAACGGGACCTTCGAGAGTGTTGCAAGTCCGGTCTCAGCTGGCGGGATCACAGTACTGACGAGTCCGAGACGACTCGCCCACTCGCTGGTCGCGGCGGCAATCGCGAAGGGGCCACCCCCGGAGAAGCCCAGCAGTGCGGCCCGGTCGATCGACATCGAGTCGAGAAGCTCCGTCAGATCACTCTGCCAGTCCCACCACGTCCAGTCGCTGGGTGGCGTCGAGGATCGACCGTATCCCGGACGGTCCGGAGTGATGAGTCGGACTCCTTCGGTAGCTGCAACGTCCGAGAGGGGTCCTGCGAATAACCGAGACCCAGGGGTTCCGTGGTGGACGACGACGGGAGTTCCATCGGAGGCCCCACTGCAGGTGTAGGCGAGCGTTCGGCCGTCAGTGAGCGTGTGAATATTAGACGAATACGATTCGGTTCGATTCATCGATGAGAATACTGCTCGGTAGCGTTTCTAACCCAGTTGGGCCGGTCGACGCCTGTCGTACCAACGGCAACGATACGGATCCGCTCAGTAATCCGCCGTGGACCGGATCTATAGCGGACCGTCTGGGCAGTCCGTATCTCGTGAACGACCCCGTCCGGGTCTACAAGCAACGTCATCGAGGCGTTGGTCGTCACACGGGTTTCGTTCAACTTCGCCGAAATTCGGTAAAACGGGCTTCCATCCCGAGAGATTCGCTCGACAGTTGCGTTCGACCGGGTTGTGAGCCGATAGATGTTCTTTCGCTGAAGAGCGGGATTCAGCTTGACTGACGAATTAAATAGATCTATGCGCTGGTGCCGATATCCGTTCTCCCTCCGAACACGCTGAACGGTGGTCGTCCCATTCCGCCAGGTATCCACTCTGTCGGGTGTCCGAGTATATCGATCGGGTACGTCCCCCTCCGTCGTGGTCGTCCGCACCACCGACCCACGAACCGGGCCAGTTGGATCCACCCGCCACGTTCGGTTGGTCGTCACCCGAAACTCACGTTCGACGCCACGCATAGTTGTCGTCGATCGAACGGTAAACGTACCGTCCTCAAGAGCGTCCGTGTGCGACTGTACCAGGCTAGTCGCATCAATCACCTCTCCGCCCGAGATTCTTGGTGGTGACGCCGGTGCCGGCGATGTAGCACACCCGGCGGTGAGCAGCAACCCAACGACGAGTAGCGAGAGGGCCGGCTGTGGATTCATCGGAGGATCACCTCCGGAAATCCATACAAGTAATAATAAATCTCGGCACCGCCCGACAGAACAAGCAGGATTCCAGCAAGACGATATATCTTCCGGGTATACTGGCTCACTGTCGAAGCAATCGACGACCCACCGAGCGCCGATAGCACTGTCAGCACGACCAACACTGCACTCATGCCGAACGCATAGGAGACGGCCAGTCCGACTCCGAGCGCTGGCCCCGCCGCGATTCCCCTCACGACGATCGCGATGAACAACGGTGCTGTACAACCCGCAGCGGCTCCAGCGTACAGGGCTCCGAAGGCAAAGAAGCCGCCGATAGACCGACGCCGCTCGGGCAACTGAATGAGCGATCGCTCGACGGTCCAGCCAGCAGCCATCATCCCTCCCGCGACGATAAACACTGAACCAACGACTAACTCGAGAACCGCGATATCCGTGAGCGCCTGCGCCCCCAGCGCAATCGTCGTCCCCGCGAGTCCGACGTAGACGAGTGTCATGCCGAGACACGCAGCAACACTCACCAAGGCAGCCCGTCCGAGCGGACGCCGACTACGCTCGACGACTCCGCTGTCAGTCGTTCGACCGGTGTTGGCGACTGCGGAGATGCTGTCGCTCAAAAAATACGAAAGATAGCCAGGGAGGAGCGGAAACGCACATGGAGCGAAGAAGGTTGCAGCCCCCGCTGAGAACGCCAAGGTTAACAGAGCAATTGAGCCGAGGTCAACCATCATTTCGACTCCTCGATCAGTGGATCGATCAGCGATTTTAGTTCACTGAACTCCCTGGCTCTAATCTCGGGTGAGTCTCCCTCAGTCGGATTCCCGTTACGATCGAACAGAAGGTTTGTCGGATAGCTGTTCGCGTCCCACTTTTCGGTCGCTTTCAATGACGGATCCTTCACGACCGGCCAAGTCCCACCGTATTTCTCCCAGAACTCCCGGATGAGTGTCTCGTCAACTTCGGGTGTAATGGATACCATATGTAGTGAGTCCGGATCATACTCCGCGCGGAGACGCCGGAAGTCTGGCATCTCCTCCTGACAGGGTTTACACCACGTAGCGAAGAAGTTCAAAAGGGTCACCGACCTCTCTGGACGGAGTTCGACACGGCCGTCAGGCAAGTCACCCCGCGTGACGACCGATGGAAGGGCCAGTGATCGCTCCGTCGGCGTCGTTGGCGTAGCAGTAGGTGGTTCGTCGGCTGCGTATCCACCTGAACACCCGGCGACAGTCGTACTGATAACCGTTCCGATGGATCCAAGCAGACCGCGACGCCGCATGGACGGGAGATTATCGGACGGTCTCGACCCACCGCTACGGCCGTCCGTGAGGAGCTGTTGAATATTCATGACTGAGACATGATGGCTGCAGGAGTCGCATCACGTACGAACACGATTCCATCGAACAGCTCTCCAGGTGGCTCTGGTAATCCTATAGCACCACGATCAGCGGTACGAGGAACCGTGAACTGGGTTTTTGCCGTGTTATCTAACCAGGCACTCAGTTGGGGTCGATCACGTACCCTCTCGAAATCGAGGAAAAACGGCGGCTGCGAAACTGAGACGAGCGTCGACTCGAGCGTGTCGTCGACAGTCGAGCCGATTTCGTAGGTCGTGAAGTCACCTCGTTGGTGAGCTGGCGCGGAAAATTCTCCGCTGCCAAACAGCATACCCAGTGAGTAATACTCCGTCCCGAATTCATCGGTCAAGTGCTCGCCCATTCGAGTGGCATGTTGCCCACCGCCGCCACGCATGGTGTGGTTCGAGTTTCCCATCACCACGACGCGGTCCGAATCCGTCCAGTCACGCAGCCACGAGACGTTCTCAGCCATCGCCTCATCACGGATCCGCTTTCCGCGCGTGTAATTTTCGGCAGACGACTCTTTCAGGAACTGTAACCCTCGCTCAAGCGTCCAGATGTGCCGTCTTACGAGTTGCCATTCCGATTCCGAACTCTCGTTGATGTATTTCGACTTCCGATTCTGGAAACGCGTCCGCAGATTATCGATAAGAGTGACGTGTGACTCCGTCATGAAGGAGGCATCCGACCGTTCGTAGAGCGGATGGGTGAGTGGATCTAGGGAAGCGTTGATTTCGGCCAAATACTCCGGATCAACACGATCAAGGTACGACTGAATCGCTCCGGCATTTATATCGTGAAACTGAGCGTCGTATCCTCGAACTTCCACCCCATCCGCGTCGGGACGGCCCCTGTTGAACTTACGGAGCCACTCGAACAGCTGTTTGATAGCTCCCGTCCGCCAGAAGTAGAATTCGAGCGAAGATATCGCCGCGTCAAGATCATCCGAATCACCGTGGATATACTGATTGACGGAGGAAAAGTCGCCGAGCGTCCCCTCAAGCGCCACTAACCGGTACCCGTGGTCCCTAACGAGGCGTTGGACCAGGAACGAGGGAATTTGCTTGAACGCAGCAATACCATGCGAATTCTCGCCGATACCGATGATCGATGACTGCGCAAGTTGCGTAGCGACAGTATCGAGTTGGTCTGATGATCCACTCAGTTCGAACGTGACTGCTACGTGCTCGATCGCATTAATGAGAGAATCCGTCCTGTCAGCGCTGGTCCGTGTTTTGTCCGAGGGCATCGATGTGGGTGTTACGTTCTCCGGACCGCCATTATCGTTGATTGTACAACCAGCGAGCGCGTTAATACTTGCAAGGCCAGCCGCCTTGGCGACTTGTCGACGCGAGATGTTGGTCTGCGCTGTCATGGTCTTATTTTGGTAGCCGATTAGCTAGCGGAAGATCTAGTTAGTTCCGTACTCTGATACGACTGATCGGCGTCGTCACACTGGTCCGTAGACGACACCCGACACGGGGAGGTCGATACTGGCAGATCACTACATCAAATCCTTGAACAGAGGGCAGCAAAATACTGCTGTAGAGTAAAACATTGATTATAGTGACTCCGTACTTCGTCATCTATTTAACAAATTTCACCCAACCGTTCTGTTTGGGGAATGTGCGTGCTCTCTTGTCCGTGACGGCATCTCTGTCGGCGGGGTGAATGACGTTCAAGAAGTTCAGCAGAATTCCGGTGGGCATACCGCATACAGAACGTGTATCTCGCACGAAATTAGCTGCAAATTCGATTAGGCTGGAGCGGCCAATACAATTGAACTGCCGGTCACAAGCCCTCAGCGTCTTTAAACAACCGTAGCAGCATAGCTAGGGTCAGCACCATCGCAACGGTGATCGTAATTACAATAATAAGAGTTGCAGACCCAACCATACAGGAATTCAATTCGGTGATCACAATAATATACCGGCTCAAATTTTTGCTCTTTGGGCTTATTTGAAACTCTCTTGCTGTCATTCGATTTGGTATATCAATAGAGTTTGGCTGCTTCTGTCGAGAACGCTCGGTAGACGAGTTCTTTCGAATGTTAGCTTACAGTAGGGTGTCATAGCACAGTTGGCATACGTATACCGCTCCTGAGAATCGCTACTCACAGAGAATTCGGTGGACAGCGCGAACTGGCGACCGCAAGCAACCAGCTGGACTTATAATAGTAAGGCGTTCGACCGGCTTGATATGGCTGTGTGGCGTGTTATATTGACTCTCTCAGCGGTGCTACTTCCGACAAGCGGAGTTGTTGGTGTTGATGCGTCAGGATTCGACCGTAGTCACGCTTCGAAACACTATACGAAACGCGCTGAACTCACGATTCAGCAACTCAAAATGACGCTATTGGTCGATGCGAAGGTGAACGCAATCCTCGATTTACACGTGACGACGACACGAAAACACGATAGCCAGATTGCTCCGTTGTCGATCAAGCGCAACCCCGAGGATATTGACATTCTACTCGGTGACAAGGGCTACGACGACCAGAAGATCAGACGACTTGCACGTCAACACGAGGTTCGGCCACTGATTAAGCATCGTGAGTTCACGTCACTCCACCGGACATGGAACGCACGCCCAGACACTGATCTCTACGGGCAACGGAGTCAATCTGAGACAGTCAACTCAACGCTCAAGCGGAAGCACGGCGCGTTCGTTCGCTCACGACGATGGTGGAAGCAGTTCCGTGAACTCACCATCGCCTGTCCCATTCATAATGTAGACCGATCACTCTGAGAGGTCAATACAGTAGAGGGGTAGATCGGTCGTCGGCCCATACTGAGGTCCAACAAGCTGTAGATTTCGAGCCAACACTCGAGTACTCGAACTACTCTTGATCTTCGAGTTCGCTGTACGCAAAGACGTATTCGACGAGACAACCGAAATAGGGGTATTGGTTGACGTAACTGGTCGTCCAGGCGAATGGTTCAGTCTCTCCGAATCCTTCCAGCACCGACACGACCTTTGGAGTGTGTCGATTGATCGCTCGGACGGCCTCGTCAGTCTCCAGCTCATTGATCGTAGCTGAGTCCGTGTCATCGGTATCAGTCCCCATTGCCGTTTGGATCTCGTTCGCCGAGGCGATCAAGTTGTGGTACTCACAGTAGTCCCGGATTATCGGTTCGACGGCTCCAAGAAGAGCCGACTCATCTTTGAATTCGGTATCCTCAACGGCGAGGTCTCCGCTCGCTATAGCATCCGTGAGATCCGACCTGACACGCTCAACAGTCACGTCTTCCGGCCGGTCTACATCGGTAAATGATGTCCCGGAGTCGTTCGATTCCTTTGATCGGCCGAGTCCATCACGAATTTTATCACCGATATCAAATTGCATACGCCAAACATCCGGGGCCACGTATTTTTGTTTTGTGGACTACAGTTTCGGGGCGGTCAGTCCGCAAGCGCATTCTATCGGCTGATTCAGGAGTTATTTGGAGAAAATAACGCAGTTCCCGTGCTGACTGTATTCTCTGTATTCAGCACGGCCGCTGAATCATATTACCGATTGAGGGTTTCAACAAGGCCTCCCGAATATATCAACCGACCCACGAGTATGAACGAAAGTGCGGTGAGTCCTTTGAACAGATTGCTCTCGAGTGTGCCGTCGGCTACCACGAAGTAGACAAGTCCGACGACTCCCGTAATAGTAAACAGAATGGCCGCTATCGCGTTGTTCTTCATCTGAATGTATTGCGCAGGCCGTGTGAAAATATGGTGCAACGCCGTTCAGGCGAGGGCCTCTCGACGCTGTGATAACAGGTGGGTGCCTGCCGTCGATACAGATGTCGAGGAGGCCGCATAGGACTCGCTGGGTGACTCCGGCATAATCGTGCTGAGGCGGTTTCGGTTCTATCTCCACGTATGGACACATGTGGGTGGACAGTCCGTCGCTGGGTGCGGATTCCTGACCCAACCATTCGTCGTAGGTGTTCATACCGTCGTCGGCCTCCCAGCCGTCTGGACCTGTCAGAATCGGTCATCGAATTACGTGATTCTTCAGCCAGCAAGTACGGTACTCATCATGGATTTTATGACACGGTATGCGTATGCTTCAGACTTTTCTCAGAGACAACAGAGACGAGCTGAGCGGCAACACTTTGAATCGTGGAGATGTACTGAATTTATCTGTCGTCTCGATAAAACTGCTAAGATGGGAACACCACAGCAATACGAGATCACCGAGCTTGGCCTGTCTGGCTCCCAGTATGCTGTTGAGCAGACGGGACGAGACGAGAACCTTCGACCCGAGTACGAAGCCCGGAATGTGGCTGGCGATACAATCTTCCGCTGCACCTACAATATGTACGAGGGGAAGGACACATTCCCCTTCGTTGATCAGGAGGGCAACAAGTTGGCTTCTGTAGAGGCAAAGGGCACGTTGGATATCGCTGGCAACTATGTTCTGACAGATACTCATACCGGAGAAGATCTCGTCGTCTTGGACAATGACCTCTCACTTTTACAGGACACCTGGCGAATCCGCGACGCAGAAGACGGATCCCTCATCGCCAAGATCATGTCGCGTGGGGGACTCATCACGGTGGGTCGAAAGCTCCTGCCCGTGGGACAATTTATTGCCCACAGGTTTGAGATCGCTGATGTAGAAGACAATTCCGTTGGTACTATTGAGAGCGATTTCGCAATTCGTGATCAATATGATATTACGATTAATGACAACAGTTCGGTCCCAATAGATCTGATCTTGGCAGGGACAGTCGTTATTGATGCTATCCAAGATAATTGAATCAGATCAGATTACACAATGATCGGTAACGAGTTCCTGCAGCAGAACGTAACCAGCGCGTAGTTGAATGTGGAGACGACAAACACCACCAGCATCAGAAGAAGGGGCGGACGAGGTCCGGATGCCGGTCGGTCCCGGATGTCCCCGAACCGGTGTCCGCGACGTATTGACGGTACACGAGAAGATCAACCAGACCGGTCGCAGAACTATTAAGCGCAGCAAGTATCGAGTATACAAACACGATCACTACTTCGTTCTTCGACACAATTTTGGGCTCGTTTCAGGAACACATCTGTATGCTTGCCCTCCAGACCACGTCATCTTCACTTGGCCCCCCAGTCGCTGCACTCGTCGCTCTCGTTCTCGTCGGGGGGGTTGTCGGAGCAGTGGGGAGTGCTGTCGTCCGTCGTCTCTCGAACCCCGTCGCAAAGTACCGCTTGCTGTATGGTGCCGTACTCTTTCCATTCACGTTACTGTCCTACGGCATTTTAGCTGTCCTTGGGGTCGGTGCGGCAATCGTTGCCCTTCTTCCAGCTATGCCGCATTTCCTCAGCCGCCTCCTCGCCAATTTCAGTAGCTTCCTCGCTACGGGTATCGTCTGGCTCGCGATCTACGCACCCACGGTACGAGGCGTCCGCGACGTGCGCGATGTGGAACTGTCATCGAGCGCGGCGCTCTGGAAGATGAGTCGATACGTAATCGGCTTGAGCGCCACCCTTGCGGTGGTCATCGCACCGCTCGAAGTATTCCCGCCTGAAACCTCGCCCCTTGTTCTGGTAATGGGACTCGCGGCTATCGCCGTTATCTTCCTCTATACCTCCCCGTGGCTCATTCCCCTGCTCCGATCGACACAGGAACCGACCGATGAGGTTACGAACCGAATTGCGACGCTCTGTTCTCGAGCCTGCCTCGACGTTAGGGACATCCGAATACTCGACACAGACGACGAAGAAACAGCCAACTCTCTGGTCCGTGGACCACCGAACTATCGCCGCCTGTTCCTCACGAGCACGTTTCTGGACGTCTTCGACGATGAGACTGCAGCTACACTCCTGGCGATCGAGGCAGGACGGCTCGAAATGCACGTTTTCGAAATCAGGGTGAGCACTGTGGTCGTCGCCGGCATCGCCCTCATCGCGTCTCTGATCGGCGTCGGGCCACGTTGGCCGTTACTTGGGTTTTCGATCGGCGTGGTACTCATCGGATTCTGGCTGTCTCGGCGACAGATTCGGGCAGCCGATGAGTACGCCGCTGAGCAGGTAGATACAGCCGCGCTCTCTGACGCTCTCACTCGATATGCCGATTTTCACGCGATCGAAGGCTGTGTTGAATCGCCATACAGCAGCGAGGTAGGCCGCTAAATCAAAGGAGTTGAAGCGAGAGAGTGCGGTTGTCTATGACGCAAATCTCCCGCTTCATCGGGGAGGTTGTACCGGTTGCTCAAAGAGTTACTGGCGATGGAGGCGAATCCGCCGCCCCGGAAGGTGGCGGCGGATTCGCCGACTATGCACTCGTTTCCCTTCACTGTCTGCGGATTTACCTCGATTCGTCGTACCGCATGACGATCGACCTGCTCAAAGAAATGCCACAAATAACCGGAGAGATCGGCCTCAACGCGGCCGATCTCCCCGCGCCGTCCACGTTGTGTAAGGCGTTCGACCGGATCAGCATGAGCATCTGTCGAGTGCTGCTGCGCCAGTCGGCGCAGCTGCACGAACTCTCTGAACACGCCGCGATCGACGCCACGTTTTACGACCGCTCACCAGCCAGCCGCCACTACTGCCAGCGAATCAGCTACCGCGTTCAAAAGCTCAAAGTCACGAAACTCGTCGATACAGCGTCTCAAGCCGTTCTTGACGTTCACTGCTCAACGAATCGAAAAGGAAGCGACGCAGACCTTGCTGAGCAGATCGCCCGCCGGAACGCGGGCGATCTGCGGTCTCTTGCCGCCGATAAAGGCTATGACAAGCAATCGCTTCGTGAAGGATTACGCGATCTCGGCATCAGACCACTGATCAAGCACCGCATCTTCGCTCCGTACGACCACGCACACAACGCCAGAATCGACGATAACCGCTACAATCAGCGCTCTATGACCGAAACCGTGAACTCTGCTGTGAAGCGCTCGCTCGGCTTCGCCGTGCGAGCGCGGTCATGGTTTCGTGAGTTCCGAGAAATCGCGCTGATGTGTGTCGTCTATAACATCAAGCGCTTCGTCAAACAGTGAATCTTTACGCCTTACAGCGATTCAACACAGCCCGATCGAACCAACACGTCGACGGTTTTCGAATCCGCTTTCGGCCAATGTTTCTCTTGGGGACCGAATCGATCATATCCGTCGACCAACTGACAAATGAGGCCACAGACGGTAGCGACTAGAATCAAGCACTCACCCCGTCTGGGGTGTGAAGAGCTTCACGGGAGGTACGTTGCAAGGAAGTTGATAATCCGATCCAGTCGCTCGTTGATTTTCTTTTCATCGTCTTCCTTTCTATCGCTATCAGGGCGTGACTGTTCCATAGGTGCCACTACAGCCCGCACGGCCTGTATCTTGTGTCCGACCACAACATACAGAGGGGCTAGTTGTTGTGGTCCGTATTCTCGAGTTCGCGCGCTTGTTCGTCTACCTTGGAGAGTTCACGTACGACGGTATCGTCCGACCCGCCGTGGGCGACTCGTACGGAAAGATCCAATGGCGACGGAACAAAGCGACCCTCATCTGCCTCTTCACTGGGAGCCTCATCTGTACTCCCGCCCCACCGAAACAGGGTCTGAAATACTTCCCAGATACTCAGGCTCATACCTCAGAGTAGGGTTCACCGAGTGTTAAGTCTTTAGCGGCGCGACTGAATCAACGGACTATAGTAGGCATTAGAAGTAATTGCTTATTTTAGGAACAGAGAGTTTGTCGAGAGCGGTGTCGATCGCTGTTGTTAGCTCATCAAGCGAGTCAAAAAAGCGGTTGCTCAGAGCCTTTTGCAGCTGTCTCCAGCATTCTTCGACTGGATTCAACTCCGGTGAATACGAGGGTAACGTCACGAAGGCGAGGTCGTCACGGGCCGCTAGGTCCGTGACGGCCGACGCCTGGAAATACGGCGCTCCGTCCAACACGACGATCAAGTCATCTTCGAATTCTTTACATAATGCTAAAATGAAATGCTTTGCGTGTTCGGCCGTGACGTACTCGGTAAATCGAGAGAAGAAGCGATCACCGTCCTCGGTGATCGCGCCCAGCAGACACGTCCAATCACGTTGGCCTGAAAGCTCGACCGAGGGCCGCGTGCCGCGCGGAAACCACGCGGCACGCGGCTCAACTTGCACGGATTTCTTGGTTTGGTCAATACAAACTACGGTGGCGTCCATTTCCCGCCGCTTTTTTTGAGCTCGTCGTGGAACGCTTCTTGCTCGTCTTCGTCAGCCTCGGCGGCTGAACGGCGTGGTTTTTGATAGCTCAATCCCGCTTCTTTCAGCAACCGCCGACAACTCGGGAGTGAATACTCAACGCCGTACGTTTCTTCGAGATACTCTTGGGCAAGCGCCGGCGTCCACGCCGGCGCGTCGATCCCGACCTTTTCAGGTGGATCGTGAACGGTTTCCTCGAATTCTTCTTGCTGTAATTCTGAAAGTTTACGTTTTCTCCCAGTTCGTTTATCGTCAGACACGGCTTGCTCAAGCGACTCGTCGGTGTCGAGTCGCTTGAGCCAGCTGTAGATGGTCCGTCGCTGAACGTCGTACCACTCAGCTAGCTCGGTCTGCGTTACACCATTCTTGTACGCAATTGCCGCTAAGAGCCGTTGTGTCGGCTTCTTTTCGTCCACGTTGTCGAGAGCGTCTTGCAATTCCTCGACGGAGATCTCGTCGAGATGATCCACTACCACCCACAACAGTCTCCGAGCAAAAAATTCTAACGGTTACTATAGGACGATGAGGATGCCAACTGAATCTTGGAGGGACCAACCGTCCACAGTAGTTGAGATTGGTCGTCTCAATGTATACGGTTCTCCATCTAGTCCGAGGCTCTGGGCGGTCAATCTCTTCTTCTAGACCGCAAGCAAGGATGAACTTGAAGACCTCTCCGTTGCCAATGAAGTCTCCGGGTTTACTATAGGTCGATAGAACCGTCGATGGCTTAGATGAATGCCAACGGAACCATCGCCAAAATACCGAGAACGAACGAAATGCCGAGTTCAGGATAGCCGTTGTTTTCGAGCGGTCGCCCGAGTTCAAGTGCTTCAGGAATGAATTCCGACAGTACGAGGTAAATCATCGCACCTGCAGCGAATCCGAACCCAGCCGGAAGGAATTCTAGCGCGATCCGAACGAAAGCGAACGCGAGGACCGCACCAACTGGTTGGGGGAGACTAGAGAAAACAGCCCACCAAACCGTCTTTGGGGTTGAGATACCCACGGACCCCTCTGTTGAAACCCTCAGTTTCTGATAGTTTGTTGAGACCGTGCTGAATACAGCGCGCGTATCTTGCACAGAATCATTCTCCCGTTCGATCAGAGTGGATCGGTCAACACAGGGTATGCTCTTATCAAAAATAGGCCCTCAGAACGAACATAACGACGAACGCGCTAACTGCACCCACTAATCCGACTTCAACTGAGCTGTCACCAAGGAAGACAAGTCCAATTAATGTGCCGATGGCGATGGCGAAACCAGATACGAGAGGACGACGAATGTTGGTCATTGTGCCACGTCTTCTGCCGACATTGAAAGTGGTTCCGAGTAATGAGAGTCTCCTATACGGTCCGGCTGTCAATACGCAGACTCGTTCTATCGGCTGATTCAGGATCCAGATAGAGAAAATAACGCAGTTCACGCGCTGACTACACGCTCTGAATCGGTCACAACAATTCTGGTAGTAATCGAGCAGTTCGTTCAGTGAACGCTGAACGGAAGGCGCATATCTCGCCCTGCGGATTCCGAGTTGGTATGAGTCACAATCGCTCAGTACAGAGATCTGCAGCAACTCACCATTGTTCGCCCCGAGTCTCCTGCGATGGGTCTACTGCTGCGAATGCTGCTGACGGTATTATGCTATTGTCACTCATTGTCGGTCGAGATGGAGAGGACAAAAAATATCTATTCAGCGGTTGGTTTGCTGCCGTACAACACCTATAGAGACATTGACCTCTCAATCGAACTAACACTCTTTTGAAACTTTATCAGAGCGTCACCTGAATATGAAGTCAACGATGGACGATGTCCCCTACGAGTCAATCGTCGAAGAGAGCAACGACGGTATTCTCGTTGCTCGAAACGGCGAAATTGTCTACGCCAACGAGCGATTACAGGAACTGACAGGATACGCCGAAGCAACACTCGTGGGCGCACCGAAGACGATGCTTGTCACAGACGACGATGCAGCCCTCGTCGAGCAGTATCACAGTGCTCGCACGAGCGGCGAAGACGTCCCGGATCAGTATGAGGTCACTCTCGAGACCAAGTCGGGTGACCAAATTCCAATCGAGTTTTCCGTGACTGAGATATCCTACGACGGGGAACCAGCGGTCGTCGCATTCTGTCGTGACATCACCGAGCAAAAGGAACGAGAAGAGGGTTTGGACGAGCTCAAGCGGGAGTACGAATCGGTCTTCGATCATGTGCAGGACGCACTCTTTTTGCTCGATGTCGACGACGGGACTGTTCGATTCCAGTGGTTCAACAAACGCGAGGAAGCGTTTACCGGCAAATCCACCGAGGAAGTCCGCGGGAAGACGCCGACCGAGGTATTCGGCGACGAACTCGGGTCGGAACTGGCGGCCAACTACAGAGAGTGTCTTGAACGCCAGGAGGCCGTCATCTACGAGGAGGAACTCGACCTCAACGACAAGACGACAACCTGGCAGACCAAACTGACACCGATTGTCGTCGACGGGACAGTCGAGCGAATCGTTGGGTCGGGCCGAGAGATTACCGAACTGAAAAACAGAGAGCGGGAACTCGAACAGGCCAGAACACGACTGCAAGCGCTGTTCGACGAGGCACCGGATTCCATCACCATCCACGACGCAGATGGCAACATCCTCGATGTCAACGAGCAGACCGTCGACGAGCTCGGATATACCCGCGACAAACTGCTCGAAATGAATGTCACGGACTTCGCGGTAGAGCTCGACCCCGCAACAGCACAGAACACCTGGGCAGAGATGGACAGCGAGGAGACGCATAAAGTAGAAGGACTACACCAGCGCAAAGATGGCTCGACGTTCCCGGTCGAAATGTGGGTGTCGAGAACAGACATGTCGGGCGAGTCGCAGTATCTCGCACTTGGGCGGGACATCACCGAGCGGAAAGAACGGGAGAAGGAACTCTCCCGGTACCGGGCCTTTGTCGAAAATACCTCCGACGTGATTACAATAATCAGCGATGATGGAACAGTCGAGTATGTAAGTCCAGCGTCCAGTCACGTCTCGGGGCATGAACCCGAGGAGTTAGTCGGAACGGAGGCAATCGAACATGTGCACCCGGCTGACCGAGAGGCGGTCTCAGAGCAGTTAGCAGAGTTGATAGCCACGCCAGGTTCTCGTGCGACGGTCGAGTACCGGTTCCAGCACGACGACGGGTCGTGGATATGGATTGAGTCGACGGGGATCAACCGATTCGATGACCCCAAAATCGAAGGGGTCGTCCTAGCCAGTCGAGACATTACGGGGCGGAAAGAGCGCGAACGACAGATACAGGAACTCAAAGACCGGCTAGCACTCGCAATTGAGGGTGCCGAACTGGGTGTGTGGGACTGGAACGTCAAAACCGACGAGGTGGAGTTCAACGACCAGTGGGCCGAGATGCTGGGGTACGATCCGGCGAACATCGACGACCACCTCGACGCCTGGGAGACGCGAGTCCACCCCGGTGACCTCTCTGAGGTCAAGGCCACACTAGAGGGTCACCTGGCCGGAGAGACCGACTACTACGACAGCGAACATCGGATGAAGACAGCCGATGGGGGCTGGAAGTGGATTCGTGACATCGGGAAAGTCGTCGAGCGTGACGACGATGGCGACCCGGTCCGCGCTGTCGGTATCCACTTCGATATCGACGAGCGCAAGAGTCACGAGCAGACCCTCGAAGAGGAGCGCGACATGTTCACACAGGGGCCAGCCATCCTCTTCAAGTGGAAAGACGCAGAGGGCTGGCCCGTCGAATTCGTCTCCGAGAACGTCGAGGACATCACGGGGTACTCACCCGAGCAGTTCACCTCCGGAGAGGTCTCCTACGCCGAACTCGTGCACGATGCTGACATCGATCGAGTCACCGAGGAAGTCGCCGAGAACAGCGAGGAAAGCATTGACCGCTTCAGTCACGAACCGTATCGAATCGTCACCGCCGACGGCGACGTCCGGTGGATACTCGACCATACGAAAAACGTGTGGAACGATGGGGAAATCACACACCGTCAGGGGTATCTCGTCGACATCACAGAGCGTAAGGAACGCGAGCAGGAACTAAACCGTTCTCAACAGATTATCGAAAATTCGACTGACATCGCTACGATTATCGATCCAGAGGGGACGATAACGTACGTCAGTTCTGCTGTCAAACATGTTCTGGGATATGATCCAGAAGAGTTGATCGGTGCTAATGGGTACAGGTATCAACCAGAAGAGACCCAGAGAAATGTTGCCGACGCTATCGAATATGTGCTCGACAATCCCGTGAAACGAAGACGATACAGACACGGTTTCGGCGAGCTGATGACTCGTGGTGCTGGATCGAATCAACGCTTCGAAACCGTCTTGATGATGATGTGATCGATGGGATACTGATAAGTAGTCGGGACATTACCGAGCGCAAGCGGCGAGAGCAGAAACTCAAGCAGTTCCGGGAAGCCGTCGAACAGACCGGCCATGCGGTGTACATAACCGACACGGACGGGAGCATCGAGTACGTCAACCCAGCCTTCGAGGAGGTTACCGGGTACAGCGAAGACGAAGTGATCGGTGACACACCCCGACTGCTCAAATCAGGCGAACACGAGGACGCCTTCTACGAAGATCTCTGGGAAACTGTGCGTGACGGAAACCACTGGGAAAACGAAATGGTCGACGAGCGAGCTGATGGTACGGAGATAGTCCTTTACCAAACAATCTCACCGATTACCGACAGTGACGGCGAATCGCAGAAGTTCGTGGCCGTCGCACGGGACATTACCGAGCGCAAAGAATACGAGCAAGCTCTCGAAACGACCCAGGAGAAACTCAGACAGATAATCGACCTCGTACCAGACTTGATATTCGTCAAGAACAGAGAAGGAGAGTATCTACTGGCCAACGAGACGACGGCCGACTTCTACGGGATGGCACCCGAAGACGTAGAAGGACGCCACGAGACGGAGGTCATTCCATCAGTTGAGGACTCTGAGGAGTTCCGACAGGACGACCTCGAAGTAATCGAATCCGGCGAACCCAAGTTTGTCCCCGAGGAGGAACTGACAACCGCCGACGGCGAGACGCGCATTCTCCAGACGAAGAAGATTCCCTATCAAGTCCCCGAGAGTGGAGAAGACGCGGTCCTGGGATACGCTCGGGACGTGACAGAAGTCACGGAATACCAGCACAAACTCGAGAGTCAACGGGACAACCTCGAAATCCTCAATCAGGTCGTGCGTCACGACATCCGCAACGACCTGCAACTCGTGTTGGCCTACGCGGAAACGTTGATAACCTACGTCGAACCCGAGGGCGAAGAGAACCTCGACCGGGTCCTCGATGCGACACGAGACGCAATCGACATCACCACGACGGCACGGGACGTGACGAGGGTGATGCTCCACTCCGACGTCGAACTGAGACCAGTTCGACTCCGGCCAGCACTCGAAAGCGAGGTCGACGGCGTTCAGTCGAACTACGAGGAGGCGCTGGTTCGTATCGATGGGACAATTCCGAACATCGAAGTGCCGGGTGACGGGATGCTGGAGTCGGTGTTTCGGAACCTGATGAAAAACGCCATTCAGCACAACAACAAGGAGGTTCCCGAAGTGAGCGTCTCTGTGACACAGGAAGACGACATCGCTGTCTTACGTATCGCTGACAACGGGCCAGGTATCTCTGGCGAGCGGAAAGATAAAATCTTCCAGCAGGGGGAGATGGGGCTCGACAGCGAAGGCACTGGACTTGGACTGTATCTCGTCGAGACGCTGGTTGACCGCTACGGCGGCAGCGTTTACGTCGAGGACAACGATGCGACGGGCGCGGTGTTCGTCGTGGAACTCCCGTTGTCAGCCTGACGGAACGACTACTCCCGGCGCGTGGCTGGATACTTTGGGGGGCGCGCTGGCGAAATTATTCTTCCTGACCCTTGCCAGGTGCCTATGTGCAAAATACCCTCTGTATCGGTCACGCCATTACTGACAGAGATCGAGTGATTGCTGCTCTACGAATCAGTATCCGACGTGACGGGCCCGATATACTCATTCGCCCAGCTATCGCCCTCACGCCACTGCCAGTAATAGTAGTGATAGCCGGGCTTGGTCTCCTTGATCGTGATGTACGCTTTCGACGGCACGTCCTCGTAGGCGTCGGGATCGGTTTCGAACCCCCGCTTCTCAAGATCGTCGATGGCCTCTTCGTCGACCGAAGTACGGGACAAACGGGGTCTTCGGGAACTAGGCCGGCTGACACGAGTGGCCTCCAGAGTGACGTGTCGAATAACCACTAAATTCATATATTAGAACTAGTATTAGCTATACTGAACGACAAGGTTTGCCGATCCAAAGTTAGTTCAGATATCCACAAATAGTTATGTACGGCAGGACTCCAGATTCTGCGGACGGGCAGGCATACCGGCGACGAGTGCTGAAAACGATGTCGGGACTCGCGGTTACGGGGGGACTTGCGGGGTGTGCCAGTGGGAGCGGATCGCCACCGGCCACCGATACCTCGACCGAAGTAGCAACCCCGACACCGATCACGTTCGGGACGCCAAACGCGGCGGCAGCGGGTGTCAGTCCCCGAGTCGTTCGTGATCAAAAGATGGTACCGGACGACGAGGTCGACCTCTCCCTCGAATTCGGGCCACCTCCGGAACTGTTCACGAAACTCCAGGGACAGGCTATCGAGTCGTCGACCTTCCCCGTCATTTCGGGGGCCCGGCTCGCGAACAAGGGCGGGGATGTCCGTCTCCTCCAACCCGTCGCCCGATCGTTCAACTCGATCATAGCCCGGAAAGGGGCCGGTCTGTCCAGCCTCGAGGATCTCAAAGGAGCTACGCTAGGTTCTATGCCCAGAAACACGGCCCCGTTCACGCACTTCGCAGTACTACTGGCGCTTGAGGGGATGGACCACGAGAACTTCCAGTTCCAGTTCGGGCCGCCACCGGTGCTGTTCGGCCAGATGAAAAAGGGAGAGATCGACGCGATGATTGGCGTCGAACCGTTCTCGACGAGACTCCTCGCGACGGACGAGTTCCAAGAGTTCTTCGTGTTCAACGAACGCTGGAACGCTCGAAGAGGGACCGATATGCCGCTCGTCGAGGTAGCGACGTACCAGTCCATGACCGATAAGAAAGGGACCGCGTTCGAGACGTTCCTGCAGGGTCTCCTCGAAGCGGGGCAGTATATTCAGGCCAACAAGCGGGCGGTGTTCGAACAGTACTCGGACGTGCTGGGACTGCAGACCGATGGCCAGATCGACTTGGCGGTTGAGCGTATCGCGCCGATCTATCCGACAGAATTTGCGACCGAACTGCGCGAATCTGGGAAAGAAGTCGTCCGCTTGGCGGCTGAAGAGGGCCTAATAGAATCGGAGCCGAATGTCGACGAGTTATTCGTCGATCTACAAACCAGCTAGCTGTGATTCGATGTCCGGTCCCGAACCGACCCGTGACTCCACCATGCGGACCCTGAGGTGGCTACGCGAATTGGACTCCCGCTGTCCCACGGTTGGGACGCGTGGGCTCTCGATCCTTGCCCTTCTCGGTCTCTGGTGGTTCGTGGCCCTCTTTTTCCAGCCGCTCGTGTTTCCGGGTCCATGGCCGGTGCTGCTGGAGACGGTCCACATCGTCCGCAACGAGCGGTTCGTCTTTCACCTGTCGCGAACGCTATTCCGAGTCGTCGGGGCGTTCATCGTCTCGCTTCTGCTGGCCTCGATCGTCGGCATCCTCATGGGTGTAGACGAGACTGCCGAGCGGTTCTTCGAGACGTTCGTGCTTGTCGGACTGACGATCCCTGCACTCGCTGTTTCGATCATCGTGTTGCTCGTGATGGGGTTTAACGAGGTAGCCGGTATCGTCGCTATCGTAATCGTCATCACTCCGCCGATGACCGAGAACGTCTGGGAGGGAACGAAGAACCTCGATGCCGAGTTGATCAAGATGGGTCAAGTGTTCGGAGCCAATGCGCGGATGATGCTCAGTGAGGTCGTTCTCCCGCAACTCGCCCCATACCTCCTTGCAGCAACCCGCTTCGGCTTGGGTATCGGCTGGAAAATCGCCGTCATCGTCGAATGGATCGGCCTCGGAAACGGCATCGGACAACAACTGCGTGACTCGTTCGACCTGTTCTCGCTGACGGGTGTCATGGCGTGGACGTTGTCATTTATTCTCGTGATGGCCGGTATCGAGTTTCTGATCGTCAAACGGGTCGAGGCACGTCTCACCCGCTGGCAAACCGACGACATGAGTCACCCATCGCTGTTACAGAATTAAATCGAAACCCCGAGCGCCTCCAGAATACGGCGCTCGTATTCGATGACTTCCTTAGATTCGGGGTCCCGCGGCCGGTCGCTATCGATGGTGATCACATCTTCGATGACGGTCGGGGTGTCCGAGAGAACGAGGATCCGGTCGGAGAAGTACGCGGCTTCACTTATATCGTGCGTGACGAGAACGGCGGTGAACCGTTCGTCCCTCCAGATATCGACCACGCGCTCCCGGAGTCCGCGCGCTGTGAGTTCGTCGAGACTGCTAAACGGTTCGTCCATCAACAACACGTCAGGGCCAACACAGAACGCGCGAGCGAAGTTCACTCGCTGTCGCATTCCGCCGGATAACGACGGAGGATACTGGTCAGCGACTTCCGAGAGCCCGACGAGGTCGAGTGCGGTATCGACCTTCCGGTCGTGCTCCTCCTCGGGGACACTCAGACCGCGTAAAGCGAACGACAGGTTCTGGCGCACCGTTCGCCAGTCGAGTAGGGTGGAGTCTTGGAACACGAAGCCAAGTCGGACATCGGACCGCGATGGGGTGATGTCGACCGTGCCGGCGTCGGGACCGATCCAGTCGACGATGATGTTGAGGAGCGTACTCTTGCCACATCCTGATGGGCCGACGATACTGAGAAACTCCCCGTCTCGGACGTTGAGAGATATCTTATCGAGGACGCGTAGCTGACCGTCTTCCGTCGGGTACGACTTCTCGATTCCCTCTAGTTGGATCCGGTACGTTTGGGAAGGCATGAATCGTTCACTAGTAGCTGTATGGATACACGATAGCTCTCACTTTGTGTTACGCGCCTTCGTTGGTAGCCCACTCCAACAGAGGTTGAAGCCGTTCCTCGAATGACCGACCGTCAGCGGTAAGCGAGTACTCAACGTGTGGCGGGACGCGATCGTAACTCCGCCGTTCGAGGAGGCCGACTTCCGTCAGTTCGTGCAACCGGTTTGCGAGGACCGACGAACTGTTCACATCGAGCGCGTCGGCAATTTCCGAGTGACGCTTGGGACCGTCGTTTGCGAGCAATCCGATAATCGCAAGGGCGTGTTTCCGACTCGCGATGTCCAGCAACTCGTCAACGGGACAGTAACAGGTCGGCATCCCCGTCGAGTCATTCGGCGTACAACACCCGCACGCATTTTTTGTCATACATCGAGGATATAGTGCCCAAGTAAAAAATGGGTCGCTGACCCAACTTATCTCTCCGTCTGGAGGCTGGGTTTGATATCGAGAACTGGCGACCCGTCGACTGCGTCGAGGCCACCCACTTGGAGCCGCTGCCCGTCGGCATCATACACTGTACATACGCAGATACTCAGCGGGTTTGGTCGATTCGGTGAACGGCGGGCGAAGGCTCCAGTCCCGTCCGGCTCCGTTCTGCTCATCCGGTCGGCCATATGGGCCCAGTAGACGACCGTGATTCGGACCGCGTCGGCGATACCCGATAACTCGTCGGCGTACTCGTCGAAAATCTCTATCTCGGCGTCAGTGTCGTCGGCGAACCCTTGGTGTGGCGCCGCAGCCGGCGTTTCGTACGGCGTGTGTGCCACACCGACTGGCCACAGCGTCAGATCAGCATCGTCCATGGGCCCGTATTGACTCACGACTACCAAAGATACACCGAATCCGGGGGTGTCTACGACTCGGATAGCGTGGTAACCGTCGGTGCAGCAAGGCGGTCTCGACGACTGCAGCCGGTCGAACATGCGCTGTGGTATTCAGAGAGAAGACGGGTGGCACATCTCTTCCCGATCACGGGTCCGCGTTGCCGTCTTCAACCCCGCCCACGGTGGGGCGGGGAATCCGCCTCGCTACCTCGTTTGAATTGTTGCGGCTGCCACGCCAGCCTGTCCGTACGCGATTCCGCCGTCACCCGGTGGGACGGCCTCGTTTTCCAGATACGTCATGCCAGCGTCCCGAATTCGGTGGCTAATGTGCCGACTGATCGCATCGTTGTAGGCCACGCCACCCGTAAATCCGATGGCATCGATACCGCGCTCGGCTGCCGCGTCAAGCGCCAGTTTCGCCAACCCGTCGGCCAGCAACCGCTGGGCAGTCGCCGCCAGCTCCGCTGCATCCGCACCGTCCCGCCGTAACTCGACGAGCAACTCGGCCACTCGCGGCGTATCGATGACCGGTCGCCCGTCCGTCGCGGTGTATGGAACTGCGATATCGCGGGGCGTTCCGTTGGTCGCGGCCGACTCCAAGCGCATCGCGGGCTCGCCCTCGTACGTCCGCTCGTGACGGATGTCGGCGAGTGCGGCAATCGCATCCAGAAACCGGCCGGCGCTCGTCGTCACGGGTGTGTTGACGCCGGCGTCCAGTTGCTGTTCGATGACGCGCAGTTCGTCCGCGTTCGGGGCCACCCAGTCGAGATCGTCGACGAGCGACCGAACATCGATGCTCTCCCGACCGTGTAGGAGGCCAACGAGCGACCGGACCGGGAACTCTGTTGCTCGGTCTCCTCCTGGCATCGGAACAGGGGCAAGCCCAGCGATTCGGTCGGCATCGGTGAGCGTCGCGTCGAGCACTTCACCTCCCCAGACGGTCCCATCTGGCCCGTAGCCGACGCCATCGGCAGTGATACACACTGCCCGCTGGCAGTCGTGTTCCATGAGCACGCTAGCAGCGTGGGCGTGATGATGCTGTACGGCGACGGCCCGGTCCGCCGTGCCATTCGCGACGCGCTCGGCTGCGTACTCCGTCGTTCGGAACGACGGGTGCGCGTCGTGGGCCACGACCGACGGCTCCTGTTGTCCGGTGAGCTCGAGAAGGTGATCGATTGCCGACTGCAAAAACCGGAACGTTTCCCGGTCGGTCACGGACCCGATATGCTGCGTGAGATAACACTCGTCACCGGAGAGCACGGCGGCGGTGACGTTGCGTTCCGGTCCCACCGCGAGAACGTCGGTTTCATCGGGTGTTGGGGCCGTGACCGGGAGCGGAACGTACCCCCGCGACCGCCGCAGCAGCGTCTGATTCCCGCCGACGGACTTGACGACCGAGTCGTCACATCGTTGTACAATCCGGCGCTCGTGAAGCAACGACCCGTCCGCAACGTCCCATAGTTGCTTGAGTATGGTGCGGTTCGACGACTGCATCGGCAGGCCAGAGCGATTGGCCGATGTCACCACAATCGGCTCATCGAAGCGCTCGAACAGGAGGTGATGGAGGCCGCTGTATGGTAACATCACACCGACGGTGTGAAGTCCCGGTGCGAGATTTGGAGCAAGGGTGTCCTCACACCGGTCGAGAACGACGATGGGACGGCGGGCGGACCGAAGCCACGCGCGCTCGGCCGACGAGACGGACGCGATCTTCGTGGCGTGCGCCATCGAAGGGGCCATGACGGCGAACGGTTTCGATGGCCGCCCGGTCCGGTCCCGGAGAGTCGAGACAGCACTAGCGCAGGTCGCGTCACAGGCGAGATGCGCGCCGCCGATTCCCTTGATGGCGATAATCCCACCATCAGCGAGGACGCGGGCCGCGGCGTCGAGTGACTGTCCGGCGCCGTCGACGACCGACGCTCCCCGTGGAAGGGCGTCGACGGCTTCCGGATTGCCGAGCGATAGAGGGTCCGCATTCTCCTTGTGTAGCTGGAAGGCCAGTTTCGGACCACAGGTCGGACACGCGATGGCTTGAGCGTGGTATCGACGATCGGTCGGTGAGTCATACTCGTCGGCGCAGTCCGAACAGAGGGGAAAGGCGGCCATCGATGTCGCCTCGCGGTCGTACGGCAGTTTTTCGATCGTGGTGAACCGGGGGCCACAGTCCACGCAGGCGGTCGCCCAGTAGTTATGAAAGCGCGACGACGGGTCGCGAACGTCGGCTAAACAGGCATCGCAGATGGCTGTGTCCGGAGGGATAGTACCGCTACCGGTTCCCCGGTCTTCGGAGTCTGCGATCGAGAACGATTCGTAGCTGCATTCGTCGACGTCCTTGGTTTCGACGGCGACCGTTTCGACTGTTGCGAGCGGTGGGGGCTCCGTCTCGAGTTCGTGCAGGAAGTCGTCGATCCGGTCACCGGATCCTTCGAGTGTCACCCTGACGCCAGCGTCCCCGAGATTGCGAACGTGGCCCCGCAATCCCAAGTCGACTGCAGTGCGGTAGACAAACGGACGGAAGCCGACGCTCTGGACGACGCCATCCACCTGTACGTGAGCGCGCTTCATCGCTCAATTCAGGGGACACGAAGGTATAAATAGAATGTGGATAGAGAACAATAACCATGTGTCTCGGAGTTCCCGGCCAAGTCACACAGGTCAACGGTCTCACTGCCGACGTTGACTTCTGGGGCGTCGAAAAAGAAGTCCGACTCGACACCGTGGACAAACCGGTCGAACCCGGCGACTACATTCTCAATCACGTCGGGTTCGCAATCCGTCGAATCCCCGAATCCGAAATTGATGAAACGATGACACTGTACGAGTCGATGATGGGGGGTGGTCCGGACGACATGCTCCGGGAAGACCTCATCGACGAGGTGGAAGCGGCTGGCTCGACACCAGCAGCGTCGAGTACCACTCCGGCGGACGGAGACGCAGAGCCGGCCGACGCGGAGGACGCCGAAGACTTGCTCGAGGAGCTCGATATCGATGTCTGATCCCGAGCGAATTCCTGGCGGTCCGACGGGCGACGTGAGGGGGCCAAGCGGGGGTGATAACGCACTCGAGTTCCGCGACCCGGAGAAAGCGGACGCGCTGGCCCGGCGAGCTGAGGAACTCGTCGCTGATATCGATGCGGACGAGGTTAGTATCATGCACGTCTGTGGTAGCCACGAGCAGTCCATTGCCAAGTTCGGCCTCCGGAGCATGCTCCCAGACGAGCTAGACCTCCGCATGGGTCCGGGCTGTCCGGTCTGTGTGACCGATATGCCAGAGGTCGACGAGGCAGTCGCGCTTGCGAACGCCGGCCTCACGATAGTGACCTACGGCGATATGCTTCACGTCCCCGGAACGTCTCTCTCGTTGAGCGATGCGCGGGACGCTGGCGCCGACGTTCAGGTCGTCTACAGCGCCGCCGAGGCGGCCGAGATCGCTGAGGAAACGGACAACCATGTCGTCTTCTTCGCGACAGGATTCGAGACGACTGCGGCCCCGACCGCCGCGGTTATCAGAGACGATCCGCCAGAGAACTTCTGGGTGCTGAGCGCACACAAGTATGTCCCACCCGCGATGGAAGTCGTGGCTGCGATGCCCGACACCGACGTCGACGGGTTCTTGGCGGCGGGCAACGCGGCCACGATCACGGGCTGGGGGCTGTTTGAGGAGCTCGTTGAGGAGACCGACACGCCGATCACCGTGGGTGGGTTCGAGCCACTCGACATTCTTGCCGGCCTCGTCGCGCTGTTGCGGGACATTCGCGACAGGGAGGTGACCGTCCGGAACGCGTACCCGCGGTGTGTCACCGAACAGGGTAACGAACCCGCCCAAGAACAGCTATGGGAGGTCTTTACGACGGAGAGCGGCGAGTGGCGCGGCATCGCACACATCCCCGACGCCAACCTCATCCTCCGGGACGAGTACGCACACGTCGACGCGCGTGAGAAGTTCGATATCGACACCGCATCACTCGCGGCAAGCGGATCATCGCTCATAGACGACTGTATCTGCGGCGACATCATGGCTGGGCGTGAGGATCCGACAGACTGCGAGATGTTCGGCGAGGAGTGTACCCCTGAAGACCCCGTCGGTGCCTGTATGGTTTCGAGCGAAGGAACCTGTAAGATTTGGCATGAGTACGGCGGACGTCCCGACCTATGACCGATGACAACTTCGAGTCCGACGGTGTCGTAACGCTTGAACAGGGTGCTGGCGGGAAGGCAATGCGTGATCTCGTGGGCGACATCCTCACCGCTGGGTTTCCCGACGACTCCCTCGCTATCGGACGCGAAGCGATGGACGATGGCGCCGTCGTGCCGATCGGCGACCGGAACGTGGTCTTCACTACGGACAGTCACGTAGTCCAGCCGCCGCTGTTTCCCGGCGGAGACATCGGCCGACTCGCCGTTTCCGGCACCGTCAACGACCTTGCTGTTATGGGTGCGACGGACGTGCGAGCACTCTCGAGCGCTGTCGTCGTTGAGGCGGGGTACGCCGAATCGGACCTCGAACGGATCGCGGATTCGATGGCGCGGACGTGCAGGGAGGCCGACGCCACGGTCGTCACCGGGGATACAAAAGTAATGGGTCACGGAGATATCGACGGTATCGTCCTCAACACCGCCGGTATCGGTATAGCTGACCATGTCGTCAGGGATGATGGCCTCTCCCCGAACGACGTGCTCGTGATCACTGGCGAAGTCGGGCGCCACGGCGTCGCCCTCCTTGCGGAGCGCGAGGGGATCGAGTTCGGGACGACGCTGGAGTCCGACGTTCGGCCAATAAACGGTGTGGTCGACCGTGCGTTGGCGGTCGCCGGCGAAGACGTGACGGCGATGAAGGATCCGACGCGGATGGGGCTGGCCGGGGCCGCGAACGAGATGGCGACGAAAAGCGGCGTCGGAATCGAACTCAGACAGGATCGTATCCCCGTCCCCTCGGACGTAAAGGGGGCCAGCGAGATGCTCGGCCTGAACCCACTCCAGATTGCGAACGAAGGGATTGCACTGCTCGGCGTCGACCCAACTGCTGCGGAGGACGTACTCGCCGCACTCCGATCACATCCAGATGGCGAGGACGCCGCCGCCATCGGGAAAGCCATCGACGACGAACACGGGCGCGTCCTCCTCGATACGGGACTCGGAACGCGGTATCTGCGCGAACCTGCGACCGAACCAGCGCCACGGATCTGTTAACCCATCCCCATCCGGTTCGGTCGTATCGATATCGGCGCTATCATTTTTGTTAACGTCACGAGGTTTTCAGCGCCGGACATGAGAGAGGGTGCGAGTGGAGTACGAGAGGTTAACGACGTTGCCGGCAAACACTTTTTATCATAGTAGCATAAGTGTTTGATCGATGAAAGTGGCCGTCTCCGGTAAGGGTGGATCTGGGAAGACAACGATATCCGGGACGCTCTCGCGGGCGTTGGCATCGAAGGGGTACGATGTACTCGCTATCGACGACGACGAGAACCCAAATCTGTCACTAACCGTCGGTGTCCCGCGCGAACAGTCGGTTCCCCCAGTTCCCAATGACCTGCTCGAACGTGTCGAACTACCGAATGGCGAGACAGAACTCGAACTGCGCCAATCCCCCGAAGAGATTATCGAACAGCACGGCACGGAGGCGCCGGACGGGATTCACCTACTGAAGATGGGCGAGGTCGATGACGCCGGCAGCGGGTGTATGTGCCGTGCACACTCCACGGCCCGAGAGGTGCTCTCTGGCGTCGTCGAGACCCGCGAGGAAGTTACCGTCATGGACATGGTCGCCGGTGTCGAACACCTCGGGCGGGGAACGACGAAGGACGTCGATGCCTTGCTCGTCGTCGTCGAGCCGTATTACAAATCGCTGGAGACGGGTCGGCGTACCCGCGACTTGGCTGAGGACCTCGGCATTCCCGAGGTGAACGTCGTCGCGAACAAAGTGCGTGACGACGACGACCGGGAGGCAATCGAGGAGTTCTGCGACAACAACGACCTCACGATTACCTCGGTCGTGCCGTACGACGATGCAGTGAGACGGGCCGATCAAGAAGGCATCGCACCCTACGACTACGACCCGGATGCTCCAGCCGTCACCGCGGTCGGAGACTTGGCGGACGACCTCCTGTCGACGCACGACTGACGATATCGGCCGATTCAGGCGGGTCGGCTGTCAGTAGACCACATCGACGGCCCGTTCGCTGACATATGTCTTCCGAAGGCTCGACTGATATGACGCTCGTACTCCGGTGTGCCGCGCTGGAGGAACTCGAAGACCCGCCCGCGGCGATCAGAGATGCGAGGACTTGGACCCGCTATGTCGGTATCGTCGCCGATGGATCGCCGGAGACACTCCTTGCCGCGCTAGATCGCCGAGACGTGGAGGTCGACTTCGTCGGTGAGGACCCGATCGCGGACCTTGCGAGCGTCCGCCAGCGGTTCCCGACCGAGCGCCACGTCTTCGTCGGCCGATCGGACGAGGACCAACGCACTGCGCGGTCGCTCGGCTTGGAGTTTCTCCCGCTCAGCGAAGCGGCGAGCAAAGCCGGGTGGTCGTATCACTCCGAGGAGTAGCCCCGTTCCAGACGTTCGAGTACCGTGTTGAGAAGGTCGTCGAAGCGATCGGCGACTGCCGGGCTGAATTCGTCGACAGTGAACCCCCACGAATCGTACGCCGGTTCGATGTCGACGACGGTCGAATCGGGAGGGAACTCGCCGAGTGCCTTCGTCGTGATTACGACGTTCTCGACGGTGTTGCTGCCCATCGCACACTCCGCGAGCCGATCGACGATATCGTCTTCCGGAACCGGTATGTCGGTCGTCGGATACGTGTGTATTCGGCCGGGGTCGTCGGATTGGGTGCCAGTGTTCAGCCCGTCGCCCCGCTTGCGAGCGCCGACGATCACGACGGTGTCGTACTCACTGACGGTGATCGTTTGGTATGCCGCAATCGGCGTGTGGCTACAGTCCGCAACGGCGACATCGGGGAGGTCACACGTCGCAAGTCGGTCTGCGACAACGTTGCCGACTGCCAAGTCGCTCAGGTAGGGATACCCCACACCGACGACGAGCTGCGAGGCGCTCCGGTCGCCCGCTATCAATCCGGCCGTCGTTCCGTAGGACCGCCCCTTACTATGTCCGTGCCCACTACCGAGGCGGGGGTGATCGCTGACGGCCTGTCCACGTTCCGCTGCCGCCCGGGGATCGAGCGGTCCTGACTGTGACCTATTGCTATTGCCCATGTATTCAGTCGTCGGCGAGCATCTCTCGGAGCGTGACCTCTGCGGGTTTGTCGTCCGCTCCGGTCGAACAGCCACAGGTCGTCATCGTCACGTTCTCACTGATGGCGTCGTTTCCATCAGCCGTGTACATGTGGACCGTACAGGGCATACACGGATCGAAGCTTCGGACACCGCGCAGGATGTCGATCGCCGAGAAGTCCTCTTCGTCCTCGAACTCCTCGAGGATCGGGGTGTTCATCGCCCCGACTTCGAAGGGGCCGGACTGTCCGAACGGCCCGACCGGCGATGAGTTCCACGTGCTTGGCGTCACGATCTGGTAGTTATCGATGAGACCGTCCTCGAGCGTGAGGTGGTGGGTGAGGAACCCGCGGCCGGCCTCCCAGAACCCGACTCCCCGGTGTGTGCCACTCTTCGGGATCGAGAACTCGTTGTGTACGGCGTCCTCGCCTTGTTTCAACAGTTCGAGCGCTTCGATGAAGCCCGTATAGCACACGAGCGCATGATGAGACAGTGCGTACGCTTTCCCACGGAGACGCTCGGCGGCATTGAGACGCTCCGGGACGTCCCACCGGAGCGTCATCTCTTCGAGCTCAGCTTCGGGTAGGTCGAATTCGATCCCGTCGCCGGTCGGCGTGATGAATGGATTGTCGACCTCCTCGGCAAGGGCGGTGATCCACAGACGGGCGTGTGGACAACACTCCATCGTGTGGCGGTCCCAGCGTGGAGCCGTGCCCCACGTATAGCGTTCCCGCCAGGATTTCCCTTCGGGTTTCGGCCGCGTTTCTTTGTTCCACGGGTGGTACGGGCTGAGTTGATCGCCGGCCGGAGACGTTTCGAACGGCACTTCCTCATCGGTCCAGTCCTCGTAGTAGGCGTGGTCGACGAACTCTTCCATCCCGATATCGATTTCCGTCAGGTTGGTCGTCACCAGTTCGCCGTCGACGATGACTCCCGGCGTTGCGAGGCGGGCGTTCCCCCACTCGTCGGCATCCTCGTACCGGGCGTTGTAGACCTCGGGGTCGTCGTACACGCCGGTTCCGATCATGTTTTTCGGATGTTCGCCGACGTGTTCGAACCCGGGCTGCTCTTCGAGCATGAAATCCATGAGGTCGTCCCAGATGAAGGCAACCTGTTTCGCCCAGTCGAACATGTCGTCCAGCCGGCTGTAGAACTGTGTGAACGAGGACCGCGAGAGGGTCGTCGTCACGCCACCCGGAGCGATGGTCGACGGGTGCGGATACTTGCCAAGCATGAGAGACGCCATTTGGCGGGCATCACGCGTCTTCTCGAGCGCCGAGAGGTAGAGATCGCCCTCCAGCGGATTTAGCCCCTCCATGATATCGCCGATCGTCTCGTAGCCGTGGATATCGGCGTGAGGCGCAGCGGTCTCCCGAGCCGTTGCGAGCAGATCGGGGTTCGTGTCCGCCATCATCGCCGCCGAGTAGTCCGGCCCCGCCAGCAGGTGCAAGTGGAGGGAGTTGTCGTAGAGGAAGGCGGCGGCCTGCCCCATGTTCCGCGCCCAGACCCCCATCGGCGGCGGTTCGACCGGTAGCGCCATCTCGAGTGCCATGGACGAACAGATGGAGTGGACGGCCCCACACACGCCACACGCCCGGCTCGAAAGGTCGATTGCGTCCCGGGGATCGCGGCCTTCGAGAATGATCTCGTAGCCACGGAACAGCGTCGCCTGTGCGTGCGCCTCGCGGACGGTCCGTTCCTCTAGGTCGATGTTGGCGTGGAACGCGAGCGAGCCGGCAACCCTCGTTACCGGGTCGATATCGATGTCGTGAAGTTGTTCTTCGTCTGCGCGGTCGCTGCCGCTCAATCCGGCGCTGTCGGGGTGAGTGGGTTCTTCCTCGCCATCGGTCATCTCGGCGACCCGTTCGGCGGTCGACCGGTGTGTCTCGTCGACGCGGAAAGACGCACCCTCGATTAGTCGGTACGATCCGTCGTCGGCTCGTGTTATCGGCAATTTCTCGAACATCTTCTCACGCTGGGCTACCGTCCACGTCGGCGGTTCGCGCCGTCTCCGCGGCTTCGATTTGCTCCACGATACCGTCGGGGAGCTCCTCGACGATTGCGCCGAACCGCTCTTCAGGGCTCAGTTCGTCGTCGGGGGCGGTGATATCTTCCAAGAAGTCCGTACTACCTTCTTGGGCGGAGTCGGATAGTTGTGCGTTCCCTTCGGCGTCAAACTCTACCGGAAATTTGTCCAAGCACATGGTCAGTCATCACTCGTTCTCTTCCCCGGCCGGCGCTCGAGTCCGCGATCGGGATCGTAGTTCGACCCGCGCTTGAGTTGCCATTGATACATTCGTTCCGTGATGCCAGGATTTTCCCACCGAGTCGACGTATCGAGGTTCTTCATCGATTTGCGACGGAGCCGGGACATGATCCCACCCAGAATCGAGGCGCTCACCGTCGATACTTTTGATCCCGGTGGCTTCTTGAAGAACGGTGTGAACTTGTCGGGGAACCCGGGCATCGTGCAACCGATACACTTGCCCCCCATGTTCATGCACCCGCCGACGCCGGCGATATTCCGCCGAGAGGGCATATTACACTTGACCGTCGGTCCCCAACATCCCTTACTGACGAGACACTTTTCACTCCCGTACTCCTCCGCGAAGTCGCCTTCTTCGTAGTAGCTCCCACGCTCGCAGTTCCGGTGGACCGTTTCGCCGAAGAGCCACTTCGGCCGCCCGAGTTCGTCCAGCTCGGGAGGTGGGCCGAATCCGCCGACGTGCAAGAGCAGGTGGGCGACCGTCTCGATGAAATTGTCCCCGACGGGCGCACATCCGGGCACGTTGATCACCGGTAGATCCAGCTCGCTTCGGTAGTCACGCCCCAGGTAGTCCATCGTGCCCATCGCATCCGTGACGTTCCCCTGGGCAGCGGGCACGCCGCCCCACGTCGCGCACGTCCCAATAGCGATGACGGCTGCGGCACCGGGTGCGAGTCGGTCGAGCCAGTCGACCGTTGTGACCGGGTCGCCCTGTTCGTCTTTCCCCATCGACACCCAGTAGCCGTCGCCGTCGATGAGGCGTTCGTTCGGAACGCTCCCCTCGACGACGACGATGTACGGGTCGCGTTCGCCGGCTACGGCGTCCCGCATCCCGTCGACATAGGCCGTTCCGGATTCGACGGCGAGTTCGTGGTGATGGAGGTTTATTTGCGGCAGGTGAGGAACATGTCCGCGTAGGAGATCCTCTATCGGCGGATCCGTTGCCCCGAGCGTCGATATCGAACAGCCGTCACAGGCTTCGCCGGGGAGCCAGAATACGTCGATACTGTCGAGCTCCGTCGCTTCGGAGGCGGCGTCAGCCTCCGGTGTCTTGCCACCTGCACTCATGGATGACGCTCGTATTTCCACAATATTAAACATGTAGGCAAAATGAGTCAGCGAGCCAGACTTACTGGCGAAGGAGTTCGTCGACGATCCGCTCGACCTGATCCGCAGCTTTCGGCACCGCGTCTTGGACCGGAGGACTCAGTTGGTCGGTGAGTTCGTCAGTGTCGGTCGGCTCGCAACCAACGACGACGACGACGTCCGGCAGGACGCCGAGTGCCTCGCCCAACACGAGAATTTTCGATGGATCGGTCTGGTGCATGTCCGCCGCGAAGCTTGCGACCTCGCGGTCGGAATACTGGTCGATATCCGGAACCGACGCCCGACTGACGCTGACCGTCCCGGGGTCGTCACCCGTTTCCATCGCATCGACGAGAACGAACGCGTCGTATCCGTCGAGCAACTCTTGAGCCATACTGACACCGGAGATACCGACTTCGACGACATCGACCGAAGCCGGAAAATTCCGATCGTCGAGTGCGTCCGACACTGCCACCCCGAACCCGTCATCACCCCGCAAGAGATTGCCCATGCACGCGACCAGTATCTCCATGCTACGTCTATCGGCGGAGCCCGCTCTTGGCTCTTGTCCCGGTATCGTTGGATATCGGCTGGCGACGGCCGTGCTCGCGAAACGCGAGTCCGACGGTAGTTTTTTCACTTTTCCTCGCTACCAACTCACATGGGATCCGAGTCGAACGGCGATCAGCTGGACGCCGTAGTGCTCCGCGACGAGATTCTTGAAGCGACGTACTGGATGCTCCGGGAGGAGGATATTTCGGACACGATCGAAGCGACTGATCTCACCGCGTTTCTCGATGCAACGGATGACGACATCCGTCTGGTGTTCGACCGACTGGAGGATGACGAGTTGTTCGAACGCGCTGCGGACGGATACGAATTGACCGACCGTGGCGAGTACGAGGCCAAGCGTCGCTTTGCCGATACGTTCGGCCACATGGAGGAGGGGCACTCGCACGCCGAGTGTGGTCCCGATTGCTGGTGTCACAACCCCGAGGCGGACGAGGAGGACGTGTGCCCGACCGCGCCAGCACCGGAGTGATCCAATCGACGTAATTACAGTTGAACAAGGCGAAAGCCCACGACTTCAGTCGTAGGATAAAGCCGACAACCAGCGAAACGTTGAATGTCGAGGCGCTCGTCGGTTGTGCTACCGAGTCTCGGGTAAGGATATGCACGCCAACGAGGCGGTAGATGAAGCCCGCTATTCGAGTCGGGGGCCGTACTGGCACGGCCCACAACCCCACCGTCAGCGAGTGGGGAACCTCTCCGTCGTAGGCCCGGTCTGTGACCGGAACCCCACGGCTTTAACCGTGGGAGGATGTCAGACCACTGCCCAGTCGAGGTGGTTTCAGACATGAGTGACTCGGAGATACTCTACGCCCTTCCACAGTTTCGTGAACGACTCCGGAGTAACGGGGCTCTGCGTGTCTCCGACGCCGTCGAACACGATGTCAGTGGGGTCGTCTACCACCACCGTGGCGCACGCATCCCTGGACACGAAGCGACATTCGTTTGGGAAGACGACCGATTCAGTATCGAAGTCGACGCCGTCGGCAACCGACACGCGTGGGTCGTCTTCGAGGACGACGCCGGCTGGGACGTGTTTATCGGCCGACTTGCCGGGGACCCGCCGTTCGTCGCGTGGATGTGCGACGACGAGTTCGAAACCGAGGAAGCAGACGTGGTGACGGACAAGGCTGAAGCGATGGGATATGGCCGGTTCTCGTTCGGGTGTTATCTGCATAGCGAGTCGACGTGGCGACAGAAGTTCCGGCGTGCGTCAATGTCCTCTGCGCCGTTTTTCCTCAATCGCCCGGACGGTCGGACTACGATACCCGACCGCATGGAGACGCCCGGGGACGCCGTCCCGTCCGAACTGCGTGGCGGGGACCCGCCGGCGCATCTTGGTATCGACCGTGCGAACGTTGGACGCGGGTGACGATGGTCTCGATTATTCGAGAAACGAATCCAACTCTTCGAGTGCGTACTCCCGCAGTTCTACGGTTCGATCGGCCAGTTGATCGAACGTCTCGACCGGAGCGCCGAGTCGGAGTTTCAGCCAGATGTCGCCGTCCGCCTCGATGAACGACAGCGTTTCCACATGTGGCGTCGGATTGTCGAACTCCGTGGCAGCGAAGGCCTGAATCTCCTGTTCCAGTTCGGCCTCAAACGCGGTCGGCACGATATCAGCTGCCTCGTCGGGCAGGCGCAACTCGTCGGGTAAGCGCGCACACAGTTCGAGTGCCGAAATGTACGCTTCGGTATCGGCTCCACCGAGACGCGTTGAGGCCGGTGTCCGGGCGTCGTTCGGTTTACCCGCCGTCACGTCCGGTTGCATCTCGTGTGACGGGGGCCGACCGCCGGTCTCGAATTCGGGAATATCATCTACCGAGGGCTTCTCCCACTTCGGGTCTTTCGGCTCGGACGCTCCCGAATCTGAGACGTCAACGTTGGTTTTCTCTTCGTTTCCAGTGCTTTCCGCGCTCGACGTGTCCGAGTCACCGGTGTCCACCTCGGAATCGTCATCCCGGTCAGTCATCGATTCGTGTTTCGTAACTGGAGAATATGAGTCTGTGGTGCGTCCGAAGCGATATCCGCGTCAGTGTGGGCAAACTCCGAAGAGAACAGTGGGGCCGTTCGCCCGGGAGCGCTCTGTGGTATCCTCCGGCGTGTCGGCGATTTCTCACTGGCTGTCGGTTTTTGGCCAGCATCGTGCATCCGATTCAACGAGGCCCAGTAGCAGTCGACGTCGGTCGTCCACCTCCACAATCGAGTTGGTAAACTCCTCGTCCGAGACAGTCGGTCGCGTTAAGTTAGAGGATGAGGCGGACGAGTTCCGAGTGTCTATGCCAGAATTCGACCGCCTCAACGGATGTATCGAGTGGATCGACTTGTCGTTTGTGGAGCGAAAGCGGACTCCCGAGTGGGCGATTCAAGTGGGCATCCGGTGTCATCTCGCAGGTATGTCAACAAGGGATGCCAGTCAGTTTCTCGATGAGTTGGGAGTCAAACGTAGTCACGTCGCGGTTCACAACTGGGTGCACAAGGCCGATCTACAGCCGATGTCGACGGTGAGTGCGGATCAACTTGCGGTTGACGAGAAAGTGATCCGCATCAACGGCGACGACTACTGGCTGTACGGTGCCGTCGATCCTCAAACAAACGAAATCCTGCAGTTCAGGCTGTTTCCAGCGACAACGAAACAGACGACGCGATGGTTTCTGACCGAACTTCATCGACGATATCGGCTAGATGGCGTCGAATTTCTCGTCGATGACGCCGATTACTTGGTGAACGTCCTCGACGAAGACGGGTACCGATTCCAGATGATTTCACACGGGAATCGGAATGCCATCGAACGTGTCTTTTGGGAGATAGAACGACGAACCTCATCGTTCGCAACTAGTTTCAGCCATGTCGAACCGCAGACAGCAGAATCGTGGCTCAAAGCCCTCGCCGTCCGGCACAACTCACGCCAAAGTTAACGCGACCCGTTATTTACACCGTCTACTTGATTATCGATAGTATTCAATGAACTCTCATCAAAAATTTCATCTCCCTTAATCTGACCATCTGATTGCCGGATGGCATTATACGATCCTGCTGGGAGATTAACGATTCGTCCCTGCTTCGTTCCTGCCTTACATCCTGCCCTCACTGAGATTTCGATATCTGAGATCTCGATAGAGTCACCGGCGACATGTGTGAGTTTGACGATCCCACCACTGTTTCCATCTTGGGGAAGAAATGAACCAGTTGACTGAGCAACATTCGGTGCAGGGCCATCGAGATCTCCTGTAAAGTCAAGGACAAACACCGAAATAGTTGCGGCTAAAACAACCACAATTGCGACCATGAGAATGGTTGAAATCACAGGAGTCACAGCGCGATCCTGCTGATTCATCATCGAATCTGTTTTCTACTAAATTAAATAATCTTGGGGATTCCCTGCTGAACTCATCCTCTATATTCAGCACGGAGATCGTCTCAGTTGCCGAGAATTTCGACAGGATCCCTATTCGGGTATCTCGTAACAACAGAAGTCCGTCGCCCCGCATGCTGGACACGAGTCGGTCTCCGGGGAGACAGTCAGCCCACAGTGACAGCACTCAACGATGACCGTTGACTCGGTCTCAAAGAGTACTCGAGTGAGTACTGTCCGGAGACCCATCGTCTGAAAGTCAGCTGCGAGGGAATTAGTTGTGGCGACTGAGCGGAATTTACAGACAGCGGTGCATCGTCAATACGATGCCACACAAGGCTTACACCCACTCATTGCCCTACGCTCAGTTGGAAGGGATATGTCACACGCACCCTTCCCTCCCCTAATGACCAGCGATGCACCACTCGGACGCTGTCCGAAGTGTGGTGAGGGGCTCACTAGTGCATACGTCTTGGTCGAATACGAGAAAGACGACGGAACGACCGGGATTTGGGCAGAATGCCCGATCTGTGACGAAGTCGTGAGTCCTCAGTAAGGACTTACAGCGATGAGCGACGATCGTGGGAGTTACCCCACTAATCAGTCGACAATTCAGATTGTGGGGTAACTGCTGGTCATAAAATTCTACCGTGCCTATTCCACCTATCTCACCTATTCTAACTATTGTATCGTCTGACGCACTTTTACATATATGCCGCGAGATAGCCTCTGTAACAAGAATAGGTACAATAGGTAGAGTATCCACATAGCGTGCGATAGGTTGGAATCTCACCTATTGCACCTATTGTACCTATTCTTGACGAGAGACCACCATGTCCCAGAATTCAGAAGACACGGCAACACAACCTCGCGCAGTCTCCGTAGCACTCCAGAAAGGCGGTGTTGGGAAGACAACACTCGCAATCAACATCGCTGAGCGGTTACACGAACGAGGACATCGTGTCCTCTTAGTCGATCTTGACCAGCAGGGAAACGCAACCGAAGGCGTTGGGCTTCGAGACGCATACGATGCTGAGACGCATCTCGGGGACGTCTTCGGTGATGACGCGACAGCAACACTCAACGACATCATCCGAGAGACAGAGTGGTTCGACGTGATTCCGGCAAACCGAGACTTCGACGCGCTTGAAGACCGGATCCGGACGACGACATTCGCTGAGACGTGGGTCCGCAAGCACGTTGTTGAAGCAGTCCTCGGAGACCGGTACGACTACGTCGTAATCGACTCGCCACCAAATCTCGGCGCACTCTCAGATGCTTCACTGATCGCCTCCCAGAACGTAATCGTACCACTCCAAATGAGTGAGCCGAGTATCTCCGGACTAGAGCGGATGGTCGAAGACCAGATTGCTCCTCTCCGCCAACAACTGGATATCAATATCCTCGCGCTGGTTCCGAACCGTCTCGAAGGTGACAACGAAGAACGACGGATTATCACAGATATCGAGACGTCGCCATTCGCAGAGAATCTCCCAGCATTCGGTCGATCAGATCACTTCGACAACCCCGACTCTCCTGGACCGGGGATCCGGAAACGAATTGCCTTCCGTCGGGCGTGGCGAGAAGGCAAGCCAGTCGCGGCCTACGACAGCGAGTGCGACCAACTGGAGCGGCTTGATGAACTGGCAGCAATCGTCGAGCGAGGTGGTATCGATGCCTGATGAGAGTCGATTCAACGGGATCAGTGAGGCACTCGAAGGCGATGACGATCAGGCCAACGATGCCGACGATGAAACAGCCGGAGCTGACTCGACGCGTGACACGACCACTGAGGAGCCGCCCAACGCCGCCACGCCGGCCGACGAGAAGCCAACCGAGCAGTCAGACGACACGCCAGCATTCACATTCGACGAGACGACACAGCGTCCGCTCTATGCTCGTGAATCGGCATGGGAGGCGTTTGAAGATACACTCGATCTTGATGTTGGCATGGTCCTCCGTCGTGAATACGGCGTCCGAGATGTTCCAAAGCGTGAACTCCACGATGCTGCCCTCCGAGTTGTTGCGAACCACCCTGAGGAAGTCGCGACAGCACTGCTCAAAGGACGCGGGATCGACATCGACGGTAGTAACCCCGAGTAACCATGCCAGAGTGTCAGAACTGCGGTGCGCATGTCACCGAACAATACGTCCGCGTGTTCACGCCCGACAACGTCGATGCTCCGCGTGCCTGTCCCCACTGTGAGGACATGACTCGCAGCGGGAGCAAACCAAGGGAATCGCGAACGTAACTGGATCAAGCCGCTTTGTCCAGAAGGAGACAGTGACCAGAAGACGGATCAGGCGTCCACTCGCTTAGAGTATTAAGACACAGGCGACCAATGACCACTGACTCGAGGATTACGGATGACCTGCCGACTGGGACGGTGATCACGCTCACGTGTGAGGACGAGTGGTGGGTAGCGAAAGACGAGGATACTGGCGTCGTCAGCCAGGGGAAAAATCGCCAGGATGCCCTCGAAAACCTTGATGAAGCACTCCAAGGCTACCACGGAGAAGGCGAGCCTCCAAGCGAAGACGAGCTCCGCGAGTTAGGGATCGACCCTGAACAGAATACGTCAGGGTCACTCGATGGCTCGACGATCTTCGACTGACGCTGGAGGTCGTATTCGGCATTCTCCGGGAAAGTGGCAACGTACGCGAGGCGACCATGCGATCCTCCGCTGGGAGCCACCCGAAGATCACGATGCAGAGGCCCGGACTGTGCCCGTTCCACTCCACGACGAAATCAGTGAGGGCACGCTTCGAGATATTGCTGATCAGGCCGGTGCGAAAGACTACCAAGAATTCAAAGCATGGATTGACCAGAATCGGTAGAAGTTACTCAGGCTTTGGGAGTGTCGAAGCATATAGCCCCGCGGTGGAGTACGTCGCCGGGGGAGGGACTAAATTCACCACAGCCCGAGCGTGAGAGTTCCTTGATATGCAGCTCGTCGGTATCGTCAGTATAGCCATAGATGATCAAGGGCTGGTCTGCAAAGCCGTTTCCGTCGAAATTCTCGACGCTCATGGACGATTACCCCGAAAAAGAAGGGCGGCTAACGATGCAGCCAGACTGATACGCTCGGGCGAGAAAATACGGGACTGAATACGGCACCGCCAACACACGAAAGGACGAGGAACGAGAGCACCCGTAGCAACCGCACAGGGGCTGTGTGCCGAGACGCGAGCCGACGCGAGGAGCGCTCGGATGTCGACGGAGCGAAGCTGCTGTTTTTCGCCCGCACGATTGTCCCTCATCGGGGTTGGCGTCCCGTCTGCTCACAGGTCAAAATGACTTGCAGAATGCCGAATAGAAGGCCCCGACATCGTCGTATCGATTCTCAGGAGTCGGCGACATCGCGGTCGTCAGGACTTCCGCGGCTGCGTCTGGCAGCTCGCCTGCCACGGTCGGTGCAATCAGGTCCCCCATTTTGATCGCCTCCGGTAAGTTTGTCGTGTCGGTGAATGGCTTGGCTTCACAGAACAGCCAGTATGCGAGCGCGCCGAGTTGATACACACTAGTCCGTGGCGAGACCGTCCCGTCGATTTGTTCGGGCGCAGTAAATGGCGTGACGAACGGTTTCTCGGTCACCTTTCCGACGCTCCACTCGACACCCCAGTTTGCGAGCGCACCGCGATATCCCGACTGATCGGGGACGAGCTGAATGTTCTCAGGCCGGACACCTATTGTCGACATCTCCGTTTGTCGTGCAGCCATCAGCGCTGAACTGATATCATCGAGCAGACTCAGTCGTTTCTCGGCGGGCAGATCGTGGCCACGCTCAGCTAAGGTGTCCGCGTGTGACTGATAGACGATCCAGGGCGCCGGTTCAAGACCGAATTCCAAGACTGTGGCAACGTATGGTCTGTCAGCGAGTCCATTCCAAGACGTGATGATCGTTGCCATCGTCTCAACAGCCGGTTCTATTGACCGGTAGTCCGGTGCCAATGCGACAATCCGGGCTGTCCGCTCATCCGCCCAGGGTGATTCATATCGATGGAGTGGCCCATCGTCATCGATGATAGTCACTTTTGTGACATCAGGAACGGACGCCCCGAGCGCACTCGGTGTGGCTTGATTGACCGATTCACTATCAGCCGTTTCGTCGGAGTCATCGGTGTCGACGGGTGCTCGTGCGTTTGTGAACCGTACACCCGACGTCGTGATGTCGTGCCGCAAGAACCGATGGTCACGTGTATCACCGGCTGTTCCGTTCTGATCGTAGCTCGTTAAGTGCTTGAAATCGTATTCTTCCTGGACGACTAGAGCGTACTCACAGGCCGCTTGGTACGTGTCCTCAGTGCCAAAGACGAAATGACTTGCTTCCGGGACGACCACCCATGCATCCTGTAGCGGGTCGTATTGCACGGTGAGATCCTCGAAAATCGGATTCCAGTAGATCGTCCCGACACTATCGGGTTCATGCCAGCGAAGCAAGCACGGATGGGTCTCCGCCTCCATCGTTTCTTTGCCGGCACGCAGCGCATCCATCTGCCGATCGTGCGTTGAGAGCGTCTCTCCATCGTGGGTCCCGCCGCGGAACAGCTCGACTACCCAGAGGCGACCCTTTTTGATGACGCCTAATGGGGGATTACAGGAGGGTGGTTCGATATACTTCGGCGCGCACACGTCGCTCCGACTAATCTGTTCCTTCATCGCTGTCTGGTGATTAGATGCTATCAGATGGCAGTCGATTCATACATATGAACTTTTGCATGATCCAAACGTGAGTGTTTCAATAGTGCAAAATTGACATCCTCCTCCGCGTAAACGCGGAGGAATCCTGAGCGTTGGAGATTTCAGGTTTGCAGTTCCACCGAACCCCGGCACGGTGAGAATCCGTGTGGGGTTCACGGACTGTAGCGGGTGGGACTGCTGGGAGTGCCAAGCCCCCGGTACTCCTATCCTCCGTCGTGTTCGGACTCCCGAAGTTGTTTTTGCCTTGGGGAGTCCGGCAGACTTCAACGGACTCGGAGTTACTTTCTGTGGTGCTTTCAAACAGTCGGGCACCGCATCGATTCATTATAGGAACCGACCGTTCACCTGACTAGTTCCGATTATTGTCTCATTGCTTGGGGCGGACAGGCCGCCATCGTAGGACTGGAGGGAATCGCTCGGTTCCCAGCCTGATTCCTACGTATACATAGAACTACCTGTCACTTTAAATTACGGATTGTCAAATATCAGAGTGGCTATCGCAGCGTAGATCGACTCCGAGTTGTCGGATTCATCCTGCGGCTGAAGCCGCAGGTTTTCTTCTTGATTCTGTATAACGTTGATTTACCCACCGCTAAAGCGGTGGGCTTGCCAGTGGACTCTCGTTCTGCCGACCCGGGTGTGTCGGACGCCACGTCAGTCGCGTTCACGAACATAATCCCTGACTTCAGGGTGTACTGACAGAACGCCCCTCCAGCAGGGGACATCTGCTCCTGCTGGAGTTGCAACGCGAGTTTGCGGGCCACGTTTTCGCCGCCTTGTAGTCGGCATTACCTGAGTGCGAACAGTCCAAGCAGGCAAAGCGTTGTCCGTCACGGCAACGACAAATCGAAGCCACCACGACGTGCTGCAGCAGTTCGACATCGGGCAGCGCGGAGATCGTGCCACCGCGGTAGCCCGGGAGCGCGCTCCACAAAACAGTAAATAAATATGCGTTGTCTCAGAGAATATCGATAATAGGCGAGGAATCGGAATCGATCAGCTACCTATCGGCCGACGACATCCACGCCATTCACGAGCTGATCGTGGATGTAATGCAGAGACCACCGCCGGGGTGGCCTCGCCAGGCGATATCGAATACGCCGTGGAACACGTTCAGGAAGGCCAGTTCGGTCAGGGCCCCGAATTGCTCCACGAGAAGGCCTTCCAACTGCTCCGGCTCATTGCGGTCAATCATCCGTTCGTTGATGACAATAAGCGAACGGCACTCATATCGACCCCGGTTTTCTACGCGCTGAATGGGCTGCGCTTCGACTACGACCGGGAGATCAAAGAGATTTTGAAGGCGTTCGCGACGGATGAGTCCAGCGTCGATGCGGACAACGTGCTCGCGTATCTGCGGGCGCACACAGAACCGCTGGCACCGGAATACGAGGCGATCATCAATTTGTGGCTGGCCCGTATCGAGGGAGCGGAGCAGCTCCCGGCGGACCGCGACACCGGCGAGCAGGAATCCCACGAACCGAACGATTATGACTAGGACCCCCGTAGTGAGGAATAAGCATGGCCGCTGAAAGCGAGCCGCCCGAGATTCCCGATGAGCTGTCCGCCGAGGAAGCGCGACAATATCTCATCCGGTTCCTCGGCCGCCAAGACCTCAACGAACACGCGGGCATCTACGAGGAACTCGTGACTGAATAGGACTCCGCCAAGCTGGGAGTTCTAGGTGTGCTACAACGGTATTATGGCTTCTCGCAAAACCAGACCGTTCTAATCCAGTGCGAAGGCGAGATCGACGATCGGTTTTCCCGTTCGCGCTGGAACACCGTCAACGCATATGGACGTAACCGAGGAGGCGGTTCGAGATATCTGTACGGACGCGGTCTTCGAACGTGGCGAACGATATCTCACTGAGAGCCGTATCCACGAAATACACTGCATCGGTACCACCGTAACCGCCATCGTGAGCGGTAGCCGCCAGTACGATGTCCGTGTTGACCTCGCCACCGACGGGTTTGCCCCGTGGTGTGATTGTCCGTACGACGGGCCGGGAGCGTGCAAGCACGTCGTTGCCGTGTTGCTTCGGTGTGCTGACGACCCACCGCCAGACGAAGGCGATCAACTCGACGCCGCACTTAACGGCGCCGACGCCGACGAACTCCGCGCGTTCCTGCGTGACGCACTCGCGACCGATGCGGATCTTCGCGCCCGGTTTCTCGCCCGAGTCGGTGAGCCGACGAGACAGTCGGCTGACGAGCTTCGCGCCTCGATCGATCGGCGGTTCAAAGAGACAAACCCTGAGTACCACGTTGTCTTCGAGCCCATCGACTTCACGCAGTGGTTCGATCTCGCAAACGAGTACCGCGAGCAGGGGCGGTACGCGTCGGCGGCGACCGTCTACCGGGCACTTGTCGAGTCGCTCGACGACAATATGGAGCGCGTCGACGGCGCGTACGACCACTTCTCGAGTGCGTTCAGTCGGGCACTCAACGGGTACGTCGACTGTGTCGCGACCACGGAGCGCGACGCTGATGCTGTCACTGACGCCGTCACATTCCTTGAGGAGCGGGTGACATCGGGAACGCCGTTCCTCGCGGAACACTTCGAGAAGGCAGCAGTCGAGCTTCGAGAGAAGCTGGGCGAGCAGTCCGACGAATAGCTGTGTCGCCCTCGATGACGCCTGCACGTTCGACGATCACGAGAATTAGTTTGTGTCGCGGTCGAGGGTGTCATAGAACAGTTCGCATACCAAAGAGCAGGGTGAACGCTGAGGTGGAATGAGTTCAGCGACCCTGCAAGATGATCCTTCGGTAGAATCGTTCTTCAATGCCGTGGAAACGGAGACGTTGGCGTTGTTCGAGCACCTCTCCTTCGAGTTTCTTGAAGGGTTCGACGTGTTCGCCCCGGCGGAGACGGGGCGAACACGAGATCTTGAGCCGCCCGAGATGATGCGTGGCTTTCTCCATTGCTATTACAAGAACATCGACGGTATCCGTCCGGTTGCACGAGAACTGAACAACACCGTTGTCTGGCTCAGCTGTAGCTTCGATCGACCGCCGTCGAGAGACGCGGTCGATCGATTCCTCACTGATCTTGAGCACGTTGTTGACCGGGTCTTCGACCATCTCGTCGAGCAGGCCGCCTTGCGGGGCCTGCTCGACTTGACGTATTCTATCGATTCAACCGACGTGAGAGCGATGCCCGCCGATCCAGACGCATCGAAGTGCTATGATCCAACCGATGACGAGTACTACTACGGCTACGGCTGCACGATCGTCTCAACCGGGCAAAAGATCCCGATTGCAGCCGAGTTCACCGAGAGCAAACAAGCACCAGAAGAGACGGCGATGCGCGTCACGCGTGACGCGCTCGCCGTCGGGAAACCGATGTGGATGCTTGGAGACAGTGCCTACGACACGCTCGACTGGCACGACCACCTGCTGGCCGCAGGGGTCGTGCCAGTCGCTCCGTACAATCCACGAAACACCGACGACCCGAAAGATATCGAGTACAGGGTAGAAGACCGCATTGAAAAACACAGCAACGACGTTCAGCTGAAGCAATCAACGCTAGACGAGACGTACAACCGCCGGAGTGGCGTCGAACGAACCAACGAATCAGTCAAGGGCTGCGGCCTCGGGCGAACGCACGCCCGAGGCCGCGTCCATGCACGAGCGCAGGTGTTCCTCGCGTTGTGTCTGCGCCTCGTCGTCGCAATCACCAACTACGAACGCGGAGACAATCCGGGAAGCACAATCATCACGGTGTGAGAAGAGTTCTATGACACCCTCAGATTTGACTATTCATACCGTCTATTTGGGCGCGTCAGGTGTGACAATTGCGGATTGAAACTGTGATGGTGAACCCCTGCACAGCGGAATAACCACAGTGCGATCATCAGTGGTCATGGTCGTGATTGTGACTTGATATTTGCGAGCTTTGATCGGCAAATTCCGTCGGTTCATCTTCGAACGCGCGCTTGCAAGTCTTCGAGCAAAAATAGTACGTCGTCCCATCGCGGGACGCACTCGCGCCCTCATCGTCGGTTCGCATCCCGCACACCGGATCACGATACTGGCCCGGTGCGCCGAGTCCCCGCCGGTAAACGTAGAGAAGGAATCCAGAAAGCGCGAAGGCGACGAGGTTGAGGTAGAACGTGTAGTTGAGTTCGAAGTACGTCTGCTCGGTCGCAGTTTCACCGCTGGCCAGATCCGGGACGATGCCGAGCGCGTCGAATAGCAGTTCCATGAGGAAGCCGGTGAACGCCATCGTGACGAAGAAGACACCGAGGATGTAGAGCATAATCTTCCAGCCGTAGTACTTCCGGTAGACGTTCAACACGGGAATCGTGATGAGGTCGGCGTAGACGAACGCGATGACGCCCGCGAAGCTGATGCCGCCGCCCCAGAGCGCGACGGCGAACGGGACGTTACCCATACTGCCGACGAAGCTGATGACAGCGATTGCGACGCCCATAATCGCGTTCTCGGCAGTCACGAGCAGGCCGTCGCCCTGAATGAACAGCGTGTTCCACACCCACTGGGGGACGAAGACGATAACGAACCCGGAGATGAGAAAGCCCGCGACGACGTCCTTCCAAATCATCGACCACTCCTTGCGATACTGATTCCCGATCTTGTACCACCCACCCCACGACAGCAACTCCTCGCGCCACCCACCGCTACTCGACGCCTCCTGACGGTAGGTCTCCAGACACCCTTCCGAGCAGAATTTGAGCGTCTCACCGCCGTCAGTCGTGAGGGTGTACTCGTCTTTGCCCTCCATCCCGCAGGTGAGGTCCTCCGTGATGCCCGATGCGTGATCGCGCTCGTTGAGCGTTTCTCGAACTTCGCTAAACAGGTTCTCAGGAAGCGTGAGGTGAACGATGACCGCCATGACGGCGATGAGGATGAGGCCGCCGAGCAGCTCTGCGAGAAGGAATTCCCACCCTAGCAGGATCAGGATCATCAACCCGAGTTCGACGATGAGGTTCGTTGAGGCGAACATGAACGCGAGGAAGTTCACCGCGTGGGCACCCTTCTTGAACAACCCCTTCCCGATGGCGACGGCTCCGAAACTACAGCCACTACTCGCCGCCCCGAATGCGGTCGCCTTGGTGAGACCGTTCAGATCACCATCGCCCAAGAGTTGGGCCATTCGCTCCTTGGAGACGTAGACCTGGACGAGACTCGTGATGACGAGCCCCATGATGATCGCCCACGCGGCGGTCCAGAGGAAACCGACGCCGATCCGCAACGACTCGAAGATTCCATCGACGAGGGCGGCTTGCATACCTAGACTATCGCAGCCATCTATTTTGTCATTTGTTCTTAAGAAATCGAGGCAGTGGGCGGAGTAAATCTTGCATTCAAAGGTATTGGGCATTATCGACGATGTGGACTGTACGGTACTGCTCGCGGAGAAACACCGCGACCGTGGCCTCCTCGAACGGCTGTTCTGAGCGGCGGGAAGTCCCGCTACCCTCTCGGGAGTCTACACCTCGGAAATCGTTCTGCCACTGGGCTGGGTCGAGTTCGTTATCGCTCCCGAAAGCCCGCTGTCTCGGTCGCCGTTATAGTCCCTGAACTCACACATCGGCGAAAATCATGTGTTCCTACCGTGGTCGGTCCGGTCACCCAACGGCAACGTGGAGTTCCTGTAACCAAAGCCCACTAACTCTCATTTTTGCTGGGGGGACAGTCGACCGTGATTGGGGGACGTTCAATCGGCCAATGATTAGCAGCCATGCGCCACGCCGTAGAGGTAGCGAACCAGGGGACGAAACCGCCATCGGTCGGAATCGTTCAGTGGCTGAACGAAATCAACGCCAGTGCGTTCAGAGACGACGACATCGACGTTCACCCCGCCGTTGTCGTGCGATTACGAGCGAGAAACCGGCGATGGGCGCTGCAGGCGCTCGGTCGGTCGGTGAACGAAGCCCCTTGCTGGGTCTGAAACGGTCGAAATCGGGGGTGCTGAATACACGCGAAAACACCGCTGGGAAGATGTCACAGTCGTACGACGGCTCACCACGCGCTTGTAGAAAGAATAGTACGAACTCCAGCGATCACCCGGTGGCCGTCATCAGTATAACCACGGTAGCTAGCGCTCTGCAGACGTGTGTGCTGGTAGGTTCTCCATGTGGAACGTCGCTTCTTGGGAAGTCCCGCTCCCACTGTGTAGGCTCCATAGCTGAGAACTGCTAGTGAGTCATCGCGGCGACGCATCAGATACATGCAGACCATCTGCCATGAACGGCGTGACCGATACAGAGACTGAGTTCGGCAGTTGTTCGTGGAAGCAGGTTAGTTCTTCAGAGACCTTGACCGAGGACGGAGTCTTCGGCACTCGCAAAGACGACGAGGGCCGTGATTTCATCCTCGATGTCAAAAAAGTCGTGTTCGGCTCCCCGTTCCACATAGACTATGTCGCCCTCGTCGACAGCATACCGCTCATCTTCAACGTGGACCATTCCTGACCCGGAGATGATGAAGTAGAGTTCGTCAGTTTTGTGGGCTGTCTTTGGCTCAGGATTAGGGTACTGTGCAAGTTCGACGCTCAGAGCGTCCTTGCTCAGTACTTCCAAGTAGTTCGTGTTTTCCTGTTCAAGTTGGTCGACTAAGTCGCTCGTCGAAACGTGGGTCATCAGGAGAACCAATCCGTTCCATATCGGATGAATACTGTGATTCCTTGCACAAGCCGTCGCTGTCAAGATCGTGCCCTCAATCTGTCACAATCGTATTGACTGCTCCATCCCGTGTCAGAAGCGGCGTACAAGATGTAGAGCGTGAAGTCAGCAGAGCGGAATCGCTGAATCGCGCTAACAATCCCGATACACCTTTCATCATTGCATTTCAACTGTTAGCTATCTTATGAGGTGGCTTGCTTTCGTGAGTACCACGGTTAGAGGGATAGACCGCGACGATATCGTCGGAGCGGGGACAGCGATCGTGATTATCTAGAAGGGCGCGGTCGGGGCTCCATCGTCCTCTCCGCCGCTTTCCCCGGTGTCGGTTGTTTCTCCAGGGAATGACGGGCTCTTGCCGCCGTGGCCACTCCCGCCACCACCGCCGGTATTTGCGTGAACGGTCTCTATTTCGGCAATCTCATTCACCATCCGTTTCTTGATAGCCTGGATCGTCATCGGAGAGATACCGCACCCGCTGCACGCACCCCCCAGCTGGATGGACACCTCGCCGCTTTCCCGGTCAAGGTTCTGAATCGCTGCCGATCCCCCGTGCATCTCGATTTGTGGGAAGTTCTTCTGTAGGAAAGTCCCGATTTCCTCGCGCAGGTCCTCCTCACTTTTTGCTTGGGAACTCATACCACTCTGTTTCGACTCTGGCCGTATAACTCTGAATCAACATGATTTTTTGATTTGTTCCAAAGTGACATCAGCAGCGGTATAATTGGTGCCCCGACCCTCGAGTGGCCGGGGGGAGGCGATGTAATCCCTGCCAGGTCCGGCCACTGAATCTTTTATTTCTTCCGCCCGTCGATCCAGTGATGACCGAATTCGACCCGGAGAAATTCGAAGACAAATACGTCCATTACTTCGAAGAACTGGAGACGGCATACTCGAACGCGTATCAGCAACTCCACGGGCAGGCTAACTCAGAGATTCTCCGCGCTATCGACCGGCAGGTGCTCAACGAGAGTGAACCGGTCTACGAGGGCGATGGACAATTCCGTATCACCTTACCTGACGATATTGAAGAGCGGAAACAGACCTTGCCCGGCGACGAGGAGGCTTTTGATGCCCTTCTCACTGAATTCGTTGACCGGATCGAAGATGAATTGCGCCAGATCTTCGGATTTGAAGAGTAAGCGCGGGGTAGGGTTCCCTTGATCTGGAGGGCGATAAGAAAGTCGCTCTTGTGGCGTAGATTGTTGGTGAGGACCTCGTACATCGGGTGAGTCCCCTGAGACTCCTCGTTCAACCGGTTTCGCCCCAGTTGTGGAGCGATTGATCGCGTAGTTCAGCCCTTAGAAAATCACCAGGCGACTCTCCACTAATTGCCGCAATCTATGACACCGAATCGCTGTTCCAAATCACTCCAGAGAAGCTGTTCGAGCGGAATTTAGCAAATACCCCCTTCTGATAGTGACCCGAGTAGCCGCGTAACTCGCCGTGATGGTGAGTGCAATACGTCGCGTTCACCAACCTTCGGCGAGAGAAGGACTCTTCCAGTCCGCTCGATACGTCCAATGAGTCCGCCAGAGTCAAATATAAACATCGGACAGTTCGCTTCGAACTTCCTCGATCTGCAGTATCGTGAAGTGATGATGGTCCTCGCGACGGCGGCCGTCATGACGAGCTCCGTCGTCTTCTTCCCCGGCTTCGAGAATTTGGGGAAAGGGATTCAATCCGATGTTTCTATCGGATTGCTGGGCTTGTTCGTCCTGGTCGCTATCGTTGCGGGCATCGTCAAGGGGATGGTCGGGTTCGGATACGCCCTGATCACGACCCCGATCTTTGCGTCGGTGATCGACCCGACGTTCGCCGTGGTCATCCTGACCATCCCGCCGTGGATGATAAACATGTTTCAGATCGGCGAGACCGACACTGGGATCGCGTTTCTCCGTACGGAATGGCTCCTCGTCTTACTGGCAATCGTCGGGTCCGTGCTCGGCGTCGTGTTTCTCGCGGAGTTCAGTACGGGTCCAGTGGTGCCATTCCTCATCGGGCTCGTGATCTTTGGCTACGTTGTCTTCCAGATCGTCCAAGACTTCGTGACGGTCGAACGATCCCACAATCCAGTCGCGCTTGGTTCGGCTGGTTTCCTCGAAGGGTTCTTGCTGGCCGTCGCGAACCTCGGCCCACTGCTCCCGGCGTACTTCCATACGTTCGAGCGAGACACCGAGCGGTACATCGGCGGCCTCTCGATGGTCCTCGGCGTCATATTCACAGTCCGAATCTTCCAGATGGCGCTGTTCACGGACCTGTTGACATCCTATCGGCTGTGGCTCGGATCGGTGATTGCGGTCGTCACCATCGTCGGCCTCCTGCTCGGAACATACCTTCGCCGTCTCGAAGTGGACGAGGAGAAGTTCAACTGGTTCGTCGTCGCGTTGCTGTTCGTCATCTCACTCAATATCTTCCGGAATACGATTCCTGCGCTCTTCCTGTGAGACAGGCGAGATTTAGGGGACCGACGTTACCGGTGGCACCGCAATGAACCGATCCGAACGTGCTCTTCGCAGGTGCTGTTGTCTGGCATGATGTTATCGAGACGAAAGGCAGCAAATCCCGGATCGGGGAGTGTCGTCGTCTACGCGATTCAGAACACCTGCACTGCTGATCAGAGCGTCTGCGCATCCACGATAGTTCGACACGACACCGGCTGGGACAGCGGGCGAACGGTGAACCGACATGTCAGTATCTATCATCGCTCAGTAGAACTCCCGGACGAGGTCCATCGCGTCGTCCGGGGCGCCGTCGGGAATGTCGGCCATGTTCTCTGTGAGTCCTTCGCGCTGTTCCCAGGGGATGGAGTTCTCGTCTCGGTAAATGATGCCCTGATACTCGTTGTCGGCGTCGAGGATGGCATCTTTAGCATCGTCGTGGTCGGTGGGGTCGTGGTCGCTTTCTTGTAGGTCGACGATGGAGTCTCTGAAGTAGTCGTAGGTGTCCACGTCGTTGAACGTGACACACGGTGAATAGACGTTGACGAAGCCGAAGCCGTCGTGTTCGACCGCCTGCTGGACGATTTCGGTGTGGCGCTGTGCGTCCGACGAGAACGACTGGGCAATGAACGTCCCGCCGGCAGCCAGCGCGAGCGCGAGTGGGTTGACCGGCGGCTGTTTCGGCCCATCGGGCGTCGTCGACGTCTCGAAGTCCTCACGCGACGTCGGCGAGGCTTGACCTTTCGTCAGCCCGTAGATGCGGTTATCCATGACGACGTAGCTCATATCGACGTTGCGGCGGACGGCGTGGATGAAGTGGCCCGCACCGATGGAGTACCCGTCACCGTCACCACCGGCGACCATGACCTCCAGGTTCGGGTTGGCCAACTTCGTACCGATACCGACGGGGAGCGCGCGGCCGTGAACGCCGTGGAGCGCGTAGCTGTGCATGTAGGTGCCGATCTTCCCCGAGCACCCGATACCAGCGACGACGAACGTGTTGTCCGGGTCATTGCCGGTGTTTGCGAGCGCTTTCATCATCCCGTTCATCGTCCCGAAATCACCGCAGCCGGGACACCAGGTTGGCTGCTTGTCGGATTTGAAGTCGGTGAATCTGACGTCTGAGCTCATTTTGTTATCCTCTCTGTCTCCCAATCTTGACAGCCGGATTCGCCGGCGTATTGTTTCTCATTCCCGGTCACCAGTCGCTCAAGTGATTGCTTGTCATCACTTCGATTGTTTGGGTGTATTGGGATCTACTCGTTCAATTCCTGCGTCAGCGAGTTCGGTTTTCACTGCCGGGGGAAGCGTTTCGAGTGTCTCGTCTACTTGTGGAGCAACTGATATACCGTCGACTCTCAGTGCCACTAACTTTCCACGATTGCCCTGTGCGGCGACCTCGAATTCGAACGGGCGATCTCGTTCGTCGAGCGCATACACCCAGACTTTCGAGAGGCCGTTTGCGCTCTCCCAGTGAGCGCTGTTGAGGACGCTGAGACCCCCTGCAGGGGGAACACACGGCGAGCCACACGCCTGGCACTGGCCTGGATGAGGCGAGGTGCCAACGTACTCGTAGTCGGTCCCGCACCGGTAACACTGTAATGTCAGAATCATCGTCAGCGCACCTCCTCTCGGGGGTCAGAGCCTCCCAGCACGTCCCGGGTCAACGTCGATGGCGTCGACAGGGCAGACATCAACACAGAGCATACAGTCGATGCACTGGTCCTCGTAGGTGGGATCGGCCTTGATTTCGGACTCGGGGTGGCCAGGGGTATCGGTCCACTCGAACACGTCGACGGGGCAGTCCTCCAGACAGGCCCCGTCCGCAATACAGATGTCGAAATCCACTGCGACATGGGTTCCGTGGATGCCCTGTTTGTCCTCCGTTGGTTCCTCGCCATCTGTTGTCCATACCCGGTGGTCCTCGTGGCGGTCAACTTCCTCGTGGGTGTTCTCGAAATTCGGATCGATAGCCATCGAGATATCCTCTCGTACGTTGTGTAGCGTTCAGCCGACTTGGTCACTACCCGAGCGATCCCTCCATCTCGATTTCGATGAGCCGGTTCATTTCGACCGCGTACTCGATGGGCAGTTCCTCCGTGAGCGGCTCAATGAACCCCGAGACGATCATCTGCTTGGCGTCGTCGTCGTCCAGCCCACGTGATTCGAGGTAGAAGACGTCCTCGTCGCCGATCTTCCCGACCGTCGCCTCGTGGGCGACGTCGACCTTGTTCTCCTGGATCTCCATGTACGGCATCGTGTCCGACGTCGACTCGTTGTCGAACATCAGGGCGTCACACTCCACGCTGGTCGAGGAGTTCTCGGCGCCGTCGGCCATGTGGACCAGCCCGCGATAGTTCGTGCGGCCGCCGTCTTTCGAGATGGACTTGGACTCGATAGTCGACTTCGTGTCAGGCGCGTTGTGGTAGACCTTCGCGCCGGTGTCGATGTTCTGTCCTTCGCCAGCCATGGCGATGGTGATGTGGTTGTCCGTCGCACCGGGGCCCTTGAGGATGGTCGACGGGTACAACATCGTGGCTTTCGAGCCCATCGACCCCGACACCCACTCCATGGTGGCGTCCTTTTCGGCGAGGGCGCGTTTGGTGTTGAGGTTGTAGGTGTTCTTCGACCAGTTCTGGACCGTCGAGTACTGGACGTGGGCGTTCTCCTTGACGAACACCTCGACGCCGCCGCTGTGGAGATTGAACGCCGAGTACTTCGGCGCGGAACAGCCCTCGATATAGTGCACTTCGGAGTTCTCCTCGGCGACGATGAGGGTGTGCTCGAACTGCCCCATCCCCTCGGAGTTCATCCGGAAGTACGCCTGGACAGGCATGTCGACGTTCGTGTCCTCGGGGACGTAGACGAACGAGCCGCCCGACCAGATCGCGCCGTGGAGCGCCGCGAACTTGTTGTCGCTGGGCGGCACGGCCTTGGTCATGAAGTACTCCTTGACGATATCTTCATGCTCTTGGACGGCCTTGTCCATGTCACAGAAGATGACGCCCTTGTCCTCCCAGCGCTCTTGCATGTTCTGGTAGACGATTTCGGACTCGTACTGGGCGCCGACGCCCGAGAGGGCGTTCTTCTCGGCCTCGGGGATGCCCAGCTTGTCGAAGGTGTCCTGAATCTCCTCGGGAAGGTCTTCCCAGTTCTCGGCGCCGCCGCGCGTCTCGATGTCCGGGCGAATGTAGGGGACGATTTCGTCGATGTCGACCTCGCTCAGGTCCGGCTGACCGGGCCAGTCGGTTGGCATCGGCATCTCCTGGAACTGCTTCAGCGCTCGTAGCCGGCGCTGGAGCATCCACTCGGGCTCGTCTTTGTCTTCCGAGATCAGGCGGATCGTCTCCTCGGTGAGCCCTTTCTCAGCCTCGAAGGCCGACTTCTCCTCCTTCTTGAACTCGAAGCGAGCTTCGGTATCGGTGTCCTGAAGATGGTCTTGTTCTGAACTCATGAACTTAGGTTGAGACTCTGGGCTCATAAGTTTGATTCATAACTATCTTTGATAGCCATCTGTACGAATAATCTCTCAATCTCTGATTCTGAGTATTCAAATTGGTAATCTATTTTTGCGATATAAAAACTTACCATCGCACAGACTCAAAAGCGGCATATGGTATCATTATCCACCGCTCGTCAGTCCAGGAAGCAGTCTGATAGCCGACCTCCGCTCAGAGTCGGTATACCCAGTTCGTCTGATACTTTTCGGAGTTACCGGGGTTGGGATATCCGCTTGCCCCGCCGGCAGCGACGCTCCCGCTCTGTTAACGGGGGGAGCTGAACGTGACTGAGTCATTTACTACGCCAAGGGTTCGTGAAGAAGGCTCTCCCGAGGAACACGGTGAGACGGCCGAAGAAGAGCAGAATGACCTGTCGGCCAAAACGTGTCCGGAGTGCAGTGGACGCATCGTCCACGACGAGGCACAAGCCGAAACCCACTGTCAAGACTGTGGTCGCGTAATCGAATCAGATCAGATTGACCGCGGACCTGAATGGCGTGCGTTCGATTCGCGCGAAAAGAATGACAAGTCGCGGGTCGGAGCCCCCCAAACCCAGCAATTACACGATGGCGGCCTGTCGACGGTTATCGACTGGCGAGACGAAGACGCGTATGGACGGTCGCTTTCGTCTCGTCAGCGAAAGAAAATGCGACGTCTCCGGAAATGGGACGAGCGGTTTCGGACGAAAAACAATCGGGAACGGAATCTAAAGCAGGCGCTGGGGGAGATCAACCGGATGGCCTCCGCGCTTGGATGTCCCGATCCGATCAGGGAAACGACGAGTGTGTTGTATCGGCAGGCACTGGAAAAGGACATACTCCGGGGTCGGTCGATCGAGGGAATGGCGACAGCATCCCTCTACGCCGGGTCGCGTCTGGAGAATGCACCCCGGACACTCGACGAAGTTGCTGCTGTGAGTCGTGTCGATAAACTCGAGATCGAGCGTGCCTATCGCTATCTGGCAGATGAGTTGAAGCTAGAAATGGCTCCGACGGATCCTGAAGCATACATTGCTCGGTTCGCTTCCGAGCTGGGGTGTCCGGATGAAACGGAACGTCGAAGTCGGGAACTGATTCAAGCCGCAGTCGAAGCGGGTGTTCACAGTGGGCGAAACCCTGTCGGGATTGCCTCAGCAGCGCTGTATGCGGCTGCCAAACTCACCCATCAGGACGTTATTCAGGACGATCTGGCCGAAATCGCGAACGTCAGCAAGGTCACGATTCGGAATCGGTACACAGAAATTCTCGAAGCGGCAGACGAGGTATCGAACGGGTGACCAGACCTAACCGGAAAGCAGTCCTCTTCTGTTCGTCATGTGGGCACGAAATCCCTATCGAAGGCGATTGGAACGTTCCTTCTGATAGTGTCCAGTACCGGATCGAATGCCCAAACTGTGGATTTCGACTATCCGCCTCTAGCTAGATGGATCATAGAAACAATCATAGACGGGGAGGCTTTTCACGATGGATTACGCTCTATCGGTATGCCCGAACGAAATGTCCTTGGCGAGGAACTTGCCACCTGTAGCACTGATCCAAGGACTGGTTTCACCCGCGGTGGCTGCTGTGGAACTCATCCCAACGATCGAGGCAGACACGAGCTTTGTGCGGTCATGACCGACGAATTTCTGTCGTTCAGTAAAGAACAGGGCAACGACCTTGTGACGCCGCGTCCGGAGTTGGAGTTTCCCGGGCTCGACCCGGGTGATCGCTGGTGTCTCTGTCTCGGACGGTGGATCGAGGCGCTTGAAGCCACGCAAGCCAAACGTCTCCCGGAGACGACCGTCCCACCCGTAGTTCTCAAAGCAACCAATGAGGCAGTGTTGGAGTCCGTGGATCTGGAGACGCTCGAAAGCCACTCCTACGACGCGTGAGCGTCCAACGGACATGAGATCGTGCGATTATACACGGTAACTTCGGCTGCTCCCGCTTCGGAGTTCCTCCTCACTGGTGTGATGACCGTTCTACGCCACCATGCCTCGTGAGTATTTGTAATTGGTGCAGGCTACTCTGGAGCGTATTCTTCGTGAATCCGATCCATGCGCGCCGCCATTACGAAGTCGGTCTTGTGCAGTCCGTCGATTTTGTGCGTCCACATTTCGACTCGCACCTCGCCCCATTGAAGCGAGATATCCGGGTGATGCCACTCTTGTTCAGCAAGTTCCCCGATCTCGTAGGTGAACTCAAGTGCATCGCGGAAATCTTCGAACGGATACTCCGCCTCAAGATGATGGTCATTAACGACTTCCCAGACATCATCGTCGATTTCAGTTAGGTACTCGGCGTACTCTGCCTCTGTGAGCGGTTCGTCCTCTGATGTACAGGCCTCACATGCTTCGTCGGCAAGTGATGATACCATGCCCATATGTTCGACGGGCCCGGTACTTGTGTGTTCGTTCTCCGGTCCCAATACGCTACAGAAGAGCGATCTCACCGGATATCTCAGAGCGTTCCAACCCTGCTGAGAACTCTTACCGGAGTCCGGATGAAAAACACTCGAACACGCTGTCGAAGCCACTCTCTGAATCAACAATGTGCTTTCCTCACCGAGGATGAATTCGAGCACCTGTGTGTCGGTGTCCGGCTGTTGGATTTCACTCATTGGGACTGCTCACCCGTTCGGTCGGTCTCACTGACGTTGCCCCCGTCGCTCACCGCTGGTGACTGACTGGTAGTGGTGGGTGCCTGTGCGTGGCTGCTCGTCGTTCCGACGTCGAATGCTTCTGTCTGACTGTTCAGTTCCTCTGCGAGGCTTGCCATCTCCTGAAGTGCGTCCGCTGCCTCTGACAGTGAGGCAGCCTGCTCTTCAGTCGCCGCAGACACGTTACTCGCTTCGGCGGCAGTCTGTTGACTCACGCTGGAAACTTCATCCACCATCGAGACGACTTCCTCCGAGGAAGCCGCCTGGTCGTCAGTCGCGTCACTGATCTCCCGGATACCGCCTTCGGCCTCCTGGACTGCGTTCGCAATATCGTCGAACATCTCGACCGACTCTTCGATCGTCTCGGCCCCGGATTCCACAGTCGCTCGCATGTCGTCTATTTCATCGACCGTCGAGTCAGTCGTTTCCTGGACATCTTCGATTCGCTCCTCGATGGTCGTCGTCGCGTCTGCGGCTTCCTCAGCAAGTCCTTTGATCTCGTTGGCGACCACACCGAACCCTTCGCCGGCTTCGCCGGCTCGTGCTGCCTCGATCGACGCGTTCAGCGCGAGCATATTCGTCTGCTCGGCAATCTCGGTGATCAGCTCCACCACCTCGCCGATTTCGTTCATCTTCGCATCGAGTTCTTGAACCTGCTCGGCGGCCCCGCCAGCCTGCGCTTTGATCGAGGCAAGTTCCTCAGACGCCTCAGCTGCTGACTCGCGGCCCGCTTCGCCGCGCTCGACGGCTGTCGAAGCGGTCGCGGCGACTTCTTCGGCTGAGGAGGCGATCTCTTCGACCGTGGCAGACATATCGTTCATTTCTCCAGCAACTTCCTGGAGACTCTCACTCTGGTCCTCCGCGCCGGCCGAAATCTCCTCGACAGAGGTCGCAATCTCGTCGCTTGCGGTTTCGGTCTCTTCGACACTGGCGGTGGTTTGCTCGCTCGACTCTGCAACGTCGTCTGCGATCTGCTGTACTGACGCGACGCTTGCGCTCAACTGGTCGATCCCCTCGTCCATATCGGCCAGAACAGACCCGTACGTGCCCGGATAGTCGGTGTCGAGAGCCTGGTCGAGGCGTCCTTCTTTTAGGTCCTCGCTCGCGGTGGCGATTTCGTCGAAGCTGCCCGAGAGCGCCCCCATGCCGTCGTCGAAGGCGGTGAGAATCTCGCCATAGTTACCGGCGCGGTTGATATCGATGTCCTGATCGAGGGACCCGTTTTTGAGGTTCTGGCTGGCGGTACGGATCTCCTCGAAGCCGCCGACCATCTCGGTGGCACCGTTATCGAGGTTGGTCATGATCTCACCGTAGGTGCCGGGGAAGTCGGTCTGGCGGTCGCGGGTCTGGAGGGCGTCGTCACCGGTGGAGAGGTTGGTGCTGAAGGTGTCGATTTCATCGAACACATTTCGGAGATTGGCCTGCATTTCCTGGAAGGCATCGCTCATGCGGCCGAGTTCGTCGTCTTCGAGGTGGTCTTCGACTTCGGCGGTAAGGTCGCCCTCACTCATGGCCTGTGAGGCCGCGGAGAGTTGTTTGATAGGGGCGGTAATGCGGCTGGCGACGAACAAGCCGATGACGATGGCCAAAATAAAGGCACCGATGGTAAGCCCGAGTATCTCCAGTTGTGCGGTCTGTGTCGTGCTATCGGCGATCTCGACTTGGGATTCCAGGTCTGCTTGTGCCGATTGCTCGATGGCGTGTGCGTCCTCTTCCATTTGGGTACGGAGAGAGTCCATTTCGTCGGCTTTCTGTGCAGCGAGTTCAGTCTCACCCGCGGCTCTCGCGTCGAAAAATTCAGTTCCGAGCGTGTTGTACTCCTCGTGTTGGGATTGGAGGGTCGAGAACTGCTCTTCTTGCTGTGGGCTCAACTCCGCCTCTTCGAGGTGCTGTGCCTCTTCGTTGAATAGTTGAGTGGACTCCTCGAATTGTTGCTGTGCGTTTTCCTCACCGAGTTGGGCAGCCTGTATCGCACCCTGTTGCTGTTCGATGGCAACGATCATCTCTGCGGACGCGTCCATCTTCAGCCCATCTTCTGCAATGATGTGTGCCTCTTCGTCAACGGTGGCAACCGAGGTGTATCCGATCGCACCGGTCACGGCGACCAGCGCGGCAATGATCACGAACGCGATGATTAGTTTCGGGCGCAGGTCGAACCGGTCGAGTTTTATCCGATCCAGCATGATATTTGACTCACGAGGTATCTGCATAATTGTCCACGCTGGATATCTGGATGAGTATCAGCAGTGAGAATTGCTGGACAATATCCCCGACTATATCCGGCCGATCTTACAGTTGTTCGAGCATGCCTTCGAAGAGTTTCCGTTGAGCGTTCCGGAGGTGCTGTGAGACTGTTGTTTGGGTCAGCGAGAGAGCGTCCGCAACTTCTGTCGCCGTACTTTTGCGAGGGGACTCGAAGTAGCCGCCATGCAAGCAGGCCCGGAGGGTTTGTCGCTGTCGGTCCGTGAGTTCCTCCCGAAAGATGTCTGCCAATATATGGTCCGTTGTCTGTCGGACCGAGTCCGCCGACCGTTCACGTTCAGTTTTTGACGCTAAGGCGGTCTCCGGAAACGAGTCCGTGATTCGGCCAACCAGTGAGTCGATATCTTTGCCAACCGGTATCTCACAAACGACCTCGGCCCGACCGTCAGTGACCGTGTCCTTCGTGACTACCGCCCCCAAGGTAACAAGCGTGGACATCAGCGACTGGCTGGATAGTTTCAGTTCGACCTCCCCGCCAGGTGGGTCCTCTCTGCGTCGGATCGGTCGCACCTCTCTGGCGACGTCCCTGTCCTTGACGAATTCGATGAACTCATCCAGCGGAGCATCGCGGATAGACACGTAGTGTGTGAATGTCTCTTCAGATGTCGGAATCGATTCGGTAATCTCGATGGTACACCCGAGACTCTCCGATGCACGAATGAAGGACGACTGTGAATCTTCGCTCCGAAAGGTGAGTTCGGAAATAGTGTCGGTGTAGAGTTGCTTCTCGACGAAAAAGTCGTGAATCAACCGACCCAATCGGTCTCCGACTGTCTGCAATAGTGTCTGCTCGCGGTTGCCGAACGGGGGTGTGCGAGTCGTGTATACCCCCATTAGCCCGTACGTCTGGTCTTTGTAAGCCAACGGGACAATAGCACACCCTGAAAATCCGTGCCCAAGAGTGTCTTCTCGCCACATTTCGCATTCCGAATCGGGGTCACTATTGGTAACGAACTGTACCGCTCCGGTCTCAGCGGCCACTCGTGGGAGGCTCTGTTCCCCCGCAGGTTCCATCGGCGGAAACTCCCACTCGTCAATGTTCTCTTCCGGATCGCTTCGGATGTGTGGATCGAGTACCGAAGTATCAGTAGTGTATTTGGCGCTCCATGCGACGTCGTATGCTCGGGTGGCAGTTAGAAAGTCACAGACCGTCTTTTCAGCTTCTTTCCGCGTCGAGGCGCGGTTGAGAACTTCGATGATCGGCTGATACGTGTCGAAGAGCCATTCAAGGCGCTTTTGAGTCGTTTCTTGGGGTTGCAGCGTGTAATCCGGTTCGAGATCTGTGCCCATATCAGTTCGATCGACGGAGTCCGGGAGTTCGTCGAAGACGGTCCAGTACCGCTTCAGGTCACGTTCGTAGGCCTGCTGTTCGGTGCTGTCCCGGATATAGCCACGGACCACGCTACCGGCATCACTCTCGGAGACGCGTTCACCGTTGGCAGTGAGCCAGCGCTGCCGGCCATCGGGTGTGGTGAAACGCACGTCAATCTCGTACGGTTCGCCCGCTTCGAGACACGTGTCCAAACGGTCGGCAAGCAGGTCTCGGTCCTCAGGATGGACAGGGTCGAGCGCCGCTTCGAGTGTGAGGCCCTCGTCCGGATCGAGTCCGTAGAGCCCGCGTGTTCCGTCCGTTATCGTGAGTGTGTCAGTCTCCGAATCGTACTCCCACGCGCCGGCGTCGGCCAACTCCTCCATGTTCGCCATGAGGTCGTGGGTCCGTGCCAGTTCCCGCTCGCGCTCTTTGCGGTCAGTAATATCGCGGAGTGTGCCGACCGACCCGTTGAACTTGTCGCCTTCGTAGGGGAGAACGCCCATATGATCCTCGCAGACAATCGGGTCGCCGTCGCGGGGGTTGATCGTCACTTCGAACGTGACAGTGTCCGGGCCGTCACTCGATAGCAACCGTCCCAACTGTTGTTCTGCCCGTTCGACGGCCTCCTGGTCTTTGATGAGCGAGGGCAGGCTCCCGAGAATCGTTTCCCGGCCGTAGCCGACCAACTCCACGAACTCGTCGTTGACGTAGGTGAACCGCCCATCTTCGTCGAGCACGTACACCGCGTCGGTGAGCACATCGATGATTGTCCCATATTCTTCGAGTTCCTGCTGGCGTTGGCGCTGTTCGGTGATTTCCCGGAATTCGACGACCAGTTGCTGGATTTCGTCGTCCGATGAAATGGGGGCGACCTCGCATTCCCGGATCACTTCTCTCATCGGAAGGTCAAGCGTGACCGTGTACGCGACGGGTTCCCGTCGCTTGATGCATGTGCGGTATGCACTAACCACCTTCGTTCCGTTCTCCGACCCAAGCGCCTGGTGTGGGGTGTTGCCGACAATTTCGGCCTTGTCTCGACCGATGAGTTCGATTGCCTGCGGGTTACACTGCTGGTAGCGGAACCCGTCGTCTTCGACCTGCACGAGAAGGAGGGCGTTCTGTGCGTTCTCGAAGATGGCGGTGTACTCTTTCCGCGTTTCGCGGAGTCTTTTTTCTGACCAGTACTGCGTGACGGCGTTTTTAGCGCGGTTAGCAAGAAACTCGTACTGCTTTGACCCGGACCGTTTTTGAATGTAATCGGTCGCACCTGTCCTAAGGGCATCACTGGCGACTTCCTCGCTGCCCTTGCCAGTAAACAGAATAAAGGGAAGGTCGGGATACTCCTCACGGACAGCCTGCAAGAATTCGATGCCATCCATGCCGGGCATGTTGTAATCCGAGACGACGCAATCAGGCGGGCGATCGTTGATCCTTTCCAGCCCCTCGTCGGCACTGGTCGCTGTCTCGACGATGAACCGGTCGTCCTCGCGTTCGAGAACCGTCCCGGTCAGATCCGCGAAATCGGGTTCATCATCGACGTGGAGAATTCGAATCTGTTGGTGAGCTGTGACAGACATTACGTATCTTCTCGTGACGACCGTCAAAACGGTTGTGTAACGGTCTCAAGATTTGAATCACCGCGCGATGCTGTGCGTGCTCGTGCCAGTGATATTCGTCGTATCGCAGTAACCATCTGTCACACAGACCGTCAAATTGCACGGGGATTAAACGGATTCTTTGAGACAGCGTGCCGAATTCCCGGCGAATCCATCGTTGGATAAAGCCTGACTTGGAATGCCACTCATTACAACTGAGCAGTTAGCCAATTTTTGGAACGCCAACCTAATTTTGTAAGCCTCAACTGGAACTCCTCTTAGTGCTACTGATGTCACCGAAGTCACGTCTCGCCTGATAGGCACGGCGGCGTCAAGAGACGAGTCGGGTCGCTCGCAGACGGGTTCTACGTCGAGGACGACGGGCCGGGCTCCCTGTAGACGAGCGTGGCCGCGTATTTGAGGCGGACTGCTCGAAGAAAGCCGAAGGGGATGGATTCGGGCTAGCGAGCGTTTGCCACCTGGCCATAGCCCACGGATGGGACATCACCGTGACCGAGGGTTCAGATGGTGGCGCGCGATTCGAACTCACGGATATTGAAATCGAGTGACGCGTGAACAGACTGTTCAGTCACAGTATGTTTTCGATCAGGATGTCATAACACAGTATCATCCCTGTGTGTCGAGCGGTATCTTCGGGGTTCGTGTGACCGTTACAGCCTACGTGCTTCTGTGATCACAGTTAACAAATCTCTATACCTCATCATCAAGCCACCACAGACGCGAATCTCGGTGTGGACCGACTCGTCACGTCACTCCTCCTCGGTGTCCTCCAAGTCATCGAGCCATTCTGATAGCACCGCAGACACCGCGGTGAACGCATCTTTCCGCCCTTGGCGGTAGTCATTGCGTGAATGATGCGGCTCACCTGTCTGTAGGACGGGATAGTCGTTGATGAGTCGTTGGACTGCTCGCAGGGTGTGCGAGTCAAGTTCCTCCGGATCGATGATTTCGTCGTCCTCGTTGGTCATGAATCGATTATAACAGGGAGAATTTAGGAAACCCGGGGTGACGAACCGAGATTTAACTCCGAACGAGGAGTGTGTCGAACCATCGAGACCACACCCCTCGGTCAAAGTCGAGAACTTAGGAAACCCGGGGGGAGAGGTTATCCTATCACATGTCGAATGCGTCGCGCCGCAATTTTCGGCGATCGGACTTTGATCGAACGTCGTAGTGTCGTTCCATGGTTTTCTGAGAGGTATCCACCCTTGAACTCAGCAAAGCCGGGTCTGTCTTGTCGTCGAGCCACGCGGTGATTGACGACCGGCGCACGTCGTGAGGTGACACGGACATGTCGCACTTCCCCGACCCCGAGCACTCGCAACCCCAATCGATGCCCCCACAATCAGTCAGCGAGTACACTCTCTCCCTGATAGAAGATCGTGCGATGCGTCCATGCTTTGTCGACACCAGAGGTTCACGGCCATCATCGGTTGAGCCCGGGCGACGATCATCAATCCACGCCTGGATGACGTCACACACCCACCCGTGCAAATTCACCTCTCTTTCCGACCCGACCTGGTTCTTGAGCGGGGTCCCCTCTTCAGGACGGTGAACGACGTCCACCCACTGGCCCTGTACGTGCACGTCACCCACGTCGAGTGCGCGGAGACCGCCGATCCTGAATGAGCACGTCCAGAGTAGCGATAGGATGACGTGGTCGACTGAAGCGTATGCATACCGCTCCAGCTCATCAAGGATGGATGCGAGTCGGTCCGGGTCGATTGTTGAGTCACGCGCCTGGCCGGAGCGAGTTGGGAGCACTATCGATTCAGGGACGGATTCGGCGATCCACTGCATTCGGTGACAGAACCGGAGGAACAACCTGAGAACACCGAGTTGGTTGTACATCGTATTCGAGTTAATCGACTCCGAACGATACCGGCGGAACTTGGATAGGTCGATCGGGTCGATGTCATCAAGATTGTCAACACCGTCGGCACCCCGAGCCCACAGTCGAAACTGTTTCAGTTGGTAGCGGTGATTCTGTATCGAACTGGCTGAGAGTTCGCTTCGGCGTTCTTCGAGGTATGCGTCTATCGCTTCTCCGATTGTGATGTGAGTCATGCTTGCGGTCTCCGTGCCCGGGAGCGCAAGCGCAGATGGTGATCTCAACGCGATTCGCAGTCGCCTTCACCAGACTCGGAAGCCCGCCCGCGCAGCGAAGCGAGCAGGCAGGTACCGAGCAAGTCGGCGGTGAGCCGTGGAGCGACGAGCGCAGCGAGGAGCGAACGGCGAGCCTCATTAGAGTTGACTGTCGAGCGTCAGCGAGACATGTCAACTCTAATGTAGGTTCAAATCCGCCCCAACCCATTCGCTTCCCTGCCGATAGTGAAGGAATGGAGCAGGACGGCGTTCCCGCCGGTGAGCCCGACTCTCGGACGGTAGAAACTACCACTAATATTTTTAATACTTCTATCGAATCGGGTCGTGTGGTGAGACGTGTCATGTCAACACAATCCATACGTACGAAGTTTCTCGGAACCGAGACGTCGTTCTCGGTCTCGGGAGCGTGGTTGTCGTATTGGATCCTGCTGCTCCGGCTGACCGCCGGGTGGTGGATGCTCCACGCCGGTCTGGACAAGATCTGGGCGTGGCCCTTCGACGCCAGCTGGTTCGTCGGAGGGGCCGCCCAGGGCACCATCCTCGCACCCTTCGTCACGCCGTTCAGCGACGGCATCCTGTTGTCGTTCGTCAACGTGGCGGTCCCACTCGGACAGACCGCCATCGGTCTCGGGATAATACTCGGTGTCCTCACGAGGACCGCCGCCTTCTTCGGTGCGTTCCTGATGCTGTTTTTCTACTTCATCAACGGCTACGGCGGCGGCTGGGCTCACGGCATGGTCACGGGCGAACTACTCGGGATCATGGTCTTCGGGACCATCGTGGCTCTTGGAGCTGGCGGTATCCTGGCAGTCGACAACCGGCTGCGAGAGATGGGACCGTTCGAAAACACGCGCTTACGGAAACTCCTCGGGTGACTAGCAATGAGTGACCTAACGACGGCAGACGAAATCGCCATGTACGTCGGCGGCGGACTGGTCGTCCTGGGCGTCGTCGTGATCGGCCTGCTCGACATGCTGCTGGGAGCCGGGCACCCGGTCGATAGCGAGGGGGCAATCGAACACGCTGCAGTGGTTCCCATCGACATCAGGGCGGGCATTATCCTGCTCGGCCTGGTGGTCTGGGGACTCGTCGCCGTTTACAAGTTCGCCACAGGGTCGGCGCCGTCCGGAGCGACTGCGGGTCGAGCGGCGTCCGGCATGGACGACTAGCCCGACATCTCGGTCAGTTACGCCTCCGACTCCGCTTCGCGATTCTCGTTCCCCTCGTCGACGTCCTCCGTGGCCACGTGTCCGTCCTTGACCGCCCTGGCCTGCTGTTCGAGTTCCTCGACGTCCATCTCGGCGGCCTCGTCGATCTGGCCGAGGATCTCCTCGATGTCGTCGAGGCCGATGAGTTCGCGGGTTTCGTCGTCGAACTCCAGCGAATCGAGGGCCGCGGAATCCTGCACGTCGCTGCCCGTGAGTTGCTTGCCGTAGCGACCGACGAGCGACGTGAGTTCCTGCGGGAGGACGAACGTCGTCGACTCGCCCTGCCCGATGCGTTCGAGCGTCTCCATCCCCTTGTCGATGACTGCGCGTTCGCCCATCGACTCGGCGGATTTCGCTCGCAACACCGTCGAGATGGCGTCGCCCTGTGCCTCGAGGATCTGGCTCTGCTTCTCCCCTTGGGCCCTGATGACGTTCGACTGCTTCTCGCCCTGTGCGCTCTCGACGGCGCTCCGGCGTTCGCCCTGCGCTTCGAGGATCGTCGCCCGGCGGCGACGCTCCGCACCCGTCTGCTGTTCCATGGCGCGCTGGACCTCCTCACTGGGATTGACCTCGCGGACCTCGACCGACTCCACGCGGATCCCCCAGTCGTCGGTCGGTTCGTCGAGTTCCTTGCGGATGCGCGCGTTGATCTCTTGGCGTTTGTTCAGCGTGTCGTCGAGTTCTAGGTCGCCGATCACCGCCCGGAGGGTGGTCTGGGCGAGGTTCGACACGGCCGTCTTGTAGTCGTCGACCTCGAGGAACGCCTTCTTCGCGTCCATCACGCGGAGATAGACGACGGCGTCGGCGGTCACGGGCGAGTTGTCCCGCGTGATCGCCTCCTGTCGGGGAACGTCCATCGTCTGGGTCCGCATGTCGAACCGGAACGTCCGCGAGACGAACGGCGGGACGAAGTTGATCCCCGGTTCGAGCAGGCCGCGGTACTCGCCGAACACCGTCAGCGCCTCCTTGTCGTACGCGTCGACGAACCGCACCATCTGCGAGACCGTTACGACCGCGAGCACGAGTACCAGCAGGCCGACGATCCCAAGGAAGGGCACGGAGAACTGTAGCGCGAGCCAGTGAGGCATGTACCGCGAGTACGGGGCGGGGGTCCATCAAGTGGGCGTGTTTTCACCGCCCACCGCAGTTGTGGTTATCCGGGAGACACGGGAGACGGATCGCGGGTCGACGGCGACTGGTGTCGATCGGATCACGGCGGTCGTGTCACCCGCGCCGACCCCTCGATCGAGTCCGAGTACCCGTTTCGGGGTCCAGTAGACGACGTTCCGGACGTCCTCGGGGTCGACGCCGAGGCGAAGGAGGTTGAACGTCATCCGGCGCATCGTCAGCGCCGCGTCGTCGGCGTACAGTCCCGCGAGGAGGTCGGAGTCGATCACGATCCGATCCGTGGTCGTCGATCACGCCCGCGATGTCCTCGGGCGTGTTCGACTCGCCGTGTCGGACCAGCGAGAAACTCAGGTAACAGCCCGTCTCCTCGAGGAGTTCGTCGGCGCCCTCGGTGCGCGCGCCGAAGTGGAGGCCGACGGCGAGGGTGACGTCGAAGAAGTGGTTGCGCGAAACCTCGGCCGTGCGCTGGATCGACCGGTCCCGGAGGAACCGCCAGTCGTCGGCTTCGATCGGTCGGTACGGTGCCTGGAAGTACGACGCCGCGGTCATGACGACGGCGTGGGCGCCGCTTACGTCCATCTTCTCGTGTTGCTCCCACCCCCGCGTGCCGGTGTGCTGGTGGATGTCGATCCACGGGATGTCCGTCGCCCCCGGTGGGAAGGCGCGCGAGATGCCGCCCGCCTCGTCCCTAATCGCCGCGGTCGGACGGCGCGTCGGATAGCCTGAATCCATGATCGAGAGGGGAGGAAGGTGGGCATAAACGTCCCGCCGAGCGTCGTGGACTGGAACGTGCGGGTCGTGAGTCGTGTTCGGAAGTGTGGTAGACCTAGGCACGGGACAGTCGTTTTCGGGGGGGAACCGACTGAGTGGACCGGAATAGTCGGCACGGCGACTTGCGGTGAAGAACGTGGCCGTTGGGACGCCGACCGCCAGTGTTGTCCCTACTACCGGCCGCTTCAAGTCGCGAAACCCCGAGACCCCGTGGGATCGACGACCGACCTCAGCCGGGTGCTACTCCACCGTCTCACTTCGTGTGCAGTAGGGAGGCGTCGGAGACGTTGGCGCCGGTGAGGTCGGCGTTAGAGACATCGGCCGCGGGGCAGCGGGCGTTCGTGAGGTCGGCATCGGACAGGTCCGCACCGACCAGTTTCGCCTTCGTGAGACTCGCGTTTGAGAGATCGACCTCGGTGAGGTCGGCCTCGCGGAGGACGGCACAGTTGAGATCGGCGTCCGAGAGGTCTGCCCCGACCAGGTTGGCCTCACGGAGGCTGGCACGGGTGAGAATCGCCTCCGAGAGGTCTGCACCGGCGAGGTCGGCCCCGGCGAGGAGCGCTCTGGAGAGATCGGCCCCGGCGAGATCCGCGTCCGGACGGATGTCGGCAGGTGAGACATCGTCATCGTTTGGGATATCGAAGTCGGAATCACTCATACGGAAGCGTGAGTGTTGGGCGAGATATATTTCTACCGTCGTCTCGTTTCGTCCTGGCCTGTCGCTTTGTCCGAGGTCCGGACACTCCGTGGTGAGTGAACCGTCGGCTCTCACACTACCACGAGGACGAGAGTCGACTACCCGCCCACGCCGCTCTGGAACCCCCGACCGTCATCGCGTGGGCGTAGTCCGACTCCGAGAGGACGCCGACGACCGATCCGTTCTCTTCGACCAGCGCGGTCACCGTCCCCGCCCCGTTCAACAGCGACAGGGTGTCGAAGGCGTCGGCCGTCGAGTCGACTCGGGGAACCTCCCGCATGACCGACGAGACGCGGGTCGTCCCGTGATCCCCACCCCGCGCCGTCTTCAGATCGTCCAGCGTGACGACGCCGACGACATCGCCCCCGTCGCCCGTGACGAAGTGGACGGTGTTCCGGTCCCGGAGCATCCGGTCGCCGAACTCGTCGAGTGTCGCGTCGGCGGTGCTCGTCGCCGTCGCCCTTCGAACACCGCCGTCGGTCGCGGTCGCGTCGACGCTTGTCGGGGCCACGCTCCACTGTCGGATGGACCGGTACGGCGCCGGCCTCGAACTCCGTCCGTGGGAGAGCATCTCCGAGCGGGCGGTGTACGACCACGTCAAGGGGCGGTGGCGCGCCCCGAAGCGGTGGATCAGGTACGACGGCGCCCCCGGGGACGTCGCGGTCGTCGTCATCGTCGGCGTGGCGCTACTCGTGGTGCTCTCCCGACCGGTCCGGTGGATCGTCGCCGTCACGCTCACGGTGGGCTGTGTGTACGGACTCCTCCGTCGACGGTTGGCCACCTTCGCGCCGGAGGTCGTCGGGAGGATGCCCGACCGGGTCGAGGCCCGCGCGCCCGAGCGGTACCGTCGGTAGCGGGACGTTCAGGCCGCCCGCGTCCACAAGTCGTAGCCGACGCCGACCGCCAGCAACGCGGCCGGGAGCGACATGAGAACGCCACCGGCCGGCCCGGGGTCGACGTCGAGTGCGATGGTCACGGCCACGAGAAGGACGGGGACGGTCACCCCACCGGCGAGCGCGGTCCCGAGTCGGCGGCGGCCCGCACGGAGGTAGCCGATCCCCCACGCGAGGAGGCCGGGACCGGCGAGTACGACCCCGACGAGTCCGAGCAGGACGGCGAACAGGACGTTCAGCGTGGCGGTTGGGTCGCCACCGGCCCCGTCTCCGTTCGAGGCGAGTAGCACCGTCGCGAACGTACCGACCGCCGCGCCGACCACCGCCACGACAGCGAACCAGCGCTGCCAGCGCTCCATCCACTCCCGGTCGCGGTGGAAGAGCGCGACCAGTCCCGCGAGCGTCAGGAGCGCCGCGGCGATAGACACGGCGGGAACGATCGTCCGCTCGATCCACAAGGGACTGTAGGTGGGCGGGTCGAAGACGTAGGAGTCGGTGGGAACCGTCCCGAACCAACGTGTGGGGATCGACGCGACGACGACACAGAGGCCGCCGAGGACGGTCGCCCCCCCGACGAACCGACGGCCGGGCGTCCACACGGTCACCCACCCCCGAACGCCGCGACGGTTCCGAGGCGGTCCGCGACCACGACGGCCCCGTCCAAGACCGCCGGCGGGAGCGCCCGCTCCGAGTTCGCGAACCCCCACATTGCCTCGCCGAACCGCCGCGTGAACGCGACGAGGCGGGCGGGTGGGCCGCCCTCGAGGCCGCCGCCGGACTGAAGCGCGAGGGCGTGCCCGTCGGCGGCGGCGGCGACGGCCCCCTCGCCGACGTACGAACACCACCGCGGCTCGGGCGGGCCGTCGTCGGTGCGGTCGAAGGCGAAGGTGGCGTCGCCGGCCTCGGCGGGCCGTTCGACGGCGTACACCGTCTCGTCGGTGACGACCGGCGCGGTGAAGGCGCGTCCGGACCCGCGGTCGGCGGTCCAGCGCTCCGTCCCGTCGGCGAGGTCGAGGGCGACGAGGCCCTCGTACGTGCCGAGGTAGACGACGCCGTCGGCGACGACGGGGTGTGACTGGGACTGGACCGGCGAGTCCCACAGACGGTCGCCGGTCGCCGCGTCGACGGCGGTCACCCCGTCGCCGGCGGCGACGACGGTGCCCTCGGCGGCCGCAAGTGGCGGTTCGCTCACCTCGCCGGTAGCGGCCGACCAGCGCTCGCTCCCCTCGGGAGTCAGGGCGACGACGCCGTCGCCGGTGGGGAGGACCGGTCCGGCGTCCACGAGCGCCGGCGGGCCCGTTGCCGACACCGCGTACCGCCAGTCGACCGCGCCGTCGTCGGGCGCGAGAGCGAGGAGCCCGTCCGTCGTCGCCGCGAAGACGGCGGCGTCGCCGACGACTGGAGCCGCGAGTTCGCGGCCCTCACCGATCGGGCGGCCAACGTCCGTGTTCCGCCAGCGGGTCGATCCGTCGCGCAGGGAGAGGGCGACGACTCCCGTTCCCGTCGTGAGATACACCCGACCGTCGGCGACGGTGGGGGGACTCGTCCCGGCGTCGAGCCCCTCGATATCCGGCGTCGGGAGTCTCGTCCGCCAGCGGAGCGACGGCGAGTCGGTCGGCGTCCGGTGGGGTCGCGCGTGGCCGGTGTTGCCGGCGTCGAATCGGGGCGTCGGCCACGACCCACCGGGAAGGCGGTCGAACCCGGAGCCGACGTCGCCGGTGTCGACCACGGTGTCCGGCTGCGGCGAGTCGGAGTCCGGACACGACGACGAACAGCCGGCCAGCCCGAGGGCAACCCCGGTCGACAGCGTACCGAGGAACGTTCTGCGATCGATGGAGGGCATTGACATCGGACGGAGATTGTGACACTGACACGAAAACTTTCCCGTTTCTGCGTCGTGGGTCGCGACGGCCGCAAACGGTTATACGTCCACGCGTGCTACGCGAGAGTATGACAGACACGCTGGTCAGCGACGTCATGACCACGCCGATGCTCACGCTGGACGCGGAGACGACGGTCGACGAGGCCGCACGGGGGATGGCGGAGGCCGGCATCAAGTCGGTCGTCGTCGTCGGAGAGGCCTGTCGTCCGGAGGGTATCTTCACCTCGACGGACGCTCTCCGAGTCGCTGCCGACGGCCACGCACCGGCCGACGCCACCGTCGGGGAGTACATGACGACCGACGTGGAGACGGTGACACCGGACGAACCGCTCCCTGTCGTCGCTCGGCGGATGGTCGAGAGCGACATCAGCCACCTCCCCGTGACCGACGCGGACGGCGACGGCGTCGGCATCCTGACGACGACGGACCTGGCCGAGGCGCTCTCGGCGACGGACACCCCCATCCAGTCCGGGTGACGTCGGGCCCCGATCGGGCGTGACCGCCGCGCCGGACGGGACAACGCTTACCCGTCAGTGTGCTGAGACTCCGGTATGGCGATAGATATCGAACGCACCCTGGCGTACCCGACCGCCTCGGACGACTGGATCAAGACCCTCCTCATCGGCGGCGCACTGACGCTGCTTTCGGTCCTCGTCATCCCCATCTTCCCCCTGTACGGCTACCTCGTTCGCGTCCTGCGGGCGGGGATGGACGAGGCCGAGGAGCCACCCGCCTTCGACGACTGGGGGAACCTCTTCGTCGAGGGCATCGCAGCGTTCGTCATTCTGCTCGTCTACCAGTTGATCCCGTTCGTCGTCGCGTTCGTGACCATCGGGGGATCGGTCGCCGCCATCGGGACGGGATCGGAAGTCGGCGCGGGCGTCGGGGTCGTCGGACTGCTCGGGGGACTGGCGCTCTGGGCGCTGTTCGCGCTCGCGTTCGGCTATCTGACGCTGATCGCACTCGCGAACTACGCCCACGTCGGTGGGTTCGGTGCCGCGTTCGACCTCGACGTACTCCGATCGGTCGCGCTCGACGAGGCCTACGCGGTCCCGTGGCTCTACGGGATGGGCGTCCTGATCGGCGCGACGGTCGTTTCGGGGATCCTGGGACTCGTCCCCGTCCTGGGGGCCATCGCCGGCGTGTTCGTCACCTTCTACGGGCAGGTCGTCGCCGCCTGGCTCTGGGGGAAGGGGTTCGGGGACGCGACGGGGATCGGTGGCGGGGCGGACGGCCCCGACGCGGGGACCGACCTCGGCCTCGCCGCCGACGAGTCGTCGTGGGACTGACCGCGAGCGACCACCAACCACAACGCTGAAGCGCGGTCCCGACCGCATGCGAGTATGTCCACGGTCGCCGACCGCCTCGGCACCGATCCGGAACGGCTCTGGGTCGGGACGGTCTTCGGACTCCTCGCCGCCCTGATCGGCGGGTCGCTCGCATTCCCACGAACCGTCTACGACGGCTTCGTCTGGCACTACTTCTGGGGGCCGGTGCAGGCCGACGCCAACGCCGCCGTCTGTGCCGTCCGCGAGGGTGGGACGACCCGCTACCTCTTCGACACCGCGGCGTGTTCCGCGGCGGCCGAACCCGTCGCCTACCCCGGCTACACGCTCGTCTCCGAGGTTGGCTACGTCGTCGTCCTACTGATCGCGCTCGTCGGCCTCGTCTTCCTGCTCAAGCGACTGGACGTCGGCACCGATCCCGGTCTGTTCTACGCCCTGATTCCGTTCGTCTTCTTCGGCGGCGCGCTCCGCGTCGTCGAGGACGCGACCGACACGGGCGGGGCCGACGCGCTGCTCACCTACCCGCTGAACACGCTCATCATCAGCCCCGTCATCTACTTCACCGTCTTCGCGGTGACGCTCGTGGCGCTGCTCGCGAGCGTGGCACTCGACCGTCAGGGCGTCGTCGACCGGTACACGCGTCCCCTCGTCGGGAGCGGTATCGCGGTGCTCGCCGCGACCCTCGCCGTCCTCGTCTGGACGGCGCTCGCCCCGGAGCGGCCGGGCACCTTCCACCCGCAGGTGTTGGCCGTGATCCTCGTGGGTGCGACGGCGTCGACGGCGGTCACGTGGTGGCTGATCGAGCGGTTCGCCCCCGAAGTCAACGCGGGGACCGGCACGCTCGGCGCCGTCGTCATCTGGGGTCACTCCATCGACGGCGTCGCCAACGTCGTCGGCCTGGACTGGATGGTCGCGCTGGGCGCGGGGCCGAACCTCGTCCCCAAACACCCGGTCAACCGCGCCATCGTCGAGATAACCGCCGCTTCACTCCCCGCCTCCGCGCTAGCGGTCGTCGGCGATACGTGGCCGTTCCTGCTCGTGAAACTCGTCGCCGCGACGGGCGTCGTCTGGCTGTTCGACGACCGGATCTTCGAGGAGAGCCCCCAGTACACGGTGTTGCTCCTCGTCGCCATCCTCGCGGTTGGACTGGGTCCCGGCACGCGGGACATGCTCCGCGCGACCTTTGGCGTCTAAGGGTAGGGGTGGAAGGGGCGGTCGAGACGGGGCTCGTACCCGAGCTCCCGCGGCACCGTCTCCGCCCGGGCGCCGAAGTACGACTCCCCGACGAACAGCGGCTGTGCGGCCGGCGAGAGAACGCGGACGGTCTCGAAGCCGAGGTCGGCGACGTCGGTCGTCGTGACCCGTGCGGCGTAGGCCGACAGCCCCGCGTCCACGACCCGCGAGACGACGGCGTCGAGTTCCGCCTCGCCCGTCGGGGCCGTCTCGGGGCCGACGCTCGCGACCGGGACGCCGTCGTCGGGCGCCGTCAGGTCCCGCGCTTCCGGCGGGAAGTCGGCGTAGCGGGCGATCGCACCCTCCTCGTCGGCCGCGTCTTCGGGCCCCATCGCCCGGAGCTCCATCCAGTTCTGGAGTGCCTCCGCGAGCGCGGACCGGGCCGCCGCCGTCGCGTCGAGGTCGGCCCCCGATCCGACGGCGAAGCGGGGCCACGCGCCGTCGCGGTGGACGGCGACGGCGACGACGGGAACGTCCACGTCGACAGTGACGAGGACGGGCGAGACCGACAGACTCTCGGCGCGAGCGCGGGCGACGAGCGCTTCGAACCCCTCGTCGTCGACGGTCAGGCCGAGGGGTTCGTACGTCGAGTACCACGAGAGCATCGCGGCGTCGCGCTCGACCACCTCGTAGAGTCCCGAGAGCAACGCCTCGACGCCGCCGTTGCCGAGGCCGAGGCCGGTGGTGATCGGCGGCCGGTAGCGCGCCTCGGGCGGCGGATAGTGGACGAGTTCGGCGGGCAGGGAGACGTCGTCGCCGGTCGCGAGGTCCTCGCCGGGCACCCACGCGGTCACCCCCTCGGGCGACCGGTCGTCGGGGCGGACGAACGCCTCGTGGGGGACGGCGCGTTCGCCCGCCTCGGCGTCGAACTCGGTCGCGCGGTAGACGCCCGCACAGTAGCGTTCGAGCCCCTCGCCCAGCGCCTTCACGAACGCGCGGTCCCAGTCGGCGTCGACGCCTGCGGCGAAGGATCCGGCCCGCGCGTCGCTGTAGACGGTCGTGTCGGCGGTCACCGCCATGTAGTACGGCGCGGGGAAGGACTCCCGCTCGCCGACCCCGGTGAGGAGGCCCAGGCGGTCGTCGACGGCACGCTCCGCGCGGTCGAGGGCGTCGTCGAGGCTCGGCGCTCGATGTGTCCGCCGGAGGTCGCGGTCGCGGTCGGCGGGCCGGGGGACCGCGAGGAGTCGCCGCTCCTCGCCGGGCACCTCGACGACCGTCCCGGCCAGATCCGCCCCGGAGAGCAGTGAGACGGCGCGGTGGCCGGCCACCGCACCGGCGAGGCGGACGGCGCTACGACGCCCCGTCGGGGACTCACCGTCGTCGCCGTCACCGTCGGTGCCCACGCCCTCGACGGCGGAGTCGACGCGGTCCCGCAGGTCACGGTACTCCACGCCGTCGGAAAAGACGGTGACGGCGGCGTCGAGATCCGATCGGACGTGCCCGCCGAGGCCGCCGATCTCGACGGCCAGCCACCGTGTCGCCGCGTCGTCCGCCACCGCGAACGCCTGCGCGCCGGCCGGCGCGATCACGACTCCGAGCGGATGCGAGCCGAGGTCGGCCGGCGTCGTGGCTGTCGTCGTGGCGTCCGTGTCCTCGAAAGCGGCGCGGACCGACTCGGCGGCCGGCCCGCTCCCCGCGATACCGATATCCATGCGACGGTCGAGACGCTCCGCGATCAAAAACCGTCGGTCGTCAGGCCGAGTGGTTGAGCGTCACCGCGGCGAGTTCGGCCGCAGACGCCTCGTCGAACCGGTCGTCGTCGAGTTTCAGACGGAGTCGCGGGCGTCCCACGTCGATGGGTACCTTCTCGGTCGTGATGAGGCCCTCCTCTTCGAGGGCGGTCTTGGTCCGCGAGAAGGTCGCCTTGCTCGCGATGCCCACGTCCTCTCCCCACTTGCTGATGTCGTACAGCAACACGTCGTTGTGTGCTGCGACGAGGAGCGTGAGCGTCACCTCGTCGAACTCGCCGTTGGCCTCGCGGGCCGACTCGACGGCGTCGAGGGCATCGTCGAAGTCGGCGCGGGTCTTCCGGCCGATCTCGGCACCGAGCGTCTCCCGGACCCGCGACAGGGGTGGCGTCCGGAGGTCGAACGACGACGCCACCTCCCACTTGCTGTCGTACGTCTCGGCGACCGCCGAGACGAACGTCTCGTCGTCGTCGCCGAGGGCGGCGACGCGGTCGCCGACCGACACCAGCGACCACACGGCGCCGTCGGTGACGAGGAGGCTCCCGCCGTCGCCCGCCGTCCCCGTCCGCACCGAGAGGACGCCCGATTCGATCAGGTCGGCCGCGTTGCTCGCCACGACGAAGTCGTCCATCACCTTCTTCAACGGCGCTTCGCCGGCCAACACGCGAACCGTCGGGGGCGTCTCGGCCGTCGCCGCGACGACGGTGAGTGCTTCGACGGCCTCCGCGGTCGGATCGACGAGCAACAGGTCGTCCGCCGACCCGAACACCGCCTCCAGCACCACCTCGAAGGTTCCCCCGTGCAGATTCGACCCGGCAACCATGGTCGAGAATCCGACTATTCGTATTTAATTTTAACGCCATCGACGGTTCGTAACAGAGTTTGTTTTTCGTATTTCGTCTCGAATTATTCGTTCCGGGCGGGGAGCGTGGCGTGGAGAGACAGGTTTATGCCTCGCTTGCGCCGCGGACGTGTATGGACTACAGCCACGTTCGGGCCACCGATCCGGCGGTGGCCGACGCCATCGCCGACGAGACGGACCGCCAACGGGAGACCCTTTCGATGATCGCCTCGGAGAACCACGCCAGTAAAGCCGTGGTCGAGGCACAGGGGAGCGTCCTGACCAACAAGTACGCCGAGGGCTACCCCGGCGAGCGTTACTACGCGGGGTGTGAGTTCGCCGACGTCGTCGAGGACCTCGCCGTCGAACGCGCCCGGGACCTGTGGGGGGCCGAACACGTCAACGTCCAGCCACACAGCGGGTCGCAGGCGAACATGGCCGTCTACTTCGCCGTCCTCGATCCGGGCGACCGCATCCTCTCGCTCGAACTCGAACACGGCGGGCACCTCAGCCACGGCCACCCGGCGAACTTCGCCGGCCAACTCTTCGACGTGGAACACTACCGCGTCGACCCCGAGACAGGCTACCTCGACTACGAGGGACTGGCCGCCACCGCCGACGAGTTCGACCCCGACGCCATCGTCTCCGGCTTTTCGGCCTACCCGCGACGGGTCGACTGGGAGCGCATCGACGCCGTCGCCGACGCCGTCGACGCCTACCACGTCGCCGACATCGCTCACATCACCGGCCTCGTGGCCGCAGGTGTCCACCCCTCGCCCGTCGGCGTCGCCGACTTCGTCACCGGATCGACGCACAAGACCATCCGCGCCGGTCGCGGCGGGATCGTCATGTGCGGCGAGGAGCACGCCGACGCCGTCGATAACGCGGTGTTCCCCGGTGTTCAAGGCGGCCCGCTGATGCACAACGTCGCGGGCAAGGCCGTCGGCTTCCGCGAGGCGCTCGATCCCTCGTTCACCGAGTACGCCGAGGGGGTCGTCGAGAACGCCCGCACGCTGGCCGAGACGCTCGCCGACCACGGCCTCTCGGTCGTCTCGGGTGGCACCGACACCCACATCGTCCTGGTCGACCTGCGGGACTCCCACCCCGACCTCTCGGGCGGCGACGCGGAGGCGGCACTGGAGCGGACGGGCATCGTCCTCAACGGCAACACGGTCCCCGGCGAGACACGCTCCCCGTTCGACCCCAGCGGGATACGGGCCGGAACGGCCGCGCTCACCACGCGAGGCTTCGACGCGAACGATATGGAGACTGTCGGCGACCTGATCGCGCGCGTCCTCGACGCGCCCGAGGACGCGGCCGTCCGCGACGAGGTGAGCGAGGCCGTCGACGAGTTGTGTGCCGCCCACCCGCTGTACGAGTAGCGGATCGCGTCACCGGCCGCCGGCGTCCGAGCGGTCCCGCCGTCCCGACATCGAAGCGACGCTCCCCGCGGACGCCCCTCTGCAGTGGTTCGAGACGTGCCTGCCGTCGCCCACCCGAATTGATATCGCGATATTCGGTTTATTGCCGTGCTGGGAACCAGTATCTTCAACTGGACCGGCCGCCGAGACGGAGGCATGAGCCTGGAGATGGACCACGACTGTCCGGAGTGTTCGAACGACACATTCTGGCGGATTGCGAGCACGACGCTCCACCTTGGCGAGAAGACGAAGTGGGTGTGTACCGACTGCGACTACGGGCTAATCCAAATCAACGGCATCGACAGTTCGGAACACGACGGCGCGTCCTAGTTACTCGATCCGTTCGCGATACTCGTCGGCCGACAGGAGCGCGTCGAACTCGCTCTCCGAACTCGGTTCGACTTCGAACATCCACCCCTCGCCGTACGGGTCCTCGTTGACCAGTTCCGGCGCGTCGATCAGGTCCTCGTTGACGTCGACGACGGTCCCCGAGAGCGGCGAGACGAGGTCCGAGACGGCCTTGATGCTCTCGACGACGCCGAACTCGGCACCCTTGGTCACGTCCTCGCCCACCTCGGGAAGTTCGACGAACACCACGTCCCCCAGTTCGTCTTGGGCGAAGTCGGTGATGCCGACCCGGACGCGGTCGCCGTCGGTCGTCGTCCACTCGTGCGATTCCAGATACCGTCGATCGGTGGGTACGTCGAAACTCATGTGTCGATGAATGGTGGTGTGACTACGTTTGCCTGCTTCGGTTCGCCCCGGACGACGACCCGAACGCGGGTCCCCGGGGGTGCTGCTTCGTTCGCGAGATAGCCCAGGCCGATGGGTTCACCGAGCGTGGGACTCATCGTCCCGCTGGTGAGATGGCCCAGGTGTTCGCCGTCGGCGTCGACGACCTCGTAGCCGGCGCGTGGAATCCCGCGTTCGAGCAACTGGATCCCGCGGAACCGTTCGTCGACGCCCTCCGAATCGACGCCCTCGAGGGCGTCCCGGCCCACGAACTCCCGGTCGAGGTCGACCGTCCAGCCGACCCCCGCTTCGTACGGCGTTCGGGGCTCGTCGTCGGGGTCGAAGTCCTGGCCCGAGAGCAGAAAGCCCATCTCCAGGCGTAGGGTGTCCCGCGCCCCGAGTCCGCAGGGCTGGCAGTCGAACGCCGACCACACCGCCTCCGCGTCGTCCCACGGGCAGAGGAACTCGAAGCCGTCCTCGCCGGTGTACCCCGTTCGACTGACGAACGAGCGGACGCCGGCCACCTCGAGGTACGCCGCCCCGAAGCGGTCCACGTCGCGGGTCGCCCCGTCGCTGGCGTCGGCGGCGAGAGCCGGAGCGTCCGGTCCCTGGACCGCCAGCATCGCCCACTCCTCGGTGGTGTTTTCGACCGTCGCGTCGAGGCCCCACTCGTCCCGGTAGTCGACCCACCGGTCGTACATCTGGGCGTCGTGGCCGGCGTTCGGCACGAACAGGTACTGGGCCCCACTGTCGTCGGGGAGTCGGAACACCATCGTGTCGTCGAGGATGATACCATCCTCGTCGGTGATGCACGCGTACTGGGTGTCCCCCGGGTCGAGTTCGGTCACGTCGTTGGTCGTCAACCGACCCATCAGCGTCGTCGCGTCGGGCCCCGACACCTCGATCTCGCCCATGTGGGAGACGTCGAAGATGCCGGCGGCCTCGCGGACGGCCGCGTGTTCGGTCCGGATGGAGTCGAACTCGACCGGCATCTCCCACCCGCCGAACTCGGTGAACGAGGCACGACCGTCGTGAACCGCATGCAGCGGTGGCTTCCGTAGGCCCATACCGGACACACGACGCCGCCCGACCTAATGTTTGGGTCCATCGACCGCTCGCCGACCCGCCGATAAATCTCATGTCGCGATACCGAATCTCCTCCGTTAGAAGATGAGACTGATCGTCTCAACGCATACGGTTCTCGAACTCCTTCGCGATGGATAGTGACTCACGTTCAGTGATCTCGTAGCTTTCATACCTAACACCCTTCACAGCGGATGACGTACTCTTTTCAACGATGTCAATCGACCGAGATACCTTCGAGAACACCAGCGAGGATGAGCTCGCGGATCTTTCGGTTCCTGACCAAGTCCTCGGGTTTCTCGCCGCCAACGAGGATCGGGCGTTCAAGGCTCGCGAGATCGCCTCCCAGATCGGCGTTGACGAGGGAGCGGTGAGCACTGCACTCTCACGATTGAAAGACCGCGGTATGGTCGAACACCATGCGTTCTAGTTTAGCGAAGAATCCAACCGCCGTCTGTTGATTGGATATCGTTGCAACTACCCGGTTGAGGAATCCGGTGGGAAGTGTGACCTATACCCCACCGGATTCGGTGATTGTTGACCGGATTCAAAGAGCGTTTCCCTCCGACGAGTTGCGCGAGCGCGCTCGCGCAACATCACTTGTCGAACGAGAGCGGAAGTTCGACATCGTTGCGCTATTCTACACGCTCTCGTTCGGTTTCGCCGCTGGATCAGACCGCTCTCTCCAGGCATTTCTCGAACGCTACGTCGAGATGGCTGACTGCGAGGAACTCTCTTACGCGGCGTTCCACGACTGGTTCGAACCGGGTTTCGTTGCACTCCTTCGAGAGATTCTCGATGACGCCATCGAAAATCTCGATACCGGACGAGCCGAGTTGAACGGACGTCTCGAACGCTTTCGAGACGTCCTCATTGCCGACGCAACTATCGTTTCGCTGTACCAGGACGCCGCTGATATCTACGCAGCAACTGGCGAAGACCAGGCTGAACTGAAGCTCCACCTCACAGAGTCACTCTCCACCGGCCTTCCAACCCGGTTCCGTACAACCGACGGAACTACTCACGACCGGAGTCAGCTACCCACCGGAGAGTGGGTAGCTGACGCCCTCATACTGCTCGATTTGGGCTTCTACGACTTCTGGCTGTTCGACCGCATCGACCAGAACGGCGGCTGGTTCGTCTCCCGCGTCAAGGAAAACGCGAACTTCGAGATCGTCGAAGAACTGCGGACGTGGCGGGGCAACAGTATCCCACTCGAAGGGGAGTCGCTGCAGGCCGTCCTCGACGACCTGCAGCGACAGGAGATCGACGTCCGCATCACGCTCTCATTCGAGCGCAAGGGAGGGTCGGGCGCCAGCGCGACCCGGACGTTTCGACTGGTCGGCCTGCGCAACGAGGAGACCGAAGAGTACCACCTCTACCTGACGAATCTCGGCAAAGACGACTATAGCGCGCCCGATATTGCGCAGCTCTATCGGGCGCGCTGGGAGGTCGAACTGCTGTTCAAGGAGCTGAAGTCGCGGTTCGGCTTGGATGAGATCAACACGACCGACGCCTACATCATCGAGGCGCTGATCATCATGGCGGCAATTTCGCTGCTGATGAGTCGTGTAATCGTGGATGAGTTACGGTCGCTTGAGGCAAGACAACGAGAGGCCGAAGCCGCCGAAGACGCCGACTCGTCGGCGTCGCGGCTCCCCCGCCGTCGCTGTTCGCTAGCCGTCGAACGCCACGCTCATCTGATCCAGCTGTACCTCATGGTCGAGTTGGGCTACGAACTGCCAGATCTGGACGAGCTGTTGTTATGGGTGGCACGAAATCCAAATCCACACAGAGATCGGTTACGTGAGCAGGTTGAACGAGGTGAGTTCGGCTTTGACCGCCACTAAACTAGAACAGATGCCCACCTCACGTATTGGCAGGTGGACCGGTGCAAGATATAGAGCGTGGACCCAGAACCGAGAGGGTGTTGATGCTCATTCCACTACTCCAATTTTTCATTGATCTTATTGGCTACGATTGCATCTACTGTTCGCGTCCCATGATCTCCCGAGCTGAGTGATGCTCGTATATTTTCGCCATACATCGTGCTGATTTCCTCAAAGGCAGCTTCCAGATCCTCGGCTAGCCGGGAGTTCGTTTGCGACAGAGCCGACTCAATGGTACTCTCAATTTCAACATTAGGATGGATTCGAGCCTGTACTTTCCGTAGCTCCGATTGTAGACTTTTCAAAACTTTTTCAGTATCATACAGTATCGGTTTTATTTTCGAGGCCGATTCTGCTGCAGTGTGAGTTGCGACCTCTGTCTTCAGCCCTTGGAGACATGTGTCCGCCGTCCGAACCAGCGTCGAGATCCGGTTGAGTCTATCGTCGGAATATGTTTTATATTCATCACATTGTGAAACCATTTCTTCCACTGAGGGAAAATATCGGCTCTGGACCTTTTGCTCATTTGATGAATCTTTCATATCCAGACCCACATTTTCTTGAAATTCTCATAAATTTTGTCCCGCAGAGACGGCCCTTATCCATCTGTGTCAGGGGTAGAAACATCGGCTTATAAAGAAAGATGAGTTAGCCGAATACATCGAGCGATCTCAGTCGCTTGCCGATTCTTCTCCCCAGATGGGCAGCAACGAAATCATGCGGTATTTGACACAGGTCACAGTTCTCGGTCGGACGGACCCGAACCGCCATCGCCCCTTCGCCATCCTTTTGCCGTCACGACCCCCAGTCACGACCCATGTTTGGTGGCGGCGGCATGAATCCGCGAAAGATGAAACAGATGATGGAACAGATGGGCATCGACGTGACCGAACTCGATGCCGAAGAGGTCGTCATCCGGACGGCCGACGAGGAACTCGTCTTCTCCGACGCGCAGGTGACGCGGATGGACGCGCAGGGCCAGGAGACCTACCAGGTCGTCGGCGAACCCGAGAGCCGCGAGCCCGGCTCGGGCGCAGCGGCTATCGAAGCCGGCGACGGCGGGGACGACGCCGACGCCGATGGGGGTCCCGACCCCGGCGACGTCGCGCTCGTCGCCCAGCGCGCCAGCGTGGACGAGGAGACGGCCCGCGACGCGCTCGAAGCGACGGACGGCGACTTGGCGGCGGCGGTCGCCCGACTGGAGTGATCCTACTGGTCCGTGGCGACCGGGAGTACCTCCGCGCGCCCGGCGAGGAACTCCAGACCGACCTCGGCGTGTTGACCGTCCCCGACGACGTCGAACCCGGCGACCGACTGGAGACCCACCTGGGCGAGGAGTTCGTCGTCCGCGAACCACGCGGCCCGGACCTGTTCGACCACTTCGAGCGGACCGGCGCGCCGATGATGCCCCGCGACGTCGGGCTCGTGATCGGTCTCACCGGCGCGGCCGCCGAGGACCGCGTCCTCGACGCCGGCACCGGAACGGGCGTGCTCGCGGCCTATCTCGGCCGGATCGGGGCGGAGGTCCGGACCTACGAGGTCGACTCCGACTTCGCCGACGTCGCCCGGGAGAACATGACGCTCGCCGGCGTCGCAGACGCCGTCGACGTGCGGACCGGCGACGTGACCGACGACGTCGATAGCCTGGCCGACGGCCCCGGCTTCGACCTGCTGACTCTCGATACGGCGGACGCGCCGACGGTCGTTCGGCGGGCCGACGACCTCCTCGTGAGCGGCGGCTTCGCCGTCGTCTACTCGCCGTTCGTCGAGGGGTCCCGCGAGGCAGTCGAAGCCGCACGCGCGGCCGGACTCGACGACGTGACGACCCAAGAGACCATCCAGCGGGAGATGCAGTTCGACGACCGCGGCTCCCGGCCGGACACCCGTGGCGTCGGTCACACGGGGTATCTGACCGTCGCGCGTCGGCGCTGACCGACGGTATAAGTGCGTGGCCGCCGAATCGGGGGGTATGAGTCGGGAGCGCGGCGCGAACATCGACGACGTCCAGACGTGGCCCGAACTGGCGGTCGGCCTCTACGAACGGCTCACCGGTCGGGGTGCCGAGATTACCTACGAGTTCGACGACTTGGAGGTGCGGGTACCCGATCGGATGGGACCGGAGGCCGACCACGCACGCTGGCGACTCGACGGCACCGTTCGCATCCGGACCCGGGACCGTGCCGACGACGACGACACCGACGAGTGACGACCGCCGACGACCGCCCGCTCGACGTGGTAGCCGATCTGACCGTCGAAGTCGGGGACGCGACGGTGTCAGTCCAAGGGTACGGCGACCTCGTCGTCGTCTCGGCCCCGACGTTCGCGGCCGCGCGAACGCTCGCGGCGACGCCCGACACGGTCGTCGATCGGCTGACTGCGGCGGACGTGACCGTCGACCTCCGCGTCCGGGGGCGGAGCGTGGCGCGGGCGGGACCGGGCCACACCTCCGGTCCCCTGTCGCGGGCCCTCGGCGTCGACCCCGCCCGCGTCAGTCCGGGGGGCCTGCTTCTCGCGGCGCTGTCGCGACGCTGATCTACCCCGTCCCGCGGATCAACTCGAACAGCTCCGACCGGAACGCCGTCGGGTCGAGCGCGTCCCGAAGCGCCGCGGCGGCGTCGGGTTCGGTCGCGTCGACGACGCCGGTCGGGTAGGCTCCACCGGCCAGGCGGACGTCCCGGTCGGGCACCCACGTCGCCAGCCAGCCGTCGACCGAGAGGGTCACGCCCTCGACGTGACACCGGGCGTCGTAGCGAAACAGGGTCGCGTCGTCGTCACCGATCCGGAGGGAGCGGCGCTCGACGCGGTCGACGGCGGTGAACCCGCGCGCGTCGAGGCGGTCGGCGAAGTCGCGGCCGGCGCGGGTCGCGACCAGTCCGCGAAGCGTCCCCGGGACCGGTGGCACCGGCGACACCGACAGGCGGGCCGCGAGGAAGAACCGCCAGATCCGGTCGACCCCGGCACGGTCACGGACGACCGTCCGGAGGTCGTCGTCCTCGAAGAGCACGACCCGTGCCGAGACGGTGACGCCGGCCGCGTCGAACGGCGTCTCCGTCGTGTCGTCGACTCGTCGCCAGTTGGACAGTCGTTCGTCGGGGACCGCCGGCGGCGCGACCATCCTTCGAACCTCCCGTGGCCGTGGATATATGTTCGTCGGCGCGCTCAGTGGTCGTCTTCTCGCCACTTGTGTTCGCACTCTGTACAGACGAAAAACCGGGTTTCGGACTCGTCGGCCGCACGGATCTGTTGCATGTACCAGTGTGCGGTGTCGTTGTCACACTCCGGGCAGTTGGCGCTCGTCGTCGGCAGTCCGCTCGACCCGCCGGTCGACTCGATGACCTCCGACTCCTCCTGTGCCTGCGTGGTGACCATTCCTGCCTCCGCCGCCTCGTCCCGGAGCGTCTCGTGTCCACACTGCGTACAGACCCACACCTCGTCTTCCGCCTGCATCATCGATCCACATTCGTCGCAGAACTCCATGGTGGCTCGTACTCCGACGGTCGACGGTCTTTAACCCACGGATTCGCTGTGTCGGAGCCACTCCAGTCGAAACTCGCAACGCCGTAGCGTCGACTCTGGGTGCCGACCCGGTCGGTCAAATCACGTCCCTCGCCGTCCGGGACAGTGTTTCTACGTCTCGGCAAATCGGCCAGTTCACCGGTGCCAACACTCGACCACGTTGACAGATGTCACTCCGAATCGATCGGCCGGGTGCTCGTGACTTCCAGGTCGCCCGTCACGTGTGACCTACATAGATACGGTCGAAATACATATGTGGTGCTCGAAAATAGCCCCCATCGATGGTTGGAATACCGAACAGTGATCGAGTCGAACCCGCCGACATCGAACCGGGTGCGGATCTATCGGGTGCGAATTTGCGGAGTGCAGAACTGAAGGAGGTAGATTTGAGCCAAGCCAACCTCCGAGGTGCCGACCTCCGGGACGCGGATTTGAGCGGGGGACTCCTCCCGTCCGTCGGAGAAGAACCAACACAGACTGATCTATCGGGCGCGGATTTATCGGGAGCCAACCTGAGAGATGGCGACTTCGGGTTTGCCGACCTCCAGTATGCGACATTGCGCGGCTGTGACTTGACCGGGGCAAATCTCCTCGGTGCCAACCTTCGATATGCCGATTTGAGAGGTTCTGACCTCTCAAACGCCGATATCAGGGACGCCGATCTGCGGAACACACGACTGAACGGTAGTCGTCTGAAAGACGCCGAATTGAACTCGGCGAGGTTGGTGGACGCGGACGTCCGCGGTGCCAATATGAACGAGACGGATATGAGTGCGGTTCCGGTAGACACGGCCCCGCCGACCCGTGTCAACTCACAAGGGGCCGATTTACGAGGATCGACCGTGATCGGTGCCGACTTGGCTGGCATAAATTTACAGAACGCCAACCTGAACGGAGTGACCCTTTCCGAGACGTGCCTCGGCGTCGGGAATCCGTCGCTCGATCCACACCAATCGGTTCTGGCCGGCGCGTCCCTCCGTGGAGCGAACCTACGAAACGCGGATCTGCGTGGCGCGAACCTGAGTGGCAAAGCTCCGGCGGAACCAGCGTACCGGGATTATCGCTCTGGTCCGGCGGATCTGCGTGGGGCCACCCTGAGTGGAGCACGGTTAGAACGGACGGAAAACGAAAACGCGTTCCCACAGGAATCCGTATCGAGACACCCGTTCATAGCGGAAGCGGATCTGCGAGGTGCCGACCTTCGAGGGGCTGACGTGCCGGCCGATTTCGACACCGAGTGAGGATTCGGCACGTGTGACGTCTCACCGTCGTCCGACCGCGATCCGACCGTCCGTCGCACCTCGGCAAACCGGTGGGTCGAGAGCAGTAGTGTCGCTGGCCGGAACCGATCGGTCACTGTGTGGGGAGACAGTTCGGCGGCGTCGCGTTACTCCGAGCGGCAGGTGACGGACGACGGAGACTCGGTGAACGGGTCACGAGCGTCGAGTGGCGTACCGAACGCTGATGTCGCCGGCAACGCGTCGACCCACGAATCGGGGTCGCTCACGCCGCCGGATCCGACTCCGACTCGCCGTCCGTCCGCTCGACGATCAGGAGGAGCACACCGAACAGGAGGAGAAAGCCGACGCCGACCGGGATCGGCACGCCCGGAAAACCGCGGGTCACGAGGAGTGACGTCGCGACGGCGAGGACGACGCCGGTCGTCAGGAGGAGGGCACCGAGCAGGCGAACGGGGTCGACCGACCACGACTCGGCCCACGCCTCGCGGCGGTAGTAGACGACCGAGACGAGGAGGGCGAGCGAGAAGACGGCCGCGCCGACGATCCAGATCCGGTAGGCCACCGCGACGCTCTGACCCTGTTGGAAGGCGGCGGCAGACAGGGGGTCTGCGACGGTGATCCCCCTGGCGAGCGGGACGCCGAAACTGTACCTGATCTGGACGAGCGGAAACCGGACGAACAGCAGCGCTCCGCCGCCGATCCCCGACGTGTACGACACGGTCCACGGGATCAGCGCCGACAGCCACGTCGACAGCACCGCAAGTTCGCCGGCGTACTCCGACCGAACCCACATGTACGCCCCCGACGGTGGCCACGGGATAAAACCCATCGGCGTCCCGATTCGAGCGGGACCAGATGGCGTTACGTTCATACCGTCTGAACCCAAAGAGTTCGGTACGGAATGAGGCGCGACCACTTCGAACTGGAGGCACACAACGTCGACTGGGTGGACACCGACGACCCCCCGGCCGAACCCCGTGTCATCATCGACTTCGACGGACCGAAAGAGACGTTGACGGAGCGACTGACTGGTGCGGACGGCGACCTGTTGGACGCGTCCGAGACGGACGTGACGTTCCGTCTGCAGGACTCGCTCGACGACCCCGACGCGACGGGCGTCGTCGGCGTCACCGACCGCATCACCGGTGACTTCCTCCTCGAACTCAACGAAGACGCCTCGGACGTACTGCGGTTCGTCCGCGCTGCCCGAGAGTACGGCAAGTCGACCGGCGATACCGGTCAGTACGCCGTCACGCTCCGGATCGACGGCGAGCCGCTCACGACGTACTCGAAGAGCACCTTCCTCGTCTACGACGCCAACGGGAGCCTCCTCCGGTCGAAGAGCCTCATCCCCTCCGGCGTCGAACTCTAGGTTTACGTTCCTCGGTGCGTACCCCTCTGCCGTGCGAAACGTCACCGACCGTACGCGGAACCCGTTCGGCATGCAGCCACCCTGTGAGCGGTTCGTCCCCGGATGCGGCGACGCGAACGCCCACTTCCACGTCGTCGGCGACCACCCCGGTGTCCACGGCGGGGCCGAGACGGGCGTCCCCTTTACCGACTGTGTCGCCGGTCGCCGACTCCAAGAGGCGCTTCACGACGCTGGACTTCTGACGACGACCGGCGACGCCCCCGACGTCGACCTGACCTACCTCTCCTATCTCCACACCTGCGTCCCCGACGGCGACCCGACCGACGACGACTACGGCGCGATGGAACCGTTCTTCGACGCCGAACTCAGAGCCATCGCCGCACACGTCCTCTTCCCGGTGGGGGAGCGTGCGACCCGGCACGTCCTCGAAACGTACACGACCCGCGACCCGGCCGACCTTGACGTCGAGAGCCTCCACGCGACGGAACTACTGGGGAGCGGGTGGCTCGTGGTACCGATCCGTGAACCGACCGACTGGGAGGGCGACGACGCGAATCGACTCGTCGACGCCATCCACACCCTCCGGGACACCGACTACCGTCGCGAGAGCGACCTCGGGCGCTTCATCGCCGGCGACGAACCGTATTTTGTTCGGTGACCAATACATCCCAATATTCGGGAGATAGTCCGATATACAGATTTCTATATTGGCATTTGCAGTATATATCTTTCCTATCAACAGCTTTTTAAATACATATGTAAATATTGGAAATGGCGCGGACGGGCTTCGCCCGACGCGTCACAGTACCGACAGACATTGCGAGTCAGGTGCTCCTCGCAGTGGCTTGGTCAGTCGAGGGGGCCACGACACGTGGCCCCAACGTTCTCCGTTCGGGGGACGCCCCTTCCGGGCGTCGCCCGTTCGTCGGTCTCGGTCACATACGAAACCTTGAAACGCGAACCGGCGGTACCGAGGGGTATGGAGCTACGGGTCATCGAGAAGACCGACGAGGAACTTCGCATGGAGATCGCGGGCGAGGACCACACGTTCATGAACGTCCTCAAGGGGGCGTTGCTGGAGACGCCGGGCGTGGTGGCGGCGACCTACGACATGAACCCCGAACAGTCCGGCGGCCAGACCGAACCCATCCTCTCGGTCAAGACCGAATCCGGGACCGATCCCCTAGACGCAGTGGGTGACGCCTCCCGGCGCGTGCAGGAGCTCTCCGAGGACTTCAGCGCCGCGTTTCAGGCCGCTTAGAGCCGAACCGGAACGCCCCGTTCGTCGAGGTGCTCCTTCACCTCGCGGATCGTGTACTCGTCGAAGTGGAAGATAGAGGCCGCCAGCGCGGCGTCCGCCCCGGCCTCGGTGAACACCTCGTAGGTGTCCTCCGGGCTTCCACACCCCGAAGAGGCGATGACCGGCGTCGAGACGTTCTCACACACGGCGCTCGTCAGTGGAATGTCGTAGCCGTCCTTCGTGCCGTCGGCGTCGATGGAGTTGACGAACAGTTCGCCAGCGCCGCGGGATTCGACCTCGCGTGCCCACTCGACGACGTCGACGCCAGTCCCCTCGCGGCCGCCCTTGATCGTACACTCGAACCAGCAGGACTCGCCGTCGACCTGCTCGTAGTACTCCCCCGCTTCGTCGTAGCGTCGCTTCGCGTCGACGCTGATGACGATACACTGACTGCCGAAGGCGGCCGCCCCCTCGTCGACGAGTTCGGGGTTTTGGATGGCGGCGGTGTTGATCGACACCTTGTCCGCGCCGGCCCGGAGCGTCTCCTTGATGTCCTCGCGGGTGCGGATCCCGCCGCCCACCGTCAGCGGGATGAACACCTGATCGGCGATGTCCTCGACCACGCCGAGCATCGTCTCCCGTCCCTCCGCGCTGGCCGTGATGTCGAGGAAGACGAACTCGTCGGCTCCCGCCTCGTTGTACTCCCGTGCCATCTCGACGGGGTCGCCGGTGTACTCCAGATCCTCGAAGTTGACGCCCGTGTACACCGCCGGCTCCCCGTCGTCGTCAACGTCCACGTCGATGCAGGGAATGATTCGCTTGGTTACGGCCATCCGTGCCCGCGGCTACGACGGGGGTGGTCAAAAGCCGCCCGGTGTGGCGGCCAAGCGGCGGGTCGGGGAGCCGTACTCACGCGCTTCAGGTGTCTTTTTGTAGCGCGGCTTCCCACCGTGGGGTATGGACGACCACGGACACGACGACCACGAGCACAACCCACACGGCGACGCCGGGGGACGCGTCACCTCGCCGATGCAGGACTTCTCGACCGGGCAGGCCGGCGTCGGTGCCGTCGTCCTCCTCGTCGGCCTCGCGGTCACGTTCGGCCTGCCGCTTCTCCTGTAGTCAGTCCAGTTCGCGCTCGACGACCGCCCGCAGGTCGGTCAGTTCGCCGGCGTCGTAGTCCAGCGTCTTCCCGTCAACCGAAAGCGAGAGCGTCGCCTCGGTCGTCGACTCCCCGAGTTTCCGGACCGGAACCTCACCCGCTGCCGCCCGCACCGCATCGGGATCGACCGTCTCCACGACGACCCGGCCGGGCGTCTCGTCGAACAGCGCCTCGGCGCTCCCGACGCTCGCCGACACGCCCGCGTCGTCGACCATCTCCGCGAGCGTCACGGCCAGACCGCCGTGGCTCACGTCGTGGGTCGCGAGCGTCGACTCCAGGTTCGCGACGGTCGCGACGGCGTCGACGGCCGCCGTCGGATCGGCCGGCAGATCCGGGAATCGGTCGCTCCCGTCCGCCTGCGACAGGTACTCCGACCCGCCGAGGGCACCGCCGTGTGCCCCCACTTCGAGGAGGGTCCCCTCGCCGGCGACCGAGAGGGGTGGCGCGTCGTACCCCTCACGCGTACCGAGCATGGCCACCGTCGGCGTCGGCGGGATGGGACCGGCGACCGAGTCGTTGTACAGCGAGACGTTACCGCCGACGACCGGGACGTCGAGGGTCGAACACATGTCGGCGAGACCGTCGACGATGGCGGAGAAGCCGCCGTACACGTCCGGCTTCTCCGGATTGCCGCCGTTGAGACAGTCGACGGCCGCGAGCGGCGTCGCGCCCTTCGCCGCGAGGTTGGTGGCGTTCTCCAGTGCGACCGCCCGCGCGCCCTCGTGAGGGTTCGCGTCCGTCCACGCCGGGATGGCGCCGGCCGAGAGGGCGAGTCCGGTCCCAGCCTCGCGGATGGCCATGATCGCCGCGTCGTCGCCGGGGCGCCGGGCCGTCCGCGTCCCGACCTCGTGGTCGTACTGGCGGTACACCCACTCCTTGCTCGCCGTGTTGGGACTAGAGACGACCGCCTCGAACGCCTCGACGAGGTCGGGGTCGGGCAGGTCGCGGGACGCCGCCGTCGGCTCCTCTATCGGCAGGTCGTTCATCGGCGCTCCGTCGGCGAGGAACGCCGCGGGCACGTCGACGACCGTCTCGTCGTCGAAGGTGCAAACGTAATTGCCCTCGCGGATCTCCCCGATGACCGAACAGCCGAGATCGTAGCGGTCGGCTATCTCCTCGACCCGCTCGACGTCTTCGGGGCGCACCTCGTAACACATCCGCTCTTGGGACTCCGCGAGCAGGATTTCCAGAGCCGACATGTTGGGCTCGCGCTGGTGGACCGCGTCGAGGTCGATCCGCGCGCCCAGTCCCCCCTTGGCGACGAGTTCGCTGGAGGCCCCACCCAGTCCGGCCGCGCCCAGGTCGCGGGCCGCCCGGATCAGGTCCTCGCCGATCAGCGCCTCGTTGGCCTCGATCAGCAGTTTCTCCGTGTAGGGGTCGCCGACCTGGACGGCCGGGCGGTCCTCCGTCTCGGCGTCCTCGCTCAGGTCCTCGCTGGCGAAGGAGGCCCCGCCCAACCCGTCGCGGCCGGTGGCGTTGCCGACGAGGACGAGTTTGTTCCCCGGGGTCTTGGCGTCGGCCGTGACGAGGCGGTCGGGCGTGACGAGGCCGACGCAGGCGACGTTGACCAGCGGGTTCCCCTCGTAGCCGTCGTCGAACTCGACGCTCCCCCCGACCGTCGGGACGCCGATGGCGTTGCCGTAGTCGGCGATGCCCTCGACGACGCCCTCGAAGAGGTAGCGGGAGTGTTCGCGGTCGAAGCCGCCGAAGTACAGCGAGTCGGTCAGGGCGACGGGGTAGGCCCCCATCGAGAGGATGTCGCGGACGATGCCACCGACGCCCGTCGCCGCACCGTCGTACGGGTCGACGTAGGAGGGGTGGTTGTGGCTCTCGATGCCGACGGCGACGTACGTCTCCTCGCCGTCCGGGTCGTGGGTGGGGAGGGCGACGACGGCGGCGTCGTCGCCGGGGCCGACGACCACCTGGTCCCCTTCGCTCTCGAACGCCGACAGCAGGGGCCGGGACGACCGGTAGGCGCAGTGTTCGCTCCAGAGGTTCTCGAAGAGCGCCGCCTCGGCGGGCGTGGGGTCCCGCCCGAGTTCGGCGGCGACGAGGTCGTGGTCCGGATCGGACAGGCTCATTCACCTCGGTCTTTCGCGCTGTGGAGGTAATGTCTTTCCATGTGATCGGCGACCGACCGGCGTGTTTTTTATCGCCCGCGTCCGACGGTACGACCGTGTTATCGGTCGAGTTGCACACCCACTCGTCGCTGTCGCACGACGGCCGCGACCCCGTCGACCACCTGCTCGAACAGGCGGCGTCGGTCGGCCTCGACGCGCTTGCCGTCACCGACCACGACGAGATCGACGCCAGCCTCGATGCCGTCGAGAAGGCCCCCGACTACGGCCTGATCGGCATCCCCGGCATGGAGATCACGACCGCCGCGGGCCACGTCCTCGCGCTCGGCGTCCGCGAGGCAGTCCCCGCCGGCCTGCCCTTCGAGGAGACGCTCGACCGCATCCACGACGGCGGTGGCATCGCCGTCGTCCCCCACCCGTTCCAGTCCTCGCGCCACGGCGTCGCCGCACACATCTCCGAGGAGACCCTCGCGACCGCCGACGCTATCGAGGTCTACAACTCCCGCCTGCTGACGGGGCGAGCGAACCGCAAGGCCGAACGCTTCGCCGCGGACCACGGCCTCCCGATGACCGCCGGGAGCGACGCCCACATCGCCGAGATGGTCGGCCAGGCGACCACGGAGGTCGACGCGGACGAACACTCGGCCGGGGGCATCCTCGACGCCGTCGCCGCCGGGCGGACGAGCGTCGTCGGGCGTCGCACCCCCTGGCACATCAGTTTCCGACAGGCCGCCGGCGGCGCGAAACGGCGCGTCCTCCGGGCACTCGGCGACCTGCTGTGATCCGCGGTACCGACGGCGGGACGGTCCGCCGTGCCCTCGATTCTGGCGACCCGCTCCCGGGAACGAGCGGGTTCGCCGGCCGACTCGACGGCCGTCTCGTCCGCGACGTCCTCGGTCGCCGTCCCCTCTTTGGCACCCCTGAGGACTGGGGGTTCGCGCCGTCCGCCGTCGACGCCGCCGATCCGACACCCGTCCCCGCCGGCCACGTCCGGGAACCGACACCCGACGGCCCGGCCGACCGCCGCGTCTGGTCGCTGCCCGACCCGCCCGTCGCGACCGACGACGACGCCGCCGTCGACGCCGTCGAACGCGCGGTCACCGAGGCGGTCACGGCGGTCGACGACGACGGCCTCGCCGTCGCCTTCTCCGGCGGCGTCGACTCCGCACTCGTCGCAGCGGGTGTCCCCGACGCCCCCTGCTACGTCGCCGGATTCCCCGACGCGGGCGACGTGGCGGCCGCTCGCGACGCCGCCGAGGCGATGGATCGGGACCTCCGGGTGGTCGAACTCGCGCACGCGAATCTGGAACGCGCGGTGCCCGAGGTGGTCGCCGCGACCGGTCGGACCGACGCCATGAGCGTGAGCATCGCCCTCCCCCTGTATCTAGTCGCCGAACGCGCCGCCGCCGACGGGTTCGACCGCCTCGCACTCGGGCAGGGGGCCGACGAACTGTTCGGCGGGTACGCGAAGGTCGTCGACCCCGCGGCCGACGACCGCCTCGACGCGACGACCGTCCGCGGCGCGGTTCGGGAGACGCTCCACGCCCTCCCCGACGGCATCGAACGCGACACCCTCACACTCCGGGCCGCCGGCGTCGACCCCGTCGTCCCCCTCCTCGACGACCACATCGTCGAGGCGGCACTCGGACTCCCCGACCACCTCCTCGCGACCGACGACCGACGGAAGGTCGCCCTCCGGCGGGCCGCGGCCGACCACCTCCCGCCCGCCGTCGTCGACGCCGACAAGAAAGCCGTCCAGTACGGCAGCCTCGTCTCTCGCGAACTCGATCGCCTCGCCCGACAGGCGGGATTCAAGCGGCGAATGGACCGTCACGTCGACCGGTACGTCGAGTCGCTCGTCGACGGCTGACGGTTACGGTTCGGCCGCGCGGTCGGCGGCGTCGATGGCTTCGATCCCCAGTTCCCGTACGTCGTCGTCGACGTCCGCCTCCCGGAGGGTAGCGCGGTCGTACCACGTCCACGCCTCGGGGCCCGGTTCGCCCGGATCGGGGTCGATCTTCCGGCTCCCGACCCTCGCGTAGAAGACGTGGTCGACGTGTTGGTGGCCGACCTCGCCGTCACAGACGTTCACGTCCGCGAGCATCAGGTGTCGGGGGCGAGGGATCGACCGCGCCGTCTCCGAGCGGACGTCGGCGTGGTCGGTCAGGAGCGTCGGGTCGAGACCGGTCTCTTCCCGGGCCTCTCGGAGTGCCGCCTGGTGTGGGAGTTCCCCGCGGTCGACGTGACCGCCGGGCGGGAGTCGCAGTCCGAGCCCGGGGTGTTCGTGGAGCGCGGTCGCACCGTCCGCGACGACGTACACCGTCGCGGTGACGTGGCGAGTCAGTTCCATGTCCGTGGCTCGGACGCCGACCGTATCGGCCTTCCGACGGAACGTTTTTTATCGGCGTGTGAGAGGTGTCGGTCGACGGCCCTCCACCATGAGTCACCTCCGCATCAAGAGCGATCGGTTGAACCGCACGATTCCCGTCGACTGCGAGTTCGGAACCATCGAGGTCGATCTGTCGGGCGAGACGCCCACCGTCGTCCTGCCGGAAGACACGCCGGTGACGGTCGAACGCCGCTAGGGGACCTGGATCTGCTCTTCGGCTTCGAGCAGTTCGTGATATCGGTTCCGGATGGTCACTTCCGAGATGTTGGCCACCTCGCTGACCTCGCTCTGGGTCACCTTCTCGTTGGTGAGGAGTGCGGCGGCGTAGATGGCAGCGGCGGCGAGACCGACCGGGCTCTTGCCGCTGTGGACGCCCTGCTCCTTGGCGGTCTTGAGGAGGTCTCGTGCCCGTCGCTCGGACTCGTCCGAGAGTTCGAGTTCGGAGGCGAAACGCGGGACGTACTGCTCGGGGTCCGCGGGCTGGATCTCCAGGCCGAGTTCGCGGACGACGTAGCGGTACGTGCGGGCGATTTCGTCCTTCTCGACGCGGGAGACGGTGGCAATCTCGTCGAGCGATCGGGGAGTGCCGGCCTGTCGGGCGGCGGCGTAGAGTGCGCTGGTGGCGACGCCTTCGATCGACCGACCGGGGAGGAGGTCGTCGCCGAGGGCACGCCGGTAGATCACGCTCGCGGTCTCGCGGACGTTCTCGGGGAGGCCCAGCGCCGACGCCATGCGGTCGATCTCGCCGAGCGCCTGCTTGAGGTTGCGCTCCTTCGAGTCACGGGTGCGGAACCGCTCGTTCCAGGTGCGCAGGCGCTGCATCTTCTCGCGCTGGCGCGACGAGAGGGTCTTCCCGTAGGCGTCCTTGTCCTGCCACCCGATGTTGGTCGACAGCCCCTTGTCGTGCATCATCTGGGTCGTCGGTGCACCGACCCGCGATTTCTGGTCTTTCTCCTTGGAGTCGAAGGCGCGCCACTCGGGACCGTGGTCGATCTCGTCCTCCTCGACGACGAGTCCACAGTCGGCACATACCGTCTCGCCGTGTTCCGTATCCGTGGCGAGTTGGCCTCCACACTCCGGACAGCGCAACTGCTCGCTGTCCCCGTCGGTACTCTCGGTTTCGTCCTCGCTCTCGCGCGCGCGTGAGCGCTCGGTCGTGTAACCGCGTACGCTGTCGGTCATTGGTTTGTATGGGTGAGCAAAACGGCTCTGTACAGAAAGTACTCGGGCGAAGATATTTAAATCTGACGGACTTCCGCGGGCGCGGGGTTGATACCGCTGCCCCGACTCGGTGGAGAGGTATGAGTGACGAGGGAGCCATCCCGATGACGGTCGTCAGCGGTCCGCTGGGTGCCGGCAAGACGACGCTGGTCAATCGGTTACTGACCGACCCCGGCGACCGACGGATCGCCGTCGTAGTCAACGACATGGGAGCGGTGAACGTCGACGCCGAACTGCTGTCGGAAGCGGCCGACGACGACGTGATCGACCTCTCGAACGGCTGTATCTGCTGTCGGCTCCGCGACGACCTGGTGACCCAGGTGAGCGAGTTGGTCGCGGAGCGAGACGTCGATTACCTCGTCGTCGAGGCCTCCGGGATCAGCGAACCGATTCCGATCGCTCGGACGCTGACCGAGGGGACGGAAGGGGGCGATCCTCCGGCGGGCGTTCGCCTCGACACGACCGTCTCGGTGATCGACGCCTACGGGTTCTGGAAGGCGTTCGACCCGTCGGCGTCGCTCCCCGACGGGGCACCCACGCCGGAACGCCCGCTCACCGAGGTGCTCGTCGATCAGATCGAGTTCTGCGACGTGCTCCTGTTGAACAAGTGCGACCTGGTCCCCGACGGCGAACTGGACGCCGTCGAGGCGGCGATCCGGGAACTCCAGCCACGGGCGACGCTCCACCGGACGACCCACTGCGAGGTCGATCCGGAGACCGTCCTCGGCACCGGCGCGTTCGACTTCGAGGCGGCGAAGCGCCGACAGGGGTGGAAACGCGCGCTCGCCGAGGGTGACGGAGCCGACGATCACGACCACGACGACCGACCGGCGGCCGCCGCCCACGGCGTCGGTTCGTTCGTCTATCGCCGGGAGCGGCCGTTCGATCCCGATCGGTTCGACGCGTGGCTCGACGAGTGGGTCGGCGATATCGTTCGCCTGAAGGGGTTCGCGTGGGTCACGAGTCGACCGGAGACCGTCCTCGGCGTGAGTCAGGCGGGGCCGACCGTCCAGGCCGGACCCATCGGCGAGTGGGGGCCCGACGATCCCATCACCCGACTCGTCATCATCGGTCGCAGCCTCGATACCGACGCGACGACGGCGGCGCTGGACGACTGTTTGGCGGACGAGTCGGCCGACGCGGCGTCAGCCGGGAGCGATCCCTTCCCACGGAAGTCCTAGGCGTCGAGGCCGACGTCGTCGCGCAGGTCGTCCCACGACTCGTGGAAGCCGTGGGTCGACTCGGACACCGCCGTCGCGGTCCGGTAGGTGTCGTCGTATGACAGGAGTTGCGTCCAGCCGTCGTGGAGGCGGTAACTACAGTACTGGCACATAGGTGTGCGAAGTCGCCGGGCGGTGATAGGGCTGTCGTCGGAGCGTTACGGCTCCAACAGCACCTTCGTCACGCCCTCGTCGCGGGCGTCGAAGGCCTCGTACATCTCGGGAGCCTCGGAGAGGTCGACCCGGTGGGAGACGAGCCAACTGGGGTCGGCGCGCCCCTCGACGATCAGGTCGCGGAGCTGCCGGTTGTACTCCTTGACGTTACACTGGCCGGTGCCGAGCGCCTGGCCCTTCTCGAACAGGAGGCCGAAGTCGATGCCGATCCGCCCCTGTGAGGCCATGTCGTCCGGCGCGCCAGGGTCCTCGGGCACGTAGAGGCCGGGGATACCGAGTTCGCCCGTCGGCTTGACCGTCCGGATGAGATTGTTGATGACGACCGCAGGGTTCTCGCGGGCGGGGTCGTAGGCCCCGTCACCCTCCTTCTCGGAGTCGACGGCCTGGTAGCCGACCGCGTCGACACCGCAGTCGACCCCGCCACCGTGGATCTCCTTGATCTGTTCGACGGGGTCGCCCTCCTCGAAGTTGATCGTCGTCGCGTCGCAGTGCTCCTCGGCGAGTTCGAGGCGACTCGGGACGCGGTCGACGACGTAGATCTCGGCGGCCCCCCGGATCTTCGCGCTGTAGGCGGCCATCAGCCCGACCGGCCCCGCGCCGTAGACGGCGACGGAGTCGCCGGGTTCGAAGTTCGCGAGTTCGATCCCGTGCCACCCGGTCGGGAAGACGTCGGCGAGCAACGAGAACGCGTCCTCGTGTTCGTCACCCTTCGGTAACTGGAGCGCGTTGAAGTCGGCGTAGGGGATGCGGAGCTTTTCCGCTTGGCCGCCCTTGTACGGCCCCATGGCAACGTAGCCGTACGCGCCGCCGGCGAAGCCGGGGTTGACGTTCGTACAGAAGCCGGTCTTGCCGTTCTCGCAGTTCTCACAGAAGCCACAGGCGACGTTGAACGGAGCGACGACGCGGTCTCCCACCTCCAGATCCGACACCGCGTCGCCGATCTCGGTGACGACGCCCACGTTCTCGTGCCCGAAGACGATGCCCGGTTCCGCGGCCGTCCGACCCTCGTACATGTGAAGGTCCGAGCCACAGATGCACGAGGTCGTGATGTCGATCAAGACGTCGTTGGGGTGTTCGATCGTCGGTTCGTCGACCTCCTCGACGGCGACGTCGTGGGGCCCCTTGTAGACGACGGCGTCCATCGACATCAGTTCGTCACCTCGACCTTGGGGTCGTCGCTACGGATCGACTCCCAGTGAGCGACGCCGGCTTCCGCGACTTCCATGTCCTGTTCGACGGCACCGCCGGAGACGCCGAACGCGCCGACGACGTTCCCGTCGTCGTTCAGGAGCGGGTAGCCGCCGCCGAAGATGACCATTCGACCCTCGTCGGTCGACTGGAGGCCGTACAGGGAGTTACCGGGCTCGGACGGTTCGGCGAGTTCGTGGGTCGGCATGTCGAGTGCCGCCGAGGTGTAGGCCTTGTTGCGCGATATCGAGACGGACGCCAGCCACGCGCCGTCCATCCGGTGCTGTGCGACGAGGTTCCCCTCGCTGTTCGTTACGGCGACGACCATCGGGTTGCCGATCTCGTCGGCTCTCTGTTCGGCGGCGTCGATCAACTCGGTCGCAGTGTCGAGCGTGATAGATTGAACCATTACGGGTACGTATCCGTCCCCGGCGTGGATAAGTATTTGTATTTACTCCGTGTGAGAAACCGAGTTACAGACGGGGATCGGTGTCTATTCCCAGAAACCCCCGATTAAGCACCTGTACGTGCGCTACAAATGGTTTTCATTCGAGAGAACGATACGATTGTCGTCTCGTTCCGGCCGAGACGATAAACTGAGAGTAAACAAAACTAATTACAAATTGTCCACCTTCGAAACAGTCGTCCGAGCCGCTTATACCTCGTTTTTGGACAGCCTAAACAAATGGTGTCCGAGTTTCTGTGGGTCCGAATCGACGGAGTCGCGGTTCCGTCGGGGATACGAGCGTCGGCCCCCGGACGCGGGGACGGACCGGGCGCGTCGGTGCGTCCGGTCTACAGGTGGAAGTGGTCCGAAGCCGTCTCCATGTCCTTGTCGCCGCGCCCCGAGAGGTTCACGAGGATGCTGTCGTGTTCGCCCCGTTCGGCGAGATCGATCGCCAGCGCGACGCCGTGACTCGACTCCAAGGCCGGGATGATACCCTCCGTCTCGGCGAGTTCGCGGAAGGCCGCGAGCGCCTCGTCGTCGGTGACGGCGGTGTACTCGGCGCGGCCGGCCGCCCGGAACATGGCGTGCTCCGGACCGACACCCGGGTAGTCGAGGCCGGCCGACACCGAGTGAACCTCGGTCCCGTCGTCGATCACGCGCGTTTTCATCCCGTGGATCACCTCGTCCTCGCCCTCGGCGAGCGGGGCGGCGTGGCGGCCGGAGCCTTCGCCCTCGCCGCCACCCTCCGCGCCGTAGAATGCGACGTCGTCGTCGCGGAGAGGGTGGAAGAGCCCGATGGCGTTCGACCCGCCGCCGACACAGGCGACCGCCGCGTCCGGGAGGCTGCCGGTCCGATCGAGGATCTGCTCGCGGGCCTCCTCACCGATGACCGACTGGAAGTCCCGAACCATCCGCGGGAACGGATCGGGGCCGACGACGCTGCCCACGAGGTAGTGGGTATCCTCTACGTTCTCGGCCATGTCCTCCAGCGCGGCGTCGACGGCGTCCGCAAGGCCGGCCCCGCCACGGGTCACCTCGGTGACCGTCGCCCCCATCAGTCGCATCCGGAAGACGTTCATCTTCTGGCGCTCGACGTCTTTCTTCCCCATGTAGATCTCGGTGTCCAGATCGAGGAGGGCACCGACCATCGCCGTCGCCGTGCCGTGCTGTCCGGCACCGGTTTCGGCGATGAGACGGTCTTTGCCCGCCCGTTTCGCGAGAAGCCCCTGCCCGAGCGTGTTGTTGATCTTGTGGGCGCCACCGTGGAGCAGGTCCTCCCGTTTGAGGTAGATGTCGGCACCGTAGCGTTCGCTGAGGTTCCCGGCGTAGTACACGGGCGTGGGTCGCCCGGCGAACGTCTCCAAGAGGTCACGGAGGTCCGCCCGGAACGAGTCGGTGCTCGCCACCTCGTCGTAGGCGTTCGCGAGGTGTTCGAGGGGTTCTTCGAGCATCTCGGGGACGTGACGACCACCGTAGCCGTCGAAGGTACCGTCGGCCATGGACGATCGATGCTCACCCGGAGTATATAAACTATGCTGGCCGCCCCTCGCCCGGGCGGCCGACCGGTGGACCGAAACCCTTAGTGCCGGGCCGGAAGTCCCGAGTAACATGAGCGAGACGCCCGTCGACGCCGACGAGGTCCGCCACGTCGCCGACCTCGCCCGGATCGACCTAGACGACGAGGAGGTGGACCAGTTCGCCGGACAGTTCGCCGACATCCTCTCGTACTTCGACGCCCTCGACGACGTGCCTGAGGTCGATCCCGAGGCCGACCTCGTGAACGTCATGCGGGCCGACGAGGTGCGCGACGGACTGACCCAGGAGGAAGCCCTGAAGAACGCGCCGGCGACCGAGGACGGCTACTTCGAGGGGCCGAGCGTCTCATGAGCCACGACGCGTTCATCACCGAGGAGACGATTCCGGGAGCCGACGAGGGGCCACTCGCCGGCCGAACGGTCGCAGTCAAGGACAACATCTCGACCGAGGGGGTCCGGACGACCTGCGGGTCCGAGATGCTCGCCGACTACGTTCCGCCGTACGACGCGACGGTCGTCGAACGCCTCAAGTCGGCCGGTGCGACGCTCGTCGGCAAGACGAACATGGACGAGTTCGGCATGGGGACGACGACGGAGACGTCGGCGTTCGGGCCGACGACGAACCCGGTCGACGGGGACCGCGTCCCCGGTGGTTCGTCGGGGGGAAGTGCCGCGGCCGTCGCCGCCGGCGAGGCCGACGCCGCCCTCGGGAGCGACACCGGCGGATCGGTCCGCTGTCCGGCGGCGTTCTGTGGCGTCGTCGGCATCAAGCCCACCTACGGGCTGGTGTCTCGCTACGGGTTGGTCGCCTACGCCAACTCGCTCGAACAGATCGGCCCGCTGGCCCCGACGGTCGAGGAGGCCGCCGAGGTCCTCGAGGTGATCGCCGGCCCCGACGACCGCGACGCGACGACCCACGAGGAGGGCGCCGACGCGGAGTACGCCGACGCCGCCGACGGGGACGTTCAGGGCCTCTCGATCGGCGTCCCGACGGAACTGATCGAGGGGGCCGACGAGCGGGTGGTCGACCGGTTCCACGAGACCCTCGACGACCTCGAAGCCCAGGGCGCCGAGACCCACGAGGTGAGCCTCCCCTCCGTCGAGCGAGCCGTGCAGGCCTACTACGTCATCGCCATGTCCGAGGCCTCCTCGAACCTCGCCCGGTTCGACGGCGTCCGCTACGGTCCCGACACCGACGCCGAGGGCAACTGGAACGAGTCGTTCGCGGCCGTCCGCGAGGAGGGGTTCGGCGACGAGGTCAAGCGCCGCATCCTCCTCGGGACGTACGCCCTCTCCGCCGGCTACCACGACAAGTACTACGCCAAGGCACAGGACGCCCGTGCGTGGGTCAAGCAGGACTTCGACGAGGCGCTCTCCGAGGCCGACGTCTTGGCGTCGCCGACGATGCCGGTCCTCCCCTTCGAACTCGGCGAGAGTCTCGACGACCCGCTCCAGATGTACCTCGCCGACGCCAACACGGTGCCGGTGAACCTCGCCAACCTGCCCGCCATCAGCGTTCCCGCGGGCCGGGCCGACGGCCTCCCCGTCGGGCTACAGTTGATCGGGCCGGCCTTCGGCGAGCGAACGATCATCCGGGCCGCGAGCGCCGTCGAGTCGTCGGCGTGACGAAGTCGGGTTCCGTTCGGAGAGGGGTGAGGACAGGGTAGGGGTCGTCATACGCGGCGGGCTTCCGACCCGACGGGCGGCGCGTTCCCCCCGGAGCCACGCCGTGCCGGTACGGCGGATCCTCGCCGTGCCGACATCGGATCGGAAAGCCCACTGTGACAGGGGGACCGCGGCGATATAACGTTACGGCCCCGACTTTCACCGCTGATAATGATCCCCGACCACGGCCCGTTCGCCGCGGGTCGTGGCTCACGACCGCCGGTCAGAGGTCACCGGGAACCTCGTGGACGACGAGGTCGACCTCCCGGCGCTCCCCCTCAACGTCGGCGACGATTCGCTCGACGACCCGTTCTGCCTCCTCGACGAGGATCGGTTTCACCCGGTCGACGACCCAGTCGAGCGAGACGAACCGCGGCAGGTCGACGATGCCGCCGCCGACCGAGTCGGCGTCGAACGTGACTTCGAGGTGAACACGACAGGCCGGGCCGTCGTCGGCCGGCGCCGACGGATCGGAGTCGAGCGGTTCGATCCGCCACCGGCCGCTGGCGTCGACGTCCTCGGTCACGCGCCAGTCGAGTCGCCTCGGCGGGTCGGTGTCGGTCACCTCCGTGTGGGCGGTGTAGGTGAGTTTCCACCACGCGAACTGCAGGCGGTAGTGGGTCCCCGGGGAGCCGTCGCCGTCGGCGGTCACGCCGGTCAGGTACTCCGAGTAGCGGGCGTACCGTGGGAAGTCCTCGAGGAACTCGTACACCTCCGGCGGCGGGAGTCGGACGACCGTGCTGACGTGGATGCGGTCCACACGCCACGGTTGGACGGCGTCGGCGTAAACGTTCCGCGGGACGCGAACGTCCGTCACCCCGTCGGTCCTGCCCCGACGACCGGGGCTTAAGACCCTCGGCGCGAACATGCGGACGAATGCTCGACGGTACGAACGTCGCCCTCGGGATCACCGGGAGCATCGCGGCGGTGAAGGCGGTGGAACTCGCCCACGAGCTCCGACGGCAGGGTGCGGCGGTCCGGGGCGTCATGACCGAGAGCGCCCGAGGGATCGTCCACCCGTGGGCCGTGGAGTTCGCCACCGACCGCGGCCCGGTCACGGAGATCACGGGCGGGGTCGAACACGTCGCCCTCTGCGGGCGGGACGGCTGGGCCGACGTCCTGTTGATCGCCCCCGCCACCGCGAACACGGTCGGCAAGGTCGCGGCAGCCGTCGACGACACGCCCGTGACGACGTGTGCGACGACGGCGCTCGGGGCCGGCCTCCCAGTGGTGGTCGCACCCGCCATGCACGAACCCATGTACGACCACCCCGGGGTGTTGGACGCCATCGACCGCGTCGAGTCCTGGGGCGTCGACTTCGTCGATCCCCGGATCGAGGAGGGGAAGGCGAAGATAGCGAGCGAGGACGCCATCGTCACGGCGGTCGCACGGGCGACGACTCCGTCACCCCTCGACGGCCGGCACGTCGTCGTCACGAGCGGTGCAACCACGGAGTCGATCGACCCGATCCGGACGCTCTCGAACCGTGCCTCGGGCCGGACCGGGCGGGCGGTCGCCCGGGCCTGCCACGTCCGCGGGGCGGACGTGACGCTCGTCCACGACGGCCCCGACGTCCACTACGCGGACGTGCGGCCCGTCGAGAGCGCGACGGAGATGCTCGCCGCCGTCGAGCGTGCGGTCGAGGGGGAGGGGAGCGCTGGGGCCGACGCCCTCGTCTCCGCCGCCGCCATCGGCGATTTCACCGTCGAGACGGCGACCGAGAAGATACGCTCCGGCGAGTCGGTGACGCTCGACCTCGAACCCACGCCGAAACTCCTCGACCGGGTTCGGGAGGGCGCGCCAGACCTCGCGATGGTCGGGTTCAAAGCCGAGACCGAGGGCGACGACGACGCCATGACCGCCCGTGCGAGGGCGCTCCTCGACCGGGTCGGCCTCGACTTCGTCGTCGCCAACGACGCGTCCGTGATGGGTGACGACCGGACCCGTGCGTTGGTGGTCCGCGACGACGCGGTGACGACGTACGAGGGCTCGAAGGGGGGGTTGGGCGCGCGCGTCGCCGACCGTCTGGCTGCAGCCCTCGACTGATCGCCCCGGGACGCCGGGAAACCGGGACGGATAGCAATAGTTATGGGAGCGGAACCGGACGCTACACGATGACACGTATGATCGGGGGAGCCACTGCTCGAACCGCCGGAGCTCGACAGCCCGATGGGGGATAACCACGAGCGGGACGTGCTCGTCCCAGTGGGTCGGTCGGAGACGCTCAGACGGACGGTGACCTACGCCGTCGAGCGTGCCCACGAGGCGGCCGTCGAAGCCGGCGGGAGCGCGACCGTCCACTTCGTCTACCCCGCTCGCTGGCGGAGTTTCGAGACGGAGCGCGCCAACGTCGACGCCGCGGAGTCACTGCTCGAACGGACGCTCCTCTGGGGCGAGGAGGACATCGACGAACTCCTCGGCGAGGACACCCCGGCGACGGTTGCGTTCGAGTCGACCGTCGTCGGCACCAACGAGTACGTCTTCAGTCCGAGCGACTTCGCCGACGTGATCGGCCGCTACGCGGACGCCAACGGCGTCGGGCGGATCGTCGTCGATCCGTCCTTTCGGCCCGGTGGGAGCGCACCGCTGTTGCGCTCCTTCGAAACGGAGCTCGCCGACCGCGGCTTCGACGTGCTGGAGGCACCGGTCACCCGTGAGACGCGACGGAGCCTGCCGCTCACCGACATCGGTCTGGCGGAGTTTTCCGTCGTGTTCGCGTCCTCCCTCCTCTTTTATTTCGCGCTCGGTGGCTGGCACGTCACGGACCCGTACGAACTGGTCACGGGGGTTGCCACGGCCGGCGTCGTCACGCTCACGCTCGCGGGCGTGGCCATGAAGAACGGGGTGCCGGCCGTCCGCGAGGTCGGCTACACGCTACTCCGGTTCGGGGCGTACGTCCCGATCCTCCTCTGGGAGATCGCGAAGGCGAACGTCGCACTCGCCTACGTCGTCCTCCACCCGCGACTCCCGATCGATCCGCGGGTCGTCGAGTTCGACGCCGCGGTGTGGGGCGACATGCCCGTCACGACGCTCGCCAACTCGATCACGCTGACGCCGGGCACACTCACCATCGACGTGAGCCGCCAGCAGTTCGTCGTCCACGCGCTCATCCCCGACGCCGAGGACGACCTCATGGAGGGGACACTCGAACGCCTCGTCAGGTTCGTCTTCTACGGCCGCGAGTCGTCACGCATTCCCTCGCCGCTCGAACGCCGCGACGACGACGGAGGGGAGGCCTGAGATGGCCGTCTCCGGGACCCTCTCGACTATCTTCCTCGCCGCCGCCGGCGCGTTCGTGCTGTTCGCGGTCGCCCTCCTCTACCGGGTGTTCCGTGGCCCGACCACCCAGGACCGCATCGTCGCGATCAACGTCGTCGGCACCAACACCGTCATCGTCATCGCGCTGGTGAGCGTCGCGCTCGGCGAGTACGGCTATCTCGACGTCGCGCTGGTGTACGCCCTGCTCAACTTCGTCATGAGCATCGCCGTCTCGAAGTTCACCGTCGAGTGGGGTGGCGTCATATGACACCCCTCGAGTACCTCGCGGCCGCACTCGTGGTCGGTGGTACCTTCTTCGGGTTCGTCGCCACCGTCGGCCTCCTCCGGTTGCCGGGCCTCTACGCTCGACTTCACGCCGCCTCGAAGAGCGACACCCTCGGGTCGGTGCTCGCCGTCGCCGGCGTCGCCGTCGTCCTCGGCGTCTCCACCGAGTCGCTGAAGCTGGGATTTCTGTTGGTCTTCCTGCTCCTGACGAGTCCGACCGCCGCCCACGCCATCGCCAGATCCGGAAAGGAACAGAACGTCGAACCTGCCGGCGACGTCGACGCCCCGTGGATCGACGAAGAGGAGGGGGACGCGTGAGCCTCTCACTGCCCGTCGCGGCCGTCCTCCTGTTCATGATCGGGAGCGCGCTCGTGGCGGCCGTCCTCCACGACGTGGTCGCGAGCATCGTCGCCTTCGCCGGCTACAGTTTCGGCGTGGCCGTCCTCTGGGCGCTGTTGCGGGCCCCCGACGTGGCGCTCACCGAGGCGGCAGTCGGTGCCGGCATCACGACCGTCCTCTTCGTGCTCACTATCGCCCGCACCAGCGTCCCGCGGTCCGAGCGGTTCGAGGGGATCAGCCCCCGGTCGGCGCTGGCCGTCGTCGCCGTCGTCCTCACCGTCGGCGCGACGATACCGGCGCTCCCGGCGGTCGGCGATCCGTCGTCACCGGTCCTCGCCGGCGAAGTGAGCCAGTACTACCTCGAAAACGCATACGAGCAGACCGACGTGACGAACGTCGTGACGGCGGTGCTCGTCGGCTACCGCGGGTTCGACACGCTCGGCGAGGTGGCGGTCGTCTTCGCGGCCGGCGTCGCCATGTTGCTCGTCCTTCGACAGGAGGAGTTCGTATGAGTGGACCCGACGATCCAGAGACGACGAGTGGCATCGACGCGGCAACCGAACAGAGGGTCGCTCCCGACTCCGACGGATCCGGGCGCGTCTCCCGACCCGCCACGGAGCGCCCACCGTACGTCGAGAGCACGATCATCATGACGACCGTCCGGGTCATCGCCCCGTTCGTGTTGACCCTCGGCGTGTTCGTCATGTTCCACGGCGCGAGTTCCGCCGGCGGCGGCTTCCAGGGCGGCGTCATCGCCGCCACGACCGTCGTCATGCTGGGGTTCGCGTTCGGTATCGATCCCGTCGCCGACCGCCTGCGAAACGAGCATCTCGGGATCCTCCTCCTGGCGGGGGTGGGCACCTTCCTCACCATCGGGTTCGGCGGGTATCTCGTCGGCGACAACTTCCTCGAGGTCGGCGGCTACGAGAGCGTGATGCACCACGGGACCAAGTACAGCATCGAACTCGTCGAGGTCGGCATCGGCGTCGTCGTCGCCGGCGTCATCACCGGCCTCTTCTTCCTGCTCGGGACCGGCATCAACAGCGTCACGGTCGGCGCGGAGGAGGATACCGAATGATCGATCTCGTCACGACCAGATACACGTACATCGTCGTCGTTCTCCTCCTCGCCATCGGCGCCTACGTCATGATCGAGAGCGACAACTTGGTGAAGAAGATCATCGGGCTCAACGTCTTCCAGACGGGCATATTCGTCTTCTTCATCACGAGCGCCTACCACGTGAACGGGCGCTCGCCGGTCGTCGAGAGCGGCGGCGGCGGTGGCCCCTTCGTCTCCCCGCTCCCACACGTCCTGATCCTGACGGCCATCGTGGTCGGGGTGAGCCTCACCGCCGTCGCACTCGGCCTCGTCGTCCGCATCCACGACAGTTACGGCACCCTCAACGAGGACACCCTCTCGGAGGTGCTGACGGATGATTGACACTTTCGTCCCGCTGCTGGTCGCGGTGCCGCTGCTCGGCGCGTTGCTCGCGGTGGCCGCCGGACTGCTGGACGACCGCGGTCCGCCGGTGGTGGCCGCGCTGACCCTCCTCGGTCAGGTCGGTCTCGCCGGCTGGATCGGATCGCGCGCGCTCCTCGAGGGGCCGCTCTCGAACGGCGTCGGCGGCTTCGTCGCGCCCTACGGGATCGAACTCGTCGTCGACGGGGTGTCGGCCGTCGTCGTCTCCCTCGTCGCCGTCGTCTCCCTCGGCGTCCTCTTCTACGCCGTCGACGACGACCCCGGCGGCACCGCCTTCTACACCGAGTACCTCCTCCTCGTGGCTGGACTCTCCGGCATGTCCGTCACCGGCGACGTGTTCAACCTCTACGTCTTCCTCGAGATCTCCGGACTCGCGACCTACGCCCTGGTCGCCAGTGCCGGCACGGGCCGATCCGCGGTGGCGGCGCTCAAGTACCTCCTCTTCGGCACCGTCGCCGCCTCCCTCTATCTGTTGGGCGTCGGCTACGCGCTGATCGCGACCGGGACGCTCAACATGGCCGACCTCTCGGTGAAACTGGCTCAGGTGGGGTACGACTCGCCGCTGGTGCTCGCCTCCTTTGGCTTCATCGTCGTCGGCCTCGCGACCAAAGCGGCGCTGTTCCCACTCCACACGTGGCAACCGGACGCCTACAACGACGCCCCCGACAGCGTGAGCGCGCTCATCTCCGCGCTCGTGTCGACGGTGGCCGCCTACGCCCTCCTGCGACTACTCTACACCGTCTACACGCCGGCCTTCTTCGAGGCCGTCCCCGTCGCCCGCGACGCCATCGTCGCCTTCGCGGCGCTGAGCATCGTCGCCGGAAGCGTCCTCGCGGTCGTCCAGTCCGAAGTCAAGCGGATGCTCGCCTACTCCTCGGTCTCGCAGTACGGCCTCGTGGTCGTCGGGCTCGCGGTCGGCACCCCCGCCGCGGTGTTCGGCGCGGTCGTCCACTTGGTCGGCCACGCGATCATGAAAGGCGGGCTGTTCGTCGCCGCCGGCACGATCGACGACCTGACCGGAGCCACGACCGTCGACGGGTACGCGGGCCTCGCCGACCGCTTCCCGTTCCTCGGGGGGGCGAGCGCCGTCCTCATGCTCGCGATGGTCGGCGTGCCGCCCGCCGTCGGCTTCGCCGGCAAGTGGTACATCGCGCTCGGGGCGGTGCGAGCGGGCACGTGGCCCGTCGCGGTCGTCATCTTCGCCTCGACGCTTTTGACGCTCGCGTACTTCGCGCTGCTGATCGAGCGAATGTTCGTCGCGCCGGCCTCGCCGAGCGTGCGCGCGGCGGCCGACGGCGGTGAAGGTGAGGGTGAGCGCCCGGATCGACCGAGCCGGGTCGCCCTCGCACTCGTCGTCCTCGCGGCGGTCGTCGCCGTCGTCCTCGGCCTCGTCGTCACGAACCTGCAGATAGCGCTGGAACCGACGATCGACACCCTTCTCGCCTCATGACCGACATCGCCTCCCTCAGACCGGCTCTGGCCGTCGCAGTCGCGGCGGTCGCCGTGGTACCGATCCTCGCCTCCGCCCGCCGACCGGACGTCCGCGAGGGCTGGACCGTCCTCGCGGCCGGCGGCGCGTTCGCGCTCGTGGCGAGCATGCTCCCCGCCGCCCTCGACGGGACCGTTCGCGTCTCCCACCTCGGGACGCTGGTCGCGGGCGTCGACCTCTCGCTGCGGGCCGACCCGCTCGGCCTCCTCTTCGCGACCGTCGCGAGCCTGCTGTGGCTCGTCACCAGTTTCTACAGCATCGGCTACATGCGGGGGCTCGACGAGGGCGATCAGACCCGCTACTTCGCCGCCTTCGCCGCGAGCGTCGCCGCCGCGCTCGGCGTCGCCTTCGCCGCAAACCTCGTCACCCTCTTCGTCTTCTACGAACTGCTGACCGTCGCCACGTATCCTTTGGTCACCCACGACGAGACGGCCGAGGCGCGGGCGGCCGGCCGGAAGTACCTCGCCTACACCTTCGGTGGCGGGGTCGCCGTCCTCGCGGGCACGATTCTGGTCGCCACGATGACCGGTACGACCGGCTTCACCGCGGGCGGCATCGCCGGCCTCGTCGACGCCGATCCCGTCCTCGCGCGGGCGGCGTTCGTCCTCCTGATCGGCGGGTTCGGCGTCAAGGCGGCGCTCATGCCGCTGCACTCGTGGCTCCCCGACGCGATGGTCGCGCCGACGCCCGTCTCCGGGCTGCTCCACGCCGTCGCCGTCGTCAAGAGCGGCGTCTTCGGCATCGCGCGGGTCGTCCTCGACGTGTACGGCGTCGACCTCACCGGTGCGCTGGGGTTGGGGCTCCCGCTGGCCGTCGTCGCCGCCGCCACGCTCACGCTCGCCAGCGTCATCGCGCTTCGACAGGACAACCTCAAGCGCCGGCTGGCGTTCTCGACGGTGAGCCAACTCTCCTACATCGTCCTCGGCATCGCCATCCTCGATCCCACCTCCATCGTCGGCGGCCTGCTGCACATCCCCGCCCACGCGTTCATGAAGCTCACCCTCTTTTTCACCGCGGGAGCCATCCACGTCGAGACCCACACCGACGACATCAGCGACATGGCGGGCATCGGCAAGCGGATGCCTCTGACCATGCTCGCGTTCGGCGTCGCCGCCGCGGGCATGGCCGGCATCCCGCTGGTCGCCGGATTCGTCAGCAAGTGGTACCTCCTGATCGGGAGCGTGAGCGCCGAACAGAGCGTCTTCGCCGTCGTCCTCCTCGTCTCGGGCGTCCTCAACATCGCGTACTTCTGGCCCGTCTTCTACCAGGCCTTCTTCGAGGCCGAGGACGAACACGACGCCAAACCGCTCGTGGAGTTCCCCCTCGGCGGCGAGACGCGGTCGATCCTCCCCGAGACGCCGTCGCCCGACTCCGGTGCCGTCACCGACGGCGGGCACGACGACCACGATGACCACGGACACGACGAGCACGGATACGACGACGCACACGACGACGCACACGACGACCACCACGGTGGCCCGCCCGCCGGCGGCTGGGAGCGCCGCGGGTGGCTCGGCGGTGAGAGCACGTGGTTCATACTCGGCCCCATTCTCGCGGCGATGACTGGCGCAGTCCTCATCGGCGTGATCCCCGAGACGGCGGTGTTCCTGCGCCTCGTCGACGTCGTCGTCGAAGGCGCGACGGGGGTGAGTGTCCTGTGACGGGACCGCTCACCGCCCTCCCGCCGGGAATCGTCGTCCTCGCCGCGGCGCTCGCGACCGGCCTCGCCGGCGGCCGACGCCGCCTCGCCCACCTGCTCGGCGGGGGGACGACGGCGCTCGTGACGGTCTGGATCTGGGTCGTCCCCGAAGGGACACACCTGACCGGGCGGCTGTTCGGCTTCGACGCCGTCTTCTTCAACGTCGATCCGTTCTCGTGGGTCGTCGGCCTCGTCTTCGCGTTCATCGGCACCGTCGCCGTCGGCTACTCGTGGGCGACCGGCGCGGAGAGCAAGCAGACGGCCTACGCGCTCACCTACGTCGGGTCGGGCCTCGGCGCCGTCTTCGCCGGCGACTGGCTGACTCTGATCGTCTGGTGGGAGTTGATGGCGGTGACGAGCACGTTGCTGGTCTGGGACTACGGCGGCAAGGCCGTGCGCGCCGGCTTCCGGTACGCGCTCCTCCACGGCATCGGGGGGAGCCTCCTGCTCGCGGCCATCGTGTGGCACTACGCCGCCGTCGGCTCCGTGCTCTTCAGCGCCGCCGACGGGATGGTCGGGACGGTGCCACAGCTCCTCGCCGCCCTCGGCATCGGCGTCAACGTCGGCTTCATCGGCCTGCACGCGTGGCTCCCCGACACCTACCCGCGACCCCACATCGCGGCCAGCGTCTTCCTCTGTGTCTACACCACCAAGACGGGGGTCTACGGTATGTACCGGGCGTTCCCCGACGGCCACCTCTGGATCGCCTACATGGGTGGCGCGATGGCCGTCTTCGGGGCCGGCGCCGCCCTCCTCCAGAACGACATGCGCCGCCTGCTCTCCTACCACATCCAGTCGCAGGTGGGCTACATGGTCGCGGGCGTCGGCATCGGCAGCGCGCTGGCGCAGGCGGGCGCGTTCGGCCACGTCTTCAACCACATCCTCTACAAGAGCCTCCTGTTCATGACCGCCGGCGCGGTGGTCTACAGCACCGGCGAGGAGAACCTGAAGTACCTCGGCGGCCTCGCGCGGAAGATGCCCGTCACCGCCGTAGCCTTCACCGTCGCAGCGCTCTCCATCGCCGGCTTTCCCGGCTTCAACGGCTTCGTCAGCAAGGGTATCGTCATCTCCGCCAGCCACTACACGTTCGTGAAGGGGCCACTCGTCGTCGGCGACTTCTACACGCTGGAGTTGCTCCTCCTCGTCGGCGGCGTCGGAACCTTCCTGTCGTTCATCAAGTTCGGCTACTACGCCTTCCTCCACGGCCCATACGAGGGCGACGACGTGGCGCCAGCCCCGTGGACACAGCGGATTCCGATGCTGCTCGTCGCGGGACTGTGTGTGGCCTACGGCGTCTTCGACGGTGCGCTGTTCGGACTGCTGCCCTTCGACGTTACCGACGGAAGCGTCGTCGCCCACGTCTATCACACCTACACCGTCCCCCACGTGGTCGAGGGCGTGGCTCTCGCCGCGGCGGGCGTCGTCGGCTTCGCGGCACTGAAGAAGCCGCTGTCGAAGATCGGGCGGATGCCCGACGTGGACGCGGGCTACAATCCGTTGGTCTTCTACGGGACGCGGGCGCTCGTCCACGGCGTCACGGAGACGTACGCGGCGGTCGACCGCGCCGCCGTCGCACTCGCCGACCGCGGAGCCGCCATACGCGTCGACCCCGGGCCACTCTCCCGCTTCCGCGCCAACATCGGCAGTAGCATCTTCATCCTCATGGTCGTCCTCGGGGGTGTGCTGGTGTGGTTGGGCGTCGTGTAGCCGGCGACGGACCCCCAATCGTTTTGCCGCCCAGTGTGTCGGAGACGACATGTACGAGACGATCCTCCTCCCGGTGGACGGGAGCGCCGGTGCAGCCGCCGCGACCGAACACGCCGTCGACCTCGCGAAGGCACACGGTGCGACGCTCCACGTGCTCTACGTGGTCGACGTCCGGATGAGCCCCATCGGGACGGACGCGAGCCACGCGGACGTGATGGAACTGGTCGAGGCGTCGACCGAACGACCGACAGCGGACGCCCTAGACCGGGCCGAGACCGCCGGCGTCGAGGCAGTCGAGGTGATCAGACACGGTGTCCCCTCCCAGCGCATCGGTGAGTACGCCGACGCGGAGGACGTCGACCTGATCGTGATGGGAACGCACGGCCGGACGGGAGTGGCCCACGTCGTCCTCGGGAGTGTCGCCGATCGGGTCGTCCGGACCGCCGACACGCCGGTGTTGACGGTGCCACCGCGGGACGCCTGAGGCGGATCTACTCCGGCGGTTCGCCCCCACCGGAGTGGCTTTATCCCGAAACGACGTCGCGAATCGGGGGGCGACCCCATCGACTGCTGGCCGAAGACGACGCCCAGAGCGAAGTGGTCGGGACCGCCCTGATGGTGGCCATCACCGTCGTCGTCGCCGCGACCGTCGGGCCGTTCATGTTGGGTGTCGACTAGCTGTCGGAAGTGCCTCCTCAACTGAACCCCGAGTTCGACTTCGGCGAGAATAGCGTGACGACACTCACGACGGCGGCGACATCGTCCCCGCCGCGGACGACCCGACGACACGAGTGAGCGACGGGACGTTCGACGACGACGGGGGGTCGGCGGTGCTCGCCCGCGGATCCGCCCCGGAAAACTGAGAACCGCCAGCTTTTATTCTCGACGCTCGGTACGGTCAGCATGGATCAGTTGCGGCAGTCGCTTCTCGACGCGCCGATCATCGAGAAAGGGGAGTACGAGTACTTCGTCCACCCCGTCAGCGACGGGGTGCCGATGCTCCGTCCAGAACTCCTTCGCGAAATCGTCATCAAGATTATCCGCAAGGCGGATCTGGAGGACGTGGACAAGATAGTCACCCCGGCGGCGATGGGGATCCACATCTCCACCGCCGTCTCGCTGATGACCGACGTGCCGCTGGTCGTGATCCGGAAACGCCAGTACGGTCTCGACGGCGAGGTGTCGCTGTCGGCCCAAACCGGGTACTCCGAGAGCGAGATGTACATCAACGACGTGGAGGCCGGCGACAAGGTCCTCGTCCTCGACGACGTACTGTCGACCGGCGGGACGATGAAAGCGATCCTCGACTCGCTGGAACACATCGGTGCCGACGTGGTCGACGTCGTCGCCGTCATCAAGAAGGCGGGGCCGAACGAACTCGACGACGCCGGCTACAGCGTCAAGACGCTCATCAACGTCACTGTCGAGGACGGCGAGGTCGTCATCACCGACCCGCAGGGCGACGGGTAGTCGCCGGACTGCGGCGGCGTCGGTCGGTTCGTCACACCGACCGATGGGTATTAGTTGACCCCGCCGTTTTGAACGAGTATGCCGTCTGGTAACGACCGCCGCGGCGTGTCGGACACGACGGGTCGCCCGGGGCGTCGTGATCTGTTGAAACTCCTCGGGACGGCGGGGGTCGCCGGACTCGCGGGGTGTTCGGGCGACGGGGGTGGTGGCAACGGCGACGGGGAACCGAGCGTCCAGGGACAGTACGTCTCGGCGTCCAGCGTCGACGCGCAGTCGCTCAACTGGCTGACCATCGCCGACTCCACGTCCGGGTCGTACATCACCGCCACGCTCGACGGGACGTGGGCGATCACGCCCGACCGGGAGATCTTCCCCCTGTGGGCCGACTACGAAACCGACGACGGGCGAGTCTACGAGATTCGACTCCGAGAGAACCTGGAGTGGGGGGCCGGATACGGCGAGATGACCGCCGAGGACTGGGTGTACATGATCGAGAACGTGTTTCAGGCCCAGCCCAACTGGAGTGGTTACCCCAACGCGGGCGACTGGTTCCGGGTGAACCCCGACTCGGGGCAGCGCGAACCGATCCCGGTCGAGCGGACGGGCACCCGCACCTTCGAGATCCGTCTGTTCGAGACGGATCCCTCCTTCCCGTTCAAGCCGGTGCTCTGGCGACAGCAGTGTATCCCCAAAGGGATCCTCGAGAAGTACGTCCCGAACAAGGACACCGAAGGCCTCGAACAGGACGAGGAACTCAACTCGCTGGCCTACACCGGCAACCTCGGGCCGTACACCTACGAGTCGTGGGAGCAGTCCTCACGGTACACTGTCACACGCAACGAGGACTACTACTTGCAGGACGTCGACGGGATTCCCGACCGGTTCGGCGAAGCGCCGTACTTCGACGAACAGGTCGTGAACGTCATCAGCGAGGAGAGCACCCGCCTCGGCGCACTGGAGTCCGGCGAGGTGGACTCGGCAGGCATCCCGCCGGACAAAGCCCAGCGGTTCGAGAACCTGCCGAACGTCGAAGTCAACGTCACATCCCAGCCGTACCTCCGCCTGATCGTCTACAACATGCGGGCGAACGGCTGGGAGCCGTTCCGCTCGAAGGCGGTGCGGCGGGCGCTCGGGTTCGCCGTCGACAAGGAGACGGTGGCGAGCAACATCTACCGCGGGTACGCGGACGTCGCCCAGACCATGCAGCCCGAGTGGTCGGAGTGGTACGACGACAGCGAGGTCGAGGCGTTCGGCGTCGGGGACCGGTACGGCCCGGAGACCACCCGCTCCCGACTCGAATCGGCGCTGTCGGACACGGAGTACGCCTACGACGGCGACCGTCTCGTCGACGGCGACGGGGAGCAAGTGACCCTCTCCATCTACTACGACTCCGGCCAGCCGACAGAAGGGACCGTCGCCGAGTTCGTCGCCCAGGAGTTCGAGGAGAACGCCGGCATCGCCGTCAAACCCGAGGCAATCTCGGCGTCGACGTTCCAGAGTAACTACGTCCAGACCTCCGCTCCGGAGGGGTCCGATCCGGAGTGGACCGCCGGCACGTTCAACGGCGGGCCGCGCGACGTGGCCACGAGCGCCGAGTCGTGGGACATGTCGATCAACCTCCAGTTCAACACCTACCCCTTCACGCCCGCGTCGAGCAAGGGCTTCTTCGAGCGGCGTGGTGGCATCAACTTCTACGGCTACTACCCCGACGAGGACATCGGGGCACTGTACGAGGAGGCGACGGCGACGACCGACGAGGAACGGCGCCGCGAACTGTTCGGCGAGGCGTTCGGCCTCATCAGCGAGGAACAACCCTTCGGCTTCCTCACGATGCCGTCGAGCGTGACGGGCTACGCCGACGACGTGCGGGGCTACGGCGAAGAGTTCAACACCGGATGGGACTCCCAGACATGGTACTTCGAGTGAGCGCGGCTGGGGGTCGATCCGACCGGTGAGCATGCGCTGGTACGTGGTTCGGCGGCTGGCGTGGGCGGTCGTGGCGACGTTTCTCATCCTCTCGATCACGTGGGGACTGCTCGCCATCACGCCGAACCCCGCCGCCGAGCAACTGCAGTTCCAGGCGGCCGCAAGCGGGGGGTCCGCCGAGGCGGCCGAGGAGGCCTTCGAGGCCCGTCGCGGCCTCGACCGGTCGCTGTGGGACCGCTACCGCGAGTATATGATCAACATGGCGACCCTGAACTGGGGGTGGTCCGAGAGCCGCTCACAGCCGGTGATCGAGGCAATCGCCAGTGCGCTCCCCTACACCGCCGTCTACTCCGTCCCCACGACGGTCCTGTCGATCCTACTCGGGCTGTCGATCGGTCTCTACTCGGCGACCCACCAGTACACCAAGACCGACTACGCCGCGACCTTTTTCGCCTTCTTCGGCTACGCCATCCCGAACTTCTGGTTTGCCATCATTCTCCTCCTCGTGTTCGGGGTCCAACTCGGCTGGTTCCCCGTGGTGTTCGACTCCGACGTCCCCATCTTCAGCCTCGGGATGGTTCGCCAACTCGTCCTCCCCGTCGTCGTGTTGGTGACCGGGACCATCGCGGGCATCATGCGCTACTCCCGGGCCGAGGCGTTGGAGTACGTCGAAGCCGAGTTCGTCAAGACGGCCCGAGCGAAGGGGGCGGACGGCTACCGCATCCTCACCCGACACATCCTGCGCCCGGCCGCAGTACCGCTGATGACCATCCTCGTCGGCGATATCCTCGGAATCTTCCTCGCCGCGTCCTATCTCGTCGAGGTGGTGTTCGGTATCCCCGGACTGGGACAGTTGTCGTACAACGCCATCATCGCACAGGACACGTCGCTGGTGCTCGGGACGACGCTCATCTTCACGTTCGTCTCGGTCGTCGGCAACCTGATCCAGGACGTGGCGTACACGGTGCTCGACCCACGGATCGACTACGGTGATCGCTGATGGGCGGGGAACCCGACACCTTCGAGTCGGTCGACTGGACGGAGACGGGCGGGCGGCTGTCGACGCTCTCCCGGCGCGACCGGGGGGCGTTGCTCGCCGTTCTCGCCCTCGTCGCCGCGTTCTGTTACGACTTCGTCGTCGTGCCCGCGGACCAACCGACGGTCACGGTCCCGGTCGAGTGGAACGTCACGCAACTCGACTGGCTGTTCGTGACGACGCTGCTCGCGCTTCTGTTTTACGTCGTCGTGCCGCTCTACGGCAACCGCCGGCTGACCGCCTACTACTGGCGGGAGTTCCGCAAGAACCGGATGGCCGTCCTGAGTCTGGTGTACCTCGTCGTCGTGTTCCTGGTCGGGACCGTCGGTCCGATCCTGCTGGATCAGCCGACGCTCGCTCTCGATCAGGCCTACCAGCCCCCAGCCTACCTCTCCGTCGACTCCTCCGTCCCGGTGAACTGTCTCGGCGAGGTGGCCGACGGCCGGTGCCAGGGGACGATGGCACACCCGCTCGGCACCACCGGCGACGGCAAGGACATCCTCGTCCTGATCGTCTACGGGATGCAGGTCAGCATGAAGGTCGGCCTGATCTCGACGCTACTCGTGGTGACCATCGGGACGGCCGTCGGCACCGTCGCGGCCTACGGCGGCGGCCTCGTCGACGAACTGCTGATGCGCTACGTCGACGTCCAACTCGTCTTCCCCGCCTTCTTCCTCTATCTCCTGCTCACCTACCTCTTCGGCGGGAGCCTGTTCATGTTCATCGTCATCTTCGGGTTGACGGGATGGGGGTCGATCGCACGGCTAGTCCGCTCCGAGGCGCTCCAGCGTGCCGAGGAGGCGTACGTGACCGCCGCCCGCGGCACCGGGGCCGGGACCCTCTACGTGATCCGTCGTCACCTCGTCCCCAACGTCTCGAACAGCGTCATCACGGCGGCGACGCTGCTCATCCCCGGCTTCATCCTCTTCGAGGCCTCTCTCTCCTTCCTCTCGCTGGGCGATCCGACCGTCCCCTCGTGGGGCCAGGTGATCGCCAACGGACGCAGCGACCTCTCGACGGCGTGGTGGGTGTCCACCTTCCCCGGCGTCTTCCTCTTCACGACCATCCTCGCGTTCAACTTCATGGGCGACGCGCTTCGCGACGCGCTCGACCCGCGACAGGAGACATAATGTCCGACGCCGATCCACTCCTCTCGATCCGCGACCTGCGAACCGTCTTCCACACCAACGAGGGACTCGTCCGCGCCGTCGACGGCGTCAGTTTCGACGTCGATCGGGGCGAGACCGTCTGTATCGTCGGCGAGTCGGGCAGTGGCAAGACCGTCACCGGCGAATCGATCACCCGGCTGATCCGGTCGCCGCCGGGCGAGATAGCCGACGGCGAGGTCGTCTTCGACGAGGACGACCTCACGACACTCTCCGACGACGCGCTCCGGGACCTCCGAGGCGGGCGCATCGCCCACGTATTCCAGAACCCACAGGGCGCGCTCAACCCCGTCTACACCGTCGGTTGGCAGATCGTCGAGGCGATCCAACTCCACGAGGACGTGGACCAGGAGAGTGCCCGCAGCCGGGCGGTCGACCTGCTGGATCGCGTGGGGATTCCCGAGGCGACCCGCCGGTTCGACGACTACCCACACGAGTTCTCGGGCGGGATGAAACAGCGGATAGCGCTGGCCATGTCGCTCGCGACCGACCCCGACCTGTTGATCGCCGACGAGCCGACGACGGCCCTCGACGTGACGATCCAGAACCAGATCCTCACCCTCCTCGACGACCTCCAGACTGAGTTCGACATGAGCATCCTGCTGATCACCCACGACCTCGGGGTCGTCGCCGAGGTGGCCGACCGCGTGGTCGTGATGTACGCGGGGAAGGTGATGGAGCGTGGCGACGTCTTCGACGTGTTCGAGCGCCCCTCCCACCCCTACACCCGCGCGCTGCTCGACTGCCTCCCGGGACGGGGTGAGGGAACCGGTTCGATCGGCGGCCAACTCCCCTCGCCGACCGATCCGCCGGACGGCTGTCGGTTCCACCCCCGGTGTCCCCACGCTATCGACGCCTGCCGGGAGGGCGACCAGCCGCCGGCGACGCCGGTCGACGGCGACCCGGACCACGTCGTCTCGTGTGTCCACTACGAACCCGGCGGCGACCCGTCGGTCGTCCGGGAGGGAGATGGCGGTTCGGTGCCCGCGGACGACACCGCTGCCGACGGTGGCCACGCAACCGACGCGGGGTCGGACCGATGAGTCGACCGTTGCTCGAGGTGGAGGGACTGACCAAGCACTACCCGGTCACGGAGGGCGTCCTCCGGAACGAGGTGGGGCGGGTCCGCGCCGTCGACGGCGTCAGTTTCACCGTCGACCGCGGGGAGACGCTGGGGCTCGTCGGCGAATCCGGCTGTGGCAAATCGACCGCCGCGACGACAACGCTCCGACTCGAAGAGCCGACCGACGGTCGGATCGTCTTCGACGGCGAGGACGTGACCGCGTACGACGACACGGCACTGAAGCGGTTCCGCCGCCGTGCCCAGATGGTGTTTCAGGACCCCACGTCGAGTTTCGACCCCCGGATGAGCATCGGCGAGTCGGTGGCCGAACCGCTACGCGTCCACGGGATGCGCGACGGGGAGCGACGCCGACGGATCGTGGGCGACCTACTCGAGCGTGTCGGCCTCGACGCCGACGACATGGACCGCTACCCCCACGAGTTCTCCGGCGGCCAGAAACAGCGGGTCGCGCTGGCCCGGGCGCTCGTCATCAACCCCGACCTGATCGTCGCCGACGAACCCGTCAGCGCCCTCGACGTGAGCGTCCAGGCCGACATCCTCGACCTGATCGACCGCCTCCAGTCGGCGTTCGGTCTCGCCATCGTCGTCATCAGCCACGACCTGGGGGTCGTCCGTGAGGTGTGCGACCGTGTGGCGGTGATGTACCTGGGCGAAATCGTCGAGACGGCACCGGTCGAACGGCTGTTCGAGGATCCCCAGCACCCCTACACCCGCGCGCTACTCGGCTCGACACCGATCGCCGACCCACGCCGTCGGGGGCAGGGAACACGCCTCACGGGGGACGTGCCGAGTCCGTCCGACCCGCCGCCGGGCTGTCGGTTCCACACCCGCTGTCCGGAGGTGATCCTCGACGAGGACTACGACATCGACGAGGGGACGTGGCGGGCGGTGTTGAACCTCCGCCTGCGCGTCGCCGACGAGGGCCTCGACCTCGACGCAGCCCGGCGGTACGCCGCGGCGGACGACGACTCCGAGACGGCCGACCCCGACGCAGTCAGGGCGGCGATCCGCGAGGAGTTCGGTGTACCGGCGGAGTTGGCCGACCCGGCGGCCGAGTCGGCGCTGTCGACGGCGCTCGACCGGGTCTTCGACGGCGACACCGACGGGGCGGCCGAGCGTCTGGCCGACGCCTTCCCGACGGTGTGCCGGCGCGAACGTCCGGGGCTGGTCCCGACCGACACCGACCTCGGGTCGGACGAGTGGGAGGCGGTCACCGAACTGCGAACGTGGGTCGCGACGCTCGCCGACGCCCCGGAGCAGACGGTACTCGACCACCTCCGCGAGCGGTGTGCCGACGAGACCGACCGCGAGGGTGACCTCGACCGTCTCGCCGTCCGGGCGGCCTTCCGACTGCCCGAACCGCTCTCGGATTCGGCCGCCGAGCGATCGGTCGGGGCCGCAGTCGACGCCCTCCTGACTGGGCGGGCCGACGCCGCCGCCGACGAGCTGTACGGAACCTTCGGACCGCTCCGGGAGAGCGCCTGCCACCTGAACGACTAGTCGATCCGGAAGGCGGGTTCCGCGACGCTCTCGCTCCGGCACTCCGGACAGGTCGAGGGGTCGTTGATCGGGTCGTCGAAGCCGTCGAAGCCACACTCCCGACAGGTCGGCGGCGAGACGAGCAGTTCCTCGTCGCTCCCGTCGAGCGACCGTGCGACGTGTCGGAGGTGATCGTAGACGGCCGACCGGGCCGTTCCGACCCGCGTCGAGAGGGCACTCGGCGTCGCCGCCTCCGACCGGAGTAGGTCCGCGATCCGTTCCCGAGTCGTCGACTCCATGCGCCCCCGTTGTGAGGGTGGGATCAAATCCCTTCCCCCCGATACCAGTGTGGGACGCGGCGGGATACAAAAAGAACTTGACGCTGTAGTCGGTCCGGTGGAGTATGAAGGCTATCGTCTTGGCGGGAGGGTACGCGACGCGACTCTGGCCGGTCACCAAACACCGGCCGAAGATGTTCCTCCCTGTCGGCGACTCGACGGTCATCGACACCGTCTTCGAGGACCTCGAGGCCGACGACCGGATCTCCGAGGTGTACGTCAGCACCAACGAGCGCTTCGCCGACGAGTTCGAGGCCTACATCGCCGACAGCGGGTTCGAGAAACCGACCCTCTCCGTCGAGGAGACGACCGCCGAAGACGAGAAGTTCGGCGTCGTCGGCGCACTCGCACAACTCATCGACCGCGAGGGCGTCGAGGAGGACCTCGTCGTCGTCGCCGGTGACAATCTCATCAGTTTCGACGTCGCGGAGTTCGTCGACTTCTTCGAGCGGAAGGGGACACCGTCCCTCGCCGCCTACGACGTGGGGTCGAAAGAGCGGGCACGGTCCTACGGCCTGGTCGAACTCGACGGCGACCGAGTCGTCGACTTCCAGGAGAAACCCGACGACCCCAAGAGCACGCTCGTCTCCGTCGCCTGCTACGCGTTCCCCGCGGAGACGCTCCCGCTGTTCGAAGAGTACCTCTCGGCCGGCGAGAATCCCGACGAGCCGGGGTGGTTCATCCAGTGGATGCAGTCCCGGCGGCCGGTCCACGCCTTCACGTTCGACGGGGCGTGGTTCGACATCGGCACCCCCGAGAGTTACCTCGACGCAGTCGCCTGGCACCTCGACGGCGACGACCGGATCGACGACACCGCGACCGTCGAGAACTCGACGCTCCGGGGGAACGTCCACGTGATGGCCGGCGCGGAGATCGTCGACTCGACGCTCGAACGTACCGTCGTCTTCCCCAACGCGACCATCCGGGACGCCGACGTCCGCGGGTCGATCATCGACGAGGATACACGGATCGAGAACCTCGACCTCGCCGACGCACTCATCGGCGCACACTCGACGATGACGAACGGGACGTAGTGCTCGAGGGGGTCGACCGCCGACCTGCCGGACCCCGGGTGCGACCGGCGTTTGTCACCCAGGACCGCGGCTGGCTTCGGTGCAGCCTTCACGAGTAACGGGGACGCTGTGCGGAGCGAGTGCAGTAGTGACGATTGGTTCCGATCGCATCGACACATGCCGAAAAAATCGGTCGCAGGTCAGCGGCGACTCCCGATCAGTAGGGGGCGAAGTTGACCCAGTAGGCGGGTCTGTCGCGTCCAGTCTCGGTTTCGCAGACGTCGTTTATCTCGAATTGCCCCTCGCCGAAGCGCTTGTCGCTGGGATGTGGATAGAGCCGGTCGGTCTCACCGTCTCCATCGAAACTATCGACGACGTGGAAGAAGCTGTACGACTGTAGTTTACCGCCCTTCCCACATCCACGTTGGAAGGTTTCATCGCTGCTGGCGCTCTCGTCCGTGATGGTGAACGTATCGACCGTCGGCTCGGTGAAGGTAAAGCCAGCACCGCCTTTTCTGCCCTTACCCTTTTTTTTGGCGACGGCAACACCGGTTCCCACGCCGAGCGTGACGGAGGTTCCGCCGATCGTTTTCAGCACTGTTCGACGTCGGTGCGTCGTCTCGCCGGTTGTCATCTGTCCGTTCCCCTCCCCGCTGGGGGGTTCGAAAATGGAATTCAAATAACATAAATTTTTCCATTATATTAATATATTTATACTTTTGACGCCGTCGTCGCCGTCAGTCCTTCGGACCCATCCGAGGAACTCTCCGGGCTACCGTCGATTCCCCGTGAATCGAATCCGACAGCACGAGATCCGGTCCGGACCGAACGTGTGCTACGTGTTCGAGCACGTCGTCTGCATCTATCACTACGGCGCCGATTTCGGGACGCCACTCACCCCAGCCGGGCGTCCGTGATCCGACAGTGGCCACGGGGCCCCTCCCACACAGGCTCCCACTCCAGTTCCAGCGGTCGGGTCATGTGGGGCGCGTCGGTGACGAGCGTCTCGAACTCGCCGCCCTCGCCGAGCGGGTGGACGCCGTACTCCTCCCGTAACGTCAGCAGATCGTCGAGGGCGTTGGCGTCGAGGCGGCGACCGAGCCACGACTCGTCGAGGCCGGCGGCGGCGACTTGGACGATCCGAATCTCGAAGCCCGCGTCGAGCATCTCCGCCGCGAGTGCTTCCGGATCGCGCTGCCACAGCGGCGCGAACAGGTCGATCCCCAACCGATCACACATCGCCTCGATGCGACTCGTCTGGAACTCGCTCTCGACGGCCCCGGCGGTGACGCCCACGAGGTCCGTCTCCGCAGCGAGGTCGGCGATGGCGGCCTCCAGCGGTTCGAGTTCGGCGTCGCCCTGTGCGCTCGCATCGGTCGCGGCCGCCGCGCCCAAGTCCCCGGGGTCGACCTCCAGAAGGTCGATCCCGATGCTCTCGGCGGCCAGCGCCGCCAACTCGGTCGCCGGCACGTGGTACATGTAGGAGTCGCCCTCGGGGTGGACAGTCACCAACCGCGTCACGTCCAACCCGTCCTCGAGGGCGCGGTACAGCGCCCACGAGGAGTCCTTGCCGCCCGAAAAGAGACTCGCCCACGCCCCGTCGGTGTCGGTCATCGGTGTCGTTACGGCGGGCGAGCGGTAAGGGACTGCGGTTTTGTCCCGGTTACATGTAGCCCAAGTCGCGGAGGCGCTCCATCAGATCCTCCTTGTCTTGGGCGCGGCCGGCGCGTTCGGTCGTGTTCTCGACGTCCTGGAGCCAAGCGGGTTTCTCGTCGGATTTTTCGGTGCTGACTTCACTGCCCAGCGACCGGAAGCCGGCGAAGTACTTCGGGCTGACCGGGATGTCGTCCTGCGTCAGACCGTTCGGCAGGTCGTCGGCGCTCTGGGGGACGTAGCCGTCCTCCGGGAATCCCTCCACGGTGTCCGGGACGACGTAGTTCCAGAAGACGTCCCACACGTCGCGCTCGGCGAACTGGAGGATCGGCTGGATGCGGTCGTGGGGCGGGTAGATGTCGGGTTCGTGTCGTGGGCTGAAGAACGTCTCGTCGGCACGGGCCTCCTGTTCGTCCCACCGGACGCCCGAAATGACGCCGTCGATGTCGCGGCTCTCGAGGGCGTCGTTGAGCGCGACGGTCTTCAGCAGGTGGTTGCCGACGTAGGTGTCGAGCAGGAACGGGAAGGTGTCTTCCTCGTACTCCAGGATCTCGCGAACGTGGTGCTGGTTGTGTTCCGAGAGTTCGGCGACGGGGATGTCGTCGCCCGGTTCCAGTCCGTGTTCCTCGACGTACGCGCCCACGTCCTCGTTGCGGGCGTAGACCACGTCGAGGTCCCACTCGTCGGCCCAGTGGTCGACGAAGTCGTGGATGGCGTCGAAGTGCTGGTAGTGGTCGATGAACACCGCGGTCGGCGTGTCGTAGCCGTACTTCTCGGCGACTTCCTTGATGAAGTACAGCGTGAGCGTGGAGTCTTTCCCGCCGGTCCACATCACCGCGGGGTTGCGGTACTGTTCGAGACCCTGTCGGGTGACGTCGATCGCTTTCTCGATCTTGTCCTCGAGCGTCGGGTAGTCGTCGGGCGTCTGGCCCTCGCCGTCGGTGTAGTCGACGTCGAGATAGTCTGGGAACTCGCTCATCGTATAATTAGATCTAATTACCGACGGTAAAATGTGTTGTGAATCTGCACCGGACGACTACCACCCTGAACGGGCGTGGAGGCCACACGCTCGGTGGTGAACGACGGATCGGCGGTCGCCCTACTCCTCGTCGTCTTTCATCTCGCCGAGTTGGTCGATGAGGTCGTCGGTCGAAGCGTCCGTCTCGAAGGAGACTTCGCCCTCGTGGTCGTTCTCGTGGACGCTAACCCCTTCGCTGTCGTCCTCGTCGGCGTTTACGTCCTGGTTCTGCTGTTCGGATTCATCGTAGCTCCCAAATCCCATACGTTACTTTCGACGCGCGAACGAATTAAACTGTCCGGTCTCGCAGCGATGCCGGACCGTGCCCCGCGGTCGACGTCCCGTCGGTCCGGGGAGTCGCCGTTCGGTTCCCCGTCCAGTCGGTCGCGCCGTCGGTCGTTCCGCCTCGTTGGACCGTCGGAAGGCCGGCGAGTTCGTTCGCTCGTTCCGAGACCGCTCCGATCGTCGTAGCGTCGAGTCCCCTGCGTTCGCGAACGTCGGTGGGGAGGCCCTCGGCGGCCGCCGCGGAGGCGTTCACGAGCGACCGTGCCGTTCCGGTCTCGACCGCTATCGTCGCCATCTCGGCCCGGTATCGCCCCGGACCGATGACTCCCGCGTCGCGCGCCTGCTGGAGTCGCTGTTTTCGCTCCTCGAGGGCGTCGAGTCGGTGCTCGACGCCCTCGAGTTCCTCGGCGACGACGGCGGCCTTCGCGTCGTCGCTCGCGGCCCGTGCCGTCCGGATACCGAACCGACGGGTCCGTATCTCGCCGTCGACCTCGGCCTCTTGTGCTCCGATCGCGCCGTGGAGCCGTTCGCCGGCCGATCCGTTCGCGCTCCCGTTCGAACGGGCGTCCGTCCCGTCGGGTGTTGCCGTCTCGACCGGTCGGGCCGTCACTGCCGGCACCGCAGCACCGGTCACTACCAACAACACGGCCATCGCGAGAGGAGTCACGGTTCGAGGCATTACGACCGGCAGTTCGACACGAACCCGTGAATAGAGCGCCAGTCGATAATCCCGATACATCCGGATTAACCCGGTGTGTAGCCGATTCAGACGGGTTTCGGTTAGTCTGAATCGCGTACGATTCTGTCAAGACTCGGCAGTGTGGGTCGAAACGAAAACTATCGTGGCGAGCAAAATGGAGAGAAGAGACGGCCAGAATGTTGAACTCAGATACAGATTACCGGAAGGGTACTGCCACCAACTCACTGGGAATAAATACGGGGGAACTTGTCCGTCGGCACGGATAACGAACGAGTCTAAAATAAAGTGTAATACGAAGCCAATTGAAAGGGATACAAAGACCGGATACCGTTCCTTTCGGTGAAACAGTTGAGTTCCCGCCAACGATAGGAGGAGAGTTACTCCAAATGTATGTGCACCGCCCCAAGAAAATGGCACACTGAACGCTTGTTCTATCACATCCGATTCAACAATAAGATACAATTTCGATAAGTCGGGCAACGCTCCGCCAATCATCAGAACCGGTACGTGCCTTCCGTTTAGCAAATCCGTCTTGTTATTTACGAGTGTTCCAAGCACGTAAGCAATAAGGATGTGAGTCAAGAGGTCAGGCATCTTTCCCCTCTTCCGGGCGTGCTCTCAAAGTTAATGTCAACCGATCGAACTCCCAGTATCGGAAGAAAACTAAGAGCGTAAATGTAGCAGCGATGGCCGACACACCAAACATATACTCACGTCCCATTGGGTCCGAACGCACCACATTTTGAGCGGAGATTCTTTGATCTGTTTCTAATGTTCCATATACTTGGACTGTATCTCCAATACGAACCTCCGTTTCCGAATTGACAACTTCGAAAGACAGCCAGTAGTACTCTGTAGTAAATGAATTCTCGGTCACTGCCGTAACTTCCCCCCAGAAATGGATTTCTGACCCGACATATCCGCCATAATTCGTGCTCAGCTCGTCTATAGTCGGATATTCTGTATGTGAATCCTCGGCATCATCATAGTGAATCAAGAGGCCCGTGGCTGAAGACACCAAGAGAAGAGTAACAAACACCCTGACTAAGAGATTGTCTGCCATCTGGTCCAACTCCGCGCAGTACTCACTTCTAAACTGCGGAAGTATAGAAGTTTTCTATCGTCTCAGTCCGAGATGAACTGGTTGTCCCGCCAGTTGACGCCGTTCTTTTCCGCCTGAGACTGGCTGGGATTCTCGACGACTTCGACCGAGGCGGGGCGGTCCTCGCCCTCGACGATGCGGGTGGCGACGAGTTCGTCGTCCTCCTCGACGATGGCGGTCAGTGTCCCCTTCTCGGCCATCCGTGCGATATCCCGGAGGACGAGGAACATCGGGTACTGGAGCGCGGTGTTCTGGAGGACGGTCTCGCGGTCGCCCTTGAAGCAGGCGAACTCGACGAGTTCCGACGGGATCTCTTCCTCCTCCTCCTGCCACGGGCCGCCGGGTTGGGGCGGTTCCTCCTCGTACACCCGCGTCTCGGTGACGCTGGCTTTCAACTGGGCCGTCGGCGTGTACTTGCTCAGATCCTGGTCCTCGGCGACGGCCTTCAGGATGAGCGTGTTGTTGCGTCGAGTGAGGGTGACGTCGGCAACCTCCGGTGGGAGATCGGGGTCCCCATCGAAGTAGTCCTGTACGTCTTCGAGTGGCAGTTCGAGTGTCGAGTGGAGTCGATATACGCGGCCTGACATTGTTTGTACTCGGCGAATGGCGCGACTACGCCCGTCTACCTACACATAGGGTGCGTACGCTTATATGACCTACCCTTCGGGTTGGGTAGCGGACACGACGACGCGTCACTCGCCGGAAAGCGTCGCCTCGAGTTCGCCCCGTTCGTCGAGTTCCGCGAGCACGTCGCTCCCGCCGACGAACTCCCCTTCGACGTACGCCTGCGGCGTCGTCTCCCACCCACTGTGGGCTTCGAGTGCCTCCCGGAACTCCGGCAGCGCCGGCAACACGTCGACCGTCTCGAAGTCGTCGACGTACTGGTCGATGAGTTCGAGCGCCCGTTTGGAGTAGCCACACTGGGGCATCAGCCGGTTTCCCTTCATGAACAGCACGACGTCGTTCTCCTCGATGGCGGCGTCGACACGCGACTTCACGTCTTCGGCGTCGAGGTCGCTCCCGGGTTGGAACGTCATGGGGGCGTGTACGGCGGCGCGACTGAAAGGGGTTGCGCACACCCGACGCGTCTGGATACGTCCCCGGCGCGACGGGCGACAACTGCTCGCACTCCCCTACGCGCGGCTCCCATGTCGTAGCGACCGACTGCTAGTCACCGCCCGCGACGGGTGTCCCCTCGGCCGTCGCCTTCGAGTCGCTCCACGTGAAGTAACTCGCCAGCGCCGGGCCGGTGACGTTGTGCCAGACGCTGAACAGGGCGGGGACGAGTGCGGCCGCGGGTTCGAACAGCGACGTGGCGAGGGCGACGGCCAAGCCGCTGTTCTGGAGGCCGACCTCGAAGGCGTTCGTCCGCCTGCGGTCCTCGGTCATCCCGGTCGCCGATCCGACGCCGTAGCCGATGCCCAGCCCGAGGGCGTTGTGCAGGACGACCGCCGCCAGCACGAACGCACCCGCAGTGAGAATGTTCTCGACGTTGGCGCCGACGACGCCGGCGACGATGGCGACGATGGCGGCGACGCTCACGACCGGGAACACGTCGAGACCGACCTCGGCCGCACGCGGCGCGTACCGATCGAGAAGGTATCGGAGCGTGAACCCGGCCACCACTGGAATGATAACGATCTGGACGATGCTGGTGAACATCTCGGCGAACGTCACGTCGATCCCCTCGCCGAGGATGAACAGCGTCCACGCCGGCATCACGACGGGTGCGGCGAGCGTCGTCACCGTCGTGATGGCGACCGAGAGCGCGACGTCGCCCCGACCGAGGTAGGTCATCACGTTCGACGCGGTCCCACCGGGTGCCGCACCGACGAGGATGAGGCCCACGCCGATAGCGTCGGGGAGGTCGAAGGAGAGATACAGCGCGTACGCGGCCAGCGGCATCGCGAGCCACTGGGTCACCGCGCCGATGCCGACGTCGACCGGTCGGTCGACGAGTCGCCGGAAGTCCTCGGGCTGGAGGGTCAGCCCCATCCCGAGCATGATGAGTCCCAGAAGCGGGGTGACGTAGTCGAGTATCGGGACGAACGTCGACGGGTAGAGGAGCGCGAGTCCCGCCGCGAGCAGTACCCAGACGACGAAGTACGTCGTCGCGATCCGTGCGGTCCGTGAGATGCGACCTCCACTACTCATGCGGGGTGGCGGTCACCCAGGCGGCAAATACGTCCTTCGGAATCGCCTGCCGTCCGCTCAGTCGCCCTCGGTGTCGGCGGTCGAGTCGGCGAGGTCGGCCGCGACGCCCGTGTAGCCCGCCGGCGTCAGCGCCCGGAGTTCGTCCCGGACCGACTCGTCGACGTCTAACTCGTCGAACAACCCACGGAAGTCCTCGATGGTCACCCGGTGGCCTCGCGTGAGTTCCTTCACGCGCTCGTAGGCCTCGGTGTCGCCCTCGCGCCGGAGGATGGTCTGGACGGCCTCGCCGATCACTTCCGGTGTGGCCGCCAGTTCTTCGGCCATCACCGTCTCGTTGGGGACGACCTTCCCGAGTCCGTTCTCGGTCTTGCGGTAGGCGAGCAGGCAGTGTGCGAGCGCCGCGCCCACGTTGCGCTTGACCGTCGAGTCCGAGAGGTCTCGCTGGAGGCGGGAGGTGGTGACGTAGTCCGCGAGGAACGTCAGATCGCTGTTCGCCTTCGAGAGGTTCCCCTCCCCGTTCTCGAAGTCGATGGGGTTGACCTTGTGGGGCATCGTCGACGACCCCGTTTCGCCCGCGACGGCCTCCTGTCCCAGATATCGGTCGGAGACGTAGAGCCACATGTCCCGATCCAGATCGAGGAGGATGTCGTTGACGCCCCTGCACGCGTCGAACAGGGCGGCGAGGTCGTCACAGGGGTTCACCTGCGTCGCGAGCGACGTGTGTTCGAGGCCGAGGTCGGCGACGAATTCGCGGGCGAAGGCCGGCCAGTCCACCTCGGGGTAGGCGGCGACGTGGGCCGCGTACGTCCCCGACGCGCCGGCGAGTTTGCCCGACAGGTCGGCCGACGCCCCGCGGACGCGCCCCATCGCGCGGCCGAGGCGCGCGGCGTAGACGGCCATCTCCTTGCCGAAGGTGGTGGGCGTCGCCGGTTGGCCGTGGGTGCGTGCGAGCATCGGCGTGTCGCGACCCTCGCGGGCGAGCGCCGTCAGTTCGTCGCGTACGTCCGTGAGTGCCGGGAGGAGCACCTCCTCGACGGCCCCCCGGATCAGCAGGCGGTGAGCGAGGTTGTTCACGTCCTCGCTCGTCAGGCCGAAGTGGATCCACGGGTGGAGGGACTCGGCCGTTCTCGTCCGGAGGAAGTACTCCACAGCCTTCACGTCGTGGTTGGTGGCGTCGTACCCCGCCGCCCCCTCGGTTTCCAACCGCTTGATCAGGCGGGCGTCGTCGGCGTCGAACGACTCGTAGCAGTCCCGGAGCGGCGCGGGGTCGTCGACGGCGACGGGCGTCGCGTCGAGGTCCGCGAGCGCGAGCAGGTACTCGACTTCGACGCGGACGCGTGCCCGCATGAGTGCCGATTCGCTGGCGTAGGGGACCAGCGGCTCCGTGTAGCCCGCGTACCGACCGTCGAGCGGCGAGACGGCCGCGAGCGGGTCGCTCCGTGGCAGATCCGTCATACGCGAACTCCCCGTGGCCCGGGCAAAAGCGTACCGGTACGGCCGGATCGCCCGGTCGAGACGTGGAGTCGCAACTGTTTTTCTCCCGGCCGTTCCTCCCTCACCCATGGTACGAATCGCGGGTCTCGCCGGCAATCGCGGACGGAACCTGATACACCTCGCGGACGCCGAACCCGGCGGTGCCGAGGTGACGGTCGTCTGCACGGACGACTCGACGGCTCCAGTGCTGTCCTCGGCCGCCGACCGCGGCATCCCGACTGAGGTCGTCGAACGCGGTGACGACTCGAAGGCCGACCACGAGGGCCGCCTGCTCGACCGGCTCGCGGACTACGAGGTGGATCTGGTCTGCATGGACGGCTACATGCGCGTCCTCTCGGGGGAGCTGCTCGACGCCCTCCCGACGACGCTCAACGTCCATCCCTCCCTGCTCCCGGCCTTTCGGGGGGAGAACGCTCACGAACAGGCGCTCGCCGCGGGCGTCCGCACCACGGGCTGTACCGTCCACGTCGCCACCGAGGAACTCGACGCCGGCCCCATCGTCACTCAGGAGGCGGTGCCCGTCTACGAGGACGACGACGCCGACGCCCTGAAGCGACGCGTCCTCTACGAGGCGGAGTTCAAGGCCTACCCCCGGGCAGTGCGGTGGTTCGCCGAGGACCGCGTGACCGTTACCGAGGACGGCGTCACCGTCGAGGGCGACGAGTCGGGGGCGTTCCCCGTCCGCCGAACCGACTCCGAGGACCGCCGCCGGACGCTCCGGTACGGCGAGAATCCCCACCAGGACGCCGCGCTGTACGCGGACGACGCCTTCGACGGCGCGAGTGTGGTCCACGCCGACCAGTTGAACGAGGGGGCGAAGGCGCTGTCGTACAACAACTACAACGACGCCGACGCCGCCCTCGACCTGATCCGGGAGTTCGACGACCCCGCGGCGGCGGTGATCAAACACACCAACCCGGCGGGGTGTGCGACCGCCGACACCCTCGCCGCGGCCTACGACGACGCCCTCGCCACGGACGCGATGAGCGCGTTCGGGGGCATCGTCGCACTCAACCGCACCTGCGACGCGGCGACGGCCGAGTCCATCGTCGAGTCGTTCAAGGAAGTCGTCGTCGCGCCGGGATACACCGACGGGGCGCTCGACGCGCTCGCCCAGAAGGACGACCTCCGGGTGCTCGACGTGGGGGCGCTCGACGCCCGCCGCGACGCATCGACCGAAAAACCCCTCGTGGGCGGCCGACTGGTCCAGGAGCGCGACGACTGGGCACCGGCCCGCGAGGATCTGGAGGTCGTCACCGACCGCGCTCCGACCGACGACGAAGTCGAGACGATGCTGTTCGCGTGGCGGACCCTCAAACACGTCAAGTCGAACGGGATCCTACTCGCGTCGGGCACCGAAACCGTCGGCATCGGGATGGGACAGGTCAGTCGTGTCGACGCCGTCCGCCTCGCAGCGATGAAGGCCGACGAACACGCGGAGGGCAAGTCCGCCGAGGGGACGGTCATGGCCTCCGACGCCTTCTTCCCGTTCCCCGACGGCGTCGAGCGGGCGGCCGAGGCGGGCGTCGAAGCCGTGATCCAGCCCGGCGGCTCCGTCAACGACGAGGACGTCGTTGCCGCCGCCGACGAGCACGACATGGCGATGGCGTTCACCGGACGCAGGTGCTTCCGGCACGACTGAAAGGAATGCCCGAAGCTACAGGGGAGCGAACGCGAGTCCTGCGCGATCTCAGACACGACTAACGGGATCGGCGGTCACCCGCCAAGCGCCGATCGAACCCCGGCGAGTAGGAACAGCGCCCCGAGTCCGATCACGAGAAACGGCTTGTTGTTGGTCTCCCGTTCGAGGTAGGCCCCCTCCGGCGAGTCGGGTGGGACGTACGCCCGCACCGTCTCGTCCGACTCGTAGGCCGCGAGTACCTCCTCGGCCGCGCCCCGCCGGTCGAACTGCTTCGGGAGCGTTCCGGGGTAGACGTTCGAGGACGTGTACGTCTCGCCCTCGTAGGTGTAGTTGTACGTCACGTCCGGGGCGTACGAGACGCCGTTTGTCGACCACGTCTCGATGGAGGCCGACACCACCGTGGCGTCGACCCGCTCCGGCGAGTCGAGCGCCGAGGTCTGTGCGGTGTGACTGTACGCACCGTACCCCACGGCTCCGAGTCCGACGAGGATCACCAAGGCGATTCCGAGAGGGCTGGAGGGACCGTTGATCTCCATACCGACACCACCGGCTTTCGGGTTGTTGTAGGCTGCTCATCGCGTCGGCTCGCTCCCGTGTGACAACGTTTAACCGCGACTCGGTATCACCTCCAGCCATGACGATAACCGTTCCCGGGCCGACGCTCGGCGTCGTCGGTGGCGGTCAACTCGGCCGGATGCTCGCCGAGGCGGCCGCGCCGCTGGGCGTCGAAACGGTCGTCCTCGACCCGACGCCGGACTGTCCGGCCGCGCCGGTCGCTCGCGATCAGATCATCGGCGACTTCGACGACCCCGAGGCGATCGGTCGCCTCGCCGAGCGCACCGACGCGCTGACCTACGAGATAGAACTCGCCGACCCCGACCACCTCGCCGCCGCGAGCGACGACGCCGGCGTGCCAGTCCACCCCACCCCGGAGACGCTCCGGACGATCCAAGACAAGTACGCCGAAAAGGAGATGCTCTCCGAGGCGGGCGTCCCCGTCCCCGACTACCACCGGGTCGACTCGGCCGCCGACCTCCGTGCGGCAGTCGAGGAGTTCGGTGCGGTCATGCTGAAAGCCCGGATGGGGGGGTACGACGGCCGGGGCAACGTCCCCGTGCGCTCGCCCGACGACGCCGAGGCGGCGCTCGCCGAAATCGGGATGGCCGACGACCCCGCGGCGCTCGCGGAGACGTTCGTCGACTTCGAGCGCGAACTCTCGGTGATGGGCGTTCAGGGCGACGGCGAGGTGTGCACCTTCCCCGTCGGAGAGAACGTCCACGAGGCGGAGATCCTCCGCGAGACGGTCGTGCCCGCGCGGACGGACGACGCGGTGGCGGAACGTGCCCAGACCGTCGCCCGCGACGTCCTCGACACGCTCTCGGGGCGTGGCGTCTTCGGCATCGAACTGTTCGAGACGCCAGAGGGCGAGATTCTGGTCAACGAAATCGCCCCGCGCCCCCACAACTCCGGGCACTGGAGCATCGAGGGCGCGGTCGCCTCACAGTTCGAACAGCACGCCCGCGCGGTGCTGGGGTGGCCCCTGGGGTCGACCCGCCTGCGCGCCCCGACGGTGAGCGCCAACGTCCTGGGGACCGTCGACGAACAGCGTCCGGCCGAACTCGCCGGCGTCGAGGCCGTCCTCGAACGAGAGGCAGCACACCTCCACTGGTACGGCAAGGACGACGTGCGCCCACTCCGCAAGATGGGCCACGTCACGGCAACGGCCGAAGAGGGCGACGACACGACCGCCCTCCTCGAATCGACCCGCGACCTCCGCGACGGACTCACCTTCCGATGACCGACGTGACCGACATCATCGACGACCTGCACGCACAGGCCGACGACGACCGCGACCCCGAGACGACCCCCGAGGTGGGGATCATCATGGGATCGGACTCCGACCTCGACACCATGGCGGGCGCGTACGACGCGCTCCGGGAACTCGAGTTCGCCGAGCAGACCGACTACGACGACCCGCCCGAGGCCCGGTTCAGCTTCGAGAGCTACGTCGTCTCCGCCCACCGCACGCCGGATCTGATGTACGCGTACGGCGAGACGGCCGCGGATCGCGGATTGGACGTGATAATCGCGGGCGCGGGCGGGAAGTCCGCGGACCTGCCCAACATGACCGCTTCCATCGCCTACCCGCTCCCGGTGATCGGCGTCCCGGTTCAGGAGAAGTCGGTCGACTCGGTGATCGGGATGCCGACCGGTGCACCCATCGTCGCCGTCGACGCCGGCAAGTCGTACAACGCCGCGCTGTCCGCGGTGCAGATCCTCGCGCGCGAGCACGGGGAATTGGTGGATCGGCTCCGGGCGGAACACGACGACCTGCGAACTGGCGTCGCCGACGTCTCGCGGACCCTCCACGATCTGGGGATCGAGGGCTTCCGCGATCGGTAACGGCGTCCGTCGCCGTCCGAGAGTCCGTCTCGTCCGGCGTCGGACCGTGAGGCCGCGCTCACCGCCCGGCGGGTATAAATCAACGCTTATGGGGGTGCGTTCCCAACCGCCGGGATGACAGGAACCAAGGTATGAATCAGTGGATAGCAATCGGTGCGCTCGGGCTGATGGGCGTCGGCATCCCTCTCATGATGATGATGGTGTCGGCGCTCCTCCGGCCGAGCGTTCCCGAACAGGGAAAGACCGTCGTGTACGAGAGCGGCGAGGTGCCGACGGGGACGGCACACGTACAGTTCAACATCCAGTACTACATGGTCGCGTTGCTGTTCGTCGTCTTCGACGTCGAGACCGTCCTGATCTTCCCGTGGACGTTGATCTATCGGTCGGCGCTGGCGAACGGCGCGACGCTCACGGAGGTTCTCGCACCGATGCTGGTGTTCATCGGCATCCTCGTCGTCGGCCTCGCGTGGGCGTGGCGTAACGGGGCGGTCGAGTGGGTCAAGAGTCCGCGCGCGTCCCGCCGCAAAACGGAGAGACAATCATGAGTAGCGAAAAAGGACGATTCGTCACCGACACGAGTCGAGTGGGGAGCGACACACGCGACGCCCGGATCGGGGCGTCGGGAACCGACAACCGGTTCAACTCGAAGCTTCGGGAGGCGTTCGGCTCGTCGCCGTTCATCCTCACCAAGTTCGACCGGTTCATGGAGTGGGTCCGTGGCTCCTCGATGTTCATGCTACAGTTCGGTATCGCCTGCTGTAGCATCGAAATGATGCACACCTACGCGGTGAAACACGACCTCGACCGGTTCGGGGCCGGCGTGCCGCGGGCGTCGCCGCGACAGGCCGACGTGATCATCGTGCCGGGGACCATCGTCTCCAAGTTTGCCCCTCGGATGAAGCGCGTCTACGACCAGATGCCCGAACCCAAGTTCGTCGTCGGCATGGGGTCGTGTACCATCTCTGGCGGGCCGTTCCAGGAGGGGTACAACGTCGTCAAAGGGGCCGAGGAGGTCATCCCGGTCGACATCCACGTGCCGGGCTGTCCGCCCCGGCCGGAGGCGCTGGTCTACGGCGTCGCCAAACTGCAAGAACGGATCGCGAACGGAGAGAGTTCGCCGGTGACGGTCAAGCCGTACGAACTCGAACAGTTCAGCGACCTCGAACAGGACGAGGTCGTCGACAAACTCGCCGAGGAGATCGACGAGGACGACCTGGTCATGCGCTACAACTGGGGCGATTCGCCATGAGTCTCGAGGAGTCCCAGCCCGACACCGTCGACGCCGAGGCGGCGACGGCCGAGGACATCGAAGCGCTGCTGGGCGACTCGGTCCTCGACCGGGACGACCACCTCAACGCGCCGGGGTTCGTGGTCCGGCCGGACGAGGTACAGGACGTACTCTTCGCACTCCGCGACGAGGCGGGGTACGACCATCTCTCCTGTGTCACCGCACAGGAGTACGAGGACCGCTACGAGTCGATCTACCACCTCAAGAAGTACGACGATCCGACCGACGAGGTGAGCGTCGTCGTCCCGACGCCGACCGACGATCCGGTGAGCCAGTCCGCGGAACCGGTCTACCGCACCGCCGACTGGCACGAACGCGAGGCCTACGACCTCGTCGGCGTCGAGTACGACGACCACCCCGACCTGCGTCGCATCCTCCTCCCCGAGACGTGGCAGGGCCACCCGCTCTCCCGGGACTACGATCAGGACCGTCCACAGATCGTCCCGCTCCGCGAACACGCCAACCCGCTTCAGGAGGATCACGCCGGCGACGGGGACACGATGTTCCTCAACATCGGCCCCCACCACCCCGCCACGCACGGCGTCCTCCACCTCAAGACCGTCCTCGACGGGGAGCAGGTCGTCGACGTCGAGTCGGACATCGGCTACCTCCACCGCTGCGAGGAGCAGATCTGTCAGCAGGGCACCTACCGCTACCAGATCATGCCCTACCCGGACCGCTGGGACTACATCTCGGCGGGGCTGCTCAACGAGTGGGCGTACGCCCGCGTCGCGGAGGACCTCGCCGATATCGAGGTGCCCGAGTACGCACAGGTCATCCGGACGATGGGCGCGGAACTCTGTCGCATCGCTGCCCACATGCTCGCGGTCGGCACCTTCGCCCTCGACGTGTACGGCGACTTCACCGCCATCTTCATGTACTCCGTCCGGGACCGCGAGAAGGTCCAGAACATCCTCGAAGAGCTGACGGGCCAGCGGCTGATGTTCAACTACTTCCGGCTCGGTGGGGTCGTCTGGGACCTGCCCGAACCCCGCGAGGACTTCTTCGAGATGATCCGGGACTTCCTTGACGACCTGCCCGAGGCTCTCGAGGAGTACCACGACATGATCTCGGCCAACGAGATTCTGCAGGTCCGCACCGTCGATACCGGTGTCTTGCCCCCGGAGGTCGCCAAGAGTTACGGGGCCACGGGACCGGTCGCCCGCGGCTCGGGCATCGACTACGACCTGCGCCGCGACGACCCCTACGGCTACTACGACGAACTCGACTGGGACGTCGTCACCGAGGACGGTTGTGACAACTACAGCCGCCTGCTCGTCCGTCTCCGCGAGGTCGAGGAGTCGGCGAAGATCATCGAGCAGTGTGTCGACCTCCTCGAGGACTGGCCCGAGGAGGAGCGTACGATCCAGTCGAACGTCCCGCGGACGATCCGTCCCGACGACGACACGGAGGTCTACCGCGCAGTCGAGGGGGCGAAAGGCGAACTCGGCATCTACGTGCGCGCCGACGGGACGGAGAAGCCGGCCCGGTTCAAGATCCGGAGTCCCTGCTTCTCGAACCTCCAGACGCTCCCGGAGATGTCCAACGGTGAGTATATCCCCGACCTGATCGCGTCGCTCGGAAGCCTCGACATCGTGCTCGGCGAGGTGGATCGCTGATGGACGGGGTCCTCCTCCAGTCGGGGACGACCACCTCGACGGGGACCGCGAACGCGAGCGCGGCCGGCTCGGTGACGACGCTCCCGGAGACCATCTCCGGGGCACTCGGACTGAGCGGGACGCTCGGCGACGTCGTCGGCGGCCTGATCGGTGCGTTCGTCGTCGCCAACATCATGCTCGGCATGACGGCGGTCGCCGGACCGTGGGCCAAACGGAAGATCACGGCCGCGTTCACCGACCGCATCGCAGTCAACCGGATCGGACCCTTCGGCCTGCTCATCATCGTGGCCGACGCGGTGCGCCTGCTGTCGAAGGAACTGATCGTTCCCGACGGCGTCGACCGCCCGGCGTGGGACCTCGCACCGATCGTCCTGCCGTTCTCGGCGCTGCTCGGCTTCGCGGTCATCCCACTGGGGAGCGGCCTCCAGTTGGCCGACCCCGAGACCGGTATCGTCTTCGCGTTCGCGGCCGCCTCCATCGCGTCGATCGGTCTCGTGATGGCCGGCTACGCCTCGAACAACAAGTACTCGCTGTTGGGGGCGCTGCGATCGATCGCCCAGAACCTCGCCTACGAGATCCCGTTGGTCGTCACGGCGGCGTCGGTGATCCTCTTCGCCGGAACCCTCCAGACCAGTCAAATCGTTGCCGCACAGTCGGAGACGCTGGTGACGATCGCCGGGGTGTCGATCCCCGGCTGGTACGCCTTCGTCAACCCGTTCGGGTTCGTCCTGTTCGTGGCGGCGAACCTGGCCGAGATCGGTCGGAACCCGTTCGACATCCCCGAGGCGCCGACCGAAATCGTCGCCGGCTACCAGACCGAGTACTCCAGCGTCTACTTCGTGCTGTTCTACTTGGGTGAGTTCATCCACATCTTCCTCGGCGGCGCGCTGATCGCCGTCCTCTTCCTGGGCGGCCCGGCGGGACCGGTCCTGCCCGGGTTCGTCTGGATGGTCATCAAGATGTGGGCGTTCTTCCTGTTCACGCAGTGGGCCCGCTCGGCGGTCCCGCGCGTGCGTATCGACCAGTTGATCGAGATGGGCTGGAAGGGGATGCTCGTGCTCTCCTTCGCCAACCTGGTGCTCACGGCAGTGATAGTGGGAGTGATCGCGTAATGATTGGAATCCTGAAAGGCATGGCGGTGACGATGAAACACGCGCTGGACGGCAAGACGTTCACGGTCGAGTACCCGGACGTCGCACCGGAGGTCAGCCCGCGGTTCCGCGGCGTCCACAAGTTCAGCCAGGAGCGCTGCATCTGGTGTCGGCAGTGCGAGAACGTCTGTCCGAACGACACGATCCAGATCGTGCAGGACGACCAGCGCAACGGCGAACAGTACAACCTCCACATCGGCCAGTGTATCTACTGCCGACTCTGCGAGGAGGTGTGTCCGGTGGACGCCATCCTGCTGACACAGAACTTCGAGTTCACCGCCGACACGAAAGACGACTTCGTCTACAACAAAGAGCAGTTGAAGAACGTCCCGTGGTACAAAGGGATCGATCCGCTCGAATCCCGCAACCCGGACCGTGGCGCGTGGATCGGCGAGGGTGACGGGGAGATCGATTATCAGTAGAGTCGGACGCTCGGTGCCGCGTCGGCGCTGAGTCGTCTCGAAACGTTCAAAACATTACCTCAAGCAAATTCAAGCAATGGTGTATGAAACGATCGCGTTCGTGCTGTTCGCCCTCGTGACAGTGGGGTGCAGCCTGGGCGTCGTCCTCGTCAGGGACGTGTGGCACTCCGCACTCCTGCTGGGCGGCGCCCTGTTGAGCGTCGCGGTGCACTACGTGATGCTGCAGGCGGAGTTTCTGGCCGCCATGCAGGTCCTCGTCTACGTGGGCGGGGTGTTGATCCTCATCACGTTCGCCGTGATGCTCACGAAATCGACAGCCGAATCGGAGGTGAGCGGGGCATGACAACGAAACCGGAACTGAACACCGAGGGGAGCTTCCTCCCCGGACTGGCGGCCGTCGCGCTGTTCGTCGTGATGGCGGTGGCGATCCTTCGGGCCTCCTTTGGCGACCCACAGGGGTTCGCCCCCGACGCGGGGATCACCGCGAGCATCGGCTACGCGATGTTCGACCTCGACATGGGGTCGGTCCCCGGCGAGGGCTTCCTCGTCGCGCTCATCGTCGTCGCCGTCGCTCTCGACGCCGCACTCGACGGCTCGCTCCTCCTGGCGAAACGCGAGGAGGACGGGAGTCCGGTGGCGCTGCTGGCCGACGGCGGCCGGCAGGTTCGCGACCGACTTCGCGGCGGCGACGCCGACGACGAGGGAGGTGACGCCTGATGGTCCCGGTCCAGTGGTACCTGCTGCTGGCGGCGGCCGTCTTCTGCATCGGCCTGTTCGGGATCCTCACACGGTCGAACGCGCTGCTGTTCCTGATGTCGGTCGAACTCATGCTGAACGCGGCCAACATCAACCTCGTCGCCTTCTCGGCGTACTGGGGGAACGTCACCGGCCAGACGTTCGGCCTGTTCACGATGGCGCTCGCCGCCGCGGAGGTCGCGGTCGGCATCGGCATCATCCTCGTCCTGTATCGCAACTTCGGCGACGTGGACGTGACGCTGGCCAAGGGGATGAGGTGGTAAGATGGTCGGAGCGTTCGACTACGCGCCCGCCATCGTCCTCCTCCCCTTCCTATCTTTCCTCGTGTCGCTCGCGGGCGGGAAGTACCTCCCCAAGGGCGGCGCGTTCGGCGGTATCGCCGCCACCGCGGGCTCGCTGGTGCTGTCGGCGTGGGTCTTCCTGACCGTCAGCGCCGGCAACGCATACAACGAGACGCTGTACACGTGGGCCGCGGGCGTCGGCGAGGGGACGACGACACTCACGTTCGGACTTCTCCTCGATCCGCTGGCGGCGATGATGCTGCTCATCGTCTCGCTGGTCGCGCTGCTGGTCCACGTGTTCAGCCTCGGATACATGAACGACGAGGGCGAGACGGGCCTGCCGCGCTACTACGCCGGGCTCGGCCTGTTCACCGCCTCCATGCTCGGGTTCGTCGTCGCCGACAACCTGCTGATGGCGTTCATGTTCTTCGAACTCGTCGGCCTCTGTTCGTACCTCCTGATCGGCTTCTGGTTCCGCGAGGAGGGGCCGCCGAGCGCCGCGAAGAAGGCGTTCCTCGTCACCCGCTTCGGTGACTACTTCTTCCTCGTCGGCGTCGTCGCCGTCTTCGCCACCTTCGGCACGGCGAAGTTCGCGGGAGAGGGAGCATTCCCCGTCATCGCGGAGCAGGTACTGGCGGGATCGGCCGACGTGACCACCTTCGGCTTCGCGCCACAGACGTGGTTCACCATCCTCGGCCTCCTCATCCTCGGGGGCGTGATCGGGAAATCCGCCCAGTTCCCGCTGCACACGTGGCTCCCGGACGCGATGGAGGGTCCAACGCCCGTCTCCGCGCTCATCCACGCCGCGACGATGGTGGCGGCCGGCGTCTACCTCGTCGCCCGGATGTACGGCTTCTACGCGCTGTCTCCCACCGCTCTCGGTATCGTCGCCTTGGTCGGGGGGTTCACTGCCCTCTTCGCAGCGACGATGGGCGTCGTCAAGCGGGAGATCAAGCAGGTGCTCGCCTACTCCACCATCTCGCAGTACGGCTACATGATGCTCGGACTGGGCGCGGGCGGCTACGTCGCCGCCACCTTCCACCTGCTCACCCACGCCTTCTTCAAGGCGCTGCTCTTCCTCGGTGCCGGCGCGGTCATCATCGCCATGCACCACGACGAGGACATGTGGAACATGGGCGGGCTCAAAGAGCGGATGCCCGTCACTTACTACACCTTCCTCTCGGGGTCGCTGGCGCTCGCGGGCATCGTTCCCTTCGCCGGCTTCTGGTCGAAAGACGAGGTGCTCTACGAGGCACTGATACACGGACTCGACGGCTCGCCGCTCCTGCTGGCCGGCTACGCGATGGGACTGGTGGCCGTCTTCTTCACCGGCTTCTACACCTTCCGGATGGTCTTTCTCACCTTCCACGGCGAACCCCGTACCGACGTGGCCCGCGACCCCCACGGGGTGCGGTGGAACGTGAAGGCCCCGCTGGTGGTGCTCGGGATTCTGGCCGCGACGGTCGGCTTCGTCAACATGGTCCCGTTGCACGACCTGACGGGGGGCTTCCCGCCGGAGTATCTCCACGACTGGCTCGCCCACGGTGAACTGTCGGCGCTCACGAGCGAACACTACGGCGAGTTGCTCCACGACTACGCGGGCTACTCCGCCGCGGACGTGGCCTCCTACGTCGCTGGCGCGGTGTCGCTCGCCCTCGCGCTTGCGGGCGTCCTCACCGCGCACGTCCTCTACAACGTCGCCGACCCCGACGAGCACACGGCGAAACTCGGCGCGATCAAGACGCTCTGGTACAACAACTACTACCAAGACGAGTACCAGGTCTGGATCGCGGAGTCGGTCGTCCTACCGCTCGCTCGGCTGGCCGACAAGTTCGACCAGGGTGTCATCGACGGGGTCGTCGACCTCGTCTCCAGCGTGAGCCTGTTCGCCGGGAGTCGCATCCGGCGGATTCAGACCGGTGTCGTGACCAACTACGCCGTGCTCCTCACCCTCGGGCTGACGGCGTTACTTGTGGTGTTCGGTGTTCTCGGAGGGTGGTTCGCATGATTATCGAAGGGTTGATCGCCGTGACCTTTGCCGCCTCGATGGTCGTCCTGCTCGCCCCCGACCGGGTGGCCGGACGCCTCGCGGCAGCGCTGAGTCTGCTCCCCGTCGCGGGGAGCCTCTACATGTGGAGTCGATTCGACGCGACCGGCAACGCCCTCACGGGCGGCGACCCCGCGTTCGAGACGATAGTTCCGTGGCTGGAACTCGGCGGCTACACGCTCAACTGGCACGTCGGCGTCGACGGTATCGGCCTCCCGCTGGTCGTGTTGACGACGATCCTCTCGACGCTCGCCATCGTGAGCGCGTGGACGCCGATCGACGACCGCCAGTCCCAGTTCTACGGACTGATGCTGTTCATGGAGGCGAACCTACTGGGCGTGTTCACCGCGCTCGACTTCTTCGTCTGGTTCATCTTCTGGGAGGCCGTCCTCCTGCCGATGTACTTCCTCATCGGCGTCTGGGGCGGCCCGCGCCGGAAGTACGCCGCGATCAAGTTCTTCGTCTACACGAACATCGCGTCGCTGGCGATGTTCATCGGCTTCATCGCCCTGGTCTTCGGCCTGGGTGACTCGGTGTCGTCGCTGGACATGCCAGCCATCGCGACCGCGCTCCGGGCTGGCGAACTCGGATCGCTACACGGTATCCCCGCCGGAACGCTCCGAACCGTCGCCTTCGTGGCGATGTTCCTCGGCTTCGCGGTGAAGGTTCCCATCGTCCCGTTCCACACGTGGCTCCCGGACGCCCACGTCGAGGCGCCGTCACCCGTGTCGGTGATGCTGGCGGGCGTCCTCCTGAAGATGGGGACCTACGCCCTGCTCCGGTTCAACTTCACGATGCTGCCCGAGACGGCGACGCAGTTCGTGGTTCCGATCGCACTGCTCGCCGTCGTGAGCGTCATCTACGGCGCGATGCTGGCGCTGGCCCAACAGGACCTCAAGCGCATCGTCGCCTACTCGTCCGTCTCGTCGATGGGCTACGTCATCCTCGGGTTGATCGCCTACACGACCTACGGGGTCGGCGGGGCGACCTTCCAGATGATCGCCCACGGCCTCATCTCGGGGCTGATGTTCATGTCGGTCGGCGTCATGTACAACACCACCCACACCCGGATGGTCGGGGACATGTCCGGCATGGCCGACCGGATGCCGGTCACCGCCGGCATCTTCGTCGCCGGTGCCTTCGGCTACATGGGGCTGCCCCTGATGGCCGGCTTCGCCGGCGAGTTCTTCATCTTCAAGGGCGCGTTCGAATCGACGGTCCACGCCGCCATGCCGCTCTTTACCGCGGCGGCCATGTTCGGCATCGTGATCGTCGCCGGCTACCTGCTGCTCGCGATGCAGCGGACGCTCTTTGGCTCGTTCCGCCTCGAAACCGACTACGAGGTCGGTCCGGCCGCGCTCCACGAGACGGTGCCGCTCGCGGTGTTGCTCGTGACGATCATCGTCCTCGGGGTCGCTCCCGACCTCTTCTTCGGGATGATCCAAGACGCGGTCGATCCGCTGCTCGACTTCGGAGGTGACCTCTCGTGACGCCACTACAGATCCAACTCCCGACGTGGATGGCCATCGCACCGACGGTGTTGCTCGGCCTGACGGCGCTCGTCTTGCTGTTGGTCGACAGCATCGACCCCGACTCGACGCGACCGACCGCGCTGGCGGCCGTCTCGGTCGGCGGGAGCGTCGCCACACTCGCCGTCGCCGGCTGGTACCTGCTCGCGGGCACCGGACAGGCCGGTGGTGCGATCGAACTGTACGGTGGCTCGCTCGTCGTCGACGGGTTGAGCCTCTTTTTCACCGTCATCGTCGCCAGCGTCGTCGCCATGGTGTCGCTGGCCAGTCACGACTACCTGCGGGACCGAACCTACCAGGCGGAGTTCTACTCCCTGGTGTTGCTCGCGGCGACGGGGATGAGCCTCATGGCCTCGGCAGGGTCGCTGGCGACGGTGTTCGTCAGCCTCGAACTCGCTTCGCTCCCCTCGTACGCGCTCGTCGCCTTCCTCAAGAAGAACCGGGGGAGCGTCGAGGCCGGGCTGAAGTACTTCCTCGTGGGCGCCGTCTCCTCGGGCGTTCTCGTCTTCGGTATCTCGCTCGTGTACGCCGCGACGGGGTCGCTGCTCCTGTCGGACGTGGCTGCCGCCATCGGCGACGCCGACGACTTCGTCGGTATCGTGGGGGTTGGGGTCGTGATGATCGCCGGCGGGTTCGCGTTCAAGACGGCCTCCGTCCCCTTCCACTTCTGGGCACCGGAGGCGTACGAGGGTGCGCCCGCACCGATCAGCGCCTTCCTCTCGTCGGCGTCGAAGGCCGCTGGCTTCGCCGTCGCCTTCCGTGTGTTCGCGGTCGCGTTCCCCCTCGAGACCGTCGTCCCGATGGGCATCGACTGGCCGCTGCTCTTTGCCGTCCTCGCCGTCGTCACGATGACGCTCGGCAACTTCGCGGCGGCGACCCAGGAGAACGTCAAGCGAATGTTGGCGTACTCCTCGGTCGGGCACGCGGGCTACGCGCTGATCGGCCTGGCGGCGCTCTCGGGCGGTGGACCGAACGGGAACGTGATGGGCGCGAGCATGGCCCACCTCTTGGTGTACGGCTTCATGAACACCGGGGCGTTCCTGTTCATCGCGATGGCCGAGCGCTGGGAGATCGGCCGGACCTTCGAGGACTATCAGGGCCTCGCGACGCGAGCGCCGGTCGCCTGCCTCGCGATGACGGTGTTCATGTTCTCGCTCGCTGGACTGCCACCCTTCGGTGGCTTCCTCTCGAAGTACGCCCTCTTCTACTCGGCCATCGAGGGCGGCTTCTGGTGGCTCGCCGCCGTCGGCGCGATCAACAGCGCGCTGTCGCTGTTCTACTACTCCCGCGTGGTGAAGGCGATGTGGATCGAGGACCCCGTCGACGGGTTCGACCTCGGTGCGACACCACTTGGCCTCTACGTCGCAGTGCTCGCCGCGGCCGTCGGGACGCTCGTGCTCCTCCCGGCGTTCGGGCCGGTCGTCGAGACGGCACAGAGTGCGGCCGCAGCGCTGTTCGCGTAGGCCGCGCTCGCCACCGTCAGTCCAGTTCCAGCGTCGACCGGATCGCACCGGTCACTTCCCGCGACCGCCGGACCGTGATGCCGTCGGTCGTCACGAACACGCCGTGGTCGTCCGTGATCACGCGCGTGACGAATCCGTTCTCGAACACCCGAAGCGTGTACTGGTAGTCGCCGAGTTCGCTCCCGTCGTAGGCCAACTGCGTGCGAAAGCCCGCGACCTCGTGTTCGACGAGCGCTCCGAGGTCGGTGTCGGCCTCCAGATCGGATCGGAGGTACACCTGTTCGTAGCCGTCCGGCGTGAAGTAGGTGATACTCCGGAGACTGTCCCCGACAGCGGTTCGGCAGGTGCTCACCAGTTGCTCTTCGAGCGCCGGGTCGACGAGGTCACGGTGCTCGCTCATGTCGCATGGTATCACGACACACAGTCGGTTAACTCCATCGGCGACTCGGACGGTAGGGTTTTCCGCCCTCGACGGTTTCGACCGGACATGGTCAGGCGGCTAGTGCTCGGCTGTGGTCACGCCGGCGAGGTCGTCCTCGGCGTCGTGTCGACGTGGGGCGGGGACCTGTGGGCGGTCGTTCCAGACGACTACTCCGTCGACGGGATCGAAGAGGCGACGACTGTCGTTCGCGGCGATCCGGCCGACCCCGAGACGTACCCCGAGAGGGCCGACACGGTGTTGGTGCTCGGGGACGACACCGCCGACAACCTCGCGGCCGCCCGCAGAGCGAAGGAGGCGTTTCCCGACGCCCTGTTCGTCGTGTGTACGGGGCGTGACGGCTCGCGAGCCGACTTCGACCGGATCGCCGATCGGGTGATCGATCCGAAGCGAATCGTCTCCGAGTACGTCCTCGATTCGGCCGTCGGCACCGAGGCCGAGCGGACGTGTCGACTGTTGGACACCCTCCGGCGGATCGACGGTCGGCTGGCAGTCGTGACCCACAACAACCCCGATCCCGACGCCATCGGGTCGGCCGTCGCACTCGCGGGGATCGCACGATCGGTCGGCGTCGAGGGCGACCCGTGTTACTACGGCAACATTTCCCACCAAGAGAACCGGGCGTTGATGAACTTGCTGGATCTGAACATGCGACACCTCGACGACTCCGAGGGGATCGAGGAGTACGCGGGCGTCGCGTTGGTGGATCACTCCCGACCCGGCGTGAACGACGGCCTCGACCCGGAGACGCCGATCGACGTGGTGATCGATCACCACCCGCCGCGCGCGCCGGTGGAGGCGGCGTTCGTCGACCTCCGGAGCGGCGTCGGTGCGACCAGTACGCTCCTCGCGGAGTACCTGCGGCGACTGGGTGTCGACCCGAACCGCGAGGTTGCGACCGCGTTGCTGTACGGTCTCCGGGTCGACACGCGCGATTTCACACGCGAGGCGGCCGACTCGGATTTCGAAGCGGCGGCCTTCCTCAGCCCCTACGCCGACGCGTCGGTCCTCGAACGGGTGGAGTCACCGCGGATGAGCCCCGACGTCCTCGCGACGCTCGCGGCCGCGATCCGAAACCGCGAGGTGCGGGACGACGTACTCACCTCCGGTGTCGGCTCCATCCGCAACCGCGACGCACTCGCACAGGCCGCCGACAAACTGCTCGGTATGGAGGGCATCTCCATCTCGGCGGTGTACGGCTTCCTCGACGGGACGGTGTACCTCTCCGCGCGGTCCCGGGGTGCCGGGATCGACCTCGGAGAGGTGTTGCGGGACGCGCTCGGGTCCATCGGGAGCGCGGGCGGCCACGCCGACATGGCCGGCGCACAGATCCCGCTCGGCATCCTCGGGACGGTCGACGAGGAGTCCTCGGACTCGCTGTCGGACATCGTCGACGAAGTGATCGCGGGGCGAATACTGGAGGTACTGGAGGATCCCCCGAGTTCGCCGTCGTTCGATTCGACCGCCGTCGACGTCGGCTTCGACTTTCCGCTGGCCGACGAGTGACGCGTCGACGACCACGTTTTTGAGAGTCGGCGGCGTAGGGACCGTCGATGGCCGCCAACGCGACAGTCGAAGAATACATGACTCGTGACGTGGCGACGGTCGACCCGGACGACGACGTCGCCGAAGTGTCGCGTCGGATCGTCGAGAGCGACGGCCACACCGGGTTTCCGGTGACGGACGGCCGCAACGTCGAGGGGTTCGTCAGTGCCCGGGACCTCCTGCCCGCCGACGACGATGCGCTCATCTTCACCGTGATGTCGGAGGACATCGTCGTCGCCCACCCCGACATGAAGATCAACGACGCCGCCCGAGTGATCCTCCGCTCCGGGATCCAGAAGCTTCCGGTCGTCGACGACACCGGAAAACTCGTCGGTATCATCTCCAACACGGACGTGATCCGGAGTCAGATCGAGCGTGCGACACCCGAGAAGGTCGGGAAACTCATGCGCACGCTCGAAGAGATACACGACATCGAGGTTACCGAGGAGCGCCGAGAGGTCGAACTAGCGGAGCTCACCCCGACCCAAGGGCGGGTGTACGCCGACGAACTGCAGGGTCGGAGTTACGAACTCGAACACGGGCTCGCCGAACCGGTCGTCGTCATCGACAACGGCGGGACACTCCTCCTCGCCGACGGACACCACCGCGTCATGGCCGCCACCCGCCACGACATCGAGGAGATGGACGCCTACGTGATCGTCGTCGACGCCGACCTCGAGGTCGAACTCGGGATGGAGAAGACCGCCGACAAGGAGGGCCTCGAAACCATCGACGACATCGAGGTCGTCGACTACGCGCGCCACCCGCTGATCGAGACGACCGAACGGCTACAGTAACTCACCGGTCCGGATCGTCCGTGTCCACGCTCGTTCCGGTCGTCCCCGTGTCCGTCGCTTCGTCCGTGTCCGCCTCCACCGATCCACCCGTGTCGTCTTCGTCCTCGGTCGGTCGGTCGACGCCGACCAGATCCAGGTCGGGGAACAACATCCCGAGCACCGACAGCGAGTAGTAGCGGACGAAGGTTAGCACGGGCACCTGGACGAGCAGTGCCGCGACGATCATCACGAGGACGAACAGCACGATCAGGGGAGCGACGACGATCAGACCCGCGTGGCCGACGCCGGCGGCCGAGATAGCCAGATACAGTCCACCGCCGACGAGGGCGAGCGGGACGGCGACGACGAGAGCGACGAGGAAGACGACGATGGAGACGGCGAGGCTCGCGGCGATGCCGAGGACGAACTTGGCGACGAGGTAGACACCCACCTGTTTCCACTCGGCGCGGAGCGTGGGCCAGAGACGACGCCACGAGTCGAGGACGCCCCGATCCTCGACGAGCATCGTCGGCACCGCGAAGTCGGTCGTCAGGCCGACGACCACGCTCCCGGCGATCGAGAGCAGACCGACGAGGACGACGAGCGGAACGAGGCCGACGAGCAAGAGCGGGGAGATGCTCACGCCGAGACCGATCACGGCGACGAGTGGGACGGCGATCAGGAGGAGGCTCCCGAGACCGACGGCGAGCCGAAAGCCGAACAGCCGGAGCCCCCGTCCGAGGTTGTCACCGAACGGTCGACGGATGCCGATCTCGCGGTCACGGAGGCCGACGACCAGGACGAACTCCATCACGGCACCGACGGCGCTCCACAGGAGCGCGAGGAGGACGATCAGCGCGACGACGCCGATCAGGACCGCGACGGCCCCGTCCAGTTGGGGCAGTGTCGGCGCGGGGAAGTCACTCGGCGTCTCCCCGCCACCGCCGGTGGGCACGTCGAAATTTCCGCTCCCGGTCGGTGCCCCGCCGCCGACGCCGACGAACAGGGCGATCAGCGCGAGGCGGAGCCACCGACTCCTGTCGAGTGGCCGAAGGAGGTCTTCGGTCGCGCTACGCGCGTCTCGGAGGGCCGCAAGTGCGTACCAGCGGGACATGGCAGCCACCTCGCAGTCGGGTGACAAAAAACGCGTGGGTCCATCTCGCCGTCGGAGACGCGACGGGCCTTTGATGCCGGAGGCGGAAGGGGGAGCATATGACGCCGTTCGAACGCCGGACGAGGCGCGCACAGTCACGCCTCGATGCCGTCGGTGCCGACGCGCTCGTCCTCACGCCGGGGCCGGACCTCTACTACCTGTCGGGAATCGACGCCGAGCAGAGCGACCGGCTCACCTGCCTGATCGTCCCCGCCGACGGCGACCCGACGGCCGTCGTCCCGGCGCTCGACGCCCCGACGATCCGCGGGGCGACGTGGGTGATGGACGTGCGACCGTGGGACGACGAGACGGGACCGGATCCCGTCCTCGAGGAGGTGTGGGACGCGCCGCCGTCACGTCTCCTCCTCGCGGACCGGATGTGGACGCGGTTCTCGCTCGACTTCCGACGGCGGTTTCCGGACGCCTCCGTCGGCCTCGCGAGCGAGGTGCTCGGACCGCTGCGCCGACGGAAGGACGACCGGGAACGCGACGCCCTCCGGGCGGCGGCGCGGGCCGCGGACGCGACGATGCGGGACGTTCGCGCGCTCGGTGCCGAGGCCGTCGGTCGCACGGAGGCCGACCTCGCGGCGTTCGTCGAGGACCGTCTCGACGCCCACGGCGGCACGGGCGTCGCCTTCGAGACCATCGTCGCCGCCGGGCCGAACGGCGCGGACCCCCACCACGCGAGCGGCGACCGGGAGATCCGAGCGGGCGACCCCGTCGTCCTCGACTTCGGGACGCGGGTCGACCGCTACCCCAGCGACACGACGCGGACGGTGGTCTTCGACGGCGACCCACCCGCGGAGTTCGAGACGGTTCACGACGCCGTCCGCGAAGCCCAGGCGGCGGGCGTTGCGGCCGCCGAACCCGGGGTGACGACCGGAGCGGTCGACCGCGCCGCCCGGTCGGTCATCGAGGACGCGGGCTACGGCGACCGCTTCGTCCACCGAACGGGCCACGGTGTCGGTCTCGAGGTCCACGAGGACCCCGACGTCGTCGCCGGCGGCGACGTCGAACTCGAACCGGGAATGATCTTCAGCGTCGAGCCGGGCGTCTACCTCCCCGACCGCTTCGGCGTCCGGATCGAGGACCTCGTCCTCGTCACCGACAGCGAGGAGCCACACTCCTCGGGCAGCGAGGCGTCAGAGACGCCTCGGGCAACCGGCGAAGCCGGTGACAGTCGGACGCAGTCCGGCGACGGGGCCGAGCGACTCAACGACACCGACCACGGCTGGGAGTGTTGAGACCTACTCGTCGGTCTCGGTGCCGATCAGGGCGTCCAAGTCTGCGTGGTCCGCCAGGAGATCACCCATCACGTCGACGGTGCGTTCGTCGCGCGTCCGTCCGCCGCTGACGACCTCCTCGGCGCGTTCGAGCGTCGTGAGCGTGTCTCCCCTACAGAGCAGGATCGGGACGCCCGTCTCTGCGGCCGTCCCGAGGACGGTCGACGGCGGACGGTGACCGCCGGTGAGTATCAGGCAGGTGACGCCGGGCGCTTGGAGCGCGGCGGTGTGGATGTCGGTCCGGTCGCCGCCGGTGATCACCGCGGCGGCTTTCGTCCGCCGGAAGTACCGCAGCGCCTCCTCGCCGCTCATCGCCCCGACGAGGAGTCGTTCGACGACGCCGTCGGTCGGGGCGTCGGTTAGGGGATCGGCCCCGAGTTCGTCGGCGAGGTCGGCGACCGTGACCCCCGCCAACTCCGGTTCGCGCGGGAGGACGCCGAGGACGGGGATGCCACGACGCTCCAAGAACGGTGCGACGAGACCCTCCACCTCGTCGTAGGCGGCGTCCGGGACGCGGTTGAACAGAACCCCGGCGAGGCGGTCGCCGACCCCATCGACTGCCGCGAGCACCTCGTCCACGTCGGTCGGCGTCGCGTAGTCCGCGACCACCACCACGTCGGCGTCCAGCAACTCCGCCATGTCGCCGTCGGTGAGGTCGACGACACCGCCCGTGGAGAAACGACCGCCGCCCTCGACCACCACGAACTCGCGGTCGGCGGAGACGGCGTCGAACCCCTCCCGGATCCGCTTCCGGAGGTCGTCCGGCCGTTCCCGTCCCTCCAGTGCGCTCCGGACGAACGTCGGCGAGTAGACGACCGGTTCCATCTCGTGCATCTCGTCGTCGGTGTCGAGGAGTTCGCGCGCGAGCATTGGGTCACGATCCAGCGTCTTGCCGACCACGCTCTGGAGACGAGTCCCCTTGGGTTTCATGTAGCCGACGCTCCGACCACGGGACTGCGCGTGGCGGCCCAGCGCGATGGCGATGGCCGTCTTCCCTGTGCTCTCTCCGGTCGCGGTGACGAGTAACGTGTTCATAGCGTGTCTGGATCGAGGGTCAGTCTGAGGTCGACGGCCTGCACGCCGTCGGGTCGTGCCACCAGCGGGTTCACGTCGAGTTCGAGGATGCTCGGGAAGTCGGTGACCAGTTGCGAGAGGCGGCCGATCGTCTCGGCGATCGCCGATCGGTCGACCGGGTCTCGCCCGCGTGCGCCGGATAGCAACGGCGCGGCCTGGATGTCGTCGAGCATCCCGTCCGCGTCGGCTTCGGCGACGGGCGCGAGTCTGACGGCGGTGTCCTCCATCACCTCGACGAAGATACCGCCGAGGCCGAAGAGGACGAGCGGACCGAACTGCGGGTCGCGGTTCGTGCCGACGATGGTCTCGACACCGGTCGACAGGTCGACGCGCTCCTGGACCTGGACGCCGAGGATGGTCGCGTCGGGCTGGTAGTTGCGCGCCCGCGTGATCAGATCCTCGAAGGCGTCGTACACGTCCTCGTGAGGGACGCCGACTTTCACCCCGCCTATGTCGGACTTGTGGAGGATGTCCGGGCTGACGATCTTCATGACGACGTCGCCGTCGATAGCCTCGGCGACCGTCAGCGCGTCGGTCGGGGAGTCGACCACCTCGCCGGCGGGCGTCGGGATGCCGTAGGCGTCGAGCAACTCCATCGCCTCGACGCCGAGACGGGTCGCGCCACGGTCACGCGCCCGTTCGAGCACCTCTCGGGCCGCCTCCCGGTCCACGTCGTGGGTCGTCGGTTCCCGGACCGGCCGCTCACGGATCGACCGATACCGCGACAGCGTCCCCAGGCTTCCGACCGCGCGTGCGGGGTCGAAGTAGTTGGGAATCCCCGCCTCGTCGAGGACACCCCCGGCCCGACGGGCGCGCTCGCCACCCATGAGACACGTCGTGACCGGGAGGTCGTGTGCCGACTGGAGGTCGACAACGTCGTCGGCGAGGCGGTCGTAGTCGAGCGTCGCGGTGGGTGCGGCGATGACGACGGCCGAGCCGACGGCGTCGTCGTCGAGCACGGCGTCGACGGCCGCCCGCATCCGCTCGTTGTCGGCGTCGCCGATGACGTCGACCGGGTTGTAGGGGTTCGCCTCGCTGGGGAGCAACTCGCGGAGTCGAGAGAGGGTGTCGTCGCCGAATTCGGCGAGGGAGAGCGGTCCGTCGCCGACGGCGTCGGTCGCCATCACGCCCGGGCCGCCGGCGTTGGTGACGACCGCCACGCCGTCGGTGTCGGGCAGGGGTTGGCCGGCGAGGATTCGCGCGGCGTCGAACAGGTCTTGGACGCTGTCGGCCCGGATGACGCCCGCCGCCCGAAGCCCCGCCTCGTAGGCACGGTCCCGGCCGGCCATCGCCCCCGTGTGCGAGGATGCCGCCTGCGCCCCCGCCTCGGTCCGGCCGGACTTGACGGCGACGACCGGCGTCTCCCGAGTCACCTCGCTGGCCACGTCGACGAACCGGCGGCCGTCCTCGATACTCTCGAGGTAGCCGACGATCACGTCGGTCCCGTCGTCGTCGCCCCACGACGCCACGAAGTCCGACTCGTCGAGAACGGCCTTGTTCCCCAGCGACACCACGTCCTTGAACCCGACGCCGTGGTCCGCCGCCCAGTCGAGGACGGCGGTGACGAACGCGCCCGACTGACTACAGAGGGATATCGACCCCTCCGAGGGCGACCCGCCGGGGGCGAACGTAGCGTTCAACCCGACCGGCGTGCTGATGATGCCCAGACAGTTCGGGCCCACGAGGTCGAGGTCGTACTCCGCCGCGACGGCTTCGAGGGCACGCTCGCGCTCGACGCCCTCGTCCCCACCCTCGCCGAACCCGGCCGTGACGACGACGACGCCGGTGATCCCGGCCTCGCCCGCGTCACGAACCACGTCGACCGCGGCCGCGGCCGGCACCGCCACCACCGCCAGATCGGCGTTCGTCTCGCCCACCTCGTCGACACAGGGGAGACCACACACCGCGTCGTAGTTCGGGTTGACGGGGACGATGTCGCCCTCGAAGCCGGCCTGCAGGTTCTCGACGAGTGCCCGGCCGACCGACCCCCGGCGCTCCGTCGCACCGGCGACGGCGACCCGGTCGGGGACGAACAGTTCGGATAGCTCTCCCATCACCTCGGCCGTACCACGGGCGACTGCATAAACGCGACGGGAGACGGACGCGGGCGTTTAGGCGTGCCAAAAATATCAGGTTCGTGATAACGCTTACCCGCATCGACGCCCTGCCATCTTCCGATGACGCTGCTCGCGAATCTCACGTTCGTCTTCGTCGCCGGCCTCGTGACGGCGCTCGCGACCGGTCTCGGTGCGCTCCCCTTCTTTTTCGTCGACGACGTGAGCGACCGCTGGAACGTAGTGCTGTGGGGACTCGCCTCCGGGATCATGGTGTCGGCGTCGGTGTTCGGCCTGGTATTCGAGGGACTGGCCGAGGCTGCCTCGCCACTCGAACTGATCCCCGGACTCGTCGCGGGCGTCGTCCTCGTCGTCGTCGCCCACGAGATCATCGACGGGTACGAGGTGCACCCGAAGCAGTACGCGGAGGCAGACTACCGGAAACTCCTGCTCATTCTGGGTGTGCTAACCGTCCACAGTTTTCCCGAGGGGGTGGCGGTCGGCGTCTCCTTCGCCGACCTCGGCCTGCAGGGAGGGACGGCGTCAATCGGCGTGTTCGGCGTCGTCGTCCCCGTGCTCGCGGTGTTCATGACCATCGCCATCTCCATCCACAACGTCCCCGAGGGCGTCGCGATATCGATTCCGCTACGCACGCTCGGGGTCTCGGAGTGGAAGATGGTCTGGTGGGCGGTGTTCTCCAGCCTCCCACAGCCCATCGGTGCGGTGCTCGCGTATCTGTTCGTCCGGGTGGCCCGCGAGTTCCTCCCCGTCGGCTTCGGCTTCGCCGCCGGCGCGATGATCTACCTCGTCCTCACGGAGTTCGTCCCCGAAGCCCTCGACATCGGTGCCGATCTGCCCGGTGGCGGCCGGCGCGAGCTCGCGGTTGGCCTCGCCGTCGGCGTCCTGGCGATGGTGCCGCTCTTGCTCGTCTAGTGGTCGTGTCCCGTCGCCTCGCCGAAGGTCATGCCGAACCGCTCCTCGAACAGTTCCTCGGCTGTCTCGTTGATCTCGCGGAGGTCCTCCGGAACCTCGCCCTCTGCGTGGTGGACGATGGCGTGGGATCGCTGGACGAAGGCCAGTAGCGTGATTTCGGCGACGACCGTGGGCGGTCGCTCGCCCTGTTCGGAGAGGGTGTCGACCAACCCCTCCGGGAGTTCGAACTCGTCGCTCTCGCCGCTCGGTCCCGTAACGGTGTACGTCTCGGTGTCGACCATGGCCACTACTCGGGGCGCTCGGTATAAGGGCGTGTGGGAATCTGGTAGTCACGGCGGGTCCACTCTGTGGACGCCGTGGGCGTTGCCGCCGAATCGTGGCGATCCCCGTCGCACCTTTATTATGGTGTGCGTCCGACCCGTCGGCCATGACGGACGGCGCGACCGAACTGTACAGAATCGCGGACGACGGTGGAAACAGCAAGGAACACCGTCGGGAAGCAATCGAACAACTGGGCGAGAAGGGGGCGGCGGCGGAGCTGTATCGGTTCGCGACGGACGGCGGAAATTACAAAGAACTGCGGGCAGCCGCCATCGAACAGCTCGGCGAATGCGACGCGACCGAGGAGTTGTCACGAATAGCCGACGACGGAAGCCTCTACGACGACCTCCGTACGAAAGCGATCCGTCTGCTGTGAGCCGTCAGTCGTCGCTCTCGGCCGCCGCGGGCTCCTCCGCTGCCGCCCGTTCTCGCTCCAGATCCTCGAGGTAGCCGTCGGCGTCGATGGCCGCTTTACAGCCCATGCCGCCCGCGGTGATCGCCTGCTGGTAGTGGTAGTCGACCACGTCGCCCGCACCGAACAGGCCGGGGACGCCCGTCGCGGTCTGGCCGCCGCCGTCGCCACCCGCGGTTTCGAGATACCCCTCGTCGTCCATCTCCACGTCCAGACCCTCGAGATACGACGTGTTCGGCGTGTGGCCGATGGCGTAGAAGACGGCACCCGCGTCGAACGCGAACTCTTCGGTGTCGGGGTCGTCGGGTTTGTCGGTCGGGTGGCCCTCGGGGTGGTGAACCATCGTCACACCCTCGACACCCTCCTCCCGCGAGCCGTGAAGCTCCGTCACCTCCGTGTTCAGTTTGAGTTCGATGTCGCCGTCCTCGACGTGGTCCATCAGGCGGTCGATCCAGTAGTCCTCGGCGCGGAACTCCTCGCGCCGGTGGACCAGGTGAACCGTCGAGGCGAACTTCGTCAGGAAGACGGCCTCCTCGCAGGCCGCATCGCCGCCGCCGACGACGACGATTTCCTCGTCGCGGAAGAAGGCGCCGTCACAGGTCGCACACGTCGAGAGACCGTAGCCCATGAGTTCGTCCTCGCCCGGGATGCCAAGGGTCCGGGCGCTCGCGCCCGACGCCGCGATGAACGCGTCGGCGGTGTAGACGTCGCCGCTGGTCAGTACGACGCGGAACCGGTGGCCGACGCCGGGGTCGTCTTCGACCTCGACCGATTCGACGACGCCGTTCTCCACGTCGGCTCCGAACTTCCGGGCCTGTTCGCGCATGTCGCTGACGAGTTCCGGGCCGCTGATGCCCTCCGGGAAGCCGGGGTAGTTGTCGACCTCCGTCGTCAGCGTCAACTGCCCGCCCGGTTCGTCGCCCTCGAACACCAGCGGATCGTTGTTCGACCGGCCGGCGTAGATGGCGGCCGTGAGTCCCGCGATCCCGCTCCCGGCGATGATGAGACGCCGGTGTTCGGCGCCGTCGCTCTCGCTCATACTCGTCGTAGGGTCGAGAGACCCATTTAGTTTGCGTTGTCGGGCGTGGCCCCGATCGCCCCACCAGCCCCACACCTTCTTGTCGCCGGCCCGCCCACCCCCGTCCATGCCCGCGGACCTCGAGGAGAAGACCGACCGCTACGGGCGAATGCTCGCCGACGCCCTCGACGCCGCCGAACCGCGCCCCCCGACCGATACGCCGCTTGGGGCCGCCGCCCGGGAGTGTCGGGAGATGGCCGAGTCGTATCTGAACGACGGCCGTCACTTCCGCGAGGCGGACGACCCCGTGAACGCGCTGGCCGCCTTCTCCTACGGCTACGGGTGGCTCGACGCGGGGGTCAGGATGGGGCTCTTCGCGGTCCCCGAGGGGACCGGGCTGTTCGCGCGGGAGGACCCTCCAGACGACGCGCGGTCGCCGTAACCGATTAATTCCTCCACGGTCATACGTTACGCCGTGTCGAGTGCTGGCGCGTCCTTCTGGCGGGAGTGTGACCGCTACCACGACCTCGCGGAGCGCTTCGAGCGGAACGTCGAGGTCACCCACCCCGACCGCCTGACGGGGCGGAGCGGCTACTACGGCTGTGGCTGTGCGTGGTGTGCGAGGGAAGTCACGTACTACGAGTACACGGGGCCGCGACCGTAGGAGGGACGGCGTCGACGCCGCGGGCCGACCGACGACCGGTCCTCAGTACCGGTAGGTCGTTCCCTCGTCGCCGTCCTCGACGGTGATCCCCAGCGTCTCTAGGTCGTCCCGGAGTTCGTCCGCACGCTCGTAGTTGCCCGCGTCGCGTTCGGCCTCGCGCACGTCGAGGACGAGTTCGATCAGGTCGTCGGCGAGGCGGGCGTCACCCCCGTCGTCGTCGCCGAACTCCAGACCGAGGGCGTCGCCGCCGAGTTCCTCGAACGTCTCGACCGCCCGCCGGAGGCCGACGTAGTCGTACGGCGCGTCGTCGACGTGGCGGTGGACCGCGGAGGCGAGTTCCAGCAACGCGGCCGTCGCCTCGCGCACCCCGAAGTCGTCGTCCATCGCCGCCGCGAACTCCTCGCGGGTCCGGTCGACCGCCGTCCGGAGGTCGTCGGCCTCGACTTTCGTCCGGGCATCGACGCTATCGCAGGCCTCGACCGCCGTCTCGTGGGCGCGTTCGAGGCGCTCCCAGCGCTCCCTCGCCTCGTTCATCGCCGCCTCGCTGTAGGTCTGGCTCGACCCGTAGTTGGTCGAGCAGTAGAACGTACGGATCACGTTCGGGCCGAACTCCTCCAAGGCGTCGGCGACGTAGAAGTAGTTGCCGAGGCTGGAGCTCATCTTCTCGCCCGCCGTCTCCAGCAGACCGGTGTGGAGCCAGTAGCGCGCGAACTGCTCGCCGGTCGCCGCCTCGCTCTGTGCGATCTCGTTCTCGTGGTGGGGGAAGACGAGGTCGTGACCGCCGACGTGGATGTCGATGGTGTCGTCGAGGTGGGCCGTGCTCATCGCCGAGCACTCGATGTGCCACCCGGGACGCCCCTCGCCCCACGGCGACTCCCACGTCTCGCCCGAAGGCGCGTCGTCGCCGACCGATCGGTCGTCCGTACGGTGTTCGGCCACGTCGCTCGGGGAGACGCCGCCGGCCTTCCACAGCGCGAAGTCCGCCGGATTGCGCTTCTCGGAGCGCTCGTCCGGTTCGCCCTGGGCCTCCATCTCCTCCACTCGTTGGTTCGACAGTTTCCCGTAGTCGTCGAACGCCGTCACGTCGAAGTAGACCGACCCCTCGGTCTCGTAGGCGTACCCCCGGTCGATCAGCGTCTCCACGAGGTCGATGATCTCGGGGACGTGCTCCGAGACCCGCGGGTACACCGTCGCCCGTTTCAGGTTCAGACCACGCATATCGGAGACGATCGAGCCGACGAACCCCTCGGCGACGTCGAGTTCGGACTCGCCGAGGTCGGCCTCGCCGACCCGCGCGACGATCTTCTCGTTCACGTCGGTGAAGTTCTCGACGTGGCGGACGTCGTAGCCACGGTGGGAGAGCCACCGGTGCATCACGTCGGCGTGCGTCCACACCCGGGCGTGGCCGAGGTGGGCGTCGTCCGAGACCGTCAGCCCACAGACGTACAACAGGACCTCGTCGCCCGCTGGTTCGAACTCCTCGCGGTCGCCCGTCAGGGTGTTGGTCACGGACAGCGTCATCACCGCCCCGTTCCCAGTCGAGGCATTAATAGTTGAAGATACGGCCGCGAGCCACGAGCACGAACGGCGTCACGCGAACACCGCGACGAGGGCGACGAGCACCGCCCCGACGACGACGCCCGCGCCGATCAACACCGTCGGACTCCGGACGGTCGCCGCGACGGCGGCAGCGACGACGATGGCGGCGGCCCCGACCGCGAGGAGGGCCACGGTGCGCCGACTGGGGACGCCGAGCGAGAGCCGGTCGGCGAGTGGCGGTGAGTCCGAGTCGGCGTCCGGCTCCGGCGGTCGCGAGAGCGTCTCGTCGACGTCGACCGCGTCGTCGTCGCCGTCGGGTTCGACCGTCACCTCGATGGTCCGCCGTTCGGCCCCGTATCCGGTCGAGATCTCGAGCGTCCCCGTCACCGGCGAGCCGACGTCCTCAACGTCGACCGGCACGGACTGGGTCGTCTCGCGCTCGACGAACAGGTTGCCGTCGGTGTCGATGCGTGCGACGGCGGACAGCGCCTCGTCGGCGCGGACGTGGACGTGGACGGACTCACCGTGGTTCCGGAGTTCGACCGAGAACGGCTCTCCGATGGCGAACTCCGACGGCGCTTCGACGTCGTGAAGCGCCCCACGGTTCAACTCGACCAGTAACACCGGAGTCACACGACGACGGTCGGGCCGGGGGGGGAAAAAGCTTCAGGCCGACTGGCGGGTCGTGTCCGGCCGAGCGTCCCAGTCCCCGACCGTCGGCACAGCACGACTCGGGAGTCGTACGCCACGGAGACGGGTGTGACACCCCGCGCCGGTACCCAACGTCCGATCCGAACACGACCGCGGTCGGCGCTACTCCTCGCGCATGTCCGGTGGGAGGAGGTTCGGGATGCCGTCCTCGATGGGGTAGACCTCGCCCGTCTCGGTGCCGACGAGCCGACCCTCGATGATCTCCTCGCCGTCCCGCTCGTCCACTTCGAGTTCGAGATCGCTCTTGTCGAGCGGATCACAGAGGATCTCCATCAGGGATTCCTTCATCGTCCGGCAGGTGGCGGGCGGGCGATAAAAATCCACGGATCGGGGGCACGGTGCCGTTCACTCCACCCAAATTACCGTGACGACCCGGTCGCCGTCGTCGACGGTGTCGTAGGCGTAGCCACGGTCGTCGAGTCGCGGGAACAGGTGCTGTGGCACGCGGTCGTTCACCTGCACGAGCAGATCGGAGTCGTCGGTTTCGAGGCGCTCCAGCGTCCGCTTCAGCGGTTGGGGCGGCGGCAAGTCGCGGACGTCGAGCACTGCCGGATCGACGGTCGACGGTGCCTCGGTCTCTGCCAACAACGTTTTGACACCAGACATACGTATCGCTCCGACCGCCGCCGCCGAGGGCGTTCCCCCGAACAGGTTCGCCGTGCGGGTCACGGTGGCGGGGGTTCTTCATCCTCGCGAGAGAGTCCCGAACATGGAATCGATCACAGTCTCGCGGAGGATCGACGCCCCGGAGCCGGCGGTCCGGGACGTCGTGACCGACGTCGAACCGTTCATGCTCGCCGCCGGATTCGACGAGGTCGGCGTCGACGGCGACGAGATTCGCATCACCAACCGGGTCGGTATCGCCACCATCGAACTGACGCTCGAACGCGTCGACGGCCCGGACGCCGTCCTCGCCTACGAGCAACGCGAGGGCATCTTCGAGTCGATGCGGACCGTCTACCACCTCCACGAGGACGAGGGGGGCAGCACCGTCCTCGAAGCGACGACCGACTTCGCCCTCGACGTGGCGCTGGTGGGCGAGATGCTCGACGCGACGATCATCAAGCGACAGCGCCGTCGGGAACTGGAGGCGCAGTTCGACCACGTCGAAGCCGTCGCCGGCACCGACACGGACGCCGACCCCGACTGATCGGAGTCCCGGGCGGATGCAAGGACGACCGGGGGCACCGCACCGAACGTGTTCGGGGGATACCTTTGGCTCCCGGATCGCCTCCGTTCGGGTATGAGCCAACACGACGACCCCGAGACGGAACACGACACGTCCTGGTCGGCGAACCTCGAAGGACCGGACCACGCCGAGGACCGGTCCCTCGTCGTCGAGGAGGCCCTGGATGCCGTGGGCGCCACCGCGACCGGGACCCACGTCAACCTCGTGACTCACGCCGACCACGGTCACCCGAAGGACTACCTCTACCCGATCCTCAACGAGGAGTTCGACGCGACCGTCGAGTACATCGACCAGTGTGGCTGTGGCGGCTACGTCAGCCGCGTCTACCGATAGATGCACCCGAACGGCATCGACACCGACCGGCGGCCGTTCGTCCTCGTGTGGGAACTCACACGGGCGTGTGAACTCACCTGCAAACACTGCCGGGCCGACGCCCAGCCCGAGCGCCACCCCGACGAACTCACGACCGCGGAGGGTAAGGCGCTCTTGGACGACGCGAGTCGGTTCGGCGAGAACCAACTTGTCGTCCTCTCGGGTGGCGACCCGCTCGCCCGGGACGACACGGTCGAACTCGTCGACTACGGCGCCGACTTGGGACTTCTGATGACGCTCACACCCAGCGGCACGGCATCGCTGACACCCGACCGAGTCGAGGCGCTCGCCGACGCCGGTGCGCGCCGACTCGCGGTGAGCGTCGACGGCGGCTCCCGGGCCGCCCACGACGAGTTCCGCGGTGAACCCGGCAGTTTCGACGCCACGATCCGGGCGGCCGAGGCGGCCCGCGACGCCGGCCTGCCCCTCCAGATCAACACCACCGTCTGTGCCGAGACGGTCGAGCAACTCCCGGCGATCAGGGACCTGGTCGACGACCTCGGGGCCGTCCTCTGGTCGGTGTTCTTCCTCGTGCCCGTCGGCCGCGGGGCCGTCCTCGACTCCGTCTCGCCGGAGCGTGCGGAGCGGGTGATGGAGTGGCTGGTCGAGGTCGAATCCGAAGCCGAGTTCGGGATCAAGACCACCGAAGCGCCCCACTACCGGCGGGTGGCGCTCCAGCGTCGGCGAGACGGGGTCGACAACGACACCGGGGCGGCCGCGGACGCGATCGGTCGGCGGGTCGGCATCACCGCCGGCGACGGGTTCGCGTTCGTCAGTCACGTCGGCGAGGTGTTCCCCTCAGGCTTCCTCCCCGAATCCGCCGGCAACGTCCGGGAGACGAGCGTCGTCGACTGTTACCGGGAGTCGGACCTGTTCGCGTCGCTGCGCGATCCGGACGCCCTCGGCGGGAAGTGCGGTGCCTGCGAGTTCCGCGGCGTCTGTGGCGGGAGTCGGTCGCGTGCGTACGCCGAAACCGGCGATCCGCTGGCGAGCGACCCGCTGTGTTCGTACGTTCCGGAGGACTACGACGGACCGCTCCCCGACCGTCAGTCGTCGACGGCACGCCCCTGACGATGCCCGCACGCCGAGCAATCGACCCCGGGTGCGACCGGGACGGTGTGACGAGCGATCAGCCGACTGCGGACGACCGACCGCTCGACGACTGCCTCCACGACCTCGGCGTCGAGGTCGCACGGCGCGAACTCTCGACGGCCCTGGCCGGGATCGACGACCTCACGCCGGCGCAACGACGGACCGTGGCGCTCATGGCCGGTCGCATCGCGGCCGGAGTCCTCGCGCCGGCCCGCGACGCGATGGACGACGACTCGCGCTCGCCGGAGGCGGTCGAACGGCTGTTCACCACGCAACCCGAACAGGTTCGTGAGCGAAGATAGGAATCCCGAACCGCTAGGGGACGTATGACCATCGTCCCGCGCCCCTGGTCGAGCGACGACGACGACTTCGACGACTACGACGGGTTCGAACCGGACCACCTCCCCCAGCCGGGACCCTTCCTCGACGGCCACGAAGTGCTGACCGGCCGGGACCACGCCGCCTTCCACCGACTGACTCGCGAGCGCTTCGAGGAGCGGACCGTCTACGACGTCACCTTCGGTTACAACCTCGCGCGCCTGAACCTCGACACCCGCCATCCGACCGCGGGCTACCGCTACGCCGTCGACGCCGACGACCCATCGGTCCTGCGTGCGGAGTTCACGCCGACGACCGAGTTCTGTCCCCAGAGCGACGCCCTCTCGACCGCCTCGTTCCGCGCGTGGAACGCCGACGACGTGGGATCGGCCCACGAGTTCAACCTCGTCCGCGTCCGAGTCGCGTCGATGCACGGCGAGAGCGAGCGGATCAACGGCCGACTCGCGGAGATGGAGTCGGCGCTCCGGGAGAACGGCAGCCTACCGGAGGCGGAGGGGACTGGGACGCTCGGCGACACGGGCGTCGGCTCCGGTACCGACGGCTCCGGTGTGTCGGCCGACGACCCCACGACGCCGTTCTGACTCTCGTCTCAGTCGTCGGTCGGTCCCGGGGCTGCCCCACCGGAGAGCGACTCGGGGGCGTGGCGCCACACGACGAGCGCGAGGTTACTCACGAAGACGACCAGTCCCGTGGCGAGGACGACGCCACCGACCAGCGAGACGGATCCCAGCCCGGCCGGGTCGCCGCCGGCGAGGGCCGCGCCGCCGGCCGCGACGAGGACGAGGTCGACCGTCTCGAGGCGGTCGTCGTAGAGGTCGTCGATCATCGGCACGTCCTCGAACCCGAGCAGGTCACTGTACCGGTGGACCCAGACGAGGAAGGGGACGACGTGGTACAGGGTGCCGACGAGGACGAGCGTGACGACCATCGCGAGCAAGTGGCCGGTCCCGGGCGCGCCGAAGACGACACTCTCGGCGAGCGGCGTCCGGAGCCACGCCGGGACGGTGGCGGCGAGCCACAGGAGCAACGCCGGCGCGAGGAGCGCGTAGCGCGCCAGCATCGGCGTCCGGCCGGCGCGAGCGTTCCGGAGGCGACGGACGAGGACGACGGAGAAGGCGGCGACGCCGACGAGCGCCAGGACACCCCCGAGTCGAGCGACGGCCGCCGAACCGACGAGTCGGCCGAGAGCGAGGACGACCACTCCGAGGGGGTAGCCGACCGTCTCGATCCGCTGGAGGGTGCGGTCGGCGTCGTCGAACTCGGTCTGCCCGAACATGGTCACGAGCTGGTAGAGCGCGCCGAACACCGTCGTCAGGACGGCTCCGAAGACCGCGAGGGTGGCGTGGGCCGCGACGAGGCGAGTCCGGGCGACCGGGAGGTCGAGGGGCGTCGCGAACCCGACGGCCAACACCAGCCCGAGGCCGGTGAGGAAAACGAAGAAGCCAAGCGCAGCCGCGAAGTGTCGCTCGGTCACGTCGAGCGGGCGGGCCGACCCGAGCGTCCGGCCGACGTTGTACGCGAGCGTCCAGAACCCCGCGAGCATCGCGGCTCCGAAGACCGGGAGGACGCCGAGTCGACCGCCGAGCAACGCGGCCGCGAACCCGGCGACGCCGACGCCGACGAACCACAGTTGCACCCGCGCAAGCCGCCGGGAGTGGAGCGGCGTCCCGGCCCACACCGGAACGAACTGCGTCATCGCGCCGGCGATGGTGAGACAGACGAAGCCCACGAGCAGGAGGTGGAGGTGTGCGAGTCGCGCGAGACCGGGGGCCACACCGAGGGCGTCGGCGACCCCGAGTCCCGCACCCGCGAGCAGAAAGCCCAGCGCGACGACGAAGTGACGGAGTGGGATCGAGAGCGGTGGCTGGCTGTCCGTATCGACCGCTCCGGGGACGGTGGACATACCCGCCGCTACGGGCCCACGCTCCGTCGCCCTCACCACGAACACGTTCGGCCGCGGCGACCCGATCGGAACCGGGTTTTTATATCCGGGGAACTCGTCACCATCGCGTATGCCTACCGCCGAGATTTCGTTACCGGACGACGTCGACATCGAGATCAGCCAACTCGTCGAAGAAGGGGAGTTCATCAACCGCGATCAGGCCGTCGAGGAACTGCTCTCGCTGGGCGTGTCGGCCTACACGACCGAGGAGTCGACGACCGGGCCGGCCGACGAGGACCTGTTCACGCAGGTCGTCGAGGACCAACAGGACCCCGCCATCCGGAACGAGGGCGACGACGAACACACGCTGTAGGGCTCACTCGACGAGCAGTCGGTCGGCCACGTCGTCGAATCGCTCGCGCTCGTCGCGCCAGAACGCCCGCTGGTCGCCGAGTGGCTGGCGTGTCGGCTCGGCCACCTCCGAGTGCACCTCGTACTCCTCGGAGCTCTTCACCTCGTGGTAGGCGTCGCGGAACGCCATCCCCTCCTCGACTTTCTTGTTGGCGGTGTAGGCGGCGAAGATGCCCTCGTCGACCGTGAACTCCTCGGAGAGCTCCAGTTCCTCGATGAGCGGCGTGAGGATGTCGACCGTCGCGCGGACGGTGTCGACCGACTCGATGAGGTGCTTCTTGGTCCGCTGGCTGTCGCGGTTGTAGCCGCTCGGGAGTTTGCCGATGATCCGCCGGATCGCCTCCTTCGCGGCCGACACCTCCTCGGCTTTTGCCCGCGCCAACTCCAGGATGTCGGGGTTGCGCTTCTGGGGCATGATACTGCTGCCCGTGCAGTACTCGTCGGGGAGTTCGAAGAACTGCTGGTCCTCGGAGAAGTTGATGAGGTCCTCCGCCAGTTTCTGCACGTCGAGCATCACCAGATCCAGCGTCTGGAGCAACTGTAGCTCCTGTTTCCCGCGGTTCGAGCAGTAGACCGGGTTGTGTTGTTTGTCGGCGAAACCGAGCAGTTCGGTCGTCAGGTCGCGGTCGATATCGAGGCTGGTGCCGTAGGAGGCCGCGGCCCCGAGCGGGTTGGTGTCGACGATCCGGAAGGTCGCCCGGAGGGTCTTCAGGTCGTCGATCAGCGCGTCGGCGAAACTCGACGCCCACAGCCCCGTCGACGACGGCATCGCCTGTTGCTGGTGGGTGTAGCCCGGGATCAGGACGTTCTTCTCCGCCGCGAAGGTGTCGAGGGCGTCGACGAAGTCGAGGATCCGGCCCGCGAGGTCGATGGTCGCGTCCTTCATGAACAGGCGCGTGTCGACGAAGACCTGGTCGTTGCGCGACCGGGCGAGGTGCATCTTCTTGCCCGCCTCCGTCCGCCGGGTCACCCGCTCCTCGACGAAGGTGTGGACGTCCTCGCCCTCGACTTCCTCGGCCTCGTGGTAGATGTCGGTCAGCGCCGCCCGGAGGTCGGCGAGTTCGTCGTCCGTGAGAAACCCTTGCCGGTTCAGCATCGTGACGTGTGCGAGGTTCGTCAGCACGTCGTACGGGAGAAACCGGTTCTCGAACTCCTTTGGCTCCATCGTGTACTGCAGGGTGGCCTCGCTCGCCGAGTGCTCGGTGTTCTCCCAAAGCATGGCGTCAGGTTCCGACAGACCGTACTAAAGGGTTACTGCTGGCGGCCGTCGTCAGGGCTAAGTCCCCGACTCGTGACCGGTGGCGTATGGGTACGTACGACCACACGCCGGTGACGGTGGCGGGGAAGCGAGCCGTCGTCATCGGCGGGACGAGCGGGATCGGACGGGCGTTGGCGCGTGGCTTCGCGGCCGACGGCGCGGACGTGGTGGCGACGAGTCGGACCGCGGCGGACGTCGCGGAGACGGCAGCCGACCTCCGGGAGCTCGGGGCCGACACCGTCGAGGCGACCTGCGACGTGACCGACCGGGAGTCGCTCGTCGACCTGCGCGAGACCGTCGTCGACGAACTCGGTGGGATCGACATCCTGATCACTTCCCAGAGCTACATCGCCCGAACCGCGCTCTCGGACGGCACCGAGGAGGAGTGGCAGGCGGTGTTCGACGTACAACTCGACGGCACCTACCGCGCGGTCCAGGTCTTCGCCGAGGCGATCGAGGAGGGGGCGATCCTCCCCATCTCCTCCATCTCGAACGACCTCGCCATCCCGGACCTCGTGCCCTACACGACCGCGAAGGGGGGGATCGACTCGTTCACCCGGGTCGCGGCGAAGGAACTCGGGCCGGAGATACGGGTCAACGCGATCAAGCCCGGGTTCGTCCGGTCGGAACAGACCCAGGGCACGTACGACGAGGGGACCGATCGAAACGAAGAGATCGCCCGCCGGACGACCCACGGTCGGATGGCGGATCCCGAGGAGATCGTCGGTGCGGCCATCTACCTCGCCAGCGACGCGGCGAGTTACACGACGGGGAGCGTCCTGACCGTCGACGACGGCTTCACCGCCGACGCGTTCGGGTGAACCGCCTCGGGGTCAAGCCCCGAGGCACTCGCCTTGCTTATCTGTAGACGAAAACCTATTACCCTGACGGGGTACAGTTCGGGACATGCCCGCCGAGCGAGAGAAACGGACGGAGTCGGTCGTCTATCATCCGTCCCGGGAGTTCGTCGAGTCGACCAACGTCCACGACTTCATGGAGACGTACGATATCGACGACTACGACGAGTTGATCGAGCGAACCTCGACCTCGGTGCCGGGCGAGCCACGATCCGGCGTCGACTGGTTCTGGGACGAACTCGTCGACTACCTCGACATCGAGTTCAACGAGGGGTACGACGCCGTCCGGAACGACGCCGAGGGCCCACAGTTCACCGACTGGTACCCCGGCGGTCGCCTCAACGCCGCCCACAACACCCTCGACCGGCACGCCGCTCCCGACGCCGAGACCCGAAACAAGGTCGCCTGCATCTGGGAGGGCGAAACGGGCGAGGTCCGCGAACTGACCTACCACGACCTCGGCCGACAGGCAAACCGGGTCGCGAACTACCTCGACGCCCGCGGCGTCGGCGTCGGCGACACGGTCGCGCTGTACATGCCCATGATCCCCGAGGTGGTCTCCATCCTCTATGGCTGTTTCAAGGTGGGCGCGGTAGCCGTCCCGGTGTTCTCGGGCTTTGGCGTCGACGCCGCGGCGACCCGCATCGCGGACGCCGAACCGACGGTGCTGTTCACGGGCGACGGGTTCTACCGCCGGGGCAGTCACGTCCTGTTGAAGGGTGACGCCGACGCCGCAATCGAGGAGGCGGGCCACGTCGAACACACGGTGGTCTTCGACCGCCTCGGCCTCGTCGAGGCCGGCGAGGTGCCGTGGGACGACGCCCGCGACGAGCGATGGACCGACGCGGTCGGCGACCGCGACCCCGAGTTCGAGACGCGGTCGCTCCCCTCCGACGCCGAGTCGATGCTGCTCTACTCCTCGGGAACGACGGGCAAGCCGAAGGGGATCGTCCACACCCACGCCGGCGCGCTGCTGCAGGCGGCCAAGGAGGTGTACTTCGGGATGGACCTCAAGCCCTCGGACCGCTTCTTCTGGGTCAGCGACATCGGGTGGATGATGGGGCCGTGGTCGCTGATCGGCACGCACGCCCACGGCGGCACGGTCGTCATGTACGAGGGCGCGCCGGACCACCCCAAGCCGGATCGCTTCTGGCAGTTGATCGACGACCACGGCGTCACGCAGTTCGGCATCTCGCCGACCGCGATCCGTGCCCTCCGCAAGCACGGCGACGAGTGGATCGAGGGGTACGACCTCTCGACGCTCCGGATCCTGGGGTCGACGGGCGAGCCCTGGGACCCCGAGTCGTGGCTCTGGTTCTTCGAGGAGGTCGGTGGGGGGTCGACGCCCATCATCAACATCTCGGGCGGGACTGAGATCATGGGGTGTTTCCTGATGCCCATGCCGATCCAGTCGCTCAAGCCCTGCACGCTCGGCGGCCCGGGACTGGGGATGGACATCGACATCGTCGACCGAGAGGGCGACTCCATCGTCGACGGCCACGACCGGGGCTACCTCGTCGCCCGCGACTCCTGTCCGAGCATGACCAAATCGCTGTGGAGCGGCGACGAGCGCTATCTCGAGGAGTACTGGAGCACGTGGCCGGATCTCTGGGACCACGGCGACTGGGCCCAGAAGGACGAGGAGGGCTTTTGGTTCCTCCACGGGCGCGCCGACGACGCTCTCAACGTCGCCGGGCGCAAGGTCGGTCCCGCGGAGGTCGAGGGGGCGGCGATGGAACACGACGACGTGAACCAGGCGGCCGCCGTGGGCGTCCCCGACGACACGACCGGCACGGCCGTCGTCTGCTACGTCGTCGTCGAGGAGGGCGTCACGGAGAGCGACGGGCTCCGGGAGGAGGTCCGCGAGACCATCGGCGAGGAACTGGGCAAGCCGTTCCGACCCCGAGAGGTGCTGTTCGTCGACGCGTTCCCCAAGACCCAGAGCGGGAAGATCATCCGCCGGGCCATCGAGTCGGTGTACCGGGGCGAGGACCTGGGAGACATGAGCAGTATCGAGGACGCCGACGTCCTGGACGAGATCGAGGCGGCGCGGTAACCCTTATCCTCCGACCGGCGCTGGTAGGGACATGAACGACGACGGCCGGCAGCGGTTCGCGTTCGCGTATCGGCCGGGGACGATCCACTGTCGCCCCGGCGCTGTCGACGACCTCGGCGCGGCGTGTGCCGACCGGGGCTGGGAACGGGTTCTCGTCGTCTGTGGCACCACCGTCGGTTCGACGCACGCCGTGATGGACCCCGTCCGGACCGGGCTGGGGGACCGTCTCGTCGGCGTCTTCGACGGGACGACACCCGGGAAGTACGTCCGTACGGCCGCCGCGGGCGCGGCCCACGCTCGGTCGGTCGACGCCGACGCGCTCGTCGCCGTCGGGGGCGGGAGTTCGCTCGACGTCGCGAAGGCCATCGCGACGCTCGCGACCCGGGACGACCCCGAGGCGGCCGCCGACCGAGCGATCGACGAGGCGAGCCTGTCGGTCGGGGACGACGATCCCCTCCCCCTCGCGGCCGTGCCGACGACGCTCGCGGGCGCGGACCTGTCGGTCGTCGCCGGCGTCACCTTTGGCCCGGATCCCGACCGCGAGAGACCGCGGACGGGCGGCCTCGCCGACGACCGCCTCATGCCCGCGGCGCTGTGCTACGACGCCGACCTCTTCCGGACGACGCCCGAGTCGGTCCTGACCGCGTCGGCGATGAACGGCTTCGACAAGGGGATCGAGGCGCTGTACACCCGCAACTCGACGCCGATCACCGACGGCACCGCGGCCCGGGGGCTCCGTCTCCTCCGGTCGGGGCTCCCGACGCTCCGCGAGGACCCGATGGACGCCGACCGACTGGACGAGGTTCTCGCGGGAATCGTCTGTGTCCAGTACGGCGTCTCGACGCCCGGCGCGTTCAAACTCTCCATCGTCCACGCCTTCGGTCACGGCTTCTCTCAGGGGTACGACGTCCACCAGGGTGTCGTCCACGGCGTCATCGCACCCCACGTCCTGCGATACCTCTTCGAGGAAGTCGACGGGCGGCGCGACCTCCTCGCGGAGGCGCTCGGCGTCGCCACGGACGCCCCCGACGACGTGGTCGGTGAGGGGGTCGTCGACGCCGTCGCGAGCGTCCGAGACGACCTCGGATTACCGTCGCGACTCCGAGCGATCGACAGCCTCTCGCGCTCCGACCTCGACGAGCACGCCGAACGGATCGTCGCCGACTCGCTCTTGGCGACGGTGCCGACCGGTCTCGATCCGACCGTCGACGACGTGCGTGCGGTCCTCGAGGCGGCGTGGTAGTTACCGCGCGCCGAAGCTCTCGGCGCGGAGGTCCTCGTCGGCGACGCCGACGGCCTCGGCGACGGTCTTGGCGTCCCTGACGAACGACTCGAAGCCGAAGACGTACACAGTTCCGCCGGTCTCGGCCAGCGTGTCGGCCGCCTCGTCGAGCGACCCGACGACGCTCACGGTGGCACCCTCGGTTTCGAGGGCGTCGAGGCGGTCGCCGTGGGGCGGGTCCTCGCCCCAGAACACGACGGCCGCGTCGTGGCCCGCGCGGGTCGCACGCTCGGCGATGCCCACCGCGGGGCCGATGCCCGGCCCCTCCGCGAGGACGACGACCGGCCCGTCGCCCGTGTACCGCACGTCGCCGAAGGGCCCCTCGATCTCGATCGTGTCGCCGGCGGACCGGTCGGCCAACCACGGCGCGAGCGTCCCCTCGGGGACGTACTCGACCGTGACCTCCATGGTGCCGTCGGTGCCGGGCGAGGAGAGCGTGTAGTAGCCGGTTTCCTCCACCCCGTCGACGGTCGCCCGAACCAAGACGAACTGGCCGGGGTCGGCGACGAAGCCCTCGGGCGTCCGGAGTTCGAGCGCGGCGGTCCGCGTGCCGACCGTCTCGACGGCCTCGACAGTGACCTGTGGCATACGTCCGGAACGGCGGCCGGCGTGGAGAACCCTTCGATCCCGGCGTCGTCGGCCGAGGCTATAAGACCGCGACCGCCCATTTCGAGCCTGTCATGTACGACACCGTACTCGCACGGGAGACGCGGACGGTCGTCTCGCCGAGTCGGATCGAACTCGGAGCCGGCGCGGTCGGGACGGTCGGCGGCCACGCCGCCCGGTACGGCGACACGGCGCTCGTCGTCGCCACGGAACAGATTTTCGAGTTCCACGGCGACACGGTCGTCGACGCCCTCGAGGCCGCGGGCGTCGACTCGGTCGTCTACACCGACGTCCGCCCCGACCCGACGGTCGAGAACATCGAGGCGGCACACGACCTGTACGACCGGGAGGGCTGTGACCTGATCGTCACGCTCGGCGGCGGGTCCTCCATCGACACGGGGAAGGGCGTCGGCATCCTCGCGACCAACGAGGGGTCGATCCGCGACTTCGGCGTCGACCGCGCGGGCTACGAGGGGGTCCCCGAACCGACGCCGCCGCTGATCGCCGTCAACACCACCGCCGGCACCGGGAGCGAGGCGACCCGCTCCGTCGTCGTCAGCGACGAGTCGACGTCGACGAAGTTCCTCGTCGTCTCCGCGAACGTCGTTCCCGACGTAGCCATCGAGGACCCGGAACTCACGGTGTCACTCCCCAAGAGCCACACCGCCTTCACGGGTATCGACGCCCTGACTCACGCCATCGAGGCGTACGTGTCGGTGAAGTCCTACGGCGTCCCCGACGGCTACGCCGAGGAAGCCATGGAGCGAATCGTCCGCTCGCTGCCGGTCGCGTGGGCCAACGGCGACGACCTGGCGGCCCGCGCGGACGTGATGGTCGGGCAACTCCAGGCGGGACAGGCGTTCACCAACGCCTCGGTCGCACTCGTCCACGGGTTGGCTCGTCCGCTCGGCGCACAACTCCACATCCCGCACGGGCTGGCGAACGGCCTCATCCTCCCCTACGTCGTCGACTTCTCCGCGATGGCCGCTCCCGAGAAGTACGCCGAGATTGCACGGATTCTGGGCGTCGCCGCCGACGACGACACGACCAGAGAGGCGGCGGACGCCGCCGTCGACGGTGTCTTCCGCCTGTGCGAGGACGTCGACCTCACCGGCTACCTCGACGACTTCGGCGAGGTGCCGTCTCGGGAGGCGTACCTCGACGTGGTCGACGAGATGGCACAGGACGCCATCGACTCCGGATCGCCGGACAACAATCCACGGAAGCCGACTCGCGAGGAGTTGGTCGACCTCTATACGATCATCTACGACGACGCGCTCGCGCCCGACAGCCCGCGGCGGTCCTAAACCGGATCGCGGTTCTCGATCCGGATACGCTCGGTCGCCCCGTCGCTCACGCGGTAGCGATACGTTTGCGTGAACCAGTCGGCGTGTGGTCCCGGCGTCGCCGTCGCGTTCTCGGGGACGTCGGTGTTCGAGTAGCCGGTACACGTGACGACGGCCTCGTACCCCCACGAACGCCGGCTCACGTCGTCGACGCGACAGTCGAGGGTGACGTCGGTGTACGCGTTGATCCACAGGGAGTTGTACGCGTAGCGGTACTCGTGGGTCCGGACGTACTCGCGCACGCTCGACTCGTCGGGCGCCGACGGGCGGGCCGGCTGGTCCTTCGGCCCGTCCGGGAAGTCGACGGTGCCGGTCGGCGTGGCCGTCGCCGATCCGGGCGAGCCGTCGGTGGACGTCGTGGTGAGTTCCTCCGTCGGCGTGCCCACACACCCCGCGGTCACGAGCGCGAGGCCGAGCAGGACGGGGAGGGTAACCCGCGGTCGCATGGGCGGGGCTTCTCCGGCGGGCGGTAAGTGTTTTTTCGCGCCGACGGCGTCACTCCGCCCCCTCGGGCGGCGCCGCGTCCACCCGCTCGTCGAGCGCCCCCTCGAAGCGCCCCCGGAGGTCGACCTTGTCGAACTTCCCGGTCGCCGTCTTCGGCACCGACTCGACGAACTCGACCCGGTCGGGCACCCACCAGTCGGGATAGTCGGCCCGGATTCTGTCGCACAGCGAGTCGACCAGGGCGTCGCGGTCGGCGGGGTCGGCGTCGGCGGCGACGAACGCCGCCGGCCGCTCCCCCCACCGCTCGTGGGGGACGCCGACGACCGCCGCCTCGCGGACCGACTCGTGGTCCATGATCGCGTTCTCGACCGCCTGCGAGGAGATCCACTCCCCGCCCGATTTGATGACGTCGTCCGCGCGGTCGACGAGTTCGAGATAGCCGTCCGAATCGACCGTCACCACGTCGCCGGTGCGGAGCCACGGCCCCTCGAAGGCGTCGTCACCCTCGGACTCGTAGTACTCCGTCGCGACCCACGGGCCACGGATCAGTAGTTCGCCCATCGACTCGCCGTCGTGCGGGACGGCGTCGTCCGAATCGTCGACGACGTCGAACTCCAGACCGGGGAGGACGAGCCCCTGTTTTGCCCGCTTCGCGACGCGGCGGTCGTAGTCGGCGTCGCGCAGGCCGGGTTTGAGGTGGGAGACTGCGCCGACGGGCGACGTCTCGGTCATCCCCCACCCGTGGAGCACCTCGACGCCGTGATCGTCGAACGCGCGGAGCAGCCGTTCGGGTGGGGCGGCGCCACCGACGACGATCCGATCGAGCGTCGAGAGCGCCGCCTCGGGGTTGGGGTGGTCAGACAGGTGGTCGAGGACGCCCAGCCAGACCGTCGGGACGCCCGCGGTGAGGGTGACACCCTCGCGGTCGATCAGGTCCACGATGTCTTGGGGGTCGGGCGACGGCCCGGGGTAGACGTGTTTCGCGCCCGCCGCCGTCGCCGCGTAGGGAAGCCCCCAAGCGTTGATGTGGAACATCGGGACGACCGGCATGACGACGTCCCGATCGGCGATGTCGAGACCCGACGGCGTCATGATCGCCATCGTGTGGCTCCAGAGCATCCGGTGGGTGTACTCGACGCCCTTCGGGTCGCCGGTCGTCCCCGAGGAGTAACACAGGCCGGCAGGGTCGTCTCCGGTGAGGTCGGGAGCGTCGACGGCGGCGGCGTGGCCCGCGACGAAGTCGTCGTACGCCGTCGTCTCGACCGGGAGGTCCGGCGCCGCCGACCCGACGACGACCACTTGCTCGACGCTCGCGAAGGCGTCGGGGTCGTACGCCTCGGCGAACGCGTCGGCGAGCGAGGCGTCGACGATGACGACCCGGTCGCCGGCGCTCTCGACGATCCGTCGGACGTCGTCGGCCGGGAGAAGGGGGTTGATCGTGTGCAACTGTGCGCCGAGTTCGGGGGCGGCGAAGTACGCCGCGAAGTGCCGGTCGTGGTTCCAGCACAGCGTCCCCACGCGGTCACCGTGGCCGACGCCCGCCGCCCGAAGCGCGTTCGCGAGGCGGCCGACCCGATCGGCGCACTCGTCGTACGTGTGCCGAACGACGCCCTCGCCGGTCCGAGCGACGAGTTCGCGGTCCGGATACAGCCGTACCGCCCGAGACAGGAACGGGCGGAGCGTCTGTGCGTGTCCCGACATGCGATACCGTCCAGCACGCCGGGAGTAAAGGCTGTCGCGACGCCCGCGAGGGGGTGTCCCCGACGCTTTTGAGTCGGCGGCGCCCATCGGCCCGTATGGGTCGATCGGACCGCTCGGACCGCCCGAAGCGATCGGACGAATTCGACGAGTACGGCGGCCCGCGGGCGTTCGCCCGGCAGGCCTTCATCACCGGGGCCGCCGTCACGCTTCCGCTCATCGTCACCCTCCTCATCCTCGGTGTCGTCGTCGACTTCGTCTCACAGCAACTCGACCCCGTCGTCGGCGTGCTCACGTCCGTCACGGGCGTCCAGCCGGCCTCCGACGCGGTACTCAAAGTCGTCGCGGTGGGGGCGCTCCTCGGCGCCATCTTCGGCATCGGCGCCGTGGCCGAGCGCCGCCCGGATCGGTCCGGGTTCGCCACCTTCTTCGATACGCTCCTCGCCCGACTCCCGGGTGTCGGCTCGCTCTACCGGAGTATCGACGAGATGAGCGGCCTGCTGCTGGACAGCGACACCGACAGTTTCCAAGAGGTGAAACTGGTCGAGTTCCCCGTCGAAGGATCGTACGCGTTCGGCTTCCTGACCGCCGACACGCCGCGGGTGGTGGAGGAGGCGGCGAGCCACGAGGAGATGGTCACGTTGTTCGTGCCGATGGCTCCCAACCCCGTCATGGGCGGCTACGTCCTGCACGTCTCGACCGACCACGTCGTCGACGTGGATCTGACCGTCGAGGAGGGTATCCAGGCCATCGTCACCAGCGGCGTCGCGACCGGGAAGCGATCGGACGAGGAGCTCTCGGAGGGCATGCTGGAGCGGTTCGAGCGCCGCCTCGACGCGGCCGACACCGTCGTCGGCATCGACGAACTGGAGGCCTACGCCGCCGACGCCTCGTCCCACCTGGAGGAGACGGTGGCGGCGGCGCGCGCCCGACACGTGTCGGACGGCGACGGCGACGACACGCCCCCGGACGAGGACGACGGCACCCCCGACGGCGACGGGACCTGACGCTCACCGAAACCACGAGAGGAATCCGCCGCCGTCGTCGTCGTAGTCGTCCAAGTCGGGGTCGACCACACCCCGGCGGCGTCCCTCGGCAGCCAGTTCCGCGTCGATGTCCGCCTGTGTGAAATCGAAGAACTGCTCCTCCGGGAGGTCGACGTCGAGGACGTCGAGCGTCGTCGGTTCGCCCCGGTTGTCGAACACCCGCCAGTCGCCCCGCCCGTAGGGTGCACCCACGATGATGTGGACGTCGCCCTGTCCGAACGTCGCGAGGTCCTCGTCGCTCGGTCGGAGGACGCCGTTCGGGTGGGAGTGGACCGACCCGACCGACTGCACGTCGTTTGGCTTCATACTCGTCTTCACCGTCGCGCTGACCGGGTTCGACACTGTGCCGGGGATGACGAGGACGTCGGTGATCACCTGTCCGGTGCGGTCGATGTCGAGTTTGCGGGCGTCGTCCGCGCGGAGAAAGCCCATGTACTCGTCGGGGTGGGTCTCCTCGCAGGCTTCGAGGACGAAGTCCATCGTCTCCCGGGCGATACCGAGGAGTTCGTCCGACCGGAACAGGCGCATACGGACGTATCGGGTGTCGCCCGTCCTAAGGATTCCGACGCGGAGACCGTCCGGGACGGCGATACTGGCACGCCGTCACACCCCCCGAGACTTATACGTCTCACGCGCCGTTTCTCTCATCACTCACGATGAGCGCACCGACCGAGACGATACACGTCCTCCACGTCGGCGATCCGGAGTCCGTGGAGCGGGTCGCGTCCGGTCTCGAACGAGCGGACGATCGATTCGCCGTCGAGACGGCGACCGGCCTCGACGAGACGCTGGAGACTCTCGACGACGACCACGACTGTGTCGTCTCGACGTACACGCTTCCCGACCGGACCGGGATCGAGTTACTCGACGCCGTCCGCGAGTCCTACCCACACCTTCCGGTCGTCCTCCTCGTCGCCGACGGTTCGGAGGACGTCGCCAGCGACGCCATCGCCGCGGGCGTCACGGACTACCTCCAGTGGGAGGAGGGAGCCAGAGCGCACGCCACGCTCGCGCAGCGAGTCGCGACCGCAGTCGAGGAGTACCACTCCCGGACCGAACTCGAGGCCAACCGGGAGCGCCTCTCGATGTTCGTCGAGCAGTCGCCGCTGGGCGTCGTCGAGTACGACAGCGAGTTCCGGATCGTCGGCGTCAACGACGCCGCCGAAGAGATCCTCGGTTACACCGAAGCGGAGCTCCGCGGAGAGACGTGGGAGTACCTCGTCACCGACGACAGCTACGAGGACGTCGACGCGGTCACGTCGGCGCTGGCCAACGCCGAGGGAGGCTACCACAGCGTGGACGAGAACGTCCGCAAGGACGGCGAGCTGATCGTCTGCGAGTGGTACAACCACGTCATCACCGACGACGACGGCGACGTGCGCGCCATCTTCTCGCAGTTCCAGGACGTGACCGATCGCAGGGAGCGCGAGCGCCGCATCGAGGCGCTCCACGAGGCCACGCGGAAACTGATGGGGGCGGCCACGCAGGAGGCGGTCGCGGAACACGCGGTCGAGACCGCTCGGGACGTCCTCGGCCTCTCGATAAACAGCGTCTACCTGTACGACGCCGAAAGCGACGCCCTCGTCCCCACGGCGATCACCGAAGCGGCCCTCGACGTGATCGGCGAACCTCCCGTCTACGAACCCGGCGAGAGTCTCTCGTGGGCGGCGTTCGAAGAAGACGAGGTCCGAGTGTTCGAAGACGTCTCGACCGAACCGGATCGCTACAACGACGACACCGCGTTCGGGGCGGAGATCATCCTTCCACTCGGCGATCACGGGGTGATGTACGTCGCGGCGACCGAACCGGCGGCGTTCGACGAGGCCGACGTGACGCTGGCCCGGACGCTCGCCGCGAACACGGAGGAGGCGCTCTCCCGGATCGACCGCGAGCGCGCGCTCCGCGAGAGCCGACGACGCTACCGGACGTTCGTCGACAACTTCCCCGACGGGGCCGTCTTCCTCTTCGACGAGGACCTCCGGTACGTCCTCGCCGGCGGTACGGAATTGGACGCTTTCGGACACTCACCCGACGAGATAGAGGGCGCGACCGCCCACGACCTCTTTCCGGAGGAACGCGCCGACGAACTCGTGGACTACTACCGCGAGGCGCTCTCGGGGGAGACCCACACCTTCGAACAGGAGTTCCACGGCGAGCACTACCGGATCCAGACACTGCCGGTCCACGGCGACGACGGCGAGATCAGCGCCGGGATTGCCGTCTCCCAGAACGTCACGGAGCGCAAGCGTCACGAGCGGGAACTCGCCAGACAGAACGAGCGCCTCGAGGAGTTCGCCAGCGTCGTGAGCCACGACCTCCGGAGCCCCCTCAACGTCGCCGAGGGACGCCTGGAACTCGCGAGCGAGGAGTGCGACAGCGACCACCTCGACGAGGTGGCGAGCGCCCACGAGCGGATGAGCGTGCTGATCGACGACCTCCTCACGCTGGCCCGCGAGGGCGAGGAGGCGGCGGAACTGGAACCGATCACGCTCGGCGTGCTCGCCCGCGACTGCTGGCGCAACGTCGAGACGGAGACGGCGAGGCTCCTCGCCGACCTCGACCGCGTCGTCGAGGCCGATCGGGGACAGCTCCAGCAGCTGTTCGAGAACCTCGTTCGGAACAGTGTGGAGCACGCTGGCCCCGACGTCGCGATCCGAATCGGCCCGCTCGACGACGACGGCTTCTACGTCGCCGACGACGGGCCGGGAATCCCCGAGGACGACCGGGACGACGTGTTCTCCGCCGGCTTCTCGACCAACGATTCGGGCACCGGGTTCGGCCTGACCATCGTCCAGCGGATCGCGGAGGCCCACGGCTGGACGGTCGAGGTCACCGAGAGCGAGATGGGAGGTGCGCAGTTCGAGATTCGAGGGGTCGAGTTCGTGGAGGAGTGAAGGCGTCACTCTCGTTCGCACCTCGCCTTGCACGGGACCGGATTCGAACCACGGTCACTCCGCTTCGCTCCGTTCCCTGATTCGAATCCGGTCGTTTGCGCACACACGCCTCTCACGTTCGTTCGAGCCGAGAAGTGCGCGGGACCGGATTCGAACCGGCGGACCCCTACGGGACAGCGTCCTAAGCGCTGCGCCGTTGGCCTGGCTTGGCTACCCGCGCGCACGTCCACCTTGCCACCGAGGTCGGTAAGTAGCTGTCGCTCCGGCCGAGAGTTAAGTGACGCCGGGGCGAAGGGTCGGTCATGTACCGAGCGCGGGATCGGGTCGACAACGAGGAGTGGGTCGCCCGCCTGACGCGGGCGGCCGACGGTCTCGATCTCGGGAGCGAGGCCCGGTCGAACGCCGTCGATCTGTTCCTCTCGAACACGCCCGAGGAGGATCGGTCGAAGCCGGCCGTGGCCGCCGCCAGCCTCTACGCCGGCGCCCTGATCGCCGGCGAGGAGCGGTCCCAAGGGTCGGTCGCGGCGGCGATGGACGTCACCCGACTGAGCGTGCAGAACCGATGGAAGGCAGTGCTCGAAGCGTCGGGGTTCCGGCCGCCGGAGTGGTGACTACTCGGTCTCGGGCGAGCACTCGGGCGTGAGAGTTCCGTGTGGGTCGATCTCGCCGCGGACGATCCGGGTCGACGAGATGCGCTCGCCGTCGTCGGCGGGGACGTGGTCGACAACCTCAACCTGCAGTGGGTCGAGTCCCCGTGACTCGCGAATCTCGTTGATCCGGTCCGCCCCCTCGCGGGTCTCCGGCGAGACGACGATGGCGTCGAAGGGCGGTTCGGTCGCGATGCCGGTTGGGTCGTCGAGTCGGCGGACCTCGAACGACCGGTCGCGTGTGTCGGCCAGCGCGTCGAGTTCCGATTCGACGGCCGCGCGTCGCTCGTCGAACGGGCGGACGGGACGCGAGACCTGTCGAGTCTCCTCGGCGAGTTCGTCGCTGGTGAGACCGACGGTCACGTCGCCGAGTTCGAGGGCTCGTTCGAACAGCGCCCGGTGTCCGTCGTGGATCGGGTCGAACGTCCCGCCAAGCGCGACCTCCATACCCGGTGCCACGAATCCGTGCGACTTAAACAAGTCGGCTTCGCAGTAACGGCGACGCGGTCACTCCGTCTCGTCTTCGACGGTGATGCGGACCGGGTCCACGTCGCCGTCCTCGTTTTCGTCGTCGAGTCGCCGGTCGAGGTTGAAGACGGCGTTCAACTGATCTTGAACCTGTCCCACGACGTCTTGGACGAGCGAACTGGGCGCGATGGCCTCGTAGGCGTAGGGGTTGTTGCCCGCCCCCGCGCTCTCGCGTTTGTGTCGCTCGACCGTCCCCTCCTCGTGGAGTTCGGCCAGTGCCTCGCGGACCGTACTCGGGTAGAGGCCGGTTCCCTCCGCGACCTCCTCGCTCGTCGAGTCGGGGTGCTGTCGGAGGTAGACGTAGATTCGGGCCCGCGTCTCGGTGTCGAGCACCCACGCCAGCAGATCGACCACCCCGTCGTCGAACTCCGACACCGCTCGGTCGGCTTCGGCTTCCAGTCGGTCGCGAGCGGATACGTCGTCGACCGATCCGTCGTCGTCTATGTCGTCGGCGTCGTTCTCGTCTGACATGTGTTTCTTGTTGAAGGACAGAACCCGGCGGACAAAAGGCTTGCTGCCCACGTCGGCGGACCAGTCGGCCGACCGGCCCACTACAGCGATTCCGGAGGCGCGCGGGCGACTGCGGGGAACCTCCCGGTAACGTGGCCGAACGCGAGCGTTCGAGCGCGATACAGCCGTCCGAGCAGGGTCGAAACCCGATCGGGATCAACGTCGGCCGTCGCGTGGCGGCGCAGTTCCCGTTTCCGCCGGCGGCGACGGGCGTCGTACACGTCGAGGGCGTCGTTCCGGTTGGACGGCCCGTACGCCAGCGTGTCGGCGACGACCCAGGCGTCCTCGAGGGCTAGCGTAGGGCCGAGGCAGTCGCCGGGCAGGGACGCGTGTCCCGCCGGCCCGGCGAGCGCCACGCCGCCGCCACACATCGACTCGGGCACGACGCGTGGCGACCGTCGGTACCGGAGCGCCCGCCCGTCGAGCGCGCCAAACGGGTCACCGAGCGGTTCGAGGAGGTCCCCGAACCGGCGTTCGAGGGCGTCGGCGTCGACGGCCGGTGTCGGGCGGTCGACCGAGACGAGGTGGACGTAGGCCCCGTCGCCGACGGGCGTGACGAAGGCAGCCCGGTCGCCGTCCCACGCCTCCACCGCGTCGCTCGGCGGGCGTTCGGCGGCGCGCCACTCGAAGGCCCAGGCGTGGACCGCCGTCGCCTCGGTGTGGAACGTCGACGCGGGCGCGACGGTCGGGTCGGCGGTGACGACCGCGTCGAACGACTCGCGGACGCCGCGGTCGAACGTCGCCACGACACCGGCGTCGGTCGGATCGACTCCGGTCACTGAACCGTCGACCGTCCGGACGTGGGTCCGTACCCGCTGTTCGAGGAGTTCCGCGAGTTCGTCCCGACGGAGCGAGAGGAGAACCGGTCGGTCCGACGGGTCGGTCGCCCACGCCGATCCGGTCGCCGGCCGGCACAGTCGATCCAGCCGCGTTCCGCGCCGTTCGATCGGATGCCGGAGACCGAGTCGGTCCAAGACGACCAGCCCCGGCCGCCAGAGCGTGATAACTTCCGCCGGCATGCGCTCGCTCGCCGATCCAGCGAGCACCGGATCCAACCCTGCCCGATCGAGGAACCCGGCGGCCGTCACGGCCGTCGGACCGCCGCCGACGACCAGTACCTGTCGGTCGGCGGCCGCGTCGCCGGCTCTCGCGGAGCTCTCGCCGCCGACCGCTCCGTCGCCTCGCACCGAGTTGCCCGCCATCCGATCACCCGTTCGGTATCGACGCCCCCAGTCGACGATCCGAGAACGGTGCCATGTGCGTCCCGACGAGGCCGACCGACCTATATCGACCGTGCGTGTTTCTGACTCTGAAAATCGCACGCTCCCCCGTCACGCCCCTGCCGGTCATTATAGATAGCCCCGCTCCGACGGGCGGTCAGTCAACGTTTCCATCAGATTCGGGTGTGGGGCGGTCGTGGGAGTATACGATGACGGCGAACCCAAGTCAGACGCAGGCGGTCGTCACGTCACCGACCACGCCGGCGTCCGGTCACCGCGACGACGGCGACGGCGTCGGATCGACCACGACTGACGGTGCGCCCGACGTGGCGTTCGACGAACTCCTCGACTTGTTGGGCGACGAGTACGCCTGCGACATCCTGCAGGCACTGGCCGGCGGCCCGATGCCGGCCCGTGCGCTCGCTGATCGGTGCGGGATGTCGCGGCCGACGGTGTACCGGCGGCTCGACCGGCTGACCGCCGCCGGCGTCGTCGTCTCGCGGCTCCGACCCGCCGCCGACGGCCACCACAGACAGGAGTTCCGTCTCGTCCTCGACGAAGTCGCGTTCCGCGTGCGCGAGGACGGCATCGACGGCGACGTGCGGATCGTCGACCCAGCCGGCGACTGACTGGCCGGTTCGCCCCGTCATCGGTCCCCATCGACGGCGGCCCCGCCGCTTCGGCCCTCCAACCGTGGCATCCGCCGACGAGATCACCGCTTTCGCTCGACCCGGCCGGTCACGACCGTCTCATCCCGACGGGTCGGACGCCGACCCGAACAGCAGATCGAACACCTTCCCCTCACCCAGTCGGATGTGTTTGTTCACCGTCGGCTGGGTGATGCCGAGGGCGTCGGCCACGTCCTCGCCGCTGTTCTCGCGTGGCCACTCGAAGTAGCCCATGGCGTGGGCCGTCTCCAGTGCCTCGTACTGTCGGTCGCTCAACCGGCGTTCGAGTCGAGCGTCGAGGTCACGCGGCGTCGCCGCCGTCTCGTGGCGCTGCCGCTGGGCGTAGAGGTCGAGGCCCGGGAACTCCTCCCGGGTTCGCTCGACCATCGCCCGCGTGTCGGCCTCGCTCGGCAGTTCCACCACGAGCGTGACGCCGTCGGGGGTCGCCCTCGCGCGACGGAGGACACCTCCGTACTCGGCGACGAAGGAGCCGAACCACGACGACCCGCGGCGTTCGAGGAGGATCGACCCCTCGCGCTTCGAGACGACCGTGACGTCGCCGGGCAACGCGTCCGACGCGGGGCCGACCACCTCCTTCGGGTGATCGGCGTCGACGCCGTAGTAGACGCTGACCGATCCGTCTTGGCGGCGAACCGTCCGCCGGTGGCGGACGCGGCCGTCGAGGGCCCGCGCCAGACGGACGAACGAGGCGTCGGCGCCGCTCCCCCGGAACTCGAGTTCGAGTGTGTCGTCGGACTCGAGCGCCCGTTGTCGCTCCGTCGCGGTGATCGCGTACCCGATGGAGGTGCCGAGTTGCGCGAGAACGTCCACCTCCCGGTCCCCGAACGTCTCGGGTTCGTCGGCGACCACCGTGAGTACGCCGTGCGTGATCCCCTCGTAGGAGAGCGGGACGGCACAGACCGATCCGGCACCCCGACGGAGGAGGCGCTGTCGCCAGTCGCTCCGCCGACCACCCACGAGGTCGTTGCTGACGACCGGATCGCCGGTTCGCCACGCGTCGGCCGCCGGACTCGTGTCCGCGTCGCCCGCCCCCGTCGCGTCCGCGACGACCCGCTCGACGTCGTCCCGTTGGATCCCCGACGCCGCCCGGGGAGACAGGTGGTCCGTTCCGACCTCGGCCTCGACGACCCACGCGGCGTCGAACGGCTCGACGTCGGTCAGTTCCGAACACACCGCCTCCTGAATCCCTCGCCGGGAGGACTCCGCCGTGATCGCCGCTTCGACGTTCCGCGTGAGTTCGGTTATCGATTCGAGGCGGCGCGCCCGCTCGACCTGCGCTTCGAGTTCGGCCCGTCTGGATTCGAGGCGGCGCTCGCCGCGGAGTCGGTTGAGCGCGGCTTCGAGCGTCGCCGCGAGGATGCTCGCGGCGTCCGTATCCAGGCGGTCGCCCGTCCGCCAGACGACGAGGAGCCCGTTCCCACCCAGTGGAAATAGGAGTGCCTCCTCGCCCGGCGTGTCCGCCGGGAGCGGCGCTCGCCAGTCCTCGACCCGCCGGAGTCGCTCGTCGACGAACGCGGCCCACGCGGTGTCGTTCGAGGCGGAGAGCGTCCCGAGGTCGTCGGGCGCGGGGAGGTCGGGCCCCGTCGCCGGCGCTTCCAGTCGGCCGGTCGCCTCGTCGTACCGATAGACGGCGGTCGCCGGCAGGTCGAACACGGTCGCTGCGGCCTCGACTGCGGTCCGGCCGGCCTCGGTGACCGTGTCTGCGGTCGTCAGTTCCGCCGTGGCGTCGTGGAACGATTCGAGTGTCTGTGCGCGCTCCTTGCGCTCGGTTACGTCCCGGCTCACGACGATGATGCGCGTGGGACCGTCGATCCAGTCGGTCGGGTAGAACTCCGACCGGACCCAGCGCACCTCGCCGTCCGGCCGCTCGATGCGGTACTCGCGTGTGTAGGTGTCCTGCAGCGTCCCTCGGTCGGCGTCGCGGACGATGTCGGCGATGAGCGCGCGGTAGCCGTCGTAGTCGTCGGGGTGTAGGGTCGAGAAGAACCCCTCCTCGTGGGTCGACTGGATCGTCTCGAGGGACTGTCCCCAGATGTCCGCGTAGCCCGAACTCACGAACTCCGCGGCCGGGTCGCTCTCGTCGAGTTCGTCGATGGGGGCGAGGAATATCGCCTCGTCGATCCGGTCGACGATGGCCCCGAGTCGGTGTTCACTCTTCCGGAGCTGTTCCGCCCGCTGGACGCGTTCGAGCGCACTCGCCGCGTGGCCAGCCAGTACCTGCGTGACGTCGACGAGATACGACTCGTACGACTCGCGGCCACGCTCGCCCGCGGCCAGCAGTCCTTCGTCGCCGATCGACACGACGATCGACCGGTCGAGCGGGTTGTGTTCGCGGATCGCGCCGGGATCGTACGTCGTCGCGTCGCCGGCCTCGAACAGGTCGTACTCGACGTCGTCGGGCGTGAACGAGACGGGGCCGCGGGCCATCCGCTCGACCGGATCGGTTCCGGTGACGTAGTCGAGTCGGTCGGCCTCGGGGCGGTGTCGCCAGCAGGCGGTCATCGGCAGTCCGAGCACGTCCCGTGCCGTCTCGACGGCTATCTCGTACACGTCGTCGACCGTCTCGGCACCCTGGAGGCGCTCGGTCGCCCGCTGGAGTCCCTCGACCGTCCGCTCGCGTTCTCGGCGCTCGGTCACGTCCCGGAAGTTCGCCATCGTCGCCGGATCACCCTCGTGTCCGATCCGCGACACCGCGAGCTCCAGTGTTCGTCGCTCACCCGCCGCCGTCTCCACCTCGACGTCGTACTGGTTGGGCGGTGACTCGCCGGCGACCCGCCGCTCGTAGCGCTCCCGGACCAACTCGCGGGATTCGGGTGCGAACACCTCGTCGAACGGCCGCCCGAGGAGGTCCTCCTCCGCGTACCCCGTGATCGCCGCGAACCGTTCGTTGACGAACACGTACTCCCCGTCGCGGACGACCACCACCCCGTCGGAGCTCTGCTCGACCAGCGTCGAGTACTTCTCCCGTTCCTCCTCGATGGCCCGCTCGCGCTCCCGTCGCTCCGTGACGTCGGTGAACCAGACGTACGCGTGCCGGTCGCCCCCACTCTCGAAGGGAAGCACTCTGAGCAGGAAGTCCCTGACGCCGGTCGCCGTCTCCCGGCGGACCTCCGCCTCGACCGACTCGCCGGCGAGCGCCCGCCGTCTGATCTCCTCGTACCCCTCGCGTTCGTCCTCCGGGACGACGACGTCCGCGATGGGTCGGCCGGTGACGTCGTCGACGTCGAAGCCGAACGTGTCGGCGAACCCGGAGTTGACCTCCGTGATGTAGGGGTCGTCGTCCCGGAACTCGACGGCCATGATCGGATCGGGCGTGTTCTCGAACAGCACGGACCGACGGTCGCGTTCGGTCCTCAGCCGGGCCCCGCGAGTCCGGCGCTCCGTGATGTCGCGAACGCTCGCCAGCACCCGGCGTTCGCCCTGGAGGGAGACCAGACAGAGGTGTACCTCGACCGGGACCGTCCCGCCGTCCGCCCGTCGACACCGCCACTCGAACAGCCGCGGTCCCTCCGTCTCTCCGCGTCGGACCGCCTCCCTCGCTCGCTCGTAGGTGGCCGCCTCGTCGTCGGAGGCCACGAGTGCGACCGTCTCCCCGACGAGTTCCCCGTGGTCGTAGCCGGTCAGGTCGCAGAACCGCTGGTTGACGTCGACGATGTCGCCGGAGGCCGGGTCGTGGACGACGATGCCGTCCGAAACGCTCTCGAACAGTTCGCGGTACGTCCGTTCGAGTTCGCGTTGCTCGGTGACGTCCTCCACGATGCCGACGTACCGGTCCTCATCCGTCTCGCTCGACACGGGGTAGCCCGTCGCGTGGACCCACTTGATCTCGCCCGACGGCGTCCGAACGCGGAACTCGAACTCGTACCGATCCGCCGGCAATCCGGACTCGATATCCGCCCGCATCGACTCGAACTCCTCGCGGAACGTCTCGCGGTCGCGAGGATCGATCCCCTCGAAGAAGGCCGTCGCCTCCTCGTACAACTCCGCGACGGGACGCTCCCAGATGTCCTCGTAGGCGTCGTTCGCGTACTCGACCGACGAGAAGTCCCCGTTGGCGATGTAGATGATCTCGTCGACGTTCTCGGCGACGAGCCGAAACCGCCGTTCGGGGTCGGCGATCACGCCGTTCGCGTCCGCTCTCGCCCGCGCTCCCGTCTCGCTCGGCGGGTCGCCGCTCGCCCCCTCGACCAACCCGGCGACGCGCGTGGCGACGAGGTCCGACTGGGTGGCACACAGGTCGCGGGGGAACCACCCGTTCGCGTCGGTTTCGAGCGCCGCCGCCACGTCGTCCGCCGACGCCGACCCGGTCAGCACGGCGACCGGAACCGACGGCAACGCGTCCGCGAGACGGTCGACGACCTCTCGCCACGCCTCCCCGCACTGCTCGACGAGGAGGCAGTCGGCGTCGTCGAGGCCGTCGGGGGGCGCATCCGGGTCCCGTGGCGTCACCGCGAGCGGTCGCCCCGACTCGGTCGTCGCCCCGTCGATTCGGGCGGCGACGTCGCCGGTTCCCAGCGTGATGACCCGTAACGGGTCGCGAGTGGCTGTCATCGGTGGCGGAGTCCGTTGTCGTCTCCAGGACACGACGGGACATAAAATCCCGGCGGGATCACCGGGCGGAGACGGCGGCCCGGATCGACCGCGACGCCGGTCGACCGTCCACGTCGCTGTGGGACCTGCCTCCCTCGACACCCCGTGGGATGCGATCGTTTCGAACGGAAAGCGAAGTTTGGATTTGGGATCGAAACTTCGCCGGGGGATCTAGCACTGGTATCGAAGAGGAAAAGACGGTAAGGGAGCACCCCGTAGTGTACTACACCATGACCACCCGAACGGCACGTCTCGATATTACGGGGATGTCCTGTGCCAACTGCTCGACGACGATCCAGGAGGCACTCGAATCCCTCGACGGCGTGGCGGGGGCGACGGCCAACTTCGCCACCGACGAGGGAACGGTCGAGTACGATCCCGAGGCGGTGTCGCTCCGGGAGATACACGACGCCGTCGAGGCGGCGGGCTACGGCGTCGTCTCCGAGACGGAGACGGTCGCCATCGCCGACATGACGTGTGCGAACTGCGCCGAGACCAACGAGGCGGCGCTGGAGCGCACACCGGGAGTCGTCGACGCGGACGTGAACTACGCCACCGACGAGGCGCGGGTTACCTACAACCCGTCCGTGACCGGTGTCGACGCGCTCTACGACGCGATCGAGGACGCCGGCTACTCGCCGGTTCGAGAGACCGGCGACGACGACTCGGAACGGGACGCCCGCGACGACGCGCGGGCGTCAGAGATACGGAGACAGCGCCGCTTGACGCTGTTCGGCGCGGCCCTGTCAGCCCCGATGCTCGCCTTCCTCGCCGACAAGTTCCTGCTCGGTGGCGCACTCGTCCCCGAGACGGTGTTCGGCGTCGAATTCGGCTGGGTCGAGTTCCTGCTCGCGACGCCGGTCCAACTCGTCCTCGGGTGGCCGTTCTACAGGAACTCCTACACCGCGCTCGTGAAGAACGGCCGCGCCAACATGGACGTCCTCATCGCGCTGGGGTCGACGACGGCGTACGTCTACTCCGTCGCGGTCCTGCTCGACGCCGTCGCCGGCGGTCGATACTTCGACACCGCCGCGCTGATCCTCGTGTTCATCACGCTCGGCAACTACCTCGAAGCCCGGTCGAAGGGACAGGCCTCCGACGCCCTCCGGAAACTCCTGGAGATGGAGGCCGAGACGGCGACGCTCGTCCACGACGACGGCTCCGAGGAGGAGGTTCCGTTGGAAGACGTCGCAGTCGGCGACCGGATGAAGGTCCGCCCCGGCGAGAAGGTACCGACCGACGGCGTCGTCGTCGACGGCCGGAGCGCGGTCGACGAGTCGATGGTGACCGGTGAATCCGTCCCCGTCGAGAAGGAGGAGGGCGACGAAGTCGTCGGCTCGACGATCAACGAGAACGGCGTCCTCGTCGTCGAGGCGACGAAAGTGGGCGAGGATACCGCGATTCAGGGCATCGTCCGGACGGTCAAGGAGGCACAGGCCCGCCAGCCCGACATCCAGAGCGTCGCCGACCGCATCTCCGCGTACTTCGTTCCCGCGGTCATCGCGAACGCCGTCCTGTGGGGTGCCCTCTGGTTTCTCTTCCCCGAGATGCTCGCCGGATTCGTCGACTGGCTCCCGGTCTGGACGCAGGTCGCCGGCGGCCCGGCCCCGGCCGGTGGCACCGTCTCGGTCTTCGAGTTCGCCGTCGTCGTGTTCGCCTCGTCGGTGCTGATCGCCTGCCCCTGCGCGCTGGGGTTGGCGACGCCAGCCGCGACGATGGTCGGGACGACCATCGGCGCGCAAAACGGCGTGTTGTTCAAGGGCGGCGACGTCCTCGAACGCTCGAAGGACGTCGACACGGTCGTCTTCGACAAGACGGGGACGCTCACGGAAGGCGAGATGGAGTTGACGGACGTCGTCGCCCTCGACGGCGAGGAGCCACACACCTCGATGGACGGCGGCGAACCGGCGGCGGACGGCGGCCGAGTCGCGACACGCGAACGGCTCTCCGAGGACGACGTCCTCCGTCTCGCGGCGACGGCCGAGCGCGACAGCGAACACCCCCTCGCCCGCGCCATCGTCGAGGGGGCGCGAGCGCGGGGACTGGAGATCGGTCGCCCCGAGGCGTTCGAGAACGTACCGGGACGGGGCGTCCGAGCGACCGTCGAGGGCGACGAGGTCCTCGTCGGGAACCGAACGCTCTTGGCGGAGGCGGGGATCGACCCCTCGTCCGCCGCGGAGACGATGGAGCGTCTCGAACGCGAGGGCAAGACAGCGATGCTCGTCGCTCGTCGCCCCGCCGGAACGTCGGGCGGCGAACTCGTCGGCGTCGTCGCCGACGCCGACACGGTCAAGGAAAGCGCGGAGCGAGCGGTGTCGACCCTGCAGGAGCGCGGCCTCGACGTGATGATGATCACGGGGGACAACGAGCGGACGGCCCAAGCGGTCGCCGAGCGAGTCGGTATCGACCCCGCGGACGTCCGTGCGGGCGTCCTCCCCGACGAGAAGTCCGAGGCAGTCGAGCGGATCCAGGTCGACGGGCGGCGGGCGATGATGGTCGGCGACGGCGTCAACGACGCGCCGGCACTGGCCGTCGCGTACGTCGGGACGGCCATCGGATCGGGGACCGACGTCGCCATCGAGGCGGCGGACGTGACGCTGATGCGTGCCGATCCGCTGGACGTGGTGAAGGCGATTCGCATCTCCGAGGCGACGCTCCGGAAGATCAAGCAGAACCTCGTGTGGGCGCTGGGGTACAACACGGCGATGATCCCACTGGCGTCGCTCGGACTGCTCCAACCGGTGTTCGCGGCCGTGGCGATGGCGTTCTCCTCGGTGTCCGTGCTGTCGAACAGCCTCCTGTTCCGCCGCTACACGCCGGATCACGACTACGAACTGCTCGGTCGGTTCCGCTGACCGACCGTCTCCTCGGGAGTCACACGGCGCCGATCAGAGGAGTAGCGACGTACGGAGCGCGTCCACGCCCCTCTCGTCGTGGATCCGTCGCTGTCTCGCCGCGCCGCTGGGGGCGTCGAGGACGTCCCGGATGCCGTCGACGCCGAGTCGGTCGCTCTCGCGGTCGACGAGCGTCGCGAGCGACGCCGTCCCTTCGCTCGACCGTGTGACGAACTCGGCGCCACGACCGTAGCGCATGGCGCGCCACTTGTTCTCGTCGAGGAACTCCCGGCGGAGCGTCGGGATCGATTCGCCGTCGTCGTAGCGCTCGGCCAGGTCGACGACGAGTGCGTGGACGTACTCGGCGAAGGCGAGGACCCGGTCGGGGTCGGCCTGGGCGTCGGGCGTGCGCACCTCGACGGTGCCGTGGCCGGTGTGGGGCCGGACGTCGTACCAGAGTTCGCCGCGGTCGTTGATCGATCCGGTTTCGACCATGCGCCGTTCGAACCGCCGGTAGGCGTCGAAGTCCTCGAACGCGGTCGGGATACCGGTGTTCGGGAGGTTCTCGAATATCTTCGCGCGGGCCGATGCGAGGCCAGTGTCGAAGCCACACCAGAACGGCGAGTTCGCGGAGAGCGCGAGGACGAGCGGGAGATACCACCGGAGATGGTTGGAGATCCAGGTGGCCTTGTCGGCGTCGTCGACGCCGACGTGGACGTGCAGCCCCGACGTGATGTTCCGGTGCTGTGGGTACTGGATGCGGTCGAGTTGGGCGCGGTACCGCGGCTTCGTCGCGTGATCGAGTTCCCGCCACTTCGCCGTGGGGTGCAGTCCCGCGGCCGCGATTCGGTAGCCGTGCTCGGCCGCGTGACGGACCAGAGCCTCCCGGATCATCGCCAGTTCGTCCGGGGCGTCGCCCGGCCGTTCGATCACCGGCGTCTGTGTCTCGATGGTGAACTGGAACAGTTCGTGATCGAGTCGGCCGACGAGCGGTTCGGGTGGCTCGCTACCGTAGACCAGGTCGTCGATGCCCGCGGTCGGTCGTCCCGCGTCGTCGACGATGTAGAACTCCTCCTCGATGCCGAGCGTCCCCATCCGGGTGAACGCGTCCCGCGAGCCGATATCCATCGGCGCCCGATTCGTCGTCGCCGATTAAATAACTCGCGGACACCCTCGACATCACCGGTACCGGCAGGCAAAGTGGCCGTCGACCACCGGCCTCGCCGTCCCGACCCGAACCGGACCGGTTCGGCCGACTTCGACACGGCACTCGACGCGCCGAAAACAGTATCAGCGGACGGTGACGTTCCGTCGTCGTGGCCCTCGATCCACTCGATTCCACGCTCCCGAACCACGACCGATCCCGTGTCTCGGGCCTCGTCACACCCGATGCTCGACGGGTGGGGTGGGATACTGTCACTTCGCGACAGACATATAACCATCGAGATATGAACGTCTAGTTACGATGCACGATCTGACCGGATTCCAGCGAGACCTCCTGTACGTGATCGCCGGCCTCGACGAACCCCACGGCCTCGCAATCAAGGAAGAGCTCGAAACCTACTACGAGAGCGAGATACACCACGGTCGGTTGTATCCGAATCTCGACACGCTGGTCGAGAAGGGACTCATCGACAAGGGACAGCGGGACCGACGAACCAACTACTACACCCTCACCCGCCGCGGACGGCGCGAACTCGAAGCACGCCGCGAGTGGGAAGACGAGTACGTGGCGGACCTGATCGAAGAAGCGACCGCGGCCTGACCGAGCGACCGCCACACGTGGGGGAACGGGGGCGCCCTCCCTCTCCACCTCGTCCCTCACTCCCCGTCGGCCGACGCGAGGACGTCCTCGGCCGCGCGTTCCGCGGCGGCGACGTGGTCGTCGACGGCTTCGTTACCCGTCTGCTCCACCTCGTCCAGTAGTGCTACCACTCGCTCGACCCGGTCCGCGACGACGGTCTCGGGGAGGTCGGCGTCGACGAGGTCGCCCGCGACGGCCGCCGCCTCCCCCAACCATCGGCCCGCGGCCGGCGTCACCGGCAGTTCCTCGGTCGCCTCGAGGTGGTCGTGGAGTCGTCGCACCGCGTCGTCGACGCTCATGGACCGACCGTCCACTCCTCGCGACGCCAGGCGGCGTCCCAGAACCGATACTCGTAGCGGGCCGAGGTGACGAACCGGTCGCGGTAGCGCTCTCGGTCCGTCCCCGTCGCGTCGGCCGCCACCTCGTCCATTAGGTCCTTACACCACGCCGTCAGTTCGGAAAATTCCTCGCCCGAGTACGTCCGGATCCACTCCGCGTACCGGTCGTCGTCGGGGAGGCCGTCGGCTCGGAGGCGCGTTGCCGTCTCGTTGAATCCCCACATGCACGGGAGGAGCGCGGCCACCAGATCGCCGAACGTACCGGTGGCGGCCGTCCGGACCAAGAAGTCGGTGTAGGCCCGCGTGGTCGGCGACGGTTCGGTCGCCTCCAACTCGGCCTCGTCGATGCCGAACTCGGCGGCGTACGCCCGGTGGAGGTCCATCTCCGTGTCGATGGTTTCGTGGAGGAGTTCGGCGAACGTTCCCATGTGGTCGAGCGTCGGCGCCGTCGCCCCACCGTAGGCGAACACCCGCGCGTAGTCGACGAGGTAGACGTAGTCCTGGCGGACCCAGTACTCGAAGGGCTCCGTGTCGAGGCTCCCGTCGCCGAGACGGTCCACCATCGGGTGGTCGACGATATCGGCCCACAGGTCGTCGGCGACCGGTCGAAGGTCGTCGGTGAACGCCATGCGTGACGGATGGAGGGCGTCGACCAAAGTGTCTTCGCCGGGTTGTATCAATCGGTTGTATCGGGACGGGGGCGTGCGACGACGGCGAGGTGGTCGTCGTGGTAGCGGTCCAGTCGCGTCGTCTCCAGTATCTCGTACGCGTCGCGCAGGTGGTCGAGGACGTCCTCGAACACCTGCGCGGGTGTGGCAGTCACGTCCTCGCTCCGTGCCTTGATCGCCGCGAGGAGTCGCCCGTCCGGTCGGAGGAACTGCCGGTTTCGAACCGCGACGCGGGCCTGTCCACGCGTGGCCACGTCCTGAACGAGTGTGTCCAGTCCCAACTCGACGACGTGGGCGTACGTCTCGGGGCGGCGGGCGTCCTTCAGGAGGGGGAAGAGGTTCGTACGGTCGGCCGCCACGTCGACCAGGTCGCGGGCGGGGCGAGGCGCGAACTCGACGGCGTACGTCGGGCCACAGACGTCGGCGACGTGGCTGACGGTGGTTCCGCTCGCGGCTCCGAGGTAGAGCACCGAATCGCCGCCCTCGAGGCCGGTGTCCACCCCGAGTTCCAGCATCGCACCGACCTTCGAGCGGCCGGCGTCCCACACGCGCCACGGGCCGTCGGTCGGTTCGCCGTACACCGGGTCGCCGCGGGTCACGAGGCGCTCACGACCGTCGAACTCCCGTCGTTCGACGCCGTCGGGGAGGCTCACTCGGCGGCCCTCGCTCTGATGGTCGCGATTCGATCGTCGAGTTCCTCGTGGAGGTCGGGTCTGAGGTCACCGGCGTAGTGGTCGATTCGGGCGGCGATGGTGAGTTTGCCCGCCAGTGCGCGGGCGGCCGATCCACGGTCCTCGGGCCGGGTGTTGCGGACGTAGTCGTGAGTGTAGATGACACCGTGTTTCGGCGAGGGGGCGCGCCCGGAGAGGTGCGCGAAGAGGGCGTCCTCGGCCCCCAAGACCTGCACCGTCCCCGAGGGCTTTTTCGCCAAGTCGCCGAGACCGCCGGCGAGGGCGACGAGACGGGCGGCGAGCACCGGCCCCGCCATCCGGCTCAGGTTTGGCGCGACCGACGGCGCGGCTCGTTCGATGTACGACCGGAGGTCGGCGGCCTCGTCGTCGAGGTCCGCGACCCGTTCGGCCAGCGAGACGACCCGGCGCTCGGCCGGCGTCTCCGGCTCGCGGCCCGCCACCGCCCGCGCGCCGTCGACGCCGGTCGGCGCGTCGTCGAACAGCGCGCCCGCCCACTCCGCGACGCGCTCCGCGAGTTCGTTCGCCGTCCGCTCGGCGTCGTCCATAGCGCGGACACCGTACTTCAACTGCTGGTCGTCGGCTCGTTCGCGGTCACGGACCGCCTCGCGGGTCGCGCGAACGGTCGCTTCGTGGAGCAGGTCGTAGTACTCGGCTTCGTCCGTGGCGAACCCCGACTCGACGGCACGGGCGGGCCAGTCGGCCGGTTCGTCCGCGCTCCCGGCGTCGATGTCGGCACAGGCCGCATCCGGATCGCCGGGGTCGACGTCCCGGAACCAGCCGAAACCGGCGGATTCGTCGGTCATGTCCGGACCGTAGACGCCCCGGTGGTAAATGCGCTTCCGATGCGGCACATGCCCCGGTACCCCCGACGCCCCAGAGGCAGCTGGCGTGATAACATTTAACAAGGGACTGTTCGTAGGATCGGTCGATGACGGAACAATCGACGCTGACGTGTGAGCAATGTGAACAACGCGTGAGCCCCATCTCCTATCGGGCGTCGTGTCCGGACTGTGGCGGCAGTCTGCGCCGGCGGGTCCAGTAGTCGACACGTTTTCGTCAGCCGGGTCCCGTGTTCGAACGATGGCGGACCAGGCCGATCCGACGACTATCGTCTCCGTCGCGGTGACCGTCGACGACGTGGTCACCGCCCTCGAGACGAACCGGCGGACCGATCGCCGGGTCGTCCTCCGGATCACGCCGCCGTTTTCGGCGCGGATGCGGGCGCGTCTCCACCGTCCGGAGGGGGGCGCCGACGACGCCGTCCACCTCGACCCGGAGCGTCTCGTCGACGACCCGCCGTCGTACCCCCATCCGGACGAGACCCGCGACGCCGACGGTACCTACGCGCCCGAACGCCACCACGAGCGCCACACGGCCGCAGTTCGGGCGTGGCGACGGGCCGTCGGGGAATCCGTCGCCGACGCCGTCGACCTCCGGTCCGGGGCGGGCGGCCACCGCGTCGAGATCAAACCGCTCGGCTGACGACCCCGATCGGACGCCCCGGCAGGGAGGATCCGACATCCCGCGTATATATACTATTTGACACTCCGGCAGACGGTCGCCTCGCCGACAGTCCCGTGCATCCGGGACGAACGCCGCGGAAAACGGGGCGTACCGATCGGGGTACTCCGGTGGACCACTGCCAAGTGTTTTATCGATACGATAGATTGCTTGGTCCGGAGCGAAGATTTCCTCACTGGATTGGACAGCATTAATACGCCGAAGAAACAATTTACTGGTGATGACTAGGTCCAACCAAAACTGGTGGCCGGACAGCCTGAACTTGGAGATTCTCGATCAGAACGCCCAGAACATCGGACCGTACGACGAGGACTTCGACTACGCCGAGGAGTTCCAGAAACTCGACCTCGACGAGGTGAAGGCGGACCTCGAAGAGTTGATGACGTCGTCGCAGGACTGGTGGCCTGCCGACTACGGTCACTACGGGCCGCTGTTCATCCGGATGGCGTGGCACAGCGCCGGGACGTACCGCACCCACGACGGGCGCGGCGGCGCGTCCGGCGGGCACCAGCGTCTCCCGCCGGTCAACAGCTGGCCGGACAACGTCAACCTCGACAAGGCACGTCGCCTGCTCTGGCCGGTCAAGCAGAAGTACGGCGAGCGGCTCTCGTGGGCCGACCTGATCGTTCTGGCCGGGAACGTCGCCTTGGAGTCGATGGACTTCGAGACGTTCGGCTTCGCCGGCGGCCGCGAGGACGACTTCAAGGGTGACGACGCCGTCGACTGGGGGCCCGAAGACGAGTGGGAGGCCACCTCGGAGGAACGCTTCGACGAGGATGACGGCCGCCTCGACGACGCGCTCGGCAACACCGTGATGGGCCTCATCTACGTGAATCCGGAAGGGCCAAACGGCGAGCCGGACCTCGAAGGCTCCGCGGAGAACATCCGCGACACGTTCAGCAACATGGCGATGAACGACAAGGAGACCGTCGCACTCATCGCCGGCGGTCACACCTTCGGGAAAGTCCACGGCGCCGACTCGGGCGACAACCTCGGTGCCGAACCGGAGGCCGCCCCCATCGAACAGCAGGGTCTCGGCTGGGAGAACGAGTACGGTGAGGGCAAGGGCCCCGACACCATCACCAGTGGCATCGAGGGCCCGTGGACGAGCGCGCCGACCCAGTGGGACATGGGCTACGTCGACAACCTGCTCGACTACGAGTGGGAGGCCCACAAGGGCCCCGGCGGCGCGTGGCAGTGGCGGCCGGCCGGCGAGGGACCGGCGGCAGACCTGCCGGACGCCGTCCCGGACGCCCACCTCCCCGACGAAGTAGTCGACCCGATGATGCTCACGACCGACGTCGCGCTGAAGAAAGACCCCGACTTCCGGGCGGTCCTCGAGGAGTTCCAGGAGGACCCCGAGGAGTTCCAGAAGGCCTTCGCGAAGGCGTGGTACAAGCTCATCCACCGCGACATGGGACCGCCCGAACGATTCCTCGGTCCCGAGGTGCCAGAGGAGACGATGATCTGGCAGGACCCGCTTCCCGACGCCGACTACGACCCCGTCGACGACGAGGGGGCAGCCGAGCTCAAAGCGGAGATCATCGACTCCGATCTGACCGTCCCACAACTGGTCAAGACCGCGTGGGCGTCGGCGTCGACGTACCGCGACAGCGACAAGCGCGGCGGCGCGAACGGCGCCCGCATCCGGCTCGAACCCCAGCGGAGCTGGGAAGTCAACGAACCCGAAGAGCTGACGACCGTCCTGCAGACCCTGGAACACATTCAGGAGGAGTTCAACGCCTCGCAGTCCGGCGACACGCGTGTCTCGCTCGCCGACCTCATCGTGCTGGGCGGCAACGCGGCTGTCGAGCAGGCGGCGGCGGACGCCGGCTACACCGTCGAGGTGCCCTTCGAGCCGGGGCGAGTCGACGCTGCCCCCGAACAGACCGACGCCGAGTCCTTCGAGGTGCTCGAACCGGACGCCGACGGCTTCCGCAACTACCTCGGCGAGGGCTACGAGGAGGAGCCGGAGGAGTTACTGGTGGACAGGGCGGAACTACTGAACCTGAGCGCCGACGAGATGACCGCGCTGGTGGGCGGCATGCGCGCGCTCGGCGCGACGTACGGCGACTCCGACCGCGGCATCCTCACCGGCCGCCCGGGGACGCTGACCAACGACTTCTTCCAGAACCTGCTCGGCATGGACCACGAGTGGGAGGCCGTCGACGACGACGAGCGGCTCTTCGAGCTCCGCGACCGTGACACGGGCGAGGTCGAGTGGGAGGCGACCCGCTTCGACCTCATCTTCGGGTCGAACTCCCGGCTTCGCGCCATCGCGGAGGTCTACGGCTCCGACGACGGTGAGGAGAAGTTCGTCCACGACTTCGTCGAGGCCTGGAGCAAAGTGATGCGACTCGACCGCTTCGACCTCGACTGAGCCCGGTCGAGGGCGTCGCTGTCGCCGTCGGCTCGCCGACGGAATCTATTTATACTTCTACGGAGCCGACCGTCGCGGCCGCACCGAGCGATTCCCGTGTGTTCGACCGTGAACGACCGTCTTGGGACACGTTCTCTCGGCATCTTTTTAATCCTTCGACACGTACCTTTGGTAAGGGCATTTCTCACCACACGTCTCTCTGCTTCTTCCCCGGTGAGGGTGGCCATCCATACACATGAGCGACACTACGACCTACACCACGACGGAGACGAGCGAGCGAGAACGGGATCGGACGGAAGAGCAAGAACCCCAGTCGAGTGTCACTTGTCCGGAGTGTAGCGGGAGCCTCGTCACCGACGAGGAACACGGCGAGACGGTGTGTGCCGACTGTGGGCTCGTCGTCGAGACGGACGAGATCGACCACGGTCCCGAGTGGCGAGCGTTCAACTCGAGCGAGCGCGACTCGAAGTCGCGGGTCGGCGCGCCGACGACCCAGATGATGCACGACAAGGGGCTGTCGACCAACATCGGCTGGCAGAACAAGGACGCCTACGGGAAGTCGCTGAGTTCGAGCCAGCGCGAGAAGATGCAGCGCCTGCGCACCTGGAACGAGCGGTTCCGCACCCGGGACTCGAAGGAGCGCAACCTCAAGCAGGCGCTCGGCGAGATCGACCGCATGGCGTCGGCGCTGGGCCTCCCCGAGAACGTTCGCGAGACAGCCAGCGTCATCTACCGTCGTGCGCTCTCCGAGGATCTGCTCCCCGGTCGGTCGATCGAAGGCGTCGCGACCGCCGCGCTGTACGCGGCCGCTCGACAGGCCGGGACCCCCCGGTCGCTCGACGAGATTGCCACCGTCTCTCGCGTCGAAAAGATGGAGTTGACCCGGACGTACCGCTACGTCGTCCGCGAACTCAAACTCGAAGTCAAGCCCGCGGATCCGGAACAGTACGTCCCGCGTTTCGCCTCCCAACTCGACCTCTCCGAGGAGTCGAGTCGGCAGGCTCGCGACCTCCTCCGGGCGTCGCGTGAACAGGGAGTCCACAGCGGCAAGAGTCCGGTCGGTCTCGCCGCCGCAGCCGTCTACGCCGCCGCCCTCCTCACCAACGAGACGGTGACCCAGAGCGAGGTCAGCGAGGTAGCGGACATCTCGGAAGTGACCATCCGCAACCGATACAAGGAGTTGCTCGAAGCGAAGACGGCCGAGGCGAACTGAGGCGTCACTGGAACCCGTGGTCGACACCGTCCCGTTCTACGAGTTCGTCGAGTTCGGCCGACAGCAACTCGTCGGCTTCCGCGAACGTCTCCGAGAGGTCGTCCGGTCGATCGGAGAGTTCGAACGCCATCGGGCGTAGGCTGGGCTGTCGACGGCGTCCATCACGTCGGTGAAGAGGTCCTCGCCGACACCGTTCGACCGCTGGCGATGGCTCGCCACTCGTCGGGATCGGTGCACCGTCGGTCACGTCGTCGAGGACGTCCTGCCACGCACCGATCCGCCTGGGTCGGCGTTGGACGGCGGTCCAACCGAGTCTGTCGGTCGCCGGGACGCGCACATTCATGGTTCGGGGGACGTATGCTCGGCACAATGCCCGAGATCGAGATCACGCCCGAACAGGAAGATCGCCTGCGCGCCCTCCAAGAGGATATCGCGCAGGACGTGGTCGGCAAGTACGGGCACGTCCGCCCGTGCGACGCGGTCGAGTACCTCCTCGATCGGTACGAGGAGGACGAGGACGCCGACGCGGCGGCGACGGCCGACGCCGAGACACCGGATGACTCCTCGCCCACCGGCGAGTCGAACGGCGCGACGGCGAACGCCGTCGACGAGGACGACGACGCTAACCGGACCGTGGACGACGAGGGCGGCGACGACGCCATGCTGAACGAGATGATGAGTCTACTCGACACTCACGACGACAAGTGGGGCGAGTCGTCGGGCGACGAGCGGTACGCGGTCGAACTGCCCGACGACACGACAGAGCACGTCCGAACCAAGGACGACGTGAAAGCGTTGCTGTTCAAACACTACCGATGACCGGAATCGTCTCCCGATTCCGGGACTGGCTTGGCTCGTTGTTCGGCGGTAGCGACGACGACGAGACGACCGACCAGCCACGGATCGAGGGCAGTGGATCGACGGTTACCCACCGCGACGACCGGCCCCTAGAGACGCCCGACGTGCCGCCGACGGCGTCCGAGTCCGTGGTGACTCCCGAGGCCGAGACCGACGACCGTCGTGGGGACCCGACCGACACCGAGGCGACGCCGGAAACCGACTCCGATCCGGTGACCATCCCCGACGCGGAGTCGGGAACGGAACCGGCGGGCGAGGCGGGCCCCGGAAGGAGGGCGGACTCGGAACCGGGGCCGGGGCCGGACGATCTGAACGCCCCCGTGGAGGGGGCGGCCGGTAGGACGACGGCAGACGACGCCTCGACCTTCGAGTGTGCGGTGTGTGGCACGGCCGTCGAGGATCCGGCCCACTCCTGTCCGCTCTGCCGATCGAGCGAAGTCGTGCCCGCGACCGAGCCGGGGCGGGAGTCCTGAGTTCACGCGACGACGAACCGGACGACGCAGGGTTTTTCGCCGCCGCCGCCCGACCCCCGGGCGTGAACGTTCGCGGGACGATCCTCGACGTGGGCGACGTACGAACCGTCTCGACGGAGTACGGCGAGCGTGACCTCGTCGAGGCGACTGTCCGCCCGGAAGCGGGCGACGAGGCGGTGGCCGAGGGCGCCGCCGTCACGGTGACGCTGTGGGGGAAGTGGACCCACACCGCCGACCACGCCGCCGAGGGAATGACACTCCTCGTGACCGACGCCGAGGCCCGCGAGGATGGGTACACCACCACGGGCGACTCCCACGTCGTCCTCGAACCCGACTTCCTCGTCGACGTGACCGACGTGCGGTCGTGGGTGCAGTGTCCCCGGATGTACTACCTGAACAAGCTCTCCGGTGTGCCGCTGGCCTACCCGGTGGTCAAGGGGACCATCGTCCACGAGGTGTTCGGGGACCTCCTGCGGGGTCGTGACCTCGATTCGGCCGTGGCGGACCACGTCGAGGCCGCGGGTCTAGAACTCGGCCTGCTGGGACGCGAGGCCGACGAAGTGCGCGACGAGGTGCGGCGCAACGCCGCCGCCATCGAGGGGTGGCTGGCACAGGGCACGCTCACCGACAAGGACGAGTGGCGCTCGGAGTACACGCTCATCAGTCCCACGTTCGGCATCAAGGGCCGCGCGGACGCCCTCCGGCGGGGCATGCCCGTCGAACTCAAGACGGGGAAAAACACCAAGCGGGATCCCCGGTTTCACGACAAGATTCAGGCGGCGACGTACGCCCTCCTGCTGGGTGAGTCGGGTGATCCGCCGGACACCGGAACGTTGCTCTACACCAAGAACGCCGCACTCGACCGGAGCGAGGCGAGCGGCGACCTCTCGCCGGCCAAGGAGTTCTCGGTCGGTCGCGGCCTGTTGGAGTTCGTCGTCCGGACGCGAAACGAAATCGCGGCGGCCGAGGCCGAGCGCCGCGTCCCGACGGGCTACGAGGCCGACGCCCGCTGTGACTGGTGTTTCGAACAGGACACCTGCATGGTCGTCTCCGGCCGTCTCGACCAGGAGTCGAAGGCCGGACAGGTCGGGACGGCCATCCCCGAAGAGGAGCGGGACTACTTCGAGGCGTTCTACCGCGCCATCGAGGACGAACGCCGCGCGGTCCACGCGGAGTACCGGAAGCTGTGGGAACAGAGCGCCGAGGAACGGGCCGACGACGACCGCGCGCTGATCGACCTCGAACCGATCGACCGCCGGGCGTTGCCGGACGGTGACTGGGAACTGCGCGCCCGCGTCCTCGACGGCGCGGTGTCGAAACTCCGCGAGGGGGACGTGGCACTCGCAAGCGACGGTGACCCGATCGGCGGCGACGCCGAACTCGGCCGGATCGAGTCGCTGGGCGACGAGGCCGTCGTCCGAACCGACGAACCGCTCGACCTGCGCCGACTCGACGCCTACCCCTCCGAGCTCTCCGTCTCGCGGCAGTTGACCGCCCTCCACGACGCCCTCCTGAAGGGTGACCCCGACCGGAAGGACGTCCTCTTCGGACGGCGAGCCCCCGAGTTCGACGACGCGAGCGGGACGTTCGTCGACAACAACGACGCACAGGACGCTGCAGTCCGGCGAGCGCTGGGCGCGGCCGACTTCGCTCTGATCCACGGCCCGCCGGGGACGGGCAAGACCTACACCATCGCCCGTCTCGTTCGGGAGTTCGTCGCACGGGGCGAGCGAGTCCTGCTCTCGGCCTTTACGAACCGCGCGGTCGACAACGCCCTCGAAGCGCTCCGTGACCAGGGGTTCGAGGACGTGGCCCGCGTCGGGACGACGACCGGCGTCCGCGAGGACATGCTCGATTTGCGTCTGGAACGCCGAGGCGAGCCGAACGAACGGGCGGCGCGTCTCCGCGAGTCACCGGTCGTCGCCGCCACCACCGCCACCTGTGGCTCGCGCGCGCTCCGCGAGGAGTCGTTCGACGTCGCCGTCGTGGACGAAGCCTCCCAACTCACCGAACCGGGGACGCTCGCAGCCATCAATCGCGCCGACCAGTTCGTCCTCGTCGGCGACCACCAGCAACTCCCCCCAGTCGTCCAGTCGGGCGACGAACGCCTCGCGCGCTCGCTGTTCGAGCGCCTGCACGACGACCACCCCGAGGCGTCGGTCATGCTCGACGAGCAGTACCGCATGAGCCAGCGCATCCAGGCGTTCGCCTCGGCGGAGTTCTACGACGGCGCGCTCCGGCCGGCGACGCCCGAAGTCGCTGGGGGTCAGTTGGCTGACCTGCCCGACGTCGATGGCGCGGCGCTCCCCGACCACCTCCGAGACGGTGTCAGATTCGTCGATCCGGACGGTCGACGCGAGGGCAACGCCAACCCCATCGAAGCCGACCGCGTCGCCGCCGTGGTGGAGGAGTACCTCGACGCCGGCGTCGACCGCGACGACGTGGTCGTGATCGCACCGTTCCGGGCGCAGGTCGCCGAGATCGGCCGTCGGGTCGACGTCGCCGTCGACACCGTCGACCGGTTTCAGGGATCGAGCGCCGAAGTGGTGGTCGTCTCCTTCGTGGCCACGGACGAGTTGGACGGGCCGATCTTCGAAGACACCCGGCGGGTGAACGTCGCGCTCACGCGGGCGAAGAAGGCACTCGTCCTCGTCGGCGACGCCGACGCGCTGGAATCGGAGCCGTTCTACGCACGGATGCTGGACTGGGCGCGGCGGTGAGTCGGCGGCCCCGGAGTCGCCTCACCGGTCCGTGATCCGTCGGTCGTCCCCGTCCGTAGCCGCCCCCCCGACACCGGAGCCGTCTTGCTTCTCGTCGACCGAGGCGGAAGGTTGAGGCGGGTGCGCGCCGAACGCGGGGGTATGCGACTCCCGCTCGGCACGGGGACGGTCGACGTCTCGCTTCCGGACTGCGAGGTGCGGACCGTCGGTCGTCCCGGCGGAACGGCCGTCGATCCCGCGGTGGCGGCCCGGGAGGCCCTCGACGACCCGCACGGTCCGGCGCTCTCGGAGCTCGTCGCCCCCGACGACGACGTGACGGTCGTCGTCACCGACGTGACCCGGGCGACACCCGACGGGACGCTGATCGACGCCATGGTGGAGCGTCTGCCGGTCGGTCGCGACCGCCTGTCGATCCTGGTCGGTCTCGGTCTCCACCGTCCGATGACCGACGCGGAACTCCACGAGGGACTGGGCGAGTACGCCGACCTCGCGACGAACCACGACCCCGAGGCGACCGTCGAGGTGGGGCGGGTCCGAGGAGTGGGCGACGACTCGGTTGCGGTCCGGGTCCACCCCCTCGTCGCCGACGCGGATCGCGTGCTGTCGACGGGGCTAGTCGAGCCCCACCAGTACGCCGGCTTCTCCGGCGGCGCGAAGACCGTCGCAATCGGCGCGGGCGACGACTCGCTGATCGGCTACACACACGGCCCGGACGTTCTCGCCGACCCGGGCGTCCGACTCGGCCGGATCGACGACAACCCCTTCCGCGGGACGGTCGACCGCGCGGGCGACGCCGTCGGCCTCGACTTCTGTCTGAACGTGACGAAGGGTCCCGGAGGGATCCTCGACGCGAGCGCCGGGCGGCCCCGAGAGGTGGTCGCCGACCTCGCGGCGACGGCGCGGGCGGCGTTGTCGGTGTCGATGGACGGTGCAGACACCTACGACGCCGTGGTCGGCGGCGTCGGCGCGCCGAAAGACGCGACCCTCTACCAGACGACCCGGGCCGCGACCTACCTGTGTCTCGGCGACCACGACCCCGTCCGTCCGGGCGGGCGGGTCGTCCTCCCGGCGCGCCTGCAGGAGGGTGCCGGTCAGGGAGCAGGCGAGCGCCGCTTCTACGACCGCCTGCGGTCGGCGTCGGACGCCCAGTCGCTGTACGAGTCGATGCGCTCGGGCTACGACCCCGGCGCACAGCGGGCGTTCGTCGTCGCCCGCGCCCTCCGCGACGCCGACGTCTACGTCACGAACTCCGAACACCCGGCGGTCGTCGAGGAGTGTCTCATGCGCGCCGCCGACCGCGTCGAAGACGCCGTCGACCCCGGGAGCCGAGTGTTGGTCGTCCCGGACGCGCTGAACACGCTACTCGTCGAGGGATGAGTCCTCAGGGGCGTCGCCTTCGATTTCCGCCAGCACCCGCTCGTGGAACGCCCGGAGGGCGGCGCTCTCGTCGTCGGCAATGACGGTGTCCGTCGCGGCGAGCGTCGCCAGCCCGAACGCGCGCGGAGTCGGCGTCTCGACGGTCGATTCGACCACGTCGATCGACCCCGACTGGACGCCGTCGAGCACCTCGATTATTCCACCGACGTGGAGTTTGTCCTCTAAGAGTTCGCGGTCCGTCTCCTCGATCACGGCGAACTCGTCGAGGTCGTCGGCCAACGAGAGGAGCGTCTCGCTCTCGATCTGCTGGCGGGCGGCCGACTTCTCGGTGCCCTTGTACCGCTTCAGGATCATCAGGGCGCGCGTGGCGTCGATGCGGAAGTAGCGCTTCCGGAGGTCGGTCCCCCGGAGCGCCGCCCGGAGGTCGGCCCGGGAGTCGTCGGGGTCGAGTCCCCGGAGCAGGCCGGGCACGTCGATCCGGCGGTTGAGCGGCATCGAGAGGACGAACCCGTTGTCGGCGACGGCGACGGTGACACTCGCCGTCGCCTCGTTCGCGCACTTCGCGGCCACGAGCCGCGAGAGGCCGTCGTTGAACCGGCGGCCGTAGACGGTGTGGACGTAGTAGCGCCGGCGGTACTCCTCGCGGTCGCGGACCTCCTCGATTGCGATCCGGTCGGGCGTCGACACGCTCTCGGGGCCGGCGAAGGCGACCTGCTGGTCGTAGAGGCGGGTCAGCGCCCGCACCGCCCGCTCCGAGAGCGGCGAGCCGCGGAGCCAGTCGCGGGCCGCGGGCGCGCCGCCGGCCGTCAGCCGGTCGACCAAGTCCCGCTGGAAGGCGAGTATCTCGCGGGCGAGGTCGTAGGAGAGGGGGAGGCGTTCGGAGTACCACGACGGCACGGTCGGGCGGGCACTCGTCCGGTCGACGTACACCTTCGACCCCCGTCGGTAGCGGAACTCGAAACGGTCGCCGCCGATGACGAACACGTCGCCAGTCTCCAGCGTGTCGAGGTAGTCCTCGTCGAGTTCGCCGACCCACGCGTCCTCGCCGCGGACGAACACGTCACACGAGAAGGAGTCGGGGATGGTGCCGACGTTGGTCAGATAGATCATCCGAGCGAGGCGGCCGCGCTTGCCGATCAGCCGCTCGCCCTCCTCGAACCCGGGGTGGTGGTGGTCGCCCTCGGGTGGATCGTTCCGGTCCCGCCAGATCTTCGGGTAGACGTTTCGCTCCTCGAGTCCCTCGTAGTCGGCGGTGAGGTAGCGAAACAGCGTCTCGAAGTTCGCGTCCGAGAAGTCGCGGTACGGGTAGGCCCGCCGGAGGATCGCCCGCACCTCGCGTTCGGGACGGACGCGGGCGATAGCCATGCCGTAGACGTGTTGGGCGGCCACGTCGTAGGCGTTCTCGGGGACGAACACGCGGTCGACGAACCCGGATTCGGCCGCCCGGGCCATCACCGCCGTCTCCACGAGGTCGTCCCGGTCCAGCGCGACCACTCGTCCCTCGACGACCTGCCCGACCTGGTGGCCCGCCCGCCCGACCCGCTGGAGGAGCGCCGCCACCGACTTCGGGGAGCCGACCTGGACCACCAGGTCGACGTGGGGCATGTCGACGCCGAGTTCGAGGCTGGTCGACGTGGTGACCACGTCGAGGTCGCCGCGTTTGAGCCCCTCCTCGACCGCTTGCCGGCGGTCGGCCGAGAGGCTGCCGTGGTGACACGCCGAGTCCGTGTCGTCGTAGTCGAATCGCTCCCTGAGCGCCTGCAACACCCGCTCGGCGCCCGACCGCGTGTTCGTGAACACCAGCGTGTTGGTGTGGGTCGAGACGAGGTCGTCGAGTCGGTCGTAGAAGCGGTCGCGGACGACTTCGCGGGGCGTCCCCACGAGGTCGTCGACGGGACACTCGACCTGCAGGTCGAACTCACGGGCGAAGCGGGCGTCGACGATTTCGCAGTCGCGTGGCTCGCCGCCCTGGCGGCCGACGAGGAACTCGGCCATCGTCGAGAGCGGTTCGACCGTCGCCGAACAGCCGATCCGGGTGGGCGACCCGTCGGCGAGTACCTCCAGACGTTCGAGCGACACCGAGAGGTGGGTCCCGCGCTTGTTCGACGCCAGCGCGTGAATCTCGTCGACGACGACGTACTCGACAGTCCGGAGCTTCTCGCGGAACTTCGGCGAGTTGAGCAGGATGGCGAGCGTCTCGGGCGTCGTGTTGAGGACGTGTGGCGTCTCGTCTACCATCCGCCGCCGGGTCGCGTCGTCGGTGTCGCCGTGGCGGGTGGCGTGGCGCACCGCCGTCGACTCGCCGCGATCGGTCAACCGGTCGCGGATGCCGTCCAGCGGGTCGGAGAGGTTGCGGTCCACGTCGTTCGCGAGCGCCTTCAGCGGCGACACGTAGAGGCAGTACACCGCGTTGTCGAGTCCCCCGTTTCGCTCCCGCCGGAACAGTTCGTTGATGATGGCGGTGAAGGAGGCGAGCGTCTTCCCACTGCCAGTCGGGGCGCAGATCAGCGCGTTCCGTCCCTCGTGAACCAGCGGGATCGCCTCGCGCTGTGGCGGCGTGAAGAAGCCGCCGTTCTCCTGGACGAACGAGCCAAAGCGGTCGACCCACCACTCCCGAACTGCGGGGTCGAGGAGGGAGAGGACGTCGGCGTCGGCGGCCTGGGCGACCAGGTCGCCATCGACACCGGCGACGCCGCCGTTCTCGTCGGGCCGATCCATTGACGGAGGAAGGATGCGAACGACCAAGTGGGTTGTGCCGACGCTCTCACCGGTCGTCGCCGCTCCGACCCAATCGTTAATGTCGCCTGTCGAGTTGACGGGGTATGAGCGCCGAGGAGGCCCCGATCGACTTCGACCCCTCGTACGTCGCGGGGTTGTTCGACACCGTCGGACGGGTCCGATTCGACATCAGCGAGACGCCACAGGACGGGTACACGGTCCGGCCGATGCTCCGGCTCAGTCCACACCAGACGCAACTTCGGGCCGCCGTGATCGGCGAATTTCTGGAGGAGCGTGGCTATCGGTACGACTTCATCGAACGCGAGTACGGCGACGAGTTCTTTCGTCTCCAACGTCGAACCGACCTCGAAGACCTCCAGTCGTTTCTCGACGGACGGTCGGCTCACCTGATCAGGGAGTTGGCGTTCGTCGACGGAGTCTTCGCCGACCAGTTCGATTTCGACATCCTCGACCCGGTCGACGTCTACCGCTTCACGGTGGCACGGGACGAACTCCGCCACGGCTGGCGACCCAAAGGTCGGTACCACGTGTCGCCCGACGATATCTCGGACCGACACGACGTGGAGACCGACGACGTCGAAACACCGGCGCTGCCCCACACCGAACTCCGGACGGGATACACCGTCGAGTGGATCGCGGGGGTGTACGACGGTGTCTGCCGATACCGGGCGAGCATCGCGGAAGCATCCGACTACGAAATCGGGTACGCCATGTATCCCATCGCCCGGCTACACCGGTCCGGCGTCTGTCCGACGTTCGTGAACGCGTTCCGCCAGTTCTGCGAGGATTACGACCTCACCTACGGCGACTCGTCCGGGAAGAACGACCTGCAGATCACGTTCACGGGCGCGTCCAACGTTCGCCGGATACTGGACGTCCTGTACCCGCGACTGCTCGTCTTGGCGGAGGCCTCCGAAGGTCTGGTCGAGGGCATCCTCCCGGCGTTCGACGAGAACGTCCACCGCGACAAACGAGGGTTCTACGACCTCCTCCGCGAGTTCGACCGCGTAGCCGAGTTGAGTGGCGGCCCGTTCCGTCATCGGGAGTACGACCCGGAGTACTTCGCCGATCTGTGGCGCGACGAGTTGGACCTCGTCGATCGGGGGACGGTCCCGTCGCACTCGGGGACACGACCGGAAGATGAGTTGGACCAGTTCGACGAGGTGACCGTCCCTCCGGGTGCGTTCGGGACGACACCCCGGCGGTTCAGAACGCTCGTCGATCGGGTCGAACGGGACCCCGACCGCGTCGCACGTCTCAAATCGCTGTACGACGACCGCTGTCAGCTCTGCGGGACCCGACTGGCGAGTAGCGACGGGACCGGGTACTCGGAGGTCCACCACCTCCGCCCGTTGGAGGCACCCCACGGCGGGTCCGACGTGACGGAGAACATGCTCGTCCTCTGTCCGAACCACCACGTGGACTTCGACAACGGGGTCGTCCGGGTGCACGTCGACGATCTGTCCGTCGACCACCCGTACGATTCGGCGGTCGACGGCGACGAGCTTTTCGTAACCGCCGAGCACGAACCCGCCGAGTCCGCACTCCGGTACCACAACCGAACCATCTGCCGGCTCCGATGATCGGTGACGCCGCTCCGCCACCGCGGGGACACAACCGCTAAGTCTCGGCTCGCACAAGGGACGATATGGCAGACAAAAAGTACACGCTCCTCGAGTTCCACCTCGGCGACGGCACGATCCAGATCGGTCCCGCGACGTTCGGCGGGGACGACGATTTCGACGACGAGACCGAGAGCGAGGTCGGCCCGGAGTCGGAGGACGACGGCGGGACCGACGGTGGCTCCTGTCGCGGTTGCACCGCCGGCAAACTGCTCTTGGCGGCGCTCGCGGTCGCGGTCGTCACGCTCGTCGCGAAGAAACTCCTCGGCGGGGGCGAGGACCTCGACGAACTCGAGGAGCTCGCGGATCTCGACGACGCGGACGAAGAGTGAGTATCCGGACCGCTTAAGCGACGGCCGCCCGGTAGGGACGGGTATGACCGTATCGAGTGCACCGGGCAAGGTGTATCTCTTCGGCGAACACGCCGTCGTCTACGGCGAACCCGCCGTTCCCTGTGCCATCGAGCGTCGAGCGACGGTCACCGTCGAACGGCGCGACGACGACCACGTCCGCGTGCAGGCGGCGGACCTCAGCCTCGATGGGTTCACCGTCGAGTACGCCGGATCCACCGACGACCGGCCGGACGTCGACGTGCCGGCCCCCCTCGTCGAGGCGGCCATGGGCTACGTCGACGCGGCGGTCGAACAGGCCCGCGACGCCACGGACACGCCCGACGCCGGCTTCGACATCACCGTCGAGAGTGCTATCCCGCTGGGTGCGGGACTGGGCTCGTCGGCCGCCGTGACCGTCGCGGGCATCGACGCCGCGACGCGGGAGCTCGGACGGCCGCTCTCGGCCGAGGAGGTCGCGGACCGTGCCTACCGTGCGGAGGCGGCGGTACAGGACGGCCAGGCGTCGCGAGCAGACACCTTCTGTTCGGCCGTCGGAGGGGCCGTCCGCGTCGAGGGCGACGACTGCCGGGCCATCGAGACGCCGAACCTCCCCTTCGTCGTCGGCTTCGACGGCGGGGCGGGCGACACCGGCGAACTCGTCGCCGGCGTGCGCGCGCTCAAATCGGAGTACGGCTTCGCCGAGGACACCGTCGCCGCCATCGGCGACGTCGTCCGGACGGGCGAGCAGTTGCTCGACCCCGACGCGGGGACGGAAGACGACGCCCTCGCGGAGATCGGTCGCCTGATGAACTTCAATCACGGGTTGCTCGAAGCGCTGGGCGTCTCCTCGCGGTCGCTCGACAGCATGGTATGGGCGGCCCGCGAAGCCGGCGCGCACGGCGCGAAACTCACGGGCGCGGGCGGTGGCGGCTGTATCGTCGCACTCGATCCGACGCCGGAGACGCTGACCGCACTCCAGTTCACGCCGGGGTGTGAGGAGGCGTTTCGCGCCGAACTGGCGACCGACGGCGTCCGGAGGCTGGAATGACGACCGTCCTCAAACTCGGCGGGAGCGTCATCACCGAGAAGGACCGCGCGGAGACGCTCGACGGAGCGGCGCTGGACGCGGCGGCCGACGCCGTCGCCGCCGCCGTCGGTGGCGGGGCCACTCCGGACCTCGCACTCGTCCACGGCGCGGGGAGTTTCGGCCACCACTACGCGGAGAAACACGGTGTGACCGTCGACGACGGGACTGCTGATGCCGGCGCCGTCCTCGAGATTCACGGTTCGATGACGACGCTCAACCGCTTCGTCCTCTCGCGCCTGCACGACCGGGACGTGGACGCGCTCCCGGTCCACCCCCTCTCCGCCGGCGCGCGCGACGCCGACGCCGCCCTGGACCTGTCGCTGTCGTCCGCGGGGACGATGCTCGGCGAGGGCGTCGTCCCCGTCAGCCACGGCGACGTGGTCGCCCACGAGGGCCGGGGCGCGACGGTCGTCTCGGGCGACGAAGTCGTGGTCGAGTGGGCGACCGGCCTCGACGCCGACAGGGTCGGCCTCTGTTCGACCGTCGACGGCGTCTACGACGCGTCCGGCGCGGTGATCGACCGCATCGACGACTTCGACGCCGTCGCCGACGCCCTCGGCGGGAGCGACGCCACCGACGTGACCGGCGGGATGGCCGGCAAGGTGCGGACGCTCCTCGACCTCGACGTCCCCGCCTTCGTCTTCGGGCTCGACGACCTGTCGGCCTTCCTCGACGGCGAGGACGTGGGGACGTGGATCGGCTGACCGTGCGCCGACGCAGTTACCTCGCGCTCCTCCCGTTGGGGGTACTGTCCGGCTGTACAGGCGGACCGGGCGATGCGATCACCTCGCTCGCGGTGAACCGCGACGACGTGTCCCACACGGTTGCGGTGTCGGTCGTCCGGGACGACCGCCGAGTGATCGACGGCGACGTCGAGGTTGCGGCCGAGGACGTCGCCGAAGTCGGGTCGGCCCCGTGGCGACCCGGCCGGTATCGGGTGATGGCCCGCGTCGACGGTGAGCCGGCGCTCGACCGGTCGTTCCGGACCGAGGAGCCGTTCAACCAGTTGGACGTGGTGATCGACGACGACGGCGAAGCCGAACTGAACCGCGGGCTTGCGGCCTGACCGGTCGCGGGTCGTCCGAGGACTCATCTCCGCGGAGCGTCTCGGTCGAACCATGTCGACCGACGACGCCGTCCGAGTCTGGTTGGTCGAACGGACCTACTCGGACGACGAACAGAACCTGATCATCCTCACGTACGCCACGCTCGACGGCGAGCGCTACTTCCGGAAGGAGCGTGCGCTCACCTCCTTCACCGACGTACGGGACACGACCGCAGCCGTCGAGGCCGCACCCGACGACCTGGGAGCGGTCGAAGCGGACCGCCGCGAGGCGTACGCGGCGGCGGCGAGGCGCACGGCCGAGACACACGACCCGGACGACGTCATCTAACACTCCACGCGGAGGCCGTCGCGGGCGAAGCGCACGTCGCCGTCGTAGTGCCGGCCGACGGCGTCCAGCATCTCGTCGTGTCGCCCCTCGGTGTGGGGGTAGAGGTGGGTGAGATAGACACGGCCGTAGTCGTGGCCGGCGAGGGTCTCCCCGAGGGTCGTCGGCGTGGGGTGGTTGGAGACGTCCACGTCGTCGGGAAAAGAGCAGTCGTGGACGAACACGGCGGCACCGTCGGCGAAGGCGGCCATCCCCTCGAACGCCTCGGTGTCGCTACTGATCGCGAGGTCACCCTCGTCGCCCTCGCCGGCGAACCGGTAGGCGAGGCCGTCCACCGAGTGGCGCGTCTCGCGGGCGTCCACGTCGAAGCCGGCGACCGAAAAGTCGTGGGCACCAACCTCGCGGATCCGGAGGTCGACCCGGCCGTCGAGGTAGTCGTAGGCGTCGAGCAGGGCGTCGAGGTGGGCTTTCGTCCCGCTCGGGCCGACGACTTCCAGACCCGTCTCGCCCGCCAGCCACCGCGCCTTCGACAGGGGGAGGAGGTCGGCGACGTGGTCGAGGTGGTGGTGGGTGAGGAGGACCGTCGAGACGCCCTCGTAGCCCGCGTCGGCCGCCGCGAGTCGGCCGAGGACGCCCGCGCCGGCGTCGACGAGCAGTCGGCGGTCGTCGCGTTCGAGCAACAGGCCGGTCTGGGCCCGGTCGGGCAACGGCATCGCGCTCCCGGTGCCGAGGAAGGTCAGGCGCATGGACGGGAGTTGACGAGGGTGAGTGAAACGGGTTCCGCCCCGCGACTCGGTCGTCCCCGTCGTCGTCCGGATCGAAGACGTTCGGGACCGCCTACTCGCCACCCTCCCCCGATCGGTCCAGTCCGAGTGTGGCGTCGAGTCTGTCGGTGACGACTCGTTCGACGATGTCGAGCAGGGTGGTGTCGTCGGCCGCGTAGCCGGCGAAGATACCCAGCGGAATCTCGCCGCCGGCCATCTCGCGGTGTCCTCCGGCACTTCCCACGTCCGCGAAGGCGTCTGCGAGCGCGTCGCCGACGTGGATCCGCGAGTCCGTCGAGCGGGCGCTGACGTGGATGGCGTCGTCGACGATGCCGAATACGACTGCCGTCTCGACGCCCTCCAGGGTCGCGAGGTAGTCGGCAGCCTGCGGGAGAGCGTCGCGCTCGCTCGTGTAGCCGACGTGGGTGACGAGTGTCGACCCCCGAACCGAGCGGTTGTCGATGGCGTCCCCGATGGCGTCGACCGTCGCACCGCTGACCGAGGGATTCGACAGTCGACGCAACAGGTCGGGATCGATCCGGTCGTGGAGGGTGGCGACGGCCTCGTACTCCGCGGTCGTCATCCCGCGCAGGAACCCCAGCGTCTCCCGCCGGATCGCGAACGTGAGCGCCGTCGCGAGCGGCGTGTCCACCTCCACGTCGAGTTCGGTGACGTACTCCGCGAGGACCGTCGCCGTCGCACCGATCTCCTCACGGTGGTCGACGAATCGAGCCTCGATCCCCTCCGCCGGGTGGTGATCGATCACGATATCGATCGGCGTCCCCGCGGGCACCTCGTTGTTCCTCCCCGGAATCGAGTGGTCGACGAAGGCGAGCAGCGATCCGGGCAGCCTGTCACGCACCGAGTCCGGATCGAACGGCTGAAGGTCGATGCCGAGCAAGTTGACGAACGCGCGGTTCTGCTGGTGGGAGATCTGGCCGCTGTAGAGGATGCGTCGCTCGTCGATGCCGGCGGCGGCGGCAATCCGACCGAGGGCGAAAGCGCTCGACAGACAGTCCGGATCGGGGTTGTTGTGGCAGACGACGGTGAGCGCGTCCCCGTCGTGGAGTAGGTCGTACAGGCCTCGAGCGTCGGTCATCGGTCGGTCTTCGAACCCCGTACTGAAGCCCCTGTCCCCGTCAGTCGAAGCCGAACTCGCTGTCGACCACCTCGCCGCGGGCGAAGGTCGACGCCACGTCGGTGATCTCGACCTGCACCGTCTCGCCGAGCGTCGCCTCGTCGACGAGAACCGTGAAGTCGTCGACGTAGCCGATGCCGTCGCCCTCCGACCCCAACTCCTCTATCGCGACGACGTGCGTCTCGCCGGTCGTGACCGGTTTCGGGACCATGTGGGACAGTACCACACAGAGACGGAAATAAGTCGGGGCAGCCGCCTCAGGGTGCGAGGCGGTTCTTCCGGCCCTTCATCTGCTCCTCGTAGTGGTCGAAGGTGATCGGACACCAGTCGGCGGCCAAATCCAAGATAGACTCGGTCATCTCGCGGATCTCCCACTGGCTGTCGGCGGCGGCACGCATGTCGGCGATGTGCATCAACATTCGGGCGTTGACCGACATGACGATGTTGACCTCGGTACCGATGGGGAGGACGAAGCGGGCGTCCTCGGGTGGCATTCCCAACTCCAGCAACTCCTGGTAGGACTCGACGGAGTTCCGCACCGTCTCGCGGAAGATCCGCTCGCGCTCCGCAACGGTCTCCGCGTCGACTGGGCCGCTCGACTGGTTGCGACCGATCCACTCCGGATCGGTCGCCGACGGCGGCGTCACCACCATCGCCCCCTCCTCGACGTCCGCGGGGTCCACGTCGTCGAAGGAGACGTACCGCATGCTCTGGATGTCGAAACTCGCGTGGCGGTGGCGGGTGATCTGTGCCATACACGATCGGCTGACGCCCTCGATGGCGAAGGTGGCCTGTGGGTGTTCGAACGGCCCGAAGTGGCCGTGGTCCAGCAGGTGGCCGATCAGGGTCTCCCGTTTCTCTTCGACCGTCTCTCCCTCGATTCCCTCCATCGCCTCCTCGAAGGAGATGTCGCCGACGAACTCGGTGAGGTAGTCGTTCCGCGCCGCCGAGCAGATCACGCGCTCCGGATCGGGCGTCGCCTCGAGCAGTTGGACGTCCATGGGTTCGAGGGGGGCGGCGGGCTACTTCAAGGGTCGGGAGTCCTCGGCATCGGGGTCGGGTGTCGGAAGGTCGAATGGTGTGCGCCGAACCCACATAATCGTTTCCCGGCGGTGGACCGGGGCCGAACGCCCGCCCCGAGATTTACCCGGGCGCGCCCCAGTTCGGTTGACATGAGCACCGACCCGCCTTCGACGGCGGACACGACGTGGTACAGAGCCCTCTTTCCCGACGAACTCCCCGACGGGCGAGTCACGACTGCGAACTGCGGGGACACGACCGTCGCGATCACCCACTACGACGGCGAGTACGCCGCACTCGACACGACTATCGACCACGACGGCCCCGCGCTCGTCGAAATCGTCACCGACTCCGATCCAGTATGACTCACCGATACGCACCGACGACGAAACGAGCAGATGGCGTCGACGACCGACCCCGGGGGATCGAGGCGTGAGTCGCCCCGAACGGGTCGCCACGTGGAGCGACCTCGCCGACCGCGATCCCATCCACGCCCGCGTCGAGGGCGTCGATCTGGTCGTCGTCCGCTACGACGGCGAAGTGTCGGTCCTCTACGGACGGTGTCTCCACCGGGGCGTGCTCCTCGGCGACGGCCACGTCGAAGGCGACGACCTCATCTGCGGCGTCCACGGCTGGGACTACCGGGTCGACACCGGGATCAGCGAGTACGACAACTCCGAGGTCCTCGAGTCGTTCCCCGCGTGGATCGACGAGGACGAGGACGCCGTCTACGTCGACGCGGGCGACGTGGCTGCGTGGGCCGAGGACAACCCCCAACCGTACGCCGACCCCGAAGACGACGGCGGCGACGGGGCGATGCGGGGCGCCACCGACGACGTCGACGGCGGGGCAGTCGATCCCGAGTTCTACGGCGACCCCGACGACGAGGCGGAGCCGTACGCCCACTACATCCAGAAACTCGCCCAGCGGGGCCCCGAGGGAATCGGCGAACACGGGAGCGTCTCCGCGATGGGTGTCCCGCGGTCGGAGTTGCCATCGTGGGACGACCTACAGATCCTGACCGCCCAACTCGCTCGCGCGCCGCTTGCCGACGAGACACCGGTCGACACCGGACTGGTGATCGGCCCGAACGCGGAGAACCCGCTGGAACTGGAGATTCCGATCTTCGTCAGCGACATGAGCTTCGGAGCGCTCAGCGAGGAGGCGAAAGTCGCGATATCGAAAGGCGCAGAGCGAGCGGGAACCGGTGTCTGTTCCGGCGAGGGCGGCATGTTGCCCGAGGAGCAGGAGGCGAACTCCCGGTACTTCTACGAGTACGCGACGGGGGAGTTCGGCTGGGACATCGACCTCGTCGACCGGGTGCAGGCGTTCCACTTCAAGGCCGGACAGGGGGCGAAGACGGGCACCGGAGGCCACCTTCCCGGCGAGAAGGTCCAGGGGCGGATCGCCGAGGTTCGGGACCTCGAACCGGGGACCGACGCCGTGAGTCCGGCTCGGTTCCGGGATCTGGAGACGCCCGAGGACTTCGCCGAGATGGCCGACCGCGTCCGCGAGGTCGGCGGTGGCATCCCGGTCGGGTTCAAACTCTCCGCCCAACACGTCGAGGCCGACATCGACTTCGCTCTCGAGGCGGGGGCGGACTACCTCATCCTCGACGGGCGCGGCGGCGGCACCGGCGCGGCCCCCGACATCTTCAAGGACAACATCTCGGTTCCGACGATGGCGGCCCTCGCCCGCGCCCGTCGCCACCTGGACGAACGCGACCGCTCGGACGTGACGCTCGTCGCCACCGGTGGCCTCCGGACGGAGTCCGACTTCATCAAGGCCATGGCGCTCGGTGCCGACGGCGTCGCCGTCGCTAACTCGGCGATGCAAGCCATCGGCTGTCTCGGGATGCGGGCCTGTGACTCGAACAACTGTCCGGTCGGGATCGCCACCCAGCGGGAAGACCTCCGGAGCCGGATCGTCGTCGACTCGGCTGCCGACGGCCTCCGGAACTTCTTCGAGGCGACGGTCGAGTTGATGACGGTCATGGCCCGAGCCTGTGGACACGACAGCCTCGCAGGGTTCAACCGACGGGATCTGACGACCTGGAAACGCGACGTCGCCGACCTGACCGGCGTCGAGTACGCCGGTGTCGGGCACGACCGAGAAAACCGATGAAACTGACTTCGATTGCCGCACTGGCAGCGAACGGCGTGATCGGTCGGGACGGCGACCTCCCGTGGCCGAGTATCCCGGCCGACAAGCGACAGTACAGGGACCGGATCGCGGACGCACCCGTGATCCTCGGTCGACGAACCTTCGACTCGATGTGCGACGACCTCCCCGGAACCGCACAGGTGGTGTTGAGCCGGTCGACGACCGAGTACGACGTCGAGTCGGCCCACCACGCCGCCGGCGTCGACGACGCGGTTGCGGCCGTCGAATCGCTCGGGAGCGACCACGCCTACGTCATCGGCGGGGCGGCGATCTACGATCTGTTCCAGCCGGTCGTCGACCGGATGGTGCTCAGTCGGATCCCCGGCGAGTACGAGGGCGACACGTACTTCCCCGACTGGGACCCCGACGAGTGGACCCTCCTCGACCGCACCGAGTACGAGGCGTTCACGCTCGAAGAGTGGGTTCGGAACTAGTCACAGCCGTTGATGTCCCCGAAACACGGGATAGCTTCCCGACGATTCGACGGTGGTTCGGAGGGCTCCACTCCCGTCCCTCGGGGACCGACGCAGGTGGGGACGAATCGTTCAAGCCCCGAGGGGTTGTAGAGCCCGGCACATGACCGACGTCACGAACCTCGCGGCCGACGTGCGCGCGTTCACCAGCAACGCCTTCCTCGTGCCCGGCGAGCGGACGGTCCTGGTCGATACCGGGGCGAACTTCGACGTCGTCTCCCGGATCGAGTCTCGGATCGACGCCCTCGACGCCGTCGTCCTGACCCACACCCACCGGGACCACGTCGGCAACGTCGGCGCCGTATGCGAGGCGTTCGGCGTCGAAACGTGGGGATACGATCCCGAGCAGCCCGCGGTCGACCACGAACTCGGGGCGACGGCCCACATCGGCGACCACGACTACGACATCCTCCACACGCCGGGCCACAAAAACGACCACATCTGTCTGTACGCGCCGGCCCCGAAGGTCTGTTTCGCGGGCGACCTGGTGTTCGCCGACGGCGCGTTCGGACGGACGGATCTGGAGGAGGGAGACCGCGAGGCGCTGATCCGGAGCATCGACCGCCTGCGTGAGACGGTCGATCCGGACCTCTCGGCCCTCCACGCCGGCCACGGGCCGAGCGCCACGACCGACGCCTACGCGACGATCGAACGGGCGGGGGAGGCCGCCCGGCGGCGCTGATCACTCCGTTCGCAGTCCGTAGTACCCGGGGTCGTCGTCGGTCGGTGGCTCGCCGACCACCAAGTCGTCGGCGTTGACCATCACCCACGGCACCGCCCAGTCGACGATGACGGCCTCGGTCCCCTCGTCCACGTCGGCGTCGGGGTCGAGTCCCTGCAGCAGGCGAGCGATCTCTCCGATCGTGTACATCACGTCGGCGTCGAGCAGTTCCTCGGGCTCGTAGAACTCGCAGGGGTAGATCCCCTCGAACTCGGATTTGGGTCTGGGCATACGGAAGCGAGCGGTCGCAGGCGCTAAACCGTTGTCGTCGGGGACGCGTCGCTCGTCGGTGTGGCGTCGAAAAAACGTGGGTGTCGGCCGAGTCGTCGCGCGACTACTCGAACAGCTCGACGGCCTGCTCGAAGCGGGCGCTCGGCTCCTCCCAGTCGACGACCTCGAAGAAGTTGTCGACGAAGTCGCCGCGGGCCGGACCGTAGTCGTGGTAGTAGGAGTGCTCCCAGACGTCGAGCGCGAGGATGGGGTGGGAGCCCCAGAGCGCGCCCTGGTCGTGCTTGTCGACCACGACGTTGCGAAGCTGGTTCGAGAACGAGTCGTAGACCAGCAGCGCCCAGCCGCCGGCGTTGCCCGCGGCGGCCTCGAACTCGCCCTTCCAGGCCTCGTAGGAGCCGAAGTCCTCCTCGATCCGGTCGGCGAGCGCACCGCTCGGCTCGTCGCCGCCCTCCGGCGACATGCTGTTCCAGAACAGGTCGTGGAGGATGTGTCCGCTACCGTTGTGAGTTACGTTCCGGATCGCGCCCGGCGAGGAGCCGAAGTCGCCGTCCTCGCGGTTCGCTTCGAGCGTCTCCTCGGCGCTGTTCCAGCCGTTGACGTAGCCCTGATGGTGGGTGTCGTGATGCCAGGTCAGCACCTGCTCGGAGATGTGTGGTTCCAGCGCGTCGTAATCGTACGGAAGTGGGTCGAGTTCGTAGCTCATTGGAATAGCCTCCACCGTACGATCGGTTGGCACGCTGTTAAACTTTGAGGAACCGTACGCTAACACGACTCATGCGCCGTGAATCCTCGGCCGGCGTTCACGACGGCGACGCGCCGCGACGACACCGCTCACCACCCACCACTCACGACACCCACACCTCGTCCCGGCGGTCCACCGACACGCCGCGACGACGCCGCTCACCACCCACCACTCACGATTCCCACACCTCGTCCCGGCGGTCCACCGACGCGCCGCGACGACACCACTCACCACCCACCACTCACGATTCCCACACCTCGTCCCGGCGGTCGTACTCCAGTCGTCGCGCCACACCCTCCGCAGTCTCCCGGTCCGCGAGACGTTCGATCAGGTGGAGCGCCAGATCCAACCCCGATGTGATCCCACCGGCAGTCACCACGTCGCCGTCGTCGACGACCCGCGCCTCGACCACGTCGGCGTCCGTCGCCCGCAGGTCGTCGAGCGCACCCGCGTGGGTGACTGCAGGGCGACCACATAGCAGGCCGGCTCGGGACAACAACATGCCGCCGGTACACACCGATCCGACGGTCGCGCCGGCGTCGTGGGCCTTCGCGACCGCGTCGGGGATCACCCCCCGCTCCGCCTCGGCCCACGCACCCGCCTCCCGGCGGTCGTTCCACCCGCCGCCGGGGACGACGAGGAGGTCCGGCGGGTCGCCGGCCGACAGGACGCCGTCGGGTTCGATCCGAAGGCCGTGGGCGGCAGTGACGCGCGCTCGCTCTTCGACGGTCACCAGCGACACGTCGAAGGGCGCGCCGTCGTCCGCGGCCATCTCGAACGCCTCGAACGGGCCGATCGCGTCCAGTTCGTCGAAGCCGTCGTAGACGAGGACGGCGATGGTCGACGCCATGCGTGTCGGTCGGGGCGGAGGGACAAAGCTGTACGCCTCACCGGGCGGGAGTATATAATGGGTGGCGGCCAAGCTGTCGCCATGGTGACGATCAAGGACAGCGTCCACGACCACATCGAGGTGACGGGGGTCGCCGAGGCACTGCTCGACACGCCCGCGGTGCAGCGGCTCCGTCGAGTCCGTCAACTCGGCACCGTCTCGTTAGTCTACCCCTCGGCCAACCACACGCGCTTCGAGCACAGCCTCGGCGTCTACCACCTGGCGAACGAGGCGCTCGACCACCTCGGTGTGGCCGGTCGAACGGCCGAACGGGTCCGCGCCGCCGCCCTGTTGCACGACGTCGGTCACCCGCCCTTCAGCCACAACGTCGAACGCCTCCTCTACCGGCACACGGGGAAACTCCACGACGACGTGGACGACCTCCTCGCGAGCGGGCGCGTCGGAGCCGTCCTCCGGGACCACGACCTGGATCCCGCCGCAGTCGCCGAACTGGTCGCCGGTGGAGGGCGGTACGGCCAACTCGTCTCGGGCGAACTCGACGTCGACCGGATGGACTACCTGGTTCGGGACGCCCACCACACCGGCGTCCCGTACGGCACCATCGACCACGGCCGGCTGGTCCGGGAACTCACCTTCGTCGACGGCGAACTCGTCCTGAGGGAGGGGAACGTCCAGACGGCCGAGAGCCTCCTGCTCGCTCGGGCGCTGATGAACCCGACGGTGTACCAACACCACGTCGCCCGCATCGGCAAGGCAATGCTCCGCCGGGCGACCGAACGATTACTCGACGCGGGCGGCTACGACGCCGAGACGGTCCGGCGGTGGGACGACGCCGACCTCCTGGCGACGCTCCGGCGCACCGACGCAACCGCGGGGCTCGCCGACCGCCTCTCGACGCGGGACCTATACAAGCGGGCGGTGTGGGCGGAACTCCCAGACGTACCCGAGTCGCTCCGGACCGCGGACCGGGAACGCGTTCGCGACCTCGAACACGAGGTAGCGGTGGCGGCCGACCTCGACCCCGGGTCGGTCGTCGTCGACGTGCCACCACCCCCCGAGATACGGGAGTCGTCGTCGCGGGTCGTCGTCAACGGCGAGATCCGGCGGCTCGACCGTCAGTCGCCGCTCGTTAGCGCGCTCCGCGTGGCCGGGCGCAACCAGTGGCGACTGGGCGTCTACGCACCTCCGACCGCCGTCGACCGCGTCGGGCGGACCGCCGCCCGGACGCTCGGCCTCGACATCGACGGGACGCTCGTCTCCGACGTTCGCCGCGGCCTCGACGCCACGCTCGACGAGTTCGGATAGGTTCAAGGGTCGCGAACGCCCCACACGAGCCATGCACGTCGAGGGAACCGTCCTGCGCGGCCAGGAGTTCGATCCGATCGAGGGACGGGTCGTGATCGAGGAGGGAAGGATCGTCGCCGTCGAGGAGACGGCGACCGACTCGGACGCCATCGTCTGTCCCGCCTTCGTCAACGCCCACACGCACGTCGGCGACTCCATCGCCAAGGAGGCGGGCGGCGGCCTCTCGCTCGACGAACTCGTCGCGCCGCCGGACGGCCTCAAACACCGCCTGCTCCGCGCGGCCTCGACCGACGAGACGGTCGCAGCCATGCGACGCTCGCTCCGGTTCATGGAACGGTCTGGGACGGCCGCGACCGTCGAGTTCCGCGAGGGCGGCGTCGCCGGCGTGCGGGCGATCCGGCGCGCCCTCGACGGACTCGACCTCCGCGCGGTCGTCCTCGGACGGGAGTCGATCGACGCGATGCACGAGGGGGACGGCTTCGGTGCCAGCGGTGCCCGCGACGCCGACTTCGCCGACGAACGGGCCGCCACCCGCGAGGCGGGGAAACCGTTCGGCATCCACGCCGGCGAACGCGACGCCGACGACCTCGATCCCGCGATGGACCTCGATCCAACCTTCCTCGTCCACGTCGTCCACCCCGACCCCCACCACCTCGACCGGATCGAACGCGAAGGGATGCCGGTCACCGTCTGCCCGCGGTCGAACCTCGTCACCGGCGTCGGCGTGCCGCCGATCCGGGAGCTGCTCGATCGGACGACGGTCGCACTGGGCACCGACAACGTCATGCTCAACAGTCCGTCGATGTTCCGCGAGATGGAGTTCGCGGCGAAGGTCGGCGGCGTCGACGCAGACGACGTCCTGCGGATGGCGACGGTCAACGGGGCCGACCTCGCCGGCCTCGACTGCGGTCTGATCGAAGCGGGGCGTACGGCGAAACTGCTCGTCCTCGACGGAGACTCGGACAACCTCTGTGGGGCGCGCGACCCGGTCCGGGCGGTGGTCCGGCGGGCGGGCGTCGACGACGTGACGCGGGTCGTGGTGTGAAGAGTTATGTGGTGATGTGTGCTATCGTCACACATGGAACCGTACGATCGCATCCTCGTCCCCACCGACGGCTCCGACGGCGTCGAGCGAGCCATCGACCACGCCGTCGAGGTGGCGGCGATCCACGACGCCACGATCCACGGGTTGTACGTCCTCAGCACGGACGCCTACGCGGGACTGGCGATGGAGTCGTCGTGGGAGAGCGTCGACGAGTTGCTCCGGGAGGACGCGGAGGCGGCGGTCGCTCGGGTCCACGAACTCGCCGACGAGGGGGACGCGGGCGTCGGCGTCGAAACGGTGGTCGTGGAGGGAAAGCCGAGTCGGGAGATCGTCCGGTACGCCGAAGACGAGGGCTGTGATCTGATCGTGATGGGAACCCACGGCCGCGGGGGTATCGACCGCCTCCTCCTGGGGAGTGTCGCCGAGAGCGTCATCCGGGCGTCGTCGGTGCCGGTGACGACCGTCCCCGTGGACGGTTAGGCCGACCCCGGCCGGAGATGTTCACAGTCGCCCGCGTGGACGACCCGTTCCCCGTCGTCGGTGCGGACGACGAGCGACCCCGGAAACCTGACGTCGACGGCCTCGCCGGTGACGTCGCCGGCGGGCGTCTCGACGCGGACCGACCGACCGAGCGTCACGGCGTGGTCCCGCCACGCGGGGAGGACCGCCTCTGGGTCGGCCCGGAGGGCGTGGAACGCCTCGATCACCCGCCGACAGAAGCGCCGGCGGTCGGCGGTTCCACCTTCCGCGCGGACGCTCGTCGCATCCTCCGGCAGGTCGGCGGCGTCGACGTCGACGTTCGTACCGATACCCACGACCAGCCACGAGACGCGGTCGGCCTCCCCCTCCATCTCCGTCAGGATACCCGCCAGTTTCCGCTCGTCGCCCGCCAGCAACACGTCGTTGGGCCACTTGATGACCGCGTCGACGCCGGCTTCCCGACAGGCGCGGGTGACGGCTACCGCGGCGGCGAGTGTGAACGTGGGGACGTGGGCCGGCGGTCGGTCCGGGCGACAGAGGAGGCTCGCGTAGACGCCGCCAGGTGGGGAGTGCCACGCCCGGTCGAGGCGTCCCCGACCACCCGTCTGCTCGCCGGCGACGACGACGGTGTCGGTCACGCCCTCGGCCGCCAGGTCCCGCGCCCGGTCGTTCGTGCTGGGGAGGCGGTCGTGGTACTCGACGGCGTAGGGAGCGTCGAGGCCGAACTCGATGGCCGCCGCGCCGTAGTCGGGGGCCGACGCGACGGCGTACCCCGCCGCCCCGCTCTCGATGTCGAACCCCGCGTCCCGCAGCGCCTCGACGTGTTTCCAGACGGCCGCCCGCGAGACGCCGAGACGGTCGGCGAGGACCGGTCCGGACACCGGCGCGTCGGCCGCCGAGAGCGCGTCGAGCAGGTGACGGCGGGTGTCGGTCATTCGAGAACGAGCAACGGATCGCCCATGTCCACGCTCTCGCCTTCCCCGACGAGCACCTCGGCGACGGTGCCGCCGTTCTCGGCGACCACGTCGTTCTCCATCTTCATCGCCTCCAACACGAGGACGACGTCGCCCGCGGCCACCTCGTCGCCCGCGGCTACCTCCACCGAGAGGATGGTGCCCTGCATCTCGGCCTCGATCCGTTCGCCCTCGGCGGCGGCGGCCGATCCGCCCGCGTCGTCGTCGGTGGCGGCGTCGGGACGTTCCATCCGGTCGCCGCCGGAGCCACCACCGGTCGGAATCTCGGGAGCACCGCGTTCCTCCAGGTTCACCTCGAACCGCTTGCCGTTGACCTCGACTGTGAACTCGCGTTCGCTCACCTCCTCGTCCGTGTCGGCGTCGGCGTCGGCATCGGCATCGGTGTCGTCCTCGTCCCGTCCCCAGCGCTCGACCGCGCGGTCGATGCGCTCGGGATCGAGTTCCCGATCGAGGTAGTTCGTCGTGTGGGTGCCTGCGGTGAAGCGCTCGTCGGTGAGCATCAGTCGGTGGAACGGGACGACCGTGTGGATGCCCTCGACCTCGAACTCCTGCAGCGCGCGTTCGGCGCGGGCGAGACACTCCTCGCGGTCGCCGGCGTGGACGATCAGTTTCGCGATCATGGAGTCGTAGTCGCCGCCGATCTCGTCCCCCTGTCGCACCGCGTCGTCGACGCGGACGCCGATGCCGCCCGGCGGATCGTACGTGTCGAGTCGCCCGGTCGCGGGCGCGAAGTCGTCGGCGGCGTTCTCGGCGTTGATGCGGAACTCCATGGCGTGGCCGTCGATAGCCACCTCGTCCTGTTCGAAGCCGATCGTCTCGCCCGCGGCGACCCGCAACTGGGTTTTCACGATGTCGATGCCCGTGATCCACTCGGTGACGGGGTGTTCGACCTGGATGCGGGTGTTGACTTCGAGGAAGTAGAACTCGTCGTCCTGGACGAGGAACTCGACGGTGCCGGCGTTGGTGTAGTCGGTGTCGGCGATGCCTTCGCGGGCGGCCGTCCCGATCCGCTCGCGGAGGTCGTCCGAGAGCGCCGGACTCGGTCCCTCCTCGACGATCTTCTGGTGACGACGCTGGAGCGAGCAGTCCCGTTCGCCGAGGTGTCGGACGTTGCCGTGGTGGTCGGCGACGATCTGCACCTCGATGTGCCGCGGGGCGTCGAGGAAGCGTTCGAGGTAGACGGAGTCGTTGTCGAAGTAGGCCTCGCCCTCCCGCTTGGCGGCCGCGAGTCTGTCTTCGATCTCGTCGGGGCCTTCGACGATCTTCATGCCCCGACCGCCGCCGCCGCCCTCGGCCTTGATCGCGACGGGGTAGCCGTGTTCGTCCGCGAACGCCTCGACGTCCGCGGGATCGTCGATGGGATCGGTCCCGGGGACCACCGGAACGCCGGCGTCGGCCATCACGCTGCGGGCCTTCGTCTTCTCGCCGAGGCGTTCCATCGCCGAGGCCGGCGGACCGATCCAGACGAGTTCGCTCGCCTCCACGCGTTCGGCGAAGGCCGCGTTCTCGGCCATGAAGCCGTAACCCGGGTGGATGGCGTCGGCACCGGCCTTGCGCGCGGCCGCCAGTATCGCGTCCTGATCGAGATAGGAGTCGGCCGCCCGCGCCGGGCCGACGTTGTACGCCTCGTCCGCGTACCGGACGTGCCCGGCGTGTTTGTCGGCCTCGCTGTAGACGGCGACCGTCCGGACCCCCAACTCCTCGCAGGCCCGCATGACCCGAACGGCGATCTCGCCCCGGTTGGCGACGAGGACCTTGTGGAACATGTCCGCCCCTACGAGAAAATCCCCCGTTAGTGTATCGGTCGGCGCGAGCGACGCGAATCCAAACCGCCTTATGCCAGTGACCCACACGGAGAGGTAATGTCAGTACGAGTCGGCATCCTCGGTGCGACCGGTGCGGTCGGACAGCGATTCATCCAACTCCTCGACGGCCACCCTACCTTCGAACTCGCGGCGCTCACGGCGAGCGAGGACAGCGCGGGCAAGCCATACCGGAAGGCGGCGAAGTGGCGGGTCGACTCGCCCATCCCCGTCGACGTGGCGGAGATGACCGTCCGTTCGACCGACCCGGACGCGGTTCCGGACGACGTCGACCTCCTCTTCTCGTCGCTCCCCTCGAGCGTCGCCGTCGACGTCGAGGAGGACTTCGCCCGCGAGGGCTATGTCATCTCGTCGAACTCCTCGAACGACCGCCTCGCCGAGGACGTGCCCCTGACCATCCCGGAGATCAACCCCGGTCACCTCGACCTGATCGAGGTACAGCGCGACGAGCGCGGCTGGGACGGCGCGCTGGTGAAGAACCCGAACTGCTCGACGATCACCATGATCCCGCCGCTCGCGGCACTCGACGAGTTCGGCCTCGACCGTGTCGACGTCACCACCCTGCAGGCCGTCTCCGGGGCCGGCTACTCCGGGGTTACCTCCATGGAGATCATCGACAACGCCCTCCCGCACATCGGCGGCGAGGAGGACAAGATGGAGACCGAGTCCCGGAAACTGCTGGGTGACTTCGACGGCGCCGAACTCACGTGGCACGACGTCGACGTCGCCGCCTCGTGCAACCGCATCCCGACACTCGACGGCCACCTGGAGAACGCCTTCGTCGACCTCGCCGACGACCCCGACGTCGGCGAGGTGGCAGACGCGATGCGGGAGTTCCCCGGCGTCGACCTGCCCAGCGCCCCCAACCAACTCATCCACGTCTTCGACGACCCCGAACGCCCCCAGCCTCGGCTGGACCGGATGCGCGGGAAGGGGATGCAGATCTGCGTCGGCGGGATCCAGTCGACCACCCACGGCGTCAAGTTCGACTGCCTCGCACACAACACCATCCGCGGCGCGGCCGGCGCGAGTCTGCTGAACGGCGAACTGCTCGTCGAGAACGGCTACCTGTAGCTCACTCCGAGAGCCGCACCGTCGCGCCGGCCCCGTCGGGGAGACTCGTCAGCGGCGAGAGGTCCTCCAACTGCGCCACGACGTTCACCGGCGACGCCGCCGTCAGCTCGGACCCCGTACTCGCCGGCGTCGGCCCCCAGAACAGACACAGCGCCGAGCCCCGCGGCCAGTAGGCGATCGTCCCCGGTTCGACCGTCGCCCGTGGCTCCTCGGCGTCCACGTCGACGGGGATCCGGAAGTAGAGTTCGTCACCCCAGCGCGTCGCCTCCCCCGACAGCGGCAGGGCGTCGGCGATCGCTCGTCGTGTCTCCGGGCTCTCTTCGAGCCACGTTGCCGTCACCTCGGTGCCGTCGACTGCGACGGTGAACTCCGAATCTGACATCACGCGGAGGTCGGCGGCGGCCAAAATATAACTGGTGAAGACGGGGGCGGTCCGTCCACCGTTCCGTCTCGTCCCGATCAGTCGAGCGCGTCCGCGAGTTTCTCGACCGGGTGGGGCGGATGGTCGGCGTACTCGTCGCCGAGTTGCGACCGGCAGGACGCGCCGGGGGCGGTCACCTCGTCGCCCGGGCTCTCCTCGACCTCTTCGAACAGGAGGCTGCCGATGGCCTGCGAGATGTCGTAGTGCTCCTCGTGGTAGCCGAAGGAGCCGGCCATCCCACAGCAGGTCGTCTCGAGGGGGTCGACGTCGTAACCCGCACGCTGCAGGACGCCGAGGGCGTGGTGGTCCTTGTTCGTCGCCTTCTGGTTGCAGTGGCCGTGGTAGGAGAGCGACCGTTTGGGCTGACCGAAGTCGATGGTGTCGGTCATGCCGGTCACGTCCGCGTACTCCATGACGCCGTAGGCGGCGTCGGAAACGGTTTCGACGGCCGGCCCCGAGAGCAGGTCCCGGTACTCGTCCTGGAACATGACGGCGTCCGACGGTTCGACGAACACGACCGACCAGCCGTCGTCGACCGCGTCGCGGAGGACCGAGACGTTCGTCTCGGCGCGGTCCCGACAGAGGTCGAGCATGCCCGACGAGAACGCGGCACGACCCGAGGGAGCCACGTCGTCCGGGATGCGGACGAACACGTTCGCGGCTTCGAGCACCTCGATCGCCGCCTTCCCCGCGTCGGGGTAGATGTAGTTGGTGTAGGTGTCGGGGAACAGCAACACCTGATCGCGCGCATCGCTCGGCGCCACCTGACACCGGCCGCGGGCCTCGAACCAGTCCTCGAGACTCTCGCTCGCGAAGGTTGGCAGTTCACGTTCGCTGGAGATGCCGATGGCCTCCTCCATCACCGTCCGGGCGCCGGGTATCTTGGGCGCGAGATTCGAGACGGGCGCGAACATCGATCCGAGTTTCGACAGCGTGTCGATGTTGGCGAAGACGCGTTCACGGAGGCTGACACCCTCCTCCTGGTGGTACTGGTGTTTGACCTCCGTCTTGAGTTTCGCCATGTCGACGCCGGTCGGGCAGTCGCTCTTGCAGCCCTTACAGCCGACACAGAGGTCCATCACCTCCTCCTGGAAGCGGTCGGAGTAGATCTCGTCCTCGTCGAGTTCGCCGCTGATCGCCGCCCGGAGCATGTTCGCCCGGCCGCGCGTCGTCTGGATCTCCTCCTCGCTCGCGCGGTAGGTCGGGCACATCACCTCGGAGTCGGTCTGGCGACAGGTGCCACAGCCGTTACACAGTTCGACGAGGTGGGAGAACCCCCCCTCGTCCTCGAAGTCGAGTGCGGTCTGGGGTTCGACCGACTGGTAGTCCGCCCCGTAGCGGAGGTTCTCGCGCATGTCCGCGCCGACACCTCGCTCCGAGTCGGGGCCGACGTCCTCGGGCCCGTCGCGGTAGACGACGTTGCCCGGGTGCATCTGCCACTCGGGGTCGAACGCCGTCTTCAGTTCTTTGAACGCATTCCAGAGGTCGTCCCCGTACATCTTGGGGTTGAACTCCGTGCGCGCCATCCCGTCGCCGTGCTCGCCCGAGAACGCCCCGTAGTGGTCGAGGACGAGGTCGGTCACGTCTTCGGTGATCGAGTGCATCGTCTCGATCCCCTCGCCGTCCTTGAGGTTGAGGATCGGGCGGATGTGGAGCGTCCCGCTTCCGGCGTGGGCGAAGTAGGCCGCGGAGGTGCCGTGGTCCTCGAGAACCTCCTCGAACTCGAAGACGTACTCCGAGAGTTCCTCGGGGGGCACCGTCGCGTCCTCGATGAACGGGTAGGGCTTCGGGTCGCCTTGCATCCCCATCAGGAGGGGAATCGCCGCCTTCCGGAGCTTCCAGATGTCTGCCTGGTCCTCCTCGGTGTAGGCCTCGATGGCGTGGAAGGCGTCGCCGTTGTCGACGAAGTAGTCGTTCGTCTCGGCGATGGCGTCCTCGAAGTCGTCGACGAGTTCGGAGTCGTACTCCAGCATGAGCGCGGCCTTCGTCCCCTCGGGGATCATCTCGACGTACTGGGCGTACTCCGTCGAGTCGGCCGCGAGCGCGAACACCTCGTCGTCCATCAACTCCACGGCGCTGACGTCGAACTCGAGTGCCTCTGGCACCGCCTGCATTGTCTCGACGAGGTCGTCGAAACAGTAGAGGACGAGCGCCGTCTCCTCGGGCAGCGTGACCAGCGAGACTTCGGCCTCGACGATGACGCCGAGGGTCCCCTCCGCGCCGACGAACAGTTTCGAGAGATTGATGACCTCCTCGCCGTCGTCGTTCTCGTAGATGACCTTCTGGAGGTTGTACCCCGAAACCGACCGCTTGAGGTCGGGGTACTTCTCCTCGATTTCGTCCTCGTGCTCCTCGACCAGTCGGCGGACGGTCTCGTAGATCCGTGCTTCGAGGCCGTCGCTGTCGACTTTCTCCTCCCACTGACTGCTGTCGAGGACGACGGGTTCGGTGTGGATCAGCGACCCGTCCGCCAGGACGACGTCGAGTTCCTCGGTGTAGGCGTCGGTGATGCCGTAGCGAACCGAGTGGGCACCCGTCGAGTTGTTGCCGATACCGCCGACGACGGTCGATCGGTTCGACGACGCGGGGTCGGGAGCGAACTTCAGCCCGTACCCTTCGAGGTGGTTGTCGAGGTGGTCCTGAACGACGCCGGGTTGGACGACCGCCCGCTGGTCGTCTGGGTCGACGTCGACGATGTCGTCCATGTAGCGGGTGAAGTCGACGACGACACAGCCCGGCCCGACGGTCTGGCCTCCGAGCGACGACCCGGTTCCACGGGGCAGGATGGGAACGCCGTGTTCGGCCGCCGTCTCGACCGTGTGCTGGACGTCGCTCACCGTCTTCGGTAACACCACACCGGCCGGTTTGGCCTGATAGATGCTCCCGTCGGTGGCGTACAGCACCTGCGCGTACTCGTCGAAGGAGACGTCCCCCCGAACGCCCGATCGGAGGTCCTCGGCCAGATCCCGGTACTCCTCGGCGTCCGGGTGCTCGTGGCCCAGCGAGTCCGCGGAGGTCTCTAATCCCGTCGATCGTTCATCAATGGCCATAAATAGCACACCGAACTGGGCTGGTTTAACTCCTACGTTAGGGGCCCGTGAACGTCACGCTCACGGGTGTTCGTAACGAAAGATGGGTATAGAATAATTGCCGGTACCGATAGCGGCGCTCGGGAGTCGGAGGGCGTTGCCGTCGCTCGCCGATACCCCCATTCAGTCATCTTTTTATCGGTTCGCGGCCGAGAGCGGAACGGAATGAATCTCATACACGTCTGCCTGAACGTCGCGGACGCGGACGAGTCGATCGAGTTCTACGAGCAGTTCGGCTTCGAGGAGTCGTGGTCGTTCGAGACGCCCGACGGCGAGACGGAGAACCGCTACGTCGCCGACGAGGACGGCGTCGAACTCCAACTCTCCGAGACGGACGGCGAAACCGAGTTTGAGGAGGGGACCTCGTGGGACCACCTCGCCATCGGCGTTGACGACGTGGACGCCGTCTTCGCCGACATCGACCACTACGGCGTCGTCGAGGAACCCGGCGACCAACCCGCGGCCGGCGCGCGGACCACCTTCGTCGAGGACCCTGACGGGCACGTCGTCGAACTCGTCCAACCGCTGGACTGACGGGGCGACCGCTCGTCGTTTGCCGAGACGAAAAAGGACGGGATCGGGAGGACCGAACTACAGGATGCCGGCGGCGCGGGCCTTGGCGACGATATCCTGGGCCATCTTGTTCGTGGCCTCGTCGACCATCTGTCCGTCGACGGAGACGGCACCCTTGCCTTCCTCCATCGCCTCGGCGTAGGCGTCGACGATGCGTTCGGCGCGTTCTGCGACTTCGGGGTCGGGTGCGAACACTTCGTTACCGATCTCGATCTGGCTCGGGTGGATCGCCCACTTGCCGTCGCAGCCGAGCATGTTCGCGCGCTCCGCGGACGTGCGGAAGCCCTCGGGGTCGTCGATGTCGGCGTACGGGCCGTCCAGGCAGGGCAGGTCGGCGCTCTTCGCGGCGGAGTTACACTCCGAGAGCGCGTGGTGCCAGTAGTGGCCGGGGTACTCGGGGAACTGGCCGATGTCCAGTCCGGGCGTCCCCATCGCCGCCGAGTAGTCGCCGGGGCCGAAGATGATCGACGAGAGTCGATCGGAGGCGTGGGCGATGTCGTGGACGTTGTGGATGCCCTCCCCGTCCTCGATCTGGGGTTCGAGACCGATCCGTCCGACCTCTAGTCCGTTGTTCTCCTCGACCTGCGTCAGGAGGTTCTCGACCGTGTGGATGTCGCTCGGACCGGCGACCTTCGGGATGATGATGTCGTCGATGTACTCCCCGGCCTGGCCGATGACCTCGATGATGTCGTCGTACCACCATCGCGTGTCGATGCCGTTGATCCGGTAGGACAGGATCTTGTCGGACCAGTCGTGGTCCTGGGCCGCCTCGATCAGCGGTTCTCGAGCCCCGACCTTGGCGTTCGGCGCGACGGAGTCCTCCAGGTCGAGGAAGACTTCGTCGGCGTCGCTGTTCGAGGCGCTCTCCATGAACTCAGGGTCACTGGCGGGGGTCGCGAGTTGCGTCCGCCGGAGTTCGACGTCGTCAGACATGTCTTCTACCATCACATAAAACCCGCTCGCTCCCAAATAAAGATTCCTCAGTATCCGTATTTTCGGGGGCTGACGTACGCGTTTTCGTCCGTTGTCGACAATGGTCGAAGCGAAAGCGACGTCGTCCGGTGGCGAGGGCGGCGTCGCCCCGCAGACTGAACGCTTTTAGGCTCGCCGGGTAGAGGTAGGGACAATGAGCGAGTACGACTACGAGGCGCTCGGACTCGTCGCGGGGCTGGAGATACACCAGCAACTCGACACCGCGACCAAACTGTTCTGTGCGTGCCCGACCGAGCGTCGGGAACCCGAGGAGTCGGTCCGGACGTTCTCCCGGTATCTCCACCCGACGAAGAGCGAACTCGGCGAACTCGACCAGGCCGCCGTCGAGGAGAGCCGCGTCGACCGCGAGTTCGAGTATCTGGCCTTCGACACGACCTGTCTCGTCGAGGAGGACGACGAACCGCCTCACCGGATCGACGACGAAGCGCTGGACGTGGCACTCCAGATCGCCACCCTCCTCGATATGTCGGCCGTGGATCAGGCCCACGTCATGCGAAAGATCGTCGTCGACGGATCGAACACCTCCGGGTTCCAGCGCACGGCTCTGGTCGGACAGGACGGCGAAATCGAGACGAGCGAGGGGCCGGTCGGCGTCGAGGACCTCCTCCTGGAGGAGGAGAGCGCCGGTCGCGTCGGGGAGACCGACGACGGCGTCCGGTACAGCCTCGACCGCCTCGGCATCCCGCTGGTCGAAATCGGGACCAAACCGGACATCCACTCGCCGGATCAGGCCCACGAGGCCGCCGAACGCATCGGGATGTTGCTGCGCTCGACGGGGGCGGTGAAGCGCGGGCTCGGCACCATCCGACAGGACGTCAACGTCTCCATCGCCGAGGGCGCACGCGTCGAGATCAAGGGCGTCCAGGCGCTCGACCAGATCGACGAGATCGTCCGCAACGAGGTCGGGCGACAGGTCGAACTCCTCGACATCGCCGAGACGCTCGACGACCGGGACGCGTCGGTCGGCGACCCACGGGACGTGACCGACGTCTTCGCGGACACCGACAGCGGCGTGATCCGGAGCGCACTCGATTCCGGTGGGCGCGTCGAGGCCGTCCCGCTGTTCGGCTTCGACGGACTGGTCGGCCACGAGATCCAACCCGACCGCCGTCTGGGGACCGAACTCTCCGATCACGCCAAGCGCCACGGCGCGGGTGGTATCTTCCACACCGACGAACTCCCCGCCTACGGCGTCACCGGGGCGGAGGTCGAGGCGCTGTGCGACGCGGTCGACGCCGGTCCCGACGACGCCGTCGCCATCGTCGCCGACGACCCCGAGACGGCCGATCTGGCCGTCGACGCCGCCGCCGAGCGCGCGGAGACGGCCATCGAGGGCGTCCCCGAGGAGACCCGCGACGCTACCCCGGAGGCGACGACCCGCTACCTGCGGCCACTCCCCGGCGCGGCGCGAATGTACCCCGAGACGGACGTACCGCCCGTCGAACTCGACGTCGTCGACGTGGAGACGCCCGAACTCCTCACCGAGAAGGCCGAGCGCTACCGATCCGACTACGGCCTCGACGCCGGCCTCGCCGAGCAGGTGGCCTACGGTCACCACATGCCCCTGTTCGAAGAGAGCGTCGAGGCGGGCGTCGACGCCACCTTCGCCGCCGGCGTCTTGGAGGGGACGCTGACCGAGCTCAGCCGCGACGACGTGGCGGTCGACCGCCTCACCGACGACCACCTGCTGGCCGTCCTCGAACTCGTCGAAGCGGGCGATCTCGCGAAGGAGGGCGTCGACGAGGTGTTGGTGACGCTTGCCGGCGACCCCTCCCTCACCGCCGAGGAGGCGATCGAGGCGGCCGGACTCTCGGGGGTCTCCGAGAGCGAGGTGCGCGACGCCGTCACCGACGTGATCGAGCGCAACGCCGACCAAGTGGAGCGAGAGGGGATGGGCGCGTTCTCCGCGCTCATGGGCGAGTGCATGGGCGCTCTCCGCGGGAAGGCCGACGGTGAAATCGTCAGCGACGTGCTCCGCGAGGAGATCGGCAAGCGGGCGTGAGGCGGGGAAGGTGTCCTCGGCGCGATCTTCGCCGGGAGTATTAACTCCTCCTGTGTGGTATCCCATCCTATGGACTACGCGACCGACCGCCCAAGGGTATCCCGCGCCGGCCGTGATCGCAGGATCGCAAACGTCGACCGACCCGCCGGGGAGGGCTGAGCCGATGGCGTCGGACGTCGACACGCGGACGTTGCTTCTGGTCGTCCTCGCCGTGCTGGTCCTCTTCCCACTCTTGGGGATGGGTACGGGCGGCGGCATGATGATGGGTGGACCGATGATGTACGGGATGGGTGGCGGTATGTGGGGAAGTTCCTCGACTGCGCCGGGGTGGATGGTGCTCGTCGGACTCCTCGGGCAACTGCTCTTTCTCGCCGTCCTCGTGGGCGTGGGTTACTTCCTCTATCGCGCTCTCACGCAGTCGGGAGACACCACCGACGGCGCGATGGAAGAACTCCGTCTCGCGTACGCCCGCGGCGACCTGAGCGACGACGAGTTCGAGCAACGACGCGAGACGCTGGAACGGGACGAGTAAGTGGCCGAGGGCCGCCAGCAGACGGAGACACCACCGTCCACGGCGAGCAGAAACCCACTTCACCCCGGCCCCCGAGGACCGACCCGATGACCGTCTACCTCGACGAGATCGATCGCTGGGACGGGGAGTCGTACGGCACGTACGAGGCGACGGAGGCCGAGATCCTCGAGTTCGCCGAGCGCTACGACCCGCAGTGGTTTCACACCGATCCCGAGCGTGCAGCCGACTCCATCTACGGGAGCCTGATCGCCAGCGGCTGGCACACCGCGTCGATGTCGATGCGGCTGTTCGTCGATGGCTTCCTCTCGGAGACGATGACACTCGGCGCGAAGGGACTGGACCGCCTCCGCTGGCCGGAACCGGTCGTCCCCGGCGACGAACTCACCGTCCACTCGACGATCCACGGCGTCGACGAGGAGCGCGAGGAGTACGGTGTCGTCCGCTGGGGGATCGAGACGACCGCCAACGACGGCGAGAAGACTACCCTCGGGATCGAGGCGCTGGTGCTGGTTGCTCGGGAGTGAGCCGACGACCGCTCACCAGCGGTCGGGTTCGTCGTACTCGTCGAGGAGGGCCCGACGGTGTTCGAGTTGGCCGGTCGCCCGTCGGAACACCCCCAGCAGGGTGTGGATCTCCCGGTCCGTCGGGTGGGCACGCCCGACGAGGCGCCGGACGAGTCGGAGCGTCTTCTCGCGTTTCACGTCCTTGTAGCCGCTCGCGTCGAGGAAGTCGGCGACGAAGTCGTGGAACCGCTCGATGTCCGCCTCGTCGGCACGCTCTCGCTCCACGTCGGGGAGTTGGGTCTCGTCGACGGTCGAGTCCCGGAGTTCGTACATGAGGATCGTCCCCGCCTGTCCGAGGTTGAGGACGGGGTAGTCGTCGCTCGCCGGGATCGAACACACCTCGTCCAGCCGACCGAGTTCCTCGTTGTCGAGGCCGCGTCCCTCGCGGCCGAAGACGAGCGCCGTCTCCGCGTCGACCCCTTGGAGACTTTCGGCGAGTTTCGCGGGCGTCTTGAACGGGAAGCGGACGTGCCGGCGGCTGTCCTCGCCCGTGATCGCCGTACAGCCGACGGTGTGGTACCGCTCGACCACCTCGTCGAAGGTCACCTCCTCCGCGTTCGGGAGGACGTCCTCCCGGGCGTGGCCGGCGAAGCCGTACGCCTCGCCGTCGGGGTCGAGTTCGGGCGGATTAACCAGTTTCAGGTCGGTCAACCCGAAGTTCTTCATCGCGCGGGCGATGGTGCCGACGTTGCCCGGTGTCTCGGCGTCGACGACGACAACGACCGGGCGCGTTCGCGTCATGACGGGTAGTCCGTCCCGAGGTCGACGTCGTCGAGGTCGAGGTCTTCGTCGTCCTCGGCGGTCCCCTCGCCGTCCCGGAGGTCGATCGTCCGGCCCTCGAACTCCTCGTTCAGCCGGCTGTGTATCTCTTCGGGATCCGGCGGGTCTGGGAGGCCCCCAGGGTCGGTCTCGACGTGGTCGAGGCCGGCGTAGTCGTCGGGCGCGCGGCCGCCGCCGGCGAACCACTCGTGGAACGCGTCGCGGAAGGTCGGTTCGCCACGGTGGGCCGTCCCGCCGGCCTCGCGGTACCAGTAGAGGAAGTCGGCCTCGTGGTCCGTACACAGGAGGACCTCCTCGTTGGGTTCGCCGTAGACGATGGTCGCGGGCGCACACCGCTCGACGTCCTCCTCGCCGTGGACCAGGTAACAGGCGTCGCACGGCTTCTCGACGAGATATGTGAGGCGAACGAGCCGTTCTCGCGGTCCCTCCGGAATCTCGTCGAGGGGTTTGAACTCGCCGTCCGCGGTGAACACCTCGCTCTCCTCGAAGCGCCAGCCACGGAGCCCGATGCTGACCTTTGCCATCGGACGGCGGTAGCGCCCGCGAAAATAAAAGGAGCGCGTCTTCGACGTGACGACCGGTCCGCATATAGTGGTCGCGTCCCGAAGGAGGGGCATGCGAAACGTGGACGCCGCGGGCCTCGGTATCGGCGACGGCTACCCGCCCCGACTCATGGGCGTGTTGAACGTCAGCGAGGAGTCGCCGTACGATCCGAGCGTCTTCGACGACCCCGGCGAGGCGGCCGCCTACGTCGACGAGGAACTGATCGGCGAGGGAGCCGACATCGTCGACGTCGGATTGGAGTCCGCGAACAAGCGCTTCGAGGTGCTCTCGGCCGAGGCGGAACTCGACCGCCTCGACACCGCGGTGGCGGCCATGGAGAGCGTCTCGGGCGACGCCGTCTTCTCCATCGAGACGCGCTACCACGAGGTGGCCGAGGCAGCGCTCGACGCCGGGTTCGACATGGTCAACGACATTTGTGGGTTCGCCGACCCCGAGATGCCGCGGGTCTGTGCCGAACGGGACGTGGCGGTCGCGAAGATGGCGAGTCCGCCCGACCTCGAACGCCCCGGCGCCGTCGAGGACGTAGACGACATCTACGCCGCTCTGGAGCGGGAGGGACTGACCGACAAGACCATCGTCGACCCCGCGTTCGGCGGGTGGAACGAGGAGAAGACCCTCGACGACGACCGCGAGACGTTCGACCGCCTCCGGGAGTTCCGCGCGCTCGACCGACCGATCCTGGTCTCGATCAACCGCAAGAACTTCCTGCGCGACATCGTCGACAGATCGACCGAGGCGGCGCTCCCGGCGAGTCTGGCCGCCACGGCCATGGCCGTCGAGCGCGGGGCGCACGTGATCCGGACCCACGACGTTGCCGAGACACGGGACGCCGCCCTCGTCGGCGACGCCCTCGCGCGGGACCGCCTCCGGACGGCCGACGGCGACGTGACGGTCGAGGAACTCGACGTGACGACCGACCGGGAGTTGGCGCGCCACCTCGACCGACTGGGCGAGGGCGGCACGGTCGGAAACGGGACGACACGGGTGTTCGAACTCGGCGGTCTCTCGCCGGCCGAACGTGACCGCCTCGCGGACGCCGCCCGAGGAACGGAGGCGACCGTCGCCGGCGACGCGGCCGACGACCGGCGACTCCTCGTCGGTACGTCGGCGGCCATCGCCGCCGTCGCCGACGCCGCACTCGGCGGGTCCGAGTCGCTCGACGCCGCGCTGACGACCGTCGCGAGCGTTGTCGACTAAGAGAAAGCTTATGCCGGACGCTCAGAAAACACGGGTGTGGAAACCGGGACGGCACGCGGGTAGGGGTACTTCGTGTCGTGCCGGTTACTGTGACCTTATTGGCGGTGTGGACCGGTGAACTACGCCACGTGGAGACCCGTCTACCGACGGATCCTCGGCGATTTCGGCTTCGACGCCGAGGCCGACGAACGAGCGCGCGACCGCCTGGCAACCCAGGTCGACCCGTTCGACGAGCGCCGCCTCGACCGGATCGACGGCGCGACCGTTGCCGTCGCCGGGGCCGGGCCGTCGCTCGCCGACGAGACGGCCGTCGCGGCGGCCGCGGACGTGGTGATCGCCGCCTCCGCGGCGGCTGAGACGCTCGGCGAATCGGGCGTCGACGTGATGGTGACGGATCTGGACAAGACGCCCGACACCGCCCGCGCGTTGACGCGGGCGGGCGTCCCCGTCGCGGTCCACGCTCACGGCGACAACCTCGACGCGGTCGAAGAGTGGGTCCCGCGCTTCGACGGCGACCACGTCCTGCCGACGACGCAGGCCGAACCCCGCGGGCCGGTCGTCAACTACGGCGGGTTCACCGACGGCGACCGGGCGGCCTTCCTCGCCGACGCCTTCGGGGCCGACCGACTCCGGTTTCCGGGCTGGGACTTCGACGATCCCTCGGTGTCCCCGACGAAGCGGCGGAAACTCGCGTGGGCCGAGCGACTGCTTCACTGGCTGGAACGTCGCCGTGACGACCGGTTTTCCGTCCTCGACGGGCGGCGCGAGGGGATCGACCCGCTCTGAAGCGTGCGGGGCTACCGACGTCCGGGGACCGCTGGTGCAGCGGCCTCGCGGCCGACGCACAGCGGGCGCGCTGGTCTACCGATCGACGCACAGCGGACGCGCCGACCTGACGGTCGGCGCGCGGTCGAAACCCACTAACGGACCCCCCGCGAAGGGCGAACGATGACTCCGCTGGAGCGGTACGAATCGCTCGTCGACGACCCCGCGGCGTTCCGGGACGCCTGCGACCGACCGCTCCCGTCGGTCGTCCGCGTCAACACCATCAAGGCGACGGTCGATCGGGTCCGCGACGCGTTCGACGACGGGGGGATCGACCACGTTCCGACCGACTGGAACCCCGGAATCCTCCGCCTCCCCGAGGCGTCGCCGGGCCGGAACTGGCCCCACGCCCACGGGTGGATCCACGGACAGGAGGAGGTGTCGAACCTGCCGGCACTAGTGCTCGACCCCGACCCCGGCGACCGGGTGTGGGACGCCTGTGCCGCCCCCGGAAGCAAGACAACACAACTCGCGGCGCTGATGGACGACCGCGGCTTGCTGGTCGGCAACGACAACAACCTTGGCCGACTCTCCGCGCTCCGGCACAACGCCGAGCGCCTCGGTGTGACGAACCTCGTCGTCACCAACCGTGACGCCCGGAACTTCTCGCTGAAGCCGCTCGGAAGCGACGGCGACGACGACAGAGCCGTCGACGCCTTCGACGCCGCACTCGTGGACGCCCCCTGCTCCTGTGAGGGGACGATCCGGAAGAACCCCGACGCCTTCGACACGTGGTCGCTGGATCACGTCCACAGCGTCGCCGGGGTCCAGAAGGGTATCCTCCGACGGGCGGTCCAGGCGACCCGTCCCGGCGGGACCGTCGTCTACTCCACGTGTACGTTCGCCCCCGAGGAGAACGAGGCGGTCCTGGATCACGTCCTCGACACCGAGGACTGCCGCCTCGTCGACGTCGACGCGCCCCTCGACGGCGTCCCCGGCGTCACCGAGTGGGAGGGAGAAGAGTACGACTCGAGCGTCGAGAGGGCGCTCCGGATCTACCCCCACCACAACGACACGGGCGGCTTCTTCTGTGCGAAACTGGAGGTGACGGCGTGACCGACAACGACGGGCAGGTGTTCGACCGTCTGCCGGCGACGGCCGACGACCGCGAAGTGGCGGGGCGAGCGACCCGGTCCGAGGTGGTCGAGTGGTGGGTCGACCGCTTCGGCGTCGACGCCGGGGCGTTCGAGGACTACACGTTCTGGGAGAAGGGTGCGGGAAAGATCTGGCTCTTCGTGGCGGACCTCCCCTCGCCGACGGATGCCGAGGGGATCGGGATGACGTTCCTGCGGACGCGCCAGGAGCACTGGAAGCCGACGACGAACGCGGTCCAGCGGTTCGGCGGGCTGGCGACGCGGAACGTCGTCGACCTCGCACCCGACGAGGCGGCCCGCTTTCTCGCGGGCGAGGACGTCGACCCCGAGTGGGACGGCGACTGGGGATACCTGATCGTCGCACACGAGATAGCGGGCGACCGTGAGCCGATCGGCGTCGGTCTCTACGTCCACGACGAACTCCGGTCGGTCGTCCCGAAGGGGCGGCGGGCGTCGCTCCCGGCGCGGGAGTGATCGGTCGTGGTGACGGCGGTGTACCGAGCGCCCGACGGCAGTGCGGGAACGCTCGGCACCGTGGAACGACCGAACGTGACCACGCGCCCCACTCGCGGGGGCGACGGCCGACGGGGAGGGCGGCCGTCGTCCGGAAACGGGGAGGGAAGGGGGGAAGGGTGGGGAGAGCGGGGGCAGCGTGGGTGTGGGGACCATCAGGCCCCGTTCGATCGTAACGGGGCGGGACCGTATCAACCCCAACCCCGCGTTTCTCGCCTCGAAACAGCGCCGTCAGGGCCCCGCTCCCTCCTCGTAGGGCTGGATGACCACGAACCCCTCCGAGCCGTCGAACTCCATCTGGATGCTCTCTCCGGAGGTCTGTCCGATCTCGATCGCTTTGTTCGTCGTGACCGACGGCGACACGTCGGTGCTCCACGCGACGGTCGCGTCCGGATCGGTGACGACCGGCGGTGTCACCACCAGCGGATCGCCGTGCGTGGAGATGGCGACCGCGCCGGGACCGGAGAGGTAGACGTTCGTCAGACCGCCGGCGACGGCCTCCGAGAGTCCCCCGACAGTGCCGATTTCGTAGTCGACCGTGGACTCGAACGCGAGGACGTCGTCGCCGTTGACCGACAGCGACTCTTCGGCGTCGAGGTCGACGATCTGTACTTTCTTCCCCCGGTCGGCGACGTAGAGGTGGCCCCGCCCCTCCGCCTGCATGACCGGCGTCCCCTCGTTGCTCACCGCCTCCTTGACGAACCCGGTGATCCCGCCTTCGGCGGAGGATCGCCCCGTGAAGGTCATCTCACCGGTGTAGCCGATCATCGATCCGGCCTTCACCGTCACCGTTCCGTCGAGGGGGATGTCGAGCAGTCGGTTGTTCTCCGTCCGGAAGCCATCGCCCCCGTCGGCGGGGGCGTTCGACCGTGCGAACTCGGATAACTTCATGGCAACCACCTCGTTCGAGCGCGACGGATAAACGCGCCCACCCCGTGTTTCGGAGACTGAAACGTCGGAGGCTGGACCCGTCCGATCGCGTCTCGGGCGGGTGTACCGATGGGGTAGTCGGTCGGGGACGTGATGGGGTTCGAGGGGTCGAATCCCCGGAAAGAATATGCGTCGTGCCGTCGAGTACGTGGACGATGCTGTACGATCCCGACGACCTCGACCCACTCGTCCGATCGCTTCGGACCGGCGACCGACAGCCCGTGACACTGGCCGACGACCTCTGTGATCGCCTCAACGCGGTCGACGACGACGTCGACGCCGTCCTCCCCGAGACCGGACGACGCGACCGTCTGACGCGGGAGGCGGCGGCGCTTTCGGCCCGACACGACGAGCAGTCGGCCCGCCCGCCGCTGTTCGGGGTCCCCGTCGGAGTCAAGGACATCTTCCACGTCGACGGCTACGCCACCCGAGCCGGGTCGTCCGTCCCACCGGCGGCGATCACGGGCGAGCAGTCGACGGCGGTCGACCGGTTGCTCGACGCCGGTGCCCTCCACTTCGGCAAGACTCACACGACCGAGTTCGCCTACTTCGATCCGGCCCCGACCCGAAACCCGAACGACCTCGGGCACACGCCCGGTGGGTCCTCCAGCGGATCGGCCGCGGGCGTCGCGGCCGGCGAGTTCCCCCTCGCGCTCGGCTCACAGACCGTCGGTTCGGTGGTCCGCCCGGCGGCGTTCTGTGGCATCGTAGGCTTCAAACCGAGCTACGACCGCATCCCGCGGGACGGCGTGATTCCCTTCTCGCCGTCCGTCGACCACGTGGGGACGTTCACCGGCGACGTGGCCGGTGCGCGCCGGGCAGCCGACGTGCTCTGTGACGGCTGGGAGCCGGTCGATCCGGACGGCCGACCGATCCTCGGCGTCGCCGACGGGGCGTACACCGAACAGGCGACGCCCGCCGGCCGCGCCGGTGTTGAGGCCGGGGTCGACGCGCTCGCCGCCGCCGGCTACGAGGTCCGTCGCGTCTCGATGCTCGACGATATCGAGACTATCAACGACCGTCACGACCGACTCATCTCGGCGGAACTGGCGCTCACGCACGCGGAGTGGTTCGCCGACCACGGCGACCACTACGCCCCGGAGACGGGTGAGCTCATCGAACGGGGCCGCGAGGTCGGGACCGACGAACTCGTCGACGCCAGAGTCGGCGCACGCGCGTTCCGCGACCGAGTGGGCGAGCGGTGTCGCGAGGCCGGCGTCGACGTGTTGCTCTCGCCGGCCGCACCCGGCCCGGCACCCGACAGCATCGACACGACCGGCGACCCGACCATGAACCTGCCGTGGACCCACGCCGGCACTCCGGCACTGACCGTTCCCTGTGGCCGGGTCGGTGACCTCCCACTCGGTCTCCAGTGTGTCTCGCCGTTCGGCACCGACGAGTCGCTACTCGCGTGGGGAGAAGAGATAGCCGACGTCGTCGCCGACGTGGGCGAGGTCGACAGCTGATCCGGCCGAACCTCAGCCGGTCTCCGTCTCCGTCCCGGGTTCGGTTCCCGTGCCCGTGCCCGCACCCTCCGACTGCGTCCGTGCCTCCTCGAAGACGGAGGCGGGGAACAGCCCGCTCACCTCGTCGAACGAGAGGGTCCCGATCAGGTCCGACGGCACGCCGGAGACGAGCAACACGCCGAACTGGTCGACGGTGTCGTCGACCGAGACGGAGACGTTTCCGGTCCGGTTGCGGAACGTATCGACGGCGTCGGCCGTCAGTTCCGTCTGGCCCTCGCGGTACTCCGCCTGTGCCTCCCGCCGGCTTATCTCGCCCGATTCGACCTGTGATAGTGATTAAGTCGGATCTTTACCGGTAAGATACGGCCAGATATTTGGTTCGGTGATTGCGCTCAATCCTCGTGTAATGGAGTCTTTCAGCGTCGAGAGATCTGGGATAAGGCGGTATTTGAACCACTCCTGGAGCTGATCCCAGCACCCTTCGACGGCGTTCAATTCGGGTAGCTTTGACGGGAAATACCACACTTCGAGATTGTCCCCGCGCACGCACGAGACCGAACTGTCTCCGACAGTTTCGGTCTCGCGCTCACCGCTGACGTGCTCCCAGAGATCCCTCGCATAGAAGTAGCCCGCTCGGTCCAGAAACACCACTAATTCCTCACCGAACTCGTCTTTCAACGCTTCTAACAACCGAATTCCGTGGAACCTGGTCAAGTTCTCTTCCGTCCAGCAGAAGAGGCTATCACCGTTATCGGTGACAGCGCCAAGCACTGTCACCGACTTCCAGGACGTTGCAGTCTCTATCGTCGGATTTGAACCGATTGGGTACCAGCCACGCCGCTGGACGGTTCCAACGTGCTTGGTGAATTGATCGACGACAACGACGGTTTTCTCGCTCAGTTCGGGCCGTTTTTTTCGACTGTGTCTTGGAACTCGGCCTTCTCCTCGGGGTCGGCCTCGTGGTGTTGAGGCCGTGCTGTCCGCAAGGACAGCCCGGCCTCTCTCAATAACTCGTAGGCGTAGTTCTCGTGGTATTCGACGTCGTACTCCTGTTTGACGTGGTGAAGAAGGAGCTTCGCTGACCACGCTTGCTGGTCGTAGCCGAGTTCGGTTGGCGGCTGTTGCAACTGTTCGAACAGCTGTTCCCGCTCTTCTCCCTCGATCTTTGCTGGGCCTCCTGGTCGAGGAGCATCGTAGGGAGCTTGCTCGATCGGTGTTTCCTCGAACCGATCGAGCCAGTTGCGGATCGTTTTTTCGACGACTCCATGGCGGTCAGCCAAGGTATCGATTTGATCGCCCTGCTTGCGCCCGATCGCCGCGAGAACACGTTCTCGCGGCTTACCCTCGTCTATCTGCTCTTTGAGGTCGTAGAGTTCCTCAAGCGTGATCTCGTCGAACTGCCCCATTATCGACCCCACTACGTCTAACAGTAAATAACTTCCTTAATCACTATGACTGGATCTCGGATTGGAGCTCCTGCATGGACTGCTCGTCGGGTTGGACGCCGAGCGTGACCGTCGCCGGTTCGGCGGCACCGCCGTCGCCACCGTCCCCGCCGTCGATCTGCTCGGAAATCGCGCTGCACCCTGCCATCGAGAGCGCCGTTCCCGTCCCGGCGAGCTGGAGGAATCGACGTCGGTCCGTGTCTTCGAACATTCCCGATACGGTTGGGGTAGGACCGACATAAGGCCTCCCCTCCCGCCGCGAGCGGTGTCCGGACCCCTCACTCACTCCCCGTCGAGGGCGAACGCGAGGAGGTCCGCGACGGAGAAGTCGTCGCTCGCCCCCGAACACGGCGTGGGGAGCGTCGGCGTCCAGTTGGGCTGGACGGTCAGGAACGACCGCGGATCGGACTCGACCAGCCCGACGACCACTTCCGCGACGATGCGACTCCCGACCGGTCCGAGGTGTTCGCCGTGACCCAGTTCGCGGGCCTCCGCGAGGACGTAGTACCAGAGCGGTGCCTCGGTGTCGGCGGGTTGTCCGTGTGCCTCGAGTATCTCGTCGAAGCCCATCGTCGCGTTCGAGATCGGATCGACGCCCATCGCCCGCGCCACCGCCTGTCCGGACGGGAGTCCCAGATTGTAGCCGCGGACGAGGTTTCGCGAGGCGAGCGAGCGCCGCCAGTCGTCGTCGCTGTGTACGAACGGCAGGTCGAGGAGGTCCGGCGCGAGCAGCGGGTCGATCTTGCGTGCGGGCTGGGTGTCGATGTCACGGCCCATCTCGAAGAGGTGGCCCCAGTCGACGGCGGCCCGTTCCGAGACGGGTTCGAACCCCATGCCGAGGGCGTCGGGGCCGTGACCGAACAGCCGTCCTTCGACCTCGTCGTTGACGCGGTAGCGGAGCCGGGTCTGGCTGTGACCGAAGCGGTAGGCCGCCCCCGCGAACTCCAGGGGCATGTACGTCTGCTCGTCGTGGCCGACGGTGTAGTGGCGACGCTCCTCGCGGACCGCGTCGACGACGTCCGGATCACACACCGTCGGCAGGTACTCCTCGAGGACGAGCCACTGGTAGTGCCAGCGTGCGAGTTGCTGGGCGCGTTCGAAGTGGTGTTTCGTGTCGTGGGGGAGCCACTCGAAGATACGGTTGTGGAAGTTCAGCATCGCGTACTGGAACTGCGAGAGGATGTGGTTCTCGTCGTTCCGCGGATCGCCGACCAGCGCCGTCCCCTCGCGGTTCCGCGGCAGATCCGGGCGGTCTTTCGCCAGCAGAAGCCGGTCGCGCGTCCCCCCGGCGAACGGCGACTCGTAGAGGTGTCGGCTCACCTCCGGCCCGCTTCCGTAGACCGAGTCGAGATCCAGTCGCGGCGTCCGGAAGTTCCGGATGGCATCCGGGTCGACCTGTCGGCTCAGACTCGACAGCGGGTCGAGCGTGATGTCGTGGTCGATGAACTGGCCGACGAAGACGAACCCCGACGGGGTTCCAGAGTCGGCCACCGATCCCATCACGCTTTCGTCGAGTTCGTTCCCCGGAAGACCCAACTCCCGGAGAAAGGACACGTCGTGATCCGCGGCCTCGAGGTACGGAAACATCCGTCCGAACCGCCCTCGCCCGGGCTGTGTCGGCGCGCGCGGCGTGTTCGTCATCCCACGGAGTCCCGCCCCGTGTCGTGCCTCTTCCATCATCTCCATCGCTTCTCCCATCGACGGCATCGTGGCGTCCGATCGATCGACCGTCACCTCGACCGAGTCGTCGCCGGCCGGAACCGGTTCTTCCGCCAGTCGCTCCCCGCCGTCGAACACGTGGATACGGGGCTCCGGGCCGCCCTCCTCCGGCCCACCGACCGCCTCCGCGTCGGCGCTGATCGAGAACCCCCCGTCGACACCGGTCGTCGTCACACCCAGCGGGTCGTCAGGCCCCGAATCGGCGTCGATTACGAGGACGACGACTCCCGACGCTGGCCGACCGTTCGGTTCCCGGATTACCCCCTCGAAAGTATATTCGGTTGACATTATTTCCCAGGCGTACATCTCAACCGGAAGCAATAAATTTGTTCACAGTTCGATAGTGCTTCGGACGGGCAGTCCGTGTGGTGGTGTGAAGCCCGATCGAGCCGAACACCCGGGATTCGATTCCCCAACCAATCGTGTCACTCACACAATCTTTATTGTGCCGTAGTCGCCTCTGGGAGACGACGCGGTCGGTGGCCGGCCGCGGACGACGACCCACGACCATGGACGACACGAACATCACACCGAACCGACGGACGGTCCTGCGATCGGTCGTCGCCGGGAGCACGGTAGCTGGGTTGGCGGGGACGGTGTCGGCGACCGGCGCCACGGGGAACGGCAGGGGTGGCAAGGGGTTCCCACCGGACGGGATCACCGAGTACGGCGATGCGGTGTCGGTCGGCGACGGCGACGTGCGACCGTTCACCACCGAGACGCCGTCGGGCAACCCGAAGTACCACGGCGTCGAGTTCGACCGCGACGCACTGGAGGGCCTACCCACGGCGGACGACCTGCGTGACGCCGACAACACGGCCGAGGCGGACAAGTACGGATCGGACGGGCAGGCGCTGAAAGTCCACTTCGAGTGGTCGCTGGAGTACTTCGTCCCGTTCCCGGACGCGGAGCACACGCCGTTCACCTTCCTCGGACTCAACTGGAACCCCGAAGGTCACCCGGGTGCGGGGGGTGCGTGGCGGGTGCCACACTTCGACATCCACTTCAACATGCTGGACACCGGGACGATCGACGCGATAACCGGTCCACAGGCCCCACCGTACGACGACATCCCCGAAGAGCGGATCCCGGAGGGGTACTCCAGAGGCCCCGTCGTCGGCGAACGCTACATCACGGACATGGGCGAACACACCGCCCCGAACGACGCACCCGAGATTCCCGGCAACCCGGACGCGTTCACCAACACCCTCATCCAAGGGTTCGTCGGCGTCGACGGCGACCCGCGACTCGCCTTCGTCGAACCGATGATCACCCGGGAGTATCTGCGCGAGTTCGACGGCAGGGAGGCGTTCGACGTGCCCCAACCCGAGACGTACCCACACGACGACCGGCACCCCACCGCGTACAGCGTCCGAGACGTGCCGGCAGACGACACCGTCGCGGTCGTTCTCGAGGAGTTCGACGACGTCTGAGCGAACGGGTCCGGTCGTCGGCCCAGGGAGAAACCACAGGACCGAAATAGCACCCCGTACAACCGCCTATCGCGTGCGAGGGTAGCCAAGCTCGGAAACGGCGGCGGACTCAAGAAGAGTCGCTCTAAACGCCGCTAAGCCAGTAATTCACTCTCGCAAAACCCCGTTCCGTCCCTCGGTTTTGATGGATTCGTGACCTACCAACGATGTTGAACGAATCCGACGACGATTTGAGTCCATTCGAGCAACGAACCGTAGAAATAACCTTCCCGCTCGTCCCCAAGGCCGCTTCCCGGATGCTCGACTCCAAGCAGGAGTTCGACTACCGTGAGCGTCGAGAGGAGTTCGCCAAATGGCTCCTGCTCGAAGGTAAAGACACGCGGGACATCGAGGGATATTCGCAGGCGACGGCCAAGCGAACGATGTACCGCGTCAGCTACTTCGAACGCGCGGTCTGGGAGAAAGCAGACGAGTACGTGCCCGTGATGACTATCGAGCACGCTAACCAGTACATCGAGGGACTTGCGTACTCCGACAAGAGTCAGTCGCACAAGCACCACACACTCCACGCGCTGAAACGCTACTTCAAGTGGCGACACCACGAGTTCGGAGAGCCGGAGTGGGAGCCAGACAGGGCTTTCACCGTCTCGAACTCGCAGAAGCCCCAGGACTTTTTCAAGGAAGACGAAAGGCGGAAGTTACGCCAAACTGCGCTTGAGTACGGAACGATTCCCTCGTATAAGACTGTCCAGACCGACGAAGAGCGGCGGGAGCGTCTCAAACCACTGGTAGCAGAGTACCACGAGAAGAATGTCGACGATGTTGGCACAGATGACTGGGCAGATATCCCCTCGTGGAAAGTCACGTCGCTGGTCTGGACCAGCCTTGATGCTGGCCTACGCCCAGTCGAAGTAGGGAACGCACGAACTGAGTGGGTGGATAGCGACAACGCCGTACTCCGTATTCCGAAGGATGAGTCCGCAAAGAACGAGGCCAATTGGGAGGTGTCCCTCCGACGGAAGACAGCGAAGGCTCTCACCCGCTGGATTCAGGAACGGGAACACTATCCTGAATACGATGATACCGACGCACTCTGGCTCACGCAAAAGAAGAAGCCTTACGACTCTAAGCAACTCGGGCGGCTTCTTCGAAAACTCTGTGATATCGCTGGGATTGATACCACCCGTCGTGATGTTAGCTGGTACTCCATTCGACACTCCGTTGGAACGTACATGACTCGGGAAGAGGACCTCGCGGCAACGCAGGCACAACTTCGCCATCTCCGACCCGAGACCACGATGAAGTACGACGCGGCTCCAGTAAGCGACAGACGAGACGCCCTCGATAGAATGGGTTAGGCTCGAAGTCGCTCTCTGGATTTATTCCCACCATTTGCTGTCAACAAAGTAACTATTATCTGGGAACCCCTATTTACACACGGGTTCAGGACCGTGAGTGACAACCACGACCAGTTCCGGTTCAACGATGACGGCGAACTCGAAGAGCCGGACGACGACGAGAGCAACGAGGAACAGACCAACGACTTCGGTGAAGAGATGCCATGGTATGAGACGAAAGGAGGCTACCGGCGCGATGTGGTTTCGAGCCTGTTTCAGAAGGCGGTGCGTCGGTCAGATGATGAGACGGCTGCGTTTGCGGCGTGGGAACTCGTCCGCTCCGGGGAGGGTTACGAGACCCATTACTGGAACCGCGTTGTTCTCGCCTGCATCGAAGACCTGGTAGCGGGCAACGAAGCGACTGAGCACGTCCTTCGCTACGAAAAACTGGCTAAGAACAGATACGCAGACGACCCCTGGGTTCGGCGACTCTGTGCTATTGCGGCTGCCCTGGTAGCTGCGAGAGCCCAGTCAAGCCGTGCCACCACACACGCCAACGGCTACTTCAGCAACACGATGGAGGACCGAGCGCGAGCGAAACAGGACGACGACCACGAGCCGCTGTACGACCCTCCGGTCAGTGACGAGGAACTCGACCCAGATGGTAAAATCGGCTCAATCGTCGCCGACAAACACAGCTATCCGGGGGCCGGTCGGGGAAGGGGCTGGCCACACTTCAGACTCCACGGTGCGCGAATAGGGCCGCAGAGAGAAACGGCTCTCGGCGAGAAGTGGTGGCGACGAGTGCTTGAGTACGACCACCCTGACTACGCCTACCGTGAGCCGGAAGAAGCGTTCTCCGACCAAGAGATAGACCACGCCGTAGAACCGACAACCGAGGATGACCCGTGGCGATGCGAGTTCGACGAGGACACTGAACTCGACGAGTTTGAGGAGTGAAGAAGGCTACCCCCGATATTTCGCCCCTCTTCAGGTGTCGATGACCTTCCCCCTCCCCCCTCTTGGCCTCTTTCACACCGGGGCCTGTTTCAGCCAGATGGTGCTGAGATGCGTCGTCGACCGGGAAACCGTTGCTGATAGCAGGCCGCACTTCTTTCGATTACGACTCCGTGAGGCTTGAAACTAATAACTAATTCATCGTTCTAAGAAATTCTATCTCCCATCCCGCAGAGATTCGAAAGGCTTCAACTATTACGTACTTGTTATCCTCGTTCATTCCGCCGATAAGTTTCACACGATATCTTCCCTCGTCGTCTTGAGAACCACTTGGATTGAGTCGTGAGGCACTGGCTGGCCGGTACTTGTCTCCGTATTTTTTGCTGATACAGCTCTCAAGCGCCTCATCGAAGTCTGAACCAGTCGCTGTAACGCCCATGTTTGCTTATTTATTGACTGTTACGAGCGTGTCATAGAAGAGTTCACATGGCTCGCTGAATCAGCTTAGACAAATTGAAACCGTCGTGCACTTGGTGCACGCTGTTCTTAGATGTTTTAGCTATGGCAAAAGAAAAGTTCGGAGTCGCTGTTGACGAGGAAATCGTGCGAGAAGTGGATGAACTGGTCGCTGAGTGTGACGACCTCGGAGCCAGCCGCTCCGAGACCGTCGAAGCCATCCTCACAGCGTTCGTTCACTCCGAGACGAACCACGCTGAACGGGTGCGAGAAATCATTATTCGGAGACGAAAGGGAAATCTCTGACTGGTTTTGAACTCCGTGCACTGAGTGCACGTACTTCTAAGCTAATAACCCACTATAATAGTAATCAAACTGACTATAGTGTGTGAAGAGTTCTATGACACGCTCTGTTACTTCAACTTGTACCACAGCACCCAGTCAGTCGTCTCGAAGGTGTTCGAGTATCTGGAGGAACCGAAATGCTGTGTCGTTATATCGTTTGGTTGTTTCTGAGGCTTTCTGGCGTAGTTCGTCTATACAGTCTGCATAATCACCGTTTATGACCAATTCAATTTGTTCGTCGTGTTCTTGGTCGAACTGTTGCTGTAGCTCTGCGAGTCCGTCCGTGAGATAGCCCTGTGACACATATGGAGACCAAAATTGGAGATGGAACTCATCATCTTCGTCGAACCCCTCGGTGAGCAAGTCGTAGTCTGCGTTGAATTTGTGCCAGAGTCGTTCGAGAGAATGTTGGTAGCTGTCGTTGCCGAACTCGCTCCACCAGCTTTCCTCATCGGGTGTGCCTGAGTAGAGTGAGCCGTTCAGATGCGTCACGACCTCACATGCGTAGATTGACTGTCTTCTGTGGGTCGATTTGACACCAAGAACGTCAAGTTCTACCTGCTGTCCTTCCTCTCTCGACCGCTGGTTATACGAAATGAGGTCGCAGCCGTTGATAAGCCGGAGATACGCTCCGACCATCTGTTCACCGAGTCTTGGTTGAGACATAGTTCGTCGCTTGAGGGGCTTCGTAAAAGTAGCTACGTCGACGGGGACCAAGGCCATTTCATCCAGGGTCCAGAGTGCTTTGTCTCCAGTCCCTCTCGTAACGGTAACATGTCAGAGCTGATTGTCAGCGGTCTTTCAGAAGAGGTTTAAATATACTACCACATCCAGGTCTACCAGTCATTTATATTATTTTGGGTTATTGGATTCCGGTATTGAACACTGTATTAGACGACGGATTTCTGTCCGGAAGACGGTCTGACACATCGAACCCACAACAGGTCTCGGAGCCCGAACCAGCGACATCAGAGACTGAATCTCCAACCATCTGTATCGAGCACCACCCGTGCGAAGCTCACCTCCCAAGTAGGGCCTTATCCCTTCTCGCTGGGGACACTTGCTTCCCGAATCGCCAACTCCCACGTATTGGTATCCTGTACGTCAGAGTTGGTGATTTCTTCTGGAGTCAGGTCCACAGCGGTACGCGTGTCCTCTCCTGTCCACCGATGAACGTCGGCTCCATAGGGGCCCTCGCCCTCTCGAATGATGACATTCGCTCGGTCCCGTTGGTCTTGGAGAGTAGTCCGAACGTGCTCTTTCGAACAGGACTCGATACTGTCGTTCTCCTCGACCACACCCTCTGCAATCTCCCGACTGGTCGCACCGGGATTCTCCTGTAGATACTCCATGATGGCGCGTTGCTTCTCCCAGTAGAGTTTGACGCCGGGGACCTGAAAAAAATAATAAATAGCTCAGACAATTATGAATGGCAAAAAGTTATCCAAGCACACGTTTATCGTTTGGAGTGTCAGCTTTCTTCAAGTAATCTCCGCGATTACCATACGCTTTCTGGGGACCAATTGGATGCGATAACCGACAGTGCAGAATGGCTTATGACCAATATGAGTCATTCGGATGCAACGGAAAAACTGTATCAAGAAATCACGGGGCACTCAGCTGGTACAGGGTACATGTATAATTCTATTCTTCCTTCGTCATCGAATCTCGAAGACTGGTTAAATGACAACAATGTAGACAAGCCTGGAGATGATTTGGAGTCCTGTTTTATTCTTTGCAGAAACTTCGCTTCTCGTGCGATATCCGATATTCAAAAGGGGAGACAAGAAACGTTAGTCGATTATAATTCCCCTCTCAAACCCACACTAATTGCTACCGGAGTTTTACTCCTTGTTGGTGTTTTCACTCCGTCGTTATTCCTTCTCGCAGCTCCAAACCCTATTCTGTTCTCACCAAAAGAGATATTTTTCATTCAAATTTCCATCTTGATTATTGTTATTGGTGCTACTGGTTGTCTACTCTACATTATCTGGAATCACATGAAATCAAACTAAACAACTCAAGCTGGCCATTAGACCGTGAAGTCAATCAGATTTGTAGGTGGTCACAACATCTGACTGGCCCTCCCGTTCCGCCGGGTGATTCATTTTGGTGCCCAAGAAGCCTCCTGCTATCAGAACCGCAACACACAGCGGGGATAGACGAGTAACCCACAATCCGAGACTGTGGCTTCCGATGCTGGTAGCACGTCGACGCAGGCCTACTCGACGTGGTGAGCGAACTTCACATCTGAGAAACCACCAACTCCGACGTATTGTACCCCTATACGTGAGAGTTGGCGATTTGATGACTCGTCTGGTGAGGGAAACGAATAATCCGCGTGCTTCCGGAGTGACGGTATGGCCAGACCCGAGGACCTCGACCGGTTCTATTCGCTTCTCGACGACCTGGAGGCGACGGTTGGAGGCAAGAGACGGCTCGGGAACTGCGACGGTCGGATGCGCTGGCCCGACCGAGGTGTCTACTTCTTTTTCCATCCCGACGAATCTCGGGCGGCCGTAGACCAGTTACGGCTGACGCGTGTCGGGACCCACGCGGTCTCAGAAGGGAGCAGCACCTCGCTGTGGGACCGGCTGCGAACGCATCGAGGGGCACAACGCGGCACCTATGAGGGCGGAGGCAACCACCGAGGGTCGGTGTTCCGGAAGCGTGTCGGGGAAGCCATTGTTGAGCGGGAGGGCCTCGAAGACAGATATCCCGAGTGGGGTGTCGGGTCAAGTGCTGGACGGGAGTTGAGGTTAGAGGAATTGGAGATGGAGCGACAAGTGAGCGACTACATCCGCGACTTACCGTTTCTCTGGGTCGATATAGATGACGAGCCGAGCCCAGAGAGTGACCGCGCCTACGTTGAGCAGAACGCGATTGCACTGGTGAGCAATTTCGACAAGGAATCTATCGACCCCCGTAATCAGGAATGGCTCGGCCACCACAGTCCGGTCACAGACATCATGCAGTCCGGCCTGTGGAACATCAACCACGTCGGCGAAGAGTATCAGCCAGAGTTTCTGGATACGTTGGAGGGGTACATCACCAGGATGCCTGGATTCGCCTAAATCCGGTCGTTGTACCACGCGAGCGTTTCCCCGAACTGGAGTCCATCAGTCGGCGTCTCCGTATCGACGGGCGCATCATCGAGGAGAGGGAGTAGTTCGTCGTAGTAGTCGCGGCCAGCGTGGAACACCAGTCTGTTGCCGTCAGCGAGCAGCCCCTGCTGCTGTAACTGGTCGTAGATTGTTCGTGACCACTCTCGTTTCTTGCCGACCGGAGCCCCGCTCAGCGTTTTATCGTAGGGTTCGATAGGTGGTCCGTCTGGGTCGAGCAGGTGGTGTTTCGCGGAGAGGATGTACCACGAGTCGTGGTCTGCTTCGACGTACTCCCGGGCTTTCCTGAAGAACGCAGATTCCATATAGAGGTCGGCGGGCGTCGCGGCCTGCTCACGCTTGCTCTTGGTACAACTTACGAGACCAACATCCATATGCGAATTAGGCATAGTTCACTTGAAATAATTAATCTTGTTTCTTCTGAGAGAACCCTGCTATCAACCCCGTCGGCTCGTTATCCGGCGATTATCTAAACAGCGAACGTGAGCCCAGGGAAAATACTTCTCCTAAATCTTAAAATCATGATAGTGACTAAGTACAGGATAAGTTTTAATGTCTATGGGTGTATAGTGGTAGGTATGGCGCGAAGCATCAAGGTGGCCGACGACCTGTACCAGGAACTTGGCCGCTTCGGCAATCGAGACGAATCGTGGAATGACGTGCTCGCTCGCGTAATCGCGCACGTAGACAAAAATGCGGCCCTTGAGGACCGTGACAACCGAGCGACAACACACAACACTTCGGAGCCAGAATCAGAAAATTCCGCGCTGAGTCAGTTGCCTGATGGGACTGTTGTCCGCCACCGATACCAGCGCGGCGACTACAGCGGCAAGAAGGTTGAAGCAACAGTCCGTGGAGGACGGCTCTCGGTTGAGGGTGATACGCAGGAGACACGAAGTCCCACTGGAGCCGCACGGGTCGCCGACAAAAAACTTCGTGGAGATGATGCACGAGGCGAAGGCTACAACGGCTGGACGTGGTGGGAGTACGAAACCGAGGACGGCGACTGGGAACCAATCAACGACCTCGCGGAGTGATTACGATGAGAGAAAAAATGCCCCAGCACCTCAACTCGAAACTCGGACAATTAGACAACGGCACGACGCTCCGGCACGTCTACAAGCGCGGGGAGTACAGCGACGAGGAAGTGACTGCTCACATCAAGGATGAACGGATTGCTGTCCCTGGTGATTCCGGCCCAGATGACTCAGAATTGACGACCCGAACACCATCTGGTGCCGCCCGCGAGGCTGACAGATTCCACAGAGGAGCAGACGCCCGTGAAGACCCATACGGCTACAGTGGATGGGACTGGTGGGAGTATCAGAACGAAGACGGCGAGTGGGTGCCTATCAGGGAACTTCCAGACTGGAAATCGTGATAGGCTACTGCAGAGCGAGCGTCAAACGAGATACACAAACCGGTTTCTCGCTCCGCCCCCGGTAGTTCCCTGACTGCGATGGGATTCACACGAACCGAATCTGCTATCAGCTCCGTCGAAACCGTTGTGGCTGCTGAGGCCCTGGCTGCATCCAATGCCGGTCCGCGTTGAAGTGACGCCGCGCTATGTCCGCCGGGGGCGACAAATCACACAAGAGCGAATGGAGTCGTTCGAAGATAATGAGGACTGGTACAGAGATGCGGGCGAGCAGGGATGGGGGCATGAAGCTCACAACCGCCACTTCATCGGTGTTCTGGGGGAGATGGCATTTGCCACCTACTACGACCTTCAAGTCGATACAGAAACGTTCTCTCGGACAGACGGGGGTGTAGACTTTCGTGTTCGGTTTACTGAGCGGGAGACCTCCGATGAAACGGTAGAAGTCGATGTCAAGTGTTCCCCAGCTGAGAATCCCGACCTGATTGTGGAGACAGAGAGCGTCGATGCCGAATATTACGTACAGTGCCACCTTCCGAATGGACCTCCCGAGAACAACAAGCAAACCACTGTCGAGATGATGGGCGGAGCGACCAAAGAGATGCTACTCAACCGAGAGCCTCGGAAGTCGCTCAATTACGGACACTACAACTACCACGTCGCTCCGCAGTATCTCCTGAATTTGCCCTTGCCCAGTGAGGTTCAACCGATAGAGTAGTCACCTAAGACTATCCGATGCTGTTCTGACTCACCCCTCAAAATGTCGATTTTGTAGGTCCGTCATTCTCATTCGACCCCGTTCAAGCCCCAAAACGTCCGGTCGGAATCCGTCCCCGACGACACTGGGTTAGGACCCTGTTGAGACCCCAAAACGTCAGTCTCATTTGGTCCGTGGACATGGAATCTTTATTACGGCATGACCCAAAACGTCGGTCGCGGGTCCGCCAAAATCTGACGGTGGAACGAGGACACATCGCCGACGTATGGCGATTCAATTCGAAAGGGCTTACACAGACAGCCTACAAGCAAACACGCGTGCGAGGGTAGCCAAGCCTGGAAACGGCGGCGGACTCAAGATCCGCTCCTGTAGAGGTCCAAGGGTTCAAATCCCTTCCCTCGCATCGCTCCGGCTTCGCCGGAAGATGCGGAAGACGCTCGCGGAGCGCTCTTCCCTCGCAAAACTCCACTCGACGTCGATCAACGGATAGCGACGGCGAGGGCCAGTTCTTCCGAGATATAACCTCCCGTTCAGGACAGATCACACACGGACTGGGGGACTCCGTTCCTCCGAGGTCCGGTAGGGACTTCGTCCGGGAGCCGGGGAACGTGTCCGGCGGTCGGACGGTGTGTCCGTGGTACCGTGCCAGCGGGGGGATATAAGCGGGTTATACGCATAAGCTACAGACGGATGTGGGTACGGACCGTCCGTTCGTTCGTATGACACGGAGAACCCACGCGGACGAGCGAGACAGGGACACAGAACCGAAGTTCTACCTCCCCGCCGGGATCACCCCGCCGTCCGAAGCCGGTCTACTCGAGTACGTCCGGACGAGGCTGTTCAGCCACCGCATCTAACGGATCGATACAGCCGGGGCCGAATGCGTCGAAGTAGTCCACTCGGGGACGAGTCACGGTCGGTTCCGAGTCGGTCGCCCGATCCGACCGGGACGGAGAGAACCGACCGGCGAACTCGGATTCGGCACTCGCCGCTAACCGACTCGGTTAAGCCACCACGTCCCCGATAGCAAACATCGCGACGTGGCGTTCGTCGAGCGACCGGAATCGATTGGAACACCCACGCTACCGACGATTCCACACTACAACACAATGTCCGATATTACAGCGGTCGTCCGAGTCGAGCATCCCGACATAGTGCTCACGGAGACGGTCACTCACGACCGAAGTTCGAAGGTCAAATCGGTGTCGGAGGCGGGGACCGACCCGACGTCGGGGAAGTTCTTCTATCACATCGAGTCGGCGGATTTCCACCGGTTCGAAGAGGGGTTACGGACCGATCGGACCGTCGGCGGGTTCGAACGAGTCATCGAAACCAGAGACGAGGAGGCGATCTATAGCTTCGAGTACACGGACGAAGCGAAGATCCTCTCGCCGGTGATCTCGGCCGCGAACGGGGTCATCCTCGACATGGAGAACGACGGAAGCGCGTGGGTCCTGACGGTGTGGATGCCCGATCGAACGGATCTGGTTCCGCTTTGGGACTATGCGCGAGAGAACCGGATCGATATCGAGCTACTGCGCGTAAACGAATACGCCAGTATCGGCAACACCGCCGCTGGATTGACCGATAGCCAACGGGAAGCACTCCTCGTCGCACTCGAGACGGGATATTTCGAGGAACCACGGAACGTAACTCTCAGCGAGGTCGCCGCTGATCTGGGCATCTCTCAACCTGCAGCCAGTGGTCTCCTTCGGCGTGGCATCAAGCGACTCATCATCGCATCCCTGATGGACGAGAGTGAGACGCTAGACTGAGCGACTGCCGGGTCCGATCAGCCCAGTTCTATCGTCTCGACGTATCTGAGGAAGGATTCGAGCGCGGGGTTGCCGTGGTACTGGACGGTGGCGCCGTCGGGGTCGTACTCCACGATGCCGAGGTCGGCGAGTTTCGGCAGGTGGGCGTGGGCGAGCGACACGCGGACCGAATCCCGCGATTCGGGAGCCTCCCGGGCCGGAATCGACGTCTCGCGTGTCACCACCGCCTCGACGATATCGTCGAACGCTACCGTCCCGCTTCCCCTGTCTTTCAGCCAGTAGAGGAGCGTCCGCCGCCGTGCGTCGGAGATGAGGTCGAGCGTCTGATCGAAGGAGTAGGGAATCGGAACGGTTTCGGGCCGGTCCGGGTCGGTGCTCGCCGCCCCGCCGGGTGGTGCCGTGGAACGCCGAAAGGAGGGGGCGTCGGCTTCGGTGTCGGCCAGCGTCACGGTCCACCCGTCCTCGGCGTTGACGTCGATCACCGCGTCGTACAGTGGGCGAAACATCGCGACGGTTTCGTCGTCGTGTGCCGTGGGGTCCATGTGGTGGTGGCCGACCGCGTCGACCGTCTCGCACAGTCGGTTCAGGCTGTCGACCAGCGAGATGACCGACTCGCGGTCGAAGGCCCCGACGAGCGCCGTCAGGGAGTGCAGACAGAGCGCCGTCGACTCCGGTGTCGACTCCCAACTGCCGAGGCGTCGCGAGAGAGCCATGCCGAGGTCGACGGGTTCGGCGTGTTCGGGGAGGCGATCAAGCGTGAACTCCGGCGGGAGGTCACCGACGTCGCGCTCCGTCCGCGTCCGAACGCCACGGCCGGCGTCGATCATGGCCGCGCGCTTGGGGACCCCCTCCGGAACCTCGCGTCGCCAGAGTGCGAACCGATCCCCCGGACTCCGGGAGACGGTCGCTCCGAGGACGTTCGTCCGTTCCGGTGCGTATCGGGTCAACAGCGTGACACAGGCGTCCGCCTCGGTGTCCGACGACGATGCGAGGAGCAGAACGGACGAACAGCCCGCGAGAGTGTCGTCGATACGGTCCGGAGGCGTTGCCATCACCGGCCGTACGGTACGGGTGAATAAAAACGTATCAGCCGGCGGGCCGGTCGCTCGGGTGTGCCGCCCGCGACTGGATACCCGGTGTGTCACCCGGCAGAAGCGCGGACGTTAAACCGCCTCGCCGGCAACGAGACGATAATGAGTCAGGACGCGTCCACCGAGGGTGACCTCCGGAACACGGGGATGTCGCTGAAACACGACCGGGAGTGGGACTACGAACTCGACCGGATCGTCGAGGCCGTCGAGGAGCGCGACGCCACGAAAGTCGGCCTCCAGTTTCCCGAAGGCCTGAAACGGCGCGGCCCGGCCGTCGCCGACGACCTCCGGGCGCTGACCGACGACGACGTGACGTACATGCTCTCGGGCCAGCCCTGCTACGGTGCCTGTGACCTCGACACCTACCTGATGCGGCGGACGGACGTGTTCGTCCACTTCGGCCACTCGCCGATGAAGGAGTCCGAGAAGATCATCTACGTCCCGCTGTTCTCGAACGTCGACCCCTTCCCGATCATGGAGGACTCGCTCGACGAACTCGAGATCGGCGACGTGGGACTCGTGACGACGGCACAGCACATGAACCGCTTCGACGAGATGCGGGAGTGGCTCGAGGACGAGGGTTTCACCGTCCACACCCGCAAGGGCGACGACCGCCTCACCCACGAGGGGCAGGTACTCGGCTGCAACTACGCCTCCGCCGACATCGACGCCGATCAGGTGCTGTACGTGGGTGGCGGGAAGTTCCACCCGCTGGGCCTCGCGATGGAACACCCCGACAAGACGGTCGTGATCGCCGATCCCGTCAACAACGTCGTCACCGTCGCGGACACGGAGCAGTTCATGAAACAGCGCTACGCATCGGTCCACAAGGCGATGGACGCCGAGAAGTGGGGCGTCATCTTCTGTACGAAGATCGGCCAGGGTCGCTGGGACGTGGCCGAGAAGATCGTCGAGGACAACGACGACGCCTACCTCATCACGATGGACGAGGTGACGCCGGACCGCCTGCGCAACTTCGACATGGACGCGTTCGTCAACACCGGCTGTCCCCGGATCACGACCGACGACGGGCCGCAGTTCCACAAGCCGATGCTCACGCCGGGCGAGTACCGCATCGCCGTCGGCGACGAACCGCTCGATTCCCTCTCGTTCGACACGTTCCACGGGACCTGGTGAACGCCACCGCCTTCCGGTGGCGGTTCCCGTACCGGCCTCGCCCCACTCCCCCACGCGGTGGTACGGTCTTGCTGCTCTCACTCCGCCGCGAGTCGTAGTGTTCGACCCCGACTCCCTGTTGGAGGAAGAGACCGAGCCGACGGGAGACCTGAGTGAGTCGATACGGACGCTTCCCGCGGCGACGCTGTGGGCGTTCGTCCTCACCGCCGCGTTCGCGCAGGCGGGTCTGTTCGGCGTGAGCCTCGGTCTGATGCTCGTCGGGTTCCGTGGACAGTGGGCGATCGGTGGGCTCCTCGCCGCCGCGGGGACGGTCGCCCTCCTCGCCGCCATCGCCGTCCGGGAGTGGCAGCGGGCGGTGACGGCGGATCGGTGAGGCCGGACGCGACACAGGTTTTTCTGCCACCGGATACGCCGTATCGCCATGCAGTGTGACCCCATCGGCACCGTCCACACGCCGTTCGAGACGACGAGCGACGCGCCGCGACAGGGCTTCCACGACGACGCCGAGGGCGTCGTCGAGATCGACCCCGCCTACCGCGAGGGGCTATCGGGGTTCGACGCCGACCGCGTCGTGGTCGTCTGGTGGGCCGACCGCGCGGACGACATCCTGACGCTGGATCGCGACCCCGATCGTGGCGTGTTCACGTCGCGCTCCCCCGCCCGTCCCAACCCGATCTGTGTCACCGAGTGTTCGGTCCGGAGCGTCGATCCCACGGCCGGTCGAGTCCGTCTCGGCGGTGTCGACATGGCCGACGGCAGCCCGGTGGTCGACCTGAAGGCGACGCTCGACGATCAGTGCTGGGCGGCGGACTCGACGTAGTCGACCGCCGCCTCGGGCGTGTCGACGGGGGTGACGCCGGGGGCATCGTGGGTGCCCAGGCCCGCGACTGGCCGGTCGAACACGCCAGCGAACCCGAGTTCGGAGAGCGTCCCCGCGCCGCCGTCGACGGCGACGACGGCGTCGCCGTTCATCACGACCATCGCGTTGCGGGCGTGGCCCATCCCCGTCGCGACGGCGGTGTCGACGTAGTCGTTGGCGTCGCTCGGGTCGGCCGTCGGAAGGATGCCCACGGTTTCGCCGCCCGCCTCGTTCGCCCCCCGACACGCCGCCTCCATGACGCCGCCGAGGCCACCACACACGACGACGTGTCCCCGGCGGGCGAGCAGACGACCCACGGTCCCCGCTCGCTCGGTCTCGGTCGATCCGACGGTACTGCCGCCGACGACGCTGACGCGCATGGTCGGGAGTCGTCGGGAGCGGACATATACGTTCGTGGGGTCGATACCGTTCGGAGAAGGGTGGGTCCGCTGAGGACACCTCGAAGGGGGCGACCCGCCGTGGCGGTCGAACGGGGTCCGTCTCGTCGCTAATAGTTAACACCCATTACCACACAATGACATGTGTATGTCCGAAACTACCACCCGACTGGAACCACTCAACCCTCGACCGTTGGCCGACCGAACCTGCGTCGTCACGGGATCGTCACGGGGAATCGGGCGCTCGATCGCGTTCGAACTCGCCCGGTGTGGCGCGGACGTAGCCGTGAACTACCGGAGTTCCGAGGAGTCGGCCCGGCGTGTCAAGGAGACGATCGAGGAGAGCGGTGAGAACGCCATCTGTGCACAGGCCGACGTCTCGGATCCGGCGGACGTTGAGCGGATGGCCGCCGAGGTCCGCGAGGAGTTGGGGTCGGTGGACGTCCTCGTCAACAACGCCGGCATCACCATCGACCGGAAGTTCGAGGACATGACCCACGAAGACTGGGAACAGGTGATCGACGTGAACCTGGGGGGGACGTTCAACTGTACGAAGGCCTTCTTCGACGACATCCGGACTGCCGAGCACGGCCGCCTGATCAACATCTCCAGCGTCGTCGGACAGCAAGGCAACTACGGGCAGGCGAACTACGCCGCCTCGAAGGGGGGACTGTTCGCGTTCACGCGAACGCTCGCGCTCGAACTCGCCTCGGACGGGGCGACGGCCAACTGCGTCGCGCCGGGGTTCGTCAAGACCGACATGCTGGAGAAGGTGCCCGAACGCGTCCAGGACAACATCCGAAAGAAGATTCCGCTGGACCGGTTCGCCGACCCCGAGGACATCGTGGGCATGGTCAGGTTCCTGGCGAGCGACCACGCCAACTACATGACCGGGCAGGTCCTCGGCGTCAACGGCGGACTGGAGTGGTGAGTCGGGGACACGGGAGAGCCATCCCCGTCGACGGCCCGAGAGCGATCCCTCGACACCGCCGACGCCGAGTCGACCGGGTCGTCGAGGACGCGACGGTCGAACAGACCGGTGACGGTCGACAACGGCCGGACCAGAACCCATTTGCCGACCGCCCACTCACGTCCAACCGTGACGACGTGGGTCGAGAATCCCCGCGGTGGACGGGACCGCGGGCCGCGCGGCGTCGCCCGTGCGTGGGTCGAGGTGCTGACGCGCCCCCGGCGCTTCTTCGACAACGGAGTCGCCCCCGGGGACCAGGCACCGGGACTCGTCTTCGCCGTCGTGATGGCGGTCGGGTACGCCGTCCTCCTCGCGTCCGTCGATCCGGCTCGGTTCCCGGTACGCGGCCCGCTCCGGACGGGTGTGACCGTCCTACTGGTCGGTGTTCTGATCGCACCGGCGACCCTCCACCTGTTGGCGGCGCTCCAGACCCTCGCGCTGATGGTCGTCGTCCGCGACCGAGCGGGGGTGAGCGAGACGGTGCAAGTGCTGGGCTACGCGACCGCACCCTGTCCGCTCGCCGCCCTCCCCGTCACCGGACTGCGGGTGGCGTGCTGCCTGTACGGGGCCGCCCTGTTGGTGATCGGACTCGCGGCCGTCCACGACACGACCCGCGGACGGGCGGCCCTCGCCGGTGCGCTCCCGGCCACCCTGCTCTTTGGCTACGGGTTCGGCGGCGTCGACGCCCTGATCGCCCTGTTGCGAGCGTGGTACATCATCTGACGCGGGTGTCGGCGGCCGAACGGTTTCGACAATCGTTTTAGGGTGTGGCCACTCTGCTCCATCAATGGATTGGATCACCCACGAAGAAGACGTCTGGTTCGATTTCCGCGGCTCCAGTCCGGACCAACTGGTATCGGGACGGTACTACAAAGGCACGGTCGACGGCTTCGCCGACTTCGGCGTGTTCGTCGACCTCTCGCCGGGCGTGACCGGGCTGCTCCACCGGAGCGAACTCGACCGTCGCCTCGAGAGCCTCGACTGGGACGCCGGCGACACGGTGTTCGTCCAAGTGAAGAACGTCCGCGACAACGGCAACGTCGACCTGGCGTGGTCGAAGCGACAGTCCGACGGCGAGTTCCGCGGTGCGAAGGTCCACGACCCGGACGGCGACGAAGACGGCGACCCGATCGAGTCCGACGACGATGACGACGACGGCCCCGTCCGAAAGACGCCGACGGCCCCGGACGACGAGAGCGACCGCGGGAGCGAGCGCACGAGCGCGAACACGAGTACGGAGACGACGAACGACGACGGCGACGACGGGGACATCGCCAGCGGCGACCGTGGCAACGGCTCGACCGCGGCGGTGGCGACCGAGACGCGCGAAGACGAGGAGGAGGACGTAGCCGGAACGCACGAACGCGTCGCGGTCGCGTCGCTCGACGGCCACGTCGGCGAGACGATCGGTCTCGAAGGCGAAATCGTCAGCGTCCGACAGACCAGCGGGCCGACCGTGTTCGAACTCCGAGACGACACGGGGGTCATCGACTGCGCGGCGTTCGTCGAGGCCGGCGTCCGCGCCTACCCCGAGGTCGAGGTCGGCAACGTCGTCCGCCTCGACGGCGAGGTGGAGCGACGCTACGAGGAACTGCAGGTCGAGACCGAGGCGCTCTCCGTGCTGGACGGCGAGGACGCGGCGGCCGTCGAGGAGCGACTCGCCGACGCGCTGACGGCGGAGGCCCGCCCCGAGTCGGTGACCGAACTGGGCAACCACGACGCCATCGACGCCGTCGCCGACGACCTGCTCGACGCCGCGGAGACCATCCGGCGCGCGGTGCTCGAATCCCGTCCGCTGGTGGTCCGACACGCCGCGACAGCCGACGGCTACGTCGCCGGCGCCGCCGTTGAGCGCGCCGTCCTGCCGCTGATCCGCGACGAACACGCCGCCGCCGACGCGGAGTACCACTACTTCACGCGACGACCGCTGGAGGGCGCCGTCTACGACATGGACGACGCCACCAACGACGTGACCCGGATGTTGCAGGACCGCGACCGACACGACGAGAAACTCCCGCTGGTTCTGCTCGTCGGCACGGGCAGCACGGTCGAGTCCAGCGACGGGCTGGGGCTGCTCGGTATCTACGGCGCCCAACGGGTCGTCGTCGACGCCGAGGTGGCAGACGCGGCCGTGGCCGAGGACTGCGACGCCATCGTCAACCCCGGACTGGCGGGTGCGGACGCAGCCGACCTCTCGACGGGTGCGCTCGCGGCGACGCTCGCGGCGACGGTCACCCCGGACGCCGGCGCCGACCTCGCACACCTGCCGGCCATCTCCTACTGGGGCGACACCCCCGAGGCGTTCGTCGACCTCGCCGCCGACGCGGGCTACGACGCCGACCGGACGCGCGAACTCCGCGAGGCCATCGCGCTGGAGGCGTACTACCAGTCATACGAGGACAAGCGCGAACTCATCACCGACCTCCTGTTCGACGACGCGGGCGGCCTAGCCGGTCACATCAGCGAGCAGTTCCGCCGGAAACTCGACGACGAGGTCGACACCGCGACCGCCAACCTCGACCGTCGGGTGGGCGACGTGACCGTCGACGTCCTCGACACCGACGCCTACACCCACCGCTTCGACTTCCCGCCGACGGAACTCCTGATCGACGCGCTCCACCGCCGCCGGAGCGACGACGACGACCACCTGACGGTCGGTATCGGCACGGACGAACTCTACCTCCGCGACGACCGCGACCTCGACGTGCGGGGCGTCGCCGCCGACGCCGCGGAGCGTGTCACGGACGCCGGCATCACCGCCGCGAGCGTCCGCGACGGCCGCATCGAGTTCCTCTCCGGTCGCCGCGACGACGCCGTCGACGCGGTGATCGACGCCGCGACCGATCGGCTGGCCTGATCGGGCGGAACGACACCCTTAACCCCGCGACTCGACGAGAGTGGACCGAATGACGGCTACCGGGAGGACCGACTCGTGAGCACGGACGCCGACCCCGAGACCGAGGGCAGCGAGGCGTTCGAACGGGTGTGTGAGGACCTCGTCGAGCGCATCCTCGACGGTGAAGTGGGACGCGACGACCTCGAGGCCGCGAAACTCGACGCGTGTTCGACCCACTCGGCGGCGAAGGTGCCCAAGAACGCACACATCCTCCAGCACGCCCCCGACGACCGCCGAGAGGAGGTACAGGCGGTCGTCCGGCGCAAGCCGGTCCGAACCGCCTCGGGTGTCTCGCCCGTGGCGATCATGACCGCACCGCACATGTGCCCCCACGGGAAGTGCCTCTACTGTCCCGGCGGCCCGGCCTCGGAGTTCGACAGCGCCCAGAGTTACACGGGCCACGAACCCGCCGCGGCGCGGGGCGAACAGAACGACTACGACCCCTACGGGCAGGTGACCCTGCGGCTCGAACAGCTCAGACACATCGGCCACCCAATCGACAAGGTCGAACTCATCCTCATGGGCGGGACGATGACCGCCCGGAGCCACGACTACCAGGAGTGGTTCGTCAAGCGGGCGCTCCAGGCGCTCAACGAGTACGACACCGACTCGACGCCCGATCCGGCTGAGGGGCGGAGCTTCGCCGAGTCGGATCCCGAGTTTCGGTATCTGGAGGACGTGATCGCCGACAACGAGACGGCGGACGTCAGGAACGTCGGCACGACGTTCGAGACCAAGCCCGACTGGTGTGGCCCCGAACAGATCGACCGGATGCTCCGGCTCGGCGGGACGAAGGTGGAGGTGGGCGTCCAGACGACCTACGAGCGGATCAACCGCGAGATGCACCGCGGGCACGGCGTCCAGGCGTCGATCGACGCCAACCGCCGCCTGCGCGACGCCGCGTTCAAGGTCGGCTTCCACATGATGCCCGGGCAACCGGGGATGACCGAGGCGATGTGTCTGGAGGACTTCCGGCAGCTGTTCGAGGACCCCCGGTGGCGGCCGGACTACCTGAAGATCTACCCCACCCTCGTCGTCCGGGGAACGCGCATCTACGACCGGTGGCGGCGCGAGGAGTTCGACCCGCTGGACAACGAGCAGGCGACCGACCTCGTCGCCGAGGTGATGGACCTCATCCCGGAGTACACCCGCTTGCAGCGGGTCCAGCGGGACATCCCCGCAGACCACATCGACGCCGGCGTCTGGAAGTCGAACCTCCGGCAGTTGGCGACCCAGCGGGCCGAAGAGAAGGGGATCACCCCCCGCGACATCCGCGCCCGCGAGGTGGGGCACAACGACGCCGACCCGGACCCCGACCGGGTGGAACTCGACGTCACGACCTACGAGGCCGGCGGCGGCACCGAACACTTCCTCAGTTTCGAGGACCCCGAAGCGGACCTGCTGATCGGCTTCTGTCGGCTGCGGTTCCCGAACGACCCCGTCCGGCGCGAACTCGACGACGCAGCGCTGGTTCGCGAACTCCACGTCTACGGGAGCGAGGCGGGTATCCGGGAGGAGGGCGACGGCGAAAGCGGGGGCGACTGGCAACACCGCGGGTACGGCCGCCGCCTCCTCGAACGCGCCGAGGAACTGACCGTCGAGGCCGGTTACGACAAGGTGAGCGTCATCAGCGGGATCGGTGTCCGGCGCTACTACCGCGAGAAGTTGGGCTACCACCAGGACGGCCCGTACGTCTCGAAACACCTCGGGCGCCGGTCGCCGACGCGGTCGGAGTGAGGTTGAAGACGGCGGGCCGCGAACGGGGACCGTGACCGATCCGGACGACTCGGCGGCCGACCGGCGACACGACCGCTTGGACCGAACCCCGACCGGCGGACCACACAACTCGCTGTGGGGATGGACGCGGGCACGCCACCCACTCAGGGTGGCGATTAACTACCTCGCCGTCTGGCTGATCCGCGTCTCGCCGAGTCTCCGGGTCAAAAACTGGCTCCTCCGGCGGCTCGGTGCGACCGTCGAGTCGGGGGTGGCGATCGGACTGGAGGCGACGCCGGACGTGTTCTGGCCGGACCTCGTGACGCTCGAAACCGACGCCATCGTCGGGTACGACGCGACGCTCCTCTGTCACGAGTTCCTGCAGGACGAGTACCGCACCGGCGAGGTGGTGATCGGCGAACGGGCGATGGTCGGTGCGGGTGCGGTGGTCCTCCCGGGCGTCGAAGTGGGTGCGGACGCGACGGTGGCGGCCAACTCGCTGGTCGCGGACGATGTCCCCCCGGAGACCACCGTCGCGGGCGTGCCGGCACGACCGGTCGACGGTGGCGTCGGCGAGCGTCGCGGTCAGGAGTGAATTCGGACGAAGCCGTCGGCGAACACCTTGCTGTTCGGAAGGACGTGCTCCTCGCCGTCGGTCTCGACGTGTGTGACGAACAGGTCCATCTCCTGGACGACACCGCGAACGTCGCCGATCCGAATCTCGTCGCCGATGGTGTAGGGTTGGTGGAGGAGGAGGTAGGTGCCGACGGCGCCGGCCGAGAGCAGGTGTCGGAAGGCGAGACCGCCGAGGAAGACCAGCGCGAAGACGTAGGCCCCGAGCAGGACGATGAGCGCGGCGGTGGCGACGCCCACCTGTCCGAGGGCGATCAGCGCGGCCAGATAGAAGATGCTGTACTTGGCCATCAGTGGGAGGACGCCGATCTGTGGGAGTTTCACCCCGCGGAACCGCTCGGACACGAGCAGTTCCACCTTGTCGCCGAGGACCACCCCGACGATGAGGACTATCACGGCGAAAAAGAGCTGCGGGAGGAAGCCGGCGACGGCGTTCCAGAACTGGGCGACGTACTGGATCTCGGCGACTGCGACGGCGGCGAACAGCGCGATGCCGAAGACGAAGTAGCCGGCGATGGCCCCGAGGATGGCGACGGTCGACGTGCCGAACTCGCGGGCCGTCCGCTCGAACGTGGTGCCCTCGATGACGCCCGGGACGCCCGCCCGCCGGAGCAGCCGGCCGGTGAGCACGCGGACCAGCCACCCCAAGACGAGGCCGGCGAGGGCCGTCGCGAACGCGAGCCAGAGACGGAGCGGCACGGCCGCGACGACGCGCTCTATCGAACCGCCCTGCATCTCAGTACTCCTCCGGATCGATCTCCAGAACGAGGTCCCCGCGCTTGAACGCCCGGACCATCCCGTCGGACTCCGAGAGGACGATGGCGATGGCGTTGGTGTCGCGGGTGATCGCGCCCCCGGCCATGTGGCGTGCGCCCAGTCCTTTCGGGATGTCGACGCCCTCGGCGGACGGTTCGAGGTAGCGGTACGCCGAGACGATCTTCCCCGAGTCGGAGACGACGAACGCGCCGTCCAGCCGCGAGAACTCCTTGAGCATCACGTTCACGATGGGGTCGCCCACGTGGACGTGGGACTTCTCGAAGGGGTTGTACGAGAGCGGCCGGGACTTGCTCATCACCTTGCCCGCGTCGCCGACGACGAACAGCGCACCGACGGGTTTGCCCTTCTGTCCTTTCTTCCCGAGGTCGATCGCCACCTCGAACACGTCACGAATCACTCCGGAGTCGGCTCTGGAGTCGGTGAACAGGTCGTAGACTCCCGACCGAACGGACTCGTCGACTCGGACGCGAAGCAGGCTGTCGGGGTCGTCGCCGAACACCGAGACCGAGCAGGCGACGGTGTCGCCCTCGGCGACGAAGCCCTGGTCCATCGCCCCTTCGATACCGAACTTGACCCGGTCGCGGACGTTGTCGAACCCCAGAGGGAGTTCGACGAAGGCGTCCGCGCCGACCGCGTTCTCGGCGGCGACGACCACCAGTCCGACGTCGCCGTCCGCGAACCGCTCGTAGAACGACGCCGGCGGGGAGAACAGGAACAGACGGTCGACGTCGTCGACGAGATCGCCGAGAGATTCCCGTATCGTTGCCATTGACAGAACGACGAGATGCGCCGAAATAAAGGTTTGTGGCGCGTCGCACGTCCGTCATGCGCGGCGGGTGACCGTCTCAGTCGCGCAGGTCCTCGACGTGGTCGATCCGTCGCTGTACGAGCGACTGCGTCCCGACGTCGTGTCTGACCCGCAGGCCGTCCCCCGCGGCCGACAGCGCGTCTTCGGCGATGTCCTCGGCGGCGGCGATGGTGTCCGCGATACCGACGACGGCGAAGGCCCGCGAGGTGGTGGTGTAGAGACCGTCGTCGCGGGCGTCGACGCTCGCGTAGAAGAGGAGGGCGTCGCCCCCGCTCCCTTCGGCGGCCCGCGCGACGCTCTCCTCGTCCACCTCGATGCGCGATCCGGCCTCGGGGTCGGTGGGGTAGCCCGCGGGCACGGCGTACTTGCAGACGGTCGCCCGCGGCGCAAAGGAGAGATCCGGGAGTGTGTCGCCGTCCCGGGCCGCAGTCAGTACGTCGAGGAACGGCGTCTCCATGACCGGCAGGGTGTTCATCGCCTCGGGGTCGCCGAAGCGGGCGTTGAACTCGACGACGCGGACGCCGTCGGCGGTGAGCATGAACTGACCGTAGAGGACGCCCTCGTAGTCGGGGAGGGCGTCGACCGTCGCCTCCAGAACCTCGACGGCCGCGTCGTAGTCGACCTCGTCCATGAACGGGAGTGCGGGGCCGGCGTCGCTGTAACTCCCCATCCCGCCGGTGTTCGGCCCCTCGTCGCCCTCGTAGGCGCGCTTGTGGTCTTGGACGGCCGGCGTGACCCGAACCTCGCCGTCCGAGACGAACGCCTGTACGGTGAACTCCTCGCCCACGAGGCGTTCCTCCAGGACGACGCGGTCGTAGTCGGAGTCCCGGAGGTACGCCTTGGCCTCCGCCTCGGTCACCTGGTCGCCGATGACGCGGACGCCCTTGCCGCCGGTCAGTCCCGCCGGCTTCACCGCCAGGTCACCGTCGTAGTCGTCGATGTAGGCACAGGCGGCGTCCATGTCGTCGAACGTCTCGAAGTCCGGACAGCCCGGAATACCCTCCTCGCGCATGAACCGCCGCTGGTAGGCCTTGTCCGTCTCGATGCGTGCGGCATCGGCTCCGGGACCGAAGGCGTAGACGCCCGCATCCTCGAGGGCGTCGGCGACGCCCGCGGCCAGCGCCGACTCGGGGCCGATCACCGCGAGCGTGGCGTCGACGTCCTCGGCGAACGCGACGATTTCATCCGCGTCGGTTTCGTCGATCGACCGGGTTTCGGCCGCCAGATCGGCGATGCCGGGGTTGCGGTTGCTCGCACAGGCGTACAGCGAACAGTCCGGCGCGACGGCGCGGGCGATGGCGTGTTCGCGCCCGCCACCGCCGACGAGGAGCACTCTCTCGGGCATACGCGTCGATGCCCGGGGAGCGGCCTAAACGTTACCGTTCGCGTGGCGAGGTTAGTCCGACGGCCCGGTCCCGGTGCCGGACTCGGCCTCGGCATCGAAGCGGTCGTACCGGGACCGAAACTCACGCTCGCAGGAGGGACAGCAGAACTGGTAGACGTCGCCGCCGATGTCGGCGCTCGTCCCCTCGCTGGTCACCGTGTTGCCACACTGTGCGCAGGTCAGCGCGAAGCCGACGCCGTCGACCGTCGGCGTCCACTCGCCGCCGGTCAGGAGCGTCACGGTGTAGTCGTCTATCGCCGCCCCGGGTTCGTCGACGACGGTCGGGAGCCACGCCGGCACGTCGCCGTCGACGACGCGGGCGTGACAGACCAGGTCGCGCTCGGCCGTCGAGAAGACGTGTTCGACCGCGTCGGCGTCGCGGAAAGCCCCGCGGACGTCGTCGAACACCCCGGACGTGGGGTCGACACGGACGAGAACCGGCACGCCGTCACGGAGTTTCGAGCGGTCGACGTCGAGGGTGAACCCGCGGATGACACCCGTCTCCCGGAGGCGGTCGACCCGGTCGGACACCGCGGGCGGCGAGAGGTCGACCGCGTCCGCGATGTCGGCCCACGGGCGGCGGGCGTCCTCCATCAGTAGCCCCAAGATCTCGAGGTCCGTCTCGTCGAGGTCGCGCATGCCCCTGTGAACGGACGGAACGTAGATGTACCTTCGGCTGCGGGGTACGTGCGTTCGAGTAGGTGCCCCGACAAGCCCGTCGTATTTCGGCTGACCGACCGTTTCGCAACTCGTGTCCGAGTGCACTCGGCCGAAGTTGGCTCACATTGTACACACGAAAAGAGCTAATGGGCTGGCTCACAACGTGCACACGATGGGGAGCGATAAGAAGCGTGTCCAGTTCCGGGCACCACACCGGCTCATCGACCGGACCGACGCGCTCGCCGACGTCCTCGGGGAAGATCGGACGGATATCCTCGTGACTGCGCTGCGGGAGTATCTCCAGGAGGCCACTCACGACGATGCGCTGATCCAGGAGATCGCAGCCGCCTACTACGACGGCGAGATCACCTTCGAGCAACTCAACGCACTCGTCGGTGCCGAAGAAGCGGCGAACCTCCGGGTGCTGAAACAGCAACTGGACGAGGATTTCGTCGACGAAGTCGCCGACGCATAGATGTCGCGACTCGTCGCGGACGCCTCCGCCCTCGTGAGCCTCGGGATCGTTACCCCCGACGACCCCGATCCACTCGCGCTCTGTCTCACCCGGTACGAGGTCGTCGTCCCGACGGCGGTCGTCGAGGAACTCCGAGAGATCGCTTCGTACGATGACGTCCACAGGCAAGCCGCATCGGCAGTACTCGACCGAGCGGACTCGTTTACCATACGGCCAGTCGCCCTCGACGCCGAGTTTCCGCTCGACGACGGTGAAAACGCGGCCGTCACCCTCGCGAACGAGCTCGATGCTGCGCTCTTTCTCTGTGACGAGTTCACCCAACTCGGGTTGATCCACGCCTCACTCGCCGATACCCGGCTCGTCACGACGCCGACGCTGCTCTCGGTTCTCGTTCGAACCGGGCAACTGTCAGCTACTGATGCTCGATCACTCCTCGACGAGATCAGTGACGCCCGCAGTTGGGGCGGGAACAGTTACGTGGAGCGAGTTCGTTCGGTGCTCGAAGAGCCCTGACCGTCGCTCACTCCTGTTCGCGGAGTTGCTCGCGGTGCAACGAGAGGATCAGATCCGCGAGCACCCCGAACATCAGCAGTTGGACGCCGACGAGGATGGCGAAGGCGGCGACGATCGCGAGCACCTCGTGGGAGACGCGCTGGGTGACCCACTCGACGCCGACGTAGGCGGCGACGAGACCCCCGAACAGTGTCGACACCGTGCCGATGCTTCCGAAGTAGAAGAGGGGATTGTTGGTCTTCGCCCGGCGGTACAGTTCGAGGAAGATGATCCCGCCGTCCCGGACCGGGTGGAGGTTCGTGTTCGACCCCGAAGGGCGAGGGCGGTAGGTTATCGGGACCACCGTCGTCGGGATCCCGTGTTTGGCACACTCGACGGCCATCTCCGTCTCGATGCCGAAGCCGTCGGCGGTGAGGTGCATCGCCTCGAAGGACTCGCGAGTAAAGGCGCGGTAGCCCGAGAGGATGTCGCCGAAGTCGTCGCGGTGGATCGTCCGGAAGGCGGCGTTGATGAGGCGGTTGCCGACCCGGTTGAGGAACGTCATCGCGCCCGAACGCATGTCTGCGAAGCGGTTCCCGATGACGTGGGCGGCCTCGCCCGAGCGGAGGGGGGCGAGCATCTCGTTCGCGTCGGCGGCGCGGTACGTGCCGTCGCCGTCGAGCATGAGGACGTAGTCGGCGTCGACGTGGTTCGAGATGGCTTCGCGAACCGCCTGTCCCTTTCCCGTCCCCGACTGCTGGACGACGCGCGCGCCCGCCTCGCGGGCGACGTCGCGGGTGCCGTCGGTCGACCCGCCGTCGACGACGAGGACGTCGGAGAATCCCGCCTCGCGGAAGTCCTCGACGACGTCGCCGATGGTCTCGGCCTCATCCAAGGTTGGAATGAGGATACAGACATCACCGGGCCGGGAATCCATCACTTAGACTTAACTCGGATCAATAAAAATCGTTCCGAAATCGCCCTCGAATTACCGTTCAAATCGACACCGCTCTGGCTAGAGCCGTGGATATTTTCATCATCTGTGTGACTGGCAGTTCGATCACCAACAGCCGTAGCTGACCAAGTACAGGGTACTGACGTATGTTACATCAAAAAACCGCGAACGGCGTCGCGTGATCGCTACCGGCGATCAGTCGTCGTTAGGTGTCGCGCCGGGTGGCCAGCAGCGCAGCCGCCAAGAGCGCGATGACCGCGATGATCGCACCGAAGCCCGGTCCGCCTTCCAACGTCGGCGTCGCAGTCGCCGTGTCCGTCGGCATGTCCGTCGGTTCCGGCGTGTCCGTCACCGTGTCGGTCGGCTCCGGCGTGTCCGTCGGCTCCGGCGTGTCCGTCGGTTCCGGCGTCGCAGTCTGTCGGTTCTGGACGATCTCTACCGACGCGAGGTCCTCGTTGTAGCTGTCGTCAGCTTCAACGTCGTAGGTCCCCGTCTCGACGTCCTCGAGCTCGAGGCTGACCATGCAGGAACCGTCAGTCGACCACTCTTGGGTCGTCGACAGGGCGACCGAGTCGCCCTCCTCGGTCAGCAGCTCGACGGTGATCGAGTTGTCGTCGGGCTGGAGGTTCGTCGTGCCGGCGACGACCATCGTGTCGTCGACGGAGATCGTCTGGTAGACCGTGTTGCCACGCTCACCCACGAAGATCACCGTGACCGACTGGGCACCGAGTGCGGTCCCCGTCACGTTGGCCTCCGAGTCCTCGATCGCGACCTGGCCGCCGATCGTGCCAACGTTCGCTTCGAGGCTCGTGTCGACCACGCGGAACGACTGCTGCGTGCTCGTGTTCGTGTTGTAGGCAGATTCGGGATAGCAACCGTGTGGAGCGCGGTCTATACGTCTGTTCGTCGTGCGCGGCGACGATGAACGCAGACGTGAACGGCGCGGTGAACATTCGTAGACGGATAACTCAGAGTCCCCCGATGGGCGATATGAGTAACGGCTGGTTGGCACAGCTCGGAGTCTTCCTGTTCGACCGCGAGAGCGGACGGTTTACACCGAGAGAACAGGGAGACTGCAAACCCTAATATCCCAACGCTTGGGATTCCCGCGTCTTTAGGCGCGGGAAGATGTCAATCACAGCGGTAGCAAGGCGGAAGCCCACAGTTTCAGCCGTTGGTAGCTGACTCGCCGGCGGCGTTCAGGGCACTGTTCAGTTCGAAAAGCTCCTGGACGACGTCGCTCTTCGCGACACGATACCGGCGCGGGGACGTGTTCGGAACCTCCTCAACCACATCGGTCTGCAAGAGAACGTTGATGTAGTTGCTCACGGTTTGCCGGGTGACGCCGGCGTGATCGGCGAATTCGGTCTTGTTGAACTCCCGTCCAGGTGGAAGCGTGAGGATAGCGTCGATGAGAATCGGGACGCTCTCGTGCTGGAAGAGGTAGAGGACGCCGCTCGGATTCTCTAGACGGGCCTCCTTGGTGTCTTTCTCCGCCGCCGAGTGGGTCTGCGGTGGCTCGCTCATACGGTCAGTTTACCCGCTGACATACATAACTGTTCGCCTGAGCGTAAACACGTATTAACATATTCTTATTAGAGACAGATGAAAAACAGAGGGGTATGCGAAAGCCGTCAGTAAAATGTGCGCTCCTCGCAGCGATGATAGCCGAACATCGCTGGGGGTCACCTATCGTTGAGGAAAATCTTCTTTCTATCTCGGCTATCGATACGAGCGACTACCCCACCGCCATCGACATCTTCGACGATCTGCGTTCCGCGCCCTACATCACGAATCGAGGGAACAAGGGAATCGAACTCAACAACGGGGAGTTCGGCCAGCTGGCCGATGTCCTCTACTACGAATGTGAGTGGGAACCATTCGAGATCAAGAGCCGGCTGAAACACTATGAGGGCTGGGAGAACCACAACTGGACGTGACCGTTACACGTTGTCCTCAGTTCCGTAATTCTGTGCTTCTGGTCGTACACCCGATTTTTCGATGTGGTCATTTGCTCCAGAGAGTTAAGACGATTTCCCAGACGCCTGCATACGAGACAACAATGCTCAAAGAACGAACTGACCGAGGCCAAGTCGGTATCGGGACGCTCATCATGTTCATCGCGCTGGTCTTGGTTGCAGCGATTGCGGCCGGTGTCCTGATCAACACGGCTGGCTTCCTCCAGACCCAATCAGAACAGACCGGATAACAGAGCAGCACACAGGTTTCGGATCGACTCGAACCCGTTTCGAAGACAGGGAACGTCTCGGTGTGCAACGAGAGCGATGACGTGATACTGGACGATTCTCAACAAGACCTATTTTAGAGTGACACGTACATGGCTGTGAACGAAGTATCGATGGTTGTTCAGAAGACACCGGGCGCCAGCGACATCAACATGAGCGCGACCACCTTCGAAGTGGTGGGGCCAAACGGCACCGACCGGTTCCCGTTCACTAACCAGACAGTCATCAATAACTCGCCGAAAAGAGTATTATAACCTGAGTCTCAGAGACACACCCGATACCGAGTGAAATCCAAGATCTTAGACCAGCCTCGTGACCCTCAACCGGTACGAGTATGGACACACCCGATACCGAGTGAAGAATAGACGATACAGACACGGAAAACTATGCACCATTTAGCCCTTCAGAGACAATCTCCGGTGAACGGAGTAGGCGATGGACCCGATAGCTCCCTTCCCCGTGTCCACCTCCGGTGTGCTCACTTTCTGTGACGCCAAGAAAGGCCTGTTCTTTGAGCAGTCGCTGAACTCGATCATAGCTTAGGGGACTTGCACCGGCATGCTCTGCGACCTGTTGATAGGTGTCATACACCTCTGCTGTGCGGAAGCGCTGACAATCGGCCTTTTCAGTAAGTAGTGCTAATGCTCGGAGAATATGCTTGACATGCGGAGTCTGGCCGCTAACGAGTTTTTGGAATCGATTGATTTCGGCCCGTTTCAGCGCAGCATCAACGTGATCCACAGTAACTTGGGTGGCTTGATTTTTTTCAGCGATCCGGCCTGCCTCATACAACATATCGATTGCTTTCCGTGCATCACCGTGCTCACGGGCAGCTAACGCTGCAGTCTTCGAAATGACTCCCTCTTCCAAAACACCCTCAGAAAAGGCATCCTTCCGTCGAGTCAAGATCGCTTCCAGTTGAGTGGCGTCGTACGGATCGAAAACAACCTCATTATCCTGAAGCGAAGAGTCAACCCGCTCACTAAGCTGCTCTCGATATTCGATCTTATTACTGATGCACACTGCACTAACGAAGGCCTCTGCTTTGCCACTTTCGCGGGCCCGAGATAGGCTGCGCAACAGTGCATCCCCGTCAAGTTTATCTATTTCATCAAGAATAACTACGAAGGCATCGACATCGCCCTCCGAAAGTAGTTCCCACGTGACGTCACGATAGTCTGCAGCGCCGATTCCACGCCGTGGAATCGACTGATTGCCAACAGCGTCACCAAGATTGGCCTGCAACTCTCGAGCCATCTGGCGGCTTGCTTGTGCTTCGGTCCCATAATCAGAGCAATCAACATAGGCGTACGTGAACCGTTGACCGTTCTCCGCTGCTCGGTCCCTCGCTTCGCGAGTCACACACCTCGTAACGAGTGATTTTCCGGTTCCGGTTTTGCCATAGATAATCGTCGTTTCGGGTGGGCCTCCACGTATCGCTGGGGCAAGGGCACTCCCCATCAACTCGATCTCACTATCCCGGCCGACAACACGGTCAAGATTCGGAACGTGGCCGACGCGGACGAGCTTCCGGTCTTGGAATATCTCTCCTGTCTCGAAGATATCGTCGCGTCTTGTCATACACATGCATCTGCGAGGAACAACAAAAATGTACCGACTAAGTACCAAGTGAGAGTGTTAATAATGGAGTTAGAGACAATCAAAGCGCCGAATAGACTTGTTTTAAATATAAATTGAGAGTCTTAGACACGGGGCAAACCGAGTGAGTCTCCGCGTCCCGAATAAACCGGTTCGATCAGTGTTGAAGACTTCATCAATAATATTGAACGATAGTCGAGGCTCTCATTGACCTGCGTATGCCACACCTTCGATTTCACTCGGTACGCGGGGTGTGCTTGGACCCTAATTCTCTGGTCAACATTCAGAGCACCGAAGAAAGCTGGTCAAACAGGATAACTCTCTGTGGAGAACACTCGACACGATGTGTGGTGGGAAGATCCCCACACGCTAGCAACCACATATCTCATAATACCACAAGTTTACCCCCAAGATGACGTCGTTCCCACGGTGAACGGCGAGCTTCTCTATTTATAAAAAGACAGCGGGCTGCTCGGGATTACATTACTCGCCGAATCCCTTTGATAGAGACGGTACCTGTCGTGAATGTCACTCGGTATGAGGGGTGTGTCTGTCCGTAAGGTGGTTTAGTCTATAACGATTCTTTTCGTTGCAATTACACCAGGTTAAACGAGTTAATACATCCAATAACTTCTGGTGTTGGACTTATCAGACCGGAATTCGACAGGCAGCACTTGGAACTCGTCGGAACCAGATTTCCAGTAACTACCGGCTGGGAAATGCTGGAGAGGGTGAAGTCACTTCAGGTTACACCGACAGAATAATTTCAAACTAACGACAAATGCCGCGTTCACGGACCAGATACCACAGCGGTGCGTAGCCCGCCGGGTCACAGCGCAGACTCCCACTCTTTTATAAATTAGTTAGTCGATTTCAGCGGTCGTGTCATCCGTCTTCCCAGAGGATTTCGCAGTCTCGGTGAGTCGCCGCTCGGCTTCATCACGGTCCTCCGGATACCCCACGTCGATCCGCCAGCCATCCATCCGGATCGCGTCGATGGTCCGCCCACTCTGGATCAACAGGTCGATGGCATCAGGAAGTTCGTACTCGCCGCGATCCGACGGCTGGACCAGGTGACAGGTATGGAAGATGGCCGGCGTGAACGTGTAGAAGCCGGTCATCACCAGGTTCAAGCGCGGTCGTCGGGCTTCTCGACGACGCGTATGATATCGCCGTACTCGTTGGTGTCACAGACGCCGTACCGGCTCGCCTCCTCCCATGGCACCTCCTCGACGAGGAACGCGGCGTCGGCTCGGTCCTCGGCTTGCCGGTTGGTGACGTCGCCAAGGTTCGCCTGAAAGACGTTGTCTCCGAGCATGAGTATAAAGTCATCTCGAATGGGGCTCGGCCGTCTAGGGTGTGAGCGAGGCCCAACTGTTCGCGCTGGTGGGCGTAAGGACCCGTCTCTAAGCACTCCATCGTTGAGAAGCGCGGTATTGATACGGTGGCAGTTGAAACCCCCTGTATCCGCGTATCCCCGCGTGACCTCTCATGAAATACGGCCGTACTTCGATGGTGAATTTTTTGTCGCAACTAGCGGTTTCTCTCGCGGGTTTTATTGCGACAATCGTCCTAACACGGACGCTCGGCCAGAGCAGGTACGGGACGTACGTTGTCGTGTTATCAGTACTCTCATGGGTGTCCTTAGCAGGAGAGTTTGGGTTGCCACAAGCAGTCAAGAAACGCGTTAGTGAGTCCGGAGAGGGGAATTACGTACTTTCTGGAGCAATTGTACAGTTTGGGATGTACAGTTTTGTTGCTGTTTGCCTTTTGGTGGCCCAACCATACCTCAACGACTTTATGGAGGTCATGGCGACGTGGGTCATTATTATAATGCTAGCCGGTCGACTTGCATACGGATTCGTTCGGACCGTTCTAGATGGTCAACATCTTGTACATGTATCTAGTATTTTGTCCCCCGTTCAGTGGACGAGCCGAAGCATCGTTCAGGTCACGCTTGTCCTTTCTGGGTTCGGACTTGCTGGCGCATTCGCTGGTTACGTTGTTGGTACAATAGTAGCAACTATTATTGGCGCGTATTTCATCACAATTCCACGGACGCGCCCATCGCGTCAGGAATTCTCTCGGTTGAAAGAATACGCCCAGTTTTCTTGGCTCGGGTCAATCAAAGGGCGGACGTTTTTGTCGATGGATACGCTAATTCTAGCTGTCTTCGTCTCTCATAGCCTCGTCGCAGTCTATGAAATTGCGTGGAATCTTGCATCTTTATTCGCTACATTTGGCGCGTCTATTTCTCGAACCCTATTCCCTGAGATGAGTAAGATATCTTCAGCAGGAGGTTCAGAGAACGAGATATCGGACCTTCTGGAAGTAAGTCTCGCATATTCGGGGCTATTTATCATTCCTGGGATGGTCGGAGCAGCGCTTGTTGGTGATGTCGTATTAACTATCTACGGTTCTGGCTTTGACGCTGGTTACTATATCTTGCTCGTCCTTACCTTTGCGCGTCTGCTGTACGGATATATGGGTCAATTTCTGAATACAATTAACGCTCTTGATTACCCCAACCTGACGTTCCACATTAATGCCGCATTCGCCGCAGTAAATATTGGATTAAATGTCGTCCTTACGTGGCAGTTCGGTTGGTACGGTGCAGCAGTAGCAACGACGGTCTCCGCGGGTTTAGGGCTTCTACTCTCATATTATTACGCTAATAAAGTAATCAGTATAGATATACCTATCAAAGAAATTTCTAAGCAGTGTCTATCAGCGATGATTATGGCTGTCGCCGTATTTGTTGGGCGTGCTCTCTTTGGGTCCTCTCTCTCTGTTATAATATTCCTCGTTGGTATCGGCGCGGCAATCTATTTCGGGTCTTTACTGTCCATATCGAAAGAATTCCGAACGACAGTTAAGCATAACATCCCTCTCTAAACATATGTTTGACACTCCTATATTCTGCTGAATATTTATTCACGGTAGTAATCGACGGTACGGTCAAGTGCTTCCTGGAAGGTGTAGGTGGGTTCCCAGCCGAGTGCTTCGATCTTGCTGGTGTCAAGTGCATACCGTTGGTCGTGGCCAGCGCGGTCTTCAACGAATTCGATGAGGTCTTCGGACGCGCCGACTGCATCGAGGATGGCTTCGGTGACTTCGAGATTCGTTTTCTCGGCGTGGCTACCGATATTGTAGACTTCGCCAACGTCGCCCTCGCGGAGTACGAGGTCAAGTGCGCGGCAGTTGTCCTCGACGTAGATCCATTCGCGGACGTTCGAGCCGTCACCGTAGACAGGAAGAGGGTCACCGTTGGCGGCATTCTGAATGAACTTCGGGATGAGCTTCTCCGGGTGCTGGCGAGGGCCGAAGTTGTTGCAGGTCCGCGTAATAACCACAGGGAGATCGTGAGTCGTCTCATAACTTTGCGCGAGTAAATCCGCGCCAGCTTTCGTTGCCGCATAGGGATTCCGCGGGTTGAGCGGGTCCTCTTCGGAGAATTTGCCATCGAGCACTTGGCCGTATACTTCGTCGGTCGAAATCTGGAGGAACCGTTCGACGCCTTCGTCGTTGGCTGCATCAAGCAGCGTCTGTGTCCCTTGAACGTTCGTCGAAACGAACGGTTCCGCCCCTTCGATGGAACGGTCGACGTGGGACTCGGCAGCGAAGTTGACAACGGCATCGGCATCAGCGACGAGTTCGGTAACGAGATCACGGTCTCGAATGTCGCCCTCAATAAACTCGTGGCGCGGATGATCGAGCACGCCATCCAAGTTGTCTCGAGAGCCTGCGTACGTTAGGGCGTCGAGCGTGACGATGTCATCGTCTTTGTGCTCGTCGAGAAGATAGTGCACGAAATTTGAGCCGATAAATCCGGCGCCGCCAGTGACGAGAATTTGCATACTACGGTCTCGGTGGCGGCACCTATTTACCTTACTGATGGAAGTTTATGGTATGCGGCTGCTCGTCGTCGGCGCAAACGGTCTCCTTGGCAGTAACGTGGTTCGCGCGGGCCAGCAACGCGGCTGGGCGGTCAGCGGTACCTACCACTCGACACGCCCCAACTTCGACGTCCCACTGACACAATTTAACCTCCAAGAATACAGCACGTTCGACGACGTCATCAACGAGCACGGTCCGGACGTTGTCGTCAACTGTGCGGCCATGACGGACGTGGACGGCTGCGAGCGGAATCCCGAGGCGGCTCACGTCATCAACAGTGAGGCGCCGGCCGGAATGGCTGCTCGCTGTGAGCAGGCCGGGATTGACTTTGTCCACGTTTCAACGGACTACGTCTTCGACGGGACAGCACGAGACCCGTATAGCGAGACGGCGGACCCGAATCCAGTACAGGTGTACGGCGAATCGAAGCTCGCGGGCGAACGAGCAGTACAGGACGCGATGGAGACGGCGCTGCTACCGCGACTGTCGTTCGTCTGGGGGATTCACCGCAGCACTGGCACTCTCAGTGGCTTTCCCGCGTGGGTGCGTGAGCAATTGCAGGCGAGCGAAGCCGTTCCCTTGTTTACGGATCAGTTGGTGACACCAACACGCGCCGGACAGGCCGCACAGACGGTTCTCACCCTCGTTGAACAGGCGTCGAGTGGGTTGTACCACGTCGCGTGCAGTTCGTGTGTCACACCCTACGAGTTCGGCGAAGTGCTGTCTGCACACGTCGGTGCCAATTCGAACTTGCTGCAAGCCGGCTCGACTGAGGACATCGATCGGGCTGCGGCACGCCCGACGTACAGCTGTCTGGACGTCGGGAAGGTAGCGGAGGAACTTGGACGCGAGCAGCCGACGTTGCGCGAGGACGTCGACGCTGTCTGGAACGCTCTGGGTTAGAGCTGGTAGCGCTCGCGGTGTTCGAGAAAGTGCTTGCGGGCATCCTCGGGGAGGTCCGCGAACTCCAGAACTTCCTGGCAGCCCAGTCCTGGACACTTCATGACGCGGTTGTCCTCAAGTTCGTTCGCCGCGACGACGGTCCCACAGGCCGGACAGGTGTGAGTGATGATACGCATTCTTAGAGTTTGAGTTGGGAGTTCTCACCGACGACGAGTCGCCGGCCTTCAGGAAGGAGGTTGTCGGCACTCTCGACGTCCGCATTCCGGCCGAGGAGACTGTCAACGATGCGGCCGGAAGCAGTAATCGTCGAATCGCCGATAACCACGCTATTCTCAAGGTGAATGTTCTCCAGCGTAGAGTTCGCGCCAACTGACGTGTATGGCCCGATGTACGTCCCGCTTTTGATAGTCGTGTTCTCCGCAATCGAAACCGGCCCACGGACAACCGCGCCATCCTCAATAACTGCGGACTCGGCGAGCTCAATGCGGCCGTCGGTCGTCGCGCCATCCTCGATAACGCCCGCGGTTGTCAGCTCCTTGTCCTCAAGGACTAGGCGGTTGGCTTCGAGGATGTCCTCGGGTTTCCCGGTATCCTTCCACCAGCCCGTCACGACGTGCGAGTCGATCTCGTAGCCGTCCTCGAGCAAGTCCTGAATCGCATCCGTAATCTCGAGTTCGCCCCGCCAGGACGGTTCGAGGTCGTCAATCGCATCGAAGACCGCCGGCGAGAACACGTACATGCCAATGAGCGCGAGATTCGTTGGTGGGTGGTCCGGCTTCTCGATGAGCTGGGTGACGTTGCCCTCATCGTCGATGTCCGCGATTCCGAACGCCTGCGGATTCTCGACTTCCTGGAGCGCGATGCCCGCACCATAGTCACCGGCTTCGAAGCTCTCGACGAGTTCGGTAACGCCGGACTTGAGGATGTTATCACCGAGGTACATTACGAAGTCATCGTCACCGACGAAGTCCCGCGCACAGCCCGCTGCGTGCGCGAGCCCGAGCGGGTTCCCCTGGACGATGTACGTGATATCGACGCCGTACTGCGAGCCGTCACCCAGAAGCTCTTGGATTTCCTCGCGGCCCTTGTTCCCGAGAATGACGCCAATCTCGGTGATGCCGGCTGCCTTGAGGTCCTCAATAGCGTACTCGAGGACGGGTTTGTTCGCGACCGGTACGAGCTGCTTCGGGCCAGTGTGCGTGATTGGGCGAAGCCGCGAGCCGGTTCCCCCCGAGAGAAGTACTCCTTTCATTACCTACCCGCTCGGTTCCTTGTCCCAGTCCAAAGGTATTTTGTCTGTATCGTATGGGAGGCGTTCCTCATCGGGGTCCTCGTAGTCGTAGAGGTTCGACGGGAAGTTAATAAGGAACGCAGGGTCCTCACCAATTGCTTTGAATCCATGCCAGCACTCTCCCGGAATGCGAATCACTTTCTGATTGTGCTCACCAATAACGAAGGTATTTAGTTCGCCCTGAGTTTGTGAATCTTCACGGTCGTCGTAGACGCCGACCTTGATGCGTCCCTTTGGACAGACAAAGTGATCAATTTGGCCACGGTGATGGCGGTGCCAGGCGCGCGTTATACCCGGATACGTCATTGAATAGTAGGACATCGCGGGCTCGGGATCGTACTCGTCCCAGTCCTCACGAAATACTTCGACAAGATGACCGCGTTCGTCAGCGTTCACTTGTAGATCGCGAACTCTCACACCGTTAATTTGAGCCATTACAATTCGGAATCACGTACTCAGATCTCATATGGTTACGGGTGTTGAGATTGGATTTTGATAGCGTGAGAAACTATATCTGAATACGATGTACAAAAGGGTATTTTAGAGGAGAAATTAACGAGCATAATGGGGGTTCGTCAGGATTTCATCACGAGGGGTTCGTACCACTCACGATTTGATTCGTACCAGTTAATGAACTGCCGAACGCCTTCCCTGATATCGTAACTTGGTTCGTATCCGATGTTATCTTGTGCTTTTGAAATATCTGCGTGTGTATGGCGAGAATCCGCTTCCTTCGCTGGTTTGTGGACAATCTCTACGTCCGCTCCTGTTTCTTCTACAACGTACTCAGCAAGTTCCCAAATCGAGATGTTGTCATTTGAGCCAATATTCATCGTCTCTCCATCGGCAGTATCCGAATTAAGAAGGGATAGATTAGCATCGACGATATCACTAATGTATGTGAAATCACGTGTTTGTTTGCCGTCGCCATAGATAATTGGGGGTTGGCCGTTGAGACAGCGGGACACAAAATTCGAAATGGCCATATTGGGCCGCATACGCGGGCCATAAACAGTAAAGTGGCGGAGATTTATTGTTGATATATTATGCAAATCATTAAATACGTTGCAATAGTGCTCGCTTGAAAGTTTAGTAACTGCGTAGGGGCTTTTAGGTCGGTTTGGGTGTTCTTCGTCGTATGGAAGGTAGTCCGGGACCCCATATACAGAGGACGAGGATGCGTGGATTAGACGGTTTACGTCGTGTTTCTCAGCGGCCTGAAGGATCTTCAGTGTCCCTTCAACATTATTCGTTTCATAGGCGATCGGGTTCTCTACGCTTGACCGGACGCCAGCCTTCGCGGCCTCATGGTATATAACATCAATATTATGTTCGGAGAGCACATCTGAAACAAGCGTCGAGTCAGTGATAGAACCCTCAACGAAATCCAAATTCTTTTCCGATATTTGGCGGCATCGGCCCAGGTTTCTTTTTTTCAAATCCAAGTCATAATATGGGTCAAGATTATCTAAAATAACTACATGATGGTTCTCTTGAAGAAGGCGAGCTGCGAGATGGGAGCCGATGAAGCCGGCACCTCCAGTTACTAGAACATCCATAAAAAAGACTAACGTAGTAGTAAAACTTCTATATTTCGATTAGCTGGACAGAATGGTTTAGACCCTCTCCGTACGGTATATATTTCCCTCACCAGCCGGTGTGAATTCCTCTATCATCCGACCACGGGTTTTCAAATCGAAGAACATACCTCAACCAGCGTCGAAATCGACAACAGAGAATGAGTGTACGAGACGAGCTCAGCGTTCTTCATCTGACGACATCTGAGGAAGTTTTCTTCGATCAGCAGATCGAGTCTCTGAGAGAACGTGGCGTCAATTGTACAGTTCTTGTTGTTCCCGGTCAGGAACAAATTGATGGAAATATGGGAAACCAGCGTGGGCCAAGTGAATATATCCGCTTCCTATTTCAGGTGCGCTCAGAACTCAAACAGGGAGACTACGATATTGTACACGCAAACTATGGCCTGACAGCACCACACGCGGTGATGTTGTCCGATATTCCGGTTGTTTTGACTCTCTGGGGATCGGACGTCGTTGGGCTAGATGGAGCTATCACGAAATTATTCGCCTGGAGATGTGACGCAGTTACAGTTCGCAGTGAAGAGATGAAAGGGCTGCTCGGGCATTCGGACGCCTATATTCTCCCCAGTGGGATAGATATGGATAAATTCTATCCGATTGATAGAGATGAAGCGCGAGAAGAAGCAGGCTGGGATCAAGAAGGTTACCACGTTCTATTTCCGTATTCACCAGAGTACGAGCGTAAACGGTTTCCCCTCGCAGAATCCATCGTCGAGGCCGCAAGTGAGAGGTTAGGCCAAGAAATCACACTACACTCTTTATCAGGAGTTCCTCATGAGAAGATGGTTTACTACATGAATGCTGCAGATGCCTTGCTACTAACCTCTCGGCACGAAGGGTCACCCAACACCGTCAAGGAAGCGCTAGCATGCAATATCCCGGTTGTGTCTACGAATGTTGGTGACGTTGAAGAACGCCTCGTTGACGTTTTTCCTTCTGCAGTAGGTTCAAATGAAGAAGAGCTTGTGGAAGGCCTGATTGAGGTAATTCGGGATGGCGGTCGCTCAAATGGCCGTGAGACGGTCCGAGAAATTAGCTGGGAGAATATCGGTGCCAGAATTATGAATATTTACAAGGATGTTCTGTCACAGCACGGAATTTCTATTGCGGAGAGACCTTCTCCAAAAGAATCCTAACAGTTTTGTTTGCCAGTTCGCTAATTCCACCACTTCGTTGAGCATGTACGGCGTCGCCGATGAGTCCCGCAACTCGTCGCTCAACAGGCTTGCTAAACCTAGTTGTTATCCGAATATACGGAATCCAGAATAGTTTGGTTCCTGACTCTCTGTGTGGGTAGAATATAAAATATTGGCCATGGGTTCGAGGGATGAAGTCCAATTTGTGGAGTTTGTGCTCATTCCTCCAGAGCACGTAGGGAAGTGAAAGCTGGTCACGACCTGGTCCGTTGCGAACTTCCTCCCACCATTCATTCATCAAGCTCTGTACGTCATCATCGTGGTGTTCACGCAGAATAACGTTGTTTTCGGACAGGCCGAAATTTTGAGGGAATCCGTCCGCGGAGTACCGATTCATCATCTCTCGCATCGGCTTCTCGTCAGCTTTCCCCGATTGAATACATACCTCCGCTTCGTCGTATACACAGTCTCGTTTGGGATGGGGTGGTACAACGAGCGGGTATTTTGATAGGTATTTTGACGCAAGCTCGCTCACGTCGTCGACAATATGAACGTTTCCATCAATGTAGATGCTGTAGTCGTAGTCTGAGAGATACCGATGCGGGAGAATCTTGATTTTACGATTGCTCATCGCGGGTGTCAGTTCCTCGCTGACGACGCGGATTTCCCACTTGTTGGTCTGAAGGTTTGGGTTATCCGTGAAACAGACTAGATCGACTTCATCAGGCACTCCTTTTGGTTCCATGAGAATATCATAATCGCCGAAGATAGCAGTATAGACTACCAACTTTTCTTTCTGGATTTCGGAACCCATCGGATTGTTATACTCTACTCAGCAGGTGCTCGATTAAATAAATGCGGAATCCACATAGCGTTTATATAAAGGAGCCACTTCTCATGTAATATGGACGCTCTATTTATTACAGCTGGGGATCGAACGCAAGCCAGTTCTCGTTTACGCGTCTACGAACTTCTCCCCCATCTCGAGGAGGCCGGGATTTCGACTGAATCAATAGCAGTTCCACAGTTCAAGAGTGGATTAGATGGCTTATGGATGCGGTCTACCTTTGCGTCAAACATCTTGTGGAAGGTGCTGCGGAACGATATTGTATTCGTACAAAAGATTAGGTTTCCAACATGGTTTACTCAGATTTTGTCTAAAATATCTTCGACTCTAATTTATGACTTTGATGATGCGATTCATCTCGCACCACCTGGTAAAGACGTAGGCCAGGATGATATTCGCCAGCACAACACTCTGATTGAGAAAAGCGACTTGACCATCGCCGGAAGCCGGGAACTGGTAGAGTATGCTCGGCAGTATACTGACGAAGTGAAGTGCCTGCATACTGGAATCCCGCGCAAGAAGTACGAGCAGCATCAAAATATCAGCGATTTAGACGAAGACTCGATATTACTAGGGTGGGTCGGGAATCCGGAAAATCTTCACTACCTATCTGATGTTGAGAGGGAAATATCCGAGGTATTAGAACGTCACGATAACTTGTCTCTTCGGATTATTACCGCAGGTACGCTTCCGATTCGTCCGTTCAAAGACAGAGAAGGCGAAGACGTAGAATATGTTGAGTGGACTCTTGACTCGGCATTAGCAGACCTTGCAGAGGTTGATATCGGTTTGAGACCGCTTCGAGACGATGAGTGGACTCGGTCTAAGGGCGGATTTACATCTATTGTCGAATGTCTCGCGCTTGGGGTACCTGTAGTCGCCACTCCTGTCAGTTTAGTCAAATATCTTATTCGGAACCGGGATAATGGGTTTTTAGCGGGGTCACCAAATGAATGGGGAATAATCCTTTCGAATATTGCGGAAAATCCAAGTGAGATTTACCAGATGTCTCAGGAAGCTATTAAGACTGTCTCAAGCTGGCGGTTTTGGACAGAAGATACAGCTAAAGGCCTCATCAACATTATAAATGAGGAAATAAAAAAGGAATAGGTCTGAGTGGTATTTGCCCAGTCAAATACCTCTCAGACTATCACTTAGATGTTTTTTATACCTCACCCCTCTTAACTCCTATATGAGCGTGATATCACAGATTTACGACAACACAATTCGAGATATACTTCCGAGAAAATTAGGTGTTTATAATTCTGTCCCACGTAGAGCCCCTCGTCTATTTGATCAACAAGTGAATTTTCCCAACTATGAGGATTCACTAGTTAATGCGGTGACTAACATAGTTAAACCAACAGATGACGTTACTGTGGTTGGCGGTGGTTGGGGCGTAACGGCTGTTCACGCCGCTCGAAGGGGAACATCTGTTGATGTCTATGAGGCGAATGCAGCTCAGGTCGCCGAGATCGAGTTTACTCTTTCCCTTTCAAAGGTAAGCAGTATCACTGACATTCATCACGCTCTTGTTGGCCCAGCAAAGCATGTCTACCGAGACGGGGCAAAGGATGCGGCCACAATAAGTCCATCTGACCTTCCTGAATCTGATGTTCTTGAATTGGATTGTGAAGGCGCAGAGATAGAGATACTCGAAGAACTATCCTACCAACCGAGAGCTATTATCGTTGAAGTCCATCCACAATTTAACGCGACGCGTGATCGAGTTAGTGGATTGTTGACTGAACGAGGATATAATATTATTAATTCCGAATTTGAGGATGAAGAAACCGGTGTGGAGGTGTTGACTGCAGTTACAGACGATGAAACAAGATAATTGACTTATATAGGATATCAGTTGGATTCTACTGAAACCTATTTACCTCCGGCTTCTCTATCCGAGAGTATGCAAGCAGTAGTTCTTGCCGCTGGAGAGGGCACACGACTTCGTCCACTCACGGAAAATAAACCGAAAGGGATGGTCGAAGTCGCGGGGAAACCGATTCTTACACACTGTTTTGAACAGCTCGTCGAGCTCGGCGCCGAAAAACTCGTCGTCGTCGTCGGCTATCGAAAACAGGATATTATCAGCCACTACGGCGATGAGTTCGAAGGAATCCCAATTACGTATACACATCAGCGCGAACAGAAGGGGCTCGCTCACGCCCTTCTCTGTGCGGAGGAACATATTGACCACGACTTCATGCTAATGCTCGGGGACAACGTCTTCTCCGCGAATCTTGACGATGTCGTCCGGCGCCAGAAGGAAGACCGTGCAGACGCAGCGTTCCTAGTTGAGGAGGTTCCCTACGAGGAGGCATCACGATACGGTGTCTGTGACACGAACAAGTATGGTGAAATCGAAGAAGTCATCGAAAAACCGGACGACCCACCCTCGAATCTCGTGATGACCGGATTCTATACGTTTACACCAGCAATTTTCCACGCTTGCAAGCTCGTACAACCATCCGGTCGGGATGAGTACGAGATTAGCGACGCTATCGATCTACTCATTCATTCGGGCCGGACGATCGACGCTATTGGTTTGGAGGGATGGCGTATTGATATTGGTTACCCGGAGGACCGTGACGAAGCTGAGAAACGCCTTCAAGAGAAACGGGACACTGAAGATTCGCTTGAAGCGGAATCCTAAGCGTTAGCCTTCTCCACGACGTTCGGGGTCAGAATCGCGTACAGGTACCCGAGCCCGACAGCCCCCGTGAACACGAAAATCGAGAGCAGCTGCTTCACTTCAGCTCTCGATGGCGACCGAACTAGCTCCTTCACGCGTTTCGGGACGAAGTGCGTCAACAGCTGCTTAAGATACGCGCTCTTGTCGTCGGGCGCATCTGGATACAACAAGTCCATCACGCGCTTGGAGTACCCCTGCCAGAACGACCGCGATACCAACCACCCGAACTCCCCGCGGTAGTCGAAGAGCTTGTGATGAACCACGGCGTCCTCGGTGAACACCATCCCTTTCCCGTACTCCTTCAATAGCCGAATCCCAACGGGCGCCTCATGCGCCTGTAGGTGCTTGTCGCCCTTTCGCCCGGTATTCGGGTCGTAGCCACCGACTTCCAGAAACTGCTCCCGCCGGTAGGAGATGTTCGACCCATACGTGTTCCGGACTTCCTCGCCATCCTCAGCGAATCCGGGCTCCACGCAGCCAACCAGCCAGTAGAACTCCTCCGGGAAGAAGTCCGGTTTCTCAGTCTGCCAGTCCGGCTTCACGTCCCCGCCAACTGCAATCGCGTCGGTGTTCTCGTAGATGTCGACCAGATTCGACACCCAGTCCGGCTCCGCCGCCGCGTCGTCGTCGATGAACGCAACGATGTCGCCGCTCGCAAGCTCAGCCCCCTTCGTCCGCGAGTAGGAGATTCCCCGGTTCTCGTCGTTGTTGTGGCAGACGACATGCTCGCGTTCACAGAAGTCTTCGCGTACGCGCTCGTAGACTTCGGGGTTCCCGTCGACGACGAGGACGACCTCGATGGGGTCGTACGTCTGTGCGAGGACGCTCTCGACGGCCTCGGTGAACGCGTCGTACCGATCCATCGCGTACGTACAGACGACGACCGACACCTGCATCGACCCGACGTACCGCCGAGCCGCGAATAAGCGTTTTCGTTGACTCCGACGCCGTGAGACGGCGGCAGTTCGGGACGCAAATCCGTTCCGACCACCGACAGATAACAAGGTTTATGCCCGTAATCCCAGTCCGTTCGGCCAATGAGCGACGATCAGAGTCAGGGGTCCTCCTCCGTCGCAGACCTCTTTTTCGACTGGTATCACGTCCCCGCGCTCGTCGCCGTCGTCGCGGGGATGCTCGCCATTCGCCTCCAAGAGTACGACACGTTCGTCCGGGACGGCGAGGTGTACTTCTCCGGCAACGACGCCTGGTACCACCTCCGTCAGGTCGAGTACGCGGTGCAGAACTGGCCGTTCACGATGCCGTTCGACCCGTGGACGAACTTCCCGTACGGGACCCACGCGGCACAGTTCGGGACGCTGTACGACCAGTTGATCGCCACCGCGGCGCTGGTCGTCGGCCTCGGGAGTCCCTCGGGAGAGCTGATCGCCAAGACGCTGCTGGTCGCCCCTGCGGTGTTCGGGGCGCTGGTCGCACTCCCGACGTACGCCGTCGGGAAGCGCCTCGCGGGACGGGTCGCCGGCCTCTTCGGGGCCGTCGTCCTCCTCCTCCTCCCGGGACAGTTCCTCCAGCGGAGCCTCGTCGGCTTCGCCGACCACAACATCGCCGAACCGCTCTTCCAGACGATCGCGGTGCTGGCGCTGATGGTCGCGGTCGGGGTCGCAGTCCGGGAGAAACCCATCTGGGAACTCGTCCTCGACCGCGACGTGGAGGCGCTCCGCGAACCCTTCCTGTGGAGCGCGCTCGCGGGCGTCGCCGTCGCCCTCTACATGTGGGTGTGGCCGCCGGGCGTCCTGCTGGTCGGCATCTTCGGGACGTATCTCATCTACCAACTCGTCAGCGACTACACCACCGGCGGGACCCCCGAACCGGTCGCGTTCGTCGGCGTCGTCTCGATGGTGGTCGCGGCGATCCTGATGCTTCTCAAGTTCGAGGAGATGAGCTTCAGTCCGACGGACTTCGGCCTCCTCCAGCCCGCCGTCGCGACCGGCGTCGCCGGCGGCGCGGCGTTCATGGCCGGGTTGGCGCGGGTGTTCGACGACCGCGATATCGACCGCTCGTACTACCCCGCGGCCGTCGTGGGAATCCTCGCCGCCGCCGCCGCCGTCGTGGCCGTCGTCCTCCCGTCGCTGTTCGGGACGATCCAGAACAATGCCCTCCGATTCATTGGCTTCAGCGCCACCGCGGGACTCCGGACCATCTCCGAGGCCCAACCCTACCTCGCCCCGGACATCCTCGAACGGAACCGCATGACCGCCACCGGGCGCATCATGGCAGACTACGGCTTTGCCCTCTTCACCGGCGTCGTAGCCATCATCTGGCTGATCGCGAAACCGCTGGTGCGCGACGGCGAGACCGAACGGGTCGGCTACGCGGTCGGGAGCCTCTTCGTTCTGGGCTTACTCTTCCTCGTCCCCGGCCCCTTCCGGGCGCTGGCCGACAGCCTGGGTATCGTCTCCGAACTCATCGGCGTCGCGCTGGTGGCGCTGATCCTGTTCGGGGCGACCCTCCAGACGAACTACGACGCGGAGAAACTCCTGTTCGTGATCTGGGCGGCCTTCATCACGTCGGCGGCGTTCACGCAGGTGCGGTTCAACTACTACCTCGCGCCCATCGTCGCCGTCGCGAACGCCTACCTGATCGGCCAGATCCTCTCGTATCTCGACTTGCGCTCCGGCACGCTCGATACGGTCCGCGACTTGAAGGGATACCAAGTCATCGCGGTGCTCGCGGCCGCGATGCTGATCATCACGCCGGTGTTGCTCGTCCCGATGAGCGTTCGCGGCACCGGCAACCCGCAGATAGACCGGAGCGACACCGCGTGGCAGGCGGGCCAACAGGCCGGCATCGGCGCGGTCACGGAGTGGGAGGGCTCGCTCGAGTGGATGGAGTCGAACACCCCTGCCCCCGGGACGTTCGGCGGAGCGAGCAACGGGATGGAGTACTACGGCACCTACGACCGAACCGACGACTACGACTACCCGGCCGGGGCCTACGGCGTGCAGTCGTGGTGGGACTACGGGCACTGGATCACCCTACAGAGCGAGCGCATTCCGAACGCCAACCCGTTCCAGCAGGGCGCGACCGACGCGGCGAACTACCTGCTCGCCCCCAACGAGTCGGCCGCACAGGACGCCCTCGGTGAACGCGACGAGGAGGCCGCCGGGACGCGATACGTGATGGTCGACTGGCAGATGGTCCACCCCCAGTCCAAGTTCGGCGCGCCGGTGACGTTCTACGACGAGTCGGACGTCTCGTCGTCGGACTTCTACGGACCGGTGTACACCAGCAACCTCCGTGGGGCGTTCCAGTTGCGCACCCAGCGCTACTACGAGAGTCAGATGGTTCGGCTATACGCCTACCACGGGAGTAGCATGGATCCCGAACCTATCGTCGTCGACTGGGAGGAGCGACGGGTCCAGACACAGAGCGGTGAGGAACTCACCGTCCGAACCGGACCGCAAGGCGAGGATCAGTCGATGGTTCGGCAGTTCGGTAACCTGTCGGCCGCACGAACCTACGTCGAGGAGGACGGAACCGCCCAAGTGGGCGGCGTCGGCCACTATCCGTCGGAGCGCGTGCCCGCACTGGAGCACTACCGGCTGGTGAAAGTGAGCGAGTCCTCGGCCGTCAACCAGTCCGGACGGTACCAGCGTCTCCAACGCCAAGAGTTCGCGGTGACGGGTGTCCCGCCGTCCAGCCAGACGCTCTACGAGCCGTCGTGGGTGAAGACCTTCGAGAAGGTGCCCGGTGCGACGGTCACGGCCGACGGACTCCCCGCGAACATCTCGGTCCGGGCGACGGTGCCGATGCGCGTTCCGGCGACGAACGAGACGTTCAGCTACACCCAAGAGACGAGGACGAACGAGGACGGGGAGCTCTCGATGACGCTCCCGTACGCCACGACCGGCTACGACGAGTACGGGCCCGAGAACGGCTACACCAACGTGAGCGTCCGGGCCGCCGGGCCGTACATGATCCAGTCGTCGCTCGCCAACGACAACGGGTCGATCGTCCAGTACCAGTCCGAGATCCAGATCGAGGAGGGGCGGGTCAACGGCGACGTCTCCGGCGAGCGTGAGGTGACGCTCGAAGAGACCAACCCGCTCCAGAACATCTCCCTCGGCGGCGGGAACGAGTCGTCGGAGTCGATCGAACCGATCGAACCGACCGAGACGCGACCCACCGGAGCGACGGGCGCTTCGGGTGACACCGGCGACGACACCACGGCCGGCCCGACCGCGTCGTCGCACGATGCCCCGACCGCGGCGGCCGTCGCCCGATCGGAGAACTGACGCCGGATGCGACGCCTCCACCCCATCGTCGTCGTCTACCTGAAGGGGATCTGCATGGGGGCAGCCGACGCGGTGCCGGGCGTCTCGGGCGGCACCATCGCGCTCGTCGTCGGCGTCTACGAGCGACTGATCGGTGCGATCACCGCGGTCACGCCGGGGCGGATCCGACGCGTCCTCGCCGCGCCCCTACCGGGCCGGTGGGCCGACGCCCGCGAGGCGTTCCGCGAGGTCGACGGCCTCTTTCTCGGCGCACTCGGCGGCGGCATCGTCACCGCCGTCGTCGTGGCGACGCGGGTCCTCCACATCGCCCTCGGGTCCGACCCTGTCGCAACCTTCGGCTTCTTTTTCGGATTGATCGCCGCGTCTGCGGTCGTCCTCTCCTCGGAGGTCAGCCTCGATACGCCGGGCCGGGTTGGTGCGGCGGTCGGCGGGTTCCTCCTCGCCTTCGTCGCCGGCGGACAGGCCGCCGCGGCGCTCCCCTCGACGACGCCCGTCGTCGTCGCCGTCGGTGCCGTCGCCATCAGCGCCATGGTCCTGCCCGGCATCTCGGGGTCGCTCATCCTCGTCATCCTCGGGCAGTACGAGTTCCTCGTCGACCGACTGACGGCCTTCGTCGACGCGCTTCTCGGTCTCGCGGTGGGCGGGAGCGTGACGGCGGTGGTCGACCCCGGTCGGACCGTCGTCGCGTTCGTCGCCGGGGCGGTCGTCGGCCTGTTCACCGTCGCCCACGCCGTCCGCTGGGCGCTGGAGCGGTACCGCGCCGCGACGCTCTCCTTCCTCGTGAGCCTCGTCGTCGGCGGGTTGCGCGCGCCGGTCGTCGAGGCCGGGCGGGACCTGTCGGTCGGGTGGACCGCCGACGCGGCGCTCGCCTTCGCGCTCGCGGCTGTCGTCGGGGCCGTCGCCGTCCTCGGATTGGAGCGGTACACCGGCGGGTTGGCAACGGACACCGACACGGACGCCTAGTCGAGGCGGGCGACCGTGACGTACGTCTCGGGGCGCGTCTCGGCGCGTTCGACCGCGAAGCCGGCGTCGGTCTGGAGCGAGACGGCGTCGCCGAGAGAGTAGGTCTCCGCCCGCGGCGGTCCGGCGGCGCCCGCGCCGTCGCGGTCCCAGTCGACCGTGACGAGGCGGCCGCCGGGGCGGAGAACCCGCGCCACCTCGGTCAGCGCGTCGGGGTCGGCGAACTCGTGGAACGTCATCGTGGAGACGACGGCGTCGAGGGCGCCGGCGTCGAACGGGAGGTCGCCGGCCCCGGCCTCGACGAGTTCGACCGAGTCGGGGACGCCCTTCTCGCGGTAGCGGTCGTGCATCGCCGACTGGACGTCGACGGCGTACACCGCCCCGGCGTGGGGGGCGAGGGCGTCGGTGTAGAAGCCGGTCCCGCTCCCGACGTCCGCGAGCGTCATGCCGTCGTGGGGGCCGACGAGGGCGTGGAGTTCCTCGCGCGAGCAGAAGCGATACCGCTCGGCCGCGTCCTCGAGTTCGTCGGCCCGGTCGGTTTCGAACGTGTGAAAGCCCATGCAGGAGCTATCGGGCGGGCGATGTAAAGACCGCGCGCCGGGTGAGTTAGGATTAAATCCCCGTCGTGCGGTAGCACGGATATGGACATCACCATCCGGAAACCGACCGAGCGGGAGTGCGAGGCGTGTGGCCGACGGGAGGTGTGGAACGACGCGACTGGGACGTGGCGCGTCGCCGTCGCAAACGACGACCGGCGCGTCGGGAACGTGTACTGCATCCACGAGTGGGATATCAACGGCACGTTCGTCCCCATCGAGTCCGACGGCGTCGACGCCGACGCGTGACGGCCGTGCGTGATGACGCGGCAGTTTCGGGCGCGGTCACGCGCCGTCCGCCCGAAACCGCCGCAGGTCGACATCGAGCGGTAGTTCGTCGAAGTCGTCGTCCGCGCCGGCGACGAGGGTCGCCTCACGCTCGTGAGCGAGCGCCACAGCGTACGCATCGGCGAGAGAGATGCTGCCGTCGCTCTTGACCTCGGCCGCTAGTCGCCAATCGGCCGATTCGATACGCAACCCCTGCCGTTCGAGTGCCCGGATATCTCGGTCGGCTTCCCGAAACGAAGTGTCCGTCGGCGTATCGTCTACTCCCTCGAACCGGGCGACGAGATAGAACACCTCGCTCGCATTCGTTTCGGTGAGAACCCCCTCACACGCACCGACGAAGACGTCATCGAGGAGGGAGGCCACGGTTTCATGCCCCGGTTCGTTGTAGAGAAATGCGATGATCGCCTCCGTGTCGAAGACGTACCCCCCGCTCATTCGTCCTCGGACGGACGGAACCGGTCGACACGCTCCGCTTCCCGTCGTTTTTCGGCCTCTTTCAGATCGCGAACCCGCTCCAACACGTCGCCGCGTTCGTGTTCGGCGGCGTGGATTCCGTGCAGTTCGTCGGGGGACGGCACCGGTTCGATGAGGATTCGCCCCCGCTCCTCGTAGACGAACACCTCGCCCGGCGTCTCGATACCGAACTTCTCCCGTAACCGCTTCGGGATCGTGGCCTGACCCTTCCGGGAAACGCGTACTACTTTGGGATCGTAGGTGCTACTAACCATTCCTTGTAAAAATTATAAAATACGATATTACTTAATCTGTCGGGTAACGACGAATCCGAGTCGGTACCGGAGGTCGACGGGCGCGAGAGACACACCGACAACCGTTATCAGAACGCGCCGCCGACGGCGACCATGGCCACCGACCCGGTAACCGCCTACGTCACCGCACCACAGGAGGACGCTGCGACCCTCGCCCGGCGACTGGTCGACGAGCGACTGGCGGCCTGCGTCAACGTCGTGCCCTGCGAGTCCGTCTACCGCTGGGACGACGCGGTCCACGAGGACGAGGAGTCGATCCTGCTGGCCAAGACGGTAGAGAAGCGGTACGACGACCTGCGGGCGGCGGTCGTCGAGTGGCACCCACACGACGTGCCCTGTATCGAGCGGTTCGACGCGGCGGACGCTCACGACCCGTTCGCGGCGTGGTGCGTGTCGGCGGTCGAGGCGGGTGGCGACGCCGAAACCGGGAGCACGTGACGCTCGTGTGGCGACCTACCGACACGCCGCGAGGGCCTCCAGCGTCCCGTCCATGTGTGTTCCCTGGGTGACGTGGTCGGCGGCGGCGCGCGCCCGGTCGTCGGCGTTCGCGACGGCGAAGGAACGCCCCGCGGCCTCGAACGTCGACACGTCGTTCTCGCTGTCGCCGACGGCGACGAACGCCTCGGGGTCGAGGCCGAGCGTCTCGGCGACCGACCGGAGGCCCGCTCCCTTCTCGACGGCGGGGGTCTTGAGGTGGTAGGCGTAGCCCGTATCGACCACCTCGAGGTCGAAGTCGGCTGCGACGTCACGGAGGAGCGCTTCGTCGGCGTCGAGGCTGATCGCCACCTCCGTCTCGCGCCAGCGGTTGACCGTATCGGCCGCGCCCCACCCCAAGTCGCCGCCGCGGTCGACGAAGGCCCGCGCGGCCTCGCGGACCCGGTCGCCGTCCGCCGTCACCGTCACCTCGTCGTCGGCGTAGACGACGCCGCCGTTCTCCGCGACCACGCGTTCCGGAATCGCGAGGAAGTGACAGAGCGCGACCGGGTAGGGGAAGGCCTTGCCCGTCGCTAAGACGACCGGCGCGTCCCACGCCGGCACGGCCTCGAAGGCGCGCGGGTCGATCCCGCCGGTCGGCGTCGTGAGCGTCCCGTCGATGTCGAGGACGAGCGGTGGAACCATACCCGATTCAGCATCGGGGCGGTGATAAACGACGCGCCACGGCACGCCGGGGTGGGGCGAGGCGCGAGCGTCGCCCGCGAACGACGGGGGCACCGACGCCGTGAAGTGGCGGGGTCACACACGCGGAGGCATGGATACGACGGTCCTCGTCGTCGGCGGTGGTGCGACCGGCGTCGGCGTCGCCCGCGACCTGGCGCTCCGGGGCGTCGACACCACGCTCGTCGAGCGGGGGGCGCTCGCCGCCGGGACGACCGGGCGCTCACACGGCGTCCTCCACAGCGGCGCGCGGTACGCCGAGTCCGACCCCGACGACGCCGCCGAGTGTCTGGCCGAGAACCGGATTCTACGCGAGATAGCGTCCGGGTGTATCGAGGAGACGGGCGGCTACTTCCTCGGCCTCGACGGCGACGACCCCGCGTACTTCGATCGAAAGCGGGCGGCGTGTGAAGACCTCGGCATGGCGGTCGAGACGCTCGACGGCGACGAACTCCGGGACCGGGTTCCCGAGGCGAACCCGGCCGTCGAGCGCGCCCTCGCGGTCCCCGACGGGGTGGTGTCGCCGGCGCGCTTGGTCGTGGCGAACGCCGCCGCCGCCCGTGCGGCCGGGGCGACGGTCCACACCCACGCGCCGGTCGAGTCGATAGCGGTCGAGGACGGCGGAGTCGGCCGCGTCGCCGTCGGCGGCCGCCTCGACGCCACCGTCGAGGCCGACCTAGTGGTGAACGCGACGGGAGCGTGGGCGGGGGCGTGTGCCGCCCTCGCCGGCGTCGACGTGCCGATGGCGCCCACCAGTGGGGTGATGGTCGCCGTCGACGGCGGGGACGGCCCGGACGCCGTACTGAACCGGTGTCGGCCGCCCGCGGACGGCGACATCGTCGTCCCGCGGGCCGGTGAGGCGGTGCTCGGCACCACGAGCGTCGCCGTCGACGACCCCGACGACGTCGAGGCGTCGGCCGCGGAGGTCGACCGGGTCGTCGCCGAGTGTGCGGCGATGTGGCCGGGGGGCGCCGAGGCGGCGGTGTGGCGGACCTACTGGGGCGTCCGACCCCTGTACGCGCCCGAAAAGCGGGGCGACGGGCGGAGCATCTCGCGTGGCTTCGCCGTCCTCGACCACGCTGCGGACGGCGTCGAGGGGTTCGTCACCGCCGTCGGCGGCAAACTCACCACCTACCGGAAGATGGCCGAGGCGACGGCGGATCTGGTCTGTGACCGCCTCGGCGTCTCTGCCCCGTGCCGAACGGCGGAGCGGCCGCTCCCCGGAACGGACGATCCGGAGCGACTCGACGCCCTCGTCGACGAGTTCGGGGTGGACGCACCCGCAGACGGCCCGGCGGACGGTGCGGACGGTCGGTAATCGGCCGCCCGCGTATCCGAATCCTCTTTGCCACGCCGCAACACGGGAGAGGTGATGAAACTGGGTATCGTCGGTAGCGGCTACGTCGGGACGACGGTCGCGGCCTGTTTCGCCGACCTCGGCCACGAGGTCATGAACGTCGACGTGGACGAGTCGATCGTCCGACGGCTGAACGAGGGGGACGCGCCGATCTCCGAACCGGGGCTCGGCGACTTGCTCTCGCAGTACGCCGGGTCGTCGCTCTTCGCGACGACCGACTACGGGGACCTCGTCGACTTCGGTCCCGACGTGATCTTTCTCGCGCTCCCGACCCCGTCGAACGACGACGGGAGCATCGACACCGCGGTCGTCGAGGCCGGCGCCGAATCGCTCGGGGGGGTCCTCGGCGACATCGAGGACTACCCGACCGTCGTCGTCAAGAGTACGGTCGTCCCGGGGACGACCGAGGACGTGATCGGGCCGACGCTCGAACTCGAATCCGGCGGGCGGATCGGCGTCGACTTCGGCCTCGCGACCAACCCCGAGTTCCTGCGCGAGGGGAGCGCCGTCGACGACTTCACGAGTCCCGATAAGGTCGTCTTCGGGGCCGACGACGACCGAGCGCTCGACGCACTGGAGTCGGTGTACGCACCGCTCCTCGAGAAGTCCGACGTCTCGGTCGTCCGGACCGGGCTCCGCGAGGCGGAGATGATCAAATACGCCAACAACGCCTTCCTCGCCGCGAAGGTCAGCCTCGTCAACGACATCGGGAACATCTGCAAGGAGTACGGCGTCGACGCCTACGAGGTGGCGGAGGCCATCGGCCTCGACGACCGGATCGGCGAGCAGTTCCTCCGGAGCGGCGTGGGATTTGGTGGGAGTTGCTTCCCGAAAGACGTCAACGCCATCGTCGCCGCCGCCCGAGAGGAGGGGTACGACCCTGCGCTCCTGCAGGCGGCAATCGACGTGAACGACCGCCAACCCCAGCGGATGTTGGACCTCCTCGATAGCCACGTCGACGTCTCCGGCGAACGCGTCGCCGTCCTCGGCCTCGCGTTCAAACCCGGGACCGACGACGTGCGCAACTCGCGGGCGATCCCGATCATCGAGGGCCTCCAAGAGCGGGGCGCGTCGGTCGTCGCCTACGACCCGAACGAGGGCGCGGCCGCGGCCATCCGCGAGCGGTTCCCGGACGTGGAGGTGCTCGCCTCGCCGTCGCCGACCCTCTCGGGAGCCGTCGCGACGCTCGTCGTCACGGACTGGCCGGCCTTTGCCGACCTCGATCTGGAGTTCGATCTGATGTCCGGCGACGTCGTGATCGACGGCCGGCGGATCGTCGAGCGACGCGACGGGATCACGTACGAAGGGTTGACGTGGTGAGGGGAACGATCAGGCCGCCCGCTGTTCGGCCTCTAACCGTTCGATGCCGATGGTGACGGCGACGCCCTCGACGTCCCACTCCTCGATCAGGTCGTCGGCGTCGGCGTCGAACTCCGCGGTCCGGGTCTCTTCCGCGATCAGGTCGCGCCGGTCGTCGACGAAGCCGGCGACCCGGTCGTCGTCGACATCGATCCGGGTGCGGATCGACTCCTCGACGTCGAGGTCGAGGCGCTTGCGCATCTCCTGGATCCGCCGGACCACGTCCCGGGCGTACCCCTCGGCCTCGATGTCGTCGGTCAGCGACGTGTCGACGTAGACGCTCCCGCCGGTCCGGTCGCCGTCGAGTTCGACGTCGAAGTCGGCGCTCGAAACGCCCTCGGGCGGTTCGGCGCGGAAGTCGACCATCTCCTCGGTGAGGCCGACCCGGTCACCGTCGACGGTCGTGGTGTAGGGATGCTCACCCTCGTCGGCCGCCAGTTCGCTCCGGCGTTCGCCCTCGACGGCCGCCATCACCTCTTGGGCGTCGCCGCCGAACTCCGGGCCGATGACGCTCATCCGTGGCTCGGCACGCTCGATCAGTTCGTCGAAGGCGTCGGTCACCTCGACCGACCGGGCGTTGACCCGTTCGCCGAGCAGGTCGCGGAGCGATCGGACGGCGTCCGCGACGCCCTCGTCGTCCGTCTCGACGGTCACGCGCGTGACCGGCCACCGGAGTTTGCGCCCGCCCTGTTGGCGGGCGTTGGCCGCCGCCTCCTCGACCGCTCGCAGGACGGCCACGTCGCGCTCCAAGCCGGGGTCGTGCCACGCGTCGTCGGCGGTCGGGGAGGACAGTTGGTGGACGGTCGTCGCGTCGCCGTCGAGGGTCTGGTACATCTCCTCGGCGAGGTAGGGCGTGACGGGCGCGAGCAGACGGATCGTCTCGTCTAAGACGGTCGCAAGCGTCGCGTAGGCGCCGCGTTTCGACGCCGAATCGCGCTCCTCCCACATCCGTTCGCGGATCGCCTTGACGTAGAATCGGGAGACGTCCTCGGTCAGGAAGTCAAGGACGGCGTTCAGGGCGTCGTGGACGGCGTAGTCGTCCCACGCGTCGGCCACCTCGGCCTCGACGGTCTGAAGCCGGGCGAGCACCCACTCGTCGACGACGGTCAGTTCGCCGTCCGAGAGGTCGGCCTCGGCCGGGTCGTAGTCGTCGAGTGCCATGTACTGCAGCGGGAACCGGAAGACGTTCCAGAAGATGTTGAGCGTCGACTGGGTCTCCTCCAACCCCTCCCACTCGAAGGAGAGATCGGTCCCGTGTTGATCGTGACTGAGGAGATAGGCCCGGAGCGGGTCGCGCCCGTAGCGGTCGATGGCCTCCTCCGGCGTGACGATGTTGCCCAGCGACTTCGACATCTTCCGGCCGTCGCTGTCGTTGGCGAAGCCGTGCATGACGACCTCCTCGTAGGGTATCTCGTCGAGGGCGGCGGTGCCCATTCCCAACTGCGACCAGAACCAGCCGCGGGTTTGGTCGTGGGCCTCGACGATGAGATCGGCGGGCCAGAGGTCCTCGAACCGCGACTCGTCGCTCGGGTAGTCGAGGGTGCCCCACGTCGCCACCGAGGAGTCGATCCAGACGTCGAAGACGTCGGGGACGCGCTCGTAGGTGGTCCCGTCCTCGGTGATCGTGATGGGGTCGACGCTCGGGCGGTGGAGGTCGATCGTCTCGGGGTCGACCTCGCCGTCCGCACGCTCGGCGAGTTCCTCCCGCGTCCCGATCACGAGGATGTCGTCGGCACTCGGATCCGGGTCGTCCTCGGGCACCCAGACCGGGAGGGGAATGCCCCAGTAGCGCTGGCGGGAGACGTTCCAGTCCGGGGCGTCCTCGACGAAGTTTCTGAATCTACTGTCCCGGGCCCACTCGGGGTGCCAGTCGCTGTCGTCGATGTTCGAAAGCAGTTCGTCTTTCACGTCGGTGACGGTGATGAACCACTGGTCGGTCGCGAGGTAGACGATGTCGGTGTCGCACCGCCAGCACTGCCCGTACCGGTGGGTATGGCTGTCGGCGGCGAGCAACAGTCCCTTGGCGTCGAGGTCCTCGACGATGTCGTCGTTGGCGTCGCGGACGAACTGCCCCGCGTACCGCCCGGCCTCGTCGGTGAAGGTACCGTCGCCGGCGACGGGCGAGAATATCTCGAGCCCGAGTTCCTGGCCGCGTTCGAAGTCCACCTCGCCGTGGCCGGGCGCGGAGTGGACCAACCCCGTGCGGTCGGCCTCGACGTAGTCGGCGGCGTACACCTGCCCTGTCCCCTCGCCGTTTGCGTGGTCGGGGACTTCCTCGGCGAGCGGGTGGTCGTAGGTCCATCCGACGAGGTCCGAGCCGTCGAGTTCCTCGACGACCTCGTACTCCTCGTACCGGCCACGGCGGAGCACGTCCTCGACGCAGGGTTCGGCGATATAGAGGCGGTCGGTCTCGCCGTCGCGTTCGGCGTCGACGGCCTGGTAGGTCATCTCGGCGTCGACTGCGACGAACTCGTTGGCGGGGATGGTCCACGGCGTCGTCGTCCAGATGACGAGCGACCCCTCGCGCTCGCGCAGAGGAAACCGCACGTAGATCGACGGCGACTCGATCTCGTGGTACTCCACCTCGTTGTCGGCGATGGCGGTCTCACACCGGGGACACTGGTTGATCGCGCGCTTGCCCCGTTCGACGAGGCCGTTCTCGTGGACGCGCTTGAACGCCCACCACGTCGCCTCCATGTACTCCGGGGAGACGGTGCGGTACGGGTCGTCCCAGTCCATCCACGCGCCGATGGAGCGAAAGTCCTCGTCCATCTTCTCGCGATTGCGCTCCGCGAAGGATTTGCACTCCTCGATGAACGCCTCCATCCCGTACTCCTCGATGTCCTTCTTGGAGTCGAAGCCGAGTTCCTCCTCGACTTTCACCTCGATGGGGAGGCCGTGCATGTCGTAGCCCGGGCGGTCGGTCACGTCGTAGCCCGACATCCGCTTGTAGCGGATGATCGCGTCCTTCAGCGTCTTGTTCCAGGCCGTCCCGAGATGCATCTGGCCGCTCGTGTACGGCGGCCCGTCGACGAAGAAGAAGGTCGGGTCGTCCGCGTGGGCCTCCTTAGCTGCCTCGTAGGCGTCGTTTTCCTCCCAGTACGCGTTCACCGAGGACTCGACGTCCTCGGGAGTGTACTGGTCGCTGACGTCGTCGGCGTCGTCCATACTCGACCCAAACCCCGCGCGTATATCAAAACGGTGGTCGTGGCGCGGACCGTCTCCTACAGCACCGGTTCGGTCGGATCAGCAGTTCGTCGACGCCGACGTGTCGAGGCTGGGTGACGGCGAGGTAGTCACCCGGACCCGAAAAGGCGTCCGAAGCGGCCGATCGGAGCGACCGGCGGGATTTATCGCCGCGGACGACGTACCCGGCGTATGAGCCTGAACGTCGAGGTACCGCCGCCGCCGGAACTCGAGGGGGTCGATCCGAACGAGTACGACGACGCCGAGGTGGTCGGCGACACGGACTACAAGCGCGACGAACTGGAGGAACTGCTCCGGGACGGCGCCTGGGAGGACGCGTTCGAGGAGTGGGCTGCCGACACCGGCGTCGACGAGACGGAGTTCGACATCGTCACCGACCTCGGGATGCTCAGGCAGTTCGACTTCTTCTGGGACGCCTTCGCAGAGCGGGTGGGCTACCACGCGCCGGGCATCCCCGAGGACTGGAAAGAACGGGAGTACCACCCCGACCTAGACTCGTGGGGCACCGTCTCGGCGATCAACGCCGGGCTGACGGAACTCGGGCAACTCGTCTGTGAGGTGCTGAAAGAGCAGTACGTCGACTGGGAGACGGAGTACGAGGCTCCGGACGACCTGCCGGACTTCGAGTGAGCGGGTCGCTGTCCTCGGAGAGGAGTGTCCAGTCGGCGCGATGGCGACGGTTATCCCACGCCGAAATCGATGTCCGCCCCGCCGTCCAACTCCGGTGAGACACGCTCACCCATAGATGGCCTCCCCGAGGTTGAACTCCGTTTCACATTCGGTACAGTATTTCTCGATATCGTGTACCTTCAGGCCGGTGGAGTAGCAGTAGATGTCTTCGTTCCCGCAGTTCGGACATTCCTCGAGTTCCGGGACGACCATACCCGGAACACGGCACGCGGCCTCGTAAAGCGTTCGCCGCGCCGAGTGGATCCGTTCGGAACCCCAGCTTTACCGAGGGTTTCGACCGGACCAGCGTCCCATCTCAGCCCTCCATCCGCTCGACCAACCGTTCCAGTTGGGCGGCCCGGTCGTCGACGGCGGCGTCGCGGAGGCGACGCTCGCCCTCGGTCGGACACGCCAGATCGGGGACGGTCGTCGGCTCGCCGTCGTCGTCGACGGCGACGAACGTGAAAAACGAGGAGGTCGCGTCGCGTTCGTCCCCCGTGCGTGGGTCCTCCGCGCGCACCTCGACGTTCACGTCGATGCTGGTCCGGCCGGTGTCGTAGATGTACGCCTCGACGACGACCACCTCGCCCAGATCGATCGGGCTCTTGAAATCGACGTGGTCCATCGCCGCAGTGACGACGCCACTCGTCGCGAAGCGCATCGCGGCGATGGCGCCACAGACGTCCATCCAGTGGAGGACGGCGCCCCCGAGCGCTCGGCCGTGGGTGTTGGTGTCGTTGGGAAGCACCAACTCGGTCATCTCGGTGTGTGACTCCGCGAGTGTCGCCGTCTCGCCGTCGGTCATACGGGGAGCGTCGGGGGGTGTGGTGAAAAGTCCACCCGGTCGGCGGGGCGAGACCGGATCGGATCGATCGGGTCAGCGGTCGTCGTCGAGGTCGTCGATCCGTTCGGGTTCGAACTCGTCTTCCGGTCGGCCGGCGCTGTCGAGGACGCCGTCGGTGACCGTGATCGGGCAGTCGACCCGGACCGCGAGGGCGATGGCGTCGCTGGGACGGGCGTCGAAGACGAACGACCGGGACTGGCCCTCCTCGTACCGCTCGACGTCGACCTTGGCGTAGAAGGTACCGTCGGCGAGGTCGTCTATGCGGATACCGTCGATCGCACCACCGAACTCGGTGAGCATCTCGACGAGGAGGTCGTGCGTGAGCGGTCGCTCGAACGGTTCACCCGACAATCCGAGTTGGATCGCCCGCGCCTGATCGGCCGTGATAACGACGGGTAGGTACTCCTCCCTGGCGGCGAGGAGGACCGCGGGGACGTTCGACCCGTCCTCGCCGGTTCCAACCCCGATACCGGTCACCTCGGCGGTGTGCTCCATGGCCAGCCGTTCGAACGGGGAGTATGAATAGCTACGGGCGGGCGGCGGTCAGCGTCGACGCCGACGGAGGAACAGGGCGGTCCCGACGGCCGCGAGGACGAGGAGGCCACCGAGGAAGAAGAGGAGGCCCGGCGGGAGCGAGCCACCGGCGTCGGCGGCGGTTCGTGCGGATTCGGTGCTCATCGTCGAGACGCCGCCACCGCCGTCGCCGCCAGCGTCTGCCCCACCCATCGCGCCGAGACCGGGGAAGTCGCCGAACCGCCACTGGACGACGAGGCTCGCGACGCCCAGCAATCCGACGGCCCCGAGGAGGCTCTTGAGCGCACTCTCGAGGCCGCCGCTCTCCGCTTCGCTACCGGCGAACACGACGAGGGGTCGATCGGCGGGGGCGTAGACGCTCATCTCCCGGCCCTTCTCGGAGTAGATGGTGTCTATCTCCTCGATGAGGTTCGCGTCGTCGAGGTTGCCGAGGTGGTACTGTGCGTTCTGGAGGGTCGTGTCGACGCGGTCGGCCACGCCGGAGGGCGTGTCCGGTTCGTCGTGGAGGGTCGCGAGCACCTCGCGGGCGGTGTCCGAGGAGAGCGCCGACAACAGGTCGTCGGCGTCCTCGCTGTCGAGGCCGACCACCCGGGGGTCGGTCTCCTCGGCCGCGGAGGTGTCGGGACGCGAGGGCAGCAAATCTGCCATACCGGTGCCCTACGGTGGGGGGCGGTACAAAACTTCCTCTCTCCGCTATAACCGACCGCAGGGACGTCACGAGCCGGGTCGCACAACCACCTCAGAACCCCAATTTCGAGGGTTTGAAGCCGTGACAACCACTCACAGCGAAAAAGGGTAAGTGGGTGGAGGCCCTACGGGTAACTGCAATGAGCAAACAGGAATCCGTCCGACAGCAGGCCGATTCGATCGAGGCGTCCGAGGCGCTCCGCATCGACCAGGACAAGACCGAACAGCTCGTCGAGGCGCTCAACACGGACCTCGCCGCGACGTACGTCCTCTACCACCAGCTGAAGAAACACCACTGGAACGTCGAGGGCGCGGAGTTCCTCGAGATCCACGAGTATCTCGGCGAGGCGGCCGGCGACGCCGAGGCCGCGGCCGACGAACTCGCGGAGCGCGCACAGGCGCTGGGCGGCGTCCCACTCGCGGGCGGCAAGCGCCTCGAGGCGCACGCTCCCGTAGAGCCCGAAGACGACGACGTGTACGACATCCGGACCTCGCTCCACAACGACATGGAGATGTACGGCGAGATCATCGAGACGGTGCGCGACCACGTCGAACTGGCCGAGGGCCTCGGCGACCACGCGACCGCCGAGATGCTCCGCGAGCAGTTGATCACGCTCGAGGAGCACGCCCACCACCTCGAACACTACCTCGAGGGCGACACGCTTGTCCTCGAATCGGCGACGAAGTAACGCCTCCCCTCCCGTTCTGCTGGCGGACGACCGGTGACGGTGTTCGACCGCTCTTTTGCGGCGTCGCAACCCAGCGGACGCGGTTCGCAGAGCGGCCTCACTCCACGACGAGCACCCGGAGGTCGTTGACGTTCGTCCCCGTCGGACCGGTGGTGACGGCGGCGTCGCGGTCGCCGAGGTGGCCGAAGGCGTCGCTATCGGCGAGGGCGCGCCGCGCGGCGTCGGTATCGGACACGGTGTCCCCGTCGACCACCGCACCGGCGAAGTCGCTGCTGCCGTCGCGGCCGTCGGTGTCGACGCAGGCGAGCGTCGCCGAGTCGGGGAGTTCGACCGCCGCCGAGAGCGCGAACTCGCCGTTCGGACCGCCGACGCCGTCGCCGCGAACGGTCGCCGTCGTCTCGCCGCCGGAGAGGACGACCGCTGGCGGGTCGACGGGGTTGCCCGTCGCGGTCACCTCCTCGGCGACGGCGACGTGTGTCAGCGCCGCCTCCCGGGCCTCGCCCCGCACCGACGAGGAGAGGACGCAGGTGCCGTACCCCCGGTCGCGGGCGACTGATCGCGCCGCGTCGATGGCGGTGAACGCATCCGCGAGGACGTGGTTCGCCACACGCTCGAAGACGGGGTCGTCCGGTCCGGGCGTCTCCGGGAGGTCGCCCGCAGCACCCCGATCCAGCCGATCCCTGACCGCGGCCGGCGGGTCGACGCCGTACCGATCCAGCACCGAGAACGCCTCCTCGTAGGTGGAGTCGTCCGGTGCGGCGGGGCCGCTGGCGATGACGCTCAGGTCGTTGCCGACCACGTCGCTGAACACGAGGCTCGCGACGGTCGCGGGGGCGGCCAACTGTGCGAGACCGCCGCCCTTGAGCGTCGAGAGGTGTTTGCGCACCGCGTTGAGGTCGCCGATCTCGGCGCCGGCGTCGAGGAGCGCGTCGGTCGTTCGGCGAAGATCGTCGAGCGAGATTCCCTCGGCCGGCGCGGGCAACAGCGCGCTCCCGCCGCCAGTGATGACCGCGAGCACCAGCGTCCGCTCGCCGGCGTCGGAGACGATATCGCGGATCCGGTCGGTTCCGGCGACGCCCTCGGCGCTTGGGACCGGGTGGTGGCCCCGGACGCGGTCGATCCGGTCGCCGTCTCCGGGATCGGGCGTGACGACGACGCCGGCGTCGATCCGGTCGCCGAGGACGCCTTCCAGGGCCGTCGCGACGCCGTCGGCGGCTTTCCCGCCGCCGACGACGACGATTCGGTCGACGCCCGCGAGGTCGTACGTCGCGTCGCCGACGTGGAGCACGTCGCCGTCGAGACGGACCGAGTCGGCGACGACGCGGTCGGGTCTGGCCGCGTCGATACCCGCTCGCAGACAGGCGAGCGCCGTCTCCCGCGCGGGCGTCGATGCCAGCGCCGCTTCGTTGTCGATGGAGACCATACGCCGCCTCTCTCCGACAAGGGTAAAAAGCGTGCGACAGTACCGCGGGGTAATGAGCGATCCCACGGCGTCGGCCGACCGGGAGGGGCGGGTTCGGGTCGTGGGTACGGCACACGTCTCGGCCGACAGCGTTCGGGAGGTCGAGGACGTCATCGAGGCGGAGCGACCGGACGTGGTCGCGGTGGAACTCGACGAGGGCCGGTACCGACAGCTACAGGGCGAGACGCCGGACGACATCGAACCCGGCGACCTGTTGCGGGGCAACACCGTCTTCCAGTTTCTCGCCTACTGGATGCTCTCGTACGTCCAGGCTCGCCTCGGCGAGCAGTTCGACATCGAACCCGGCGCGGATATGATGGCGGCTGTCGAGACGGCGGAGGACCTCGGCATCGACGTGGCGCTGGTCGACCGCGACATCCAGACGACGATCCAGCGATTCTGGGCGCGGCTCGGGCCCATAGCGAAGTTCCGCCTCGTCGGCGGCCTCGCCTTCGGCGTCACCGACGCCCGCGGAGTCGGACTGGTCGTCGGCCTCGCCGCCGGACTGATCGCCGGGCCGATCGTCGGCCTGTTCGGACCGGAACTGGGACTCACGCTGTCCGTCCTCTCGCGGATCACCGGTGGCGTCCTGATCGCGCTCGGCGTGGGGTTGGTGGCGCACACCCTGGTGGACGCGGTCCTCGACCCCGACGAGGCGCTCCTCGCGGCCGTCGGCGTCGGTATCGCCACGGGACTCGTGGGTGGCGTCGGCCTCGGCCTCGCCGACGGCGTCGTCGCGTCGCTCGGCACCTTCGTCGCCCGCGCCGTCGGGAGCCTCGCCGTCGGGATCACCGGCGGCGCGACCGTCGGCTTGCTCGGCGGGACGGTCGCCCACCTGCTCGGCTACGGCGGGACCGACGAGGAGGAGTTGGAGGAACTCGACCTGGCAGACCTCACGGACGCCGACGTGGTGAGCGTCATGATGGAGGAGTTCCGTACGTTCAGCCCCGGCGGGGCCCGTGCCCTCATCGACGAACGCGACGCGTACATCGCCCACGAACTCGTCGCCCTGCGCGAGACCGGACGGGACGTGGTGGCGGTCGTGGGTGCGGGCCACCGCGAGGGGATCGAGGGCTACCTCGCGGCCCCGGAAACGCTCCCGCCTCGTGAGTCGCTCGTCGGCACCGACTCGGGGGATGGATTCCCGTGGCTGAAGGCCGCAGGCGTCCTCGTCTCGGTCGGCTTCGTCGCCTTCTTCGTCCTGCTGGCGATGGCCGGCGTCCGGGACGGCTTCCTCCTCCGACTGTTCGCCGCGTGGTTTCTCATCAACGGCGTCTTCGCGGCCGGCCTCGCCAAACTCGCCGGGGCGCGCTGGTCCGCGACGCTGGTCGGCGGCCTCGTCGCGTGGATGACGTCGGTCAACCCGCTGCTCGCACCGGGGTGGTTCACCGGCTACGTCGAACTCCGGAACACCCCGGTCAACGTCGCCGACATCGGGCGGCTCAACGACCTGCTGAGCGACGAGGAGAAGCCGATCCGCCGTCTCGTCTCCGAGATGTTCGGCGTCCCCCTCTTCCGACTCATCATGATCGTCGCGATGACGAACATCGGGAGCATGATCGCGAGCGTCCTGTTCGCGGTGTACGTGCTCCCCCTCTTCGCGACCGAGATCGGCGGCGTCGAGGGGGTCGGGCGGTTGATGATCGAGGGTGCGCGAAACAGCGCCGAACTCATCTGGAGGACCGTCGCGTGACCATCCGGTTCAGCACGCGCGAACTCCGTGATCTGGCCGTCGCGTGGGTCGTCCTCGGCGCCGCCTTTGCCATCTTCTTCGCCGGCGGCGGGAACCGGGCCATCGACAGCCTGCTCTCGGAGGGCGTCGTCGTCCCCCTCGTCGTCAGCCTCGTCACCGCCGGCTTCGGCTTCCTGTTGCACGAACTCGCCCACAAGGTGATCGCGGTCCGGTTCGGACAGGTCGCGAAGTTCCGGGCCGACTACGGGATGTTATTTTTGGCGCTCGTGAGCGCCCTCGTCGGCTTCCTCTTCGCCGCACCGGGGGCAGTCCACCACCGCGGCCGTCTCACGCCCCGTGAGCACGGACTGATCGCGCTGGCCGGCCCCGTCACCAACGGCCTCCTCGCAGCCGTCTTCGCACCCGTCTACGTCGTCGGGCTGGCCGCCGGATCGCCGCTGCTCTCGCTCGTCGGCGGGCGCGGCGTCGCCATCAACCTCTTCCTGGCGGCGTTCAACCTCATCCCGTTCGGCGCGCTCGACGGCCGGACCGTCCTCGACTGGAGCAAGGGCGTCTTCGTCCTCGCGTTCGTCCCCACCGCCGTCCTCGCCGTCGTCGTGGTGTTCGTCTTGGGCATCGGGTTCTGAGCGGCGGAGTGGGATCGAGTTCCGAAGCCTTTTGCTGACTGACCGGTCAGTTAGCGTGTGTCCGACGACCCGGTTCCCGACCGAACCGACGACATCATGTGTGCGACCTACCGCGCCCTCTGTCGCCACGGCTACGCCGACCTGACGATGCAGGACATCGCCGACGAGTGGCAAAAGAGCAAAGCCGCCCTCCACTACCACTACGACACCAAGCGTGGCCTGTTGCTCGCCTTCCTCGATCACCTCTTCGACGCCTACACGGACGGCGTCGCGGCCCCCGACGAGGTCCCGGGGGACGCCGCCGACCGCCTCCGCACGCTGATCGACGACGCACTCGACCCACCGCGGACGGCGGCGAACGAGGAACTCCGGACCGCCCTGTTCGAGATCAAGGCCCGTGCCCCCCACGACGAGGACTTCCGCGACCGACTGGAGCGGTTCGACCGCTATCTCCACGGCGAGGTCAGGCGCGTCGTGGCCGAGTGCGTCGACGCCGGCGTCTTTCGTGCCGACGTCGACCCGGAGACGACCGCGACACTCCTGGTGACGCTCGTCGACGGCGGCCACTCCCGACGGGTCGTCCTCGGCGACGACGAGGGCGTCCGCGCGGCGGTCCGGGCGGCGATCGACGACCGTCTGGCCGGGGGGGCGGCCTGATGGCTCCCGACCCGCGGGATCTGTTCAAATCCCGCGACGAGTTCGACCTGACGAGCGGCGACGTGGGGCCGCCGCTGTTGTATCTCTCCCTGCCCATCGTGGTCACCAACCTGCTCCAGACCGCGTACAACCTCGCCGACACGTTCTGGATCGGCCAGTACAGCACCGAGGCCCTCGCCGCGATCAGTTTCGCCTTCCCGATGGTGTTTCTCATCATCTCGCTGGGCATGGGGCTCGCGGTGGCGGGGAGTATCCTCGTCGCCCAGTATACGGGGGCCGACGAGGGCGCGGAAGCCGAGTACGCCGCCTCCCAGACCGTCGGGTTCGCCGCCCTCGTCTCCGTCGTCGTCGGCGCGGTGGCCTACTTCTCCGTCGGCGACGTCCTCGCGCTCCTCGGCCCGGAACCGGACGTGTTGCCCCTGGCGACCGCGTACATGGAGATCATCTCGCTGGGCATCTTCTTCATGTTCGGCTTCCTCGTGTTCATCTCGCTCATGCGAGGGTACGGCGACACGATCACGCCGATGCTCGTCATGCTCGGATCGGTCGTCCTCAACATCATCCTCGATCCGATCCTCATCTTCGGGTGGGGACCCTTCCCCCAGTGGGGGATCGAAGGTGCGGCCATCGCAACCATCTTCACCCGCGGGTTGGCACTCGTCGTCGGTCTCTGGATCATGGTCTCCGGGCGGCGTGGTGTCCGCATCCGTCCCCGGGACGTGGTGCCCGACCCCGCCTACGGGCGGCGACTCCTCCGCATCGGCGTCCCTGCCTCGGTCGAGGGGACCGGCCAGGCCGTCGCCATCAACCTCCTGATGTTCATCGTCGGGACGTTCTCGACGCCCGTAGTGGCCGCGTTCGGCATCGGAGTCCGGGTGTTCTCCGTGATCTTCCTCCCCGCCATCGCCGTCGCACGCGGTGTCGAGACGATGGCCGGACAGAACATCGGCGCGGGGAACTACGACCGGGCGGCCCTGACTGCCGGCGTCGCCGCGCGGACCACGTTCGTCGTCCTCGCGGCCGCCGGCGTGGTGACCTACCTGTTCGCCGATCCCATCGTCGGCCTGTTCACCGACGACGCCGAGGTCATCGAGGTGGGAGCGACGTTCCTCCGGTACGTGGCTCCCTCCTTCGGCTTCATCGGGATCATGCGCTCGTACAACGGCGGGTTCCGTGGGGCCGGCAAGACGCTCACCGCCGCCGCCATCGCCGTGACGATGCTGGGCGGGATCCGCCTCCCAATCGCGTGGGTCGCCTCCGGACCCATGGGACCGGCGGGGGTCTGGATCTCCTTCCTGATCTCGAACGTCCTCGGCGCGGTGATCGCGTACCTCTGGTATCGCCGGGGGACGTGGCGGTCGAGCGAGACACCCGACCCGCGCGTCGCGGACGTCGTCGACGACCCGGCGGACGACTGACCCGGCGGTCCGCGTGATCGGCGGGCCCCACAAGTGACCGACCGGCGTACCTCGGCGCATGCCACCCGACACCGATCTCGACCCGCCCTGTCACATCTCGGATCGAAGCGATCCGTCGTCGCCGGGTTCTCGGCGTTCGGATCCGCGGGACTCGCCGCCGACTACCTCCTCGACCAGCTCGACCTGACCGAGACGGGACACGTGACCGGCGACGCCCTCCCGTCGATCACGCCCGTCCACGAGCGGGTTCCGGACGTCCCCGGAGCGATCCGTCTGGTCGATGTTCGATCGCGTGTACGACCCCGGTGTCGATCCCGGACCGCTGGAGCCGTTCGCCGCGACGGGCGAGGAGTACTACGGGTATCTCACCGACCGCCTCGCGGCGGCACGGGACGATCCCCGAGGACCGGATGTACATGTATCACAGCCACCCTTCCGACCGGAAGTACTGGAGCATGACGGCGGCAGTGAGGACCATCCCGAGCAGGACCGCAGGATAGCTGTATCGCCAGCCGAGTTCGGGCATGCTGAACGGGCCCCCAGCGAAGTTCATGCCGTAGACGCCGACGACGAAAGTCAGCGGGAGGATGATCGTCGCGACGACGGTGAGGCGCTTCATCACCTCGTTGGTCGACTGCGAGAGCGTGTTGAGGTAGATGTCGCGGGCCCCACTGGCGAGGTCACGGTACGTCTCGACGAGTTCGACGTGCTGGACGAGGTGGTCGTACACGTCGCGGTAGTACTTCTCGGTCGACTCCCGGACGTGGTCGGCGTCGCCCTTCGAGAGGATACTCACCGCGTCACGGGTCGGCCAGACGATCCGCCGGATCGACAGCAGTTCTCGGCGGAGACTGTTGAGGATCTCCAGTGTCTCCGTGTCGGGATCGTCGATGATGCGGTCCTCGACGGCCTCGATGTCGCGACCGATCTCGTCGAGAACGACGAAGTACTCGTCGACGACTGCGTCGACGACGCGGTAGGCGGTGAAGTCGGCGTCGTGCTGGAGGAGCCGGGGATCCTCACGCCGGACCCGGTCCCACACCGTCTCGACGGCTCCGGTCTCCTCGGTCGCGATCGTGACGATCCAGTCGGGACCGAAGAACAGACCGACCGGACGGTCGCGTATCTCCTCTTCGAAGGTCGTCTCGCCGCCGCGGAGACTGGCGGTCTTGACGAGCAGAAACGTGTGTCCCGAGAACACCTCGACCTTCGGGGAGGCGTTGCTCCGCATGTCCTCGATTTCGAGGGGATGGAGGTCGAACGCGGCGCTCAGTCGGTCGTACTCGGTGTCGGTGGGATCGGAGGTGCGGACCCAGGTTGTTCCGGTCGCCTCGCGGGCCACGCGGAGAGATTCGGCGTCGTCGGCGTCGCGCGTCTCGACGTGGTCGCCGTCGTAGACGAGGGTTCGAACCGTCACGCAGTCGTCCCCCGTCGGTCGCCGATGGCCGCGAGCGTGATTCCGAGCATGACGGCGGTGAGCGAGAACGCGCGCCCGGGGTAGGGGACGACCGTCCCGACGACGTAGCCACAGACGCCGGCGGCGGTGAGACCGACACCGACCAGGAACCTTCGGTCCATGGGGGGGGACTCGCACGCCATCACCAAATACACCGTCGGCCGTCGGGCGACCAAACGGTGTGTTTTTGCGTCCGGCCGCCGCGGTGTGGGTCATGAGCGAGGACGACGAACTCACGTACTCGGCGGCCGGTGTCGATATCGCGGAGAGCGAGGCGGCTACCGCCGCCCTCGTCGGAGCGGTCGGCGAGAGCGCGGGTGACTACGCCGGCCTCCTCGACATCGGAGACCGGTATCTGGGGTTGGCCACCGACGGCGTTGGAACGAAACTCCTCGTCGCCGACGCCCTCAACGATTACTCGACCGTCGGCATCGACTGCATCGCGATGAACGCGAACGACCTCGTCGCGGCGGGCGTCCGACCGGTGGCCTTCGTCGACTACCTCGCGGTCGACGAACCCGACGAACGGTTCGCCGAGCAGGTGGGTGAGGGGCTCGCCGAGGGAGCCGACCGCGCCGGGATCGAACTCGTGGGCGGCGAGACGGCGGTGATGCCGGAGGTGATCTCGGGGTTGGACCTCGCGGGGACGTGTGCCGGCCTCGCGGCCAAGGACGCCGTCTTTCCCGGGAGCGCCGAGGTGGGCGACGCCCTCGTCGGCGTCCGCTCTTCCGGTATCCACTCGAACGGGCTGACACTCGCCCGGACGGCCGTCACACGGGAGGGATCGTACACCGACCCCTGCCCGTTCGGCGACTACGACACGATCGGCGAGGCGCTCCTCGAACCGACGCGGATCTACACCGATCTCCTCGACCCGATGCGCGACCACGGCGTCCGCGCCGCCGCACACGTCACGGGCGGGGGCTGGACCAACCTGGAGCGACTCGGCGACGCCCGGTACGTGATCGACGACGCGTTCGCCCCGCAACCGGTGTTCGAGTTCGTCCAGTCGCTGGGCAACGTCTCCGACGAGGAGATGCACCGCACGTTCAACATGGGGACCGGGTTCGTCGCGGCGGTCGACCCGGCGGAGGCGGACTCGCTGGCGGAGACGGTCGACGGTCGAGTGATCGGTCGGGTCGAAGCCGGCGAGGGCGTCGCGATCCGCGGCCTGGAACTGTAGCGAACAGGCGTCCTGCATCGAACCGGGATCGGGTGGACGCACGACCGCGGACCGACCCCGGACGAACGGTCAGCGCACGCGAGGCGGTGGCCGCTCCCTCCGACAAAAACCTCAGGAGAGTTCGGCCGCGATGTCGGCCTCGGTGATGATGCCGACCGCCTCGCCGCTCTCGGTGACGATGACGGCCTTGTAGTAGTCCAGCAGGTTGCTGATCTTATCCACCGAGTCCTCTCGCGAGACGGTCGGGAACTGCTCGCTCATGATCTCGGCGACCGCCTTCTGCCCCACGTTCTCGCCCTCGTGACGGATGTCGCTGTAACTGATGGAGCCGACCGGAAGCCCGCCCTGCAACACCGGCAACTGCGAGAAGGCCGCCTCCTCCATCCGTCGCTCGGCGTCGGAGACAGAGTCGTCGGGTTCGACACTCGCCAACACCTCGTTCATCAGGTCCTCCGCACGCACGACACCTCCCTCGGCCTCGTCGAGGGCGGCGACGATGCGACGCAGCGTCGACAGCCGGGGGTCGACGTCGCCACCCTCGATCCGTGCGATCAGCGGCTGAGAGACTCCGGCCATCTCCGCGAGAGCACTCTGTGTCAACTCCAGCGACGTTCGCCGCTCCCGGAGATCCTGCGGCGTCGGTAGTTCCATAGGTGTAATAACTAAAGGTTATTAAAATCACTTTCGACGGGATCGTCACCGGCCCCAAATCTTATAAAATCTGACGTGAAATTCCTCGGTGTATGCCAGAGTGTCAGAACTGTGGGGCGTTCGTCACGCGCGATTACGCCAGGGTGTTTACGCCCAACAGCGTCGAGGACCCACGGGTCTGTCCCCGCTGTGAAGACGTCGTACGGGACGGGGCGACCGTTCGGGACGCCCGGTCCCCCCGAAACACCTGACTGGACCGAGTGGAAGGGGCGGGATTCGAACCACGCGAAGCCATCGCCGACCGTATCGGCCGACTACCCCGTCACCCGTCCGAACCCTCGAACCGGCGTCGCCGGCCGAGGGAGGGTACGACGGAGGACGCTCTACCACTGAGCCACCCTTCCACCTCGAGAGTACGCCGACGAGTCACTAATACGCACCGGCCGGGGGTGGGAGCGCGCTACTGGAACCCGATCCGGCCGCCGCTACCGCGTCCGGCGAGGCCCTCGCCGCCGCCACCACCCTTGAACTGCTCTTCGATCCGCTCGTAGTAGTCCATGATCTCGTCGGTGATCGTGGGACGGACGTTCTCCATGGCCTGGCGGAAGTGACGCATCTCCACGTGTTCGGCGTCGTCGTCCTCGCGCAGGGCGACCATCGCGGCCTCGCGGGCGATACTCTCCAAGTCGGAACCGACGTAGCCGTCGGTGATCTCCGCGACCTCGCGCAGACTCACGTCGGGCGCGAGCGGCGAGTCACCCGTGTGTATCTTCAGGATCTGCTCGCGGCCCTCCATCTCCGGTTCGCCGATGAACACCAGCCGATCGAACCGTCCCGAACGCAGGAGAGCGGGATCGATCATGTCGGGCCGGTTGGTCGCGCCGATGACCATCACGTTGCCCATCTCTTCGAGCCCGTCAAGTTCGGTCAGGAGTTGGTTGACGACCCGTTCGGAGACGTTGTTGCCGACCTCGTTGCCCCGCGACGGTGCGAGGGAGTCGAGTTCGTCGAAGAAGATGACCGTCGGCGCAACCTGCCGGGCCTTGCGGAAGGTCTGCCGGATCGCCTTCTCCGATTCGCCGACCCACTTCGAGAGGAGTTGGGGACCACGGACGGAGATGAAGTTGGCGTTGGTCTCGTTGGCGACGGCCTTCGCCATCAGGGTCTTCCCCGTTCCCGGCGGCCCGTACAGCAGGACGCCCTTCGGCGGGTCGATCCCCATGCGGTCGAACTTCTCCGGGGAGGAGAGCGGCCACTCGACGGCCTCCTTGACGTTCTGTTTGGGGTCCTCTAGTCCCCCGACGTCGTCCCACGTGATCTTCGGGAGCTCGACCAACACTTCCCGCATCGCGGAGGGTTCGACCTCGTTGAGTGCGCCGCCGAAGTCCTGGCGCTTGACGATCATGCGGTCGATGAGACTCGGCGGGATGTCCTCCTCGTCGAGGTCGATCTCCGGCAAGTAGCGCCGGAGCGCCTTCATCGCGGCCTCCTTGGTGAGGCTCTCGATGTCCGCACCGACGAACCCGTGGGTCTCGTCGGCGAGGTGATCGAGGCTCACGTCGTCGGAGAGGGGCATCCCGCGGGTGTGGATCTGGAGAATCTCCTTGCGGCCCGCCTCGTCGGGGACCCCGATCTCGATCTCACGGTCGAACCGGCCCGGCCGCCGCAGGGCGGGGTCGACGGAGTCGACCCGGTTGGTCGCCGCGATGACGATGACCTGTCCCCGCGTCTCGAGGCCGTCCATCATCGTCAGCAGTTGGGCGACGACTCGTCGTTCGACCTCGCCGGTCACGTCCTCGCGTTTGGGCGCGATGGAGTCGAGTTCGTCGATGAAGATGATCGACGGCGACTCGTCTTTGGCGTCCTCGAAGATCTCGCGCAACTGCTGTTCGGACTCGCCGTAGTACTTGGAGATGATCTCGGGACCGGCGATGGAGAAGAAACTCGCCGACGTCTCGTTGGCGACCGCCTTCGCGAGTAGGGTTTTGCCCGTCCCGGGCGGCCCGTGCAGGAGCACCCCCTGGGGCGGTTCGATCCCGAGTTTCTTGAAGATCTGCGGGTGTTTCATCGGGAGTTCGACCATCTCCCGAACGCGCTGGATCTCGTTTTGGAGGCCGCCGATGTCCTCGTAGGTGATGCCGCCGCCGGTCTTCTCGAACCCGGAGATCGGCTCCTCGCGGAGTTCGACCTCGGTGTCTTCGGTGATCAGGCAGACGCCGTCGGGGTCGGTCTCGACGGCGATCAGCGGGATGGCCTGCCCCGGCGACCGCATGAACGGGTGGTTCGTACTCGACATCACGGGGACGATGTCGCGTTCGACCACCGGTCGCTTGAGGATCTGCCGCTTGACCATACCAGCGGCGTCGGAGCCGAACTGGACGCTCGCCTCCTCCGGCGGGGCGAGCACCAACTTGTCCGCCTTCGTCGCCTCGGCCTTCCGGATGGTGACGCGTTCGCCGATGCCGACGTCGGCGTTCTGCCGGGTGAACCCGTCGATCCGGACCGTGTCCGTGTTCCAGTCCTGCCGGTCGGCACGCCACACCTTCGCCGCCGTCCGATCCGCCCCTTCGATCTCGATGATGTCACCGGGCGACAGCTTCAGGTGGAGCAGCGTGTCGGGGTCCAGCCGGGCGATACCGCGTCCCGAGTCGTTCGGGTACGCCTTCGCCACTTCGAGTTGGACTTCGTTCATGATGTATCCGCGAAGATGGTGATGTCTCGCCGGTGGCGGGGCATAAGTTTGTTGTTGCCGCCGATCACCCGTTCACGCGTGGCCGCTGGGCATGTCATGTAGTAGCATACACACGGGGTGTACAAACCCCTACCGATCCGGTGGCGGTCGCAAGCCGTTTGACCGTCGAGCGTGAGCGATCCGGTATGCAAACGGTCGCGTTCGACGGACGGATGGGGGCGAGCGGCGACATGGTCTGTGCGGCGCTGGTCGACGCCGGGGCCGATCCGGACGTCCTCGACCGCGTGTCGGACGCACTCGACGTGCGCTACGCCGTCGGGTCGACGACCAGAGCGGGCGTGACCGCGACGACCGTCGACGTCCTCGTAGAGGTCGGGGACGACAATCACGATCACGATCACACGCACAGCCACGACCACGATCACGACGACCACGAACACACGCACGCCGAAGGGGTCGGTCCCCGACGCACCTACTCGGAGGTCGTCGAGGTCGTCGAAGGGATGGGCCTCCCACCCGCGGTCCAGCGGGACGCACTCGCGACCTTCCGTCGCCTCGGCGAGGCGGAGGCGGCGGTCCACGGGACCGACCTCGAGGACACGCACTTCCACGAGGTCGGGGCGGACGACGCCATCGCCGACGTGGTTGGGGCGTGTCTCCTGTTGGCCGACCTCGACCCCGACCGCGTCGTGACGACCCCGGTGTCGGTCGGCGCCGGGACGGTGTCGATGAGCCACGGGAGTTACCCCGTGCCCGCGCCGGCGGTGGCCGAACTCGTCGCGGACGCGGACTGGTCGATCCGGGGTGGACCGGTCGATCGGGAACTCCTCACGCCGACGGGGGCGGCGATCCTCGCGGAAGTCGCGGACGGCGTCGACCACCTCCCGAGCCTCGACGTCGACACCGTCGGGTACGGGGCCGGTGACGCGGACGTGCAGGGGCACCCGAACGCCCTCCGCGTCCTCGTCGGCGACGGCGGCGGCCTCCGTCGGGAGTCCATCGCCGTCCTGGAGACCAACCTCGACGACGCGACGCCCGAGACCCTCGGGAGCCTCCAGGAGACGCTCGGCGACGCGGGCGCACTCGACGTGTCGGTCCTGCCGGCGACAATGAAGAAGTCCAGACCGGGCCACCTCGTGAAGGTCGTCGCCCGCCCGGAGGACGCCGAGCGGGTGGCGCGGCGACTCGCCGAGGAGACGGGGACCCTCGGCGTCCGCGAGGGGAGCGCCGGCCACCGGTGGGTTGCCGACCGCTCGGTGGAGACGGTGACGATCGACATCGAGGGCGATGCCTACGAGGTCCGGGTGAAGGTGGCATCCGACGCCGAGGGTGCGGTGTACGACCGGAGCGCGGAGTACGACGATGCACTGGCCGTCGCGAGCGAGACGGGACTGACGGTTCGGGAGGTCCGGCGACGGGCGGAGGCGGCGTCCGAGGGCGAGTAGCGATCACCCCTCGCGGTGGGCGTCGAGTGCCTCCTCGATGGTGAGGTCGCCGACTGCGACCTGCCGGGCGAGGGCGTCGTCGATGGTCCGGTCGTCGGTCGAGACGCGCCGGGAGCGGTCCTTGATCCGCTGGAGTTCGCCCGTCGTCGGCTCGATATCCCGGGAATCGACGCGTTCGCCCTCCAGTCGGGCGATGTTGACCGCGGCGAGGACGTCACCCATCCCCCGAGCGCCCGTGCCGAGGTAGGGCGTCGTCCCCGTCTCGTCGACGAGTTCCACCGTCACGTCGTCGAGGTCGTCGACCAGTCGCGCACCGTGGAGTCGAGCCCCGTCGCCGATCCGAACGAGTGGGTCGACCGCGTCCGCGACCTCCCGGTGAACGGTCTCGACGGCGTCGCCGAGGGGGACGTGAAAGGCGGCGACGACCGTCTCGCCAGAGAGGACGGCGATACCAGGGCGCGTGCCGGGATCGACGCCGACGACGGTCCGTCCGCCGCCGGCCCGCAGGTGTGCGAGCGCCTCGTCGACGGCGCGGCGGGCCTCCGCCGCCGCCGCCGCAGTCACGCGTTCCACGTCCGCGTCGGCGTCGACGACCGGGTCGTCCGGCGCGGCGACGACGACCGACGCCTCGTCGGGGAGGTCGGCCCCCGGATCGACGGTGGTGAACGCCACGCCGCGGTCCCGGAGGAGGGAGACGGCCTCGTGGTACAGTTCGAAGTCGGCGGTGGCGACGACGATCACGGCGGTCCTTCGGTCCCGCGGGAATAAAGCGTGGTGTCGAAGGTTTATGAGTCACTGCGACCGAGTGATCGTGTGCCCGAACCAGAGTCAGCGCCGGACGCGGCGTCGGGATCGCCCCCGGTGCCGACCGGCTGCCCCCCGCTCGACGACCTGCTGGGCGGTGGGTTCGAACGCGGGACCGTCACTCAGGTGTACGGCCCGCCGGCGGCCGGGAAGACGAACCTCGCGCTCTCGGCGGCCGTCCAGGTCGCCGTCGCCGGCGGGACCGCCGTCTACATCGACACGGAGGGGCTCTCGGTCGACCGATTCAGACAGCTCGCGACCGCTGCGAGCGACGACGACTTCGAGGCAGTTGCGTCCCGTCTCGTGGTTACCGAGGCCCACGAGTTCGCCGAACAGGAGGAGGCGGTCCGCGACGCCGCGGAGTTCGCACCGCGGGCGGAACTACTCGTCCTCGACAGCGCGACCGGCTTCTACCGACTCGAACGCCACGACGCCGACGAGGGGGAGACGCTCCGGCAGGTCGGGCGACAGATCACCCACCTGCTGTCGCTCGCGCGCAAACACGACCTCGCGGTGGTCGTCACGAACCAAGTGTTCACCGACCCCGACGGCGACCGGGCGCGGGCGCTCGGCGGCCACACCCTGAACCACTGGACCGGGACGGTCCTCCGGCTGGATCGGTTCCGAGGCGGCAACAGACGGGCGACGCTGGAGAAACACCGATCGAAACCGGCGGGCGAGACGGCGACGTTCCGCATCACCGGCGACGGACTGGCGGCCGGCGAGGAGACGCTATAGCTCGCCCAGTTTCCGGAGCAACTGCCCGCGGTACTGCTCGTCGGCGCGGAGTCCCTTCAGTTCGAGGACGTTGCGTTCGAGCGTGTCGGCGGCGACGTGGAAGGCGTGGTCGGCGCCGTACCCCTCGCCGGAGCCGCCGACCTGCCCGTGGTTGGTCCGCAGGCGGATCTGACACTGGATCAGGGGCGTTCCGCGGAGTTTCTCCTTGTGTTCGTGGAAACGGACGTGGGCGTGGTGGACCTGCATCTTCTGGTACTTGTCCGCCACGCCGGTGATGCCCTCGACGATCTCCTCGCGGGAGATGGTGTCGAGCAGTTTGACGTTGGTGATCTGGACGTCCATCCGGTCCTCCTCGGTGAACGTGAGCGCCCGCAGCACGTCCGTCTTGGTGAGGACACCGGCGACGCTGTCGCCGTCCTCGCCGCTCGGCGTGACGACCAGGCCGGAGACGTCGTTGTCGAGCATCTGTCGGACGGCGTCCTCGACGGTTTCGGTCCCGAGGGTCGTCAGCACGGGACTGGTCATGAGATCGTACACCGGGAGGTCGAGCATCCGGTCGAGGTCGCCACGCCGGTCGCCACGACCCTGTCGGTCCGGATCCCGGACGACGAAGTCGACGATGTCGTGGGTGGTGAGGATGCCGACGAGGAGGCCGTCCTCGTCGACGACGGGCAGTCGGGAGACGCCGTGTTCGCGCAGACGGTTGATCGCCTGCCCGACGTGGGACTTCTCGCCGATGGTGACCACGTCGTCGGTCTGGATCTGGTCGACCGTCAGCGCGTCGAGGCTGTCGAGCACCGCCTCGAGGATGGCGTCGGCGGTGACGATCCCCCAGAGGGCGTCGCCCTCGTAGACGGGGGCGACCTTCGTCCCGCCCTCGACGAGAACGCGCGCCACCTCGCGCACGTCCTCGGTGCGGTCGACCCGTGGCGCGGACCGCATCAGTACGTCGGCCTTGGTGTCGTCTTCGATGCGCGATCGGACGAGGTCCCGTTCGCCGATGACGCCGGCGTACTCGCCGTCCCGCGTGACGATGAGCCCCTTGGGATTCTCGCGCTCGAAGATCGACTGAACCTTCCCCAGTCGTTCGTCGACGTCGATTTCGATATACTCCGAGGTCGCGATATCGGCGATGTCCATATCTACACGTGGGTTGCCCCCCGGCTTGAAACTTGTTTCTCTTCCCCGACCGACCTCGCGTACGTGGTCCTGCTGGAACACCAGACGGAGATCACACCGAACCACCGGTCGATCGAAACCGTCGAGGAACCCCCACCGGATGGCCGGCGTCGGTCTCGACGGCGGGGTCGAAGGACCGTACACGACCTGCTCGAGCGAATCGCCGTCGAGATGAGGGGCGGATCGAGTGCGACGGAGGGACACACGCCATCCACCGCCACAGGATGTGACAGGTGAGGGGACTGCGACACAGTCGGGGCTGCCCGAACTTGCCTCGATAGAATGGGTTGGGGCGGAATCGAACCGCGAGGACGTCGCTGCGCTCGTCCTCTGGATTCACTCCACGGAACCGCTTCACCGGCGCTGGCTCGTCGCTCCGCTCCTCGCGTAGCGCCGGCAGAAGTGGGTTGGGGCGGGAAGGAACAACGTCACTCCTGCTCACCCCCGTTCTCGCCGACGGCATCCTGATCATCCTCGTCTTCATCGAATCCGAGTTTGTCGACGTGTTCCCGACGACGCTCCTCGAGTTCCTCGCGCTTGGTCGGCTGATCGTAGTGGCGCTTCAGCGTCCGGACAGACGTGTTCACACGCTCAGCGACCGCTTCGATCGGGACGCCACGATTGAGCTGCCAGGTGATCGATCCGGTCCGGACCTGGTGCGGACTGCGCGAAGACGGACACTGACTTGACTTCGAGTAGTCGAGGTATTCGCAGGTCTCGGGATCGTGCCCGTGCGGGCACTCGGTGTGCAGGCAGGGGACTGTCGCGAGGTACGTCCAACTCCGAATTGCCGAACGGGATCCACGCCCGACTTCGGACGTGAACAGCGGTCGACGACCGTAGTCGTCGTAATTCTCGTGACGCTCTCCTTCGAGGTAGGCATCAAGGACATCACAGACCTCCCGCGAGAGCCCTACGGCGCGCTCACCGTCAGCACCGTTTTTCAGCGGTGTATCTTCCCGCGGCCGGTGGATGAACTCAAGATACGCCTCGTCGCTGTCGTAGTCGTCGATGTCAAGCCCACGAAGCGCGCCGAGCCGTGCACCGACGTACCACGCCAGCGTGAGCAACGCATGGGGTCGGGTCCCGTAGGCATGCTCATCGTAGTACGAAAGCAACGCACTCGCTCGGTGGGGTTCCAGCCGGGTCTCGTCAACCTGTGCATCGCGGGGGACATCCGGTGGGTCGACCTTCTCGGGAAGCGACTCGTCGACGACCTCGATCCGGGCACAGTACTCCAGGAAGCGCTTGAGCGTTCCCAACTCCTTACTGAGCGAGTTGAGTTCGACGCCTTTCTTGCGTCTGTGCGTCTCGTAGGTATCAATATCCCATCCGGAGAGATCGTCGATCGAAGTGATACCCTCCTGCTCGCAGAACTCGATGAAGAGTTTGAGCTGGTAGTGATAGCCGGAGACAGTCAAGTCGGCCTTAGATGCACGGAGCCGACCGAGCCATCGCTCGAAGGCCGCCCGCGGACTCAGGTCGGGTGTAGGATTTCCACCGTCGGCGACTCCGCCGATCCGGACGCGGTAACTCTTTGTGGACGTCGCCATCAGTCACCACTCCCCCGGAGGAAGGTGACGCGATGAGTCGGACAGAGAACCAGCGACTCGTCGACGCCGTCGGGGTCGACACGGGCGAGGAGTTCGGTTTCCTCGCACTCGGGAAACCCACACTCGTCGGCGTCGGGTAGTGGCGTAATCGTAGCGGCTGGCGGCATCTACGAACTCACCTCCCCGACGTGCTTGCGGGCGTAGGGATCCGTTTCGTCGGTCCCGTCGATGTCTTCAGGTTCGACACTTGTCGGATAGCCGAAACGGTCGGACTTACCGATCCAACCGATTGAACACTTCGTTGCAGTCGTCTGAGTTCCGTTTTCAGTATTCATCGATGACGCCGGTTGCGGCCCGGCGAAAACCGGACGACGCCGAAAAGGCCATGTCACGCCGGCACGTAATACGGCGTGACGATGCCTGCATGGCGTCGTCGGCAGTATGGTTCGCCACGTACAGGGCTGGTTTGGGTCCCGCACCTGTCGTGGCGTCCAGTGCAACGGTCGTGAGAGTCATTACTCTCTGTTCTCGTAGACCTCGGCCATCTCGGCCAGGAACTCGTCCCAACTCATCGACTCGTAGGGCTTGATCTCCTCGAGGTGGTCGACGGTGGACCGTCGTGCGCCCAACGAGGTGAACGGATCGTCCTGACTCTGTGCCATATGCAGTCATATACACCCACAAGTTCTTAGTAGCAACGCTACAGATTATTTTGTCATGGGAGAAGATAGACCCACATCGATCCTGACGAAGGGACAACGAGAAGCACTTCGCGGAGAGCGCGATCCGGCCCAACCGCGAACGATGTATACCCGAATCAGAAAGCGGCTTACCGCTGCAGTACACGACTTCTCGCTGCTCCAAGACAGACTTCCTGAGAAGCATTTTGAACTGGTCTTTGAGGAATTGGCTGCTTCCGATCAAAAGGGTATCACTGCCGCGTTGTCGATCCTGTATCGGGCAGTTGTCTACGCAGATAGAGGGAAAAAAGAAGGGCGTCATCGGTTTGCCTCTATCCTCAAGAATGCGATCCGACGGGCTGAGTACGATCCAGAAGGCTCGTCGCCAGATTTCACCTATGTCACGGTCCGTCTTGAAAACGACTCCATCCTTGTGGAGAAGACTCAGCCCGAAGACCTGGACTTTGTTCGGATCACTGAGAAGGTACGAACGGGCGAATTTGATGAACTCACCGAGATCGAGAAAACAGCATATATCAAATTCTTGCACACCGACGGCAATCTGGACCCAAAATATGCGCAGCGGTTGTATGAACGCACGGACGGTGCACTCGGCTCGGATCAGGAGGCAGAAAGAGACGGACCCTCCGTCCCCGTCTCGAAGGTACTGCCTGACGACGCAAAGGAAAACGAACTGCTCGAACGATTTGAACAACGTGATCCGGAGCTCGACCGGTTTGAGATCGCTCAGCTCATTTACGCTGGCAAGGTTGATGATGGAGACCTGTTTGACTATTACGACTCCCTCCGAAGTGGCGGCCACTCGGTGCCAGATTGGCTCCCCAAACGCGATAGTTCGAGGCCTGTAGAAGACACAGGGGAGCCTTCGGCGACGTCGACTGATGCTGACGAGGATTGACTGTAGCCCCCACAACGCCGGATAGACCGTTGGCACGCTCACTCCTCGTCGACGAGCATCCATACGAGAGAGTTACCCACCATCTTACTCTGGACCTTCCCCTCGTCCTCAAGCTGTCGTAGTCGATAGTCCGCCCCCTGCCTGGTCACACCGACGGAGTCGGCGATCTCGCTCGTCGCCGCAGGCTCGTGGTCACGGACGGCGTTGAGATAGGCCGACTCGGGGCGAGTCACGTCTATCAGTTCTTGCTGCACGATAAGTCGGTTGTGGCTCTATATTTGTAAGTCTATTTGCTACATAGCAAGTAATAGAATCAGACCACCGGTGTCCGAATTCCCGACTGAGGCCGACCTGAAGCGAAGACCCCGACAGGTTTCAGAAAACAGCTTGTAACGGACCAGCCTGCTCTACCAAACTGCGCTTATTGCGAACTTCTTGGAAGGAGAGATACTGGAGCGAACAGTGTTGTGCCCGATCCATGACGTGCTGAAACGTCGGACGAGTCATTTGTCTCCGGACCTGTTCCTCATCCTCGGCGGGTGCAACGATGTGCATATCGACCGCCAAGTTCGGCACCTTGACCACGAAGTCCGTCATCCGGAGGATACCGCTATAGATGCTCGTAGTGCTCTCGACCTCGAACATCTTCTCGATGTAGTCGTCGTTCAGCCAGATCACGTCGACGTATTCAATGAGTCGCATCGCCGCATCGCTAAATCCAGTAACTCAGCTTTGAACGTTGAAGTAGGAGCGTGACGTAGGCGGTAGCGAAAACGGATGATGCCGATTACGGACTTCTTGTCGTGCACGCACGTGTTCGACGAGTTTGAGTCGTTGTCATCTGCGCAATGTCATCACGCGAAAACCTACGCCACCGGTCTTGTTGCGGCCAGCAACAAGACCGTGGCAGGCATCGCACGCGAAGTCCTTCCAGCTGGAGACAAACGCGCTCTCAACAAGTTCCTCACCGAGTACAACTGGGACGAACAGCAATTCAACCACGAACGCCTCGAAGAACTCCAAAAACACGGTGAAACACGCTGGTCAAAGGATGGCTACATTATCCTCGACGACACGATTACCGAGAAAGCCGGGGACGACGTCCCCGGCGTCGGCCACTTCTACGATCACGCTGAAGGTGACACTGTCTGGGGCCAAGACCTCATCTACGCCTTCTACGCCGACGACAAAACCGCCTACCCACTCACCTTCCGCCTCTACGAAAAACAGGACGAAGACGACCAAAATCACGACACCAAGTACGATCTCGCCCGCGAGATCGTCACCGAACTCGAAGACGAGGTAGGTGTCCCGGCGGACACCTACCTCTTCGACTCGTGGTTCGCCCACGATTCTGACCTTCCTGAACGCATCGAATCCTACGACAAAGACTGGATCGGCCCGCTCCGGAGCAACCGACAGGTGACCTACGCCGGCGAAGAGATCAGCGTCGATGCGCTGGCAGAGCGCATCGACACGGTCGAGCGTAACGTTGAGGACGAAACCTACCACATCTGGACAAAGAAGCTTCCCGTCTCCCAACTGGGAGACGTGAAGCTGGTCCTCGCTGAGAAAGAAACTGACGAAGAAAACGAAAAGAACCCGGTCAAGTACCTCGCCACGAACAAGATCGACGCACCGACCGAGCACATTATCCGCTCCTACGGGATGCGGTGGCGCATCGAGACGTTCTTCGAGGACTCGAAGCAGGATCTCGGCTTGGGAGACTGCGAGATGCAGACCGACGAAGGTGCCAGTCGGCACTGGCACCTTCTGATGGCTGCCTACAGTCTCGTCCGTCTTGATCCCGACTTGAGCGCCTTGGGGACGGTTCGCTCGAAAGCGTCATCGCTTCGAGCGAACCTCGAACACTCCCTGAAAGAAGCCGTGTACAACCTTCTCTCGTGGGTTCGAGACAACGATGATCGTAGCGTCGACGACCTGATGGAAGATATTGATCACCTCTTCGTTCACTCAACAGCCGACGCTAACGTTCAAAGCTGAGTACTGCATTCAGGCAACCATTTATTCCAACTCAATGCCGTTGCCTGAGTCCTGATTCGGCAGTCGCGGAGCGATGACCTCCACCAGTGAGTCCATATCACGGGTCTGGTACCACGCTGTCCCAGGGCCAGTAAACTCGAAGACAAGCCCTTCACCACTCAACAGCGTTGATTTTAGATCGCCAACCCGTCGAGTGGAGTACTCGATCGTGTCATCCCACGCGATAAGATGCTCGTTATCCAGAACGTACGATTCGCCTGCGGCCAACTCTAACTTCTCAAGGCCGCCGTATGCGTCAATAAAGACTGTGCCGCTACCTTTCAGTGCGAGCGGCGTGATCCCGGCCCCGCTGAGCATCGATTTGAGACCACCGACCTCCGAATCGATATCAATACCTTCTGTTCCGGCGACAAACGCCCCGTCAGTCGAATACAGTGTTCCATTCCTGAGTTCGTGGGCCATCATGTCTCCTGGTGTTGGCGGTGCCAGGGTAACCTGTCCTGACCCCTCTCTGGCAACGAACGTGTTGGTAAACATCGATTCGCCGCCCAGCATCGATTTAGCTGAACTGAGCAATCCATCGCGGCTCGTTTCAGTCTCGACATCAACAGTCGTCGAGTGACCGACCATCGCACCGGGTTCAGCGATGATTGATTCACCCTGTTGTAGTGAGACGGTCAAGTGCGTGTACGACGGTCGGTGTGAGAATTCGTAGTCCATTGGTGGTATTTCGATCGGTTATCAGTCCGCAATTGGAGCCGTCTATTCAGGATCGAACTCGGAGTCGTCTACAGTGGCGGAGTCATCACGCCAGCGGCGAAGGCTATACACTACAGTGAGTGCCACAGCGGTTATGCCAGCTATCTGCTTCCTGTTGAATCTCATCTGCAGGTAGTTGATTGGAGTGTAGGGCCATATACTGTGTACCACCGTTTCAGCCCCAGCAACAGCGAACAGACAGCGAGCCAATTGCGTGGTTGCACTGCATACTCCTCGGCTAACTCTACGAGGTTATCGGTCTGCATCAACCGGTGTATGCCGAAACTACAGGGCCAACATATCGAACGCGAGTACCCCAACAACAGGTATGGTATTGGCTACCACCCCTGAAACTAACGTTGTGTCAGGGATCGCTGTGTGTAGAGGAGACTGCGTTTCGATTGGTTCCATGGTCATTTGATCAGATCAATGACGCCCCTCATATCCTCGTGTGACTCGGAGTGATACCGTGTCACGCCGCTGTCCTCGAATGTGTGTGAACGTTGCACTCTGTTCAGTATGGTACCCGCTCGCGAACGACCCATCCTTGGCAACGACGTTATCCCACAGTGGCTCGCAGATGAAAACGTCGGCTACACACAGGGCTCAGTGCCCACGGCCTTCGTTGGCCAGATCGCAACTACATCAGGTGAGGCAATTCAACTCACTGATTTAGGTTAGGACGATTTCACTACTATTGACAGGAATCTGTCTCGGATACAACTTGATATCAAGACGGCTGAGCCTTACTCAGCCGATCCCTTAGCTGGAGCGTACAGCACAGTCATAACAAGTTTGTCTTCAAACTCAAGGAACTGATGATCGGTTCCCGGTTCAAGATGGATCACGTCACCCGCAGAGACATCGCGGGTCTCTCCCTCAACGTTGAGTTTTGCGTTCCCGGAGTCAACATGATAGATCTCATCTTCGCCGTGGGCATGCATCGGATCCTCGTCGCCCTCCTCAAAGGTCATTATTTCGAGGCTGACGGCATCAGTTCGAAGTTTTTCAATTGACTCTTCATCATCCGAAACGTCCGCTGCAGCATCGCTTACAATAAATGATTCCATACAGAATACAATTAGGTACCGATTGGTTTAGTCTGTCCGGCTTGAGTCAAGACGAACAGCTTGGCTGCGTACAGACCGAGCCTACACCCCATCATAACGAGCGAAACCTACCCGCTTTCTACCAGATTCTAATGATATTCTATCCGTCATGCAAGATACAAGGCGCATATTCAGCAAACAGTTCGCTACATGTGTGGCATTGTCACGCTGCTTCGTACCAGTAATCGACAGTACGATAGAGGATGTAGAGAAGGGCATTGAGAAAGCCTACTATCGCCAATAGCCCTCCAAGCTGCGTAAAGACTCGCTCAAAGGAGGTTGTGAGTTCAGTCACACCGTAACTGAAAAACGCAGCAAGCACACCCCAAATAAGGAGGATTGCCGCGATACGTGCACCATCTGCGACGTAGTCTGTAACAGACTGTGGTTCTGGAATAGAGGCCATATCAAACTCTTAAAGCCAGCTTGTATAAAATTCCGGAAGACTAAAAATCCTCTTTTATTTGTCATATCCAGCATGAGTACTTTTTGAGAGATAGCGCGCGAATCGGTCATTAGCGATAGTCTCCCACGATCTGGTCAGGACGGACAGATACAGGTTAGGGAACGGTCAGTTCTCCCTGGCCAGTCAGAATGAACCACCAATACCGATATACAAAAAGATCCCAACTACTGTCGCTAACACGTCTAACACGAACAGGATAGCGTACTCCTTCGCTTCCATACAGGAGAGAAGCCCGGCTGTGAGTAATAGGTGGTGGTGCATCAAATCGCTATTTTTGTCACGCGAAGTTCCCGAAATACAAACGAGTCGCACCCTGCGATTCGTACTGAACTCACGCTCTGAGTCGGTCACGACGATTATGATAGAGAATGGATGGGTCGATAGCGTCAGTGCAAGATAGAAGGCGCGAGTCGGTCGGACCTAAATAGACACAAAGAGAGATTGAAGCAAAGACGGCTCTTTTACTGCAGTGCTTCGAACCCGGTGTATGAGTTTGACGCGATCACGACGAACCTTCCTTGCTGGTATGGGTATAGCCGGTGTTGCCGGAATTGCTGGCTGTGTTGATGGACCCGGGAGTAATCGAGGCGCGACTGATGTGATTCTTCATAACGAAGCAGAGGTATCGCGGACAGTTGAGGTGACGGTCACGCAACGCGGTGCCGAGTCGTCGAATATTGACAACAGTCTCGATATGGACCCCCATTCGAGACAGAAAATCAACAATGAGGTGATAATGGACAGTGACTACGACGTAGAAGTCACATATACTGACGACACTGGAGAATCACCCTACTCAGAGAGTCAAGAGTGGAATGACGCCGGTCAACCGCTTCACATTCTACTGAACGATCAGATCGTATTTGCAGTGCAGATAGGGTAACTCATAGCGGACTGTTCAGTACCGTGTCCGGTATTGTGAGTACAAAGCACCTCATAAGTCGCCTCTATGAGAGACTCATCCTCTGAATTCACTCTCTGTATCGGTCACACTATTTCTGGCAGGTAACCGGTGCGTATCCGCTGCGTCATCGGAGCGGACTACTAACAGTTCTCAGGTGTGGTGACCGCACAACGAGAAATCATTCGTAGTAACTCAGCCGGTCGACGACCTCAGCGAAAGCAACGTTTCGTCGTACATCGGTAATCTCAATGTATCACCTGTGTTAATCAGTGGGATAATAAAGAGTCAGTTAATGCTCATAAAGCATAATAAAATACTTTGATATGCTCAACAGTTGTATTCAACAAATCACGTCTAAAGCGTTCGCTGGATCAGATGATTCGTTCATGTCTGCGTGGCAGATGTGGAAGCGGAGAAATAAGGAGTACGAGTCACTCGTCTTGGCCCACGGAGATACGGTAATCTTCAGAGCCACGGCTGAAGATGGAAACGGGGAATACCTTTGGTACGTAGGAATTGACGAAGACGAACTACCTGAAGATGTAGAACTTAACGGTCATACTGTCCGAGACAAGCGGGGAGGGTAGCCACGTACTTCCACGTAACGTTGGATTCCGACGAAATAGTTGAGAAGTGGTGAGCGAATGAAAAGTAGCACAGGAAAGGAACCCCGTCTGAGCCGAGTTTAGCCGTGGAGTGATTGATTATCACAGACCCACCCTTTCTCATTATGCGTACTGCTCTATCTCGTATCCCTACCTGTGCAGGATACGTAGCACCTGCTTCTGATAGTGTCTACACTATTTATCACTCATACATACATGCACGCATGGCGAACGCGCTACTCTCAAAACTGTGCGAAATATAGTAGCCTTTGTAAGTCATCGCACACCTGATTGCATGCAGTCTGAGGATCAGGTGTGCAAACAGTTCCAAACGCTACTATAGATCCGACCGAGTTTGAGTATCTAATCGCCGATTTTTGAGAGCAGATGGGCTATCAGACGGAGCTGTATCGACGACGGATGACCCTCAAGTGGTCCGTATCCGCCACCGAGGCCCCCGGAGCCCCCGCCGAACGGCATCTCCCGGACGGCTCAGTCGCGAGTCCGGCGGTCTGGACGTGGCGTCTCAGTTCCCATTCGGCCGGAACGCGTCCCCACGGACATCACAAACGTCCTCCGATGTAGCGCCCACGAGTTACTGTACCACGGGTCAGCTGATCAAGCTCGTGCAGGCGCACAGCGGCGACGCGAAGGCTAGTCCCCCAGTTCAGCGGCAGCGTCACGGAACAGCCCGTCGAGTATCTCGGGCGTCGTCGGGTGGTAAGCGCGGTCCGGGAGGTCGCGGACATCCAGCCCCAACTCGACGGCGACCTGCATCGTCTTGGCCATCGCGTCGGCGTGGTAGTGAAGGCCCTGCCAGCCGAGCACCGTTCCGTCCGTTCCGACGACCAAGCGCCCGAGGCCGTCGGCGACGTTTTTTGTTTTGAAGACACCGTCGCTCGATGCCTCCCGCGTCACGACGACGTGGTCGTGGCCGGCCTCCCGGGCGGTCGTCGCAGAGTGGCCCACGCGGGCGAATGGGAGAACGCCGAGCCCGGAGAATACGACGTGGTGGTGGACGTTCTCGTAGGGTTCGAGCAGGTCGCCGTCCCGGTGGGCGCGGATGTTCGCCGCGGCGGTGACCCCCTGTTCCTTGGCGACGTGGAGGATGGGTTCCCTCCCGTTGACGTCGCCCACGACGAACACCCGGTCGTCGTCGCGCGCTTGCATCGTATCCTCGACCCACCCGGGACCCGGGTCGAGGTCGGTGTGCTCCAGTCCCACCCCGTCGAGTGCGGGGCGACGCCCAGTGAACGCGAACAGTTCGTCGGCCTCGATGGCCCGCTCGCTCCCTTCCTCGTCCCCGTCGACGAACAACCGAACACCACCGTCATCGGTCGGTTCCACGCGCCGTTCGTTGGTCTCGGTGAGGACGGTCAAGCCGAACGCCTCGCGGTAGTATTCGAGCAGGGCGTCGCCAAACGGTGGGTCGGCCTCGTCCAGCGGACGGGCATCGTGTTCGACGATGGTGAGATCCATTCCACCCGCCTCGGCGAGATAGGGAACGAGTTCCATCCCAACGTAACCGAAGCCCATGACGACGCCGGAGTCACCGAAGGCCGTCGCGTCAAGAACGTCGGCGCTGGTCCGAACGGGGACATCGTCGATGCCGGGGAGGTCCGGGAGGCTGACCGTCGAGCCGGTGGCGACAACGACGTAATCCGGTTCGATCGTCCGGTCCCCGACCTCGAGGCGCCGGTCGTCGACGAACGCCGCCGGCTCGTGGCGGAACTCGATGCCCTCGCGCTCGGTCAGCGCCTCGACGGCGGCCCGCCGGTGGGCGGCGAAATCGCTCGTGTGCTCGTCCTTGCGCTCGACGACCGCCCCCAAGTCGACATCGGGGAGCGGGCCGTCGAGGCGGGGGTCGTGCCGGGCCGCAAAGCGGTGTTCGGCGGCCGAGAGGACTTCCTTTGAGGGCATACAGCCACGGAGAATACAGAGGCCGCCGCCGGGGTCGCCATCGTCGACAAGTGTCAACTCGACGCCGTCGACGTCGACGAGTCGCTGTGCGGCCGCGACTCCGGCGCTGCCGTATGCACCGACGATTGCAACGTGGGTACTCATCCATTCGTTCTGAGGAGCGTAACAGGTAAAATTGCGGCGGGACGCTGCGGCGGCGGCGCAACCGCGTGCCCGGCGTCGTAGCCGACGGGGTCCGGACGAGACGGTCGTCCGAGGCGTACTCGGGACTGTATCCGACACACCCGCCGACGCGGCGCACCGCGAAGATGTGGGCGTGGAGATCGCTCGGAACGCCGAGCTGGTAGTAGACGCGCCCGGAGTAGACGCCGACGTTAGGGTCGATTTCCAGGATTACTCCCTCGGGGAGTTCTGCCCCACCCGTCGAATTCTCGGACCCGTTTCGATGACTCTCCGGGTGGCCAAACGGTGGAGTGATCGGGAGAGAAATTCGATCTCCCCATGGTCGCTGTGGATGTCGGCGTAAGTGCTCCCGACGGTCATCACAGTGAATATCGATGCGCTGAGTCCATGATCCGAGCGGCGGTGACCGCCGTGCGCCACCTCAGGGGAGTTCGTCGTGCGTGTGGACGTGCCCGTGACCGTCGTCGTCGACCATCTCCTCACAGTCGACGTTCGTGTAGCCCGACTGGAACAAATTCACCGAATCGGCGTCGGCATCGAAGGCGTGCCGCGGGATACACCCGATGTCGGCACCGAGGACGTGGATACTCACGCTCGGTACGTCCGACGTCGTTTCGACCGAGTGGATGTCGCCGTCCGGCGGGATCAGTTCGTAGCAGTCACCGGGGCCGGCCCGTCGCGTCTCGACTCGCTCGAGTTCGGCGTGCCCCTGGTCGGCCGTGCCGTCGTCTACACGGCGAAAGAACGTCTCCTGCTGAGTGCCCTGATAGAGACCCACGAGCCCCCACGCTAGATGATCGTGGACGGGCGTCTCGACACCTGGCGGGACGACGAGGCTGGATATCGAGAGGGACTCGTTCTGTCGGTAGAGTAGCCACTGTGCGATGTCACCGCCCATATCGCTCCTGTTGTCGTAGCCCTCCAGTGGGAGGTTGCGATAGCGGTCGGGAAGCCAGTCGTCAGCCGCGAGGAGGTCCGCGAACGGGTCCCGGAGCGCACTCAGGAGGGCCGGAACGTCGTCGTGGTCCTCGGCGGTGCGCTTGACCGTGTCGACGAACGTGTGGAGTCGGTCGGCGTCGAGGTAATATTCACCCGAGTCGGCTATGTCGGTGCTACCATATGCTATGATTCAAATGTCATCGACGACATCGGCAGCCGTACCAGCCAGCCGGCCGCGTCCGGCGGTGCATGATGTCCACCACGGCCTCAGGGTGATAAAAGCCGGTGCCAGTCTCAGTTGGCCCCGCTGACGTGCGCTCCTCGGTCGCTACCGTTATGAACGCGTGCACGGAGGAGACGGTATGGATCGAGGGCCCACACCGCGTCCGGCGTTGCGCGCGACGCTCCGCGAGACGCTCACCGCGGATCTCGGCTCGTTTCGCGAGACAGTCACCCGACTCGCGGCCACGCACGGATTCGACGCCGACCGACTCGGGACGGAGCCGGACACGTTCGATCCGCCGTCCGCCATCGGACGCGTAGCGCCACCCGCGAGGCGACTCGTCTGGCGTGCGTGGACGTTGGCGGATGCGCCGCTCGGCGTCGTGCTCAGCGGCCCGGCGTACCGCGATAATCCCGTCCTGTATGCGAACCGTGCAACTCGCCGGCTGACCGGGTACTCGCTGTCGGAACTCCGTGGCGAGAACCTGCGGCAGTTACAGGGGCCCGACACCGGTCGCGCTACCGTCGCCGACCTCCGAGACGCGACCCGGAGCTGGGACGGGATTACCGTCGAACTGTGCAACTACCGTGCGGACGGCACTTCGTTCACGAATCGGGTGTCACTCGTCCCCGTTCCGGACGCGACCGGGACCGTCGAACACTGGTTCGGACTGCAGGCTGCCGTGCCGGAGGGCTAATCGCGGCAGCACACTCCGCCAGCCCCGGTCGAAACGCTCGTCCGGTATCCGTACCCGCGCTCGCACCTGCGTTCCGGACGGGTGGTTTGACTTCGGTTTGGATTCCGTGTGAGATACATCCTCTATATTCAGCAGTCGCTTCCAGTCGGGTTTCTGATGACAATGCCTCTCGGTGAGTGATACCATCCATAGACCACTTCCAATGGTAACCGTCGAGCGCTGTACATCCCCTGTATTCCACAGCCGGATGCGATCTCCACCGATAACTGCTGAGTGTACCGATATCTCGCTGTCTTCTACCGACTTTCGGGTCAGCACGATCTACTAGTAGTTATTGAATATGGAACGCCGTGGCTCGTGTTGTCCGCCTCCGACTATACGGTCACAGCGTGGAGAAACTACCAGTAGTCCTTTGATATTGACCTAGGGTTTCTTTCAGGATTGCTTCTGCCCAACTGCCGTAACCGATCACGATGGTACACACAACAGCAGGACCACTTCGTCCAACTACACAGGAGTTCACAATCTCAGGATGCTCAGATTTGCGCTGTACTGACTCGGCTAGAATGGATCGTTAGTGAACTCTCAGACCGTTACAAGTCTTGTGGCATGACAGTCTTGCGGTCGTTCGCTTCAGCACGACGGGAGGCTTCCTCAATAAGTTCGGCTACTTCTTCATCCAGAGCATCGTAGAAATCTGCTGCAACTGGGTGGTCTTCTAGTGCATCCTGCACCCCGCTATTGACGATCAGGTCTGTCATACAATCCGGTGTTAACGGGTCAGAGTAGTAAATATTGGCAAATTGGCTCGTGAGTAATGGTACAATTCCGAGACTGGTCACAGAGTTAGGTCAGCAATCTCCCAGTCGCCCGAGAGTTCATTATCCAGTCCCTCGTTACTCACGAGCTTCCGTATCCGTTGCTCAACATCATCATCAAGCCTAAATTCGAAGTCAAACTCCTCCTGCCATTCCCAGTAGCGCGGGATCGTCGGCGAAAACTCACTCACCGCTCCGGCGGGTGCATCCAAAAGATGGCGGGTTTCGGATATTTCTCCTCGTGGATGGGCAAAGCTTCTGCTGATGTTGTCGTCATTCACGATTCGTTCCAGTAAGTCGATAGCCGCGTGTTGGTCCGCGTAGAATGCATGTTCGAGCATTGGATTTACGATAAAGATGTCCTTCGAGGCATGCTGGTGAATGGTGTCTGCAACAGCGTGATCAGGATGTCCGATCCCCCAACCGTACGGATGGACTCCCTCGTTGATGAAATCGTATCCGTCGCCTTCGACACGATCAAGAATTGAACTGAAGAACTCCAACGATTTGACTGGAATCTCTGTTACACCCTCTGTGAGTCGGGTCCGGATCAGATACCGACCCGTGACATTCTGAAGGACTGTCGTCACATGGGGGAACTCGTCTGATGTGTCCGGGTGATAGGCGTCAAGAAACTCTTCAAGCAACTCCCAATCCTCCACTAGTACAGCATCATCAAGCACAGCGATGAGTCGTTCCCGATACGCACGGGTAATCCCCTGATAGCGGTCGGACTCCCCTTGTTCGTGTGCTGACGATAGCCCAGCCTCATACGTTGCTACTGCCTGCATGAGTGCCGCCACATCCCCATCGTCAGCAGTTGCTAACTGCTGTTCAAGCGCCCCTATTTCGATTGGATCTGATCGTCTGTCTGGCACCATTGGTTCTCTCTACAGAAACCCCAGTCGTAATGCTTGTGTCTCAAAACGGTAATAGTAGCATATGACCGCGACGTATGCTCTCAGTGTTACCATCGAATCACACGATTACAGGGGCGAGTTCTATCTCATGGGCGATGAATACGATACAGGTGAAGATGTCCTAAAATACGTAGCAACTGACCATATCTTAGCACTGAAGCAACGCCCACACGTTGCCGAGTACCTTTTAGAGACACTCCGAGATGGTGAGAACGTGAGCAAGGCAGAGTACGACCAAGCCGACCCGGATGTCTCCTGTGGGCTCCACTTCGATGTTAACCACCAACAGTTCGGATTCTGGGTTGGCGACCGTAGAGTCGAGATCGGGAGGCGACCAACAAAGAGCGAATTGCGCTCAATCGCTGACGACCTTTCGGTGTAGTCACTTCCTCGTTCTCCACTCCAGCAACGACAAGTATCCGACCTACATAAAGAGAGTTGAATGCGTCTCTCGTTTGATGACGGGACACTCCTTGTTGAAGACGCTCCTGAGTCTGTGCCGTATGCTGAGTGGGACGACCGTGTTGATGAGTACCGAGCACAGGCACACCATTACCGTGACATTCGAGAGTGGGTGAGTGGATCTGATGGGCAAGCCAGCCTTGAACAGCCAATGGGAACTGTGACTGAATTGGAAGACGAGGCTCGTGCGTACTCGAAGTTCCATCTCACGCCTTCTGTCGCTATCGAACCCCGTGATTACCAGCAGGAGGCACTCTCAGCGTGGCAGGATAACAACCGTCAGGGCAGTGTGATCCTCCCCACAGGAAGCGGAAAGACGTTTCTCGCCGTCCAAGCAATTGCTGATGCTGGTGTCAGCACGCTTGTTGTCGTGCCGACTATCGACCTGATGAACCAGTGGCACGCCACTCTCACAAACGCTTTCGGGAATCAACTCCCTGATGGAATCGGCGTCTTGGGCGGTGGAAGCCACAATGTGACCAACATTACGGTGACGACCTACGACTCTGCGTACCGGTATATCAACGACTACGGCGACCGGTTCGGGCTTCTCGTGGTGGACGAAGTACACCACCTTCCGGCACCGACCTACCAACAGATCCCTGAGATGACGATTGCTCCGTATCGACTTGGACTCACGGCTACCTACGAGCGTGCTGACGGCAAACATGAAGAACTAGAGGAGCTGTTGGGCACGGTTGTGTATCGAGAAGGAGTCGACGAACTTGCCGGGGAGTATCTCAGCGAGTACGAGACGCTCCATCTCAGCGTGGAACTAACTGATGAGGAACGGGAGCAGTATACTGAGGAATACCAGATTTACCGCGACTACGTCGACAGTCATGATTTTGATCTCTGGAAAGAGAGCGGCTATCAGGAATTTCTCAAGCGCACGTCATACGATCCGCAGGGGCGACGCGCCCTCATCGCTAAACAACGAGCCGAGAAAATTGCTCGGACCGCCGAAAAGAAACTCGATACGCTGGATAATCTGCTGAGGAGACACCACGACGACCGTACCATCATCTTTACAGCGAACAACGAGTTTGCATACGAGATCTCTCAAGAGTTTGTTGTTCCCTGTATCACGCATCAGACCGAGACTGAGGAGCGAACAGAGATTCTAGAGCGATTTCGAACAGGAAAGTACTCGATGCTTGCTACTTCGCAGGTGCTGGATGAGGGAATCGACGTACCGTCTGCAAACGTAGGTGTCATCCTCTCTGGAAGTGCATCGAAACGACAGTACGCACAACGGCTGGGACGGATTCTGCGTCCAACAGACGACCGCCAGCCAGCCCGACTCTACGAAATCATCACGGAAGACACGATGGAGACCTACGTGTCTGAACGGCGACGCAAAGGGGTGAGTGCTAATGCTGACAGCTGACCTCGCCCGCTCACGTACGTACGACGGAACTATCTCCCCGCTGTTCATCGACGCGGACGACCAGCAGTACCGAGAGACCGCAACAGAACTCATCCAAATCTTCGAGGAGCATCTCGGACAATCCAAGGGTAGGCTGGAGGAGACGATAGACCAACTCACTATCGTAGACACGGACTACAAGATCGTACAAGGGCTGGCGAAACTCCTGAAAGACGAGTGCGAATTCGAAACCGTCGCACCAGTAGATCCACAGGAGATCCGGCAGCGGCTTTTTGAGAAAGCGAACGATTCGTACCCGATTGCACGTCAGCCCACGCTCGGTGAGGACACACAAAAGTTGGAGGTGTACAGTGCTGTTGCTGACCAGCTCGGAATCTCACTCGAAGACTGCTACCGAGGCATGTACGCCGATTTAGAGGAGAACAAGCGACTTGTACGATTCGGACACCGTACGTCCGATGAGTATGAGAAGGCTGACGACGGGACAACCACGACACGGTTGACTGGAGATAGTGAGGAATCGTATGCTGAGGATACGATAACGGTCGATTGGCTTCTCACACGCTACAATCTCGCTCTGGCACAAGCAGTACTGTACGATGCGACAGAGATGCGGGTACGAGTCTGGGACTCGTTTGCGACGGTGTTCAGCTACGTGAAACTGTTTGGGCTGATGCACCGCATCTATCCAATCGACGCCAACGGCAACCGCGTTTCCAGTACTGACGTTGCTGACGGGTACGAGGCCATTCTGGATGGAGCAGCGTCTCTTTTTTCGAAATCGAGGAAATACGGAATACGGATGTCAAACTTCCTTCCAGCTCTCCCGTTGTGCGACCGTTGGGAGATGGAAGCTGATATTCTTGATGACGATGGAGGAGCAACGAGTCAAACGCTCTCGTTTGAGCTTGACCACACGGACGAACTCTCCTCGCACTACTCGGCTCAGAGCGATTTTGACTCCGATGTGGAACGCACACTTGCCCAAAAGTGGGAACGTGCCAACACTGACTGGCAACTCGTCCGTGAGGATGACGTACTGGATCTAGGAGCAGAGGTAATGCTCCCGGACTTCGCTATCGAACACCCTGATGGACGCCGAGTGGTATTCGAGATTGTCGGATTCTGGACGCCCGAGTATCTGAATGAAAAACTGGCGAAGATACGGAACGCTGACCGAGACAACCTTATTGTCGCCGTGTCTGAGCGGTTGGACTGCTCGTCTGAAGATTTCGATGGACTGGATGACCGTGTCTTGTGGTTCAAGTCGGGTATCCATGTCTACGATGTGATTGAATTAGTGAAGGAGTACGCAGTTGAGTTCTCACCACGGCAATAGAGTTGATCTCGCCTATTACTTCCGCTGGACTCTCATTGGTTATACAAAAGCGGGGTGCGTAGATCACTGTGGTACTTGGAGTCCTGTCACACGCTCCAAGTCACTCATCACATCATGTCCAATGCAGTGTCGGAACTCGGTACATGTCCATTCTGTGGGTCGGCTGTTCCAGCCGGAGCGATACTCATCGAGTATGAGGTTGAAGAGGAAAAACGCCTCTTTGCGGAGTGCTACGAATGCGAAGAGCCGGTCCAGCCACAGTAGCTGTAACACGGAAGACTACTGGCAAGCCAACAATCACCCAGCTGCTACAGAATCATCATTCTGATTGCGCTGAAATTCGTCCCGCAGTCAAATATGCGTCCTGCACGTACTCGAGGATGCATTCGTGAGAAACACCATCATACGTCCTTACTGACGACGGTCACTGTTTCATCACGGTCCTCCTCGGGTATTTGTGTGAAACTGTGAGCCGGATTTGAATTCGGTTAGCTCCGCGATCCGATTTTCAAGCTCTTTGATTTCCTCACGGAGCTCTTCCGCCTCGCTCCCCTCTGTAGCAGCCAGCTGGTCTTTCAGCCCCTGCAACCGTGTTTCTTTGTGTTCCTCGTCAACCTCGGCCTTCCGGACATACTCTGATTCTTCGATGTCGTACACGTCACTGTCAGATAGGGTTGTGACCTCAATTGCGTCGTCCACTTTGCTCCGGTCGACGCCCAGCACGCGCTCGCGCTCAATTCCGGCTTCTTCCAGCGTTTCCAGTACCTCTTCATCGGGTTTGAGCGACCGATTTCTGCGTGTCGTCCGTTGGACGGACCCAAACGGTCCAGAGACGGGTTGATCGTGATGGAGCCGGTTGAGAAGCACATCGCTCACATCCTGTCGGAGGTCGTTGGCGTTCCGTTGGACATCCGAGAGCAGCGTGTAAAGATTCACTAACACGTCTGTATCTATTTTTTCGAGGGTGGTTACCTCGTGTCGCTCCAGTACATCAGCCAGCAAGAGTGCATCCGCATATACGTCCAAGTCTGGCTCAGTCCGCTCTTTCTCCTCACTCTCTGGCTCATCCCCAGCGTCGAGAATCTGGGTAGTGGTCGGCCCGTTCTTTTCGACGATTACGCCGGCATCCTCATCGATCTCAAAGCGTGGATGGAGACTCCACACCGCTGGGTAGGGGTCCGCATTGGGTGGGAGTCGGTCTAACTCAAATCTCGCCTCGGAGTCAGTAATCCGGCGATATAGTGTCTCGAATTGGTCCTGCTGGAGCGGCTGTGAGTCACCGCTATGTATAAACTGGATCACGACGCGGTGCTCTTGGACATCGGTGATCCGAAACCGGTCGTGGGACAGCGGCGTCCGGAGAGTAGCTCCCTCTGGCAGCTCATCCAACCGCTCGATGAGATTATGCCAGCTAACTCGGAACGACATACCTGCATGGAGAGGGTCAGGTGCTAAATGTCTGCGGGCGATTCAGGCTGGAATCCTCAGAAGACCTTCGGTCAGCGCATCCAGTGTATGCCGCCTAGAAACTTACTCCGAGTCGTCCTCAGCGATGCCTGCTCGGTGGCGGGCAGCCTGTTCAAGAACGGCAAGCATCTCGGTGCGTTGCTCAGCAGGGACGTTACGCCACTGCTGGCGATAGCTCTCGATAAACTGGTCGAACTCCTCAGCAAACGCCGTTTCAGGATCGTCGGACGCCTGAATTCGAGCAACCGCGTCCTGCCAGAGCTCTCGTGTTGCCCCGCGCTCAAATACGTAATCGATCAAGAGGGTCGCATCGAACGAGAACTCGCGGGTGAGCTCTGCCACCTCCCACTCGCCACTGGTGGGGTGGTAGCGATAGCGGGTCCGAATGTGCCAGCGTGCAGGTGTTGGCCCTCCAGCTATTGAGGCAGCTAACAGCGGAGAGGGGTGCCGTTCAAGACGGAAACTGAAGTCCCCTTTATTGATCTGCCACCATGCGCCACGCTCCCGAACTTTCCTGACTGTCAATCCATCCGGCAGCGAGATCTCGCTCGTCGTCAACAGTCGGAGTGCATCTTCCCGATCCTCAATGCGCACCTGCGATGGATCGGACTTGTTCATATCTTGGGATAGTCACACACTCACAAAGATGTTATCCAGACTCTCAGTCTCCCCTGATCGGAATGATTAGAGAGTCCCTGACAGAAAACAGAGAGTTCATTCGGCAGATGGTGAATAGACAGCGCATATTCAGCATACTCATCTTGTATTTCTCACGACCTCATGAGCAAAGGAATGGATATTCTTTATCAAATAATAATACTACGAGATATGCTGATCTGATAACCGTGCAATCATAATTTACCCAATGATTTTATTATTGGTTAATAGTATTTGGACTCATGCAACGGAGAACACTGTTGTCAGGTGTGGGTACCATTGGAACAGTCGTGCTCGCTGGCTGTAGTGGCGGTGGCGGTGGTAATGAGGGTAGTGACGGTAATACGGAAGCATCAGGTGGAGCATGCCCGTCGCTCCCACTCTCGTACACAGAGAAGCGCGTCGATAAATCGCCCAACGGGCACCGGGCTACGCCAATCGATTCCTCCGAGTGTCCTCGTAGTGCTGGTTTTTGCGCCTCTGCGCTGACGCTCGTTTCACCGCTGTCCGTCGGGCATTAGTTAGAATCGGGCGAAAATTAATACTCGCACACAACTTTCCCCACCCTCTTTTTAATAACTCTTTTTATGCTATCTCTCGTGAGTTAATATTGCAATGGCATACTCATGCACCACCTGCGATGCACAGTTCGACGCCGCCGTCGGCGTTACCCAACACGTTGCGCTGCACCACAACACGTGTGCCGTCTGTGACGAGAGCTTCGAGACAGCCGACGGGCTGCGAGACCACACCCACGAAACGCATTAGGCGCGGTCCCGACATCGGTTGCGCCGATCCCCGCTATTTTCGCTCGTCGCCACCGTCAGCGGACACCTGCTTCGGGCTGCGACGCCGTCGGTACCGATACAGCATCGCCGACAGCAGCAGTGGCACCTCCCGTTCGAAGTTCCAACAGCTGCAACATTCACTGTTGATGGAGTTGAGGGTACACCTGGTGCCACTGTCAAAGTAGGGTCAGAGCAAATCGGCCGTTCGGCTAATGACTGGACATTGACAGTTCGAACTGGTACAACATCCGTATCAAATCTTGAGACAATGGAAACAGATCAAAAATTCGGAGAGGAGCTAACAAGTGAATACGACCTCTCTATAGAGGGTTCCCGTGTTTTTAAAGGTATCATGGACTCTACTCTCCGCATTATCTTTTTGCCTACTAACTCCAATCCAATCAGAATGCGAGTCTCAGCACCTATCAACGCTGAATCAATTTGTTCCGAAGCAGCTCGGGAAGCTCAGCGTCGGGTCATTGAGACCATTCGACCTATCGAATGATCAGCCAGAAACTGATGAAAAATCGTCACGTTGCAAAATACAATCTCTGCATCGGTTACTCGGTGACCTATCAGCTACAGAATAAAATGATTCTCCAAGCGATGAATAGACAGCGCGTACACAGTATTGATCGATAAAAGGTCCTAACCCGGTTTCAAATCGACTTCCACCTAAGTATTATGAGACAGCAAAGTAACAGTGCAGGTGATGACAACAATACTGAATCTGGTTGTTCCGTTACAGAATAGTAGCGGCGGCATCGCCGAATTGCTCGGTGGCCTCATCGGATTGGTTGTACAGTTGGCCCTCATCATCGTGATAGTTGCCGGGTTTTGGAAAACCTTTGAGAAGGCCGACGAACCGGGATGGGCTTCAATCATTCCAATATACAACACCTACGTTCTGATCAAAGTAAGTGGGAATGCGTGGTGGTGGTTGATCTTACTATTCATACCCGTAATCAACCTCATTGCGTTGCTCAAAATCGCTATTGACGTAGCAGGCAAGTTCGGCAAAGGAGTCTTGTTCGGGCTCGGACTGGCGATTCTACCATTCATATTCTACCCACTCCTCGGGTTTGGTGACGCCCGGTATCAAGACTCCACACAGTTCGGTTGAAAACCCGTGTTTATCTATCGGTAGTCCAGCACACAGACGGAATCCAGTCGAGTACGTGGTACAAGATGGATGCTCTGAGGGCACCGTAGAAAGGGGTGTTCCGCCGGGAACACCCCGCCCCAATCACCAGTGAATATCTCACCGGAAGCGAGCCGTCACCACAGAAGATCTAGCTGACAGCGACAAACAGAATTGTCTGCCCGACTATCCCGCCGATTTCTCTTGCTTCGCCTCCGATTCCAAGAATCCGGAGGCTCGCTTCAGGTTTCTCCCGATAGCTTTCGCTATTGACCCGTTTTTCACCTTGATTTTTCCTGCGAACTTCGTTTTCTCCCCGTCTTTGTGATACATCTCGTTGATCAACGACTCAGCGCCGGCACGTAACTTCAGAAACTCCTGTTCAGCCGGGTCATCTAACCGCTTGCGTCGCTGCGCAATTTCTACCCGCCGTTCTCTGAAACCGTAGCTATAGTGTTTCTGTTGTTCCTTGACGAAACAGCTCTCTCTGTGCGGACACTCGTCACAGAACTCCTTCTCCATCTTTCCAGAAATACGACCGGTTTCGTAGTGGTTCTGGTCGAATGGTTCGTGTCCGGCAGGACACGCAACCATTCTCGTCCCGTCCCACTCCGGCGCAGCCAGCGACATCTTTTCCGCTCCAGGCCGTTGACCGACGATTCCAGAGAAGTGCTGCGTGATCTCCTGATCACGGCAGCGCTTCTCTACTTCCTTGTGCGTGTACCCGCCATCCACGAGCAGGTCACGTAACCCAGTCTCAGTTGAGAGGGTCGTTACGTCCTCGTCAAGGAGGTCGCCGTCGTCCGTGTTGTTGGTATCGACCCGAACCGCAGTGATGAGTCGGAATGGATTCTCACCATTGCACGTCTCCGCTACATTCGCCTTGTATCCGTGATAGTCCTCACCGTTCTTCGAGCGGTAGGTTGCGTCCTCATCGTGAGGGTTTTGCATCGTGCCACTGTCGATCTCGTCGGGCTCTTTCAGCCCGACGTGATCGGACTGGTCATCGGCGTTTTCTCCGGATGAGCCTGTGTTTTCTTCATTTTGTTCAGTGTTGGTACTCTCTTCGGGAGAGGTGTACGTTCGGAGTGGTTGCCAGTCCGGTGACGAGTCGTCACCGGGCTGGCGTTGGTCAGCAGAATCGTCCTCATCATCGTCATCTTCGAGTTCAGCAATGCGATAACACTGTTCGTCGAGAACCTGCTGAAGATGAGCAAAGCTCTCCAACTCGGCGTATTCATCGTCATCTTCGAACCGATCAACAAGCCACGCGGTATGCTCAGCGAGTGTTTCCATGGTTGCTGGAATCTCGCCTGGTTCAAGCTGGTAGGACAGTTCCAAGTTATCGGTGTCTGCGAACTCGTCGATACCAGCGGGCAACTCCTGTACGATCTCCTCAGGGAGATCGCACAGGAAGTTGTGGAGAACTTTGGCGAAGAGATCAACACGGGAGAGTTGCTTGATGTTCGCCTCGATAAACGTTGAATCCATCCGCTGCGTACTGGCATCGATCTCAAACTCTTCTTGGAAATAGTTGCGATGATCTTCGAAAACCTCGTGTAACAGATCCTGACCAGTCTCTTCTTCGTGTTCCATCAACCGCCGGCGGAAATTGGTGAACGTCTTTTGGCAGATGTTGTCGCCGAGTGTTTCTTTCCCAAGTGCGTTTCTGACGCGAAAATCGAAGATATAGGCGTATTCAAGTTCTTCGTCAGAGAGACCAAGCAGGTGTTTGATAATCTCCAGTGAGACAAGCTCATTGACGGGCTTGTTCGGACGGCTATACCCGTCGTGGTATAGCCGCTCGAACTTTGTTTCATCTATCTGAGTAAATATATGTTGATGAAAATGAGTTGACCAGTGATTTTGTAATTTCTCTTCAATACTGGTAGAAAGGTTCTTTACAGGCGAAAATAGCTTTTCCTGTTGATACTCGTTATTTTCTTTAAACACGTTATCAACCAGTTTATTGATTTAACGGGACGCTGATGTAAATAACCTATGAAAATTATAGATCAAAGTTAGAGCAGAGTTATCCAATGGATTCTAGTCACTTATCGACTACCCTTTCTACGGTGCCGTCATGCTCTGTATCTCGCACGCCGCTATTGACAGAGATCAAGAACAAATTGTAGGTGTTGCTGAATACACAGCGCGAATCTTGCGCGGGACTGCCACCGGTTTTCTGGTCAGCGGATTGCTCAGTAGAGCCTGTCATAGAATCCATCTCATAGCTTCTCAAAGCCCGGATCGTTTCCTCTCTCGTAGTTGGTGGTGGCAACAACGAACCGGAGACAGAGCGCAATGAACACCTCTGTTCGTGCGTGAACGCGGTCTCGGGCGCGGACGTGTCCGAGGCCGCAGTCCTTGACTGCATCGCTCGTTCGACTCCTGTCCGGTTGTTGTACGTCTCGCAGTGTGTCAGATAATCAGTCGTAGCGACGTTTCAGGGCTGGTAACTCGGCGATGTTCAGATAAGGATTGAAAGGTGAGGCGTAGCGTTTTCTGAGTGATCCATGCCCGAAAACGCTAGCCTCAACGGTTGTATCGATCGAATCGAGTTAGGTTTTGTGGAACGAGAGGCAACACCGCGGCTGTTTATGAAGCTCAGTATTCAGCTCCATCTTGCTGGACTATCACTTTCGAATACTGTCTCTATTCTTGAGATATTCGGTGTTGAGCGGGCACGATCCACCGTTCACAACTGGGTTCACAAGGCAGATCTACAGCCCGAAGAGGGTCGAAGCCCGGATCACGTTGCGGTTGATGAAACGGTGATCCGACTCAACGACGAGCAGTATTGGCTGTACGCCGCGGTTGATCCAGAGACGAACGAATTACTCCATACAAAGCTTGAGCCGACAAGAACGAACGTAATCGCTTACGCGTTCTTCCGCGAATTACGCGAGAAACACGACGTTGACGACGCGGTGTTTCTCGTCGATGGTGCGAAACCTCTGAACGACGCGTGCCGTCGCCACGGCCTCGATTTCAGATACGAACGCCACGGAAATCGGAACAGCGTCGAACGTGTCTTTCGTGAGATAAAACGAAGAACTACCAGCTTCTCGAACTGTTTCAGTAACGCCGAAGCAGAAACTGCAAATGAGTGGCTTCGATCGTTCGCCTTCGCATGGAATCAACTAATCTGAACAGTACCGGTAACTCTGCCCTTGGATTTAATATCGCACGCGGATGTCGGTCACGTATGCCCGGAGCAGGTCGTTCGGATTCACCAGCGGTCAGAGCCATCGGGGCTCTCATTGCGCTGATTGCCGTCGTCGGTTACCTGATTTTTGACTGGTCGTTCAACGGTTCTGCGGACACTATCCCTACGGCTATCGGCGTCATCGTCGCGGTCTCGGCGATCGGATGGACGCTATACAGCCGCGTATATTCGGATGGGGGACCGTGATAATGGCTGGCTTGAGTAGAGATGAGATTGCAGCTATTGCGGGTATCGGCATCACCGTCGCCGTGTTCGCTTGGTATCGAACCGGCTTGACCGGAATACAGCGATGGACAAACGCTATTATCGTGTTACTGGTGAGTGTCGCCGTGGCAACGGCTACAACCTTTGTTCTGAAAAAATGGAATCCGAGATGGTATCGTTCATAGCAGGAGAAGGGCGCACCACGGGTTGTGGCGCCGACTCGATACCTGAACGTACAATGAGCTATCAGCGAACCTTCGAATGGTGACAACCAGTCTTCCTCTCCGCCTGACACCCCCTCATGCCATGCTCTGGGCGCTTTGCGCAGCGTTCGTACTGGCTGGCGCCGCCGCCGCTGGTGCTACGGCGAACACGCTTGGCGTCGTACTCTGGCTTGCGGGCTATGTGGTCGTGGGATGGGCTGGTGTCATCGGACTTTTCGCCGAACGTGAGGCAGCGTTCAATTACGACTTCGGCGTCTACGGGATGACCGTTGATGATCTTAGTACACGCCACGGTGCCGTATCGTTGGGCCGCTTTCCCCCACTCTATCCTCGGAACACCCCGGTGTTCACCGGGGTCGTTGCTGTCATCTATCTCTGGACACTGTTGGGCCTTGCTGTGATCACACCGGAATCAGCAGTCAGTGATTTGCGTGGAGGGACGCTGGTCACCGCGTCGGTAGCCGCCGTCGGACTGGCGCTCGCCACTGAGACCCGCGATGTGTACTTTGGCCGCCGGCAATTCACCGACATCGGCGTTCATACACCCATCCGGCGGGCGCTGGAATTGCTCCTCGTTTCGGCACTTCTTATCGGTCTGAGTCAAGTTTCGACCGAGGCGACTGGGCAACAGTCACTACTCATCTGTGGCGGGTGGGCTGGCTATTGGCTTTTGCGTCAGCGACCCGGAAAATTCGACCACTGGACCGGCCGAGTCGCCTCCGCGCTCCGACTCTCTCCCGATCCCCAGCCCGCTCCAGACCCGCCAGTCTCTCCCGAGGGACGCCCGCAAGCAGTAGTCGAGACTTCGCAGTCGGCTGTCTGGCGGGGCGCAATCCGAGCAACTGTGACGGACGATGCGCTGCTCCCGGCATGGATTCTCGTTTTCCTCGGCGGCGGGCTGGCGATACTGTTCGGGGCAACTAGTGGATTTTCAGTTGCCCGTTCAGCACTCATCCCGGTTATCGTGGCCGTGCCGCTACTCGTACTGCCGGTCGTGCCGGTCAAGATCGCGGAGTACCTATTTACCCACGGTGCTGTCGAATACCGAGTCCACGACCGCCACATCGCCGCATACGCCCCCATATTGGGGGCTACACAGTGGACACTCCCACTTGCTGACGTTGCTGTCACCTCTACAAATGGCGACACGGTCACTGTCGAAACTAACGCAACGATGCGTATTCTCCGCCACGTCTCCGAACCGGACCGGCTCGTTGCCGCACTCACCGCTTCCTAAGACGAAGACCCACACCTGCACTTTACCGGTCGATTGAAAAAACTCCCCCCAAAACAAACGAGGCTACTGTGCTGATCCTTGGGGTCGGTCACTCGACTGGAAATGATCTAAGTATATCATCACTATTGGAGTGACAGATACACCGCGCGAATACAGCACTCATTGACCCGTAGGATGGAGCACCGATGGTCGGTCACTACAGAGGATAGAGCCAGCGCGCTCAGGTCGGTTCCTCATCTGCCAGTCGTCAATAGACCGGCACACCACATCTGGATGGGTAGTGTGTCGATTATCTTGGCTTTATACTGAATCTGCCGGACTGTAACTCACCGGCCGGCGAACTCAGTCTTCCAGTCCGAGATCTGCGAACGAGTGTGTGTGGTGCCAGAAGGCCACCACTTCATCGACATCGAACGTGAGGACACCATCGGTCAATTCGATCGTGATGACACCATCTTCAATCTCCGTATCATGGAGATGCATCTCCAGTGGTTCGTCGAATTCTGAGACTGCGAGCATCAGTTCTCCCTTTGCTTCGAGTTCCGATTGTAGCTCTGCTGTTTCTACTACCATTGCATCTACCAATATGAGCTGTGGAAAAATAAAGATATATTATCGTTTTCAAAATCCTATTTTCGCCGCAACGTTTATTATTTGGAGTTTCGAGAGAGTGTCATAGAAGACTTCTCACACCAAACAGGAACCGCTCAGTACAACTACCTCACTAGACGGATCTTTTTGGGTTTGCGCTGAAGATATTATTACGGCTCCCGACGTTGTCTAATCACCAGGGCGACCAGAGCAATGACTAGAATGACTTGTACAGCTTTGTCAATATATCCGACAAGCGTGAAACTACCAGCCTTTGCTACGTACCACAGTGGAATCTGTACCGCGGTATACGGAATCGCCACTAGCGTAAGAAGCGAGCGCTTGTAACCCCAGGTATAGAGCCCGATTCCTCCGAGAAATCCAAGCCCGGCCAGTAGAAGTGGTGGTGCAGACTCGATAAACCCAGCATACAGGTGCGTAGCGGCTGTAATCACCAGTAGCCCGATTACTATGATTTCTAACTGTGAGTAGACCCCGGCTGAAGACGTGTCAGACGTGACTGATTTGGACGCTGAAGACACATCACGATACTGTGCTTAGTTTAACTAAAGTATTGTGGCTACTATACACGATCACTGCTCTGACTTGGGGGACAGATCTTGAGTAGATCATTTTTCCGGTAGTGAGGGAGGTGCTCAAGTTCGTCACTGAGCTATATGATGCGCTGGATGCAAGCTCCAAGCTCTATATTCAGCGGGCGCTGAGTTGACTTGTTACCGATATGTCGCCTTTCAATTCGGGGAGCAACGTTCTTGTGGTGGATGACGGACAACTATGATCAGTCGAATGAATGGGCACAGAAGCATCGACAATCGTTGACCACGCGGCACACCCACGAGGATGTGCTCACAGACCGGGAGTTCGAACTTCTCCTGGAAGCGTGTAGTTCACTGCCAGAGCCGCGAGACTTGCAGGCGCGGTTCGTGTGTCTTGCCGCTGGCCGACTCGGATTGCGTGCTGGTGAAATCGCTCACTTCCGTGCCGACTGGCTCGATTGGGATCGGATGCTGCTTCGCATTCCCCAACACGAACCCTGTGAGTGTGGCTATTGCCGCCGCCAGGCATCACAGGAAACCACCCATAATGAGCAACTCACACAGGAAGAGGCGATGAAGGGACGCTGGCATCCGAAGACAGTCGCCTCAGCTCGGGCGATTCCGGTTGACCTGTCGCTCCGGCTTGAGTTGTGTCTTGAACGGTTCACAGACGAGTACGAAGCGTTTCCTCGGTCACGAACCGCGGTCAACAGACGAGTGAACGCTGTCGCTGAGGTCGCAGATATTGAGGGTCGAGTATATCCTCATTGTCTCAGGGCGACCGCTGCCAGCTACCACGCATATCAAGGGGTCGCACCCGTTCCACTCCAGGCGCTGATGGGCTGGAGCGACCTGGCGACAGCGCAAAAATACATTCGCATCTCCGGGAGAGCCACTGCCGACGCTCTTCGGCAAGTCCATCACCGGTGAAGGAAGCGATAGAGCTGTCGCCACATGCTGTAGCCCTACGCCTGACAGGTCCGTTATGGTATCTGAGGGCTATGCAAGATGGAAGGCGCATATCTCGCACGAAGTTTTGATCAATTCGATTCGGTCGATGTAGACAAAGGGGTTATGTTGCATGATAATTAGTTATATTAATGGTGGCCTCCACACGTGGTTGGGGCCTTCGGGAACCTCTGAGGCCAAGGTTCCCACTACTCATAATAGCGGCCTGATCGCCTTCTGTATCTTTGAAAAGCAAGCCACCGTGAGATTCGCAATACACTCCTACCAGATGGTTCAGGCGACCACGTTCGAGATAAACAATCGCGCCATGCTGACTTCATCCTCTGAGTCTTGCACGCTGTTTGTGATAGCAATCAGATAGAATATTGAGGCTGTGCAAGATAGAGCGCGCGTATCTCGCACAGAAGCTCTTCAAAAAACGAGCTGGTCGGATCGGTCAATACAGACTATACACTGACGGAACTTTTCGCTCAAATGCCGAGGCTATCTTTGATTGCCGAGTCGATTTTTACCATGTCCGATGACGGGACAGATCCAATATTCTTTTTCACACGTTCGTCGATGTCGATAACCCGGATTTGACTTAGATCTGCCACTGAGTCGTGATCGAGGGCAGTATCCGAAGCCAGTACTTCCACCTCGAACGGGTACGTGTCTCCAGACGTGTACTGCGTTGTGAATGGAGCGATGATGGTTGTCGATGAGTACTGATTCCCAACATCGTTCTGGATGACAACACAGGGCCGGCTCTTTCCTTGCTGCTCACTCCCTTTCGTGGGGTTCAGTTCAACGATGACAATGTCGCCGCGGCGTACCTGCACAGTTGACTCCAGAATTCACTCGCTCCAGCCGGGTGCGTCACCGAGATGCTCGGTTGCTTCTGACGATGCTTCTTCCATTTCTTCAGCCAACTCACGAGACCGCTCGGCTCTCTTTCGATATCCTTCAGCAAGCCGTTCCTCATCTGTCGGCGGTTTGAGTATGATCTCGTCATTCACTTCGACGAATTCGATTTCGTCACCACCTTCAATACCACGACGGTCCCGCAGTTCCTTCGGAATCGTCACCTGCCCCCGATTTCCGACTTTCCGTTTGTGTTCGGGCATATCCATTCATACTTTTTTCATACTGATATAGATGTCGGTGGCATGGTCATTCAATTCGCAGGCACGCTTTACCGGTTGCTTCAGGATTTAGATGGAGAAAATAACGCAGTTCCATTGCTGACTGCATCCTCTGTATCTCGTACCGCCTTGCTGACAGCAATCGGGTAGTTTGTCGAGCCTTTGCTGTATAGAGAGCGCATATTCAGCAATTACCACTGATGCTTCCGCTTCTACCGATGGACAACTCGTGCGTCACCAGTCGCTACTGCCGCGGTTGACTCTGTACATTCGATATGATAATAAAATACGCAATTATACCAATCGACCACATTAGCACGCCGACAACCTCAGACCCTTGAAGACCAACATATTCTATGAGTGCTAACGGACCTATGCTCAATCCGAAGACACCGACGGCATGGCCAAGCCTGTCGTACCTAGTATCGAACATGAACTGTTCACCGAGCAGTGTGATGTCATACGCTAAAATGAAGTATGTAATCCCGATGTATACCGTTGCTATGCTTGACACAAAGAACCAATCCGAAAGGAGGTATCGGTGAACTCCACCACCAATGCAGCAACCAATCAGAACAGCCAGCGGGAGGGGCTTATTGAACTTCACACCTCGCTGTTGAAATTGAATGTGTTTATTTTTGCTGTATAGAAGCTCTATATTCATCAGACGATCCGTGTCAAATTCTAAGAACTCACTCAATCCAATATATCACAACACACACCACGGTTCGGCATCGATAGTCTCTCGTGCCCTCCATCGAGTCGTTCAGAACGAAGCGCGGAGTCGCACGTCTCACAGACGATGCCGTCCACTTCGATGAGTCTGCCGTCGGGTATGCCCGCTCGCTCTATTGGGGGTACTGGTAGAGCGAGGAGCGATGGCGCAAGGCGATTTTCCTCGGGTACGTATCTGGACTGCTGTTTGCCATCAGTTGGCTCGTGAGCGCGATTCGCGCTGTAGTCAGACTGCTTCTCGCAGGACTGCTCGGCATTCTCACTATCCTCGTTGGAGTGAACTACGCTCGAGGATTCCGGTCTCCTGATCGCATTCCGCTCGACGATATCGAGGATGTCTCGACGACACGCGGTGAGGAGGGGCTGACACGACCACGACTCGTTATCACGTACCTGGACGATGAGTCGACCTACAAGCGCCGGGTGAATCTGCCGTCACTCTATACGGCCGACGGGGAGGCGGCGTACGAACGTGCACTCGACGCCTTCGGCGAGCGCGGATTCGACACGGGGGGACAGGAACTCTCGATGTCGGGGCACCACGACCAACCGCCGATCGATCTTCAACACGTCAGAACAGGAGTGAGGTCTCACGTTCGGCAACCGTATAGCCCTGTGCAGCGAGTGCGTCAGCCCGGTATCGTTCGGCGACGAACTGCTGTGGGAGCCGTCGAAGGCCGAACCGACGATCCGAGGTCCAGTCGACGTCGACGACTGTGTGGTCGTCGTCCTGTCTGATCGAGGCCGTGTACGTCCCCCACGGCCGACCGCCGGCGGTCACGAGCAGTTCGATATCACCATCTGGATCCCCATCGGGAGCGTTCGAGCGCGTCTCGACAGTCATCTCGGTAGAACGTAGGCCGAGTAGGTACGAGAACTCGTAGGTCGCGCCGTCATCGGTCGTGTGTACAGCGTCGGCGATCCCCCACTGAAAAGCGAGTGGGGGCGGGGTTGCCCCCGCAAAGTCGGCCCGGACTGTTTCGGGGTCGGCGTCTGTAATCAGTCGAGCGGTGCCGCTGGTCCGAAACACCGGAATACGGACCAGCGCGCCGAGGGGCAGCCCGACGAGAACTGCCTGTAGCAGTGAGAACAGGAGGAATGCAGCGCCGACGACGAGCCCCACGAGAAGCGCAACCACATAGCTGAGCGGCCGTTCGAGTCGCTGGTATCGCTGAGCGACATCGACCGCCTCTGAAGGTCGATCGACAGGGTTCGTGGTGGAGGGCATCGATAGCATGTGGACGAACCGTCGGTGTAGATGTTCTGTTATCGAGTCGTTCAGAGTAAAACGAGCACGAGGCCCAGCGCGACATTGAACACACCGAGACAGACCCCGACGAGTGACGTCTTGGCCATCCGGACGAGCGTCTGGCTGGGCGGACGATCGGAGACGACGAGTGGGTCGATGCCGTCGCCAGTCTCGGTGACACGGCCAACGACAGTGACCTCATCGCCGGGCATCGCACGCTGTTCGCTGTAGCGGCGAGTCCCGAGCGAGAGACGCCTCGTGAGCGGTCGGACGAGCGATGGAGGGGATCGCCAGTACGTCGTCACTGGGACGGCGTCAGTGGTCCGCTCGAACCGTGCGATGCGCTCGGGGGGCTCGTCGCTCGGCGGGACGGTCGCGACGATTTCGCGTTCGAGTGTCACGGTGCGTGCCGGCTCGACGATATCGACATCGGCTTCGGCTGTGCGCACACGGAACGCATCCGAACCCGCCAATTCGTGGATCGTCACGAACCAGGGGAGCAAGAACGGACTCAAGCGGCGTTCTTCGACGGCGTATCGGAGGGCAAGACAGTCGTTCCCGCTGAAAGGCGCGCTCAGGAGGTCGGCGTCGCCCTGCTGGGCCGTCCCGGAGACACGAACGAGCGCCCCAGGAGTCGTCTCACCGAGCATCGAGACGACCTCAGCCCGGTAGATGCTGGTAGCACGCCAGACGTACCGCGCACTGAACGCGAGGACGATCGTCCCGACGACGGCGAGGCCGACGCCGAACAGTTGACTTCCGGAGAGTCCGAAGACCATGCTGACTGATTACGTTGTGAGCTCTCGATAGAACGACACGGAGTACACTCCGAAGAATCCACCGAACAGCGTCCCGACCACGAGGACGAGGAGGCCGACGACGGCCACGAGCGGGAGTGACAGCTCCGGGAGATGAAGCGCCGCTGCCGATTGCGGTGACAGCAACAGCGAGAGCACGCCGAACACACCACCGAACACTCCACCGAGGACTCCGACGAGGATCGAGTAGCCGAGCGTACTCACCAGGTGCTCACGAACGACCGACACGCTGCGTTTGAGCCCGTCGACCGCGCCCATATCTTCGAGCACGATCGCCTGGCCGTAGAATTGGACGAAAAAGAGCGCTAGGAGATACAGAAGGACGACGATGGCGACAACGATTCCCATGACGGCGAGAACAGCGATGCTGGCTGATTCGAGACCACCGCTTCCGATGACGAAGATGCCGCCGAACAGCGCGACGAAGAACGCGACCATCCCGAGCGCGAAGTTGACCGCCACCAGGGCGAGATACGCGACGAGGATGGAGACGTAGTTGGCTTTCCCGTCGTCGACGAACGTCTGCAGTGCTGTTCGTCCATCGAGGGCTTCGTCGGCCATCGCGATCAATCCACCTTGGAAGAATGGCATAACGACGAGGAATACGAGCGACACTCCGAGCGAGACGACGCTGCTGAGCAGTGGGTTGACAGCCTGCAAGGCTAACTGTGGGATTTGGAAAAGCGATATCACGAGTATCGGGACGAGCACGACCGGATTTCGGCGGAGAGCACTCGGCGTCCGGCGGAGGGCATTCAGGACAGCCATATCGGAATTTCCATCGGGCGACGTGAAAAGCTGTTCCCTATCAGACAGCTCGCTGAGTACATCGACGGCGACGAAGAATTCGACATCCAAACGACCGGCTCTGTTGAAATCCTCAAAGAGTTACAGATACGCCCGGTAGTGTGACCGAATGCAGACCCTCCCGAAGTCGCGGTTACTCCGGTTTGTCGAGCAGGCGTTCCACTTAGCACGGCGAACTGTCGCTCGCTACTCATCGAAGTTCTCGAAACGGCGGTATACACTTCACCAGCACATCGTTCTTCTCTGTCTCAAGGTGCGGAAGAATACAACCTACCGCGAGTTGCTTGACGAGCTTATCGAGATGCCACGGATTCGGAATGCCATCAATCTTGAGGAACTACCGTCACCTTCGACGCTATGTAAGGCGTTTAATCGGCTCGATATGGCGGTTTGGCGCGTCCTGCTCAACCACTCGGTCACACTTCTCCCCACCAACGGTGTCGTCGGGATCGACGCTTCTGGGTTCGACCGCAGTCGCGCTTCAAAACACTACACAAAGCGAACGAAGCTGACGATTCAGCAGTTGAAAGTTACACTTCTCGTGGACACGAGAGTGAACGCAATCATCGACTTACACGTGACGACGACACGAAAACACGACTCGAAGATTGCACCGTCGCTTATCAAGCGGAATACCGGGAAAGTAACGGTTCTCCTTGGTGACAAGGGATACGACGACCAGAAGGTTCGCGCGTTAGCCCGTGAAACTGGTGTTCGACCGATCATCAAGCACCGCGAGTTTTCGTCACTTCACAGGGCATGGAACGCTCGACTAGACGCCAACCTCTACGGTCAACGTAGCCAGAACGAGACGGTAAACTCTCGGCTTAAACGGAAATATGGCGCATTCATCCGCTCACGACACTGGTGGAAGCAGTTCCGTGAACTCGTTGTCGGCTGTCTCACTCACAACATCGACAAGGCACTCTGAACGTTAGATGTAGGCGACTCACTAACGAAGACCATCGTCGTCCGCGTGCTTGTCGTTGCATCTGGGGGAATCGGAGTCAGTTCACCGTCTTCGTTATGCTGTCGGTAGCCCCGTCGTCGTCAGTGACTATCAGTTTCACGTCCGTCCCCGCCGGGACGTTGACATTACTGACTGTTTCACCGGTGTAGTCAACCGAGCCATCTGCGCCAATATCCCACTCATACAAGTCTATTGACCCGTCGGAGTCACTCGATGGTGACCCGTCTAACTCCACGTTAGACGACTTCCCTCTTCTGGTAGTCGTGAAATCGGCTGTCGGGGGGCTGTTCGAGGGTGTGGGAGTCGCTGTTGGTGTCGGTGTCGGCGTAGGGGTCACAGTGGGTGTAGACGTGGGAGTTGAAGTCGGCGTAGAGGTCGGGGTCGAAGTCGGTGTCGGCGTTGGGTTTGACGCAGACCCATCACCGAAGACTCGACCTTGGAAGAGTATAGAAGAACGGCCATTCGACCGCCAAACGACGGCAAATTCACCGCTTGGCGCTCCCGAAATTTGACACTCTGTTCCCGGTTTTACTGTTGAAATCGTCGTGTCGCAAGCCTCTCCGTTTGTCCCGGCATAGTTACCTAACCAGCCGCTCGAATCAGAGACGATGTACACATTTTCTCCGTCGAGAGTCTCCCCACCAGCATGGGTGAGGACGACTGTCGTTCCGTCTTGGTTCATTCGGAAGTCGACCAACGGGTCGCCTTGAGCTAAATCGCCAGCGAACCCGAGTACAAACGTACCGATAGTAGCCGCGAGTATAACCGTCACTGCGACCATGAGTATCGTCCCTATCACTGGGGACACCCCCCGCTCATTATCGACCAATGTCGAGGGAGAGTCGGTAGGGGACACTTGTTAATCAGAAGATTAGGCTGAACTGTTTAGAGGTTATCGGACAGATTGCCGATTGGTTAGTTTGCTTGTCCGAGTTTATCCAAGCGACCGTGGGCGATTTGTTCGGTGTCGGAATCAATCAGGTCGTGGTGAGCGAGCCATTTCCGGACGGTAGTCGGGGAACAGTTGAATCCTTCACGGGCCGCAATTTCCTCGGGTGAGAGTTCCTCTTAGTCGTAGAGCCGCCGATGCGTTTGTTCATGTCTGTGCCGATGGATTACGCCGAGGCGTTCCATGTGGACGGTCACGCGGCTCTTCGAGAAACCGAGTTCGTAGGCGATTGTTCGAGGGGATAGCCCGCGTTCGTCGTATGCAGTCCTACCTATTGGCTGTTTCAGTGACGAGAGTATCAACTTATAGGATTTCAACGGGGCCAAACGACCGGGTATACGAAGTGTCGAATCCCAGTCCTCGCAAAGCGGTACGTCGTTCGCGATGGCGAAGTCCTGCATGCCGATCTTAGCGGGCTCGAACCGATCGACGAGTAACTGTTGATCAGTCACCTGTCGGGTGAACGGGAGCCGTATATCGGGGGCTGATGGCTTGAGCCCCCACTGTGGCTTCGTGATTCCATGTCCGAGCAATCATCAAGCGACCCATTCGAAGACTGTGAGCTAGGCCCCGAGGCGATCCTCGGAACACACACTTTCGAAGACGTCCTGTTCACCGACGACACGGAAACTCCGGTGAACGTGCTGACCGGCGAGACACCGGCACATTCGCAAGCAACCGTCGAGGAAGCGAAGGAGTTCGCTGCGAGTATCGACACGGAAACGCCCCAAATCGCGCTCCCCGCATCCGTCGAGTCGCAGGTCGAAACACAGAGCAAGCCCTACACGGCGGCCGCGTTCTTCCACTTCAAGGCGACTGGCTCGCTCGAACGCCACCGCGCCTACCACGCCGCCTACGAGTCGGACGCGTTCGCGGTCGACTTCGAGGCAGACTACGCGTCGGGCGACCTGACCATCACTGTCGAACGAGCGGACGAGTCCTGAGAATCCGCCGTCACGAGGAGAGTTTTTCGAGCGCCGGCGATGGGTGCCGGCGCAGCTGGAGCGAGCAACGATTCCCGGTGCGTCGGCGTTTCGAGGTGTTCGAGATGCACATGGTAATTTACGCTCTGGTAGAAGAATCGACCCACGACGACGCACTGGCCACCGGAAAGACGGTGTTCGACCGCCTGGTCGGCGCGGACCCACACGCCGGCGCCGTTTTCGATTACTACGTGACCTTCGACGAGGAGGACACATCCGTTGCAGGGAAGGCGCGATGGGGTGAGTTGCCGACTGCGGCCCCCATCGACTCCGATGACGGCCAAGACCTGCTCGAACGTGGCTGGGAGGCGACGAAAGAAGAGTTCGAGCGCAACCTCGACCGAATAAAAGAAGCCATCGAGGAGCTCTCCGACGAGGAGATTATGCGCGACGAGGACCTCGCCCGGCACGCCTTCCACCAGGTCGGTGCGTACGACGGCCCGACGATCTTCCTGTACAACGAATACGCGAACGGTATTCGCCACCGTGAGCAGCTGGATCGAGTCCTCGAGGAGAGTGAAGAACTCTGGATCGTGCCCGCAGACGTCCACTTCTAACAGATGCCTCAAATCACAAACTGGCAGCGCGAGAGCCGCACGCCCACACTCGAGTATCAAAACACCGAGACCGGCGCTCGGGCGGTCTTACACCGAGCACCGGACTCCTACCGTTACAAGTGGCGTGGCGTAATCCTCGTCGACGGCTACCCAGTGTGGTCGCGGGGGTACGAGACGAAGGACGCGAAAGCGTTCCGTGACGAGCTCCGGAAACGGCCAGCGCCCGAACTGAGTTGTCCCGAGTGTCCGAACAACGACGTGGCAATCGGTGGAAAAACGGCTGACGGCGCCAAGGTCCAGCGCTGGTTTGAGTGCCGGAACTGTGGGTACGAAGCATCCTCGAGAATCGTGTACGCCGCCGAACGGTGATTGATGGGAGCGTATCTGCGGTGACGTTTATTTCTTAGCCGGAATGGGTGGCCCGTCTCAATCGGGCCAGATACACAGATGAGTCTGGAAATCATCGACCGGCACAGCGAAGCACTGTTCGAGTTCCTCTGGTGTCCCGTCTGCGGGCACGAGGTATTCAGTCACATTCCGTTCGAAGGTGTGTTCTGCAAGAACTGCAACACGCAGGTCGAACTCCAGGAATCCCGAGAGACACGCGGCTACGAGGAGGCCGTCCTCGCCTGCTTCGACACCGATTCGACCTGGAATCTCCACGTTGACGAGAAGCTCCGTCGCGACATTCCGGATGGATCGGCGCGGGTGAAGGTCTTCGGCGCACCGGGTGCCTACGAGGTCGATTGGTGGAGTCCGGAACCTGGCGACGACTGGGAGCCGGTTGAGCGAGGCGAGTTCGACGATGTCGACGAGCCTGCAGACGTCTCCCACCTTGCGTAGGGAAACCAATTGTCACTGTCGTCTCGCAGACGGACCCTCGTTGGAGTCGGTTTTATTGTCTCTGTGGGAGGGTGTTCACGCTATGTACCCGACACCCTATCGCTGGACGACTGACGACGAGCTTACGCACGTCTTCTACAACAATCATATGCCCCCGAGTACCGGATTCGGATGGTCGAGTCTCTGTGATGAAGTGCGCTTACCGATCGAGGGAGAGCACTTCGAACTAGATGAAGACGTTACAGCAGAGGACATTACGTGTCGACACTGTCAGAATCGGCTTGATCGGCCATACGTTGATCTCAACGACGATTCTATGGCCGGCGTAAACGGCTGTCTGGTTCGAGTTGAACGGGATGAGGGAGGAGAGATCACGTCGGCTGAGTGCGTTTGCAGCGAGGCACTCCATCATTCCTTATCATTCGAACCGGACTCATTCAGCGGGAATCTAGAGAAACAGGCCAAAGCGGTCTGTAGCGAGTGCTGGGAGATATATGTTGAGCGGCAATGGGGTAGTGACGTTGAGGGTGCAGAGATCCGCGTCGAAGTCTGGGGTAACGATGGTCGCTCGAAGTACTTCGCGGCGGGTGCCGAGGCGATTCGCGGTGGTCCTGAAGGAGTGCTACGAGTAGTGAGTGAGAACGGGCTTGAGGAGGACATCCATCGTGAAGAGATCGAGTCTATTACGCTTACGCGAGCCCAGAGAGTTGATTACTAGGTCCTGTCGAACCGGTCAACAGCTGACCATACTGAAGTGCTGGATACAGGGGATGCAGCCAACAGCAGCCCTTGTTCTTTTCACTCAACCACGGGTGAAACAGCTGTTAGGTCAGCACATTCACTATACATCTTGAATTAAGTTCCAGAGTTGGATTCAGTAGCGATCTCCCTTTGAAAGATTGGTCGTTCGCTCTTGCGTAGCACATTGTCGATGACGTGCCTTCTTGCGGTTCCGCGTTGAGTGTCTCGGACTGAGTTCTCTGCGGAGAGCCGGGGGCCACGCCACGTACAGCTATGGAGATTCAAGCGCGAATTCAATCAAGAATCTCCTACGGAAGAGCGTTGGTCGTTATTGGGCGATCTTCTGAGCGTCTGCGTTCACTCGTTCCAGAAGTGATATTTTGGACTATATGGTCGCGGCATATTGTCCACATTTTATCAAGCACGTTTATAATAGGCTGTCAACATGATTACGCATGAGCAAAAGTAGAGGGATAAAACGTACAGCGACGCTGAATGTCGAGTGGAAAGACCTGACTAAGAGACACAGACTGTGCCGAGAAACGGTCGAAGCGAACATCGAACAGTTCCCCGACCCAGTTGAGGCCACATACGCCGTGGGAGCTATTGGGGCAGGCAAGAGCTTGCTACTCCTACACGGATTCAGATATGCTTGGCAAGACCAGGCCAAGCCAGCTATCTATCTTGATCTTAGTGATCTCATTGACGAACTCGTCCAGCGAGCCGAAGCCGACGGACACGGTATCATCCATCAATCGAATCTCCATGGATACTTTGAGGATATCTGTATCGAGAGGCTCCGAGAGATACGCAACAAGATCGAACAGAACGAGACCTTCGATACCGACGACTATCTACCGAGAGCCCGCCAGCGACCCACTCCCGACGAGTATTTCTCGGAACTTGGAGTGGAGGACCCTGAACAGATTGCGTCGAAGGAAAACGAACTCATTGTTCTTGTCGACGAGATGGAAGAGGGATATAAACGGCTAGATGAACACACGGAAGGAACGACTGGCCCTCTCCGAGAGGTCGTCGACGAAATTGACAAAGGGACTTCCCGAGTATACATGATCGGCGCGTTTGGCTACGCCAGCGCTCACGAACTTGGTGAAGCAGAAGCGCGGCGAGTCCAGAGCATCAATCTGCCGATTATCCGTCCGAGACAAGTTCACCAAATCCTCGAACGTGACTTGTCTGCCGGGACCGAAAACTACGCTTGGTGGCACTCACGGGGACGCCCCGGCTGGCTACAATCGGCTCTCGATGCAAAAGCTAACCTCGGAGACGGTGTTGAAGGCAACTACAACCGTCTTTTCGATATTGCAACGCAACAAATTTCCCGTGTTGAAGTCTTGGATAGAGAGAGTCTGGACTCATATCTCGACGAACTCAGCAACAAATCACGCGATCGTATCGCGGCCCTCCTCACCACTCCTTCACCCCATCAGCTTAGCGAATTTGATGAACCGGCGGCCTTCCAGTCTGCACTTCAGTCAGAAGCTACCGATTTCGCGCTTTGTGACACACATCTAACACCTGTCGGAGAGGTATACAGAACAATTGAAAAGGGATTAACGGACTTGGATGCGTATCACTCCGGAGTATCTGATTCGCAGCTCTCACAATTTGGAGAGAGGGTACTCCAAAGTATCGCTGACGAAGACGGAGAAATGGTCTTCGGACAGATCATGAGTCCAGCCCCAGCACAAGGAGATAGGGCTGTTGATATGATCCTTCGTCCGCTCGTTCGCCGGATGCACGATATTGCTCTTGAAGAATTAGGTAACGAGGAAGAGGAGACTATTGAGTTCCTCTATGATGTCACGCAGAGTCTTGATCAAATGAGCGCACAAGATATATATCAAGACTTCGCTGACTTCTTCGACCTCTTTTCGACGAGCGAATCCTCCACGATGGATTCTTACGTATCGATTGGCCTGAAGACGCCGAGTCTAGCATTCCCGAGTCTCATTACGAATCCACGATTGAGTTTTGCAGGACACGAAACGAACACGGACGACCAGTATCAGGAACTAGTTACGATGCTGGAGAATATGCAGGCTGCATCAGATCGGTTGCAAGAATTCGGTGACACTATTCAGGAGGATCCCCGATGAACTCTTCACTCTATCCCGTTCCGGCCGAAGAGCCGGCGCTTGAATCCCTGGTTCAGCCGTTTTTACAGGATAAAGTCGCCAAAGACGCGCTTGAGCCAAATTGTATATTCGCGATCGTACTCCTCGGGAACGACGACGACATCCAGGATGTCGAGACTGCCACTCAGGAGGTCATTTCCAACAGCGACGAACGTATTCAAGTAGCCGCCGAACTCGATCAGCTCCAAGTCACAACACTCGACGAACGACGGTTGGACACCTTTGCGACCAGTCTTCTGTACAATCTACTAGAACTAGATCAGACAGCCCCCATCCCGGAGACGATCAGTCGAGACGACATCGCCGACGAGGGTGTTCGGAAAATTGATTACTACATCGAAAAGCTCAACGAGTACTTCGCAACGAGGATTGAACAGCAGACGGACGAGTTCCAGGAGAATCTCAAAACACTCTTTCCCGTCACCTTGGGAGATCAAAGCTCTACAGAGCTATTCGATTTGTTCGAGAATCGGTTGACAGCCTCCCAGAACGCCCGTGTCGATTATCTACTGTTGGCACGTGCCGCTTCCGAAGAACGAGATAGGTGTCTTAGGTTCTTTGAGACAGCGCGTGACCGAGGTCTAGACTCTAAAAAATATCTGGGCCCAATTTCGGGGGGTGGGGGTGGTTACACGCGTATCATTGAATACGGATACGATCAGCGGCAGAACGACTTCCGTTCGGAATTCACCACGGCGATTCAAAAGGCAGAGGAGGCCGATACGCTAAATCTCCGAACGAAACTCAACCGGCTTTCGCCTCGCGCAGATTTGGCAACAACATACATGCAAGAGCCAGGCCTCCTTCGAGTTCTCTCGAACCAATATGACGGTACTGGATCTAATCTCGCAGACTTGCTAGTTCGAATGGTCGATGCGATTCAGGTCATCCAAGATAAGAAAGACAAAATCAATGTTGAGTACGACCAAGCAAAAGAATCTCTTGATGAGACGATCGATCAACTCGATTCAGTATACGATCGTATTGAAGACCATAGCTCGGTGTATCCCAGTGGGAAAATCCAACACGACTCTAGTGTCGTCGGTGATCTCCGAGAGTTCTGTCGGGTCGCAGACCGGATTTCACAACCCACTGCAAAATTCGTGCTTGGATACGATCGTGAGGGACGTTCTAGTCTGTATTCGACCCTTCAGGAGAATATCGACGACCGACGTCAAGAACTCGAATCCCGAGAAACAGACCTCGGCGAACACACGAATCGTTTCCAGAGTCTCGCCGACCGGACAAAAACGAAGATAGACGACATTGACTCTGCATATGCGACGATCGAGGCCAGTTCGGTGAATATCGATCTCCCGCGAAAAGACGCTGTAAAAGATACGGTCGAGGAAAGGTGCGAGACAGTTCTCGAAGAAGTGAAATCAGAACTCCCTGGCCTTGATTTCTCGAATAAAGCAGACGATATCCGCGATATTCAGGATGAGTGGGATGAAATGTTAACAGATGCACGCCAAGACATTGACGAGGTATTCCAAGTTGTTGATCAGCTGGAACGGCTCGCTGGTGAAATTGGCGAACTCGAAACAGAACGTGAAAGCAGACGGACCCAACTTCAGACTCTAAGTGAACACATGGAGGTCAACGATGAGTGATGCTAGTCCAGACACCCTCAGCACTCTTGAGAAGGCGCTAGAGGTAGAGCAAGACATCCACGACGAGAAGACTGCATTGGATGATCTTGAAGACACCCTTGACGAGTTGGACGAAGAAACGAGGTCGACACTGGATAATCTCGACAAAGAAGAGCAGAAGATGGTACGAGAGGCCTTCGATCGCTCATTGGGAGATGTCTTCGAAAATCTCGTTGCGGGCTCCGCATCGTTCAAACCAGGTGGATTCGAAGATGCTCTTGAGGACTTTGTGGCAGACTTTCGAAGTGTCCTCCATCATCCCGAGGCTGAAAAAACGGTCGAAGATATCGAAGATTGGTTGGTTAACGCTGGAACAGGCCCCCTTGATGAGAATATCAGAGAAGAGTTGATTGAGGTTGTCGAACAAGATGTCGATCGAGTTAACTCAGCCATTGACACTGCAAAAACCGCCTTGCAGTCAATCAATGCTGATGGAGGGACGGTACACACCTCAATAGCTCGGTTGATCAAAGAAGAACTGGTCGATGTAAGTAACGTTGATAGGATTGATAATATCGCGGATGAGCTGGAAGATATTGCAGAGCGGTGGCCGTATCCCTGGAACAGTGACCTCCCAGAGCCGTTGGGATCGAGTGTTCGTACCCGTATTGATGATTTACTCTTCGACCGGATCCAATCAATTGTCGACGACGCGAATGCCTTCGATCAGTTCACGACACTGGCTCGCGAGCGTGTCCTCGAAGCAGACAAGACTCTCTCAGACGCCGGGAATGTCGTATCTGAACTCCACGAACGATACGAGTTACTGATCGAAGTGTCAGTGGGTTCTCCAACCGACACCGGACAAGATGAGCTAGAAAACAGATTACGAGCCGCCGAAACTGTTGATGATGTAGTTACTGGTTGTCGTGAGGTCCTCTCTATTTTCGATGTGATGAACGACGTTGCTACCGAGTCTGTCAGTCGATTTGGAGTACCCGATAACTCGACGGAGTCGCTCGATTTTATCCAAACGTCCTTATCGAGAATTGATACTAAACATAGTGATCTTCTCGCTACCCGTGACAAGATACTCAGTGGGGATATAGAGGACTACGACGAAGCACAGGAGGGTTTCTCCGAACTGATTGAAAAGGCAGAACAGGAACTCAAGGGCCTCAGAAATAGAATTGAACATGAAATCCAAACCGGAAAAGAACTGGCCGAGATATTCGGAATCGATCAAAAAGCCCAATCACTCAATGAAGTTGAACTAGCCGTATCCCGAGCAGAGACTGTCGAAAACCTCGTGCACCAGGCACGGAAGTGCCGAACGATCCGCACCGAGATTACGGACATTATCACTGAGGACCATCTCGATCCAACACAAGCGAGTGTATTCGAGTTCATATTAGATGGGGAAGCAAACAAGGGTGCGAACAGCGATGTAATCAAGTCGATTTCTGATGACTTAGAGATGGACCAGACGGAAGTCCTTGGAGTCATTCATGACCTCAAGCATGAAGGTTTAGTCTCCATCTCGATCGAGGGCGCGTAACATGACTGATGCCTACGAGCACAACGAGATCGTTGCGGATACGTACGAATGTCTGAAAGAGAAGTACGATGACGCGGAGTTAGTGGTTCGGAAAAACGGTTGCGAAGAAAAACTCGGAGACTTGTCGGTGGATCGCCGCCACTTCGACGGACAGTCAGGAGCACCAGACCTCATTGTTGACATACGCAATTTCTCGATGCTGGGCGCAGATTTCTTCGGGAAGTTTCCTTTGTCATTAATCGAAGTTGAAACATCCGTGTCGGCAGCAATTCCAGATCTTAAGAATTACGCCCGGCGAGACGGTCGCTCAAGTCCAGTACTAATCATTACCGACTCAGAACGGGCAACTCGTCGCAAAGACATCGAAGGGAAACATCAATATCGTATCAGAGGGATCTCCTTCGACGAAATCGAAGATTAGTTTCATTCACACCTGCGACTATCTGCTCTTAATAGATCACCTGATCCTGTTAGAAAACAGAATTGGCTAAACAGCACCGCACCTCCCACGCAGCTCGCGGGGTGGATTCCTTCGCCGTCGGTTTCGAAGCTGATTGCGAGAGCCATAACCTGACGATCACCGTCAAGGAGGCCACAGAGTCGAACAGAGACGATGTTTAGCGAGCACACATTTGAGTATGTTTATTAGAGCACCGGCGATAGGTGCCGGCGCACTCGTGCCGGCGGTAATCGATGTCGACACGAAGTCAGCTCCGATTCGTACAACGAGTCGACCAGGATGACAAACCAAATGATGCAGAGCGCGTCGCACAGGTGTACCGCCATTCAGACGGCTACCCAGAGAGCGTCCTACGAGATCTCGCCCAACTAAAGGAACTGCTCGATGCGACCCGCGCTGAACGCGGTCCAACCTACACGGCGGCGACGTTCGTGTTCCTCGACAAGCTCTCGACGATCGACCTGTATCTGGATGGTGATCCTGACAGAACAATCGATGCAGCGCAGCCAGCGGATCTTCTCGAGCCGACCAATATGAAGCACCTCGACCAGCCACTGTTCCTGCTCGGGCACGGCGTCGAGAATCCGGCCGACGGCATTCACGGCGACGAGGAATACCTCTACATCGTCGGACTTCCGACACGGAATCCGTTCGAGGAGCCATCCGAGTGGACCGTCAAGGTGAGCGGTCACTCCGCGTTCCCGCGCTGGGATGGCCCGACAGAGGAAGCCTTCGAGCGGGCTAGCTGGCAGTTCCACGGACCGCTTGAGCACGCGCTCGAAGAGATGGTCGCTGAGCCGGCGTGAACACCGAGCCCGCTCAGATGATGCCGCCGATGACGAGGAGTCCGACGACGAGAAGCAGCGTCGCGACCACGCTCCCCCCGGCCATCCACTTGTTCTCCATCGCCTTCTCGTGAAGCGGCATCTCGGTATACTCCTCCCGGAACGCCTCGAGATTCTCCTCGTCGTAGAAGTACTTCGTCTTCAGTGCGAACCGTGCCGTCACTGCACAGCCTGTACAGACCGGTTCCCCTTCGAGCCGTTCGGTCTCGATGTGGCTGTCGCAGGCGATCGCCCCGCAGTTCGGACAGTAAGTGTACGTCTCGTCGACGCCGCTCGTGTCACAGTGGACGCACCGATGGATCCCGTCCTCGGCAGTCACTCTTGACGGGCCTGCCGCGTAGTACTCGTAGGGGTAGGTGTACTCCTGGATGTCGGTTATATGCCGAACCTCGGGGAGGTACACTGGTTCGATCGACTGGACGGAGATATCCGAGCGGGTCGGCTCACAGGTTTTGTTATACGTGACGTTGTTGTCGCCAGTGTAGGAGACCGTTGTCGTGTGATACTGCTGGAGTCGCTCGACGGCCCACTCCTTGTACTCCGTTTGGGTCTGCCCGAACCGGCTCTCCTCGACATCGTCGAACACCTCTCGGAACTGCTCGGTGTCGAGTTCGACCGTCGCGTGGAGGTTCTCCGTGACCAACGTCCCGACATCCTGGTCGACGACCTGCGGCTCCCCGCGTTCGGCGTGGACAACGAATCGGGTCCGGTCGTTGATCCGGTGGATGACGCCCACCGACGTCTCGAAGACGGCTTTCGTGTCGGCAGTGACCGCGACCACCGGGCGGAACGTCACCGCCGAATGCGGTTCTGGGAGGTCGGCGGCCTCAATGTTCTTGATGTCGCGGAACGCCTCCGCGACGGGGGTGTCGAACTCGGCGGCCGGGTCGTAGGGACGTAGCGTCTCGTCGCAGAGAATCTCTATCCGACCGTTGTAGAGGTCGAGGCCGATCTCGCCGGCAATCTCCCGGAGATCCTCACCATCGAGCAACTCGATTGGATGGGGATCGTCGTTTTGCTGAAGGCGATTAGCGTATTCTTGAGCAGGATTCGTGAACCGTCCGGTCGTGACGACCATCCCGCGTTTCGGGCCGTCGAAGTCGAACGTCGCGATCGCCGAATGGAGTTTCTGGACGACCGGCCGCCCGACCGTCCCCGTGTGCTTGCACTCGACGATGATCGCGCGCCGCGTGCCGTCGACGACCTCCTCCATGATGACGTCGCGACCTTCGTCAGCTGTGCGGTCGGCCTGGCGGACGTTCTCGTAGCCGAGGTTGCGGAACACGTCCTCCATCACGTCCTCGAACTCGAACCCTGAGAGATCGTCCAGTACAGCCATCCTCAACTATGTGGACAGTACGTTGCAACTACCAAATACGTTGCCGAACGCTGCGCCGTCCCGTTTGTTGACCCCCGAGAGGGGTGCGGGGGTGATCGAACCGCCCGCGAACCGACCTATGAGTGGAATCAGCGACCCACGCTCGCACGTACAGTCACGGGTCTCGGATGACGGCGACGCTGTCTACGTCGGCTACCGTCGTAGAGGCCGCGCCATCGTCGAGAACCAATCGGACCAAGAACAGCTCACGCCAGAGCGGAGTCTCGCACTGGTGAACCACAGTCCCTCGGGGTTCGAATGGGGGTATGGTGGCAGTGGTCCGGCACAGCTCGCGCTCGCACTCCTGCTCGATTACACGGGCGACGAGGCGTTCGCCCTCGATCACTACCAGAAGTTCAAAACCGAGTCCAGTAAGTGAAAGGCTGTCGACGCAATCCTCACCCAGCCGATGTCCCTCGTAAGTTCGGTTTTGATCGTTGGTCGCGACGTAGACCTCGTATCCATGTTCCAGTCCGAGTTGTATGAGATACCACTGAATCTCCGTATGCTCGCGGACTACCTCCTCGCTTTCTCCCTCGTCTTCCTCGGTATCTTCAGTCGGTTCGTCCGGGCTGGGACTGCCGTCATCGATCTCGCCACTGCGGAGGTCTTGGAACGCCTCCTCAACCGAGTTGTACGTCTGAAGCAGAGTACTGATGGCGTCGTCTGAGGTCCGCGAAAATCCGTAGAGCGGGTAGTTTGGACTATAGCCGAGTATCTCCCATACCTCCCGACGTGGGACTGCGATCTCTTGGTAGTCGGCAACGGTGTAAATGAACCGACTCTGCGGTGAATCCCAGAGCCACGCACCGAGATCAGGGTCTTCGAATGTCTCACCGACCCGCCCAGAGGCGATGAACTCGCCGTCGTGGAGGAACAGAATCGGATCGTCAGGCTCCATCGATTCGAACGTCGTCCGCTTCTTGCTGTCCTCACCAACCGTCGTACCCCATACTCGAACCGGCGACTCTTGTGGTAACTCGGCGGGTGCATCCTCTAAGTTCGACAGCGGTGAAGCGACCGTCTTCTCGAATCGGTCGATCCAGTCGCCACCCACCGGGACGAGAAATAGATTAGTCATCGGCTATTGGAAATCACCGAGCGTGGTGCTCTCACGGGCCTCCGAGACGCCTTCAAGTTCGATGACTTCGGTCTCCTCGGGCCGCTCAATGAGTACGTTAGTATCCTCGCCGGCGGCCTGCTCACGCATTGCGACCATACGCTCAACGCCTTCCTTGATTTCGTCGAGCCGTTCAGACATTCCGAGGGGCTCCAAGACCGCGGAATCAAGCGAATCTCGTTCGGACTCAGTAGCCTCGACAGACGCGTCTTCGCCGAGTTCCACCTCACGGTCCATCAGCGCCTCAAAACAGTCCACGATGCGCTCTCGCTCTTCAACTGTGAGTCCCCGCGGGTCGGGGATGGGGAGCTGTTCAGTTTCGTAGACCTTCAGCCGGGATCGGGCCATACCCTGTCCCTCTGCCCACCGGCGCTTGAGTTCCGACATCAACCAGACGAGCCGCGAGTTGAGGATGCCACACAAAACCTTCGGATCGACATCATCGTCCGGTACGACGTAGTAGAATTGTGTACTCCCAAGAGCCCCAACGTTATTCCACACGACTCGGTGTTCGCGCCAAGTGAAATCAGTCATAATGATTGGAGCTGTTTCAGCACCTCCGAGGTCGAACCAGATGTCTCGTGCGGAGGTAGTGGGTCGATCATGGTATCCCTGATCCTCCCCCCACTCGATGTACTCAGCGAGATCCGTGTGACCGTTCGTCGCTAACCACTCTTTGACTCGGTCGGCCTCAGATACATCAAGATATTCATCATCGTCATTAAGCGCCTCCTTGACGAGGTCATGAATCTCCAAATAGCTCCACTCGTCGGCTACGTCGTCATTAAATAGGATTCGATCAACTTGGCCCGTGGCTTTCAGAAGGGGTTCGGTGTACTGCTCTAAGCCCAGTTCTTCCCACTCCTCCATCCGTCCGTAGTAGAAATCGTTTGCTCCGCTGGTGAATCCTCTTGTGACCTCGGCAACTTCCGAAAGGGAAACGATGTCTTCCTGTCCGACGATGTCGAAGTATACCGCCGGCGCGTTGAAGAAGACACTCCATTTTTGTTCGTCACGAAGCGCGTGCTGGGTTCTCGTGACGAGGCGGTAGTTTTCGGTGCGAATCATCTGGTTCGGCTCAGTGTCTTCCTCTACGAGCGAGGCGATCTCGTCGACGACGTCCTCGAAGTGTTCCTCTAAATCAGCGCGAACACGGTGGATGCTAACAGCGAGGGGCCGGATGTCGTCCCCGTAGGCGTCGGAGTTTTCGAGGATCTTGTAGAAGACGATCTTGTTCACCAGAAGATACGCCGCCTGCTCAGCGAAGTTCTCGCGGATCATCTCGCGATCCTCGCTGTCCCCGTCATCGTATTCGAGTCCTTGGGCGTTCGCCCACGAAACGAACGAGGCGCGGAACGACTCATCGTCGCTGAGGCGATCTGCAAGAGCCGCTTCGAGTTCTGGCGTGATCAGCTCGTGGAGGCTCCGGATACGCTGAATGAAGGCGTCGTCAAGACTGTCCCATTTGTTCTCGTCCGCTTCGAGTCGGGCTATCTCGTCGAGAATCGTATCGGCGAATTTCTCGACGCCCGTGACTACGTAGGACTTCGTCGACCGTTGGAGAAGCTGGCGGCCTTCCTCGAAGGTGCGGAAAAGCACGAAACGGTCGCCATTATACGTCGCGAAGTAGGGTGCTCCGAGTTCAGCGGCGTAGTTGAACGCCTGACGTATCACGGACGGGGCGTAGGGATCGATCTCTCGTTGGGCGGTATCTCCGCTGGGCCGCTTGGCCTCAATAGAGGGTGTCATAGAACAGTTCGCATACCAAAGAGCAGGGTGAACGCTGAGGTGGAATGAGTTCAGCGACCCTGCAAGATGATCCTTCGGTAGAATCGTTCTTCAATGCCGTGGAAACGGAGACGTTGGCGTTGTTCGAGCACCTCTCCTTCGAGTTTCTTGAAGGGTTCGACGTGTTCGCCCCGGCGGAGACGGGGCGAACACGAGATCTTGAGCCGCCCGAGATGATGCGTGGCTTTCTCCATTGCTATTACAAGAACATCTACGGTATCCGTCCGGTTGCACGAGAACTGAACAACACCGTTGTCTGGCTCAGCTGTAGCTTCGATCGACCGCCGTCGAGAGACGCGGTCGATCGATTCCTCACTGATCTTGAGCACGTTGTTGACCGGGTCTTCGACCATCTCGTCGAGCAGGCCGCCTTGCGGGGCCTGCTCGACTTGACGTATTCTATCGATTCAACCGACGTGAGAGCGATGCCCGCCGATCCAGACGCATCGAAGTGCTATGATCCAACCGATGACGAGTACTACTACGGCTACGGCTGCACGATCGTCTCAACCGGGCAAAAGATCCCGATTGCAGCCGAGTTCACCGAGAGCAAACAAGCACCAGAAGAGACGGCGATGCGCGTCACGCGTGACGCGCTCGCCGTCGGGAAACCGATGTGGATGCTTGGAGACAGTGCCTACGACACGCTCGACTGGCACGACCACCTGCTGGCCGCAGGGGTCGTGCCAGTCGCTCCGTACAATCCACGAAACACCGACGACCCGAAAGATATCGAGTACAGGGTAGAAGACCGCATTGAAAAACACAGCAACGACGTTCAGCTGAAGCAATCAACGCTAGACGAGACGTACAACCGCCGGAGTGGCGTCGAACGAACCAACGAATCAGTCAAGGGCTGCGGCCTCGGGCGAACGCACGCCCGAGGCCGCGTCCATGCACGAGCGCAGGTGTTCCTCGCGTTGTGTCTGCGCCTCGTCGTCGCAATCACCAACTACGAACGCGGAGACAATCCGGGAAGCACAATCATCACGGTGTGAGAAGAGTTCTATGACACCCTCCTCAATAACCAGAACAGGTTCGTCCGTGGAGTCGAAGAGGACAAGATCTGCGTAGCCTTGAATTCCATCGCCGAATTCTGGGGCGACCGCTTGGTATGTGCGGTTGCCTCGGTTCGGTTCGTCGTCGATGGCGTTCTCAAGATAGCGGTAGAGTTCGAAGTGAACGCCAGCTTCGGACATGGCCGATTTCTTGTAATGTCCAGATAATAAAGATGGGGAAACTTAGGGTCGCCAAGCGATCAAGTTTGTGAGTGCCTATGATCTGACTTCGTATTCGATCTCGAAATCCACCGGCTTGCCGCTATTCGTGCCTTCCAGCCTGCCAGTGTTATCCACAATAATACTGTACTGTGCCGGATTCAGCCGTGTGCGAATTTCGGCTTTGGTCGTCCCGTACTCGGAGCCCTTCTCAAGTCTACGAATATCTTCCCGGTAATTGAACCGCTCCAACTCGTCTTGCGTTGTGAGTATGATATTGAGAGGTTCACCGGTTAGTGAGTCAACGGTATATTCCAGAACAGCGGCTTCCGTGAGTTCAAAATCGTAGTGGTCAAATGAGTTCGGTGTGAGTGTGTCGTGGTCACGGCCGGAGTAGAGGGGTCGCGTTAACTTTGGCGTGAATTGTGCCGGACGGCGAGGGCTTTGAGCCACGATTCTGCTGTCTGTGGTTCGACATGGCTGAAACTGGTTGCAAATGAGGAGGTCCGTCGTTCTATCTCCCAAAAGACACGTTCGATGGCATTCCGATTCCCGTGTGAAATCATCTGGAATCGGTACCCGTCTTCGTCGAGGACGTTCACTAGATAATCGGCGTCATCGACGAGAAATTCGACGCCATCTAGCCGATATTGCCGATGCAGCTCGGTCAGAAACCATCGCGTCGTCTGTTTCGTCGTCGCTGGAAACAGCCTGAACTGCAGGATTTCGTTTGTTTGGGGATCGACGGCACCGTACAGCCAGTAGTCGTCGCCGTTGATACGGATCACTTTCTCGTCAACCGCAAGTTGATCCGCACTCACCGTCGACATCGGCTGTAGATCGGCCTTGTGCACCCAGTTGTGAACCGCGACGTGACTGCGTTGGACTCCCAACTCATCGAGAAACTGACTGGCATCCCTTGTTGACATACCGGCGAGATGACACCGGATGCCCAGTTGAATCGCCCACTCGGGAGTCCGCTTTCGCTCCACAAACGACAAGTCGATCTACTCGATACATCCGTTGAGACGGTCGAACTCTGTCATAAGCACTCAGAACTCGTCCGCCTCATCCTCTAACTTAACGCGACCAGTAGAGGACGCCTGAGTTACTTGCCGACGCTGAGCCTGGTGCTGACGCACTACTTCTGGATTGCCCAATGCCGACGAGAAAACTCGTGAACTGGCTCAGAACCACGATGATGATTCCGAGTAGCAGAAGTGGGATTCCGATGACTGCTCCGACACCGGTAAGAGAAATCAAAGCCCCCGCGATTACCAATGCTATTCCTAACCAGTCCCAAGCGTTCATAGCCTGCAGATGTCTGGATAGATTCATAAAAGTGTGCCTCAAGTTGCCTATTCGCTTGAGTCACTCTCACCTCCAAGCAAAGCCTATTGATTCACTATTTACGACCAATATGATATGGTCCAGATGTGAAATCGATCAGGCCTCTTGTGTTGAGACGAGTGTGACCATGGGGTGAGAGACAGAGGAATCGCATATCCTCGTTGTGCACACAAATCGGCGTACCGAACCAGTTGCAAATCTGGTCTTGTGTGCAGAATCGTCATCGAAGCGTCGGTACTTGCTGCCGATTGCGCCGACAATCGAGATAGGTATTTAAAGATCAAACGTTTAGGAACCCGAGCGAACCACCGCCAGACTCCCGGTGTGCATCCTCAGACTATGCGCTTAAGAATGGACGTCAACGAGAGGGAGGACCGCATCCGGCGGCTCATGGAAGCGACTGGTGAGAACACGAAGGCCGGTGCCATCGACGCCGCTGCGAAACACTATCTCGCTGATCTACGGAACAAGCAACAGGTCGCCGACGACTTAGATACTGAGACAGCTTCGGAACTATCGACACCATGGCTCCCAATCGAGCGGGAGACGATCGTCGGGGTTGAAGAGGAGGATTAGTCGTTGGGGGGTCCTTGGGGGGGGCAAATGGGGGGTCTCAACCAATAGGGGTGGGCGGACGTGGGCCCAGGTCGGTCCCACCCCGGGTCCCACGTGTCGCCCGGGTTCGCCCACGTCCGACCCACGTCCGACTCACCCCCGACTCCCGTCAACTGGGGAGGGTGGGCGTCCCCGCGTACCCCCCCTCGCGTGAAACGTCTCCCCCCTTCTTATCCCTCGTTCCCGTGTAACCCTGCATGGTCGGAACCATCGAGCAATTCGGTGATGGCCGCCTCGAACGGATCATCGCGAACGGAGTCGACGAGCGCAAGGTTCGACGAGCAAAGCAGGAACTCGCGCGGCGCCGTCGACGGCGTCGAAAGTTCATGCGGTCACTCGACGACAGCGAGCTCGAGGAGATCGTCAGCGGACCGACGTGGAAACTCGGCCCCTACGACAGCCGAGCCCTGAATGCCGGCGTCGACGTCGACGAAGCGACGCTCGTCGCACTTGCCGAGGACGAGATCGAGCGTCGAGAACGAGAGCGTCAGCGCGAACAGCAACAGTCGACCGAGCGTTTCGAGCCGTTCCGGGTCGTATCGTTGTGATTTGCTGTGTGACTGACTCTCAGACGACAAAGCCGCTATGATGGTGGTTACATCGATTTGAAAGGGGGCGAGGCGATCAAGACCCATTACAATCCACGTGGGCATTGTTGCTCCAGTATGCCGATTTTCCAGATCGATGATTGTGTTGATACTCTCAGGCAGTGATAAGTTTCGACTGCCGTGCTGAATACACAGCGCGTATAGGTCACATCAATATTGACGGACGCCTATAGGAAGCACGTTGTGTGAGTCAGAGCACAGTTCGAACAACCTCTTTGAGAGCTTCCTGACCGGGTTTACGGAAGATTCGCCGACGAAACTGAAAGACTCTGAGGTAGGATGTGAATTTGTCTTTCGAGACACCTTGATGCGGCGAGAGCCACGCGTCGCTGGCGCGACTGTGGCTCTCGCCGCTGTTCACGCGTGCATCTCCATTGACGTATCCGCCATCGCCGTGAATCTCCTCTTCTCGCTGGAAGTCTTCCTCGTCTTCGAGTGGATCGTACGCTCGAAATCCGTCGGTGAAGACAGTCAGAGACTCCTCTTCGCGGTCGTCGAGAAAGAGTCTAATGGTCGATTCGTCAGCCGATTTCGCTGGGTCGGTGCATCGCTGATCGCTGCCGCGATCAGCGAGTGTGAACACTGGTGGCTTGTCATCGGCATAGCTTCCACGACCACGTTTCGAGAGATCACACAAGCGTGACTGGAAGTCGCGCTCGCGGTCTTTCAGTCTCGCAGACACGTAGAATCCGTCGATTTCGACGGCGCCAACGAGAGAGATAGCTGGCGCGTCGAGCGTTCTGGCGAACTGCTTGACGCGCCGCCGAAGCGATCGGTACGACACGTCAAATTCAGAGTCAAGTTGACCAATGCTCGTGTTGAACCGGAGCAAAGTGTAGAATGCGAACAAGTGTTCGTTGAGGCCGACCTTCGCGTGCGCGAACATCGTGCTGATCTTGGGGTTGAACGTGCCCACTGATTTTAAGTACTGAGAAACGAAAATCATGATAGTGAGCTTTTTTCAAACGTTCGTTCTGGCGGTTTGCTTCCCCATCTTTTCAATTATTTTTCATGAAGTGACGCATTTACTACTCAGCTTTGAACGTTAGCGTCGGCTGTTGAGTGAACGAAGAGGTGATCAATATCTTCCATCAGGTCGTCGACGCTACGATCATCGTTGTCTCGAACCCACGAGAGAAGGTTGTACACGGCTTCTTTCAGGGAGTGTTCGAGGTTCGCTCGAAGCGATGACGCTTTCGAGCGAACCGTCCCCAAGGCGCTCAAGTCGGGATCAAGACGGACGAGACTGTAGGCAGCCATCAGAAGGTGCCAGTGCCGACTGGCACCTTCGTCGGTCTGCATCTCGCAGTCTCCCAAGCCGAGATCCTGCTTCGAGTCCTCGAAGAACGTCTCGATGCGCCACCGCATCCCGTAGGAGCGGATAATGTGCTCGGTCGGTGCGTCGATCTTGTTCGTGGCGAGGTACTTGACCGGGTTCTTTTCGTTTTCTTCGTCAGTTTCTTTCTCAGCGAGGACCAGCTTCACGTCTCCCAGTTGGGAGACGGGAAGCTTCTTTGTCCAGATGTGGTAGGTTTCGTCCTCAACGTTACGCTCGACCGTGTCGATGCGCTCTGCCAGCGCATCGACGCTGATCTCTTCGCCGGCGTAGGTCACCTGTCGGTTGCTCCGGAGCGGGCCGATCCAGTCTTTGTCGTAGGATTCGATGCGTTCAGGAAGGTCAGAATCGTGGGCGAACCACGAGTCGAAGAGGTAGGTGTCCGCCGGGACACCTACCTCGTCTTCGAGTTCGGTGACGATCTCGCGGGCGAGATCGTACTTGGTGTCGTGATTTTGGTCGTCTTCGTCCTGTTTTTCGTAGAGGCGGAAGGTGAGTGGGTAGGCGGTTTTGTCGTCGGCGTAGAAGGCGTAGATGAGGTCTTGGCCCCAGACAGTGTCACCTTCAGCGTGATCGTAGAAGTGGCCGACGCCGGGGACGTCGTCCCCGGCTTTCTCGGTAATCGTGTCGTCGAGGATAATGTAGCCATCCTTTGACCAGCGTGTTTCACCGTGTTTTTGGAGTTCTTCGAGGCGTTCGTGGTTGAATTGCTGTTCGTCCCAGTTGTACTCGGTGAGGAACTTGTTGAGAGCGCGTTTGTCTCCAGCTGGAAGGACTTCGCGTGCGATGCCTGCCACGGTCTTGTTGCTGGCCGCAACAAGACCGGTGGCGTAGGTTTTCGCGTGATGACATTGCGCAGATGACAACGACTCAAACTCGTCGAACACGTGCGTGCACGACAAGAAGTCCGTAATCGGCATCATCCGTTTTCGCTACCGCCTACGTCACGCTCCTACTTCAACGTTCAAAGCTGAGTTTACTAGTTGCAAGAGCTGTCTCTCCGACTTCGGTCAAACTCACCTCATATGTGCCTCTCCGATTACAAATCGATCTCGACTGCACTCCAGACATATATACGATCCGACTCATCGCACTCTCCCCATTACTTATTGGAGGAATATTTGGGGGCATCGCTGTCCAAGTCGGAGTTTGGAACCAACTACAACATTCTGACCCATATTATTTGCACTTTCTCATCGGACTCAACTGGCTGTTGTACACTTGCCCGAGTCCTGCGGATCTCCGAACAGCTCTAAGTCCGGTGAGGAGAGAAATAAATGAAGAGGTAATCTAAATATTCGGATGTCCTTATTCAATTCTTCACTAAATCAGGATAACCGAGGAGCAGCACCACTCATCGGCTTTATTTTGCTTTTTGGGTTTCTTATTATCACGCTCGCAGGCTACCAAGCTTATGTCGTTCCTCAACAAAATAGTGGAGTTGAATTCCAGCATTTCCAAGAAGTACGAAATGGAATGGTTGATGTCCGGAGTTCCATTTCGACGGCTGGACAAGCGGATGTTTCCCAGTATCCGACAGTAGAACTTGGGACAAACTATCCGAGTCGAATAATCACAGTTAATCCTCCCCCACCGTCTGGGACATTACGGACAAGCCAATCATATGATATCCGTATTGAGGAGCAGTCTGGTGACGGTCAAGAGACAGTACCGACTCGATTCCTTGAATATCAAAATGGGTATAACGAACTGGATATCGGTCCAATATGGTATGAAAATTCAGTTCTCTATCTTGATGAACGAAATAATGGTGGAGGGATCGCAATTTATCAAGAGCAAAATATCATCGCGGGGAATGAAACAGCCCGTGTAACCGCGCTACAAAACAAATTCAGCGTTTCGTCAACTGGTAGAGTGACCTTAAATCTGTATCCAGTCGAGAGTGCCAGTGTAAATATCAGCGACTTTGAGGGTGACCTTACAATCAAAATACCCAGCAGACTGAATGGTTCCACGTACTGGGATGAGGCCATCGATACATCGGGATCGAGTACGCTTTCATACCAAGGAACGGAATCATATCCCGGCGAGTCAGACATTTACTGGGTGGTCCTGACTGTTGATGCCGATGCTCTCAATTTCAACACTGTCGGGATAGACTCCGCCCCAGAGGGCCAAGCATCTGCAAAGCAAGGAGTTGGAGTGGTGTCGCAAGATGACGAATCAAATACCGCCCCTCAATGCGAGCCTGGAGACGAAAATGTCGACGGAGATCGAAACGGGGACATTGCAGTCACTGGTAATGTGAAAATCAATTCTGGAAACACGGTTACTGGAGATATCATTGCCAATGGCAATGTGAACGTGAACTCAGGAGCTGAGGTAGACGGGAATATTCGGGCAGGCGGCAATGCGAACGTGAACTCAGGAGCTGAGGTATCTGGCGACGTTTCCGCTGGTGGAAGCATAACTGATAATAATCGTGGTGGTGGCCAAGGTATACAAGGCAGTACTAACGAAAATATCGCGGGTTACTCTCCGTGCAATAATTAAAAACAAGAAATGATGTAAATTCTATCGTAATATCTGATGGATAATCGTCTGGTACTATTATTATGTAATCTGTACATGCACGATGAACATTTGTTTGACAGGACGATTCTCTGAAAAGAGTAAACTCGCTCTGCTGAGCTCATCCTCTCTATTCAGCAGGCCCTTCGTACCAGTTGCTACGGATGTCGCTGTTGCGGTTTCTTTGCCTGTCTGCGCCGCTATCAGAGACAATTCACGGAGTCGCCAGTTGGATTAGTCGCTGTCGTCTGGCGGTCGATCACCTCCGTTTGGAGCGGACAATACTGGATCGACACCGGCACGAAGGTCAACAAGTTCACTCGCCCGGCGTAGCCACTCGGCTGCCGAGTCGAGTTCTGACGCGAGAGCCGCCAAGCGGCGCTTTACCGCCACTTCGACATCGGCGTTATTCGTTAGAACCTCTAACGCCCGTGTCAAAGTGGTTCCGTCGGCCGAATAGGGCACACCCTCGCGGGGTGCGTAGTCGCCGGCGTCGACAAGGCCGAGATCCTGCAGGTCCTCGATCCAGCGCCGGACGGTCCGCTCACACACGTCGTGTCCGGTGACGCGAGCGACCCGGTGGACCTCCCGGATCCGGAACCGGACGTCGTCGCCATCTCGCTCAACGAGGGCGTCGGCACGGAAGCCATCGGGGCCCTCACCGGCAGCGATATTCGCGAGCGTCTCGGCGAGATCGAGAGCGCCGTCGGTAACCGGCAGCATTGCCGCCGGCGTCTCAGCCAGCTCCTCGAGCGTACACACCTCGTCGATTGGAACCGATGTCGGGACGTTCGTGAGGAGTTCGACGTCGACAGGATCCTCGGGATTGGTGAGCAGCGGCCGCACCCGGTGGATCACCTGTTCGAGTTCCTTCTCCCGGGCCTCGCGGAACAGCGCGCCGACGAGACCGGTGTAGTGCTTGGTCGCGACGGCTCGCCCTCGCCCCTCCTCGTCGGTGTACCGGAGCTTCCGGTAGATCGGCGGGTTCGGACAGTCCCCGCGAGTGGAGTGCTCAATACCGCCGACACGGAGGTCCTCTCGCCCCTGTGCGAGGAGTTCAGCCTCCCGGCGGAGATCCTCGATGTCGGGGTGGGGCGCACCGACGACGATGACGGCGTCGCACTCCTCGAAGTTCAGCCCCCGGGCGGCGTGGAAGTGAATGAACCGGGCGTTATCAGGGAGGTTAAACAGATCCCGCGTGTCCTGGCGGCCGACGACGAGCGTGCGGTCGTAGGCGACCTCCGCACGGTCGAGGCGGGCCTGCACGCGCCGGGCGGTCGACCGATCCTCGTCGACGGCCTTCCGGAGTGTCGAGGCGTGATACTGACCGTCGAGGATCTGTGTGATCCGGGCACCAGGGAGGGCGTACTGCTCGGCACCGGCGATCTGGACGTCGTCTTGGTCGGCGCCGTAGAGCGCGGCGATCCTCTCGGACGTCGCCGTCGCGTCGAGGACGAGCGGATCATCAGGGAGATCGTCGACGCGGGGAAGTCGCCGGCGGACGAGTGCCGGCTCCTCGGCCGGGTCACGTGGGTCGGCGTCGATCCAGGCAAGGATCCGCGCCGGCGTGGGATCGCCGGCCATGAGGGTGCCCTCCTGCTCGCTCCAGGAACACTCAGGGCAGTGCCGACCACCACCACCGAACTCCAGCTCCGAGGTGCACACCGGACAACGGTCGAGGTCAAGCGGCCGCCCGGCCACCGCCCGAACGAGGTCCTCGTCGAGGCCGGCGGTCGCCGCGGCGGCGAGTAGTGCGTCAAAGGCGAGCGGCGTCCCGTCCCACTCCCGGTCCGGGTCGCGAATCGCGCCGAGGTGGTGATCGAGGAACGCCCGCCGCGCCCTCGCGAGCGCTTCGACCGTCCGGCTGTCCTCGTCGTCCGCCTCGACGTACTCCATGTAGTGCCCCGCGGCGGCGTCGTAGCTCTCGTAGTCGTCGACCACCGGTGTCGGCGGCGTGATCGCGCCGAGGTCTTCACCCGCCACCAAGGCGTCAGCAACGTCGCGAGCGAAGCGGCCGACCCGCCGGAGCGTTTCGCCGACGCGGTCGCGGCCGTGCCAGTCTTCGAGGGTGTTCGCGAGCCGGACGAGATCGCCAACCGTCAGCCGCCGGTCGTCGGCGAGCACGCCGGGGCTCTCGTCGACGAGAACGTCTCGCGGCTCGTCGCCAGTACTGCGGACTGTCTTGAGCCGTTGGTACTCGTGGACCCCGACGACGGCGTTGGCGCCCTCAAGGTCGGCGAACTCGTCGATCCAGGCGCAGCCGTCGCCACCGTGGGGTTCGAGGATGAGGTGGGCGCGGACCGGCCCCACCTCGGCCGCCAGGGCGTCGAACGCCTCGCGCTCGGCGTGGCCCTTGGGGAGGTCGTAAAGCGGGCACATCCGCGGGCAGTTCGAAGGGTCGCCGTGCTCGTCGCACGTCTCGCCCTCGTAGGCGACGCGGGCACAGTCGTCCTCCCGCGGCTGGGAGGCTCCGCGGAGATGGAGATCGACGTCGGGGGTGATCCCGTCGGCGCGGTGTTCGTGAGCCTTTGCGTGCTTGTCGAAGAGGAACGAGAGCGAGCGGTCGCGGTCGTCGGCCGCGAGGTGGGCCGTCGTCGTCTTGCCGGCACCAGGATCGTGTGCGCAGACGGTCGGCGCGTCGTCGCGCTCGCCGAAGCCGTCGTAGATGGGGCCACGAATCTGCTCGCGAACGGCGTCGATGTCGACCGGCTCCAGATCGTCAGCCGGCGGCACACACTCAACGACGCGGGGGGTACTCGTCGACTCACTCGATTCGTACTCGGGGATGTGTGCTCCCCGATCCCGTAGCGCGTCGACGGCGTCCCAGAAGGCCTCGCCGCTTGGGTACTCGTCGACGCGGGAGATGATCCGCTCCTCGAGGGCGACGACCTGGAGGGCATCAAGGCCGACCATCCCTTTCCGGTAGACCCATCCGTCACCGATCTCGGCGAGGCGGGTTCCCGACTTCGACTGCGCCCACGACGGATCCATCGATTTCGTCCCGTCGGCACGTTCGTGGGTGATGGTCGACCTGAGCCGGATGTCGCTCGGCCCGGTGTGCTGGATCGCGTCGAGGACGTCTTGGAAGTTGTCGGTCGTCTCGATGTCGCCGATCTCCTCGGCGCTCTTCTCGGGCTCTTGGAGGAGTTCGTCGGGTGTGCCCTCGGCGACCGTCGCGAACTCTTCGGCCAGCTCCTCGAGGAACGCTTGGCAGTCCGTCGTATGATCGGGCGTCCCTACAAGATGGGTGCCGGTCATCGCGGAGTAGCGGGCGGAGTCGTAGACCTCGATCTCCGCGTCGGGGAACCGTTCGTCGTGCGGGAGCGCGGCCTCAATGGCCTTCACGCCATCAGGGAGTTCGCCCCGACAGAAGATGTGGACGCCCGTCCCGCTCGTCGAGACGTCGGCGTAAGAGTCGGCTCGGTCGACGTGCTCGCGAACGGTGGAGTGGATCGCTCCAGTCTCGGGGTCACGGACGTCGTCGTAGTCGATGAGGACGTACGGATCGCCCTCGTGGTCGTACTCGTCGTTGTTCGGATTTTGAATGACAAACGCGACACCGAAGCCGTCCCAATCGGCAGCGTGTTTGACGGTACTGAAGTCGCTCCACACCCCGGAATCCTGCGAATCGACGAACCGCTCTGGGTGGTCGCGATGAACGTACGGCGCGCGGGGGACCTTCCGTCCGTCCTCGGTGGGAAGCCACGCGAGCCACTGGTGGACATCAAGGAGGTCGTCAGGGTACGTGTCCTGCTCGACGCTCGGAGCGGGGTAGTACTCCGAACCCGGATCAGCGAAATTATTTGTCTCCCCAGTATTAGACTCGCCCGACTGCGCGGTATTCTCTACATGTGATTCGGCGTTCTCTCCGTTTTCCGGCTGGTTTTGACCCCGGTTTTCTTCGGATTTAGGAGGGCTTTCACCTGCCTCAACGACGTCAAGACAGTCCGTACAGAGTGCCGCGGAGCCGAACGATTCGCTTGCAGGCGCTCCACATTGGAAACACTCCGCGACAGGCTCGTCGCGGGTCACGGATGACACACCCCCTCATCGCGAGCCGGGCAGGATTGGTCGCGATCCTCAATGAAGCACCCGCAGTACTCACAAATAGGTGGGGTGACCTCGACGGTCCGGCTCACCGCCACCACCCCCTGTCGGAGACGACAGAGTTCGGACTGTTTGGGGTAGTTGACTTAAGAGAATGGGTTGGGGCGGAATTGAACCGCCGGCCTCCTCCATGTCAAGGAGGTGTCATAACCGGACTAGACCACCAACCCGGCCGTCGTTCGTCGCATCATCTGCTACCCCGGCACGGTAATTGAACCTTTCGGAACGGTGGCCCGCGCCACGATTCCGAGGGAGTTATGTGCCCGGCGTCGTCTGCCGATCCCCCGGACGACAGCGTTAAATAGATGTATAGATTTGTCCATTGTATCCCAAACCAATACACTGGTGCCCATCCATGCAGGACTACATCGAACGCGTTACCGACGGAGAGGACTTGACACGGACCGAGGCACGGGACGCGGCCCGCGCCGTCTTCGAGGAGGCGACGGAAGCCCAGATCGGGGCGTTGCTGGCGGCGCTCCGATCGAAAGGCGAGACGGAGACCGAGATTGCGGGGTTCGCACAGGGGATGCGCGACGCGGCCCGAACCATCGATCCCGACCGGACGCCGCTGGTCGACACCTGCGGCACCGGCGGCGACGACTACGACACGATCAACGTCTCGACGACGAGCGCCATCGTCGCCGCGGGGGCGGACGTCGCGGTCGCCAAACACGGCAACTACTCCGTCTCCTCCTCGTCGGGGAGCGCGGACGTCCTCGAGGTCGCGGGTGTCGACGTCGAGGCCGAACCCCCCGCCGTCGAGGAGGCCATCGAACACGACGGGATCGGCTTCATGCTCGCGCCCGTCTTCCACCCGGCGATGAAGGCCGTCATCGGTCCGCGGAAGGAACTGGGAATGCGGACGGTGTTCAACGTCCTCGGACCGCTGACCAACCCCGCCGGCGCGGACGCGCAGGTGGTCGGGGTCTACGATCCCGACCTCGTGCCAGTTCTCGCGCGTGCGCTCGCCCAGATGGGTATCGAGCGGGCGATGGTGGTCCACGGTGCCGGGATGGACGAGATCACCCTCCATGACGCGACGACCGTCGCGGAGGTCGACGGCGAGGAGGTGACCGAGTACACGCTGACGCCCGCCGACCTCGGCCTCGACAGGGCACCGATCGAGGCGGTCGCGGGCGGCGGTCCGGAGGCGAACGCGGCGGACCTCCGGGGGATCGTCGAGGGCGAGGTGACGGGACCGAAACGCGACATCATCCTCGCGAACGCGGGTGCAGCCATCTACGTCGCGGGGCGGGCAGCCGACCTCGAATCGGGCGTCGACGCCGCCCGCGAGGCCATCGACTCCGGGTCGGCGGCAGCGAAACTCGACGACCTTCGGGGTGCCTGATGGTCCGATCGAAGATCTGTGGCGTGACGACGGAGGCGGACCTCCGGGCGGTCGCCGACGCCGGTGCGGACGCGGTCGGCGTCCTCGCCGAGGTGTCGGTCGACACCCCCCGCGAGGTCGAACCCGATCGGGCGGCCGACCTGATCGCCGCCGCGCCGCCGTTCCTCTCGACGGTGCTGGTGTCGATGCCCGACTCGGCGACGCGAGCGGCCGAACTCGCCGGGGCCGTCGCGCCCGACGCGATCCAGTTGCACGGCGACTTCGACGCCGAGGAGATCCGTTACGTCCGCCGTGAGGCGCGAGCGGACGTGATCACCGCCGTCGACGCCGACGACGCCGACCGCGCCCGTCGCTACGACGAGGTGGCCGACGCCGTCCTGCTCGACTCGACGACCGAGTCCGGCGCGGGCGGGACGGGCGAACCACACGACTGGGACGCGGCGGCCGATCTGGTCACCGACCTCTCGACGCCGGTCGTCCTCGCGGGCGGCCTGACTCCGGCGAACGTCGCCGAGGCGGTGCGGACGGTCGGCCCCTACGCGGTCGACGTCTCCAGCGGCGTCGAGCGGACCGGGGGGCGGAAGGACCACGACGCAGTCGCCCGGTTCGTCCGCGAGGCGGACGTGGAGGTACCGGCGTGACGCCCGACGCCGACCGGGCGGACTTCGTCGACGCCCTCGACGGCCGAACGGATCCGGTCGTCGCCCACCTCGCCGTCGAACTCGACGCCGAGACGACCCCCCTGTCGGCGTACGCCGCCCTCGACGACCGGAGCGACTACGGCTTCCTCCTCGAGAGCGCGGAGAAGACGCCGTCGAGCGACCCCGAAGGAGCGTTCACCTCGGGCGAGAGCGGCGACCGGCACGCCCGCTACTCCTTCGTGGGCTACGACCCCGAGGCGGTCGTCTCGGTCACCGGGAGCGACGTGACCGTCGACGAACTCGGCGGCCGGGCCGGGGAACTGGTGGCGGACCGGGCGGGCGCCGATGATGCCGGTGCCGACGTCCTCGACGCCCTCCGGACGGCGCTCCCGGCCCTCGACCGGGTCGGCTTCCCGTCGGTCGATCGCCAGCATCTCGACGGGGGACTGGTCGGCTTCCTCGCCTACGACGCCGTCTACGACCTGTGGCTCGACGAGGTGGGGGTCGACCGGCCCGACCCGATCGTCCCCGACGCCGAGTTCGTCCTGACGACGCGGACGCTCGCCTTCGATCACGTCGAGGACACGGTCGAACTCGTCTTCACGCCCGTCGTCGACCCCGACATGGACGCAGGAACCGTCTACGACGCTCTCGTCGACGAGGCGACCACGGTCGACGCGACGCTCGCCGAGGCGGACGTCCCCGAGACTGGCGGGTTCGTCCGGACGGGCGAGCGCGTCGGCCCGCGCGAGGCGTACGAGGACGCCGTCCGGCGGGCGAAGCGCCACGTCCTCGACGGCGACATCTATCAGGGCGTCGTCTCGCGCAAGCGGGAACTCGAGGGAGAAATCGACCCCCTCGGACTCTACGAGGCGCTCCGAGCCGTCAACCCGTCGCCGTACATGTACCTCCTGCGCCACGGTGACCGTTCCATCGTGGGTGCGAGTCCGGAGACGCTCGTCTCGGTACGGGGCGACCGCGTCGTCTCCAACCCCATCGCGGGCACCTGTCCCCGCGGATCGGGGCCGGTCGAGGACCGGCGTCTCGCGGGCGAGATGCTCGCAGACGGGAAAGAGCGGGCCGAACACACGATGCTCGTGGACCTGGCGCGCAACGACGTGCGTCGTGTCTCGGAGCCGGGATCGGTCAGAGTCGAGGAGTTCATGAACGTCCTGAAGTACTCCCACGTCCAGCACATCGAGTCGACGGTGACTGGGACGCTCGCCACCGACGCGAGCGACCCCGGTGCGGGCGGGGAGCGATCGCCACCGTTCGACGCCTTCGACGCGACGCGTGCGGCCTTCCCGGCGGGGACGCTGACCGGCGCGCCCAAGGTGCGCGCCATGGAGATCATCGACGAGCTCGAACGCGACTCCCGTGGGGTGTACGGCGGCGGCGTCGGTTACTACTCGTGGTCCGGCGACGTCGAGTTCGCCATCGTCATCCGGACGGCGACGGTCGAGCGTGGCGACCCCGACCGGATCACGGTCCAAGCGGGGGCGGGCATCGTCGCCGACAGCGATCCGGCGAGCGAGTACGAGGAGACCGAACAGAAGATGGGTGGCGTCCTCGACGCCATCGAACGCATCGAGACGACGCCGGAGGTGACGCGATGAACGTCCTCGTGATTGACAACTTCGACTCGTTTACGTACAACCTGGTCGAGTACATCTCGGACCACCCCGACCCGGTGACGGGCGAGGACATCGCCGTCGAGGTACGGAAGAACACGGCCACCCTGGAGGAGGTCCGCGCCGTCGATCCCGACGCCATCGTCATCAGCCCCGGTCCGGGCCACCCGAAGAACGACCGGGACGTTGGCGTCACCACCGCCGTCCTCCGAGAGGTGAGTCCGGATATCCCGACCCTGGGGGTCTGTCTCGGCCTCGAAGCCGCCGTCTACGCCTACGGAGGGGCCGTCGGCCACGCCCCCGAACCGATCCACGGGAAGGCCTTCCCCGTCGACCACGACGGGGAGGGTGTATTCGCCGGCCTCGAACCGGGCTTTCGCGCCGGTCGCTACCACTCGCTGGTGGCCACGGCGGTTCCGGACGTCTTCGCGGTGACCGCGACGACGACCCACGAACACGACGGCGAGCGGACGGAACTAGTCATGGGGATCCGCCACCACGACCACCCCATCGAGTGCGTACAGTTCCACCCGGAGAGCGTGCTGACTGCGGTCGGCCACGACGTGATCGACAACTTCCTCCGGGCGGCGCGGACGCCGGACGCCCACGCCTAGAGGAACAGCGACGCCAGAAACAGGAGGCCGACCACGACGGCCGCGATGGTCACCAGTCGCCACGCCACCGACAGGACGACGCGTCCGACCAACACGACGACGCCGACGGCGACGATGGCCAGGAGGAGTTGTCCGAGCGGTCCGCCGAGCAGCCCACCCAGCTGGGCGACGACGTGCGGTGTGAGCGACATGTCATGACACGACTCACAGCGGGCGCATAAGTCTGTGGGCGGCGTTCTGTCGGGCAGCCGTATCTTGTATATCAGAATATGAATATATCCGATCGTGAGACGCGCTCACGGCGGTAGTGTGTGAGCGATCGTCCCGCGGTGCTCGGAGTGTCGCCGCCCACAGCACCCGCCGACTTACCCCCCATCCCTTCGGGTGCATTTCGGCGTTGTGTCTGCGAATTACGGGACTCGTATTTCACTTTCACTTCGATCTGAATACCGTTATATGCGTACGGAAGCGTTGATGTTACCGTACAGGCGGCCACGCGCCGTCTCCGATATCAGAAAGTAGATAGAAGTCGGATATATCGGCGGCTTGGGACACCCGAACCAACGCCTTTACACGCCCGATTCCACTTGGGGTAATCGTCATCCACGCGATTCGAGTCAGCGGTTGGATCACGCCGGACGCCGGGTCGGGGCGGCGGCGGGGGGACACACGAACCGACCACCAGCACACATGAGTACGCACGATTTCGACGCCGACGAAGTAGAACTACCGATCAAACGCACGGACGGCGAGACGCTCGAGGAGCGACTCACCGCCAACGCGTACCACAACATCCTGCCAGCACGGTACCTCCGGAAGGACGCCAATGGGGAACTGATCGAGGATCCGGAGGACCTCTTCCCGCGCGTCGCGAAGAACATCGCCCTCGCGGAGGCGGTGTTCGAGGCGCGCAAGCAGGGGACGGAGATCACGGTCACGCCAGACCAGTTGAAGCCGGACCACCCTCGACGGGACGAACTCGCCGAGGAGGTGTTCGGTACGGGGACGACGGCCGATGCGGACGCGGAGACGGCGCTCACCGAGTACAACGTCAACAAGTTCGCCTACGAGACGGTCGTGCCGGAACTGCCGGAGGACGTTCGGGAGACCGTCGAGGGGACGCGGACGGAGTTCGAGACGCTGATGGAGGACCTCTCCTTTATGCCGAACTCGCCGACGCTGATGAACGCGGGCGACGAACTCCAGCAACTCTCGGCGTGTTTCGTCGACTCGCCCGAGGACGACATCGACGACATCCACCAGACGGCCAAGGAGGCCGCACAGGTGTTCCAGTCCGGCGGCGGCATGGGCTACGCGTTCTGGCGGCTCCGCCCCTACGGCGACCCCGTCGGCTCGACCGGCGGCATCGCGTCGGGACCGATCACGTTCATGCGCACCTTCGACCAGATGTGCGAGACCATCGCGCAGGGGGGCGCGCGTCGGGGCGCACAGATGGGCGTCATGCGCATCTCCCACCCCGACGTCATCCAGTTCATCCACGCCAAGAACAAGGACGTCTCGCTGGCTCACACGCTCCGACTCAACGACCCCGACGACTTCACGCACAACTCCTTTGCGGACGCCTTGGAGGAGGCCCGTGAACTCATCGACGACGAGGGGAAGGTTCCCAAACACCTCCGCAACGCCGTCGAGGGTCACCTCTCCAACTTCAACATCTCCGTCGGCATCACGGACGCCTTCATGAAAGCGCTGCAGGCGGGCGAGGAGTTCACCTTCACCAATCCCCGGACCGGCGAAGCCCACGTCGCCACCCCGGAGACGAAGGAACTGTACGATATGTTCGGCCTCGGCGAGTACGTCGAGGTCGGCGAGGAACTGTCGATGCCGGCCGAGGTGATCTGGGAGGACATCGTCGAGGGAGCCCACGAGAACGGCGAACCCGGCGTCATCTACCTCGAACGGGTGAACAAAAAGCATTCGTTCGATATAGAAGAAAATCCAAGTCATAGGATTCTTGCAACAAATCCATGCGGCGAACAGCCGTTGGAGGAGTACGAGGCCTGCAACCTCGGACACATCAACCTCTCGACGCTCGCCGACACCGGCGCGCCGGACTGGCGGGTGTGGGCCGAGCACCACGAGGACGAGTACGACACGACCGAAGCGGCGGTCGAGGCGTTCTTGGAGGCGGCGATCGACTGGGACGAGTTCGACCACCGCATCGAGTACGGCACTCGCTTCCTCGAGAACGTCGTCACCATGTCGGACTTCCCGGTCGACGAGATCGAGCAGAAGGTCCGCGAGATGCGCAAGATCGGCCTGGGCGTCATGGGACTCGCCCAACTGTACGTCCAACTCGGCATCCGCTACGGGAGCGACACGGGCAACGAGGTCGCCCGCCAGTTGATGACCCACATCAACCACGGCTCGAAGCGGGCGTCCCACGAACTCGCCGCCGACCGTGGCTCCTTCGCCGACTGGGACGACTCGAAGTACGCCGACCCCACGAGGTATCGCGAGTGGTTCGAACACCACACCGGCGAGGACGCCGACGAGTGGGCCGACGGCTACCCGATCCGCAACCACAACACGACGACCATCGCGCCGACCGGCACCACCTCGATGGTCGGCAACACGACCGGCGGCTGTGAGCCCATCTACAACGTCGCCTACTACAAGAACGTCTCCGACGACGTGCAGGGCGACGAGATGCTCGTCGAGTTCGACGACTACTTCCTGCGGACGCTGGAGGCCAACGACCTCGACATCGACGCGGTGAAAGCGGAGGCCCAAGAGCAGATGGCCGCAAACGCGTTCGACGGCGTCGAGGGACTGGAGACGGTGCCGAACGCCATCGGCGAACTGTTCGTGGTCACCGGCGACCTCTCCGGGAAGCAACACGCCGCCGTCCAGTGTGCGTGTCAGCAGGGTGTCGACTCAGCCATCTCGAAGACCTGCAACTTCCCCAACTCGGCGTCCATCGAGGACATGGACGAGGTGTACCGCTACATCTACGAGCACGGCGGGAAGGGCGTCACCGTCTACCGCGACGGCACGCGCTCGAAGCAGGTGCTGACGACCCGCGCGAAAAACACCGAGTTCGCCGACGAGAGCGAGGCCGCCGAAGCACTCGTCGAACAGATCGAGGAGGTGTTCGGCGGCGTCGAGGGCTTCCTCGAGAACGAGGACGTCCAAGCCGTCCTCGACGCGCAGTTGGAGGAGCTGCTCGCGGCCGCCGACGGCGAACGCGAACCGGAACTCGGCACCAAGCGCCCGCGGCCGGACGTACTCCACGGCGTCACCCAGCGCATCGACACCGGCTACGGGAAACTGTACGTCAACATCAACGAGGACGACGCCGGACGGCCGTTCGAACTGTTCGCCAACATCGGCAACTCCGGGGGCTTCACCGCCTCCTTCACCGAGGCGCTGGCGAAGACCATCTCGACGGCGCTCCGGTCGGGCGTCGACCCCCGCGAGATCGCCTCCGAACTGCAGGGTATCCGCTCGCCGAAGGTCGCGTGGGACAAGGGCGAACAGATCAACTCCATCCCGGACGCCATCGGCACGGCGATGCGGCGCTACCTCGACGACGAGATCGACCGCCCCTATCCCAAACAGCAGAACCTCTCGGAACTGGAGAAGGCCGAAGCGCGGGCGATGGACGAGGAGCCCGAACCGGAAGCCGACGGCGGGGCGACCGCCGCGTCCGGTGTCGACGACGATACGGCGGACCTCCTCGCAGCCGGCGAGAGCCCCGAGTGCCCCGAGTGTGGCGGGATGAACCTCAACTACACCGAGGGCTGCAAGACCTGCGAGTCGTGTGGCTGGTCGGAGTGCTGACCTGAGCGTTCGACGATAGGTCACCCGGCCGGGCGTCGGATCCGGTGGTTCCGAACGACGTGCCGTCGCGGAGCCGAGGTTCAAATCCCGACACCGCTTCCGATGCCGGCGGAACAGTCATGTCGGTCCGGGACGATCGTATCGTATATGTCAGTGTCAGGTGGGCGCCCCTGTCCACGCTGCGAGACGGCGATGAACCGCCGTCACTGCAAGTACGTCTGTCCGAACCACGGCGTCGTCTACGACTGCAGCGACACGTTCTGGTGAGATGAACGGGTACGCACACGTCGTCAACGGCCGCCCCGCCACGGCACACCGTCGGGAGGGTCAGCCGTGGTGACCGACGACGGCGTCTCACAGGGCAAGGAGATACAGCGGCGGACGGGGACGACGTTCCACTTCGCCACCCGACTCCTCCCCACACGCATCCGCGAGGCCACCTACGTCCTCTACGCGTTCTTCCGGGTGGCCGACGAGGTGGTCGACGACGCAGAGGGGGTGCCACCGGACGAACAGCGGAGGGAACTCGAACGGCTCCGCGCGGCGGCGCTGGGCGAGGAGCCACGCTCCTCGAAGAGCGAGAGCGAGGAGCCACGCTCCTCGGCAAACCAGAGCCAGTCGGCGGCGGACGACCCGGTCCTCGCTGCCTTCGCGGAGATGCGCGACCGACACGGCATCGACGACGCCGACGTCCACGCGTTCGTCGACGCGATGCTGACGGACGTGACGAAGGAACGGTACGAGTCCTACGAGGAACTCCGGGCGTACATGGACGGCTCCGCGGCCGCAGTCGGGCGGATGATGACGGCGGTGATGGACCCCGAAGCGTACGAGGAGGCACTCCCCCACGCGACGGCGCTCGGCGAGGCGTTCCAACTGACGAACTTCCTCCGGGACGTCGGTGAAGACGCCGTCGAACGCGACCGGATCTACCTCCCGGCGACGACGCTCGAAGAGTACGGCGTCGACCCCGAAGCGATCCTCGATTTGGAGTACTCCGAGGCCTTCGCCGACGCGATGCGCCACGAGATGCAGCGGACCGAGGGGCTGTACCAGGACGGCGTGGCGGGCATCCAGTACCTCCCCGAGGACTGCCAGTTCGCAGTGACGCTCGCGGCGGTGCTGTACGCCGACCACCACCGACTCATCCGCGAGCGCGAGTTCGACGTGCTGAGCGCGACGCCCGAACTCTCGACGGGGCGGAAGGTGTCGCTGCTCGTCCGCACCGCGCTCAACTGGGCCGTGCTCCGGGACCCCGAAGCGGTGTTCTACCGTGTCGGCGCGGTGCCGGCGAGCGCCCCAACCGGGACGGGGCCGGAGGCCGAGACGAGCCTCCTCGACTGGTTGCCCACCCGCTAAGGTCGGAACGGCGTCGAGTCGAATCGGTCGGTCCACAGGAGTCCGAGCCCGAACAGCGCCGCGAGAGCGACGGGGAGGGCGTTGCCGAACCACGCGTTGATACCACCCCAGAGCAGGACGAAAGAGACGAGATCGTCGAGCATGAACGGACACAGATCCAGACGGTCGAGGAGCGCAGTCCGGTCGAGCACTCGGTCGAGGACGAGGACCGAGAGGGTCGCCGATCCCACCCACCCGAGGAAGTTCGAGCGCGGGACGCCGTAGAACGCACCGCCGTTGGCGTACGTCCAGAACCCGAGCGCCACCGCACCGGGGTCGAGAACGAGGTCCATCAGCACCACCGTGGCGACGACGACGGGGAGGCGGACGGCGACGCGTCCCGCGCGGTCACCGAGGAGAAGCAGACAGAGCAGGTAGCCGTTCAGTACGAGCGGAAGGAAGAAGACAGGGAGCGCGAGCGGAATCCCGCCGACCGTCGGGCCGAGGTCGACGGTGTAGTGGAACTCGCCGTACGGCCACCCGGTGGTGACGCCGACGTACTCGACGGCGTAGGCGTACGCACAGAGGCCGGCGACGCCGACTGCCGCCCGCCAGTCGAGGAGCGGTCCGACGCCCACGAGCAGCGGCGCGCGCATCACCAGGACGCCCGCGAGCACGAGCCACGGGTTGAACGCGAGCGGCGCCGGGAGGAGTCCCTCGGCGCTCGCGACGAGGAGGACGGCACCCACGGCGGGGAAGACGACGGCGATAGTGAAGCGGTTCTCGCGGACGAGGGCGTCGAGTCGAGCCTGAACGACGTCGCGGGTCGGGCTGGTCGCCACAGCGCGACGTTCTAGGCCGTCGTCAGCCATGGACGAGCCTCCAGAGCCCGCCCATGGTGAACAGCGCACCGACGACGGTGTTGACCGCGGGGTACCACCAATACGCCCGGGCGACGTCGACTGACGACCGCGCGACGAGGACGACGCCGACGGGATAGAGCGCGAGGAGCACGCCGAGACGGGGGTCGAGCAGGCCGAATGCGACGGCGGCGGCCGTCCAACAGCCCGCACAGTAGGCGTACGTCCACCCCTCGCCGAGGCGGGTCGCAGTCGTCTCGATACCCGCCCGGCGGTCGGGGTCGATGTCGGGAATCGCGGAGAAGGTGTGCATCGCCATCGCCCACAGCCAGCCGCCGACGACGGCGAGGGCGGGAGGGTTGGTTCCCGCGACGGCGGCGTAGGCGGCGACACCCGGGAGGACGTACAGGCCGTTCGAGAGCGAGTCGAGTGGCGGCCGGGTCTTCAGGCGGGCAGGCGGGGCACTGTAGGCCACGCCCAGGACGACGAATCCGGCGAGCCACGGCCACGCCAGCGGTGGCGTCAGCGCGGTGGGGACGAGAACGAGGAGCGCGCTCGCGACGACGGCGGCGGGGATCAGGGGGTCGCCGCCGTACCGCACCTCGCGCTCGTCTTTCTTGGGGTTCAGCCCGTCGATGTCGGCGTCGAACACGTCGTTGACGCCGTACAGCAGGACGTTCGCGGGGACGAGGAAGTACGCGGCGAGCGTTAGGGTCGGCGGCGTGAACAGGTCGGCCGTCGTGGACGCGGCGTAGGCGACGCCGACGGCGACGGGGCCGGCGAGGTAGAGCCAGAACCGCGGCCGCGAGCAGACGACCAGGTAGCGGAGCCGACCGTCGAGGGTCATGAGCGTTCGCGGGCCATCGTCTCCGCCGTCAGTCGGCCGCTGATGAGACACATGGGGACACCGATGCCGGGCGTGGTGTACGATCCGGTGAAGTAGAGGCCGTCGACCTCGCTCGAGGCGTGGGGCGGGCGGAGGAGCGAGGTCTGTCTCAGGGTGTGTGCGAGGCCGAGTGCGGTCCCCTGCGTGCTGTTGTACCGATCGGCGAACTCGGAGACGGAGAAGCACTCCTCGAAGACGATGCGGTCCCGGAGGTCGACGCCGGTGTGGTCGGCGATGTCGTCCAGCACCAGGTCGCGGAACCGCTCGCGGCGCTCGGGCGTGTCGTCCAGTCCCGGCGCGAGGGGGACGAGTGCGAAGAGGTTGCTGTGGCCGTCGGGGGCGACGGTGTCGTCGGTCTCGGAGGGGACACAGAGGTAGTAGGCCGGGTCCTCGGGCCACGCCGGGTCGCCGAAGATAGTCTCGAAGTGATCGTCCCAGTCCGTGGGCAGGACGAGCGTGTGGTGAGCGAGCGGCTCCACGTCGCCCTCGACGCCGAGATAGAGGAGGAAGGCGGAGGGGGCGTAGGTGCGCGAGTCCCAGTAGTCGGCGTCGTACTGGCGGTCCTCGGGGCGGAGCAACTCCTGTTCGGTGTGGGCGTAGTCGGCGTCGGAGACCACCTCGTCGGGGAAGAACTCGCGGCCGTCCTCAGTGCGGACGGCGAATCCACCCTCGCGGCCCCTGATCTCCGCGACCGGATGATCGACCCGGAAGTCGACGCCGAGTTCTTCGGCCATCGCGACCACGCCGTCGACGACGCTTCCCATACCTCCTTCGGGGTAGTAGACACCGAGGTTGAAGTCGACGTGGCTCATCAGGTTGTAGAGCGCGGGCGTGTTGTTGGGTGCACCACCCAAGAACACGAGCGAGTACTGGACGATCTGTTGGAGTTTGGGGTGCTCGAAGTACTCTTCGACGTGGTCCTGCATCGTCCCCAGTAGCGAGAGGCCGCGGGCGTACCGCAGGACGTCGAGGTCGACGTAGTCCCGCAGGCGCGGGCGGTCCTCGTAGACGAAGTGTTCCATCCCCACGTCGTAGGTGTAGGCGGCCCGGTCGAGGTAGTCGTCGAGTGCCGCGCCCGCGCCGGGTTCGTACGACTCGAACAGGTCGCGATTTTCGTCCATGTCGGGGACGAGGTCGGCCCGGTCGCCGTCCTTGAAGAAGATGCGGTAGTGGGGGTCGAGGCGTTCGAGGGTGTAGTACTGGTCCGGTCGGCGGCCGAAGTCGCCGAAGAAGTCCTCGAACACGTCGGGCATGAGATACCAAGAGGGCCCCATATCGAAGCGGAACCCGTCGGCGTGGAGACGGCTCGCCCGGCCGCCGAGTTGTTCGTTCTTCTCGAGGACGGTCACGTCCGCGCCGGCGTCGGCGAGGTAGCAGGCCGTCGAGAGACCACCGAAGCCGCTCCCGACGACGACGACCGACCGACCGTCGGCGTCTCCGACCGGCGGACTGGCAGACATGGCTCCCCGTACGAACGTGATCCGTATATACTACCCGGCACTGACGGGGTCGGTGTCCGATCTCCGGGACGGGCGGCAGGTGTGGCGACCGAGCGGTCACCGCGAACGTCAGTCGTCGAGCCGACCGCCGAGCACCTTCGCGGCGACGAGGACGGGGTCCCACACCGGGCTGAACGGCGGTGCGTAGGCCAGATCCAACCGTTCGAGGTCACCGACCGTCATGTCGGCCTCGATGGCCGTCGCCAGCGTGTCGATCCGGATCGCCGCGCGGTCGCGGCCGACGATGCTCCCCCCGAGGACGCGTTCGGTCGTCCGATCGGCGACGAGCGTGACGACCGTGTCGTCGCCGCCGGGGTAGTAACTCGACCGCGACCCCGCGGTGATCGTCTCGGTCATGGGGTCGAAGCCCGCTTCCGTGGCCGCCTCGGGGACCAATCCGACGCGGCCACACTCCAAGTCGAACGCCTTCACGACCGCAGTCCCGGCCACGTCGCCGACGGGCGTCGGATCGCCGGCGACCGTCGCACCGATGGCCCGTCCGGCGCGGTTGGCCGTCAGCCCGAGCGGGACCCACGCCTCCTCGCCGGTGACGGCGTGGCGTGCCGTCGCCACGTCGCCCGCGGCGTAGATTCCCGGAACCGAGGTCCGCCCGTACGCGTCGGTTCGGATCGCCCCCGCCGAGCCTCGGCCGACCCCGGTGCCGTCGAGGACACTCGCGTTCGGTTCGATGCCGACGCCGAGGACCGCCAGACCGAACGGGTAGCGCTCACCTCCCGCCACGACCGCCTCGACACGATCCTCGCCCTCGATTCGATCGACCGGCCGACCGGCGTGGACGGTCACGCCCCGGGCCTCGAGGTGGGACGCGACCCGCTCCCCGACTGCCTCCCCGAACGGCGCGAGGAGGTGGTCGGAGCGCTGGAACAGGTGGACGTCGAGGTCACGGGCGGCGAGCGCCTCGGCCATCTCGACGCCGACGTAGCCACCGCCGACGATGGCCGCCCGTGCAGGCGGGTCGAGCGCGGCGTTGTGTTCGACCAGCGCTTCGTCGACGGGGCCGTCGCCGAGGCGGGCGCGGTCGTAGTCGTCCGGCGGCGAGAGGTAGGCGTCGAGGGCGGCCGCGCTGTCGAGGCCGTGGATCGTGAAGACGCCGTCGCGGCCGGCGTCGAACGGGCCGGTCGTCGCGCTCGCGCCCGTCGCGACGAGCAACTCGTCGTAGGACAGCTCGTACCGCTCGCCGTCGGTTCGGACCGTCACCGTCCGGTCGTCGGGGTCGACAGCCACCGCCTCGTGGCCCCGTCGGAGGTCGATCCCCCGCTCCTCGATGTCCGCCGGCGAGAGCGACAGGAGGTCGGTCAGCCGGCCGACGGAGCCCTCGACGAAGTAGGGGAGGCCACAGTGGGCATACGAGACCCACCGCCCGCGTTCGAGGACGACGACCTCCCGGTCGGATTCGCGTCGGAACTTGCTCGCTGCGCTCAGACCGGCGGCGTCGCCGCCGCCGACGACGAACGGATCGCGTGCCATGCCCGTCCTTCGATGCTGTCGGGCAAAAGAGTGTGCCGCGTTCCCACGAGCCGCGCGCTGCCGGCGGCGGTCAGTCCTCGCGGTAGTAGAGAACCCCGAGGAGGCTGGCGAGGGCCGTCTCGCTGACGAGGGCGAGGAACTCGACGGGGCCAGCGAAGACGTGTGCGACCAGGTAGGCGAGCGTCGAGCCGTGGTGGTGGGTGCCGGGACCGACGATCAGGAGCGGTCGGTGGCCGCCCACGTGCCAGGCGAAGTAGCCGACGACGTAGACGATCATCAACCCCACACCAGCGGCGTAGAGGGGTCGGCGGTCGACGCCGGCGATGGCGGCGACCAGACCGGCCACGATGGCGACACCCGAGAGGACGAAAAGCGGCCAGCGGACGTCCGGCGGGACGATGATCCCGCCCGCGAGGTAGGTGAGCCAGTTGCTGACGCCGAGCGCCAAGTGGATGACGGCGACCAGGATGACGAGATGGGCCGCGACGACGTGGAGCGGATCGAACGCGCGGAGGGTCATCTAGCAGTGGGAGGTCGGCGAAGGGCAAAACGGTCACGAAACGGCGGCGTCAGAAGCGACCGCGACGGCGGAACAGCCGTCTGAAAAACCGTTCGACTGGACCGGGTTCGGTCGACCTGATCGAAACGCCGGGGAGGTAGTAGTCGGTGTCGGTACGCTCGTCGGAGTCGGTGTATCGGCTCATACCTCCGATTCGAGACGGGAGGGCTTAAAAATTCTGAAATTAATTTGGTGTATCGCAAATAAACGACCGTGATTGAGAAACGGTCACAGGGTTCACGACCCGTCCTGTCTTTCATACTCGTGGCACCCGAACGACGCGTATGGACGGGACGAACGCCGTGGTGACGGGAGCAAGTCGTGGAATCGGTGCGAGCGTCGTCCGTCGGTTCGTCGACGAGGGAGCACACGTTACGTGCTGTGCCCGGACGCTGGAGGAAGTGGAGGCCGTGGCCGGCGGCGTCGACGGGGCGACCGCAGTCCGAGCCGACGTGCGCGACGAGGACGACGTGGAGCGACTGATGGAGACGGGCGCCCACGGGGGCGACATCGATGTGGTGGTGGCGAACGCCGCGATCTCCCGTGGCGACCCGGGGGAGAGTCCGCTCGACGAGGCGTCGTACGCCGCGTTCGACGACACGATGCGGACGAACGTCCGGGGCGTCTTCGCGACGATCAGGGAAGCGTTGCCCCACCTCGCCGCCGACGGTCGGATCCTCGTCCCGTCGGGATCGGTCGCCCGCGAGGCGACACCGGGCATGGGGCCGTACGCCGTCTCGAAGGCGGGCGCGGAGGCGCTGGTTCGGGGGTTCTCGGCCGACATCGAGCAACCGGTGGGTGTCGTCGACCCCGGCTACGTGGCCACGGGACTGAGCGGCGGGAAGGGTCGTGACCCCGACGACGTCGCGCCGATGTTCGTGTGGGCGGCCCGCGACGTCGACGCCGGCGCCGTCGACGGGGAAATTCTCGACCTGCGGGCGTGGAAGCGAGCGACCCGGTAGGACGGCGACCGACGGCCGGCTCACCGAATCGAACGTATTATTAACTTCTATTATTTTGTTGTTAATATGATCCAACGCTCGCATCTCGGCGTCGCCGCGACGGGGCTACTCGTGGCGCTGTCCGTACTGGCCGCGAGGGTGAACGCCTGGAAACTGCTCGGCATCTCGTGGGTCGCCTTCCTCGCCATGGCCGGTGGCGTCGCACTCGGACGGCGGTCGCCCGGCGATCGCCCGTGGGCGCTCGTGTGGGGGTACGGGCTTGCGAGCGGCGCGATGGTGACGAGTGCCGCGGTGTTTCTCGTGCCACAGGCCATCGCCCACGATCCGAACTTCGGTGGCTTCGGCGTCGCCTTCGGCCTCCTGGCCGGGTTCGCCGGCCACACGGTCGGGCACCGCCTCGCCCACCACGACCTGCCGATGGGCCGTACGACCGCGGCGCTGTCGGCACACGCCTTCGCCGCAGGGGTCATAATCGGCATCGTCTACGGGAACATGCCCGACCTCGGGCCGATCCTCGGCCTCGCCATCGTCTCGCACAAGGGACCGGCGGGGTACGCAGCGGCCCGACGACTCGTCTCGAACGGTCGGGAGCCGACGGCACTGCTCGTCCCCGCCGCCGGCGTCGGCATCGCCGCCATCCTCTCGAGTCTGATCGATCTGCCGGCCGCGCCGTCCGTCCGGGGCGTCGTCTTCGGCTTCGCCGCCGGTATCTTCCTCCACGTCGCCATGGACTTCCTGCCCCAGTGCGAACTCGGGAGCGAGGTCCACGAGCTACTGACGGTGAGCGGCGACGCCCACGCCCTGCTTGACCGACTCCGGGTCCACGGCGTCCTCAGCACGGCGCTCGGCGGCGTCGCGGTGTTTCTCGCGTGGGTCGTCGTCACCTAGCCGTACAGCCGTCGGAGCTGGTAGGAGATACCGAGCCCCGCCGCCAGCAACACGACGAGGTTGAACGCCGCCTGAAAGAGCGAGCGGTACTCGCTGGCGACCCACGTCGTGATGGCGTTCGAAACGCTGAAGTACAGCCGGATCACGGCGACGAGGGCGAGCAGTCCCAACACGAGGAGGACGGCGTAGTTGGCGTAGCGCCGGACGCGCACACCGGTGTCGGTATCGCTACTGTCGTCGTCGGAGCCTGTGCTCGGTTCGGTGTCGGTGGTGGTCTCGCTCATTGACTCTTCCTCCGGACGAGTAGCGCAGCGGCGACGAGGGCCGCGAGGGCGACGGCGACGCCGAAGCCGGGGCCGGCGCTCGACGTCGGTTGACCCGTCGCTTCGGGAACGGGCCGGTCGCCGGAGCCACCGTCGCCGCGGGTGAAGTCGCCGACGCGCAGTTCCACGTCCTGTCGGGTCTCGTTGACGCTGATCGTCTCCGAGGGATCGAGGTTCGCGGCCCCGCGTGCGGTGTCGACGACGACGCCGTCCTTCCAGAGCACGGCGTCGATGTAGTAGTTGTACCCCGACGGAACCGTCAGCCGGGTGTCGACCGTCTCCGTCCGGCCGGGACGCACCGACTCGACGGGGACGGTCGTCCGGTTGGCGACGATGTTCGAGTCGGCCTGCCGGAGGGTCAGCGTGACCTCCAGGTCCTCGGGCTGGTCGTCGCCCCCGTTGGTCAAGGCGGCCTGCATGGCGAGGGTGGTCCGCTCGTCGTCCGTCTCGGCGACCGAGAAGGAAATCGGCGGGAGGGCCTCCCGGTCGGCGAACGCGACGGCGCTCCGCGCGTAGGCGGGCTGGAGCGCCTCCAACCCGCGGAGTTCGCGTGCCCCGCTGTCGACGCGCTCCCCGTCGCGGTAGGCGACCGCCCGGACGCGATAGCCACCCTCGCGGGGAACGGTCAAGTTCGTCGACACGGCCGTCTCCCCCTCGGCGGTCAGGTCACCGACATCGACCGATCGCCCCGTCTCGACGAGCCCCGACTCCGCGTCGACGGCCTGCACCCGCAGGCTGACGTTCCGTGCGGGTGGCCCGCGGTGTGAGAGGCGGGTCTCCACGTTCAAGACGACCGTATCCCCCGTCACGTCGCCGGCCGAGAGGTCCATGTCGGCGATGTCGACCGGGCCGGGACGGACCGGCCGGTCGTCGGTCGGGTCCGCGAGCGCGCCGGGGACCAGCACGGCGGCGACGACGGCGACGACGACGACGCCGACCACACCGCCGGCCAGCGCTGTTTCGCGACGCATACCCAGGACGACTCCGGGTGACGGCAAAGGCTTTGGGGAGGCTCAAACGGCGGTTTGTGCCTCGTTCAGGCCGCGTCGTCCTCGTCGAGCAACTTCTCGGCCAGCGTCGGAACGAACGTACCGATGTCGGTCACCATACCGATGGCCTGCGAACTCCCGCGGTCGAGCAGTTGGGTCACCGTCGCGGGGTTGATGTCGACACAGACCACCTTCGTCGTCGACGGGAGGCAGTTCCCCACCGCGACCGAGTGCAGCAGCGTCGCCAGCATCAACACCATGTCGGCCTCGTGGGCTTGCTCCCTGATGGCGTTCTGGGCCTCGACGGAGTCGGTGATGGTGTCGGGAAGTGGTCCGTCGTCGCGGATCGATCCCGCGAGGACGTACGGCACGTCGTTGGAGACACACTCGTACATCACACCCTCCTCGACCAGTCCCTCCTCGACGGCCTCCTCGATGCCACCCGCCCGGATCACCTCGCTGATCGTGTAGATGTGGTGTTTGTGTCCCTGTCGAGGGTGTTCGAGCGTCTCCATGTCCATCCCCAGCGAGGTGCCGTAGATGCCGCGTTCGAGGTCGTGGACGGCGAACCCGTTGCCGGCGCTGATCATGTCGACGTACTCCTCCCGGACGAGGCGCGCGAGTTCGTCGCCCGCACCCGAGTGGATCAGCGCCGGCCCACACACCGCGAGCACCGTCCCGCCCTCGCGTTTGGTCTCGGCGATGGCCTCTGCGACCTGTTCGATGAGCGACTCCGAGGGCCGTTCGCTGGAGACGCCACCCTGCATGAACCCGAAGGGGCCGGAGGCGTCCCGGGGGCGTTCGGGGGGTTGGACACGGATCCCCGCCTCGCCCGTCACCACGAGGTCGCCCTCGTTGATGGCGTTCAGCACCTTCGTGTGCGCCCGGGGGCCGTCCGGACCGTCGGGGTCGACCACGATGGCGCAGTCCATCTCCACGTCCTCGACGGGGATCCACTCCCCCTCGTAGCGCACCTGCGTCGGGTGGTTGGTCGTCGAGTAGAAGCCCATGGGAACCACTTGGTCGGCGGGCGCGGGATCCAGGGTCGCGTCCGAGGGGTCCGAGAGGTTCGCCCCGTTCTGGTGGAGCTCGTGGAGGATCGACCGGAGGGTGTCCTCGTCGTCGGCCTGCACCCGCATCCGGCAGTACGACACCTCGTCCTTGTGGCGGCCGATGTCGAACTCCTCGACTTCGAAGGAGCCGCCCATGTCCATCACGATACCGAAACACCGCTGCATCATCCCCGAGTCGATGATGTGCCCTTCCAGTTCGACCGTACGCGTGGCAGTCATTACCGGGAAAACGGGCGACCGGGGTATCAGAGTTGTGGGTGTCGACCGCGACGTGACGCGACAGGCTTTACCCCCGACCGGCCCTCGTCACGACCGATGGTTTCCGTCCCGTTCGACGGCGGACGCTACGTGGAGCACTACCTCGGCAACCCGGCCAGTCTCTCGGTCCTCCTGGTCGCCAACGGGACTGCCTTCCTCGTCGGCGTGAGCTTCTACGTCCACTCCGACCCCTCGCTCGCGGCGCTTCCGTCGATCCTCTACCCGCTCTTCGCCGACTCGCCGACCGCCATCGCGCTGGCGACGCTGTCCATCGCGACGCTTCTCCCCAACCTCCGGCGGCGGGTCCGGAACGCCCCGGTGAACGTTCCGCTCGCCTACCTCCACACCTTCGCGTTCGTCTGGCTCCTCAAGTACGGCCTCTGGACCGTCGTGGCGCTGACCCTCCGGCCCGACCTCTACGTCGGCTTCACTGGGGCCGCCCTGTGGGACTACTGGGGCATCGTCCTCACCCACCTCCTGTTCGTCGTCGAGGCCTTCGCCATCCCTCACTACGGACGGACGACCGACCGAGCGCTGAAAGTCGCCCTCGGCGCCCTCCTCGTGAACGACGTCTTCGACTACGCGCTGGGCTACCACCCGCCGCTCCGGTACGACCCCGGTCTCCTCTTGCCCCTGGCGACCGTCGTGCTGTCGGTTCTCGCCGTCGGCGTCGCGAGTCGCGTCTTCGACCGCCTCGGTCGAGTCGATCCGCTGGCTCCCGGACCGGGGTCGGGAGGGGCCGAATGAGCGACTGGCGGCGCGTCCTCCGGACCGATCCCGTGATGGCCGACCTGATGGAGACCCACGGCGAGGTGTCGCTCACCCTCGCGGACGACCCGTTCCGCCGTCTCGTCGTGAGCATCATCAACCAGCAGGTGTCGACCGCGAGCGCCGAGGCGATCCGAGAGCGCGCGTTCGACCTGCTGGGCGAGGTGACCCCCGAAACCGTCCTCGACGCCGACCGGGAGGCGCTCCGTGACGCCGGCCTGTCGGGCACAAAAGTCGACTACCTCCGGAACGCCGCGGCGGCGTTCCGCGATCTCGACCTCTCCCGGACCGCCTTCGACGGGCGATCGGACGAGGCGGTGGTCGAGGCGCTGACCGAGATAACGGGGGTCGGTCGGTGGACCGCGGAGATGTGCTGCATGTTCGCGCTGGGCCGCGAGGACGTCCTTCCCCTCGGCGACCTCGCCGTCCGGCGGGGACTCGAAGACCTGTACGACTGTGACTCCCGGGAGGCGATGCGGTCGGTCGCGGAGACGTGGCGACCGTACCGGTCCTACGCCACGCTGTACGTCTGGGCACACTACGAGGCGTGAGCGTCGCCGTCGGCTCCGACCTCCTCTCCCGCCCCGCCCCACGCCCGATCCAGCGGGTCGTCGAGTTCGCCCATCACGGCTTCGAGGGCGTCGGTCGCGGTTACCAGTCCGGCCACCTCACCGTCACCGATAACGAGGGCGAGTTCCTGCTCCTCGGCCTGGAACTGGTCGAAGGCGTCGCTGACGCTCGTGTCGGTCGACAGGGTCATCGGCGGCGCGGCGATGGCCTCGAACGTCGTCTCGCCGGCCTCGAGGTCGTCGATGTGGGTCAGGATCGAGGGGACGTAGACGATGCCGCGGAAGTCGGTCGGCTCCTCGCCGATCAGGGGAAAGCGGGTGTGGGGCGTCTCCCTGATCGTCTCCAGGTTCCCCTCGACCGACGCCGTCGTCGAGAGCGCGATCACGTCGTCGGCGTCGGTCATGATCTCCTCGACAGGGGTCTCGTCGACTGCCAGGGCGTTGAGCACTTCTTCGCGGCGCTCCTCGGGCAGGTCGCCCCGATCGAGCAGGGAGGTGAGGCGGGTCCGGAGGTCGGCCCGGGACTCGATGACCTGCTCTTCGGTTTCGAGCCACGCCCCCGTCATCTCGATGCCGAAGAGTTTGAGCGTCGCCTTGGCGACGGTGTCGCCGACGCGCATCACCGGCGAGATGAGCCACGCGAACCAGTACATCGGCCGCGCGCCGTACCGACAGACGAACTTCGAGCGCTCGACGCCGAGGTACGTCGGCGTCTGCTCGCCGTGGGTCAGGTGGACGAGGTTGATGATCGCGTACGCGATCAAGGTCCCGGCCCCGACACCCGCGAGGGCTCCCCCGGTGAAGACGGGGTCGAACAGCGCCGCCAGCGCCGGTTCGGCGATGATGCCGACGGCGATACTGGTGGCGGTGATCCCCACCTGACAGCTCGTGAGGTAGATCTCCAGGTCCTGGGTCATCTCCCACGCCCGGCGCAGCGCCGGGGTGTCGAACTCGGATTCGGGGTACTGCCGCACGCGGGTGAGCGCGAACTCGATGGCGACGAAAAAGCCGTTCGCGAGGATGAGCAGGACGCCGGCGAGGAGGCGGAGACTGATCTCCAGCGGAGTCATCGGCGGCGTCTACCGCGGGCCGGGTGAAAACGTCTGCGACCGCTCACTCCTCCAGAATCTCTCCCTCCGGCCTGTCGTCGGCGTCGTCCGAGCGCCGACGCACGTCGACGCAGTAGTGTTCGAGGACGTCCCGTCCCAACAATAGGGGGTAGTCCATGTGGCTCCGGTCCTCGACACTCGCGGTGACGGTGTGTTGAGTGCCGCCGATGCCGAGGACCAGGTCGACCACCGGACGGGCCTTCCCCGACTTGACGCTCCCCGACTTGACGCGAGTCATGCTCTTGATCGGTCCCGCACCGATTTCGGCGGCGAGTCCGGTGTCGATGCTGGTCCGGGTCGCGCCGGTGTCCGATTTCCCCTTGACCTGGGCCGACCCGCTGGTGCCGCTGGCGACGACGTCCTCGATGTAGCCGATGACGGGAAGATCCTCCCGTTCGGGCGGCGTGATCCGTGGCATGCACGACGGCGTCGAGTCGTCGAGCGTCGCGGCAAGGTCGCGAACCCGGTCGTCGTCGACCGCTCCGCCGGCGCGTTCGATGGCGAGTTTCGCGATGTGGGGTGCGGGGCTGATGCCAGTCGCCTGGTGCAGCCCTTTGAACCCCGCCGTGGGGTTGACCTCGAGGACGAACCAGCCGTCGTCACCCTCGATGAGGTCGACGCCGGCGTAGTCCAGACCCATAACTTCGGTCGTGTACAGCGCCGTCTCGGCGGCCGCCTCGGGGAGGTCGTCGCTCGCGTCGGCAACGTCGCCACCGAGCGCGACGTTGGTCCGCCAGTCACCCTCCGGCGCGTACCGGTACATGGCTCCGACGATCTCGTCGTCGACGACGTACACCCGGAGGTCGCGGTGGCTGTCCGGATCGCGCTCGACCAGTTCCTGGAGGAACGCCTGCCGGGTGCCGACCCGCGGGTTGACGGGGTCGGTGAGGTCGACCTTCCACGTGCCGCCCCCGTGGGTGCCGATGGCGGTCTTGTAGACGGCCACGTCGCCGAAGCGCTCGCGGCCGGCGTTGAGTCCCTCGTTCGACAGCGCGAGGAAGGCGTCGGGGACGCGCACGTTCCAGTCCGCGAGCGTCGCCGCCGTCGCGAACTTGTGGATGGCGGTCAACACCGCGTCCGGTTCGTTCAACATCGGCCGGATGCGCTCGAACGTCGTCGCCAGACCGAGCAGTTCGGCGGGGTCGCCCGTCGTCGAGAGCAACAGACGGTTGGCGACCACGTCCACGTCCGGGTCGACCGTCACCTCGCTGTCCTCGATGGAGACGGCGGTGTTCTCCCGGCGGAGCCACACCGGGTCGTGGCCCAGGTCCTCGACGGCGTTCAGAATCGCCTTCGTCTCCTTGCTGTTGTGTAGCGACAGTACACCGACCCGGATGCCGTTTGGCTCGCTCGTCATGGGTTACGTTCCCGACACGTGATCATATGAATATCGGTGGCCCGGTCGTCGGGGCGAATCGACGAGCGTGACGGCTCTCTCACGATCCAACAGGTAGATAACCGACCGAGCCGTCGGCTCCGGCATGGACGCCGCGCTGGTCATCCTCGACGGCTGGGGGCTGGACGGTCCCGGCCGCAACGCCGTCTCGGCCGCGGACACGCCGCGTTTCGACCGCTATCTCGCCACCGGGGCGTCGGGCACGCTCGACGTCTCCGGACGTCGGGTCGGCCTCCCCGAGGGGCAGATGGGCAACAGCGAGGTTGGCCACCTCAACATCGGCGCCGGCCGCGTCGTCACCCAGCCGCTTGCCCATATCGACGACGCCATCGCGGACGGCTCCTTCTTCGAGAACGAAGCGCTCCGCGGGGCCGTCGAAAGCGTCGCCCAGACGGGCGGCCGCCTCCACCTGCTGGGGTTGGTCAGCGCGGGCGGGGTCCACGCCCACCAGCGACACTGCCACGCCCTGATCGACCTCGCCGCCCGCCACGATGTCGAGGCGGTGACTCACGCCTTCACCGACGGGCGCGACACGCCGCCGACCGCGGGTGCCGACGCCCTCGCGGACCTGGAGGCGGTCGTCGACGACCACGGCACCGGCGACGTGGCGACGGTGACCGGCCGGTACTACGCGATGGACCGCGACGGGAACTGGGAGCGGACGAAACGCGCCTACGACGCGGTCGTCGACCGCGAGGCCGACCACGTCGCCCCGACGGCCGTCGACGCCGTCGAGGCCGCCTACGACCGCGACGAGACCGACGAGTTCGTCGAACCGACGCTGATCGAGGGCGGTCCGGCCCCGCAGGACGGCGACGCCGCCGTCTTCGTCAACTTCCGAGCCGACCGCGCCCGACAACTCGTCCGGATGCTGACCGACTTCGATCGCGAGTGGAAGTTCGACACCGACCCGCCGGAGGTCCACCTCGTCACGATGACCGCGTACGACGAGCGGTTCGACCTCCCCGTCGCCTTCCCGCCACTCGACCTCCCCGACACCCTCGGTGAGACGCTCTCGCGGGCGGGAAAGACCCAGCTTCGGATCGCCGAATCCGAGAAGTACGCCCACGTCACCTACTTCCTCAACGGCGGTCGGGAGGTGGAGTTCGAGGGCGAACGGCGTCGGATCGTCGAGAGTCCGGACGTCCCGACCTACGACCGCAGACCGGAGATGAGCGCCGCCGCGGTGACCGACGCCGCCATCGATCACATCGATCACGACGACCCGGACGTGCTGGTGTTGAACTACGCCAACCCGGACATGGTCGGCCACACGGGCGAGTTCGAGGCGGCAGTCGAGGCCGTCGAAGCGGTCGACGTCCAACTCGGCCGGCTCGTCGACGCCGTCCACGCGGCCGGTGGCCACGTCCTCCTCACCGCCGATCACGGCAACGCCGACGACATGGGGACGGTCGACGACCCTCACACCGCCCACACCGCCAACCCGGTGCCGATCGTCTACCTCGCACCCGGGGCTGACCCCTCGGGCGGCCGCCGGATCCGGTCCGGCGGCTCGCTGTGTGACGTGGCACCGACCGTCCTCGAACTCGTCGGCGTCGGCGAGCCGGCGGCGATGACGGGCGAGTCGCTGCTCGACTGACCGTCGATCACTCCGCCGTGACGACGAGACGGTACACCGGGCCGGCGAAGGCGAGGGTCGCGAGCAGCGCCGCCCCGACGACGACGCCAGGCTCCATCGCGGCGCCGAGCGACGCCCGCTCCAACCCACCGAGCGAGTCGCCGGCGACGACGCCGACGGCGACCCACGGAACCTCGCCGACGGCCGTCCCGAGGGCGAAGGCCCGAAGCGGGACGCCGGCGACGCCCGCACCCGCCGACACCACGTCCGAAGGGAGCGGGAGGAGTCGACTGCCGGCGACGCTCCGGAGGTCGCCCGCCTCGGCGACCAGTCGCTCGCCGGCGGCGGCGATGCGGCCCGCCCCCGCGCCGCGCCCGGCCAGCCAGTACGGGGGGAGGCTGGTGACGACGACGAGGCCGAGCGCGAGCGGGAACCCCCACGGGCCGAGGCCGTAGCCGGCGACCACCGCGAGCAGCGTCGTCGGCCACGCGAACAGCGGCCGGACGACGGCAACGACGACGAGCGCGGCCGTCAGCCGGCCCGGGTCGGCGGCCAGCCACGCCAGGCGAGAGAGCGCCCACGACGGCGAGCGCGCCCACGCGAGCGTCGCGACGACGGCGACGAGCGCCACCCCCGTGAGGAGTCGCAGGCGACGGTCCATACACCCCGGTCGTCGCCCCCGGTCAAACGGTTTGTGTTCGCTCCCGTCGCGGGATTCATGGTCGCCCCCGTCGAACGGTCGGGCGTGACCGGGACGGGATCGACCGACGACCGCCTCGAACTCGCCCTTGACCTCCTCGCCAACCTCGAACGCGACGACCTGTCGCTGGCCGCCGTGGTCGACCGCATCGAGACGGTGACGACCGACCCGACGCTCACGCGGACGGTCCTCGACGAGGCCGAACTCCGGGGACTGATCGACCGCGAAGATGGCCGTATCCGGGTCCGGAGCGGGGGGTTCGTCCGCTTCGAGCGCGACGTCGTCGCCCGCGACGGCGAGTTCGAGTGTCGGCGCTGCGGGGCCGGGCTCTCGACCGGCCACTTCGTCCGGTTCGAATCGGGCGAACTCGGGCCGTTCGGCTCCTCCTGTGTGCGAAAAGTGCTCGGCCGCGACTAGCGCCCCTGTCGGAGCTCCTCGATCAGCCGCTCGATCGTCCGCCGCTGGCGGTCGAGCCGTTCGTTCTGTTCCTCGACCGCGTCGCGTAGGTCGGCGAGTTCCTGCGCGACCGCCGAGTCGTCGATCTCAGTGGCGGACTGGAAGCCGGAGTCGTCGAACCCGGACGGGTCACCGTCGCCGGACTGCGTACGGCCGGCCGAGGGGCGTGGTCCCTCGTCGTCGTCGGCCTGTGGCCGACGACCAGTGGAGTGTGGCCGGTCACCGTCGTCGCCCGCCCCCCCGATCGACCCCTCCGTCGCCTGTTCGCCGTTCCCTTCGTCGGTCGTCGGGTCGCCGGTTCCGAGCGGTTCCGGTCCCTCACCGAACGACACGCGGCCGTCGGTCCCGGATGCCGACCCCGATGCCACGTCCTCCGAGTCGGCCACCGTGTCGTCGGGCGTCGTGGCCGCACGGAGTCCATCCAGGTCGTCGACGCCGTGGTGGGTACACACCGCCGACACGAGAGACTCGCGGAGCGCACGCGCGCTGTTGTTGGGTGCCTTGAACCGCTCCTGTCGGCCGCCGACGGTGAGGACCACGCTGGTGGCGACGCTCCCCTCCTCGAAGTCGAGGTCGGTCACGTCGTCGAAGTGGTACTCGTCGTACTCCTCGTCCCAGACGGCCCCACCGATGTGGCGGACGAGTCGTGCGCTCGTGACGACGACCGTCAGTTCGCTGAACCGGAAGGTCTGCTTGATCGTCTCGCCGGGGTCGGTGATCCCCGCGGCGTTCAACACGCCGGCGAGCACCGGGTGCAACACCGAATCGAGGGTCTTCGTCGGCACCGTGAACGTACGCTCGCCGTCGAGACCGTAGTCGAGCGTGATCGTCGACTTGCGTCGACCCTCGTCGACCCCGACGTGTTCGGCCTCGTGGGGGAACTCCTCGACACTCTCGTCGGAGAGGAGTCCCTCCGCCCGGTAGACGAGCGTCCGCGTCGGCGTCACGAGCAGGCGGTCCTCGCCGCCGAGGCCGACGCTCGCGGCCACGGACTCGCCGTCGAGGCTGGACTGGACGATCTCCGGGTGACTCATGCGCGGAGTGTCCCCGTCGCGGGGCATAAATCCGGGGGGTGGAGCGGTCGGACAGGCTGTCGCTTTATTACCTATGCGCCTCTGGACCGACGTATGACCGGCGAAGACGACGGTGCGACGGACTCGCTGACCGATCGCATCCGACGAACCGTGACCGGCCCCACCGACGAGGAGCGGGCCAACAGCCTCGGCGAGACGGCCGAACGGTCGCCCGAGGCGCTGGGCCCGGACGAGGTCGCCGATCTCCGGGAGTTGCTCGGCCACGAGGACGGCGAGGTGGTCGGCGAGAGCCTCGGCGCCGTGGAGGAACTCGCGACCGAACGGCCCTCGGTCGCGGCGGAACTCGCACCGGACCTCGTCGCGGTCCTCACCAACCGACCCGCGGACGAGTGGAGTTCGACGACGCTGCGTGAGGTCGATCGAGCGTTCATGAACGACCTCCTCGCGGGGTCCGCACTGTTCGAACTCGCGAAGGCCGACCCCGAACACCTCGTGCCGGTCGTCGGCGACCTGGAGGAGCGGATGCTGGAAACCGACGGTCGACTCGAAGCGCACGCGCTGTTCGCGTTCGCCACCGTCGCTGCGAGCGACGTCGACGCGGACGTCGCCGTCCCGACGGAGGCGTTCGTCGACCCGGCCGCCCGGACGCTCCGCAGCAACGTCGACGCCGAGAGCGACGGCGACGATCCGTTCGAGGATGGGCTCTCGATCACGGTGGCGACGTCGGAGACGCTGGTCGGCCTGCTCGAAGCGTTCGGCGGCGACCGCGCGGTCAGCGCCCTGGAGTACGCCGCGGCGAACACGACCGACGACGACCTCTCGGCGGCCGCCACCGACGCTATCGAGTCGATAGAGGCACGGTAACGACCGCTCGCGCGACCGCGTCGGGGGCCGGCGCGACACCCGTCGCCGTCGGGGAGGTACGCCACGGGGCCGGACCGATATGGGAAGCTTCAAGGGTGGGATTTGCCTACGATGTACTGCGCCCGGGTGGCTTAGCTGGACATAGCGCCGCACTCATAGGGTATTCGAGCTTCGGTGCGGATACTCCTCGGCCTTGGAAGCCTCCGCCTCCCTCGGGGCCCGCCGAGCCTCGTAACCTGGGACATGCGGAGATCGTGGGTTCGGAGCCCACCCCGGGCACTTTTCGAACGACCACCGATCCTCGATAGCGGCGGGCAACCCCGACGGTCGGTCACGGCCCGATAGTCCGGAGTCGCGACTCGGGGCGAGTTCGAAGACCACGGAGAACACGGACGGAGAGGGTGCGCGTCGAGACCTGAACGGGGTTTCCAATCGGCCGCGGACATACCCATCCCGGCACGGCAGTCCGGTAGAGGGATCACACCCTGCGAGCCCTCGGTCCGGACGAGCACCCCACACCGGGATTACACGGGGTCGAACACGGCGGCGGGCCCGGCCACCTACGCGCCCCAGATTGCCCGCAACTCCCCCCGGTCCGTCGACTGCCCCCACGTCACCGACACGTCGTCGGCGGCCGTCCCCTCGGGGACGGCGTACACCAGATCCCCGCGCCGACCGCCGCGACCGGCGAGGCTGCCGTCCTCGTAGGGGTCGTCCGTCACCGACTGATCCATCTCGCGCTCGTCCCCGTCGACGTCGAGCGTGAACGTCGACGCCTCCGGGGTCGGCTGTACTTCCTGGCGCGAGTTGCGTACGTCGACGCGCATCACCGCCCACACCTGTCCGTCGGGGGCCGGCGTGCCGTCCTCGTCCGGATACGTCGACTCGAAACTCCCGCCGAGGATCGAGAGGAGCAGCCCGCTCGGCGTCGTGTAACTCTCGCCGAACGGGAGGCGTTTGGGAACCACGTCGGTACGCCACGTCTCGTCGATCGCGTCGAGTCGGAAGGAGACGGTCGACAGATACCGCAGCGTGAGGTCGGGGCTCTCCCACACGCCCGACTCGCCACCGTCGAGGGTCATGCTGACCTTCCCCCCCAACGCACGCCACTCGCCGTCGTCGACTTTCGTGCTCAACACGGAGGTGAACGTCCCGCGCCCGGAGCCGGCGTTTCGGACTCTAATAGCGAAGGAGAACGGATCGTTCAGTTCCACCTCGTCCGGCGCGTCGACGCCCTCGAACGCGAAGTCGGCCGATCCCGTCCCGGTCGGCGTCGGCGTCGGCGTCGGCGTCGGTGTCCCGGTCGCCTCGGATCGGGACGACCCACCGTTCGAACAGCCCGCGACGACGGCCATCCCGGCGGCACCGAGAAACGTACGACGATCCATGCCGGAGTCGTCCGCGCGGCCGACGTAAAGGAACCTCGGTTCGATGCCGGGCCGCCGCTCGCCGGCCGACGAGGAGTGAAAAGCAACCGCGGCCCCGAACGGCGATCGTCTCGCGTTCGAACTGGGGTGCCAGTTTGGTGGGGGGAAGTAGGCCGCGGTCACCCCGCCGTTGGGACGCCCATCCGATAAGGTTATGGTTCGATCGTGGACCGATTCCGGCGCTACTGCCCGAGAGCGGGCGCTTGATCGCTCCCCCGTACCGAGACATCCGCTCCGCAACCACTAAACGCGCTACACACCTTCGACCGGTAATGACCAACTGGACGGGGTAGTCAGCCAAATCGTGTGCATCTCGTGTGTACTGGCGACACCGCTCGTCCCCGACAGACGAGGCACGAGTCGAGACGATGTGATGGGTAGACCTATGATTCTGGGGAACTCTTTTTACTGTACCCATCGTACGACACAGCATGTCCGATGTGACGCTCGACGACCGGGGGCGTCTGACACTCCCGAAAGAGATGCGAGAGCGGCATGGAGACCGTTATCACATCGTCGAACTTCACGACGGAATCAAGCTGATTCCGGTCGCGGACGACCCCCTCGACGCGCTTCGAGACGAGTTCGCCGACATCGAGAAAACGGCCGGTGAACTCAGGGAACGAGCGCGCGAAGCGGCGGTAGACGAGGCCGGGCGCTGAATGTACGCCGAGACTGACTTCCTGCTCGCACTCATCAAGGATGAAGACTGGTTAGGCGAGGCGGCCGAGACGGTGTATCGAAACTACCGAGACGAACTGTGGACATCGCAGTTCACCCTCATCGAACTCCTGATGGTCGCCTACCGCGAGGAACGCGACACCGAGCGGGTGGTCACGAACGCCGCGAGTCTCGTCGACGTTCGCGGCGACGTGGATACCGTTGTTGCGGCGGCGATGTACGTCGAAGACCACGGGTTCACACCCTTCGACGCGCTTCATCTCGTCGAATCCGACGGCGCCACAATCGTCTCCAGCGATGGCGCGTACGAGGGGTTCGCTCCGCGACTCGACCTGAAAGGGTTGAGCGAGGAGTGACGCTCCGCAACCACTAAACGCACCTCGTACCACCTTCCAGTAATGACCGACTGGACGGAGAAGTACCGACCGTCGACGCTGTCGGCCGTCCGGGGGAACGACAAGGCACGCGACGCGCTGGCCGAGTGGGGAGAGACGTGGGACGACCACGGCGAGGCGGTCGTCGTCCACGGGCGTCCCGGCGTCGGCAAGACCTCCGCGGCACACGCGCTGGCGGCCGACATGGGGTGGGAGACGGTCGAACTCAACGCGTCCGACCAGCGCACCGCGGACGTGATCGAGCGGTTCGCCGGCCGGGCGTCGAAGAACGCGACCCTCGCCGGATCGACGGGGGCGGACGACACCGGCGGGCGACAACTGGTGATCCTCGACGAAGCCGACAACATCCACGGCAACTACGACCGCGGCGGCGCGAGCGCCATCACGCGCGTGGTCAAGGACGCCGATCAGCCGATCGTGTTGATCGCCAACGACTACTACGAGATGAGCCGGGGGTTGCGGAACGCGTGTCGGGAGATCGAGTTCCGGGACGTCTCCGCACGGTCGATCGTCCCGGTGCTGCGGAACATCTGTCGGCGCGAGGAGGTCGACTTCGACGCCGACGCACTGGACCGCATCGCGGAGGTGAACGACGGCGACCTGCGGTCGGCGGTCAACGACCTCCAGGCGGCAGCCGAGGCGGACCGCACGTTGACCGTCGACGACGTGGTGACGAGCGACCGCGACCGGAGTCTCGACGTCTTTCCCTTCCTCGACGCGGTATTGAAAGAGGAGTCGGCGGAGGAGGCGATTCAGTCGGCCTACCGCGTCGACGAGACACCGGACGACCTGACGAAGTGGGTCGCCGAGAACGCGCCGAAGGTGTACGACGGGGCGGAACTCGCCCGCGCGTACGACCACCTCGCGAACGCCGACCGGTGGCTGGGCCGGGTGCGCGCGAGCCAGGAGTACGGCTACTGGCGGTACGCGACCGACGCCCTCGCTGGCGGGGTGGCTGCCGCCCGCGACGGATCGAAGGGGGGATGGACCCGCTTCGCTCGCCCGCAGTTCTGGCCCTCGTCGGACGCGACGGCCGACAAGGTGGTCCAAGCGGTCGCCGAGCGCGGCGGGTTCAGCATCGCCACCGCGCGACGCGAGATACTCCCCTTCATCGCGGCGATGACACACCACTGCAAGCCCCGCGACCTGACCGTGGCGATGGCCGCCTACTACGACTTCGACGAGGCGGCTGTCTCCTTCGTCACCGGCAGTGGCGAGACGACGAACAAGGTGGCGTCCATCGTCGCCGACGCCGAGGAGTTGCGCGAGTCGGCGATGGTCGAGGAGTCGGGGGCGTTCGGCGGGCGGTCGACGCTCGGCGACGGGGAACGGGACGGAGACGCGCCGGCGGTCGACGGTGAGGGCGACGACCCGGCGGGGAGCGACGTCGAGTCCGATGCCGAAGACGACGCCGACGCCGACGAGGACGACGGCCAGGCCGGTCTCTCGGATTTCATGTAGCTATTTGCCCCGCCGCGCCGTCGGGTCCGCCATGCGCGCCGCAGTGCTCCGGGACCACGGCGAACCGCTGGAGATCGAAGACGTCGACTGCCCCGATCCGTCCCCCCACGGCGTCGTCGTCGCCGTCGAGGCCTGTGGTGTCTGTCGGAGCGACTGGCACGCCTGGCAGGGCCACGGCGAGTGGGTCGGTGATCGGGTGTCCGACGGGCAGATCCTCGGTCACGAACCGGCCGGTCGCGTCGTCGCCGTCGGCGACCGGGTCCGGACCGTCGCGGAGGGTGACCGCGTCGCCGTCCCGTTCAACCTCGGCGACGGCTCCTGTCCCCAGTGTCTGTGCGGTCACGGCAACGTCTGCGAGGACGGCCTCGCGCTCGGCTTCCAGCCCGAAGCGCAGGGCGCGTTCGCCGAAGAGGTCCACGTCCCCCACGCCGACTACAACGCCATGCGCCTGCCCAACGGCGTCGCCGCACGCGACATGGCGGCGCTGGGCTGTCGGTTCATGACCGCCTTCCACGCCCTCACCGCCCGCGGCGGGGTCGGAGGTGGCGACTGGGTCGCCGTCCACGGCTGTGGTGGAGTCGGGCTCTCGGCGGTCCACGTCGCGGACGCCCTCGGCGCGCGGGTCGTCGCCGTCGACATCCGCGACGCGGCGCTGGACCTGGCGAGCGACCTCGGTGCCGACGCCGTCGTGAACGCCGCCGGACGCTCGGGCCGCGAGGTGACCGGCGAGGTTCGGGCGGCGAGCGACGGCGGCGCACACGTCTCGGTCGACGCACTGGGCGTGGCGGAGACCTGCCGGAACTCGGTGTTCTCGTTGCGTCGGCGCGGGACCCACCTCCAAGTCGGGTTGACGACCGACGAGGAGCGCGGCGAGGTATCGCTCCCCGTCGAGCGGATGGCGATGATGGAAGCGGACTTCAAGGGGGTGCGCGGGATGCCGCCGACGCGGTACGACGAGTTGCTCGGGCTGCTCGAGTCGGGGGCGATCGAGCCCGGTCGACTCGTTCGCCGGGAAGTGACCCTCGACGACGTCCCCGATCGGCTGGCGGCGATGACCGACTACGGGACGACGGGCGTCGAAGTCGTCACCGAGTTCTAGCCGGCGACCGACCCCGCCGGGTCGTCGTCTGACCGGGCCCGCCGCGCGAGGACGGCCGCGAGTGCGATGACGACCCCCGAGACCAGGAACGCCCCCGCGTTGACGAGGCGAACGGTCGACGTGTAGAAGACGAGGTCGCGACCGAGGAGCATCGCGACGAACAGGGCGGCGAGCGCCGTGGCGGTGGCGACGCGGAGGTGCGGGACGGGCGAGGCGGCGAGCCACCGCGTCGCCGCGAGCAAGGCGGCGACGGCGACGAGCGACGCGCCGTAGAAGACCGCTTGCACGGCCGGTCCGTACGGGATGGGTGCGAAGACGCGGCTGACGAACGCGCCCGCGATCACCGCGCCAAAGGCGACGGCGAGCGCCCGGCGGATCCGGTCGAGGACCGGGCCGTCCTCGCTCCGGGCGGACAGCGTCGTCCACACGAGCAGCGAAAAGATGGTGAGCGCGACGGCGAGGTGTGCACCCTGCGTCGGGGCCGAGTAGCCCGAGGGCAGGAAGCCGTTCAGCGTGACGGTCACGGCCCCGATACTGATCTGGAGGGGGAGCAACACCACGGAAAGCGTCGCGGTGAGTCGCTCCTCGACCCCGTCCCGGCGCCACGACCAGAGCGCGGTGCCGAGGATGAACCATCCGGTCACCATGGCGACCAGGCGGTGGAACCACTCGATGAAACTCGGGATGGTCTGGGGGAGGAGGCCGCCATCACAGAGCGGCCACTGCGCCGAGCAGGCCAGTCCCGACCCCGTCGCAGCGGTGTAGATGCCGAGCATGACGAGGCTGAGCGTCAGACCCGTCGTGAACGCGGCGAAACGGGGGAACGTGACCCAGTCGCGAAGGCTCATACGCGCGCTCGGGACCGGGTGCACTTAGGCCTGTCCGAACCCTCCCGGCTACGGGGAACGACCCCAAACGTTGATGTGTGGGAACGCGGGAGTCGACGATCATCGATCGGTTGATCGACGTACCACGGATAGCTTTTTGTCTACCCCACTTGTGGTCGCGGCCATGGGACTCGACGACGACGCCAGGGAGTACCACCGGCAGGACCCTCCCGGAAAGATCGAGATTTCGACGACCAAGCCGACGAACACCCAGCGGGATCTGAGTCTGGCCTACTCCCCCGGCGTTGCCGCGCCGTGTTCGGACATCCACGACGACCTCGACCTCGCCTACGACTACACAGCGAAGGGGAATCTGGTGGGCGTCATCTCCAACGGGTCCGCGGTCCTGGGCCTGGGCGACATCGGCGCGCAGGCGTCGAAGCCGGTGATGGAGGGGAAAGGCGTCCTCTTCAAGCGGTTCGCGGACATCGACGTCTTCGACATCGAACTCGACTTCGACGATCCGGCGGACGTCGTCACCGCGACGAAGGCGATGGAACCGACCTTCGGGGGCATCAACCTGGAGGACATCAAGGCCCCCGACTGCTTCGAGATCGAGGAGCGCCTCCGAGAGGAGATGTCGATCCCGGTGTTCCACGACGACCAACACGGTACCGCGATCATCATCGGGTCCGGCCTCGTCAACGCCGCGGACATCGCGGGCAAGGAGCTCGAAGACCTGTCGGTGACTCTCTCGGGGGCGGGCGCGAGCGCAATCGCGACCGCCGAGTTCCTCGTCTCGCTGGGCGTCCCCCGGCACGGCATCACGATGTGTGACTCGACGGGCATCATCACGACCGACCGCGACGTCAACGAGTACAAGGCGCGGTTCGCGAGCGACCGGCCGGCCGGTGATCTGGCCGACGCCATGGCGGGCGCGGACGCCTTCATCGGCCTCTCGGTCGGCGGCATCGTCAGCCCCGAGATGGTGCGGTCGATGGCCGACGACCCGATCATCTTCGCGATGGCCAACCCCGAACCCGAAATCGACTACTACGACGCCAAGGAGGCCCGCGACGACACCGTCATCGTCGGCACCGGGCGCTCTGACTTCCCCAACCAGGTGAACAACGTCCTCGGGTTCCCGTTCCTCTTCCGGGGTGCGCTGGACGTTCGCGCCACCGAGATCAACGAGGAGATGAAAGTCGCCGCCGCCCGCGCCCTCGCAGACCTCGCCCGGCAGGACGTGCCCGACGCCGTGGTGAAGGCCTACGGCGATCAACCCCTCCAGTACGGCCCCGAGTACATCCTCCCCAAGCCGGTCGATCCACGGGTGATGTTCGAGGTGGCACCGGCCGTCGCGGAGGCGGCCATGGACAGCGGCGCGGCCCGCCGGTCGCTCGACCTCGACACGTACGTCGAGGACCTCGAAGCCCGCCTCGGCAAGTCCCGTGAGATGATGCGGGTCGTCCTCAACAAGGCCAAGACCGACCCCAAGCGCGTCGTCCTCGCCGAGGGGGACGACGAGAAAATGATCCGCGCGGCCTATCAGATCGCCGAACAGGGGATCGCGCTCCCCGTTCTGATCGGAGACCGCGACGGGATTCGACGGACGAGAGACGATCTCGGCCTCGACTTCGATCCCGAAGTCGTCGACCCCGAGGCGGACGAACTGGACGCCTACGCCGACCGCCTGTACGAACTCCGCAAGCGCAAGGGCGTCACGCGCCGGGAGGCGCGCGAACTCGTCCGCGACGGCAACTACCTCGGCAGCGTGATGGTCGAGGTGGGTGACGCCGACGCGATGTTGACGGGGCTGATGCACCACTACCCCTCCGCGCTGCGCCCGCCCCTACAGGTGATCGGCACGGCCGAGGACGCCGACTACGCGGCCGGCGTGTACATGCTCACCTTCCGCAATCAGGTTATCTTCGTCGCCGACGCGACGGTGAATCAGGACCCCGGAGCCGACGAACTGGCCGAAATCGGTCGACACACGGGGGAGTTGGCCCGGCGGTTCAACGTCGAGCCCCGGGCGGCGTTCCTCTCCTATTCGAACTTCGGGAGCGTCGACAACGCGGGAACGCGCAAACCCCGGCAGGCCGCCGAGATGCTCCGGAAGGACGTCACCGTGGATTTCCCGGTCGACGGCGAGATGCAAGCCGACACCGCGGTGGTCGAGGACATCCTCGAGGGTACGTACGACTTTGCGGAGTTGGAGGATCCGGCGAACGTGCTGATCTTCCCCAACCTCGAAGCCGGGAACATCGGCTACAAACTCCTGCAACGACTCGGCGGCGCCGACGCCATCGGCCCGATGCTCGTCGGCATGGACAAGCCGGTCCACGTCCTCCAGCGGGGCGACGAGGTCAAGGACATCGTCAACCTGGCCGGCGTCGCCGTCGTCGACGCACAGGAACGCGACGCGTAACGCAGGTCAGTCGCCGGCGCGTCGTTCGGTCCGCGACGGCGGCGGGATTTCGGTTCCGGTCCCGTCGGCGCCCTCAAGTCGGCCCGGACCGTCGCCGAGGGTGGGGATCACACACCGGTCGCTTCGGTGGTTGACGTGTGCGTACTGTTCGGGCGCGTTCGCGAGCGGGTGTGCCGGATTGGCACGGCCGTCGATGCGGGCGGCCCGGAGTTCGTCGAAGTCGCCGATCCGGGCGCGGATGCCCCGCCAGTGGAACTCGCTTCGGGACGGGACCGAGACCGGATGTGTCCGCTCCCACTCCGGATCGCCGGCGGCGAGGACCGCGTGGTTGACGTTCGCCGCGAGGTCGTCGTGGTCGACGAGGACGCCGACCCGCGACCCCGGCGGCGTCCGGGCCGCGAGGACGTCCAGTCCGAGGTGGAGCGCCCGATACTCCGCGACGTTGTTGTCGGGCGGCGCGTCGGACAGCGAGAGGCGAGCGACGCGCGTCCCGTCGTGTGCCTCGATGACCGCCCCGAGGCCGCCGCCGTCGCTCCGATAGGAACCGTCGGTGGCGACGTAGAAGTGTCGGTGGTGGGTGCGCGGCGGGTGCGCGATGTGGGGCGTGGGCGAGTCGTCGAACAGGTCACGGAGCGTCGGACGGCCGTGAACGGCCATACGAGCCGTTTGGTGTCGGGGTACTTAAACGTACGGCGGAAGTCGTCCACCACCGACTCGACCCGCGCCGACGCGCGAGCGGCGATCAGTCGTCGGAGACGGCCCCCGCGTCGCCCGGTGGCGACGTATCGATCGATCCCTCGACGCGCCGGTGGGGGTAGGGGATCGAGATCCCCGCCGCCTCGAAGCGGTCGGTGACGTCCTTGACGAACCGCCCCCGGATTCCGAGGAAGTCGGAGTCGCCGGGATCTCGGATCCAGATCCGACTCTGGAGGTCGAACGACGCCTCGTTGATCTCCATCAGTTTGACCGACGGCTCGGGGTCGTCGAGGATCTCCGCCTCGGCGTCGGCGGCGTCCATGATGTGGCACATCGCCTCGTCGATGTCGTCCTCGAGGCCGATGCGGAACGTGAACTTGAGCCGGAGTGTCCCGTTCGTGTCGTAGTTTTTGATCACGCCGTCTGTCAACTGCAGGTTGGGGACCGTCAGATGTTCGTTGTCGAACGTCCGGACGCGGGTCACACGGAGGCCGATGTCCTCGACGAACCCGGAGTTACCCTCCCACTCGATCCAGTCGCCCGTACGGAACGGCCGGTCGGTGTAGATGAAGACGCCGGCGACGAAGTTCTTGATCACGTCTTGGAGCGCGAACCCGACTGCGAGCGTGGCGGCCGCCCCGACCGTCGACAGGGCAATAAGGATGTTTCCGTAGCCCGCGAGCGCGAACCCGAGGCCGAGCGCCACCACGACGACAACCGCGTAACTGAGCACGCGAAACGGCTTCCGGGCGTGGCCATCGACCCCACGACGACGAAGTAGGCCGTCGACGAACGGGACGGCGATCCTCGTTCCGAGGGCGTAGAGGGCCACGGATACCACGGCGAACACGGCCGCGGAGCCGATGGCGCCCGCCAGCGCGGGGGGAATCCCGACGTCGGTGAGGTACTCGCCGACGACGCCGACCTCGCCGCCTCCCGTCTGGAGGGGAGCCCCGATCATCTCCCTTCACCAACCTGAGCGGGAGACTCGCCCGCCCACCGGACGGTCGACTGCGGTTCGACTCCCGTCTCGACACCGGATCGTGTCAGTAGAGCCATACCCGACCATGTGTCCCGTCCCGTTAATCGATGGCGACGGCGACGGTGGCGGGCCCGCAACACCTACCCGGGCGACGGCCCTCGTACCGCGCATGGCTCTCACTGCCCGCGACCTGATGGAGACGGACGTCGAGACGGTCGCCCCGGACGACGAGGTGAGCGAGGTGCTCGGCCGACTGGCACGCGCCGACTTCAACGGGTTTCCGGTCGTCGACGACGAGGAGTCACGGTCCTCGGACGGCCGGCCACAGGCCGGCGGTCGCGTCGTCGGCATCGTCACCCAACACGACCTGGTCCACCTGTTCCAGACCGAGGACCGGACGCTGTGGCTCCCGGTCGGCCTCCCGCCGTTCACCCAGACGCTGACCTACGCGGTCGACGTGTCGTGGGACGACCTCGACCTCGGAATCGACCTAGCCAGAAACGCCGGCCGGCCGATCCGCGAGGTGATGACGGCGGACGTGGTGACGGTCGCCACGGACACCGACCTCGAGACGATCCTCGATCTGTTGGCGGACGACGAACGCGACATCAACCGGCTGCCCGTCGTCGACGACGGGGAGTTGGTCGGCATCGTCGCCCGGCAGGACGTGTTGCGCGCAGTCCGCGACGAGCGGCGGCGATCCGAACCGTAACGTTGAGTGGGCCGTCGGCCCGACGGAGGCCGTGAGTCGCTACCGAAACCTCGCGCTCTTCCTCTCGCTCGCGGCCGTCTGGGGATCCGCGTTCATGGCGATCAAGGTGGGCCTCGACTCTTTCCCGCCGGTCCTCTTCGCGGCCGTCCGGTACGACGTGGCCGGGGTCGTCATGCTCGCCTACGCGGTCCGCGTCGTCGACGACCCCGTGCCACGGGAGCGTGGCCAGTGGGCGCTCGTCGCCGTCGGGTCGACGCTCCTGATCGCCGGCTACCACGTCCTGCTGTTCGTCGGCGAGACCGACCCTGCGGTGACCAGCGCAGCCGCCGCCGTCATCGTCAGTCTCAGCCCCGTGTTGACGACGGCGTTCGCCCGCGCGTTCCTCCCCGACGAACGCCTGAGCGTCGTCGGGGTCGTCGGGCTCTGCTGTGGACTCGCGGGCGTAGTCGTCATCGCACGACCAGACCCGAACGCGCTCTTGGCCGGGGGCGTCGTCGCGAAACTGCTGGTGTTCGGCGCGGCGGCCGCGTTCGCGCTCGGGTCGGTGTTGGTCCGCCGGATCGACGCCGAACTGCCGATCGAGACGATGGAGGCGTGGTCGATGGTCGGCGGCGCGCTCCTGATGCACGGGGTCGCGCTCGGGGTCGGCGAGTCGCTTTCGGACGTGACCGTCTCGATCGAAGGGCTGCTCGCGCTCGCGTACCTGTCGCTCGCGGCCAGTGCGCTCGGCTTTCTCATCTACTTCGACCTGCTCGAACGCCTGGGTGCCGTCGAGATCAACCTCGTCTCCTACGTCGCCCCCGTCTTCGCCGCGCTCGCGGGGTGGCTCGTCCTCGACGAACGCCTCTCACTCGCGACCGCTGGCGGCTTCGCACTCGTCTTCCTCGGCTTCGTGCTCGTCAAGCGGCGGGCGATCCGACGGGAACTGCCCCTCCTCCGGTCGGCGGTCACCGGCCACGGGAGCGACGCCGACGAGTGAACTACACGTCCACGTCGCTGGTCGTGAACGCGCCCTCGTCCGTTTCGGGGACGTACCCCTCGACCGCGGAGAGCACGATGTCGAGGACGGTGTCGGCGTCCCACCGCGCCGTGTTCAAGGCGAGATCGTAGAACGAGCGGTCGTCCAAGTCGATCCCGTAGTAACTCTCGTAGCGCCCGGCCTCGCTCACTTCGCGGACACGCATCAGCGCACCGACCTCCTCCTGGTCGCTGAGCCGTTTGAGACCGCCGACGTCCTCCGGCGTGCGCTCCTCGGGGCGCTCGATCACGTAGTTCACCTCGTGGTCGCTGAGTCGCTCGATCCGGACCTCCTCCGGTGCGTCGAGCCAGATGCGCAGGTCGGCGCGGTTGCCCGCCACCCACCCCGCGAGTCGCGATTCGAGGATGAACGCCTTGTTCGCGGCCCCCCACTCCTCGGCGATCCGGCGCAGACGCTGGTCGAGTGCCCGGTCGATCTCGTCGTCCTCCTCGGCCTTGGCGATGAGTTGCTGGAGCGAGAGGTCGTGTTCGTCGGCGAGGTCCCGGAAGATGTCGCCGCCGATGACGTAGCCACAGTCCAGGGCTTCGGCGAGTCCCTCCGTAAGCGTCGTCGCACCACACCCCGGCGGCCCAGAGACGGTGATGAACAGATTGCTGTCGACTTGCCGCTCCGTGGTGGCACTCGAATTCGACATGAACGTTCGTCATGCCATACGCGTCACCGTCATTAAGAGAACACCGGTTCGCGGTTGCGGCGCCGGTCGTCGAGGGGGATCGTTAGATCCACTCTAGGGAATTAGAATAAAAAAGTGAGAGGGTGTTATAAAATTTTAGAGCTGCTGAGAAGCCATCGAAGTAGCTGGCCGCAGCCACGCACACAGGGCATGAAAATCCCCGAAACGACGGCAACGCTCGTCGGGGTATATGGGTTCGGGGGTGTAGGGGTAAGACGAGGTGTCCCCGATGTCGAACTCGTCCCCGACCGCCCCGATGGATCGATTGCCCCGTCTGAACGAACTCGTCGACACACAGCCCCTCGGCCGGAGTCTGGCCGTCGTCGCCGCACCCCTCCGCTTCGTCGCGTTCTGGGCCGCCGTCGCGCTCCCCTTCCTCTACGTTCCCCTCCTCGTCGGCGGCCTCGAAGGCCAGCAGTTGGCCGTCTTCGTCGGCCTCCTCGCGACGAACGCCGCGGCACTCGTCCTGGGTCACGAGTACGGCCGGTAGTTCCTCGGACGAAAGCGCAATCAATTATGTGACTGGGGTACGAGCGGTGTGATATGCTCGGGTTCACACAGCGCAGCCTGATCGGTCTCGTCCTACTCGTCGTGGGAACGGTCGCTTTCCTCCCGGCCGTCTTCCCCGGAACTAGCCTCACTGTCGACCTGTTGCCCGTCGTCGCGACGGCACTGCTGACTATCGGCACCTACCTCATCGGCACCGACGTCGACGGGTATCCGGCCTGATCGCCGCGCTCACCCCTCCCGTCCACCCCAGAGCACCTTCTCGGGGATCCGGACCCGCACGTCCCGGTCGAGCGTCACCCGACAGGAGAGCCGTGGATACCCCCAGCGCGCCGCGAGGGTGTCGTGCCAGTGTTCGGGTGCGGGTCCGTCGTCGAGTCGGACGCCACAGGTGGCACACAGCCCCCGACCACCGCAGTTCGCCCGCTCCGTCAGTGACCCATCCCTAAAGGGGTGGGCTTGCTGGTGGACTCTCGTTCTGCCGAACAGGGGTGTCGGACGCCACGTCAGTAGCGTTCACCGTCATCACCCCCAGCTTTAGGGCGTACTGACAGAACGCCCCTCCAGCAGGGGACTTCTGCCCCCGCTGGAGTTTCACCGCTAACTTCCGCGCAATATTTTTCGCCGCGTTATAATCCGCATTCACCGTGTACGAGCAATCTAAACAGTCGAAGTGTTGGCCGTCACGGTTCTCTTCAAGCGTACAGCCACACTTCGAACACTGCTGACTCGTGTACTGTGGCTCTACCTTCTCAACCACAATGCCGACAGATTTGGCCGTGTGCTCTGTCTGGTTCTGGAGCGCACGGAACGCCCACTGCTGAAACTTCTTGCCATCGCTAATACGTTCCCGGATCTGCTCTAAGTCCTCGAACGCGATGTGCGTACACCCGTGTTGCTGGGCTTCAGCGACCAGCTCCTTCGAACACTGGTGCAAGTAATCCTCACTCCACCGTCCGAACCTGTCTCCGAGACGTTGGAACGTCCAGTGGGCTGCTTCCGTCCCAGTCTGTTGAAGATTAGCGCGGCGTTTCTCGAACTCGCGGCGCTGATGATTCAGATAATCAGCGTTGCCGATGAACTCTCCTGTTGAGGTAACGGCGATGTGATCGTCAACGTTGCAGTCCACGCCGAGGACTTTCGAATCCTCAGCTTTCTCAGGACTACTCGTGTCAACTTCCGTTTCCATCGCCGCGTGGAGGTAGAATTCGTCGGCTTCGCTGTCGTAGTGGACAGTGCTCGTCGAGAAGTCGTAGTCGTCGTTCAGCAGGTACTCGCCATGTGGCGTGCCGTCAGGGTCGTCAGGCAGGTCGTACTCGCATTCGACTCTGCCGTTGACCGTAGCGAGACTGACTTTGTCGCGGTAGTAGGTGGCGGCCCGCTTGTCGTAGACAATGCTGAACGTGTCGTACTCTGGCTTGCTGGTGTTTTCACTCTCTGCAAGCCTGTCCACGCAGTTGTCGATGTCGTTGGTGGCGCGTTTGATAGCTTTCTGAACAAGATTTGCGTGCAGGTAATCAGTTTCTTCCCGAAGGTCGTCGTAAATGGCGTTTTCAGCTTCGCTTTTGCTGGTTATGCAGTCTTCGTCGGGATAGCGCCACGCCCAGTTACTCGTACGGTTGGCGCAGTACTGGAATTTGGTGTTGGTGGCGTGGAGGTCACTCTTGCGGTCGTCAGGCACATCGAGTCGAACCCGCACGGTTCGAGTTATCTCCCACACCATTTGTATCACAGTACTAGCTACTCTTTATTGATATTTTTGAATATATGGGAGAGTCAGCAATACAGATTATCGGTTGATATGTAGTGTGGCTTACGCGCTTCCTCCCACCCCTGAAGGGGTGGGCTTCCGCGCTGCTACCGCTGTGACCCGCGTGTACGGCGAGTAGCCGGCGTCGCGGAGCACGTCCCGGAGCGTCGACCCTTCGGGAGCCGCTATCACTGCCGTTTGGGTGTCGGATTCCCCGTCGCGGACCTCCACGTGGACGTACACGACGCCACAGCGGTCCACACCGTCCGCGTCCGCCGACCGGTGATCGCTCATCCCAACGCCTCGGGGTCGACCATCGGACGCGGGTAGTCGACGCCGAGTTCGACCCCGTGTGCCGCCAGTTCCTCGGCGGTCGCACGCCACGGTTCGTGGGCGTGGGCCGCCGGCAGATCGGCGAGTTCGGGGAGCCACTGCCGGACGTACGCCGCCTCCGGGTCGTACCGCTTCGCCTGTCCGAGCACGTCGAACGAGCGGTTTCGCGAGTCGTTGCCCACGCCCGCGACGTAGGCCCAGTTGCCGTAGTTCGACGCCGGATCGTAGTCGATCAACCGCATCTCGAAGTAGGCCGCCCCCCGCCGCCAGTCGATCCGGAGATCGTTCGCGAGAAACGACGCGGCGTTCTGCCGGCCCCGGTTCGACATGTAGCCAGTCGCGTTCAGTTCCCGCATGGTGGCGTCGACGAAGGGGATCCCCGTCTCCCCTCGCTTCCACCGATCCAGCGCGTCCTCGTCGTTCCGCCAGTCTATCTCCCGCCGGCGGATGCCACCCGGCGCGAACGGCGTCGTGCCGTGCTTCGCGAACTGGAACTGGAAGAAGTCCCGCCAGCGCAGTTCGAACCGGAGCCAGTACGTCGAGTCGTTGGCGACGCGGCAGTTCTCGTACTCGTCGACCGCGGCGTGCACCCGCCGCGGCGAGAGACAGCCCTCGTTCAGCCAGGGCGAGAACTTCGAGGAGTAGTCCCGGCCGAGCAGACCGTTTCGAGTCTCCTTGTACTCCCGTAGCGAGTCAGTCTCCCAGAGATACTCGTCGAGTCGGTCGAGTCCGGCGGACTCGCCGCCCTCGAAGGCGAGGGCCGCGCGGTCGTCGATGGGGTCGGCCTCGATGCCGAGGGCCGCGGGGTCGGGGAGCTCTCCCGCGTCCACCCCGCCGGGTCGGTCGGGGATCGACGGGATCGGCAGCGGCTCCCGGATCGACGCCGACGACTCCACCGACTTCCGGAAGGGTGTGTACGTGTCGTCGATATCGGCCACGTCGTCAGGGAGGTCGTCGGGGTGGTACAGCGTGTGCCCCCAGTGGCGATCCAGCGGGGCGTCGAGTTCGGTCTCGACTCGCCGTTCGGTCGCCCGCTCCTCCGGCGTCGGTCGGGTGTGGACGTGGACGACGTCGGCGTCGATCCGGTCGGCGAGGTCGGCGACGACGCGTTCGGGGTTGCCGACCCGGACGACGAGGTCGCTCCCTCGGGTGCGGAGACGCGCACGGAGGTCGGCGACTGCCTCGGTCCGGAACGCCGTCCGACGTCCGCCGGTTTTCGGGTACTCGAACGACGCCGATCCCCCGAACGCGGCGGTGCCGTACCGGCGGGGGTCGAAGACGTACACCGGGAGGAGGCGGTTGGCGTCCGCCGCGGCGACGAGCGCCGGACTGTCGTGGAGGCGGAGGTCACGTCGGAGCCACAGGAGCGTGGTGTCGGAGGCCATCGCACCCCGTAACGGCCACAGTCACATCAAACCGCGGCGTGGGTCAGCGGTCCCGGAAGCGCGCACCGAGCGTGAACGCGCCGAGCAGGACGACGAGCGTCTGGAACCCCGACCGGACGACCGGGAAGATCCGCTCGACGTCCTCGGGTTCGTCGCCCCGCGACGGGTCGACACCCGTCCAGTAGTGGGTGTTTTGGGTCGTCGACGGCGCTTTCTCCGGCGGCGACAGGTCGACGAACGTCTGGACGACCCCCCGCTGATTCGACAGCAGGAGTTCGCCGTCGACGGTTAGGAACCGGTCGTACAGCGGGTAGAAGGCGTTCACGCCGTTGGTCATCAGGTCGGGGAGAACGCCCCCGAACAGCAGTGCGGCGACGGCGACCCACGAGACGTGGACGCCGCGCCCACCCCAGTGGTCGCGGAGCCAGGATGTCTCCCGAACCCGGGTGTCGTAGGCGAGTAGCGCGCCGGCGGCGAGCGGGAGGAGTAACGTGTGCAACAGCGCCCGGTGTGTGCCTTGGAGGTAGAGCCCGGCGAAGGTGTCGAGGTCCGGAACGGCCGTCGCGGCGAGGACGACGGCGACCGATCGCCGGTCGAAGTCGTCGCCCAGCAAGGCGGCAGCGACGATACCGCCGACGGCGAGGTGGACGACGGTCGAGGGCATGGATGATCCTTGCGCGTCAACGGCTTGAATCCACGGCCCAGTCGACCGTTCCGGTAGCCTTTTGCGGTCACCGCCCCGGATTCGGGTATGGTGTGGTCCCACGGGTGGTGGCCGAGAAATGAGTGACGAACCCCGCGACGACCTCGCCAGACGCATCGCCGGCGAGATAACGCTCAGCTCCAACCCCGGCGCGACGCTCCGGAAGTGGCGAACCGACTTCGACGTCTCACAGACGAAACTCGCCGACCGACTCGACGTCTCGTCGTCGGTCATCTCGGACTACGAGAGCGGGCGACGGGAGAGCCCGGGTATCGGCGTCGTCAGCCGGATCGTCCGGGCGCTACTCGACATCGACGAGGCCCGCGGTGGCGGTCGGATCCGCCAGTACGCCCGCGTCATCTCGGCCGGCTTCGAGAGCGACATCGTCCACGACCTCCGCGAGTATCCCACTTCCGTCCCGATCGACCGCCTCTACGAGGCGCTGGACGCGACGGAGGTGGTCGAGAGCGACCACGACCACGTCAGCGGTCACACGGTCATCAACAGCATCGAGGCGATCACTCGCCTGCCCAGCGAGGAGTTCTACCGTCTCTACGGGCAGAGCACGAACCGGGCGCTCGTGTTCACCGACGTGACTCGGGGCGAGTCGCCGCTGGTCGCGCTCCGGGTCGTGAATCCGACGCCGAACGCAGTGGTGCTCCACGGCCTCACCCCGGACGACCTCTGGGAGTACGCCCCGGAACTCGCCCGCATCGACGGGTTCGCGCTCGCCACGTCGACGCGCGACCTCGACGAGGTGCTGGCGGAGTTGCGGGCCTTGCCGTAGGCACCGCCGCCGGTACGAACCACGCACGTGTGATCGATCCGGGGTGTCGAGCTCGGGTGGCGCTACCCTCGACGAGGCCAACCCGAGCAGAGCGATCCTCGACGACGCCGAGCCCACGCCGACCTCCGCTCTGCGAACTTCGCTTTCGTCGACCTCCGCGGCGCGAAGATGGAACACGGAGAGATCGACCCATCGGACGTGGAACTGGCGGGCGCCATCACCGACCGCGCGCCGAAGCGCAACTCGACGGAGTGACCGCCGGGGCCCTCACTCCACGTACTCGTACGTCCGCTCGTTCATCCGCCCCCACCCGGTGAAGACGAACTCGCCGCTCGGGACGGTGAACTCCTCGCGCTCCCGCTCTTTTTCGTGGTTGTGTGCGTCGTGGACGCGGCCGTACTCCTCGAAACTCAGGTCGTAGCGCCGGGAGAGCTGTTCCTCGAAGTCGAGCGCCTCGACCTCCTCGCGCCAGCCGTCGGCGACGGTCTCTGCGTGCATCTCGGCCTGCGCGCCGGAGCCGTAAGAGCCGACGAGGAGTCGCTCGCCGGAGAGCGCCCGTCCCGTCTCCGCGGCGGCCTTGAGCGCGCTCACGCGAGCGACGTGGACCGAGCCGGTGTACCAGTTCCCGACCTGTCGCGAGAGCGTGAGCGTCGGGTCGATGGCCCGCGCGTACCACGTGTCGTACGTGTCGGTCTCCTTCAACAGGTCCATGTACTCCCGGATGGCCTCCTCGTAGGCGTCCCAGTCCTCGTAGTCGTCTTGGCGGGGCTGGCGGCCGATCTCTCCTTCGAGGCCGTCCTCGATGTCGGTGTCGCGGGTCATGTGTCGGAACCCGAGCAGCGCGGCCTTCCGGACCATCCCCGGGAACGGCGTGTGGAAGGGGATGTACGCGAAGTCGTCGGGGTGGGTTCGCCCGGCAACGCTCTCGAAGTCCTCCAAAGCCTCGCGCATCCGTGCGAGGTAGACCTTCACCGAGCGCTTGCCGTCGACGCTCGGGAACTGCTGGTTCGGCTTGAGGAAGTCCGTCTCGTCGGCGCTACCGTACCCCTGCTCGGTCGAAATCTCGACCAGCGACGGGTCCTCGTCGACGAGCATCGCCACCGCACCCGCACCTTGGGTGGCCTCGCCGGGGTCACCCCGTGCGTACAGCGCGGTGTCGGTGGCGATCACCAGCGCCGCACGCCCGCGATTCCGTCCCGCCTTGATCCAGTTGTACGCGTCGTCGACGCTCTGGGTGGCCGCGACGCAGGCGAACTTCCGTTCGCCCTTGTTCGCGTGATGGAAGTCGCCGTCGTAGACGTCCTCGAGGCAGCCGGCGATGTACGTCGAGACGGGTTTGGAGTTGTCGAACGCGCTCTCGGTCGCCACGTCGATGCGGCCGATGTCGTCCGGTTCCAGCCCCTTCCGGTCCATCAGACGCTTGGCCGCGTTCGCGCCCATCGTGACGATGTCTTCGTAGGTGTCCGGGAACGAGGAGGCCCGCAGCCCCAGCCCCTTCGTGTACTTCTCCGGGTTGTCGTCCTTGGCCGGCGCGAACGTCTCGGCCAGGTCCAAGGCGAGTTTCCCCGTCCAGATTTCGATTGCGTCGATGCCGACGGCTGTCATACCCTCGGGTAGCGGGAGCCGCTATATGGGTTTGTCGATGCTGGATACGTCGGACGTCGAAATACGGGTTCGGCGGAAGCGAGGTCGAACGACCGGCGGGAGTGAGACCTCGAAGCGGAGCGGCGAGGGACGAGCCGGGGATCGACCCCCTACAGCCCGCCCTGGCCGCCGCGGAATCCGACCGACAGGTCGACGTCGGACGGGAGGAGGGTCCCGGCTGCGTGCTTGCGGGCCACGACGCCGGCGAGTCCGGCGCTCAGGGCGAGGCCGAAAGCCACCATCGTGGCCATGACGCGGGGGGCGGTCGGCCCCGCAACTAGGAGCCAGCCGACGAGAGCGACGCCCGCGCAGGCGGCGAGGGCGCTCACGGTGAGCAGTCCCGTTCCGGCGAGTGCGACCAAGCGCGTCGTCAGCGACATTCGTGCGGGTTTCCTCGTGGACGAGGGTGTCTTTTGCGGCCGGGTATCACTTGTTCCGTCCCGGTGCCGAGCCGGAGTTCCCTGGATCGTCGCCGTCATCATCGTCATCGCCCTCGTCGCAGTCGTCCCCGCCGTCCTCACACTCAACTCCCTCACCGTCGGCTTCGTCGAACACCCTCAGTGTGTCGACCACGGCCCCTTCGTCGTCGAAGACGAGGATCGTTAGCTTGTACTCGGTTTCGGCCCGGTAGTCCGCATCGAGCGTCTCCTCGCCATCCGCCGTATCCAGGGTCGCAACCTCGCCGTCGCTCCACTCCCACTCGGGCGGATAGACGACCGTGTCGCCGTTTCCGTTCCGGTTGACCATCCCGAGGACCACGCCCCCAAAGTTCCCCTCCGTCTCCACCTCGTAGTCGAAGCGATACTGGACCTCGTCGGTCTCCGGATCGCTCTCATCGGTGATCGTCGTATCGTCGTCGAGCGTCGGGCTGTCGGATTCGCTCAGGTCGCCACCGAACCGATCCTCCGTGTCCGCCCGGTCCGTGATCGTTCGGTTCCGACCCACACTGCCGTCGTCGTCGTACGTTCGGATCGTGATCGTGTACGGTTCGTCGGCGCCGTAGTCGCCGAGGAACCCGACGCTTCCGCGGGGACGGTCGGCGCTCAGTGTCCGGTCGTCGGCGTCCTCGCCGTCGAACTCCACTTCCACCCGGTCGAAGGAGTCGTTCACGGACCCTACGTCGTACGAGACGACGAACTGTGGGGCGTCCCCGTCGAGATAGGTCAGGTCGTTGACCCCGACCGCGATGGATTCGTCCGCTCCGTTCCCGTCGTCCCCGCGGTTCGTCCCGCCCGAAACGGCCCCCTCGCTGTCCCTGGCCCCGAGGTTCCCGCCCCGGTCGGCGACGACCGGATCCGTGCTCGCCGGGCTCCGCTCGGTGTCGAACAGGATCGTGTTCGACGGCTCGTGGATCAGCGTTACTGCGACGACGCTGTCCGCGTGGTAGTCACGGCTGACGCGCCACCCCTCGCCGGGGTCGAACGCGTCGTCGCCCCCCGAGAGCGTGCCGTCCGCCCAGTCGAGACCCGTCTCGCTCCCGTTCACTCGGACGATCAGGCGGAGGTCCGCGCTCGGGAGCGCGTCGCCGCCTTGGTGGGAGATGTCGATCCCGCCGGTCCCGATATCGCCGGTGATCTCCGCCCGGACGGTGTCCGTCCCCGACGTGAGCGGGCCCAGCGCCGCGGCTCCGGCGATCCCGACGACCACGACGACGAGACCGATGACGAGGATAGAGCCGACCGCTTCGGACTGGGCGCGGTCGTCCATCGTCCCCCGATAGCCGGTGGATGGGTATCAATGTGCGGCTACCAGTATCGGCCGTGATACTGGCCGTCCCGGTCAGACGAGGATGACCTCGTCGAAGACGTTCCCGGCACCGCCGACGGAGAAGCCGATCCCCCCGCTGTCGTCCCGATTGTCGCCCAGCGTCACCGACGACACCTGTGTCCCCTTCGTCCCGTCAGCGTTCTGTTCGTACGCCGTGGCGACGATATCGCTCCCCGGGCCCCACTCGATCTCGATCACGTAGTTCGTGTTCTGTTGTAGCGTCCCACTTGCAGTGCTGCTCTTTCCGGTCCCACGTTTCTCCAGCGTGAGCGGCTGGCCGGCGTTCATCACGAGCTGGTAGCCGCCGCTGCCGCCGTCGTCGAGGCCGAACTGGAACCGACCGACGTTGCCCTGCTGGTTCTCGTACTCGAACTGGATGGTGTCGCCTCGCGAGGGGTAGTTGTCGAGCCCGTCACCCACGTTCGAGTAGATCCGGCCCGATCCTTCCGAGCGGAGCTGTTGGTTCCCGACGTCGAAGACGCCGGTGTTGCCGGTGTACTCGCTCAGATCGCGGTCGTCGAAGGTGTCGATGATGGCGTTCGGGCCGGCCCCGCCGCCGCCACCGCCACCGCTCGCCACCACCGTCACGTTGATCCGCACCGACTCCGGTTCCTCGCCGCTGAAGTCCGGCCGGTCCGCGGGCGTGTCGAACGTGAAGTTGAGGCGGTCGGTCACGATCCCGCCGGTGCTCGAGTCGGGCGCGTCGTACTCGTAGACGACCCGACCGTCGCCGTCGGAGACGGTCTCCTGCTCGCTCGGCGGGATCGATCCCTCGCCGTCGACGGCGGCGTCGACGGTCACGCCGGAGACGGGGTTGTTGTAGCCGTCCCGAACCTCGAGGACGATCCGACGGGTGCCGCCCGTGGTGACGCTGTCGGCGCCGTCGACGACCGTCAGATACCGCTCCGTCGTGTCCGTGATCCCGGTGCCGACCCCGACTTTCGCCATCCGCAGGCGATAGGTGCGGTTCGACACGAGGTCGACGGTCAGGGTGCCCCCGCTCACCGTCACGCCGCTCGCGTTGCCCGCGATCCGCCCGCCGTTCGACTCGTACTGGTCTTCGAGCAGGCGCTCCCACTCGTCCTCCGGGAGGTCCGTATCGACCTCGATGTCGATGTCGCTGCCGTTGACCGCGACGGTCCGATCGCTCGCGCTGACGGGCGTGGGGCTGACCGACACCGCCTGCGTCCCGCTCCGGCCCAGCGAGCCGTTCAGCGCGACGACGTAGATCAGGTTCCCCTCGAGGAGGAGCTGGCCGGTCACCGCCCGGCTCCCGCCGTCGAACTCGTTGTAGAGGACGGTGTCGTCGTAGACGGTCCGTGGCGCGTTCTGATAGACGCTGTAGTCGGGGTCGTACGTCAGCCGCTGGCTCGCGTACGATCGGTTCGTCCCGTTCCAGTAGTCAGCCGTTTCGTCGTTGACCGCGGTGGCGTTGACGAGCGTCACGGCACCCCCCGAATCGGTCGCGAGGCGGCCGCTGGAGGGTGGCGGGTTCACCGCGACGATCCGGGTCGGATAGCGCGTGCCGAGCGGCACCGTCGTCGGACTGGTGCGCTCGGCGGCCGCAGTCCGTAGAATCCCATTGCGTACGTCCTGCAGGCTCTCCTGGACCTGCTGGTTGTGGTTGAACTCCACACGCTCGTTCTGATCGGGGACGACAGTCGACTGGTAGAGTGACAAGCCTATGACGAGAAAGCCAAGGAGGAGGATGGCGCCGACTTGGAGGGCGGCGGCGCGCCGGTCGTCCCGGAATCGCATAGCCGGCTTTTGCCACCAGCGTTCAAAAGGGTGCCGGCCCGAGTATCAGTCTTCGTCCTCGTCCTCTTCGACGACTTCGGGATCGCTCATCGCGCTCTGGAGGCTGTCGAGGCCGTTGACCCACTCGGAGACGAGGCCGTACTCCAGATCCTCCACGAGCGCGATGTCGAGTTCGTCGCCGTCGATGATGCGCGTGCCCGCCTGCACGAGGTAGCCGAGTGCGGCGTCGAGGTCCTCGTTGGCCTCGGCGTCCGCGGCGGCGTGGACGTACTCCTCGATCGTCCCCTCCTCGGCCACGCCAGCGGAGATGAACTCCTCGGCCGCGTAGAAGACACAGACCAGACTCGTCTGGACGCCGTCGACCAGCATCCGCTTTTCCTCGTCCTCCAACTCGACGTCGTCGAGGACGATGTCGCGCACGTCGGCCAGTTCCGCGACGGCCTCGTCGTCGTCCAGTCGGCCGTCCTCGTGGGCGCTGATGATCTTCGCGACGGCGATGGCGGCGTCGTCCTGCAGGTTGAGCAGGAGTCGTGCCGAATCCTCGTTCTCCGGATCGAGGTCCTCCTCGGCCACGCGGCCGATCCAGTTCTGCCAGCGGTCTCTAGTGTAGAACGTGTCCTCCACGTCGGTCATACCGGATCGAACGTTCGTGGACTCAAAGACCTTTCCTATCGCCCGCCGCGTCCCGTTCCAGAGACGGCGGTCACGGGGCGTTGCAGACCGTTTTTTCGGGGTTCGGTGAGGTCGAGGGGCCGGTCACGCCGTCAGCGTCGCCTCAGTGTCGACGCCGTAGACGCGGGCGGGCGTCTCGACGTGTGCCCGGTGGACCGCGTCGTCGTACCCCTCCTCCAGCAGCCAACGGACCCGCCGCGGCACCGTCTTGGGACCCATCACCGCACCCGGCCGGTCGGGGTCGTCCACGAAGTCCGTCTCCATCAGGAACGGTGTGTCCGTCTCGCAGACCTCGCGCAACCACTCCTTGCGACACATGACACTTGGCGTCGGCCCCGCGAGCGTCGGCCCCGCGTAGTGTTTCACGACGCGATTGGCGGGCAAGCCCCGATCCTCGGCCCACGACGCCACTTCGGTGAGGTCCTCGCTCGCCTCGGTGTGCAACTGGACCGCACAATCGAGGCCGGCCCCCAACTCGAGCGCGTGCCGGAGCACGGCGTTCGAGGCGTCCCACACAGCGTCGGACACTTCGTAGTGGGGGCGGCCGGACTTGAGCGCGAGCGCCCGTCCCTCGTCGACGTAGTCGGCCGCGGCGTCGAGGCCCGCACACATCAGGTCGCGCGCCTCGGCTGGCGAGCGTTCTCGGTCGTCGACGAGGCGGGAGATCAACCCCGGATGGACGCCGAGGACGGGCCACGCCCGGCCCGGGAGCAGGTCGTCCGCGTCCGCGACGATATCGAGTGTCCGGTCGAAGACGGCCCGGAAGTCGTCGCCGGTCGCGGGCTCCACGTCCAGGTGCCAGGACGGCTTGTTCACCACCAGCAGGTGCGTCCCGCCGAGTCGCCGGAAGTCCCGAACCGCCTCCAGCCCCCGCCCGGCGTCCGGGTCGAGGTGGAGGTGGTCGTCGAGCACCGGCGTGTCGAGTTCCTCCATATCCGGACGTGGTCGGCCGGCGGACAAAAGCTCACTCCCGGCGAGTCCATTCGTCTCGCTTCGCTCGACTCATTCCCTCGCCGACGTGCCGTTCGCTCCGCTCACGGCACTCCCGGCGAGTCCATCTCCTTTCGCTCACTGCGTCCGTCGCCGGCGCTTCGCGCCGGCTGCCAGCGGGACCGTCGGTCCCACCCTGCTCACGGCACTCCCGGCGAGTCCATTCGACTCACTCGCGGGACTCCCCGAGCGTGACGCTCTCGCCGGCCGCGTTCCGCAGGCCGTCCGAACGGCCGTGGGTCCCCGGCGCGATGGCGAGCGTCCGGAGTCCGGCGGCGTTGGCCGCCTCGATCGCGGGTTTGAAGTCGGTGTCCCGTGACGCGACGGCGATGACGTCCGCGCGGCCGGAGACGGCGAACCGGGTGAGATCGACCGCGAGTTTCACGTCCACGTCGCCGCTGGTGACCACCACCTCGAACCCGCGGGCTTCGGCGGCCTGGATCAACTGCGGGGTCGCGTGTTCGTCGACGTAGAGGCGCGTAGTAGCCGGTCGCCCCGCCTCGCTCGCGGCCCCGCGCACGTCGTCTAGATCCACGTCGAACTCTTCCCGGAGCACGTTCGGGCCGTCGACGAACAGCGCGACCCGTGACTCCCCGTCCCCGTCGTCGGCGTCCTCCGACCGCCCGAACAGGTCCATGGGCGTCCTACCTCGCTCGCGGGCATATACATCCCGATTCGGCCACGCCGGATTCCGGACGCCTGCCCACCATCTTCATGGCCCTCGGTGAGCCAGACCGGGACGATGATGCCGCCCCCGGTTCCACCGGTCGAGGTCGACGGCGATGCCGAGGGACTGGCCGATACCCTCGCGGACTCCGACGGGACAGTCGCGGTCGTCTCGGATCCGTTTTTCGACCGCGAGGCGGTGCTCGACCACGCTCGGAGCGCCCTCGACGCAACCCGGGTGCGATTGGGACCGGCAGCGGAGACGGGATCGGTTCCGGGGTTCGACGACGGGCCGGTCGTCGTCGACGACTGTCACCACCTCTATGCCCGACGAGTCGGCGGGTTCGACCCGATCGATCGGGTTCTCGACCGCCTCGCGTCGTCGTCGTGTCGAGTCGTCACCTCGTGGAACCGGTACAGTTGGAACTACCTGTGTGCCGTCCGTGAGCTCGACGACGCCTTCCGGCACGTCGTCACGCTGCCGTCGCTGTCGGCCGAGCGGATCGGCGCGACGATCCGCGACCGGGAGGGGGCGCTCCCGGCGTTCGAACACCCACCCGGAGAGCAGGCGCCGCCGGTCACGACGGCCACGTACGAGGTCCCGATCCCGCGTCGCGACCCAGCGTCGATCCGGCTTCCGGTCGTCGACGTCGACTACGTGGCCGCGTGGCTCGGCGACCGGGACCGGCCGGGACCCGAAGAACTCGTCTTCCAGCGTCTCGCCCGCCTCTCGAACGGGAACCCGGGCGTCGCGGCGGCAGTCTGGGACGCCTGCGTCGACGGCGACGCGGTGACGCCCACGGACCTCGACCTCCCGGTCGAGCGAGCGGACCCCGGCGACGACGCAGCGACCGTCCTCGGTGTGGTCGTCGCGAAGGGAGCGGTCACACGTGAGGAACTGCGCGCCGTCGTCCCCGGGGTGTCGCTGGATCGGACGCTCGGGACGCTCGTCGACCGGGGGTTCGTCGAGACGGGCGGCGCGGTGACGCTGTGTCCGAACGGCCTGCCGAGCGCCCTCGCGCTCCTCGACCGGAGGCGGTGGCTGTGGTGACGACCGAGGCCGTTGGCGGCCTCCGGATCGACACCGGAACACTCCTCGGTGCGGTCGTCATCGTCGTCACCGCGTATCTACTCGCCCGGGCCACACGGGTCGTCCTCTCGGAGCTCGCCGATCGGACCACCCGCGGTCCGGTGATCAGGCTGACGATTCCGATGACGAAGTTCCTGATCTACGGGGTCGCCGCCTACTCGATCCTCGGCCCCCTCTTTCGCCTCTCGCAGACGCAGGCGCTCGCCTTCTCCGGTGTCCTCGGCGCGGCGCTCGGGTTCGGACTGAAGGACCTGCTCGCGAACCTCCTCGGCGGACTGGTCATCGCGCTCGAAACGCCCTACCAGGTGGGTGACCGGGTCGAAATCGGCGACCACTACGGTGAGGTCGTCGACGTGGGCGTCCGGGCGACGCGCCTGCGGACCCCCGACGACGACCTGGTCGCGGTACCGAACTACCTCGTCATAACCGGCCCCGTCGCCAACGCCAACGCCGGCGCGCCGGAGATGCTGGTGGTGACGGAACTGTACGTCGCCCCCGACGCCGACCCCGACCGCGCCCGCGACATCGTCGAGGAGTCGGTCCTCACGTCTCGGCACCTCGCGGCCGACCGGCCGGTGACGGTTCGTGTCGAGGCGGAGCCACGGTACCGAACGATCAGAGCGAAGGCCTACGTCAACGACCTCGACGCGGAGTTCGCGTTCGAGTCGGACGTGACCCGGCGGGCACTCCGGGCGTTCGAGGCCGAGGGTATCCCCACACCGTCGCCACGGGGATTCGACGACGCGGCGTGAGTCACCGGGTGTCCGTCCCCCGAAGCCGGACGGTCTGGCCGGCTGGATCCGTGATGGGGAGATACCCGTCCCCACGGTCGAACCGCTCGCTCGCCGCCGATCCGAGGCGTGACCGCACCCGATTCAGGGGGGCGTCGAGGCGGAGTTCGAACCACGCCAGTCCGCGTGTGCCCTCTGCAGGCGGTCGGTCACGACCGTACCACGTGTTACAGCCGACGTGGTGGTGGTAGTCGTCGGTCGCGAAGAAGTCCGCGCCCGCCATCGACTGGCGCAGACGGAGGCCGAGTCGGTCGACGTAGAACGACCGCGCCGCCGACAGCGACGGCACCTCCAAGTGGACGTGGCCGACGGTCGTCCCCGACGGAGGGCGGTCGTCGCCGGTCCCGAGCTCCCGCACCTCGTCGAGCGCTAGGGGGAGCGTGTCCATCTCGACGTCCCCGTCGGCGTTCTCGGGCCACGCGTCGCGGGGGCGGTCCCGATACACCTCGACGCCGTTGCCCTCGGGGTCGGTCAGATAGAGCGCCTCGCTCACGCGGTGGTCGGACGCCCCGTCGAGTCGCCACCGCGCCTCGATCCGGTCAAGCACCCCGCCGAGGGCCGCCCGCGACGGAACCCGGATCGCCGTGTGGAACAGCCCCGCCGCCACCCGGTCGGGAGCCGGCACGTCCGGCGCCGACAGCAAGACGAGGCAGGGGTCGTCGACCCCGAGGGTCGCGCAGTCGTCGGTCCGGTCCAGCGTATCCAGTCCGAGGACTCGCCCGTAGAACGCGACGGCCCGCTCTATGTCGGCCACGCGAAGCCCAACCCGTCCGATCCCCGTCTCCGGTTCGGTCACTCGTCGGCTACGCTCCACGACCACTTGCGTCTTGTCCGGGTACGCGGTCGTCGCGGAGGGCTCTCTACCAGTCGGGGGGGGAACCCCGAAAGGGTGTTATCCTACCCGTCTGTTTCACTCACGTCGGGTACCGAGCCCACGGAGTTCGGCTTCACTGAATCCTACTGGCTGTTCCATCGCGTGGATTTCTTTCACGATGTCGTTGTACGCCCGAGTGACGTCGACCATGGTCAGGATACCGACTAGGTCGATGCCGTCTTGCACCGGGAGTTTTTTGACGTTCTCGGTCCGCATCGTTCGCATCGCTGCTCGAATCGATTTGTCGGGGGCAATCGTCACCAGTGGTCGACTCATCGCTCGCTCGAGCGGAATATCGCCGAAGCACCGTTCAGTGCCGTAGCCGATTTTGAGGATATCCGTTTCAGTGACGATCCCCGTCGGATTGCCGTCGTCCACCACGACGACACTCCCAACGTGATTACGGAGCATTTGTTCCACCGCCGCCCGAACCGTCCCTTCGATATCGGACGTGACGATGTCCGTCTGCATTAGCTCCTCGACGAGCATACGTACACGACACTCCTGTATTCATAATAATCTTCGTAGAACGATCGAGGGAAACCACACCTGTCGACGACACCCTCCGTGTCGAACGATGTGGAAGGGCAGGGGATGGGCGTTCCGACGGTTCTACGACGGCATGGCCGTCCGACGCAGTACCCTACCCGTGGGGTCGGCGACACGCCACCCGCCATCGACGGCGAGCGATTCACCCCCGGAAGGGGGTCGCCGGCTCAGCCGTGGCTGATCCCGAGTTCGTCGAACTGCTCGTCGATCCGCTCTTCCAGCGTCGCCCAGTCGATCGGCGGTTCGACCGCGTCGAGGTCGGCCGCGAAGCGATCGACCTCCTCCGCGACGTCCGCGTATTTTCCCTCGAACCCGTCGATGGCGTCGGTCGCCTCGTCGATCCGGCTCTCGAACGAGGCGTGCCGGTCGGCGAGCGCGTCGAGGCGGTCGGTCAGGGCGGATAGCTCCGCGTCGTGGGTGCCATCGAGTCGCTCCAGCCACTCGGCGAGTTCGTCGACGTCCGCCCGGAGTTCCTCGAACACGACGGCGACGAGCAGGTGGAGGTGTCGCGCCGTGAGCCACGCGTCGAACGGTCGAAAGCCCGGCGGCGGATCGGCGGCGTGCGTCTCGACGTTGGTGAGCAGGCGGTCGGTGTTGTCGAGGTATCGCGCCACCGTGTCGAGTTCGCCGTCGAAGTCGTCGAGACGGACGGCCGGATCGGTGAGCCACGACCCGAACTCGTCGAGACCCTCTTCGACGTGACCCAGTTCGTGGGCAATCCCGTGGAGTGCCTTCTCCGCGGCCGAGAGGAGCCGGGCCGTCTCGTACAGCGCCGTCGCCGACGTCGGCGTCCGCGACGCCGTCTCGATGCGGTCGGCGACCGACGCCAGTTCCGCCCGAATCGCGTCGAAGCGCTCGTCGTACTCCTCGAACCGGACGCGCACGTGGTCGAAGTCGCGCTCGGCCGGGTCGAGCGACGCGCGGTACTCGTCGAGACGGGTCTCGAACCGCTCGGTTCGCTCCGCCACCGACCGACGGCGGTCGGCACACTCGTCGTACCACGCCTCGAACGCCGCGACGTCGATGGATCCGTCCGTCGTCCGGGCGTCGATCCCGCTCAGAACGTCCTCGTCGACGTCGACCGACGACTCTCGGAGTCGGTCGCGGACGGTCTCGGCGTCGACGTCGTCCAGTTCGTCGTTCATCCTACGGCACGCCACGAGACCCGTGGTAATCAGTCCGTGGATGTCGACCACGGAGGATGGAAATTGAGACTACAACGGTTTTACCGGGGCTGTGGTGCACTGTTTCGGACGAATAGATGAGCGGAAACTGATTCAGATCGCTTTCTGACCGGGAATTGTCGTTAGATTGATGACTTATTTGGAGTGTTTCCGAGACGGTGGGTAGTGTAGCCACTCGGACGCCGCGCCACCACGGGTAGAAATCCTCGCTATCCGATTCCGGTTTCCTTCTTCAACAGCGTAAGCGTGTTGTCGGCCGTCACGACCGGCGAATGTTCATATTCACCGGTCAATTCGACCTGTACCAGCAAATCGACTGCTCGCCAAATCGAGTACAACAGACACGCGAACGCGAAGTAGAAGAACCTGAGCCCGAAATCCTTCGACGTCGTCGCGGCCATGAACCGCTTAATCGATTTGTAGCCACTCTCGATCTCCCAGCGATAGCCGTACTCCGTGAGGTGCCCACTCCCGTAATTCGTCATAAACACCGAGTACTGCCGATGGCCGTCGTGCTCGGAGTCCTCTTTCTGCCGGTAGATTAGCGTCGTCTCGTGCCACTCGTTTTTCCCGAGGTGGAGCCTTCGGTCGGTCTCGTAGCGGTCCTGACCGTGCTGGAGAATCGCTTGGCCTGAGCTTTCTCGCTGGTCTGCATCCGCTTGGGAACGACGTAGGAAAGCCCGCGCTGGCGGATCATCTCCAAGACGTGCTGGCTATCGGACTTCCGGTCCATCAGTACGTTATCGACGTGAACGAGGTCCTCAGCCGAATCGAGCAAGTCTTCGACGATTTCCAGTCGTGTCTGCCCCTTTCGCACCGGCCGCGCGTTCAGCACGATCGGGACGGCATTCCCGACCAACTGTACCGTCGCCCGCTGGTAGGCGTATTCGTCGGTCTTCGCCTTTGTCCCGATGATCTCGTCTTCGTGGCCCGCACGGTCACCTGTGAACGGATTAGCTTCGGTAATGTCGATCGCGACGATTCCGGCTCGAAAGAACTGCTCTGTCTCCGCAACTTCGTTTAAGAGCCGAGTGATAGCCTGTCGGTACATCGCTCGAACCTGTTCAATCGAGAGGTACCGAATCTGCTCCCGATGGGCGTGCCCCAGCGGTGTCCGATCCCGAGTCGACTCGTAGACGAAACTGCGAGCTCCTTCGTTCGCAGCCAGCCGCTCGCGAAGTCCGAGATATGTCTGCAGACCCCAGTAGGCGTTCTCGTGGATCTCACAGCCCTCGCCGCGGTCCACGAGAACGCGGGGAAGACGACGCGGCTGACGTGATCGCTGATCTTCGCTACTTCTTCCAAAACAGTCTGGTCGTCCGGATCGGTCGCCCAGACTCGTCGTTATCGTACTGGAGCTTCCGTTCTGGGTCACGAGGCACCGCAACACCGGCATTCTGTGCGTTGATGAGGAGCGTCCGCATCGTTCTCTCGACTGTCTCACGGAGATCGGCGCTGAAGCGCTTATTCCAACTGCGCCAAAGTGTCGACTGGTCGGGAACGGGGTCGAACCCGAGCGAGATACGGGGTTCTGAGTGCTGCCGAAGATACTCGACGAGCGCGGTTTCGGGGCCCCAACCGTGTATCTCTTTCAGCAGGAACGCCCTGAAGAGCTGTGACACCTCGTATCGAGTCGGGCCGGAGTACTGATCGTGGGGATTGAACTCTACATAGGACAGTGGATACTGACAGACGAACGCATCGACCGAGTCGTGGGCGTAGTGGTTGAACCAGACTCCAGAGACGGTGCGAATATCTTCGGAGAGTGCCGTCAATGAACTCCGCTCGTATAATGGGGTTGAGTCGTATGCTGACCAGTCGACGTGTGGACGCCGAGCAATTTGTCGAAAGACGTCACGGCGAGAGGAGTCACTTGAGACCACTAGATCACCCTGTCTCTGACTCGTGTGCGGACTTGTCTCCATCAGAAGGTGTTCGGTACTGTCCGAAACGGACCAATCCAATCCGGGACGTCATTTCTCTGCTTTCAGGCTGAATCGATACCACTGGAGGCTCAGTCACCGATTGCCGTGATAATGTGGAGTACGAGGACGATAGCAGTGACAACAGTTAGCAAGACGTGCACTCGTCGCCATCGTGAAAAGAGAGTCTCTTTGGTAACGGTCAGCAGACGGCCAACGACTGACGGTGTCTCATTTCCTCGTCCAAGCCGGACAACATGTCGATGCAGATATCGACCGTACAGGCCACTTGCAACCTCTATACCAAGTAATACAGCAACCGTGAGACCGAGTCCTTCCCACTCTTCGACGGCAATGAAGTGCGGCAGCGTTAGTGCCGTCCCGATCAGAACAATCCACTGGTGTGTTTGTAACTGATATCGACGGTATCGCACCGGCAGCAATTGCTTTCTCTTTGCAAGACTGTACCCGAGGACACCGACGACGAGAAGGACACCGCCAACTTCAACCACACCGATGTATGGGGCTTCACTCACTTCGCCACCGAGGCCCCACCAGTCTCCAATCAGACTAGCCCCTTCCTCGTCTTCTTCCGAATCTTCTATATCTTCACCGTCCTCTTCCGCATCATCCACTCCATTCGCGTCCTCAGCGAGTGAAAACGACTGTTCCGATGGGCTGATGCTTGTCACAGCTGCATGTTCATCAGTTACTGGCGATGCTCCCGCTTGAACAGTGCCGACTCCACTAACGACCAGAAGAAGTACAACAACCAGTCCTGCTTGCCGTAAACGGGTCTGCATAGAAGCACGTAGATACACGTCAGAAAAGTTCGTTCGCGTCCATCTATCGAATCGTCGTCCAACCGTCGAATCGTTTCGTACGCGGGGGCAAACAGAGAGAGACTATAGTAGCCTTTGTAAGTCATCACACACCTGATCGCATGACAGCGTTCGATCAGGTGTGCGGACAGTTACAAACGCTACTATAGTTGTGCCAGCTGCTCAATAACGAAGTCAGAAATGTGCTCAGCTTTGCACGTTGAAGTAGGAGCGTAGGCAGTGGCAAGGACGAATGATGCCGATCACGGATTCCTTGTCGTGTACGCGCGTGTTCGACGAGTTCGACTCGCTGTCACCGGCACAACGCCGTCACGCGAAAACCTACGCCACAGGTCTTGTTGCGGCCAGCAACAAGACCGTGGCGGGTATCGCACGCGAAGTCCTTCCCGCCAACGGCAAACGTGCTCTCAACAAGTTCCTCACCGAGTACAACTGGGACGAGCAACAATTCAACCACGAACGCCTCGAAGAACTCCAGAAACACGGTGAAACGCGCTGGTCGAAGGACGGCTACATCATCCTCGACGACACGATCACGGAGAAAGCCGGGACGGAGTCCCCGGCGTCGGTCAGTTCTACGATCACGCCGAGGATGACACTGTCTGGGGGCAAGACCTCATCTACGCCTTCTACCCTGACGACAAAACCGCCTACCCGCTCACCTTCCGCCTCTACGAACAGCAAGACGACGAGGACGATGACCACGATACCAAGTGCGATCTCGCCCGCGAGATTGTCATGAAACTCGAAGAAGAGGTAGGTGTCCACAGGCACACCTACCTCTTCGGCTCGTGGTTCGCCCACGATTCTGGCCTTCCTGACCACATCGAATCCTACGGCAAGGACTGGGTCGGCCCGCTCCGGAGCAATCGGAAGGTGACTTACGCCGGCGAAAAACTCCGCGTCGATACGCTTGCCGAGCGCATCGACACGACTGAACGCGACATCGAAGACGAGACCTACCACATCTGGACGAAGAAGCTTCTCGTCTCCCAACTGGGAGACGTGAAGCTGGTTATCGCCGAGAAAGAGACCGACGAAGACGACGAAGAGAATCCGACCAAGGACCTCGCTACAAACGAGATCGACGCACCGACCCAGCACGTGATCCGCTCCTACGAGATGCGGTGGCGCATCGAGACGTTCGTCGAGAATTCGAAGCAGGATCTCGGCTTGGGAGACTGCGAGATGCAGACCGACGAAGGTGCCAGTCGGCGCTGGCTCCTTCTGATAGCTGCCTACAGTCTCGTTCGTCTTGATCCTGAGTCGAGCGCCTTGGGGACGGTTCGCTCGAAGGCGTCATCGCTTCGAGCGTACCTCGAACATTCCATGAAAGAAGCCGTCTACAACCTTCTTTCGTGGGTTCGGGACAATGATGACCAAGGCGTCGATGACCTCATGGAAGAGATCGACCACCTCTTCGTTCACTCAACCGCCGACGCTAACGTGCAAAGCTGAGGTATCGTAACGAAAATCAGTCAAGTACAGGTGTCAGATTTTCTCGTGGAAGAGGCAATATCTGACGTGTCGTGGCACCTTCTCCCGCCCCCCTAACCCCCATGCCCGTTACGAAACGGGCTCCGTCCCCCTTCGTTTCTGTGGCTGCTACTCGGTTGGCGAGAGAGTCAGGCCGGTCAGGCGCCGTGCACGCTGGTGTGTACTCCGTCCACCTGAAGGTCCGGCGCGTCGACAAGGGGTGGACCACGTCACCCTCGAGGACGTCGCGGCCGTCCGCCTCGCCGGCGCGCCAGAGTCGGACGGTGAGTTGGCCTTCACGCTCATCGGTGAGCGCGCAAGCGCACCCAACCAGGTGGATACTGAGGTTCTGGATATCGCCGAGCGCCACCGGAGTTTGCTCGCCAGTGACGTGCCGACGATCGACGGCGTCGCGGTACTAGTGGAGATGCGCGAAAAATAGTGACTCGCGTCGGCAAGTCGTGAAACCAATGGGATCGGATCCCTCCTGTCTCTGCAAGGCGAACAGTGTCGCCACAGCCAGCGCCTTTGCTGTCCCTCGGACGGTTAGAGAACCTCAGTATCTGGCGTGCGATAGAAACAGTCACAGCCGATTTGCCGCGGTGCAATCCGGCTGTGAAGTATCAGTACCTCACAAAGCATCCACAGCTAGCTGTTTCTGCGGCCTAAGTTCTGTGTCGGAGCAGTTGTACTGACGGTCTCGACGAGAGAATTACGGGCGGATCGAAGGAGAGCTGTCGCTGTCGGCGGCGGTCAGCCGCCGACGCGACAGCGTCGCCACTCACTCTGCTGACTTGCTCGGTCGGCGGTTAGCGGTGGAACCGGTCGTCTGGTGGTCGATTCGCGGGGACGGCCCGACGCACCGCGAGGGCCGTCCACGCAGCCCGTCGAACCATATTGACGAATTCCTTGTACGGCCACCACCAGAGGCGACGCCCGCCACGGCGGGGCGTCGCCACGTATTCATAGTGGAGATACCGCCACGCGTTCTGTAGCAGCAGACTCACCACGACGTACAGCAGTCTCACCGTCGCGTCTCGTGTCGTTGTCGTCGCTATCGCTTGCTCGGACAACCGATAGCTCGACTCGATACCGAACCGTTTCGCATAGTGGTATCGAGCGTCGCGTGGTGTCTCGATGAACGGCGCGTCAGCGGCGTAGCCGTGACGCGCCACACCGTGGTCGTCGTACTTCCCGTTCAGGTACGTGCAATCGATGTAGACGGGAAAATTGACGGTCCAGCTGTGACCGTCGAGTTTCCCTGTCAGATCATGCTGAATGACACGACTCCACCCTTCCGAGAGCTCTTGCTGAATCGTCTTCCCCCACCGGATGATCGGGATCACGTACGCGTAGTTATGCGCTTGAAGCAGCGTGAGGCACTTGCTGTCGTAGAATCCGCGATCAAGATAGACGGCCTTGACCCCGGTGTCAAGGCCGTCAAGGACACCGAAGAACTCAGCGAGGACGCTGCTGGCGGTGTCGCCGTCTTCCAGACGGCGCACCGCCAGCGTGTAGCGTTTGTTCTTTACACGCGCGTAGAGCGTGGCATAGGCGTGGAACGCGGTGGTTCCACGCTTGGCTTCCGAGTGATAGAGGTTCTCCGTGTCGTCTTCATCACCGTAGTAGGGCCGCAGGTGGAGGTCTGCGCAGACCTCCACCTGCTCGGGGAGTAGTTCGACGATGTCTCGTCGAAGGAGCGTGTTAGCGACTCGTTCGAGCCGTTCCGGCTCGAACTTCGTCCGGAGGTGGTAGAGGACCGTGTTCGCCGATGGCGAGTCCTCACTAGAGTTACACAGCGTCGAGATCGAGGTCCCGTCGGCGGTTGCGCCGACGAGGACCTCATGGATGTCCTCTGTACCGATTTCAGCGTTGTTGGCGAGGTTCAGAGAAACTTCCTCGTCAAGCCGGTTGACGAGGAAGTTAAGGATCTGGTCTTCGTGGAGTTTACTGTCTGCTTGCTGCTGGTGTTTGGTCACATTCACAGCAAGCAGACGTTCTAACTAACCGGCTTTGTGAGGTACTGAGTATTGGTATGGAAATGATTACAGAGAGCAGTGCAAGATATAGAGGATGAAGTCAGCACTGACCTCTCGTTTGTTTCGCCTGATGACCTCTGAATCGGTTACTCACGTAGGTCTGTGTCACTCAGGTTTTGAAACTGGCAGTTGATTGCTATCAAAATAGTCTGAGGACTCGAAAAACACGTCATTAAGTTCGTGAATTCGAGACACACATTCTCGAACAATCTCTTTCGGCGGTTGCTTAGCTGCAATGTCCCACCCAAATAGGAGCCGCTTCCAATTGCTTTCTCCACATTTCTTTTGGAAAATCATTTCTAACTCATCTTCACTATCGTACTCCAACAACTCATGGTCGGGATTATTGAAACTATTATAAGATGTTTTGACTGTTAAATCATAATTATTAACCAGTGTGATGAGTTGTTGGGAATTCTCTTTGACAAATTCCTGCACCTCATTATTCTTCCTACCGTTCATGTCTAAACAGAGAAATATATCATTGCTCATAGCTGGGACAAGGACACTTATACGATAGTTATTTTGCACAGCCTGTGCCAAACCGGTCGGGTGATAATGCGCAGTTAGATAGGCATGATTAGCACTGATGTAATCTTTCCTGCGAAGCAGATCGATACTTCGTGAGGTATAGGCATCAGCATCAACGGAACCTTGCGCTGTATAGAGCTTTACTCCGTCCAAGTGTCTGTCGAGTTCGAACGCCATGTTGACAAATTCGGTGTCATGGCGGACGAGCCATTGTGGTGATTGTTCAAACGTAGTGAAGCCGCTAAACCCATCGTAGTCAGTTTCTTCGAACATTGTTTGGAGTAATTTGATTGCAGGATCGTCTGTGTTAATAGTCAAAATCCGGTCCGCCACATCGTACCAACTGAGCCACCGAATTGAGTCGTCGTCCAGAAGCCGTGGCTCGGTCATGTGGTCGGTGAATACGAACAAAACTGGTTGTTGCCCCGTATTGCTGTTCGCGTTTAGCTTCCGGAGTTCCTCACGCAATTGTGAGTCTTTCGGGACATCTTTGCCGCGTTTCGATTCGTACCCGATCAAAAGCTCGTCGTCTTCAATGACCCAATCCAGGGTTCTGTTAGATTCATTCGCAGATATGTGGTTTCCATAACCATTTCGCTGTGTACCAACAACAGCTGCTTGGCTACTGAATTGAAACCCCTCGTGGATCTCATTCAGCACGGTGGGACCATTATCAAGGGCTGTCGAAACAAGACCAGCGAAAAAATCGTTGAACGACTCTTCATTATCAATATGTCGAAAAATTTCAGACGTAGCACCCATAATACGGCATTCTATATGTGAGAATTAAACTTTATGTGTTCTATCCGTCATTACTGGCTGCTGGTGCTGGTGCCTTCCGCCCAAGTGGAACTCGCAGTAGTTGGGGTGACCGACACGCGCTCTATATCTTGCACGCGAGTACTGACAAGATCTGGATAGGTAGAACGTGGGAAGCTTTCAAATATATTTAACTACTCACCTCACGCTCGGAATCGATTCGATAGCTGTACGAAGATTCGAAGGTTGGACGCGAACGGCTTAATGAGACAGTCTCCATCCCCTATTTGCAATGGCAGAACGCAACGACCGACACGTCGAAGATAGCAATTCTAACACGGGGTGCAGCTGATTATGCGTATCCCGATCTCAAATAACAAGCTCGTCGCCTTCACGCTCGTCGGTGCGCTCCTCACGGCTTGCATCGCCGGTGCCCTTGCTATGCCCGGTGATGGCCTCGCCCGGAGTGGCGACCAGACTTCCTCAGCCAGCGCAACCGCATCGGATGCATCACAACAGGTCGCTGCCGATGCTCCGACGCCAAACCAAAACTTCACCCCTGAAGTTCAGACTCAGTCTGGCTACGAAGATGAAGAACACGAAGAGAACGAAGAGGAAGACGAAGAGTATGAAGAACACGAAGAGAACGAAGAGGAAGACGAAGAGTATGAAGAACACGAAGAGAACGAAGAGGAAGACGAAGAGTATGAAGAACACGAAGAGAACGAAGAGTATGAAGAACACGAAGAGAACGAAGAGTATGAAGAACACGAAGAACACGAGTGAGCGAGATGATCGAATCAATCGCATCGGTCTACGAACGACTCGGGAACACCCGCTGCAACTTCGAGTGTTGTGATACAACGTTTCGGATCCAAGCGGCGGGTGTCCGGGCCGACGCTGCGGTGACTGCGGCTCGAGAAACAGTTGAGTCACTCGAAGCGCAACTGAATGCCTTCGATGCGGCGAGTGCCGTCAGCCAGCTCAATCGTGAAGGGGAGGTCAAGAACGAACACGTCGCCCGTATCGTCCGCCGTGGGCTCGAATACAACGACCGGACCGACGGGGTGTTTGATATCCATCAGGGCCGCGTCGAACAGGATCTCAAAGCCTTCCTGCGCGGTGACAGTGAAATACCAGCAACAAGTTTCGATACCGGAACCGTCCGAGTCAGTGGGTCCCGCGTCACCACCGACGTCGAACTTGACCTCAATGGCCTCGCCAAGGGATACATCGTGGATCGAACCGCCGAGACGCTTACGGGACTCGGCCGACGTGGGTTCGTCAGTGGTGGTGGGGATATGTCTCCACCGACTGGACCGGTCGCCATCGAGAGCCCGTACGGTGACGACACACCGCTGAAGGTCCTCGACACGGACTGGTACGTCGCAACATCCGGCGGATACCGACGGTCGCGAAACGGTGCTGACCACGTCTACGACCCGACCACCGAATCGCTCGGCTCTCGACATGAATCGGTCACCGTCGTGGCGCGCCGAGACTGTATGGAAGCGGACGCCCTGGCGACGACCCTCGCGGCACTCCCACTTGCTAAGGCACGCGAATTAGCATCGGAGTGGGAGGATCTGGAGGCAGTCATCATCCACGACGGCATCTTTCATACGACAGATGGCTTTGAGACACATGTCCTGGACGCATAAGCAACGAATCACCGTCGTGGCGATGGTCGTCTTAGTGGTGGCTGTCCCTACTCTTTGGCAGATCGGAGACGTGCGTACCGCACAAGCGGCCGAACAAAAACAAAGCGACCTCGCCGACCAGACCGTTTCGACGCAACAGGCCCCAGCCGATTACGATGGTGACGGCATCAACGACTCCGCCGACGAGTGTCCGACACGACCGGAAACGAAAAACGGGTTCCAGGACGCGGACGGCTGTCCCGATGTCGTCGAAACGACGGGGGCATCGTGATGTCACAGCTCGTCTGGCTCCTCGACCGAGGTGCCGCACTCGTGGCGTATCCGACGTTGTATCTGGCAGTTCTCACGGGTATCCTCTACAACACGGAGTCGTTTGGAATGCTCCACGAGGCCGCTCAACGAATCCATATCGAATCCTCCGTGTTCGCGATGATCGTCACGTTGCTACACGCGGGACTCGGTGTACTTGATGCGTGGTTCGTCGTCACCGGACAGGTTCCAGCGCCGGCATACTCGATGCAGTACTTTCTCGGCGGCGTCACCGTAGGTGCGGGGGCACTGCTCATGCTCGTCGTCGCGGTGCTTGGCTTTACTGACCCAAAACGCTTCCATCACCCCTGGGGTCCACGCGTCGTCCACTCATTCGCATATGCTGGGTTCGCCTTCGGGACAATTCACGCGGCCGCAATCGGGACTGATCTGACGGGACTCATCCGTCCTCTGCTGGGACCCTCAGTGGCGTTTCTCGTGTACGTGCTCCTGTTGCGTCTGTTGATGCTTCGAGGGATTCCGTCGAACACGACCCCGGGTTAGTAGCTGTCCCAGAGGCCTATGATACGGTCGACGACTTTGTCTGTGAACGAGCGACGGTGAACCGTGTAGAGGTACTTGACGCGGTCGGGATCGCTGACCTCGTAGACGACACTTCGGCCGTCGCGCTCTTTCGTCACGAGTTCGACTTCGGCGAGCTTTGATAGATGCCACGAGACCGTCGATTGCGCCTTGTCCAAGCGGTCGCTGAGCTCGGTCGTCGAGAGCGGACCGTCCGTGAGAAGATGTGCGAGGATGCGACGACTGTATTCCCGGCGCAACGCGTTCATCACTGTCCGATCGGCTTCGTCGAACTCGGCGGCCGGATAGTACCGCGTGTACTTGCCGTCGTCCGAGACATCGATAAGGGTCTCGTCGGCGAGCCACCCGAGCTGGTACTGGAGCGTCCCCTGTGCGTACTCAAGGTCGTCAAGGAGCGCACGAAAGTGAATCCCGGGCTTATCGGCTATCCGCTGGTAGATTTCCCGCCGAGAGGCCAATTCGAGATCCGGGTCCGACATTGCTCAGTTTCGCGTCAAAGCGATGAAAAACGCCAGGAGGCCACCGAGGATCAGGATTGCACTCCCGTGTTCGAGTAATTCCAGCGTAGCGTACGGGAAGTACGGGAGCAGCGGGTACTCGAGAAACACGATAAGTCCGTAGACGGCGAACATCGCGTACCCGAGCGTAACGATCCACATACGACGATCACGTTCCCGCCGCCATGCGAGGAAGCTGAGTACACTCATGCCTGCAGCGAGGACGAAGATGCCCAGACTGACATATTGTTCGAGGAGTTGAGCGAGTGGCATACGTTCTATCTGTACACATAGCCGGTGCGACGTACTCGGCGATCGATACAATTCAACCGAAGAGGGTAGCGGGGAAAACGATTGGCGTTCAACCGTCGAATCCAATCTTATGCATTGAGAGGTGCGGCCTCAACTTCTATGGGCCCTCGCGTGTTCCTTCTATGGTGATGAAATCTCGGCGTCTTCGATTTCCTCGAACAGACTACTAACCCGACGCTCGATTTCGTCGCGGATTTCGCGCACTCGATCGGGATCCTGACCGTCCGGGTCGTCGAGTGCCCAATCTCGGATATCGACGTCCTCGCCGACATCACCGACGTCGAGCGTCGAACACCCCATCGTGGCGACGTAGTCGCAGGACTGGAGCTCGTCCAGCGTGATCTCTCGTGGTGTTCGGTCGGAGAGATCGAATCCCGCTTCGTCCATTATCTCAACGACCTCGTCGTGTACGTGGTCGGCTGGATGGGTCCCCCCGGTGAGGATTTCGATGCGGTCCTCAAGTCCGCGTCGCTCCCGTTCGCGCTCCGCAAAGGCCGTCGACATCTGGGAGCGGCCAGCGTTCTGGACGCACATGAAAGCGATTCGAATCGGATCGGTGTCGCTGTGTTCAGTCATTGTAGCTGGTGTGTGTTGGTTCGTCGTTCCGCTTCAGTCGGCAGGTCAGCGAGCAGTTCGATGACGCGCTGTTCGATCTCCGTACTGATCGCCCAGACGGACTCCACATCGGCATCCGCCGGATCGATGAACCCCCAGTCACGGACGACCACGCCCGCCGGGAGGTCGTCGACCAACAACGAACACCCCATCAGGGCGACGACGTCGCACTCTCCCAAGGTCTCACGGGAGATCCGTGTCGGCGTCCGAGTCGACAGATCGTAGCCCTTCTCGCGCATCACGTCGACGACGGTCGGATAGATCTCTCCAGCAGGGTCCGTTCCACCGCTGCGGATCTCGACGTCCGTCCGGTCCTGAATCCGAAGTTGCGTTTCGGCGACGGCGGTCGCGATCTGACTTCGACCCGCGTTTTCCACGCAGACGAACGCGAGACGAAGGGGGTCGACAGAATCTGTCTGATGAGTCATTGAATCGTAGCGCGCTCAATCGTCCTCGGGAGTTGGATCCGATCCAGTCGGTGTAAGCTGGCCCGTCGTGGCACCACTCCAATCGAACTTTCGCTGGAAGTAGAGCGCGACGTTGACCAGCGCGAGCAGCACCGGGACCTCGATAAGTGGGCCGACGACGGTGGTGAACGCGACGCCGGAGCCAACGCCGAACACCGCGACAGCGACCGCGATGGCAAGTTCGAAGTTGTTCGAGGCGGCGGTGAACCCGATGGCCGTCGTCGTCGAGTAGTCCGCGCCGATACCCTTGCCCATCCCGAAACTCACGAGGAACATCACGACGAAATAGATCGTGAGGGGCACAGCGATCAGGAGCACGTCACCCGGCGACGCGACGATGTTCTCGCCCTGCGTGGCGAACATCACGATGACGGTAAAGAGGAGCGCGACGAGCGTGAGCGGGTCGATCTTCGGGACGAACTCGTCGTCGTACCACTGCTGGCCCTTCGCTCGGGTGCCGACGTACCGCGTGAGGAATCCGCCGACGAAAGGAATCCCGAGGAAGATCACGATCGCCTGAAACACCTGCATCGGCGTCACGTCGAACGTTTGGATACCGGCGACGAGGCTCTCCATGCCGAGCAACGGCGGGAGAAAGAGTCCGAAGAACCAGACGTAGACCCCGTAGGTGACGATCTGAAAGAGGCTGTTGAACGCGACTAGGCCGGTCACGTACTCCGTTGAGCCCTCCGCGAGTTCGTTCCAGACGAGTACCATCGCGATGCAGCGGGCCATCCCGATGAACACGAGACCGAGGAAGAACTCGGGACGTGCGGGAAGACCGGGAACGAGCCCGCTGAAGAAGATCACGGCGAGCCCGAACATCAGCGTCGGGCCGATGAGCCAGTTCTGGACGAGGCTCAATCCGAGAACCCGCCAGTTGCTGAAGACGGCTCGGAGCTGTGAGTAGTCCGCCTTTGCCAGCGGCGGATACATCATCAGAATCAGTCCGATCTCGACGAGATGGAGGTCCTGAATCGGTTGCGTGACCGACGGGGCAACGAATCCCAGCCCGACGCCGATCGCCATCGCGCCGAAGATCCAGACGGTGAGGTACTTATCGAGGAAATCCATCGATCGCGGATCTCCACAGCTCTCGCAGCTACAGTTCGGCCCGTGCTGGTGTTCGACGTTACTCATCGATGGTTACGCTCCCTTCGAGGACGGTGACGAGCGCCACTGCGCGGTTGGTCGCCCGGTACTTCTTCCAGCGGCCGTCCTTCCGTCCCTCGACGAGGCCAGCCTCGACGAGTTGCGAGAGGGCGTGACTGAGGCCGCTCTCGCTCACGTCGACGACGCCGTTCAGTTCACAGACACAGAGCTCTTCTTCAGCTGCGACGAGTACCCGAACGAGCGTGTAGCGCGTCTCGTTGGCGAGCGCCGAGAGGACCGTCAGTTCGGCGTCCACTTGAGCAGTCCCGAGCGCCGCTTCGAGCGTCCCGAGTTCGTCGAGTCGCCGCTCGACGTCCTCGCTACGACACTCCCCGAGTTCGTCTTCGAGGTAGCGTCGGAGCCGTTCCGTTGCTTGTGGCATGAGAATCAATTGAATATCTACTCAATTAATGATTTCGGTGTCGACACCGATCATCTGATTTCGAGCTCGAGGCGGGTCTATATGATCCCTCGAAAGTACTCGATTTCGCCATCCAAACAATTGAGAGGGAATACAACGACGGGTCGGGCTCTCCCGAGTCACGGACGACGGCTCCCACGCGTTTCACGAATCCTCTCATCTCGCCATGCGTACGAACCTCGTTCAAAGCGATCCCACCTCCCGAGTAGCGTCCTCCTCCCAGACGTCCGAATCGATCAACTTGTCGTCGACGATGGTTCATTTAGATCACCGATAGCCGAACTATATCTTCGGAATGAAAACGGGGGAGACAGCGGAACGAGGCGTACCGAGAGTTCCTGATCGGATGCTAGCATGTCGCGAGAGAGTTATTCCCTCTCGGTTCCACGTTCAGCATCTCCCCGAACTCGAGCGCGGCGTCGTTGACGAAGGTGAACCGGCCCTCGGCGTCCAGCGCGTACACCGGATCGTCGACCGCTTCGAGAATCGTCTCGTACCGCTCCAACTCCTCAGCCCGGCGGCGACGTTGGATAGCTGTACCGAGCAACTGTGCGACGAGTGTGACGAACTCTTCGTCCGCCGGCCGAAACGCCGCCGAACGTGGTTCCCCCATCGAGAAGTTTAGCGTACCGTAGACGTCGCCGTCGACGACGACTGGGGCTGCGATGTATGCACGAACGGTCTCGGCTGCTGGGTGGCTCCGGTGGTCGGAGTCTGCAACGTCGGCGAACGCGAGCGATTCGGTTGCGTCGCAAGCGAGCGTCTCATCGCACATCGTGTCCCCGAGGTCGGACACTGCGCCCGCCTCGTGTGTCCCGGTCGCATCGACGACAGCATCGACCTCGTAGTGTCTCCGTCGACGTGTGAGAGGATGCCCGTATCGAGGCCGAGATGATCACAGCCGAGTGATAGTAACTGTCGACAGTCTCGTCAAATTCCGCTGGATCCACCGTGAGTTCGTTCAAGCGGCGTAACGCGGCAGCGTCCGCTTCGGCTTGCCTCTTCGTTCCTTGGAGGCCCTGCCGGCGGTCCGTGGCCAACGACCGGTTGCGATTGATTCGGGCCAGTGCTGTTTCAAGCTTCACTGCGAGTCGCTCGGTCGTGGCTATCTCCGCGTCGTCTAACCCGCCCTGATCCGTCGTCCCGAGAGTCAACACGTAGTCGTGACCAACCGGGACGAGGACATCAGTTTGGAGCGGGGGCCGGGGATCCGTATCGACTGTTTCCCGTGGATTCGCCGCCGTCTAGCCGTCGTTTTCTTGATTTGTGAGAAGATCTCTTGCCGATGGTGCCACTTTGTCGTGGACCCCGTTTGATCGTATCGGACACTCGTCGAAGGGTTGCGCAACATCGCAACGATCATTGACACAGATGGAACGATAACGTACGGTATTCCGCTGCGTTCGGTAGGAGCCAATTTATTTAGTAAAGTTGGATACCAGTAACCGAGTCAGACGACATGAAACACGACGAGGGTTGCCAAAAGTAGTGGAATAGCGTATTTTATCCCGGCTAAAATATTATTATCAACTAACTTCCCGATGAGTAATCCGTTACCGAAGGACTGAATTATTGAAGAATGGTATAACGCAGTCTGAAACGCTGTTATCGGTACTGGTTCGGCTTCACTAGGTGTTCCAGCAGTATTCGTGAAGCCACCGAATCCCCCTGCTGGGATCTCCGAAACTATTGGAAAAAACAACTCGTTGAGGAGAAGAATCATCCCCAAATAGACCAACACCCCGATAAAGAAAATAAGCACATACGGTTGCATCGCTTGTTTTCGGTCAAGATCAATCTGAAACCGTGCTTCCGTATCTCGCGCCCCGATTTCTAATATCGCGGATAGATCCTCGCTTGATTTATCGGCTTCAACAAGTATTTTGATAACCCGTGTCACTCTGGGGACACCGACATCGGTTGCAAATCGATATAAGGCATCATGCACATCCCGATTCGCACGAATATCCGCCTCTAATCGCTCCAAGTGGTGGGCCAGTACGCCCTCGGATCGCTTCGTAACCAGCGTGATGCAATCGACGAGCCGTATGCCGTTTTTATTGGCGCTTGCAAGCGACGATAGCACATCCGGGAACCGACGATTGACCGCGGCAATCTCTCGGCGGTTAAACTCGTAAACAAGCATAAGTCCACTACTCAAAAGTAGCAACGGGAGCACGACGAATACCGTCGTCGTCCAGATTGGTTGCGCCTGATAGGCAGATACGGATGGCGATGCGACTCCGGAAAGCACGATCACCACCAAACTTAGAACGGCAACCGGAATGGTTACTGCGAACGATCGGAGTGGCCGACGCGTGATCGCTCGAAACGGGTGTTTGAGAAACTGCGCCAGTGATCGCTTCCACATATCTCGGACATAAGCTTTGTATTCAGGGGTGTCTGTATCTATTCCTGACATAGACTGTTCCCCTTGTCCGGATAGGCGAGCCGTAACTGTCGGTTCGTGCTGTGTATCTAGTACATTTACTAATAATATAAATAAACCAATTCCGGCCGGTATACCAATATACGTTAGGAAATTAATGTGCCGTACGTGTTTACTCCGAGGACTCAACGGCCGGCACAGCCTGATCTCGTGAAAGCATCTCGTTGTTTCGGGCGACTCGCTTGAGTTCGTCGTAGGGATTGCGTCCCTGCTGGCGCCACGTCGCCAGCAGGGACAGCACCGTCTCATGAGCGAACATTCCACGGTCGTTGCGGAGTGTTCCGATAAGTTTCCGGAGAACCACCGGCTCACGGAGCGCGTTTTCCGCGGCATTGTTCGTTGGAGAGACCGCTGGCTCACCGACGAAGGTGAGCCAGTGGTCGAGGCCTCCTTCGATCTTTTTGATGAGTGTTGCCACTGGTCCGTCGGGAACTGACCGCTCAATCAGCGACTCAAGCTCTCTTCGTGCAACACGCTGGAGTTCTGCTCGCTCACGAAGAGTCAAGTCGCTCTCCAGCCGCGTCTGGAGAGCGACGTACAACTGCTTGAGAGAGTCGTAAATCGGTTTGCCTTCTGGCTGCTTCTCAGCGGCATCTTCAGCCTCTCGCAGAATATGTGCCCAACACCCATCTGTTCTAGTTTAGTGGCGGTCAAAGCCGAACTCACCTCGTTCAACCTGCTCACGTAACCGATCTCTGTGTGGATTTGGATTTCGTGCCACCCATAACAACAGCTCGTCCAGATCTGGCAGTTCGTAGCCCAACTCGACCATGAGGTACAGCTGGATCAGATGAGCGTGGCGTTCGACGGCTAGCGAACAGCGACGGCGGGGGAGCCGCGACGCCGACGAGTCGGCGTCTTCGGCGGCTTCGGCCTCTCGTTGTCTTGCCTCAAGCGACCGTAACTCATCCACGATTACACGACTCATCAGCAGCGAAATTGCCGCCATGATGATCAGCGCCTCGATGATGTAGGCGTCGGTCGTGTTGATCTCATCCAAGCCGAACCGCGACTTCAGCTCCTTGAACAGCAGTTCGACCTCCCAGCGCGCCCGATAGAGCTGCGCAATATCGGGCGCGCTATAGTCGTCTTTGCCGAGATTCGTCAGGTAGAGGTGGTACTCTTCGGTCTCCTCGTTGCGCAGGCCGACCAGTCGAAACGTCCGGGTCGCGCTGGCGCCCGACCCTCCCTTGCGCTCGAATGAGAGCGTGATGCGGACGTCGATCTCCTGTCGCTGCAGGTCGTCGAGGACGGCCTGCAGCGACTCCCCTTCGAGTGGGATACTGTTGCCCCGCCACGTCCGCAGTTCTTCGACGATCTCGAAGTTCGCGTTTTCCTTGACGCGGGAGACGAACCAGCCGCCGTTCTGGTCGATGCGGTCGAACAGCCAGAAGTCGTAGAAGCCCAAATCGAGCAGTATGAGGGCGTCAGCTACCCACTCTCCGGTGGGTAGCTGACTCCGGTCGTGAGTAGTTCCGTCGGTTGTACGGAACCGGGTTGGAAGGCCGGTGGAGAGTGACTCTGTGAGGTGGAGCTTCAGTTCAGCCTGGTCTTCGCCAGTTGCTGCGTAGATATCAGCGGCGTCCTGGTACAGCGAAACGATAGTTGCGTCGGCAATGAGGACGTCTCGAAAGCGTTCGAGACGTCCGTTCAACTCGGCTCGTCCGGTATCGAGATTTTCGATGGCGTCATCGAGAATCTCTCGAAGGAGTGCAACGAAACCCGGTTCGAACCAGTCGTGGAACGCCGCGTAAGAGAGTTCCTCGCAGTCAGCCATCTCGACGTAGCGTTCGAGAAATGCCTGGAGAGAGCGGTCTGATCCAGCGGCGAAACCGAACGAGAGCGTGTAGAATAGCGCAACGATGTCGAACTTCCGCTCTCGTTCGACAAGTGATGTTGCGCGAGCGCGCTCGCGCAACTCGTCGGAGGGAAACGCTCTTTGAATCCGGTCAACAATCACCGAATCCGGTGGGGTATAGGTCACACTTCCCACCGGATTCCTCAACCGGGTAGTTGCAACGATATCCAATCAACAGACGGCGGTTGGATTCTTCGCTAAACTAGAACGCATGGTGAGGTGGGACCGCTGTTTCGCTGTGTTCAGTAAGTGCCATGAAAGGCTCTTGCCTCATCTGGCGAAAGAATCATAGTGTGCGTGATATGTTGCCGAACCGTCATCGGCGGCGGACTGCTCGCCGGTTGTGTGAGTCAGTCCGACAGCGGAGCGACTCCTGCCGAGTGAAACACCGAGACTGAAACCCAAACGACAGCCGACGACGGGAGTTACACGGTCAAGATGTTCCCTGTCGGTGAGGTCGCGTTCGACGAGGTGCCCGAGACGTGGACATCGGTGACGAACGACGGGTGGTCGGATATGGCGATCGCGCTCGGTCAAGCAGACGGCACTCTGGTCAAGAGCCCTCAGACGTGGGGCTTCGGCAGCAGATCCTCGAAGGGCTGGTCGTCGAGCCAGTCACAGAGCTGACAGAGCTGGTCGACGGCCGCCTCGAACATGCGTTCGCCCTTCTCGGCGGTGGCGTCGGTCTGGTCGCCGAGGACGCCGTTGTCGGTGTTGTCGGCGGCGTCGTAGAAGGTCCGCGCGCCGTGTTTGATCGTGTCTGCCGCCTCGACGTTCGGTACGCCACCGTCGCGGGCGTCTGCGAGGCGGTCCTCGCGAACCAACTCGGGGTGGAGATGTTGGATCATCGCCGTCTCCTTCGGACCGCCGTGGGGACCGTTCTGCTCGAACAGGTCGTCGACCAACTCGGGGATACTGTCGTTCCACATCCACTCGACGGCGTACAGTGCCTCGTCGTCGCGGAGCCGACGCCCCACCTCGCGGAGGTGGTCGACGTTGCCGCCGTGGGCGTTGACGTAGATCACGCGGTCGATGCCGTGGTACGCGAGGTTGCGGGTGAACGACTCGACGTAGTCCCGGAACACGGGGGCGTCGACCCACATCGTCCCGTGGAACTGTCTGTGGTGTGGGCTGACGCCGACGTTGATGGTCGGCGTACGGAGGAATCCGGTCTGCTCGGCGGCTTCGCGGGCGTAGGCCTCCGCGATCAGGTGGTCGGTCGCGAGGGGGAGGTGGGGGCCGTGCTGTTCCGTCGATCCGAGGGGGACGAGCGCCAGCGACTCGTCCGCGAAGTAGTCGCCCAGTTCCGGCCAGGTCTCGTCTGCGATGTACATTCGTCCACGGTTCCGAGCGGAACCCCCTTCAATCGTGCCACTCGACGTGTGACGCGCTACCGTTCGGGCCGCCGTCGGCGGTCGGACGATCGCCCATCGCCTCGACCGCGTCCTCGGTGCGCGGTCCCGCTTCGACGTCGACGTCGAACTCACCCAGCAGATCTCGGAGCGACTCGGCACGCTCGGAGAGCGACCGAGCGCTCTCGGAGACGTCCGCGAGCGTCGACGTCTGCTCCTCGGCCGCGGCGGAGACGTTCGCCGCCTCGGCGCTCGACTGATCGGCCAGATCGGACACCTCGTCGAGCATCGACACGACGTCCTCGGTCGACGACGCCTGACTGTCCGTCGCCTCGCTGATCTCCTGGACCCCAGTGTGGAGGTCCTCGACCGCCCCCGCTACGTCGGAGAGCGACGCCAGCGCCTCGTCGATGGTCTCGCCGCCGTGCGTGACGCGGTCACGCATCTCGTCCATGTCGTCGACGGTCGCGTCGGCGGTCTCCTGTATCTCGGCGATGCGCCGGTCGATGCGCTCGGTCGCCTCGGCGGCCTCGCCCGCGAGGCTCTTGATCTCGTCGGCGACGACGGCGAACCCGTCGCCGTCGCCGTCGGCGTGGGCGGCCTCGATCGACGCGTTCAGCGCGAGCATGTTCGTCTGCTCCGCGATGTCCGCAATCATCTCGACGATGTCGCCGATTTCGTCGACCTCCTCGGCGAGTGTGGTCACCTCCGTCGCCGTCGCGTCGACCTGCGACTCGATTCGCTGGAGTTCGTCGACGGCGTCGGCGGCGGCGTCGCTCCCGGCCTCGCTCGTCTCGGCCGCCTCGTCGGCCGTCGTCGCCACCTCGTCGGCGGACGACGCTACCTCTTCGATGGCCCCCGAGAGGCTCTGCATCTCGGTCGAGACGGTGGTCAGGCGGTCGTCCTGTTGATCCGCCCCGGCCGAGATCTCTTGGATCGATTCGCTCACGCTCGCGCTCGCGCGCTCTACTTCCTCGGCGCTCGTGGTCACCTGTTGGCTCGCTGCCGCCACCTCGTCGGCGAAGGATCGGACCCGTCCCAGTGTCTCCTCGATCTCGTCCATCATCGCGTTGAACGACTCGGCGACGGTGACCATCGCCTCGCTCTCGCTGTCGGCGTCCATCCGCTGGGTCAGATCACCTGCTGCGGCCCGGGACATCGTCGCGCCGAACGCGTCCGCCTCCGCTTCGAGCGTGGCGTTCAGGTCCTCAACCTCCCGGCGTGCCCGTTCTGCGTCCCGCTGTGCGCGTTCGACGTCCTCGCTCATCCGGTCGATCGTCTCGCCGAACGTCCCCGGGACGTCCTGGTCGAGGATGTCGGCGTCGAACCGCTGGTCCGCGACGGCGTCGGCCTGTGCCGCGACCGTCGAGAGATACGCCTCCATGTCGACGAACGCGTCGATCAGTTGGCCGATCTCGTCGTCGCGGTCCGACGACTCGATCTCGGTGTCGAGGTCGCCGTGGGCGATCGCCTCGGCGTCCCGGGTCAGGCGATCCAGCGCGCCCACCGTGTTCCGCCCGAGGGTCGCGCCGATCAACAGGAAGCCCGCGATCGAGATGCCGATGAGCGCGAAGAGGTCGCGCGTGACGGTGCCGACGAGCGCGAACGCCTCCGAGCGTGGGGCGTGCGTGACGACGACCCAGTCGGTGCCCTCGACCGGGACCGGCGCGTAGCCGGCGACCATGTTCATGTCGGTCATGTCCATCGTCCCGGTCTTACCGTCTCGGGCCATCCGGACGTGACCCATACCGTGCTCGTACTCCTGGAGCACCACGTCGTCGTCCTGTGCCAGTGGGACGACGCCCTCGCCGTCGACGACCTGCGTGAAGCCGCTCTCCGTCGGCGTCCGGAACCCGGTTGCTCGCTCGTTTGCGTCGACGGTCACCATGATCGCCTTTTCGGTCCCTTCGACCCGGCTGACGAACGCGATGAGCGTGACGCCGCCCTGTCGGTAGGCTCTGGAGACGGCCACCGACGAGGAGTCACGGTGGTAGAACTCCTCGAGGGAGCCACGCGCCCACTGCACGCCCCCGACACTAGCTCCGAGACGGTCGTCGTCGGTGCTCTCGACGATGGTGTCCGAGTTGAGGTCGACGTAGTGGATCGAATGGGTCGACTCGGGCATCCGATCCAGTTCCGAGTCGAGCGTGGCGTCGATTCGGTCCCGGTCGTCCGTTTCTACTTCTCGGAACTCGGACAGTAACCGCGTGTTCTCGCTGTTGCGGTCGATCCACTCCCCGACCGCGTTGGCTTCGAGTTCGGCGACGGTCCGCAGTTCCGCCTGCTGTTCGTGGCGGAGTTCCGCCGCGATCTGTCCCTGGAAGAAGACCCCCACACCGGCGACGACGACGAGAACCACTGCGACGATCGCCGCGAATCGTTTCAGGTAACTGTCGGTGACGGCGGACGGAACCCACGTCATCGATCCACCTCCTCCGCCGATCGGATCGGCCGTGAGCACCCCGGGGCAACCGCTGATTCGGTCCGTTCGCGCATATCAGCTGGGGAACATTCGACGGTGAAAAACCGACCGGGGAAATTATCAGCCGAGAAAATCGGAGGCCGCGGGACGATCGGCTCGCGCTCGGAGGCTAGTCACCGTCGAGGAGCTGCTCCCGTCGACGGCCGAACTCCTCGTCGTCGAGGTCGCCGGCGGCGTACCGCTCGCGGAGGGTGGCCATCGCCCCGTCGTCACCGCGATCCGCACTACGGGTCCACGCGTACGCCAGCGCGGCGACGAGCGCGGCGAGCAGGAGGCCGACGAACAGGAGCGCGAGCCAGCCACCGAACCCGCCGACTGCACCCGCGCCGCCCATCGCCCCGCCGCTCATCGGTCCACCGCCCCAGTGTGGCCCGGGGTGGGGGCCGTGTGGCCCGGGCTGTACCTGTGCGAGGGCGTCGATCGGCGCGTGTGTCTGAAATTCCATTGGCCTTGCCTCCACCTGTCAGTCAGCGTGTTACGAACGTAACCGCACCGCAGATTCTCAACTGGCGGGAACCGTCGCAGTCGACGGCGCAGTGCTGTCGACCGTCCCGGTTCCGAGATGCCAGCCAGTGGGCCGTGTCGAGGATCCCGGCCGACGGGCAGCCAACAGTATAAGTTCGCGGCACTCCTCGACCCGGGTATGTTCGACCCCGACGATCTCGACACCATCCGCGAGGCCAAGGCCGACTGGGAGGCCGACTCGTACGGGCCGACCGTGGATCGGTTCGGGGAACGCAAGGACGTCTTCACGACCGACACGGGCGGGCAGGAAGTCGATCCCCTCTACACGCCGGCCGACGTCGCCGATCTGGACTACCGCGAGGACGTGGGTGTCCCGGGCGAGGAGCCGTACACCCGCGGCGTCTACTCGACGATGTACCGCGGCCGCCTGTGGACGATGCGCCAGTACGCGGGCATGGGAACGGCTGCCGAGACCAACGAGCGGTTCAACTACCTGCTCGACGAGGGACAGACCGGCCTCTCGATGGCGTTCGACCTGCCGACCCAGATGGGATACGACTCCGACGCCGCGATGGCCGCAGGCGAGGTGGGCAAGTCGGGCGTCGCCATCGACACGCTGCGGGACATGGAGACGGTGTTCGACGGCATCCCGCTCTCCGAGGTGTCGACGAGCATGACGATCAACGCGCCGGCGGCGATCCTGCTGGCGATGTACGTTGCCATCGGCGACCAACAGGGTGTCGACCGGTCGGAACTGCGGGGGACCATCCAGAACGACATCATGAAGGAGTACATCGCGCGCAACCTCTACATCTACCCCCCCGAGCCGTCGATGCGCCTGATCACCGACATCTTCGAGTTCTGTGCGGCGGAGACGCCGAAGTTCAACACCATCTCCATCTCGGGGTACCACATCCGCGAGGCCGGGTCCACGGCCGCACAGGAGATTGCGTTCACCCTCGGCAACGGCATCGAGTACGTGAACGCCGCCCTCGACGCCGGCCTCGACGTCGACGAGTTCGCCCCACAGCTCTCCTTTTTCTTCAACGCCCACAACAACATCTTCGAGGAGGTGGCGAAGTTCCGGGCGGCCCGGCGGATGTGGGCGAAGATCATGGAGGAGCGCTTCGGCGCGGAGAACCCCAAGTCCAAGCAGTTGAAGTTCCACACCCAGACCGGCGGGTCGACGCTGACGGCCCAACAGATCGACAACAACGTCGTCCGGGTGGCCTACCAGGCGCTCGCGGCCGTCCTGGGCGGCACGCAGAGCCTCCACACCAACGGCAAGGACGAGGCGCTGTCGCTGCCGACCGAGAAGAGCGTCCGGACGGCGCTTCGCACCCAGCAGATCCTCGCCCACGAGTCCGGCGCGGCCGACACGATCGACCCCCTCGCGGGGAGTTACTACGTCGAGGCGCTCACCGACGACCTCGAGGCGGAGGCGTTCGACATCCTCGACGAGGTCGACGACCGCGGGGGGATGCTCGACGCGGTGAAGTCCCAGTGGGTACAGGGACGGATTCAGGACGTGGCGTTCGACCGCCAACAGGAGATCGAGGAGGGCAAGCGGATCATCGTCGGCGTCAACGAGTACCAGGTCGACGAGGACCCCGAGGTCGATCTGGAGGAGGTCACCGAGGAGGACGAACGCCGACAGGTCGATCGACTGGAGACGGTGCGGGCCGAACGCGACGACGAGGCGGTCGAGGCAGCCCTCGCCGCGGTGCGGGAGACGGCCCGCGGCGACGACAACCTCCTCCCGCCCATCGTCGACGCGGTCAAGGCGTACGCGTCGGTCGGCGAGATATCGAACGCCCTCCGCGAGGAGTTCGGGGAGTACCAGCCCGGAATGTAGGCGTCAGGGGGACACTGCGGGCGACCGGTCGAGCCGGTCGACGTACTCGTCGACGACCGCACTCTTCCGGTGGTCGACCTGCAGGTGGAGTCTGAGTTCCTCGAGACCGGACACCGCGTGCGGACAGAGTGGGCAGCCGTCCCGACCAGTATTATTCATGGTCTTTCGTTATAGAAGACGGAGGGGTCGATCTTATAGGTTGGGGTCCCGCGTGGTCACCGGTCGAGCAGATCGCCGAGGTCCGACAGCGAGTCGATCTCGTGGGCCGGCTCGACGCCCAGACGTGTCTCGACGTTGTGGTCGCGCCGGACGAACACGCCCTCGAGACCGGCGCGTTCGGCCGCGAGGAGGTCGGTCTCGCGGTCGCCGACGTAGTAGCCCGCCTCGGCGTCGAGGGCGTCGAGTCCCTCGAACAGGTAGTGGGGGTCGGGCTTGCGGCGGCGGAAGCCCTCGACCCCCGGCTCGCGGCCGCGGGCGAAGGAGAACGCGTCGAGGCCGTGGTGATCGACGACGAACTCGACGGCCGGATGGTAGTTGTTGCTGACGAGGCCGAGGTGGTGACGGTCGGCGATCGGATCGAGCGCGTCGACGTCGGGGTAGAGGCCGCGTTCGCCGGCTCGGAGTCGGTCGACGATCCGGCGGGCACTGTGTCGCTCGCGGGCGGCGTAGAACTCGACCGGATCGAGGTCGACGGCCCGACACGCCTCGACGAAGGCCTCCGTGTACTCGTAGCTCGCGAGCGCCGGGCGGTGGTGGTCCGGCACCTCGACGTCGAACGCTCGGAGCGCGTCGTCGCGGGCGCGTTCGTGGACCGCGTCGTCGGCCCCACGGCCCTCGATCAGGACGCCGTCCATGTCGAACAGCAGGGCGTGACCGTCGGTCGCAGCGTCGCCGTACGATCTCGGTGGCGTCATCCGATCACCAGTAGCCGGTGGAGGCTGATGATCGTCACGCTATCGGACCAGCCCCCGTGCGTACGCGGATATCACTTCGCTCGCGATCACGACGCCGAGGATCACGAGGAGGATCGTCGCCACGGACCCCCAGGCGAAGGCGTTGACCGCCCGGAACAGTTGAACGCCGATCCCGCCGGCCCCGACGAACCCGAGGATCGTCGAGTCCCGGACGTTGATGTCCCAGCGGTAGACCGACAGCCCGACTAGTGCCGGCTTCACCTGTGGGAGGATGCCGTACAGGAGTGTCTGGACTGGCGACGCACCGGCCGCACGGACCGCCTCGACCTGCCCGAAGTCGATCTCCTCGATCTCTTCACCGAGGAGTTTGCCGAGGAAGCCGACCGAGCGAAAGGCGATGGCGACGGCACCGGCGAGCGGGCCGGAGCCGAACACCACCACGAAGACGAGTGCCCAGATGATGGTGTTCACCGAGCGACTGACGGTGACGATCACCTTCCCGAGCCAGTAGGTCGCGCGGTTGGGCGTCGTGTTCTCGGCGGCGAGGAGGGCGACCGGCACTGCGAGTACCAACGCCCCGGCGGTGCCGAGCGCGGCGATGTGGAGCGTCTCGATAAGCGGGGCGACGATGTCGCCCGCGTAGGCCACGTCGGGCGGGTACATCCGCGTCAGCAGGTCGTTCACTTCCCGTGGGACCGTCTCCGCTGCGACCAGATCCATGTCGAGGAACTGCCACGAGCCGACGAAGACGACCAGCGCGACGAGCCAGCCGATCGAGCGGCCGAGTCGACGGCGGCGATCGAACCGCTCCCAACTGCGGGTCTCCCCCGACATCACTGGTACCTCCGTCTGACGACCGCGCTCACGCCCTCCGCGACGAGGACGACCAGAACGATGGCGAGCAGGATCGCCGAGACGTACTGGTAGTCGTAGCGGTTGAATGCGGTGAGCAGGACCGATCCGATGCCGCCAGCGCCGACGATGCCGACGACGGTCGAGGTGCGGATGTTGATGTCCCAGCGGTAGACCGACAGCCCGGCAAAGCGCGGAACGATCTGTGGGACGACGCCGTACAGCAGCGTCTGGAGGGGCGACGCGCCGGCCGCGCGGACCGCGTCGACGCTCCCCCCGTCGATGTCTTCGATGTCCTCCGCGAGCAGTTTCGAGAAGAAGCCGACCGTCTTGAACGTGATCGTGACGATGCCGGCAAGCGGGCCGAGTCCCACCGCCTTCACGACGAGGATGGCGACGATGATGGCGTTGAACGCCCGCGAGATGGAGATGAACCCGCGGTTGAGGTAGTACAGCGGCGTGGGTGAGAGGTTCTCCGCCGCCATGAAGGCTATCGGGACGCTGAGTGCGATACCGGTGACCGTCGCCACCATCGCCATCGCGACGCTCTCGATCATCTTGTCGACGATGCGCTGTGCCTGTCTCGGCGTCGCGTCCGGCGGGAAGAAGTCTCCCAGAAGCGTCACGCCTCGGCCCAGCCCCCGGACGATCCGCGAGGGGTCCGCACCGATCCCCAGCGCGGACCACGCGAAGAAGGCGACGACGGCCGCGTAGACGCCCCACTTGATCTCGCGACGGCCGAAGACGCTGGGTCGCTGCCAGGTTCGTTCGCCGGCGGCCACGTCAAGACCCTCCCGGAATCGACCGATCCGGCTGTTCGGGGACGCCGAGTGTCGGCCCCGACGACGGATCGTCCGTCGGCTCCGACACCTCCGAATCGGGGGGTTCCTCGCCGCGGTAGACCCGACCGAGCGCCGTCTCGTCCAAGTCCCCGGGCGTCCCCTCGAAGACGAGTTCGCCGTCGTGGAGCCCGACGACGCGGTCGGCGTGTTCCAGTGCGAGGTCGACCTCGTGGATGTTGATCAGGACGGGGATGCCCCGCTCGGCCGCGATGTCGGTGAGGAGGTCCATCACCGTGTTCGACGTCTCGGGGTCGAGGCTGGAGGTTGGCTCGTCGACCAGCAGGATCTTCGGCTGCTGGATCACGGCTCGCGCGATGCCGACCCGTTGGCGCTGCCCGCCGGAGAGTTCGTCGACGCGCTTGTCCTCCATGTCGCCGAGGCCGACGCGGTCGAGGATCTCGTAGGCACGCTCGACGTCCTCGGGTGGGAAGTCGCGCCGGAACGCACGCCAAGCCGAGACGTAGCCCAACCGACCGGTGAGGACGTTCTCCATCACGGTGAGCCGTTCGACGAGGTTGTACTCCTGGAAGATCATCCCGATGTCGCGGCGGGCCGCCCGGAGTCCGTCCGCGTCGAGTGCCGTCAGCTCCGTCCCGTCGAGGCGAAGCGTGCCGCTCGTCGGCTCCGTGAGGCGGTTGACACACCGGACGAACGTGCTCTTGCCAGCGCCGCTGGGACCGATCATCGCCACCGTCTCGCTCCCCTCGATCGAGAGGCTGACGCCCCGCAGCGCCTCGTCGCCGGTCGGGTACGTCTTCGACAGGTCGATCGCTTCGAGGGTCATTCGCTCAGGGCGCTCTGCGTATACTCGACGCCGTTGTACCGCTGGATGACCATGATGTCGTACCAGTGTCGCCGGTACTCGACGGGGACGTACTCGTCGTAGCCGGTGCGGTCGGCGTAGGTGGTTCCCGCGAAGTCGGAGTCGAGCCACGCCGCCTCGATGCCCTCGACGATGTCCGGGTGGAGATTGTAGCGGTAGGCGATCGGACCGTTGGGGAACGGGGCGGACGCCCAGACGACCTTGAAGTCGTCGTAGCCGAGGTTGCTGTCGCCCTCGACGGTGTCCTTGAAACAGGTCGAACAGATCGGGCCGGCGTCGTAGTCGCCGGCGGCGATACCGCGGGTGGTCTGGGAGTGGCCGCCCGAGAAGTTGATCTCGTAGTCCTCGCCCGCAGTCACGTCGAAGTACTGGTCGAACAGCGCCGAGGGGGCCTGGTGGCCGGAGTTCGAGGCCGGTTCGGCGTGGGCCATCCGGACGTCGTCGTCCGCGAAGTCCTCGACGGACTGGATACTGCTCGCATCGGCCCGCGTCGTGGCGAACAGGCGGTAGCCGAAGGCACCGTCCGGGGCGACGCCGGCCGCGAAGGGCACCGCGCCACAGAGGTTGACCGCGAAACACGTTGTCCCGGTCGAGAAGTTGGCGATGTGTGCGCGTTCGGAGCGCATCGCCTCGACGGAGGCGGCGTAGCTGTTGACCCGGTTGTACTCGACCGGCTTGCCCGTCTCCTCCTCGATGCGGTCGAAGACAGCCTGGAAGTCTTCCTCGTAGCGGCCCTCGACGTCCTCGCTTGGGCTCTCGGTGAAGATCAGCGTATCGGGGTCGAGATACTCGCTCTCGTCCTCAGGGGAGTCCCGGACCGGGTCGCCGTGGGGCACCTCCTCTACCTCCCGATTGCTCATACTCTCGAGGTCCGACTGACCGCCGCGCTCGTACCCGGAATCGATCAGCGGCCCCGAAAGGTAGTTGTTCTCCTCCCAGCCCGGGTCGGCGGGGTCGAAACTCGATGCGTCCGCGAGCATCGAGTCGCCCGACCCCGACCCGCCGCTGACGTCGTTGCTTCCGCTTTCGCTCCCGCCACCGCCGGCCCCACCGGCACAACCCGCCAGGCCGGTCGCTACGGCGGCCGCCGATAGTTTCAGGAATCGTCGCCGTCGTCCGGAGTGTTTCTCCGACATCACGCGAACGAAGCGACCGAGAGGACATTAACTATTGTAATATTGATATATTCGGGGGTGTAGTCGTGTGAGGGGTTCGTGTCGGTCGGGAGACGAACGTGGCTCTCGGTAGCGCTATTGTTCCCCACGGAGTGGTGGTGGATATCGGGGTGGGCCGGTACCAGGTTCGGACCGCTCGGGACCCGGCGGTGACCGTCCGGACGGCTATTATATAGGGTTATGATCGGATCGGGGACAGGTCTGCGTGATGGCAGACGACACCAGCGAAACGGGACTCGTCTCGCGCGTCTCCGACTGGCGGTCGACCCGCCGGTCGTTCGTCGCGGGCGTCGGATCGGCCGCCGGACTCGGGGCGTTCACCGGGAACGGCGCGGCACAGATGGGGAGCGATCCGGTGCGTAGCGGGGCGGTGTCTCTGGTCTACCGGGAGAACGGCCAGTACCGCGTCACCGACGGCACCGGCGTCGCGTTCCGGACGACCGCGGACGGCAACGCCGAGGAGGCGTTCCAGTACGCCTTCGACGCCGTCCCGGACGGGGGCGGGACCGTCGTCGCCGCCGCGGACACGTTCCGCTTCGGCGGGCCGGCCACCCTCGGGGACGACACCGCGCTGACGGGACAGCGAGGAACCCGTTTCGTCGGATCACAGGTCGGACGCCGGGACGATCCACTCCCGACCGACGACCAGGAGAACCCCCTGCCGAGGGGTCACGACCTGATCCGGGTGCGCGGCGACAACGCCGCCGTCACGAACGTCGAGTTCGACGGTGCGGGCACGCAACTGGACAGCCACGCGGTTCAGGCAGACGACTGCACCGGCGTCCTCATCGCGAACAACCGGACGGTCAACGGGTTCCAGATGGCGCTCTCCTTCACCGGCTGTGAGAACGTGGTCGTCCGGGGCAACGAGGTAGTGAACCCGAACTGGTACGGGATCACGAGTCGGGGCGCGCCCGAGGGGGGCGACCGCGACCTGAAGCGTTCGACCGACGTGGTCGTCGCCGAGAACCGCGTCTCGGGGATGAAGTTCAACAACATCGCCACCTACAACGTCAGCAACTTCGCCGTCGTGGGCAACGTCGTCTTCGACGGCGGTCACAGCCTGATCGCGTGTTCGCCGGCCCAACAGGGGACGATCGTCGGCAACGTCTGTCGGAATCTGAACAAGTTCGGCGGCGATCCCGGCGGCGAGGCGGGAATCGAAATCGAGTACAAGGAGACCCACCTCAGCGAGGCGGTCGCCGGCACGCCCGCGGCCACGTCCTACGACATCACCGTCTCGGGCAATCAGATCGAGAACTGCGAGGTCGGGTTCATCTCCCGGACGGTGCCCGCAGACGCCGCGGACACCGACCCACGCGAGGAGCGACGCCCGTACAGTTTCACCGTCACGGGCAACGCGATCAACGACTGCGAGGCCGCGGGCATCCGTATCCGGTCCGGAGCGTCGGGCGTGGTCGCGACGAACACGATCCGGAACACGGGCACCGCCATCGACGTCGACGACGCGTTCACCGAAGACGTCCAGCGGGACCTGAACGTCGCTCGAGACTGACAGAAACGGGGGTTCGGGGTCGCGTTCGGGGAACAACGTTTAGTTACCACCGTCCTTTCACCGGACGATGAGCGAGAGCGAACCATCGGACGAGGTGCTCGACCGGGACACGATCACGGGCAACGAGATCGCGAACTGGCTGAACGCGAACGGTCCCGAGTGGGTGCTGAAGATCGACCCGCTGGGCGAGAAGGCCGAACACCTCGGCTTCATCGACGGCCGGTTCAAACTCGCGGCCGACGGGGAGATCACCAACATCGCGCTCGACTACTTCACCCAGCTCGCCGACCGCGCCCGACGGGTCGACTACGTCCACCGCGACGATTCGCCGTTCGCCGTCGACGACTCGTAACGCCCACCAATCTATATGTCCGCGCGGGTCGGTGGTATCGGTATGCGCTTCGATCACGTCGGCGTCGCGACGCGCGACGGCGACGCCCTGGCCGATCTGTTCGGATCCCTCTTCGATACGCCGGTCGCCCACCGGGAGACGTTCGACGGACTCGACGTGACATTCCTCGACGTGGGCGACGGCTACCTCGAACTGCTCGAACCCCGAACCGACGAGGGACCGATCGCCCGCTACCTCGACGGTCGGGGACCCGGACTCCACCACGTCGCGCTCGCGACGGACGACGTCGAGTCGGCTCTCGACGCCGCCCGCGCCGCCGGCGTCGAGACCGTCGACGACAGTCCCCGACCGGGTGCGTGGGGCCACGACGTCGCCTTCCTCCACCCCGACTCGACCGGCGGCGTCCTCGTCGAACTCGTCGAACACGCATGAACGACCCGCTCACACACCGGGTAGACGTGACTCCGGGGGCGACGGCGCTGATCGACGCCGACCGGGACGAGCGACTGACGGTCGCGGACCTGGACGCCGGGGTCGAGCGGACGGCTGGCCGACTGGCCACGCTCGGGGTCCGTCCCGGCGACCACCTCGGCGTTCTCCTCCCCACCGGTCGGACGGCCGTCGAGGTGGTTCACGCCGCGATTCGACTCGGCGCGGTCACCGTTCCGCTCGGCCCGCGACTCACGCCAGCGGACCTCGCCGAGCGGCTGGATCGTGCCGGCGCCACGGCCCTGATCTGTGACGCGACGACCGAGGCCGACGCCGTCGACGCCGCGGCGGCGGTCGACGAAGCGACCGTGCCCGTCGTGTCCGTCGACGACCCCGCGTCCGGTGCGACGGCGCTGTCGGCCCGAACGCCGGAGGCGGTCGTCCCCCACGACTGGGGCCTCGATTCGACGCTGTTCGTCCCATTCACTTCGGGGACGACTGGACGGCCGAAGGGCGTCCGCCTGACGGCCGGGAACGTCCTCGCCAGCGCCGTCGCCTCGGCGATCCGCCTCGGGCTGGATCGGGCCGAGACCTGGCACGTCACCCTCCCCTGTCACCACGTCGGCGGCCTCACGCCGCTCGTCCGGATGCCCCTCTACGGCATGACGGTCGTCGTCCGGGAGTCGTTCGAGACCGACGCCGTCGCCGCCGACTTCGAAGCCTACGACGTGACGGCCACGTCGCTGGTACCGACGACGCTCGGTCGCCTCCTCGACGCGACCGAGGGATCGCTCGGCCCGTCGATGCGGGCAGTCCTGCTCGGTGGCGCGCCGGCGACCGGCGACCTCCTCGACCGGTGTCGGGATCGGGACGTGCCGGTCTTCCCGACCTACGGCATGACCGAGACGGCCTCACAGATCGCGACGGCGACGCCCGCCGAGGCGCGGGCATACCCGGGGACGGTCGGTCGACCGCTGTTCTGGACCGACCTCTCGGTCCGGAGCGAGGACGGCGACGAGCGGCCGCCGGGCGAGGTCGGCGAACTCGTCGTCTCGGGGCCGACCGTCGCTCCCGGCTACCTGGACGACGACCGGTCGGCGTTCGGCCCGAACGGTCTCCACACCGGTGACGTGGGGTACCGCGACGAGGACGGGCGGGTGTGGGTCGTCGGCCGCACCGACGACCTGATCGTTACCGGCGGGGAGAACGTCGCCCCCGCCGAGGTGACCGAGGTGATCCTGACACACCCGGACGTGGCGGACGCGGCGGTCGTCGGGCTCCCCGACGACGAGTGGGGGGAACGCGTCGCCGCGCTAGTCGTCCCCCGCGACGGGGTCGACCTCTCGACCGCCGCCGTCGAGTCGTACTGCCGGGAGCGGCTCGCCGACTACGAGATTCCCCGGACCATCCGGTTCGGCGATGCGGTCCCCCGGACCGACTCCGGAACGGTGCGTCGGGACGCGGTTCGGGACCGGCTGAAGTAAGGAGCCGTCGACGGCACGTCGCTACTCCGGCCGGTCGCGGTTCCGGATCGTCACTCGCCGCCGGCGACGCCGTTCTCCGCCGGCGAGACGCGGCGTTCGAGGACGAGCAAGCCAACCGCGAGGCCGACACACGCGAGGATCAGCGCCGGCCAGAGCAGGGCCGCGAACCCGTAGTCGAAGAAGGCCCCACCCAGGGCCGCGCCCAGCCCCATCCCGAGGCGCTTGGCGATTTCGACGAGCGAGAGACGCGAGCCGCGGCCGTCGGCGGTGCCGAAGTCGCTGGCGAGCGAGGTGACGAGCGGCGAGTGAAGTACCTCGCCGACGGTCCGGAGGACGAGAAAGACGCCGAGTAGACCGACGCCGACGGCCGTCGCCACGGTACCGCCCACAGCGGTGACCACCGGCGTCACGCCGGCGACGGCCAGAAAACTGCCTCCCCAGAACGCGACGGAGGCGAGTAGCCCGCGGGTGCGTCGCCAGTCGCCGACCGCGTCGATGATCGGCATCTGGAAGAGGACGAGGACGACCGGATTCAGGACGTACAGCGTCCCCAGTTGGGCGGAGTCGAGTCCGAGGCGCTCGCTGGCGACCACCGGTACGGTCGCCTGCATCTGGGCGTACAGGACCGCGAACCCGACGTTCAGCAGCGCGAGTCCGAGGAGTCGGCGTCGGGAGACGATCCGTCGCCAGTCGCCGGCGCTCTCGGAGAGGGAAGCGGCCCGGCCGTCGTGGACCCGCGGCAGGGCGACCACGAGGACGGCGGCGACGACGGCGGAGGTGAGTCCGTCGGCGACGAAGACGGCGACGTTCGCCACCTCGTAGAGCACCCCACCGACGACGAAGCCGGACCCGAAGCCGACGTTACTGGCGACCTTCAGGAGGCCGTAACCGCGCTCCCGCTCCGCCGCGTCGGTGAGGTCGGCGATCATGGCCTGACTCGCCGGGGCGTACAGCCCCGTCGTCAGGCCGGCGGCCGTCGCGACGGCGATAAAGCCCGCGCCCGTGGTCACGAGAGCGTACGCCGCGAGCGTGAACGCCGAGAGAGCCATGCTCCCGACCATCACCGGCCGTCGGCCGTACCGGTCCGCGAGGTAGCCCCCGACGGCCGTCCCCGTCGCCGTGGCGACGTTGTTGGCGAGGAGGCCGAGGCCGACGACGCTCAGTGGGATGCCCACCTGCAGGTGGAAGTGGATGGTCGCGAAGGGGTAGACCAGTCCCGAGCCGAACACGTTGATCAGCCGCCCGCCCGCGACGGCGTAGACGGGACGCCTGAATCCGCGGACCGTCCCCAGCGTCGATCCGAACACGACGTGGTGTCGAGAACTCCGCTACGTGAACGGTTCGTTTTCGCGGTGTCGTGTGAACGCGGTTCACGTGACCGGGACGACGACCCGCGCCGTCGGGGGGCCCTCAGCCCCGCCGGAACGCGGAACATGTTCGGGCAAACCGCCGAGGGACGTGACGGCGTTGGTCCGACTACGGAGATTATGCCCTACGCCAAACTCACGATCGATCTGCCGGAGGTGATCTGGATCGGGGAGGTGTCGCGGGAGTTCCCCTCGACGACGTTCCGGGTGCTGTCGGCCGTCCCGTCGGGGGAGACGGGGTTCGGACTGCTCGAGATCGAGAGCGACTCCCTGCCGGCCGTCCTCGGGGCCGTCGAGAGCAGGGACGGCATCACCTCGCTGCGGGTGATGCAGCGGTCGGACGACACCACAGTCACGCAGTTCGAGACGGACGAACCGCTCCTCTTGCTGTCGATCCAGGAGTCCGGTGCGCCGCTGGAACTGCCGCTGACGATCCGCGACGGACAGGCGCTGATCGAACTCACGGCCTCGCGGGATCGGCTCTCGGAGTTCGGCGACCAACTGGAGGCGTTCGGGATGTCGTACACGCTCAACGAGGTGTACGACGCCGTCGAACAGCCGGATCTGCTCACCGACCAACAGCGCGAACTGCTCGTGACGGCGGCCGAGTCGGGTTACTACGACACGCCCCGGGAGTGTACGCTGACCGAACTCGCCGACGAGGTGGGGTTGGCGAAGTCGACGGCCAGCGTCACCCTCCACCGGGCGGAGGAGTCGGTCATCAAGCAGTTCGTCACGGGACAACTCGAGACGCCGCTCGGCGACGAACCGCGGGTCGCGCCGAACTAGAAGGGGAGGATGGATCGGAGCCGCCCGATGAGGCTACCGCCCGTGGAGACGCGGTACTCCTCGAACACCGGGTGGAGCAAGTCGAGGAGTTCCGACTCGGAGTCGAACGTCCGCTCCGGAAGCGACTCCATCGCCTCGGACAGGGCGACTGCGCTTCCCGACCCGTCGTACGGAATCTCCGGGTCACCGAGCGCCCGAACCACCTCGTCGCGGGTTGCGGGAAACTCCAGATCCGCCTGATCGAGGTGGCCGACGAGGGCGGCGATGCCGAACTCGACCGAATCGGGCGACGACGTGTCCTGCTGGGGCGGCCTCGCTGCCATTACCGGGGGTTGTCACCGAGACACTAAAAACGACCGCCATTCGACCTGTCGCCGTCGACTCGTGTCCGGAGCGACGGTCAGCCCCGTCGACTGCGGGAGTAAGTGTAATGCGTCCTGCGGTCGTGCTACGACCATGACCGACTACACTACCGTCTCGATCCCGAAGGAACTCGGCGACCGCGTCGAGGACACCATCGAGGGCACTAGCTTCTCGAGCACGAGCGACTTGGTTCGCTTCCTGCTCCGGAGCATCGTCATCCAGCACCAGCGCCAAGGGGAGTTGACCGAGGCCGAGTTCGACGAGATCACGGACCAGTTGGCCGACCTCGGCTACCTGGACTGACTCGTACGGTTTCCTGTGAGTCCTTCCCGGTGGTTCACCGAGACGATCCGGCGAACCACCGGCACACAGTTGCAATCGTCCGTATCACTCGGGCAGCGACTCGACCGGTGGTTCGGCGTCGACGACCGTCAGTTCGAGCCGTCGTCCTCGCCGGTCGAACGCGGTGACGGACGCCACCTCCCACGGCGGCACCGCGAGCAACACGACGCCCGCGAGGTCGTCACGACGGGTGAGTTCGGGCGGACCCTGCGGATGCGTGAGAAAGCGTGCGCGCCCCCGGCCGGCGGGTGTTCCGAGGTCGACGCCGAAGACGTCGCTGACGGAGCGACCGGCCGCGGGGAAGTAGAGGTGTGTCAACACGAGCGTCGACGGATCGAGACCGAGGTCGGCGTCGAACTCCGAAGCGGGCGTCGCGTCGAGGACGGTGTTCACTCGCGAGGGTTCGGCGTCCGCGGCCCGGTCGACCAACACCTCGATCAGCCCCCGGGTCACGTGGACGCCGGTCGTGTCCCGGCTCCGAGTCACCCCAGCACCATCTCGCGAATCATTTTCGCGTACGCGGCCGGGAGTCGGCGGCGCGCGCCGGCGAGGGCGTCACGAAGTGCGCCCTCGGCGTCGTCGAAGATCCCCTCACCGTGGCCCACGAGCACCCGCTCGGGCGAACAGTCGGCGAGCGCGCCCCGCGGCGGGATCGGCCGCAACATGGGGTGGACGCCGAGTCGCTCGCCGTCGGCCCGGAAGAAGGAGGCGGTACCCACCGCCTCGGGCACCAGCAGCGTCTCGCCCGGACGGTAGAGCGCGGCCTCCTGCCACGGTGGGAACGAGGCGTCCCGGACCCGTCGTACGCGGTAGCCCGTGTCGCCGAGTTCATCCCCGAACGTCTCGACCGGGGCGTCGAGTTTCGGCGCGACGCCGTCCATCCACTCCGGGACGGAGACGGGGACATCGTGTCTGTTGGCGACGGCGGCCGCGTCGCGCTTGTGGCGGTCGAGACAGAGCGCGACGCCGGTGACCTCGCCCACGTCGTCGAGCAAGTCGTCGACGCCCGGTGCGTCGACCGGGTCGACGGCCCACACCTCGCCGTCGACGGCGAGGGCGTGACTCGCCCGTTGCATGTCCTCGTCGGGGTAGGCGATCCAGCCGACGCCACCCTCCCAGCGGTCGATCTCGTGCAGGGTCGCACGGCCTCCCTTCAGTGGCATACCACGAGGTGGGGTCGGGACGCGCATAAACCCTCGATCGGTCGTGGCGGGGTGACGGGCGAGTCCGTCAGGAGAGCCGGTCGGTGTCGATGCCGACGCCGGGCGGCGTCACGACGAGGAAGCCACGAAATCGCATCAGCGTCCCGCCGGCGTCGCGCACCTCGCGGGCGAACCCCGCCGCGAGTCGGTTCAGGTCGCCCTCGACGTTCAACACCAGTATCTCGCCGGCCTCGACGGCGGCGATCCACTCCTCGGGGTCGGTGCTCCCGTCGAGGACGCCGAGAACGACCTCGGAGCCGCCGTCGTCGCCGCCCTCCCCCAGTTGCTCCTCCGCGTTCCGGAGGTCGAGGTCGAACTCGCTCATGGAACCCAATCGACGGGGCGGGAGAAAAGCGTTCGGGCGTCCGAACTCCCTCACTCCGGTTCGAACTCACCCTCCCGCAGTCCCTTCCGAACCGGGTCGTGTTCGGCGTCGGTCGGCGGCGGCGCGGTCACCAGGAGCGCCTCCAGTCGGGCGTCGTCGTCGGCCTCGACCCCGCGGGCCGTCCCCGCGGCGACGACGACCACGTCGCCGGGTTCCACCGCGTGATCGGTCTCACCTTCGCGGACGCGGCCCGTCCCCGACCGGACGGAGACGACCACGTCGCTGTCCGGCGCGTGGACCGGGATGAACTGTCCGGGTTCGAAGAAGCCACAGACGACCTTCGTCCGGTCGCTCCGGAACACACCGTGTGCAGCGAAGCGCTCGTCGTCGTACTCGCGCTGGGCGTCGAAGTCGATTACTGGCATCGGTCCGGATCGACGCCGTGGCGTCCAGAGGGTTGTCCCGAACGTGTGCGCCACGGCCCGTCGGAGTCGGTACCGTCGGGCGGTCGACGGACCGGTTCGGGGAGAGACACTACCGACCCGGCCGGGACGACGAACCCGGCACGCACAAGGACAGTTTTATATATCGGGCGTGGCCTCGAACATAGTACAATGTCTAACGACATGGAGGATTCGTCGGATACCCCGGCGGATCGAGTTCTTCCAGGGCACGTTGGCCCGCACCGGCGAAATTGACGGTGTACGAATTTTCGATACGACGCTCCGAGACGGTGAGCAGTCGCCACGCACGTCGTTCAGTTACGACGAGAAGCGAGACATCGCCGAAGTACTCGACGAGATGGGCACCCACGTCATCGAGGCTGGGTTCCCGGTCAACTCGGACGCGGAGTTCGAGGCCGTTCGGGACATCTCGAGAGCTACCGACACGACGGTGTGTGGACTGGCCCGTGTCGTCGACAAGGACGTCGAAGCCGCCCTCGACTCGGGCGTGGAGTTGGTCCACGTCTTCGTGAGCACGAGCGACGTGCAACTGCAGGACTCCATGCACGCCTCCCGCGAGGAGGCGGTCGAACGCGCCGTCAGTTGTGTCGAGCGCGTGAAGGAGGCGGGCGTGGAGTGTATGTTCTCGCCGATGGACGCCACCCGTACCGACGACGACTTCCTCGTCGAGATGGTGGAAGCCGTCAGCGAGGCGGGCACCGACTGGATCAACATCCCCGACACCTGCGGCGTGGCGACGCCGACGCGTTTCATGGATCTCGTGGGGATGGTCCACGAGAACACCGACGCACGGGTCGACGTCCACGCGCACGACGACTTCGGGCTGGCGACGGCCAACGCCATGGCCGGCTTCGAGGCCGGCGCAGCACAGGCCCAGGTGTCGGTCAACGGCATCGGCGAGCGCGCCGGCAACGCCGCCTTCGAGGAGGTCGTGATGGCCTCGGAGGCGCTGTACGACGTCGACACCGGCATCGACACCACCCGGATCACGGAACTGTCCCGGATGGTCGAAGACTACAGCGACATCCCCAACCCGCCGAACAAGCCCGTCGTGGGACGGAACGCCTTCTCCCACGAGAGCGGCATCCACGCCGCGGGCGTCATCGAGAACTCGGACACGTTCGAACCGGGCGTGATGACCCCACAGATGGTGGGTGCGACCCGCGAGTTTGTACTGGGTAAACACACGGGAACCCACTCGGTCCGAAAGCGTCTCAACGAGATCGGGTACGACCCGACGGACGCCGAAGTGCGGGCCGTAACGCGGCTGGTCAAGGATTACGGCGCGGACAAAGAGCGCGTGACGATGGCCGACCTCCGGCGCTTCGCGAGCGAGGAGAACGTCACCCGGGAGGAGGAGGTCCGCGCCTGATGGGGTCGTCCCCGCTCGCTCCACCCGTGGAGCGGCGGGTGGCTCCCCACGTGGACCGCGACGGAAACAGTTATGTCGTCGGAGAAGAACGCATCGGATACGATGCGAGGGTTCGATCCAGCCCGCAGTTCGGCCACGCGCCGCGATCCGTCGGCCCGCCACAGCCGCGGTGCCGAGGGACGGATCGATCCTATTGTAGGGGCTGTATAGCCCCTCACACCCCATTCTCCGACGCGACCGCACCACACGTACACAGGGAGCCAGACAGCCACCCAACCATGACCGACTCACACCGACAGCCACCGAGACATCGTCACTGGAGGACAGCATGAGCGAACGAACGACCCAGCCACCCGAGACGGAGGCCGACAGCGACACGGAGACGACGCCGACGACGGTGTCGTCCGGCGCGACGTCGGTCGTCCGTGCCCTGGAGAACACCGGTATCGAGGTGATGTTCGGTGTGCAGGGCGGCGCGATCATGCCGGTGTACGACGCGCTGTGGAACTCCGATATCGACCACGTCATGATGGCCCACGAGCAGGGAGCGGCCCACGCCGCCGACGCCTACAACGTGGTGTCGGGAGAGCCGGGCGTCTGCCTGGCCACCTCGGGTCCCGGCGCGACCAACCTCGTGACAGGCATCGCCGACGCCAACATGGACTCCGACGCCGTCGTGGCGCTGACCGGGCAGGTGCCCCAGAGCATGGTCGGGAGCGACGCCTTCCAGGAGACGGACACGACGGGCATCACCGCCCCCATCACGAAGAACAACTACTTCGCGAACGACGCCGACACCGTCGGCGACACCGTCGGCGAGGCGGTGGCGCTCGCGGGAACGGGCCGGCCGGGGCCGACACTCGTCGATCTCCCGAAGGACGTGACCAACGCCGAGACGGACCGTGACCCGGGGATGGCACAGACGCCGGAGACGTACATGCCCCAAGACGAGGCCGACCACGCGGACGTGGAGACGGCTGCCCGGGCCATCGAAGCCGCCGACAAGCCGCTGTTGTTGTTCGGCGGCGGCGTCGTGAAGGCGAACGCGGCGGAGACGGCCCGCGAGTTCGCCACGGCCTACGACATCCCGGTCGTGACGACGATGCCCGGCATCGGCACCATGCCCGAGGACCACGACCTCTGTCTGTCGTGGGCGGGGATGCACGGCACCGGCTACGCCAACATGGCGATCAACCACACGGACCTGCTGATCGCCGTCGGCACGCGGTTCGACGACCGCCTCACGGGCGGTATCGAGTCATTCGCTCCCGAAGCGGAGGTGATCCACGTCGACATCGACCCCGCCGAGATCAGCAAGAACATCCACGCCGACTACCCGCTGATCGGCGACGCGGGGCGCGTCCTCGAGCAGTTGGACGGGGCGTTGACGACCGCGCCCGACGCCGACGAGTGGCGCGAGCAGTGTCTGGCGTGGCAGGAGGAGTATCCGATGGACTACGCGGCCCCCGACGACGAACCGCTCAAGCCGCAGTTCGTCGTCGAGGCGCTCGACGAGGCCACGAGCGACGAGGCCATCGTCACCTCGGGGGTCGGCCAACACCAGATGTGGGCGTCGCAGTACTGGACGTTCCGCGAGCCACGGACGTGGGTCTCCTCGCACGGGCTGGGGACGATGGGCTACGGCCTCCCCGCGGCCATCGGGGCGAAGATGGCGGCCGACGACGGCGAGGAGGTCGTCTGCATCGACGGCGACGGCTCCTTCCTGATGACGGTCCAAGAGCTCTCGGTGGCCGTTCGCGAGGACCTCGACATCACCGTCGCCATCCTCAACAACGAGTACATCGGGATGGTCCGTCAGTGGCAGGACGCCTTCTTCGAGGGGCGACACATGGCCGCCGGCTACAGTTGGATCCCGGAGTTCGACAAACTCGCCGAGGCCTTTGGCGCGCGCGGCTGGCGCGTCGACGACTACGACGAGGTGGCCGACGCCGTCGAGGAGGCACTCGACTACGACGGTCCGTCGGTCGTCGACTTCCACATCGACCCGGCGGAGAACGTCTACCCGATGGTGCCGAGCGGCGGCGCGAACGACAAGTTCGCCCTCTCGGAGGACCAACTATGAGCGATGGACTCGACGGCCCCGAACCGGAGGAGCGCCCCGACCCGGACGGACGGCGCAACTCTCAGGGGATTCGGATCGACCCCGAGGTCGAGGCGGAGCCGGAGGACAGACGGGCTGTCCTGTCGGCGCTCGTGAAACACGAACCCGGCGTGCTGGCGAACATCTCCGGACTGTTCCGGCGACGCCAGTTCAACATCGAAAGCCTCACCGTCGGTCCGACCACCGATCCCGACCGGGCGCGGATCACGCTCGAAATCGAGGAGTCCGAACCGGGCATCGAACAGGCCAAGAAACAACTCCAGAAACTCGTCCCCGTGATCGCCGTCACGGAACTCGAACCCACCGCGATCCGGCGCGAACTCGCCCTGATCAAGGTGGACGGCTCCGCCCCCGATCAGGTGGGCGCGGTCGCGGAGATGTACGACGGCAAGACCGTCGACGTCTCCCAGGAGTCGGTGACGGTCGAGATCACGGGCAGCGAGCAGAAGATCAACGCCGCGGTCGAGACGTTCGGTCGGTTCGGCATCCACGAAATCGTCCGGACCGGGACGGCGGCGCTCGAACGCGGCACGCGGAAGACTACGTAACCATGACAGACGAATTCACCACACCGGTATACTACGACGACGACGCGAACAGCGACGAAATCAGCGGCAAGACCGTGGCCGTCCTCGGCTACGGCAGCCAGGGCCACGCCCACGCACAGAACCTCTCGGACAGCGGGATCGACGTGGTCGTCGGTCTGCGACGGGATTCGGACTCCTGGTCACAGGCCGAGAACGACGGCCTGCGCGTGGCGACGCCGGACGACGCGGCCGCCGAGGCCGACATCGTCTCGATGCTGGTTCCCGACACGGTCCAGCCCGCGGTGTTCGAGGCCATCAGCGACGGGATCGAAGAGGGGGACACCCTCCAGTTCGCCCACGGATTCAACATCCACTACAACCAGATCCAACCCCCCGAGGGCGTCGACGTGACGATGATCGCCCCGAAGACGCCGGGACACCTCCTGCGTCGCAACTACGTCGAGGAGACGGGGACCCCGGCGCTGCTCGCCGTGTACCAAGACGAGACCGGGAGCGCGAAAGAGGAAGCCCTCGCGTACGCTCAGGCCATCGGCTGCACCCGCGCCGGCGTCGTCGAGACGACGTTCCAAGAGGAGGTCGAGACGGACCTGTTCGGGGAGCAGGCCGTCCTCTGTGGCGGCATTACGGAGCTCATCAAGAAGGGGTACGAGACGCTGGTCGACGCCGGCTACAGCGAGGAGATGGCGTACTTCGAGTGTCTCAACGAGATGAAGTTGATCGTCGACCTGATGTACGAGGGCGGGATGGCCGAGATGTGGAACTCGGTCTCCGATACTGCCGAGTACGGCGGCCTCGCGGTGGGGCCGGAGATCGTCGACGAGGGCGTCCGCGAGAACATGGACGAGGCGCTGGAGCAGGTTCAGAACGGCGAGTTCGCCCGCGAGTGGATCCTCGAGAACCAGGCCGGACGACCCTCCTACACCCAACTCCACGAGGCCGACCGGAACCACGACATCGAGGACGTCGGCGAGCGACTGCGCGCCCTGTTCTCCTGGGCCGAGGAGGAGTCCACCGAAGAAGCAGAGGCCCCGGCGGATGACTGAGCGGACGGACACGGTCGACCGCACGGAGCGCGCCGCCGGAGGGCGGGGGGACGAGCCACGCCTGGGTGCGGGACGGGGACGCCTCTCCCGTACGAGCGCCGACCGATGAGCGAGGGTACGCTGTACGACAAGGTGTGGGACCGCCACAAGGTGGCCGACCTGCCCAACGGGCAGGACCAACTGTTCATCGGCCTCCACCTCATCCACGAGGTGACCAGCCCCCAGCCGTTCTCGGAACTGCGCGAACGTGGTGTCGAGGTGCCCTACCCCGAGCGCAACGTCGCGACGGTGGACCACATCGTCCCGACGCGACCCGAGGGTCGCGAGCGCCCGCTGGCCGACGACTCCGCCGAGGGGATGCTCACCGCGCTGGAGCGAAACACCACCGAATCGGACATCCAGTTCTACGGACTGGACTCCGACAAACAGGGGATCACCCACGTCGTCGCGCCCGAGTTGGGGCTGACCCAACCCGGGATGACCGTCGTCTGTGGCGACTCCCACACCGCCACCCACGGGGCCTTCGGCTCCATCGCCTTCGGCATCGGGACGAGTCAGGTCCGGGACGTGTTGGCCTCGCAGTGTGTCGCCGCCGACAAGGCCGAGGTCCGTCGGATCGAGGTCGACGGCACGCTCGGCGAGGGCGTCCACTCGAAGGATCTCATCCTGAAGATCATCGCCGAACTCGGCGTCGACGGCGGCGTCGGCTACGTCTACGAGTACGGCGGCGAGGCGGTGCGGGACCTCTCGATGGAGGAGCGACTTGCGGTGTGTAACATGTCCATCGAGGGTGGTGCCCGTGCGGGCTACATCAACCCCGACGAGACGACCTACGAGTTCCTCCGGGGGCGCGAGTTCGTCCCCGAGGGTGACGCCTTCGAGGAGCGAAAGGCGTACTGGGAGTCCGTCGCCAGCGACGACGACGCCGACTACGACGACGTCGTCCACCTGGACGTCGACGACCTGGAACCGATGGTCACCTGGGGGACGAACCCCGGGCAGGCCGTCGGCGTCTCGGATCCGGTTCCGGCCCCCGAGGATCTGCCCGAGGGCGAACGCGAGGCCGCCCGGACCGCACAGGAACACACGGGCGTCGAACCCGGCGAGCCGATGGCGGGCTACCCCATCGACGTGGCCTTCCTCGGCACCTGTACGAACGGCCGGACGAGCGACTTCCGCGAGGCCGCGGCCGTGTTGGAGGGCCGCGAGGTCCACCCAGACGTGCGCGCGCTCGCGGTCCCCGGTTCACAGACGGTGAAGTCGACACTCGAAGCCGAAGGGATCGACGACGTGTTCCGCGCCGCCGGCTTCGAGTGGCGCGAAGCGGGCTGTTCGATGTGTCTGGCCATGAACGACGACTCCCTCGAGGGCGACGAGCGGTGTGCGTCGTCGTCGAACCGCAACTACGTGGGTCGACAGGGGAGCAAGGACGGCCGGACCGTGTTGATGAGTCCGGCGATGGTCGCCGCCGCCGCCGTCGCGGGCGAAGTGACCGACGTGCGCGGCATGGAGGTGGGCGCATGAGCGACGGCGAGGGGTCGGAGAGCCCGCGTGAAGACGGCGTCGGCGTCGAGGAGATGAAGGTCCGCCGCGTCGCCGGGACGGGCGTCCCCGTCCGTGGCGACGACATCGACACCGACCAGATCATCCCCGCCCGCTTTCTCAAGACGACGACGTGGGAGGGGATGGACGAGTACGCCTTCTACGACGCCCGCCGCGACGACGACGGCGAACTCAACGACCACCCGTTCAACGAGTACAAGGGCGCGAACGTCCTCGTCGTCAACGACAACTTCGGCTGTGGCTCCTCGCGGGAACACGCGCCGCGAGCGCTGGCCCGGTGGGGCGTCGAGGCCATCGTCGGCGAGTCCTTCGCCGAGATCTTCGCCGACAACTGCAAGTCCCTCGGCATCCCGGCCGCGACGACCGATCCCGAGACGGTCGCGGACCTCCAGGACTTCGTTGAGGCGAACCCCGAGGCGGGGGTCGAACTCGACGTGGTCGATCGACAGGTCACCTACGACGGCGAGACCGTCGACGTCGACATCGACGAGGCGATGCACGGCGCGCTGGTGCAGGGCATCTGGGACACCGTCGCCCTGCTCCGGTCGAACATGGACGCCATCGACGAGACGGCGGCCGACCTGCCGTACGTCGAGTCGCGATGACCGAGACCGTCGCGGTGCTCCCGGGCGACGGGATCGGCCACGAGGTCGTCCCGGCGACCCTGCGGGTACTGGAGGCGGTTGCCGACTTCGAGTTCGTCCACGTTGAGGCGGGCGACGCCGTCGCCGAGCGGACCGGCGACCCCCTCCCCGACGAGACGGTCGAGGCGGTCACGAACGCGGACGCGACGCTGTTCGGTGCGACGGGCGAGACGTCGGCGGACGTGATCCTCCCGCTCCGGGACGCGGTCGACTCCTTCGTCAACGTGCGCCCGGCGCGGACGTACCCCGGCGTCGACGCCGTCCAACCGGAGACGGATCTGGTCATCCTGCGGGAGAACACGGAAGGCGTCTACGCCGGCATCGAGAACCGCCTCTCGGAGGACGTGTCGACGCTGACGCGGCTGGTGACCCAGTCCGCGTCGCGGCGACTCGGCGAGTTCGCCTGCGACTACGCCGACGCGAACGGCCACGACGGGGTCACCGTCGCCCACAAGAACAACGTGATGCGGGTCACGGACGGCCTGTTCGTCGACACGATCCGAGAGGTGGCAAGCGACCGCGGCGTCGACGTCGACGACGGGTACATGGACGCGATGGCGACACACCTCGCCATGGATCCCACGGGGTACGACGTGATCGTCTGTCCCAATCTGGCGGGCGACATGCTCTCCGATCTGGCGGCTGGACTGGTCGGCGGCCTCGGATTGCTCCCGAGCGCGAACGTCGGCTCCGATCGGGGACTCTTCGAACCGGTCCACGGCTGTGCGCCCGACATCGCGGGCGAGGGCGTCGCCAATCCGACGGCGACCATCCTCTCGGCGGCGATGCTGCTGGACTTCCTCGACCACGACGACGCGGCCGCCGACGTCCGGACGGCCGTCGAGTCGACGCTCGCAGAGGGACCACGGACGCCGGATCTCGGCGGCTCGGCGGGCACCGACGCGTTCACCGATAGGGTGATCGAGCGTCTGCCGGAGAGTTAAGAGCTCGGGTCCCCTTCGTTCACGTATGCCACAAGTTCACCTCGACGACGAGACGGTCGCACGCCTCGACAGCCTCCGACAGGACGACGAGGAGTACGACGAGATCGTCACGGAGCTGATCAACATCTACGAAGCCGAGGAGTTGACGCTGTTCCACGGCGGCGACGAGGTTTAGTCGCCGTCGTACGCGTCGCGGACGTCGTCCCACTTTCCGCGATCCTCGAGGCGTTCCTGAAGCGCGTCGGCGTACTCCTCGACCAGTCGTTCGGCCGCGTCGAGTCGCTCGGCCTCGTCGTCGCCGCTCAGACCGAGTGCGCCGCGGATGGCGTCGAAGACGCCGTCGCCGCTGTCACCGCCACCGCCCTGACCACCGGGACCCATCCCACCCTGGACCTTCTCCAGTTCGGGGATCATCTGCGGGAGGTTCTCGGTGTCGGGGACGACCCGTGCGCGTTCGGGGTCGTCCGCGTGTTCGATCTCGAACTCGACGGCGGTCATGATCAGCCCCCACTCCTGATTGGTGAACTCGGAGGAGCGGACCCGATCGCTGAACTCCCGGTCGACGGCCATCCGGTCGCTGACGATCCTGTCGGTCCAGTTTGACATGGGCCGTCGTAGGGAGACGTGAGGTATCAGCGTTTCCCACGCCGGCGCGTACGCCCTGTCGATGGGCGTCGTAAGTTATGCGTATGTCGGAGGTACGCCACGCCCAGTATCCGTCGATCGGAGCCGATCCGGGATCGACGGCGGCCGCGAGTCGTCGTGGGAGCGAATTGGGAGACGTGATCGGGGTCGTCCCCTCCCGGAAGGAAGAAAGTATATATACCCCGACCGCCGGTGGGACGACCACGCAGATGATCGAGTCACCGTCCCGTGCAGTCGTGTTCGCGTGCTACCAGTTGACCCTCGTCCTCGGCATCGCGCTGATGCCGGTCGCGCTGTTGACCCGCCGGTTCGGCGTCACGCTCCCGCTGGGCGAGGCCGTGGCAGCGGCCGGCCGAGCCTACGAGAACGCCGCCTGACGGTCGGGAAGGGCTGCATTTATCAGCGCGCCTCTACAAGAACGGGTGATGCGTACCCCCACGAATCAGGACTTTTCGCGGACGCAGGACCACCTCGACGGCAACGAGCAACAGGTGTTCGGTCCGGAGATCGGCGAGTTCACCGACAGGGACGAGCGCCTCGCCGCCGCGGAGGACGAGGAGATGAAGACCGGAACGACGACCGTCGGTCTCGCGACCGAAGAGGGCGTCGTGATGGCGACGGACATGCGGGCAAGCGCCGGCCGGATGGTCTCCAGCAAGGACGTCCAGAAGGTCGAACAGATCCATCCCAACGCCGCCCTCACCATCGCGGGGTCGGTGTCGGCCGCCCAGTCGCTCATCCGCGCGCTCCGGTCGGAAACCAGTCTCTACGAGACCCGCCGTGGGAAAGACATGAGCATGGAAGCGCTGTCGACGCTCACGAGCAACTTCCTGCGCTCGGGTGGCTTCTTCATCGTCTCGCCGCTCCTGGGTGGCGTCGACGAGGACGGCACACACGTCTACAGCCTCGACCCACTCGGCGGCATGATGGAAGAGGAGTACGCCGTCTCGGGCTCCGGGAGTCAGTACGCGCTCGGTGTCCTCGAACAGGAGTACGAGTCGGACCTCTCCGTCGACGAGGCCCGCTCGGTCGCGGCCCACGCCATCCAGAGCGCCGTCGAGCGTGACCTGGCCTCCGGCAACGGCATCAACGTGGCCGTGGTCACCGACGACGGCGTCGACATCACGAAACACAAGGACTTCGACGCGCTTCTGTAAACCGTCACCACCAGTCGGTGAACGCACCGTCGAGTAGCGTATTGGTCTGCTCGTCGACGTACGCCCGCTGCATCGCTGGAATCGCCACGGACAGGGAGTCCCCGGCTTCGATTCGACTGTGGACCCGCGACCGCTTCCAGCCGGCGGGTGTGACCCCCGACTCGACGCGTGCGCGAAGCGGCGCGACGTAGGACTCGGCCGCCTCGGTCGTACACCCGGCGCTCCGGAGCCCCTCGACTGCGTGGGAGAGCAGGTCGTCGTAGAGCCGTTCCTCGTCGGTCGTCTCCTGTCCGTCGTTGGTGATCCAGCGCTGTTCGCCCTCGAGACCGCGGCGAGCCGCGGTGTAGAAGTTCTCCTTCGCGACCGACCACTCCTGCCCGATGACCGGGTGTTCGTGGCGCGGGAGGCTCTCCATCAGCCCGGCGAACGTCGCCATGAAAGCCATCGAGTCACGGACGGTCGGCTGGGCGGCGATGGGACGGAACTCGATGCGGGCGTTCGCCGAGGAGCGGGTAGCCCCGTCGAACACCGGGCGCACCCACCGCCAGAAGGTGCCGTGCTTGCGCCTAAGGGTGGCGAACTTGTCGTCGAAGCGGTCGCCACGGTCGACGGGCATCGGCACGACGGTCGGATCGTTGGCGACGCGGTCGACCGCCTCCTCGACAGTGCCGAGGTCGTCGGGGAACCGCACCTTCGCGGACTCGTCGTCGTTGAGCACCGACTCGAAGACGAAGATGCGGTTCTCGGCCCACGCGTCGTCGACGACGGCCGCCGGGTCGGCGTTCTCGTCGTAGAGATCCGGCGGAAAAAAGGGCGAATTGACCGCGAGCGCCAGTAGCGGGCCGGCGATCCGCAGCGCGTAGTTGTGGTAGGTGGGGAGGTCGGAGGCGTGTGGCACTTGATAGTGGGGCTGGATCGAGGTGATGAGGCTCTCGGGCATCACGGTGTCGGCCTCGAGGCTGACGTGTGGCGCGTCGAGGACGAACGGCCTCGGTGCGTTCGTCCCGTTGGCCATGGCGTGGTACCGCACGGCGTCGGTCATGTTGGTGGCGATTCGGATCCCCCCATCGGAGATGCTGTCGGTGAGGTAGCCACGCGCCGTCTCGCCCGACGGCGGGACCGTCCAGAGGCCGTCGCTGACGAGGCGCATCCCCTCGATGCGGGTCGTCTGGAGCGCCGATTCGAGGTGGGAACGGACGCCCGCGGCCTGTGCCCGGAGTCCCTCGGCGTTCAGCGGTTGCGGACTGGTCGTCAACTCGGCGTTGTGGAGGCCGAGTTCCTTCTCGAAGCGGATGAGTTCGAGGAGGCGACGGGGGACGCGGACGAGTTCCGCGCCGTCGTCGTCGCCGGTCTCGCGCCGCCACCGGCCGTCGGCGACGGCGTAGAACTCGTACTCCAGACCGATGATCGACCGGTGGTTGTCGAAGGTGCCGTCCCTGAGTTCGGACTTGACCACCTCGGCGTCGGCCCGTGCCTGCGCGTCGAACTCGGAGACGCTCACGTCGAGGACGTCCCGGACGCGCGCCGCCAACTCGCCGTTCATACCCTCCCCTGCACCACACATCGTCTTCAATCCGATGACTCGGGAAAACGGAGCCAGCTCCACGACGGCAGTACGTTTATGACGCGCCACCGACAGGGCCTGACCATGCTCGATCGGCTCCGCGACCTGTTGCGCATTCGCGAGGACACCGATGACGACGGGACGGGCGTTCTGGTCGTCGAGGTTCCGGAGGAGCCTCCCGACGAGGCGGCCCTCGTCGAGGATTTCGATCGGATGCTCGACATCGAGGGTATCACCGTCGACGGTGACCGCGCCGACGTCGTCGAGACCTTCGGCGACGTCGTCGCCCAGTACGGGACGCTCGTCCCCGCCCTCCGGGCGCTCGGCGAACGGGTCGGTGACGACGGCGTCGCGAACGTGAACTGCGTCCTCGACAAGGACGAGATCGCCGAGTGGCGAGAGGAGCATCCGGAAGCGGTCGCGACGATCGAGTCGACGACCGAGGGCATCTCCGCCGCGTTCGAACGGATCGAGACGACGGACGCGATGCCGGACAACGAAGTCCCCGCGTCGGTCGAGACGTTCGTACAGCGGGTGCGTAGCCTCGGAATGCTCACCGAGACCGAGGACTGACCGCCGGAGCGGTCCCCACTCCCGCTCCCTACCTCCGAACAACACCGTCCCGGCCCCACGTTCGACGTGTCGGCGTCGCCAACCGATAGGCTCAGGATCGGCGGGGCCGACCCGTCCGGCATGGAGTTCTCGGAGTTCGCCGACCGCGTCGCGGCCGTCGAGGCAGAGACGGCCGACCTCGAGATCACGTCGCTCGTCGCGGGACTGTTCGCCGACGCCGGGTCGGATCTCCCGGTCGTCGTCCGCCTGTCCCTCGGGCGGGTCGTCCCCGCCTGGGAGTCGACGACCCTCGACGTGGGGCCGAGCCTCTGTCACGAGGCGCTCGCCCGCGCCGCCGGCCCGAACGTCACCGCCGACGACGTGGCCGACCGACTGGCCGACGCGGGGGAGATCGGTGCCGTCGCCGAGTCACTGGACCTCGGCGGACAGCGCGGCCTGGCCGCCTTCGGCGACGGCGGGATCGACCCTCTGACCGTCGCCGAGGTGGACGACCGCCTCCGAGCGCTGGCCGCCGCCGACGGCGCGGGGAGCCACGACCGCAAGGTCGAGGAACTCTTCGGTCTGTTCACCCGGGCCGACCCCGTCTCCGCGCGCTACTTGGCCCGGATCGTCCTCGACGAGATGCGCATCGGGGTCGGCGAGGGTACCGTCCGCGACGCTATCGCCGAGGCGTTCGACGTACCGGTCGAGACCGTCGAGCGAGCGCTGCAGGTGACCAACGACTACGGCGCGGTCGCGGTCCGCGCCCGCGAAGAGGGACCGACCGGACTCGAGGACGTGACCCTGACCGTCGGCCGGCCGGTGCGGGCGATGCTGGCCCAGACGGGGACCGCCGCCGACGCCGTCGGATCGTGGGGGAGCGTCGCCGTCGAGACCAAGTTCGACGGCGCGCGGGTGCAGGTCCACCACGATCCGGAGAGGGAGACGGCCGTCTTTTCGCGGAACATGGAGTCCGTCACCGCCGCGCTCCCCGAGGTGGTCGAGTTCGTCGACCGCGAGGTGGACGTGCCGGCCATCCTCGACGGCGAGGTAGTCGCCGTCGACGACGACGGCGATCCCCGCCCCTTCCAAGAGGTGCTCCGCCGCTTCCGGCGGAAACACGACGTCGAACGGATGCGCGAGGAGGTCGCGGTCGAACTCCGGGCCTTCGACTGCCTCCACGCCGACGGGACGGACCTTCTGGACGACCCGTTGCTGGACCGCCGCGACCGACTCACGTCGATCCTCGGCACGGGCGTCTCGCCGCTCACCCTCACCGACGAGGTCGAGACGATCGCCGGCCGCGAGGCCGCCGCCCTCGACGCCGGCCACGAGGGTATCATGCTCAAGAACCCCGAATCGGCGTACACGCCGGGCAAGCGGGGGCGAAACTGGCTGAAGCGCAAGCCCGACGTCGAGACGCTGGACCTCGTGGTGACGGGGGCCGAGTGGGGCGAGGGGCGGCGGGCGAACCACCTCGGGACGTTCCTGCTGTCTGCCCGGATCGACGACGGGGACGGGGAGTTCGCCAGCATCGGCAAGGTTGCGACGGGGATCACCGACGAGCGACTCGCCGCGTTGACCGAGCGGTTCGAGCCGCTGATCAACGAGGAAGAGGGGGCCGACGTGGTGATCGATCCCGAGGTGGTGTTCGAAGTCGGGTACGAAGAGATCCAATCCTCGCCGACCTACGAGTCGGGCTACGCGCTCCGCTTTCCCCGCTTCGTCGCCGTCCGGGAGGACAAGTCGCCCGAGGAAGCCGACTCGCTGTCGCGGGTCGATCGACTGACCGGGGAGTGACAGACATCGCGCTGCGTCGACCGGGGAGCGTGTCCAGCGGTGGCGATGTGAGCCACGGCGAGCGAATCGCTCCCCATCGAAGCGTACTTGTGAGTCGGTGACGACCGTTTCGTGACACCACCGACACGCCATGAGACACCAGCACCCCGGCTCGTCCACGAAGGAGTGTCCACTCGCCGACGGCCGAACGCTCACGTACGCGACCGCCGGCGACCCGGAGGGTGCGCCGGTCGTCGTCTGTCACGGAACCCCGGGTTCGCGGTCGTTCGCAGCGGTGTGTTCCGACACCGCCGCGGTCGAAGGGGTTCATCTCGTCGTGCCCGAACGGCCCGGATACGGGACGTCGACCCCACCGCCACGCGGGTGGTCGTGGGGCGACTGGCGAGCCGACCTCCACCAGTTACTGGACCACGAGGGGATCGAACGAACCGCACTCGTCGGCTACTCCGGTGGCGGGCCGTTCGCCCTCGCGGCGGCGACGGACGACCGGACGACGCGGATCGGTCTGATCAGTAGCGTGATCCCGCCGGTGGAGAACGGGTTCGCGACGCTGTCTCGAGCCCCGCTGTTGCTCCGATTCCTGTCGCGGCTGGCGGTGACGCTCGCCGGCGTGCGTGGACCGGACGCAGTCGTTCGGCAGTTCACGGACGAATCCGTGGCGGGAGACGTTCGGAGGGCCGTCTCGGAGGACTTTCACGAGGGATTCCGGCAGGGAGCACGGGCGTTCGTCCGCGAGACGCGGCTGTTGGCCGAGGACCCGTTCGACGGGCCCCCGTCGAACGTCCCGGTTCGTGCGTGGCACGGGACGCGGGACGGGAACGCCCCGATCCGACCCGTCCGGAAGTTCCTCCGCGGGACCGGCGGCTCCGTCGTCACCTCCGAGAGCGACCATCTCGGAACCCTCCTCGACCACCAGCGGGACGTCTTCGCCTGGACGACCGGATAGCGCGCCCAACGGCGGTCGGTCCGCCGACGACAGGCCGGACGACTACCGCTCGTGTGGCCGACCCGTCAGATGACGCCCATCTCGCCCAACCGCTCGGGGAGGTACTCGTCGGTGACGAAGTCCAGGCCCCGCGAGGCGAGCGCCTGCTGTTCGGCCTTCTTCCCGATGTCGAGTTGGAGTTCGATCTGCTCCTCCCAGTAGTCGGTCATGAACCGTGGGTCGTCGAGTTCCGATTCGAGGGCGTTGACGTCCGAATCCGCGAGCGGATCGGTCGGGAGGTCGTACTCGACGATGTCCTCGGGCTGGATCCCGACGAACTCGGCCTCGGGGGTGGCGAGATACTCCGAGAGGTGAGCGCTCTTGATCGACCCGTAGGCGACGGAGCCGTAGATCCGGTACGACCACGGGTCGCCGTCGGTGAACACCACCACGGGCAGGCCGAGTTCGTCGTGGAGGCGTTTGGTGATCCGGCGTGTCGCCCGGGCGGGCTGACCCTTCAGGTGGACGATCAGGGCGTCGTGGTCGGTGTCGAACCCGTTCTCGACGAGGCGGTCCCGCATGCCGCCGGTCTCGACACAGAGGATGAACTCGACGTCGTGGTCGAGGAAGTCGATGGTGTCGGGGTTGTTCGGGATCTGGTAGCCGCCCTCGCCGACGTCCTTCTGGCAGTGGATCTCACGTTCGCCACGCCGGGTCTGCTCGCGCAGTTCCAAGGGACCCATCAGCGTCGCCCCCGACTCCTCGGGACGCATGTGGAAGTCCTCGCGGGTCACGTCCGAGACGATTTCGAGGTCCTCGATCAACTGGTTGGACTCGTCCTGGTCCGAGAACGCGGCCTCGTCGGAGTCCCACGACTCCGAGAGGTAGTAGAGTTCCCGCAGCGTTGAGGAGCGACCCTCCTCCAGTTGGCGGGCGAGGAACTCGATGGTGTAGGTCGCCTTCAGGAGCTTTCGAGCCCCTCGAACGGAGTTGGCCGACCGCGTCGACGTGCGGTCGCCGTACACCCAGACGCCGCTCTCCTCGTCGTACTCGATGTTGCTCTTGGTCCGCGTGGGGAGGGTCATCTCGGGCACCTCCCCGCGGTCGAACTGGTCGTAAAACTCCGCCGCGAGGTCGATCAACTGCCGTCTGGCCTCCTCCTGTGAGCTCATGTGTCCACCGTGAGTTTCTCGCTCTCGACGCCCTCGACGTCGACGTCGAAGGTCGCCTCGTCGCTCACCTCGTAGGTGAGCGTCGCCGTCTCGCCCGCCGACACCGACGGGGACCACTGCACGAACCACTCGTCGTCTATGTCGACGACCGACGCGCCGTCGTTCACGGCCGTCGGCTCCGCGGTGACGATGTCGGTCACGTCGAGGGACTCCTTTCGCTCGGAGTGGTTCCGGACCGACAGCGTCACCGTGCCGTCCTCGACGGACCGCTCGACGAGGACGTTGTTCATGATCCGCCCCAAGGCCACGTCGATGTTCGGCCGCTCGCGCCCGGTGACCGCGGAGAGTTTGTCGGCCATCTCGGGGAGGATCCGACCGAGGACGTCCTGCTTGCGCCGGCGTTTCTCCAGGGACTGTCGGCGGTTGAGGTAGGACTTCAACTCCCGGGCCGCCTCGCGGATGGCGAGTTCGATCTCGTCTTCGATCTCGGGGACGTTCGCCACCGCGTCTTTCGACTCGCTGGTGAAGGGGACGTTCGTCGACGCGAGGTGGACCATCACCACGGCGGGGCCGGAGGGGAGGCCGCTCCCGCCCGGCTGATCCAGCCCGTAGTTGCGCCAGCCGATCCCTTTCACCACGTCGGTGACGGCACACGCCCCCCGCTGGTAGACCAGCGGGACGCGGTTGGCAAAGCGCATTACGTCGACCGATCCCTCGCTCTCCATCTCGCCGCCGTAGGCGATGCCGGCCTCGACGATGAAGGGGTCGCCGCCGTGGACCTCGGCGTCGCGGGTCGCCGCGGCGTAGAAGTCGGCGTCGAACTCCTTTCGCAACCCCGCCTCGACGAGGTCGGCCGTGATGGGCGAGAGACAGTCCGTCGGCGGTGCGAGGATGTCCGTCTCGCGCATCGCCTCCAGCAGTTCGGAGGCGGTGTCGCGGTCGTCGGCCGCCGCCGACACCTTCGGGAGGTCGTCGGGGACGGTCCGCATGACCGACCAGCAGGCCTCGACGACGTTCTCGCGGGCGGTGTCGCCGACGGTGGCGTCGGCCGCCTCCTCGACTCGGTCGGCCGAGCGGTCGACGTAGTCCGCGAGGCCGTCCCGGGTCGCTCGGTGTCGGTGGTCGTCGGCCTCGGCGAACTTGTCGGCGAGGCGCTCGGCCAACCCCCGCTTGGTCGCGTCGTCCTTCCGGGTGCTGGTCGCGGCGTCGATCCGCTCGTACAGCGAGGTCACGAGCAGGTCCGCGCGGGTGAGTTCGGCCCACGCCGCGTCGACAGCGTTCTCCCTGACCGTGGAGCCGAACGTCTGGTCGAACTCCTCCTCGGCGGCGTCGGCGAGGTTCCCGACGAGTTCGACGACGTCCGAGTGGGCGACCCGCTCCCGGTCGCCGACCGTCTCGGCGACGCGGGCGGCGAACCAGTCGGTCGCCTCGGCGCTCTTGTTGGCGACGGCGTCGACCACCGCGTCCTCGATGTCGGCGTCGTCGGTCGGTGTCGGCGTCGCCCACGCCATCTCACGACCGTAGTGGTGGTCCCGGAACCGGTCACACACCTTCGTCGCCGTCTTGTTGCCGACGCGGGTGAACTCGCTCTGTAAGAAGCCCGAGACGGAGTACGACTCCGTGGCCTCCAGCATCTTCAGGAGGGTTCCGAGTTCGACACCGTGGGGGTGGGGACGGATCTCCTCCGTCTCGGCGGGCAACTGGTCGGTGCCGCGTTCGAACTTCAGGGGTTCGTCGAGGCCGGGTTCGCGCAGTTCGACGCGCGCGTGTGGGTTGACGACCGCCGTGTGTTTGATGTAGTCTAGGAGTTGGCTGCGTGCCCGCATGTTCGCCTCCATCTCCAGTTCGATCCGGGTACCGTGGGGGCGATCCCACGACGTCGTCTCCTCGCTTCTGATCTCCGGTTCGTTGTCGTCGGTGTCGACGACGAGTTCGAAGTACTGGGCGTCGGCACTCCCCTGGGTCCGACTGGTGATCTTGGCGGGCTTGCCGGAGGTGAGCTGAGAGTAGAGGACGGCCGCGGAAATTCCAATCCCCTGCTGGCCGCGGCTGTTTTTCACGCTCAACGCCCCTTCGTTGGCGACGACGAAGTTTTCGTCGTGCCCGGTCGCACCCGGGACGGAGATATCGTAGACGTAGTCGGGTGACTCGGTCTCTTCGACTGACTGCACTGGGAGCAGACACATGTCCGTCTCCGTGAGCCCGTGGAGGCCCGTCACCGTCTCCCAGAGTTCGTCCAGCCGCTCGGTCGGGCGACCCTCGTCGTCGAGCAGACCCTTCTGCCGGAGGTTGTGGGCGTATCGCGGCGCGTCGACGCGTTCGCCGTCGAGGGCGGCCTCAATCAGCGACCGGTACTCCGCCGCGTGATCGACCCCTGACCCGATACCGGCACCCATCAACAGTCCCGGGACGGTGTCCGGAACCGTCTCCCGTGTCACGTCGTCCACGCGGACGTCGTCGAGTAAGGAGACTGGGAGCCGTTTGTATCCCTGTTCACCCGGCGTCGTCGTCTCGAACACGTCGGTGAGACTCGCGTCCTCGCCGTACACTTTGGTCCGGTAGACCGTCGAGGGATCGTCGGCGTAGCCGTCCGGGTTCTCGTGGATCTCCGTACTCGCTAAGACGCCCAGCATGTTCCAGAGGACGGAGAGTTGTCGCGCGAGCGTCTCGCTCGTCGTGGTGTGAGAGAGTTCGTTGCTGGGGTGACTGTCCGAGCCGTCGCCCTGATACAGGGCAGCCACGAACCGCCGCTGGTACGCCGGCTCCACCTCGAAGACGAACCCTGGAACGCGCTTGTTCGTCGCGGCGTCGCCACAGACGGATTCGAGGAACATCGCCAGCGGCGAGCCGAAGGCCTTCACACGCGTCGAGTTTCGTTCGCGCTCGACGGTCGTCGTCGATCCGGCGATTCCCGCGACTGCGCGCTCGGCCGATTCGATCAGTTCGGTCTCGTGGGTGCCGAACGTGAATCCGACTTGGCGAGTTTCGGCGTGGCCCTCCGAGATGTAGTAGGCGAGCATGTCGACGAGGGAGCCGTCGACCGGGAGCGTGACCGGCACGGTCGTCTCCTCTCCTCCAACCTGATACGTCTTGAACTCGCAGTCCGTTGCCTTCTCCTCCCAGCCGAGTTCGAGTACCGTCTCGGCCGGTAGATACCCCTTCTCGATGTAGTTGTTCTCCAGACTGTCGCGGAGGATGTCGACGCCGTCGTACCGATAGTAGTACCGTTTCCGAGTACTGTCGGGAGACGGCTTCTTTCGAACCCGTTCGCCGGTTCGAATCTCGGCGAGAGTCTCCTCGTCGAAACCATAGACGTAGACGTGCCGACCGTCGAGTTGATCGGACGTGATGTGTTCGAGGAGATTGACCGACTTGACCGTCCCGACCGGCGAGGGGAGCTGACGTGGCGTCAGAATTGCGTCCCCCACTTCGAGTTCACCGGCTTTCAGTTCCGTCGTCTCACCGTCTTTGGTGACGCCGAAGACGCTGTGATTCCCCGTTACCTCCACCGATCGTCCCTTTTCGGTCGTGATCTCGTAGGTTCGCTCCTCGGTCTCGTGTCGGATCGCGTGGGTCACCGGCTCCCACGTCATTTCGTGCGTTTCGCGGTCGAAAGAGGGCGCTTCGATGTCATCGGGGATCCGAGCGGTCGCCGCCTCGTCGTGTGGGAGGTACGCGTCGCATAGCACGCCGATGGGAACGAACTCCACGTCGCCGTCACGACGGACGAGTATCCGTTGATCCGGGGTTAGCGACTGCTCACGGGCGTGAAACCGCGAGCCGTACAGCAGTTTCCCGAACACGCGAGGGACCTGCTCTTTCGTGATGCCCGGCCCGTTGTCCTCGACGACGAGCCGGTAGTAGTCGCCGGCTTCGGCGATTTCGACGTAGATGTCGGGTGCGATACCGGCCTCCTCCGTGGCGTCGAGGGCGTTGTCCACCGCTTCCTTGACGGCGGTCACCAGCCCTCTGGCCCCGGAGTCGAACCCGAGCATGTGTTTGTTCTTCTCGAAGAACTCGGCGATGGAGATGGCCCGCTGGTTCTCGGCCAGCTCCTCGGCGATGTCTCCCTCCTCGCCGAGCGTCGACTGGAACGATGTCATCCGTGGAGGCATACCGGGACGACGTTTAAAAGGCCACCGCCAGCGTGGTGAAAGTGAAGCCCCGCCGTGCGCGCGAGCACACACCGAGCACGCGATCGGTCGGATTCGGGGCGCCCCGGGACGCTACTGGGGAAAATCACAAATTTCGGTTGCCGTACTGCGAGGGGATTTTTCGGTTCCGAAAACACGTCCTTGCGTCGCGCGCACGCGTGCGAGAGTTTAAGAACGAGGCCCGTCTACAGTTGGTAGATTCTATGGCCGACGAACAAGAGTACGGAGCCGGGCAGATACAGGTACTGGAGGGACTCCAGGCGGTCCGGAAGCGTCCGGCGATGTACATCGGATCGACCGACGACCGGGGATTACACCATCTCGTCTACGAGGTCGTCGACAACGCCATCGACGAGGCGCTCGCGGGCTACTGTGACGCTATCGAGGTGACCGTCCACGACGACGAGTCGGTGAGCGTGAGCGACAACGGGCGCGGTATCCCGGTCGACATCCACGAGGAGTACGACCGGCCGGCCGTGGAGGTCATCATGACGATCCTCCACGCGGGCGGGAAGTTCGACAACAAGTCCTATCAGGTCTCCGGTGGACTCCACGGCGTCGGCGTCAGCGTCGTCAACGCCCTCTCCTCGGAACTGGTAGTGACGATCAAGCGCGACGGCGCGGTCTGGCGACACCGCTTCGAGGCGGGCGAACCCGTCGCCGACGCCTTCGAGCGGATCCGCGATCTCGACCCCGACGAGGGGACGGGGACGACCGTCCGGTTCTGGCCCGACACCGACATCTTCGAACACACCGACTTCGACTTCGACACGCTGTCGACGCGGCTTCGCGAACTCGCCTTCCTCAACTCCGGGGTCGAGATCGGTCTCGACGACGAACGCGACGACGAGACCGTTTCCTTCCGCTACGAGGGCGGCATCCGGGAGTTCGTCGAGTACCTCAACGAGACCAAGACCGCCCTCCACGACGACGTCATCTACTTCGACGACGCCGACCAGAACATCACGGTCGAGGTGGCGATGCAGGCCGCCGACGAACTCCAGGGATCGATCCACGCCTTCGCCAACAACATCAACACCCGTGAGGGGGGGACCCACCTCACGGGGTTCAAGACGGCGCTCACCCGGGTGGTCAACGACTACGCCACCGACGAGGGCTTGCTCGGCGACTTGGACGGCACCCTCAAGGGAGAAGACGTCCGCGAGGGGCTGACGGCCGTCATCTCGGTGAAACACCCCGACCCACAGTTCGAGGGACAGACCAAGACCAAACTCGGCAACAGCGAGGTTCGCGGTATCGTCGAGAGTGCGGTCCACCAGCAACTCGGGACGTTCTTCGAAGAGCACCCGAGCACCGCGCGGGCCATCGTCGGCAAGGCCGTCGAGGCCGCGAAGGCCCGACAGGCCGCGAAGAAGGCGGAGGAACTCACCAGGCGCAAGAGCGCTCTGGAGTCGACGGCGCTGCCGGGCAAACTCGCGGACTGCCAGTCGAAGGATCCGACCGAGTCCGAACTGTTCGTCGTGGAGGGCGACAGCGCGGGCGGGAGCGCGAAGCAGGGTCGTGACCGGAAGTTCCAGGCCATCCTCCCGCTGAAGGGGAAGATCCTCAACGTCGAGAAACACCGCCTGGATCGCATCCTCGAGAACGACGAGATCCGTGCGCTCATCACGGCCATCGGGACGGGCATCGGCGAGGAGTTCGACATCGACGACGCCCGCTACCACCGGATCATCCTGATGACCGACGCCGACGTGGACGGCGCACACATCCGCACCCTCCTGCTCACCCTCCTCTACCGGCACATGAAGCCGTTGCTGGAGCGGGGGTACGTCTACGCCGCCCAGCCGCCGCTCTACCGCGTCCGCTACCGCGGCGAGACGTACGACGCGATGAGCGAGGCCGAACGCGACCGCATCGTCGCGGAGACGTGTGACGGCAACCCCGATCAAGTCCAGCGGTTCAAGGGACTGGGCGAGATGAACCCCGACCAACTCTGGGAGACGACGATGAACCCCGAGAACCGGATCTTAAAACGCATCACCGTCGAGGACGCCGCGGCCGCCGATCGGATGTTCTCGATCCTGATGGGCGACGCGGTCGGGCCCCGGAAACAGTTCATCAAGGAACACGCCGGCGACGCCGAGTGGGTGGATATATGAGCTCCGACACACCCGACTACGAACAGGACGTCCCGGCCGCGAGCGTCGAGACCGCCCGTATCGAACAGGAGATGGAGCAGTCCTACATCGACTACGCGATGTCGGTCATCGCGGGGCGGGCGCTCCCCGACGCCCGCGACGGCCTCAAACCCGTCCACCGGCGCATCCTCTACGCCATGCACGAGGCGGGCGTCACCGCCCGTGCCTCCCACCGGAAGTCCTCCTCCGTCGTCGGCGAGACGATGGGTGACTTCCACCCACACGGCGACTCCGCCATCTACGACGCGCTGGCGCGGATGGCACAAGGCTTCTCGATGCGTGCCCCCCTGGTCGACGGCCAGGGGAACTTCGGCTCCGTCGACGGCGACCCGCCCGCGGCCATGCGCTACACCGAGGCGCGGATGTCGCCCATCGCCGAGGAACTCCTGGCCGACATCGAGAAAGAGACCGTCGACTTCTCGACGAACTACGACGGCCGCAAGCAGGAACCCGACGTGTTGCCGGCGGCGTTCCCCAACCTCCTCGTCAACGGCTCCTCGGGCATCGCGGTCGGCATGTCGACGAACGTGCCGCCGCACAACCTCGGCGAGGTGATCGACGCGACGATCCACCTCATTCGGAATCCGGATTGCACCGTCGAGGACCTGATGGATCACGTCGTCGCGCCCGACTTCCCGACCGGCGCGAACATCGTCGGCCGCAACGCCATCCACAAGGCGTACAAGACTGGACGCGGGCGACTCAGGGTCCGCGCCGAGATGGAGACGAGCGAGGACCGAATCGTCGTCACGGAACTCCCCTACCAGGCGAACAAGGCTCGCCTCATCGAACGCATCGCGGACGACGTGAACGAGGGGAAACTCGACGGCGTGCGCGACTTACGCGACGAGTCCGACCGCGACGGAATCCGCATCGTGATCGAACTCAAGCGGGGGGCGAACCCGGACGTGGTCGAGAACCAGTTGCTCGAATCGCACCTCGAAACCACCTTCGGCGTCATCAACCTCGCGTTGGTCGACGGCCAACCCCGCGTGCTCGACCTGAAGGAGACACTGAAGGTCTACCTGGACCACCGCCGGGAGGTCGTCCGCCGGCGCAGCGAGTACGACCTCGCGGAGGCCGAGGACCGCGCACACATCCTCGAAGGACGGCTCACGGCCTTGGAGAACGCCGACGAGGTGGTCGAACTCATCCAGGACGCGGAGGACCGCGACGGCGCGAAGGCGGCCCTCCGTGCAGCCTTTGACTTCTCGGCGGACCAGGTCGACCACATCGTCGCGATGCAACTCGGCAGCCTCACCTCGATGGAGACGGCCGCGATCGAGGAGGAGTACGAGGAGGTCCAAGCGCGGATCGACCGGTTGGAGGAGATCCTGAACGAGGAGTCCGAACTGCTGGGCGTCATCGAGGACGAACTCCGGGAGATCGAGGCCGACTACGCCGACGAGCGCCGCACCCGGGTCGTCGAGGACGACGGCGAAGTGACCGACGAGGATCTCATCCCCCAGGAGGACACCCTCGTCGTCGTCAGCGAGGACGACTACATCAAGCGGATGTCGCTGTCGGCGTTCCGCGTCCAGAATCGGGGCGGGAAGGGGATAATCGGCGCCGACCTCAAGGAGGGCGATCGGATCTCCTCGGTCTTCCTCGCGAACACCCACGACTACCTGCTCTGTTTCACCAACCACGGACAGGTGTACAAACTCAAGACCTACCGGGTGCCGGAGATGAGCCGAACCGCCCGCGGCAAGTCGGCAGTGAACCTCCTCGACCTGGACGACGGCGAGGAGATCGAGGCCGTCGTCGACTGCGACGACTTGGACGACGGCGACGGGCGCTACCTCACGATGGCGACGAAGAAGGGACGGGTGAAACGGACTAGCGTCGAGGAGTTCGGCAACATCCTCTCGACCGGCATCCGAGCGATCAGTTTGGAGGACGGCGACGCCCTCGTCGACGTGGAACTGACCGACGGTGACCACGACCTGATCGTCGCCACCGCCGACGGCATGAGTATCCGGTTTGCGGAGTCGGAGGTCAGATCGATGGGCCGGAACGCCCGCGGCGTCGGCGGCATCAAACTCGAGGGCGACGACCACGTCGTCGGGGTAGCCGCCGTCGATTCCGACGACCACGACTGGGTGCTCTCGGTGACCGACCACGGCTACGGCAAGCGGTCGCCGGTCGACGCCTACACCCAGCAGTCCCGCTACGGCAAGGGACTGATCGACATCAAGACGGTCGACCGCAACGGCCCGGCGTGTGCCATCGACGCCGTCGGCCCGGGCGATCACCTCGTCGTCATGAGCGAGTCCGGACAGATCCTCCGGACGCCGGTCGAGGACGTCTCGACCGTCGGCCGCAACACGATGGGCGTCATCGTGATGGACCTCGACGGCGACGACTCGGTGGCCTCGGTGGCGGTACTGCCCGCGGGCCGGGTCGAGGGTGAGGACGGCGACGAGTAGCGACCTCGACTCAGAGGATCCGCTTGCCGAGCGCGCTCGCGGCGAGTTCGACGGCGAGTTCCGCAGTCCGGTTGTGGTCGTCGAGGATGGGGTTTACCTCGACGAGTTCGAGCGACCGGAGGTCGACGTCGGCCACCCGTTCCAGCGCGGCGTGTGCTTCGCGGTAGGTGACGTCCCCTCTGACCGGCGTCCCGACACCCGGTGCCTCCGTAGGGTCGAGCCAGTCCAGGTCGAGGCTGACGTGGACGCCGTCGGTGCCGGACGACGCCACGCCGAGGGCGTCGTCGACGACGGCCGTGATGCCGCGGTCGTCGATTTCGGAGATGGTGAAGACGGTCACGTCGCTCTCCCGGAGGGTTCGGCGCTCCTCGGAGTCCAAGTCGCGGACGCCGACCAGTGCGACGTTCTCCCCGTCGAGGCCGTCCGACCGCGCCCAGGGCGAGGTTTCGAACTCGCCGCGCCCGAGCGCCGCCGCCAGCGACATGCCGTGGACGTTGCCACTCGGCGTCGTCCCCGGGGTGTTGAAGTCGCCGTGTGCGTCGAACCACACGACCCCGAGGTCGGCGCCGCGGCTCGCTCCGGCGAGCGTACCGATGGCGAGCGAGTGGTCGCCACCGAGGACGAGAGGCGTCTCGCCTACGTTTGCGGCCCCCGCTACCTCGTTTGCCAATCGGCCACACACCGACGAGATAGCGTCGAGATACTTCGCGTCGGACCGGCCGGGGTCGGCCCGCGCCGCCTCCTCGGTCCGCGGGGCCGGCAGGTCGCCGACGTCGCGGACGTCGTGTCCAAGCGACTCGAGTTCGGCCGCGAGGCCGGCGTACCGGATGGCCGAGGGTCCCATATCGACCCCGCGGCGACTCGCGCCGTAGTCGGTCGGGACGCCGACGATGCGAACTGGCTCCACGGCCTCCTTTCGAATGGCGGGGTCAAAAGGCCGAGGCCGCCGTGCAGTCGGTGTCGCCGGCGTTCGACGCACTTACACCCGCATCGACCGATCCCCGACACGAGTCCCGAAATCGGGAGTCGTTCCGGACATCCCCCGAATTTAATATCACGAGCGTGCAACTCCGGGGTATGTCATCAATCGAACTGACGTCGAGTCAGAAGACTATCCTCACGGCCCTCATCAACCTCCACCGCGAAACCGAGGACGCGGTCAAGGGCGAAGACATCGCCGACGAGGTCGACCGGAACCCGGGGACGATCCGCAACCAGATGCAGAGTCTGAAGGCCCTCCAACTCGTCGAGGGCGTACCGGGACCGAAAGGAGGGTACAAACCGACAGCGAACGCGTACGAGGCCCTCGACGTGGACCAGATGGACGAACCCGCCGCAGTCCCGTTGTTCCACGACGGCGAACCGGTCGACACGGCGAACGTCGGCGAGATCGACCTCTCGTCGGTCCACCATCCCGACCTGTGTCGTGCCGAGATCCACGTCCAGGGGTCGGTCCGCGAGTTCCACGAGGGCGACAAAGTACGCGTGGGCCCCACACCGCTCTCGAAACTGGTCATCGACGGGACGGTCGACGGGAAGGACGACACCGACAACATCCTCATCCTCCGCATCGACGACATGCGAGCGCCCGCAGAAGAGCCGAACCACTGAACTGAGGGAGGCCGGTCTCGATACCGGCCGCCACCGCCGCTACATATCGGACCAGGCGTCGATCGCTCGACCGATCGAGGAGACGTCCGCGATCCAGCGTGTCGCCACGATCTTCTTCAGCGTCTCCGCGCCGATACCGCCGAACGTGTCGATCGGGAGGACGTCGACGCCGTGGGCGACCGCCTCGTCGCCGACCGAGACGAGCGTCCCCTTGTCGTCGTACCGCCACGTCGCGAGTTCCTCGCCACGAACGGCACGGGCGAGGTTCTCCCCGGCTACGTCGGCGGCCTGCCACGCGGCCTGTGCCGTCGGCGGCGCGAACTCCTCCGGTCCCTGATCGATCATCGCCGTGTCGCCGATGGCGAACACCCGGTCGTCGCTCGTCCGGAAGTCGCGGTCGGCGTACAGTCGGTTGCTCCGCTCGTCTTTGTCGACCGCGGCCTCGTCGAGTTCGTCCTGACCGGTGATGCCACCGGTCCAGAGGAGTACGTCGTAGTCGAGTTCGGTCGGGTCTTCCTCCTCGCCGCCGCCGACGTAGATCGTCTCGTCGTCGACTTTCGAGATGAACTCGCCACACATGATGTCGACGTCGGCGGCCTCGAGTCGCTTCCTGAGTGCGCCCTGGAACTCGGGGTCTCGACCGGGGAGCACCTCGTCGAGGCCCTCGACGAGTGTCACGTCGATCGGCGTGCGGTGTTCGTCGCGATAGGCCGCAATCTCGCCCGCGGACTGGATACCCGAGAGACCGGCCCCGCCGACGACGACCTGTGCGGGATCCGATCGGGTGGCGTCGGCCGCCGCGGCAGCCACGTCGTCGTGGATCTCGCGGGCGTCCTCGAGTCCCTTGAGCGTGTGGCTGTGTTCGCGGAGCCCCTCGATCCCGTAGAAGGCGGTCCGACTCCCCAGTGCGACGAGCAAGTAGTCGTAGTCGACGGGGTCACCGTCACGGCAGTGGACCTGCCGGTCGTCGACGTCGATGCCCGTGACGCGGTCCTGTCGGAACGTCGTCGCGGTGGACTTGATCTCGTCGACGGGGATGGCGACCTTGGAGGCGACGCTCGTGTCGCGAATGACACGGTGGGTCTCGTGGAGGACGAGGTGGTAGTCGTGCTCGGAGATCCAGGTCAACTCGGCGTCACCGTCGTTCATCTCTTCGAAGCGTGAGACGGCACCGGCACCAGCGTACCCGGCACCCAGAACGACGACCTGAGCGGTCATACGCCCACTCCGCCGCGGGCAGGTATAGGGGTGTTGAAACCGCCAGCAGACGGTCGTTCGTCGACGATCGGTGCTGACACTCCTCACTCGATCGAGAGGTCGGCGTGCCACGCGCCCGCCCCGGCGTCGTCCCGACGGGCGTCCATCTCGTTGAGGAGCGCGGCCGCCAGACTCCCGACCTCGGCGGCGCGGGCCTCGCCCTCGGTGCGGAACTCGCCGGTCGAGCGGTTGGCGAAGACGGTACACACCGCGCCGGCGCGGAGCCCGTAGACGTTCGCGAGCGTCAGGACGGCGCTCGCCTCCATCTCGACGTTCGTCACGTCCACCTCGCGCAGGTCGTCGAGTAGGGACGCGCTCCCGGCGGCCTCGAACCCCTCGAACCCGGGGCGGGCTTGCCCGGCGTAGAAACTGTCGGTGCTCATCGTCAGGCCACAGTGGTAGGTGTAGCCGAGGCGTTCGGCCGCGGCGACGAGCGCCGACACCACCGCGTGGTCGGCGACGGCGGGGTAGTCCCCGCGGACGTACTCGTCGCTCGTCCCCTCGCCCCTGACCGCGCCGGTCGTGATGACCAGATCACCCACGTCGACGTCGGGGTCGATGGCGCCACACGAGCCGACGCGGACGAACGTCTCCGCGCCGATCCGGGCCAACTCCTCGACGGCGATGGCCGCCGACGGGCTTCCGATGCCGGTCGAGGTCACCGACAGCGGGGCACCCTCGTACCGGCCGGTGACCGTCCGGTACTCGCGGTGGTCGGCGACGGTCGTCGCCTCGTCCCAGCGGTCGGTCACCACGTCCACGCGGTCCGGGTCGCCGGGGAGCAACACCGTCTCCGCCACCTCGCCCGACGCCGCCTCGATGTGATACTGTCGATCGATGTCGTCACCCATGGCCGTGGGTACGGTGACGGCGGTGAAATAGCGCCGGGGTCCGAGGCGTGTGACCGATCAGGACTCCCCGGATCGGTCGGCCGCGTCGAGCGTGTCGGCACTGATGGTCGCGGGGAGCAACTCGCCGAGGGTGTACTCGGCCACGTCCCCGTCGCCCTCGTCACAGAGGATCGGGAGGTCGTCGTGGCAGAACTCCGCGAGCGACTGGCGGCACATCCCACAGGGCGTGACGCCGTCGCGCGCGCCGGAGGCGACTGCCAGCGCGTCGAACTCGCGGTGGCCGGCGGTGACCGCCCGACCGAGCGCCACCTCCTCGGCGTGGAGGCTGTTGCTGTAGTTCGCGTTCTCGACGTTACAGCCCGTAAACACCGTTCCGTCGGCGGTTCGAAGCGCCGCCCCGACCGGATAGTCCGAGTAGGGGACGTACGCCGAGTCGAGCGTCTCTCTGGCGCGGTCGACGAGTTCGTCGGTCACGGCCGACGCTACGGTCGAGACGGATATATATCTGGAGGGGGTGGCGCCGCCGGACACCCGAGGTGTTTTTGCCCGTCGAACGCAGAGTCCGACTATGTCACTCTCGCAGGGGGAGGAGTCGACCCCGAACCGTCGCCGTGCCCTCCTCGCGGTGACGCCGTTCCTGATGCTCGGCCTCGCCGACGTACTCCTGTTGCTCTTCTGGGGCATCGAACCCCTCTGGGCCTTCGCGATCCTGCCGCCCATCCTCTTCTCGACGGTGCTCGCGTGGCTCGCGTTCAGCACCGACTTCCTCGACGACCGGACTTAGCCGGTGTCGTACTTGTAGGTGGCACTGTCGGGGTCGATCCCGAAGTCCTCGGCGTCCTCGACGGCGTCGTCGTCGGTGGGGTCGTGCGGGGCGGCGCTCTTGAACGCCTCGCGGAGGCGGGCGGGCATCGAGAAGCCGCCGGTGTCGAGACTCGTCGCGACGGCGTCGGGTTGTATCGTCTCGCGTTTCTCGTGCAGGCGGTCGCGGAGCTTCGGCGGTAGCGCGCTCGACTCGACCGGTTCGAACCCGAAGCGGGCGAGATACGACGGCTGATCGGTGATCGAGTAGACCGTCTCGAAACCCTCGTCGGCGGCCGTCTCGACCAGTCGCTCGACGACGTGTGCGCCGACGCCCTGGCCCCGCCACGCGGGCAGGACGCCGATGCCCGTGAGTTCACACACCTCGCCGCCGTCGACCTTGTGGACGCGGATACGGCCGAACCCCGCGCGGTCGTTCGATCCTTCGTCGACCGCGATGACGTAGTCCCGAGATCGGAAGGCGGCGTCGTCCAGGGCCATCTCCTCGATGTTGTCGAGCAACCAGACCTCGTCTCGGTTCTTGGCATCCCGGACGTACATACCGCTTGATAGTGGGCGGGACAACAAAAGGATTTGCTGGAGGCTACCACGAGACGGCGTCGAGACCGATCCGCCGCCGCTCCGGAACCGCACCGTCGCCGGCCGCTACGTCGGCCACGCCCCCCTCGGCCCCGCCGGGGACGACGACGGTGCCGCCGGCCAGGAGCGGCGCGATCACGCCCGCGACGACCGCCTGCGGATCCGCGAGCGACGCCCGGAGTGCGACGCTCATCTCGTCGTCGAGTCCCGCGTCGGCGACGACCGTCCCCGCCCCGGCGTACAGGTCGCCGTGCGTGAACGACCGACCGTCGGCGTCGAGGACCGGATCGGACGGCGACGGCGTCGTCGGCCACATTGCGGGGTTCTCGCTCCAGACTACCTCCTCCCAGTGGGTCGTCGTCGCCGCCGCGGGTGCCCCGCCGTAGACGACGACCGATCGGCCGTCGTCGACCTCACTCTCGCGGTCGACGGGGACGACCACCACGCGGCTCTCGGCGGCCACGTCGAAGGTCAGTTGAGCGCCGAGCGACGCGGCACCGAACAAGGTCGAGAGGACCTGCGGGGCCGGATCGGGGGAGAGCGCGACCCGCGATCCCTCGTGGACGCCGAGGTGTCGGAGCGCGTGGGCCGCCTTCCACGCCGTCGTGCAGAAGTCGTGGTAGGTGTGGGTTCGGTCCCGGTCGACGATCCGAAGCGCCGGTCTGTCGCTCCGTCGGTCGCGCCCGACGAGGTCGGCGAGGGTCGTCAAAAGCTGCTCTTGATCCGCTCGAAGAAGCCCTCTTTCACGTCGACCTCCTCGCCGCCGGCCTCGGCGAAGCGTTCCAGCGCCTCGCGCTGTTCGGCGTTCATGTCCTCCGGGGTGACGACCTGCACCTGCACGTAGAGGTCGCCCTGTCCCCGGCGTCGCAGACGCGGCATCCCCTTGCCCTTGAGCCGGAACGTCTCGCCGCTCTGGGTGCCCGAAGGGACGTCCATCTCGACGGTGCCGTCGAGCGTCGGCACCTCGACGGTGTCGCCGAACGTGGCCTGCGGGAAGGAGATGGGATGCTGGTAGTGGAGGTCGTCGCCGTCGCGGTCGAAGTCGGGGTGGTCCGCGACCGACACCTCGATCAGGAGGTCGCCGTTGGGGCCGCGGTTCTGCCCGGGGGCACCCTCGCCCTCCATCCGGAGGGTCTGACCGTCGCGGATCCCCGCCGGGATGTCGACCGAGAGGGTGGATTCCTCGCGGACCTGGCCCTCGCCGCCACAGGTCGAACACGTCTCGCTGTAGAGGGTTCCCGCGCCGTCACACCGGCGGCAGGTCCCGGTCTGTTGCATCCGACCGAACGGCGTCTGCTGGACCTGTGTCACCTGTCCGCTTCCGTCGCAGTTCGGACACGTCTCCGCGTCGGCGCCGGGCGGATGCCCCTCGCCGTCGCAGTCCGAACACCGCGTCGGACGGGTGACGGTGAACTCGCGTTCGACGCCCTCGTAGGCCTCCTCCAAGTCGAGACGGAGCGACGTGCGCAGGTCCTGGCCCTGTCGGGGGCGGTCGCTGCCACCGCGGCCGCCGCCACCGCCGAAGAACTGCTCGAAGATGTCCTCGAAGCCGCCGGCACCGCCGCCACCGCCGCCGAAGGGGTTGCCGCGAGCGCCGCCGCCAGCGCCCCCGCCACCGCCGTCGAAGCCCCCGCGCTTCTCGGCCTGTTCGAAGCGCTCGTGGCCAATTTGGTCGTACGCCTGCCGTTTCTCCTCGTCGGTGAGCACCTCCTTTGCCTTCTTTGCCTTCTTGAACTTCTCCTCGGCGTCCGGGTCGTCGCTCACGTCCGGATGGTACTCCGAGGCCTTCTTTCGGTACGCCTGTTTGATCTCGTCTTCGGAGGCGTCCCGAGACACCCCGAGCACGTCGTAGAAATCCTCTGTCATCAGTTGGTGTGAGTTACCGGTCCTACCTATTTGAAAAACGTGGCTCGCCGACGATCAGGCGTCGTCTTCGTCGTCTTTCTCTTCGAAGTCGGCGTCGACGTACTCGTCGCCGTCGCCCGCACCCGGTTCGTCGCCGCCCATGCCGCCGGGGCCGGCGCCCGCCGCACCCGCGCCGGCACCGCCGGCACCGGCCTGTGCTTGCTGGGCCTGCTCTTGGTACATCTGCTTGCCGATCTCCTGGAGTTCGGTCGACAGCGCTTCCGTAACCGACTCGATCTCCTCGGTGTCGGCGTCCTCGTCGTCGAGGGTCTCCTCGACGTCGGCGATGGCGTCCTCGATGGACTCCCGGAGATCGTCGTCGACCTCCTCCTCGTTCTCCTCGAGGAGCGTCTCGGCCCGCTGGACCGCGCTCTCGGCCTCGTTGCGCGCCTCGATCCGCTCGCGGCGCTGCTGGTCTTCCTCGGCGTGTTCCTCGGCTTCCTCCTGCATCTGCTCGATCTCCTCGTCGGAGAGGCCGGCACCGCCTTCGATGGTGATGGATTCGGCGTTGCCCGAGCCCTTGTCCTCGGCCTCGACGTTGACGATGCCGTTCTCGTCGATCTCGAAGCCGACCTCGATCTGGGGTGTACCGGCGGGTGCGGGCGGGATGCCCGTCAACTGGAACTCGCCGAGCAGTTCGTTCTCCTCGGCGATCTCGCGTTCGCCCTGGAACACCCGCACCTGCACCATCGTCTGGTTGTCCGCGGCGGTCGTGAAGATCTTCGACTCCTCGGTGGGAATCGTGGTGTTCTTCTCGATCAGTCGCTCGAACAGGCCGCCCTTGACCTCGATGCCCAGCGAGAGGGGCGTCACGTCGAGCAGGACGATGTCGTCGACCTCGCCGCCGAGGACCCCGCCCTGGATCGCCGCACCCAGCCCGACCGCCTCGTCCGGGTTGACGTTCTTCTTGGGCTCCTGGCCGACGAGTTCCTCGACTTTCTCCTGCACTTGGGGCATCCGGGTCGACCCGCCGACGAGGATCACCTCGTCGATGTCGCTCGTGTCGTAGCCCGCGTCCTCGAGGGCCTGCTTCGTCGGGCCGACGGTCCGCTCCAGCAGGTCACTCGTCAGCGACTCGAACTTCGCCCGCGTGATGGAGGTTTCGAGGTGGATCGGGCCGTCGTCGGTCGCGGTGATAAAGGGCAGGTTGATGTCCGTCTCCTTGCGCGAGGAGAGTTCCACCTTGGCCTCCTCGGCGGCCTCGGTCAACCGCTGGAGCGCTTGGCGGTCCTCGCGGAGGTCGATACCGTGGTCGCTCTCGAACTCGTCGGCGAGGTGGTCGATGATCGCTTGGTCCCAGTCGTCGCCGCCGAGGTCGTTGTCCCCGTTCGTGGCGACGACTTCGTAGACGCCACCGCCCAGATCGAGGACGCTCACGTCGAACGTGCCGCCCCCGAGGTCGAAGACGAGGACCGTCTGGTCCGACTCGTCGTCGAGGCCGTACGCCATCGACGCCGCGGTCGGTTCGTTGACGATGCGTTCGACCTCGAAGCCGGCGATCTCGCCGGCGTCCTTGGTCGCCTGTCGCTGCCGGTCGTTGAAGTACGCCGGCACCGTGATGACTGCTTTCTCGACCTCGTCACCGAGGTACTCCTCGGCGTCGCGCTTGATCTTCTGGAGGATCATCGCCGAGATCTGCTCCGGTGTGAACTCCTCGTCGTCGATCTCGACGGCGTAGTCCTCCTCGCCCATGTGCCGCTTGATCGACTGGATCGTGCGCTCGGGGTTCTGGACGGCCTGGTTTTTCGCCGGTTTCCCGACGAGGCGTTCGTCGTCGCTGAAGGCGACGACCGACGGCGTCGTCCGGTCGCCCTCGCCGTTCACGATGATCTCCGGGTCGCTACCCTCCATCACCGCGAAGGCGCTGTTCGTGGTCCCGAGGTCGATTCCGAGAATCTTGTTGCTCGCCATCTTGCCAGTGACTACCGGTTTAGATCGGTTAAAGGTTACTAGACGGGACGAGACGGTGAGATCGAACACCTCGGTCCCGTCTCCCGATTTCCGATCGTGTCATCGACACACAATCGGAGGGTTTTATGTAGAACTGCAACCCACCCGATCAGTCGCCGTCGCTCACGGTGACCTGTGCCTCTTGGATGACCGTCCCCGCCATCTCGTAGCCGGGGCGGTAGACGTCGACGATGGTCCCCTCCGGGTGGTCGCTCTCCGTGCGCATCATGACCTGGTGACGGACCGGATCGACGTCGTCGCCGGGTGCGGGATCGATGACGGTCACACCCTCTTCGTCGAGGACGCGGTCGAACGCGTCGAGCGTCGATTCGACACCGTCGCGGATGTCGACGTCCTCGTCTTGGTCGAGGGCACGAACGAGGTCGTTTCGCACCGGCGCCAGCCGGGCGACCAGGTCCTCGGTGGCTCGCTCCTCGATCTCCTCTTGGCGCTTCTCGGCGCGTTTCTTGTAGTTCTGGAAGTCGGCTTGCTTGCGTTTCAACCGAGACTCGAGATCATCGGCACGCGCCTCCGTTTCGTCGACCTGTGCTTCGAGGTCCTCGATCTGTGCTTCGAGGTCCGCGACGGCCTCGCCGAGGTCGGCGTCGTACTCCTCGACACGGTCGGCGAGGCTTCGCTCCTCGTCCGTCGACTCGTCTTCGGCCCCGCTCCGCTCGTCGGCCGCGTCCTCTTGCATGGTGGGACGAAACGCCTCGGGTCGCTTAAGACTTGCAGAACGTCGTCACTGATACATGCCGAGCGGCCGGGCCTGCGAACTCGTCTCGTCTGCCGCCTGCATCCGCTCCGCCAGCCGTCGTTTGGCCTGTCTGATCTCCGCCGCGTGTTCGCGGAGATCCGTCACCGGAACGTCGACACCGGTGAGCGGCGCGACGCCGTCCTCGATGAGACGGGCGGACGCCTCGGGATCCGGGAACCGCGGACTGGCCTCGACGATCAGGCACGTCGCCGTCGTCCCCGTCCGCACCGCGCGACTCAACAGCGCACCGGTGGGTCCCGACACCAGTCCCGACTCGGGAGGCGGGGCGATCCCGGTGTCGGCCAGTCGGTCGCTCGCCCCGCCGGTCCCGACGCCGAACAGGTCGGACGCCGCTCCCTCCTCGCGCTCCCGGCCGATCCCGCTGAGATAGATGGGCGTCACGCGATCCTCGTCGTACCAGCCCTCTAGGCAGCCGCCGAACTCGATGGCGGCGGACGGCGAGACCGGGACGTCGCTTCGGAGGGCGAGTAAGTCCCGTTCGGTGTCGGCGTACAGTCGAACCGGCGTCGACAGGTCGGGGTCGCCGCCGCCGTACATCGCGACGGGTGGTAACCCGTCGCAGTGGACGTTCGCGTAGTGACACATGTCCAGAGCCTCGGAGAGGTGGTCCGTCGCGAGTTTCCCCACGAGGCCGACACCCGGTAAGCCTTCGATCAGCGTCGGCGCGTCGAGCGAGACGTCCTCCCGTAGCACCTCGATCCGGCTCATAGCCACACGTCGGTCGTCCCGAAGTAAAGTCGTTCGGCGGGGGCGACGGATCGCCTCCCCCACTGGAATGGGGCCGTTTGAAGTGGGCCGCGGGAGAACTGACGCGCATGTACGACGCGATACTCGTTCCGACGGACGGGAGCGACGGGGTCGACCGGACGCTCGACCACGCCGTCGAGATGGCGCGGAATCACGACGCGACGATCCACGCGCTGTACGTGATCGACCGTCGGTTCGAACTCGCGGCCGAGGAGGACCGCGAGGACCTGATCGATCGCCTGACCGAACGGGGCGAGCACGCCGTCGTCGCCGTCGCCGACCGGTGCGAGACGGCCGGCGTCGACGTCGTGACCGACGTACGAGAGGGGATCCCTTACAAGACGATCCTCGGCTACGCCGACGACGCCAAGGTCGACGTGATCACGATGGGCACCCACGGCCGGACCGGTCGGGACCGACTCGCCCACCTCGGGAGCGTCACGGAGCGCGTCGTCGAGAACGCGACCGTTCCGGTGCTCGTCGTCGACATCGGCGCGGGCGATTAGCCGTCGCGTTCCTGTGCGTCGACGACGGCGACGCCGGCCAGGTTGACGATGTTCTCGACCTCGTCGCCCCGCTGGAGGACGTGGACCGGCTTGTCCATGCCGACGAGCATCGGGCCGATGGCGTCGGCCCCGCCGAGTCGTTGCAGGAGTTTGTATCCGATGTTCCCGGCTTCGAGGTTGGGGAAGATCAGCACGTTCGCCGGATCCTCCAACTCCGCGAAGTCGTACGTACCCTCGAGGATGTCCTCGACCACCGCGGTGTCGGCTTGCATCTCGCCGTCGACCGGGAAGTCGACTGCGGGGTCTTCACGCAGGGTTTCCGCGGCCTGCCGAGGTTTGCGCGTTCCCGCGTTGTCGACGCTCCCGAAGTTCGAATAGGAGAGGAACGCCGCCCGGGGCTCGACGTTGAACCGCCGGGCCAACTCCCCCGTGTGTCGACCGATTTCGGCCAGTTCGTCGGCTCCGGGATCCTGATTCACCGTCGTGTCCGCGACGAAGATCACCCGATTGCGGAAGGTGAGCATGTACACGCCGGCCGCGTAGTCGGCGTCCTCGGCCGTACCGATCACCTGTAGGGGCGGGCGCAGCGCGGAGGGGTAGTGGTGAGTGAGTCCGGTCAGCATCGCGTCGGCGTCACCCACCTCGACCATCACGCTGCCGAAGTAGTCGGTGTCCGATCGGACGAGGTCCCGCGCCTCGCGGCGCGTGATCCCCTTTCGCTTGCGGAGTTCGTACAGGCGGTCGGCGTAGGCGTCCGCGTGGGCGTCGACCGAGGGGTCGACGACCTCGGGATCGAAGTCGAGGCCGAGGTCGGCGACCGTCGACTCGACCGTCGATCGGTCGCCCAGGAGGACGGGGCGAGCGATCCCCTCCTCGACCATCCGCGAGGCGGCGCGGATCGTCTTCTCGTTGGTCCCCTCGGACAGCGCGATCCGCTTGGGGTCGGTCTTGGCCTTGTTGAGGACGATCCGCATCATCTCGCGGTCCTTGCCGAGGCGGGCTTCGAGGTCCTCGACGTACGTGTCGAGGTCGAGGTCGATCCGGGAGACGCCGCTCTCGACGGCCGCCCGCGCGACGGCCGGCGCGACTTCGAACAGCACGCGCGGATCGAGCGCCTTCGGGATCAGGTACTCCGGGCCGTACTGCAGTGGATCGTCGCCGTAGGCCTTCGCAACCGCGTCGGGCACGTCCTCGCGAGCGAGGTCCGCGAGGGCGCGGGCGGCGGCGACTTTCATCTCCTCGTTGATCTCGGTGGCGCGAACGTCCAGCGCACCCCGGAAGATGAACGGGAAACAGAGCACGTTGTTCACCTGATTCGGAAAGTCGGAGCGGCCGGTGGCGGCGATGACGGTGTCGTCGCGGGCCGCCTTGGCCTCGTGGCAGCCGATCTCGGGGTCCGGGTTGGCCATCGCGAACACGATGGGGTTCTCGGCCATCGACCGCACCATTTCGGGGTCGACGATGTCTCCGACGGCCAGACCGACGAAGACGTCCGCGCCCGCCATGGCGTCGGCCAGATCACCGGCCGGCCGGTCGCTCGCGAACCGCGCCTTGTACTCGTTGACGTCGCGGTCGGTCGTGACGACCCCCTCGGAGTCGACCATCGTGACGTTCTCGCGGGGGACGCCCAGCGAGACGTAGAACTCGGCGGTCGCAATGGCGCTCGCGCCCGCGCCGGCGAAGGCCACCTCCAACTCCTCGAGGTCCTTGTCGAGGATGTCGACCGCGTTGAGCAGGGCCGCCCCCGAGACGATGGCGGTGCCGTGTTGGTCGTCGTGGTAGACGGGGATGTCCATCCGGTCGCGAAGCCGTTCCTCGATGGCGAAACACTCGGGGGCCTTGATGTCCTCGACGTGGATGCCGCCGAAGGAAGGTTCGGTCAGCGACACTGCCTCGACGATGGCGTCGGCGTCGTCGGTGTCGAGTTCGAAGTCGAAGACGTCGATGTCGGCAAAGCGCTTGAGGAGGACTCCCTTCCCTTCGATGACCGGTTTCGACGCCTGCGCGCCGATATCGCCCAGCCCCAGGACCGCGGAGCCGTTGGACACCATCCCTACGAGGTTGCCCTTCGCGGTGTAGGTGTAGGCGTCGGTCGGGTCGTCGGCGATTTCGCGACACGGTGCGGCCACGCCCGGGGAGTAGGCCAGGCTCAGGTCGCGCTGCGTGCTGGTGGATTTCGTGGTTTCGATGGCGACCTTGCCGGGAGGGTCGCGGCTGTGATAATCGAGTGCGTCCTCGTCGATTCCCATGGCCGGGGTTCGACGGCACTCCGGATAAAAGTGTACAGTCGGCGTGGTCGGTCAGCCGCCAGGCTGGACGCCGAGCCACGTCGATCCGAGCCCGGCTGCCCAGTTCGGTCGGCGCTCCCAGGCGGTCGGCGAGGGTGCGGCGGTGACGACCGTCGCCCCCGCTCGGACGCGGTAGGCGTAGAGGGTCACCCCGTCGCGGTCGTAGAACACCAGGTCCCACTCGCGGCCGGCGAATGTCGTCGTGCCGTCCCTCTCGGGACCTCCGTCGACGGCAGCGGCCGCAACGTCGGCGGAGGGGAAGCGCTCGACGTACAGGGGCGTCGCGTCGAAACCGTCGCCGATCGGCGCGACGAAGCAGTAGACGCCGAGCAACCGATCGGCCGATCGGACCGGGCCGAAGACGTCGATGACGGTCGGCTCGTAGTCGTCCATCCGCTCGCGCCACAGTTCGGTGTCTTCGAGCAACGCCACGCTCCCGTCGTCGTAGGCGTACAAGCTGTCCGTCTCCGGTTCGTTGGTGTGGTCCCGAACCGGATGGGGAGCGGAGTGAGCGTGGGCGTGGGTGAACACCCGGTGTCCACTGGGGAACTGGTGAGTGTGGCGGTCGACGCCGTCGTCGGCACTCGACTCGGTCCGGTCGGGATGGGACCAGGTGACGAACTCGCCGTCCGCGCTGGCGAGGGCGACGATCCGATCGCTCGAACCGTCGGGGACCAGCATGTCGTAGAGCGCGTCGTACACCGGGCGTCTGGGGAGTTCGTTCCCGATGTACTCGTTGGTGGTGACCCGGCGGTAGAACGAGCGGGTCTGACCGAGCACCGAGTCCTGTGCGTCGACGTCGCCGCGCCGGACTGCCCGGCGGAAGTCGCGGACGTACACGTTGTCGCCGGTTCGGAGCGCCGGATCGACGGCGACGTGGTCGACGAGGTTCTCGGTCACGTAGTCGGCGACCGCGGTCGTCGCCGCTTCGAGTTCGTCGACCGCGTCGGTCGTCAGTTCCTCGGAGGGGGAGAGGTCGTCGACGACCCCGAGGACGCCGTTGGCGACCCGGCGGAACTCCTGGATCGCCGGGTCGTATCCCGTCCGGTACCACTCGAACTCGTCGAGGAGGGCGGTCGTCGACGCCGCGAGGTCGGCGTTCGCGACCGGCGTGGCTGTCTCGGTCGCCGTTTCGGTCGCCGTCTCGGTCGTCGGCTCGGCGGTCGCGGTCGACGTGGCGGACGACCCACCACCACCGTTCGACGGAGTAGCGTTCGAGCCGTCGTCCGAGCCGCCGAAACACCCTCCGAGGAGGTTCGACTGGGCGAGCGCGAGCGCCGCGAGGATTCCTCGTCGCGTGACGGACATTCGGTCATGCAGGGGAGAGGCGGTCAGTTAGCTCTGTCGGCCGATCGGAGCGACTCCACCATCCGGTACTATCTTGAATGATGGTGGTGTACGGCGGAGTATGAATCTCCCATCGACCACGACGCCCGAAGGACTGTTCAACTACCTGATGGCCATCATCCTCCTCGGTGCAGTCCTCGGGTTGGCCATCCTGTACTTCTGAACGTTCGGGAAACGTTCATGTCAATGTAGACGAAACTGTCCGTGGACCAATGACGACCGAAGACGTCCTTGACCACCACCTCGACGCGTTCACCGACCAAGACCTCGACGAGACGCTCGCGGACTACACCGACGACTCCGTCGTCATCACGAACATGGGCGTGTTCCGAGGGCTCGACGAGATCGAGGAACTGTTCGCCGGTCTATACGAGGAGTTCTCGCAGGCCGGGACGGACATAACACTCGAGCGGAAGACGATCGAGGGAGAGTACGCGTACATCGTCTGGAACGGTGAGACGCCGGACAACGACTACGAGTTCTGTACCGACACGTTCGTGATCCGAGAGGGGACGATCCACCGACAGACCTTCGCCGGGAAGGTGGTCCCCAAGGAGTGAGTCACGCTCACGCCCACCGGACGACCACGCGGCCGTCGCCGTGGACGGTGACGGCCGTTCCGTCGACCTCGAACGAGACGGTGACTGACGTCGCGGGCCGCGGACCCCCGACGAGTTCGTCCATGGCGTCCGGATCGACGTAGTCGAACAACGTCCGATTCAGGTCGTCGAGCATCGTCTCCAGCACCTCGGCGACGACGACACTCGGCCGCCGATTCTCCTCGTCGAACCGCACCACCGAGACGTCGTCCCCGCCGTCGTCCGGCGACGACCCTGGATCGGGGTCGCTCACTGTCCCGCCTCCGGTCGCGTGACGTGGATCGACCGTCGCTGGACGGGGACGACCCCGCGTGGAGTCGTCCACGGCGGTGGACTGCTGGTGGTGTCGTGCATGATCGCAGAGGCCGTCCTCGGCCCGGATCCTAGGCCCGTCCGAGACATACGTCTTGTGGCTGCATACCGGCGAGTCACGTCTCGAGTAGTTCGACGAGGTTACCCTCCGGGTCGCGAACGAAGAGGATCCGCGTCCCGCTTTCGGTCGTCCGGGGAGCGCTCAGCGTCTCGACGTCGGGATCGATGTCGGCGTGGACGGCGTCGAGGTCGTCGACGGCGAAGGCGACGTGTGTCGCGCCGGGCCGGTTGATCGCGCCGCCGGTCGCGTCGGGGCCCTCGGGGTCGTACTCGACGAGTTCGATCCGGACGCCGTCGCCGTCGAGGTGGACGAACCGCCCGGTCGCGCCGTCGATGTCGACGGCGTCTGAAAACGCTGGACCCGAGACGGAGAAGCGGTCGCGTTCGTCGAGGCCGAGGACGTCCCGGTAGAAGGCGACCGCTCGGTCGAGGTCGGTCACAGTCACGCCGACGTGGTGGGCCGAGAGTCGGGGCACGTCCGTTCGGGACGAGGCCGTCGACAAAACCGCTTCGATCCGTCGGTCACTTTATGTCTCCCGTGGGAGACGTGCGCGCATGAGCGACGCCGGACGGAGCGACATGGGAGACCTGTTCGACGAACTCGACGAACTGGAGGCGTTGGTCGAAGGCGAGGCGGCCCGCGAACAGGTTCGCGAGACGATGCGAACCGCGATGGAGGCGTCCGGAAACGCGGGCGCGTTCGGCCGCGTGATCCACGGGTTCGACCGGGCGGACCTCTCGGAAGCGGTCCTCGGAAGCATCCTGTTCGGCATCCCGATGGCCGTCGAGGGCGGGACACAGGAGGTCGGAACGTTCCTGGCCTCGCGGCCGCCGTTCCTCCTCGGGACGTTCGGGTTCGCGGTCAGCCTCGTCGTCGGCATCATCTACGTGGCCGACATTCAGGAGGTCCGCGTCGCCAACCCGGTGTTCGGCGTCGTCCCGCGGCGGTTGATCGGTGTCTTCGGCGTCTCGGCCATCGCGGCCGTCGTGATGCTCACTGCCTGGGGACGGGTCGACTGGACGACGCCGATGCTGGCGGTCGGTGACGTGGTCGTCGCCTTCCTCCCGATGAGCATCGGGGCCGCTCTCGGCGACATCCTCCCCGGAAGCTGAGAACGGTCGCCGGAGTTAGGTCGACGCGCATCGAAGGCGGACGTATGGCTTTCGTCGTTCCGTTCGACGGGTCGGAACTGGCCAAAACCGCACTCGTTCGAGCGGTCGAGTTCGGGAGAGTTCTGGACGAACGCGTGATCGCAATCAGCGTGATCCCCGAGGGCAACGCGTCGTACGCCCGCGAACGCGGATGGATCGACCGGGACGCGCCGTTCGACCTCGACGCGGCGGTCGGGACGCTCCACGAGTCGGTCGCCGCCCACGCGCCGAACGCCGAGTTCCGGTACGCGGTCGTCGGCCGTCACGCAACCTCGGGGACCATCGCCAGTCGCATCCGCAGGATGGCCAAGGAGGCAGACGCGTCGATGGTGTTCGTCGGGAGCGAGAACGCCGGCCACGTCGTCTCGTCGCTGAGCAGCGTCGGCGACACGGTGGCGGCCGACGACACCTACGACGTCGTCATCGTCCGCAACCGGACGCCGTCGACGATCGACGCCCTCGACGCCGCCGCAGGGTCCCGCGGGCCGAAGTCCGATTACCACCCGTGACCTCGGAGTCACACGCGTGCCGGACGGTCGTCTGACGGAGCTATTTGTACGCCTCCCGCGTGGGTGTTACTCCATGGACGAGGGAGACGGACTGGCGGACATGGAGACGGTTACGGTGGAACTGGACGCGGAGACGCTGGAGGAGGTCGACGACATCGCCTTCAGGGACCACCGGGAGAACCGGGCGGCTGCGATCCGCGACCTGCTCGACGAGTGGCTGAAATCGCGCGACGAGTAGCGGTCGGGGTCAGTCCTCCTCGTCGTCGGTTTCGAGCACCTCGATCACCGACAGCGGCACGTCCCGGAGCGCGCCGCCGACCTCGCTTTTGGCGATGCGGGTGGCGTGGTTCTCGCCGTCGGCGTTGAACACCTCGATTTCGAGGAGGAGGCCCACCAGTGCGGTATCGGCCGCGATGAACGCCGAATCGAACGGCTCGCCACAGGCCGGACAGGGGGTGACTCCCACTTCGACCTCGACGTACTCCTTGTCCTGGTCGTTGAGGCGCTTGCCCGCCTCGCTGACCGCGACGCCGATGGCGTCGTCCACGTCGTCCACGTCACGAACCAGCCAGGCCGCCTCCATGGCGACGAGATAGTTGCCCATACGTAGTCGAGACCGTCGAAGGCCTCGTGTCTTGTGGTTCGCCGGCGGAGTGGAAACGGGGCCACGAAGTTTAATATCCTACTCGGAGACGACCGTACTGACTGCGGATGAGCAACGGGACGGGAAAAAGCACCTCGGCGGAGTCCGCGGCGTCCGTAGAGCGAACGGACGGCCCGACCACACAGGAACTGTTCGACGTCCTGTCCAACCGGCGGCGGCGGTATGCGCTCCACGCACTGGACCGTGACGACGAGACCACCATCGGGTCGCTCGCCGACCAGGTTGCGGCCTGGGAGAACGACCACCCCGTCGACGAGGTGACCGCAACCGAGCGCAAGCGGGTCTACACCGCGCTCCAACAGTCCCACCTCCCGAAACTCGATCGGACGGGGCTGGCCGAGTTCGATCCCGACACCGGACGCGTCGTGCCGACCGACGCCGCCGACGAGGTCGACGCGCGGTTCGGCCTCGACGACGACGACGAAGCGGTCCCGTGGTGGCGCTACCACCTCGCGCTCTCGAGCGTAGCACTCGTCGCCACTCTCGGTGTCTGGTTCGGTGTCCCGCCGTTCCCGGCGCTCCCGCCGGCGGTATGGCTCACCGTCGTCACTGCCCTGTTTTCGCTGTCTGCCGTCGCCCACGCGTTCCTGTCGACGGATGGACTGGGGGCGTCCGGTGGGCCCGGAGAGTCCACTGGGCCGCCGGAGCGGACCCGCGACTCCCGGGCCTGAGTGGGGACCGGGCGAGACGACGGTGCTAGAGCGCGTCCCGGAGGTCGTCGGCGGCGAGTCGGACGGTGTACCCCGCGACGGCCGCGGCGTCGTCCCAGTCGTCGGCGGTCGCACGGGCGTCGAGGATCGCTAGACCGTCGTCGAGGCAGTCGGCCGTCTCCTCGCGCAGGTCGTCAAAGAGCGCCGCCCGCTCCGGATCGTCGGCGAAGAAGTCGATCAGCCGGTCGTGGGTCCGGAGGGAGACGAGCGTCCGCCCGATCATCCCCCCGGCGACGCGGTGGATCGGCTCGTTTCGGGAGCGGAGGTAGGCGTGCATCGGCCCGGCTCCCTCGGGTGGATCGGGATCGGTGTCGCCGTCTATCGCCGTCCGCACCCGGCGGTAGTGGTCGTCCTCCTGTGTGGCGACGGCGTCGTAGGTGCGGGCGAGGGTCGTGTCGGTCGCGTCGTCGGCCCACGCCCGGAACGTCTCTCGGGCGGCGTACTCGCTGTTCGCCGCCGCCCGCAACAGCGCGTTCGGACGGGGGTCACCGCCCGAGAGCGCGATGAGCAAGTCGGACGAACCGAGCAGATCCAGATCGTCGGCGTGGTCGGCCACGACCGTCTCGCGGAGTTCGTCGGCGTCCATGTGCGTCGGTTGAACCCGAGTGGGGTTGAGCGCGGCGGTTCACACGGTTCGTCGTGTGTCAGTACCGGTGTTCGCCCAGACTGGCCGGCGACCCACCGGCGAACGGGTACACCGATCGGCCTCAGTCGTCGTCCGCGGCGGCCGCGTCGCCGGCCGCGGCGTCCTCGATGCTCGGTGGGTATTTCCCACGGTCGAGGACGAGGTCGCTCTCCGGTCGAGCCATGCAGGTCAGAGCGTACGACTCGGCCTCGTCGTCCGTCAACGCACGTGCCGCCGGTTGCGTCACCGATCCTTCGACGATTTCGGCGGAGCAGGCCAGACACATCCCGACTCGACAGGAGTACTCCTGTGCGATGCCGGCGTCGAGACACGCCTGCAGGATGGTCCGTTTGTCCGACACCTGGATCGTCTCCCCGGTGCCCACGAACTCGACGGTGTACTCGGTCATGGGGCTGAGTACGCCGGACCCCGGCAAAACTCTTTACCACCGCATCGGACCGCGGCCGTCAGTCCAACGTCTGACACAAAATATATACCAGTTCGGTGCCCCGATAGGAAACGAGACGCAGGCGCTCGGGGGCTGTGGGTAGGGGTACGTTCGGTTCCCCGATCGTCTGCGGGTTGTTTTTATCGAAATCGACCAGTGAGGCCGAAGCTCCGCGTGTGGCGGGAACGAGGAGTAACGGCGGGCGTTACTCGCCCCAGTCCTCTTCGAGTTCCGGGGCGGAGTCCAGTTCTACGGGCTCGAGGTCGACGACCTCGAGTTCGGCACCGCAGGTGCCACAGTCGACGATTTCTCCGACTTCCAGATCCTCGTGCAGGGTTACGTCCGCCCCGCATTCGACGCACTCGGGCATGATTCGGTCGTCGATTGGTCGTGGGGGGACTTGAAGGATGCCTTTCGCACCGGAGAACGGCCCCGTCGCTGTGGCGGCCCGCGTCGGACCGGCAACTGGAACGCGTTCAGTCCTCGCCCGCGAGGGGTTCGCCCTGTCGGTCGATCCGCGTGGCCGGCAGGCCGGCACGGTCCGCGTGTTCGCGCACTGCGTCCTCGCTTTCGGCCTGGTAGTGACAGAACGTCCCCGTCACCTCGCCGGCGTCGTTCGTCATCACCTCCGAGTCGACCCAGCGGATATCGACGCCCTCCGAGCGGAGCGCTTCGAGCGTCTCGCCCGACTTCTCGGCCGCGGCGTCCAAGTCGTCTCGAGTGATCGGATCGTCGAGTTCGCGCAGGATCAAGTAGTCGTTCATACAGTGGGAGGGGCCGTCGAATCATAATAAAAGTACGCCCGATACCCGCCGTCGTGCGCGCACCGCGTGACTCGGCGTGGTGGCGACGCCGCCGACGAACACGCCGAGGGCCGCGCGAAGCGTCGGATCTCCCGGAAGCGAGCGACGAGACGGGTGTGAGCGGAGAGATCGGACGGACCGCTTCCGCGGCGACCGTCGCTTCATCGCCGGATGTCGAAGCCCGTTTCGCCGTCCGAGGACTCGTACTCCACCTCGACGTCGCGGACGTCGGCCGCGGGGCTCCCGGTGTGACACCACTCCACCATCGACTCGACGTCCGCCCGTCGACCCTCGAAGACGGCTTCGACCCGGCCGTCGTCGAGGTTTCGAACCCAGCCGTCGATCGATCGGGCACGCGCCGCGTCACGGGTGTTCGCCCGGTAGTAAACACCCTGGACACGGCCGGAGACGTAGACGTGAGCACGGACTCGATCAGTCATACACGACGGTTTGGGACCCATCGATAAAAACCCGGAGTGACTGCCGCGAACGTGTCTCTCTCCCCACATGGCGTCGAAAAGGACACCTCACAGCCACGGTGCGCGCGACTCCTCTTCGATGGGGAACGGCGAGGCTCGATCCTCGTCGTTGGCGTCCGGATCGGCGTCGGCGTCTGCATTCGTCTCGGCGTCGGCCGCCGCAACGTCCGCAGCGCCTGGGTCCGCCTCCGTATCGTGATCGGAGGATACTGCACCCTCACGCCGTTCGTCGGCTACCGCGCCGCTGGGGTCGAACGAGAACACCGCCGTCACACAGAGGACACCGAGCGCGACGGGGGCGTCCGTGGGCATGAGGCCGAGGACGGAGAGCGCGAGCATCCCGAGGGCGACGGCACTCCCGAACCGGAAGAGATCCAAGTCGACCGACTCCTGTAAGGCCGGCCCCAGCGCCGCGACGAGCATGGCGAAACCGACGCCCGTCGCGGCGGCGGCGACCCCTCGGCCCACGAGGCCTGGGTCGGCGACGAACGACAGTGACGCGCCGGCAGGTTGCAGGCTGGCTACGAGCCCCAGACCGATGATGACCGCCGGTCGGGGGAGGTACTCGCCCACGCGGGCGCTCGCCGTCTTGGCGGCGACGGTCAGGATGACCAGGCCAGCGAAGCGGCTAAAGACTGCCATATCGAGGACGCTCTGGACCGTGGGGGCGAGCGCCGCCTCGATGGCCGCCGCCGGGAGCAAGACCAGGGAGATCAGCGCGATGGTACGCATCCGCTCGCGGGGTGAGCCGTCCATCTCGGCGAGGACGACGGCGACGGTGGCCGAGCCACCGAAGATGAGCAGTCCCGTCTCGAGGATGCCGAAGGGGACGGTGAGCGCGCCCGCCAGGATCAAGGCCGGAAAGATGCCGTCGATCAGCGGGAGAGTCATCACGGTGGCGAGAAGCTTCGTCGCGCCACCGACACGCTGCTCTATGCGGAGTGCGATCGGGTGCTGTGAGACGCTCATACCACGCTAGCGGCCGTGACCATCGGCCGACCGGTGGTGTAACGCCCTCGACCTGCCGCCGGCGCGGTCGGTGACGTCGGTGGGTCCGAAGCGTTTGACTGTCGCCAGCGCTGTAAAGGAGATGCCGGAGTCCACGGTGGAACTCGTCCGAGCGGCACTACGCGTGGCGGTGGAACGCTTCGAAACCATACTCGAACCGTGGGCTACTGTGCCATTAAACGTTGCGTGGGAGGGCGACGCACAGGCGTGCCCAGCCGAAGCACGGGGTGCTGGCCCCGAACGTTTCGAACGATGGGCTCCGGGGCGAGGCCGTGCGAAACGAATCACACGATCCGGAGAGAGCGTCTCGGAACGTTTTTGGGAGCGGCCGGACGACGGATTACATGGCGAACGACGTTCCCGATTCCGAACCTTTCTCGGCGAAACTGCGAGTACCGGAGGCGCTCACGTTCGACGACGTCCTCCTCCGCCCGATGGAGAGCCACGTCGAACCCGACGAGGCCGACGTCTCGACCCGCGTGTCGACGACCGTCGACCTCAACATTCCGGTCCTCTCGGCGGCGATGGACACCGTGACCGAGAGCGAACTGGGCATCGCGATGGCCCGCAACGGCGGGATCGGCGTGCTCCACCGCAACATGGACGTCGATGAGATGGTTGTCGAAATCGAGCGTGTGAAGCGGGCCGACGAACTGGTGATCCGGCGGGACGACGTGGTGACCGCCCGCCCGGGACAGACCGTCCGCGAGGTCGACGAGATGATGGAGCACGAGGGGATCAGCGGCGCACCGGTCGTCGACGACGACGACGTCGTGTTGGGAATCATCTCGGCGACCGACATCCGGCCGTACCTCGAAGTGGGGGAGTCCGACGAGGTGCGCAAGGCGATGACCGACGAGGTCATCACGGCCGGCGAGGGTGTGACCGCCCGCGACGCGCTCGAACTCATGTACGACCACAAGATCGAACGGGTTCCGATCGTCGACGACGACGACCGCCTCGTCGGTCTGGTCACGATGCAGGGGATCCTCCAGCGGCGCGAACACGAGAACGCCGCCCGCGACGAGTCCGGAGCCCTCCGGATCGGCGTCGCAGTCGGTCCCTTTGAGGACGGCCGCGCCCACGCCGCCGACGAGGCCGGCGCGGACGTGCTCTTCATCGACTGTGCTCACGCCCACAACCGCAACGTGATCGACAGCGCACGCGAGATTCGGGAGTCGGTCGACGCCGACGTGGTCGTCGGCAACGTCGGCACGCGGGAGGCGGCCGAGGCGGTCGTCGACTTCGCGGACGGGATCAAAGTCGGCATCGGCCCGGGATCGATCTGTACCACCCGCGTCGTCACGGGTGCGGGGATGCCCCAGATCACCGCCGTCTCCGAGGTGGCCGACGTTGCCAGCCGCCACGACGTGCCGGTCATCGCCGACGGTGGCATCCGCTACTCCGGCGACGCGATCAAGGCCATCGCCGCCGGCGCCGACGCGGTGATGCTCGGGTCGTACTTCGCGGGCACCGAGGAGGCCCCCGGCCGAGTCATCACGATGAACGGCAAGAAGTACAAGCAGTACCGCGGGATGGGGTCGGTGGGAGCCATGCGCTCGGGCGGCGGCGACCGCTACCTCAAAGAGGAGGACGACGACGAGGGGTTCGTCCCCGAGGGCGTCGAGGCGGCCACGCCCTACAAGGGGACCCTGGCCTCCGAACTCCACCAACTCGTCGGCGGCATGAAGTCGGGGATGGGCTACGTCGGCGCGCCCAGCATCCCCGAATTCAAGGAGCGCGCCCGGTTCGTCCGGGTGTCGTCGGCCGGCCAGACCGAGGGCCACCCCCACGACGTGATGATCACCGACGAGGCACCCAACTACAGCCCCCAAGAGTAGGTCGGTGACTGCGGTGTCGGTCGCGTGCGGCGGTGCCGCAAGGAGTATTTTGATATAGGTCGACGGTGCAGTACGTCGTGTGAGTCGTTGGACTCCCCCACGGGAGAACGTATGAGCGACGAGACACCCACCGTCCTCGTCGTCGAGGACGAACGCGACTTGGCCGAACTCTACACCACGTGGCTCGCCGAATCGTACCACGTTCGGACGGCAGGCGACGGGCGTGAAGCCCTCGACGAACTCGACGAGGACGTGAGCGTCGTCCTGTTGGACCGCCGGATGCACGACCTCTCCGGAGAGGAGGTCCTCGAAGCCATCCGCGACCGCAGCATCGACTGTCGGGTGGCGATGGTGACGGCGGTCGAACCCGGGACGGAAATCGTCGACATGGCGTTCGACGACTACTTGGTCAAACCGGTCTCTAGAGACGACATCGAACGGACGGTGTCGAACCTCCTCGTCCGCAACGAGTACGACGAGGGGATCCGGCAACTCTTCTCGCTGGCCTCGAAGAAGGCACTTCTGGAGTCCGAGACGAACCCGACCGCCCCCGTCGAAACGGAGGAGTACCACCGACTCCTCGACGACATCGACGAACTGCGGGCGGAACTCGACGACAAACTCGACCGCCTCGGCGAGGACGGCGACCTCACGGCGGTCTACCGGGATCTCGCACGCGACCTCGACGAGAAGCCGGACGACTGACGCGGCCACCCGCCGCCGTGGGCGACGGTCCTCCGTTCGTCGTTCTCCGTCCCTCGACCCGTTCGTGTCGCCCGTTTATGTCATTGGTCAACTGATTTAATTGATTATATTAATTATCAGATATTCTCGAAAAATTATATTTTTTCGTCGGCTGACACTCCGGATGCGATGTCCGAAACTGACAGCGGCACGGTGGCAACGTACCTGAAAGAGAACCCGCGGATGATGGGCGTCCTGTTCACGATGCTCCTTCTCCTCTCGCAGGCCGGCACCGTGGTGGCGAGCAACGGCGCGGCTACCTCGGGCCCCTAGAGGTCGGAGAAGTCGAGCTCGTCGCTCCAGACGATCGATCCATCGATTTTCACCGGCACCGTCTCCAGCGAGAGAAACTGCCGTAACTCGTCGCGGTTCAGGTCGAAGGTCTTCGACCCTCCCGACCAGAGGTACTGCTCGTTCTCGTCGTCGAGGAACGGGATCACCAGACTCCCCATCCCGACGCGGGTCGACGGATGGGTCTCCCACTCGAGTTCGTACTCGTCGTCGCCACGACGGTGGACGGCACAGACGTTCGGCGGACCGCTGTTGGTCCGTGCAAGCGAGAGACTACTGTCGCCGATGACCGTGTACTGGTCCCCGATGATCGAGTCGTCGCGGGCGACTTCGAGTGCGCTCCCGACGGTGAACCCGCGGTTGAACAGTCGCGCCAGCAGCCGACCCATGCGGACGGCACCGCTGTTGATGACGTCCGACAGCGTGACGACGCCGGCGATGGCACCCGCCTCGATGAGTGCCGCGCCCTGTTCGTACGACTGGCAGGCGTTGAGCAGGAAGGCGTCCGGCCCGGCAGTGGCGAGCGTCGTCGCGTCGAGTTTGCCGTCCGTACAGTCGAACCCCTCGTGGTCGATGTGGCCGATGTAGTGGAGAAGGTCCGTCTCGACCGACAACACCTCGCGGAGTTCCGCCCGCGACAGGCCGTGGTGGACCCGGACGTCGAATGGGAGTTGGTCCCGGCCGTCGTACACGTCGCCGACCACGTCTCGCTCGTCGGCCATCCGCGGGTCGTTACAGACGACCGTTATGCCGATGTCGCCGTCCGCCGGCGATCGGTCGAGGCGGTTGTAGAAGGCGCTCGTCGTGGCCTTGCTGGCGCCGATCGGCGCACCCTCGCCGATCCACGACTGTTCGAGCGAGTCGGCGGTCTCGGGTTGCACGTACGACCGGGCCGTCCCCTCGGCGGCCGCACTCCGGGTGAACGTCGAGTCGCGGAAGAACTCGTCGGCCGCGGCCGTCTGTACCTCGGAGTTCGGTTCCGGTTGGGTGCGTGGCGTCCGAACCACCGCCAGATCGTTCGTGACGAAGGGGAGCAACTCCACGTTCTCCGGGTCCGGAGCGACGTGGGACGTGAGCCGCCACTCCGGGAGTTCGTCCTCGACGGTCCCGAAGGGGACCGAGAGATACCGCTCCACCTGGGTCGCGAGTGGCTGGTCGTACAGCCACTCGAAGTCCATATCCAGGTCGTCCTCGACGGCCGCACGTTCGTGGAGGTCGACGTCGTAGAACCCCTCGGTTCGGGTCACACAGTCGAGGAAGAATGTCTGTTTGAGGACGCGTTCCACCTCCGTCTCGAATCCCCGGACGGTGTCGAGGTCGTGTTCGAACCCCCGATCCGTCACCAGTCGCGGCTGGTCGGCCGGAACGACGTCCGCGGCGAGGTAGTACGAGAGCGGCGCGGCCACGTAGATAGAGCGATACTCCGGTGGCAGTTCGAGGCGCACGCCCGTGTCGGGTGTGGTGATCCCGTCGGGTACCGCGAGGCGCTCGCCGCGTTCGAGCAACGGCGGGTGACCGCGGAGCGTCGGGTACGACCGCTCGGGCGAGGTGGTCTTCAGCGCCGAGGCGAACTCCGAGACGGCGGCCATCACGTCGACGGGATCCTCCGTCGTGGTGATCGTCGCCGCTGGCTCCTCGTGGTGGGAGCGGGCGCCCACGCGAACCGTGGTCTCTCCGTCGAACTCGATACGGGTCCGGCTCAGGTCAGATTCGACGGTCACCGGGGCGTCGACGCGGAGGTAGAGTTTGATCGGCCCGCAGAGTTCGAGGCTGTAGCGTCCGTCGGGAAACTCCTCGCTGGCGAAGTGTTCGGTCTCGGCCAGCATCTCCCCGCCGGCGTCGCGGACGTAGACCGAGACGACCGTCGGGAGTTCGACCGACGCCGCGTCGACGGCCACCGCGGCGTCGACGGGGAACCGGTGGGTCTCGGGGTCGACCGGCGTCGGCGCGACGGGGACGTCGGTGAACAGCCGGAACCGGTGGCGCTCGACGAGGTCCGTGACGACCAGACCGACTCCGTCGTCGAGCGTGGCGAACGACACCTCGAGGCCGTCGTCGTCCCCGACATCCGCAGCCCGTCGCCCGGATCGACTCATCGTATACTCCTGTCCGCCTTCGGGCACAAAAGTATACCTCCGCTCACGCGTCCTCTACGCCGCCGACCGGGAGCCAGTCGGAGACGAGGTCGCGGTCCCGGAACCGCCACCGCTGGTCGAGCGTCGAGCCGTCGATCCGGAGTTCGACCGCCGCGTCGAACAGCGGCTGGAACAGCCCGACGACCTCCGACGACGGCTCCCGGGGGAGGCGAACGTGGACCATCCCGGAGACCGACCGAACCTGGGCGGCCACGACGTGGAGGAATCGAAACGCCGTCTCGCGGCCGTACTCCGAGAGGAGCGTCGGAAGACAGTCCAACGCCATGCGGAACTCGGCGGGGGCCAGCCCACCGGCGAACAGGTCGAACTCCTCGATCACCTCGGCTACCGTCGCGCCGACCTCGTGGAGTGGGCCGTCGACGACGTGTGTCCGGGGGACCGCTCCCGACCCCGGCCCCGGTCCCGATCCGTCCCCGTCGGGCCCCGCGTCCGCACTCCGGGCGCGCTCGCCCCGTGTGACGAGTCGGGCGTACTCCGGGGAGAGCGGCCCCGTGTCCCGCAGCCGTCGGTGTGCCCGTTCGCGCCCCGGTTCCGACGTGACGACGAGGCGTCGCCGCGGCGGATCGGCGTTCGGATCGCCGAGCATTGTCGCCGACGCCTCCGCGAACATCTCCTCCGGGACCGACCCCACGACGAGGAGTGCGCTCCCCTGCTCTTTCAGCGTCGCTAGCGCGTGTGCGAAACTGGCACCGTCGTCGTCGGGACCCATCCCGCCACCCGCAACCATCGATCGGTGCGACGGCACGGCTGCCAATAATACTTCTTGTCGAAGAATCAGCGCTAATATTCGGAGGTGGCGACGGTCACCGACCGTCGAGGAACGCCTCGATGCGGGTCATCGCCTCCTTCAGATCGGACATCCCGGTCGCGTACGAGACGCGGAGGTGGCCGTGGCCCTCCTCGCCGAACACCCGCCCGGGGACGACGGCGACGCCCTGATCGTGGAGGAGGTCCTCCGCGAACTGCTCGTCGTCGTAGGGTGCCTCGGGGAAGGCGTAGAACGCGCCGGTCGCCTCGAAGCAGTCCAGCCCCATGTCCCGAAACCGGGAGATGACGAACTGTCTCCGTCGGTTGTACTGGGTGCGCATCTCGGCCACGTCGTCGTCACAGGACCGCAGGGCTTCGAGGGCGGCGTGCTGTGCCGTCGTCGGCGCGGAGAGCATCGTGTACTGGTGGATACGGTTCATCGCGTCGATGGCCTCCGGTGGCCCGAGGGCGTAGCCGAGACGGAGGCCCGTCATGGCGTACGCCTTCGAGAAGCCGTTGAAGACGATGGTTCGCTCGCGCATCCCCGGCTGTGTCGCGATCGAGGAGTGCTCCCCCTCGTACGTGAGCCCCGCGTAGATCTCGTCGGAGAGCACCGTGAGATTGTGTTCGCGGGCGAACTCGGCGATTTCGGCCAGTTCCGACTCGCTGGCCGTCGCGCCCGTCGGGTTGTTCGGGTAACAGATCATCAACACCTCGGCGTCGGCGGCACCGGCGCGTTCGAGGTCGTCGTAGGTGAGCACGAAGTCGTTCGCCGCCCGGGTGGAGACGGGGAGGGGGTCGCCGCCGGAGAAACGCACGCCCGGGCCGTAGGAGATGTACGCCGGCGACTGGATCGCCACGGCGTCCCCGGGATCGACCAGCGCGCGGAGCGCCAAGTCGACAGCCTCGCTCGCCCCCGTCGTCACCAGGATCTCCTCTTCGGGGTCGTAGTTCAGTCCGTACCGCGGGACGTGTTCCGAGATCGCCTCCCGGAGTTCGTACATCCCCCGGTTGGTGGTGTAGGAGGTCTGGCCCCGCTCCAGCGAGTGGATGGCGGAGGCACGGGCCTTCCACGGCGCGGTGAAGTCGGGTTCGCCCACGCCAAGCGAGATCACGTCGTCCATCTCCTCGGCGAGTTCGAAGAACCGGCGGATGCCCGAGGGCGGTGTCGATTCGGCGCGATCGGACAGCTTCATGGCGAGATCGACAACCGGTCGTCTTCGTCGCGGTCGGTGAACTCCAGGCCGCGGTTCTTGTACGTGTTCATCACGAAGTGAGTCACCGTCTGGGTCACCTCGGGGATCGGCGCGATCTGTTCGGAGACGAACATGGAGACGTCGCGCATCGAGTCGCCCTCGACGGTCACGTCGAAGTCGTAGTCACCCGAAACCAGTCGGAGCGCCGTCACTTCGTCGAACTTCGCGATCCGACCCGCCACGTCGGCGTACTTCGTCTCACGGTCGAGTTCGAGGTTGAGTTCCACCTCGGCCTCGACGTGGTCGCGGTCGACGTGGCTCCAGTCGACGACCGCCTGGTATCCGAGCACCGCACCCTCGTCTTCGAGGTCTTCGATCATCGCCTCGACCTCCGACTCCGAGCAGCCGAGTTGCCGCGCGATGGTGTCCGAACTCTCGCGGGCGTCGTCGAGGAGGATGTCGAGTAGTTCCAGCTTGTCGGCCATACGATTCCGTTGGCGCCCTGCGTGAAAGGGTTTGCTTACGCGTCAGTATCCGTCCCGAACGAAGGTGACACTTCGGGCGTCGAAAGAACGATGGGCGGCGACGCCGTGTAGCGGGTATGGCCCTCGCAGACGCCTTCCTCTCTCCCCTCGGGCTCTTGGCCCTGCTCGCGGTCGTCCCCGTGATCCTCCTCTATCTCGTCCAACCCGACCCCCGGCGGGTCGAACTCCCGACCCTCCGATACCTGCTTGACGAGGAAGGTGAGGACGCGGCAAATCCCCTGCTCGAACGGCTCAAGCGGAGCCTCCTCCTGCTTTTGCAACTGCTCGTCATCGTCGCCCTCGCCGTCTCGCTCGCCGGACCCTACGTCACCGTCTCGGAGAGCCAGACCGTCGAGGAGACGGTCATCGTCCTCGACGGGAGTGCGAGCATGGGTGTCGAGACGGGGAGCGGAACCCGCTTCGACGCGGCTACGGCGGCGGCCCGCGACGTGACCACCGGCACCAACTCCGTCGTCTTCGCCGGGAGCGAGAACCGGATCGCCCTCCGGTCGGGCGGTGACGGGGAGGTGGCCGCGACGCTCGACGACCTGGCGGTGAGCGAGACGCCGGCCGACCTGGGTGGGGCCATCTCGCAGGCGGCCTCCATCGCCGGCGAGAACGCTCGGATCGTCGTCCTCAGTGACTTCGCCGACGACGCGGGCTGGACCGACGCCGTACAGTCGGCCCGCGCCCGCGACTTGCGGGTCGACCTCCGGCAGTTCGCCGGCGGCGGCGACGACAACGTCGGCATCGTCGACCGCTCCTTCTCGGGCTCCAACGTCACGCTCTCGGTGCGGAACTTCGGCGACCAGTCGGCGACCCGGTCGGTCGCCCTCGGTGGCCGCAGTCGCTCGGTCACGCTCGATCCCGGTGGCGTCGAGCGGGTGACCTTGCCCGTCCCCGCCGGCGGCGGCGAGGCGCGGCTGACACCCGGCGACTCCTTTCCGACCGACGACGTGGCCTACGTCGCCGCCCCGTCCGACCCGACGGTCGACGTCCTGTTGCTGACGAACGACCGGAGCCGGTATCTCACGACCGCGCTCTCGGTGATCGACGAGGTGCGACTCACCGTCGATGCGCCGCCGACGACCGTCGAAGGTGACTACGACGTGATCCTCTACAGCGACTTGGAGGAAGAGCGCCTCCTGCGTGGCAACGTCGAGGCCGGTCGGGACCTCATCGACGCGGGCGGCGGCGTCGGCGTTCTGGCACAGGAGTCGCCGCCCGAGACCTACGGCGACCTCCTCCTCCTCTCGCCGACCGGCGTCGGGACCAACCCCTCGATCGGTCGAGTGGCGAACGACGAACTCACTCGCGGGATCGACTTCCCGCCGCCGGAGCGCTACCTCCAGGGCTCGCTCCGGTCCGGCACGGCCCTCGTCGACACCGGCGACGGAACGCCGGTCGTCGCGACCGACAGGCGCGACGCGGGACGCGTGCTCTACTACGGCTACGTCGCGGGTGACGACCCCTTTCGGTTCAACTACCAGTACCCCGTCTTCTGGAAGCGGGCGACCTTCTACCTGGCCGGCCGGGAGTCACTCGACGCCCTGAACCGCGAGACTGGATCGACCCTCCGGTTCGACGACGCCACCGAGGTGGGGACACCCGACGGCACCGTCTCGGCTCGGGCGGTCCCGCTCGATCGGGCCGGGTTCTACGCCGTCGGCGACGACCGACGACTCGGCGTCTCGCTGTACAGCGCGACCGAGTCGGAGGTGGCCGCGGCGTCGCTCGACGAGCGCGAAGGGGTGACCGGCGTCCGGGCGCGGGAGGAGGAGCGACAGGTACCCCGTCCGCTGACTCCCCTCGTCGCGCTGGCCGCGTTGCTCGCCGTCGTCGGCGAGGTGGCGTATCTCCGTCGCCGGGGTGATCTGTGATGTGGGCGCTCCTGTCGGTCCGGACGACCGTCGAGGGGACGGTCGTCGGCCTCGAACGCCCGGCGGCGCTGCTCGCGTTGCCGGTCGCCGTCGCCGCGCTCGTTCTCTTGGTCCGCTACCGTGCCTCGGGGACGGCTTCGCGGCGGAGCAGACGGCTCCTGCTCGCCGCCAGGGTGGTCGTCGCGACGCTGATCGTCGTCTCGGCTGCCGGCCCCTTCACCGTCGTCACGACCGAGACGCAGGGCGATCCGAGCGTGTCGATGCTGGTCGATCGCTCGGACAGCACGGCCGTCTCGCCGGCGGTCGCCGAGGAGTTGGCCGAAGACGTCGAGGCGGAGGGGGTTCCGGTGACCGTCTCGACGATCGGGCAGGGGACCGACTCCCGGATCGGCGACGGCGTCGCCGCGAACGTCCGCGAGAATGGCTCGGTCGTCGTGGTCTCCGACGGTCGTGTCACGGGCGGGCGGAGCCTCGCCGAGACGGCGGAGTTCGCCCGGTCGGTCAACGCCACGATCAGCGCCGTCTCCGCCGAGCCGACGCGAACCGAACGGTACGTCACCCTCTCGGGTCCGAGCAAGGCGAGCGTCGGCGTCGAGAGCCAGTTCCTGGTGCAGGTCTCGGGCGTGCAGGCAACTGACCCGGTCGAAGTGACCGTCTCCGTCGACGGCCAGCAGGTGGCGAGCGAGCGGATCGCCGAGGGGACGGGGAGCGTCCCCGTCTCTCACACGTTCGAGTCGACGGGTGACCACCGGATCACGGCCGAAATCGACGGGGACGACGAGTTCGAGGTCAACGACGTGGCGCGCAAGACCGTCCGAGTCGTCGATCAGCCCCGCGTGCTGTACGTCTCCCGCGGCGAGTACCCGCTCCGGGAGTATCTGGGCCAACTGTACGACGTCGAGACCGCCGAGTCGGTGCCCGAGAACCTCGATCCCTACTACGCGGTCGTCGTCCAGAACGTCGCCGCCGGGGACATGGGGAACGTCGACGAACTCCAGCGGTTCGTCATCGACGGCGGAGGGCTGTTGATGGCGGGCGGCCCCGACAGCTTCGAGAACGGAAACTACGCCAACTCCTCGGTCGCCTCGATGCTCCCGGTCACGTTCGGCGAGTCCAGCCCGGGGAGCGCACGGATCGTCATGCTGATCGACGTCTCGGGGAGCGCCGGCGACGGGATGCGGATCCAGAAGGCTATCGCGCTCGACGCCCTCTCGCAACTCGACGACGACAACACCGTCGGCGTCGTCGGGTTCAACCAGCGAGCCTACAGCGTCGCCGACCCCGTGCAACTGAGCGAGGGGCGGGGGGACATCGAGGATCGAATCCGTCGTCTCCAGGCCGGCGGCGCGACCAACATCGCCAACGGGCTCCGGGGGGCCGAGGAGATGCTCGGCGGGCAGCGGGGAACGGTCATCCTCGTCAGCGACGGCGGCGACACCGCGAGTCGGTCGGCGGTGGTGGCGAACGCGCTGGGTCGACAGGGGATCCGCGTGATCGCCGTCGGCGCGGGGCGAAACGTCAACGAGGGTGTTCTCCGACGAATCGCCGAGGAGTCCGGAGGCAACTACTTCCGGGCCGACGAGACCGACCGCCTGCGCCTCCTGTTCGGCGGCGGGAGCCGGCAGTTCGAGGGCGAGGGGCTCACCGTCGTCGACTCCTCGCACTTCGTCACCAGCGGCGTCACGCTGGAGTCGAACCCCGGCCGCGCCAACGACGTGTCGATGCGTCCGGGCGCGAACTTCCTCGTCGCCGGACCGGACGGTACCCCCGCGGCCGCCTCGTGGCGGTACGGCCTCGGCCGGGTCGCCACGATCACGACCTACGAGGAGGGCGGGGGACTCGACGGCCTGCTCCGACAGCCGGACTCCCTGCTGGTCACCAAGTCGGTCAACTACGCCATCGGCGACCCAGAGCGCAAGGCGACGGGCGTCACCGACGTGGCCGACACGCGGGTCGGGGAGTCGACGACGGTCGTCTACCGCGGCGCCGCGCCACCCGAGGGGACCGACCTCTCGTTCGGTGCCACCGACGAGGGCGTCTACCGCGCACGGACGACCCCCGATTCGGTCGGCTTCGAGACGGCTGCGGGCGCGACCTACGCCGCGAACTACCCGGCGGAGTACGCCGGCTTCGGCACGTCGACGGCGCTCGCCGACGCCGTGCGTGCGACCGGTGGCAAGCAGTTCGACCGCGGCGACGCCGCCGAAATCGCGGAGTTCGCCCGCCAACGGTCCACCCGGGTGCGCGACGTGCGACGGTCCTGGGACTGGGCGCTGTTGACGGCCGCGCTCCTCCTCTTTCTGACCGAAGTGATCGTCCGGCGGCTTCAAGTGTACAACGGCCGAACGAGGAGTGAGAGCGGTCTCCCATGAGCCTCATCGGCCGATCGATCAACCTCGCCCTCGCCCTCCTGATCTGCCTGTCGGTCGCCGGCACCGCGGGCGCGACGCTGTACTACCAGGAGTCGGTCGAGGACCTCGACACGGAGAACAGCCAACTCCGCCAGGAGAACGAACGCCTGCGGGAGGACCTCCGATCGACCGAGAGCGACCTCCAGCAGACCCGCCAGCGACTGCAGGAGCTCAACGAGAGCCTGCAGACCACCCGGAGCGACGTGGGGCAGGTGTCCGAGAACCTCGAAGAGACGGAGGGGCAACTGGAGTCGACCGAGCAGGAACTCGCGTCGACCCGGCAGGACCTCCAGTCGGCCCGCGACCAGGTCGAGGAGTTACAACAGCGGACGAACGAACTCGAAACCCGGAACGACCAACTCCGATCCGAGGTGGGGAACCTCGAATCCGAGAACGCGGACCTGCGTGACGAGCGTGACGACCTGCAGGCCGACGTCGACGACCTGAACGATCAGGTGGCGGACTTGGAGTCCGATATCAGTAGCCTAGAGCAGTCGAACGAGAACCTGCAAGCGGAGAACGACCGTCTCCGGGACCGACTCGACGAGACGGAGAGCGACCTCGCGTCGGTGTGTGCCGAGTTCGAAGACCCGCCGCCGGAGTGTAACTGACGATGTCCGAGACGACACCATCCGACGGTGAGACCGCCGATCCCCCACCCGAAGAGCGCAAGATCCGCCGCGCCCTCGCCCAGATCCGCCGCGAGGGGTGGAAGGTGGCAGTCATCTACGCCGTCGTCGACGCGACGCTCGCGACGCTGCTCGTGAACCTCGTCGCGACGGTCACGGGGGTTCCCGAGCTCCCCGCGCGCCTGCCGCTCCCCGACGCCGTGCTGTCGGCGCTCCGATCGGCGGGCGTCGCGCCCGCCGACCCGACGGTCGCGAGCGGCGTCGTCGTCGGCCTCGCCGTCGGCCTCGTCGTCTTCGTCTCCGAAGTCGCGTGGCGGGTGCGCCGGCCGCTCGTCGAACAGTTCGAGGCCGCGAACCCCGAGTTACGGGAGGCGCTCCGGACGGCACGCGACACCGTGAACCGCGAGGGCCGCTCCCGGATGGCGCTCCGTCTCTACGAGAGTGTCCTCGACGACCTGCGGGCGGCCTCCAGCATCGGTCTGCTCGACCTCCGGCGGGTCGCGGTGACAGTCGTCGTCGTCGCGGCCGTCAGCATCGCGACGATCCAACTCGCCGTCGTCGACGTGTCGCTCGCGGGCGGCGTCGGCGGAGCGCCCGAGGCCGAACCGGACGGCGGCACCGACACGGAGTACACCGGGCTGGAGGACGGGTCGTCGATCCTCGGCGAACCGGAGGACGTGCCCGAGGGCGAGGAGAACCTCGACGCGTCGGTCGATACCGAGGGTGCCGGGAGCGGCGACGTCGACACCGAGTCGGCCGCCGCCTACGACGACAGCGGGTTCGACGACTCAGGGACGGTCGAGAGCCAGCGTGCGGGGTTCTCGGAGCGCGAGCGACTCGAAGACGCGGAACTGATCCGCGAGTACAACCTACGGATCCGGGAGGAGACCGACGACTCATGAACGACAACGTCGACGCGTTACAGGAACGACTGGGCGACGTCCGCGAGGAGGTCGGCAAGCGCATCGTCGGGCAACGCGACGTGCTCGAACGCCTGCTGGTCTGCATCATCGCGGACGGCAACGCCTTGCTGGAGAGCAACCCCGGACTGGGGAAGACGACGATGGTTCGAACCGTCGCGGACGTGACCGACCTCGACTTCTCGCGGGTGCAGAACACGCCCGACCTGATGCCCTCGGACATCACGGGGACGGAGATCATCCAGGAGTCCGGCGGCAACAGGGAGTTCGTCTTCGAGAAGGGCCCCATCTTCGCGAACGTCGTCCTCGCAGACGAGATCAACCGCGCGACGCCGAAAACCCAGGCCGCCCTACTGGAAGCGATGCAGGAGAAGCAGGTAACTGCCGCCGGCGAGACGTACGACCTCCCGCGGCCCTTCTTCGTGTTGGCGACCCAGAACCCGATCGACCAGGAGGGCACCTACCCGCTCCCGGAGGCCCAGACCGATCGCTTCCTGCTGAAACTCGTCCTCGATTACCCCTCCGCCGAGGAGGAACGCGACATCGTGAACCTCTACACCGGGGGTGGGTCGGAGTCGACCCCGCCGGTGGAGACGGTGGTGACGCGGTCGGAGATCCAGCAGATCCAATCGCTCGTCCGCGAGATGCCCATCGCCGACGACGTGCGCGACCGGGCGATCGAACTGGTCCGGGCGACCCGCGAGGCCGAGACGGTCGAGTTCGGCGCGAGTCCGCGGGCGAGCATGGGGCTCGTCCTCACGGCGAAGGCGCGGGCGTTCCTCCACGGGCGCAACCACGTCTCGTGGGAGGACGTCGCCGAGATGGCGCCCCCGGTGTTGCGTCACCGCATCCTACTCGACTTCCGGGCGGAACGCGAGGGGTTGACGGCCGACGACGTGATCGCGACGCTCGTGGACGAGACCTGAGATGATCGACCCCGACTTCCTCGACGAACTCGATCGGTTCGGGGCGTCGCTAGATCAGCAGACGACGGCGATCAAGAAGGGCGAGCGGGAGTCGCCGAGCGTCGGCGAGGGGTTGACGTTCAGCGACTACCGGCGTTACTCACCGGGCGACGACACCCGCCTGATCGACTGGCGGCTCTACGCCCGCACGGAGGAGTACTTCATCAAGCAGTTCGAGGAGGAGCGCAACCTCACGGTCCACGTCCTCCTGGACGCGAGCGCGTCGATGGACTTCGGGGAGGGGGACCACAACAAGTTCGAGTTCGGCGCGAAACTCGGCCTCGGCTACGCCTACCTCACCGCCGAGGAACACGACGACTTCCGGTTTTCGCTGTTCACCGACCGGGTCGAGCGCATCGACACCGGCAAGTCGACGCGTGGCGAGGTGTTGGCGCTGGTCGACCGCCTCAACGAGACGACCCCCGAGGGCGAGACGGACTTCGAGTCGGCGTTGGAAGCGTACGCGGCGTCGATACGGTCGCGGTCGCTGGTCGTCGTGGTCACCGACTGTATCGGTGATCTCGACGGGTTGGAGACGGGTGTGGCGTCGCTCGCCCGCAACGAGGTGGTGCTCGTCCAGACCCTCTCGCCGGCGGAACTCGATCCGGAGGTCGGTGGCGACACGATATTCGAGGACGTGGAGTCGGACCTGACCCGGCGGACGTACTTCGGCGGTAGGCTCGCCGACCGGTACCGCGAGCGGGTCGACGCGTTCGTCGGCGACGTGGCCGAGCGCGCACAGAAGCTCCGGGTGACACACGCGCTCGTGGCGACCGACGAGGACTTCTTCGACGCCTTCGCCTCGGTGTGGATCGGCGAGTGACCGGCGGCCCGTGGTTGGGCGGAGACCCCGCCCCCGTCCTGACGACCGGAGGTTCGTGGTGGTTTCCGGGACCGAAACCCTATACTGTCCACTCGACCCGATACCGTGCATGGGTTATGTCCAGTGGGCGCTGGTGGCGCTGGTGGCGTACTCGGCGGTCGCACCGCTGGTCGGCTTCGCGACGACCGGCGACCCGAAGGTGCCGAGTTTCGTCGCCGCACTCATCACCAACGGGATCCTGTTGCTCGCCACCGTGGCCGTCGTCCTCTACGAGGGACAGTCGGTCGCCTCGCATCTCGGCCACCCGAAGGCACCGTACCTCTATCTGGCCGGGATCTTCCTCGCGGTGGGCATCCTCGCGTACTACCGCGCGCTCTCGCTCGGCCCGGTGAGCGCGGTGGTCCCCATCTTCGGGACCTTCCTCGTGATCAGTTCCGTCGTGGGAATCGCCTTCCTCGACGAGTCGCTGACGGTCAGAAAAGTCGCGGGGATCGGGTGTGCGATGCTCGGGATCTACCTCGTCTCGGTCGAATAATCGAGGATGCCGTTCGACGCGTCGACCGTTACACCGAGGCCTCAGGATTCGATCTCGATCCGCTTGCCTCGGGTGGTCGCGGTCGTCACCACCGGCAGCCGGACCTCGAGGATGCCGTTGTTGTAGCTAGCACCGATCTCCTCGTCGTCGACGGTCTTCGGGAAGCGGAACCGTCGGTGGTAGGTCCGGTGCTCGCCGCGCGTCTGGTCCTCGCGCTCGGCGGCGACGTTGAGGACGCCTTCGTCCCAAGTGACGTCGATCTCCGCGGGGTCGAACCCCGGCGTCTCGACGCTCAGGACGAACTCGTCGTCCTCCTCGTACAGTTCGTAGTCGTTGCTCCCGAGTTCGAACAACTGATTCGGGAACCCTGTGCGCTGGAGCCACGAACTTGTCGGATCGGTCGGCAGGGCCATCGCTGATCACCCTGATTGCATCGGATGCTTGTGAGCGGTTCTATAAAAATCTTTTGCACACTCCGTTGCCGCCGACCCACAGTATTTCACCGCCCGGGCGCTACCGCGGGTATGGCGCTCCCAGAGTCCGACTCGGACCTCGCGGACGGCGACCCCGCACCGGCGTTCGAACTTCCCGGCGTCGACGGGGAGACGTACACGCTCGAGGACTTCGATACCGACGCCCTCCTCGTCGTGTTCACCTGCAACCACTGCCCGTACGCACAGGCGAAGTTCGACCTGTTGAACGACATCGCCGCCGAAGACGACGTGACGGTCGTCGGAATCAACGCCAACGACGCCGAGGAGTACCCCGACGACTCCTTCGAGAAGATGCGGGCGTTCGTCGAGGAGGGACGGGTGGCCTACGACGCCTACCTCCGGGACGAGACGGCCGACGTCGCGCGGGCGTACGGCGCGGTCTGTACGCCGGACCCCTTCCTCTTCCGGCGGGACGGCGACACCTACCGGTTGGCGTACCACGGCCGCCTCGACGACGCCCTCGGCCCGGACGAGGAGGCGACGGAGTTCTACGTCCGGCAGGCCATCGACGCCGTCCGCGCGGGCGAGGCGGTCGACCTCGACCCCGGTCCCTCGCGGGGCTGTGGGATCAAGTGGCCCTGACGGCGCCGGCAGTCACGCCATCCTAACGGACGGGGCCGTCGGAGGCGGGGATGCCGCGTCGGGGCGGACTGAACCGAGGGGGCTATGTGGCCGGACCCCCTTCTGGACACGATGTCAGAACCCACCGACGCGGACGAGGAGCGAACGACCATCCGAACGGGACGCGAGTTCGAACGGGAGTACCGACTCGGCGCGACCGAGGCGGGCGAGTTCCTGATCGCGCTCGGCGAAGGACTTCGCGACGGCGACGACCTCACTATCGCCGACGACGAGTGGGAACTCCCCTTCGCCTTCGGCGAACCGGTCGAACTCGACATCGACTTCGAGGGTGTCGGCGACCCGGAACTCGAAGTCGAACTGCTCCTCCCCGGACGGAGCGACGAGGACGCCCCGAGCGTCGAGTGACGGGAACGACGCCGAACGGTTCACCCGCCCGGAGCACGTATCGGTCGGCGTGACCGACACCCGGACGACCGACGCGCCGACGCCCGTTCGCCTCGACACCGCGGCGGCCCTCGACCGGTTCGTCGCGGCTCACGACCGCGCGCTCGTGGAGTTCTACACCGCCGGCTGTAGCGCCTGCGGTGCCATGGAACCGGTGCTCGGACTCGTCACCGAGGAGACGGGTGTGCCCGTGGCGTTCGTCAACCCGCGTGGCGACCCGGCGTTGATCGAGGACTACGACATCACGCGGGTGCCGACGCTCGTGGTCTTCGAAGACGGGACGCCGACCGACCGACTGGACGACGGCTTCGTCGGCGCGGACCGCGTGGTCGAACTCCTGGGTTATACGGATTTGTTGTAACTGTTTACCGGTGGGTCGCCGGGGCGTTCTGGCGACCCACCGGTACTGACTTACAATAGACCGTATTAGTCGCGGGCGGCCTCGAACGCCTCGCGGGCGTTCTCGACGGCGGCCTCGCGGTTCGCGGGGTAGGCCTCGACCTTCCCGCGGAGGGTGATGCCGTCCCCTTGTCGAACCTCGCCGCCGAAGGCGGCCTGCTTGTCCAGCGTGAGATACAGCGAGCAGTCCTCCGAGACCCGGTCGTCGAGTTCGTCGACGAACGCCTCGTAGTCGGGGAGGTCGACGAGTCGGTCGAGGACGTACCGCACGTCGTCGGCGTTCTCCAGTCGCGCCGAGAGGATGGCGATCCGGTCGCCGTGGTGACCTTCGGTCACCTGGCGCTCCAGTTCGTACTCCTCGGGGAGGTAGGTCCGGAGTGCCCCCTCGACGCGTTTTTCGTCCTCGGTGGCGTAACAGAACGTCCGCAGATCGACGTAGTGGAAGGGGACACTCGACATACGGTGCGGGCAGCGGGTTACTCGTCGTCCGTGTCGTCGACGCGTTCGAGGGCGTCCTGGGGAACGCCGGTCTCCTGACCGTCCTCGAAGCTGATCGTGTACGTGGCGTCGCCGAACATCGTCTCCATCACCTGTGTGATCGTCCCCGCCTCGCCGTCGTACTCGCTGTGTTTGTCGTGGAGTACGACTTCGTCCTCTTTCTCGAAGCTCATGCCACGACCTTCCGCCGGAGCGCATAAAAACGCCCTGATTCGCCGGCCGAGGCCGCGTTCGACGCGGCCGAACTCGAGGACCGAGAGGGATAAGTCGGGCCCGCCCCGATCCGACCGTATGGAACGCACCAGACGCGCCTATCTCGCGGCGACGGCCGGTCTCGCGGGGCTCTCGGCGGGGTGTCTCGGCGGCGGTGGCGGTGGCGGGACCGAAGACTGCGACGCCGGCGACGAACCGACGGTGGCCGAACTGCCGGCACCGACGCTGGGACCGGACGACCCCGACGTGACCGTCGCGGCGTTCGAGGACTTTTCCTGTCCCCACTGTGCGACGTTCAGCCTCGAGGTGATCCCGGAACTCCGGTCGGAGTACGTCGAACCGGGCGTGATCCGGTTCGAGCACCACGACTTCCCGATCCCGGTCGACGAACGGTGGTCGTGGCAGGCCGGGAGCGCCGCCCGCGGGGTGCAGGACGAGGTCGGCGACGAGGCCTTCTTCGAGTACGCCCACGCGCTGTTCGAGAACCAGGGTGACTTCTCGCCGGCGCTCATCACCGACCTCGCCGAGGACGTGGGCGCGCCGGGGTGTGCGATCCAGGCCGACGCGGTCAACGAGACCTACCGCCCGGTGTTGGAGGCCGACCGACAGTCGGGGCTCGACAGCGGGGTTGAGGGGACGCCGGGCGTGTTCGTCGGCGACCGACTCGTCGAGCCGACGTACGACGCCATCTCCGCCGCGATCGAGGCTCAGCGGTAGCTTTCGATGGACGCACCATGAACGCTTAGACCGCCGACTCCGAAGGTCGGGCCGATGAGTGACGATCCGACTTCTCGTCGGACGCTTGGCCGCCGCCACCTCCTCGCCGGCCTCGTGGGTGTCGGTTTCGTCGGGAGTGCCGTCATCGGCGGCGACACGATCGACCTCGGGACGGGCAGCGAGAGCCGTCTCCCGGTCGAGGTGTCGACCGTCGACGCCACCGGATCGACGGCCGGGCGTGCGTCCGTGCCGGCGACGGGGACCCCCACCGTGGTCGACTGTTTCGCGACGTGGTGTGAGCCCTGTGTCCGGCAGATGGACGCGCTCGGAGCGGTGCACGATCGTTACGCCGACCGCGTGGCGTTCGTCTCGGTCACCAACGAACGGTTCGGCGGTGGACTCGATCGGGAGGCCCTGCGGGCGTGGTGGCGCGACAACGACGGCCGTTGGGCGCTCGGCCACGACCCCGACGGGAGCCTGCTGGCCGCGCTCGGTGCCGACGGCCTCCCCTATCTCGCCGTCACGGACGCGTCGGGATCGATCGCGTGGTCTCACGGGGGTGTCGCGTCCACCGAGACGTTGGATCGACGGATCGCCTCGGTCCTGTCGTGACCGACGCGTCCGTCGCCGGGACGCTCGCGTTCGCGGTGAGTGCCGGCCTCGCGACGTTTTTCGCCCCCTGTGCCTACCCGCTCCTGCCGGGATACGTCGGCTACACCCTCCAGACGGCCGACGGTGGTGTGGGCGGGGCAGCCATCCGTGGCCTCGCAGCCTCGGCGGGAGCCGTCGCCGTCCTCGCGTCGGCGGGTGGTGTCCTGCTCGCAGTCGGTGGGAGGCTAGTTCGGCGCCTGACACTCCTCGAACCACTGGCCGGCGCCGTGCTCGTCGGTCTGGGCGTCCTCTATTCGACCGGACGGACGCCGGGTCTCCACATCCGGTTACCGGAGCGTCGTGCGTCGGTCACTGGGGCGGCCGTGTTCGGCGGGGGATACGCCCTCGCAGCCGCGGGTTGTGTCGTCCCGGTCGTCGTCGGCGTGTTCACCCAGGCGCTCACGCTCGGACCGCTGCAAGCGGCCGTCGCAGTCGGGGGGTACGCCGCGGCGGCGGCGCTCCCCCTGACCGGCACGACGCTCCTCGCGGCCGTCGGGAGCGACGCAGTCCGGGCGTGGAGCGAGCGGATCGGAACCGTTCAGCGACTGGCCGGCGTCGCCATGATCCTCGCCGGACTGGCCCAAGCCGTCGCGTCGCTCCGGTATCTCGGCCTCGTCTGAACAGCTTCGACGGCCGGACCAGACGCGCTTTGAGCATCGGGTCCGTATCGTCACGACGGATATGGACCGACGGACGTATCTCGGTGCGCTCGGCGCGACGGCAGTCGGTGCGGTGGCCGGTTGCCTCGGCGGTGGCGACCCGAACACCACGCTCGGCGAACCCGAGCGGAGGGAGGGGGTGACGAGCGAGGCGCTCGCCTACCCCGCGTGGGGCGAACGGATTCCGGACGTGAGCCTCCCCGATCCGCTGACCGGGGAGTCGATCGACCTGCACGGCGTGGATCGACCGATGTTGGTGAGCTTCTTCTACTCGAACTGCAACAGCATCTGTCCGCGCCTCGTCTCCGCGCTCCGCGAGGTACAGATACACAGCGTCCGGAACGACTACGCCGACGGGATCGGACTCTACCCGATCACGTTCGACCCCGAGCGCGATACGGCCGGTCGTCTCCGCGAGTACGCGGAGGCGATGAACGTCGACCTGGACGCCGGCAACTGGCACTTCCTGCGTCCGGACGGTCCGGACCGAGCCGAGACCGTCCTCGAATCGGAGTTCGGCTTCGCCTTCGAACGGGACGAACCGAAAGACGGTGAGGGGTACATGTTCACCCACATCGGACTCGTCCTCCTCGTGAACGCCGACGGCTACGTCGAACGCGCGTATCGCGACCGCGAGGGCACGGAGCAGCAGTATATCGACGATCTGGAAGCGGTTCGGTCGGGCGGTGGGCTGCTCTAACCCACTCGGACGAGCGACTCCACGACGGGCCGCCGACGCGCCCCCGACCCGTGGAGGGTGTCGGGCACACCGTTTTCCCGGTCCCGCTCGAACGGCGACCATGACCGTCTGGCTCCTCGGCGACCAACTCCACCCGGAGAGCGACGTCCTCGACGGCGCTGACCGGGTGTTGCTGATCGAGGCGACGGCTTTCGCCGACCGTCGATCGTACCACCCACAGAAGCTCACGCTCGTCTTCGCCGCGATGCGCCACGCTCGGGACCGACTGCGCGAGGCGGGGTACGAGGTGGCGTACCGCCGGGCGGAGACGTTCGGAGCGGGTCTCGACGACCACTTCGAGGCGTATCCGGGCGACGACCTTCGACTCATGGAGCCCCCGAGCCACGGTGCCGGCGAGCGCCTGCACGAACTCGTCGACGCCCGCGGCGGATCGCTGACGCTCGTGGAGGACGACCGGTTCCTCCGCTCGCCCGCGGCGTTCGACGACTGGCACGACGGTGACGACTTCCGCCACGAGGACTTCTACCGGTGGATGCGCCGCCAAGAGGACGTGCTGATGGACGGCGACGACCCCGTGGGCGGACGGTGGAACTACGACGAGGAGAACCGAGAGACACCGCCGTCGGACTGGTCGCCGCCGCCGGTCCCGCGGTTCGAACCGGACGCCCTGACCCGGGAGACGCTCGCCTGGGTGACCGATCGGTTCGACACCTGGGGGCGGGCCGAGAGGTTCGACTGGCCCGTCACCCGCGACGAGGCGCTGACGGCCCTCGACCACTTCGTCACCCATCGGCTCCCCGAGTTCGGCCCGTACCAAGACGCGATGGTTGGCGGAGAGGCGGCGCTCGCCCACTCGCTCCTCTCGTCGTCGCTCAACCTCGGTCTGCTCCACCCGAGGGAGGTAATCGACGCCGCCGTGGCAGCCTACGACCGCGGCGACGCGCCCGTCGCGAGCGTCGAGGGCTTCGTCAGGCAGGTTCTCGGCTGGCGGGAGTTCATGCGCCACGTCTACCGGCGGACGATGCCGGAGTTGGCCGAAGGAGACCTCCTGGACCGCTCGCGGGACCTCCCTCCCCTCTACGACGGCGAGGGGACGCGGATGCGGTGTCTCGACGAGGCGGTCTCGCACGTCTACGACGACGGCTACGCCCACCACATCGAGCGTCTGATGGTGCTGTCGAACTTTGCGACGCTGTACGGCGCGGACCCACACCGGCTGAACGAGTGGTTCCACTTCGGCTTCGTCGACGCCTATCACTGGGTGACGACGCCGAACGTCCTCGGAATGGGGACGTTCGCCACCGACGCGTTCACCTCGAAACCGTACGTCTCCTCGGGCAGCTACGTCGACCGAATGAGCGACCACTGTGCGGACTGTCCGTACGACGTGGACGCGACCACGGGCGAGGACGCCTGCCCGTTCAACGCGCTGTACTGGGACTTCCTCGACGACCACGAGGACCACCTCCGTGGAACCGGGCGGATGGGACTGATGTACAGTCACGTCGACCGGAAGTCCGAATCGGCGTACGAGGCGATCAGGGAGCGGGCGGCGACCGTGCGAGAGCGGGCGGCGGACGGGACGCTGTAGCGGCGGCTTCGGGTGGGTGAAAAAGGAAGTGCTCGTCCAGCGCCGTTCGAGCGGTCGGGTGGTGCCCGGACCTACAGTCGCTGGAGGTTGGTCGCTCGGGGGCCTTTGTCGGCCTGTTCGATGTCGAATTCGACTTCCTGTCCCTCTTCGAGGTCCGGGCCGCCGATGTCCTCCATGTGGAAGAACACGTCTTCGTCGGAATCTTCGGTCTCGATGAACCCGTAACCGCCAGTGTCGTTAAAGAACGCAACCGTACCTGTCGCCATTGCGTGGACTAAGACGGAAAGCAATAATATAAGGTTTCCGGGAGTTCGGCGGGTCGCGTTAAGTTAGAGGATGAGGCGTTCGATTTCTGAGTGTCTATGGCAGAATCCGAACGCCTCAGCAAGTGTATCGAGTGGATCGACTTGTCGTTTGTGGAGCGAAAGCGGACTCCCGAGTGGGCGATTCAAGTGGGTATCCGGTGTCATCTCGCAGGTATGTCAACAAGGGATGCCAGTCAGTTTCTCGATGAGTTGGGAGTCAAACGTAGTCACGTCGCGGTTCACAACTGGGTGCACAAGGCCGAGCTACAGCCGGTTTCGACGGTGAGTGCGGATCAACTCGCGGTCGACGAGAAAGTGATCCGCATCAACGGTGACGACTACTGGCTGTACGGTGCCGTCGATCCCCAAACGAACGAAATCCTGCATTTCAGGCTGTTTCCAGCGACGACGAAACAGACGACGCGATGGTTTCTGACCGAGCTTCATCGACGATATCGGCTAGATGGCGTCGAATTTCTCGTCGATGACGCCGATTATCTAGTGAACGTCCTCGACGAAGACGGGTACCGATTCCAGATGATTTCACACGGGAATCGGAATGCCATCGAACGTGTCTTTTGGGAGATAGAACGACGAACCTCATCGTTCGCAACTAGTTTCAGCCATGTCGAACCGCAGACAGCAGAATCGTGGCTCAAAGCCCTCGCCGTCCGGCACAACTCACGCCAAAGTTAACGCGACCGTCTGACGTGCACACGAGTCCTTTTGTCGGGCGAATGACGGCGTCCATTGGGCCGGCTTCCGGTACGTCTTTATCCGCGAATCCGGTTTCACCGACCCTTTTCATGACAAATGCGTCCATTGTGAAGCGCCTCCCGTCTACCAACGGTGGGAGCTGGTATAGTGTAGCAGGTCAGTTCCCACGATACAGGCGGATTCGCAATCCTGCACACGGAGAATTGAATCCGATGCCTGCTCGTTTAGTAACCCCCGAATCCCGATGTCATGATAGCCGACGCCGAACAAGATAGACGAGGAGAAAGCCGGCTGCGACGGCAAGGACAGGAAGCTCGTACGGTTGATCGTGAAACGTCAGAATCGCTGCTGCCACGACGAGCGCTCCGGCGAGCACCGCATATCCGAGATCGTGATCACCCATCCTGTGTCCACCAACAGGCTCCGTACGGACGACCAGCTCGCCGCGTTCGAGCCGATACAACGTTCGATCGAATCGGGACGGGACTCGTGCTAGAGCAGGGAGCGATCGGCGAATGTCTGTCCACGTCTCTTCGATGATTGCATCGAGTTCGCTCTCGATGAGTCCCTGCTCGACGAGGAAGGAACGCACGACTGCGAGGAAGTCGAACTCGGGATCAAGCTGTCGACAGACGCCTTCACCGACGGTCCCGACCCGAATGAGTAGCATCACGTCCGGCGGAATACGAAACGGGAAATCTCGAAGCATTGTCGTCAACTCCGTGATGATCATCCGCCAGGTGATCTCCGATCGGCCTTCGAGATTCTCGATGACGAGTTCGAGAACCCGGCTGACCTCGGCACGATTGACGTGTGGTTCGAGGACGTCGAGTGCGATGAGCGCGTCGACCAGGTCGTCCACGTCGCGACGGACGAGCGCCCGATAGAGCCCGATGATGTCCTCCTGACCGGTGGCTGGGAGGCGTTCGCTCATCCCAAAGTCGAAGAGTAGCAGACGACCGGCATCAGTGACAGCGAGGTTGCCCGGATGGGGATCAGCGTGGAACACCCCGTCGACGAGACCCATCTTCAGATAGACCTCGATGATCCGTGTTGCCATCTCGTGTGGCGTCACGTCAACATCGTCGAACGCGTCGTCGTCGGTTATTTTCCGGCCGGTCAGGTACTCCATCGCCAGCACGCGCTCCGAGGACAGGTGTTCATAGATGTCAGGGATGACGACTCGATCGTCGTCGACGAAGTTCTCCCTGATGTCAGCCATGATCGCCCCTTCTCGATCGAAATCCAACTCGTTCAAGATGATGTCCTCGAAGTCGGCGGCGGCGTTTTCGATCGAATATTGCTGGCGTTCGCTCGCGAAGAGGCTCACCAGCGGAATCAGTCCGCGGACGACCCGAAGGTCACGCTCGATCTCGGGTTTCAGTCCAGGACGTCGTACTTTCAGTGCGATTCGCTCATCACGATAGTCGGCAGTATACACGTACGCGAGCGAGCCACCGGCAATTGGTTCGAGCGTCGACCGATCGAGTTCGTCGCCAAGTGCTTCGTCAACGACCTGCTTCGGATCTCCCCCCGCATCTTCGGGAACTTCATCTTGAAGGGTTCCGAAAACGTCAGCATAGACTGGTGGGACGATATCGGGGCGTGTCGAGAGGACCTGCCCGACTTTGATGAATGCCGGTCCGAGTTCGAGCATCGTATCGCGAATCTGCTCGGCTCGCTGGCGATGTTTCTCGTCAGCGACTTGCCTTCGTGAGCCGAACAGGATGAACCGTCGCCGGTCACGGAGAAACGCCAGCGCGAAGGGCAGAAATCGGAAGAGGACGACCAGATACCGGCGAATCAATCCATTCATCCTATCTGAGTATGTGCCGGGTGGTTGTCATCCACGCCCAATACATATCTCGTTTTCGATTGACATCCTCCTCCGCGTTCACGCGGAGGAATCCTGAGCGTTGGAGATTTCAGGTTTGCAGTTCCACCGAGCATCCAACCGGTAAGAATCCGTTGGGATGCTCACGGACTGTAGCGGGTGGGACTGCTGGGAGTGCCAAGCCCCCGGTACTCCTATCCTCGGTCGTGTATGGACTCCCAGAGTTGTTTTTGCCTCAGGGAGTCCAGCAGACTTCAGCGGACTCGGAGTTACTTGTTGCTGCTTACAGCAGTCGGGCACTGCATCGGTTCATTATAGGAACCGACCGTTCACTAGACTGGTTCCGATTATTGCTTGGTTGCTTGGGGCGGACAGACCGCCATCGTAGGGGTGGTGGGAATCGCTCTATTCCCAACCGAGTCCTACCTATATGGAGGGCTGTCTGTCAATTAAAGCTACGCATCGCCAACTCTCACAGTGGCTCTTGTAACGTCGATTGACTCCGTGTTGTCGGATTCATCCCGCGCCTAAAGGCGCGGGTATTCTCCTTGTATCACATAACGCGTGGTCTCGCCGGCCTCGACGCGACGCAGCTGGTCCTGGTCGACGAGATCCTGGAGCCCCTCGTTGGTCGTACTCCAAGCGGCGTCGGCCTGTTCGCTGATCCAGTTGACCGACCGGGGTTCGCGGAGCGTCTCGGCGACCACACGAATGCGGTCGCGGGCGCTCATCGATTCATCCCACGACAGGACTCCATCTCGAGGGGATTCGGACATGCTTGACACCTTTAGCCCTGATTGCGATACGGAAGCGTTGTCACGTCGAAGGTATCGTAGTGCTGGTCATAGGTGAGGATATGATCGACATCCAGCTCGTCCATGTGTGCGGCGACGACGAAGTCAGTGAATGACGCATCCAGATCCGTCCACTCGACGAACGTCGCTTTGGCGGCATCAAAAACATCCTCGGAGACGGATTCGAACTGATAGAGCGTGCTCTCATCCAGCGTCGTCAGGAATGACGCGGCGTTCCGCATCGACACCTGTTTTTTCATCCGGGTTGCTGCCTCGTCGACGATGTGATCGTTGACGATGAGGCGACGATAGGGGAGGTCGCCGTCGCGGACGAACGCCATGAACGCCCGCGAGACTGCGTGCATCTGATCTTGGGGGTTGAACAGCGCGTACAGGAACTTCGGGCCGACGACGACCTGATGACGGACGTAGCCTGGACGGAAATGCTCGGCTGTGACCGTCCCGATTGGGGTCTCGACTGGCTCTGCCATCAGCGGTCAGGGCTCGGCGGATGGATCGTTGGCGAGCGTGAACGATTCGTCGTTGCCGTCCCACTCCTCGACGAGATCGTCTTCGTCACGGGCGTCCGTCGCCGCCGACGCTGGAAGGGATTCGTCCTTGAGGTCGTCGAGGACGGTGAACGCCGGGTCGTTGGGGTCGGCTTGCTGCTGGCGTTCGATCCATTCGATGAGGGCCTCGTGGCCGGCTTCTTTCAACGAGAGTCCGTGTTCTCTCGCAAACTCGCGGAAGCGTTCGTATTCGTCCTCGTTCAGTTCAGTTTGAACGTGCTTGGTGTCGTTACTGCTCATGAGGATCCCCAGTTGCTACTCCTGTCTACTTGCTCATGAAGTATAAGATGTTTGCATAGCTTAGTTCATGAAGTACGCTCAAGAGGGAGATGGAGCGGACGACTGGCCCTGACGTGGAAATACGAATCCGGGACAAACCACGCACCAATCGATGCGTGATCGCCATCTAGATTTCGAGGAACTGCGACCGACCGGCGAGGCGTCCCACATTCCGGACACGAGGCTGGACGACGGGTGTGAAGATGACCCCCGATGGCAACGCGTCGCGGCGATCTCTGGTGGCTCCCCCGATGCGCCGACGTTGACCTCCTCCCACGGCTGAAGCCGTGGGATTCCTCCGTGGGTAATCCAACCAGTCGATTACCCCGGCTGTCAACTTGCGGGTTTGCTGAGGCTGGGTTGGTCAGGCGAACGCGACTGTTCCCCAAAATCGGCGGGTATCCAGTCGTGTTCGTTCCACTGCCAGTACGCCCCCTCTTGGGGTGCGTCCCTGCCGCGTTCAGCAGACAGGGCAGCAGGCCGGGCCATCGGCCCAACTGCAGACTGCAAGATGTTCCACGCTCCTGCCACGTCACTATGAGCATCCAATTCACAGTCGTGACAGCGGAACGAATCGCCATTGCGCGTCACGTCACTACTTGCACACTCGGGACACTCGCTACTCGAATCGGCTTCGCTTACTTCTGGAACTGCAATTCCAACATCACCGAGTGTCAGTTGTATCCGCTCCAGTAGCTGTCGGTGTGACCAGAAGGCGTGAGTCTTCTCGTTCACGTCAGTACTCCAATGAGTGTCCAGTACATCGGCCAAGTCACCAACATACACCGTGTCAACATTCCGCTCAAGCAGCCAATCAGTAACGTGTTTCACCGCCGCGTCACGGCTGTGATTGCGTTTTCGTGACCGCTCATCATACAGCCGCTTGATGCGATGGCTCGTATATTCTTCTTCTGGAAGTTCTGACTGGAGTGTAGCGATCCGCTCGGAATGGCTCTGGAACCGATTAAACTCTGGGCGAGCATGGTACACAGCGGTTTCACCGCCTTCGGTGACAACAGCCAACGTGTTGTTCGCACCGACGTCGATAGCAGCTGCCTGCGTCGTGTTCTCGGAGTCGAGTGTGTGAGTGAAAGCATCCTTCCGCTGTTGTTGCAGATTGTCTGGTCGAATGCGAACGGGATGCTGGACACGAAGCTGGGCAGCGTGTTCATCGTAGATGAGTTCCAAGCGGCTATCGTCACCGTTCCACTGCGGGTTGCCCCGAACTTCGAGCGTGACACGCTCGTTGTGCTCGAAATCGTAGCGGTCTTCGAGTACGTCACCGACGCCAAATTCGAGTGTACTCCGGTCTTCGTCCCAGTCGAACGTGTAGAGGTCATTGCGGACGAGGCCGTGCAACTCGTAACCCTCATCACGAGTGCCCCAGTACCCCGGTGGTGACGGTTTCTCGGTCACTGTCGGGCCGGAGTCGTCGTGGTACTTGTCAATCAACCGGAAGTGACTGCGCCACGCTTCACTGTTCTTGCGAGCGATCTGCTGGCACGTTGCTTTCCCAAGGATGGGGGCATACTCGTCGTACAGGTCGGTGTAGTCAGCGTCCCACACGTCGCCATCGTCACTGAAATAGGCTTGGCGGCGTCGGTAGGTGATCTGATTCCAGAGCGGGGCGTGGGCGGCCAGCCAGTCGAACAAACACTGCCGATACCTGTTGCTGGTTGCTTCAGCAGTGTAGGTATTCGTTCGCTGTGGCCGGTCGCTCACACAGTACATTATGTGATAGAATATCCTAAACGTTGGGATTACAACCTGCCTATGTCATGTGGTTTGTGGCATATCATGTCGGCTTCATCCCACGGCTAAAGCCGTGGGCTTTCGCCTCGCTACCGATGTAACCGACGGCGAGTGCCAGTCCTGTGGGATGTCAGTCCCGGACGGCCAGACGAAATGCCGGTTCTGCCTCACCAACCATCTCGGAAGTGACGCCACTAGCACGAACGAGTCAGCGTCGACGACGTTCCTCGGCATCACCTACCTGGTCGTCGAGTCGACCACGTTCTACGGCGCCGTGGCGAAGGGCGGTGCCGCGGCGAACCTCCTTTCCGCTAGCGAGGCGGAGCCGGCCGTCGACGACAATACGCTCATCTACGATCTCGACGAGGCGCCGGAGCGCCAGCTGGCCGAACAATGGCCCTCACTCCCCGACGCGGTACAGGTGTCGTCAGAGGAGGGAGAGCGGCTTCTCAGTTCCTCCCGTGACCGGACTGGGTGGCACGGGCAGGGAGACACGGCGCACCAGCAGCAGCCCCCGATGCGCCTCTATGACCATCGAGGGAACGGCATCCGCAACGCGTCACGGCCCACTGAGGTCCTCGACGACGCCGACGACGCGGTGTGGCTGGTTCCAGCGATGGTGCTGACCGAATCTACTGGCGAGGCCGCGGCTGATCGCCAGGTGTCGTCGGTACCGACGACACAGGAACTCGACTGTCAGAACTGTGGGCGGGCGACCGGCCACCGGTTCAAACCAGGTAGCGAGGCGGATTCCCCGCCCCACCGTGGGCGGGGTTGAAACAGGGCTACCGGATGCATCGTGTACTCAGTGATCAGCTCTCACTCATCTCGTTCGGAGCCCCATCCAATTTTTTTTTTGGAATTCGATCAATTCAACGAGATTTTTGCCCGTTCCAGTAAGCGTGATCAGAACGTCTTCTTCCTGTTCTTGTATGCTCTGAATCCACCCGTCGATCTCCATATTTTTCATATTGCGGAGAACAGTCGGTCGCGGGTATTCGCTCTGTTCAACTATAGTAGACACACGCTCAGTTGATTCAGCAGCATCTACAGCCATCAGAATACCGACCTTCACTGCGGTCAGTTTACGAATCTCGGATAGCAATATGTCCACCTCACTGGTTCTCCTATTCAATTACCTGCCACTCTTACCATGGCCGGCCATGAGACATTTGATCTCTTGAGCCCCTAAACCTGACGGGAACGCTATTTATAGAAATTCGAGGAGAATACTCGCGCCTAAAGGCACGGGTATTCTCCTTGCTCTTTATAAGCTGGTTCCATGCGAAGGCAAACGCTTGTAACCAATTTTCAGCGGTACTCGGTTCGACGTGGCTAAACGTATTTGAAAACTGGTTAGTTCGTCGTTTTACTTCACGGAAGACACGTTCGACGTTCCGATTCCCATATGTAACATGCTGGAATCGGAGCCCGTGACGGTGGCAAGCCGCCTGCAGCCACAGTGCACCGTCGACGAGAAAGACTGCGTCGCCAACTTGATGTTTCTCACGTAATTCCGAGAGAAACATCGAGGTGATTGCGGTGTTTCTCGTCGGATAGAGCCGAACATGGAGCAGGCGGTTGGTATCGGGATCGACAGCAGCGTACAGCCAATATCGTTCATCATTCAGTTGAATCACCGTTTCATCGATCGCAACGTGATTCGGATCAGCACCGTCTGTCGGCTGTAAATCGGCCTTTTGAACCCATCGATGCACGGTGCTTCGATGGCGATTGACACCCAACATTTCAAGAATTGAGACGGTATCCGAAAGTGATAGTCCAGCCAAATGGAGTCGGATACCGAGCTTCATCGCTGGCTCGGGTGTCGCCTCTCGCTCCAGAAATTCTAACTCGATACAACCGCTATCGTCGGTGAGGCGATCGAAACTGAGCATAGACCACTCGATCTTTTGACCGCCTCGTTCCTTATCGCAACGCTACCCGCTACCGTTGGCACAGCCCGGAGTCTACCTTCATGACTTGTCCAGCGGATTCCAACCGCAGGAACAAGTGGTAGACTGCAAACCGTAATATCCCAATCCAGCGGCGCGGTGCCGTGGGATTCCCCCGCCTTCAGGTGGAGGAGGATGTCAACACGTCGAAAGATTTCAGCCAATATTTCGACTCATCAGACAGTCTGTTGGTTAACGTCGTGAAATACTGTGGTATCAAAAAGAATTCGAGAAGATAACTAGATCACCGAGAGGGACAGAGAACCCTACGACAGCTTACGAATAGGCGTCGTTGAACTCTCGTTCACGGCGCATCAGCTCCTCGACACCGTGATCAAGGATGCCGCGACCCATCGCAGTCGGCCGATAGTACGTGTAAAAACCCTGGCTGTCGGCGGTTCGTCGCTGGCGCTTGTCAACAAGCCCGACATCGACCAGTTCGTCGAGATGGTAGTGAAAATTGTGGGATTCGACATCGACCGCGGCCTTGAGATCGGCAGCACTCAGTTCGTCGTTGGCGACGAGCGTGCGTAGGATCCGGAACCGCGTCGGGTGGCCGATCGCCTGTTGCATAGCAAGATACTCTTCGAGCGTCAGCCCGCTATCCTCGGGAAGCGGCGGTTCCGGCTGGCGAACTTCCTCTGTTGGATGGCGATCGGTTTCGGACATTTGGGAATTCCTCAGGTCGTAAGTTTGGACGCCACGTACTTAGTTATTCTCGACTAGAATATTCCTGAGAACACCGATATTTATATACTTCCGCTATGACTTGATGAGTCGCATGCGGCAACGGATTATCGACAATCTCCCCCGTGCCGCCGGTGATTCAGAGGCGCTCGCCCCAGTCCGTCGGGAACAGTTTCTCGTCTATCTGATGGGCCCATACCGGACGTTCGACATCGACACGCTGCTGCCGGCGGACGCCGATGTCGAAACCGATGCCCCGTCGTTTGCGATGTGGGACGAGACCAGCGGCGAGTACGCCGAAGACGAGGTCTTGCGGCTCCTTCAGGAGACGCGGGACTGCCTCCGCGACCGCGAGTTTAATGCTTTCCTCGCGATCGACGTCGGGATCCCGCTCGGCGAGATGGATGCCGCCACACAGAGTATCGCCTTTGCGCAGGCGAGTAATGCAACGATTTTCATCGCTCCACAGGTCGGCGATAACCTCGGTGTCGGAATCGAAATAGGGAGCGTCCTCGAGGACCTTCTGTCAACAGCTGGAATACAGGGGCCGGCGATCGACGTGACTCCACCGGTGAGTACGCAACGGGTCATGGTCGCGACCGAACCATCGGTTCGTAGTGCGATGCTTGGAGCAGTCCACGCACGCTGGGACGCCAGTGTCCGCACGTTCACCGATGCCGCGGACTGCTGCCGGCTCTGCGCACAGTTCTGTACCCACATTCAGAACGAGGAACTCTATGGCTCGCTTGATCGTTTGGACTGAGAGATGTCCGTGGCCAGCCCCAAGAAGACCTCGCCGCCGAATCTGCTGCGAGAGTCACGATACTAAGTTACAGTAGTGCAAGGCGGAAGCCACGGCTTTAGTGTGCTAAGAGATCAAGCGCAGCGCTGATTTTATTTTTGTGTTGCCTATTCTCTTGGTATGCGCAATATTCGTATGTGTAACCCGACACACAGGTTTGAGACGAGCTACCTATCTCCTGTGGTACAAAATCCACGTGTGGCATGGAACTATTCATTTCAAGAAGGGGAGGTGGGCCATGTCAGTGTCTGGGATGAAACCGTCTACTGCACGGTTGATGAAGGACGTGTTATCATCGCATTAGGTGAGGACGGTTCCCCACAGTGGCGTCACGAAATGCATGATCCTGTTGGACACACTGATGATACGTATTGGGGGTCTCCAGCGGTTACTAATGATACGCTCTATATATCAAGCAAAGGTGGTGACTTGTATGCATTGGATACTAATAGTGGGAATGTACGTTGGTGCTCGGAAACAATTGGCCAAATTCCACAAGATTCACCTGCAGTAGTAGATGGAACTGTTTACTTGGGAGGGCATTCTGGTGGTGTATTTGCAGCCAACGCAAGCAATGGAGATCAGCGCTGGCGCTGGGAAAGCGAACGGGTTGGTGCAACGACACCAGCTGTGACAGACGGAGTGGTTTATTTTGCCCACAGCAAGGCTGGTATCGTGTATGCGTTGGATGCTGATAGTGGACAGCAACAGTGGTGTACCAAAACAAACGTGGAGAGACCTTCGGCACCCACGGTAGTAGCCGGTACTGTCTATATCACGGGAGACGACGGCACTCTGTGTGCGTTGGATGCTAGCAGTGGGAGCCAACGTTGGTATTCTGAATTGAATGGAAAGTCACCGTCTACACCAGCAGTAGTAGAGGGAACTGTCTATGTAGGAAGTGGAGACCTACACGCGGTGGATGCGAATAGTGGAGATCAATATTGGCACTTCGAATCGGATGGACATGGTAACTTCGGTCCTCCGACAGTAGTCAATAGGACTGTCTATGCCGCTGGCGGTATGGGAGATATATACGCAGTAGATGCTGAGAGTGGGAATCAATACTGGTGTTTCGAGACGGACAATAATGCAGGGCCAGTAGTAGCAGCTGGCAATGATACCGTCTATTTCGGGGATGGGATCACCGTGTACGCGTTGAAAGAAGAGAATACGAAGGCGAGTGATGAAATCTCTAAGCAGAACGTGGAGACGGAGTGTTCTACCTGTGGGGCTGACTTATCAGAGTGTCCTGATGTGGATTTTTGTCCAGAGTGTGGAGCTGAGAGAACCCCAGAATCAACTTGTTCCAGTTGCGGGACTGATCTAACCCAATACGGAAATGTAGATCTGAATTTCTGCCCGAAATGCGGGGTCGAGGCGAGTTCTGGCGGAGATTCAGGGAATAGAAAAGCGTACGATGAGTGACTGTGATCGGTTGGTTCCCGGCTGATCAGCCTCGCTTGCGCTCGGGTTCGGGACACCAAATCTGCCCCATCTCGTCGACGAGATCTCCCTGATTAACGCGCGGGCCTGACCCGATCGGTATCCTGTGAATTCAGTTGTGAGACACACACTTTTATCGAATCCACAATCGGAGATAAGGATATGAACTCCACGGTACTAATGCTCCTCTCCATCTTGGTGGCACTCTTTCTCGGATTCCCCGTTTCGTTTGTCATTAGTCCCGACCCAACAGGTGTCTTCCCCGTTATCGTGGGAATTGTTCTAACTGGTATACTGAGTCTCCTCTTCTACTTTCGCTAGTTGTCCACTCTATCGATAGCGCCGGTGGCAAGAGTCCGGTTTAACACGATAAGAAGGCCGAAACGAGACGAATTCCACTCCTGACGCTGCACCGAGTTAGAAAAATATCAAATACTTGGCTGTTGTCCGCTGTGGCAGTTATTTCGACGACCGTCAAAAGATAGCTGTCGCTGTTCGCCAGCCTCGCTTCAGCCGAAGCGAGGCGGCTCAGCCGAGTCCGTGCTCGTATCCTGGTGGTAACCCTTCACTGTTTGTCCGATGCTTTTGCTTCCAGCCGAGCTCATCGTCTAACACCTGCTCGATCCCGTGGAGAAACCCATCACTGAACGTGAAATCTGTCGGGAGTGCTCGCCCGCCACGCCGTGGCCGGGCGAGCACTGCCCATTGCAACACGAGCCACAACTGCTCCAACAGGAACCCGACACCCACGTAGAAGAGCCGAATTATCGTCGATGGCGTCGTTGTCAAAGCACGCGCTTCGCGGAACTTCTCATAGCTCTTCTCGATCCGTGACCGATGGTTGTAGACCTGCGCCACTTGCTGCGGCGTGCGGTCTTCCAGACCGTACGCCGCGTAGCCCGTTTGTTTGAGCCCTGATTTTCCACGATCACCGTTCTGGTAGGTGACGTTCACTGCCAGCGGATACGTCTGTTCGTACTCTTTGTCTTCACAGACCGTCTCTTCTGTCATATGCGAAGCAGTGACAGCAAGTTTCTCCCGGAGCGAGTCTTTCCGGGTTATGACCGGAAAGACTGGCGGTGCTGTCTCCCGAAGAACACCGATTAACTCCCCGACGAAGGCGTCTCTGTCCATGAGGATCTGGTCGGTCTCGAATGGATATGTCTCGACGCGGGCGAGCACGCGCTCGACCGCGTCGGCCTTGCTGTCCTCGCCATCAACTGGTTCAACTGCCAGTGTTAGTGGCTTTCCCTGCGCGATGACGAACGCAGTACAGTACCGGTGACACTTCGTGGTTCCGTCCCGTGCTTCCATTCTCCTGAACTCGTCCTCGTCGTCTGGATGACCGTGGAACGGATTGTCCATGAAGTCCAGACAGATGGTTCTCGACCCGCCGCGGTCGAGAACCGTCATTGCCACCAGTGCGAGGATATCGTTGACAGCATCGAGCATCGGCTCTTTCTCCAGGGTGTGCAACCAGTCCATCACTGGCTCGCGGTTTGGCGTGTCCTCAGTATTCGTTGTGACGCCGTTGACTGAGGTTGTGTCAACAGCAGCTCGTAAGACGACTTCCATGATCTCCTCGGAATCGAGGCCAGAGCCCTCGATTCCTTCCATCGGTATCAGCTCAAGCAACTCCATGCTAAGAGACTTCAACTGGCTGTTCGAAATGTACTCGTCCGGATCTGTGAGGATGCGTTTGAGTTTTGGTAGCCTCATCACGCATCCATCCGGACGGCGGCTGAATCAGGCGACTGATTCAGTCGCGTCATTCTGATCACTACGTGTCAGCAACTGGTCTCTTGAGCCAGAGTGGACAACTAGCGACTTTGGAATCCAGCGGATACTCGCTCCAAACAAGAGTTCGGCGTGAACGACGCATCCTCTATATTCAGCACGCCGTTACTGACAGAGACCGAGTAGTTGGCGAAGACGCTACTGCATACAAGGCGCATATCTTGTACGAGGTCCTGGTGTGTTCATAGTCGGTCGATACGGCTAGAAAATGATGGATATATTTATCACAAATTGTATTAATATAGTGGTGAGATAGCGGGATTCATGAGTCAGAATACTCGTCCAACCGTCGGATCGTTTCGTCAATCAGCACCCAGAGTAGGATAAAACCGCTAACGAAAACCAGCGGGAAGAGTGCCGGAATCAGTACAGCGAACAGCGAGAGTTGGATACCGAAGCCGAGTAACAGGACGTCTTTCTGTCGTTCTTCGGTGGAGGGCATTACGCTCTTTTTGCTGGGTATGGTATATACTGGTGCCGATGCTCGGCAACTCGAACGACCATGACACAGAGCTAGTAAACTACCCCACCCTACTCCCTCGGCGCATACGCGCCTCGGTCCTTGAGGGAGGTGCTTTGGTGTGGACTCCCAGCGATCAACTCTCGGTGGTTGACCGATAGCCGTCGCCGTTCAACGTCCTACCATGTATACGCACGTCTACTGGTGCGTCTGCGCCCCCCGACGTGGGCGAGGAACGCAGTCTGTGTTGTCGCTTCCGCATGTACCGCTACCGTCTCGTTGTTTGCGTCACTTTGTGTCGGCTTCCTCCCCGGCCTACTCGCGTCGTGCTTCGGACCAGTCGGAAGCCCTCGCTTCTTGAGGTCGGGGCTTCGCCTCGGAATTGCTGAACGACGGACTCCCGAACGAGCAACAAGAAACGATCCGCCACCAATCGGAGACCACGCTGCCGGACCTGACCGGTGATCCGCCGGCGTTCGAGATGGTCTGGGAATAAATGGACACAGCGATCTCCCGACAGGAATCGTTGTAGGAAACGGCCGACATCGGTGTCGACAGCCGATAGGTTCCACATCCGGGGCTCTGGCGATTAACCAACAGTTCGGGATCTCTGGCTGGAGCGTTGGTTAAGTTTTGAGCGCCTGCCGAGGGGCGGAGGCGCATTCCAGCCTTCACCGAATCATGACACGTAGCGAACGGAATCTCGCCCACTCACGGTTGGGTGTAGGCAACAGCATGGCCCGGCAGTCGACGCGCTACAGCTCGTCTAGATATTCTACCGCTTCCAATCCCGCCTCGATAATCTCCCAATATTCACCAAATTGGGAGACTACAAAGTGATTTTAACACAGCCACAATACTATACATTCGTTAGTCTACGGTCAGATGTGAATCGAAGGAGGTTCTTGGCGACAGCGAGTGTCGCCGCGAGTGGACTTCTCTCGGGATGTCTGTCGATGCTCCCGTCGTTGGACTCGGACACACCCTTGCCGGACGATCCGACAGGCACCTGGACACAGTACGGAGCCAACGGGGCGAATACGTTCGCAGCGAACGTCTCCGCTCCGCCACAGGGAAACCTGGCATGGACATCGGAAGCCTTCACGCGGTGGCGGCCTGCAGTTTCCGATGGGACGGTATACACGACGAACTTCGACCCCAGTAACGACGGAAGTGCGATCGCCCTCGATGCACAGGATGGCACTGAACAATGGCGGACTACCCTCGACGCCAGCGGAGACAACGTCATTGTCGTTGTCGACAATCGTTGCCTCGTGGCGTACGGCGAGGAACTCGTTGCGCTTGATTCCCAAACCGGCGAGCAGATCTGGACGGAATCGATAAACGAGGTTGAACAGCTCGTCGCGGACGAGGCCACCGGGACGGTGCTAGTTGCTTCCGACAGGGGTATTGAGGCGTTCCGGGCAGCGGACGGGGAGAGGCGCTGGGAAACTAACACGGTACGTCAACTCGTCCATGCACCTGCAGTATACGACGGACGCGTATTCGCTGTCGGGGACGTGGATGGATCGCCGTCACTCGCTGCCTTCTCGGTAGAGGATGGCTCGGATCTCTGGCAGAGCGAGCTCACGGCCACGCCCGAATCTGCCGCGCCCGTTGCGACTCAGGATGGAGTGTTCGTTGCCGACGACCGAACGCTCGCCGTCCACGACAGAGAAACCGGTGACCAGCGCCGTGAACTCGGCTCGTTCGGTGAGGACGACGCTGTCGTTCCTCACACGGTCGCCGTTGACGACGGGATTGTATTCGTTACCAGCTCGTACGGCGCTGTCGCAGTCGACAGCGAAACCGGAACGGTACGATGGCACCGCGACACTCCAGTATACAAATCGGGGATTTGCCTCGGAACTGATACGATCATCTTCCCAGTCAGTACCCCCGAATTTGCCCCCGAGAAGAAGACTATTAGTGCGTTCGATCGCGGATCAGGAGAGATGCGGTGGTACTACGGGTTCGATCCGGGGTTCCACCATGAGGTGACTTCACCGCCGGTATTGGTCGATGGAGCTGTATTCTTCACAGCCACCGACATCGACGGTCTCGGAACCTTAGGCGACGTTCCCAAACCGGATAGCTAGTCTTAGCGTTATCTTCTCTTTCTGATCAAGTCGTTGTCTTTGGCGTCTAAACAAGCCATAGAAGGTCGATATCGAGATTTGAACAGACACATCCCCTGGAAATATAATTGACTCTGTTGGGCCCCTCGAAACATCCTCTCGTCCAAAACAGCTGATCGCTGAAGGCTGCGCATCGGTCACGCGGTCCCGCCCACAGAGAAAGGGACTAACGCCTCAAATTATTCGTAGTGACTTACAGCCACCCTCGGGTGAACGCTGCTGCCAGTCGAGACGTTCCGTCGCAGTGGAGATTTCGGTAGTGTCGGTACGCGTCGACAGTGGCTGTCGCGATACAGTCATCGAGAGCGGAGCCCTCAAGTTCACGCTCCGCGTCGTTGAGCACCGTCTCGTGCATCTCGCGGACCTCACTTTTGGAGTGCAGTTCGTCGAGTTCAACTCACCCGAGATCCAGCATACACCAGTGTCTCGCGCCGAATCAGTTAGTAGTGGCGTCGGTCAGGAGCCGTCGGTGACTACTTTACGACCGGGCAACACTCATGCTGATTCAGTGTGTCGTTTGTGTGTGGCCCAGTTCCGGATGCACAACCCGACGCATCGGTTCGATGTCGAGTGCGACATGACTGATCACGATGCCGCTACGCTCACCACCCAGCGCGAGTTCTCTGATACTGTACGTGGAATTGCCGTTCGCGATGGAACGATGTACTGTGCGACCGGTGGGTGGACCGATGGCGGCCACCTCTACGCGCTCGACAGGGACGGTACTCTCCGATGGCGTTTCGACAGTGTAGCTGGCCTTGCTCACGAGAACGGGGGCTGGATCGACTCGTCACCAGCGGTGTCGGATGAGACGGTCTACGTGGCAAGCAAAGACACCCACGTCTACGCACTAGAGCGGGAGACATGCGCAAAACGCTGGCAGTATCAGACGCGGGGACGTATCGCGTCGTCACCCGCTGTGGCCGATGGCACCGTCTACGTCGGGAGTGATGATGCTCACGTATATGCGCTGGACGCGACAGACGGCACACAGCAGTGGTCGGTCAGAACTGGGAATATGGTGAAGTCGTCTCCAGCGATCGTCGATAATACCGTGTACGTCGTCAGCGACGACGATATGCTCTACGCTCTTGATTCTGAAACTGGTAGCGAACGCTGGTCGTTGGCAGTCGGGGGTGGTCAGTCGTCCCCGACTGTCGTCGACGGCACTGTCTACGTCTGCGGGTATGATCCAGATGACGCGAGAAGCCTCGAATCGATGTCTGGTGCGCTCTACGCGGTAGATGCCGTGTGTGGCGATCTTCAGTGGAAATTCCAGGCTGCGGATATCATCGTTACATCCCCGTCGGTCGTTGGGGATACCGTCTTCGTCTCGGACTTGAGTGGGTTCGTGTACGCAGTGTCAGCGAAAACCGGGACACAGCAATGGCGGCTCTCGACTGGAGACACGATTGTCGCGCCTCCGCTCGTCCGAAGCGGGACCGTCTACATCGGGAGCAAGGGCCACGGAGTGTATGCAGTGTCAGCGGATGATGGCGGTTTATTGTGGCGTCTCGAGACTGATGACGCGGTGGCCACCGTTGCGCCGGGTGAGGGGAGGCTATACGTTGGCAGCTACGGTTGCCGTCTTTCGGCGATTATGGCGACGCCGAGCGACGAGTGAATACTGGGATCGGCACGGTCGCGCGAAGTATCTTAGGCAACACACGATAGAAGGGTGGAATGCGTGATATCAAGAGGTATGCGCATTTTATTGAATTTATCGGTGAAGAGATCGCGACAAAACAATTTTGCTGATTCCACTTGTTTATGAAACTATGACGACGGATCTAACGTTCAATTCCATCGTAAGTCATGTGCGGAAAAAGACGGACGACACATCTACGATCATCGGTTTTCAAGCACTGTGCTCGTCTTGCGGCAAATACAATGAAGTGAAAAGAGATGAATTTGGAAACCCAGATATCCCATATGAAACCCATCTCAAGTACGTTGCAAAGATGAGGGCATGGAACTGCTGCCACTCAGACGAAGATCCGTATGATGGATACCCAACAAAGCCAGAATTCTACGGAGCGACACAAATTGGCTCCATTGAATCGCCATAGGATGTTGGAATCAGTGGGCACGTATTGTTTCATTTCTAGATGAGATGCATCATGAGACTTCTCGGAACACACGTGTACCATTCGCGCACTCTCGTCAGCTCCAATAGGGCCTTGAACCGCTCCGTTTCGACCCACTCGTCGGAGTAGGGATACTCGTGGGAGTAGGGATTCCGGTATGCGACTGTCGTCTCGAGGACCTGCAGGAGGTCACGGATCGTCTCGGCGAAGGACTTCGGTTTTGAACTCTTGGTAGTGGTTGAGGGCGAACGCCTCGTCTCCCGTGTAGTCGAGGAGGAGTGCGAGCGCGAGTTGCGCCCTCCACGATAGCCTGCCTGCTCTGCCGATACCCGGCGTAGGCGATGTCACAGTCGCTCGCTGGATGTGTCTGTTCAACCGAGTGTGTGTGGCTAGGTTTACTCATTGGTCTGTTTGGGAGCTACTCGTTCGACCACCCCCGCATCCCTCAGTGGATGAAAAACAGCCACAGGAACTGCTTTCCCCTACGCGAGATGGATGGATGGAAAACGAACACTGACGGGTCACAGTAGGAGTAGCGACTTACACCGCCGTCATCGGGGCCTTGAGCCGAATCCTGATCTTGGAATCCGAGTTGTGCTCGAGAACCTTGTCAGCGCAGGCCTTCGCTTCCGACGAGCTACAGCCACTTAGCAAAGGGGTAGTGGACCGACATACAGAGTCTCTATCCCGGGGTAACTCGCTCTCAGATGAATGTTCGTTCATAGCGCTTTCGGCGAGCGAGTAGAACCTGAGTGGTTGACTGTCCACACTACGCGCACATTCGACTACCGGGAACACGTCGAACGGCTTGCAACGATTACCGAGATCGGTGGCTATCCGCTCGCAATCGAGAACACGCCCGGCAGATCCTGCTACCACCCACCCGGGGATATCGCGGCGCTGGCTTTTCTTACCGAACAGATCCTTTGACTTGATGACGTGTCGATACTAATTGATACTGCACACGTCGCGATGAAACGACCTGCGCTCACGGTTGACGACAGAGCGTTTCAGTCCGTGCTGGAGCGTGCCGATAAACAGCTCCGTGACCAGCTATCGGAGGCCTTCCAGCATTTCCTGCAGGATAATTTGAAACACAGAAAGAATGATCTCGATCTTGATGCGGTGCCCCCTACAGAGGAGAGTCCGTGGCGTCCCGTATTTGTCACGCTCGCGATCATCGGTGGATCGCAGATCCAAGCAGTCCATCTCAATGACCCGACTTCAGATGGGCTTCCCGAAACGCAGCGCCCAGCAGACGGGCTTCGGTGGGTGTTATCATACTGCAATAAACACGATATTCCGGTCGTGCTCGAACCAGGTGACCCAGACCGTGAGTCGATTGCGGATACAATCTCGGAGCTACCTATCGTTGGCTAATCTTTGTAATTAGTCAAGCCTGAACCTGAGTAGATGAACCGATAGGGTCGTCTGGTTCAACGCCAAAGTCGACGCCTGACGGAGTACTCCAACTCAAATTTCCACAGATCCTCCACAGCCAGCCCCTTTCAGAATGGTTGTGTATGAATCTCAACGGCTTCGACGATCGTTTTTAGAATCATTGCGCCTTATGTCGCGGCGATCATTTTTGAATTGATCCCGATAGTCCGATTTGAATGTATCTTCCGCAGTAGTGTCGCTCTTAGCGAGAGACGAATCTATTTCTGGATATGAGGGAGGGTCTGGATTAGATGGTTGAGGTTCCTCATGACGAGCCAACATCTCCGAGATGACCATCTTGTTTGTCTGGTGCCCCAAGTCCAAATCATCAAGCTGCATTAACTCTGTGTAGGACATAGAAGAAAGGCGGCGAGTGCCTGAAGCCACCTCTGCTGCGAGTTCTAGTTCTTGGGGTTCAGCCATCGGGTTTTGATTCCCGACGATATTTGCAGTGGTTCTATCTACAACCGGATTTTGGGGAACGTACTCCTGCAGTTCTGGATCAAACCGCATACATTAGCTGGTACGCGCCCCAAATCTTTTACTACATTCACCACATCCACCAGTTATATTCCCGTTTTTGTGGTTCGTGAAAAAGTCATCAAGGGTTTCGTCCTCCGGGATAGTTAATCTCGTTTCAGAACCACAGTACGGACAAGCAACGTTTGTTGTCGCCATATCTCGATGTCAAGTAGCACTTTGTATAAAATTATTTCCTCATATGGCTAACATTTATATCCCGCCTTAGACACTATGATAGACTGACCGGCGAGGACTGTGTCTTCAAAAAAGCCCCCTAGGTCACTGCCATGCGACATCGACTTGCTTCGCCCGGAGAGCCCCATCCCGGTTTATAGAAACACTTGAGACCTCCGCGTCGCCGGGGTTGTGTACGTACGAATGCCCGCTGGTAGTCGGGACCGCTGTCAGCCCCCGTTCATGAGTGTGTCCAGAGAGACAGGCGCCCAAACCAGTCGCCACCAGTGCGACCCGAAGCGCCACGGGGCCGAAACGGTCGTCCCCGTCGTGCGAGTGCTGTCCGTGGATGTTGAACGGGGGGATATGGCTTGCGACGACGGTCGGCTTGCTGGCTCAATCTACCAATTCGATGAGCGTCTTGAAGCGGGCATCGAGTCGGACGATGAAGCTCGGTATTCAACTGCAGTTGGCGGGGCTGTCGTTATAAAATACCGTCTCGATTCTCGAAGAGTTGAGTGTCGAGCAATCTCGGAAGTAATCCACGATTGGGTTCAAAAGCCAATCTACAGCCTACGGATGGTCGAAGTCCGAATCACGTCCTTGTTGAGGATACTGTGATTCGAATTAACGATCAGCATTTCTGGCTGTATGCACAGCTGATCTCGACACAAACAAGCTGCTTCATCTGCGGCTGTTTACGACTACAACGACAGTATTGACCGAAGTCTTGCTCCGAGAAATTCGCCAGAAACACAATAACGAATCCGCTGTATTTCTGGTTAATGGCGCTCAACAGCTCCAAACTGCGATGGTCAGAACACCACTCCGTATTCCATCTAAACGAAATGGAACTCGGAATGCCATCGAAGGAATTTTTCGAGAACTCAATCGCCGAACTTCGTCGCTCTCAAACTGTCTGAGCCACGTACAGCCTGAAATTGCTGAAAAATGGCTCCAAACGTTTGCTGCCTGGCTCAATGCTCCAAACTAAACACTACCCTCTTTGGTGTGATAACTGTTCTATGACATCGCTAATTCGTTCGAAGACTTTTTTCCATTTTCTTGTTACTTCGTCCGTGCTCAGTAGACAGTTCATTCGCGAGAACCCCGATGAAGTCCGACGTGCGCTTGATGCGAAAGGTGTCGACAACGTTGATCTTGAGCAACTTCTTGAATTGGATGAAGAGTGGCGGAAGCTGAAACGAAAAGGAGATAAGCTCCGCCACGAGCGTAACGAGATCAGCGATCGTGTCGGAGATCTGATACAGGAAGGTAATGAAGGGGCCGCCGTGGAGGCGATTGAACAGTCGCAAGAACTGAAAGAGAAGCTCGCCAAGGTGGAATCAGAAGCCGTGGAAGTGGAGGAGGAACTTGAGAGAGAGTTACTGAAGGTACCGAACGTCCCTGACGAAGAAGCGACCGTCGGTGAGGATGAGACCGACAACCCGGAGATACGTCGCTGGGGGTTCGACGACCTGCACGACCTGCCCGACGACGTCGTACCGCACTACGACCTCGCGGAGGATCTGGACATCATTGACTTCCAGCGTGGTGCCAAGGTTGCCGGTGGCGGTTTCCAGTTTCTGAAGGGCGACGGCGCCCGTCTTGAGTATGCGTTAATCAACTTTATGACAGACCTCCACCGTGAGGAACATGGATACGTTGACGTCTTTCCTCCGATACAGGTCGATTCCGAATCGATGGTTGGGACGGGTCAGTTTCCGAAGTTCGTCGACGATGTCTACCGGGTCGGTGGTAGCAACGACGAGCAGTACGAGGACGATGACCACTGGCTACTGCCGACAGCGGAGGTCCCTGTGACGAACATGTACCGTGGTGAGATAATGCTGGACAAGGACCTCCCGATCAAACATGTCGCATACTCTCCGAATTTCCGCCGTGAAGCGGGGGAACACGGGACGGAAACCCGTGGGTACGTACGTATCCACCAGTTCAACAAGGTCGAACTCGTCAACTTTGTCCGCCCGGAAAACTCGGAGAAGCGTCACCAGGAACTAATTGACGAGGCCAGCGAGGTGTGTGATCGAAATCTGTACCGGCGATATGGGTTTCCCTCACTACCGCCAGTACGATCTGGAGGTGTGGGCACCAGCCGACGATATGAACGACGGTCCGGACCGTGGCGGCCGCTGGCTGGAGGTTTCGTCGGCTTCGAATTTCACCGACTTCCAGGCGCGGCGGGCGGGGCTCCAGTACAGACCTGAGCAGCACGAGAAGGCGGAGTACCTCCACACACTGAACGCCTCGGGCCTGGCGCTGCCTCGCATTGTCGTGGGTATTATGGAGTACTACCAGAACGCTGATGGGACCATTACGATTCCGGAAGCGCTACGCCCATACATGGGTGGTCAAGAGCTCATTGAGGGTCACCCCAGGGTGGGAGAGTCCGCGGTGGGTGACGGGGGAAGCAATTGATCCATTCGACTGTGTTCGCTGTATAGTGCCAAGTTACGTGAGAAGCTTCTATAGATAAGAAAGAATCGGCGGTGTCCCAAGCACCATCACGCTGAAGATTGTAGCTGTGTTCGGTCCCGGCTATTGCTTCTGACAGGGCTTGCTCCACGCTCGTGGGAATCGATCCGTGGAACTACCGGACTGCCCGCGTTGCCTCCGCCATTATATCGAGTCCAGCCTCAATGGTATCTGTGTCAGTGGCGTAGGAGATGCGGGCGTACCCCTCTCCGCCGTTGCCGAAGGCCTCTCCGGGGACGACCACGACGCCGCGGTCGAGTACCTCCTCAACCCAACCTTCAGGGACATCCACCATTGCATAGAACGCCCCCTTCGGCGTCGGGACCTCAAGCCCCATGTCCGCTAGCCCATCAAGGAGGACGTTCCGCCGACGCTCGAACGTCGCTACCATATTGTCAACCCAGTCTTGAGGGGCTTCGAGGGCAGCCCTTGCGGCGTACTGCGCTGGGGCGCTGGCACACACCTGAGAATACTGGTGAACGCGAAACATCCGTTTTGTCCGTCGCTCGCTCGCGATGGTCCAGCCCAACCGCCACCCTGTCATCGAGTAGGTCTTCGACGCCCCATTTACGACGACAACGCTGTCGGTCTCCGCGAACTCCATTGGTGAGCGATGCTCGCCATCGAACACGAATCGCTCATACACTTCGTCGGAGATGAGTACGATGTCGTGTTCGTCTGCTATCCGGGCAAGTTCTCGCATGTCCTCTGGAGGGTAGACTGCACCTGTTGGGTTCGCGGGGCTGTTGACAACGACTGCAGCAGTATCATCGGTGATGGAGTCGGCAACTGTTGCTGGGTCGAGTGTCAGGTCATCTCGAAGCGGCAACGGGACAGGGGTCCCGCCTGCGACCCGTGTTAGCGCGTCATATGAGACGAACCCGGGTGCGGGGTGGAGAACCTTGTCGCCCGGGTCCACGTGAGCCTCAAGGGCAATGTGCAGCGCCTCGGCGGCGCCGGCTGTACAGATGACACCGTCCAGTGAGGGTCGGAACCCGTTGTCCCTCTCATGCTTGTCACGGATGGCCTCCCGGAGCGGACGGATGCCCGGACTGTCAGTATAGTTGTGAGCCTCCCCCGACTTGATCGCCTCGATTGCTGCTTCAGTCGCCTCGGGCATGGTCGGAAAATCCGGCTGCCCAGGGCCTAGATTGATAGCATCTTCACCGGCCCTCTCCACGGCTTCTCCGATACCGCTCTCGGACATCGACTCTACTCGGGATGAGAATTCACCCATAGAATAAAGTCTAATAATCTAAATAAAAAACTTCCCGTAATCGACGGCGCCGTTAACTTCGCGAAAGGAGTGGGAAGATTCGGCTCCTATTGGAGCTGATGAAACTGGATCTTTCCGAATTAGCAGAGGTAATACAGGAGAAAATGTACCCTGGCTGGATGCCAAATGCATCATTATCAATAGCCTTCGCGACAGTCTGACTTCTCTCGCGACAGAAAGGGTCGATCATGGCTCGATCAACGAGTGAGACGCCGAATTTCCACAGGAGAGGCGGCTAATCGGTTGTCCGTGCCCACTTGCTCTGCGTCTCAAAAAGGCGACGCCAGCAGTCGAAGACGAAGTCTCTCTCCATACCCTCCGCGAGCTGACAGGCCCGTTGACGACCTCTAAAATAATGCGATTCTCCACCTAGAGCGAGCGTGATGCGTCTTTCCTCAACCACCGGGGTGGGAAACGATCGGCAGCACGGCCCCGCGCTGTCTCATCTATATCTAACTCGACCGTGACGAAGCAGTCCGATACCTTGGTCATCGTGGCGATGCCGAACTCAAAGGGAAGCCGAGTTCTGAAGTTCAGTAACCGGATCTCGGTACTGGCGACTCTGAGGGTCTCTGATACAGTCCGCCACAATGTCAGAAGAATGGTTAAATCGGTCGAGTTAACTCTCGGTTGAAGACGGCTTGACAAAGCCGGGCATAGAAACACCTATACTTCTCTCTTTGTCTTTGATATCTGTATGTCCCTCAGAGACGAACTGGAGGCGTTTGTCGCGGCACGTGGACCAGCAGGTGACGAAGGGGCAGTTGCCGAAGTCTTTGAGGACCGCATCGCGCCTCACGTAGATAATATTGAATGGGATGCGATGGGTAACGTCGTGGCGACGGACGAAGGGCCGTCAGACCACGAAATATTAATTACGGGCCACACCGACGAGTTGACGCTGTTGGTGGACGGCGTCACCGACGACGGCTTCGTCAGCTACTCCAAGGTTGGAGGGCACTATAAAGGGAACTTCATCGGCCAGGAGGTCGTCATTGGTCCGGATGAGGTTCCAGGTGTCATTGGTACTAAGTGCCGTCACCACACGACGCCCGACGAACGCGAGCGACTCCTGGCTGACGACCTCTACATCGATGTCGGTGCCGAATCTCCGAAGGAGGTGCAGGCGCTCAATATTGAACCGGGTGACCACGCCACTTGGAATCAGACGGTGACAGAACTGGGCTATGAGCGGGTAGCCGGGCGAGCAATCGATGACCGGATCGCGCTCGCGATACTGGTTAAACTCGCACAGCAGATGGAGACGGACTCAACGGTTCATTACGTTGCGACCGTTCAAGAGGAAATCGGACTGCGGGGAGCACGCGCGATCGGCTACAGTGTTGATCCCGACGTCGGCATCGCCGTCGAGATATTCCCCTCCGACGATTATCCGGCAGCCGACGGCGGGGGACAAGACATCAATTTAGGCGACGGCCCTGTCATCGAACTGGCCGACGGTAATGAGTACCTCTTCGACGGGATACTGGTCGACCGCCAGACGCTCTCGTGGCTCCGGCAAGCCGCCGAACGAACCGGTGTTGACTCCCAGTTCGGGGTCATGATAAATGGGACTACCGACGCCTCGGAGTTGCAGCGGGTGCGCGGTGGTCGGCACGCCGGGGCGATCGGCGTTCCTTGTCGGTACACCCACTCGCCGGTCGAAACTATCTCGCTTGCCGACGCGAAGGAGACCGTCGCAGTACTCGCCGAGGCCTGTGAGTCGGAGTTCCCGGCCCGTAGCTCGGTGAGATCGGGATAGTCACTCGCAAATCTATACGATGGCAGTCGGGTTGAGGTTGATCCTCACGGTGTCTAGTACATCAGTTCGCCACCGTTGACGTGGACTGTTTCGCCTGTTACAAACGCCGCCTCTCGGAGGAATGCCGCCGTCTCTGCGATGTCTCCGGGTTGTCCAAACCGATTAAGTGGGATACGCTCAAGTTGTGCCTGACGGTGTTCCTCTGATCGGCCTGCGAGCATTTCTGTCTCGATGTCGCCAGGCGCGATAGCATTGACACGAACCTTAGGGGCGAAGTCTTGTGCGTGGCTCTTCGTGAGTCCCACGAGGCCAGACTTCGAGGCAGAGTAGTGGCATTCGATGCTTGCCCCTGTGTAAGCGGCGATAGACGACATATTGCAGATGGATGGCCCCTCGGGAACTGTGGACTCGTACAGGTGCTCAAGAGCGGCTTTTGATACGTGGAACGCGCCGTTCAGGTTCACCTTCATGACGTGTTCGAAGTCCTCTGGAGATAGGTCTGCAGTGTGGAGGTGCTGGTCAATGCCGGCGTTGTTGACGACGTGATCAACTCCACCGAACTCCGACACAGTAATCTCAACGAGTCGTTCGGCAGCGTCATATTCGCTGACATCGGCCTGCACGGCAATCGAGTCCCTGTCCGTTCGCTCCTCTATCTCCTCAACGACTTCCGCGGCAGCGTCCCCGTTGCTGACGTAGTTGACGACGACGTCGTACCCGTCTTCGGCAGATCGTAGCGCCGTCGCGCGACCGATTCCCCGTGATGACCCGGTAACTATGACAGTTGCCATCAACAACACGGCACTCTGATCGGCAATATATCTCTCGCTCTACGGAGCCCCAAAGTGGTGAACTCCTTCATTGCTCATACGGATGAGTCGTAACTTAGGATTGCGTTGAGCCGATCTCTCGTTTCATTTTGCAGAAGGTTGAGGAAGTCGATGTAGCCCTAGAGATAGTGCTTGCAGACACCTCTGAACTTCGCCAGCCACTGGCGAATGAAGCTGTGGCGGTTCTCGTACATGTTGACGTAAGCATCGTTGATGACGTACGCGTCATCGTACTTATAAGCGAGATGAGCGTCAATTCAATCGTACTCGTTGATGTCATCATAGATTGAGTACTCGTCCGTACACAAAATCACCCTTTCTCACCCCCTCACGTAGATCTCGTCGACCTCACACACCTCGCTCAGCGTGATCTCTCCAATATCGCCACACACCTCCTGAACGGCGTGTCTGAAATCCCGAATTTACTAATATGCTATTTGTTGCATCCTATTCGTAATTAAGACTTGAGTCCCATTTTGCGTATCTCTATCTTAGGTGCTAGAACACTAACTTAGATAGGACACGCCGACGGTACTGATTATAATTATCATCGAACCCAATATGATATTCAAATAGGCTTTACTGCGGGTCGATAGAACTGCTTGTCGTCGTCGCCGACCACGATCAGCCAAAAAAGAAAATTAGGTGTCCTGCGACGCCAACTGCACTCTCCGTACCGCTAGAACTCCCCACTTCGAACGTGGAACTTGGTCGGTTTATCCATCATCGGATTATCCGCTTCCATCCAGGCCGCGACGAGGTCGATTATATCATCGACGGGAACCCTGGGCTTCTCAAAGTGGTTGTGACACCGACTAGCATCGTTGAGGAGTGCTGTGTCCTGTTCCTCTCCTTCGAAAACGACATCTGTTCCAAACCGATCGGCGAACTTCTCTGCAAGTGACCGGACTGATAGCGTCTCAGGACCGGTAACGTTGAGCACTTCGGCCGGTGAATCAGTCAGTCCTAAGGAGCGGAAGCAAATCGAGTTCGCGTCACCCTGCCAAATAACGTTTACGTATCCCATGTTCAAGGGCACTGGATCACCGTGGTAAACCCATTTTGCAATATCCGCTAGCACGCCGTATCGCGCCTCAACAGCATAATTCAATCGGAAGAGAAGAGTCGGAGTGTCATTCCGCTCGCTAAAGTATTGGAAGACACGTTCCCTGCCCAGACACGATTGGCCGTATTCTCCAACTGGCCCAGCATCGTCAGACTCAGTACACCCTCCTGAATCGACCGAAACTGGGGGGTACACGTTTCCGGTAGAAAAAGCTACTATCTGCGAATCCGAAAATCGTCGGGCGACCTCTCCCGGAAGGTAAGAATTGATAGCCCACGTTTGGGGCTCTCGCCCGGATGCTCCGAACTTCATACCGACCATATAAATTACGTTCTCACAGTCTGGTAGCGAATCCAGTGCCCCCTCTTCTAGAAGGTCCATCTTGACCGTCTCGGCGCCTAGCGACTCAAGCTTCGACTTGTCATCCGGATTAGAGTATCGGGAGACAGCGTATACCCTCCGGTCGACCCCAGCTCGGTCGCTCGCACGCATAATCCGTTTAATCAGCGTCGGTCCCATCTTCCCTGCTGCTCCGAGGACCATCACGTCTCCGTCAAGCTCTCCAGCAAACTCGATATCTTCGGGGTAAGGCTCCGAGAGGCTGTCGGACAATTCTGCTTCCGTGCTGATTGATTGTAGGGGTTTTTCGGTCATATTATGTTTGGAGCCGGGATTTGTTGGGTCATCGACCGTTTTACCCGGTATTACATCCGCAACAGGAACTATAGAAACGGGGCCTGTAATTAGGTTTTTTCCCGATTGAGTCGTGCTGTATCAGTCACTATGAGACTATGACTGTTGAGATCGGCGTCAGGTGGTTGTCACCGATTCACCGCTCCAAACTGAATACGAACTAGCAACCGCTGGGAATGCCTTCTCCTTTGGTGGACGAACACTGTATAACCTCTCCCGTCTTCAAATAGATGTTGCGTTGTTTTCAATAATTTTGACAATTTTCGTGATCACATCCGGAAGCTCATTATAAAACCGGCTCTCGCCCATCCAGCTCGTCGGACCAATGATGCTGATTGCGCCAGAAATATTTAAGTTTAGATCAGTTATTGGTCCCCGACGCCAACGAGCCCCGGAATCGTCTCTTCCTATATCATCCTGTGCAGGGGTCGGCTGACCGACAGCCACGCCCGTTCGAGAAGCCCACCGAACTGGTCACGGTCAAGCGCATCGACAACAACCTCGCTGTCGACGTGAGCTCCGACAGCGGCGAGCAAGTCTTCAAATGCGTTCCCATCACTCACGACGATTGGACCCACTTTTGGGCAGGTTCGACCCGGCCGCACGGCGGCGAAGCCGCGTAGTTCCCCATCGGCGGGTACACGTAGACAAGGCACTATCTTGGCATCGTACAAACGTTCGAACAGCCGCTCTCTGATTGTTCCCGATCGGCCGATATCGAACTCGACGACGGCGTCAACATTCGAAACCGATCCAGCCGATATATCGAAATCTGACGCCGAGGGCGTACCTCGAAGGCGGTCTATTCCCTCGATACGTTCGAACCCGTACGCCTCGTAGACATTTCGGCCGGCATCAGTAGCATCGATACCGATGATATCAAGATCAGCCTCCAAGCCTATGTTTAATGTTTTTAAAACATCATACTCCCATAGCCTTATCTGCGATGATCCGGGGCGACGAGGACCATCCCGACATAGGCCAGTCGGTTCTCATAAGTTGCAAGCGTACTCGTTGCAACGAGTTCCCCGTCGACGTATCCGCCAAAGCAGTTCTCGGGGTACAGGTCAAATAATCGCTGCCAATCCTCCTTGGTCTGATTCCAGACGACGGCCGGCGCGAGCTTGTAAGCCTCCAAGTGGTCCTCTGGCGTCAAACAGGCTGTTCGAAGCCACATAGATGCATAACTGCGTACAGGGTGGTGAAACAACTCGAAGATTGGACTGAATCGAACGATACCCGTACTATCCCAGAAGGTTGATGCCAAACTCGGCAAGCACCGTCTGGAGGTAGTTGACGATGATACCAATAATAACGAGGTATCCGAGCCCCCCCAAGACGTTAACGTACCAAGGGTTCGTATACTCTCCCATCATTGATCTGTCACGAGCAATAGTGAGGATCAGGAAACCGAGAAGCGGGAACGCCACGACGGCGAGTGCTTGTGCAGCACGGAGCAGTTCGGTCGGCGACCCGGCTCCCTGGGAGAGCAGAATGGCGACAGTACCAATGATCATCGCGCCCGTCGCGGTGAGTTTGACTGGACGGGAGTCCATCGAGGGATCTTTGTCGAAACCGTCAGTTAGCAGTGCTCCACCGATAAGAGCGTTGACGACGAGCGACGACAGCGACGCGAAGAAAAACCCGATTGTGAAGAGATAGAATGCTGCTGGACCGGCGAATGGACGGAGTTGTACTGCCATCTCTTGTGCAGAGAACGCCTGTGCGTCAGTACCAAAAATGGCCGCAGCGCTAGTCAGAAGGATCGTCATCACAATAATCCCGAGAATAGCGATACCAAGGAGTGAATCAAGACCTTCGTCGGCTAGTTTCTCGGGGCCCCAGTCATTTTCTTTCATAAGATTCGTCTGATAGACAACGGCAACAATTGAGAAATTCGTCGCTGCAAGTCCTAACGACAGGAGTACTGACGCTTGGTCGGGGAACGACGGAACAAGACCCCGCGCGGCCGCGGAGAAGTCAACACCGACGATCAACAGCGTTGCGACGAACGACACGAGCATAATACCGACTACCACACGAACCAAAGTTTCCACTTTGTCGTACAGTGAGGGGAGCCAAAGGAACGCCGCCGCTAAGACCGTGAACACGATAGCCCACAGTACGGGGTCACCAACGCCGAAGAGCGCAGCTGACGCAAAGCCAATACCCGCGTTGTTCCCGGCCTGAAAGGCAAGGATAGTGAGAAATCCGAAAACACCGCCGACTTTAGCGACTGTGTCACCATATCTCTCGCGTGTCGCCCCGAAGAAGGTCTTTCCCGTGACGAGGCCGATGCGAGCGGCCATCCACGTGTACGTGATCATAAACAGAGTGGCAGCGACTGGAACCCAGAGTAGTGTGTACCCGTATGTCCCACCAGTGATGGTTGATAACGCAATACTTCCGGGCCCTACAACGACCGCCGCGAGAAGGAGTGCCGGTCCTACAGCTTCTAATCGATCTCTTAACGACTTAGTATCGCGTCCCATATGCCACCCCACAAAATATCTACATATAAATATTGTGTGAGTAGTCGGATTTCATCTGTTGTCGGTATTCGCATTGGGTCTGTCAGCAACTCTTGAGTGGTAAAATCATAGTCCAATCTTGCACAAAACAACTCCGACTATGCAGACAGAAGTCACCCTTAGCCCACGATATGATTCGAGAGACCGGAGTAGAACGTTGAAATGGTTATTCTGCAACACCCAGCACCTACCTCTATTTCACTATTTGCGGGTAATTCATATTATGGAGGTCGAAATCACGCAAATCAATCGGCATATACGAAACTACGACGGGCGAATGTCATTTCATTTTGGTAACATGATAGCTGGTAAGCTCCCGTTCTTAGACCGTGATGTCCCCACAATAATCGATAAACCAATTGCAGGTAACCTCAAAGACATCCAGGCTATCGAAGACGCCGCGAGTGGAACGCCGTTCTTCGGTGGATCAGCGGTGCCGACCGACTCGGCCGTCCAGTCGATGCACTCCAGCCGCGGAGATCGGTCGCTCCACTGTGTTGGCTACGACGATCCGTTCTATTGTGCCGGCCACCTCGTTGATACCGTATGCAATATCGTCGACAAGGAATGGGTGACAGTCTCGCCGTCAAACAACCCCTGGCATACCGTTGATATTGTTTTCGAGGAGGGGACGTACGCGAATCTTTGACTCGATGGTCCGGACGTTGCACAGCAATTCGTGTTCCTGAACGTCTGCGAACGGTCGATGGTGATCGAGATCGGAAACGATCCAGCCGAAATGGACGATATGTATCGTACTTACATCGACACGTTCCTCGACATTGCCACTGAGGGACGGGGATCTGATACTCGACCGCTAAACCTTGCCAAACTCCTCGTTGGTGTTCACGCAGCATCGAATAACGACCGCCCGATTACTCCCGACAGCCGGCTGCTCTCTGAGTGGGTCATCGAGGGAAAGCCGTTCGTCGATGAGTACGAACCCTACTACTGACACTGTCGATCATTGACATATGGCTCTATTCGGTACTCGAGGTCCAGCTCTCAGCCACCTCATAGAATTATTACTCATCAGAACCTCCTTAAGCGTGAATGCCCAGTAATAATGCCTCTTGGTCAAAGAAACCGATGTCCACTCTAGGTATTCTTACCCAACCTGTGACAGGCAGGAATGTCGAACAAAAATCCGGAGTATGGGAGTCATAAATATGATTTTCAGTTCATTGGAGCAATATACCAAATTCCGTACGGACGATGATTTCTGTACCAACCGAGTCTGTTTGCGGATACAGTCGCCCAGACAATCACATAGTACGACGTTCCAGTACACCGAACGTTTCGATGAAACAGCCACTTCGCGTTTTGATACATTATGAGCGTCCCAACAATCGGATACGTAGGGTTGAACCACCACCACGCAGAGCCGTACCTCGAGAGTATCGCCGAACTGCCGGCTAGGCTTACGGCCGCGTGCAAACCAGATGGAGAACTCCACGCCAACGACGTGACCGGACTTGGTGACATCCCGCTGTACTCCGATACTGAGGGGCTACTGGACGGTGAGGACCTCGACGTGCTCTGGATTACGCTGTCGAACCGCGACACACCCGAAGTCATTGAGGCAGCCGTCGAGCGTGGGATTGACGTTTATACTGAGAAAACGGCGGCACGAACTGCAGCTGAACTCAAACCAGTTGTCGACACGATTGATGAGAGCGATGCAAGCGTCTGCGTCTCCTACATCTGGCGTGGCCATCCGGCTTCCCGTGAACTCCGTTCCCGGTCGGAAGCAGGATTCTTCGGAAATGTCCGGTCAGTCGGGGCTCGCTTCCTAGCCTCACAACTCGCGTACCGGGACGTGGATCACCACCTGTTCGACCGCGAGGCAAGCCGTGGGGGGATCACCCAGTGGCTGGGTATCCACTGGCTCGACCTCCTCCCGTGGATGCTCGGTGATCCTATCGTGAGGGTGAACGCGAGTCTCTCATACGGGACATCTGAAGTCGATATCGAGGACGGAGCTGTTCTACAATTCGAGCTCGCCTCCGGAGCTATCGGGACTCTCGAGTGTGGTTACTACCTACGAGAGAGCCGATATGAGACGGAACTCTCAATAACGGGCACGGACGGTCGTGCTTTATGGGACCCGATGGGCGATTACTTTGGGTTCGATGACGAAACCACCGTCGAGTTCGAGTCAGTACGCGAAGAGTACGCGAGCACACCCCGTCGGTATCTTACGTACGATTACGAACCGATGCCGGGGTACGGCGGCGGATACGGGCTTGACTTTATGAATCAGTTTTTGGAGGCTAGAGTCTCAAAAGACGTTGATGTCCCGGCTGATATGCACGATGCGCTGACCGCCCTCTATGTTCTTGACGCAGTATACGAATCTGCCGAATCCGGAATGTGGGCTGACGTCGACGTTGGGACCAGCGTCCAGAAGTAACACACCAGTTGGACCCGTTCGGCAGAACTGTGTAGACTAGACGATTCTATTTCGTTGGTCCCGACAAGATACATATTTCCTACGACAGGAAGTGTATATTTTCGGTACAGAAAGCTTGATAAACCAGTTCCTCATTCCGGGCAGCCAACCGAAAGTATATGCTGTGGTAGCAACGACTGATCGGAAACCATGTACTTCGCTCGTTTTAGAGATCAGCCCGAGTACGTCCGGACGGGAGAGTAGAACAGCGGCAGTATTGACACCGGAAACGAGACGTACGACGCGGAAGAAATTTCATTTCTTCCTCCGAGCGATCCCACGAAAATTATCTGTCAATCAAACGGATATATCGATCACCGCGAGGAATCGGGCCTAGATAATCTACCCGACCGGCCGGAGCTGTTTGTGAAGACACCCAACTATGTCGTCGGACCGGGTTGTGGTGTGGAACTTCCTCTAGGGAGGGACGTGGTCGAGTTTGAGGCCGAGCTCGGCATCGTTAATGGCGAGCAATGCCGGGATGTTTCAGAGAAAGATGCGGTGGATGTCGTCGAAGGATTTACCTGTAACGATATCTCAAACCGCGATGACCAGAAGGAGGAGCGCAATTGGGTCCGAGGCAAGGATTTTGACGGCTCACTTCCGATGGGACCCGTACTCGCGACACTAACCGAAGTGCCTATTAAACTCAAACTCCGTCATAACGGGGAGAACAAGCAAGAACCCTCGATAGATATAATGATATTTCCAATTGAAGAACTCGTGTCCGAGGTATCGGAACTCATTACGCTCGAACCTGGTGACATCATCGCCAGCGGAACACCGTATGGACCCGACCACATAAATGAAGGCGATATTGTCGAAGTGGAGTCGAGGAAGTTGAGGAAGTCGAGGAAGTCAGCCACCCTCAAAAATCACGTCACAACCCGATAACAGATCGCCTCCAAATCTATCGCTGCCCCACGCCATCCACCTCGGAAAGTGCCTCTGTAGCAACGTCTCCCAACTCACCCGCCTCAATATATGAATACCGCTCACGAACCATCTCCTCCGAGTTGTCGAGGTAACGGGCAGCCACAGTATATCCGAATGCTCGGACGAGAACTTCACCCATCCCCCGGCGACCGCCGTGCGGTGCGAGATAGTCGTGTTTCGGGTGGTCGATATCGATACCAGCTGCATCCGTGAGCCGCCGAAGAATCGAGCGAGCGCCATCGGTGGTAATCGACGCCGGGCGGATATCCTCTTCAAGCGCCAATAGCAAATCCCTCACATAGGCGTCCCGTCGTTCCTGTATAGTTTCGGGTTGAGTGCCCCGATCAGTCAATTCCTCTCGAACTACGTTCGCCAGGCTCCGCTGGTCGAGTGTCGGGAACACAGGCCACCGGTCCGTTGGTGGGTCCATCAACTTCCGATAGCTCCGCAACGGGGAGATTACAGGATCGGGGAGGGACGCAGCATCCCACTGTTGTTTCTTCCGATAGACGTCCATGCTTCCATCCTCAAGGTCGATATCCTCCCACCGCACGCCACGGCGGCGCGGGTCGTCAGGGTCTCGGAGGAGCTCACCGACCCGAACAGCTGTGTACGCGAGGACGACCACGAGCGCCCGGTCTCGGGCCGCCTTCAGCGCCGCGTACCGGGCCCGTTGCTTATCGGGTGTATCCACGTCATCGGGAAGGGTGGTGTATGCCTCGATGGCCTCACGCGCCTGCTCGTCGACGTGTCGGGTGAGCGCGTGGCGCTGTTCGGGTGTCCAGGCCTGCTGATCGCCAGGCTTCCGCCCGTCGTCTTCGGGGAGCGGCGCGGTCGCGCTCGCTCGCTGAGCGTAGTGTGCTTCGAGATACCCCTCGTTGACGCACCAGCCACACCACGCCGAGATGTAGGCGTAGTACGTCTGGACCGTGTTCTGCTTGAGTCCCCGGTCACCAGAAAGGTGCCGAGCGTACTCGCGGAAGACTCGCTCGTCGAGGTCGGCGAAAGTCGGATCGCGGTCGGCCTCCTCGGGAGTGATCCCGGTCCAGTCCTCGTCGCCGCGCTCGCCGGCGGCCCACTCGACGAACCGTTCGAGTTCGCGGGCGGCGTTCCGACGGTAGTTCCCACCCTCGCCGCCACGACCCTTACCCTTGTCCTGAAGATAGCGGTCGAAGGAACTCCGCAACGGCCGTGCTGCGGGCTCTTGGCCGGTGGTGTCGTCGATCATGCGGAGTCAGAACCCTCCGAATTGTCCAAGTAGGAGATCGTGGCCGTCGTAACCTGGTCGGTGAACTCGTCGGTGACCGAGCCCTGCCGGCCGACGACGTGGAGGTCGTCTTTCAGTGTGGCGAGAGTCCAAGGGAGGACGTAGCTCTGTTGGCCCGGTTCCCCGCGAACCCACGCTTCGCTCGGCACGGCGAAGCTGCCGGCGTGGTGGGATTGCGTCGTGAACGCGACGGCGATCGACTCCTCGTCGGGATAGGGCATCCGCTCGCCGGAGATGACCAGCCACGGCCGGGGGTTCCCACCACCCGTTTTGAACGGATCAGGAGCCCAGACGACAGTTCCGCGGTCAGCCATCCGGGATCACGACTCCTCGTCGGCCTGGTCGGTTGTTGAGTCGATGGGATCGACGGCAGTCTCCATCCACGCCTCGACGTCGTCGTCGGAGAACCCGCCGTCGATGTCGTCGGCTGTGGCGGCGCCGTGAAGCCCTGCCGATGCGACCGCGTGCTCGGCGTCGGCGATCGTCCAGAACCGGTCGCGGTGTTCGACGAGGCCGTGTTCTTCGAGGCGCTTCAGCGTGGGACCGACGCTCCCTTCGGGTACGTCGACGGCGTCGACGATCTCCCGCTGGCGAAACGCCCGGTCCGCGTGCTCTAGGAGGAAGCGATACACCGCACCCTGTGTGGTGTCCGGCGCGAGGTCGGGGAGCGAGGGCCCGTCCTCGTCGATTGAGCGGAACTCGTCTTTCGAGATGGGCATCTTTGGTATTAGTATGTATTAGAAGCTATTAGGTCTTATCGACAAGGCTCTCGACACGGACTTGAGGATGGCGGTGTTCGCCGGCTTTTCCCCGGGGTCGAGGCCTTCTTCGTGCGGTTCCACGTTTCGTGCTTCCCCGACGGCGGCGGGGTACTTCAAAGTGGGCGTGATTATCACGCTAATCATGTTCAGTAGAAACTATACTTTCTATATATAATATTTGATATAAAATTGGGTCTCCTATTTGTCTGAATATGCTGAAACGTTGTTTTAAAATTCCACTTGCTGGAGCGGCGGTCATGGATAGATTGAAGCGCGAAACTGCAGGGGTCTTGTACGATTTATTTTCCTAGTCTCATTCGGAACGCCCTCACGAACAGGCGTTCCTCAATAGACTGCCGTTTTTAAAACGCGAATATGTGTACGTGAACGTCGCTTGTTACGCCCGTGTTTCGACCGTTGACAGAAATTCTGATCGGCAGCTACAAGCTCCCAGCGACTATGACACCGACAGCCTCGGCGCCGACTCCGTGACCGTTGACACCTACCGAGACAAGCCGACAGGGACGAATGCCGAGCGGAGTCGGTATCACGAGATGATGGGGCCGTGACCGTCAAGGGCAGGCGGGTCCCCAACGACCGATGCAATCCAATCATTCAGCTGCGACACGCTTGGGACTTCTCCCGCCTCAGGTTCGACCGCCTACCGATCAGTATCTGGTGCCTCCGCCATACACGTCTACTGGTTTTTCACTCATCAATTTCTTCGATGGCTTCAGCGGCCATATCTCCGAGTTCACCGGCCTCGATGTGTGAGTATTGCTCACGAATCATCTCCTCTGAATTATCGAGATATCGCGCAGCCGTGGTGTACCCGAATGCTCTGACGAGAACCTCTCCCATCCCGCGGCGTCCACCGTGGGGTGAGAGGTAGTCGTGTTTCTGATGGTTGATTTCAACCTCTGCGGCTTCCGTGAGTCGCTTGAGAATCGAGCGGGCGCCGTCCGTAGTGATCGATGGCGGGCGGATGTCATCATTAAGCGCCAGCAGGAGGTCGCGAACGTACTCATCACGTCGCTCATCAATTGCATCCGGTTGCTTTCCCCGATCGGCTAACTCCTCCTGCACAAGTCCTGAAAGGGTCCACTGGTCGAGAGTCGGGAATACAGGCCACCGATTCGTTGGCGGGTCCATCAGTTTTCGGTAGCTTCGCAACGGTGAAATAACCGGATCGGGGAGAGAAGCAACGTCCCACCGCTGTTTCTTCCGATAGACCTCCATCCCTCCGTCCTCAAAGTTGATGTCTTCCCACCGCACACCACGGCGGCGCGGGTCGTTGGGGTCACGGAGGAGCTCGCCCCCGCGGACAGCCGTGTACGCGAAAACAACCACGAGAGCCCGGTCACGGGCCGCCTTTAGCGCCGTGTACCGCGCTCGTTGCTTATCGAGTGCGTCCACGTCATCGGAAAGATCGGTGTATTCCTCGATGGCCTCACGCGCCTGCTCGTCGACATGCCGGGTGATAGCGTGGCGCTGCTCGGACGTCCAAGCCTGCTGATCACCCGGTCTGCGCCCGTCGTCCTCGGGGAGAGGCGCAGTTGCTTGCGCCCGCTGAGCGTAGTGTGTTTCGAGATATCCCTCACTGACACACCAACCACACCACGCCGAGATGTAGGCGTAGTAGGTCTGAACTGTGTTCTGCTTGAGTTCCCGGTCACCAGAAAGGTGGCGAGCGTACTCGCGGAAGACTCGCTCGTTGAGGTCAGCGAAGCTCGGGTTGCGGTTGGCAGCCTCAGGAATGATCCCGGTCCAGTCCTCGTTGCCGCGCTTGCCGGCGGCCCACTCGACGAACCGTTCGAGTTCGCGTGCGACGTTCCGACGGTAGTTCCCGCCTTCACCATCGCTACCCTTGCTCTTGTCTTGAAGATAGAGCTCGAAGGAGCTTCGCAACGGTCGCGTTTCGGGCTCTTGACCGGTTGTATCGTCGATCATGCGGAATTAGAAGCTCCGAGTTGTCCGAGTTGGACATTGTAGCCGACGTGACCTGTTCGGTGAACTCGTCGGTGACCGATCTCTGCCGAAGCGACCGTATGTTCGGCGTCTGCAACCGTCCAGAATCGATCGCGCTGCTTGACGAGGCCATGTTCCTCAAGACGCTCTAGTGTGGGGCCGACACTCCTCTCGGGCACGTCGACCGCATCGACGAACTCTTGCTGGCGAAACGCCTGATTGGCGTGCTCGAGGAGGAAGCGATACACAGCTCCTTGGGTGGTGTCCGGCGCGAGGCCTGAGTGTGGGGGCTCGCCCTTGTCGATAGGGTGGAGCTCGTCTTTTGAGATGGGCATATTTAGTATCGATTTATATTAGAAGATGTTATAATTTACCGAGACTATACGACTTCATTGATATAGTTGTAGTTCGACTTTTGGGTCGTACTCAACCGCGAATTACCGTACCGCCTCGGTCACAGTGGAGTCAAAGCTGACTGCCTCTTCGACATCGTCGCTATCGTTTCTTTCGACGATTATCGATCGGCAGTTCTTTGATGTCCCGGGCGCGCGTAGCCGTCGACAATGGGTGTGGACGGTCTCGGGCAATGTGTCGGTGGCCGGCTGGATGCGGAGGTACTGACGACAGTCGGCATCTGACGCATCGTGTGACATCGTTGTCGGCGGAGATGTCGCGGCTGCGTGTATGCTCATATAGGAGGCGCTAAAATGTCAGCAACGGCGTGGTCGCTGAGTGCGAACGGACCAGGACCTGCCGTGATCCTCTTCATACAGAAAGTGGCAACAATAAACAGATGAGGCGAGTAGAGAGGCGGGAGGGTTACGCTCAGTCTCGACAGATTCAATGATAGTGGTAACTATCTCGAATTAGCCCCGCTTAAGCCGTCAATGAAGTTTCCTTGCCTATTGGATCATTTCGATACGAGGCGCTGTAGGACATCCTCGTTCAGGTCTGAAAGTGATATGCCGGCTTGTTCTAGAACGAATGGCAACAAGTCATCTGGTTCAAAAAGGATTTCTGCCAACGCCATCTCCCGATGTTCACTATTTTCAATCTCTTCACGCATCTCCGTCAAATGCCGACTGACAGTGTTACGCGAGACATCCACTTCATCAGCGATATCCTGTTTCGTGTAGTCCATAGCCCTAAGCAGGAGTATCTCACGTCGTTGCTCGTTCGATAGCTGTTTTGGCATACTCCATACTATCTGCCACGGCCTATTGAGTATGTGGGTTGATATGCGCATATAAAAAATGTTTCGCCCACTGGATGGATATTCTAACCCCATTTTGCACAGTCAATATCCAGTGAGCGCGAACAGGAACCTATTAGATGAATTTGACTCGCACTATGGGATTTTATTGTGCAATACAAGATATTAAGTGGATTCAGTATAACATATTAGCTACGCCGGTGCGCGGGAAGCTTCATCGGCGGAGGTGTCCAAGACCATGTCCCAAGCGGACGAGTACGAGACTGCAGAGGCGTACCAGCAACACAGCAACGATTCTGAATTTCACGGGGGATTCTCCCTTTCGTGGGACGGATTCGGACAACACATCGATATCGAAGCGACGGTGGATACAGTAGGGGCGGCGGTTCATGAGGGAGCCGAGAAGTTTGAGAAATTGATGAGAACGATCGTGAAGACTGTAATGACGGTCTGTACGGCAGCCCTCATGATCGCGATAGCTTTCATCGCACAGGGCCACATCGGTTCAACCGAGTAATCATAGTAGTACGATGAACATCCCCAATTTCAGCAAAGACGAACTGATTGAGTACGCAAAGAATTTCAGATCAAAGGCGAAGGAGAATGCTCCGAAGACGATTAAGTTGAATTATGCAGGAGTCACCGTCGGCGCAGTCGCCTTTGGACCTGCAGGTGCCGTTGCTGGGGCCACGGTTGGGAGCAGTATCGGGTATTTCCTGGACAAAAAAGACTCGGAGACAGCAAAAGAGTCCGAAGTCATTGAAGCCGATTTGAAGAAAGTCATCTAACTGCGTTTGATTCCTGCTGTGATTGGTCTTTGATTCGTGGATATCGCCGAGTTGTGTGACGGTACGACCTGCTCATTGCCCCTGTTCATCTGTCCTCGCATCGATAGGCGTCTCATTGTACGGCCCAATCACCAGTTCATCAGGTTCGAGAGACCGTATTTGCCGGATAGCATGCACCACGCGTCGTGTGTTTGGTCACAGTCTGCCGACGCCTTCAGGAACAGGGCGGACGTGTCGTACAGCTCTCACGGCGTCACCGGGATATCTCGCTTCGGTTTCGTCCAGCCGACGAGACCGATTTCGGTGGTGGGCATACGTCTGGCTCAGTCAGATCCAAACGGCTCTGCTCTCCGATACACCATCTGCATCGGAAGGCCTGCTGCGTCGCTCGGTGGCTCAGCCGAGGGCAAGCGGTGGAAGTCGTCCTCGTCGGCTCGGGCCGTCAGTGCGAGAGCGAGTGCGTCTAGCAAGTCATCGAGATCGATTCGATACTCTTGATCGGCGAGATCCGTAGCGAGCTTACGCCATGTGCCCTCGTCGTAGTCAGACAGCGCGTCGAGTGCCACCAACCGCGTAGCGACACCGGGCGCGGTTCGTTTGGCGTGTTGGAGCGGTTCGTCGGCAAACGCCCGAAAACACACTTCGGGATGACCTTCGATCAGTACGTCTGACTCCGCGTCACCGTTTCTGAGGAGGTCATCCACGGCGGCGATTGCTGGGGCGATGTTAGCCGATTGCCGGCTCAGTCCCTTCCCGGTCACGGCTCGGTTCCTGTCTGAGATATCACTGTACTCGACGTCGTCATCGGTTGCGAGATTGGCGGCCTCCCGACTCGGGGCGGTGAAGACGGACGCCCACCGCAGGCCAAGAATCGAGCGGGCTTGGTCATCACACCGACGAGAGCGTTCGCCGTCGATGACGTCACAACACGGCTCGTCACCGTCGTTGCTGCACAGCCCGATCGGAATGTCGACGACGATCCGATCGGCGTCGTCGCCGTGGGCATCCCAGCACGCTTCGATGGTCTCGTAGACTGTCGTCTCGGGTAGGCCAGTTACCGGATACCCGACGGCGACCCACGCGCCGTTCGCCCAGTCGACGCCGACGTGTTGCCACGGTTTGTCGGTCATGTGACGGAGCATTATTCGTAAATAAAAAGTCGTTTGGAGGGATCAGGTCGGAGCTCTCGTTGTCAATCGAGGCAGTCGTATCTCCACAGTGTTACCCTGTCGTGTGGCGGAGAATTGATGAAGCACACCACAGACAGTCGTGAGTCAAATAAGCAGATTAAATCTACGTATCGTGTTTTTTCACCACTCAGAATCGGTTCACACTCGGTGTACGCAACCGCCCTGCACTGTGTGTACACCGCGTGTGACACGTATCCAGGCCAATCCAGCACTCGGACCGATTTCTTCGATTGATTGGCACTCCCAATCTGTGTCACTGCAAGGCGCCACCCGATCAGCGGGATACGCGGCTCACGAATGTACGGTCATAGTAGTTGCGGGCTCCGCGAGTAGTGGTTGGTGAGGTCGTTCGTGCGGGAGCAGGAGTCAGGAGTGGGACCAGTTCAGCTGTCGTCAAGTCTCAACGATACATGGCCGCGAGCGGAGCGGTTGCCGCTGGGTGAATTAAGTGATGCCACGCATCTCCCCAGTCGAAGACATGGCTGGCGTGGGACAGAGCGCGACTGTTCCCACCACCGGTCGGGATGATTTCTTTGAGGCTTCGGTGAATCACTCGCGGTATGACTCGCGACGAGGTAGATGACCAATTGCGGCTCGTCACGTGGAACGTCGAACGGGCGTCAATCAGTCGCTTCACGGACCAACTGACGGCCCTCCAAGACCGGGAGCCGGATATCGTCGCATTACAAGAAGTCGGTGTGAAAGCGAGTCGTCGACCACGGCAACTGCTACGCCAGCACGGATTCGAATACACCGCGCATAGTCACGAGTTTCGGCGTGACGACCCGGGGAACGGGTCCGGCTGTGCGTTCGCCAGTCGGTGGCCGTTCCGAGTGTTGCCACCCGAAACCTTCGAGATGCCGTATCAGCATCAGGCACTCTCCGCGGAGTTTTTCACTCCGTTCGGCCGCGTCGAAGGCCACACCGTGCACATCCTTCCGGGGAGTCAGTACGGAGAGACAAAACCCGAGATGTTCAGGGCGATCCACGACCGACTCGCCGTTGAGGATCCACCGGACTACCGATTTCTCTGCGGTGATTTCAATTCCCCGAAGGAAGAAAGTGAGACAGGTGACGTGACGGTCTGGGGTAGCGACGACGCCTGGATCAAAGCGGAACGGAGTGTGATGGTTGACTTAGCAGCGTACGATCTCACGGATGCGTATCGGGATGTCAACGGGTATGGTGACGACGCGTACAGCTGGGTGGCCACCAATCAAGGCAACGAGTTCCCACGGCGGTTCGATCACGTCTTCGCCAGTCAGCAATTAAACGCCACCGAGGCGACGTATCTCCACGAGTACGACGACCTCTCGGACCACACGCCACTGGAAGTCATCTTTACCCCGCAGGGTGGGTTGCATGCGGAGGCCGACGCACTCGACCGCAGTCGCTTCACTCCATCCGAGAGTGCGTCAGTCGAGGCATCGAGTCCTTCCCAGTCGGTTTCGGCGTTGGTCTACGAGGACGATGTCCGAACCGTCGATCCGGACGCAAACTACCGTCGAGGACGGTTCAAGGTCGGGTGGCAGAACGCTGTCGATGGTACGGAGATGGGCGACGACGTGTTACGTCGGCTGACGTGGGAAAACCTTGGCTGGCGGCTCGGGACACTATTCGGTGCGACGTCGGAGGAACTCAAAGACGAGTTGTACGAATGGTGCGCCGATCAGCAACTGGAGACGTCCGGATAGTCGTAGTTGGTCCACCTCTAGAGAGTACGTGACGTGCTGTCTGCGGCCCAGCAGCTAACTCAGGAGAGGGTATGGGTCATCCCGACGCGTGTTGGTCGGGGGGCGGCAGCTCCACATCAAGGTTGACGTTATGTCCTGCGACGTACCCGTTCAGCGTCGCCGCGATGGGGGAGTCACGAAAATCCTCGTCGGTGTACCTCGCCGCGTCGAACGCATCCACGAACGCCGTCGCCGAGCGAAGGCGATACTTCTGATGATAGGTCTCAGCCGGATAGAATTGCGAGAGGCGTTCGATCCGCGTGTCGACGCTTGTGGCGGTTTCGCCGAGGTCCGCAAGGACCGCGCCGATGGTCGCCCGCTGGCTGGGTGTGGACGGGAGGACGAGATGTTGGTACTGCGGTTTCTGTGGCTGTGTGTGCAGAGGGTGGTGCTGACACACGGTTTCGACGAGGGTGCGATACGAGACCACGGCCGGATCGAAGTCAACCTGCACGACCTCCGTGTGATCACCGAGCGCGTGATACGAGGGGTCGGATGTCGTCCCCCCGGCGTACCCGACACGTGTGCGGACCACGCCGTCCATCGCACCGAACCGCGCATCCGGCCCCCAGAAACAGCCGAGGCCGAACGTCGCCGTGTCGGTCGTCTCGCGGTCAGCCGCCTGCGCATCGTAGTCGCGGATGGTTGCTGGGGTGAGCGTCATGGGGTTGACCCGTCTGTAGAGGCCGCGGAGCGTCCGGCCGGGATTGAATCGCATCTCGTGTTATGGTACGTCTCCACACACTAATGTCGGGTGGCGACAGGTGCGACGCCACCCACGCAGGCCTCACCTAGGACGCGACGCAGCAGCAGCCGACGACGTGTGCTGGCTGGTCCACGAGCACACGGCGCTCGTGTCCGATCCCGACGGCGTACCAAGATACACACGACAACATCCCGGCATACAAGCCCGTTGGGTCCGTACAGCGTGTGTGAGTCGCTCCTCAGAGTATCGCTGTATCGAGTGTCTGGAGGAAAGAGTGACGCGTGAATTCGACGTGTCACACCTCTCCCGAACCTGCCCGGTGTGCGACAAATCCACGCGCTTCGCCAATACCGTCGTCGTCGAGCAGTTCGACGCGCTGGCCGCGGACCCACCGGCCCACCTCCACTGGGACCAGCTCGATCGCCTCCGGAAGTGGCTGATCGCCGAGCGCCTCAGCCGGAAGGATTACACGATCGACGACATTGCGGTAACGGCGGCCGATGCCGAGGACGAGGCGCCCGACGACGGCGCTGTCGACGTCGGCGCCGACGACACCCCATAATGTTCCACCGCAGTCCCGGTGGGTGCTCGGAGCAACCCACACTCATCGTGTGACGGCACAGTCTGCGGTGGGTGTCCCCCAGCACACCGGTTCGACCACGGTAGGGGCAGCGGTCAGACTCAGTTGAGGCCCTCGTCGGCAGTCTCGTCGTCAAGTGCAAGCGCCGCGTTGAGTTCGGCCAGCATCTCGCGGCCCTCGTCGTGGAATTCCGTGGTACCCTTGAGCGGGACGTTGTCGTGTTCGAGTTGGTCGATGATCCACCCGAAGCGGTCGATCTTGGCGTCGATGTCGTCGATCATGCCAGAAGGAGGATTGCGAGCGCCACGAAGACGAGACCCAAGAGCACGAGGGCCGCAACGAGGCGACGGAGCTCGAAAATCTCCGACTGAGTTTCTTGAACTCGGCCCCGAAGCCAGAGCGGTATGTTGACTTCGCTGTATGACCCAGCCGCCACCATCTATTGGCCTACAAGACCTCCTCATGACGACTGACCTCCTATGCTTGGCAGGGTAGCACCCACACGGTGATCGAGCCTGTGTTTTGCACCAGGCCGATGGGCAGTCAGTGCTCCAAAACCTGCTGGTCGCGACCTGTTGTCCGAATTATGGAGAGGCAGTCACACCTCATATCGAGGACTTCCAGGCATGGTCTCATACTTCGATACTGCAGGCAGTGGAATGTCGACTCGGTTCGCGATGGCGAGACGTTCGAACTCAAACACATCTTATCTAATGAGCACGCTCTATTGAGCCGGTAATGACGACATCCTTGCCGAAATTTCTGAGTTACCCCACGAAGCGTACAATCTCATTTGTGGGGTAACTAAATTTGAAAACACTGACGCGGGGTTCTGGCTACTCGTTGAGCGCCCGTTCTAGTCTCTCTCGCCGTTCAATGACGTTCTGCTCCCGATAGGACTCGTGGGTAGTCTCGATCGATTCGTGCCGGAGAAGCTCTTGTGCGAGTTCGGCATCCCGTGCGTAGAGATCACTCCCCAGTCCACGTCGACCACCATGTGGCTTGAGATACTCGCCGTCGATATCAATGTCAGCAGCGTCACAGAGACGCTTCATCAACGATCGTACTCCATTTTTGGAAAGCGCTGGCGGCGCGATTTCATGCTCCCGGATGGTCTCCATTGACGTTGAGGCCGCTAGCTTCGCCTCGATATCATCCGCACTCCATCCTTGGGCTTCGAGACCCTCCTCAGCTGCTCTCGCGAGCGAAGCATGGTGACGAGTCGGAAACACCGGCCAATCCTCGGTGGCTGGGTCAAGCACTTTTTGATACTGCTCAAGACTCTCGACGACGCGATCAGTGAGAGGTATCGGCTGGCGTTCCCGTGTCTTGCCGAAGACGGTAGCAATCCCCTTTTCGAGGTCGACATGGTTCCACTTGAGGCCGCTCCGATGGTCGTCGCGAGGATCGGCGAACAGTTCCGCTCCACGGGCACCCGTGAGAGCGAGCATCGTCACGATAGCTCGATCTCGGAAGGCTTGTTCGCGGGCGTCCGCTGACTCGTTGAGCGCGGCGTGCGCCCGTTCGCTTACGAAGTTGAGCAGCGCTTCCCGAGCCTCTACCGACCAGAACTGTCGGTCGTGATCCCCGTGGTATTCTGGGAGTGCCTCCTTGACACGGTTCGGTCGAGCAGGGTTTGACTCAATGCGCTCGTCGTCAACGCACCAACCGAGGAATGCCCGGACGATCGTGAAGTAGGGCCCGTTCGCGTGAGCCGAGGCCGCCGAGAGGTCGTCCCCCTCATTATGGACACGCTCTCGGAGGTGCTGAGCGTATCGGCGGCAGTCGATGACCTCCAAGTCCGCGAGAGCCGTGACGTCACGGTGATTCCTTAGGTACTCCGCGAAGGTGCTGAGGATGAGCCGGTTGTTCGCTCGGTAGTTGCCCGAGTCGAGACTGGCCAGTCGAGCCTCGATAGCAGTTTCGAGGTCAATTCCGGCGGTTGAACACCCACTCTTGTCGATGGTCATTGAGTTGGAGTCACGGACGGCGGGTACCTACTTCAATTTAGTGTGTCTTTGTGGGCTAAGACATAGTAAATCATCAAAGCTCTAATTAGCTGATTTCACCGGTTCTATGGGTTGTATCGCTTATATTCAAGAATATAAACCATATAAAGCTATATCAAAGCTAAGACGCGTCTTCCGAATACTCATCACCGGTGATCGAGTCGCAAGTTGTTCGCAGCTTCGGTCAAAGAACGGCGCAGTTACATATTGGAATTCCAGATTTTGACCGGGTCTGCGTTAGACTGGCCGAGTCAGCGATTCTTCATTCCGTATCCCCACCGTTGGAGTACAGCCTCTGGAGTCGTCCCTTCACCACCAGCTACCAACATCGCCTCAACGACATCAGTCTTGTAGATGTCTTCGTCGAATCGACCTTCGATGTTGTCTATCGTCTCTTCGATTAGATCCTCCGTGGAAGACTGGAGAAAGACTGGTTGTTGATTTCGTCCCTGCTTGACTGAGTCGCGCTGGTATTTATAAGGGAGAGTCTGAGTTTGAGTCTGCCTTCGAGATGCTATTGCACTTTTCTCCTCAGCCGAAGATTCCGACGTCCCGTCGTCATCTAATGGTTCGTCGTCCCTATCGGACATATCGCTACTCTCGTCCAGAGAACTATCTTCTGCGAATGGGTCGTCTCCGGCACCGGATTTCATGCTGGGGCCTCCACTGTCTTTCGCAGGTGATCAGCCAGCGTTTCCAAGCGCTCCAATGTCTCCGATTCGTAGTCTCTCTGTCTATCACGGTGTTCCTCAACGTATTTGAATGCAGAGCACTGCTGTCGCCAACAACCTTCGAAGAGAGACCCGCGTTCTTTCAGTACGACCGGGATGTCGTACTCGTGTGACCGCATCTCGTTGAGCATGTCCTGCTGGTCGTTGGTCCCTTTGAATCGGTTCGGGACGATAGCGAGTACGCCCACATTGATGTCGAGGTTCTTCTCCAACCCAGGGACGAGATCTTCCAGTCCGTCAACCGACTTGCGCCCTTTTCCAGACGGTTCGAACGGAACGATGAGTGATCGCGTGGTGTGTATAGCGTTATACAGTTTAACGTCTGCCGTCGCTGGGGGATCCACAATCAGGGTGTCGTATCGTTCGTGGATGTCGTTCTCTCGGAGGACACGAAGCAACTGGACGTTGCGATTCCAGTTCTCGCCGAAGTCGTTGGCCTCTTCTTCACGCCTGGCGAGGTGCTTGTTTAGACGTTCGAGGCTGTTGTGAGCGGGGATCACATCGACCCCTTCGCTCGATTCAACGAGCTCCTCGAACGGTCCGCGCTTCCGTTCGACCATATGCCGAACCAGTGAGTCGGCCTTGGGATCGTCTCTGTGCGTGCCGACGTCCAAGAGATGAGAAACCGACGCTTCCTGTGGATCGAGATCGATGACGAGTACGTCTCGATCTTCCCGTGCATCGGCGACTGCCAGATTGGCCGCGAGCGTGGACTTGCCCACGCCCCCAGCCTCCGAGTACGTCGTATAAGCTAACATGAGCACTACAAGCGGTGGGTCCATTATAAAGCTAAGTCAGACGATATAGTTAGTAGGTATATCTAAATGGTATAGCTACAAAGTATAGCTGGACTTTCTAGCTATACCAATTAACAATATAGTATAACTGTTCAGATCAGTTACTTAGTACAGCTCAAGGTACGTTCGTGAGTCGGGCAAGGCGTCACCGGCCATGTTTGAAAGAGTCCTGATGGAGTCGGATCGGGGTGTAAACATTGAAATCAACGTAACTAGAGACCTCTCGCATCACGTCTCGGAGTTCACAGTAGGTAGACTGACATCTACCTTCGATTAAAAACAAAGAATCTCAAGTACTGGGAAGACAGGCTTTGCAGTCTCTCCACTCTCTCGTGTCCCACCGCTTCCGGGAGGTTTCTCATGGGTTCAACTTGCTCTCGATCTATGTCATCCGACCGGTGTCAATCTGGTTGGAACTGTTGGGCACACGATGTATCTGGTGGCCCTAGGTGGATTGTTGGCCAATCGGCATCGACTCACGGCTCGCCAGCGCGGAAGGACTTCCGATCGAGACTGGCATCGGGGTTGTGGTGGGACACAGTCTTAACCAACATACCTCGGGCTTCCTTGCAGTCCGTTGGTTAATAATGCAGAGCACTGGCGATACTCGAGACTTAGACCGTGGCGAGCCTAGGCACACATCCGACTCTGAGGTCGCCTGTCCGGTCCATGCCTCATTCTAGTGGCCAGAACCGGGAGTCCACTGACAAGCCCACGTTTAGTGGTGGTCTATAGTGTCTGAAATATGTGAACATGACCTACGTCTGCCTCGACCTCGTGAGCTATGATGGATGACCCGTCGGGACCAGCGATCAAACCTTACAGGTCGTCGCGGTCGTGGGGCGCCTGGAAGTCGATATCAGGCCCGAGGGGGACTAGCCCCGTCGGATGCACGTCCTCGTGACTCCGGTAGTAGTGTTCCTTGATATGGTCGAGAGCCACCGTGTCGGCAATTCCCCCGGTCTGATAGACGTCCTGCGTGTACCCCCAGAGATGCTCGTAATCCACGAGGCGACGGACGCTACAATTGAAGTGGGTGTGGTAGACCGCATCGAAGCGGACCAGCGTGGCGAACAGTCGGAGGTCCGCGAGCGTGAGATGGTCGCCGAGAAGGTACCGTTGGTCAGAGAGGTGGGCTTCCCAGCGGTCGAGTGCGTCGAAGACCGTTTCGACGGCTACCTCGTACTCGTCTTGGGTCTCCGCGAAGCCTGCGTCGTAGACGCCGCGGTTGAGCGGCCGGTAGAGTTCGCCGATGTAGTTGTCGATCGCCTCGCGGCGGCCCTCGGGATACAGGCCGACGTCCCTGTCGTCGCCGAAGGCGTCGGCGAGCGTCCGCATGATCTCGTCGGACTCTTCGTTGACGATGGTTCCGGCTCGCTCGTCCCAGAGAACGGGAACGGAGACACGACCGGTGTACTCCGGGGCGGCCTCGGTGTACACCTCGTGCAGGTAGTCGTGGCCGTGGACGTGGTCGGGCGTGCATCCCTCTTTCTTGGGAGTGAACTCCCAGCCGTCGTCCCGGCGGTGGGGGTCAACGACGCTGATACCGATGGCGTCGTTCAGTCCAAGCAGTTCCCTCGTCATGAGTGTCCCATGGGCCCACGGGCAGGCCCAGGAGACGTACAGGTGGTACCGATTCGGGTCCGCCGGGTGCCGGTCGGTTCCGATCTCGTCGCGGAACGCGGTCTCCTCGTAGTCGAAGTTCGTGCGCGCGTCGTTCGATACGTCACTTAGCCAGTCGCCGTTGATGAGTCGTCCCATTGGTATGGAATCGTGTGGTGTATCAGTTCGTATCCGGTTCAGAGCGTGAGCCCGACCGCGTACGGCCAGTCGGTCGACGACAACGCGAGGAAGACCAGCGCCGCGCCGGCAAGCCCTACGTTCTTGAGGAAGTGGACCTGCTCGTTCTCGCGGTCCATCCCCTCTTGGGCCCAGAAATCGTGCATCATCGGCGTGACGCCGACGAGGAACCCAATGACGAGGAGCGCGCCGACCAGCGGGAAGACACCGAGCAGTATCGACGCTGCCCCCGCGACCAGCGTGAGGCTCGACAGCGGGACCAGCAACTGCGGGGCCGGCGCGCCCTTGTGTGCGGCGTACTCGACAGTCCCCTCGAGGTCGCGGAGATTGCCAAGCGCGAGGTAACCCAGCACGGCCGCGAACAGCCCGCGGCCGACCAGCAGAGCGAGTCCGGCGACCGTCGACTCAAAGACCATTAGGCCGACACCTCCCCACTCGCGGTCGTACTCGACCAATCCTGTTCCGCGTCGATGCGTCCGAATGCGTTGGTTGCGGTCATCGCATCACCGACTTCCGTCGACAACGGCATAAATGTCAGGTAAATTATGTTATATCGGGTTGGGTACGCGGGACCGGGTATACCGCGGTGTACCGGGACGTGTCGGAGCGGGAGATTTTTGAGTTGAATTTCCGAAACTGGAGATGATGCAGACGAACGACCCTAACGACCCGTTCGCAGACGTCGACCCGCAGGCCTGTCCCACCGCGGAGTCACTGGAGGTCATCGGGACGCAGTGGCGACTCAACGTGCTCCACGACCTGGTAGACGAGGGGGAGATGCGGTTCAACGAACTCAAGGAATCGACCGGTGCGAGTTCGCGGACGCTCTCGCAATCGCTCGACGCGCTGAAAGCAGCGGGTCTCGTCGAGAAGCGCATGGAGGAGGCCGCGCCGGTCGCGACCTACTACTCGCTGACCGAGAAGGGGACTGCACTCAAACCGGTGTTCGATGAACTTGACGCCTGGGCACGCGAGTACGTCGACCCGACAGAGTACGCCGACCAGTAGTCGGCCGCCGCGGTCCTCACCCCGCCGCTCGCAACCTCGCCCGTGGGCTCCCGTAATGCGAACGGGACTGGGAGTCGCAGGGTTACCGTCTCCATCTTCGGAAAGTGGCGTGCTGAACCTCTACGTCCACTTCATTGGGTACGCACTCGGCTTTCTTGTGATCTTCACTACGGTCAACCTTGCCGAACGGCTCGGCTAGAAGAAGACGTCGCTTTGAATTAGTGCCGTAGGTGCGCTTTAAGCTGGGCGACGAGGACCCGATGCACGCGCACGCCGAGGAGGAAATTTACCGTATCGACATGGGCGAGGCGACGCTCATGACCGACGACGAGTCAGTCGAGGTTGAGCCGGGTGACGTTGTACATCTCCGTCCCGGGACAGACCACCAGTTCACCGATTTCGAGGGCGAGTTCGTGGTCACGGTCATGTACGCGCCCGCCGAAGGCTCTCAGGCAACGTAACGACAGGTCGCCCCCTGCGCCTGTAGCCTCGCCGAGTACGACCTTCCTCCGTCGTTCCGAACAGCCAGTCCGATTCTATCTAACGACCCAGATCCGACGGTCCACTGAGTACACCCTCTATATTCAGCAAGAGGGTCGTCTCAGTTGCCGAGAATTTCGACAGAACTCCCTATTCGGGTATCTCGTAACAACAGAAGTCCGTCGCCCCGCAGGCTGGACACGAGTCAGTCTCTAGGGAGACAGTCAGCCCACAGTGACGGCACTCAACGATGACCGTTGAGTCGGTCTCAAACAGGACTCGAGTGAGTACTGTCCGGAGACCCATCGTCTGAAAGTCAGCTGCGAGGGAATTAGTTGTGGCGACTGAGCCGAATCCACCGACTGCGGTGCATCGTCAACACGATATCACACAAAGCTTACACCAAATCATTACCCCATATGCCGATGGAAGGGATATGTCACACGCTCCCTTCCCTCCCCTAATGACCGGCGATCCACCACTCGGAAGCTGTCCGAAGTGTGGTGAGGGGCTCTCTGGCGCACACGTCTTGGTCGAATACGAGAAAGAAGACGGAACGACTGGGATCTGGGCAGAGTGCCCGATCTGTGACGAAGTCGTGAGTCCTCAGGAATAACTCACAGCAGTAGACAGCAATATCAGAGGTTACCACATATATCCGGACTATCCGATTTGTGGGTTAACTGAAGTCGGTGCGAGTTGTGCCGTTGTCGGGCCATTCGATGTAGTCTAGATTCGCAGGTAATTGTGTTAAGCCTCAAATTTAGTGCCCTTCACTGTTCTATCCATGTTGTACCTCAAGATGGCGGTTCGGATAGATTGCGAGTAGTCCTGCGCTCACCCGAGTCGTGCGGCCGGACGGCAAGGGCGGCTTCACAGACACACGACTGTCCACACTTCGGGCACGATCCGTCGGCGTGACCGGCGAACGAGTGCGTGTGGACGACCTCGTAGTCGTGTGTCCGCAGGAGCCGAGCCGGTGAGTCGACCCCACCGTGGAACCACGCATCGACGACGAATACGTCAACGTCGTCGCGTTCGTCGATGGCGTGTACGCGCTAAAGCAGTCGGCTTCCGATTCCCTCACCGGTGTGTGCTGGCGCGGCGTAGCCCGCGTGGACATGGCCGTACCACGTTGCGTCTACCGGGTCGGGCGTGTCGATGAGGTGCATCGCCTCGCAGAGTTGTGCCGGGGCCGTGTACGTGCTCAGCGCTATGACGCCAAGGAGGGCACCATTCCTCTCTGCGACGCGGACGAAGGTCCCGTTCCCCTCGTTGTTCGTCGGGACGTTGTACGACCCGCCGCCGGTGAAGTGTGCCGTGATAATCGACTTGACCAGCTCCCGATCGGCCGCTGTCAGCGGGCGGATTATCAGCATCCATGTTATCGATAGGGCCGGCCGAATGTATGCTCGGCTGTCCGCCAGAGTGAGAGATTACGGATCTGAACTGGCAGCAGGGTCCAGAAAGAGTCTGCACTGGTGAGTTATACAACACCGACAACCGGAGACAGCGCCAAGTGGAACTTCGTGAAGATATACATAGTCGTGACGTAGGGCCTGTGAGAGATGGATTCTGTGGCCGAGTTGTTGTCTTTTTCATCCGGCTTGATACGGAAGAAGTGAATAGCCCCTGATCCGGCCTGTCCGGGTACGTTTTACGCTACCTATCACGAAATTAAGCTGGAATCGAAGTGCTTACTCTACCACTGAAATGTCTCTAATTTCATCGTATGTGCTTTTTCCTACTTGATTTCCATGGTCTTCTTCAGCGTATACATCGACTGCAATGGCAGGCTTGGAGTCAGGGTTGTCGCCACAAAACATCACTTTGGTAAAATTCCCACGTTCGGGATAGTGGTCTTTTTTCCCGAATACGATCAGACACTCAAGATTAGGATCTCTAACAAATTCTGACACAATAAAGTCAAATTCTACAGCTTCAAGAGTGATTTTGTCTCCTATTTCTAAAGACTCTGCAATGTCACGGTACTCGGTATCATCCATATATCATCCACGGTCGCTGTAGACAAATAAGATTATGCCAATATTAGGACAATATAGTGACTCGCCGAAATCGATGCAGCTTCCGTCCAGTCAATTCGTTCAAGTTCGTAATCCTTTCGTCAGCGCACCACCGGGCGAAGTGTCCGACACGGGACTGACGTGAGTAGACCGTCACCTCGGACATACTACTTTCCCTATGTTCAATATACATTTCAAGCGCAGTGTCCGATTCTATTGGTTCGAAACTCATGTTTGCTGATTCGAACCAAGGCTCAAACCCCTGATCTCAAGATGTCGATTTCGACCGTTTCAAGCCCAGTAAGTGGAATATAAAAGGGGTTGCGGACGATCTGTTGAGGAAGATCCATTTGTGGACGGACAAAACGCCTACGCTGAGCCACGGTGAATGAAAGACTACTAACCCGTACGATAGCCCAGGAACACGACACGACAACGCAGTATGTCAGTACTGACGGGGAGGAACTATCGTTCGCGCAGGTCGCTATGGCGTCTCAAAAGGACCCGAACGTCACAGTTGAGGATCACCCCAAAGGGTATCTCGTCGACGGTGTGGTGTTCAAGCCCGTCACCGACGACGAGAACCGCCCGCAGTAGCAAGGTCAGCACGGACCGGCTGGTACCACGGTTGGTGACCGGGGTCGGACAGCCGTCCAAAGCTTTGTTACCTTGGGGTTCCGGCGCTGTCGGACACCGTAGCGGCGGCGTCACCCGCTGGGAGTACCGGTGTTAAGGATGACACGACACTGCCCGAATGAGACGAGCTCTGGGAGTACACTATCTAGAATCCACGGGCTGTCCGACTCATTTTTGTCTACCGACTCCCGTATGAGGGTGTGAACCCAACCGCGATACTCCACGCATCTGCGGCGGTACTGGTCGGGGCGGGACTGTTATTGTCCGGCAGAGTTCTCACCATTGCCCTCATTGGACTCGGGGTAGTATTGTTCGTCGCGGGCATTGTCGTTGCGCGACGTGATGACTCCGATAGCTCAAGTAGCTCTTGACATCCTCCCGCGGCTTCAGCCTTGGGATTCCCACGTTGGGATATTACCGTCTACAGGACAACCTGTTCTTCTGGGGCGACTTTATCCGTTGACTTATCCAACAAGCGTACCGATGGCTGTGCCAAACAGCCGTTACTCCTATCCCGGGTAGGATTCGGAGTTGCCTTCGCTCGCGCATTCTCCGTCATGTTCAGGTCTCTGTTGGCGACCAACTCGCAGCCTTCAAAGACGTACAACCCACGCTCACCACGGTTTGAATCTCTTCCTTTCATACTCATGTCGGGTATTCAAGACCTTCAGGTTGCCCCCTGCAACGCGCTCAACGTCGCTGCCGCATTCTTTCGGCTCGTATTCGATGTTATCGAATTGGAATTAGTCTTTGCTCAGACGGTTTGAGATCCACTTTCACTCTGGTTGACTGGTATTTAATATCCGTCCGATTATACGTGGGCATACACTCTCAGCTGCGTGATCTGGTAGCACGCTTAGCTGAATAGATACCCTCCAAGAGTTACTGATCATGTTGACGCTCACGCACATCGCCGATACACATCTCGGCCATCGACAGTACGGGTTGAAACAACGCGAGGACGACATGGTATCAACCACACGTGCTGCGTTCCAAGAGATGATCGAGGAGCGCGGGACCGATGCGATTCTGTTACCGGGTGACCTGTTCCACTCGCGTGATTTGCGGCCAAAGATCCTGCATCAGGTCGAACAAGAACTCGAACGGATCCCTGATGAGGTGCCAGTGTTAGTCTCGCGTGGCAATCACGACGAAAACCTGACGCCGCGGGACGTGACGTGGTTGAATTACCTGCATCAGCGCGGGCACATAGTGTTCCTGAAGGCCGAACTGAATGCGGATCCAGAGACAGCGTGGTTCAACCCGTACGATCCGGACGAACCGGGGCAGTCTGCAGGGTTTTATGATATCGATGTCGCGGACTTGGACCGGCCGATTCGCGTATTCGGCTTGCAGTGGCGCGGCGCGAAGACGGGCCAGGCGCTCCAGCAAGTGGCGAATGGAATCCAGGAGACGAATGAGATGCATGGTGAGCCGGCATGGACCGTGTTGTTGGCGCATTTCGGGATTGAAGATGAGGTCCCGACACTCGGCGGGACGGTAACCCACGGCGAGCTACGGGAATTGAAGGACGTCGTGGATTACCTAGCACTTGGACACATTCACAAGCGGTACGAGTCTGGTGGGTGGATCTACAACCCCGGGTCACCGGAAGCACATAACACCCGCGAAGGGCGAGCCGAGTGGGAACACGGCTACTACTCAGTCACACTCGACATTGGCGGAGCCGATGCCGGTAGTGACACCTCCGAGTTTGAGGTGGAGCATTACCCAACGAAGCGACGGCCGTACTACCGGATTGAATTCGAGGTGACCGCCCACGAGTCACCCGGAGACCTCGAAACTGCGTTTCAGGAACATGTAAAAGACGTGCAGGCTGATATGACGGAGTACTGCAGTCAGGACGCGTTCATGGCACGGGGTGAGCCGCGAGCGCCGATTATCGACCTCCGATTCACCGGGACGTTGCAGTTCAGCCGTGGAGATCTCCGAACGGATGAACTCGCGGCGTGGGTGGAAGATGCGTGCGATGCGCTGCACGTACAGGTGAATACGGGAATTCGGACGGCGAACGTGCAGCAACTCATCTCGGAAATCGATGAGGACGAGGTGTTCAAAGATGGGCAGTTGAACACGGCTGCGCTGGAACACCGCGTTTTCGAGACGGTTGCGAAGGAATCGATCTACGATGACAGCGCAGCCGATGTCGCTGACGTGTTAGGGAACGCCCACCAGATGGCGCAGGCCGACGAAGCAGTCGAGGATATCCGTGACGCGGTGAGTTCAGCGCGACAGGAATTGTTCCCGGAGTTGGCGGACGACGTGGTTTTGGATATAGAAGAGGATCCGTTCGCCGATGCTGAAACGGACGAGGAGACGTCGGGTGACACGGCCCGTGGCGACGCAGACGCTGAAACGGAGGGGGTGGTGGAGGAATGAGAATCACCGAGGTCGCGTTGGAAGACATCAAGTCGTACGCCGACCGGACCGTCGTGCCGATCGAAGGCGGCGTAACGGCGATTCTCGGTGAGAACGGTGCCGGGAAATCGACGATACAGGAGGCTATCGGGTTCGCGTTGTTCGACTCGCTCCCGTTCAACAACAAGGAGTTCGTGCGGGAAGGCGCGAGTTCGGGCACCGTCGAAATCACGTTCGAGCAAGACACGCAGAATGGAACGGAACGGTACAGGGTTGTTCGATCGGTTGGCCGATCGAAGTACGGCGTCCACCGGTATGATCCGGATGCTAACGAGTGGGTGGATCAGGATATCGATTCCAAGAAGGGGCTTGTGGACTGGTTGTGCGCGCGCTTCGATGTTGAAGATGGGGACGAGTTGAGCAGTCTCTGGAGTTCTAGTATCGGGGTGCCTCAGACACGGTTCCTATCTGACTTCTCGCAAACGCCCAAGAATCGCAAGGCAACGTTCGATGCGCTGCTGAATCTGGACGCGTACGAGGAATCGTGGAAGACGCTCAAGGACATCCCGGACGCGATCGAGAGCCAGCAACAGGATCTTCGTAGCGACATCGATACGCTCACCGGCGAGGTACAGGGGCTGCCGGACAAGCGAGCGGAAGCGGAATCACTGGCCGATGACGTTTCGGCGATTGAGGCGCGTATCGAGCGGAAATCAAGTGAATTGTCGGAGAAGGAGGCTGAGCACGAAGAACTGGAGGCTGTCGAAGAGGAAATCGAAGGGCTTGATCAAGAGGTTGACTCGCTGGAGCGGGACATCGACTCGACGGAGAGCAATTTGGAGACGGCGAAGGAGGAACTCGCAGCGGCCGAAGAGGCACAGGAGAAATGCGAGGCGAATCGTGAGGGGTACCGTGAGTACAAGCAAGCGAGCCAGCGGCAGGAAGAATTAGAGGAACGAGAGGCTGAACGAGACAAGCTGGCTGAGAAACACGACGCACAGGAAGACACGGTCAAGGAAATCAGATTCGAGGTCGAACAACTGGAAGAGGACTCGGAAGAACTGGAAGACGCCCGGGAGACACTGGAGGCGCGTGAAGCGGAGAAGGAGCGGTACGAGGAACTCGATGAGCGCATCAAATCGCTGAAAGACGGTGAGGACGACGTTGATGCGTTGGAGGAAGACATCGAACAGTTGGTCGAGGAGATTGAAGAGAGGGAAGAGGAAATCGCGTCGGTAGAGGAAACGATCGCGGAGATAGAAGCGGAGTGGGAGGAAACAACGGATCCGGAAACGCTCTCCGGTGAGATCAACGACCGGGAGGCGCGCCGGAAGCAGCTGGCAAGCGAGCGCGAGCGACTTGAAGATCAACTGGATCGGTTGCGTGATACGGATGTTGATGCGCCGTGCCCAACGTGTGACCGGCCGTTAGACGAAGACCATCGGTCGGAGGCAATCGGACAGCGTGAAGCCCGGATCGAGGAGATTGAGACGGAACGCGAGGAACTGGCTGAAGAACTAGCTGAGTTTCGTGAGCAGCGTGAGGCGGCGAGGGAAGTCAAGCAGCGTGCCGATAAGCTGCCTGTTCATCGAGACAAAATCGAATCGTTGGAGAATGAGATCGAAAACCTGCGAGCCGAGAAGGAAGAGAAAGAAGTGGAGTTAGCGGACTTGGAAGACGAATTGACGGCCCTCCCTGATCTCGAAGCCGAGCGAGACGACTTAGAGGAGACGTACAATGAGTACCAGACTGCCGAGTTCCGGGTCGACGACCATGCTGATGTACCTGCAGAGTTGGACGAAAAGCGCACCAAATTGGAGGAGGAACAGTCGGCGCTCGTGGAGATCAAAGACGAGTTGGAGCAGTTTGACGGCCTAGATGAAGAGTTGGCGGAGGCCAAGGAGACGCTGGAGGAGACGGAATCGGCGTATCAGACGTATATCAAGCACGAGCAGCAGGCGTCGCAGGTGGAAGAGCGGCAGGAGAGAGTCGACGAACTGGAGAGCAAGCTTGCGGACCTCGAAGCGAATCTCGAGGAAACAGAGGCAGAACTGGAGGAAACGAAAGCGTCGTTCGATGAGGAGCGATTCGAGACGCTAGAGTCAGAAATCGAGGACCTCAAGCGAGAGATCCAGCGGGCTAAAGGGACGCTTGATGAGAAGGAGGAGAACTTGCGGAAAGAGCGCGAGGAAATCGCGGAATTGGAGACGAAGCTAAAGGAGCGTCAGAAGAAACTCCAACAACTGAAAGAACTCAAAGCGGATCAGCAGTTCGCCGAGTGGGTGCGAGAGAACGTCCGGGAAGCCGGGCCGAAGATGCGGGAGATCATCACCGACCGGATTGGATCCCGGGCGAATGAGTTGTTCCGCTCGATTCGCGGCGCGTCGGCTGAGACGCTGGAGTGGACGAGCGATTACGAGATCGTCGTGCACGACGCAGATGTTCAGAAGTCGTTTTCGACGTTGAGTGGTGGGGAGAAGATGGCGGCTGCACTCGCCGTGCGGCTGGCGATCTTAGAGCAGTTGGCATCAGTCGGCGTCGCATTCCTAGATGAACCAACGGCGAATCTCGACCGGCAAAAGAAACGGAATCTCGTCTCTCAGCTCAAACAGCTGGATAGCTTCGAGCAACTCACGGTCATTAGTCACGACCAGACGTTCGATTCGATGACTGACTACACGATCACCGTCGAGAAAGACCGGCAGACGTCGGAGGTATCGGTCAATTAATGCCGATCGATAAACGCGGTGTTGCGTCCGAATTGGAGGCGAACGTTGAGACGATCGAGTCGTATCTCGAAGACGATACGGGGATCGTTGAGCGATATCGAGATGCGTTTCAGCGATTGCCCGACGAGTGGACGTCCGATGACATTCGCGCGGCGCTGCAGGATGCATCATATCCAGGGGCGTCTCCGACGGGCGAGTTTGATGCCGTGGACAGCATCATTGTCCCGTACCCGGAGAGTGACGGGTGGGAGAATCACGAGGAGGTCAACAAATGGGCGCGGGAGATTATTCGTGACGTCCCGGTGCTGGCTGTCGATGGGTCACAGCTCCCGCCGACAACACAATTCAATGTCCCGCTCGCGTACGTTCAAGCGGCGTGGGCAGTCAACCATCATCACGCCGAGGGACGGCTCGACCGCGGCGTTGAGGGACGACTCTTGACGCCTGACGAGGTCACGCAAGAATCGAGCGACGGTGACTACCGGTTCGTTGATTCCCAACTCGTCGGCCATCACCGGTTCGAGCACGAAGGCCAGCTCCTCATTGACCAACTCTCGGCCATAGCCGATGCGCGTGATGCAGGTGACATCGACCACACGCCGGTCGCGTTCTACGACGGACCGTTGATCGCATCGTTTGCGAACCCGCTGAAGCCGGAGACCAGAGAGCGGTACATCTCGACGCTGAGTCGCGTCATCGCGGCGAGTCAACACCACGAGGTTCCGCTGGTCGGGTACGTTGCCGGGTCGTCCGCCACCGAACTCGTGAAAATGACGCGACTGCTCTTGCCCGATGAATTCGATACTGATCGCGTTATTCCCGACGCCCACGTACTGACCGAGCTGATGAGTCCGTGGGGCGACACGACGATTCCATTCATCTCGAAACGCGACGGGAGCATCGACGCGTTGCAGGCAACGTACGACGGGGAAGCGTACGAATTCCGCGACGACATCCTGTTCTCGTACCTGAATGTACCGCCAGGCGCTGGACTCGACCGGATCGAGTTCCCTGGCTGGCTCTGCCGCAGTGACGGGCCTGACGCCTACGACTCGATGTACGAGTACACCGTCGACATTGTCCGGGCAGAAGCAGGGATCGGGCGGGGGTACCCCGAAATCCTGCAACAGGTCGATAGCGACGCCGTGTTAGACCATCAGGACCGCCAGCAGTTCCAGCGAGTCGTCCAACGGTGGGCTGACTCGAACGACGTGCCGCTCGAATGGAACGCCAAAGCACTCAGCAAGGAGCTTCGACGACGATGATTCACCACAACACCAGCAGTTCACCAACCAGAGACACCGCTGCAGCACTACCTAACAGGACAGGAGGAACCCAATGACCGATCACTCGACAGCCGGCGACCAGTTAGACCTCGATTCGTGCGTTCAGATTGGCAGTGTCGTCTCTTCGAATAGTCACTTAGATTATGTCGTCGAGGTCTACAAGGAACGAGACTGTGAGCGACCACCGGAACTCCACGAACGCGAGTTCGGCCAACCAGTCTTCATCGAGAAAACCATCGACGGGACCGAGCACGCGGTCATGGGCGTGATCTACGATACGCAACTGATCGATCCTGACCAGGGTCGTACTGGCCCACGATTAGCTCAAGACGATCAGGCGCAATTCACCCCGGGTTACATCGAGGAACGCACGACACTCGCCGGTGTCGCACTGCTCGGGACTGCCGTCATCACTGATGACCGGACGATCACGAATCCGACGCATCAGATGCCGCGGTGGACGTTGGAAGTCGATGATACCGTCTTCCACTGTCCGGATGAAATCACGCGCTCCTTCCACTCAATCGACGACCAGATTCAGCTGGCGTACATGGATCGACTGTTGGATATCGCAGGAGACCTCGGTGCGGAGGTCATCGTCACACTCATTGATCGGTTACGGGAACTCCTTCCGGAGGATGACCCGAACCAGCGGGTCCTTGATGTCGTTGAACAGAACGTGCAGTGGCAAGCACGAGAACGCCGAGGGGTGGTCTAATGGCTGGCCGCTCGGACGTCGTCGGGACCGTCGCTGGACCGGGTGAAGATCCGAACGAATTCGTGTTCGTAACCCCATCGGACCGGTCGATCAAGACGGGCGAGTTCATCACGTACACCGTCTCGGCCGATGGCGGCGAGCGGTCGGTCTTTGCCCGTGTCACGAACCGCGAACTGATCAGAGGCTTGCCGGAGGGGTTCCTCGCCGATCCAGAAGTCGGCCCGGAGACGGTCGCGGCGACACTCGGTGTGCCGACCGATGACACCGAGTTGTACCGGCTGACGGCAACGGTCATCGGATACTACGACACCGACATGACTACGTTCGCCAATCCGCGACAGCTCCCGGACCCGGGAACAACGCTGTCGATTGCACCGGATCAGCAACTCGAAACGGTGCTTCCGAATCTCGGGTGTGAAACGGACAGTACGGATGTGGCTGACCTGGACGGCATCGCGCACGTCGGGTGGCTGTTGAACCGTCCCGCTGAAGCGACGAACATTCACATCCCAATCGAGGAGTTCGCCTCGACACACTTGGCGATCCTCGCATCGACTGGTAGCGGGAAATCCTACACCGCGTCTGTCTTGATCGAGGAGATGATGCGGCCGAGTGCACGCGCATCACTACTCGTGTTCGATCCGCATGGCGAGTACGATACCTTGGCTGACATGCAGGGCGAGGCGGCCTTCCGGGATGAAGATGGGTACGAGCCGGATATCGTGTACTATGACCCGGAGCGACTTCGCGTTCGCATCTCTGAACTGGAGATCGGCGACGTGATGGCGATCTTGGACAATCCGAGTAATCGGATGCAAGAGCGGCTTTCGACGGCGTGGCGCGCGATGCAGAGACAGGAAAGTCGGACGTGGGGCGTAGACGAACTCATTGCCGAAATGGAGCGGATTTACGGTGACGATGACGCAAGTGTTGGTGCCTTAGAGTGGCGACTCCGACGGTCGATCGAGCGGAATGATCTCTTCCATCCCGAAGAAAACGTCCCGTTGGACGAGATTGTGGATCCAGGACAGTGTACAGTGCTTCAGATGGACACGCTGGATCGATGGGATCAGCAACTCATTACCACCGTTCTCTTACGACGGATGTATCGAGAGCGACTCGATGACGTACGGGACCGCGAGTCTGCAATCGACCATCCGATATTCGCGCTCTTTGAGGAAGGTCATCGGTTTGCCCCGGCCTCTGGTGATGCTCCGTCGTTACGAATCATGCGGACGATCACATCCGAAGGCCGCAAGTTCGGGTTCGGACTCGGAATTATCAGTCAACGACCGTCGAAAATCGATCAAGACGTACTATCGCAGTGTGGGACGCAGATCTCGATGCAAATCCAGAACCCGAACGACCAAGACGCGATCAAGAATTCTGTCGAAGCCGCCGGCGAAGATGTTCTCAGAGAACTTCCAGGATTGACGCCCGGGCAAGCAGTCGTCTCAGGGGATGCGATGAACACGCCAGCCTTGATCCAGGTTCGACAGCGACGCACACCCCACGGAGCTGGAAGCCGGCCAGTCATCGAAGAGTGGCATGATGCCTACGATGAACGGCAGCGCGAACCGACACGATCAGAAGGGGCTGATTTCGGTGAGGGTGGTTCGACAGGAGTGCAAGACTTGGACTGATCGAGGAGTATGTGAATGGTTGGTTATCTCTCAAAGATACGCTTAGTTTTTGATCCTGAGACTCCAGCCAATTGCGGGCACTCCTTGGCCCTCTACCGGAGTACCAACGCTCAGCAAATAGCCATTCTTCCTACCGAATCGGTCTACTCCCTATGGTCTCGGAACCGTTGCGGATGATCTGGGCGCAACTCGAAAGATAGAATCACGTCACTCCTCTAACCGTCGGAGCATCTTGTCGCCACGATCGGTCGTAACGTAGTACGTGTGCTTCCGATGAGTTTCATCCTTTGGCTTCAGCTTCCGCTCGGTTCCTTTGATTGTGGAACCCTCGTATTCGGTGACTAGGCCGACCTGTCGAAGCGCGCGGTAGAGGTGGCGGACGTATTCGAACTCCATGTCCAGTTCCTCGGCGGTCATCCGAGGGTAATCTGGTCCGCCACGCGCCAGCCGTCGAACGAGCGTGTGCCCGTCGGGAAGGTGACGCAGGACGTTCAGCTGTCCGTCGGGTTCATCGAGAAATCGCAGGAGATGGTCACCCTCCCGGGAGAGCCGGTAGTAGGTGTGGTGCTGGCGCACTTCGTCGGCCTGCTTGGCTTTGACGCGGCGCTGTTTCACCGTGCCTGACTCGACGCGTTCGAGCAGTCCAGCTGTTTCCATGTCCTCGCACAACGATTCGACGTGCTCGCGCTGCGCATCGAGATGGCCAGCCATCGATCGTGGATAGTTCCCCTCAACGGCGTCAAGGTGATAGCAGATTAGGTAGGCGACTGGATCGGCTGGGAGCGGGGCCAATTGGCCGACGATCTCTTGTTCGCGTTCGAGTTCGGCTTCGAGAACTTTGGCCCGCTCGTACCGTGATTGTGCGTTGCTCGCTGGATCGGAATCGAGATCCAAGGTGACGTCGATTGCTTCTCCCTGGGGTGTGTCGAGTTTCACCGTCAGTTCGCCTGTGTCCCAATGGTCGCCAGACTTGGATCGGGCCTGATCCAGCGCTTTTTCGACCTGCTGGTAGCGCGTCATAATCGTGTCTGCTTCCAGCCTGAGGCGGTCAATCTCGGCCTGCGAGACCATCCTCGTTGAGTAGTTCTGGGCCGTCCGTTTGAATCCACCGTGTCGGCGTTATCCCGTGGTGTATGGAAACCTCGTCAGGAATCGGGCGAACAATGCCGAACATTTCGACGATTCATACCGAGAGGCAGCCACGAATAGTTCTGTTCGCTTAGCACAGCCACTAACCGACGATATCAATATCGCTAGTTGTCCACTCTGGCTCAAGAGACCAGTTGCTGACACGTAGTGATCAGAATGACGCGACTGAATCAGTCGCCTGATTCAGCCGCCGTCCGGATGGATGCGTGATGAGGCTACCAAAACTCAAACGCATCCTCACAGATCCGGACGAGTACATTTCGAACAGCCAGTTGAAGTCTCTTAGCATGGAGTTGCTTGAGCTGATACCGATGGAAGGAATCGAGGGCTCTGGCCTCGATTCCGAGGAGATCATGGAAGTCGTCTTACGAGCTGCTGTTGACACAACCTCAGTCAACGGCGTCACAACGAATACTGAGGACACGCCAAACCGCGAGCCAGTGATGGACTGGTTGCACACCCTGGAGAAAGAGCCGATGCTCGATGCTGTCAACGATATCCTCGCACTGGTGGCAATGACGGTTCTCGACCGCGGCGGGTCGAGAACCATCTGTCTGGACTTCATGGACAATCCGTTCCACGGTCATCCAGACGACGAGGACGAGTTCAGGAGAATGGAAGCACGGGACGGAACCACGAAGTGTCACCGGTACTGTACTGCGTTCGTCATCGCGCAGGGAAAGCCACTAACACTGGCAGTTGAACCAGTTGATGGCGAGGACAGCAAGGCCGACGCGGTCGAGCGCGTGCTCGCCCGCGTCGAGACATATCCATTCGAGACCGACCAGATCCTCATGGACAGAGACGCCTTCGTCGGGGAGTTAATCGGTGTTCTTCGGGAGACAGCACCGCCAGTCTTTCCGGTCATAACCCGGAAAGACTCGCTCCGGGAGAAACTTGCTGTCACTGCTTCGCATATGACAGAAGAGACGGTCTGTGAAGACAAAGAGTACGAACAGACGTATCCGCTGGCAGTGAACGTCACCTACCAGAACGGTGATCGTGGAAAATCAGGGCTCAAACAAACGGGCTACGCGGCGTACGGTCTGGAAGACCGCACGCCGCAGCAAGTGGCGCAGGTCTACAACCATCGGTCACGGATCGAGAAGAGCTATGAGAAGTTCCGCGAAGCGCGTGCTTTGACAACGACGCCATCGACGATAATTCGGCTCTTCTACGTGGGTGTCGGGTTCCTGTTGGAGCAGTTGTGGCTCGTGTTGCAATGGGCAGTGCTCGCCCGGCCACGGCGTGGCGGGCGAGCACTCCCGACAGATTTCACGTTCAGTGATGGGTTTCTCCACGGGATCGAGCAGGTGTTAGACGATGAGCTCGGCTGGAAGCAAAAGCATCGGACAAACAGTGAAGGGTTACCACCAGGATACGAGCACGGACTCGGCTGAGCCGCCTCGCTTCGGCTGAAGCGAGGCTGGCGAACAGCGACAGCTATCTTTTGACGGTCGTCGAAATAACTGCCACAGCGGACAACAGCCAAGTATTTGATATTTTTCTAACTCGGTGCAGCGTCAGGAGTGGAATTCGTCTCGTTTCGGCCTTCTTATCGTGTTAAACCGGACTCTTGCCACCGGCGCTATCGATAGAGTGGACAACTAGCGATAGTGCAATTTCCCAGGAATTTGTCTTATAGCTTGTGCGACGACCGGAGGATTATATATTTAAACTAGGGTTGGGAGATAGGATGACCGGTCCTCTGACCCCCTATAACCTGCCTGACTCCGGATTGGCGGCCGGTATGGCGGCCCTCCCTGCCGATGGACCGTCTACATCAACCGCCCCCGCATCTGCGGGATATGAAGACAAGTCCGTCGAACGGTTGACGCCTCTTAGAGGCGGCCAGAGTCAGTGTAGACGAGGTCGCGGGTCCAGCCCCGACGGGAGCTACAACCGGGTGAGGTCCGACAACTAGGCGGCCCGGCCTTCCGGCCGGATATGAATGAACTTCAGCTGTGAAGTATTAACCAACACACCGCCAGCAATACGGGCGGGAGTTGGTTAACACGGAGAACGCTTGATTCAGGAACTATTCTCGGAAACGGGATACAAACAGGGATTACTCGGGACTGTACCGGGATTGGAGGAGACCAAGTCGAGTTTCCTGAAACGCGGAAGCGCCACGCCGCGGCTTATCGGGAATATAGTCCTCTAGTCGAGTATGGGAGAACACTCAACGGCGAACCGATTGGCGGTGGACCAGCCAACTCGGGGCGCTGACCGCAATCGGTCCCTCGCTGACCAGGCCGATCCGGCTACGAACGAGATGTTGTTGCCGCAGCTCGACGACGGCATCACGCTGCTCGACGTCGAGGGGGGCCGCGGCGTCCCGATCCTGCAGTCGCTCGTGCTCGACCATCTCCTCCTGCACGACGGGCCCGCCTTCTGGGTCGACGCAAACGGACACGCGACGACGACGACACTCGCTCAGATCGCGCCCAGTCAACGGTTGCTCAACCGAATCCACGTGGCACGCGGATTCACCGCCTACCAGCACTACGGCGCCGTCTGTGATCTCCCGACGGCAGTGAACAAGTCGATCCAGATGTCCACCACCGACGTCGGGGCGGCCGGTCGAGGGGGATCAGGCCGTGACGAGGACACATCCCCCCACACACCCGCCCTCATCGTTGCGCCGGCCGTGGACGCCCAGTACCGCGCCGACGATACCCTCGGCGAGACCTACGCGAAAACCCTCCAGGCCCGAACTCTCGCCCGGTTGGCGACCTACGCCGATGGGTACGACATCCCGGTGCTCGTTACGCGAAACGAACGAAACGAATTCACCGAACCGATCGCGACGGTCGCCGATCATCACCTGGAGTGCGAGCAGACTCGAATGGGGCCACGGGTCGTCGGCGAGGACTTCGAGACGCTCGTCTATCCCGTCGACGACGGCGCGTACTACCAGACGACGTTCGCGTACTGGCGGCAGCTGCTCGCGGCACGCGCCACGCAGGTCGGCGTGGAACCGACGACGCCGGCGGCGTCGACGCCGACCCCGGAGGATGTCGGGACGGGCGTCACAGCTGACGGTGAGACGGTGTCGGCCACCGCGGACCCCCTGCTCGATGCGTGGACGGCGAGCGGTACAGGAGGCCGATAGCGATGGGGCGCACGAACCCGACGTACCGGGATGCGCTCCGGGCCATCGAAGAGCGCTGGGCGGCGTTCCGGCGGGCACTGCGGCGTCGCGACCAGCCGCGCTTTGACCGGCTGTTCGAGTACGCCCGCGAGCACGCCGACGCGAGCGGGCTGTTGAACCACCAGAATCCGCTGCTGCCGGCGCTACTCAGCGTCGATCTCGAACAGGAGGCCCGCCTCGACGACCACGAAGAGCGCCTAGCAGAGCTTGAGCAACGGCTTTCGGAAACTGTGGGCGAACAGCAGCAATCGTCTGCCGAAGGTGACACTGGAGGTGTGGAATGACGGGGTTGACGACGATTGCCTTCGATATCGAAACGACGGGATTTCAGGCCGATGGTGAACTCACAGTAGTTGGGTTCGACTCGCCGGTCTCGTCGCGAGTGTTTCTCCATACCGGAACGGCACCACAAACAGGCCTCGCAAATCGGCTCAACGACACACTCCAGACACCTGTACAGCTCTCACTCCACGACAGCGAACAGGAACTCCTGAACGAACTGGCGACGTTTGTCACGTCGACACTCACCCAACGTGATGCAAAGCTCGTTGCGTACAACGGTGAACGGTGGAACGGAGGATTCGACCTCCCGTTCCTCCGCACACGGCTCTGTACGCACGGGCTTGAGTGGCCGTTTGGCACGTTGCCATACGTCGACGTGATGGACGTCTTCGAGACACGCTTCAATACGAGTGAAGACACACTGAGTGGCGTCTACGAGGAACTGATCGGTGCCGGATTGAACGAGCGTGATCCATTCACCGACAGTAGCGAGGCAGTCACCGTATGGGAGAAGGGTGCCTACGAGCCACTTATCATCCACAACGTCGCCGATATTCGACGGACCCGAGCGTTGATGGAGCTTGCAGAACGGTATTGCTCGAAGTCAGATTTTTCGATGAAGTCACTCGAACCAGTCGTTTGAGAGCAAGTTGTATCCGTCCCGAAAACACGAGTCCCCGCCATCCACCGCTGTAAGACAAGGAGAACACGCCTGTCGTCAACGAGTCGGGCTATGGTGGGTTCTCAGCGTCGTTGATTCCTTCGAACGTCTCGTGAGCATAGGCGTATCGCCACCGTTGAAGAATCGCTCGCGTCACAAGGCCGGTCTCAGACACAGCAATACAGGATTTCTCGACGGGACGACTCGGAGCGTCGGGTGGTGGATGGAAGTGTCGTCTCGGCGCGTCCGGTTTCGGGTGACAATCGAACCGGAAATTCTGATGCCGGTCGTCCGTGTAGTGGATCGCATAGTTTTCGGTTAGACTCCACCGGATGTCGATTCGAGCAGTTGACGCTGCACCGACTCCATCGGACAGTTCGACCGAGAGCGTCTGTGGATTCAACGGGTCATCTAGTGATGCTGTCTCGGCCAGCGGCTCCTGCTCTAGGATCAGGTCTCGAATCTCACGCAACGCCCCGGCGTCAATAGGTCCAAACACCTCCGATTGCTCGACCGGCTGCGAATGTTGAGAAGGGGTCTTGTCGTTGGTCATACGACGATGGATGCATCGCTATCACCCTCATCGTCGGTATCTGTGTCAGTAAGATGGCCAGTATTGCTTGCTTCACCGATTGCGAGTGTTGCTTGTGCGAGTGTGAGGTTGCGTCGCGTCGTTTGCCATTCTGTGAGGAGGGCACCGTAGTCGCTGTCGACGTCGTCGACGTCTAGTTCACGGGCGAATTCTTCGGGGGAATCGACACCATACTCCTCACGCCACTCCTGTATCTGTGCCTTCATATCAGCAATACCGGACGAGATCTCTTCGGGGGACAGTTCCGCGAGGAGCGACTGTGCATGTTCAGTGACAATCGCCGTTTCCGATCGTCGGTAACACGTCGTCTGCCCGTCTTGGGAGGTTGTTACTTCGCCAGCGCTTTCGAGCGTTCGCAGGTGCTTTCGCGCCGTGGTTGCCGAGACGCGAGCACGGTCGGCGATCTCTCCGGCGGATGCAGGGTCGTAGGTAGTGCGGATGATTTCGTACACTCGTTCAAACGGCGTCGTCTCCTCAAGCCATTCTTCTTCGACGACATCGTTTACGTCGCGGTGTTCGGTCCCGCCATCCGAGACCATTCGATAGGGCGAGGGCATCTCTTCGGACATGATATGCTAAACAATGCGAGGACAGCATAATAATCTGTGGGATAGTATTTTGTTAACCTGGCTATTCACTGCTGTTCCCACAGAGTTTCGATTCGCTCTTCGACGTAATCGAGGGCAAGGCGGCAGACGTCACGATGGTCTTGGGGCCACTGTGCGTCTTCTGCGTCGGGACGACTTGCGTCCGGCGACGGATGAAAGTGATCTCGTTCGTTGTGACTGCTGAGGTGACGATCCCACCGACACTTCCACACGCTCTCTTGGTGCTCTTCTTGATAGTGAACGGTGAAATCGTCGTTGCGATACCATCGAATCTCAAACCGAGCAGACACATCACCCGGGTAGTAATCACCGGCGAGTTCGACACGGAGATACAACTTCCCTTCCTCGACGAGGTCCACTGCTTTGAACATCTGATGGCCAGCGAATCGAGACTGTATCCGCTCTAACACCGCACGGTCCAGTGGCGCGGGACTCGCGCCGTCGTCGGACGGTACCATTGTCAGCCGTGGGAGGGTGCTGTGGAGCTAGTCTCCTTCTGGCGGGCACGCTCGTGGAGCCGGCGCTCCTCGATTGCGGTCGCCCAGTCCCCGAGGTCCGCATACACGTCGTCAACGCGCTCGGCGTCGAATTCGAGAACATCGACGTCACCGGGCGAGTCAGCGTCGTACTCCTCGCGGTATGCTTCGATTTGGTCGGTGAACTCCGAGACCCGGGCCTGTAGTTCTTCGACGGTGTGTACGTTCGCCAACTCATTCACTCGGCGCCACTCGAAGTAGTCGTCGTTGCGCTCGTACCGAGCTGGACGGCCATCGTGGTGGATAACGATGCCAAGGTCAGCGTAGAAGGACAGATGCGTCCGTGCGGACTCTTCGGAGCAGTCCGCACGCTCGGCAATCTCGGCGGCCGTCATCGGCTCCCGCGCATGGAGGACCGCGCCGTACACGCGCTGTTTCGTGTCCTGGCCTTCGAATGGCCGGTCGAATGACGGCGGTCCGTCGCGACGGGCGTCATCTGACATACTTCGACCAACGGACTAAGACCACATATTTCTTTCTCTGACCAAAATATATTCTTTTGTCTTCCCATACTGTCAGGTCGACAGCCCCACCCAGTTTGCTCACTCAGGCAAGACCGCTATCGCCGATTGAGCGATGGCCGGTGCCGACGAATTGCTCGGCATTGCCGATCGAGATCGCAGCGTTCGCGAACGCGAGGTTTCGGCGGAGCGTCTTCCACTCACGAATCGTCTCTAAGTCGATCTCGTCCTCTGGAGACCCGGATTCGGAGAGCGTCTGATTCGTCTGATCAACAACCAACTCCTCGGGTGATTCGACGCCGAATTCGGACCGATACTCGGTGAGTTGCTCACACATCTCCTGGATTCGCGTCACAAGTTCGTCAGTCGAAACGTGCTCGAGGATGTCAACAGCCTGTTCGACGACGAGTGATTCGGGTGAGCGCCGATAGAGCGTTCCGCCATGTTCGCCGGGTGTCGTCTCGACAAACCCCTCGTCTGCGAGTGTGTTCAGGTGCTTTCGGGCGGTCTTTGAAGCAGTTCGTGCATCGTCAGCTACGGTATCAGCTGAGACAGGGCTGTACGTATGCGCAACGACGTGTCGAATGCGCTCGTAGGGTGTCGTTTCCGCTTCCCATTCCTCGCCGACCGCTTCGTTGACGTCTGCAAACTCATCTGGTGGGCTTCGGTCGTTCATATAGAAACGCACGACTCAGAGGAATATAGTTTTTTGGCAAATTCCTATGTTCCCCCAGTGGTGAGTACACCGGCTGAATCCACCCAGATGAATTCCGGAAATCGTTCCAGAAGTAGTGGAACACAGACAAACGGTCAGAAAACACCAGTAGAGTCGTTCTTGGGGCCATACATTGAAATCCGGAAACGACACGCCACACCTTATCGGCGACTCGAACATCAGAGAGACCTAGATGGCGTTGAGCATCGACTTTCTGGACGACGGCCGCGTACTGGAGTGGGAGACAACCGCTGACGGCGCCGTCGCGACCGAGCACGAAGACTACTCGCCGCGCTTCTACGTCGCTGCTCGCGACCCAGCGTCCGACCTCGACCTCACGACGCTCCAGTCAGTGTACGACCAGCACCCGGATGTCGTCGCAACCGAGATGATTGCGCGACGGCCGGGCTTTCGACGAGATGAGGAGGCCGTTCTTGCGGTCGACGTTGCCCACATCGACCGCGTCACCCCACTCGCCCGGCAGGCACGCCAGCTGTCGGCCTATCCAGTCGGGGATCTCGCCTGTTTCAACGTCGACTTCTCGCGAGAGTTCCGGTACTGTCTGGAGACCGGCGCCGATCCGACACCCGCGAGCGAGCTGTCGACGCTCCGGCTTAGCGTTCCGGTGACCGAAACAAGTAATGGCGTCTATGGGGAGCTGTCCGTCGACGGCGACACCGTCACCGGCTCGCCGACGGATCTTCTGACCGCTGTCCAAGGGGCGCTCGACGCACACGATCCGGACGTCCTGGTCTGCTCGACGAGCGAGATCGTCCCGACCCTCCACGAGATGGCGACGGACGCCGGCGTCGACGACCTCTCGCTGAGTCGGTGGCCGGACGTCGACTATCAGCAGCTCGCGAGTCGGTCGACGTACTCGAGTTACGGCCGCGTCGGCCACTCGCCGGCGCGATACAACGTTCCCGGCCGGGCGATCATCGACGAGTCGAACACGTTCTTCTACGGGGAGACGAACCTCGACGGCATCCTCGATCTCGTGTCGCGCTCGAAAAAGCCCGTCCAAGAGCTTGCGTGGGCATCGATCGGGAACGTCCTCACCGCGATCCAGATCTGTGAGGCCCACGACCGCGGCGTCCTCGTCCCGTGGAACTCCTGGCGCCACGAGTTCTACAAGCCGATGGGGACGCTCCACGATGCCGACCGCGGCGGGTTCATCTTCGCGCCCGAGGTCGGCCTCCACGAGAACGTCCACGAACTTGACTTCTCCTCGTTGTATCCGAACATCATCTGTACCCGGAACGTCTCGCCGGACGTCATCCGGTGTAGCTGCCACAGCGACCGCGAGGACGTCCCCGGCCTCGGGTACTCGATCTGCGACGACCGGGGCTACCTCGTCGACGTGCTGCAGCCGATCATCGACGCACGCGACGAGATCAAGGCGGCCATCCGTCGCGAGAAGGAACGGAACGACCCCGACGAGGACCGCTTAGCGGAACTCGAGGGACGGTCGGGAGCGCTGAAGTGGATCCTCGTCGCCTGCTTCGGGTATCAGGGGTTCAGCAACGCGAAGTTCGGCCGGATCGAGTGCCACGAGGCGATCAATGCATTCGCTCGCGAGATTCTGCTGACGGCGAAACAACGCCTAGAAGCCGGCGGCTGGCGTGTCGTCCACGGCATCGTTGATTCGATCTGGGTGACTCCGAACCCCGACGTCAACGACGATGATCGTGAAGAGCTCGAGATGCTCGCGACGGAGATTACGGAATGCGTCGAGATTCGGCTCGAACACGAAGCCCACTATGACTGGGTGGCGTTCGTACCGCAGCGCGAGAGCGACGCCGGCGCGTTAACGAAGTACTTCGGCAAAGTGGCTGGCGACGACGAGTTCAAGATACGCGGTATCGAGGCTCGCCAGCGGTCGACCCCGGCGTTCATCGAAGACATCCAGCGAGACTGCCTCGAACGGCTCGACGCGACTCGGTCTCCGGACGCCGTACTCGACTGTCTTCAGGACGCGATCAAGCGCCTCCACGCTGGAACGGTGCCGGTTGAGCAGCTCGTCGAACGGAATCGTGTCTCCAAGCCACTCGAAGGGTATACTAATCAGACACAAAACGTAGCCGCGCTGCAACGCGCTCACGATCAGGATCTCGCGGTCCACCCGGGACAGGACATCGAGTACGTAGTTGTCGACGACGAGAAAACCTCACGAGAGCGGGTCGCGTTGGCTCACGAGGAGATCGAGTCGTACGATGCGTCGTACTATGAAACGAAACTCATCAGAGCTGTCGAAAGTCTTCTGTCGCCGATAGACTGGGATCGGTCGAAGATCCGTCGAGAACTCACGGAGACGCTGGTCCCGGAGTTGGCGGCGTACGCGAACACGGAGAATGATTAACCAACACGAGAGTCGTCCGGAGTGGATTTGTTGGTTAATCACGATTCCCTCGAGGTCGAACCCCCACACCCCGTGTGCGATATGAATTTGGCGAGAGGGTAGGCAGGGACGAACGATCCGAAGATCACAGGATTCAGTGAGAGAGTCCACGAGAAGACGTAGAGTCGGCGAAGACGCTCAATCCACGAGGAAGAAAGCCACGGACGAGTGCATTCGTATCACGAAACGTACTGTTTCGTTTTGACCGACTCTAGTGCTAGTGCGGCTCTGGTTGACAGTGCACCTATGTAAAGATTTCCCTGAGATATAGTCCATCTTGACATCGCTGTATTTGAGACCTCTTCTCCGTGAAATCGTGGGTTTCCGGTGTTTCGTAGTCTCCCTCCTTAATCACCCCCTCCTCCCGTTTTCCCGATTTCATATCGCACACGGGGTGTGGGGGTGGCTTACCGACGCGATCGCGTCTCACTCGGAATCGTTGAGCCACATGCTCGGTACTATCCGGATCGAGACTACGTCCACCCTTTCATCTTGCACACGGAGGGTGGCTTCACCGAGTTCTTCTGATTCGCCTCGATAACGATGCCTGTTCGATGAGCTATCCGGCATTTCATATCGCACACGGGGGGTCACTACGACCAATTGATTTCGCCCGCGGTTACCGTTCTCTACCTATTGCCCTCTCATAGATCGTCTCTATCGGCTGAATTCGGCTGATTTAACCTCGCACACGGCACCCATATTTATTTATGGTTTCGACCTAACTGCGCAACTATGGCTGACGGCGACGATCAACAATCCCTCTCACAATCTATCAAAGGCCGCCTCCAGGAGGGGGTTCAAAATTCTGTTTTCCGTGATAAGGGACTTCTCGACCCGGATGCCGTCATCGACGAGGACCGGATCGTGGGGCGTGATAATCAGCTGGACGACATCATCACCTACCTTCGACCGGCATTACAAGGCAACCGCCCGCCCAATATGCTTCTCTACGGTCCGTCGGGGACTGGAAAGTCACTCATCATCAACGCGGTGTGCCAGCAGGTTCTCGAGCTCGCGAACTCCCAGGGAGATCGGTTCGGCGTAATCAAGATCAACTGCCAGACGATCAAATCGCACGACCGAGCTGTCTATCGGCTCGTGAAGAACGCAGCAAATGAAGCCGGTGTCGACATCGGCGTCCCTGAGAGCGGGATTTCGACCGACCAGAAGCTCGATCGGTTCTACGAGATTCTGACCAATAACTTCGACTCGGTCATCATCATCCTCGACGAGGTCGATCTTCTCGTGGGTCGGCAACGAGATCCGAACGACGAGCCGGCGTATTCGAAACTCCTCTACCAGCTTTCGCGAGCGTCACAGCTCGGTCGCATCGAGGGCCACGTTTCCGTCGCTGCGCTCACGAACGATCCTCGATTCATGGAGGATCTCGATGGTCGGGCGGAGAGTTCGTTTAATCCGCAGGACGTCGTCTTCCCCGACTACGATGCGAACCAACTGCAGGCGATTCTCGAACGCCGTCGCGATGCATACCAAGACGATGTCCTCGAGGATAGTATTATTCCGCTCAGTGCTGCATTCGCGGCCCAGGATCACGGTGACGCTCGGAAGGCAATCGATCTGTTCCGGAAAGCTGGTGAAATCGCGGATCGGGAAGGAGAAGACACAGTTTGTGAAAAGCACGTTCGCGATGCGCAGAAAGAAGCTGAGCGGGACCGGACGCTGACCCAGATGCAGGGTCTCTCGACACAAAAGAAGCTCTCGCTATACGCCACCGCGATCGTCCCGGTCCACGCTCAGCGAAATCTGAACGCCGTTCCTAGTACGGTAGCGTACCGGGTGTATCAGTATCTCACCGACCTTCTCGATGCCGATGAGAAATCCCGAGACTCCTACCTGCGATACATGAGTGAGGCTGAGACCTACAATTTCGTCACGTCGGAGAAACGGGGACGTGGCTACGGCAGTGGTGTCCACAAAGAGTACACCTTCATTGATGATCCGGAGGTGGTCGCTGAGACCCTTCAGGCCGACATCCGACTCGAACAAGCTGAACACGAGGAGAATCTCGTCGAATCTGTTGTCAACGCACAGATAGACGATTTCTTCGAAGGGAAGTAACGCCAAGAATCACTGACTCCGGCGCTGAATTCATTTCGCACACGGGGGGTGATTCCACCGAGAGTGTTGTTAGCTTGACTAGATGTGTCTGACAACGGTACGCAATATTTCACTTCGCACACGGTGTGTCCTCACTCTCAACCAGTCAGTCAATTCATTACTCACACGGGGTGTCTGGAGGTAACGAGGGTGTCATAGAACAGTTCGCATACCAAAGAGCAGGGTGAACGCTGAGGTGGAATGCGTTCAGCGACCCTGCAAGATGATCCTTCGGTAGAATCGTTCTTCAATGCCGTGGAAACGGAGACGTTGGCGTTGTTCGAGCACCTCTCCTTCGAGTTTCTTGAAGGGTTCGACGTGTTCGCCCCGGCGGAGACGGGGCGAACACGAGATCTTGAGCCGCCCGAGATGATGCGTGGCTTTCTCCATTGCTATTACAAGAACATCTACGGTATCCGTCCGGTTGCACGAGAACTGAACAACACCGTTGTCTGGCTCAGCTGTAGCTTCGATCGACCGCCGTCGAGAGACGCGGTCGATCGATTCCTCACTGATCTTGAGCACGTTGTTGACCGGGTCTTCGACCATCTCGTCGAGCAGGCCGCCTTGCGGGGCCTGCTCGACTTGACGTATTCTATCGATTCAACCGACGTGAGAGCGATGCCCGCCGATCCAGACGCATCGAAGTGCTATGATCCAACCGATGACGAGTACTACTACGGCTACGGCTGCACGATCGTCTCAACCGGGCAAAAGATCCCGATTGCAGCCGAGTTCACCGAGAGCAAACAAGCACCAGAAGAGACGGCGATGCGCGTCACGCGTGACGCGCTCGCCGTCGGGAAACCGATGTGGATGCTTGGAGACAGTGCCTACGACACGCTCGACTGGCACGACCACCTGCTGGCCGCAGGGGTCGTGCCAGTCGCTCCGTACAATCCACGAAACACCGACGACCCGAAAGATATCGAGTACAGGGTAGAAGACCGCATTGAAAAACACAGCAACGACGTTCAGCTGAAGCAATCAACGCTAGACGAGACGTACAACCGCCGGAGTGGCGTCGAACGAACCAACGAATCAGTCAAGGGCTGCGGCCTCGGGCGAACGCACGCCCGAGGCCGCGTCCATGCACGAGCGCAGGTGTTCCTCGCGTTGTGTCTGCGCCTCGTCGTCGCAATCACCAACTACGAACGCGGAGACAATCCGGGAAGCACAATCATCACGGTGTGAGAAGAGTTCTATGACACCCTCGTGATGAATAGGCGTCGCTCTGACGGATTCCGTTCGATCGTCGCATCACATATATACCAGGAAGCACCCGAATCGTCCGACCACACGCTACCTCTTCCCGTAGTATATATACGTTCAAACGACGGCGACGTGATCGTCTCGTGGCTCCCAGAGGTCGCCGGTCAGCCGCCGGTCGTGGACCGCCGAGAGCGTCTCGCCCACGCTCCACCCGCGGTCGCTCATGGCGGCGCTGACGGCACCGAGGGACACCCCACTCGCGTCGTCGGCGAGTCGGTCGATTGCGTCGGTGAGTTCTGTCGTCGCCGGCACGTCCGGGGTTCGCTCCCACGTCACGTCGTGGCCGGTGACCGCGTGGTGACGTCGGTAGAACGCCACGACGTCGTTGGGATCGTCCGTGGTGACTCGTTCCGCACAGTCCGGACACGCCGCGACGAACGCGCTCGTGGTCCGTGTCACGCGTTGTACGCCTCCTGTGCCAGCCGGTGGAACCGGTGGAGCGTGTGCTCGTTGGGACCGAGTTGACCCTGTGCGAGCGCACCGGACTGCAATCCTTCGTACTGGCGTTCGACCAGTTCGAAGTCCTCCTCCTGGAGTTGGCGGCTGGTGTGGACGAACTCCTCCTCGTCCTCGCTGAGCTCCGGGGCCGCGAAGTAGTAGTCGGCGATCAACTGGAACCGTTCCTCGTCGATGGGGTCGATGATGTACGTGCCGTAGCCGTCCGCGGTCCCGTACATGTTGACGGTGAAGTTCGGCCAGAAGTAGTGGAACTGGGCCTCGTGTTCGTCGTGGATTCGGAGTCCGTCCTCGACGTCTTCCTCGTGGGTGTAGTGGAGTACCCAGTGGTAGTCGTTGACCTCCAGTTCCGACTCGTCGAGTTGGATCCCCGTGATCCAGTCTTGGTGGTTCGCCTCGCAGTGGTCACACTCGGAGTAGTTGCCGCCGAAGGTCTTCCAGTTGCACTCGACCTCCGAGACGTACCGTCGGGCGTGTTGGTACTCTTCGAGCGGGAGCGACTCCAACCTGGATTTCAGCTTCCCGGCCTGTTCGGCGAGCGACAGCGGCGGGTCGTCCGCGAAGTTGAGAAAGACCAGCGGTCCGATGCTATCGGTGTTGACCGCCATCAACCCGTTCTCGTCGGGGTCGAGTCCCGACACGTCCGAATCGTCGAGGTCCGGGTTGAGCCCCGTCTCTTCGAAACTCCGTGGCGTACTCCGCAGGTCGCCGTCGAGGTCGTACGTCCAGAGGTGGTACGGACACTGGATCCGACCCATGTTGCCCGGATCGGTCATCGGCGTGTCGTCGACCATCTTCGAGCCGCGGTGGGCACAGACGTTGTAGAACGCGCGCACGTCGCCGTCCTCGTCCCGTGCGACGATCACCTGTTTGTCGCCGACGGTCCGGGTGAAGTAGTCGCCCGCCTCGGGAATGCAGTTCTCGTGGCCCGCGTACACCCAGTACCGCGAGAAGACCTTCTCCTTTTCCATCTCCCACACGTCCGGATCGGTGAAGTACTTCGCCGGGAGGGCGTTCGTCTCGTCCGTGATGTCGGGGCTCACGGCGCTCACGCGATCGGCGCCGTCGTTCCACCGGGTCATGTGCCTCTACGTGGCCGATGGGGGCACAAAGTCCCTGACCTGTCTCACGTGTGGTGATTAAATACTATCTTTGATGTTCGGAGCCTAACACGACAGAATAGAACACGAACGCATCTGTTTCGGCCGCAGAATTGCCAAAATGATTCGATTTCGGCTCGAATCCTGCCTACTCGCCGAGTCGAGCGCGCCGCCACGCCTCGGTGTCGGCCGCCTGGTTGAAGGTGTAGATGTGGAGTCCCCGGATCGCGTACTCGGAGTCGGCCGCGTAGGGAGCCAGTCCGTCGACGAGGTCGTCGGGTGTGTACTTCCCGCGGGACCCGACGAGTTGGCGGACGAATCCCAGGATCCCGCTCGTCTTCCGCAGGAAGCGCACCGAGTCGCCGACGCCCACCTTCTGTGAGATGTTCAGTAGTTTCTGGTACTTCATGACCCCGGGGATCCCGACCTCGACGGGGAGGTCGATCCCGCGGTCGCGGATCGTCTCTATCCACTCCAGGATCGCCTCGGGATCGTAACAGAGCTGTGTCGTGACGTACGTCGCGTGGGGTGCCTTCTTCGCCATCGCGTCGGCCAGGGTCCGGTCGTCGAGGAAGTCGTGGCCCTCCGGATAGCCGGTGATGCCCACGTCCTCGAACGCGTACCCGAGGTCGTCGAGTGCCACGAGCAGGTCGTGGGCCGACTCGAACTCACCCACCGGGTCCTCGCGGTCGCCACCCGGGACGAAGACGTCGGTGATCCCAGCGTCGACGAGTCGGCCGGCTACCTCGTCGAGGTGGTCGGCGTCGCGGACGTACCGCGCGGCGACGTGCGGGACGGGCTCGTACCCGCGGTCGGCGGCCCGCTCCGACCACTCTACGGTCGCCTCTAGCCCCAACTGTGGCGAGGCCGTGACGGCGATTTCCGCCCCCTCCGGAAGCCGCTCCATCTGCCCCTCGAAGCTGTCGAACGGCATCAGTTCGAACCGGGGGTCGGTGAGCAGGCTCGACGCGCTGTCGGTGGGGGTCGACTTGGTGAGTGACATGTCGGGTCGGAATCGTAGACGGTTGGGTCGCGTGGCGGTTATGGCTGTCGGGGAGCTACTCTTCGGCGTCCTGTCGTGCGTTCAGTTTCGCCTGCTCGCGGGCGCTGGGGTTCACCGACTCCTTGAACGGCACCTCCGCGACCGTTGCGAACGCCGGTTCGCCCGACTCCGCCGCGTACTCGTCGGGGAGGTGGACCGCGAACTCGAGATCCAGATTCTCCTCGTAGATCTCGTCGTTCAGGAGCGCGTCCGTTTCGGTTTGCAGTTTGTCGGCGGGCACGAAGCCCAGACCGATGTTCGTCTCGAGGTCCGGATTCCACCACGGCGAGGTCATGTAGCCACACTCCTCGCCGGTGTCGGGGTCCGAAACGATCCAGAAGTCCGGCGCGTAGTCACGGATCGGCTCCCCGGCGATCTTCAATCCGACCAGTTTGAGGTTGAACGGGTACTCGCCGTCCTCGATCAACTCCTTCTGGCGTTCGAGTTCCTCCTTGCCGACGTAGTCGGCGTCCTTGTCGTCGGGGACCTGGTATCCCAGATTCACCTGGAACGGCGACGTCTCGTGGTCCATGTCCTGCCCCCACGAGAGGATGCCGGCCGCGATCCGGCGGTGGTGTCCCGGCGCGATCTGTCGGCCGCCGTGGTCCTTCACCGTCTCCATCACGGGGTCCCAGACTCGCTCGGCGTTCTCGGTCGCGTCGCGCACGTAGATCTCGAAGCCCTTCTCGCCGGAGAATCCGGTCTGGCTCACGAGGACGGACGCGCCGTTGATCTCGGCCTCCATCAGCCCGTAGTAGGGGATGTCGGACACTTCCTCGCCGACCACCTCGACCATCACGTCCTCCGACAGCGGCCCCTGGATCTGCATCGGCGCGACGTCGATCTCGTCGATCTCGACGTCGAAGTCCATGCCGACGTTGACGCCCTGCAGCCACTGCATGAGCGTCGAGTCCGAGATGGAGAACCAGAACTCGTCGTCCTCGACCCGCAGGAGGATCGGATCGTTCAGGATGCCGCCGTCCTCGTTACAGAGGATGACGTACTTCCCGTGCATCGGTTCGATCTCTGTCGCGTCCCGCGTGATGACGTAGTTGGTGAGCGCCTCCGCGTCCGGTCCCTTCACGCGAATCTGGCGCTCGACCGCCACGTCCCACAGCGTCACGCTCTCCGTGAGCGCCTCGTACTCGGCCATCGCACCGCCGTCTTCCGGTTCGACCAGCCCACGTGGGTGGTAGATTCGGTTGTAGACGGTACACCGCCACGCCCCCTCCTCGTTGAACGACTTGTGGAAGAAGGGTGACTTGCGCACGCGCGTCGACACGAGCATCTCGATGCCCGGGTCGCCGGTCTGGCGCAGATTCCGCGGGAGCGTTCGGTCGGACTGGTTGATCTCCGGGTGGTTCGGGTGTGTGTCGTTCGTCATCGCTTACGAACGTCACACTCCGATCACATAAGGGTGGACCTCAGCTATCTCGGGCGTATAAGTCACCGTCCAGTAGTGATCGACATCCGACACGAACGATAACACGTAAAGTGCTGTTAATTCTCTGCTCGAACCGTTCACACGACGCCGGACCGAGCGTCACAAACGTCAATACGATCCCCGTCGAACAGCCGAGCATGGGTTTGAGCGACGAGCGACGCGACGTGATCGTCGTCGGGGTCGGGGGGATGGGAAGTGCGACCGCCTACCACCTCGCACGGCGAGGGGTCGACGTGTTGGGGCTGGAACGATTCGACATCCCCCACACCCAGGGCTCCTCGCACGGCATCACGCGCATCATCCGGAGAGCGTACTACGAACATCCCTCGTACATCCCACTGGTCGAGCGAGCGTACGACCTCTGGGACGACCTGGCCGAGGAGACGGATCGGCCGGTGATCCACCGCACCGGCTCCATCGACGCCGGCCCGCAGGGAAACGTCGTCTTCGAGGGGTCGCGCCGCTCGTGTGAGGAACACGACATCCCCCACGAGGTGCTGACGGGCGCGGAGTGCAACGAGCGGTTTCCCGGCTACGACCTCCCCGACGACTACCGCGCGCTCTACCAACCGGACGGTGGCTTCGTCGTCCCCGAACAGGCCATCGTCGGCCACACCGAGGAGGCCCAGGCGGCGGGCGCCGAGATTCGCGCCCGCGAGGGCGTGTACGACTGGGCGGAGACGCCCGACGGCGGTGTGCGGGTCTGGACCGACCACGACACCTACGAAGCCGACCGACTCGTCCTCGCGGCGGGCGCGTGGAACTACAAACTCGCCGACGCACTCGACGGCCTCGCGGTCCCCGAACGACAGGTGCTCGCCTGGTTCCAGCCGGAGACCCCCGCCCTGTTCGAACCGGACTCGCTTCCCGTGTGGAACATCGAAACCCCCGAGGGCCGCTTCTACGGTCTGCCCATCTACGACGTGCCGGGGTTCAAACTGGGGAAGTACCACCACCTCGACGAGGCAGTCGACCCCGACAGTTACGATACCGACCCCGGCCCGGCCGACGAAGTGCTCCTGCGTGATTTCACCGAGAAGTACTTCCCGAAGGCCGCGGGACCGACGATGCGGCTGGCGACCTGCATGTTCACGAACTCCCCCGACGAGGACTTCATCCTCGATACGCTGCCCGACCACCCGCAGGTGGTCGTCGGTGCGGGCTTCTCGGGCCACGGCTTCAAGTTCGCGAGCGTCATCGGCGAGGTGCTCGCGGACCTGGCTGCCGACGGCGACACCGACCACCCGATCGAGATGTTCCGCCTCGACCGCTTCGACTGACGCCTTTTAAGCGTCGCAGGTGAGCAACCCCGGGGTTTTTGCTGCGCTCGGGCGGATTGGCGACCATGCGAACGGATTCCACGCTCCCGTCCTCCGCGGAGACCGTCGTCGTCGGGGCCGGTGCGGTCGGCTGTAGCGTCGCGTACCACCTCTCGGAACTCGGCGCCGAGAACGTCGTCGTCGTCGATAAGGGGCCCTTGCCCGTCACCGGCGGGTCCTCCACCCACGCGCCGGGGATCATGTTCCAGACGTCGCCGTCGCAACTGATGACGAAGACGGCCCACTACACGAGTCGCCTCCTCGACGACGCCGGGGTGTACGACGAGGTGGGCGGCATCGAGACGGCCCGCTCCGAGGAGCGGATGGACTTCCTCCAGCGCCGGGTCGAGCACGCGACGGCGTACGGCCTCCCCGACCCGGAACTGTTGACGCCCTCCGAGGTCACCGACTACCTCCCGCTCGTCGACGAGGACGCGATCCTCGGGGGGTACTACTCCCCGACCGACGGCCGGGTCGACGGCGTCGCCGCCCTCCAGTGGTATATCGGGGAGTCCGATGCCGACTTCTACGGCCACACCGCGGTGACCGACCTCGACGTGACCGGCGGGACGGTGACCGCCGTCGAGACCGACCGCGGTCGGATCGACTGCGAACGGTGTGTGATCGCGACGAACAACTGGGGCTACCAGACCGGGAAGATGGCCGGCCTCGATTTACCCATCGCGCCCGTCGAACACCAGTACGCCGTCACCGAACCCGTGCCGGAGTTGGCCGGCACCGACCCGGCGACCCGCGTCGACACCGAGGCCATGGACGTGCCCGGCGACCGGAGCATCGCGGACGCCATGGGGAAGACCCCCTCCCGACCCGTGGGCCGCGATCAGGACCACTCGCTGTACTTCCGCACCCACGGCGACGCCCTCGGCCTGGGTTCGTACAACCACGAGACGCTCTCCGTCGACCCCGACGCGATGGGGTCGAACACCGAGCGACGGCAGGCGTCGGTCCGGGAGTTCACCGATCGCCACTGGAAGCGAGCGACCCATCCCGACCGCGACACGTCGGCGAAGCGGGCCTTCGAGGAACTGCTTCCCGTCACCGAGGACCTCGACTTCCAGACCACGGAGAACGGCATCTTCGTGTTCACCCCCGACGGGATGCCGCTGGTCGGCGAGACGTCTGCGGTCGACGGCCTGTGGACCGCCCTCGCCATCTGGTGGACCCACTCCGGCGGCTACGGCAAACTCCTCGCGGAGTGGATGGAGAACGGCGTCCCGCGGCTCCCCTCCGGCCCCGTCCCCACCGGCGGCATCCACGTCGAGCGGTTCGAACCCCACGCCGGCAGCAAACCCTACTTCGTCGACCGCGGCGCGACGCAGTACCGCCAGGTGTACAGCATCGTCGACCCCGGCTGGCAACCCGACGACCACCGCGGCCTGCGCCGAAGCCCCTTCCACAGTCACCAGCGCGACCTGGGCGCGGAGTTCGCCCAGTCGGGGGGCTGGGAGTCGCCGAAGTGGTACGACTCCAACGCCGACCTCGTGGAGCGGTACGCCGACCGCATCCCCGACCAGGAGGGCTGGGCGGCGATCAACCGCTCGCCCATCGAGGGGGCGGAGCACCTCCACACGCGCGACCACGTCTCCATGTTCGACATGACGTCGTTCGCGTCGATCACCGTGGAGGGCCCGGACGCGGCCGACTTCCTCCAGAGGGTGTGTAGCAACGACGTCGACGTCGACGTGGGTCGGGTTCGCTACTCCCTCCTGTTGAACGAGGGCGGCAACATCCTCGCCGACGTGACCGTCGTCCGCCTCGACGACGACGAGTTCATGGTGACGACCGGCGGCGGCAACTCGCCGGGCATCCACGGCTCGTGGCTGCAGTCCCACGCCCCCGACACCGTCTCCGTCACCGTCGAGGAGGGCGCGAAGTCGACTATCGGGCTGTGGGGGCCCAAGTCCCGACTCCTGCTCCAGCGGGTGACGGAAACGGACGTCTCCGCCGAGGGGTTCCCCTACTTCGGCGCCAAGCGCCTCTACGTCGGCGACGTGCCCGCCATCGCGCTCCGGGTGTCGTACGTCGGCGAACTCGGGTGGGAACTGTGGACGCCCACCGAGTACGGCGCGCGGCTGTGGGAGACGCTGTGGGAGGCGGGGCAGGACCTCGACGTGCGGCCGATGGGGACCGGTGCCCTCGAATCCATGCGCCTGGAGAAGGGGTACCGGCTCTGGGGAACCGATATCGACACCGACACCGACCCCGTCGCCGCGGGCCTTCCCTTCGCCGTCGACACGGACACGGAGTTCGTCGGCCGCGACGCCCTCGAACGGAAACGCGAGGCGGGCGTCGACAGTCGGATCACCCCCGTGACGCTCGACGACTCGACCGACCGCGTCCTCGCCGGGCGACCGGTCCGCAAGGACGGCGAGACGCTCGGCTACGTGCAGGCTGGCGACTACGGCTACAGCGTCGGCGAGTCCGTCGCCTACACCTACCTCCCCGTCGAGTACGCCGACGCCGGCACCGCCGTCGAACTCCTGTGTGAGGGCGAGATGTACGACGCCACCGTGCGCGACGAACCGCTGTTCGACCCCGGGCGGGAGAAGCTTCTCCGGTAGGTCGACGCTTTCCTTTCGTCGGAAAATAGTTCGAGGAAATACCAATCTTTATTTGACAGAACGCGTAGGGTCGCATGTGGGTTTGTATCATGGGCTGCGGAACCTATGATCACGATAGCCGTCGACGGCTCCGTACCGACCGACGACCGACCCGACGATCACACATACGACACATGACCGAACCACGACCGACGACCGGCACCTCCCGGACGGAGGGACGGTATGGCTGAATCGGACGACACGACCGGCGAGATGTCCGACGGGCTCCAAGTCGAACTCTTCCACCCCGACTCGGACCGCGAACCCGGAGACACCAACATCCAGGCGATGGGCTTCGACATTCACCCCGTCGTCTTTCCGGTCGCGCTGGTCCTGATCGCACTGTTCATCGCCGTGACGATCCTGCTCGGCGACCAAGCATCGGAAGCGTACACCGCACTGTTCAACTTCATCGGCACCAACTTCGGCTGGTTCTACCTGCTGGTGGTGAACCTCTTCATCGTCGTGCTCCTCTTTTTCGCGTTCAGCAAGTACGGCAAGATCAAGATCGGTGGCGTGGAGGCCGAGAAGGAGTTCAGTGACTTCTCGTGGATGGCGATGCTGTTCAGCGCCGGCATGGGGATCGGTCTCATGTTCTTCAGCGTCACCGAACCGATGTTCTACCTCAACACCCCGCCGTCGTACTTCGGCGCCGAGGCCGGGACCGGAGCGGCCGCGGCCAGTGCGATGGCCCAGACGTTCTTCCACTGGGGGCTCCACCCGTGGGCCGTCTACGGCCTCGTGGGTCTCGGCCTCGCCTTCTTCTCGTTCAACCGTGGCCTCCCGCTCACCTTCCGCTCTATCTTCTGGCCGCTGCTCGGCGACCGCATCTACGGCTGGCCCGGTCACGTCATCGACCTCGTGACGGTGTTCGCGACGCTGTTCGGTCTCTCGACGTCGCTGGGGTTGGGCGTCGCGCAGGTGAACAGCGGGCTCTCCTACGTCTTCGGGAGCGAGATGCTCGGCGTGGCGAACATCCCGACCGGGACGACCGTCCAGGTCCTACTCATCGCCGGCATCACGGCCATCGCGACCCTCTCGGTCGCGGCGGGCCTCGACGGCGGCGTCAAGCGCCTGAGTACCGTGAACCTCTACCTGATGTTCGTTCTGCTCGGCTTCCTTCTGATCGTCGGCCCCACGGTGTTCATCCTCGGCACCTGGGTCGAGGGACTCGGTGCGTACCTCCAGAACATCCTCGGCCTCGGCTTCTTCACCGGGACGCTCAACTCCGCGGCCAACGGCACGCCGACTGCGTGGACCGTCTTCTACTGGGGCTGGTGGATCGCGTGGTCGCCCTTTGTCGGGATGTTCATCGCCCGCATCTCGAAGGGGCGGACGATCCGGCAGTTCGTCCTCGGCGTGCTCTTTCTCCCCGCCATCTTCTCGACCATCTGGCTGTCGACCTTCGGCGGGGCCGCGCTGAACCTCGCCATCGGCGGCGGTCCCGTCCAGACGCAGTACGCCGAACTGGGGTACGCCTCCTTCGAGACGCTCGGGATGTTCGTCACGCTGAACCAGTACCCGATCGGCGTCGTGTCCGGGCTGTTGGCGACGCTTCTGGTGATCACCTTCTTCGTCACGTCCTCCGACTCGGGGTCGCTGGTCATCGACCACCTGACCTCCGGCGGCAAACACGACGTGCCGAGGACCCAGCGCATCTTCTGGGCGGTCACCGAGGGCGGCGTCGCGTCGGTCCTGCTGATCGGCGGCGGCCTGACCGCCCTGCAGACGGCCGCGATCACGACCGGCCTTCCCTTCGCGGTCATCCTCTGTCTGATGTGTTACACCGTCTATCTCGGCCTCGACAACGAGTACGAGATCCTCGAATCCGAGGAGTTCGCCGAGACGATCGAGGAGTTGACCGACCGCGAGAACGTCGACGTGACGACGAGCGGCGACGAGATGGTCACCGACATCAGGGAGGGTGACGACGCCGCCAGCGGCGACTGACCCCTTCGGTCGCCCCGCGCGTTCGGGCGTTCGTGCGCCTTCCCACACCAGAACCTGCCCCCGACGAGTCATTTATATCGACGCGCGCGTAATGCCGGTGTGACTGACGACGCCGGGGATCGGGTCGCGACGCTCCGACGGGCGCTCACCCGTGGCGTCGACCTCGTCACCCGGATCGGCGAACGGCTGGTGGCCCCGCTCAGGACGGCCGACGACCCCAACGCCTTCCGACTGTCGAGCGTCGAAACCCACACCACCACCATCGACGGCGACACCGGGTGGGGACACCGACCTCCTGCGACGGTCCGGTGTCCCGAGTGTGCGGCCGAAATCCTGCAGGCCGACGCGCGTGACCCGATCGACTGTCCGGCGTGTGCGGCCGAGTTCCAGTCGGATCGGTTCACCGATCTGGAACTTCTGACCCTGACCTGTCCGGTCTGTCGGACCCCCATGCAACACGGACGACGACACCCACACACCTTCGACGTCCCGGAGTGGGCGACGTGTGGGAACTGCCAGTACCACTGGGAGCTCAAACACTTCTACTGACCGGCGACAGATCCTTGCGCCCCCACGTCGTTGTGGCCACCGTGCTCGAGTTCGTCCCGACGGCGCTGGCGGCGCTCGTCGTCGTCCTGTTCGCCGTCGCACTGGTGACGATGGCGGCGGATCGACTGAGCGTCGCGGGGCTGTGCTTCCTGAGCGCCAGCCTGCTCATCTACCTCCGCGAGCGGTGGCTGCGGGGCTCGAGTAGCGACACTGGCGCGTGACTGTGGCGGTCACTCGTTCACCAGTTGCCGCACCGTCACCACCGGCACCTCGGAGGTGCGGACCACCTTCTCGGCCGTGCTTCCCAGCAACGCGCGGAACTTCCCCCGGTACGCGCTCCCCAGCACGATGGCCTCGATTCCCTCGGACTCGGCGTATTCGGTGATCTCCTCGGCCGGCGACCCGCTCTTGATGACCGTCTCACAGTCGAGGCCCATCTCGGTCGCGCGGTCACAGATGTCTCCGGTGACCTCCTCGCCGTACTCGCGGTACTCCTCGCGCATCTCGTCCTCGTCGTCCCGGATGTACACCGTCCGGGGCGCGCCCGGGAGGTCGACGACGTACATCGCGTGGACCGTCGCCCCACACGTCGACGCGAGGTCGAGTCCGTGGTTGGCACCTTTCCGTGCCTCGTCGCTTCCGTCGAAGGGAAGCAGGATGCTGTCGTACATGTCTCCTTGTCCCTTGGGTTGCGTTCTCATGTCGGGAGCAAATAACTTTGGGGAGGGGTCGCGCTCTCGGGATCACTCCGCCGCGTCCTCGTCATCGTCCTCGAAGACGCCGCCGAATGACCCCGACGATTCGTCGAGTACCGACCGACCGAGCAGGCGACCGCCGATGACCGCCGGGCTGATCACCTCGTCGGCCCCGACGGTGTCGAGTTTGTCGACGTGTCGCTGGTCTGTCGCCGCCGCGACGATTCGCACCCCAGGGTTGGCCCGTCGAGCGGCGACGACCGCCAGTGCGTCCCGGGCATCGTCGTCCGTCGCGACGACGACGCCCCGCGCCGCGTCGATCCGGGCGTCGCGGAGTGCCTCCTCGTCGGTCGGGTCGGCCGTCAACACGTTCACCTCCCGGTCGCCGAACGACGCGTCGGCGTCCCCCGTCACGACGACCACCTCCGTCGTCGCCGCGAGTTCGTCGAGGAGCGGTTCAGTCAGTTCGCCGTGACCGAGGACCAGGACGTGGTCCTCGAGCAGTGTGAGTTCCGAGGCAGTCATGGTTCCGAACGCACTGGAGATGCGTGATTCGAGTGCGGGGACGAGCAGCGACCCCGTCGCGACGGTGAACGCACCCGTCCCGAGGACGATCACCGACAGCGTGAATAGTTTCGTGACCTGTGTGGTCGGCGTCGCGTCGCCGTAGCCGACGGTCGTTCCGGTGACGATGATGTAGTAGAACGCGTCGGTCACGGTGTTGACGCCGACGAAGTTCTCGCGCATGGCGTAGGTCCCCACGGTGCCGTACACCTGCACGGCGACGAACGCGACCAGCGCCGTCGTCTGAAACGGCGAGAGGTCGACCGCCCGATCGAACTGCGCCCGGTTTTTCGCGACCAGCGGCAGGCCGATCCCGCCGACGGCGAACAGGAGGACGTCCACCGCCGTCCCCGTCACCAGCGGCACCACGAGGAGGAACGGCAACAGGAGGAGTGCGCCGTACCAGGCGAGGCGGTAGCCACCCCGCAACCCCACGGCTGTGGCCGTCAGCAGGAACGCCCAGAGGACGCTCGCGAGGGGAACGACCTCGCCGATTCCCGGCGGCAGGACGCTCGCGAGCGGGCCGGCCGGGGCACCAGCCCCCTGACTCAGATGCGACAGCCCGGTGAGGAATGCGAGGACGGCCGCGGTCCCCACGGCCAACACTGCCGTCGACGCACCCGAGAACGCTCGCCAGTACACCAGTGGGACCCGTTCCGGTTGGCGAAACAGTTCTTCGAGTGCCGCGTCGGTCGGCGGCCCGGGGGTATCGCTCGCCACGCGATCACGTTCGGTCGCCGCCGACAAAAACCTCGCTTCCGTGCGCTCCGGCCCACCGCGGCGTCGTCGACGACGACACACCTATGCTGTCGGAGGGATATCATGTGGTATGGATTCCCACGACGGGGTCGTCGAGCGGCTGATCCGGGCCGCGCTCCTCCCGGTGTGTGCCCTCTCGGGATCCGTCGTTGCCGCCGGCTTCTTCTTCCCGTGGATCGTCGGCCCCGTCGTCCCCGGGCGGGGATGGCTCGCCGTCGCGCTCCTGTTTTTCGGCTCCGCGCTGACGTATCTCGCTTTGCTCCCTCTCGACGCCCCCGGACGCGAGGCCGCCGACCGACCCACCGCGCCGTACCTGCTGCGAGTCAGGCACGTCCCCGTCCGGGACTGGGCCGCTGGCTTTCTCGACCGGCAGGCACCGGTCACGTTCGCGGCACCGGTCGTCGCCGTGTCGCTTTTCTTCGTCGCGTGGCTCGTCGCCCCCCGTGCGACCGACGCGGCCGTCGGTATCGTCCGGGACGTTCTGTTTCGGGAGGCTGGCTGGCTCTTCCTCGTCACGATGTTCCTCGCGGTGGGGTACTGTCTGTTCTTGCTCGTCGGGCCGTGGGGAAGCATCACGCTCGGTGGCCCCGACGCCGACCCCGACTACACCTACCCCACCTACTTCGCGATGGTGTTCACCGCCGGCATCGCCGCCGGCGTCGTCTTCTGGGGGCCGGCCGAGTCGCTCTTCCACTACGGGTCGCCGCCGCCAGCCGCCGACGTCGCGCCACGCTCGGCCGGTGCCGTCGGCGTCGCCCTGTCCTACGCCCTGTTTCACTGGGGGATCTCCGCGTGGAGCGCCTACCTCGTCGTCGGTCTTCCCATCGCCTACTTCACACACCGACACGGCGCGCCACTCCGCGTCTCGACGGTCCTCGCCCCCTTCCTCGGCGTCGACGGACTGGACGGCCCCTGGACGACGCTTGTCGACGTCCTCGCCGTCTTCGCCACCATCGGCGGGGTCGCCACCTCCGTCGCGTTCGTCGGCCGACAGTTCCTCGCCGGCATCGACTTCCAGTGGGGCGTCGCGTTCGGCGGCGTCGGCTCGGTGCTGTTCGTCGCCGGTCTGGTCGTCGTCTACAGTGTCGCCGCCGAGACCGGCGTCCACCGCGGCGTCCGCCGCATCGCCGGCGTCAATCTCGTCCTCTTCGCCCTCTTTGCGCTCCTCCTCGTCGCCGTCGGGCCCCGTGGCACCGTCGTCGACGCGAGCCGGGTCGCCGTCGCGCGGTACGTCACCGACTTCGTCCCGATGAGCCTCCCCACCCTCGACGACTGGGTCGCCGAGTGGACGGTCTGGAACTGGTCGTGGTGGTTCTCGTGGGCCCCCTTCGCCGGCCTCTTTCTCGCCGCGCTCTCGAAGGGACGACAGGTCCGGACCGTCGTCTTCACGGCCGTCGTCGCCACGTCCGCCGCCTCCGGCCTCTGGCACCTCCTGCTCGGTGGCACGACGCTCGCGCTCCAGCGCTCGGGCCGTGCCGACGTGCTCGCGGCGGTCGAGGCTCACGGCGGCTCCGAGGCCGTCGCCGGCTTCCCCGTCCTCGCGGCGCTCCCTCTCGGCCGTCTGCTGCTCTTCCTCTTTCTCGCACTTATCGTCGTCTTCATCGTCACCTCCGCCGACGTCTCGACCCTCGTGGTCGCGATTCTGACGACCGAGCGGGGCACCGCCCCGACCACTGGGAGCATCGTCTTCTGGGGTGTGTTCCAAGGACTCGTCGCCGTCGCGGTGTTGCTCGTCGGCGGCGGCCAGTCCCTCCAGACTGCGGCGGTACTGACCGGCGGCCCCTTCGCGGTTCTGTCGCTCGTCGCCCTCGTCGGCTTGGCCGCGACGTTCCGACGCCACGAACGGGGCCACGCGACGGTCCTCGGCTGGGTGCGCCGGGCCGCGACCGACGGCGGCGACCCGCCCGACGACTGACCGTCACGAACGGACGGGGTCGAACGCTTCGGTCGAGACGGCGTCGAACCACTCCCGGAGCGGGGCGGCCTCCTCGGGCAGGACCGCCGCTACGACGTATCGCGCGTGGTCGTCGAAGAAGTCGAGCAGCCCACGGACACGGTCGGCGTCGAGCATCTCGACGGCGTCGACAACGACGACCGGGACTGCGTCCGCGACGTCGTACACCAGGTAGCCGGCGAGAGCCATCACCAGTCCGACCACCTCGCGCTCGCTCTTGCTGAGGGTGTCGACCGACGCCCGGTAGACGGTGCCGTCGTCCCCCGTCCGCACCACGTGCGGGTCGAAGACCGTCCCGTCGTCGGTCTCGCGGCGCTCGATCCAGACGCGTTCGACCGCGTCGAAGACGAGCCGATTCAGTATCCGCTCCATGCAGTCGTTGACCGTCTCGACTGTCTCGCGCTCGATCCGTTCGACGCGGCCGCGCAGCGTCGCGAGTTGCTCCGCCACGTCGTCGCGCTCGGCCCGCAGGTCCTCGCGCTCGGCCCGGGCGCTCTCGGCGGCCTCGATGTCCGCCTCGACCTCGGCGAGTTTCCGGTCGAGTCGGCCGCGCTCGTACTCCAGATCGCTCACCGCCTCGTGGCGCTCGACCAGTTCCTCGGCGCCCTCGACGCCGTCCAACTCGGCTTCCAGATCCCGGATCCGCTCGGCGGCGTCGTCGATCCGGTCGTCGAGGTCGGACAGCGCCCGCTCGCGTTCGTCGATATCCTCGCCGAGGCGACGCCGACGCTCGACCAGTTCCACCCGCTCCTCGCGGCGGTCCTCGAGGTTCGAGCGGTCGCGCCGACACGCCTCTATCTCCGCCTCGACCGTCGCCCGCTCCTCCCGCTTCTCGTCGAGGATCGCCTCGACGGCCGCCACCTGCGACTCGATCTCGGCGCGCGCGGCCGACTGGCCACAGGTCCAGCAGGTGACGTTCCCCTCGTCCGGGCCCAGCGCCTCGACCACGTCGTCGTCGACCGCCCGCTCTCCCTCCGCGAGGAACCCCTGATTCAGTTCGACGATCGGCCCCAAGGCAGCGATCGTCTCGTCGAGGCGACCCTCGCGCTCGCGGAGGGTCGACAGACGCTCCTCGACCGCTGCCAGTCGCTCCTCGACGCTCGACTCCGCGTCGTCGAGGGCGGCCAGTCGCTCCTCGACCGACGCGAGGTCCTCCCGGAGCGACTCGAGGGCGCGGCGCTTGGTCTCTCGTCGGTCCCGGAGTCGTTCCCGCTCGGCCCGCGCGTCCTTCAGGTCGTCGAGCAGGTCCCGGGTCGCCGCCGCGGCGTCCCGGTAGTCGAGTTCCGAAAGCGCCGCTCGCCGCTCCGAAAGCGTCGCCGTCACCTCCTCGCGCTCCTCGATCAGCCGTCGCCTCCGGACCTCCAGCTCCGGGAGGCCGCCCACCCGGTCGTCGAGGTCGTCGATGCGGTCGTCGAGGTCGTTCCGCGTGTCGGTCAGCCGCCGGATCTCGGCGTCGATCTCTTCGGTGTCGACCGGACGCATGAGCAGGTCGTGGAAGTCGCCGCCGCCGACGACGGCCCGGCGGATCGGGTTCCCCTCGCTCAGATCGACGAACAGGTCGACGAGCGTCGACGCCGTCGTGTACGGGGTCGCCTCCACGACGACTGTCTCACCGGCCGCGTCGGAGAGGTCGAGCGCGAACCTCTCGCCGTCGACGTCGAGCGTCACAGATCCCGAGTCGGCACCGCCACGAAGCGACGGCGGGGACCCGCCGAGGACGCCCCCGAGGCCCCCGAGCAGCGACGACTTGTTGGAGGCGTTCTCACCGACGACCATCGTCACGCCAGGTTCGAACGACACCGATGCGTGTTCGATGCCACCGACGTTCAGTACGTCGAGTCGCATCCGTTCCGGGGTGGCCGAATCGTCGTCCGTCATCGTGGATACTCCGGTGGCGAAGCGAACGCATCCCTCGTACGTCGGGGCTGGCGTATTACGTTTGTGCCTAGTGTCCGGTGACCCGCCCGAGTTCGTTCGTCCTCGGCCGGACCGACGCCCGGTCCTCGGTCAGTCTTCCCGGCGACACCCACACCCGCCCCGATCCAGCAGACGCAGGAGGCCGTACTCCTCGCCACAGGTCTCGCAGGTGACCCGTGCGGTCAGCGACACCGTCACGTCGCCGGCGTCGAACGACTCCGTCTCGGCCAGTCGCGACACCTCCCGCTCGGTGATCGCTTCGGCCCGGCCGAACAGGCCGAAGGCGGTGTCCCGCACCGACGCCGCGTCGACGCTCGACTCTCGCCCCGTCTCGACGCCCGCACACTCACGGAGGTGCGTGCGGACGGTGCCGTAGGTGACGAAGTCGTCGCGGACGGCGTCGACGTCGACGCCGGCGCGGCGCAGTCGGTCCCGGGCTTCCGTCCGGGCGGCGTCGCTCACGTCCTCGTCCGTGAGCAACCGGTGGACGTTCTCCGCCTCGCCCTCCAGGAGTTCCATCCCCGCGTCCCGCATCGCGGCCGCCAACACCTCCCGGTTGAAGAAGCGTTCCAAGTCGCGGAGGCTGTCGCCCGCGTCGACGCGCCGGTCCACCAGACGGTCGGGGAGCGTCGGCATCCCTCGGCTTGCACACACCGTCTCGATCTTACAGCCCATCGGTCGGCGGCCGTACGCCCGTGGCCGCTATAAACACCCCGTCGAGCCAAGGCTTAACCCACACCTCCCCCATGCTCCACCGCATGCCGTCCCTCCCCGACCGTCTCCGGCGCCCACCGGGGCCGGAGGTCGCGGTGTTCGTCTCCGGCGTCGCCAGCATGGGACTTGAGATCCTGGCCGGGCGGATCATCGCCCCGCAGTTCGGGAGCAGTATCTACACTTGGGGGAGCATCATCGCCGTCTTCCTCGCGGCGCTCTCCCTCGGCTACCACCGCGGGGGGCAGTGGGCCGAGCGCCGGGCGAGCGACGGCCGGCTCGCCTGGCTGATGCTCGGGACCGCCGCCTACGTCGCTCTCGTCGTGTTCGCGACCGACGTGTTGCTGTCGGCCGCCTCGGCGCTCCCGTTGCCCGGCCGCTTCGCGTCGCTGCCCGCGGTGACGCTCCTCTTCGGTCCACCGACGTACCTCCTCGGGTTCGTCAGCCCGTACGCCGCCGAACTCTCCGATACCCAAGGTGTCGGCGCGGCCTCGGGGCGCGTCTACGCACTCGGGACCGTCGGCAGCATCGTCGGGGCGTTCGGCACGACGTTCTTCCTGATCCCGTCGCTCGACGTCGAGACCATCGGCGTCGGCTTCGGCCTTCTGCTCGTCGGGACAGGACTGTGGCTCGCCCGCCGAACCGAGAGCCGCCAGCCGACGGTCACGGGACTCGCCGTCGCGCTCCTGGTGATCGGCGCGGGCGTCAGTGGCACCGTCGGCGTCTCGACGGGTGGGCCGGTGCTCTACGGGACCCAGACGCCGTACCAGGAACTCGAGGTCACGCAGGTGGGCGACGAGCGGACGCTGTATCTCGACGGCCAACCCCACAGCGCGATGGACGTCTCCGACCCCGACCGCCACGTCTTCGGCTACACGCGCTACTTCCACCTCCCGCTGCTCATGACCGAGGACGTGGACCGGGTGTTGTTCGTCGGCGGCGGCGGATTCACCGGACCGAAACACTTCGCCGACGAGTACGACGTCACCGTCGACGTGGCCGAAATCGACCCCGAGGTGATCGACACGGCGAAGCGGTACTTCGAACTCGAGGAGTCCGACGGCCTGACCGTCCACAACACCGGGGGCCGGCAGTTCCTCCAGGAGACGAACCACACGTACGACCTGATCGTCCTCGACGCCTACAAGAAGGACAAGGTCCCCTTCCAGTTGACAACCGTCGAGTTCATGCAACTCGCGAACGACCGACTCGACGACGACGGCGTTCTCTTCGCCAACCTGATCTCGGCACCCAGCGGTCCCGCTTCGAAGTTCTACCGCGCCGAGTACAAGACGATGGCCCAGGTGTACCCGCAGGTGTACACGTTCCCGACCGCCGAGACGAACGCCATCCAGAACGTCGAAGTCGTCGCCACCAAGCGCGACGGACGCCTCTCGATGGCCGATCTGCGGGAGCGAAACGCCGAACGTGATATCGGGATCAGCCTCCGTCGGGAGATCAACACCTACCAACCACCCCCGCGAACAGACGACGTGCCCGTCCTCCGCGACGACCGCGCCCCCGTCGACTCCCTCCTCGATCCGATGGTCGGCCAGCGGTACGTCGTCCAGCGAACCGACGGAAACGGGACCGACGTGACGACGGCCGACGGCATCACGGCGTCCGGGACCGTCCTCCCGCCACGCTCCCGACTGGCCGAACCGGTCCCGCCGCGCTGAGCTACTCGATCCGAAGCTCGTCGACGACGTCGTCGTCGAGTTCGACGCCCAGCCCCGGGCGATCGGGCGGGGAGATGGTGCCGTCCTCCAGACCGAACTCGTCTTGGTTCGCGACGTAGGGGCTGGCGACGTACTGCCCGGGGTCGTCGGCGTCGTCGTCGTAGACGGCGAACTCGATCAGGTCACACGCGGGGCTGGCGACGGCGACGTGGAGGCTCGCGGCGTAGTTGACCAGCGGCCCGAACGCGTGGGGGACGAAGCGCTCGTCGAACGACTCGACGAGCGTCGCGACGCGGTCGGCCGCGGTCACGCCGCCACAGACGTACAGCGACGGCTGGTAGACGTCCAGCGCGTTCGCCCGCAGGTGGTCGACCGCCGGATAGTGGGGGTAGTGGGACTGGTAGGCGGCGATGGGGACGTCGACCCGGCGGTTGAGTTCCGCCTGTCCCTCGATGTCGGTGTGGGCGATCGGTTCTTCGAACCATTCCATCTCCAACTCCTCCGCGGTACGGGACAGGCGAAGCGCCTCGGAGAAGCCGTAGGAGGTGTTGGCGTCCATCGAGAGGCGAAAACCCTCCGGGAGCGCCGCCGCGACGGTCCGGATGCGCTCGCGGTCCTCGGCGACGCCGCCCCCGACCGTGATCTTCATCGAGTCGAAGCCGGTGTCGGCCAACCACGCGCCGTCCTCGGCCAGTTCCTCGGTCGACTTGCGGTGAGGGAAGGTCGCGTAGGCAGCCACGTCGCCAGCCGCACCGCCGAGCAACTCGTACAGCGGCTTCCCGGCGTCTTTGCCGACGATATCCCACAGCGCCTCGTCGATGGCCGACAGCGGCTTGAACGCGCCCGAGCGCTTGGCGTGCTGGTAGAGCTCGCTCCACCGCTGGCTCACGTCACGTGGGTCCTCGCCTTCGAGGTGCCGGGCGAGCGACGTCACGCCCTCCGCGGCGAACGCCGCGTCCCGTCCGGTTGGGTCGTACGTGAGCGTCTCGCCCAGTCCGGTGATCCCCGTGTCCGTGTGGACCTTGACCACGACCGGCGAGACGCCGACGGTCTGGTCGGTCTCCCCCAACTTCATCTGTACCGAGTCGACTGCACTCTCCATCGGAATCGCCTCGACGTCAGTTACGCGCATACCACCCCGTCGTGGGGGACTCAAATAACGGTGGTGCCGTCACCGCGCCCGTCCGATACGGTCACGTACAGCGCACTCGATCCCGAGGCACCGCTTCCCGATCGAGGTTCACAAAAAACTGCTGTCGTACCGTGTCGCCGCGAGGCGACGGTGCGATATTATACGCGAACGACGTTCGTCGCGCGCGGGCCCTTGGGGGCCTGTTCGATGTCGAATTCGATCTCGGTCCCTTCCGTCAGATCCTCACCGCCAACGTCCTCCATGTGGAAGAAAACGTCGTCGTCAGCATCCTCAGTCTCGATGAAACCGTAGCCGCCTGTGTCGTTGAAGAAATCAACCTTACCGTTTGCCATTGCGAATGGACGGACGTTGAGTGTACGGATAACCCTTCCGCATTCGTGTTCCGAATCGGCGGCGAGGCAGACGAATATCCGAAATACGACGCTTCGGACGGTGGCCCGGCACGGACGGTCGGTTCGACGCCGATTCGACGACTGGACGGTCGTGTTCCCCGCGAGGAATCGGTGTACCGAGGAGCGCCGGCACGGCCGCCACACCGCGTGTCGACGCGGCGGGTGCTCACCGACGCCGTCTTCCACTCCCGTCAGAGGTCGGGTACGGGCGCGTAGCGGACGCGCTCGAATATCTCGTCGAGCGTCTCGTCGTCCAACGCCTCGTCCGTGTACTGGTGTACCGATCGCCGCGTCGAGAGTACGTCGTCGTGTTCTGCGGGAATCATTTGTCGTCTGCGGGCATATGGGGGCCGAAACCGGCAAGGACGGCCGGGGCGCGGTCGGCCCCGTCGAGACGTCATCGGCGTCTCGAACCCGTTCCGGCAAGACACACGAGGTGGAGCACTGCCGTGAACGAGCGAGGGACGGCCAAAGTACTATTTCGACCCCGCCAGAACGTGTGACCCGGATCCTACCATGGACGACTTTCCCGGGCAAAGCTGTCCTTGCGGAGAAGACCTGAAAGAACAGTCCAACCGCTGCAGCGACTGCGGCGAGAAAAAACAGTGGGTCGACCGAGGTCACCACAGCCAAATATACGCCTGCCCCGACTGCAGTTGACTCACGGGTGGTCGTCCTGTTTCCATTCGCACTCACCGGAGACCACTCCGTTTTCATCCCCTCGTAGGAGTGGCCATCCGAGACATCTCCCAGCATCTTCTCGACTGCGACCGGAAAACGAGAATAAACCTCGAAGTACCACGGTTCACACGGTACACTAGATGGCTCGTCAGGACGACCTCGGTCACTTCTATGGCTTACTCGACACCATCGAGCAACGAGTCGGTGGGACACGGAAACTCAAGAACTGTACCGGGTACATGGACTGGCCCGACCGCGGCGTCTACTTCTTCCTCGAACCGGGTGAGACGCGTTCGACCGGCCAGTTTCGCGTCACCCGCGTCGGCACCCACGCCGTCTCCGCCGGGAGCGGCACGACGCTCTGGGATCGACTGAAACAGCACTACGGGACCGGGAGTGGGAGCGCCGACCATCCCCACGGCGGCAACCACCGTGGCTCCGTCTATCGCAAGCGCGTCGGGGAGGCGATCATCGAGAAACACTCCCTCCACGACGACTACCCCGACTGGGACGCCCGGTGGTCGGCCATCGACCGCGACCGCTCGACAGTCCGCGACGAGGAGTACATCCTCGAACGGCGCGTGAGCGCGTACATCCGCGAACAGCCCTTCCTCTGGATCGCCCTCGACGACGCCCCCGGTCCCGACAGCGACCGGGCGTACGTCGAGCGGAACCTGATCGCGCTCCTCAGCAACCGCGGGACTCACCCCGTCGATCCGCGGGCGGACTGCTGGCTCGGTCGGCACAGCCGGAGCCCCGCGATCAGGGAGTCGGGCTTCTGGAACGTGGACCACGTCGACGAGGAGTACGACGACGACGCGCTGGATCGCTTCGCGGCCGCCGTCGAGGGGACGACGCCGCCGTAGCGGTCGGCACGACGACGCCCGCGATACCCGCCCCACCGCCGTTCGGCATCGACCGCCGTATCCGGGTCGCTGCCCTCGACGACTGCGAGTCGTCCCGTGTTCGGGATCGATGCGGTCGCTCCCCGCCTACCTCAGTGTTGTTTCATCCCCCGGTCGTCGAGCGTACCGAGAAAGGACAGAATGTGTTCGCGAGCGTCCGCCAGCGACGCTTCGACGGCCGGGTCGCTCGTTTCGTCTTCGATCTCACGGAGTTTCGTCTGGATGCGGTCGAGCACACCGAGTGCCGGTGTCGTGTCCCGATTCGCCTGCGATTCGAGGTGCGACCCGAGTTGAGCCAGCCGGTCGCCGATGTCGTCAGCCGTGGTCGATTCACGCGCGGTGTCGACCGCACCCATCGCTCGAACGAGGTTGTCTCGTGACATGGTTATCGGTCGTCTTCGAGTCGTTCTCGTCGCGCTTCGAGTCGGTCCAGTTTCTCGTACAACGCCGATTGCTGCGTGTCCGTTCCCTCGATGCTTCCATACCCGCCACAGCAACAGCATCCACACCGGCGTCCGTGGCGTCGCGGTGGTGCGTGCCCGTGCATCACATCATATCGTAATATGCGAATATAGTTAAATCTGGTCACGGGGGCTCCCCGAGGCCGACCGGGGATCTCGACGACCGGATTCCCACGCCGTGATCGCGGCGTCGATGATCTCCAAGGTGGCTTTGCTCCCGTTCGCGTCACCCTTCTCGAACTCGCTGTCGCCCTGTCCCATCTCGTTTGTCACGTACGCGAAACAGACGACCGGACAGCCCCGTTGGGCAGCGAACGTGTAGAGTGCGGCCGCCTCCATTTCGACGGCGAGAATGCCCTCGTCCCGCGCCCGTTGGATGGCGGCCTCCGTCTCCCGGAACGGCGCGTCCGTCGTCCACGTCGCGCCCGTGTAGACCGGTCGGGGCACCGACTGGCACGCAGTCTCGACTCGCTCTTGGAGGTCTGCCGGGAGCGTCGCGTACTGGGCGGGTGACTCGTAGTGGTGGCTGGCCCTCTCGTCGCGGAGCGCTCGGTCGATGAGCACGAAATACGGTGGGTCGTCCTTCGGAACGATCCGCCCCGACGAAGTGATGCTCACGAGAAACTGACACCCGGACGCGAACAACTGTTCGGCGACCAAGACCGCGAACGGTGCGCCGACGGCACGCCCGACGATCCCGACCTCGTCGCCGTCGAGCGAGAACCTGTAGAGATCGGTGTGGTAGCCAGGCCACGTCCCATCCTTCTCGCCCCGTCCGGTCGCGACGAGCTGTCGAACGATGTCGCCGTCCGGATCGAGAACGCAGACGTCGGGGACGTCGTCGTCGGGAAGGTCCTTCTGTCTGCGTGCCTCGGAGAGGAGCGAGTCCGGTGTGAACACGGACGGCTCACCGAACCGTTTCGCCTCGAAGAGCGGCGAATCCTGCCGTTCGTCGAAATCGGTCATGGGTCTCGTACTCGCGTCCGACGCAAGATTATGGCGGTGGCCGACTCGGTGATCCCACGATGGCGGTTATCGCAGCGGTCTCTGGGTCGGTACGCTCTACGATCGTTTCCCCGTCGACACCCAGGAGGTACTCCCGTGTCCCGTCGACGTACTCGAGGACCCTCGACGCGAGTTCCTCGGTATCCCGGTGGACCATCCGCCGGAAGTACGATCCGTCGCGTGCGAGGTTCGACTGGACGTACTCCGAGCGGGTGTTCAACGCCAGCACCACGACCGTCCCCCCGGGATCGAGGACGCGGACCGCTTCCGAAAGAGCCGCCCCCACCGCCTGGATGAACGAAAGCGTCGCGACGAAGACGACGGCGTCGACCGCGCCCGTGGCTATCGGCAGTTTTCGGGCATCGCCACGGACGACCGGTGCGAGCGCGCGGTCGCGCGCCGTCCGAACCATCTCCATCGACCGATCCACCCCGACGATATCGTATCCGGCGAACCGCTCTTCGAGCGATCCGATTCCGCACCCGACGTCGAGAATCCGGTCGTCGAGCGTGACCTGCTCTTTTACGTACGCGGCTTCGCGGTCCACGACCGCGGATCCGAACTCGCTTTCGCAAAAGCGGACGAAACTCTCGACGTCGCTCATGCTTGCAGGTCGCGTCGTGGCGTCCGGAGCGTCTCGATGACGTCCGCGTAGAGACACGTCGTCGCGGCGAGGTCCGTGTGGATCACGGCGGTGAAGGGAGTTCCTCCGATGCGTTGTCGTCTCCGCACAAAACACATTTGAATATGCGAATATAATAAATACACGGGTTCTGTACGGGCAGAAGCGAACCCACATATTCGTGGAGTCGAATATGAGACCATGACCGACCCAGACGACGCCCTCTACGAACGTCACGCCGAGTTCTGTAAGATGTTCTCGAACCCGAAGCGGCTGCGGATCCTCCACCTCCTGAAAGACGACGAACATAGCGTGGGCGAGATCAGCGACGAGACGGACATCTCCCAGCCGACGGTCTCCCAGCACCTGCGGAAGATGCGCGACCAGGGCGTCGTGACCAAACGCGACGCGGGGCTCAACAACTACTACTCGATCGCCGACGAGCGGATCGTCGAGGGGATGAACACGATGCGTGACGTGTTGCTCGATCGGATGGCCAACGACGCGGCCGTCTCGGAACAGAACGGCTAACAGATCGTCTTCGGGTCGATATCGCCCGTCTCGTCCATCGCCCGTTCTTGGGACTTCCACGTGACCTCGAGGAAGGCGTCGGCGGTCTCCTCGACGGTCTTCACGGCGGATGTATCGTCGTCGTCGAGATAGCGTGAAAGCAGTCGTTTGCCGCGTTCGATGGCCTCCTCTTCGGGTGGGACGATGGTATCCCGATAGAGGCTGGCCGTTTGCGGGTCGGCGTTGCCGGTCGCGACGAGTGTCGCCTGTTTGTCCTTGACGGCGCGAAGTTTGGGAGCGACGACGAACCCCGCGGTGACTCGGGCGACCGGGTCGGTCAGGTCGGCCATGAACTGTAGCGTTTCCCCGTGAAGTGCGTACTCGACCGGCTCGGGATCGACACCGCGGCTGCTGAGGTGGTCGGTCACGGCCTCGTACTGCTCGACGGATCGGCCAGCCTTCCACGCCGCAGCGAGTGCGACCTCCGCGTCCATCCCCGTGACGCGCTGCCGGTCGGCCCAGTCACCGTAGAGGACGGCGCTCTGGACGGATCGCCACCGCGCGATGCGTAACAGCGTATCGACCGACAAGTCGCCTCGCGTGTCCGCCGTGATCCCCCCTGACGTCGCCAAATCCTCGATCTCGTCGTCGACCGTCTCCAGGATCTCCCGAAATGCGGCCGCCGCGTCCTCCTGTTCTACGTCGGTCATGGCCGTCGTGGTCCGGACATCGACATTTGTCCTTACTCGTAGTGTTCGGCGAGATATTCGACGATGTCGTCGCTCTCGTACATCGTCACGCCGCGTTCGGTGTCGACGAGATACGGGATCTGGTCTTCACCGCTCGCCGTGAGTTCGCCGTAGGTCACCTCATTGGTCACGTCCCCGCCCTCGTCGCCGGGAAGGCGCGGGTTGTGAACGACACACGAGACACCGAGTTCCGACAGTTTCTCCCGAACCTTCGCACTGTGTGGACAGCCTTCCGATTGATAGAGCTCCAGCATTGGTTGCGATAGATTAGAAGATGCGAATATACTAAAGCATTAACTCTCGGATCGGTGGCGGTATCCTTGAGTCGCGGATCCACGGGACGGTCGAGCGACGGGACCGTGAAAACGAACGTCCCGAATTGCGGTTGCCGACGCGAGTGCTCGGCTAACTATGCCGGGATTCGGCGGTTCGGACGTCGTCTACCGTCTTTGCCGCGCCTATAGAGTCCGCTCGTTCCGTCACTGTCCGTCCAGCATCTGGATGCTATGCTCCACGACTGTCTCCGTCACGAAGAGGCTCGTCTCATGTTGGAGTGTACGCACGAGTGATGTCGCCTCGTCCTTGTCGAGTACTCTCCGAGCGGGACCAAGCGCAATTACGCCGATAGAGCCGTGCACTTCGACGTCAGCGTCGGATACTGCCGCTCGGGCGGCGAGGCCGTCGGTTAGGAGAACGACTCCCCGCTCTTCAGCTACCGCAATCGCGGCGCGTTCTCCGCCATCCAGTTTTTCAGTTCCGACTCGTCTTTCGTCGGCTTCGACGAGTTCGTACGGGAGGGCGGATAACCCGTCGGGGACGCCACCGGCCTCAACTTCCTCGTAGACTGTCTCCGGAATCAGGAGCGTATCGAACGCTGACAGCAGTTCGAGTCCCCGCTCGAACGCTTCGGACTCCCGAAGGCCGCGAGCTTCGGCGATTTCTCGAACCCGGTCGGAGATTTCGGCGGCCACACCGTGCGATCGCTCGGCAACGTCGTTACATCCGTATCTGGACACTACGCCCAATATTCAGAACGCGATAGGCGTTTATCTTTCTCATCAGTCCGTCCCTCTTCGTCTGTGACTTTCAGTACGAGGTCAAGAGTCCGCTTGGACGGCACCTCGAAATCGATTATTTCTCCGTCGGGTATGTTCCAATTCAGAGGTTCGCCGTACTCTGGTATAGTAAATTCGTGTGCCGACCACTCGTAAGACGTGATAGAACTCGTCACGGAGGTTGATTCCGACGCGTCTAAACGAAATTTCGAATCCTCAGAGGCCACTTCGAACGTTGCGTGTGGACGGTCCGTTGGTTCAATACCGTAATCGAACTCGTAATCCTCTGTGTTTGTGTAGTACGTACTGTCGACCCTGATGTCTGCTGTCTCGCCGCTCTCGATCACCTTTGTGCTGTCATACGATTCAGTCACCTCTCCTGCGTTCTCACCTGTGGTGATTCTTATGTCCACGTAAGCGCGAGCGTTCTGAGTTTCACCTGTATTTTTCACATTAAAATGCCAAATAGCCCATCCACTCGGCTCTCTCCGGGGAACTGCATCTATGAGTTCTAACCCATTATTTCCACCATTGCCTAACAAGGCTACTGTCCCTATTCCTCCCAACAGAAGAACCGCATTACGCCGTGTGAGAAGCTTAGAATTAGATGATATATCGGTCTGGCTCTCTGATCCAGATCCGGGCATCTGGATATCAGTAATATCAACATCGAAGCCGCCCGATTCGGTGTAGGATCGTACTTTTTCTGAATCGATTATATCTACTCCGTATTTTTCGCACTGCTCTTGGGCGTTCTCTGTAAGTTGGACAGTATACGTTAGCATCACTGAATTAATATCCTTCTCTCGCCCAGCTTTAATCAGAAATTCTATATGATTTGACGTGATCTCGTTTTCAGGTTTGCAGACGATCATCAGAAGCATCTTTTCGGAGCTAGCATCTCTCTTGCGCTCTCCGGAAACAATATACACTCCTTCTCGTAACTCCGTGAGATCTGTAGTCCATCCCCGTGCCTGTTCATACTCTAAGACAGCATCAGGATACTCAAGAGACGACATACTGCTGTTATCTATTGGTTCGTTTCATTACCACGATAAAAAGCTTGACCTCAAAATTTCAATCGTAGAATTTTCACTCGTTGCTTATCCTTTCGTATATCACACGACATATCATAAACTGAATATAATTCACAATCACTCTAAATTAGACGGGCGTAGCTGCGTACATAAGAGCCGCTATGAAGCAAACAACAATCCACGTGGCAACAAGGAACCAACGACCAAATTTCACACCTACAAATGATTCTACGTATCTACGTGTATACGGAGCAACGATTGCACCCGCAATCATATACAGGAGGCCACTCAGACGACCTTGATTCCAGAATAAGTTACTACCAACAATTAGTGTAAATAGCCCAATAATCCAAGAAGCGGTAAGACCGAGGGTTAACGTTGTGGGCTCCCCAGATCGTTCATCCGTCTCTGAAAGGTATTCACCAAGCGATCGAGTCTGTGCTTGTTCCGATTGTTTCAATCTATTTATTTTATTCATCACATCTTCGATATTAGACACGGCGAAAAGCAGTTCTCTACCACTATGGGTTCTAATTCTCAATCTATCTCTTAATCCCCCACCAAATATCGCATCTTTTATACCTCGATTGAACCTCTTTTCTCTGTTCAGTTCTTTGATATTATCATATGAGACTTTAATTTCTTTTTCGCCACTCAGTTCTGCAATTTTATGCGGCTCGAAAAAAAGTAAAGTCTCCGATAGGATCAGGTTGCCACCTACAGATCGGCCCTCCGACTGTGTGTAATTCGCTCTGATGCTGTGTATTCTCTCATCTGTTGGCTCTTTTCCTTTCGTGGCTGTCTCGTCGACCGAATCTGACCGAGAATCTGAATCGGAGCCAGGCATCGATATCTCGTCAGTGCCTACAGCAAACTCACCAGTTTCATTATGTGAACGGATTTTCTCCGGCTTGATTTCATCTATCCCGTATTCGCTAGTCATCTCTCGGGCGTTCTCTGTAATCTGGACAGTATATGTCAGCAGTACCGAATCGACGTTCTTCTCTCGTCCAGCTTTAATCAGATATTCTATGTGTTCTGACGTGACTTCTTGTTCCGGCTCGCAGACGATCATCAGAAGCATTTTTTCAGAGCCAGAATCTCCCTTTCGCTCTCCAGCAATAATATACGCCCCTTCTCGTAGCTCAGTGAGGTTCGTTGTCCATCCCTGAGCCACCACATATTCCAAGACGGCGTCAGGATACTCAGAGGACGGCATAGTTTCGTTGTCTCTTGTCACATTCAAACATAATAATAAAAATCTTGACCTCAGAGTTTCAGCAGCGAAAATTGGCTAACGAGTGTGCGCTTGAAGTAGGTTCACAGCGGAGTGGTAACCCGGAGATTCGTCTGGTTTGAGCCTAGCAGTCTGTTTCTATAAGACGGATGGTGATTAACGCTCACCCGAATTTCGTCTACTGGTACCAGTAAATCGGTGGCCTCGGCACTCATAGGGCTCGTCGTCGCCGGGTGCCACCCCGGCTCGGAGTGGTGCACTCGTCATCGGCCACGCGGCGGTACGCACCGACCGGAAAAAGAGCCTTGCGACTACTCGATCCGGTCGCGTGCCGCGGCGACGAGCAGGGGGAGGGTGATGGTGGCGTCGCCCAACACGGTGGCGTTTCGCGCCGACTTCTCTAGCTTCCCCCACGACCGCGCCTCGTCGAGCGTCGCCCCGGAGAGGCCGCCGGTCGAGGCGGGATCGGCGGTGAGTTGGACGCCGTAGTCGTACGCCTCGGGGACCGTCAGCATCGTCTGCAGGACGAAGTTCTTCGGGACGCCGCCGCCGACGACCGTCGCCCCCGCCTTCTTGGCGTCGAACGCCACGTCGGTGATGTTCGTCAGGTCGGCGAGGGCGTCGAAGGTGAACGCGGAGACCTGCGAGTGCATCCACGCCTGGATCCCCAGTACGGAGTCTTGGATCGCAGGAACGAACACGGGGACGTCGTTCGCGTACGCAGCGGCGGCGATGCCGGCGTCGGCGTCGAGTCCGCGTTCGCGGTTCGCCGCCCGGTTCGCGCGCCCGAGTTCCCGCGTGAACTCGCTGATGGCGACCGGACCGTCGAACTCGGGAAAGACGTCGTCCCGGAGGTGCTCTTCGAACAGCGTGAAGTGTTCCTGGGGCAGGTAGACGTTGTAGATGCGGTCGACCCCCTCGTCTCGGAGTCGCTCGTCGTGTTCGCGCTCCCGCCCGTCCTCGCCGGTCCGACCGTGGTGATGGTGGCCACCGATGGCCTCGATGGCGTCGTGGGTCAGGTTCGCTCCCGTCGTGACGAGGACGTCGATGTGGCCGTCGCGGATCAGGTCCGCCACGACCGACCGCATCCCGCCGGGCACCATCGCGCCCGCGAGTCCGAAGAAGTTGGTCACGTCGTCCCGGTTGAGCATCTCGGCGTACACGTCGACGGCGTGGCCCATGTCCTTCGCGCCGATGCCCGCCTTGCCGTACTCGGTCGCCAGGTCGCCGACGCTCATGCCGGCCCACACCTCGGTGTGCTCCAGCGGATCCTCGTGAAACTCCTCGCGGGTCTCGTCGTCGGTCATTGCCACGGGTCGACGCTCCAGTCGCTTCAACGACGCGATTCCCGAGCCGTCACAACCCGGTCGGATGGTCGACGTACGTCGTCTCCACGCCCCACCCCTCGATCAACTCGCCGAGCGCCCGCACCCCGAACGTCTCGGTGGCGTAGTGCCCCGCGAGGAAGACGTTGATCCCGCGATCACGGGCCTCGTGGTACGCCTTCTGTTTCCCCTCGCCCGTGACGAGGGCGTCGAGTCCCCGATCGTCGGCCTCCCCGATCCAGTCGACGCCGCTCCCGGTGACGATTCCGATCGTCTCGATCCGCTCGGGGCCGAAGTCGAGCGCCCGCGTCTCGGTGTCGAGTTCGCGGTCCAACAGTCCGGACAGATCGTCGACGGTGTAGTGATCGGCCGTCCGTCCCCGCATGCCGACGTACTCGGGGCCCAGCGTCCCGAAGGGCTCGCGGTCGTTGAGGTCGAGGACGTCCGCGACCCCCGCCGCGTTGCCGAGTTCCTGGTGGCCGTCGAGGGGGAGGTGCGAGACGTACAGCGCCACGTCGTTTGCGACGAGCGGTTCGATCCGGTCGTAGTCGAGCCCAGTCAGGCGGTCGAACCCTCCCCACGCGAGGCCGTGGTGGACGACCAGTACGTCGGCGTCTCGGTCGACCGCCTCGCGGATCGTCGCGTCCGCGGCGTCGACGGCGAGGGCGGCCCGATCAACCTCGCCCACCGCCCGCCCGACTTGGAGGCCGTTCGCGCTCGCGTCTAGGTCGGCGTAGTCGTCGGTACGAAGCCGCTCGTCCAGCCGGTCGACGAACTCGGTGCGGTCCATACCGGCGTGTCGGCCGGTGGGGGCTTGTAGGCTAGTGATCCCGGTCGTCGCCGGCGTCGGCGTGTGCGAAGACGAACTCCCGGAGGAGTTTCCCGCCCAGCGCCGCCGCTTGGCCGTCGTCTCGGTCGTTCACTTCGACCACGTCCGCCCCGTCGACCAGCGGCGTGACGCCCCGGACGACGTCGAGGAGGGTTCGAGCCGAGAGTCCGCCGGGCTCCATCGTGCCCGTCCCCGGGGCGACAGCTGGATCCGCGACGTCGACGTCGACGCTCAGGTACGCCGTCGCGCTCGCGAGGTCGTCGGCGGCTTCGGCGGCCGCGCCGACGACGGCCGCGCCACCGGTGGCGGCCACCTCGTCGACGCCGAGGACGGTCACGTCCCCGGCGCTCGCCCGCTCCCACTCGCTCTCGCCCCCGCTTCGCGCCCCGACGATCACGGCGTGATCGGCCGTGTCGAGCGCTCGGCGGGTCACGCAAGCGTGGCTCCACGGATCGCCGTCGAACTCCGCTCTGAGGTCGAGGTGGGCGTCGAGACAGACGAAGAGGTCCGGATCGACCGCCCGGACTCCGGCGACGGTGACGGTGTGTTCGCCGCCCAACAGGAGGGGGACGGCGTCGTCGTCGACGACGTCGCCGAGGGTGCCCGCGAGGAAGTCGACGTAGTCGGCGGCGTCGGTCCAGGCGTGGACGTCGCCGGCGTCGTGGACGGCGAGATCGGAAAAGTGCCGGTCGGTTCGGTGATCGTAGTCCTCGAACGACGCCGCGAAGCGCCGGATCCGATCGGGGCCGAACCGGGTCCCGGGTTGAAAGGTAGTCGAGACGTCGAGCGGTGCGCCGACGACCACGTAGTCGGCCGACTCGCGGTCGGCGGTCGCACCGGGGAACATCTACACGATCTTCCGCTGGCCCTCGTACTCCAGGTACTCGATCTCGTCGTCGGGCGACAGGCTCTCGTCTTCCGGCACGCGCATCGTGAACGTCTCGTAGGTGTCGAGGTCCATGATTTGGGCGTCGTCCCCGGAGACGGAGACGACCTGACCGCCCTTGCGCTCGATGATCGGCACCCACACCTTCGCGTCGACCGGCTGGCTGAGCGAGCGCTTCCTGCCGTCGAAGACGCCCTTCCCCTCGATGCGTGCCTTGGCGCTACCGTGTTTGCCCGGCTTGGCCGTGCTGTAACTGTTGATCTTACACGGAGCGTCGTCCATCATGACGTAGCTCCCCTCCTGTAGTTCCCGCACTTGCGTCTGTTGTCTGGACATACGGACCGATAACGGAACGCGGTGTATAAACGGTTTGGAAAGTGGGTCGTCGGGCCACGGGCGGTCCTCCGGGGGCGAACGGTGGGTGTCGCTTTCGGAAGCACCTTTCCGTTCCCAAACTATCATGTTCGACGATAGTATATCCGTGGTCCATGGGTGCACACGACGACGGACAACCCCGGGCGGCGACGCCCGAGATGCTCGTCGGAATCGGCAACGCCGGCAAACGTATCGTCACCGAGTTCATGCGGACGGACTGGATACTCCGGGAGGCAATCGAACCGAGGGGAGACACTCTCGCACCGGACGTTCAAGCGTACGTCGTCGACACCGACCGCGACCAGCAGTCGACCGACGAACGCGTCGCTGCCCAGATCAACGAGCATATCGAAGCGCTCGCGGACGAGGTCGGACGCGACGAACCGGTGCTGGACACGGGCATCGAGTACATCAACCCACTGGACGGGGTCGGACCCGAACTCCAACAGCCGTCGGCGCTCGCTCAACCTGCCGTAGTGAACGAGTTCGCCGGCGACCTGCGGGCCTGGTGGATGGACGACAGCGACGAGATGCTGGTCGACGACTACAACGAGGGCCTGCTCCGTCGGCGCGCCCTGGGCAAGGCGATCTATCACGCGAGCACCGGGTCGGGCATGTTCCTCGACGTCGCCAGGGAGATCGCCGGGAACGTCGATACGCTCCACCTCTTCGCCGTCATTCCCGACACCGGGGAGAGAGACAAGAAACTCGCCAACGCCTACGCCGCCCTCTCGGAGCTCGAATACCTGTCCCGACACGAAATCAGCCCGTTCAAGAACGTCGTCCTCCTGCCCTTCGGCGGGCTAGAAGACATCCGCGACGAGAGCGACCGGCAGGAGTTCGACGAGGCGGCGGTCAACGCCATCATGGCCCACCGGAATATCGGCTCCTGCACCGACGAACTCGGGACGATGGCCGGTCCACCGGAGTACGCCCCGTTCACCGTCGCAGTGCCCCAGACTCTCCGATACGACGTCGAAGACCTTGCGGAGGCGGACGGAAAGATACGTGACTTCCTCGACGACCGCCTCCACGCGCTCGAGGCCGAACACGAACTGTACGACGCCCTCGAGGACTACGTCGTCACGCACTTCCGACGGGAGGACACGGCGGAGTACCTCGAACGGGCAAACGAGGGGACGGCCCCGGACAGCGACCGGTTCAGCCTCACCAGCGCCCAAGCGGCGGCGCTTCGCGACCGCTTCGACACGCTGGTCGAGGTGCTCGACGGAGACGTCCTCGACGCCCTGGGATACGACCCGGCCTGGGACTGGCTGGAGACGCTCGAGGACGCGGTCGACACCCTGAAACGGAGTACCGAGGAGGGCGTCGAGCGGAACGAGGCCATCGTGACGGAGGTGCCGCGCGTCGTGCGCCAGGTCGACGATCCGGAAGACAGATACCCGCAAGAACGGAGACACCAGCATCTCGACGAGTTCGTCCAGCGGGAACTAGAGGCGATCCGGCGCCGGGCGAACCTGCTTCGCGCCGTCTCCCTCTTCGAGGACGACGACATCGCCGCGGCGATCGAGGGATGTGCGATGGACGACGACCGCTCGGTCGCGCCCGTCGGCGTCGAGGACGAGCGGGCGCATATCAGGCATAGGCTCGACGACCTCGAGGACGACATCGACCGCATCGAGGCGTTCGAGTCGGATATCGTGGAGATGGCCACCCGGGCCAGGGACGAGTGGTTGCTCGACGTTCGTCCGACGCTCGACGAGATCGAGACGATAGACCGCCACGAGGACGCCATCGTCGACCTCCTCGACGACTTGGAGGCCGAAATCAGGCATAGCGCCGCCGAGGTCGAGGGGACCGCCCACCCGGAGGGCCTCCGCGACATCACCCTCGATTTCGACCGGTTCGACGAACTGAACGAACGGCTCGACGAGGTGGGTCTGTCACCGATCGATTCGGCGGCCATCGAGCGCTCCGTCGATGCCCTCGGCCGGGCGAAGGCGGCCAAAGTGGCCGCGGACCGGGAGGGAATCCTTCGATGGCTGCCGTTCGGGGGGAACGACTGGCGAGCGGAGTTCGCGGATGCGGTCCGCCTGATCGACGACGACCTCTTTTCGGTCCAGACCGACTTCGACGAGCAGTTCTACGCGAAGTACACCGGCGACCTCGGTGAACGAGCCGGTTTCCTCGGCGACTTCGACGCCCACCGGTCGACCCTCGTCGCCGAGGCCGTCGACTCGTTCGAGCGGCGTCTCGCCGACCCGTCGATCGACCGCGAGACGTTCGACGACGAGGTCGGCGACGCGCTCCACAGCCGGCACCCGTACCTCTCCTGGCCCGGGAGCGTCGCCGACGCCCCACAGGCGCTTCGAGACCGCCTCGAGGCCGGCTTCGACGACGAATCGGTCGATACGTTTCTGGACGCCATCGAGGCGAGCGGCGTCGCTCCGGACGAGAGCGATCCGGTCAACGCGGGCTTCCGGGGTGCGTTCGTCGACCCGGTCGCCGACCTCCGCACCGATATCGAACGGGAGCGCGACCGGTTGCTGGTCGAACACGGCCGGTACGAAGCCCTGATGGACATCATTCAGGACGAGGGTCACCTGTTCTCCACGGCACCGACGACCCAGCGACCCCCGGACATCGAGTTCGTGAGCGTCGCCGAGAACGACCAGTACATCAACCGGATCGACGTCGGGAGGGATGTGCCCATCCTCGAACACGACAGCCTCGTCGAGGCCGGCCTCCACGAGGAGGACGAGGGGGTCATCGGGGCGCGACTCAAGGGATTCGCCGAGAACATCGCGGTGCTCGACGATCGGCTACCGCTCTACCAGGGCAGGCCCGCGCCGGACATCGGAACGATCCCCGACGACGACACCCTGCAGAACATCCTGTACGACCACCACAAGATCCTCCCGGTGTTCATGGGGGAGGCGTTCGCCGAGAAGGACATCACAGACTACGATCCGGACGGTGATATCGAGGCGACTCTCCGGCGGACCATCGCGGCGCAGAACGGGGTGAACGGCTACCTGCCGAGAACTTGTGAGTTCGGCGGGCCGTGGGACACGTCACTGGTCACGTTCGTCGGCGGCGTCTTCCTCGACAACCTCCGACCGGTCCGGGAGGCCTCCGGCTACCGCGAGAAATACTTCGAGCAGCGCGACGAACTCGTCGAGAGCATCAAGGCACGCCACGCCCACGGACTGGACGGGATGGACCGGACGATGGTCGACGAGGACGGCACGGGCGCGTACGTCTACCGGGACCCGCTCATCGACCTCAGAGACCCCGACGAGTTACTGGAGTTCGTCGACGCGACCGAGGCCGACCGGGACGACGTCTTCGCGAGCAAGACGAACGTCGAGACCTTCGAGAGTACGATCGACCTCGGGGAGTAGTCACTCCTCCCGCCGCCGCCGCATCTCCTGTCTCGTGAACTGCGGTCGCGCCGTGACGCCGCGCTTGCGCCGGAGCGACCGGTAGAGCAGGGCCCCGACCGGGACCGTTATGACCGCGGCGACGACCGCCGCCTCCGGCGTCTCGTTGAACGAGTAGAGGATGGCCGTCGAGAGCACCCCGACCGCGGCGAGGATGCTGTAGGCGATTCGTTTCGCGAGTTGGTCCAAGACGTCGTGTTCGTCGTCGAGTTGGACCTGCACCGTGAGGTCCTCGCGCTTGACCCGGTCGAGGACGTCGTCGAGTTTCGGGGGGACGGTCACCAGCGACCGCGCCGTTTCCTCCAGTTGGTCGCCCGCCGACTCGACGGCCTGCCGGACGCCCTCCTCGCGGTACCCCTGTTCGGTGAGGTAGTCGGTCGCGACGCTGATGAAGTCGAAGTCGGGGTCGAGGGTGACACACACCCCCTCGACGACCGTCGCCACCCGCAGGATGAGCGCGAAGTTCCGTGGCAGGCGGAGGGGGAACTCGTAGATGGTGTCCTCGACCTGCTGGATGACCTGCTGGACGCGGTACTGTTCGAGGTCCTCGCCGCGCACGTCCGCGATGGCGAGTTCCATCACGTTGCCCATCACTTGGCGGTCGGCCTCGGGGCTGAGCGTCCCCATCTCCACCATCGCGTCGAGGATGCCGTCGATGTCCTGGTTGGCGACGGCGATGTAGAAATCGACGATCTTCTCCTGGAAGAAGGCGTCCACCCGCCCGCTCATGCCGAAGTCGTAGAAGATGATCGCCCCGTCGTCGTCGACCGACAGGTTGCCCGGATGCGGGTCGGCGTGGAAGACGCCGTCCTCGATGATCATCTGGAGGTAGATCCGCTGGAGGCTCTCGGCGAGGTCGGTCCGGTCCAACCCCTTCTCGTCGAGCGTGTCGACGTCGTTGATCTTGGTGCCACCGATGTACTCCATGACGAGGACGCGTTCGCCCGAGAGGTCGTCGACCCCCGCCGGGATGCGGATCCGGTCGTTGTCCTCGAAATTTCCCCGGATCTCGTTGAGCATCCGCCGCTCGCGGCCGTAGTCCATCTCCTCTCTGATCGTGTTCGAGAACTCGTCGGCGAGGTTCGACAGCGAGAACCGGCGCGCCTCGTCGGTAAAGCGCAGGAGGATCGGCAGAACCCACCCGACCGCCCGCAGGTCGGCCTCGACGAGGGGTTCGATCCCCGGTCGTCGGACCTTGATCGCCACCGGTTCGTCGTCGTAGGTCGCGCGGTACACCTGCCCGAGGCTGGCACCGCTGATGGCGTCGCGTTCGAAGTCGTCGAACACCTCGTCGACCGGGCCGACATCCTCCTCGAGGACCGGCTTCGTCTCCTCCCACGGGGCCGGCGGCACGTCGTCCTGCAGCGAGGTCAGGACTTCGATGTACGCCGGCGGGAGGATGTCCGGCCTCGTCGACAGCAGTTGCCCGAGTTTGATGAACGTCGGCCCGAGAGTCAGAAGCGAGTTCAGTAGCCGGTCGGCCCGCTCCCGCTGTGTCTCCGGATCGACGCTCCGGGGCCCGCCGAACAGGAGGTAGCGTCGTCGGTCGCGGGCGTACGCGAACAGGAGCGGGAGGAACTGGTGTACGACCCGGACGAACCGCCAGTACGCACGGAGATTGACCAGCGTGACCACCCGGGCTTACGCGTCCTCGATCGGGACGGACTGCTCCGGTGCGGCCTCGTACTTCGGGAGGCGGAGTTCGAGGACACCCCGTTCCATCGACCCGTCGGCCCCCGCACCCGTCGCGTCCGGCGGCAGTGGGAGTTCGGCGTCGAGAAAGAGCGGCCGATCCTCGCGGACGTACTCGAACGACTCGGGGAGCGTCTTCTCGCGCCGAGCCTCGATCTCGAGCCGTCCCATCTCGACCCGCACGTCGACCGTCTCGGCGGTCGCGCCCGGCAGGTCGAGGACGAGGAGGTAGGCGTCGTCGCTCTCGAGCAGATCCGCGAACACCGCCTCGGGGAGGTCCCGAAGCGCGTCCCGAAATGCTGACATGGCTCCCCGTTAGGCGCGGGGATCGAAAAAGGCCGCGGTGTGTGTGGCCCCAGTGGCCCGGCTACGGGTTTTTGTATCCCCAAACGCAAAGGCAGGTATGAGTCACGACGACCTCGAACACGCGGGGTTCAAGGACCGAACCCGCGTCGCTGCGGCCCTCGAGACCGTCCTCGGTGCGGTGACGGGCCACGACCGAACCGAACGGGTGGCCCTCGGCCGGGCCGACGGCCGGACGCTCGCCGAGACGGTCACTGCACCCCGACCGGTCCCCGGCTACGACCGTGCCGCCATGGACGGCTACGCCGTCCGAGCGGCCGACACCTTCGGCGCGACCGACCGCTCCCCGACCGTCCTCCGCGAGGGCGACGGCGACGTCCGATCCGGCGACGCCGTCCGCGTCCACACCGGGAGCGACCTCCCGGATGGTGCGGACGCCGTCGTCATGATCGAGCAAACCGAGGCCGTCGGCGACGAGATAGAGGTGTTCGACGCCGTCGCCGAGGGCGAGAACGTCGGCGACGTCGGCGAGGACGTGGTCGAGGGCGAGGAACTGTACGAGCCGGGACACCGCCTCCGTCCATCGGATCTCGGCCTCCTGAAGTCGGTCGGCATCGACCGAGTCGAGGTGTACGAACCGCCGACGGTCGGCGTGATCCCCACGGGCGAAGAACTCGTCCAGCGCGACCCCGGTCCCGGCGAGGTGATCGAGACCAACGGCCTGACCGTCTCGGGGTTCGCCGACCGCTGGGGTGCGGTTCCCACCTACCGGAACGTCGTCGACGACGACCCCAACGCCATTCGGGCCGCGATCCAGCGCGACCTCGCGAAGGACGTCGTCGTCACCACCGGCGGCTCCTCGGTCGGCGAACGCGACCACACGCCCGAGGTGGTCGACGACATCGGCGAGGTGCTCGTCCACGGCGTCGCCCTGAAGCCCGGCCACCCCGTCGCGCTCGGCGTGGTCGAGGGGACACCCGTCGTCATGCTACCGGGCTATCCCGTCGCCTGCATCGTCAACGCCGTCCAGTTCCTCCGGCCCATTCTCAAGACGGCCGGCAACATGCCCGTCCCGCCCCACCCGACCGTCGAGGCCCAGCTGGACCGGAAGATATCCAGCGAGCCCGGCACCCGGACGTTCGCGCGGGTTCGGCTGGCGGACGACGACGGCGACCTCCCCGCCGCCGAACCCACCCGCGCCAGCGGGTCGGGTGTCCTCTCCAGCGTCGCACTCGCGGACGGCTGGGTCGTCGTCCCCGAGGAGCGCGAGGGGTTCGACGCCGGCGAGACGGTTGCGGTCGAGGACTGGGAGTGGTCGGCGTGAGTGACTTCCGGAAGACGATGGCGCTCGCGCGAGACGCTCGCTTCGGTCGCGTCTCGCTTCGCGCCCTGCGACTTCCGACGTCCGTAATCGGAGGGACCCTCCGATGACGGACCGACGCCAGTTCCGCGACCTCGCCTCGCCCGCGGAGGCCCGCGAGGCGATCCGGAGCCTCGACCTGACGCCCGATCCGGAGACGGTCCCCCTCGACGAGGCGCGGGGGCGGGTCCTCGCCGACCGCGTCGACGCCGACCTCGACGTGCCGGGATTCGATCGCGCGAGCGTCGACGGCTACGCCGTCCGTGCCCGCGACACCTTCGGCGCCGACGAGGCCGACCCGGTCGTCCTCGACCAGGTGGGGACGGTCCACGCCGGGGCCGAACCGGACGTGACCGTCCGGGAGGGGACCTGTGCCGAGATATCGACCGGCGCGGTGTTGCCCGACGGGGCCGACGCCGTCGTGATGGTCGAGCGGACCGACGAGGTCGATGCGGGCATCGCGATCCGCACCGCGGTCGCGCCGGGCGACCGCGTCATGTTCGCGGGCGCCGACGTGGCCGCCGGGTCACGGGCCTTCGGTCCCGGAACCCTGATTACGCCCCGCGAGATCGGCCTCCTGTCGGCGCTCGGCGTCGACGAGGTGCCCGTCCGCGGCACGCCGACGGTCGGCATCGTCTCCACGGGCGACGAACTCGTCCGCCCGGGTGGCGACCTCCACAGCGAGGCCGGACAGATCTACGACGTCAACTCCTACACCGTCGCCGCCGGCGTCGAGGAGGCGGGCGGCGACCCGCGGCTCTACCCCCACGCCGGCGACGACTACGACGAGATGGAGCGCCTGCTGATCGAGGCCGCCGACGAGTGCGACCTCGTCCTCTCGTCGGGGTCGACCTCCGCCAGCGCGGTCGACGTGATCTACCGCGTCATCGAGAGCGAGGGTGAACTCCTCCTCCACGGCGTCTCGGTCAAGCCGGGCAAACCCATGCTCGTCGGCCGCTTGGAGGACTCAGCGTACGTCGGCCTCCCCGGATATCCGGTCTCGGCGCTCACCATCTTCCGCACCTTCGTCGCGCCGGCCATCCGGTCGGCCGCCGGCCTCCCCGACCCGCAGACGGCGACCGTCGAGGGCCGGATGGCCGTCCGCGAGCGGTACGGCGAGGGTCGCACCCGCCTGATGCCCGTCGGTCTCGTCGAGACCGAGGAGGGGACGCTCGTCTATCCCGTCGACAAGGGGAGCGGCGCGACGACGAGCCTGGTCGAGGCCGACGGCGTCGTCGAGGTGGACGCCGACACCGCCTACCTCGCCGAGGGCGAGGCCGTGACCGTCCAACTGTTCTCGCCCGACGTGCGCCCGCCGACCCTCCTGGGCGTCGGCGAGGACGACCCCGCGCTCTCTCGCCTCCTCGACCGGCTGGAGCGCCCCCGGTACCTCGACGTGGGGAGCCGGCAGGGGCGTCGCCGCCTCCGCGACGGCGTCCCCGACGTCGCCGTCGTCTCCGGTCCCTCGGACCGCGACGTCGACGCCGTCGACCTCGGTGGTTGGACCCGCGAGTGGGGGTTGCTCGTCGCTCCCGGCGCCGACGTGTCCGGACTGGCCGACCTGGTCGACGGTGACGGCCGCTTCGTCAACCGCGGCGGCGACTCCGGGCTCCGCGCCAGCCTGGACGACGAACTCGACCGGGTCGCCGACGACCGCGGTGTCGACCGCCGCGACCTCACGGACGCCATCGACGGCTACGACCTGACGGTCAAGGGGTTCGAGAGCCCGGCGCGGAAGGTGCTCTCGGGCGCGGCCGACGCCGGCCTCGGTCTCCGGGCCACCGCCGCGGCGCTCGACTGTGAGTTCGTCCCACTCGGTACCGAGTCCGTGCGCGTCCTTGCGAACCCGGACCGGACCGACAAGGCCGGTGTCGCCGAACTGGAAGCGGCCCTCGACGCGGGTCTCGACGACGCCGTCGTCGACCTCCCCGGCTTCGACCCCGACCGCTGAGGCGGATCAGTCGCTCCCGACGACCGCGGTCGTCTCGGCGGTCCGCAGTTCGTCCAGGTTCCGGACCCGGTAGTCGCCGAGGACACACTGCCCCCGGCGCTCCGGACCGTGGCGCTCGACGTGGACGCCGTCGAGGCCGGCGTTCCACGCCGCACCCACGTCGTTGGGGCCGTCGCCCGCGAGGACGCCCGCCGCCCCGTCCTCGACGCCGAGGTCGGACATGGCGCGATACACCGGCGCGGGGTCGGGCTTCCACCCCACCTCGCCCGTGCACATCACGACTGCGTCGAACCAGTCCCGGATGTCGAGACGGTCGAGCACCGGGGCGGCGAGATACTCCTGACAGTGAGTGACGAGACCCACGGGTCGGTCGAGGTCGGCGACGAAGGCGGCGTCGTCGTGGAGGTACGTCGCCTCGACGCGTGCCGCCGGGTCCTCGGCCTCGTGGAGGGCAGCCCAAAACGACTCGGGGTCGATCCCCCACTCGCGGAGTTGTGGGGTTCGCTCCCCGGAGAGCCCGTGCCAGAGGACCTCCATCTCGCGCTCGGTGAACGAGCGGCCGAGGCGGTCGCCGACGCGGTCGAACACCGACCGGGCGTAGGCGGGGTCCACGTCCACCAGCGTCCCGTCGAGGTCGAACAGCCAGAAATCGTAGGCGTGTGCGACCATTCGCTCGTGGGTACGTCGGGCCGAAACAAGTGTGTTCCGGCGCGCGTCGGCGCCGCGCCAGGCTTATTACGAGTCGCTCACCGATACCGACCAATGCACGTCTTCTGTATCGACCCCGACGACGAGTCGCGGCGGGCGACCCGGGACGCCCTCCACGACGCCGGCTTCGACGTCTCCGTCTTCGGGACGGCCGCGGACGCGCTCGACGCCCTCGACACGACGCCCGTCGACTGCGTCGTCACCGAGTACGACCTCCCCGACGGGACGGGGATCGAACTCCTCGATGCCGTCCGGGACCAGACGCCAGACGCCGCCTGCATGCTCTTCACCGACGCGTCGCTCGAGACGGTCGACACCGAGGCCTTCGGCGACACGGTCGCCGAGTACCTCCCCAAAGGCCCCAGCGCACGCGACCGCCTCCCGGATCTGATCCGTCACAGCGTCGGCTTCCGGAGCCAGACCGCCTACCCGCTCCCCGACGACGAGGACGGCCGCCTCGCCGCACTCGACCGGTACGTCGAGGACGCGAACGGGGTGTCCGCCACCGTCGACCGCCTCAGCCGACTCGCAATCGCGCTGTTCGACGTTCGATCGGCCGCCATCGGCTTCGTCGACGCCCACCACGAGGACTTCCTCGCGTGCTACGGTACCGGCCCCGACTCGCTGAACCGGGAGGACACCGTCTGTACGTACTCCATCCTCGACGACGGCGTCACCGTCGTTGAGGACGTGCACGACGACCCGCGGTTCGCCGACAACGAGCGCCTGGTCGAGGCCGACATCCGGTTCTACGCCGGTGCACCACTCGTCACGCCCGACGGCCACGCAATCGGCGTGTTCTGTCTCCACGACGCCGAACCGCGGTCGTTCTCCGGGCGCGAACGCGAACTCCTCGCCATGCTCGCCGACGAGACGATGGAGATCATCGAACTCCGCCGACAGGTCCGGGACGCGACGGGCGGTGGTGTGGATGGCTGACGACTACGAGTTCCGGGACCTCCCCGTTCCGCCGATCAGGGCGGGGACGAGCGTCCTCCTGACGGGGCCGACCCACGCCGGCACGCGACAACTCGCCTTCCGCCTTCTGGCCGGGTCACCCGACGAGGGCACGATAGTCATCACGACCAACTCCCGGGCGTCGCGGGTGATCGACGACTGCCGGGCCTCGGGCATGACCGCCACCCCCGACCGGACCGGGGTCGTCGACTGCGTCGACGACGGCGAGGACGACTCCGTGGCCGCGCGGGTCCTCACCGTCTCCGGCCCCGCCGACCTGACGGGCATCGGGATGCGCTACTCCAAACTGTACCAGGGGTTCTACGAGGGGGGGACCGACCGCGTCAGGACCGGGGTCTGCTCGGTGTCGACGCTGTTGTCGTTCAGCGACCTCCGGACCGTCTCGCGGTTCGTCCACACGGTCATCGGGCGGATCGACAGCGTCGACGGCTTCGGCGTCCTCTTCCTCGACCCCGAGACGCAGGACGAACGCACCGTCAGCACGGTCGGCCAGTTCTGTGGCGGCCGGATCGAGGTACGCGAGGGCGACGACGGGCCGGAGCTTCGAACCCGCGGACTGGCCCGAGGGGACGGCGAGTGGACGCCGTTCGACCCGCGACCCTAGTCGACCCGGATCGAACTCCCCAGGTGGGCGTGCAACACGTCCCGCGGCGGGTCGCCGAACGACGCGGACGCCTCGATCGCCCCACGCAGGGCGTCCACGTACGCCTCGTCCGCGCGTAACTCGCTGAACGACACCGAGGTCACGGGCACCGAGAGCCACTCCGTGGCCAGCGACCGCAGGTGGGCCTCGTCGCTCACCTCGCCACGCCACAGGGCGTCCCGGAAGAACAGCCACCCCTCCGTCCCCGGCTCCGCCGCCGGCTTCGTCACGACCGTCTCGAACCGATCGGGGTCGACGCCGACGGACGGGGGATCGAGCCGGAACGTCACGCGGAAGACGTACGCTGCCTCCATCTCACCGCTCGGCGTCGAACTGGTCCGCGAGTCGGAGGTCCGCGTCGGTGACGCCGCCCGCCTCGTGACTCGTCAGTCGGACCTCCACCTCGTCGTACCGGACGATCAGTTCGGGGTGGTGGAACTCCTCGTCGGCGACTTCGGCCACCCGCGTGGCGAACGTGACGCCGTCGAGGTAGTCGTCGAAGGGGTAGACGCGGACGATTTCGTCGCCGTCGCGGTCCCAGTCGTCGGGGAGTCGGCGGTCGACCTCGTCGTCGTCGAGTACGTCGGACATGTGACAACCGTCGGTCGGCGGCCGATTAACGGTTGGGGTCGGTCACTCCTTGCCGAGTCGTTCGAGAACGTGTTGGGGGATGTCGTCGCGGTCCATATCCATCCCCTCGCGTGGCCCGTCGGTCTCCGGCGGCGTGGACCGGTCGGCGCCGAACTCCGGATCGAAGAGCTCGAGCGCGGTCTGAATCGTCGTCCAGTCGTCCTCCGCGGCGGCGTCGCGCAGGCTCTTGGTCGGCGCGGCGAGCAACTGTCCGACGAGTGCGTCCGCGAGCGATCCGATCGTCTCCCGTTGCTCGTCGGTCAGCCCGCCCTGCGATTCGAGCCGCGAGATGGCGGTTCTGACCTCGCGCTCCTTGACCATCTCGGCGCTCTCGTACATCGTCCCGATGGCTTCGTCGGCCTGCTGGCGCTTGAACGAGTCGAGCAGGCGGTCGAGTTCCTCGTCGATCATCTCCTCGACCCGTTGGGCGGCCTCCTGACGTCGCTCCCGCGTCTCGTCGGTGATCGTCTCCAGCGAGTCGATGTCGAAGGCGTCGACGGCGTCGATACTCGTGACCGTCGGATCGACGTCCCGTGGCTGGCCGAGGTCGATGACGAGCGTCGGACCGACCCCGTCGAGGTCCGACCGGTCGAGGACGTGGTCCGGGCTGTCGGTGGCGGTGACGAGTACGTCCGCCCGCTCCGCGGCCGTGGGTGCGTCCTCGAGTCCGACGGCCGTCGCCGCCGTCCGTACCTCTTCGCTGAGGTTGGCGGCCCTCGAGACCGTCCGGTTCGCGACCACGAGGTCCTCGATCCCCGTGTCGTCGAACGCGCGGGCGGCGAGTTGACCCATCTCTCCCGCGCCGACGACGAGCGCGGTCGCGCCGTCGAGGTCACACTCCCGCGAGGCGAGTTCGACCGCGGCGCTCCCCAGCGACACGACACCCTCGTTGATCGTCGTCTCGGTCCGGGCGCGCTCCCCCACGTGTATCGCCTTCGTGATCGCCGGTTCGAGTATCGGCCCGATACCGCCGATGCCCCGCGCCTCCTCGAACGCCGTGCGGAGTTGGCCGATGATCTGATCCTCGCCGAGGACGAGCGACTCCAGCCCCGCAGCGACCCGCATCAGGTGCCGGAGGCTGGGTTCGTGGTCCATCTTCCGGACCGCGCCGTTGCGGACCGACGAGGCGAACGACGAGAGCACCGCTCGTCCGGTCGTCGCGTCGTCGGTGACGACGTACGCCTCTACCCTGTTGCAGGTTCGGATCGCGAAGGCCTCGTCGACCCCGTCGTTCGCGAGGAGATCACGAACCACGGTCGTCGCGTCGTCGTCGACGACCGACTCGATTTCGTCGACGGTCGCTCGCTGGTGGGAGACGGATACTCCGTGGATGACACCCGTCTTCACAGTCGATCACCGTATTCCACGTCGATCACACGCCCCGTTTCTGCTCCGGCTTCGTCTCCGTCGTACCTAAACTCTTCCAATGTCGGCGGCCGTCCGCGGTGGCGACGTTCCCCCTCGTCGACAGTACGGCTCCGAGCCGACCGGAGGCGGTCGAGGAGGGCGACCGACGAGTCCGCCCGGTTCGTTGCATGGATCTACCTCTTAGGTACGGGGTGTTAAAAGCCCCGTCGTATCCCGCTGGCTGAAAACCGCCCGCACTGAGCCGTTTTGTCGGTGAGCGGACCGTTCGGTCACTCCGACTCCCGCGTCGCCGTCATCTCGTCGTCGTCGAGGACGACACTCGTCACCTCGTACCCGCGTTCCCGGATAGCCTCGACCAGCGCCGCTTGGTCCACGTCGGCCTCGTAGTAGAACACGATGTCGAAGGTGCCCTCCCGGAGGAGTTGCTGACACTCCCAGACGAACGTGTCGTCCTCGACGGTCAGCCCCTGGAACTGGTTCGAGGAGAAGTCGGTGTCGTCGTTGCCGGCGTAGATGTACGTCTCCCCCTTGCCGGCGTGGGCCGCGATCACCTCGTTGAGTTCGACGGTGAGTTCGTGCATCTCGAGGTCCTCCTGTCCCGTGAGCTCCGTGTGGACGATCGCGCCGGACAGGTCGATCTCGCCGGGTTCGAGCAACGCCTTCGTCCGTCGGTAGAGGTCCTCGTCGAGTACGTCGGACTCGTTCATACACGCCCGTGGGTGGGGGCCGGATTTACCGATGACGGTTTCCGCGGGCGTCAGCCGAGTCGCTCGTCGAGGATGAGTCGCGTCTTCGTGTTCTCCACCTCGTCCAGTCCCCGCGTCTTCGTGATGAGTTCGTTGACGGCACTCGTGTCGGCTGCGTCGACGACCATGACGATGTCCTCCTCGCCGGAGACCTGCCAGACGAAGTCTACCTCGTCCCACTCGGCGAGGCGACCGGAGACCGCCGTGGTGTCGACGTCGACTGCGACCGACACCTCCACCATCGCCTTGACGTTTCCCGTGTGTGTCGCCACGGTGAACCGCTCGATTATCCCCTCGTCGACCAGCCGTTCGACCCGGTTCCGGACCGTCCCTTCGGAGGTGTCGACCCGATCCGCGATTTCGGTGTACGGTGCCCGCGAATCCCGCCGGAGGATGCTCAGGATTCGCCGGTCCAGATCGTCCATGCCGCCGCGTTGTGACGGGGGCGCCTTACCGATTTCGAATTTCGTAACTCAGCTTCGAAAGCAAGGCTTATTGGCCGTGGCTTTCTGTGTATCTCGTAATGTCGGACGCCTATCTCGCCCTGGAAGACGGCCGCGTCGTCGAGGCGCGTGGTCGTGTTCCGGGCCGGAGCCGTGGTGAACTGGTCTTCACGACCGCCTACACCGGATACGAGGAGAGCCTGACCGATCCCTCCTACGAGGAGCAGGTGCTCACCTTCTCCTACCCGCTCGTCGGGAACTACGGCGTCCGATCCGAGCGATTCGAGTCCGACCGGGTCCATCCTCGCGCAGCCATCGCCCGCGAGTTCACCGAGGAGGTCGTCGAGTGGCTCGACGAGGAGGGCGTCCCCGCCATCGACCACCTCGACACCCGTGACCTCGTCACCTCGATCCGCGAGGAGGGGGCGATGAAGTGCGGGCTCGCGGTCGGTCCCGACGCGACCCCCGAGGCCGCTCGGGAGGAACTCGCGGCCTGCAAGGGGATGAGCGAGCACACGGACATCGGCGCGCAGGTGAGCGTCGACGACCCCCTCGTCTACGAGGGTGGCGACGCCGCGACCGTCGCGTTGATCGACTGCGGTGCGAAAGGCTCGATCACCGAGTCCCTCCTCGACCGCGACGCCACCGTCCACGTCCTGCCCTACGACGCGACGTCCGAAGACGTCGCGGCCGTCGACTCCGACGTCCTCTTCATCTCGAACGGCCCCGGCGACCCCGAGAACTTCGAGGCCGCCGAGAACCTGGTCGCCGAGTTCCTCGGTGACCTCCCCATCGCGGGCATCTGCCTCGGTCAACAGGTCGTCGCCAACGCCCTCGGCGGTAGCACCGAGAAGATGGACTTCGGGCACCGCGGCGTCAACCAGCCCGTCCGCGACCTCGACACCGACCGGGTCGTCATGACGACCCAGAACCACGGCTACACCGTGGGCGACCCGGGCGGGCGCCTCGACGTGACGCAGGTGAACGTCAACGACGGCACCGCCGAAGGCCTCGAAAACGACGACCTCGGCGTGCTCACCCGCCAGTACCACCCCGAGGCCCACCCCGGCCCCAACGACTCGCTCGACTTCTTCGACGACGTCCTCGATCTGGTGGAGACCGATACGACGGTCGCCACTTCCGACTGAGTCCGGCGACGCCAGTGAGGCCGAAGACGCCTCACGCGACGGCGCTATCGCCCGGCGAGCGGGCGACGACGGGTCGCCGTCGCCCGGGCGGTGTACAGCGCTCCCGTCCCCTCGGATCCGTACCGACCTTCGGCAGGTTTTTGACCCGACTCGCGCAACTCGGTGGCATGGTTACGGTCAGGGCTCCCGCAACGAGTGCGAACCTCGGCAGCGGGTTCGACGTCTTCGGCGCGGCCCTCGACCGACCGGCGGACGTCGTCCGCGTCGAGAAGGCTGACCGGACGACTATCGACGTGACGGGCTACGGCAGCGAGTTCATCCCGGAGGACCCGGACAACAACACCGTCGGCGCGGTGGCCGACGCCCTCGACGCCCCGGCTCACATCCGGATCGACAAGGGGATCCGTCCCTCCTCCGGGTTGGGTTCTTCGGGTGCCAGCGCTGCCGCCGCCGCACTCGCCCTGAACGAACTGTACGACCGTGGGCTCACGCGAAAGGAACTCGTGCCCATCGCGGGGAAAGGCGAGGCGACCGTCTCCGGCGAGGTCCACCTCGACAACGTCGCGCCCGCCCTCCTCGGCGGGTTCACGGTGGCGACCGGCCGGGACGTGACCACCGTCGACGCTGACATCCCCCTCGTCGCCTGTCTCCCCGAAATCGCCATTTCGACGCGTGATGCCCGCGACGTCGTCCCTGCGGGGGCGACGATGGAACAACTCGTCTACACCGTCGGTCGCGCGGCCACGCTCACGACGGGCATGTGTCGGGACGACCCCCGTCTCGTCGGCAAGGGGATGCACGACCGCCTCGTCACGCCGGCGCGGGCCGACCTCATCTCCGGCTACGACAACGTCCGCGAGGCGGCGCTCTCGGCGGGCGCGACCGGCGTCACCGTCAGCGGCGCCGGGCCGGGCGTCCTCGCCGCCTGTTACCCCGGCGACCGCACGGAGATCGCGGCCGCCATGATCGAGGGGTTCGACGACGCCGGCGTCGACGCGCGGGCCTATCAGACGAAGATCGGTCGCGGCGCGACGCTGTACTGAGACGCCGTGACTCACTCGCCCCGCCACGTAACGCCACGGACGTCGAACCGTGCCCCGCCGTTGGCCCCGTCGGTCACGTCGACGGTCCAGCCGTGCCCCTCCGCGACGTTCTCGACGATCCCGAGTCCGAACCCCGTTCCGCCGGTCGTCGTCGAGTAGCCCATCCCGAACACCTCGTCGCGGTGCTCGGGTGGGATGCCGGGGCCGTCGTCGGCGACGTAGAACCCGCCGTCGGTTCGCCCGACGATGACCGTCACGTCCGCCCCGCCGTGTTCGACGGCGTCACCAGAACTCATCGAGTTCTGGTTGCCTGTCGAGCCATGCTCGACAGCGTTTCGCACGAGGTTCTCCAGCAACTGCTGGAGGCGTCCGCGGTCGGCCACGACCGTCCCCGTGGCGTCGAGGTCGAGGGTCCCGTTGGCGGTGTCGACGTGTCGCCAGCAACGCTCGACCACCGCCTCGAAGTCGACCGGTACCATCTCGTCGACTGTCTCCCCCTCGCGGGCCAGTTCGAGGAGGTCGTCGATCATCGCGTCCATCCGATCGTGGGCGCGGCTCGCGGCGGCGAGGTCGTCGCTGTCGCGTCGCTCCCGAGCCAACTCGATCCGTCCTTGGGCGACGTTCAGCGGGTTCCGGAGGTCGTGTGAGACGGTACTGGCGAACGCGTCCAGTCGTTCGTTCTGTCGCGTTACGTGCCGTCGCTCCTGCCGAACCAGCACGTATTCGGCACCGAGCAAGCCGGTACTGAACGTTCCGATCGCGATGCCGTTCAACAGCGTGTACCACGGCTCCGGGGCTACGTCGCCGTCGAGCGTCTGGATGAAGATGATCCACAGCATCAGGAGGGCAAAGAGGGTCGACCCAGCGACCTGCCCGAGTGCGACCGTCGCGATCTGTCGGTGCGTCAGATTACCTCTCTGTAGTCGGCGTCCGAACCCGACCGTCAGGAGGCCACAGATCACCGGCAGCGCTATCTCCGCCGAATCGACAAGCGCCGACTCCCGGTCCAACACGGCGTAGGACACGGAGCCGACGAGCAACAGGACGCCTATCCCCGCCACCGACCACCGCCGTCCGCTCGTCCGGACGTCTCTTATCCGCGTACGTGTCTACGAACGGTGACGGGTGGGATAACGGTGCCGGTCCCTTGGGAACGCCGTTCAGACGCCCCGACCCTGCAACTTCTCCTCTTCGGGCATGTCGGTGTTCGACTGCCCTTTCATCCCCTTGCCGACGTTCGTCGCGATCTCGGCCAGTCGCTCGGGGTCGTCCCAGTTGTTGACCGCCTCGACGATGGCCGTGCCCATCGCCTCGGGGTCCTCGGCGCCGAAGATACCGGAGCCGACGAAGATACCGTCACAGCCGTGGTGCATCATGAGTGCCGCGTCGGCGGGCGTCGCGATGCCGCCGGCGGCGAAGTTGACGACCGGGAGACGGCCCATCTCGGCCGTCTCGTGGACCAGATCGCGAGGCGCGCCGTGTTCGCGCGCCCATCGCTCGCGCTCCTCGTAGGCCATGCCGTCCAGTTTTCGGATCGCGCCCTTGATGGCGCGTTGGTGGGTGACTGCCTGGTTCACGTCGCCCGTGCCCGCCTCGCCTTTGGTGCGGATCATCGCCGCACCCTCGTCGATGCGACGAAGCGCCTCCTCTAGGTTCCGTGCCCCACAGACGAACGGGGCGGTGAACTCCCGCTTGTCGATGTGGTAGTCGTCGTCGGCGGGCGTCAGCACCTCGCTCTCGTCGACCATGTCCGCGCCCGTCGCTTCGAGGATCTCGGCCTCCTTGGTGTGGCCGATGCGCGATTTCCCCATCACCGGGATCGACACTTCCTCTAGGATCTCGGTCAGGGCCGCAGGATCGGCCATCCGCGCGACGCCGCCGCGCTTGCGGATGTCCGCCGGCACGGCCTCCAGACTCATCACCGCGACCGCACCGCAGTCCTCGGCGATCCGAGCCTGCTTCGCGTTGACGACGTCCATGATGACGCCGCCTTTCTGCATGCGAGCGAAGCCGCGTTTCACTAGTTCCGTTCCCCGTCGTAGCTCTTCGAGATCGGCCATGTCTTACGTTACGGTGGGATCCACTTAACGACGGGCTTTCGGTAGATGTTGCCATCGCCACCGATTTATCCGTCCGCTCCGTCACGTCGAGCGATGGGATCCGGGTCCGGCTCCGAGTCACCGGCCGACGCCGCGACGGCGATCGACCGCGTCCGCGCCCTCGTCGATGGCGACGGACATCCTCCCGCCGACCCACTCCCTCGATGGCTCGCACCCCTCCCCCGTGTCGTCGAGAACCTCGGCCTCTCGCTCGCGTGGGTCGTCGTTGGGATCAACCTGGTCGGCACCGCCTTCGGCTTCTGGTACTACCGCTTCCAGTTCGCGGCCGAACCGCTCGCGATCTGGCCGCTCGTCCCCGACAGCCCCGTCGCGACGGCTTTTATCGCGCTCTCGCTCGCCCTCTGGAAACTCGGTCGATCCAACGAGGTGGTGAACGCGCTCGCCTTCTTCGGCTGTTGGAAACTCGGTCTCTGGACGCCGTTCGTCCTCGTCGCCTTCGCCGACGGCTTCCTCGCGACCACGCCGTTTCCCATGTACGCCTTCCTCCTCGGGAGCCACCTCATGATGGTCGTCGAGGCCTTTCTCATCCACCGGTACAGCGACTTTCCCGTCCGTGCAGTCGCCGTCGCCGTCGCGTGGTACGGCCTGAACGACGCCGTCGACTACTTCGTCCCGGTCGTCGGGACGTCCCACCACACCCTCCTCCCCGGACAGCGGATCGTCGACGGGACGATCACTCACCTCTCGCCGGTCCACGACGTCGCCGCCGCGGGGGCGGTCGTCCTGACGCTCACGGCGACGTTCCTGACACTCGCGACGCGGGTGAAGAAACTGGAATCCCGTCGGTGACCGCCGTCAGGCCACCTGCCGCCGTTCGGTCGTGGTCACCGTCTTCTCGTCGGACTGGATCGTCGTCTGGATCGTGATCCAGCCGCCGGACTGCTGGATCGCGTACGCGTCGGTTATCGACAGGTCGACCCGCTTGGTCCCCGTGTACGACTCGCCGGCGTCGAGGTCGCCGATCGGTTCGCTCCCCTGCCAGACTACGTCGCCGTCCGTCCCGTTGTCGGCGTAGATCCGGGTGTAGACGGTCACGTCCGTCGACCCGGCACCCTCGCTCGTCAGCGTCGTCGTCACGTCCCGGCAGGTCTCCCCGCAGGACTCGATCCGGTCGATCTCGAACGCGAACGAGGGTCCAGTGTCGGCATCGGTGTCGGTCGCCCCGTCGTCGACTCCGGTCGTCGAGTCGGCCGGCGTCTCCGTCGGGAACGAGTCGTCCGTCGACGCCGTGTCCCCACCGTCTCCCGATCCGGGTGCGGCCGCGAGGATCACGGGGACGGCGACGACGAGTACCACGACGACGCCGATCACGATGGATCGGTCGCGCACGGGGCGATCACCCCACCGTCCCGGCGGCCACGAGGTCGGTCACGGCCCTCCGGGTCGTTCCCGGGAGTCGCTCGACGACCCTCGGAGTCGGTTCCGAGAGATCCGTCGTCGGTCCCGCTCGGCCACTCGGCGTCTCCGTCGTCGGTCCCACACCAACCACGTCTCCGTCCCCGTTCGTCACTGCCGCCGGCACGGCGAGCGGTGCCACCGCGCCGGCGACGGCAACGATCAGTCCAGTCGTGTGCATCGTGTCTCGACGGATGCGCCCCGGACGCATATAACAGGACGACGATACAGCGGGATTTCAGGCGATTCAGGCGGATTAAGCCGAGATCCTCGGTTCGATGGCGACGGCGACTCGGCGACCCTCGGGCCGTGGTCGGTGGCCGCCACCCGGAAGTACGACAAGTATTTCCGGGCTCCCCGAAAAGTATATAGGCGTACATGGGCCCCCCCATGGACTCATCATCATCACCCCTACGAGGGGATCATCAATGGACGACACAGCCAAATACCTCATTCACGCATCCACCGCGGCCGACGGCGTCGTCGAGCGGAGCGACGTCGTCGGTGCCGTCTTCGGGCAGACCGAGGGTCTGCTCGGCGACGACCTCGACCTTCGGGACCTCCAACAGTCCTCGAAGGTCGGGCGGATAGACGTACAGATAGACAGCGAGAACGGACAGTCGTTCGGACGCATCACCATCGCGACCAACCTCGACAAGGTCGAGACGGCCATCCTCGCGGCGTCGCTCGAAACGATCGACCGCGTCGGTCCGTGTCAGGCCTCCGTCGAGGTGACCGACATCGAGGACGTCCGCGAGGCCAAGCGTCGGAAGGTCATCGACCGTGCCAAGGAACTGCTCGCGGGGTCGTTCGACGAGAGCGTCATGGACTCCTCCAAAATTCTGGAGGAGGTCCGCGAGAGCGTCCGCATCGACGACATCACCGACTACCACGGCCTACCGGCGGGCCCGCGGGTAACCGACTCCGACGCCATCATTGTCGTCGAGGGCCGGTCGGACGTGCTGACGTTGCTCGAGTACGGCATCAAGAACGCGGTCGGCGTCGAAGGGACGAACGTCCCCGACGCGGTGGCCGACCTCACCGAGGAGCGGACGGTCACGGCCTTCCTCGACGGCGACCGCGGCGGCGAACTCATCCTCCGGGAACTCGCCCAGATCGGCGACGTCGACTACGTCGTCTTCGCCCCCGAGGGACGGTCGGTCGAGGACCTCGAACACCACGAGGTCATGTCCGCGCTCCGCGACAAGACAGCGTACGCCGATTTCGAGGCCGACGACGACCTCTCGGTCCGCGGCAAGACGTCGGCGGCGGTCGACGCCGACGGCTCTCCCCGCGCCGCCGAGTCGACGCCCGCGACCGCCGTTCCGGTTGGCGACGCGCCCCCCGAACCGGATCGGATCTCCAACGCCGACGCGGACCCGGAGTCGGGGGCGTCCCAGACCACGAACGACCCCGCGGTCGACGAACGATCGGGGGGCGAAGACGCGGACGACGACGATACCGACGCGGACGACGACGCGGACGGCGACGCGGACGGCGACGACGACGATCCCTCGACGCTCCGTGAACACGTCCGTGCGGCCATCGAGGGCGAGACCGGGACTGCACGACTCCTCGACGCCGACTTCCGTCTCCTAGAGACCGTCCCGGCTGACGAGACCTTCGACGCGGTGTCGGACGCCGAGAGCACGCCCTACGCGGTCGTCCTCGACGGGACGGTGACCCAGCGACTGCTCGACGTGGCGGCCCAGCGCGGCGTCGAACAGGTCGTCGCGCGGTCCGCCGACGAGATGGTGAAGACGCCGGTCGACGTTCGCGTGCGGACGATCGACCAACTCGTGGCGGTCGACTAACCCCGTCGGTACAGTATCGCGTCCCCGGCGTCGAAAAAATCCGGGAGCCGCCACACGCGCTCGAACCCACAGCCCCGGTACAGCGCCCGTGCCGCCGCGTTCTTCGCTGCGACGGTGACCGTGACGCCCCCCTCGACGCTCTCGGCGTACGCCGACAGCAGCGCCGTCGCGCGCCCCTCCCGTCGGTGGTCGGGTGCGACGACCAGTTCGGCGACGTAGGCCGTCCCGTCGCCGGGGACGGCGAGCAGGTAGCCGACCGGTCGATCGGCCTCGGTCGTCGACACCAGTACCTCCGCGGGCGAGGGGACGGCGTCGCTCGCCCACGCGTCCAACAGTCCCGGACTCGGCTCCCGAAGCTGTGACTGGAGGAGAGCGAGCGTCCGCTCCTCGTCGGGCGTCGCGGGACGAATCACAGCAACAGGACGGCGAGGCCGGCGCTCGTGATAGCTCCGGCGAGCGTGCCGAGGAAGTTGACGGTCTGGTTGCCGACGCGCCCGCCTTCGAGCACCGCGCCGAGGATGCTGTCGACGGTCATGCCGGCGACGCCGCCACAGACGACGGTCGCCGCCGCGAGCGCCGGCCGGTCGAAACCGAACAGGGCGACGGCGACGCCGGCGACGACTCCAGCCCCGACGACGCCGACGAGATACCCCTGCCACGTGATCCCGCCGTCGGTGCCGGGATCGACGCGTTGGAGCGTCGTGATGAGTCGTGGTCGGTCGAACAGGACGCCGATTTCGCTCGACAGGGTGTCGCTCATCGCGGCGGCGAGCGACCCGGTGAAGGCGAAGCGAAAGAGCGCGCCCTCGACCGGGAACTCGGCGCTCGCGGCGAAGCCGATGACGGCGATCAGGGCGACGGCGGCGTTGCCGAGGACGTTGCCACTTCCCCGTGCCCCCTCGTTGTCCTCGGCGACCCCTCGCGAGCGCTTCTCCTCGTACCGGTACTTCGCGGAGAGGCCACCGATCCCGAAGAAGGCGATGAGGACGGCGAACCACCCGAAGCCGCCGAAGACGATGGTGAGCAGACCGAGCAACACGCCGGTCACCATACCCGGAACGGACGCCGTACCGGTGCGATACGAGGCGTAGCCGAGGGCGACCGTCACGCCGAGTGCGACGCCGACTTCCTCGAACCCCGGACCGACGCCGATACCCTCGAACAGCCAGAGCAGGAGCCCGGTCGACAGCATCACGATGGGATCGTCGCGTTCGAACAGCATCGATCGAAGGAGCGCCGCCACCAGCGCGCCGGCCGCGGCGAGGAAGACGACGGTCGGCACCGGCCGGGACGAACCGAGGGTCCACCCGACGACCAGTTGCCCGGCGACGGCAGCGGCGAAGGCGACGAGGCTGAAGCCCGCGACGACGCGGAACGGATCGGTGTCGACCCGTTCGACGGCACACGCGCCGACGTTGCCGTAACCGACGACAAACACCGCCGCGACGAAGACGGCAGTCGGCATCGACGCCCGGGGTGCCGTCGACAGGATCGCCAGCCCCGTGGCCGCCAGCGCGAAGCCGGCCAGTCCGTTGAGGCGGCCGTCGCGACGGTCCTGTGGCCGGGCGAACAGGTCGAACGCCGGTCCCTCGTCGATCACGAACGCCGCGAGAAGCGCGACGATGGCGAAGGGGGCGGCGGCCGCACGTCCGAGTTCGGGGGCGGCGAGCGCGAGCGTCCCGACCGCCGCGAACCCTCCCGCCCGCCGAAGGGTGGACGTCACATCCACCGCTACCTTCGACGGCCACTTAACGCTCCCGACACGCCCCGCCGTCCCCCCGCGGTCCGCCACCCGTTGGGCTTTTGCGCCGTCGCCACCTGCGGTCGGTGTGGGACTGTACGACCGGTATCTCGCTCTCAGACAGCGCCTCCACGACGGCGACCCTCCCGCGCACGTCGCCTTCGTCCTCACCGAGCGTGACCTGTTGGAACAGGGGGCGTACGCCCGTCTCGAACGCGTCCTCGGCTGGGCGTTCGAGTACGGTGCCGACCGCGTCACCGTCTCGGTGAGCGTCCTCGACGAGGCGGTGGTGCCGACGCTGGAGCGGGAACTCCGATCCATCGACGCCCCCCGATCGGTCGCGGTGCGCGCCCCCGACGACACCGACCCCGTCGCAGCCCCCGTTCAGGTGAACGTCGGCCTCGGCGGCAAGGGGGAGTTCGCCGCCGCCGTCCGCTCGCTCGCCGAGGAGGTCGACGCCGGCCGTCTCGACCCCGCGGACGTCGACGGGGCCGACGTGGAGCGCCGCCTGATCTTTCCCGACGAACCCGACCTCCTCGTCAAGACGGGGGCCGAGCGCCTCTCCGATTTCATGATCTGGCAGTCCGTCTACTCGGAACTCTACTTCACCGACGTGAACTGGCGAGACGTGCGCAAGCGCGACTACCTGCGCGCCGTGCTGGATTATCAGAATCGTCAGCGGAGGTTCGGACGCTGAGCGCCAGCGAAGCGTCCGAACGCCGAGGGACGAACGGTAGTGAAGTCCCTCGGAAGTTCGGCCGGTAGGCCGAATCACGTCGTGTCATCAGGCTTCGGTCTCGGTCCCCTCGACCGACTCGTACTCGACGCTCGTCCCCCGCGCCACCGGCTGGAGGAGGTACGACCCGCTCCGCCCCCGACGGACGGGCGTGAAGTCGGCCGTGAACACGGTTCGGGTGTCCTCGCGGATGTCGAAGGCCTGCTTGAACTGGAGCGGTGCCTCGCCGGGCGTGTCGACGGTCGCGTCCCCGCCGTCGGCGATCGTCGCGTCGACGCCCGTCACGTCGAGTTGGACGAACGCGTAAGTCCCCGTCTCCAGTTCGTGTTCGCCGAGCAGCGACGTGTTGCCGTCCTGCAACTGGACCAGATCGGCCTCCCGTGGCTCGTCGAACTCGTGGTACTCGCGGGCGTCGCTCTCGTCGACCGTCGTCCCCTCGCTGTCGGCGGTTTCCTCGTCGTCCCCGCTTCCGGATTTCACCCAGATCCCGGCGACGGTCACGACACAGGACTCGAAGTCGCCGATGTCACCCGGCTGGTCGGTCACCTGCGTCGCGAGCGTCCCGGTCGTAGTGCCGCCCGTACAGCCGGCCAGTCCGGCGACCCCGGCGGCGGCGAGGCCCCCGGTCGTCCGCAGGTAGTCGCGTCGCGATCCAGTCCGCACGTCTCGGTCGGATTCACTCATGACTCGGCCGAGTACCTGCCGGGACATAAACCGCCGAGACCCTCCATCCCGGATCAACCCGAGTTCAGCCGAGTTACCCCGGTTTCGGGCCGTTCGTCGGCCGTCTGGTGGCGGGTCCGCCGCAGTCAGGTACCGTCCGAGGTGTCATCCGACACCTCGATCCGCCCGCGAAGTTCGCGCTTCGACGCCGGACTGATCTCGATTCCCGCCGCGTCCAGCCGTTCCTTGACCGTCCGTGCGTACCGAGATCGGATTTCGAATATCCCCCGCCGCCGTGGGTCCTCGATCCAGTAGTAGACGCGAACGACGACCGCGTCCGAGCCGAGGTCGTCGACGTACGCCTTCGGCGTCGGTGCCGACTCGATCCCCTCGACTGCCGACGCCGCATCGGTGAGGTGGTCGAGCGCGTCGGCGACGTCGGCCTCGTAGGCCAGTCCGACGCGTTCGACGACGCGGTGTCGGCCCCGCCCGAACGGACGGGTGACCGCACCACTGGTCAGGGTCGTGTTCGGGACGGTGACGAGTTCCCCGTTCGGTGTCAGCACGCGCGTCACGCGGAGTGTGATGGACTGGACCGTCCCTTCGGTGTCGCCCCACTTGATGTAGTCGCCAACGTTGAATTCGGGATCCGCGACCAGGACGAGGCCGCTGACGATGGAGCCGATGACCGTCTGGCCCGCCACCCCGACGGCGAGCGTCGCCGCGGCGATGACGAGCGCCGAGTCGCCGACCAGGTCGCCGTAGCCGGCGACTCCGGCGGCGACGAAGAAGGCGACGACGAGGGATCCCAGGCGGACGTACCGCGACACCGCCTCCTCGATCGTCGGATTGTTTCGGTTGCGGCGGGCGACGTAGCGCGAGACGAGTGGTTCGACGACGAACCAGCCGACGAGGACGACGCCGAGGAAGCCGGCGAAAAACCACGCACCGCGGACGACGAGTGTCCCGTAGTCGGCGAGCCCCGCCGGTCCGACGGGCGGCGGCGACGTGGTCGTCGCGGGTTCGACCGTTGCCATACGCCGGGCTACGCCCCGGCATTACAAAGGTCCCGGCGTCGTCGCGGTCAGTCCACCCGCCCGTCCTGGATGTCGAGTTCGGCCGACAGTTCCTCGGCGCTCGCCCGGGGCAACTGCTCGCGCAGGCGGCCGACGACCTCCCGCGTCTCGACCAGCGACGACCCCGCGACTGCCCTGACCAGCGCGACCGCCCGCTCGGTTCGCGTGTGTCGCCACGACGCCTCGCGGGACTCGTAGGTGCGGATCGCCCGGAGGAAGTCGACCTTCGAGAACTCCGGCCAGTAGGGTGCACAGAAGAAGACGGCCGCCTCGTTGCCGTTGGCGTGCCACGGCAGGAAGTTGCTCGTCCGCTCGTCGCCGCCCGTGCGGACGATCAGGTCCACGTCCCGGACCGGCCGGGCGTAGAGGCGGCGCTCGATTTCTGCCGTGTCGACGCCCGCGGGGTCGAGACGGCCCGCCTCGACCGCCTCCAGCGTGTCGCGGGCCGCTTCCAGGAGTTCCGCCCGCCCGCCGTACGCCAGCGCGACGTTCAGCCGGAAGCGGTCGTAGGACTCGGTCCGTTCCTCGGCGTAGGCGACGGCGTCCCGAACCCGGTCGGGCAGGCGGTCGACGTCACCCAGCGCACGGATGCACACCTCGTTCTCGTGTATCTCCGTCGCGTCGGCGAACTTCCGGAGTTTCGCCTCGATGAGGTCGAACAGGTGTTCGCGCTCGTCGGGCGGGCGCTCGAAGTTCTCCGTCGAGAACGCGTAGAGGGTGAGCTCCTCGATGCCGAGCTCCCGACACCAGCGCAACACCTGCTCCGTGGTTCGGGCTCCCTTCCGGTGGCCAGCAGCGGTTCCGTCGCCACGCTCGCGGGCGTACCGCCGGTTGCCGTCCTGGATGATCGCGACGTGGTCGGGACTGCCGTCGATATCGCGCCGGAGCAGGCGCTCGTAGGCGCGGTCGATCCATCGACGGAGCCGCGAGTCCATGGCGGGAACGTCGCTCCCGACCGGTATGGGTCTTGTCATTACGGCCACGCCCCTCACCGTCCCGACCGTCCCGTTTTTCACGCTCGGGCACTTCTCTCGATTCGATGAGCGACCCGGCCGAGGCGGTTGCGGCGTTCGATCACGTCCCCGAGACCGACCAGCACTTCGAGAACGCACTCGCGAAAGCCCGGGACGGCCACCGCCTCACCGTCGCCGACGGCGTCGAACTCCTGACGACCGGCACCGACAGCTCCGGAATCGACCCCGTTCGGAAGGAGCGCGTGTTGGAGGCGGCCGACCACCGCCGCGCGGAGGTGGTCGGCGACGACGTCACCTTCGTCGCCAACCTCAACAACAACGTCACGACGGCCTGCGACACTGGCTGTCTGTTCTGTAATTTCAAGGACCGCGCGTCGACGTTCGAGACCGACGCCCCCGACGACCACGGCGGGTTCACCAAGACACCCGCCGAGTCCCGGCAGGCCGTCGAGGACGCCCTCGACATGGGTATCTACGAGGTGTGTTCGGTCAGCGGCCTCCACCCCGCCTTCGCCCTCGATTCTGACCACCGCGAACTGCTCGCCTCTCATCCGGACCCCGAGCGGGTGAACTACCGGCCGCCCGATGCCTACACCACGTCGCCGGGCACGTACGCCGAACAGATCCGCGCCATGTCGGTCGACGGCGTCCACGTCCACTCGATCACGCCCGAGGAGGCCTACCACGCCCGTAGGGGCACCGACCGCTCCTACGAGTCGGTCTACCGCCGCCTCCGCGAGGCCGGCCTCGACAGCGTCCCCGGCACGGCCGCCGAGATACTCGTCGACGAGGTTCGGGACGTGATCTGTCCCGCGAAGATCGACACCGACGAGTGGCTGGACGCGATGGAGGGAGCGATGGCCGCCGGTCTCCCCGTCACCGCGACGATCATGTACGGCCACGTCGAGAACGAGATGCACCGCGTCATGCACCTGAAGCGGGTGCGCGACCTGCAGGACCGCACCGGTGGTATCACCGAGTTCGTCCCCCTCTCTTTCGTCCACGAGCGGACGCCGCTGTACGAACGGGGCCTCGTCGACGGCGGCGCGAGCGACGCCGAGGACGAACTCATGATCGCCGTCTCCCGTCTCTTTCTCGACAACATCGAGAACATCCAGACCTCGTGGACGAAGTTCGGCGACCAGAAGTCGCTGAAGACGCTCTCCTGTGGCGCGAACGACTTCATGGGGACGCTGCTCTCCGAAGAGATTACCAAGCGCGCGGGCGGCGACTACGGCGAGTTTCGGTCGGTCGCCGACTACGTCGACATGGTGACGGCCATCGGCCGGCGGCCGGTCGAGCGCTCGACCGACTACGAGCGCCGTCGCCCGATCGACCCGGACGAGCGGCCCCACGGCCCGCGTCTGGGCCCCCGCGCCGACGGCACGCCGATGCTCGATACCTCCCCCCCATCGCCGGCGGACGACTGACATGATGGCCACCACCCACGCGGCCGTCGGCCTCTGTCTGGCCCTGCCGCTGACGGTCGTGGCTCCAGACCTCGCCCCCGTCGCCGCCCTCGCCGGCGTCGCTGGCGGTGTCTTCCCCGACCTCGACTTGCTCGCCGGCGTCCACCGAAGGACGCTCCACTTCCCCGACTACTACTGGGTGGGGACGGTTCCCGCCCTCGTCGTCGCCGCCGTCGCGCCCGGCCCGGAGACAGTCGCCGTCGCCACCTTCCTCTGCTCGGCGGCCGTCCACTCCGTGAGCGACGTCTTCGGTGCCGGGACGGAAGCCCGCCCGTGGGAGCGAACCTCCGCCGAGGCGGTGTACCTCCACTCGCGGAGCCAGTGGATCGCCCCGCGCTACTGGATCCGCTACGACGGCGCCCCCGAGGACTACCTCGTCACCGTACTCTGTTTCTCGCCGGGCCTCGTCCTCTTCGGGCCGACCGTCCGTCGGGTGACCGTCGCCTTCCTCGCAGTCGGCGCGCTCTACACACTCGTCCGCAAGCACCTGCCTCGGGTCGAGGAGCGGTTGCTCTAGTCGTCGTCGGCCGCCGGAGGGCGTGGCCGCCGCTCCTGCCCGCCCTCGCCGGCCGCCCGACGCTGTTCCATCCCGTCGAGCGCCTCGCGGATGGGGAGGCGGAGCCACGATCCCTCGGCCGCCGGCCGGCCGGCCGCCCGTCGGAACCGTTCGGGAAGGTATCGCTCGTGGGTCGGAAGTCGCTCCCGCAGGGGGACGTCCGCCGACGCCGCGATGTCCCGCAGTTCGCCGAGTTCGGGCCAGGCGTAGTCGGGGTTGATGTAGTCCTCCGTGACCGGCGAGACGCCGCCCAGGTCGTCGACGCCACAGTCGAGCAACTCGCGGGTCGGCGAGAGGTTGGGCGGGACCTGCACGGACACCTCCGGAGGCAGTGCCGCCCGGGCCATCGCTACCGTCTCGCGCATCGTCTCGACGCTCGGCCGGTCGAACTCGGAGCGTTCGTTGGGCACGACGTTCTGGACGATCACCTCCTGAACGTGGCCGTACCGCTCGTGGAGCGCGGCGATGGCGAGGAGGCTCTCGGCCCGGTCGCGGGGCCGTTCGCCGATGCCGACGAGGATGCCCGTGGTAAAGGGTACGGAGGCCTCGCCGGCCGCACGGATCGTCCCGAGTCGGCGCTCGGGGGTCTTCTTCCGACTCCCGGAGTGGGCGGTCACGTCGGCCGTCGTCTCCAACATTACGCCCATGCTCGCGTTCACCTCGGCGAGGCGGTCGAACTCCGCCTCGGTCAGGTCGCCGGGGTTGCTGTGGGGGAGCAGGCCGGCGTCGAGCGCCATCTCGCAGGCCTCTACGAGGTAGTCGAGCATCGAGTCACAGCCCAACTCGTCGAGCCGGTCGTGGATCGCCGTGTACCGATCGTCCGGCGCGTCGCCGAACGTGAACAGCGCCTCGGTACAGCCGGCCGCCGCCCCGTGGCGCAGTTGCTCCCGGACCGCGTCCGGGGGCATCAGCGTCGCCTCGCCGGGCACGTCGTAGAACGAACAGTAGGTGCAGGTGTACCGGCAGGCTGTCGTCAGCGGCAGGAAGACGTTTCGCGCGAAGCTGAGCTCCGCCGCCGGGTCGACGTCCGCCGGGGTGACGCCGAGGAGGGTGTCGACGGCGTCGGCGTCGACGAGCGAATCGGGGTCGACCCGTTCGTCGTCGGTCTCGGGTGCCCGTGACACGACTCCGGATGGTCGGCCGACGGTGAAAAAGGTATCACCCCTCGTCCGCCCTCCGCACCCCGACCCGGCCGTCGCCGCCGTCGAGGTCGACCCCGGCCGACCGGAGCCACGACGCCGCCCTGCCTTCGCCGTGGAGCAACACCTCGACGAGGTCCGCGGGTTCGTCCACGTCGGTCGACAGCCGCATCGAGTCGACGACGCGGACCGTCGCCCCGACCGCGTGGGCGGCCCGGCGGTGGTCGCGGTAGGAGGTGCCGTGGAAGTCGACCCGGAACTCGGGGTGGGCGACGACCAGACCGTTCGTCCCGCCACCCCGTCCCGGGGCGATGGCGACGTCGGCGTCTCCGCCACCGTCGACGAGGCGACGCACGGCCGCCGGCGTCACCAGACCGAGGTCCGCGACGATGACGGCCACCGGCGCGTCCGCTCCGTCGAGACGGTCGTTCACCGCCGCCGAGAGCGGGCGGTCGTCGACCGCGACGGGGCCCTCGACCGAGTCCAGGGGTGCGGTCGACACCACCTCGGGATCGTGACCGGCGCGCTCGACGGCATCGATCACGTCACGGAGCATCGCACGGGCGAACGCCGCCCGCTCGTCGGCGGCGAGTAAGGGGTCGAGTCGCGTCTTTGGTCGTGTCGCCTCGAACGGGACGAGGGTCCGCATTACCCCAGCGGATCCTCGGGGCCCTGTTGGGAGCGCCAGTAGAGGACGCCCCCGACGGCGAGCGCGACCACGAGCAGGCCGCCGACGGCGTAGATGAGCAACTGCTGGGTCTGCTGGGACTGCTGGGCGCTGTTTGCCTGCTCGGTCGCCCGGTTGGCGAGGTTGGTCGCGACACCGAAGCTCCCCTCCTCGTAGGCGGCGATCGCGTCCTCGTAGTTGGCCCGTGCGTCGCTGGGAGTCGCACCGCTCGCCTCCGCGTCGTCGATCGCGCTCCCGGCCTCATCGATGGCCTCGCGTGCCGAGTCGCTCTCGGCGGTGTAGTGGTGGGTCTGCCAGCTATCGATCGTGTTGCTGGCTCCGCCCTCCTGGCCGCGCGTGAGTTCCATCAGCAGGAACTCCTCGGCCGGGTCGTAGCTGTACGAGTCGATCGCGGGCACGGTTCCGGTGACGCGGATCTCGACCGCCGCCGTGCCGCTCTCGGCGGCGATATCGACCGACGAGAAGGACTGGCCGGTCGGTTCGACGATGTCGACCTGTGAGCCAGTCTGGTCGTAGAGCGTCACGGTCCACGACACGTCGGTCAGTCCCGTCTCCCCCGACAGTTGCCACCGCTCGCTCTGTGGGTTCTGGTACAGTTCTTCCAGCGTGATCGTCGCCGAAACCTGCGTGCCGACTTCCCCCTCCGAGGGGACGTCCTCGCCAGTGACGGACACCGCCGCCGCCGGGACGGTCGCGGCGAGCAGCACGATGACCGTGGCGAGGACGACCCTAGAAGAGCGATTCGAGTTCGTCCTCGTCATCTTCGACCAGGTTTTGGAGGTTGGATTCGCTCTCTTCGCGGATCTCGCTGATGTTGTCCTGTGCTTCGATGGCGACCTGCTGGAGCTCCTTGATCCGGGGAACGTTCGTGACCCCCGACAGCAGGATGGCGGAGGCGACGAAGTCGCTGTCGTTGACGGGGTAGTCGCCGCCGCGGACCTCCATGCTGCCGGTCTGCTCTTCGAGCCACTTTCGACCCCGTTCGATCCCCTTTCGGTTGAGGTAGGCGGAGGGTCCAGCCATCACGAGGAGGGCGCGCTCGGTTCCGTCGATCTCACAGGGGAGGGTCAGGCGTCCCAGCGCCGCCTTGCGAACCAGGCTCATGATACGGTTGGTTGTGTTGGCGGAGTCGAGTTGGTCCTCGATGGACTGATCGTTACCGGTGAGTTTCGACAGCAGACCGTTCGACTCCTGTTTGCGCTCGACCGTCTCGGAGGCGTAGCCGACCGTCGAGACGCCACCGCCCGAGAGGGTGTTGATGATCTCCGAACTGTCGACGACGGATTCGGCGACCTCTTGGCCCTGGCGTACCTCACCGGCTCCGAACAGGATACCGAACCGGCGAACGATCTCGTCGTTGATATCGTCGTAGCCACTCTGGACGGACTCGCCCGTCTTTCGCCACGCGTCGTTGTCGAACACGAGGAGGTTGTCGACCTCGTTGACGAGCGTCTGGAACGAGCGGGCGGCGTTGAGCGTGTAGATGCCACCCTCGTCGCTTCCGGGGAGGATGCCCAGTCCGTACACTGGCTCCGTGTAGATCGTCTTGAGGTGTTTCGCCAGCACGGGCGACCCGCCGCTCCCGGTGCCGCCGCCCAGTCCGGCGACGACGAGGAAGGCGTCCACCTCGTGGACCGGGATGTCGTCGATGGCACCCTGAATCTCGCCGATATCCTCCTCGGCGATCTCCGCGCCGAGTTCGTTGTCGGCGCCCACACCGTGTCCCTTCACGCGGGACTGGCCGATGAGGACGCGCTGCTCCTGCGGAATGTATTCGAGACCCATCAGGTCGGCCTTGGCCGTGTTGACGGCGACGGCGGCCCGGACGATCTCGCTCCCCGTACGCTGGTCGTACTCGAGGAACTTGTCGACGACCTTGCCGCCGGCCTGTCCGAAGCCGATCATGGCCAGTTTCATCGTTTCAGACCCCTGTTCATTGGGAATAACGCAGGTACAAAGCGAACATAAACCTTGTGGGCGACCACTCCGTCACCCGACGGTTTGGCGCCGTTAATCGACCGACCGCAGCCGGATCGTCGGCGAGAGGTCGGCGTCAGACACCCGTCTGCCGTCCGTCAGCGGCTCCGGAGGTACTCTCCTAGTGTCGTCAAGTCACTCTCGGTCACGTCGAACGCCTCGATGTCGTTGTGGTCGGTCGTGTTGTCGAACTGGAGCGAGCGGTACTGGTCGGCACCCATCGGCGCACCGGGAAGACTCCCGAGTGCCGTCAATCCGATCTTGGCCAGTCCCATGGGGACGGGCAGGACCGTCATCGGCCGCCCCTCGCTGCTGTGGACCTGCTTGGCCACCTCCGCGAGGGTGAGGCGTTCGGGGCCGCCGATCTCGTAGACGCCGTCGTAGTAGGTTTCGTCCTCGATCGCGTCGGCGAGCATCGGGACCAGATCCTCGATCCAGACGGGCTGAAAGCGGGTCTTCCCGCCGCCCGGCAGGGGCGTGAGATACGGCGGCGCGAGTTTCTTCGTGAAGGGGACGAACTCGCCTCCGTCGCCGAAGATCACTGACGGCCGGAAGATCACGTGCCGCAGGGACGACGACTCGACGATCTTTTCGGCCTCGCCCTTCGCGCGGATGTACGCCGTCGCCCCGTCGGGGTCGGCACCGAGCGCGCTCATCTGGAGGAGCTTCTCGACGCCGCTCTCCTCGGCCGCCCGAACGACGTTCTCGGTCCCCTGCCGGTGAATCCGGTCGTGCATCCCGTCGCCGCCCGACGGCTTGAACAGCGGCGAGAGCGCCACCAGGTTGACGACCGCGTCCTGCCCGCGCATCGGTTCGACCAACGAGTCGTACGCCGTCACGTCGCCCATCGCCTTCTCGACGCCGCCCGGCAGGTCGCCGTCGCTCGGCGTTCGGGAGAGTGCCGTCACGGAGTGGCCGCGGGCCTTCAGCTCGCGACACAGGTATCGACCGACGAATCCGCTCCCGCCGGTGACCAGGATCTTCATGACTCGTAGGTGGCCACGTACCGACCTAAAGGTAACGCGCCCACCGGTCTCCCGACCGCTACCCGGTCTCGGCGCCGCTCGCGGCGACGCCGACCCGGAGGATTAACCCCGTCCCCCGGTATGCTGGGGTATGCTCCTCACGCTGGAGGGTCTCGACGGCAGCGGCAAGACGACCGCGTGGCGGGCGCTCCGGGACCACCACCCCGAGGCGGTGTTCACCCGCGAGCCCACCGACTCGTGGTACGGCGACGCGGTCGCCCGGTCCATCGACGACGACGACGCCGATCCCCTCGCCGAACTCTTCCTCTACACCGCCGACCACGCCGACCACCTCTCCCGGGTGATCCGGCCGGCGCTCGCGGAGGGGTCGCTCGTCGTCTCCGATCGCTACTCCGACTCTCGGATCGCCTACCAGGCCGCGACGCTCGAGGACGCGGCGGTCGACGACCCGTTCTCGTACGTCCGGTCGATCCACGACCCGTTCTCGCGACCGCCGGACGCGACACTCTACCTCGACGTCGACCCCGAGACTGCTGCCGAGCGAAGCGGCGGGACGAACAAGTTCGAGCGGGTCGAGCACCTCCGTGCAGTCAGGGACCGATACGAACGGCTGTTGGCCGACGAGCCCGACCGGTTCGTCCGTATCGACGCCACCCGACCACTGGACGTGGTGCTCGACGACGTGACGACGGCGGCCGACCGACTGGTCGACTAGCGCGCCGTGTCGGGGAGGTCGTACTCGTCCGGCGCGGGGACGTACAGTACGTCGATCGTCACACCCAGCCCCATCGGTAGCCCGACCATCAGCGCGAGGGCGGCGGCCGCGCTCCCGAGGTCGACGCCCACGCCGAGGCTGAACGCGCCGATCGTCGTCACCACGAGGACGACCGGAACCAGGAACGCGGTGTAGACGATCGCCCCCCACCGCGTATCGAGTTGGATGCGGAAAAATCGGGTCATCACGGCCGCCAGGAAGGTGTTGCCGACGAGAACGACGCCCATCAGGGCGATGTCGAGGACCGTCGCCATGGGGGGACGAGGGGTTCAACCGGCTTTGGCCTGTCGACTCGTACGAGAACCCGTATCAGCGCTCACCCGTCCGGCGCGCCCGATCGACCAGTCCCGCGACCGGGTCGACGTAGTCGTAGCCCGGGATGAGCCCCTGCACGTAGGTTCCCTCGGCGTAGTTGACGATCGCGGCCGCGTCCCCGACGCCGCGGCGCTCGTTGATGTCGGTGAACGCCGCCTCGACGACGATTTCGTCCGTCGTCGCGCGGACCGTCGGCTCCGGCGCGTCGTCGCCGCGCATGGCACCGCCGACGTCCTCGATCCGTCGCTCGAACGTCTCCAGCCACCCCTCCTCGATCACGTCGGCCACGTCGCCGTCGACGGCCGCGGAGAGCGACGGCGCCCGCATCCGCACCTCGAAGTCGATCCGTCCGTCCGTCTCGGTCGCCGTCATCACGGCTTCGAACACCGTGGTCGTCAGTTCGAATCGCCCGTCGTCGGTCGGATCGAACGCCCCGTCGTCGCGGACCGCGCGTTCGACCCGCCTCGGCGTCTCGGTCATAGTTCGACGGAGGTCGCGGGCGGGTAAAAGTCCCTCGCGTCGCCGCCGACCGGTGCTTTCGACTCCCGAGGGTCATGCCGCCGGCGGCACGTTTAAGTCTCTTCCCCGACTTGTCCCACGTGACGCTTCGTCTGGAGGGCCGAAGCGTCAGCGGGGACCAATCAGGGCGGCAAGCGATCGTACGGCCCCTCTTTCCCGTACGCTCGCTTTTCGCTTTTCCGTTCACACCGACGAGCCGTAGCTACGCCCCGTGGTTCGTACTCGTTCGATGCGAGCGAGGGGATTCGAACCACGGTCGTTCCGCTCACTCCGTTCGCTCCACTCTCTGGTTCGATCCCCACGGCACACGACACGCTCCTCACGTTCGTTCGGAGCGGTAGTGCGAGGGAGGGGATTCGAACCCCCGAACTCCTTCGAGAGCGGGTCTTAAGCCCGCCGCCTTTGGCCTGGCTCGGCCACCCTCGCGCCACGGTGCCCGTTCCCTACTGTCCCGCAAGTGGCTTTCGGTCCCGCGAGTGTTCGATCGGTCACTGCGAACGGGGCGGTCCGACCGACGGCCTCACTCGGTCTCTTGGAACTCGACCGACGCACCGAGAATCTCCGCGAGCGACGTGACGGTGTCGCGAAGCTCCTCGATCTGTCGCCCCTGGCGGTCGATGTGCTTCTCGACCTCCTCGAGCGACGTTTCGAGGGTCGCCACTTCGTCCCGAAGGTCGTCCGACACCTCCGTCGACAGGGTGTCGACCGCGTCGCGCACCTCCTCGAGTTCGCCCGCCGACACCAGGTCGTGCTCGTCCGGGTTCGTGAGCATCCGCCGGTTCGAGAGGATCGCCTCCGAGACGCTCTCGCTCCCGTCCGGCAGCGTTATCGTCAGCGGTTCGGCGGCGTCGACGACGGCCGACTCGTCGGCGTCGTCCGTCTCGGCCCCGGTCGACTCGTCGACCAGGCTCGCTTCGGGTTCGGTGTCGCCGTCGTCGGCCAGGCGCGCTTCCGCCTCGGCCCCGCCGTCCGCTTCGACGGCGTCCGGTCGCTCCGCGTCGGTGTCGCTCCCGTTGGCTGGATCGATCTTCATACTCGCCGTATCGACCTTCTCGGTGATAAACCATCGTCAGACGATAATAAATTATCCGACACTTATTCGCCGTCGTACCACGCCTCGACCCGTCGGTCGAACGCCGACGCGAGGCGATCGGTGATCGGCCCGCCGCCGACGTCGACGCCGTCGACCGACGCGACGGGTCGGACCGCCCAGGTCGTGTTCGTCAGGAACGCCTCCTCGGCCGCCCGCACGTCGTCGACGTCGTACCGTCCCGTCTCGACCGGAACATCGAGCTCGCGGGCGATATCGAGGACGACCCTCCGCGTCACGCCCGGCAGGATCGGCCCCGAGAGTGTGGGCGTCCGGAGGACGCCGCTGTCGACGAGGAAGACGTTGCTCGTCGCGCCTTCGGCGACGTGTCCCTCGACGTCGCACACGAGTGCCTCGTCGGCGTCGGTCCCCCGGAGTTCGAGGCGTGCGAGGATCCCGTCGAGGTAGTTGTGGGTCTTGGCGTCGGCGGGCATCGCGGCCTCCGGGACGCGGCGCGTCTCGACGGTCCGCACCGTCGCCGGTCGGTCCCACACCGGCGTCCCCTCGACCCCGCCCCGTGGGAGGGGCTTGACGACGACGACGACCGTCGGGTCCACCTCGGGTGCCGGCGTGAGTTTGCCGGCTTGGACGCCGCGAGTCACCGACGCACGGACGTACGCGTCGGCGAGGGCGTTCGCCTCGAGGGTCGCGACGATCCGGTCGTGGAGGTCGTCGGGGACCGCATCCGGCATGCCGAGTGTCTCGCAGGTCCCGGCGAGACGGTCGCGGTGGGCGTCCCACTCGAAGACCGTCCCGCCGTAGGCCCGGAGCGTCTCGAAGGCGGCGTCGCCGTACTGGAAGCCGCGGTCCTCGACGCTCACCGTCGCTTCGCTCTCGTCGACCAGTCGGCCGTTCACGTGGTACTGCATATGTCGAGGAAGTTTTGGACGAGTCGTTTGCCGCCGTCGGTCAGAATACTCTCGGGGTGGAACTGGACGCCGACGTGGGGTTCGCGCCGGTGGCGCACACCCATCACGACACCCGCCTCGTCGTCCGTCCAAGCCGTCGCTTCCAAAACGTCGGGCACGTCGTCGGTGTCGACCGCGAGCGAGTGGTAGCGCCCCACCTCCAGTCGGTCGGGGAGCCCGGTGAACACGCCCCGTCCGTCGTGGTCGACGACCGAGCGCTTCCCGTGGACTACCTCGGGTGCGTGGCCGACCGTCGCGCCGTGGACCGCGCACAGCGCCTGGTGGCCGAGACAAACACCGAGCGTGGGGACGGTGAGGTCGGCGAAGATCGGCATCGACACGCCCGCATCCACGGGCGTTCCGGGTCCCGGCGAGACGACGATGCCGTCCGGGTCCAACTCCCTGATCCCGTCGACGTCGACGGCGTCGTTCCGGCGAACAACCACCTCCCCCGCGAACTCGCCGACGTGCTGGACGAGGTTGTAGGCGAAGGAGTCGTAGTTGTCGACGACGAGGACTCGGCTCACGCCTCCCCCTCCGTCTCCATCTCCATCTCCGTCTCACCCTCGAGTGCGGCGTCGACGGCGTTGATCAGCGCACGTGCCTTCGCCAGCGTCTCGTCGTACTCCCGATCCGGCACCGAGTCGTGGACGACGCCCCCGCCCACCCGGAGGTGGTACTCGTCGCCGTGGCGGACCAGCGTCCGGATGATGATGTTGAGTGTCGCCCGGTCGTCGAAGCCGATGGCGGCCATGCTTCCGGTGTAGGGGCCGCGCCGGTGACGTTCGACCTCGTCGATGATCTCCATCGTCCGGGGTTTGGGCGCGCCGGTGATCGTCCCGCCGGGAAACGTCGCGCCGATGGCGTCGCCCAGGCCGTGGTCGTCGTGCAGTCGCCCGGTCACCGTCGACACGAGGTGGAACACCTCGGAGTAGCGGTCGATCCGGCGGTACTCGTCGACGGTGACCGAGCCGTACTCGCTCACCTTCCCCAAGTCGTTGCGCTCCAGGTCGACCAGCATCGCGTGTTCCGCCCGCTCTTTCTCGTCCGCCCTGAGGTCGGCTTCCAGTCGGCGGTCCGCCTCGGCGTCCGCGCCTCGGGGACGCGTCCCGGCGATGGGTTCGGTTCGGAGCCGGTCCCCCTCGCGCTCCAGCAGGAGTTCCGGACTGGCGCTCACCAGGTCGACACCGGGGAACTCGACCAGCCCCGAGTAGGGCGCTGGGTTCACCTCCCGCAGGGCGGCGAAGGCCTCCACGGGGTGGACAGCCGCCGGCGCGGTCAGGCGGTGGGAGACGTTGGCCTGGAACGTGTCGCCGTCGCGGATGTACTCCTTGACCCGCCGAACCCGGTCGGCGTACGCCGACCGTTCGCAGGAACTCGTGAAGGTCGCCGGCCCCGCCACCGGCGGCGGGCCAACGGAGGGATCACCCTCCGTCGCGGCCGTCGCGAGCGCTCGCGCCCGCTCGATCCCCCGGTCGTACGCGGCGTCGGGGTCGTCGCCGACCCGCGGCGTCGCGACGACGCGGAGCGTCGACTCCCCCGCTCGCCACGCGACGAGGCAGGTGTAGCGGGCGAGTTGGAGCCGTGGCAGTCCGCGGTCGTCGACCGTCGTCGACGGCAGATCCTCTATCTCGCGGACGGCGTCGTAGGAGAGCCATCCGAAGAAGCCGCCGGGGTACGGTACCTCGCAGTCGCCCCGGGCGAGTGTCTCCCCGTCGACGAGGTCGGTGATCGTCCCCAGGACGCCCTCCCCGTCCACCTCGTGGACGGTGTCGGGGTCGACGCCGAAGTACCCCCACCCGGGCTGTCCCCCCGATGTCTCGAAGAAGACCGAAGGGTCCTCGCCGCGTGCCCGCCGGTAGGCGTCGAAGGGGTCCGCCTCCAACTCCACGACGACCGGCACGCGCGTCTCGGGCGTCCCCTCCTCGGCGGCCGTCCGGAACGCCAACCGATCGGTCGCTACCGTCCCAGTCACGCCCGCACCTCCCCGTCTCCGTCGGCGTCGCCGCGCTCACCGCCCGTCTGATGTCGCGCCCGGACCGTCGACTCAGCGCTCGACATCGACGGCCTTCAACACGACGTCCTCCTGGGGCTGGTCGTTCGGTCCCGTCGGGACGGCTCCGATCTCCTCGACGACGTCCATCCCGTCGACGACCTCGCCGAACACCGCGTGGTCGCCGTCGAGGTGTGGCTGGGCGTCCAGCGTGATGAAGAACTGCGAGCCGTTGGTGTCCGGGCCGCGGTTGGCCATCGAGAGGACGCCCGGGCCGTCGTGGCTCAGGTCGGGGTGGAATTCGTCGTCGAAGGTGTAGCCGGGGCCGCCACGCCCGGTCCCGGTCGGGTCGCCACACTGGAGCATGAAGCCCGCGATGATTCGGTGGAAGGGAACGTCGTTGTACAGCGCGTCCCCGCGGATCTCACCCGTCTCGGGGTCCTCCCACGTCGTCGTCTCGGGGCCGGGGTCGTCGTTCGCGGCGGGGTCGTGCTCCGCGAGGTTGACGAAGTTCTCGACCATCTTCGGCGAGCGTTCCTCGAACAGTTCGACCGTAATATCGCCGTGCGTCGTCCGGAGCGTCGCAGTTGGATTGCTCATATCGCTATCTGACGGCCCGCCGGGATAACGTTGCTGACCGGCCACCGGGAGATCAGTCGCTCGGCGTGGGCGTCGCCGTCGGCGTTGGCGTGGGCGTGGGCTCCGGTTCCGGGTCGGACTCCGATCCACCGTCAGGTCCCGCAGACGCCGTTCCGTGGTCGCCCTCGATCATGAACTCGACGAGGTAGGCGAGGAACTCCTCGTTGTCTGCGACGTTGTAGCGGTCGCTCCGCATGAACGTCTTGTCACCCACCAGGAGGGCGTTGTTCGAGCGGACGGCGACCGGATACTCGCCGCTCTCCCCGTCCGATCCCGACTTGTGGGTGTTCGGCGCGCTCCGTGCGAGCACGGTCCCGTCGTCGGCGGTGACGGCCGCGGCGGTGTACATCGCTAGCCGGTCGACGTCGTCGACGCCACCCGCCCCGGTCGGCCGCGCGAGGACGTGCTTGAACGTCCCGTCCGAGTGCTCCTGGTTGTAGAGGTACTGCGTGTCGACGCTCATTCCGTAGTTGGAGGCGAGGGTCGTGAGCCGACTCTCCTGCGTCGTGATGCTCGACCCGAGGAGCCCGGTACTGACCGCCGTCCGATCGGGTTCGCCGACCATCACTAGCCGGCCGCCGTTCCGGGTGAACGCCCGCACGTCGTCGACGTCGCCGGTGAGGTACTCCTGACCGGGGTCGACGACGAGGAACGCGTCGGCGTCCTCTAGATACGCCTCCAGGTTCCCGTCGTTGTAGAACTCGACGTCGTACCCCTGTCGCACCAGCGCGTCGACGATCGGTTCGATGTCCGTCCGCGAGAACCGGTTCGCGTGCCCCCGGTCGATGAGGACCGTCCCGCTGTCGTCGGCGTCCGCCGCGGGGTCGGCGTCGATGTCGCCGGTCGCCTCGATTGCGTCGGGCGCGACGGTCGCCGGGTCGTACTCGGGGTTCGCCGGCGTGTCGGACCCGTCCCCGTCCTCCGCGTCTTGGATGAGTACTGGTCCCGCGCCCGCCACCGCCACCACGACGACGACGGTCACGACGAGGACGGCGACCCGCTTGCCGAGTTCACGCCACATGCGTTCCTCCCAGGTCCGCGGTGGCGTTCGTCGGTGGCGTCCCGGACCCGTTGCCGGCCGTGTCGAGGTACGACACCGGTACCATCAGGAACACCGGTTCGGTCGGCTCCTCGCCGTAGAGGTACTCCGCGGTCACCATCTCCTTGTTCGACGCATTCGACGACACGTAGTTCGACCGCGAGAGGAACCGCGTCGTGCCGCCGGGGCGCATCACACGCACGTCGTAACTGTCGAGGTCGGCCTCGTCGGCCGCGTGCTCGACCGCAGCCTGCCGGCCGCCGATCGAGTCGACCATCCCGTTCTGGACCGCCTGCGTGCCGCTGTAGACGCGTGCCTGTTCGACGTCGCTCCGCGACAGCTCCAGCCGGTCGCCTCGCTGTTCGAACACCGCGCCGACGAAGGCGTTACCCAGGGATTCGAGGATGTAGTTGAACTCCCGTTCGTCGCCGCCGGTCAGTTTGTTCGGGCCCGTCGTCGAGACGATGCCCGTCGGCTCGAGTTCCTGGGGCGTCGTCGCCAACACGCCGACGCTCCCGACCGTCGACGACGGTTTGGCGTAGATGTGATCGCTCGGCGCGATGGTGTAGTACGCGCCGGAGGCCGCCGAGGCGTCGACGCTCGTCACCAGCGGCATCTCCTCGGCAGTCCGTTTGGTCTGGAGGTACATCTCCTCGCTGGCGGCGGCCCCACCACCTCCGCTGTTTACGAGCAGTACGACAGCTTCCACGTCGGGATCCGATCGGGCCTGCTGGAGCATCGACGAGACGCCCGCGGAGGTCCCACCGTCGATGGTCCCGGCCACCGGCACGACCGCCACCGTCCCCTCGGAGGAGGTGGCGTTCCACGCGACGGGGGCCAGCGCCAGGCCGACGACGACGCCGATGACGACGAACAGCACGTAGGAGCGTGCGATCCGCCGCAGAAGACCCCGAATTCGGTTCGCCATACACGTCGGTTGGGAGGGGCGTACAAAAAACGTCGGTCGGTCCCCACGGTAGTGTTCAGATGCGCTATCGAAGGTGCACGCGGCTCGAACGTCCCCGGCGTCGTCGGAACGCGAAGCGTCCGATTGGCCCACGGGAGCGGCGCTCTCGTGACCGTCTTGGCTCCGGGACTCGTTGTCGGCCGAGGGGGAGCTCTGTGGTGATGTCGTCAGAACGTAACGCGTTCCGACTGCGCGCGGGAACTCGGAGTTCCCACAGCGCTCCTGGCGTCGTTCGACCCACGCCCTCACTGTGTTTGGCCTCTCGTCTGGACAGTATCCGACGCCCGGACCGAAGCTACAAAAACAGGTGAGTGCTAACGCCAGCCTATGGCTACGACGAGCACGACCCTCTCGACGTTCGAGGACGCCCTCGACTCCCTCGGCGTCGACTGCACCCGGACGACCGCGGAAGCGTTCGCGACGACGCTCGACGACGTCGTTCGCGACCCCGCGGTCGGTGTCCCTCTCCCCTTCGACGTCGACTACCCCGAGTCGGTCACGGTCGATCCGACCGCCGCCGACCTGGAGCGCGCGTCGACGGGGATCACCCCCGCCAGTCTCGGCGTCGCGAACTACGGCAGCGTCCTGTTGCCCTCGACTCCCGACGGGGCCGAACCGGTCAGTCTCTACCCGGAACTGCACGTCCCCGTCGTCCGGGCGAGCGACGTGGTTCCCGACCTCCCCGAAGCGATGGATCGGTTCGGCGAGGCGGCGAGCGACCGGGCCGAGAGCAGCATCGTCGCCACCGGTCCGAGCGCCACCGCCGACATGGGTGCGCTGGTCCTCGGGGCGCACGGCCCCGAAGCGGTCCACGTGGTGATGCTCGATGAGTAAGGGCAAGGGTGACAAGGCCGCCGAAATTCGGCGGCTGATGGCGACCGAGGGCCCGGCCATCGAGGAGAACACGAAGGGGTTCAACGAGAAGCGCAAGGAGGCCGTCGCGGGCCTGGAGAACTACGAGGAGCTCCGGACGCAAGCGAGGGAGATCAAGGAGGACGCCATCGACCGTCTCCCGGAGTTGATCGAGGAGCTCCGCGAGTCCGTCGAGGAGAACGGCGGCCACCTCTACCTCGCCGACGACGCCGCCGACGCCAACCGATACGTCCGCGAGGTGGTGGCCGACGAGGACGCCGACCGGGTCGTCAAGAGCAAGTCGATGACGACGGAGGAACTCGACCTCAACGACGCCCTCGAGGCCGACGGCACCGACGTGGTCGAGACCGACCTCGGCGAGTGGGTCGTCCAGTTGGCCGACGAGACGCCCTCTCACTTGATCGCTCCCGCCATCCACCGGTCCCGGGAGAGCATCGCCGAGTTGTTCGCGGAGACGTTCGACCCGGAGGACCCCCCCGAAACCGCGGACGAACTCACCAGCTTCGCGCGAGAGCGGCTGGGCGAACTCATCCGCGACGCCGACGTGGGGGTGACCGGCGCGAACTTCGTCACCGCCGACACGGGGACGATGGCACTGGTCACGAGCGAGGGCAACGCCCGGAAGTGTGCGGTGACACCGGACACCCACGTCGCCGTCGCCGGTGTGGAGAAGGTGATCCCCTCGACCGACGACCTCTCGCCGTTTCTCGAACTCCTCGCCCGGTCGGGGACGGGACAGGACCTCACCGCCTACGTTTCCCTGCTCACGCCGCCGGTCGACTCCCCGACCCTCGACTTCGACGACGACGAGACGCCCCTCTCCGAGCGGGACTCGGACCGCGACTTCCACCTCGTCCTCGTCGACAACGGCCGGATGGCGATGCGCGAGGACGACCAGCTCCGCGAGACGCTGTACTGCATCCGGTGTGGGCAGTGTTCCAACTCCTGTGCCAACTTCCAGCACGTCGGCGGCCACGGCTTCGGCGGCGAGACCTACTCCGGCGGCATCGGCACCGGCTGGGAGGCCGGCGTCGAGGGCCTCGACACCGCGGCCGAGTTCAACGACTTCTGTACCGGCTGTTCGCGCTGTGTCAACGGCTGTCCGACCAAGATCGACATCCCGTGGATCAACACGGTCGTCCGCGACCGGGTCAACCGCGGCGAGGAGCCCGAGGGTGCTGACTTCCTCGTCGAGGGTCTCACCCCCGACGAGGAACCCGGCGGACTCGACCTCGACAAGCGTCTCTTCGGCAACTTCGAGACGCTGGCGAAACTCGGGAGCGCGACCGCCCCCGTCTCCAACTGGCTCGCCGACACCGCGCCCGCACGGTGGGCGCTCGAACGCGTCGTCGGCGTCGACGCGCGGCGCGACCTCCCCGAGTTCCGGCGCGAGACGCTCGTCGACTGGTTCGACCGCCGCGTCTCGACGGTCTCCGACCCGTCCCGAGAGGTCGTCCTCTACCCCGACGTCTACACCAACCACGTCCAGGTCGAACGCGGGAAGGCCGCGGTCCGGACCTTGGAGGCGCTTGGCGTCTCGGTCCGCGTGCCCGCCGTCCGATCCAGCGGCCGCGCCCCGCTCTCGCAGGGCATGATCGCCACCGCCGAGGACCACGCCCACGACGTGTACGGGAGCCTCGCCGAACACGTCGACGCCGGCCGGGACGTGATCGTGATCGAACCCTCCGACCTCGCCATGTTCGACCGCGAGTACGAGCGGTTCCTCCCCGAAGCCTCCGTCGAACGGCTCCAGGAGAACAGCTACGAGATCATGGAGTACGTCTACGGCCTGCTGGAGAACGGGGCCGACACGGACGCCCTCCGTGGCGGCGACGACGCCGTCGCCTACCACGCACACTGCCAGCAACGCACCCTCGGTCTCGAGGCCCACACCGTGACGGTCCTCGAAGACTTGGGCTACGACGTGGTCACCTCGGACGTGGAGTGTTGTGGGATGGCCGGATCGTTCGGCTACAAGGAGGATTACTACGAACTGAGCATGGACGTCGGCGACGACCTAGCCGAGCAGTTCACGACCCCGGAGACGGGGGATCGAGAAGTGGTCGCCAGCGGCACGTCCTGTCTCGAACAACTCGACGCGCTGCTCTCGCGGCGACCCCGGCACCCGATCCAACTGGTCGCACCGCGGTAGTCGCGGGAACCGCATCCGCGAACTATTAAGACCCGTCACGAACAGGTGTGGATATGGACGGCACGCCACAGGAGATCACGACGCTCGTCGGGCGCGAGGTCTACTCGAACAACGGGGCATTCGTCGGCGAAGTCGAGGACGTTCGCCTCGATCTCGGCGGTCAGACGGTCACCGGGCTCGCGCTCGGCGAACTCAGTCGGGAACTGTTCGCCGACCGGATCGAGTCCGGCAAGGGCGTGATGATCCCTTACAGCTGGGTCCGTGCGGTCGGTGACGTGATCCTGATCAGCGACGTGGTCGAGCGACTCGAGGACGAGGACGAGGACGAGGACGTCGTGGCCTGAGTCGTCAGCTCCCGTTTCCGGTTTCTCCGGTACTCTCGACGCCCATCGCGTCGAACAACTTCTTGCGGACCGCTTCCTCGGCCAGCGAGAGGAGCGTGTCGCGGTTGTTCTCGCTCGCCTCGATGCCGGTGAAGAGGCCGAGCGGAATCTCGACGCTGCCCTGCGTCGAGTGGCCACCCGCCTCGCCGACACTGCCGTAGGCGTCGTCGAGGATGTTCCCGATGTTGATGCGGATGTCCTTCGATCGGGCGGCCAGGTAGATGGTGTCGTCGGCGATGCCGAACACCGCCGTCGTGGTGATGCCCTCCAGATTCAGGAGGTGCTGGGCGGCCTGTGCGAGCGCGTCGCGGTCGCGGATGAACCCCGCGTTCGAGACGAGGTGACTCCCCTGGACCTGCCGGTTCTGTATCGCCTCCGCCAGGACGTCGAGGGTCTCCGGCGACATCGACGGCGACTCCACCTGTTCGAGTGTGTCGTGGTCGGCGAAGGGGTAGAGGTACGCCGCCGCCGTCAGGTCCGCGGGCGTCGTGTCCCGCTTGAAGTCGAGCGTCTCGGCGCGGATGCCGTACAACAGCGCCGTCGCCACCGCCTCGCTCGGCGAGAGGTCGAACTCCTGGATGTACTTCGTGAGGATGGTCGACGTCGAGGAGACGTTCGGCCGCACGTCGATGAAGCCGGCGTCGTAGTCGGTCTCCGGTTCGTAGTGGTCGATGAAGATGTCGACCTCGGTGTCGAGGCCGAGGTCACCCGACTTCATGTGGTCGACCAGCGCGATCAGCGGGTAATTCTCCAGTGACTCCACCTCGGAGAGGGGGAGGAGTTCGATGCCGAGGAGGTTCACGAACGCCCGGTTCTCCTGGTGGCCGATGTCGCCGTCGTAGATGATGTCCGCCTCCACGCCGTGGGCCTCGGCGATAGCCCGAAGTGCGACCGCGCTCGCGATGGAGTCCGGATCGGGGTTGTCGTGGGTGAGGATTGCGAGTGTCCCGTCGGTCGAGCCGAGGAGTTCCGCGAGCTGCTGGGCCTTGTACTCCAGTTCTCCCGTCTCCAGTGCCCGAAGGGCCGACTCCGCGATCACCTGCGAGGGGTTGATGACGACGTCCGCGCCCGCCTCGGTGAGTTCGTCCTCGGAGACGGGGTCGGAGGCCCGGACGACGATGAACTGGTCGCCGCCTCGTTCCCTGATCGTCGACACCGCCGCCTTGTTCGCCTCCACGTCCGACGCCAGGATGAGGAGGACGTCCCGGTCGGCTACCAGGTCCGCCACCTCGTCGTCGCGGATGTCCGTTCGCCGCGCGTCGAGGTCCTGGTCGCGGAGCGCTTCGACGCGGCTCTCGTCACGATCGAGAATCAACACGTCCTTGCCGTCAGCGTCGAGGTCCTCGGCGACAGCGTGACCGACGCTCCCGCAGCCGAGAATCGCGTACGAGGACATCGTCGAGACCGGAGCCACGGAACTCATGTGATCCGACGTATCGTAGCATTTCACTTAATGCCGTCCCTTCGTCCGACCGGGTCGGAAGGGAAACGCCTTTTAGTTGGCCACGGATAGAACTCGCCGAGGGCCGGTAGCTCAGTTAGGTAGAGCGACGGACTCTTAATCCGTCGGTCGGGGGTTCAACTCCCTCCCGGCCCGCTTCCGCTCCGAACGAGAGTGAGGAGCGAAGCGGCTACGGAGGGCGTTGAACCAGGGAGCGGAGCGAAGCGGAGTGACCGTGGTTCAACTCCCTCCCGGCCCCGCTTCTGCGCGACACTACGCGACGAGCGGAGTGAGCGACACGAGGAGCCGTGTCGCGCGAACGGTATACGGAGGAGTCGAACCAGAGAACGGAGCGTAGCGAGCGGAACGACCGTGGTTCAACTCCCTCCCGGCCCGTGCGACGCGACGGTGGGATATCCGGTCGGTCCCGCTACTCGACCGTGTAATCCCCACCCGACAGTCGTTCGACGGCGGTCGCGTCGAGGTACGCATCGACCGTCGACTCGTCTTCCATACACCCGGCGTTGGCGGCCTCGTAACTCTTGCCGTCGACAGCCTGACAGACACGGTCACGCTCCGGGATCACGACGATCCCGACCACCTCGTCGCCTACCCCCGTCTCGGCGACCCTCTCCGGGGGGAGCACGATGGTGTGTACTTCCTCCCCGGCTTCCGTCCGGTGTTCGTATATTTCGATCCCACCCGAAGGAGTGGCCGAGTGGTCCGCGGAAATCGGTTGGGATTCGGCCACTACCACGCCCGATACCCCAACTATCACGGCGAGCAGTCCGACTGCGAATACGACGAATCTGGCCCGATCGGATATATTTCGTTTCACACCAGTTGCGAATTCGCGAAGAAACAAAAATACAATGTGCATATGGCTATTAATATTAACACCAATTGGAGATCCTTTGACACGACTCAAGGCGTACTAGGTGACCTGTGTGATCCGGTCGGGCGAGGGTGCGAACGCCGTCGGTACCGACGTCCCGGCGGCGGACGACCCACCCGCGCCGGGACGGCGGCGGATCGCGGAGGCTCGCCCGCTTCCGCGACCGGGGCGACGAGCGGCGCTGGCGACTCCGCCACTGCGACGGCAACGTCGTCGCCACGGGGTGGGTCACGCCCCCGCCGCGTCACTCCGTCGCGAGCGCCGCGATCCACGCCACCGTCGCGGCGACGAACAACACGAGGGTCACCGACACCAACCTGACGAACGCCGGGAGCGTCTTCGGGACGCCGGGGACCACCCCGGCGAAGTAGGCGGCCGTGGCGACGAGTGCGATCACGGCCGCGGCGGTCGTCAACGCCGACACTGGGTGTCGACGCGGGAGGTTCGAACGTCCATATCGGACCGTTTCGGGCCGTTCACAAGTGTCTTCGCACCGTCGTCGCGCCGACCCGACCCTCCCGCTGCCGTGTAGAACAGGAACTTTTATGAAGGATAGGGCCGTCGACTCGGTCGATGCACTCGCACGTCGTACCTGTACGCGACTGACCCTTCTCCATCGACAGGTATCGACGTTCGACCGACCCGATCCGACCCACTCCGAATGAGCACACAACAGCCGTCCACGACCCAGCGCACCGCGACCGACCAACCCCGACCCGACGCCCGATGGCGCGACGAGACCCGGCCCGTCTCGACCGAGACACCGACCCGACACGCACAACATCAGTTCTCGACCGGGATTCGCCGCCGCCTCAACAACCTGATCGACGAGGAGAACCAGGCGATGCTCGACTAGTCGAGGAAGTCCGGTTCGACACGTTTTTCGTCGCGTTCCGCTCGAAGGTGGGCGGCGAACGTCTCGCGGTCCACGTCCGACCGCTCTCGCTCGTCCCGGTCCCGCACGGACACCGTCCCCTCCGCTTCCTCGTCGTCGCCGACGACGAGCATGTAGGGCACGCGGTCGCTGTGAGCCTGTTGGATCTTGCGGCCGACGGTCCAGGATCGGTCCTCGATCTCCACCCGGAAGTCGTCGAGTTCGTTCGCGACGCGGTGGGCGTAGCCGAGATTGTCGTCGCTGACAGGGAGGATCCGCACCTGTTCGGGCGCGAGCCAGAGTGGGAACTTCCCGTCGAAGTGCTCGATCAGCACCATCAGGAACCGCTCGTAACTGCCATAGAGCGCGCGGTGGATCATCACTGGTCGGTGGTCCTCGTTGTCCTCGCCGGTGTAGGTCAGATCGAACCGCTCGGGCATGTTGAAGTCGAGTTGGACCGTCGGCCCGTCCCACGCCCGACCGAGTGCGTCCTCGAACGCGAAGTCGATCTTCGGCCCGTAGAACGCCCCGTCGCCCTCCTCGACGTCGTAGTCGATCCCGTGGTCGTCGAGCACCGCCCGGAGTTGTGACTCGGCGCGCTCCCAGATTTCGTCGCTCCCGACGGACTTCTCCGGTCGGGTCGCGAGCGCGACCTCCGCGTCGAGGTCGAACGTCTCGAACACCTCGAAGATGTTGTCGATCACGAGCGTCACCTCGCGCTCGATCCCCTCTGGCTGGACGAACACGTGGCCGTCGTCGATGGTGAACGCCCACACCCGCGAGAGCCCGGACAACTCGCCGCGCTGTTCCTTCCGGTACACCTTGCCGTCCTCGAAGTAGCGGACCGGGAGGTCCCGGTACGACCACGACTGCTGGTCGAAGATGGTCGCGTGTCCCGGGCAGTTCATCGGCTTCAACCCGTACTCCTCGTCGTTCACGTCGAGTAGGAACATGTCGTCGACGTAGTTCTCGTAGTGGCCCGACTTCTTCCACAGTTCCGTCCGGAAGAGGTGTGGGGTCTCGACGGGGTCGTACCCCGCGTCGAGGTTGAGGTCCCGGGCGTAGCCGGCGAGTTCGTCGAGGATCCGCTTGCCGTTCGGGTGATAGAGCGGCAGTCCCGGCCCCGTCGTCTCGTCGATGGAGAAGATGTCGAGTTCCTGGCCGAGCTTTCGATGGTCGCGCTCCTCGGCCTTCCGTCGACGTTCGAGGTAGGCCTCCATCTCGTCCTCGTCGGCGAAGGCCGTCCCGTACACACGCGTGAGCGTGTCGTTGTCCTCGTCGCCACGCCAGTACGCCGAGGAGATGTTCAGGAGCGTGAACGCGCCGATCTCGCCGGTCGACTCGACGTGGGGACCCTCACAGAGGTCCTCGAATTCGCCCTGTCGGTAGACGGTAACGGGGTCCTCGCCCGCCGCCTCCTCGTTCATGATCTCCCGTTTGTAGGGGTTGTCCTCGTAGGCCGCGACGACCTCGTCCCGTGGCCGTTCGACGCGTTCGATGTCGAGGTCCTCGGCGATGATCTCCTCGGCCTCGGCCTCGATCGCTTCGAGGTCGTCGCTGTCGAGGTCGACGCCGGTCACGTCGTAGTAGAAGCCGTCGTCCGTCGGTGGTCCGATCGCGAGTTTGGCCTCGGGGTGGAGGCGCTGGAGTGCCTGTGCGAAGACGTGGGCCGCCGAGTGGCGCAACACGCGGCGATACTCGTCGCTGTCCTCGGTGACGATGACGAGGTCGGCCCCGTCGGAGAGGGGCGTGGCCTTGTCGACGAGGTCGCCGTCGACGACGCCCGCGACGGTGTCGCGTCCGAGGCCCGGCCCGATCTCGAAGGCGACGTCCTCGACCGTCGACCCCTCCTCGACGGTGAGTTCCGATCCGTCGGGAAGCGCCACTACGATTTCGCTCATACCGGTGGAAGTCGGACGAGCGGAATAATTCTGTCGAACACGAGTCCCTGACGGGGTTTCGACGCTCGTGTGCCGTCCTGTTCGGCACGGCCGACGGCCCCCGAAGTTATCCTTCGTCGATGTAACGTGAGGCCGTGTCCCGTGCCGGCCCCCTCGGACTCCGACACGTCCTCGCGGTCTCGCTCAGCCTCCCGCTCGGGGCCGGCGTGTTCGTCGTCCCTCGTGGCGTCGAGAACCTCGGCGGACCCGGCACACCGGCGGCCTACCTCGTCGCGACGCTCGCCGTCTGTGCGGTCGGCGTTCCCCACGCCATCTTCCTGTCGAGTCCGCTCGCCGAACGCGAGGGAGTCGTCTACTTCGCCGTCTCGCGGACGTGGGGGTCCCGACCGCTCGGATTCCTCGCGGCGTGGCCAGCCGTCGGCGCCTACGCCGCCGTCCTCGCCGCCCTCGTCACCGCCCTCGGCCGAACCCTCGCTCCCGCTGTACCCACCGCCGCGGCCCTCGCCGTCCTCGTCGTCGTCGTCGCCGTCCACGCCCTCGGTCCAGCCGTCGCCGGGCGGATCCAACTCTGGACGGTCGGCGCACTCCTCGCGCTCCTCGTCGGCATGGTCGTCGCCGGACTGACGGCCCTCGCCCCGGCCAACTTCTCGCCGCTGTTCCCGACGCCGACGCTCCGGAACGCCCCGCTGCGCTCGCTCGGCGCCGCCACCGTCGCGACGCTCGTCGGCTTCGCCGGCTTCGAGGGTGGTGTGGCGCTCGCGGCGTCGACACGGGAGCCGCGGCGAACCGTCCCCCGAGCGGTTCTCTCCGGTATCTTGCTCGCCGGGGCGGTCGCCGCCGTCGCCGCGTTCGTCGCGCTGGGGGTCATCCCGTGGTCCCGGCTCGTGTTCGCGACCGCCCCCTTCACCGAGGCGGCCGCCAGTGCCCTCGGCGTCGCCCCACAGTCCCTCCTCGTCCCCGGAGTGACGCTGGCGACGGCGAGTGCCGCGCTGGCGACGGTGTGGCGTCCGACGTCGACGATCCGGGGCCTCGGCGACGTGGTTTCGGGTATCGACCGCGCCACGCGATCCGGACTCCCCGATCCCGCCCTCGCGCTGACCGGCACTCTGGCGGCCGTCGTCGTCGTCCTCGACGCCGTCGGGCCCGCGCTCTACCTCTCCCTCGTCGGTATCTTCCTCCCGTACGCCGCGGTCGCGGTTTCGGCGGCCGCCCTCCCGGCGGTTCGGCCCGCGCTCTACCGGCGGTGTCGGCTTCGCCTCCCCCCGGCCGTTCTCGCCGTCGTCTCCGTCTTCGGCGCCGTCGCGGCTGCCGCAGTCCTCCGGTACGTCGTCGTCCTCGACCCCGCGACGACCCTCGGCGTCGCTCGGTGGGCCCCTTCCCTCTCAGTCGTCCCCGACGCCGTTCTCGTACGCGACCCACTCCTGACGGTGGTGCCGGCGGCCCTCCTCTGGGAACTCGTCGGCGTCGTCGTCCTCGCAGTCGCGGCGGACTACCGGGCCGAACACGACCGCTATCGTCCGCCACTCGACGCCGCGTACGACGAGTAGGAAAGCGAAACCGGGAAACCCCGCCGGACGAACCCGGCGACATGGAACGCGGGGCGATCTCACTCGACGACCTCGACGGCCCGTTCGACCTCCAGGCGACGGTCGAGAGCGGGCAGAGCTACCTCTGGGACCGGCCCGACGGCGGGATGTACGGGGACGACGTCGCCCACGGCGGCGACGCGTGGTACGAGACGGTCGTTCCGCCGATCGATCGCGTCGGCAACGATCGGGCCGTCGTCCGCGTGCGGCAGGTCGACGGTCGCTTGGAGTGGGAGTCGACGACCGACGCCGTCCCACTCCTGACCCACCTCCTGCGACTGGACGACGACCTCGACGCCGTCCTCGCCGCGACGCCGGACGACCCGCTTCTGACCGACGCGTACGACGCGTATCGGGGGATGCGGCTGGTCCGGGATCCGCCCTTCCCCTGCCTGATCTCGTTCATCTGTTCGGCACAGATGCGGGTGGCTCGCATCCACGGGATGCAGCTCCGACTCGCCCGCGAGTACGGCGAGACGCTCGCCGCCGACGGCCGGACGTACCACGCCTTCCCGACGCCGGAGCGCCTCGCCGCCCGCTCCGAGTCGGAGCTGCGCGACCTGAAACTCGGCTACCGCGCGCCGTACGTCCGGCGGACCGCTGCGATGGTCGCCGAGGGCGAGGCCACTCCGGAGGCCGCCCGCGGGCGACCGTACGAGACGGCCCGCGAGTATCTCACCACCTTCGTCGGCGTCGGAGAGAAGGTGGCCGACTGCGTGTTGCTGTTCTCGCTTGGCTACCTCGAAGCCGTGCCACTCGACACGTGGATCCGGACGGCCATCGCCGACCACTTCCCCGACTGCGACCGCGGCTCCTACGCAGACACCTCCCGGGCGATCCGCGAGCGTTTGGGTGGCGAGTTCGCGGGGTACGCCCAGACCTACCTGTTCTACTACCTTCGGACGACCGACGCGGAGTGACCGACGCCGATCCCGTTACGCCCGCTCCGCGTCGAGTTCGTCGAACAGCGCCACGACCCGGCGCTCCACTTCGTCGCGAATCTCCCGGACCCGTTCGATATCCTCCTCGCCGGGGTCGTCGAGTGCCCAGTCGCGGACGTCTACCTCCCCGAGGTCGAGCGTCGAACAGCCCATCGTCGCGACGTGGTCGCAGGCTCCGAGTTCGGCGTCGGTGATCTCTCGGGGTGTTCGATCCGAGACGTCGATGCCGACCTCGGCCATCGCGTCGACCACGACGGCGTGGACGGCGTCGGCCGGGTGGGTACCGCCGCTCAGAATCTCCACCTCCCCGTCGAGTCGCCGCCGGTCGCGTTCGCGCGCCGCGAAGGCGGCGGCCATCTGCGAGCGCCCGGCGTTCCTGACACAGACGAAGGCGATACGGATCGGTTCGGTATTGGTTTCTGACATGATCAATCGTCACTCCTCGGGTCCGGCGTCGCAATTCCGTCGTCGATGCCCTCGCCCCACTCGAACCGCCGCTGGAAGTACAGCGCGACGTTGACCAGCGCCAACAGGACTGGCACCTCGATCAGCGGCCCGACGACGGTGGCGAAGGCGACACCGGAGCCGACGCCGAACACCGCGACGGCGACGGCGATTGCGAGTTCGAAGTTGTTCGAGGCGGCGGTGAAGCCGATGGCCGTCGTCGTCGAGTAGTCCGCCCCGATTCCCCCGACCCATGCCGAAGCTCACGAGGAGCATCACGACGAAGTAGATAGTCAGCGGGACGGCGATCAGGAGTACGTCGCCGGGTGCGGCGACGATGTTGTCGCCCTGCGTGGCGAACATGACGACCACGGTGAAGAGGAGTGCCACGAGCGTCAGCGGATCGATCCGCGGGACGAACTCCTCGTCGTACCACGCCTCACCCTTCCGTCGGGTGCCGACGTAGCGGGTGAGGACGCCGGCGGTGAAGGGGATGCCGAGGAAGACGACGATGGCCTCGAACACCTGGGTCGGCGTCACGTCGAACGTCGTGATGCCGGCGACCAGCGCCTCCATCCCCAGCAGCAGTGGGAGGAAGAGGCCGAAAAACCAGACGTAGACGCCGTAGGTGACGATCTGAAAGAGGCTGTTGAACGCCACCAGTCCGGTGACGTACTCGGTCGATCCCTCCGCGAGTTCGTTCCAGACGAGCACCATCGCGATACAGCGGGCCATCCCGATGAACACGAGGCCGAGGAAGTACTCCGGTCGGGCCGATGAGCCAGTTCTGGACGAGGCTCAGGCCGAGGACGCGCCAGTTGGCGAAGACGCTCCGGAGTTGCGAGTAGTCCGCCTTCGCCAGCGGCGGATACATCATGACGCCGAGCCCGATCTCGACGAGGTGGAGGTCCCGAATCGGGGCGGTGACCGACGGCGCGGCGTATCCCAAGCCGACGTCGACCGCCATCGCACCGAAGATCCAGACGGTGAGATACTTGTCGAGGAAATCCATCGACCGCGGATCGCCACAGCTCTCACAGCCACAGTTCGGGCCGTGGTCGTGGACGCTACTCATCGACGTCGACGCTCCCTTTGAGGACGGTGACGAGGGCGACCGCGCGGTTGGTCGCACGGTACTTCTTCCACCGGCCCTCCTTTCGGCCGTCGACGAGCCCCGCCTCGACGAGTTGCGAAAGCGCGTGGCTGAGACCGCTCTCGGTCACGTCGACGACGGCGTGCAACTCACAGACACAGTTCCTCCGCCGCGGCCACGAGCGTCCGAACGAGCGTGTAGCGTGTCTCGTTGGCGAGCGCGGAGAGGACGCCCAGCTCGGCCTCCACTCGGTCGCTCCCGAGCGCCGCTTCGAGCGTTCCGAGTTCGTCGAGTCGTCGCTCGACGTCTTCGTCACGACACCCCTCGATCTCGGTGGCGAGATACCGCCGGAGACGCTCCGTCGCTTGTGCCATCGACATTCAGTTTAGTATTTGTTCAATTAACTGTTTCGACGAACGCCCCAAGTAGTCCCGAGATCTGTTTAGAGACACCAGCAAAACTTCCTCGCAATCGATTGAACAATGTCTAAACTACACTGGCCGTTCGGATGGTCGATCCTTCCCCTCCGGCCGAAGCTTCATGACGGTGGAAGAACAAGTACGGTAGCATGGACTGTCGAGTCGTCGTCGAGGCAGCGGTTCCGGTGTACGACGTCGAGACTCCCGACGAGGCGATCCGCATCGCCATCTCGAAGACGGGCGAGATGCTGAATCCGGATCTCAACTACGTCGAGATCGACATGGGTTCGCGGACGTCGCCGTCGGGTGAGGAACTCCCGCCGGCCTTCATCGCCGCCGACGAGGCCCTCGTCGCACTGGAGTTGGAGATGACCGTCTTCAACGTCGAACAGGAGGAACACGCCTCGCGCATCGCACGGAAAGAGATCGGCCAACGACTGGAGAACATCCCGCTCTCGATACTGGAGGTCGAGCGGAGCGACGACGAGGCGACGACGGACGACGCGAGCGACAGTGACGCCGACGAAGACGAAGACGAGGACGGGGACGAAGACCTCATCCCCGAGTTCGAGGAGTTGGTCGACGAGTGAGTCACGGCGTCGCCACTGGCGTGTCGGGCGTTCGGTGGGAGACCACCTCGTGACTCAGTCCGCGCGAGGAGCGACGCGCTCCTCGGACGTCTCCAGGGACGTCGTGATCCCGGTAGCCAACTTGAAAACAGCCGCCTTGTGGTCGGTCTTCGATTTGTGGATCGATGTGGGTCGCACCCCCATCTCCTCGTAGGCCGTCAGATCGATCTCGCCGTCGTGCCACGCCGAACACTGCTTTTCTACCTCTGCCAGGAGGCCGTGCAGGTGAATGAGCTCCTGCTTTTTCATAACAACCATTCGTAGCGTGTGGAAGGTTATATTATTATCTTGAGTTGGGTTAACATGCGACCCGGGGTTCACGCCGTTTTGAAACGTTTTAGTCCGCCGCCGTGTCAGATGTGGACATGGATTACGAAGACAGTCTCGACCGTGCCCTGGACGAGACACCGGAGATCACCGATTCCGCCGACAGGTTTCAGGTGCCCGATCCCACGGTTCGATCCGAGGGCAACGAAACTATCTACGAGAACTTCGGGGAGACACACGACCGCCTGAATCGCGACCGGAGCCACCTCTTCAAGTTCCTCCAGACGGAACTCGGGACGAGCGCCGGCATCGACGACCGGGGACGCGCCCGGTTCACCGGCGACTTCAAGCAGTCCCGTGTCGCGGACGCCGTCGACGAGTACGTCGAGTCGTTCGTGACGTGTTCGGAGTGCGGTTCTCCCGATACGCGACTGGTCGAGGAGCGCGGCGCGACGGTGTTGAAATGCGACGCTTGCGGTGCACTCTCTGCCGTTCCGGACCTGTGATCAGTCGAACTGCTTGACGAGTTCCAGGTCGCGTTCCGTCCGCATGAACTCCGCGAGCCGTCGCGTCGCGTGACATCCCGAACAGGTGAAATTCTTGCGGTGACCCGGGAGGTCGCTCGGGTCGTCCTCCCAGTCCTTTCCACACTCGGGGCACAGCAGTCTAACGAACGCTTCGACCATACCCCGTCTGTGTCACGAAGTCTCATTAATCGTTCGGCGACGACACCCCGTCGTGATTTCAAAACCCTTAACGGCGCTTCGGAGGTAGAGTCCGGTAGCGGGATGGGATAGCCAGGAGATTCCGCCGGGCTCATAACCCGGAGATCGGTGGTTCAAATCCACTTCCCGCTATGTTTTGTGGTTCGTGTAGCTGATTTGAACGAGAGGGCGAGCGACGGGTGGAGCGAGCCCGCGTGGTTCGAATCCACGTCCCACTATCTTCCGGCCGACACCACGAGCGAGGAGCGACGGCGCCCCCGTCCGTCGCCGGCGTCAGGACTCCGAACCCTGTTCGGTGCGCCCGAGGTACGCGTAGCAGTTCGGGCACTGGATCGGCCGTGCGCCGTGGCGGTCGGCGTCGCCGACGAACCGGGTGTGTGAGTAGCCCCGCCCGCACTCCTCGCAGGTCACGATGACGACCACACCCCGACCAGTCGCTCGGTGGCCTTGGAGGTGTCCATCCCGTCTCGGCTCACCCGTCGTCCGGGTCGTCGTCGGTCGGCCGGACGAGGTTGGCGAGCGTCACGAGGACGCCGAACGCCCAGCCGACGGGTACCGCGAGCGACCCCCACATCGCGACGTAGCCGAAGCCGACGAGTTCGAAGCGCTCCCGGAGGACGGTGTCGAGCCCACCGTAGGCGAGTAGGCCGTCGAGGAGCCACACCGCGACCGTCTCACTCCGGGGAAAGACGACGCTCGCGAGCGTCGGGGAGTAGAGCGCCGCCACCACCGGCGGGAGGAAGACGGCGACGACGCCGAAGGGGTAGGCGACGAACACGCTCGTCAGCCGCCCGCCGAGTCGCCCGAAGAGGAGCGCGAGGACCGTCGAGACGACGGCGACCGATCCGGCGGCGGCGACGGCCAAGAACCCTTCGGGTGAGAACCGGGCGCGCGCCAGAACGGTCAGCCCGCCCCAGACGAGTATCGCCAGGAGGACGGTGCCGATGCCCCCCAACCGCGTCGTCGTCCGGTCGACGCGCCGGACGTTGAACCGGACGAGCAGTCCGAGAACCGCGAGGGGGTAGCCGACGAACAGCCCCACGCCGCCGAGGACCGCCCACGCCCGATACGCCAACTGCTGTCCCGTCGTCCGTGGTGTCCAACGATTCACGACCGGATGCGAGTCGCGAAGCTGTGGGAAGGCAAGCGCCATCCACAGTCCGTGGAGCCGTCGGAGGTCGTATCCAACGTCGGCGACGAGGCCAAGCACTGCCAGTAACGTTCCCATCGTCCCGTCGATTCGGACGAACGGACTGTTAACGGTTCTGGGTTCGCGAACGAAGGGTGTGGGGTGGACGAGAAGACGGACGGTCCTCGCCGGATGGCCGGTCCGGCGACTGTGCGGCATGTCGCGAGTGGTGTTGTCGGTCGGTAGACTCCGTCATCACCCTCCACGACATGGTACAACACACCACAATATGAACGTTGCGGCCGACCGGACACGCGGGTCCGGCGGGTCGTCACTCCGCCCGGTCCGCGCGGCGGCGAGCGATCATCACCGCTCCTTGGAGGACGGCGTCCGCGCCGAGGTCCGTCAGTCCGATCTCCGGGGGATCGATCGACACCCGCCTCGGGATGCCCTCGCGGATCGGGTCGAGGATCGCGTCCGGGTTCTCGAGTGCGACAGCGCCGCCGAGGACGATCCGGGTCGGCGCGAACGCTTGGACCGCGGCCGCGACCCCGATGGCGTTCCACCGGCCGATCCGTTCGACGACCAGGTCGGCCAGGTCGTCATCGTCGCCGGCGCGGTCGAATACCGCCTTCGCCGTGAACGCCGACGCGTCGGCGGGGAGGTCGGTCTCGATCCCGTCCCCCGACTCCCGCCGGAGGTGCGCCGCGTACCGGGGGACGTTCTTCCCCCCACAGTACGCCTCCCAGTGCCCGTCGCCGCCACAGCCACACGTCAGCCGTCCCCGCGGATCGACCGTCACGTGACCGATCTCGGCGGCGTTGCCGCCCGCGCCGACGAGGACATCCCCGTCGACGACTGCCCCAGCCCCGATCCCGGTCGAGAGCGTGAGATACACCAGGTTCTCGGCCATCCCGGCCGCCCGCTCCGCGATCGCACCACAGGTCGCGTCGTTGTGGAGTTCCACCGCGTCGGTGCCGAGTCGATCCCGGAGCGGTTCGACGAGACGGACCGGTTCGTCGATCCCCTGGGCGTTCGGCGGGTCGACGAGCGTCCCCGCCGCCCGGTCGATGGGACCCATCGATCCGATCCCCGCGGCGACGGTGTCGCTCGCGTCGACCCTGGCGTCCGCACAGGCGCGGTCGACGAGGCCGAGGGTCGCCTCGGTGATCGCGTCGCTCCCGGCCGGCGTCGATCGTTCCGCGCGCCCGACGACGGTTCCATCGGAGTCCGCGACGGCCGCCCGGAGGTTCGTACCGCCGATGTCGATCCCGAGGAGGTGTGTCATCGACTCTCGGTTACCGGCCGCGGGGTGATGGATGTATCGCGTCGGTCGGCGTTCGGACGATGTGACGGACACGTCACGCCCGTGACTCGACGAGCGAACGCGTGGCTCGCGGAGAGCCCCACCGCCCCTCGACGCACTGCCGCCGCCGTCGACACGGGCAGGTGCGGGACTCGCCGGGGCCGCCTGCACGTCCACCCCGGCCCGGCGACGAAGTCCCGCGCAGTGGCGGTCGTGTTAAAGATCGGTCGTGATTAGCACCGGTTTATTTAACCGCCGCTGCGAACCGGTCACCGATGGGATTCGTCGAAGTCGATTCCGGCATCCTGTTCGGGTCGATTACGATGGTGACGTGGGGAATCTGGACGGTTTTGGGCAATGCCGCGTCGGAGTCCATCGACCCGAGGACGGCGGCCGCGATCTCGTATCTCGTGGCGGGCCTCCTCGCACTCGGGTTCCTCCTCGTTTCGGACGCGTCACTCGCCGTCACGGCGAGAGGTGGACTGCTCGCCGGCGTGGCCGGGTTGTTCACCGGAGCCGGCCTCATCTCGATGTACATCGGCTTCTCCCACGGATCGACGACGATAGTCGCCACGCTCGGTGCGATGTACTTCGTCGTCGCGGCCATCATCAGCATGGCTGTCCTCGGAGACGAGGTCACGCTGACGAAGTTCGCCGGAATCGCGTTCGCTGGGCTGAGTATCGTCTTGATCACTCGATAGCGACGACGACCCGCAGGTCCTACGACGCACTCGGAACCCCCGGTACGGTGACGCGTCTCCGAGGTGTGTAGGAACAGAGATGAGTTGGCTGGGGAGTTGTGGCCCCAGCGACGGTCGGAGACCGTCTGAAAGGTGGGCCAACACGGATTTGAACCGCGGACCTCCCGGTTATCAGCCGAGCGCTCAACCTGACTGAGCTATTGGCCCAGGTGAGCGCATTCAACCGTTGCCCGGTCGGGAGTTTAAGCGTTTCCGTTCGCGCTCTACTCGTCGTCGACGCGATAGGAACCGCCGTCCACGTCGTAGACGTCCTCGTCGTCGTTCGGGAACCCGGCCGTGTAGACGCCGCCGGTGACGAAGCCACCGCTCTTGCGGTCCAGGTACGGCCGCACCACGAGTCGTTCGAGAACCGCCCGGATCGGTGCCCGCGTCAGCGGGACGCCGAGCAGGAAGCCGATGGCGTCGGTCACGAGGCCGGGCGTGAGCAGGAACGCACCCGCGGCGATGAGCAGGCCACCGTCCATGAGTTCCTTCGTCGGCACCTCGCCCGTCGCGAGCCGTCGCTGGAGGCTGTTGATCGTGTGTCGCCCCTCCGCTCGGACCAGCAACATACCGATCAGTCCGGTGAGAACGACCAGTGCGACGGTCACCGGCGCGCCGACGGCGTCGGCGACGACGACGAGCAACAGGGCGTCGGCCAAGGGGATGAGCAACAGGAGCGCGAACACCCAGCGCAGGCGCATACCGCCCACTACCGGCGGCCCACTCATAGCCCTTTTGACGCGCGGGTCGGACGACGAAGGGCTTAGGCCCGCCCGTCCCCGAGTGACGCTATGACCGAGGGCACGCGCGTTGAGTGGCGGTCGTGGGGCGACGAGTCGTTCGCCGAAGCCCGCGACCGGGGGTCGCCCGTACTGCTCGCCCTGACGGCGACGTGGTGTGGGGAGTGTCACGAGATGGACGCCCGGACGTACGCCGAGCCACGGATCGCGGCCAACCTGAACGACGGGTTCGTGCCCGTCCGCGTCGACGTGGACCGCCACCCGCGGGTCCGGGAGCGGTACAACGTCGGCGGCTTCCCGTCGACGGTGTTCTGTACGCCCGACGGCGACCGCATCGCCGGCGCGGGCTTTCTCGGCCCCGACGGCATGCGACAGGTGATCGACCGGGTACGCGAGCGCTGGGACGAGAGCGGGTTCGACGCCGGCCGGGTCCCGCGGTCGCTCGCCGGCGACCCGCCGCCGTCGGGGGCGGTGACCGACCGCATCGAGGAACACCTCGCCGGCCGACTCGACGAGGCGTTCGACGCCGAGAACGGCGGCTGGGGCGACACACCCAAGTTTCCCCTGCCCCGAACCATCGAGTTCGCGCTCAAGCGCGACCCCGTGAAGGCCCGGCAGACCGTAGACGCCGTCGCCCGCGGCCTGTTCGACGAGGAGCGTGGCGGCTTCTACCGCTACGCCCGGGGTCGGGACTGGTCCGACCCCGACCGCGCGAAACTCCTCGCGGACAACGCCGCACTCGTGCGGGCGTTCGCCCACGCCTATTGCTACACCGGCGAGGAGCACTACCGCGACCGGGCCGAGCGAACCGTCGACTACCTGATCGACGTGCTCTGGAACGGATCGGCGTTCGGCGGGAGTCAGGGGCCCGCTGACGACGGCGAACCCCGGACGGACCTGACGGCCTTCGCCGACTCGAACGCCCTCGCGGTCGACGCCCTGCTCGTCCTCTCGTCGTACACCGACGCCGACCGTCCCCGCGAGTACGCCCGCCGGACGCTCTCGACGCTCCGCTCGACGTTCGTCGACGACGGCGTCGTCCGCCACCACGTGGACGCCGACGCCCCGACGCTCCTGCTGTCCGACGGGGCACGGACGGTCGCCGCCGGCGTCCGCGCGGCGCAGGTCCTCGGCGACGCCGACGCCCTCGCGGTGGCCCGGGACGTCGCCGACCGCACCGTCGAGGCCCTGTTCGCCGACGGCTGTTTCCGCGACGGACCGGCCGAGGGATCGGGGCTACTCGACCGCCCGCTCCGACCACTCGACGACAACGTCGAGATGGCCGACGCCCTGCTCGACCTGTCGATCCTGACGGGTGACGACCGGTACCGCGATGTCGCGAGCGAGGCGGTCGGCGCGTTCGCCGGTGCGTGGGATCGGTTCGGCGTCCGTGTCGCCGGCTACGGCTCCGTCGCCGCTCGCCTGTGTCGCGACCCGCTGGTGATCTCCGTTGCGACCGATCCCGGCCCCGGGAGTGACCTCCACCGCGCTGCCCTCCGTGTCGCCGACCACGAGAAGGTCGTCCGGCCCGCCGCCGAGGACGCCGATCCCGGGACCGCCGTCGTCCGCGTGGGCGAGCGCTCGCGAACCGTGACGACGCCGTCCGACCTCGTCGACTGTGTCGCCACGCTCGTCGAGTAAACGAGCGGTTCGTTTTTGTCCGTCGACCATCAGCCTCGCGTATGGCCTCGCTCCGTGACCTCGGGCTGTCCGAGTACGAGTCCCAGACGTATCGGACGCTCCTCGACCACGGCCCGACAACGGCCAAGGAGTTGTCGAACGCGAGCGGCGTGCCCATGGGACGGATCTACGACGTCCTCAACGGACTGGAGGGCAGCGGCCTCGTCCGGAGTCAGGCGGCGAGTCGCCCGAAGAAGTACGTCGCGGTCGAACCCGAGGCCGCACTGGATCGCCTCGTCGAGGCGCGCAAGCGCGAACTCGACCAGCAGGCCGAGCGCTACGAGGCCGTCGCCGACGACTTGGTCGGTGACCTCGATGCCGCCGACGCCGTCGACGAACAGTTCTGGACGGCCGCCGTCGGCCCCGAGGAGACAGTCGACCTGTTGCTCGAACGCCTCTCCGCCGCCGACGACCGTATCCGGCACGTCGCCGGAGTGCCCTCTACCCAGGTCGACCTCGGCGTGGTCGGTAAGCGGGCCCTCGAAGCGTTCGAGGCGGCGCTGGACCGGGGCGTGACGGTGTCGGTCCTCATCCACCCCGCGCTCCTCGACACCGTCTCCGACGACCTCAGCGAGGCCTACGCGAACCGCCTCTCGGAGCGGGACGGATACGAGTCCCGCGCGTCGACGGCCATCGACGGCACGTTCACGCTCGTCGACGACGTGGAGGTGTGTATCGAGGTGCCGAACCCACTCGATCCCGGCGAGACGCTCGCCATGATCGACTTCAAGGACGCGGCGTTCGCCGACGACGCCCGGGACGTCTTCGACCGGCAGTGGGCCGACTCGACGCCCCTCGATCCCGACGACGCCTGACGCGTTACCCCTCGAATCCGACTTCTTCTCGGAGCGCCTCCAGGGAGAGTTCGCGTTCCGCGTGGGCGTTGTGCTGGTGGATCGACTCGTCGTTCGACTGCTTCATGTGGATCACGGTGTCGTCGGCGAGGTGGTCGAACTCCTCGACGACGGACTCGGCGAGCGACCGCACGCAGTCCTCGACGAACTTCGCGTTGGCGTGGGCGTGGTAGGTCATGTGGTCCTCGTCGGGGCGCTTCGCGAGGTTGTAGATGCGGGCGCTCATCGCGTCGCGAGCCACGTCGATCACGTCCCGGAGGTCCACGTCGGGCGAGCCCTCGCTCGTGATCGTCAGCGTCGCGTGACCCCGCTGGGAGTGACCCGGTTGGGGCACCTCGTCGAGGAACGCCTCGGTCGTCTCGTCGTCGACGCCGAGGCTGGCGAGCGTCTCGCGGGCCCGCGACTCCGACATCCCCTGCGAACAGGGGCAGACCGTCATCCCGGTGACGCGTGCACCGATCTCTTCCCTGGTCCCCTCCTCGGTGGCGACGGCCCCCGCGATGATCGTCGCGGTGTTCTGAGTGTCGAGCCCCGACGCTGGCGTCTGCTCGCGGGTGACGTAGTCGGCCTCCATCCGGACCTCGGCGGTCGAGGTGTACTCGTGTTTCTCGAGGAGGCGTTCGGCCACGTCGCCACACACCTCCTCGACGCGGTAGGACGGTTCCGAGACGGCCGCCTCTAGAGTCTCGTCGATCACCTGCATGTTCCGGCTCATGTCGATCCCCTTGCGGCCGCTGGGCAGGTCGACGAACACTTCGAACTCCGCCATCAGCACGATCGGGCGCTGCCCGTTCCGGTCGAGTTTGACGAGTTTCTCGACCCCGGTCACGCCGACCTGACTGAGCCCGACGGTCACGTCGGGTTGGCTTGCCTGTACGTCAGGCAACTGGTGACTCATCGGCTATGGGCAAGGCTTGGCTGCGATTATGGCTTTCGGTCGGTCAGGGCCAGTCGTCGCGCGTCTCGGTCTCGAAGGGGTCCTCCTCGCTCGGTTCGCCGAGGTCCCACTCGGCGAACTCCGCCGCCTCCTCGACGGACAGAAACTCCCAGTCGGCCGCCTCCGCGGCGGCCCGGTCCTCGTCGGTCGTACCGACGAAGACGTGCCGGTCGGTGTCGAACTGGTCGCGCACGTTCTCGAGGCTCTCGTCGACGCCCCGCGGTCCCGAGAAGAAGTCCTGGCGGATGCGTCGCTTGCGCGTGAAGTTGGTGACGACGTACGTCGGCCGATCGCTGAGGACGCCCACGTACTCGGTCCACTTGCGGGCGTCGTCGAACACCGCGTTCGGATCCGCGAGTCGTTTGAGCGCCTCGAGTTCGAACGCGAGCGTCATCGTGCCGCCGCTGTCCATAGGGTCGCTACCGCTGGCGCGGGCAAAACCGCTTCGGTCCGGCCGCCACGCCTACTGGATGTGGTAGTAGTCGGTGAACACGACCACGTCGCCCTCGTCGAGGCCCGAGAGGGTCGTCGGATCCCGCGGCGACGCGCCCGCCTCGACGTGAACCAGATACTCCTGTGCCGCGTCGTCGAGTTCGTCGAAGTGGCGGACCCGGGCGCTCTCGGGCACCGAGTTCGTTCGGTTCACCTCGTACTCCGTGCCGACGGTCCGTGTCATATGATACCAATGAACACTAACGATGATAAAGGTTTCGTCGATCCCGCCGAATGGCCTCTCCCCGCACCCCTCAGGAGTCGGAGAGGAACTGTAACGTCTGCTCGTCGGGATCACCCCCGTAGTATCGCTCCAGCGCCGTTCCGAACGGAGTCGGGTCGTCCGCGACGGCGTCGAAGAGCGTCATGGACGATCGAAACTTCAGGTCGTCTGGCGAGCCGAATATCTCGGTCGCCGAGCGCCCGTCGATCCCGTTCACGATCCCCGTACACTCCGTCAGCCGCGGCCCAAGCACCGGGTGCGACAGGTACGCCTCCGCTTCGGCCCGCGACGATATCGCGTACCGCCGGGCCATCTCGCTGCTGCCGAGGCCGGCGACCTGTGGGAAGACGAACCACATCCAGTGGGTTCGCTTGCGCCCCGACCGCAGTTCCGACTTCACCTGTTCGATCACGGGATCTTGCGCCGCGACGAACCGCTGTAAGTCGTGAGGATCGGACACGTCGTCCAGATACACCGCCGTTCGGGTTTGAATTCACCGGCGGAACCGCCGACAGCGGTGCGGCGGCGTGTACGACTACCCGCTCGGCGAGCCCCGGGACGGAGTTAGCGGTTCTCCTTGTAGACGTTCACCAGTTCCTGCATGGACTCCTTGGCGTCGCCGAAGAGCATGCTCGTGTTGTCCTGTGCGAACAGCGGGTTGGGGATGCCGGAGAACCCGGGGCTGAGACTGCGCTTGTTGACGATCACGGAGCGAGCCTCGCCGACGTTCAGGACCGGCATGCCGGCGATGGGGCTGGAGTCGTCGGTGTTCGCCATCGGGTTGACCACGTCGTTGGCCCCCGTGACGATCACGACGTCCGTCTGGGAGAACGTCGGATTCACCTCCTCCAGTTCCCGCATCTTGTCGTAGGGGACGTCGGCCTCGGCCAGCAACGCGTTCATGTGTCCCGGCATCCGACCGGCGACCGGGTGGATGCCGAACTCGACGTCGACGCCCTCTTCCTCCAGCAGTTCGGCCAGTTCGGCGACGGCGTGTTGGGCCTGTGCGACGGCCATCCCGTAGCCGGGGACGATGACGACGCGGTCGGCCACGTCCAGCAACATCTCGACCTCCTCGGCGGAGGTTTCGCTGATCGATCCCTCGTAGATGTCCGCCATGTCCTCGGACTCCTCGTCGCTCCCGAGGCCGCCGAAGAGGACGTTGACCAGCGATCGGTTCATCGACTCGCACATGATGACCGTCAGGATCAGCCCCGACGCGCCGACCAGCGTTCCCGCGATGATGAGGACGGTGTTGTCGAGGACGAACCCCGTCGTCGCGGCGGCCAGTCCGGAGTAGGAGTTCAGGAGCGCGATCACCACGGGCATGTCCGCCCCGCCGATGGGGACGACGAGGAACACGCCAAGGACCGACGCGGCGACGACCAGAACCCAGTACGACGGGACCAGGTCGGCCAGCCCCCCGCCGACGATACCGGGTTGGACGACCAGCGCGGCCCCACCCGCGAGGGCGGTCAGGAGCGTCACGACCTTGATCCCGTGACCGACGTTGGTGCTCACGGGCGAGTCGCCGACCAGCCCGTGGAGTTTGCCGGCGGCGACGAGACTCCCCCAGAACGTCACCGATCCGATGATGCCGGCGATGGCTGCCGTCACGGTCACGCCGACCGGGAGACCGCTCCCGGTGGCGGTGAGGTCGACCAGCTCCGCCCCCGCGACGAGCGCGGAGGCACCGCCGCCGAAGCCGTTGAACAGGCCGACTAGCTGGGGCATCTCGGTCGTCTCGACCGTCACCGCCAGCCACGCGCCGATCCCCCCGCCGACGAGGAGGGCGGCCGCGAGCACCAGCGGCGAGAGGATCTCGAACCAGAGCACCGTGACCGCCACCGCGACGAACATCCCCAGCGCCGAAATTTGGTTCCCGCGCGTCGCCGTCCGCGGGTGTGTCATGTCGCGCAACCCCTGAATGAAGAGGACGCCCGCGATCAGGTACGCGAACTGCAACACCGCGTCCGGGAGACCGCCGATCACGCCCGCCATCTCACTTCCCCCGCTGGCTGAACTGGTCGAGCATGAAGTGACTCACGAGATACCCGCCGACGACGTTGATCGTCGCCATCACGACCGCGACGAAACCGAGCGCTGTCGCGAGGGTCGTCGATCCCGACCCCGCGACGACGACCGACCCGAGGAGCGTGATCCCCGAGATGGCGTTCGCCCCGGACATCAACGGCGTGTGGAGGTTCGTCGGGATCTTCGTGATGATCTCGTAGCCGACGAACGCCGAGAGCACGAACAGCGTCAGGTTCCCGACGAACGTCACGCTCGGTCACCCCTCATCCGTCCCGTCCTCCTCGTCTTCGGCGTCCTGTTCGTCGCTCTCCTCGTGGGGTCGTCGTATCGTGCCATCGTGGGTGAGTAGCGTCGAGTCGATGATCTCGTCCGTCGTGTCGATATCGAGTGTGCCGTCCTCCAGCAGGTGGTCGAGAAAGTTGTACAGGTTGTTGGCGAACAGTTGACTCGCCGTCCCCGGCACCGTCGCCGGGAGGTTGGTCGGGCCGAACACCGTCACGCCCTCGTAGGTGACCGTCTCGTCGGCCACCGTCGGATCGCAGTTGCCGCCGTCGGCCGCCGCGAGGTCGACGATCACCGAGCCGTCGTCCATGTCGGTGATCATCTCCTCGCTGACGAGTTCGGGTGCCGGTGCGCCGGGGATGGCCGCCGTCGTGATCACCACGTCCGACTCGGGGACGACCCGCCCCAGTTCCTTGCGCTGTTGTTCGTAGAACTCCTCGCCCATCTCGACGGCGTACCCCTCGTCGTCGCCCGACCCCTCCGTCTCCAAGTCGAGTTCGACGAAGTCCGCACCGAGGCTCTCGACCTCCTGTTTCACCTCCAGTCTGATGTCGTACCCCCGGACGGACGCGCCGAGGCGCTCGGCCGTCGAGATGGCCTTCAGCCCCGAGACCCCCGCGCCGATAACGAACACCTCCGCGGGCTGGACGGTGCCCGCGGCGGTCATCTCCAGCGGGAAGAGTTTGGGCAGTCGCTCGGCCGCCACCAGCGCCGCCTTGTAGCCGCCGACGCTCGCCATCGACGACAGCACGTCCATGCTCTGGGCGCGGCTGATGCGGGGCATGAACTCCAGAGCGAAGGCGCTGACCCGGCGGTCGCCCAGTTCCTCCCACGTCCCCTCCTCGAGGTCGTAGGGACCGAGCGTGCCGATCACGACCTGTCCCTCCCGGTAGGGGTCCATCGGCTCTCCCTCGTTGGCCGCCAGCCCCCTGACCTGACAGATCACGTCCGCCCGGTCGAACACCTCGTCCCGGCCGTCGACGACCGTACACCCCGCCTCGCGGTAGGCGTCGTCCGACCACTCGGACCCGACGCCCGCACCGCTCGTGACACACACGTCGATGTCCCGGTCGACCAGTTTCTTCGCCACCTTGGGGATGAGCGAAACGCGTGTTTCGCCCTCGGCCGTCTCGCTCGGCACGCCGACGATCATGGCTCGGTGCCCCGACCTGCTGGCGCCGCCGTCGCCGTCGCCGTCGCCGTCGCTACCGATCGTCGACCGACGCTCCCTCGACATGCGTTGTGTCGTCTCGTGGCCACGTGTACCATGTGAGTGTGACTCACGTGCCGAGGCATCTCGGAGTGTTCACATAAAATCTCGGGCGAATCCGGGGCCGTCCGCTGCCCCTTACCTTACTGTTCTTGGGCGGGCGCGAGGTCGTCGAGGTCGACCGACTGCTGGAGGAGGGCCTCCTTCTGGTCGGCGACGACGCGCTCCTCTTTCATCAGTTTCTTGTAGGCGCTCTGGGGCGAGAGATCGCCGATCAGGACGCCGCCGACGATCTTGCCGTCCTTGAACGCCAGCCGCCGCCACTCCGTCTCGGAGTACTTGCGCTCGCACTCGTCGTCCCCGATTGTCGGGTGGCCAAAGGAGAGGAACGGGAAGTCGAAGTGCGTGATCGAGTACGACGAGACGAACCGGAACGCCTCGGACTCGGGGTCGAGCATGTTCTTCGCGGCGACCGTCCCCTGTGCCTTGGCGCTGTCCCACGAGCCGTTCTGGGCGCGCTCCCCGAGGATCGTGTCGTGGTACCGCGTGATGTCGCCGGCGGCGAAGACGTCGTCGACGTTCGTCCGCATGTACTCGTCGACAAGGATCCCGTCGTCGACATCGACGTCGGTCCCCTGCAGGATCTCCGTGTTGTAGTTCAGACCGATGGCGATGCCGACGAAGTCACCCTCGTAGCGGTCGCCGTCGGGGTCGACCGCCGCCGTGACGTGGCCGTCGTCGGTCTCGAAACGGTCGACGCCGCTCTGAAAGACGGGTTCGACGCCGCGGTCGCGCATCGCGTCGTGGAGGATCTCCGCACCCTCCGTGGAGAGCGCGTAGCGCCACCAACAGTCGCCACGCATGAGGTAGTGGGCGTCGACGTCCTGTTCGCCACAGATGGCCGCGAGATCGATTCCCAGCAACCCAGCCCCGACGACGAGGCCCGTCTCCGCCGCCTCGGCGTGTTCGCGGATCGATCGGGCGTCCTGGAACGTCCAGAAGTGGTGGATGCCCTCGGCGTCGCTGTTCTCGACCGGCAGTTGGGTCGGCGTCCCGCCCGTGGCGACGAGGAGTTTGTCGTACTCGATAGTCTCGTCTTCGTGGGTTCGGAGTCGGTGGGCGTCGGTGTCGATGTCCGTGACCAGCGTGTCGAGTCGGAGGTCGATGTCCCGCTCTTCGTACCACTCGGGTTCGTGGATCGAGACGGGCATCTCGGGGAGTTTCCCCTTGGCGAACTCCTTGATGAGGATGCGGTTGTAGAGGGCTTCACCCTCGTCGGTGATGACGGTGATGTCGGCGTCGGGAGCCTCGTCGCGCAACGTTTCGGCGGCGGAACTGCCGGCGATCCCGTCGCCGATTATCACATACGACTGGGTCATATACCGTGGTTTGTAGGTGCGGGTTAATGTCGGTTGCTATCCGCGAAATTCGCCGGAACTCCGCCCTACCGGTGGGTTGAAGACCGGAGGGTCCCAACCAACGGCGATGAAACTCCGCCAGAACGTCCGACACTTCGCCGCCAAGCAGGCGCTCACCATGCCCGTCGTCGGTGAGAAGGTCCGCGAGAAACTCGTCGACCTCCACGTCGACGTCTTCGGCGAGAAGGCCGCCGAGGGCCGCCGCGGGGAGCGCGAACCCCGACTGGAGGCCTTTTTCGACCGCACGTTCGACACCTACGTCGACGCTCTCGACGCTGGCTTCTCGGAGGCCGAGGCCCGCGAGATCACCCACATCCAAGCCAACTTCGAGTTCTACAACCACGGCTGGACCGAGATGATGGAGTTCCCCGCCGACGAACTCGAGGCCCACCACGACCGCTACGGCGACTTCTTCGACCGGCACGGCATCACCATCGCGGACCCGCTCGGCGAGTACGGCGACACCCTCCCCGACGCCCCGGCGACCCCCGAACGCCTCGACGACCCCGTCCACCCCCACGCCGAGGGCGGCTTCGCCGACGACGTCTACGTCGACGACGGCGACGGGAACGTCGTCGTCGGCGGGCACGACGAACCTGCGGACGTGGACGTCACCGCCGCTCCCGGCGTCGACGAGGACGAAGGCGAGGCTTAATCCTCCGCGATCAGATCCGCACACTCGAACCCCGCGACGATGCCGCCGTTGAGGCTCCGCTCCGGGTACTGTGCCCGACTCGCCATCCCCGCGTAGTAGACGCCCTCGGCCACCTCGGACAAGTCGTACGGCACCACCATCTCGAGGTATCCCCGCTCGTACACCGGCGCGGCCCGCGGGTTGCGCGCCACGCGGAACTCGCTCACGTCGGCGGGGTCGAACGCTGGAAACATCTCCGCGATCCCTCCCAGCCACGACTCCCGCAACTCCGTGTCGTCCATCCGCCACACCGCCTCGCTCGGGTCCTGCACGTAACTCGCGACGTAGAGCAGGTTGTCCCCGCCGTAGCGCTCCGGCGGCACGAAGTTCGTGTGTTCGATCAGCGCGCCGAAAGGTGCGTCGTCGGCGACGTTGAGCCAGTACGTCTCCGTCAGCTGTTCATCCATCGTCACCACGGCACACACCGCTCCCTGGAAGTCGATGTCGCAGGTGTACCCTGTCAGCTCCTCTAAGACGTTCGGCATCGTCGCGACGACGACGCCGTCGGTCGAGCGCGTCTCGACGCCCGCGTCGGTCTCGACGGTGATCGACTCGACCGCCTCCCCCCGCACGTCGAGGTCGGTCGCGCGAGCGCCCGTCCGGACGTTCTCCCGGTCCACCGCGTCGACGAGGGCGTCGATCAGGGTCGCGAACCCGCCGTCGAAGTAGCCGAGGATCTCGCCCCGCAGGAGGTCGCGCTCGCCACGGAACTTGATGCGCCCCAGCAGCCACGCCGCGCTCACGTCCACCTTCCGGTCACCGAACTTGGCGTCCAGCAAGGGTTCGAAGAAGTTCTCGTAGACGCCCCGGGTCGTGTGTTCGAGGAGGAACTCCTTGATCGGGACGTCCTCGAAGTCGGTCAGGTCGTCGTAGGTGTCGAAGCGGGGGCGGCCACCCCGGACGTCGATCTCCAGCGTGAGGAGGCCGAGCCGGAACGTGTCGTAGAGGCTCAGATGCGGGTAGGCAGCGATCTGTGGCAGGGTGTCGAGGGGGTGGACGATCCCGTCGACGTAGTAGGCGTTCTTGCCGATCAGCCACTCCACGTGGTCGCCCAGCCCCAACTCCTCGGCCACCTCGACGATGGTCTCCTCGGACTTCGAGAGGTGGTGGTAGAACTGCTCGATATCGTCGCCCGCCGTCTCGTAGGTCGCCGCGAGGCCGCCGAGGTCGTCGCCCGCCTCCAGCACCGTCACCTCGTGGCCGTGCCTCTGGAGTCGGTAGGCGGCGGCCAGTCCGGCGATGCCGCCGCCGACGACGTGGATCATACCTCCCCTGTGCCGGGCAGGGGCAAGTGGATTATGGTCGGCTGTCGCCGCTCAGACCCACGGCACCGACCGCGCCTGCAACTCCCCGGCCAGCGACTCCCGCATCGCCGCAGTCGGATCGGACCGGTTCGCCAGCGCCCACATCAGTTTCGCCGTCGCCGTCTCCGGTAGGGTGTCGCCCGCCTCGACGACGCCCGCCTCCAGCAGGTCGCGGCCGGTGTCGTAGACGCGGTCACAGACCCGGCCCTCCAGACACTGGCTGGTCATCGTGACGACCGTCCCCTGGTCGACGAGCTCCTCGATCCGGTCGATCCAGTCGGTGGCCACGTGGCCCAGTCCAGTCCCCTCGATCACCACGCCCGCGGCGTCGTCGAGATAGGAGAGCGCCGCGGGGTCCATCCCCGGTGTGAACTTGACGAGTTCGACGCCCGTCTCCAGGTCGGGTGCGAGGCCGAGTTCCGTCTCCCCGCGTGCCGGCCCGTCGCGCCGGAACGTGACTTCCTCGCGTTCGTAGTCGACGCGACCGACCGGCTCCGCCCCGACCGTCTCGAAGGCGTCGCGTCGCGAGGTGTGATTCTTGCGGACCCGCGTGGCGTGGTGGAGCGCGCAGGCGTCGTCACTCGACGAGGCGTGCATGCAGACGAGTACGTCCGCCCGGTCGCTCTTGGCCGCCTCCACCGCACACACCGCGTTCATCACGTTGTCGCTGGAGGGGCGGTCCGCCGACCGCTGGCTCCCCGTGAACACCACCGGAACGGGGGTGTCGAGCATGAACGCGAGCGCCGACGCCGTGTACTGCATCGTGTCGGTGCCGTGCATGACGACGACGCCGTCGGCGCCGGCCTCTATCTCCTCGTGGACGGCCGTCGCGAGGTCCTGCCACACCGCGGGCGTCATGTTCTCCGAGAGAATGTTGGCGACGACCCGGCCGCGGTAGTTGGCCCGGCCCGCGAGGTCCGGCACCGCACGCAGGACGTCCTCGGCGTCGAACTGCGCGGTCACCGCGCCGGTCCGGTAGTCGACGGTCGAGGCGATGGTCCCCCCCGTCGAGATGAGCGAGACGGTTGGGAGGTCGTCGTCGAACTCGATCGTCGAGTCGCCGTCCTCGCCGCTTCCGTCCACGTCGTGGACGTCCCGTTCCAACAGTTCGACGGCGGCCTCGTCGCGGTCGACGCCGACGTTGTAGCCGCCGGGTAGCTTCACGACGAGGTGGTCGGCCGTGGTCGAGGGCATGAGGACGCCCTCGTTCTCGACGCCGCCGCGTTCGACGCGGACGCGATCCCCTGGGTTCATGCGACGGGATACCCGCCGGGTGGACTTGAATCCACTCGTTGCCCGGCGCAAGCCACTTCACCGTCGCTCCCGCAGTCGGGGTATGAGCCGACGCGAATCAGCGGCCGACGGATCGACCGGGGATCGCTCCCGGTTCGGGCTCCGCGGGCGCGTCCGGGGACTCTTCGCCCTCCGACCGTTCCTCCTCGCACTCGTTCTCTCGACCGTCGGCCTCGTGGTCGGCGGGAGCGTCCCCGTCGTCGGCGTCGTCGGTCGCTTCCTCGGCATCGCCGTCGCCGGGTTCGCCCTCGGACTCGTCTGGCCGACGCGGCGCTACGTCGAGGCCGGCCTCGCCGGTGCGCTCGTCGCCGGCCTCGGGTTCGTGCTGTCCGCGCTCGTCACGCCGCTGTTTCCCGTCGTCGCGGAGTACGGCGTTCGGATCGCCGGCGTCGGGACGACCGCCGGTCTGGTCGCGGCGCTCCTCGGGCACTATCTGGGGCGTGACCTCCGGGTCGGCCTGACCCGGGACCTGTAACTACTGTAGTCGCCACTCGCCGTCCGTCCGGCCGACCAATCCGCGGTCTGCGAGGGTGTTCAGCGCCCCGCGGACCGCGTCCGGCGACGCGTCGACCGCCTCCGCGACGCTCTCCGTGGTTCGTGCCCCCGTCGCCACGGCCGCCAGCACCTCGGCGTGGAACCGGCTGTCCGCGTCGACACCGAGGTGGTCGGTCAGTCGATCCAGTACCTCCGTGATCCGACCGTACACCCACCGCTGGGCCAGAGAAAGTTCGTCTTCGAGGGTCTGTAACTGGTCGAACGCCTCCGCGAGGTCGTCCACCTCGTCGTCGGCGCTCCCCGGTGCGTCCAGCGAGACGTGCCGACACTTGCCGTCCATGTCGAGGCTGGAACTCGCGGGGTAGGCGCTCTTGGTCCCGAACCCGTACGGCGAGACGCTCACCTCCAACCGGAGGTTGCGCGAGATGTGGAAGTACTTCCGTCGCTGGTCGTCGGTGTGACTCTCGACGAGACCCGCTTCCTCCAGTTTCCGCAAGTGGTCGATCACCGCCTTCGGACTGACGCCGAGATACTCGCTGATCTCGGTGACATAACAGGGTTTTCGCGCCAGAAGCCGCAGGATTCGCCGGCGGTTCTCGTTGCCGAGGAGGTCGAGTAGTACCGCCGAGTCCATGACGTGAGGTAAGCGACGGATACATATAACGACTGCGTATACCGGGGCCGGCCGCCGGAGCGTTTAACCCTACCCCTGCGCTGGTGTCCCTATGTCCTTCAGGGGTGACGACCGGGGCGTCTCCGAAGTCGTCGGCTTCGTCCTCGTTCTGGGCATCCTCGTCCTCCTCCTGACGATCAATCAGGCACAGATCGTTCCGGCGGACAACCGGGCGACGGCGACACGTACAACGTCGTCCCGATCAACACGACGTTCTCGGAGGCCAGTTCCGACACCGTGAGCGTGGAACCGGTTCCCGGACGGATCGACAGCACGACCGTCGACGGCGGCCAGGTGACCTACCCCACCGGCCTGAGCGAGTCGACGTGGGAGGACCTGCTACAGGGCCAGCTACCCCCCGAGGACGTCACCGTCGCCGACGGCAACCTGACGCTCGCCGCGTCCGGCGAGATCGAGGTCGCCTGCTCCCCGATCGGGCTGAACGAGGTCCCAGAGGGTGGCGAACGCGGGACGGCCGGCCCGGACATCAACCCGACGGGGCCGAACGCCGTCGAACTGCGTTCGACCGCCAACCCCAACAACCAGGAGGTCACCGCGACGTTCAACAACACCGGCGACGAGGACGTCGACGTCGTCCGTGCCCGACTCACGTTCTACAACGATCCACAGAGCAACCAGATCCCCGGGCCGTTCGACGTGATCGATCCGGCGACCGGCGACACCGCGGCGACGCTCGAGGTCCTCGGCCCGTTCCAGACGCTCGACCCGGAGATCACGCTGACGGGCAACGAGACCGAGACGACCATCACGTTCAAGGCTACCAACGGCCAGGTGTCCGATCGGGACTTCTTCGTCGTCGAGTTCGTCTTCGAAGACGGCCGACGGGGGACGTACTTCGTCGACGTGCCACAGTAGGGGCCCCCGACGTGACGCAGTCTAGCCGACTCCGGGCGTCCCTCTGTCGACGGACGCTCAGTTGCTGCCGGTGCCGTCAGCCGTGTCGGTCCACGACTCGCTGGCCGTGAGGCCGTCGGCGTCCGTGACGACGAGTTCGATCCGGTACTCCGTCCCGTAGCGGTTGCCGTTCGGTTCGAGGGTGACCGTGTCGCTCGCGGACGACTGACCGGTCACGTCGTATATCTCCTCCGCGTCCGGATTGTTCTTCCCCGTCTCCACGAGGCGCACCGTCACCGAGTCGAGGGTCCCGTCGGCGTCTTCGACCGCCCACGAGACGTTGTAGGAGGCCGTCTTTCCGAACGACTCGTCCGACACGTCGAACCCCGTGACCGTCGGCCCCGACGCCCCGCCCGAGCCCTCTTCGCCGCTGCCGGCGCTGATGGTCACGTCCTCGGTGTCGGTGCCGCCGTTCGCGTCGACTGCCGTGACCTCGATGCGGTAGGTCGTGCCCTTGTTCTTGCCCGGTGCGCTGAGACTCCGCGTCTGCTCGCCCGTCGCGTTCGTCTCGTTGTAGTCGTCGTCGATCACGCTGTCCACCACGGTCCCCGAATCGTCCTCGATCAGTTCCACCCGCACCTCGGTCAGGTCGCCGTCGACGTCGGTCGCGTTGTACGTCGCGTCGAACGAGGCGTCCTGGCCCGTCGTGGTGTCGGTCACGACGAGTGATTCGACGACCGGCGGACTCCCTCCGCCACCGCCGCCGCCGACCGCCCTGACGCGCACGTCCGACGCGACGTTCCCCGCCGCGTCCTCGGCGGTGATCCGCAGGACGTACACGTTTCCGACCCCGCTCACGTTGCGCAACGTGAACGTCTCGGTTCCGGTGTCGCCCGTCCCGCCGTACGTGTAACTCTCGCTGTCCTCGACCGTTCCGGTCCCTTGGTCGACGAGTTCCACGTCGACGTCGGTCAGGTCGCCCGTCGGGTCCGTGGCGCGCCACGTCACGTCGAAGGACGCGTTGCCGTCCGAGGACGTGTCGTTCACGTCGAAGCGCTGGATCGTCGGTCCGTCGTCAACTGCTCCGTCGCCTCCGAGGTCGAACGTCTCCTCGTACAGCAGGCGGGTCGGCTCACTCGTCTCGATCACCCGGAGCCGGACGGTGCCCTCGTAGCTGTGGCTGACGTTCACCGACTCGCCCCCCTCGAAGACGTCGTCGCCGTCGCCGGTCAGGGTCACGGCCGGGTCGTCGAACGTGTACCGCCGTTCGGATCCACCGCTTTCGAGGACGAGGGCGAGGTCGGAACGCGGGACGCCCGGACCGCCGCGGTGTGTCGCCGTCGCCCAGCCGTCACCCACGTCGCCGGCCACGTCGACCGGGGCCTTCTGTGCCGCCGCCCGCTCCTCCTGGCTCGTGACGACCACGAGTCCGACCGCGCTCACACCGACGACGACCAGTCCCACGACCAGCACGACCCCGATGAGCTCCGACTGGGCCCGTCCGTCGTCTCGGACGGTGCCGAGTGAGGGGCCGATCATCTACCTCTCGCCGAGTACGCGCCCGCGAGTTGTATAGTTTCGGCTTCCCCCTACTCCGCCGGCGCGAAGACGACGACGGCGGTGCTCGCTTCGACCGCGTACGGCGACACCTCCCGGTCGCCGCTGAACCGGATGAGGTCGCCCGCGTCGAGGTCGTACACCTCGTCGTCGAGGGTCAGTTCGACCTGCCCGTCGAGGAGGTGGACGACGACGTCCGTCCCCTCGTGGGTGTGTCGGGGGACCCGTTCGTCGGCGTCGAGTCGCAGGCGGACGGTCCGGGGACGGCGCGTCTCGAAGACCTCCGCGTGTGGCGTCTCCGACAGCGTCGAGAGCGTGGTTCGTTCCGGCATCGTTCGCCGTTCGCCCCCCGTACGGGTAAGCGACCCCCCGATCCGGTTCGGGCCGCCGGCCACGACCGTTTTTGTACCCGGTCCGCGTACGCCGTGGTATGCCATCGCACGTCCTCGTTCCGTTCGACGGGACCCCCCAGTCCGAGGCAGCGCTCTCCTTCGCCGTCGAGGAGTGGCCGACTGCGTCGGTCACCCTCCTGTACGTCATCGACCCGGTGGCCGCTGGCCTCGGCCACGGGACCTTTCCCAGTGACTCGGAGGCTTGGTACGAGAGCGCCCGAGAGACCGCCCGATCGACGCTCGAGACGGCGCGCGAACGCGTCGATCGGGCGGTCGACGACCGGATCGAGGTTGGGAATCCCGGCCGTGTCGTCGTCGCCGTCGCCGACGAAGAACCGTACGACCACGTCGTCCTCGGGAGCCACGGCCGCGATGGCGTCTCCCGGGTCCTGCTGGGTAGCGTCGCCGAGGCCGTCGCTCGCCGGTCGCCGGTCCCCGTGACCGTCGTTCGGTAGCACGGCGTGACACCGACCCCCAGTCGGCGAGTTCGGCCGGCTCCGTCCCGTTCTTGACTGCCGGGATTCTACCACGGCCGATGGAGTTCACCGACCTCACTCGAACCCGCAGATCGGTCCACCAGTACGCCGACACCGATATCGACGACGACACGCTCTCGGCCGTCTTCGAGGACGTCCGACACACTCCCTCCTCGTTCAACCTCCAGCCGTGGGAGTTCCTCGTCCTCCGCGGTGACGACCTGGCGCGCCTCCAGTCGGTCGCGTACGGGCAGGAACACGTCACCGACGCCGCGGCCGCGGTCGTCGTCCTCGGGACGCTCGACCCCAGCGACCACGCCGAACGCGTCACCGCGGACCTCTTGGAGAAGGGGTATCTCCCGAGCGAGGACGCCGCCGAGGCGCGCCTCGACACCGTCGCCAGCCTCGCCGACGCGGACGACGAGACGCGGCGCGTCTGGACGGTCCAGAGTTGTTCGCTCGCCGCGATGGCGCTCATGTACGCCGCTTGGGACCGCGGCGTTGCCTCCTGTCCGATGGGCGGGTTCGACGCCGACGCCCTCCACGACGAGTTCGGCGTCCCCGACGACTACGAACCCGTGTTGCTCGTCACGCTCGGCTACCCCGCCGACGACGCCCCCGACGTCGAACGGGACCGGAAGTTCCGCCGGGAGACCGACGAGTTCGTCCACTTCGACGACTTCGACCCCGCCGCCCGCGGGTCGCCGGCGGCCGACGGCTAGAAGATGTTCGCCTGCCTGTAGACACTCAACCCTTCGTTGGTGATCTCGTAGGGTTTGGTCTCCCGGGAGTGGTTCGCGTCGCGGATCTTCTGTATCTCCAGAGCCAGTCGCGTCTCCTGGAAGTCGGAGGGCCGCACGTACTGCAGGACGAACACCGCGTCCGCGAGGTACTCGATGATCCCGTAGCGCGACCCGTACGGATTGTCGCTGCTGGCCTCACTGGTGACGAGCGTCGTCACGCCGGCCTCCTTCAGCGACCGGGTGAACCGGTACACCTCGCTCCGCCGGTCGGAGGGGTGGTCGTACATCATCTCCAGAAGCGACACCGAGTCGAGGACGAGTCGGTCGGCGTCGAACGCCTCGATCAGTTCCGGCAGGTCGCTCCGGATGCTCGTCAGGCTGTTCGCCATCTCGACGGGGTCGAGGTGGACGACCGCCAACCGCCCCTCCTCGGCGTACTCGGCGAACGGCCAACCCTTCTCCTCGGCCGTGTCGTAGATGCGCTCCGTGCTCTCCTCTAAGGTGATGTAGACGCTCCGCTTGCCGTCGATCAGCGCCCGGTTGAGAAACTGCAGTCCGAACGTCGTCTTGCCCGTCCCCGCGGAACCGATGATCGAGATCAGCGACCGCTTGGGCACGCCGCCGAGGACCATCTCGTCCAATCCCTCGATCCCGAGTTTGATCCGTTCGATCGACGACTCGAACTCCGCGTCCGCGTCGAACCCTCCGCCACCCTCGTCGCCGAACCCGCCCGGCGGCCCGCCCTCGTCGGCCTCGCCGCCGGATCCGCCTTCGGGATCCGGCGCGTTCTGGAAGGCGCTGGCGAAGTCCTCGTCGAACGGCGAGTCGCCGTCACCGTCGTCGGGATCGATGTCGGGCTCGCCATCGACGCCGGACCCCAAATCCTCGAAGGCGTTCTCGTCGGGTGTCGACGGTTCGGACTCCGGAAACGTCGCCTCGGCGTCGGTATCGCTCTCGGCGTCGGTATCGCTCTCGGCGTCGGTATCGCTCTCGGCGTCGGTATCGCTCTCGGCGTCGGTATCGCTCTCGGCGTCGGTATCGCTCTCGGCGTCGGTATCGCTCTCGGCGTCGGTATCGCTCTCGGCGTCGGTATCGCTCTCCCCGAGCGCCCGCTCGAACCAGTCCTCGTCGTCGCTCATCGGTTCTCACGGCCCGAGCGTTCGCGCCGGTCGTCGACGGCCGCCCCCGCGCGCTGCACCATGGTATCGGACTCCGGACCCTGGTCTCATCAATGTTGTCTCCGGTGCGCTTTTTTTCCCCCGGCGCGAGGCCGGGGTATGTACGTCGGCCTCGTCGCCCAGCGTGACAACGACCGGGCGGCGGCACTCGCAGCCGACCTCCGGGACCGCCTCCACGAGGCGGACGCGTCGATCGCGGTCGACGCCACCACCGCCGAGGCACTCGGCGTCGACGGGACGCCCATCGACGCGTTCGACGCCTGCGACCTCGTTGTCAGCATCGGCGGCGACGGCACCTTCCTCTACGCCGCCCGCGGGGCCGACGGCACACCCATCCTCGGCGTCAACCTCGGCGAGGTCGGCTTCCTGAACGCCGTCGGCCCCGAGGAGGCGGTCGACGCCGTTCTCGACGAGGTGGCGGCGTTTCGTGCCGGCGACCTGACCGTCCGCGAAGCGCCACGACTCGCGGCCCACGGTGACGGCTGGACCGCACCTCCAGCCACCAACGAGGTGGTCGTCCAGGGGCCGATCCGCGGGCCTGGCGGCGGCGTCGACGTTACCCTTCGCGTCGACGGCGCGCGCTACTCCGAGGGTCGCGCCGACGGCGTCCTCGTCGCTACGCCGACCGGGAGCACGGCGTACAACCTCAGCGAGTCCGGTCCGCTGGTCCACCCTCGTGTCGACGGCCTCGTCGTCAACGAGATGTGCGCACGCGACGGCATGCCGCCGCTCCTCGTCGGCACCGACAGCGACGTCGCCGTCGACGTCGACGGCGCGGACCGGGCGGTCGTCGTCGGCGACGGGCGCGTCCTCCGCGAACTCGACCCGCCGGCCGAGGTGCGGGTCGGATTGGCCGACTCGCCGATGCGTGTCGCCGGGCCGGCCACCGACTTCTTCGAAGCGCTCGACAAACTCGACTGAAACGGAAAGACGGCCGCCCGCGACGTCGGCTACTGCCCGCCCCAGTTCTGCGTCCGACGGGGCCGGTCGGAGGTGGCCTCCACGTCGATGGGGTCGTCGTGGTGACGCAGGCCTTCGAGGGTCGCCTTCGCGGAGGCGTGCGTCGAGAAGTAGGTCACGTCCTCCTCGACGGCGACTTCGAGCGCCTCGCGGTTGCGCGAGACGATGATGTCGACCTCGCCGCTCCGGATCGCCGACCGAAGGTCGTCGAACGCGCGGACGTCGAAGAAGTCGGCGAAGCCCTCGCGCAGGGCTCGCCCCGACTCGCTGTCGGGGTCGGGGAACTCGTCGGCCGAGAGGTCGATCACGGCCGTCCCCTCGGTGGGGATGGCCTTCCCCGTCGCGGACTGGGCCTTCTCGTAGGCCTTGCCGAACGTGTCGGCCGTCCCCATCACCTCACCCGTCGACTTCATCTCCGGGCCCAGACGGGGGTCGCTCCCCTGCAGGCGGTCGAAGGGCAGGACGACTTCCTTCACGCTCACTTTCTCGGGAATCTGCTCGTCGACGTCCAGATCCGACAGCGAGTCGCCCGCCATCACCTTCGCGGCGAGTTTGGCGATGGGGACGCCCGTCGCCTTCGAGACGAAGGGGACCGTTCGCGAGGAGCGGGGGTTGGCCTCCAGGACGTACACCGTGCCGTCCTTGACGGCGAGTTGGACGTTTAGCAGGCCCACGGTGTCGAGTTCGCGGGCGATTTCGAGGGTCACCTCGCGGACGCGATCCATCACGTCCGTCACCGCGTCGGCCTGGGGCGGGATCATACACGCCGAGTCACCCGAGTGGACGCCCGCGCTCTCGACGTGTTCCATCACGCCGCCGATCAACACGTCGTCGCCGTCGGCGACGGCGTCGACGTCCAGTTCGACGGCGTCGTCAAGGAACTCGTCGATGAGGATCGGCTTGTCCGGCGAGACCCGGACCGCCTCCTCGATGTACTCCTTCAGTTCCTTGTCGTCGTACACCACGTCCATCGCGCGCCCGCCCAGTACGTACGAGGGACGGACGAGGACGGGGTAGCCAATCGACCGCGCCAGTTCGAGCGCCTCCGCCTCGCTGGTCGCGGAGCCTCCTTCGGGTTGGGCGATGCCGCGGTCGTCCATCAGACGGTTGAAGCGGTCGCGGTCCTCGGCGAGGTCCATCGCGTCGACGCTCGTCCCGAGGATATCACAGTCCAGTCCGCGGCGCTGGATCTCGGCTTCGAGCGGGTGACCGATGTTGACCGAGGTCTGCCCCCCGAACTGCACCATCACGCCGTCGGCGTCCGCGGCCTCGACCACGTCCGCCACCTCCTCGGCGGTGATCGGTTCGAAGAAGAGGCCGTCGGAGGTGTCGTAGTCCGTCGACACCGTCTCGGGGTTGTTGTTGACGACGTGGGCGTCGATTCCCTCCTCGCGGAGCGCCTGGATGGCGTGGACCGAGCAGTAGTCGAACTCGACACCCTGTCCGATCCGGATCGGGCCGCCGCCGACGACCACGACGCTCTCGATGTCGCGGTCGACGCGGAGTTCGCCCGCGGCCGCGTCACCCTCGAACGGCCCGGTGACGAACTCCGGTTTCCGCGAGGAGTAGTAGTACGGCGTCTGGGCGGCGAACTCGCCGGCGCAGGTGTCGACCTGCTTGTAGGTCCGGCCGGGGACCGCCGTCTCGACGGTCCCCACGTCCGATCCCGCGGCGGACGCGATTTCGGCGTTGGTGACGCCCTTCACCGCCGCCTCGGTGAAGTCGCCTTCGGCGGCCGCGGCGACCGACTCGGAGACACGCTTGAACCGCTCGACGTACCACTCCTTGATGCCGGTCAGGTCGACGACGTCCTCGACCGTGTACCCCCGGTCGAACGCCTCGAACATCGCGTACGGGCGGTCCGGCGTCGGCCGCGTCAGATACTCCGTCGCCAGGGTATCGTCGTCCACGTCGCTCCAGTCGACGGCGGGGTCGTACTCGGTCGAGCGCAGCGCCTTCAACAGCGACTCCTCGAAGGTCCGCCCGATGGACATCGCCTCACCCGTCGACTTCATCGCCGGGCCGAGGGTGAAGTCCACGTCGTCGAACTTGTCGATCGGCCACCGGGGTACCTTCGTCACCACGTAGTCGATCGCAGGCTCGAACGCCGCCGTCGTCTCGCCCGTGATCTCGTTGTCGATCTCGTGGAGGCGTTTGCCCAGTGCGACCTTCGCGGTGACGCGAGCGATCGGGTAGCCCGTCGCCTTCGACGCCAGTGCGGAGGACCGCGACACCCGCGGGTTCACCTCGACAACGCGGTACTCGCCGCCGGGAGTGCCGTCGTCGTGCCACGCGAACTGGATGTTACAGCCACCCTGAATCCCGAGTTCGCGGATGACTTCGAGCGCCGCGTCGCGCATCTCTTGGTGGCCCTCGTCCGGGATCACCTGCGACGGCGTGACGACCATCGACTCGCCCGTGTGGATGCCCATCGGGTCGAGGTTCTCCATGTTGCAGATGATGATCGTCGAGTCGTCGGCGTCGCGCATCACCTCGTACTCCAGTTCGACCCACCCGGCGATGGACTCGGTGATCAGCACCTCGTCGTTCCGCGAGAGGCGCAGTCCCTGCCGGACGCGTTCGACGAGTTCGTCCATGTCGTCGACGACGCCCGATCCCGACCCGCCGAGGGTGTACGTCGTCCGTGCGATCACGGGCAGGCCACCGACCTCGTCGACGGCCGCCTCGACGCGGCTCCGAAGGGTCGTCTCGTCCATGTCAGACGCCGACTCGTCGTCGTCGAGACGGATCGTGGTCGACTGCGGCATCGGCTGGCCGATCTTCTCCATCCGCTGGCGGAACAGGTCGCGGTCCTCGGTCGCGTAGATGGTGTCGAGCGGCGTCCCCATGATCTCCACGTCGTGTTCCTCGAGGACGCCCTCCTCGGCGAGTTCCGCGGTGACGTTCAGTCCGGTCTGCCCGCCCAGTCCCGCGATCACGCCGTCCGGTTGTTCCGTCCGGACGATCTCGGCGATGGCCTCGGTCGTGATCGGTTCGATGTACACCCGATCGGCCATGTCGGGGTCGGTCATGATCGTCGCGGGGTTCGAGTTGACGAGGACGACCCGTGCACCCTCCTCCTGCAGCGCTCGGCAGGCCTGCGCGCCCGAGTAGTCGAACTCCGCGGCCTGTCCGATCTGGATCGGGCCGCTGCCGATCAACAGTATCGTCCGGTTCTCGGATTCGGTGGCGGAGGGATCCGCCACGGTGGCCTCGTCGGTCATCGTCGAATCGGAGTTCGCACATCGTAATAAGCCCGACGAAACGGTACGAGATGCGAAGCGAAATTACGGATTTCGAAACGGCTCCGAGTGGGCGTCTCCGGACTGCCGACCGTCGGGACGGATCGTCGCCGCTTCGGGGGGACTCTCGAACCGAGTGCCGTCTCAGTTGTTCAGGCGGTAGCGGTACGGACTCTCCTGGAGCACCTCGACTTCTCCCCGCTCGGCCCAGCGACCGAGAACGGTCGCGACGCGGTGGGCGCTCTCGAACTCTTCCTGTTCTCCCAGGAGCGACAGGATATCCCGTGCGGTCAACGGCTCGTCGGCGTCCGCGAGCACGCCCCGGAGTTGCTCGTATTCCCTCGACTGGGGGCGCATACGTCTCACAAGGATCGGGTACGACTTAGTGTTCAGTGAGACGACCGTCGGACGGTTGTCAGACGTATCGTAGCGGTCGAACCGGTCCGTGCACCCGACACGGATCGGGCGCGATCGGGTTTCCGTCGACGTTCAAGCGCTACGATACACGTCGTCGGCCTCGAGGTCGCGTTCCGCGCGGTACTGATCGACGAACGCCGACACGTCGAAGTCGACCATCTGGCGTTCGAACTCCTGGATCGTGGCGTCGTCCTCGGCGTGGCTGACGGCGTGTTCCATCAACTCCACCACGAGTTCGACGACGATTTCGTGGAGGCGACGGGCGTCGAACCCCGTCACCCACAGGAGCGCGTACCCCACGTCGCCGTCCTCGCTCAGATCCGCCGTCGCCACCCGGTCGGGGAACTCCTCCAACACGACGCCGAGCAAGTGGGGCGTGTCGAACTCCGGCATCTCCTCGCTCGTCGTCTCGACCGTCTCCCGGAGGATCTCCACCAGAAAGTCGGGGAGGAACCGCTCTGGCGGGTGGACGTCCATCACGACGGCGTGGGCGTCCCCACAGGGACACTCGAACTCCCGCATCCCCAGGTCGAACTCGGTGACACCGACGGTTTCGCCGCAGGGCAGGTCGATCGTCCGCGTCTCGCCGCCGGGCACACCCGGGTTCGTCATGGGGTCGTTTGCGGCCTCGGTCGCTTAAACGTCGCGCTCCGTTCCGGCGTCACCGCTCCGCCGTCACCCACAGTACTGGGCCGACGACCAGCATGACGATGCCGAGAAACAGGTAGTGGACCGGCGCGAGCGACTGGGGCGTCATGATGAACACGAGGCCGAACACCGTCGTGTTGATGGCGACGAGCCGACGGGATCGCAGCGAGAGCGTCCCGACCGTGGCGAGAATGAAGACCAACAGCAGCGCCTGCCCGACGTTGTACTCGAGCAGGAAACTGTCGATGACCTGTAACGGGAGCATTCGTACGCACAACTCGCCCGGAATCGGCCATTAAAGTTCCGTTTGCCGGTCACCGCTCGCTACCGCCCGCTCGGGCCGGTGATGTCGAGCGGTCTGATCCAGCCCCACCACAGCAGGACCACCATCGTACTGTAGCCCATCACGAACACGAGCGATCCGACGGCCCCGTACCCCCGTTCGGCGAGCACCCCCCGGGCGACCCCCGACCCGCCGATGCCGACCACCAGGAGGAAGAGTATCAACAGCGTGTCGCGGCTCAGAAACGCGTCGGCGTCCACCATACCCCGCGTTCGGACGCGTCGCTACTGAATGTCACGGTTCGGAAAAAACGGTGCCGCGGCGTCGATTATGACGGCGTGGTGGTGCGGGCGATGGTCGCGGTGTTGTCGCCGTTGGGCGACGTCCAGATGACGCGGACGGTAGTTTCTGAGTCGACACTATCGATGCTCTCCGAGTCCCCAGCCGAGACCGATAAGTCAAAGGCTTGATCACTCTCTCCGCTGGCAGATAGGTTCAGCGAGTTCGTGTTTTCGCTGGTGAACGTGTCACCGCCGTCGTGGGTAGCAGTCACGTTGTAAGTGCCGGTGTTCTCTTCGAAGTCGAAGCTAAACGTCGCCTGCGGTGCGGTGTCTTGGACCTGGTTGCCGAGTCCGAGGACGAACGTGCCGATGACGGCGGCCAGAATAACGGTAATGGCCACCATCAGGATCACGCCGATGACCGGACTCACTGCGCGGTCGTCTGCGATAAAGTTCTTAAGTTTCATAAGTGTGTTGGCACGCCGGGCCGGAGTCGGGGGGATATCGCTCCCGCACGGTCGCGCGTCGGCGTGCTTGGCCTAGACAAGGCCGTCGGTGGTAATAAATCAACTGGCTAGGCTTCGACTGTGATAATTAGGCACACCCTGCGACGCTCGGCCGGTCGTTGAAGCGGGTCTGTGGGTCCGAAGGCCGTCCCTTCGATCCGCCCAGTCGGGCGGTCAGTAGCTCCGCTCTTTCGGTTCGTACGTCTTCGCCTCGCCCTCGAGGACGGCCGGTTTGTACCAGAGTTCCGGCGACCCGTCCGACCACGACACCATCGTGTGCTTGAGCCACTCGTCGTCCTTCCGTTCCTGGTGTTCCTTGCGCCAGTGTGCGCCGCGGAACTCGTCGCGCGCCAGCGCGCCGACCGTGATCATCTCCGCAATGTCGAGCAGGTTTCGCGTCTCTATCGTCTGGATCAACTCGGTGTTGTACGTACTGGAGGGATCGGCGACGTACACGTCCCGGTACCGCTCCCGCGCGGCGTGGATGTCGACCAACGCCTCCTTCAGCGCGTCCTCCTCGCGGAACACGTTGACGTTCTCCGTCATCGTCCGCTGGACGGCCGCCCGGATGTCGGCGTGCTGGGCCCCCTCGTCGCGGTCACGCAGGCGCTCCACGCGCTCCCGTTCGCGGTCGAGCGCCCGTTCGACGACCGCAGTGGCGGTGTCGGCGGCGGCCCCGCCGTCAGCGACGGCGTCGCCCTCTCCACCCCAGGGTTCGCCGAGCGAGACCGGCGTGTCGACCGACGCCGTCTCCGCGTTCGGCGTTCGCCCGGCGGTCACCTGCGGTTCGCCGAGGTCCTCGCCGGCGACGTGCCGACCGGCTCGTTTCCCGAACACGATGAGTTCCGGCAGCGCGTTGCCGCCCAACCGGTTCGCCCCGTGGACGCTCGCACAGGCACACTCGCCGACGGCGTAGAGGCCGTCGATACAGGTCCCACCGAACTCGTCGGTTTCGATACCTCCCATCGCGTAGTGTTGGCCGGGTTTGACCGGCATCGGTTCTTCGAGTCCGTCGACGCCCTCGAAGTCCTCGGCGAGGTGGAGGATGTTCTCGAGGCGGTCGACGATGCGCTCCTCACCCAAGTGGCGCATGTCCAGGTGGACGTACTCGTCTTCGATCCCCCGGCCCTCGTTCACCTCGGTCAGTTCGGCCCGCGACACCACGTCCCGAGAAGCGAGTTCGCCGTCGTTGTTCGCGTAGCCGTGCTCGAACATGAACCGCTCGCCGTCGTCGTTGTAGAGGATGCCGCCCTCGCCGCGGACCCCCTCGGAGATCAGGACGCCCGTCGAGGGGAGCGTCGTCGGGTGGAACTGGATCATCTCCATGTCCTCGACGGGGACACCGGCGCGGTAGGCCATCGCGACGCCGTCACCCGTGTTGGCGACCGCGTTGGTGGTGTGATCGTACACCTGCCCAAGACCACCGGTCGCGAGGATGACGCCGTCGCGGGCGCGGAACGCCTCGACGTTCCCGGTCGCCGTCTCGTAGGCGACGACCCCGTGACACGACCGCTCGTCGGGGTCGTCCTCGTCGGTGGTCGCGAGGTTCAGGACGTACCACTCGTCGAACACCTCGATCCCTCGTTTGACCACCTGCTCGTACAGCGTGTGCAGGAGGTGGTGTCCCGTCTCCGCGCCCGCGTACGTCGTCCGTGGGAACGAGAGGCCGCCGAAGGGTCGCTGGGAGACACGGCCGTCGTCGTCGCGGGAGAAGGCCATCCCCCAGTGTTCGAGTTGAATAACCTCTTCGGGACTCTCTTGGGTGAGTGCCTCGACGGCGGGGGCGTCGGCGAGGTAGTCCGACCCCTTCATCGTGTCGTAGGCGTGCATCTCCCAGTCGTCGCCGTCGCGCAGGGCGGCGTTGATCCCACCCTCCGCCGCACCCGTGTGGCTCCTGACGGGGTGGAGTTTCGTGACCATGGCCACGTCCGCTCCCGCCTCCTGTGCCGCGATGGCCGCGCGTAGGCCGGCGCCGCCCGCGCCGACCACGATGACGTCGTATTCGTGCATGGTTACCAGAATTTCAGGTTGCTCTTGACCGCTTCGCGTTTCAGTTCCTGGATGTGTTCGGTGAGGGGGATGTCCTTCGGACACACCTCGGTACAGGAGAACTGGGTCTGACACCGCCAGACCCCGTGTTCCTGTTCGACGATCTCCAGGCGGCGTTGTTTCATCTCCTCGCCCTCGCGTTCGTCCATCGCGAAGCGGTAGGCCTTGTTGATCGCCGCCGGGCCCAGATACTCGTTGTCGCCCGCCGCGATGTTACACGAGGACATACACGCTCCACACCAGATACACCGGGTCGAGGTCTTGATCTTCTCCCTGTTCTCGCGGGTCTGTCGCTGCTCTTCGAGTTCCTCCTCCGGTCGGTCGGTCGTCTGGAAGTACGGCTCCACCGACTCCATCTGGTCGTAGAAGTGTTCCATGTCGACGACCAGATCCTTCACGACCTCCTGGTGGGGGAGCGGTTCGATCCGCACCGGCTGGTCCAGGTCCGAAAGCTGAGTCTGACAGCCGAGTCGCTGGCGGCCGTTGACGAACAGGGCGTCCGACCCACAGATCGCCTGCCGGCAGGAGTGGCGGAACGTGAGGCTGACGTCGAACTCGTCGCGGGCGTAGATGAGGGCGTCCAGCACCGTCATCCCCTGCTCGTAGGGGACGTGGAAGTCGTCGAACCGCGGCTCCTGTTTCCCCTCGACTTCGGGGTCGTAGCGGAACACCTTCAGGTGATAGCGCTCCGCGTCGGCCGCGGCCCGTTCCTCCTCTTCGACGCGTTCCCGCTCGCGTCGCTCGGCGCGGCGGCGCTTCGCCGCCTCGCGGCGCTCGCTCGGCGTCTCCGCGTCGGCCTCGGCCTCGGTTTCCGCACTCTCCGTCTCGGTCTCGGGTTCCGGTCGTTGCGTGCTCATAGTATCGGGAGGAGGTCGATGCCCGCCCAGGCGTTCGCGGTTCGAACGCCTTGGACGAGGAGGAGGAGGCTCGCGCCGCCGAGGACGACCTGGACGACGCGTCGTTTGACGCCCGTCAGTCCGGCGTTGATCAAGGCGTTGTAGACGCCGTTGACCCCGTGGAACGTCGCCGTCACGAGAAAGAGGATCATCAGCGAGTAGTAACTCCACTGCTGCATCCGCCCGGCGCTCATCCCGAACGTCACCTCGTCGGCGTGGTGGACGAAATGCAGCAGGAAGAAGTGAAAGGCGAGGACGACGATCAGGAACGCGGCGGTGATGCGCTGCCAGAGCCACAGACGGCCGCCCTCGGTGAACGAGGAGTAGCGCTCCGCCATCAGAGCGACACCCCCGCGAGGAACGTGGGGACGCTCGCCACGACGATGGCACCCGTCAGGACGAGCGACGCGTAGAAACTACGGTCCTGTGATTCGAGGCCGATCCCGAGGTCGATCAACAACAGTCGAGTCCCGTTCAGGATGTGGAACACCGCCACCGCGAGCAACCCGACCTCGAGGATGCGGACGACCAACAGGCTCTCCAGGGCCTGAATCGTCTGCGTGTAGAGGTCCTGATTCGCCGCGACCGTCGCGGGGTCGGCGCTCGCCGACGTGAGCGCCGTACTCAGAACGGCGACGTGGGTGAAGAGGTACCCGATCAGCACCCACCCGGTGAACTTGTGGAAGATCCAGGCCCACATCCCGGCCGAAAACTCCCGCCATCGGCCGAAATCCTCGATGAGACCCCGATCGTAGGACTGACTCATGCTCGTCCGGGAGTCGGGACCGGCAGGGTATAGAAGTTACGTACGCTCCGGTCGGCCGAGACGCGACGAATCCGCTCGTTGATCGCTATATTCGTTGATCGTCACTTCGAGGCTCGTCGTCCGTCGTCACCTCTCGATCCGCCGCTCGACGGTCCGGGCCGTCTCCTCGTCGAGTTCGGCGAGGTGACAGACGGGGTTCCCCGGATACACCACCGGGTTCTCGAGGACGCCAAGCAACACGCCGGTGAAGGGGGCGTCGACCGACACCCCGTCGGCCTTGAACGGGTCGGTGATGGTGTAGAGGCGGTCCCCCTCGCGCACCAGGCCGCCACGCTCGTAGTGCAGGTCGACCAATCCCCCTGCCTCCGCTCGGATCCACGCCTTCTCGGTCACCACCGTCCGCCACCCAGGCCAGCGGACGGCGCCCCGATCCTGGAGGCCGAACTCCGCGAAGACGCTCTCGACGCCGTCGAGTGCATCGTCGATGAGGCCCCGTTCGAACCGGTGAGCCTCCCCCATCTCCACCGTGACCGTCGGGACGTCCGCACGCGTCGCCTCCCCTCGGAGCGTCCCGTCGCTCCCCGCGCCGTCGACGACGACGCTCGCGCCGAACGCGTACGCCAGTCGCGCCACCTCCTCTTGGGCCATGTCCGCCCGGACGTGGAGCATGTTGGTCCGCCCCCGCGTCGAGGTGTGGAAGTCGAGGCCGAAATCGCAGGGCTCGACGAAGTTTCGGAAGATCCGGTCGGCCATCCGCTTGGCGCTCGTCGACGACGGGTTCCCCGGGAACGAGCGGTTGAGGTCACGGTCGTAGATCGGCAGATACCGCTGTTGGGTGAGGAAGCCGGGGACGTTCAACACGGGGAGGCAGACGACGGTCCCCGCGAGGTCCGTCAGATCCCACTCGAAGGCCACCTCCCGGACCACCTCGATCCCGTTGAGTTCGTCGCCGTGGGCGGCCGCCGAGAGGAAGACGGTCGGCCCCGACCGCTCGCCGTTGACGATCGTGACGGGGATGCGAACCGGGTCCCCGAGGTACGTCTCGCTGATGCGGTACCGGAGGTTCCGTCGCTCGCCCGGGGCGACCGATCCACCGTCGTACGTGAAGGCCCCGCCGACAGTCATGCCTCCACTCCGCGATCGGGATACTTAAATCACCGAGCGACCCCGAACGGCCGAGCGGAGTTTAAGTGGTTCGAGCGCCAACGGATGGGGTATAGTGCAGGTACCGCACACGCCCCCCGTCGGGTCGCAGGTGGAGGCATGAAGGCAGTCGTCGCCAAGCGCGTCGACCGCGGGGACGCCGATCTGACCGAGATCGGCGACCTCGCGCGTGCGGCGGGCTACGAGGTGGTCGGCGAACTCACCCAGACTCGCGAGGAGGACGCCGCCTACGGCTTCGGCGAGGGGAAGGTGGACGAACTGGCGGCGCTGGCGGTCGAGAGCGGCGCCGACACCGTGATCGTTGACAACCGACTCGGCCCCTACCAGACGTACAACATCGGCGGAAAACTCCCCGAGGGCGTCGAAGTCGTCGACCGATTCACGCTCATTCTCGACATCTTCGGCCAGCGGGCCCAGACCCGCAAGGCCCAGTTGCAGGTCGAACTCGCGGAGCTCCGCTACGAACTTCCGCGGGCCGAGGCGAAGACGAGCCTCGCGAAGCGGGACGAGCGGCCGGGGTTCATGGGCCTCGGGGAGTACGACGAGAGCCGCGAGCGCGACATCAAAAACCAGATCGCGGACATCAAACGCGAACTCGACCAACTCGCGGACAAGGAGGCGACGCGTCGCGAGCGCCGCCGCGAGTCCGGCTTCGATCTGGTGGCGCTCGCCGGCTACACGAACGCGGGGAAGTCGACGCTGATGCGACAGCTGGCGGACGAACTCGACGTGGACGAGAACGAGGGTCGCCACCCCGACCTGGAGACGACCGCCGAGAGCGAGGACCGCCTGTTCACGACGCTCGGCACCACGACCCGCCGGGCCGACACCGGCAGCCGGGACGTGTTGCTGACCGACACCGTCGGGTTCGTCTCCGACCTCCCCCACTGGCTGGTCGAGTCCTTCGAGTCCACGCTCGACTCCGTCTATCACGCTGACCTCGTTCTCCTCGTCGTCGACGCCAGCGAGTCCAGCGAGGAGATGCGGGAGAAACTCGTCACCTGTCACGACACGCTGTACGAGCGCAACGAAGCACCCATCGTCACCGTCCTGAACAAGGTCGACCGCGTCGACGACGACGAACTCGAGGAGAAGCGGGAGGCGCTGTCGGCGCTGGCTCCCAACCCCGTCGCCGTCTCCGGACTCACCGGCGAGAACGTCGGCGCGCTCCGGGAGCGGATCGAGCGCGAACTGCCCGACTGGGAGTTCGAACGACTGGTCCTCCCGCTTGGCGACGACGCCATGAGCCTCGTGTCGTGGATCCACGACCACGGGTCCGTCGAGGAGGAATCCTACGGTAACGATCAGGTCGTCCTGGAGTTCGAGGCACCGCCGTCGGTCGTCGACCGCGCCCGCGCGAAGGCCGGCAACCTCCCGACCCCGGAATCAGTCTAACCGGCGTTTCGTCTTCTCGATCACGCCCACGTCCTCGATTCCGGTGTCGGGATACTCGCCGTCGTCGTCCTTCTCGGCGGCCTTCACCATGTCCCAGACGACGTTCAGCCCGGTCGTCACGCCCTCCAGCGCCTCCATCTCGCAGCCCGTTTTGCCCGTCGTCTCGACGGCCACCGTGAGGTCGATCCGGTCCTCACCCACGTCGAACGTCGTCTCGACGTTGGTGATCGGAATCTGGTGACACATCGGGATCGTCTCCCAGGTGTGTTTCACCGCCTGCACCGCGCCGACGCGGGCGGTCGCCAGCACGTCGCCCTTTCCGATCTCGTCGCCCCGGATCGCCGACACCGTCGAGGGCTGGAGGTGGATCGTCCCGCGCGCGACCGCCCGCCGAGCGGTGTCGGGCTTGTCGCCCACGTCGACCATCTGGACGTTGCCCTCCTCGTCGGTGTGGGTGAGGTCGTCCTCGTCACTCATCGCGACCACCCCACAGCGCCCGCGGCAGTTCGTCCAACAGGTCGCTCGCCAGCAGGCCGTACCCCTCCCGGTCGACGATCCGATCCCCCGCGAGACCGTTCGCGTACGCGGCGAGTGCGCCGGCGTCGAGGGGGTCGACCGTGGCGAGGAGTGCACCCGCCGCGCCGGCGAGGACGTCCCCGGTCCCGCCGACGGTCATGCCCGGGTTCCCCGTCCGGTTCACCCGCCGTCGCTCCCCGTCGGTCACGGTGTCGTACGCGCCTTTCACCAGCAGGGTGTGGCCGACCTCGGCCGCGAAGTCGGCGACTGCGTCGAGGCGCTCGCGCCAGTCGGCGTCGCCCACGTCCGGCCCGCCCATCGCCCGGAGTTCGCCCGCGTGGGGCGTACAGAGGAGCGTCGCGTCGGTGTCTACCTCGGGAACGACTTGGAGGGCGTCGGCGTCGACGACCGAACGCCCGTCGTAGCCCGCGAGAAAGTCACGGACGGCCGACAGCGTCGGCCCGGCGTCGCCGAGTCCGGGCCCGAAGACGACCGTGTCGTGGTTGGCCGCGAGCGACCGGACGTGGTCGAGCGCCGCGGGTGTCAACCGGTCGCCGTCGAACGGGCGGACGATCAGCCCCTCCTCGAACGCCTGCACCTCGCGGGCGACGGCGGCGGGACAGGCCACGCGGACGAGGTCGGCCCCCGCGCGCATCGCCGCCCGCCCGGCCAGCGCCGGCGCGCCGGTGTACGGTCCACCGCCGACGACGAGCACCTCGCCGAACGCGCCCTTGTGGGCGTCGCTCGGCCGGCAGAGGACACGCCGGTCGCCCGGGCCGACGAACAGGTCCGCCGTCTCGGGGATACCGATGTCGGCGACGGTCACGCGCTCCCCGTCGAGACCGGGTTTGGCGTCGTGGAAGGTGACGACTCGGTCGGCGTCGACGGCGACACCCGGGGCCTCGCCCGTGGTGGCGTCAACACCCGAGGGGACGTCCACCGAGACGACCGTCGCCCCGCACTCGTTGATCCGCTCGGCGGCGTGGCGCTCGGGCTGGCGGAGCGCCCCGGTCACGCCCGTCCCCAGCATCGCGTCGACCACCACGTCGGGGTCGCCGAGGTCGAGGGCCCGCGAGTCCCGGACGACGCGGGCGTCGGACTCGGAGGCGCGGAGCGCCTCCCAGTTCTCGTGGGCGATGTCGGTTCGGATGCTCTCGGGGCGACCCAGCAGGTGGACGGTCGCGTCGTAGTCGTCGAGGAAGCGAGCCGCGACGAAGGCGTCGCCGCCGTTGTTGCCGCGGCCACAGACCAGCGCGACGGTCGCTCCGGGCTCCGCCACCCGTCGTACGGCCGCTGCGACGGCGTTTCCGCTCGACTCCATCAACTGCTTTCGCGCCACGCCGAGGGCGGCGGCGTTCTCGTCGACGGCCGCCATCCGTTCGGGGGTGATCATGGTCACGCTTCGCTCCGCCGGCCGTTATACTGTACGGATCAACGCGCCGAGACGGCGCCGACGGTCGACGGCGAGACGTATAAGATGAGTTACTGAATCGAATTGTGGCGAAGGGTTTTGACGCTGGATAGGTAACGCTCCGTCCGATGTCAGGGTTGTTACCTCGGTCGGAGTCGGACGTGACCCCGGAGGAGTCCGGCGAGATTCGCGTCCTGTCCCTGACGGACGACGACGCGGAGCGGCTCATCGGCTCGATCACGTCCGAGACCGCCCGCTCGATTCTGACCGCCCTCGAAGACCACCCCGCGACCGCATCGGAACTCGCAGAGACCGTGTCGACCTCCCTCCAGAACGTCCGCCACCACCTCGGCAACCTCGAAGAAGCCGACCTCGTCGAGGTGGCCGACACGCGTTACTCGGTGAAGGGGCGCGAGATGAACGTGTACGCACCGACCCAGGACTCGCTGGTCGTCTGTGTCGGCTCCGACGACGACAAGGAGCGGTTCCTCGATTCGCTGGACCGGACGGCCGGCGCGGTGGTCGTTCTCGCCGCCGCCGCGTTCGGCGTCCAGCGTGCGTTCGGAACCGGCGTCGTCGACCTCGGCGGCCCCGGGACGACGCCCCGCGTCGGCGACGCCGTCGGGTCGGCGTCGGCGCCCCTCCTGGGTCTCGTCCCGCCCGGTGTCGCCTTCCTCGCCGGCGGCCTCCTCGTCCTCGCCCTCCTCGCTGCCTGGGATCGCTACGCCGACTGAACGCCATGTCGAACGCCCTCCGTATCCGGATCGTCGTTCTCGCCGTCCTCGTCGTCCTCGCGACGGTCCAGCCGGCTCCGGCGCCCGGCGGCGACCGCGCCCCCGACGCGAGCGTCGCGGACGCCGGTTCCGGGACCGCCCCCGGCCCGGCCGCCGGCGCGACGGTGAACCGGCATCCGTCGAGTGGCGGTGCGACCGCCGACGCGCTCCGAACGGTTCGTGCCGACGCGGTCCACGCGGAGGGTCTCACCGGCCGCGACGTCGACGTGGGTGTCGTCGGTCGCGGCTTCGACGCCGGTGCGCTCTCGGACCGGGTCGCCGCCCGCCGGCAGGTCGGTGACCGACCGGGAGCGACCGCCCACGACACCGCCGTCGCCGAGGTGGTGGCCGAGACTGCCCCGTCGTCGGACCTCTATCTGGCCGGCGTCGGGCGGACCCCCACGCCCGCGGAGTACGCCGCCGCCGTCGACTGGCTGACCGACCGGGGTGTCGACGTCATCGTCGACTCGGGGAGCTACTTCCCGAGCGTCGCCGCCGACGAACGACGGATCACCGCCGCCGCGACACGCGCCACCGACCGCGGCGTGGTGTTCGTCACCTCGGCCGGTAACTACGCGAACCGCCACTGGGCCGGCGAGGGGTCGCCCACGGCCGACGGCTGGGTCGACGTCGCCGACGGGACGGCGGCGAACCCGCTCGCGGCCGGCGAGCGACTCCGGGGTCGGGTCACCCTCCACCTGCGTTGGCGCTCCGGGGCCGACTACGACCTCTACCTCTACCGGCGGCTGCCGGACGCCCCCGACCGCGTCGTCGCGAAGTCCACCGCCGACGCGACCGGCCCGGGGCTCACCGTCGAGCGCATCGACGTCGCCGTTCCCCGCGGGCGGTACTACGTGGCCGTCTACGCCGACGACCCGGTCCAGCGACCCGGGCGGGTGCAGGTGTTCGCCGCCCGGCACGAACTCGGACATACGACCGCACGGGGGAGCATGGTCGCCCCGGCGACGAGCGACAGGGTCGTCGCCGTCGGTGCGAGCGCCGACGGCGAGCCGCTCCCGTACAGTTCGCGCGCCGAGACCGGCGGTGTCGACGTCCTCGCGCCCGGTGACGCGAGGACGAGCGACGGTACCCTCGCCGGCACGTCCGCCGCCGCCCCCTACGTCGCCGGCACGGCGGCGCTGATGAAGTCCGGCGGGCGCGATCTCTCGCCCGACGAGGTCGAGTCGATCCTCGAACGCACCGCCGCCGACGAGGACGGACGGCTGGACGCCCTCGCCGCCGTCGAAGCCGCGCGCGATCCGACGGCCCCGCGGGACGCCACCGCGACCGACCGGGACGAGCGCGTGTCCCCGGCCGACAGCCGCGAGCGAGCGACGCAGTCGGACGGGGTGGCGACGGCCCGTGACGGCACCGACGCCGCCGGAGCGGTCGTCGAGTCGACCCGGACCTCGGAACAGGTGAGCGACGACGCCCGGAATACGACCCGAACCGACGGGACGGACGACGTCCGCAACGCGACCCGATCCGGTGGACGCGACGACGCCGGTCGCCCCGCCGACACGGAGTCGGCCGAGGACGACGGCACGGACGGCTCCGCCGACGACGGATCGACCGGCGGCACCGACCCGGACCGGGAGCGCAACCCCGAGCCGGAGCCCGACCCCGATCCGGACCGGGACGACACCGGCGACCGGGGTGCGGAGTCGTGAGGCGGCCACTCGCTCGGGGACGGTCCCCCCGATGACTGACTCCCGAGCGGTCGACGAGGCGCGGATCGAGGAGTACTGGGACTGGATCGCCGTCGCCCTGTTCCTGTTGCTCGTCGTCGACCTCCTGACGACGCTCGCGGCGGTGCGGGTCGTCGGGCTGGGCTCGGAGGGTAACCCGCTGATGCGGTGGCTGCTGGGCCGCGACGTCAACGTCGTGGTCGTCGTCCACCTCGCCGCGGCCGTCCTCGTCACCGGGTGTTTCCGGCTGCTGACCGGCCGCCTCCGGCACACGTCGCCGCCGGCCGACCGCTACTTCGCACTCTTGATCGAGGCGTGGTTGGGCGTCCTCGTCGCCGTCGGACTGGCGGTGTTCGCGAACAACCTCGCGGTGATCGTGTTGGGTCGGAGCCTGCTCTGAGCCGAGCTTTTTATCCGGGGACGCCGCCAGCCTCCGGGTAGGATGGAAGAATCGTGGCGGGCGATCTTCGGCCACGACGAGCCATACCCCGAACAGGCCGACGGCATCGAGACGGCCATCGAGACGGCCGAACGCGACGGGTTCGCGGTGATCGAAGGGGCCTGTGGCACGGGGAAGACGATGCTCGCGCTGACCGCCGGCATCGACCGGGTGCGCGACCCGGAGTCGGCCTTCGAGCGGGTGGTCGTCCTCACGAGCGTCAAACAGCAACTCCGGCAGTTCGAGGCGGACGTCCGCACCATCAACGACGACCTGCCCGAGGACTGGCGACCGGTGTCGGCGCTGACGCTCGTCGGCAAGGCCGACGTCTGCCCGTACAGCCGCGAGCGCGTCGGCCGGATCGACGACGCGAGCGTCTACGACCGGTGTGAGGGGCTCCGCGAGCGGACGCGCAATCTGACGGGGAGCGAGGGACCAACGACCGCGGCCGCGCTCGCCGACGACGCCCGCAGCACCCAGACCGGGCTCCTCGACACCGGCTCCGGAACGACCGTCGAGTATCTGGAGACCGCCGGCGAACCGACACCGTACCCGCCAGACACCGCCGAGTACGAGGGGACGGAGTTCTGTCCCTTCTACGCCCAGTACCTCGAGGACTTGCCCGAGGACGGCGACCCGGTCGAGGCCGTCCCCTTCGACGTCGCGGATCGCGGCCTGATCGATACGGAGGACCTCGTCGGCCTGTCGGCCGGCCACGGCACCTGTCCCCACTCGATGCTCGGGGCGCTCCTACCCCACGTCGAGGTGGTCATCGGCAACTACTACCACGCCTTCGACCCCCGAACGACGGGCTCGTTCACCGGAGCGTTGCTGGACGAGTCGACGTTCGTCGTCTGCGACGAGGCACACATGCTCGAACCGCGCGTACGGGACTTGGTGAGCGACGGGGTGGCCGACGCGACGCTCCGGGACGCCGAGTCGGAGCTCACACGGGTGATCCAGGCGGTCGACTTGGCCGACGGTGACCGCCCACAACCGGGGGCCGGGGACCGGCGCGGCGACGGCGACACGCTGGACGCCGACCTCGTCCGTGGCGAACTCGAGGAGGCCGACGTGAGCCTCGACGAACTGGAAGCGACGCGGGCGTTCGTCCGCGACTTGCGCGAGGAACTCGATCGGCGGGTGCGCGCCCACCTCGACCGTGAGCGACCGGCGTGGCGGACGGCGACCGAGGAGCTGGACGACGACGAGATTCCGCTCCGGGATCCGGAGACGCCGGCACCCGACGGGATCACCGAGTGGGCCGACGGGCGGTACGGCGACGACGTGTGGGTGCGTGCCGAGGCGGTGGGTGCAGTCGTGGCCCGCGTCCTGAACGAACTCGAGGAGGCGGACCGCGACCGGTCGGCACCGACGGTCGGTCGGGTGCTGGGGACGTGGTACCGCGCGGACCACGCCCACCACTTCCGGTCGATCGACCTCTCCCGAACTTGGAACGAGACGGAGCCGGCCGACTCGTGGCGGCGGGTCTACACCGCCCGCCTGTCGATCCACAACTGCGTCCCCGGCGACGCCATCGCGGACCGCCTCGACGACTTCGGCGGTGGCGTGTTGATGTCCGCGACGCTCGAACCTCTCGACGTGTTCCGGACGGTGACGGGACTCGACGCCCTCGCCGACGACGGCCGGCCGGTCGTCGAGCGCACGTACGGCCTCTCCTTTCCCGAGGAGAACCGAGCGAGTTTCGCCGTCGACGCCCCGGCGTTCACCCACGAGAACCGCGGATCGCCGGGCGAGGACAACGAGACGCGACGGGTGTACGTCGACGCCGTCGCCGAGGTGGCCGCGGCCGACGGAAACGTCCTCGTGGGGATGCCCAACTACGCGGAGGCGGAGTGGATGGCCGGCCGCCTCGACGAGCGCCTCGACTCGCCGGTCCTGCTCGACGAGTCCAGCGACGACGGAGCGACCGAGGCGCTGAAGGCCGACTTCTTCGCCGGGGCGGGGAAGACACTCGTCACCAGTCTCCGGGGGACGCTCACCGAGGGGGTCGACTACCGCGGCGACCGCCTCCACGCGGCGGTGGTGTGTGGGGTTCCGCTCGTCGACACGACCCGCCCGCGAACCCGGGCGGTCGTGACCGCGTACGATCGGGCGTTCGGCACTGACGGTCCGGGCGGCGGGGCGAGCGGATTCGAGACGGCGCTGACGGTGCCAGCAGTCAGGAAAGCCAGGCAGGCGGTCGGGCGGGTCATCCGCGGCCCCGACGAACGCGGCGTCCGCGTCCTCGTCGACGCCCGCTACGCCCGCGACCGCTGGGACGGCGTCAGGGAGCACTTCCCGGTGTGGGAGCGCGAGGAGTTCGGCGCGGTCAGTCCCGACCTGCTATCGCACGGACTCGACCGGTTCGCCGACGGGACGTGAGGCCCCCCTCGGCCGTCGATACACGGGGACGTCCCCCGCGTCAGCGACGGGGACGGCGACCGCTCCAGGCGCTTCGACACTCGTCGTCACAGAAGTGGAGATGATCGACCGATCCGTCTTCGACCCACGAGACGATACGGTGGTCGGCCTCCATCACGATCTTCTTTCCACACGTATGACACGTCGGTGCGGTGCTCTCGTCGACGTCTTCCCCGATATCGGACGTGGGGTCGATCATCCTTCCAGTCAGTAGCGGAGTCCCCATCTTAAATCCCGCTACCTCGGCCCGTGGGAGTTCAACCGCCGGGATGCGAACAGCGTATCGTAGTCCGGGTATCGGGGTCCGTCACCGTCCGCTCGCGGCCGCCGGGCCAACACACCGTGACGGTCTCCGGGTCGGCGTCGCCGAGTCCGAAGTGGGCGACCGGTTCCATCTGACAGAGGTAGCCGCTCCCGGGGTCGACGACGCGGGTCTGTCGTCCCCGGTCCGTCGTCAGGGTTACCCGTGCGCCCCGGGCCGGCGCGCCGTCGGGCGTGAGTGGGCGAACACGGAGCCAGTCGCCCTCGTTGGGTGCACTGTAGACCGAGAGCGGTTGCGCGTCGGCCTCGCCGTGGACGACGAGGAGTTCGAGCGTCCCGTCGCCGTCTATATCGGCGACGGCGGCCCCGGTCCCCATCCCCTCGGGTTCGAGGGCGTCGCCGATGCCGGTCTGGGTCCACTCGCCGTCGTGTGTCAGGAGGCGGTTGGGAGCGCCCAGACAGTTCACGAACAGTTCCTGTCGACCGTCGTTGTCGAAGTCCGCGACGACGACGGTCCGGACGCGTGCCGGGCGTGCGAGTGCCGACGGCGCGGCGTCGTCGAAGGCGTCGTCCTCGCGGACGAACAGCCGGCTCGGTCCCTTCCAGTTGCCACAGACGATGTCGAACGACCGCGCGCCGTCGGGGGCGACGAGCGTCGCTCCGCGGGCGTTCTCCTCCGGGTCCGCGACGCCGTACTCCCGGGCCACGTCGACGAACGTCCCGCCGGCGTTCCGGAGCAGGAGGTTCGGGCCGCGCTCGGCCCCGAGGAACACGTCCGTCCGATCGGAGAGGATGGGCCCCGCGGCGACCGACCGCCCGCCGGTGACCACGTCGAGTCCAACGGTCTCCGCGAGGTCCGTGACACCGCCGTCGTCGCCGACCTCGTAGAAGCGGGCCGGCGAGCCGTAGCCGGTGACGAGCACCCCGTACCGGCCGGTGCCGAGGCGGTCGATCGCCGCGACCGACCGCCCGACGCGGTGGTTCTCGCGCCGGCGGTTCACGGGCGCCGAAAAGAGGTCGCGCCACCGACCGTCGTTCGGTTCGGGGTCCAAGAGGAGGTCCGCCTCGGCCGAGGTGCCACCGAAGGCGGCGACGTTGTGGACGTACACCTCCTCGCGCCCGTCGGCGTCTAAGTCGGCCGCCGCGACACTGATCGCGTGCCGGCCGTCGTCGGCGAGGACGCCACAGGCCGCATCGACGAGTTCGCCGCCGTCCCACCGGAGGACCCGGTTCGCGTCGCCGAAGCCGGCGACGAAGACCAGCGGCCCGTCGGGTCCCGGCGTGACGGCCGCTCCGTACCCCCTGAGTGAAGTGCCGTCGGCGAGGTCACCCGACCGGTCCTGGAACATATCTCCCCCAGTCGATGCGGGGTTAAGAGTCGCACGCTCCGCTTCACTCCCACGCGTCCGCGAGGGTGGCCTGGACGGCCTCCTCGCCGACGGCGGCCGCGAGGCGTTCGAATCCGCTTCGCTCCCCGCGGTCGTCCGCGTTCGCGACGAGTCGCGAGACGATGAACTCCGGGGTCGACTTGCCGACCGTCCCGAACCGGGGCTGGTAGTCCACCCGGAGGTCGAGCTCCGCCGTCAACCCCTCGGCGAAGATGCCGTCGATCCGGGCGCTTTCGGGGAGCGGACTCAGGTCGTCGGCGAGGTGGGTGACGTAGACGCCGAGCGCGCCTCGGTCGACCGTGAGTTCGACGAGCCCGTTCAGCAGGTCGGCGGCGCGGCCGGGTTCGGTGATCGCCTCGAACTCGTCGACCAGCATCAGCGTCCGACCGCCGTCGGTCAGCGGGGGAACGATCGACTTCAGCGTCGACTCCAGCACGCCGGCGTTGAAACTCGCGTGGCGGCGGTGGAAGACGATCGAATCGAAAAATCCCACCTCGGCGCGGTCGGCGGGGACCGGCAGGCCCATCGCGGCCAGCAGGGCGACCGCACAGCAGGTCTCCAGCAGCGTCGTCTTCCCGCCGCTGTTCGCGCCGGTGAGCACCGCCACGCGGTCGCCCGCCGGCGGCGAGCAGTCGTGGTCGCCGACCGCGTAGTTCACCGGGTCGGGGTCGGCGAGGAAGGGATTGCACGCCCCCTCGACGGCGAGGCCGTCGCCGCCGACGACCGGGCGTATGAGGTCGTGATCGGCCGCGAAGCGGGCGAGCGACAGGTCGAACGCCACGTCGTCGACGGCCGCGACCGCCCGGTCCACGTCGTCGCGGGCGTCGGCGATCGACGCCCGGAGATCGGCCTCGACCTCCCCGGCGCGTTCGGTCACCCGGCGTTCGAGGTCGTCCACCAGCGCCCGGAGCGTCGTGCTCGCGAAGTCGGCGGCGTCGTGGGCGTCCTCGGGGGCGGCCTCCTCGACCGCCGACCGCGAGAGGTGGGTCTCGCTCGCCACGTAGTCGGCGAAGGCGTGCCGGAAATCGGAGAGGTCGCGCACGCCCGCCCCGCGGACGTCGTCGAGGACGTCGAACGCCGAGTCCTCCAGATCACGGGCGTCGTCGAGGCGGGCCCGGAGGTCGTCGAGGCGGTCGTCGGCTCCCTCGGCGACCCCGTCGGCGGTCACGTCGCCCAGCGCCGTCGCCGCCGCCCAGATCGCATCGGGGTCGATCTCCCCGAGGGTGTCGAAGGTCGCCCCGTCGAGGCCCGCCTCCCGGAGCGCGAGTGCGGCGTCGACGGCGGCGCGTTCCGTCCCGTCGGCGGCGTCGTAGGCGTCGAACGCCGCGACGACCGTCGCCCGGCCCTCGTCGTCCAGCCCCGTCCACGCGTCGCGGGCCGCCTCGACCGCGTCGAGGCGCGACTCGATCGACTCCCGGGACGTGAGCGGCGTCAGTACGCGGATTCGGTCGCCGGCGTGTCCGGTGAGGGCGTAGTTCCCGGCCAGTTCCAGCAGGTCGTCGTACACCTCGCGCGTGTCCCGGGTCGCGAGGGCGTCCATCCCCGCGTCGGCGTTGGCCCGGCGGAGGATCCGCGTCGCTCTCCCACGCGTGATCCCCGCGTCGGTCAACGCCCGCACGTCCGCGGACTCGATGGCCTCGACCGCCCGCTCCTCGCCCAGCCGGTCGCGGAGGCGTTCGCTCGTCTTCGGCCCCACGCCCCAGTAGTCCTCCAGTCCCATACCCGAGGGAGTCACCCGGAGGGTTTAGTGGTTTGTAGGCGCTAAGCTCCCGTCTTCAAGGAGCGAGCCATAGGCGAGCGAGTAGGGCGGGGATACAGCGCCGTCATCATCTATCTCACACTCTTCTGTGCAGTCCCACAGGCCAACTTGAAACCACAACGTTCAATTGCATAAGTTACGTAAAGTATAGCGTGGCAAAGCGCAAAACAATCTCTATCCGCGAAGACCAAGAAGAGTGGATTCAGGAGAACCACTTGAATCTCTCTTCGTTCGTCCAAGAGAAACTAGACGAACTAATTGAGAAGAGAAATCAGTAACAATGCACTACGCCTACAGGTATCGACTGCACCCAACAGAAGCCCAGCGAGAGATACTGGACTACTACCGTGATACCTGTCGGCAACTGTATAACCACGCCCTCAACGAGTTCGACCAAATCTCTGAATCAGCAGGGACCCTCAAGCAGCGAGTGCGCCAAGTCCGTGACCAGTTGCCCGACCTCAAAGACTGGTGGACTGACCTCAACGACCTGTACGCCACGGTCACACAAGCCGCTGTCATGCGTATCGAAGACAGTCGCTAGTTGTCCACTCTATCGATAGCGCCGGTGGCAAGAGTCCGGTTTAACACGATAAGAAGGCCGAAACGAGACGAATTCCACTCCTGACGCTGCACCGAGTTAGAAAAATATCAAATACTTGGCTGTTGTCCGCTGTGGCAGTTATTTCGACGACCGTCAAAAGATAGCTGTCGCTGTTCGCCAGCCTCGCTTCAGCCGAAGCGAGGCGGCTCAGCCGAGTCCGTGCTCGTATCCTGGTGGTAACCCTTCACTGTTTGTCCGATGCTTTTGCTTCCAGCCGAGCTCATCGTCTAACACCTGCTCGATCCCGTGGAGAAACCCATCACTGAACGTGAAATCTGTCGGGAGTGCTCGCCCGCCACGCCGTGGCCGGGCGAGCACTGCCCATTGCAACACGAGCCACAACTGCTCCAACAGGAACCCGACACCCACGTAGAAGAGCCGAATTATCGTCGATGGCGTCGTTGTCAAAGCACGCGCTTCGCGGAACTTCTCATAGCTCTTCTCGATCCGTGACCGATGGTTGTAGACCTGCGCCACTTGCTGCGGCGTGCGGTCTTCCAGACCGTACGCCGCGTAGCCCGTTTGTTTGAGCCCTGATTTTCCACGATCACCGTTCTGGTAGGTGACGTTCACTGCCAGCGGATACGTCTGTTCGTACTCTTTGTCTTCACAGACCGTCTCTTCTGTCATATGCGAAGCAGTGACAGCAAGTTTCTCCCGGAGCGAGTCTTTCCGGGTTATGACCGGAAAGACTGGCGGTGCTGTCTCCCGAAGAACACCGATTAACTCCCCGACGAAGGCGTCTCTGTCCATGAGGATCTGGTCGGTCTCGAATGGATATGTCTCGACGCGGGCGAGCACGCGCTCGACCGCGTCGGCCTTGCTGTCCTCGCCATCAACTGGTTCAACTGCCAGTGTTAGTGGCTTTCCCTGCGCGATGACGAACGCAGTACAGTACCGGTGACACTTCGTGGTTCCGTCCCGTGCTTCCATTCTCCTGAACTCGTCCTCGTCGTCTGGATGACCGTGGAACGGATTGTCCATGAAGTCCAGACAGATGGTTCTCGACCCGCCGCGGTCGAGAACCGTCATTGCCACCAGTGCGAGGATATCGTTGACAGCATCGAGCATCGGCTCTTTCTCCAGGGTGTGCAACCAGTCCATCACTGGCTCGCGGTTTGGCGTGTCCTCAGTATTCGTTGTGACGCCGTTGACTGAGGTTGTGTCAACAGCAGCTCGTAAGACGACTTCCATGATCTCCTCGGAATCGAGGCCAGAGCCCTCGATTCCTTCCATCGGTATCAGCTCAAGCAACTCCATGCTAAGAGACTTCAACTGGCTGTTCGAAATGTACTCGTCCGGATCTGTGAGGATGCGTTTGAGTTTTGGTAGCCTCATCACGCATCCATCCGGACGGCGGCTGAATCAGGCGACTGATTCAGTCGCGTCATTCTGATCACTACGTGTCAGCAACTGGTCTCTTGAGCCAGAGTGGACAACTAGCGACAGTGTGAAAGCCCTCTCACAGCTCAAACAAAACGGATACAACGTCGGGAGTCTCAACTGGAAAGCACCTAGCGAGTTCAGGAGCTTCACATACGTGCAGTCTGGCTTTGAGTTCGACAAGAAGAACGGTCAGACCGTCCTTTCACTCTCGAAACTCGCAGACATTCCCATTACTGTTCACCGTGAGATTCTCGAGGATGTCACTGTCAAAGAGGTGTGTGTCAAGAAAGAGCGGACTGGTGAATGGTACGCTTCCTTCGCTGTCGAAGGCAAGGAAGAATCAACAAAACCAGACAATCCTAACCGTTGTGTCGGAATTGACGTGGGTATCCGCAAATACGCTCAGGACACGGACGGACGTGCTGTCGGCTCACTCGATCTTCAAGACGAACGGGAACGCCTCAAGCGTGAACAACGCTCGCTCTCGCGAAAACAGCAGGGCTCAAACAACTGGGAGAAACAACGGTTGAGGGTGGCTGAGTGTCACCAGCGAGTCAGGCGGAAGCGCCACGACTTCCTGCATAAACTCTCTAATTACTACGCCACGGAGTACGACTTGGTGGCTGTTGAGGATTTGGATGTGAAGCCAATGCTAGAGTCGGCTGGCAACAGTCAGAACACGGCTTCGGCAGCGTGGGATACGTTCACCACACTGCTCGAATACAAGTGCAAGCGCGAAGGCACGCATTTCGTTGAGGTTGACCCAGCAGGCACGACCAAAGAATGCGCGTCGTGTGGTGTCAGGTCAGACAAACCGTTGTGGGTTCGAGAACACTCGTGTCCTGCTTGTGGGTTTGAGACGGATAGAGATGCGAACGCTGCGCTCAACATTTTGTCTCGCGGTTTCGAGAAGCTAGGACTGGGACAGTCCGAAGGCACAACGCCTGTGGAGACTGCGCTCCCTATGTTCACCTCATCGGAATCGTCCGATATTGTGGATGTACAGCGCGTCGTGGAAACAGGAAGCCCCACCCTCAAGGAAGCCGCGCTAGCGGCTGAGTAGGGTGGGGTAGTTCACTGGTTTCCGGCGACCGTCGGACGTGGCCGACGCCCCCCGATGCCCCGAACATGTTCGACCGCCCGCCCGCCCGGTGAGAATCGGATATCGGTTCAAGGATCCGAGGGTCGACGCTCCGGACATGGAGCTCACCCGCAAGACCATCGCGAAAGTGATCGCCGTGGCGTTCGTGTTCAATCTCGTCGTCATGGGCGGCGGTGCGTGGTTCGCGTACCAGGAGGCACCGCCGATACCCGACCAGGTGGTCGGTCCCGACGGCGAGACGGTGGTCACCGACCAGGAGATCAGGGACGGCAAGAAGGCGTTCCAGAAGCACGGACTGATGAACCACGGGTCGATCCTCGGCAACGGCGCGTACTACGGCGAGGACTACACCGCCGACGCCCTGGAGTTGAAGACCCAGCACATGCGAACGTACTACGCGGAGGAGCGGTACGGGGCGAGTTACGACTCGCTGTCGACCGGTGAGCAGGCGGCGGTCGATCAGGTCGTCAAGGAGGACCTCGACGACGAGTACACGGGCGGTAACATCGAGTACTCGGCGGCAGAAATGTACGCTCACGGACAGGTCCGCGAGGAGTACGTCGAGCGCTACCACGAGGGGAGTCACGTGCGTGGCATCCCCGAGGGGATGATCGACAGCGAGGCGGACGCCCGCCAGTTCGCCGACTTCGCGATGTGGACGGCGTGGTTCTCCCACACCGACCGGCCGGGTGGCGACCACTCGTACACCAACGAGTGGCCGTACGCGCCCGGTGCGGGTAACGACGCGACCGGCGCCGCGATGACTTGGAGCGTCATCGCCATGGTGTTGCTGGTCGCGGGCGCGGGCTTCGGCATCTGGCTGTACCGCTCGGTCCGGCTCCCGGAGCCGTCCGCCGAGGGGATTTCCGTTCCCGAACCGGGTGACGTGAGCGTCTTCCCCAGCCAGCGATCGGCGCTGCGGTTCGTGCCGGTCGCCGCCGGCCTCTTTCTCGCACAGGTGTTGCTCGGTGGCCTGCTCGCACACTTCTACATCGAGCGGGCCGGCTTCTTCGGCATCGAGGAGGTGTTCGGCGTCCACATCCTCCAGATACTTCCGTTCTCCATCGCGAAGACGTGGCACATCGACCTCGGGATCCTCTGGATCGCCGCCACTTGGCTCGGGGCGGGCCTGTATCTGCCGCCGCTGCTGACCGGACACGAACCGAAGAACCAGTCGACGTACATCGACGTCCTGCTGGCCGCGGTGGTCGTGGTCACCGTCGGCGGTATGGGGGGCATCTGGCTCGGCGCGAACGGCTACCTCGGCGACCTCTGGTGGCTCCTCGGCAACGAGGGGCTGGAGTACCTCGAAGTCGGTAAGGTCTGGCAGTTCGGCCTGCTGGCCGGCTTCGGCATGTGGGCAGTCCTGGCGGTCCGGGGGCTGAAACCCCTGCTCGACCGCGAACCGGTGTACGGGCTCGCGCACATGATCCTCTACGCCGGTGGCTCCATCGCCCTCCTCTTTACCGCGGGCTTCCTGTTCACCCCCGAGACCAACATCGCGGTCACGGAGTTCTGGCGCTGGTGGGTCGTCCACATGTGGGTCGAGGGGGCCTTCGAGTTCTTCATCGTCGCCATCGTCGGCCTGACGCTGGTGTCGATGAACCTGCTGAAGCGCCGGAGCGCCGAGAAGGCGGTCATGCTACAGGCGTTGCTGGTGATGAGCACGGGCGTCATCGGCGTCTCCCACCACTACTGGTGGGTCGGTATGCCCGACATGTGGGTGCCCATCGGGAGCGTCTTCTCGACGCTCGAACTCATCCCGCTGGTGTTCATCCTCTACGAGGCGCTGGGGCAGTACCAAGCGATGTCCGAGACCGGCGACTTCCCCTACAAGATCCCGTTCATGTTCATCGTCGCCAGCGGGGTCTGGAACTTCGTCGGGGCCGGCGTCCTCGGCTTCTTCATCAACCTCCCGTTGATCAACTACTACGAGCACGGCACCTACCTCACCGTCGGCCACGCCCACGCCGCCATGTTCGGCGCCTTCGGCTTCCTCGCGCTCGGGATGGTGGCGTACATGCTCCAACTGTCCATCAAGCCGGAGCGCTGGGACGGGTCGTGGCTCCGCGCGTCGTTCTGGTGTTGGAACGTCGGCCTGGCGCTGATGGTGTTCGTCTCCGTCCTCCCGGTCGGCTTCCTGCAGTTGGAGGCCATCTTCACCGGGAGTTACGCCGCCGGTCGGAGCCTCGCCTTCTACAACCAACCGATCGTCCAGAGCCTGTTCTGGGCGCGGCTCCCGGGTGACACGCTCATCATCCTCGGGACGGCCATCTACGCCGCCGACCTGATCAGGAAACGGTTCGTCCTCCGGGCCTCCGAGGACGACCCCGACGTCGACGACATGGCGGTCGCGGAGGGCGTGTTGAGCGACGACTGAGCGGGTAGCGTCGCGCTGTCCGGCGCGATTTCACCGCCGCCACAACGACACGTCTTTTCCGCCCGCCCCAGAAGACGTGGTATGGACGCGAAGCGGGAACTGACCAGCGTCGACCTCGCGGCCCTCGTCACCGAACTCGGCCGGTACGAGGGGGCGAAAGTCGACAAGGTCTACCTCTACGACGACGACCTCCTGCGGTTCCGGATGCGCGATTTCGACCGCGGCCGCATCGAACTGCTGATCGAGGTGGGTGACGTGAAGCGGGCCCACGTCGCCGACCCGGACCGCGTGGCCGACGCGCCCGAACGCCCGCCCAACTTCGCGATGATGCTCCGGAACCGGCTCTCCGGGGCCGACTTCGCCGGCGTCTCCCAGTACGAGTTCGACCGCATCCTTGAGTTCGAGTTCGAGCGCGACGACGAGGACACCACCATCGTGGCCGAACTGTTCGGCCAGGGCAACGTCGCCGTCCTCGACGAGAGCGGCGAGGTGGTCCGGAGTCTGGAGACGGTTCGCCTGAAATCGAGGACCGTCGCCCCCGGGTCGCAGTACGGCTTCCCCGACTCCCGGGTTCACCCCCTGAGCATCGGCTACGACGCCTTCGTCCGCCGGATGGACGAGTCGGACACCGACGTGGTGCGGACCCTCGCGACCCAACTCAACTTCGGCGGCCTCTACGGCGAGGAGGTGTGCACTCGCGCGGGCGTCGAGAAGACGCTCGACATCGCCGACGCCGGCGAGGACGAGTACGAGGCGCTCTACGACGCTATCGGTCGGATCGCCGACCGTCTGGAGGCGGGCGACTTCGACCCGCGGGTGTACGTAGCGGACGACCGCGTCGTCGACGTGACGCCGTTCCCCTTGGAGGAGCGCGCCGACCTGTCCGCGGACGGATTCGACTCGTTCAACGCCGCCCTCGACGACTACTTCCACCGACTGCAGCGCGACCCGGAGGAGGAGACGACGGGGACCGACCGGCCGGACTTCGAGGCCGAAATAGCCAAACAGCAGCGCATCATCGAACAGCAGGAGAGCGCCATCGAGGGGTTCGAGGAGCAGGCCCAGGCCGAACGCGACCGCGCCGAGGCGCTGTACGCCAACTACGACCTGGTCGACGAGGTCATCTCGACCGTCCGGGCCGCTCGCGAGGAGAGCGTCCCCTGGGACGACATCGAGGGGACGCTTGCGGAGGGGGCCGACCGGGGCATCCCGGCCGCCGAGGCCGTCGTCGACGTCGACGCCGCGGAGGGGACCGTGACGATAGACCTCGACGGGACCCGCGTCACGGTCGACCCCTCGACGGGCGTCGAGAAGAACGCGGATCGCCTCTACACCGAGGCGAAACGCATCGAGGGCAAGAAGGAGGGCGCACTCGAAGCCATCGAGAACACCCGCGAGGAACTGGCGGCGGTCGAGCGCCGCCGCGACGAGTGGGAGGCCGACGACGAGGCCGACGACGACGACGACGACGCGGACGACGCGTTCGAGGACGTCGACTGGCTCTCGCGGTCGTCGGTCCCGATCAAACAGCCCGAGCAGTGGTACGAGGAGTTCCGCTGGTTCCACACGAGCGACGGCTTTCTCGTCATCGGCGGCCGGAACGCCGACGAGAACGAGGCCATAGTCAAGAAGTACATGGAGAGCAACGACCGCTTCTTCCACGCGCAGGCCCACGGCGGCCCAGTGACGCTGCTGAAGGCGACTGGGCCGAGCGAGTCCGCCCGCGAGGTCGAGTTCCCCGACTCGAGCCTCCGCGAAGCGGCGCAGTTCGCCGTCTCCTACTCGTCGGTCTGGAAGGACGGCCGCTTCGCCGGCGACGCGTACATGGTCGACCCCGATCAGGTGTCGAAGACGCCCGAGAGCGGCGAGTACATCGAGAAAGGGGGGTTCGTCATCCGCGGTGACCGGACCTACTTCCGGGACGTGAGCGCGAGCGTCGCCGTCGGTATCCAGTGCGAACCGGAGACGCGGGTGATCGGCGGCCCGGCGAGCGCCGTCGAACCCCGCGCGGCCGCCTCCCTCCGCCTCGAACCCGGCAAGTTCGCACAGAACGACGCCGCGAAGCGGTGTTACCGCCGGTTCAAGGAGCGGTTCGCGGACGACTCGTTCGTCCGCAAGGTGGCGAGTCCGGACCGGATTCAGGAGTTCCTGCCGGCCGGCCGAAGCGACATCGTCGACGACTGACGCGACCGGTCCCGTCGATCCACGCGGAATGGCAAGGCATGAGTCGCTGGACGGCGAGGTGGGCGTATGCGAATCCAGAGCCGTGGTCGCGGCGAGGAGGGACGCACTCGGCTGACGGTCGTCCCGGAGAACGTCGACGACCTCTGGCACCTCTCGTACGTCCTGGAACCCGGCGACGACGTTGAGGGGGACACGAGCCGCCGGATCCAGCGCGACGACGACAAGATGCGCGACACCGGGGGGGAGCGCGAACACCTCCACGTCACCCTGGAGGTGGAGGAGGTGGAGTTCGCCCGCTTCGCCAACCGCCTGCGCGTGAGCGGCGTCATCGTCGGCTGTTCCCGCGAGGACCAACTCGGCCACCACCACACTCTCAACGTCGAGGAACACGACGAACTGACGGTGATCAAACACTTCAAGCCGGATCAGATGGCGCGCATCGAGGAGGCCGAGGCCGCGGCCGAGAACCCCGACGTGGCCATCGCCACCGTCGAGGAGGGGGAGGCCCACGTCCACACCGTCGCCCAGTACGGCACCGAGGAGTACGCCTCCTTCACCCGCCCGACGGGGAAGGGGGAGTACGCCCGTCCCCGATCCGAACTGTTCGCCGAACTGGGCGAGGCGCTCGCCCACCTCGACCCCGACGCGGTGATCCTCGCCGGGCCGGGTTTCACCAAAGGGGACGCCCTAGATCACCTCGAAGACGATTACGCCGATGTCGCCGAGAAGACCACCACCGTCGACACGTCCGGCGTCGGCGACCGGGGTGTCCACGAGGTGCTCAAGCGGGGGGCACTCGACGAGGTCCAGACCGAGACGCGCATCGCACGGGAGGCAGAACTCATCGACGACCTGACCGAGGAGATAGCGACGGGCGAGAAGGCCACCTACGGTATCGAGGCGGTGGCCGAGGCCGCCGAGTACGGTGCCGTCGAGACGCTCTTGGTGCTCGACGACCGCCTCCGCGAGGAGCGCCAGGGGCGGGGCGACTGGGACGTCGACGCCGACGAGGTCGTCACCTCCGTCGAGCGACAGGGCGGCGACGTGGTCGTCTTCTCCGGCGAGTTCGAACCCGGACAGCGCCTGAAGAATCTGGGCGGGATCGCTGCCCTGTTGCGCTACCGACTGGAGTGAGCGTGCGACCGACCCGCCTCGCCGGGCAGACGTTGCTCGCCGTCGCCACCGTCCTCTTTCTCACCGCGGCGGTCGGGACGGCGACGGGCGTCGTCGTCGTCGGCGCGTCGCTCCCGGTCGTCGGGGCCGCAGTGTGCTGTGTCGTCGCCGGCGGGGTCCTCCTGCGGTGATTCACTCCCGGCCGGTCAGCGCCTCGCTCGCGGGCGCGAACGCGATGGACTCGCCCAGCCCGGCCTCCCGAGCCCGCTCGTAGAGCATCGCGGCGGCGGCGACCGTCTCGATGCCCGTCCCGCCGCTGTCGAAGACGGTGATCTCGTCGTCGTCGGTTCGTCCCGGCGCCTCGCCGGCGACCACCTCGCCGAGTTCGGCGTGGCAGTGGTCGGCGTCGACCGCCCCCGAGTCGACGGCGTGTATGAACGACCCCGCGTCCCGTTCGAGTCGCCCCCGGAGGTCGATCACGTACGTCGACCGGGCGACGGTCGTGTCGTCGAGTTCACGCTTCTCGGGGTGGTACTGTCCCATGGCCGTCACGTGCGTGCCGGGGTCGAGCAGGTCGCCGTCGAACACCGGCTCCGAGGCGTTCGTCGCCGTGACGACGACGTCCGCTCCCTCCACGGCGGCGTCGGACGAGGAGACGGCGGCGACGCTGGCGTCGAGGCGGCGGTCCATCTCGCCCGCGAAGGACTCGCGGTGGTCTTTCGTCGGCGAGTACACCCAGACCGTCTCCACGTCCCGAACCGCCGCGACGGCCCGGAGTTGGCCGCGGGCCTGTGCGCCCGACCCGACGACGGCGACGGCCGACGCGTCCGGCCGGGCGAGGGCGTCGACGCCGACGGCGCCGGTCGCCCCCGTCTTGAACGGGTTCATGCTCGCGCCGTCCACGAGTGCGAGCGGCTCGCCCGACTCGGCGTCGTACAGCGGCGCCACGAACCACGCGTCGCCCTCGCCGAACCCCGCGCTGTACACGTACCCGCCCATCACCCCGTCGTCGGGGAGGACGGCCGTATACGAGGTGAACAGGCCCGGCGGCTCCTCGTTGTAGAGCGCCGTCCGTGGCTCGGCGGGCGCGCCCTCGCCGCGCTGACGGTACCCCTCGCGGACGGCGTCGACGTACTCCGCCGGCGTCGCCAGCCCCGCCACGTCCTCGCTCGTCAGGAACAGCGTGTCCGTCATGTCTCCGACTGCGGGCGGCGGGCAGTTATACTATTGCACCGTCTCAGTCGGCGTTCACCGGGGAGCCGTCCGGCGTCGACCCCGTCGTCGCTCCGGCGTCCCCCTTCACCGGACCGTTGACGAACACCGCGTGGCCGGCGACGAGGGCCGCCACGGTGGCCCCGACCGGCATCGCGACCGAGAGGTCCACACCGGCGACGACGAGGAGGGCGGTGACTCCGACGAGCCCTCCGGGAATCGCTCCGAGGACGTAGTCGTAGTATCCGGTCATGGTTGGCTCTATTTCCCTGTTATACTTCGTGGCGATATAATATTTTCGTGTAGCCACGGTAGAGTTTCTAAATATTGTACTCGAAACCAGTCTATAACTTATGACTCACTATCGACCACGGACCCCAACCGACTGTCATTATATTTTTAATATTATTTGACAGGAATTAAGGCCCCACGACGGCGTCGTGCGGGTGTGAACGGGAACGACCGGTCCATCGTCGGCCTGACGATGCTGGCACACGGGTTGGTCCACACCTACGAGCTGTCGATCCCGATCTTCGTCTCGATCTGGCTGGTCGAGTTCGACGTGATTCGACTGGTCGGGCTGGAGGTGGGCGTCACGGGGGCGACGCTCGGCCTGATCGTCACCGCGGGGTACGGGCTGTTCGGCCTCGGTGCACTCCCCGGCGGGGTACTCGCCGACCGTGTCGGGTCGCGACCGCTCATCGGTGCCTGTCTGTTCGGCATGAGTGGATCGTTCCTCCTCCTCGCCGTCGCTCCGGGACTGGTGACCGTGACGCTCGCCCTGTTGGTGTGGGGGGCGGCGGCGAGCGTCTACCACCCGGCGGGGCTGACGCTCATCAGCAACGGCGTCGAGGAGCGCGGCACCGGATTCGCGTACCACGGTATCGCCGGTAACCTCGGGATCGGGTTCGGGCCGCTCGCGACCGCACTCCTGTTGCTCGTTCTCGGCTGGTCGACCGTGGCCGCGGCGCTGGCGGTCCCCGCCGTCCTCGCCGGGGTGTACGCCGTCCGTGCCGAGTTCGACGAGACGGCTGCCGCCGACGCCGACGCCGACGCTCGCGGCGACACCGGCGTCGCCTCCCTCGCCGAGTTCCGGTCGGCGTCACGGACCCTGTTCGCCGGTGCGTTCGTCGTCGTCTTCGCGGTCGTGATGTGTTCCGGGCTCTACTACCGCGGTGTGCTAACGTTCCTCCCGAACCTCCTTGCCGACCTCCCGGGCTTCGAGCCGATCCCACTCTCGGCGCTCCTGCCGGGAGTCGTGGCCGGCGGCGACCGCACCCTCAACCCCGAGCGATACTTCTACGCCGGACTCTTGCTCGTCGGCGTCGTCGGCCAGTATGCCGGCGGCAAACTCACCGACCGTCTCCGGCCGGAGTACGGTCTCGTGGCCGTCTTCACGGCGCTCGCAGTTCTCGCCGCGACGTTCCTCTCGGTCGCCGACGCGGGACTCGGTCCGCTGTTCGTCGTCGGGGCGTTGTTGGGGATCACGCTGTTCGCCGCCCAGCCGATGTACCAGGCGACCGTCGCCGACTACACCCCCGCCGGGACGCGTGGGCTCTCGTACGGCTACACGTATCTCGGCGTGTTCGGGATCGGTGCGGCCGGCGGGGCCATCGCGGGTGCCGTCCTCACGTACGCCGACGCCGACGCGCTGTTTGCCGTCCTCGCCGCCATCGCGGTCGGCGGGGTCGGCCTGACGCTCTTCCTCGTCCGGGGTCCGGACGGCGCGCGCGCTACCGAAGTTTGAACAGGAGCGTCCGCCAGAGTGCCAGGCCGACGATGCCGACACCCAGCGAGACGAGGACGAACGACAACTGGACCCCGCCACGGACGAACGGCGTCGCCCGAAGCCCCATCGCGATGGCGTCGGCGAGGAGCCACGACCGGATCGCCAGCGGGACGGCTGCCTTCGACGACTCGGCCGCGCCGGGCGCGTACGCGCCGAGCAGGGGGGCGGCGACGATCCACCCCACGAGGAACGGACCGATGGTACCGGCGAGGTAGCCGGGGTTCGAGGCGACGAAGGCCACTCCGTTGTGGTAGACGGTCCCCGCGCCGAACAGCGCGGCGATGACGAGCAGGTCACCCACCGCCATCGGGACGGCCCGGCCGTCCAGCCGACGGTCGAAGAAGTCAGCGACTGCGTTTGCCATATGCCCGCGTTCGGACGGCCCCTTAATGGCTCCCTCGCTTCGTTCCGAGGACCGTGAAGGCGAAGCCGCGGTCGAGGACCGTCGCGTCCAACCCGGCGGCGGCGACGGCGTCGGCCGTCGCGTCCGGCCCGCGGAACGTGGAATCGAAGCCCATCGCGCGCTCGCTGGCCGCCAGCACCCGTCCGCGGAGCGTGTCGGGGTCGAACTCCCGAATCACGACCACGCCCCCGGGCCGCAGAACCCGGCCGGCTTCGGACAGCGCGGCTCCGGGCGCAGGCAGGTGGTGGAGCGCGTCGAGGACGACGACGGCGTCCACGGAGCCGTCCCGGAGCGGGAGGCGGCCGGCGTCCCCGCGGATCGCCGGCGTCCCGCGGTCGGCGGCGCGCCGGAGCATGGCGTCCGAGGCGTCGACGACGACGGCCGAGGGCGACGAGTCGGCGGCGGCCGTCACCGCGCGTGCGGCCCGCCCGGTCCCACCCGCGAGGTCGACGACCCGGTCGACCGGCCGATCGGCGCGGGCGAGACCGGTCCAGATCGGCTCCGGATCGGTCGCGGGCGCGAAGCGGTCGTAGAGCGCCGCGACACCGTCGAAGAACCGCACGTCACCGGGACCGTGCATGGGTGGACGTGGGCGGCCGAGCGCCAAAGGTTTCGGGGCCGACCTCTTGGGTCGCGCATGGGGTTCGCCCTGCTCGGCTGGCCGCCCGACGCACCCACGCTCCGCCTCGACTACCGACGGTTCGCCTACGCCGGGAAGTTCGTCGTCGGATCGACCGGGAAGGCGGTCGTGCGAGCGGCGACGGCCGACCGGAACGGAGGCGACACCCGCGACGCCGACGGGGACTCCACCGGTTCGGACCCCATCCCGAAGGCGGCCGTCGACACCGACTACGACGACGTCCTCGCGGCCGCGTCGTTCAGCGCCGACCGCACCGATCCCGGCCGCCTGTGTGTCCGCTACGTCACCGTCCGGACCGACCGCCGCGGCGAGGGACTCGGCTCCCGACTCCTCGCCTTCGTCGCCGCCCGCGCCGACGAACGGGGGTACGACCGCGTCCGCATCGCCGTCAACAACCCCGCCGCCTACCGCGCCGCCTACCGCGCCGGGTTCGCGTTCACCGGCACGGAGACGGGGCTGGCGGAACTCGTCTGTGAGCGACCCGCCCCCCGGCCCGCGTCCCGTGACGTCGACGGCTACCGAGACGGCCTGGCCCGCTACCGCGAGCGCGACTTGGACGACGAGACGCTCGCTCGACTGGACGAGGCGCGGGCCGCCGGCCCTCCGCCCGTCGTCGACCCGCCCGGCGACGAACCCGGACGTTGAAATCGAACGCCGCCGTACAGAGGGGTGATGGGTAACGCAGACCTGCGGCAACTCGCCGCCCTCTCCGAGGTGGCGTGGGAGGAGGTGGCGGGAAGCGTCGTCGCCGTCGACGCGCACAACTGGCTGTACCGCTATCTCACGACGACGGTCAAGTGGACGAACGACGAGGTGTACACCACCGAGGCGGGCGAGGAGGTGGCGAACCTCGTGGGTGTCGTCCAGGGCCTCCCCAAGTTCTTCGATCACGACCTGACGCCCGTGTTCGTCTTCGACGGCGGCGTCACGGACCTGAAAGACGACGAGGTGGCCGAGCGCCGCGAACAGCGTGAGCGTGCCGAGGAGCGACTGGCCGACGCCGAACAGCGGGGTGACGCCGTTGAGGCCGCCCGCCTCGATGCGCGCACCCAGCGGCTCACCGACGTGATCCTGGAGACGACCCGGGACCTGCTCTCCCTCCTCGACGTGCCGGTCGTCGACGCGCCCGCGGAGGGTGAGGCACAAGCGGCGTACATGGCCCGCCGCGGCGACGTCGACTACGCCGGGAGCGAGGACTACGACACCCTGCTCTTTGGCGCGCCGCTGACACTCCGTCAGTTGACGAGCAAAGGGAAGCCGGAACTGATGGACCTCGGCGCGACGCTCGACCGCCACGGGATCATCCTCGAACAGTTGATCGACGTAGCGATCCTCTGTGGCACCGACTTCAACCCTGGCGTCGACGGCGTCGGCCCGAAGACGGCACTCCGGGCCGTCGAGGCCCACGGCGACCTGTGGGGTGCCCTCGACGCCGAGGGCTGGCGGGTGGCGAACGCCGACCGGGTGCGCGACCTGTTTCGTGATCCGCCGGTGACCGACGACTACGCCCTCGACACCGACCTCGACCCCGACGTGGCGGCCGCCCGAACCTACGTGACCGAGGAGTGGGACGTCGACGCCGACGAGGTTGCCCGCGGCTTCGACCGCATCGAGTCGGCGCTGGTCCAGACCGGGCTAGACCGCTGGACCTGACGGCCCGTCCGGTCCCGTCGCGCGGCAGACTTTTCCCCCTGCTCGTTCGTGTCAGTCACATGTCGGTCCTCGAGATCGCTCGCTATCGATTCGGCTGGTGGGGGTTCGGAGTCGCGCTGGGGGCCGCACTGATGTACGTCGTGTACTCGTTTATCGGGACCTTCGTCTTCGGCGTGTTCATCTACTACGCCACCCGACCGATCTACCGCCGGATCCGGCGGGTGATCCGGCAGCCGACCCTCGCGGCCGCCGTCTCGCTGTTCGCGCTCACCCTCCCCGCACTCCTGCTCGTGGTCTACGCCCTGAGTATCGCGCTGAACCAGCTTCAGCGATACGCCGACGACGGGATGGGCCTCCTGTCGACCCTACCGTTCGTCGACTCCGAGTTGATCGAGAACGTCGCGGATCCCGCCACGCTCCTCGAACTCGACCCACAGGAGTATCTCACCGGCGAGGGCATCGCGTCGGCGCTCGCGTCGCTCGGTTCGGCGGTCGACACGGTCGCGTTTCTCGGCGTCGGCGCGGTCCACCTGTTCGTGATGTTCGCGCTCGCGTTCTACTTGCTCCGTGACGGCGGTCGGCTCTCGCGGTGGTCGATCAACAGGTTCGGCGACGACCGCGGACTCCTGCAGTCGTACGGCAAGGCGGTCGACCGCGACTTCAAGGCCATCTTCTTCGGGAACATCCTCAACGCGGTGTTCACGGGGACCATCGGCGTTCTCGTCTACTCCGTGTTGAACGTCTACGCGCCGGCCGGCGTCGCGATTCCCGCCGCCGCCCTCGTCGGTCTCCTCGCCGGCGTTGCGAGCCTGGTCCCCATGGTCGGGATGAAACTCGTATACGTCCCGGTGGCCGCCTATCTCGCCGTCCTGAGTCTCCTGACCGACCCGAACACGCTCTGGTTCGCCGGCACCTTCGCCGTCGTCTCCTTCGTCGTCGTCGACACCATCCCCGACCTCCTCCTGCGACCGTACGTCTCCGGTCGGAGCCTCCACGTCGGGAGCCTGATGATCGCGTACACGCTCGGACCGCTGCTCTTCGGTTGGTACGGCATCTTCCTCGCCCCGATGTTCCTCGTGACGATCATCCACTTCTCACGGATCGTCCTCCCGGAACTCATGGCTCCCGAACCCATCCAGCCGTTCGCCGTCGACCCCGGGACCCTCGACCCCTCGGACGGCGTCGACGACGTGGCCGCCGAGGACGCCACGGCCGAGGGGACGAAGTAGGGCTCGGCCTCCGACCTGCCGGCGCTCCCAGTCTCGCCGCGCCGCGAGTTCCCGTCTGTCCGTTCGGTCGTCGAACGAGCGCTCGTCCAGTGCGGGACCAGCGTGTCGAGGGTCGGTCCCGGCCGCTCGCCGTGTCTCCCGCTGTCGGTCGGCAACTCCGCGTCGATCGCGGGTTCGTGCGGATCGCCGAGTCCCGCGACGGCGTCCCGCAACTCGCGCTGGACTCCCCGGACCGCACGTCTCCGCATCGGCCCGGACGGTTCTATGCGAGTACACGCGACGAATCGACACTACTGCGCCCGGATCCCCGTCGCCCTACTCGCCGGATGGCGACGCGTACGGCACCGATACGCGTGGCTCCGCGGTGCGAGTCGTCGGGAAAAGGAAAGCAAGCCACGCGAAAATCGCGTGACGTTGCCGCCCTGATTGGTCCCCGCTGACGCTTCGGCCCTCCAGACGAAGCGTCACATGGTTCTGAGTGGTATCGAATCATAAAACTACCGCCTCCCGGTCAGACGTGTCTCCAGTCCAACATCCGAGCGCACGTCGGTCGTGCGTGAGGGTCCGCCGCGTTTTTGTCCGCCCCGGGCGAACGGCGAGCATGAAGGTCCGCGGCCGGCGGGAGTGTCAGGCGTGTGGCTGCCGGTGGTCGTACTACGAGACCGGAAGCGTGGCGTGTCCGGACTGTGAGAGCCTCCGGAGCGTCGGCGTCGACGACCGCACCCTCCACACCGACGCGTCCGCGACGCTCGATCTGACGCCGTATCGCACCGCCGAACACGAGGGGTCGCTGTCCGACGTCGTCGACGACTGCAAGCGCGACCTGCGGGCGTACGTCCGGCGCCGCGGCTTCGTCGACGCCGGCGAACTCCAACCGCTCGACGACACCGTCCTGGCGGCGAACGAACTCCTGCAGGTGATCGACGCCTTCCACCGGGAACGTGATCCGAGCGACGCCGACCGGCGCTACCTGCTCGCCCTGCTCCGCGGGGCCGACGACGGGGAGCGACCGCCGCCGGACGCCGTCTCCGAGACGCTGGCTCCGGCCCGCGGGCTGGCGTACGCCAACGCCGTCGCCGACTACCGCCGTGACGTCCTCGACTGGTTGGACGAACACCCCGACGAGGCCGCCCGCCACACGCTCGGCTCGATCCACGAACGCATCAAGCGGGTGCGCGCCCTCGAGGGTGACGTGTCGCCGGCCGACGCCGAGTCGCTGGTTCGGGCGGCCCGGGAGGTCGGCACGTACCTGATCGACGGCGACGAGTCGTCGCTGTCGGCCGCCCGCGAGCGGCTTCGGTGACCGGCTACGGCAGGTCGACGGCCACGTCCGCCTGCCGACTCGCAGCCGTCACCGTGTTGTACAGGAGCATCGCGCGGGTCATCGGTCCGACACCGCCGGGGACGGGCGTGATGGCGCTCGCCACCTCTTTCGCGCTCTCGAAGTCCACGTCGCCGACGAGCGTCGACTCGCCGTCGCGTTCGACCCGGTTGACGCCCACGTCGATGACGACGGTCCCCTCGGTGAGCATCGACCCGTCGACGAGTTCGGGCACGCCGACGGCGGCGACGACTACGTCCGCCCGTCGGGTCTTCTCGGCCAGGTCGTCGGTCCGGGAGTGACAGACGGTCACCGTCGCGTTGCCGTAGTCGGCCTTCTGGATCAGGAGGTTGGCGAGGGGCTTGCCGACGATGTTCGACCGCCCGACGACGGCCACGTCCGCGCCCTCGGTCTCCACGTCGGCCGCGTCGAGGAGTTTCAGGACGCCGTGGGGCGTACACGGCTTGAACACGGGGTCGCCCGCGACCAGTCGGCCGACGTTCTCGGGGTGGAAGCCGTCGACGTCCTTCTCGGGGTCGATAGCCCGGATCACGTCGCGGTCGGAGACGTGGTCCGGGACGGGCATCTGGACGAGGATGCCGTTGACGTCCGGATCGGCGTTCAGGTCCTCGACGGTGTCGAACAGTTCCTCCGCGGGTGCCTCGGGGTCCAGTTCCACGTCCAGCGCCTCGATACCCACCTCCTCGCAGTCCTGCTGTTTCATCGAGACGTACGTCTCGCTCGCGGGGTCGTCGCTCATCAGTACGGTGGCGAGCGTCGGCGTGACGCCCGCGTCGTCGAGCGTCGCGATGGCGTCACCGAGTCCGTCGCGGACGTCGCTCGCGACCGCGTCGCCGTCGATAACCTGAGTCATGTCCCGACAGGCGCGGCCGACCGTCTTCAACGCTCCGCTTGGCGCAGTATCGGCGTCCGGGAGTCACCGGGTGAATTTTTCACCGATCGTGTCGAACGTCGAAACATGTACGACGACATCCTGCTCGCTACCGACGGCGAAATCGGCTCCAAGAACGCGACGACACACGCCATCCGACTGGCGTCGCTCCACGACGCCGTGGTTCACGCCCTCTTCGTCGTCGACGAGGACGTCTACTCGGCGTACAGCGGCGACGAGTACGTCGACGAGCGGGAGGGGCCGGAACACGGACTGGAAGAGGTCGGTGAGGACGCACTCGCGGCGGTGCGGACGCAGGCGGCCGACCGCGGCGTCGAGGTGGTCGAGGCGCTCCGACACGGCCGGCCACACGAGGTGATCGTCGACTACGCCACCGAGAACGACGCGGATCTGGCCGTCCTCGGGACGCGCCGCCACCCCGAGGAGTACCGGAGCCTCCTCGGGAGCGTCACCGACCGCGTCGTTCGCTTGTCGGAGACGCCCGTGACGGTGGTCAAGACGGAGGTCGAGTAGCCATCCCGGCGACCCCGAGGCCGGTGTGTCGACGACGACCCTTCCCGGTCCGTGGGGCCGGTGTGGTCCCTCGCGACTGCACACGCGAGAGTCGGCCCGTTCGAAAAAAACCGCGTCCGCCGGGTGCCGTCAGAACAGCGTCGGGAAGAGGACGTAACTGAACAGCATCGCGAGCGTCCCGACCCCGAGCGCGTAGTAGAGCAGAGGGATGAGGTTGAACCGCATCACGCGTCCCTCCTCACCGACCAGGCCGACGGTCGCCACGGCGGCGACGACGTTGTGGACGGCGACGAGGTTCCCGATGGCGCCACCGACGGCCTGTGCGCCGACGATGATCTGTGTCGGGAGTCCGAGTTGCTGTGCGGCCTCGAACTGGAACCCGCTGAAGGTGATGTTCGAGACGGTGTTCGACCCGGCCATCGCGGCACCGAGGGCGCCGATGAGCGCGGCGAAGAACGGGTAGACCGGCCCGAGGATGTCGGCGGTGAGCGTCGCGAGGACGACGATCATGCTCCCCGCTTCCGGGGCACCGGGGTGTGCACCGGAGTTGAGCATCACCTGCACCATCGCGATGACGAAGATCAGCGCGATGAAGGGGGCGACGATCTTTCTGGCGGTCTCCTTCCACGCTTCGGACACTTCCTCGCCGGACATACCGAAGATGGGGATGGCGAGGACGGCGCTGACGATCAGCCAGAACCCCGGCACGTTCATCCACGCGATGCTACTGGAGATCGAGGTGCCGAGGATCTCGTTCCACGAGATCACGAACCACGAACTGTTGATGAACGAGGAGATGGGGCCGACCGCGCGCGTGATCACGAGCAGGACGACGAGGATCACGTACGGCGACCACGCCTTCAGTAGCGACATCTCGGAGTTGACGGTGCCGCCGTCGGGGACGGGGTCGGCGCTCCCGCCGTTCTGTCCGGGTTCGATCGTGCCGACCCAGTGGTCGGGCCACTCCTCGCGGGGCGGGAAGTCCCACTCCGAGTCGGGGAGCAGGTAGCCGGCCCTGAGGACGCTCACGACGATGGCCCCGCCGACCATCGAACCGATGAGGCTGGGGAACTCGGCGGTGATGTACCACGCGGAGATCCAGTAGGGCACCGCGAAGGCGATGCCCGAGAACAGACACAGCGGTGCGACCTCCCAGGCGGGTTTCAGCGAGCGATCCTCGCCGCCGAAGAAGTAGACGACCATCCCGACTGCGAAAAGCGGCATGACGAATCCGACCAGCGCGTGGTAGGTCGCCGCCCACGCCGCGACCTGGTTGGAGTACTCCGTGACGGTGAACCCACCGGCTCGGATGGCTTCGCCGAAGCCGGCCGTGGACAGCGGATCACGGATTCCGACGACGATCGGCGTGCCGACCGCGCCGTACGTGACGGCGATGATGTGGCCGATGATCGCGGCGACGACCGCCGCAAGCGCCGGGAAGCCAAGCCCCAGCATCAGCGGTGCGACGACGGCCGCGGGCGTCCCGAAGCCGGCCGCGCCCTCGATGAACGTCGCGAGGAAGAAGCCGATCAGGACGATCTGGACCCGGCGGTCGTCGCTGACCGCCGCGAACCCCTTGTTGATGCGGTCGAACGCGCCGGCCTCCATCAGCGTGTACAGGAGCAACAGCGCGCCGAAGACGATCCAGAGGATCTCGACCGCGGTCATCACACCCGAGATGGACCCGGCCGCGAGCCAGTTGGTCGGCATGTCCCAAGCCACGTAGCCGACGGCGAGCGCCGTGATCCACGCGAGGGGCATCGCCCGCGTCGCGGGCCAGAGGAACCCGACGAGTAGAACACCCGCAAGCACGAGCGGGAGCGCTGCCAACGCAGTATTCACCGCGGTTACCATCCGCGACTCACCTGGCTATACTCCGTTATAGTCAACGATCGAACAGTCGGTCGAACCAGCGTGTGCATAGTCCATGCGGCCCATCTGATCCATTCGATATAAATTATAGGGACAGACAACCATGATATTTATCGAGTTTTTCATGAATATTTGGACTCGACCCGGACACATCGTCGTCGGTATCCGGCCTCACGAGCAGCGAGTGGCCCGCCGAAGGGACGGCGGGGAGCGACCGTCGAGTACCCGCATTTTTATGCGGCTATACACCAAGTAGCGGCCGATGGCAACGACAGGCGACTCCGCGGACGATCCCGCGTCGGCTGGCGATTACGACTACCGAAGCGAGGGAGTCGACCGGCCGGGGATGGTCGACGACCTAGAGGACCTGGTCGACGGCGACGTGCGGTTCGACGACTACTCCCGACAGCTGTACGCCACCGACGCCAGCGCCTACGAGATGACGCCGATCGGCGTCGTCTTCCCCACTTCGACGGCGGACGTCTCCGCGGTCGTCGAGTACTGCGCCGACCGCGGGATACCCGTTCTCCCCCGCGGCGGAGGGACGAGCCTCGCCGGCCAGACCGTCAACGAGGCGGTCGTCCTCGATTTCACCAGACACATGACCGACGTGTTGGAGGCCGACCCGGACGCCGAGCGCGCCCGTGCGGAGGCCGGCGTGTATCTGGGTGACCTCGACGGTGTCCTCGAACCCCACGGGCTGAAGTTCGCGCCCGACCCCGCGTGGGGCGACAAGAGCGCGCTCGGCGGGGCGATCGGAAACAACTCCACGGGTGCACACTCCCTGAAGTACGGCAAGACGGACGCCTACGTCGAGGAGGTCGAGGCCGTCCTCGCGGACGGCACGGTGACGACGTTCGGCGAGGTCGACGTCGACGACCTGCGGGCGGCGGGCGACCCCGACGGGACGCTCGAGGAGCGCATCTACGCCGAAGTGGCCCGGATCGTCGACGAGGACACCGACGAGATCCGGGACCGGTATCCCGACCTCAAGCGCAACGTCTCGGGGTACAACTTCGACGTACTGGTAGAGGAGGCCGAGACGGGGTCGGTCAACCTCGCCCGACTGCTCGCCGGGAGCGAGGGGACGCTCGCCATCGTCACCGAGGCGACCGTCTCGCTCGAACCTCTCCCGGAGACGAAGGCGGTCGCGATGTTGACCTACGACGACCTGCTCGACGCGATGGAGGACGTCGCACCGATCCTCGATCACGACCCCGCCGCAGTCGAGGTGATGGACGACGTGTTGCTCGATCTGGCCCGCGACACCGCCGAATTCGCCGACGTGGTCGGCCTGCTCCCGGAAGGGACCAACTCGGTGCTTCTCGTCGAGTTCTACGCCGAGAGCGACGACGACGGCCGGCGGAAGGTCGCCGACCTCGTCGCCGACCGGGTGGGCGACGCGGCGACGGAGGCCGACCCCCGGGACGGGGCGGCCGATCGGACCGAGGCTCCCCGGTTGGCACGCGACGTGATGGAGGCCCACGACGCCGAGACCCGGGAGAAGTTCTGGAAGATGCGCAAGTCCGGGCTCCCGATCCTGCTCGGCCGGACCAGCGACGAGAAACACATCGCGTACATCGAGGACACCGCCGTCCCGGCGGAGAACCTCCCCGACTACGTGGCCGACTTCCAGGCGATCCTCGACGACCACGACACGTTCGCGAGTTACTACGCCCACGCCGGGCCCGGGGTCCTCCACATCCGACCGCTGGTCAACACCAAGACCGTCGAGGGCGTCGCGGAGATGGAGTCCATCGCGGACGCCGCCACCGACCTCGTCGTGAAGTACGACGGCTCCGTCTCGGGCGAACACGGCGACGGGCGTGCGCGCACCCAGTGGAACCGGAAACTGTACGGCGACCGGCTCTGGGAGTCGTTCCGCGACCTGAAGAGCGCGTTCGATCCCGACTGGCTGCTGAATCCGGGGAACATCTGTGGCGACGTGGACATGACCGAGAACCTCCGGTTCGGCCCCGACTACGAGTTCGACGCCGGGTTCGACGCCGAACTCGACTGGGACAACGAGAACGGCTTCCAGGGGATGGTCGAGCTCTGTCACGGCTGTGGCGGCTGTCGCGGCCCACAGGAGACGACTGGGGGCGTGATGTGTCCGACCTACCGCGCCAGCCAGGAGGAGATCACCGCCACCCGGGGCCGGGCGAACATGCTCCGACAGGCGATGAGCGGTGACCTCGACGGGGACGCCACCGACGTGGAGTTCATGCACGAGGTGCTGGACCTCTGTATCGGCTGCAAGGGCTGTTCGAAGGACTGCCCCAGCGAGGTCGACCTCGCGAAGATGAAAGCGGAGGTGACCCACGAACACCACCAGCGCCACGGCTCGTCCCTGCGGGACAAACTCTTCGCGAACATCGACCGGCTGAACGCGCTGGGATCGGCGTTGGCCCCGCTCTCGAACTGGGCGGCGAAGGTGCCGGGCGCCCGGACGGTCATGGAGAAGACCCTCGGCATCGCCGAGGACCGCTCGCTCCCCGAGTTCCACCGCCAGACGCTCGTCGATCGGTTCGAGGCCCGCGGCGGGGCGGGGGTGCCCGAGAGCGAGGCCGACCGTCGCGTCCTCCTCTTCCCCGACTCCTACACCAACTACAACGCGCCGGCGGCGGGCGAGGCGGCCGTGGAGGTCTTGGAGGCGGCGAACGTCCACGTCGAGATTCCGGACGACGTGACCGGCAGCGGCCGGCCGCCGTTCTCGAAGGGCTTCCTCGACAAGGCCCGCGAGCAGGCGGCGACGAACGTCGACGCGCTGGCCCCCCGCGTTCGCGAGGGGTGGGACGTAGTCGTCGTCGAGCCCTCGGACGCCGTGATGTTCCAGTCCGACTACCTCGACCTGTTGTCGGGCGACGACGTGAACGCAGTGGCGAACAACACCTACGGCGTCATGGAGTACCTCGACACCTTCCGGCTGGACGAGACCCTCTCCGCGGACGCGCCCGACGAGACGCTCACCTACCACGGTCACTGCCACCAGAAGTCGACGCGGAAGGACCACCACGCGGTGGGTGTGTTGCGCCGTGCCGGCTACGAGGTCGACGCGCTGGACTCGGGCTGTTGTGGGATGGCGGGCTCGTTCGGTTACGAGGCCGAACACTTCTCGATGAGCCAAGCCATCGGGTCGATCCTCTTCGACCAGGTCGAGGAGAGTACGGGCGACCGACTCGTCGCGCCCGGCGCGTCCTGCCGCACCCAACTGGGCGACGAGTACGACGAGAAACCTCCCACGCCCGTCGACGCCCTCGCCGACGCGCTTTAGAGGTCGACCGGCGCCGCCGCCGTCCACAGGCGTTCGTGGACGGCGCGCGCCCACCGGGTCGCCGCGGGGTGGTCGTTGTCGAGGAAGCCCCGGGGGACGCCGTCGCGATAGACCACCAGCCCCATCTCCGGGCCGGTCGGCGTCTCCGCGAGGACGAGCGTCACGGGATCGTCCCGCCCCGTCCGCCGGAGTGCGACGCGCCCGAGGTCGATCACGTCGCGCAGGTCGTCCGGACGCGCCGCGGCCACCTGCTCGATCACCCGATCCGTGGCGACGAAGGATCCGGTCATCCCCGCGTCGACGACTCGGTCGTGGTAGAGACGGGCGTGGCGACCGAGGAATCGCGCGGTGTACACCGACACGTGGGTCGCGTCCGCGACGAGCGTGGCGACGCGGTCGACGGGGCGGTGGGGGGCCCGTGGCCCTGCAAGCACCAGCGTCGCGTCGTCGAAGACAGCGGGATCGACGTCGAGGGCGACGTCGTCGAAAAGCGGTGCGGCGTCGGCGAGGGTGTCGAGCCGTCGGGACCGACGGTCGTGTGCGGCGAGCGCCACCCGTCCGAGCGTCGTGATGCGATTGTCGCCCGGCGCCGAAGCCACGAATCCCAGCGCCCCCAGTTCGTGGATCGCCCGGTCGACCGTCGAGCGGGAAACGTCTACCCGGTCGACGAGCGTCGGCGTCGAGGCCGGGCCGTCGGCGAGAACTCGGAGGGTGTCGATCCGGCGGTCGACGACCGCCGCCGGGCCGTCGTCCGTCATCCGTCGTCGGTCGTTCGCCAACGCTCCGAGCGGTTCAGACCACGTTCACCGACGCTTTTATATATCATTTCTCAATCGGTGAGGAATTGCACGGCAGGTAACATCAAATTGGTGGGTTGCGTGGACGGTGCTGCCGGGGTGCCTCTGACAACACGGTATCGTGGCGGCGTACCCGGGGCCGCCACGGAGTCCGATGCCCGACGCTCGTCGCTTGGCGGGTGTCGGGTGTTCCCGGTTACGACGACCCGCTCAGTTCTCCGCCGCGTGTGCCGACTCGACGGCGTCGAGCAGCGTCGCGACCCGGTCGGCCGCCGCGAGGTGTGACCGACAGTCGCAGTCCGACGCGCCGAAGCCCGGAACCGGCCCGTCCGGCAGTCGCCGTGCGATCCGACACTCGGCGTCGACGCCGTCGGACGTGACGACGGTGACGAAGTCGGTTTCGGGGTGGCCGGTGAGGTAGTCGACGTGCCAGTGGCGGGTGTCGTCCTCGCCGGTCGCGATCCGACGGTGGCGGTCGACGCGGGCGAAGCCGCCGCTCCCGAGGGCGCTCCCGGTGTAGGCGTACGCACCCGGGGGGAACCGGTGGACGCCCAGGGCCCCGACCTCGATGTCGACCGCGCGGGACAGTTCGAGACACAGCGTGTACGTGCCACCGGTCATCGGATCGGGTCTGCGGAGCGTGGTGGGCGGGCGGTCACGGGGCTGACGGCCGGTCGGTCCATGCGGACTGGTCGGCTGTCGACCCCAAAACGGTAGGGGGCCGCGACTGGCGTATCCGCGTCGTCCGGATGACGAGCGTGGACTCGTCGCGGGCCGGCGCGCGCGTCTCCGACACCGACCCCGGGACCGGAGCCAGGCGACGGCCTCGCGCGAGGTGGATACGAGCGCATCGGACCGCTGCTCGCCCGGACGATCGACGCTCGTGACTGCGGAGGGCGTCCGTCCTGTGTCCGGTCGCCCCACTGTGTCGACGCGAACGACCCGCCCGCCCCGGCACCCGCGGCCACCTGCTGGAGGCGCCGCGAAACGACGGCGTGAGGACCGGACGGTCGCTCCGGTCAGGAGAGCTCCGACAACCGACTCCCGAGCACCGTTTCGAGGCGTGACAGCGTCGCCGCTCTGATCTCCGATGGTGTCCCAGTGTCGAACTTCGCGACACCGGCCTCCGCGTGGCCGCCGCCGTGACCGCCGAACCGTTCGACGAGTGGGTCGAAGACGTGCTCCGGAAGGTGGACCGCGTCCGGTTCCGCCCGTCCGATGAGCCAGACCCGCGAGCCACGGTCCGAGACGACGAGTGCGACGTCCGCCCCCGCGTCCCGCAGTGTCCGAGCGGCTGCCGATTGCTCACCACCGACCTCCGTGAGCAGTACGAGCGTCTCGTCGGCACGGTACCCGGTCGACCGAACGACGGCTTTCGCCTTGGCGACGCGCTCCCCGAACGACGGCTCGCGTCGCAGTAGCTTCGGGAGCGCTTTCGCACGGTCCCCTGCGACCTCCAGCAACTCCCCTAGCAGGGCAAACTCCGCGGGTGTCGCCGTGGTGAGGGAGTCCGTGTCGTCGATCAGACCCGCAGCGAGCGCGACGGCTGCGGTCGGCGTCGGGTCGGCGTCCGAGGCCGCGATGATCCGGGCGACCAACGCCGCAGTGGCTCCCGCGTCCGTGTCGACGTACGTCGCCGTCGCACCGTCCAAGAGATCACCTGGGTGGTGGTGGTCGACGACCACCACCGTTCCGGTGACTCCCTCCAGCGAGAGCGGGTCGATGCGATCGGACGACGACGTATCGACCACGACGATACGGTCCGCCGCCGAGGGGTCCACGTCGCTTGGTTCCTCCAGTTCCACGTCGAACCCGCGTTCGAGTCGCCGTGCCCGCGTCCCCACCCCATTCGGGACCACGATCCGAGTGTCGCCGTCGAGTGACTCTCCCAGTCCGACGGCCGAACCGAGTGCGTCCAGATCGGCCTGCGCGTGAGCGACGATCAGGGACGTGGCGCACTCGTCGAACGCCTCCGAGACGTCTTCAGGGGTGGGCATAGACGGGCACTCGATCCACCGGGAGAAAAACCTGTGGCACGTCGTTGCGGTCGCGTTAAGTTAGAGGATGAGGCGGACGAGTTCTGAGTGCTTATGCCAGAATTCGACCGCCTCAACGGATGTATCGAGTGGATCGACTTGTCGTTTGTGGAGCGAAAGCGGACTCCCGAGTGGGCGATTCAAGTGGGTATCCGGTGTCATCTCGCAGGTATGTCAACAAGGGATGCCAGTCAGTTTCTCGATGAGTTGGGAGTCAAACGTAGTCACGTCGCGGTTCACAACTGGGTGCACAAGGCCGAGCTACAGCCGGTTTCGACGGTGAGTGCGGATCAACTCGCGGTCGACGAGAAAGTGATCCGCATCAACGGTGACGACTACTGGCTGTACGGTGCCGTCGATCCCCAAACGAACGAAATCCTGCATTTCAGGCTGTTTCCAGCGACGACGAAACAGACGACGCGATGGTTTCTGACCGAGCTTCATCGACGATATCGGCTAGATGGCGTCGAATTTCTCGTCGATGACGCCGATTATCTAGTGAACGTCCTCGACGAAGACGGGTACCGATTCCAGATGATTTCACACGGGAATCGGAATGCCATCGAACGTGTCTTTTGGGAGATAGAACGACGAACCTCATCGTTCGCAACTAGTTTCAGCCATGTCGAACCGCAGACAGCAGAATCGTGGCTCAAAGCCCTCGCCGTCCGGCACAACTCACGCCAAAGTTAACGCGACCGGTTTGGCTTCTGCATGAGAGTGAACCGCTAACTGGCTCCGAGGAGGAGTGGGAAATAGCGCAGAGAGCTATTAAAAAGGGGACCGAGGAGCGTGATGTGTTCTTTTTTGCAGTTGGATTGGGGGGCTCTCACAGGGGTGCTGCAATGGAAGGCCTTAACAAACTAGTCACAGAAGCAGATGACGAGACTGTAGCGGTCTTCAGACATCGATATGGGAATATAAGAGAACTATTCCATATAATTTCGAACGTTACAATAGAACATACCCAAGGGGAAGGATTGTCCAGCCCTGTCGAAGCTTCTCTTCGACAAATCTAGTAAACCAGTAGCAAGCAATCAAGAGATCAATCCATCAAATTGGACCAAGTAAAAATGACTGAAGAAAATGAATTAGACACAGTCAACCGTCAGGTCGCACGCGTACCGGTTTTGTTCTTGATAGACGTGTCTGGAGCAAAAAGACGAAGAATTGAAACAGAGGATGGCAATAGACGACGAGTGATAGATTTATTGAACGAAGGATTAGAAATATTCACTGAGCAGGTGTCTGAAGACCTTTTAGCACACGAAAGTGTGGACGTGTCACTAGTGACTTTCGGTGGCAGGGTGAAAACAGAACAGGATTTCCGACCAATTAAAGAGACGTGGATAGAGTCAAGCCCGCCAACATTCTCTGCAAGAGGAAGTACCCCAATGTGTAAAGCGATAATTAAAGGGATTAAAAAATTAGAAGAATATGAGCACTATCTGCACGGAACAGAACTCGCCTACAGACTTCCCCTGATTTGGCTTATCACAGACGGCCGACCGGATCAGTCTAGTGGTGAGATCTGGCAGGAAGCACAGAAGGCGATCGGAGAAGGTTTTTGTGACCATTCTAAATTCTTTTTTGCTGTAGGGTTGGGTGAGAATGCGGATGAAGAGATACTGAATAACATAGTATCAAAAGCAGGTGATGACTTCGTAGAGGTGCTACAACTCGAAGAGAGCTTAAGCATGGATGCGTTTCGCATTGCTGCGGACTGTGTAAAGGCTCGTTCACACAAGGGTTACTCCACAGCAACTGAGATCTTGTTTTCTGAAGCGGTAGATCTCAAGGGTGTCAACCTCTATAAGGCTAGCCTGTCTGAAGCCGATCTTTCCGGGAAAGATCTCTCTAACGCCGACCTCACCAATGCTGACCTTTCAGGAGCTGATTTGTCTGGAGCTGATCTTTCCGACGCCAATTTCACTCATGCTGACCTTTCGGAGGCCGATTTTAGAGCGGCCGATTTAGAGGGGGCTACGATGGATGGGGAAGAGATAGGTTTGAGAGATATAGAAGAGGCAGGCGGCATCACAGAGAGAACCTCTAATGACGATAATTGAGCCAGGAACTGAAGACCCGTGGGCTCCACATAATTCAGAAATATGTCAGAAGATCCACTCCTGATAAGCTGTGCTAGGTGTTTATAGGTCGCGTTAAGTTAGAGGATGAGGCGTTCGATTTCTGAGTGTCTATGGCAGAATCCGAACGCCTCAGCAAGTGTATCGAGTGGATCGACTTGTCGTTTGTGGAGCGAAAGCGGACTCCCGAGTGGGCGATTCAAGTGGGTATCCGGTGTCATCTCGCAGGTATGTCAACAAGGGATGCCAGTCAGTTTCTCGATGAGTTGGGAGTCAAACGTAGTCACGTCGCGGTTCACAACTGGGTGCACAAGGCCGATCTACAGCAAATTTCGACGGTGAGTGCGGATCAACTCGCGGTCGACGAGAAAGTGATCCGCATCAACGGCGACGACTACTGGCTGTACGGTGCCGTCGATCCCCAAACGAACGAAATCCTGCAGTTCAGGCTGTTTCCAGCGACGACGAAACAGACGACGCGATGGTTTCTGACCGAGCTGCATCGGCAATATCGGCTAGATGGCGTCGAATTTCTCGTCGATGACGCCGATTATCTAGTGAACGTCCTCGACGAAGATGGGTACCGATTCCAGATGATTTCACACGGGAATCGGAATGCCATCGAACGTGTCTTTTGGGAGATAGAACAACGAACCTCATCGTTCGCAACTAGTTTCAGACATGTCGAACCGCAGACAGCAGAATCGTGGCTCAAAGCCCTCGCCGTCCGGCACAACTCACGCCAAAGTTAACGCGACCCCGTACTATCTCCTATACAACCCCGCCATCTACTCGTCAAACAATCCCCTTGCTCTGCGGTAGATCGGTGCTTCCAGCCAGTCCCGCTCCTCGGCTGTTTTTTCCAGTCGTTCCAGTGCTTCTTGTTTGTCGAGTACTCCGCGGTTGACGAGTGCTTTGAGGACGATGGGTGAGATGGCGATCCTTGTTTCGGTGAGTGTCTGTAGTTCGGGGAGTGCGCGGAGATCGTCGGTGATGAGGAAGTCCTTATCCTGGTTTCGGGTTAGTTGTATGCAGCTACCTTCTCCTTCGTCGACTCGGGAGGACTGGTATTCCGGTGTGTCGACGCTGTGGACTGTGATCCGTTCTTTTTGACTGAGTACTATGTCGGCATACTCAGCAGTGTAGTCCTGGTATCTGGCTAGATCTTCGAGTTCTTCGACGACAGTTTCAGTGGTGTGGACATCGAACTCTTCGAGAAGTAGGTCAAGTGTATCGGCCGCTGTGAGTGAGATTAGTGCGGAGGTGTCAGCGACGATCATTCACACCGCCTCTATAGTTCGGCGAGTTCGTCGGCCAGATCCTCGCCTTGTTTGAGGAGTGCTTTGGAGGCTCGAACGCTTTCGGCGTCTTGCCGCCCGATAAACTGCTTCAGTGTCTCGAATCCGATTTCGTTGTCGAGGTAGAGTTCGACGACTGCTTCCTTGAACTTCTCGTCGTCCTCAACTTCCTGGAGGTACTGCTGGAGCGCCTCTTTGATGATTTCGGTCCGATTCTTGTGGGAGACTTCGGCGGCTACGTCGGCCTTCTCGACGAGTTCGTCCGGGAGTCTGAAGTTGACTTTTCGTGTCACACCGATCGCCTCTTGTATATACGTTGTACCTACAGATGTATAAAGATCGCACCGGTCGGATACCCGGATCGATTCCACTCGCGACCCACCACGGCGAATCGCGAGGCAGTGTCGCCTGAAACGGTTCCAACAGTTCCGTACGCAGTCGGTAGCGACGGAGGGTTCGGATTTCGCGGACCGACGCTAATATCGTTGCTGCACGTCCGGGTGGTCGCCCCGCGTCAGACGGTCAGCGCACCGAGACACGCGATACGTGCCCAGTCCGAACACCCTCGCCGCTCTCCTGACACGGCCTGGCCACCTACTCGTAGTGACCCGACCGTTCGACGACGTCGGCGAACGCGACGTTCTGCCGTACGTCCGTGATCTCGATTTTGACCCGCTCGCCCTCCTCCGTCTCGGGGACGATCACGACGAAGCCCCGTTCGACCCGGGTGATCCCGTCGCCCTGTTCGCCGATGTCCTCGATCTCGACGTCCCGCGTATCACCCTGCGCGACCGGTGGCTCCGGCGCTTCGCGCTCCCGCCCGGACTCCACGTCCTCGCGTTCGCTCCGCTCCGGTTCGCCCGGTTCGTGTGCGGGGACCACCGCGATACGGTACGTCTCCCCTCGCTGGAGGGAACCCATCTGTAGTTCACGCTCCGGAACGGTGATCACGTACGAGTCGTCCCGTTCCTCGATCGAGGCCGAAAACAGACATTCGAGCCGTTCGGGAATCTCCATTAGTTGGTCTCTCGGCAGAGTATAGTGGGGAACCACTTGACTGTGCCGTCACACCGCGTGGCGACAGGTGTTACTCCGTTACCCCGAGGATAGTGAGGTCCCTCTCCAACTGTGGTGCTATCTTCGGACTGCAACAGTCGATATCGATCCGTTCGTGCTGCCAGTGACGGCCGTCTTTCCCGTTCCAGACGCCATAGAGCGTCACCTTCGGCAGTCGAACGACACCGAACAGGACTGCGAGGTAGTAGAGTAGTTCCGCGGCTTGTGTCCACGAGCCAGCCGCCGTTCGGGGAACGTCCACCGGGAAATCGACGTGTTGTGCGGGAACGCCGACGTCGACGCTCCGATCGACGAATCCGTAATCGTTGCTGAGCACCACCGCCTGCTTGCGACTGTTCCGATTGAACGCTTCGTAGGCCGCGACGATGGCTTCGTCCCCGGTTTCGCAGTCGAGGATATCGACGGTCCGGTTGGCCCGAAGGCGGCGGTACTCGTACAGGGCGAGGAGCCCCTCCCGGTTGGCTCCGGCCGGCTGGTCGTCGAGGCGAGCGAACTCGTCGCCGAAGGCCGCGGTCAACTCCGCGGTGTTGTACTGCTTGTAGTGCCAGTCCAACTCTTCTTTGACACCCGTCGCCAGCGCGTACCCGTTGATCGGCCGTCGTCCGCGGTCGTCGGTCTCCCCGGTTTCGGCATCGATACCCAACACGTCCGGGAGCCGCCACGCGACGATGTTCGCATCGAGTCCGAGAACGACGGGGTCGTGTCCCGCTTCGAGGTCGGCGTACCCGTGTCGGCGAACGAACTCGTGGACCTCGTCTCGGTTGTCGAGCGCGACGTGGCCGCTCGCGACCATCGCACGGGTGTACGTTTCGGCATCCGGAAGGTCGTTGTAGGCGGGTTCGCCGTACTTTGCAGGGATCGTTTCGCGGTTGTCCTGATACGTCATCGTCCCCTGTGTACACCGGATCGTGGCCCGCCCGTCGTCCTCCAGATCGATCCGCACGAGTTCGCCTATCGCCCCACAGGGGTGTTTGACGGGAATCGAGTCGACGCCGTGATCGTACAGCGCGTTCAACAGCACCACCAGCCGACTGCGCTCTAGGTGCATTACAGCACCTCCTTGAAATCGATCAGTTCCGTCGCCGTTCGGGGGATCTCGGCGAAGAACTGTCCGTAATAGCCCCCAGATTTGCGGTAAAAATAGAAGACGTGATCGGCGTCGAATTTGAATCCTGCTTGGAACGCGATGGCGGACATGAACTTCCGACCGGGGGTGACGTCGACGGCGATCGTGTCGTCAGCCTCCCGTGCAGCCTCGATCGTCGACCGGTAGAACTCGATGATCTTCCGAAAAGCGGTCTCGTTTTCCAGATCGTGCGTAGCGATAGCGGCGTCGTTCCCGTACGCATCGACGATCACCTCGAACCGGTCGGTCGCATCCGCGACCGACTCGGCGACCCCCGGATTCGACAGAACCAGTACCTCGTCCGGGACGTATCCGCGGTCACACGCCGCTGTCAGCGGGTTCAAAATCGCGGGCATGGTAGGGGTGCCGATAGTCACCCAGATTCGAGCCATTGGCCAACCGGAGTGTCCCCACGATCAATAGTGTTCCCGTCACCCGATCGGCCCCGATACCGGGCACGGTTGCACCTGCGGCCGGTCGATCGTTCCGGCTACCTGTCGGTAGGACGGTCGGTGCAGGGGCGGGACGAGACGCACCTCGATCGGCCGTCTGCCTCGATCCGTCTCGGCGGCGGAGATGGGATCAAGCACCACGCCGAAGACGTGTTCGCTAACGCGGTGACGCCGCCGGTCGACAGGTTATTTTCGTCCACGGCGACGACACGTACCGGTATGCCGCCCTCCGACGAACTCGACGAACGAAAGGTCCGATCGATCGTACGCGAGGAGATCGCCGAAACGACCCGGACGCTACTGGGAACCGTCGTCTGGACGGTGCTCTCGATATGTGCCGTGTTGGTCGGTCTCCAACTGATCCAGGTTGCACTGTACGCGGTTCCGATCACCGCAGCAGTGGGGTTCGCCCTCGCGGGTACGGTCGTAACGGGTGCGAGTCTGTACCTCCTCTATCTTCTCTACCGGGAGTAGTGTAGCACCACCCCACCGAGACGACGAGACGAACGTGCGTATCCGATCCAGCAACACTGTGATGGGCTTTTTCACGAGGGGAGCGGACGCGTCGGCCATGGTCCGAATCGGCCCCCTCCAAACGACCGTGATGTGGAAGTACGCCCTCGTGGGAGGGGTACTCGCACTGCCGTTCACCGCACTCGAAGCGTGGCGGTCCCCGGAGGATATGACACTCGGAATGGTCGTCGTGGGGAGCGTGGTCGCCGGCTACTTGGTCAAGCGACGCGGCGGGAAGAGCACTGCGACCGGACTCCGAGCCGGCCTCGTCGGTGGATTCCCGGCCCTCTGGGGGCTACACGAACTCCTCTGGGCGGTCCCGACCGTCCCGAACCCCCTGTGGTTCCGAATCGTCGGAGGCGTGATGGTGCTCTCGGTCGGTGGCGTCATGTTGGTCGCGTTGGCTGTCTTCGGTTCGATCGCCGGGCGCTTCGGTGGCTGGGTAGCCGAACGACGCGGTCACGGCGGGGCAGTCGACGCAACCGGTAGTGACCGGTGAAACAGACGACCGAGTCCGGAGGACGGGTGGTCAGGAAGCGTACCACACCGCCGACTCCCGTCCCGGATAGCCCTGTCGTTCGGTACGACGCGATCCCGGATAGGTGCCTCGTCGCCGAGCAGTCCGGTGGTTTCACCCCCGCGACTGACGTGGCGGGACGACCCGTCGACGCCCGGTGACCGCCACGCCGGTGACACTTACTACTGTGGGGTCGAACGGCTACCCACCATGGGCCAGGACAGGGCTTCGATGCTCTACCCAAACGCCGACGACGACACGGACGCGCCCGGCGGCGTATCTCGCCGTCGAGTGCTCGCGACCGGTGCCGTCGCGGGCACCGCGGCGACCGCTGGCTGTGCCGGCGGCGGGAACGACGGTACCGACGCCCGGACGCGCCGAGCGACCGTGTTCGTGTTCAACACCGGTGACGGGACGGTAAGCCTGATCGATCCGGAGCGCGACGAACTCGTCGGCACGCGGGCGGTCGACCTCTCCTCGTCGTTCCCGTCGAACCAGTACACCCCGGAGTTGGTCGACACGCACGAGGAGTCGCTGTGGCTCAACGTCGGTCGGGGCGTCCGCGGCCTCTCGGCCGGATCACTCTCGGAGACGGCGGCAGTCGAGACGGAGTCGGGAGCCAACTGGCTCGAACGGACGCCGGACGGGGCTCACGTCGTCGTCAGCGCCAGAGAGCCGACCCACGCGCAGTTCCGGATCGACGCCGATCCGTCGTCGGACGGGTTCGGCGAGGTGACCGCCGAACTCGACCGAGCGGCCGAGGGCGGCAACGGGGACCGGGACGGTCCCGGCCCCTGTGACGTCACGATCCACCCGGACGGCGAGTACGCGTACGTCCCCGACATCTTCGGCGACACGCTGACGGTCCTCCGGATCGACCCGTTCGAAATCGAGACACAGATCGACGTGGGACCGGTCGGGGACGGACCTGCACGCCCGTGGATGGCGACCGTCTCGCCGGACGGTCGGACGTTGCTCGTCGAACACGACGAGGGTGACGCCGGAACCGAGAGCCTCTGGGACCTCGGCGATCCGGCGGTCCCCGAGGAGACGGCTCGCCTGACGGCCGCCGACGGCCTCGGTGAGCGACCGCTGACGAGCGAGATCGGCCCGAACTCCGACCGGGGGTACGTCTTCACGCCGGGATCGAACGACGTCACCGTCGTCGACTTCGAAGCCGGGACCGTCGCCGACCGACTCGACCTCGACGGATCGGCCTTCGTCGGGACGTGGGGACCGTCGCGGACGTCCCTGTACGTCCCGATCCAGACGAACGACGAGGTAGCGGTGATCGACCACGAACGTGGGGCGGTCGTCGACCGGATCGACGTCGGCCCCAGACCGTACGGGGCGACGGCGGCGGGGGTCCGACCGCGGAGCGACCCCGCGTCCGACATCTCGCTCGCGATGGCCCGCCTCGGCCTGACCGAATCGGCCGAGACGACGTACTGCATCGGCAACTGTGCGTGTGGCCACCGGCTCTGATCCCCCGGCCCACGACCCGACTCGGCGTAGCGCGCTCGCGAGGGCGGCCACGCCGTGTGGTGTGTGTATGTGTGTGAACGCCACACGACCGGTCAAGGGTTAATCCACCCCGACACGGCAGTTCACGTATGAGAGTCACTCGACGCCGGTTCGTCGCTGCGGCCGGTCTCGGCGCCGTCGCCGGGTGTACGGGAAGCGCCGATCCCGGGGCCGGGGGCACGTCGTCGACGTCGACCGGGTCGGGCGTCGAGGAGTCGATCCCCGTCGAGGACGTGGTGCCGACCGCGGATCGGACGCTCCCGTTGCCGATGGCCCGGGACGACCTCCGAGCCCACGCCGTCTCGGGAGGCCCGCCCAAGGACGGCATCCCCTCGATCGACGACCCGACCTTCGTCGGGAGCGCCAACGCCGACTTCCTGAACCCGGGTGATCCCGTCTTCGGCGTCGTCCACGGCGACGTGGTGAAAGCCTACCCCCAGAAGATCTTGGTCCGTCACGAGATAGTCAACGACCACCTCGGCGACCGCCCGGTCGCGGTGACGTACTGTCCGCTCACCGGGACTGTCCAGGGGTTCGAACGCGGCGAGACGACCTTCGGCGTCTCCGGTCGCCTGATCAACAACAACCTCGTGATGTACGACCGCGCCACGGAGACCTGGTGGCCACAGATCCTCGCCACCTCGATACCCGGCCCGTGGAACGAGACCCCCGGCACCCACTCGCTGCGGGAGTTCGGCCTCGTGTGGACGACCTGGCGTCTGTGGCGGGAGCGACACCCCGACACGACGGTCCTCTCGACGGACACCGGGTCGGCGCAGAACTACGGCCGGGATCCGTACGGCTCGTACAACCCTACCCGTGGCTACTACGAGAACGGGACGACGCTGTTCGGGACGTTGACGGAGGACGACCGGTTCGACCGGAAGCACGTCGTCCTCGGTGCCCGGATCCCGGACGGGGCCGTGGCGTTCGACAAGGCACCGCTCCTCGAACGGGGAGTGATGACGGGCGAACTTGGCGGGACGCCCGTCGTCGCCGTCGCCGACTCCGATCTGGACACCGGCTACGTCTACCTGAACCCCGACGGGCGACCCGTCGCGAGCGACGGCGAACGGGTGTCGGTCGACGGGTCGTCGCACGACCCCGCCGACCTCCCCCTCGCGAGGGTCCACACCTTCGACGCGATGTGGTTCGCCTGGCACGGCTACTACCCGGAGACCGATGTCTACGCGTGACGGTCGGAGCCGGGTCGGTGCCGCCGTCTCTCGGACGCTCACGGTCACGAGGGTCGTCCTCCGCCGTCGCGACGCGTCGGCCGTCGCCGCCGCGACGGGACTTGGCTACCTCCTGGTCTACCTGTACGCGCTCGGCCACCTCGCGCCGGGAATCGGCGGTGTGGACGTGACCGTCGTCTCCGACGCGTTCGCGACGTTCTTCCGTCCGGCGCTCGGTCCGCTCTCCTTTAGGCCGGTCGCCCGCGTGTCGGTCGGTCCGATAACCTACCTCTTCTCGCTCAACACCGTGTTGGGAACCGGCGTCGCCGCCCTCGTCGGCCTGAACCTCGGGACGACGTATCTCGCGTGGCGACAGCCCTCGACCTGTGGGGTCGGCACCTCCTCGTCGGGCGTTCTCGCGGGGATTCCGGCGGTCCTCTCGGGGACGGCCTGCTGTGGCCCCGTCGTCCTCTTCGCGCTGGGAGTTCAGGCGTCGGGCATCGTCGTGACCGCGTTCCAGTTTCTCCTGCCCGCCGCCGTCGTGTTACTGGTCGGGAGTCTCGTCCTGGTCGGCCGGCGGGTCGACCCGACGGCGATCTGATACGGTTTGTTGTAACTGTTCGCCGGACTGCCTTGGCGACTCACCGGTAATGACTTACAATAATCCGTATGAGCGACCGGTCGCCGGAACGGGTTCGTCTCAACCGTTTTTACCCTCGGTGCCGAACGACGACCGTGACCGACCTCGAACGCCATCCGATCCCGGCGGACGTCGACCCCGAGGCGTGGACGCTCGACGTCACCGGGTCAGTCGACCGACCGCTCACGCTCACGCGAGACGACCTCTCGACGTACTCCCTCGACCCGTTCCACGAGGACTTCGACTGCGAGGCCGGCTGGACGGCCGAGGGCCTCGCGTGGCGTGGCATCCGGGTCGGGGTGCTCCTCGACCGGGCCACACCCACCGAGGATACGGCGTACGGACTCGTCCGGGCCATGGACGGCGACTACGCGTGTTCGTTTCCCGTCGACCGCCTCCACGATGCCCTCCTCGCGGTCGAACTCGACGGCGAACCGCTGCCGGCCGCCCACGGCGGCCCAGCACGGCTGGTTCCGACCGGCGACGGCGGGGACTGCTGGGAGAGCGTCAAGTGGGTCTCCGAAATCGAACTGCTGGAGCGGGAACCGACGACGGCGGACACCGCCGAGTCGCTGGCGCTCTCCCGCATCGACTGAGCCGTCCGGTACCGATCCGACGGCGGGAGCGACTCCCGTCCACCGCCGACCGACCCTCCTGGTGCGCAAAGGGTTTGTACGCACACGCGTCCACGTCCCGTTACCGTGACCTACGCCGACGACTCGATCGACGACTTCCTGTCGGCCGTCGCCTCGGAGTCCGTTACCCCCGCTGGCGGGACGACGGCGGCCGTCGTCGGCGCGACCGGCGCGGCACTCTGTGAGATGGTCTGTCTCCACACCCTCGACGCGCACGGGAACGGCGAACCCCGAGACGGTACGACCGAGGCCGACCTGCCCTCGATTCGCGACGACCTCCGGTGGTATCGGGGGCGACTGTTGGCGCTCGCCGACTCCGACGCCGACGCGGTCGCGACGCTGCTTGCGGCCCAGCCCACCGACTGTGCGGGTGCGACTCCCGAGGCCAAGCGAGCAACGGGCGTCCCCCTCGCGATCGCCGAGGCGTGTTCGGCCGTCCTCGACCACGCGGCGACCGTGACCGAGGTCGGAACCCCGGTCGCCGTCCCCGACGCGGTCACCGGCGCGTTCCTCGCTCGGGCGGCCGTCCGGGCGACTGCGTTCACCGTCCGACACAACGCCGACCGTTCGGCCGACCCCGCCTTCGCTGACGGGATGGTCCGGCGCGCCGCGGCGGTGGAACGGGACGCCGAGCGCGCCTGTGAGCGGGTAGTCGCGACCGCCGAGGCCCGCCGCTGATCGCTCGACGGGTCTCGTTCGTGACCTGACACCGTGCGACGACCTTATGAGCCTCACTCACGGAGCCGACACCACATGGATCGACGGACGCTTCTGGCGGCCGCGGGTGCCGGTCTCGCCGGACTCTCGGGATGTGGCTCGGCGGGGCCCTCGGACGAACCGACCTCGACGCCGGCCACCGACACACCGGCGGCGACGGCGACGGCGGCGTCGACCGAGACACCCGAGCCGACGGTCACACCCCCGAAACGGCGGTACCAGCCACAGTTGCTCGACGTCGCCCTCGTCTCCGAGTGGGCCGCCCCCGGCGACCTGGAGGCGAACCGCGTCGACGCCGTTCGCCGCGGCCAGCCCGCCGTCGTCGCCTTTCGCTACCGCCTCCGCGTCCCCGAGGGGACGATCAACCTCAAGGAAGGGATCGACATCTCGAACGCCGATGGACTGGTTGTCCGCCGCAACCGAGAGCGAGACCGGACCGTCGACTCGGCGGGGCTCTACACCTGGGAGGACGCCGTCACCCTCCGAACGGACGACTGGCCACTCGGCGAACTGACCGCGAGCGTCGCCATCGGCGAACTCCAGTTACACCGTACCTCCGACCAGATGTCGGTATCGTTCGAACTCACGTCCGGGTGAGTCGACGGTTCCACCGCCGGCTTGGTTTTTTTGATCGTGGTCCGCCTCCTCGTGGACGAATGACGACTGGAGACACACGACGGACGGAGTCGATCGGGAGACCAGTTCGTGCCGGACGCCGACTGCGCTGAGCGACTGCTCGACCGCATCATGGACGGTGTCTTCGGTCTCGACACGTCCTGGGAGTTCACGTACCTGAACGACCGTTCCCGATCGACCGTCCACGACGCCGTCAGCGAGGAGTTCACCGCCGACGAACTCGTCGGCCGGAACATCTGGGACCTGCTGCCACAAGCGCGCGACTCGGTCTTCGAGACGAAGTATCGCGAAGCGGTGCGCACGCAGGAGTCCGTCTCGTTCGACGCGCGCTACGGTCCCCTCGACGCGTGGATCGAAGTCACCCCCACCCCTCCGAGACCGGACTGACGGTCTGTTTCAGGGACGTCACGGAGCGTCGTCGCCAACGGGTGGCTAGATATCGCTCGCGAGGAGTACGATTCGGAGGCCATCGACAAGATCGGCTCCTCACACGACCGGATGGAGTCGATCATCGACGCCGTGTTGGCGCTCGCCCGCGCGGGCCAGGACGTCGACGATCCGGTCGGCCTCGACGCGGTGGCGACCGACGCCTGGGCACAGGTGCCGACGCTCGGCGCGGCCGTCGATATCGACACCGGCCTGACGGTGCAGGGCGATCCGACCCGCCTCCAACGGTTGTTCGAGAACGCCTTTCGGAACTGTGTGGAACATGTCGCTCCCGGCGAGGCCGACACCCCACTCGACCTCTCTGTCACCGTCGGAGCGCTCCCGGACGGTGAGGGGTTCTACGTCGAAGACGACGGCGTCGGCATCCCGGCCGAGGAGCGCGACCGGGTCCTCGAATTCGGATACTCGACGGCCGACGACGGAACCGGCGTCGGCCTGAGCGTCGTCGAGGACATCGCCGAGGCCCACGGCTGGGCGATGACGGTCACGGAAGCCGACGGTGGCGGCGCGCGATTCGAGTTCGAGGGCGTCGTGTGAGCGAGTGCGAGCGAAAAAGACGGATTTATCAGTAGCGCTCCCATCGTGAGAATCGCGGAACTGCGACACCGCTCGGTTGGTGTAGTCCGGCCAATCATGTTGGCCTTTCGAGCCGACGACCAGGGTTCAAATCCCTGACCGAGCATCGAAGTGAGACGCGCACGGAGGGGATTTGAATCGGGGAACGGCTTCGCCGTGACCGTGGTTCAAATCCCTGACCGAGCATCGTCGCTAGTTGTCCACTCTATCGATAGCGCCGGTGGCAAGAGTCCGGTTTAACACGATAAGAAGGCCGAAACGAGACGAATTCCACTCCTGACGCTGCACCGAGTTAGAAAAATATCAAATACTTGGCTGTTGTCCGCTGTGGCAGTTATTTCGACGACCGTCAAAAGATAGCTGTCGCTGTTCGCCAGCCTCGCTTCAGCCGAAGCGAGGCGGCTCAGCCGAGTCCGTGCTCGTATCCTGGTGGTAACCCTTCACTGTTTGTCCGATGCTTTTGCTTCCAGCCGAGCTCATCGTCTAACACCTGCTCGATCCCGTGGAGAAACCCATCACTGAACGTGAAATCTGTCGGGAGTGCTCGCCCGCCACGCCGTGGCCGGGCGAGCACTGCCCATTGCAACACGAGCCACAACTGCTCCAACAGGAACCCGACACCCACGTAGAAGAGCCGAATTATCGTCGATGGCGTCGTTGTCAAAGCACGCGCTTCGCGGAACTTCTCATAGCTCTTCTCGATCCGTGACCGATGGTTGTAGACCTGCGCCACTTGCTGCGGCGTGCGGTCTTCCAGACCGTACGCCGCGTAGCCCGTTTGTTTGAGCCCTGATTTTCCACGATCACCGTTCTGGTAGGTGACGTTCACTGCCAGCGGATACGTCTGTTCGTACTCTTTGTCTTCACAGACCGTCTCTTCTGTCATATGCGAAGCAGTGACAGCAAGTTTCTCCCGGAGCGAGTCTTTCCGGGTTATGACCGGAAAGACTGGCGGTGCTGTCTCCCGAAGAACACCGATTAACTCCCCGACGAAGGCGTCTCTGTCCATGAGGATCTGGTCGGTCTCGAATGGATATGTCTCGACGCGGGCGAGCACGCGCTCGACCGCGTCGGCCTTGCTGTCCTCGCCATCAACTGGTTCAACTGCCAGTGTTAGTGGCTTTCCCTGCGCGATGACGAACGCAGTACAGTACCGGTGACACTTCGTGGTTCCGTCCCGTGCTTCCATTCTCCTGAACTCGTCCTCGTCGTCTGGATGACCGTGGAACGGATTGTCCATGAAGTCCAGACAGATGGTTCTCGACCCGCCGCGGTCGAGAACCGTCATTGCCACCAGTGCGAGGATATCGTTGACAGCATCGAGCATCGGCTCTTTCTCCAGGGTGTGCAACCAGTCCATCACTGGCTCGCGGTTTGGCGTGTCCTCAGTATTCGTTGTGACGCCGTTGACTGAGGTTGTGTCAACAGCAGCTCGTAAGACGACTTCCATGATCTCCTCGGAATCGAGGCCAGAGCCCTCGATTCCTTCCATCGGTATCAGCTCAAGCAACTCCATGCTAAGAGACTTCAACTGGCTGTTCGAAATGTACTCGTCCGGATCTGTGAGGATGCGTTTGAGTTTTGGTAGCCTCATCACGCATCCATCCGGACGGCGGCTGAATCAGGCGACTGATTCAGTCGCGTCATTCTGATCACTACGTGTCAGCAACTGGTCTCTTGAGCCAGAGTGGACAACTAGCGATCGTAGGCGGAGACGGAGTATTAGACACCACGAGCGCGAGCGATCGGTTCCCGTGGGTCGGCCCGACGGAGGGTCTCCCCGCGGCGTGGCGACCGAAGTCGTCTCCGCCGCCGCCCACCGCTCTCTCACCGCCCCCGAAACCTGATCGGGGGATGAATTTATCAACGAACGGACGGTACTGAACACGTATCTTAGTCGGAGCGGCTCCGGATCCCGACCGCCGTCGTCCGACACCGAAGCCAACCCATGTCTTCCACCGACCCACGCCTCCGTGACCACTCCCGATCCGATGGGCTGTCCGAGGACACGCTCTTCTCGATCCTGAGCAACGAGCGGCGACGCTACGTCCTCTACTATCTGGACCGGATCGAGCGGGACGCGGAGTTGAGCGACCTCGCGGAGCGGATCGCCGCGTGGGAGAACGGGATCGATGTCGCCGACCTGGAGTACGACCAGCGCAAGCGGGTCTACACCTCGCTCCACCAGACGCACCTGCCGAAACTCGACGACGCGGGGGTCGTCGACTACGATCACGACCGAAGCACGGTCGTCGCCGCGGCGGGGGTGTCCGACATCGACGCCTACCTGTCCGCTGTCGACGACGGAGGACGGCAGTGGAGTCGTCGCTACCTCGGGCTGTCCGCACTGTGTCTCGGGTTCCTCGTCGGGGCGTGGCTCGACGTGTTTCCGTTCACCGCGGTCCCGGACCTCGCTCTCGCGGCGGCGGTCGTCGTCGTCTTCGGCTTCTCTGGGGCCGCTCACGCGTGGCTGTCGCATTCGGACGGGATTCGTGTCGTCCTCGGCACTGGAACCGACGCCGACGTGGAGTGACCGCCGTCAGCTCAGCCACTCGTCGGGCTTCGTGTCGTAGTCGATGTCGGCTGCGGCGATCCGCTCTTCGAGTTCGGGATCGAGTTCGTGCGTTTCGAACCCCTCGCCGTCGTACCTGATCCGCTTACCGACCTCCGTCGGTGTCGGTTCGCGGTTACGGCGTCGGGCGATCTCCAGTTCGTGTTCGTCGTACTCGGTGACGACTGTCATCAGGTTGACCGGCCGCCCCCACAGATCGTAGCTGCGTTCCAGCACCTGTTTCGCTTGGTCGACGTCGAGGTCGATTCCGTTGTACTGGTGGCCCAACAACAGCTCGTTGCGATTCCCGAAGTTGCCGTCGTACACCGCGACCGTCGGTTTCCCGAAGTTGGTGAACTGCAACAGGAGCTTCTTTTTCACGTCCTCCGGGTCGGTGGAGGCGACCCGGAAGTCGCCGGTCGTCTCGGAGTACTCGTAGGTGAAGTAGTCGTTCTCCGTGACGAACTCCTCGGAGAGGAAGGCGTCGATGAAGGTGACGTCGTTGTGGCTCTCGCGGAGTTCCCGCATCCGCTCCCAGCCGACGGTGTAGTCGACGGCCGCGACGGCGTCGGCCACGGTGTCGTACTTCGCGTCGTCAAACATGTACCGCGCCAGCCGTTCGAGTTCCGACCGCCGGATGCGACGGAGGAAGCCGCGGTTCTGTGGCCGGCACAGCGAGAAGTGTCGCTCCGCGAGTCCCGCCGTCGTGAGCACCTTCCAGGGGTACCGTTCCACGTCGACGTCGCCGGCCCGCGCCCGTTCCAAGGCGTCGGCGTCGACGCGCGGGTCCGACGGATCGAGGTCGGCGAGCGTCGCCGGGGTGATCGACGCGATCTCCGGGTCGGGAGCGAGCAGATCGGCCACCGCCTCGAAGTCGATCACGTCGTGGAAGTTCCGCCAACTGACGCCCTCGACCCGGAGGAGGTGATCGGCCACCTCGCGCCGGTTGGTCACGTTCTCGACGTACTCCCAGAGCTCCATCCCGAGTTTGTACGGATTGAGCCCCGGCGAGCCGAGTACCCGGGCCATGTGGTCGGCGTAGGTGACGAACTCGTCGTCGCCGGCGAAGTTCTCGTCGCCCATCATGAGCGACTCCCAAAAGGAGGCCCATCCCTCGTTGAGCACCTTCGTCATCTTCTGTCCCGCGAAGTAGTATGCCTCCGTGCGTAGGATGTCGAGAACTTCCTTTTGCCACGGCTCGAACGCCTCGGCCTTCCCCGTCTCCTCGTCGAACTGTCGGCCGTGTTCCCGGAGGAAGGCGAGCACGTCGGCGTGGGGCTCTTCGAGTCGGGCGGCCGCTCGCTCGGACTCCGCGAGGTCGTCCAGCCACTCCTCGTCGAAGGCTTGCCTGCGCACGTCCTCGGAGACGTCCAGGTCGTCCAACCGCTCCCGGAGGTCGGGCGGCGCGTCGCTCTCGCGTCGCTCGTCGGCCCGCGCGAACGCCCGGTGTTGGTCGATGGTGTCCTCCAGACAGAGCACGGCGTCGATGAACCGTTCGACTTCGTCGCGGTCGATGTCGGGGTCCTCGACGTATCCCCTGATGGTCTCGCCGTGGCGTTCGAGCATCGCCGCCGCGTCCAAGTCCGACCGATCGTCACCCTCCCCGTCGCCGAACAGCCCGAACCACTCGTTGTTGGCAAAGAAGTCGGCGTGGGCCTCGACGTGGGTGATGACCGCCTTCTGGTCGGCCAGCGAGTTCGACTCCTGCAGGAAGGCGTGGGCGGGATTGTCGTTGTTGACGATTTCGAACGCCTTGCCCATACCGAACTGGTCCTGTTTTCGCTGGCGGTCGTAAGCCATCCCCCACCGCCAGTGGGGGTACCGCTCCTGGAACCCGCCGTAGGCGATGAGTTCGTTCATCTCGTCGTGGTCGACGATCCAGTAGTTGACCGGATACGGGTCGAGCCCCAACTTCCGTGCCAGATTCGCCGCCTCCTCGACCGGTTCGGTGAGGCGGGTCGCTTCCCTCCGTGCGTCGACGCGGTCGTCCCTCATTTCGTGTCCTCCGTGCTCAGGACCTCGTAGATGGCGTCGGTCACGTCCGCGGGGTCGGCGACGTACGTGACGACGACGCCCGTCTCGTCTTCGAACGCGCGTTCGACCTCCTCGGCGTGGGTGGCGTTGATCGCCGTCCCGCCCGGTTGGGTCTCCACGTAGGCGTGGCGGTTCGCCGGGATCGACTCCATCAGCGGGACGACGTTCTCGGTGGTGTCGTTGCTGGAGTTCTCCGAGTCGCCGGCGGCGAAGACGTAGCGGTTCCACTCCGCCCACGGGTAGCGCTCCTCGAGGACCTCCGCGGCGAGTTCGTACGCCGAGGAGATGCGCGTCCCGCCGCCCGAGCGGATGCCGAAGAAGTCGTCGCGGTCGACCTCCCACGCCTCGGCGTCGTGGGCGATGTAGACGAACTCCGCACGGTCGTACTTGCCGGTGAGATACCAGTCCAGCGGCGTGAACGTCCGCTCGACGAGTTCCCGCTTCCCCTCGCGCATGCTCCCCGACACGTCGCGGATGTTCACCACGACTACGTTCTTCTCCGTCTCCTCAACCACCTCGGGGTGACGGTAGCGCTCGTCCTCCCGCCGGAACGGAACCTGTTCGATCCCGTCCCGACGGATGCGTTCGGCCGCCGTCGTCCGCTCGGCCGACTCGCTCATCTCCTCGAAACTCCCCCACCGGCCCCGCTCCTCGTCGGGGATCGAGTCCCACTCGTCGTCGATCCACGCCCGCGAGACGAGGACGTTCTCCCCGCGACACCACCGGAACACCGAATCGGGGGTCGCCCCCTCGACCCGCATTGCCTCGCGGACGAACGCCTCGTCGAAGTCGGTCGCCAGTTTCCGTTTCAGGCCCTTCTTGAACAGGCGCTCGAAGTCGAGGGTGCTGTCCGGTCCGGCACGCGCAAGTTCGGTGAAGTCGCCCTCGACTTCCTCGATTACCTCCTTGCCCTTCGGCTCGAGGTCGAGGCCGAGTTCCTCGTCGAGTTCCTCGGCGAACTCCTCGGGGTCCATCTCGTAGTACTCGTGGTCGCCCGGACCGTCGCCGGGGTCGCCGTCCTCGTCGCCGGGGTCGCCGTCGGCCGGCTGGGGCTCGCCGACCGGTTGGCCCACGTCCGGCGTCTCGCCGTCGCCCTGCCCGACGCCGCCGCGGTCGCGGGGGTCGTAGGCGAACTCCGGGAGGTCGATCACCTTGATCGGCACCCGGATGTTGTCGGCGTCGCTCCCGCCGAGGTCGCCGTAGCGGATGAACTCAGTCAGGTCGTTCCGTCGGCGTTCGCCGACCTCGCGGAACCGGTCGAGGTCCTCCCTCAGTCCCATCGGTAACTCACCTCCCGCATCACCTTTCGGCTCGTCAACTCCGCCGAGGCGGGCGAGTAGCCCATCTCCCGGAGGTGATCGAGCGCGTCCGCCTTGCGCCGCGCCGTCTCGGTTCCGGAGGGTGGGTCGGCCCACTGGACCGGATCGAACCCCTCGAACAGGCGGGCCACGTCGCCCCAGTCGTGGCTGTCGAGCACCGCCCGGATGACCGGGATCTCGGAGACGTCCACGTCCTCGATGGCGAAGTCCTCGTCTCGGTTCTCCCACGCGTACCGGTTGATCGCGGTGACGACCTTCTCGTTGCGGAACTCGGCGACACGTTCGGTCGGCTCCGCGCCGTCGTACGCACCCTCGCCGAACCGCCCGAGGTGTTCGGTCTCGAACACCTTCATCAGCAACGGATCGGGGTCGGCCGGGCCCCGATCGGTCGACACCCGTTCGTCGTTCGCCCACGCGAAGACGTGTTCGACGTACTCCGCGACGGTCGCCTCTTCGACCCCCTTGTCGGCGAGGAGGGCGTCGAGGACGTCCGCCTCTTGGCGGTCGAAGACGTGACTCTTCACGACGGCCAAGCGGTTCTCGTACTCGGCGGCCTCGGCCCGCGAGAAGACGGGGGCGTCGGCTACCCCGTCGGCCATCGCGTCCAAGACGTCGTCCGGCATGACGACCCGTTCGACCGGCAGATCCGGATGTTCGCGGTCGGCGTCCGACTGGAGGAGGCCGGCGATCACGTCCCGCGTGTAGGTGACGGGAATCCCGTGGCTGCCGTCGTCACCGTCGAAGGCGAACGCGTCGGCCTCGATCCGTTCGTCGCCCTCCTGCAGGTAGCCTTGGTCGAACAGCAGGGCCTTCTCGACGAGGCTCCGATTGCCGGGGACGTCCTCGCCGTCCAGCCGCGTGACGACGCTGTACAGCGCCGCCGCTTCGACGGCGTGGGGTGCGAGTTCCCGTTCAACGACCCCGGTGTCGTCGTCGCGAACCGACAGCGACAGCCCCTCTCGGACGCGTGATTCGAGGTCGGCGTAGCCCTCGGCCTCCCAGACGGCCGTCTCACTCGTCAGTTCCCGCCGGAGCAGTTCCGCCTCCAGCGAGAGGTTGGTGAGGTAGCCAAAGCGACGTTTGTCGAGGCGGCGCTTGAGCGCCTTCAGCGGATCCCGTCCGTTGCGGTCGGCGTACTGGTCGAGTTCCACGTCGAGGTCCGGGTTCGAGATGATGAGCAACTGCGTATCGATATCCATCCCGATCCCCTTGTCCAACTTTACCCGGCCCTCGTCGGGGACGTTCAACAGTTTTCGGAGCAGGTCGGCGTGTTGGGCGGCGTCCTCGACGACGGTCAACAGGCCGTTGCCCTGCGAGAGAACGCCGTCGTAGGAGAACGCCTGCGGGTTCTTTCGCCCCCGCGAGTCGAGTTCCCGGAGCATCCCCGGCATCCACGACCCGACCAGTCGCTCCTTGGGTGTGCCGTCGTCCTCGGAGTGGAGGACGCCGATCCCTCGTCCCACGTCGACGACGTAGTTTTTCACCCGGAGGTGGCGCGGGTCGGTGATCGACGAAAAGAGGTTCCGCCCGCCTGCCCGCCGGTACCGCTCCTCGAGGACGTCGTACGCCTCCCGACAGAACGGATCGAGGTCGGCTTCGACCCGCGTCGGGATGTGGTCGCCCTCGTTGAGGTCGGAAAGGATCGAGGCCCGGACGCCGGCCGGAAACACCGACAGCGGGTGGGACTGGACCGGGCTCTCGTACCAGTCGTCCTCGCGGTCGCCCCCGTCGCCGTAGCTCAGGCCGCGGTCCTCGGACGCGTTGGTGACGTTCCACTCCACGGTGTAACGCCGCCCCGCATCGGTCTTCGAGTACTCCCGGAGGCCGTTGATCAGACAGCGCTTGAGTTCGGATTTCCCCGTCGCGGTCGGACCGTCGAACCAGATGATCTTCTCGCGTTTCCCCCGGTCCGCCGCGATGGTCCGGAGGTCGTCGACGAAGCCGTTGAGCGTCTCGGTGTTGCCGAGGACGGCGTGTTCGCCGCCGTTGGCGGGGTCGTCGAAGAATCGGTAGCGATCGCGCGTCTCGCCCTCCTCGATCACCGTCCGCGTTCCCATCGACTCGATGGCTTCGAGCAGGTACTTCGGCGCGTGGGAGGCGATAGAGGGCCGTTCCATCGCCGCCTCGACGTACGCGTCGAGGCTCATCGGCTCCTCGTACGCCCCCGAGAGTTCCGCGTCGGCGGCCGCGATGTAGTCAGTCATCCTTCGAGTTCGCTCTTCGCGACTTCCGCGCCGGCGAACTCCAAGACCTCCGTGGCACCCTCGCGGGAGTATCCCTGTTCGATCAGCGCGTCGATCCACGCGCTCCGCTCGTCGTCGTCGAGTTCGTTCGCGGACACCAGCGCGGAGAAGTTGATGTTGTGTTTCTTGTCCTCCCAGAGTTTGCGCTCCAAGGCGCGGCGGAGGCGGTCGTTGTCCTGCGGGTCGAACCCCTCGCCCTCGCGGGCCCGCCGGCTCACCCAGTTCGACACCTCCTGTCGGAAGTCGTCCTTGCGGTCGGTGGGAATCTCCAACTTCTCCTCGACCGAGCGCAGGAACGTCTCGTCCGGTTCCTGCTCCCGGCCCGTGAGGTCGTCGGTGACGGTGGCGTCGTCGATGTACGCCATCACGTGGTCCATGTACTTCTCGCCCTGCCGTTGGATCTCGTCTACGTCGTACGCCAGCGCGTGGCGGACGTCCTCGATGGCCCGCTCTTTGTACTCCTCGCGGACGAGTTCGAGATAGCGGTGGTAGCGGTCGACGTTCTCCTCGGGGATCGATCCGTGGTTCTCGAGGTTCTTCTCGAAGTGGCTGAACACCGACAGCGGGGAGAGGTACTCCCGGCCGCGGTGGGTGGCGTCCATGATCGCCTCGGCGATCTCGTCGCCGATGAACCGGGCGGAGACGCCGTCCATCCCCTCGGCGATATCCGCCGTCTCCTCGCCCGCCTCGCGGAGTTTCTTCACGTCGACGTCGTCGGTCTCGTCGATCTCGCCGTTGTAGGCCTTGGCCTTCTGGACGAGCGTGACGGTCTCGCCGTCGGGGTCGGTGATCCGGGTCAGGACGCCGAAGAGGCCGGCCATCTCCATGACGTGTGGCTCGATATGCATGTCCGGCACGTCGGCGTTCCGGAGCATCTTGCGGTAGATTTCGGCCTCCTCGGAATATTCGAGGACGTACGGGAAGTCGATCCGTTTGGTGCGGTCGTTGAACGCCTCCATCTTCTCGTCGCCCTTCTTGTCCCGGTACTCGGGCATGTTGGTGCGGCCGACGATCACCTGGTCGATGTCGATCCGGGGGTTGTTCTTGGGCTTGATCGTCTGCTCTTGGGAGGCGTGCAGGAAGTCGTAGAGGAACTCCCGCTGGAGTTTCAGCAGTTCCTCGCCGGAGAACAGCCCGCGATTGGCGTTACAGAACGCCCCGGAGTAGTCGAACGCCCTCGGATCGGACTCACCGTAGACGGCGATCTTCGAGTAGTTGACGTCCCCCGTCAACTCCGTCTCGTCTTGATTCTTCTTGTCCTTGGGTTCGAACGTCTCGATGCACTGGCGTTTGTTCTCGCTCGCGACGAGGCGGATGACCTCAACGTGGTTGTCGAGGACCGCCTTCAGGTCGTCGTCGTAGTGGGCCAGCAGCCGATCCATGTAGAACTCGCTCGCCGGATCGAGCGACTGCTCGTTGCGGATCGTGTAGGGCGCGTCGAGGGCGTCGTTCAGCCGGTCCAGCACCCGGTCGCGCTGTTCTTGCGGAAGGAGAACCAGCGGGTCCTGGTTCATCGGCGAGACGACGGTGTCGTCCGCCGGGTCCTGGTCGCGGACGATGTTACAGAGGTTCGTCCACCGGAACGTGTACATCCGCCCCGCGTCGCTCATCGTGTAGTCCTCGAAGTACCGACGGACCATCCAGTCGAAGTGTGACTTGCCGGAGCCGACCGGGCCGAGCAACAGTTTGATCCGTTTTTCGGGGCCGAGGCCGCGCGCGCCGCTTTTCACCTTGTTGACGAACTCGTGGATGGATTCGTGTACCTCCCGACCGTAGAAGGTGCTCTCCCCGTCGTACAGCGGGTCCTCCGAGGCCATCCGGTACTCGACGACGCCGGCATCCTCGTCGTACTCCGTCCCGTAGTAGTCGAACATGTCGGCGACGCGCTGGTGGGTGTTGCGGGCGATCCGGGGGTGGTCGTGGACCTCGTCGAGATACCAATCGAACCCCTTCGCTTCGCGGAGATCCGCCGGTACCGATTCCTTGTACTGCTGGCTGAGGTCTTCGAGGGTTTCCTTCGTCATTGTCTATTCTGGGTCTCGGGGTCGACCGCCGCCGACGCCGTGTCCCCTCGCCGGGATGACGCGAAGTGTGAGCACGCATTACACCACGAGCACGACCGTGGCGTCGCGGAGCGACTGTCGGAGGCCGGCGAGCGGGGCATCGACGGACGGCGACTCGGTCCGCTGGTACCCGAGACTATAAACACTCTCAGTATTTGATATACATAAGCCTTGTCCAGCACCGCCAGAACTGTTGATCTCACACCTGCGGAGTGCGGGGGCCGGCAGTGGACGCTCGAGCGTTCGAGTGCCGCCGCCTCGCGCTTTCACGTGTGCGTCGCCTGCCGCGGGCGAAGGCTACTTGGAGGCCGGGCTGCCGAGATGAGGACGTGAGTTTCGACAGCCTCGCGGACGGATGGACGGTCTGGCACGAGGAGTCGGACGGCCGGGCGGTGTTGGCGTACCGCCCGGACGTGTTCGACACCGAGGCGTTCCCGGCCCCCTGTCTCCCGACGATCTACCTCTCTCCCGGATCACCCCGACGGCGGCCGGGCGCGCGAGGGTCCGACGAGTGGACCGTCACGCTCTATCTCGAGCCCGAAGTGGACGCGCGGGTAGAGACCCGAGACACCCGGGCAAAAGCGGTCGCCGCGGCCGTCGAACTGGCCGGCGCGTTCGCCGCGGGAGAGATCGACTACCGCGCCGTCTACCAGGTCCCCCGGGAGGCGTACTGCGACCGGCTCGACGCCCTCGTCGGTCGCGAGACTTAACCGCGCGGGCACAGAACGTGGCGGCATGTCCGAGGTCACGCTCATCGGGACGCGGCTCGCGGAGGTGGGTCGGGAGTTCGTGTTCCGCGGCGAGTCGACCGCGTGTGAGGGCTGCCCCTACCGCGGGCAGTGTCTCGACCTCTCCCCCGGATCCCGCTACCGGATCACCGACGTCCGAGAGAACGCCCAGACGCTCGACTGTGCCGTCCACGACGCCGGCGTGCGAGCCGTCGAGGTCGAACCCGCTCCGACCCCCGCGAACGTGCCGTCACAGACCGCCTACGCCGGGAGCAAGGCGGGGCTCGCCGGTGCCTGTCCGTACACCGACTGTCCGAGCCACGCCTACTGTGTTCCCGACGGTGTCGACTTCGACGCCGAGTACCGCATCGACGAGGTGCTCGGGGACCCGCCACACGACTACTGTATGCTGGATCGGGACCTCACGCTGGTCGAACTCGCGCCCCGTGAGGACTGACCGTCATCGACGTCGGCTAGCCGTCCCACCCGGTCGCCGGCGTAGCCGAACACGTTCTCGTACCCCTCCGGAGACATCAAGATCGGATAGAACGCGTCGTCGGCCACGTGGTCGTCGCCGTCGGCCGAGGCGAAGGGGACGCCCGCGGCGACGCGTTCGAAGTTGTCGACGAACACCTCGTAGTCGTCGGCCGGTGCCTTCGGCACCCGGTCCGTGAGCCGGAACACCGGGATGTCGCCGTCCGCCTCCGTCTCGGCTTCCGGGTCGAGAGCCCCGGTCGCGACGAGGAACGCCTCGACGAGCGATCGGGCGTTCGCCGCCGCCAACTCCGACCCTTGGAGGCCACACTCCACCTCGACCGTCCCGGGGTAGGAGATCAGCCGACCGTCGGCGTAGGCCGCCGTCTCCACCACCGCGTCGACGGGGAGCCATTCACAGATCGCGGCGATCCCGGGATCGACGGTGTCGACCAGTGCGAACGGGTTCGCGTACGACTGCGTGGAGTGTAGCGAGAGCGTCGTACAGCCGTCCAGTTCCGCCAGGAGGCGGGCCGCCAGCCGCCGTTCGTGGCTCTCGGCGACGTCGTCGCCGGGAAACGAGCGGTTGAGGTCGTCGTCGAGGTAGCGTGCCCCGGCATCCAGTGCTCGCTCGTTGGCGACGACGAACTTCACCGGGCGCTGGAACGCCGGTGGGTCGGCGAGCAAGGCGTCGACCGCCTGCGGACCACAGGGTTCGTCGCCGTGAATCGCCGCGACGACCGCCACGTCCGGGTCGTCGCCGAACTCTCGAATCCTCATTGTTCGTCTCTAGTCGTCGGCGTTGAAGTGCGTTCCGTGTCGGTTCGATCCGGGCGGGGCTACACGTACTACTAACCGATAGGCGAGCGTTCGGTTTCCATGGACATCACCGATCTCCCGACCATCTCGTATCCCATCGTCGACGGCCCACTCGAGTACTACCTGCTCGGCGAAGCACATCTCGCAACCCCGACCGACCGCGACGCAGTCGACGCGTCGACGTGGGCGGACACCCGAACCGTCGACCTCCAACTCCAGGCCGCCACGTCCGGCGCCGACGTCGTCTGCACCCACCACCTCGTCGACGCGACCGACGCCGACGACTCCGATCGGTACGTGTTCCGACTCACCGATCCACGGCGCACCGAACTCCGGCCGAACGGCGACTACGAGCGGATTCCGGTGAACGTCCGTCGCGCGCTCCTGTGGACGGGGTTCGCCGACCCGACTGCGCCAGCCCCACGCCGCCCACACGAACTCGACTATCTGTGTTCGCTCCACGCGACCCTCGCGTCCGCCGCCACCGACAGCCACCCGTTGGTGCAGGTGGCGATGAGTACCCTCTCAGCGTTGCTGAAGACGTACGCTCTCGGATTGGGCCTCCAGATATCGATCCCGGACGAGGAGTTCTCGCTCGACGACCTCGGCCTCGGCGTCGTCGGAGACGTCTTCACCGACGCCGACCGACGCCGCGAGGTCGCCGCGGAGATCGTGACGAGGTACGACGTCGACGGCGCGGCGGTCCTGCCGAAGGTGCGCGACATCGACATGATCGAGTGGCACGCGGACGAACCGCCGACCGAACCGCCCTACACGGTCCCGGCCAGTCGGGACCACCGGGGCGAGGCTCTCCCCGCGGTGACGGTGCTCCTGCTCCGATCCGACGGGGACCTGTACCTTCGGGCGACCGCGTTCACGCGGTTCAGCTTCGACCAGTACTGGTTCCGGATCCAAGACGAGGAGAGCCGAACCGCGGTGTTGGAGCACACACGGGACGACGGCGCCGGCACGATGCCGCCCGTCGAGGTGTACTACGAACTGTACACCCGGGGCTTCACCGTCGACAACCTCCCGCGGATTCCGGACGGCGAGTCGCTGGCGAAGACCGTCCACCGGGTGGACGACATCGTCGCCCACGTCGAGGGGACGTTCGGCGTCCGACACGACTCCGCGGCGTGGGCGCAGGAACAGTATCGCGACCTCGTCTCGATGCTGCTCGTTCTCGAACGGATGCGGGAGGCGACACCGGCGGCGACGGACCGCGCGATGGACGCGGTGACGGACGGCCACCCGCTTCCGATCGAGAGCTACGCCGCCTCCCCCATCGTGTCCGAGGGCGACCTGCACGACCCGGAGACGATCGAGGCCGTCGTGGAGTCGCTCGGAGCAGTCAGTGACCGCATCGACGGCGCGGGCCGGCACCTCGCCGACGTCGTCGACGGTCTGCGGTGGGACGGGAACCTCGACGACGCCTGAGCGCCGTGGGCGTGTCGGTCCCCCCACCGCAGCGCTTAGGCCTGTGGCCCGTCTGCGTGTGGTATGGACGACCACACCCGCGACCACGGCGTCGGCCCGCCGACATCGGGCGACCCCACGGGCTGGCGGGCGAACCGCGGCGAGTCGAACGGGTGGGAACACGGGACCCTCCGGCGGGCGGTGGTCCACGGCGTCCGCCTCTACAACGCCGGTGCGTTCCACGAGTCACACGACTGTTTCGAGGACGAGTGGTACAACTACGGGAGCGGATCGACCGAGAGCGCCTTCCTCCACGGGATGGTTCAGGTCGCGGCAGGCGCGTACAAGCACTTCGACTTCGAGAACGACGACGGGATGCGGTCGCTGTTCGAGACGGCTCTGGAGTATCTCCACGGCGTCCCCGACGACTACTACGGGGTCGACCTCCGGGACGTGCGGTCCACCCTCCGGGCGGCGCTCGACGACCCGACCGCCATCGAGGGCTGGCGGATCGAACTCGACGGCGACAGACCGACCGCGACCGACCGGGACGTCGCGTACGCCGAGCGACTGGAGTGACCTCGCGTCGCCGGATTGTCACGTTCTGTCGGGTTGTGATGACGGAACCGCACTCGACCCCACCGTTAGTTATTGGTTCGACAAATCACAAGGGGTGGTGACCGTCCGACTGTCGGTCGAGACGGTCGACGGAGCACGACGATGATCGAAACGTTCCTCACCGAGGCGGCGACGGGTGCACAGTTCGGTGCCCCCCTGCAGGCGCAGGGCGAGGTCCTGACCGAAATCCAAAACGACGTGCTGTTGAACAGTTCGCTCTGGGTGAACATCGCCCTGGCCGGGCTTTCGATCCTGCTGTTCGTCTACATGGGTCGCAACGTCCAGGGGGAGCGCGCGAAACTGATCTGGGTCGCGACGCTGCTGGTGCCGCTGGTATCCATCTCCTCCTACACGAGCCTCGCGTCCGGGCTGACGGTCGGACTCCTCGAGATGCCCGCCGGCCACGCCCTCGCCGGCCAGGAGGTGCTGTCGCCGTGGGGTCGGTATCTCACGTGGACGTTCTCGACGCCGGCGATCCTGGCCGCACTCGGCCTGCTCGCCGGCACCGACTTCACGAAACTGTTCACCGCGATCACGATGGACGTCGGGATGTGCATCACGGGACTCGCGGCCGCGCTGATCACCTCGTCCGTGCTGTTTCGCTGGCTGTTCTACGCGATCAGCTGTGCCTTCTTCCTCGCCGTGGTGTACATCCTGCTGTTCGAGTGGCCCGCCGACGCCGCAGCCGCCGGCACCGGCGAAATCTTCGGCACGCTCCGGAACCTCACCGTCGTCCTGTGGTTCGGCTACCCGATCCTCTGGGCGCTCGGCTCCGAGGGGCTGGCGCTCCTGAGCGTCGGCGTCACCTCGTGGGGCTACTCCGGCCTCGACATCCTCGCGAAGTACGTGTTCGCGTTCCTCCTGCTTCGGTGGGTCGCGAACAACGACCGCACCCTCGGCGGCGACGCCTTCGGCGGTCCGGTCCCCGGCGACGACTGACCGGACGACCCGTCGCCGACGCCGGCGGCGCATCCGGTGCGATTTTATCCGTGGTGTCCGTGGGGGGTGCCATGGTACTCAGATCACTCGACGGTGTCGAACCGACGGTTCACGACGAGGCGTACGTCGACGACGCGGCGGTCGTCGTCGGCGACGTCACCGTCGAACGGGACGCGTCGGTGTGGCCCAACACCTCCCTCCGCGGCGACTCGGAACCGATCGTGATCCGCGAAGGGGCGAACGTCCAGGACAACGCCGTCTGCCACGAGGACGCCGTCGTCGGTCGTCGGGTCACCGTCGGCCACACGGCCATCGTCCACGCGGCGACAGTCGAGGAGGAGGCGCTGATCGGCATGGGTTCGGTCGTCCTCGACGACGCCACGGTCGGCGAGGGCGCCATCGTCGCCGCCGGGAGCGTCGTCACCGAGGGAACGGAGGTCCCGCCGGGAACGCTGGTCGCCGGGACGCCGGCAGAGGTCGTCAAGGAGGTCGACGGAGAGATGGGTGCGTACGCCGCCGACGAGTACATCGACAGGGGGACATTGTACGCCGAGACGTCCGAGGTCGTCGGCGAAGACTGATCCCGGGCGCCTCAGCAGCGGATCTCGAAGCGCGCACCGTCGGTAGCGTCTGCCAGCTCGATCGTCCAGCCGTGGGCCTCCACGATCTGTTCGACCGACGCCAGACCGAGTCCCGTGCTGTCGGGAGCAGTCGAGAACCCGTGGTCGAACACGTCGTCCCGGTCGGCGTCGGGGATACCAGGGCCGTCGTCCTCCACGTAGAAGCCGTCGTCGAGCCGGCCGACGCGGACCGTCACCGTCGGACCGCCGTGTTCGACCGCGTTCCGAAAGACGTTCTCCAGCAGACTCCGCAGACGTTCCGGGTCCGCACGGAGGGAGACGTCGTCGACCACGACGAGTTCGGCGTCGGCGGTGTCGACGGTGTCCCAGCAGGTCCGGGCGAACTCGGGGAGTGCGATCGGTTCCGTCTCGTCGACGGTCTTCCCCTCCCGAGCGAGCGTGAGCGTGTCGTCGACGATCACCTCCATCCGCGCGAGTGCGTCCTCGATCACTGGGAGATGCTCGCTCTCGCCGTCGATATCCAGTAGTTCGAGTCGCCCCTGAGCGACGCTCAACGGGTTCCGGAGGTCGTGGGAGATGATGCTAGCGAACTCGTCGAGTCGCTCGATTTCGCGTTCGAGTTGGGTTTCGCGTGCCTTCCGCTCGGTGATGTCGCTCACCGTGCCGATGTGGTACTCGATCCCGTGGATGCGAACGCGTGTCGTCGACGCTCGCACGGGGAACCGTTCGCCGGTATCGTACCGCTCGTGGACCGTCTCGTGGACGCGCGTCTCGCCACGGTCGAACGACGTCCAGTACTCCGCGAACCGCTCCGGGTCGAACTCGGGGTTCGCCGCGTAGACGGGCGATCCGATCAGTCGGTCCGGAGTCGTCCCGAGCAGTTCCGCGTAGGACTCGTTGACGTACTGTATCTCGCCCGTCCCGTCGTACGCGGCGACGCCAGTGCCGATCTGTTCGACCGCCCGTTCGAAGAAGACCCGCTCGCGCTCGCGGTGCTTTCGCTCGGTGATGTCGCGGACGATACAGATCACCCTGCCGTCGTCGAGGAGAGTGAGCGACAGCTCTTGGGGAAACGTGCTCCCGTCACGCCGCCTCCCGACGGCCTCGCCCCGCCACGATCCGCGCTCCTCGAGGACGGCCCACACCTCCGCTTCGAACCGGTCGATTTCGTCGTCGCCGTAGCACAGCCGCCACGACTCGCCTCGGAACGCCTCGGGTGTGTCGTAGCCGTAGACGTCGGCGTGGGCCTGATTGACGTAGGTGTACTCGCCGCCTTCGTCGAGGACCGCGACACCGTCTATGGCCGCCTCTATCGCTTCCGTCCGCGCCTCCAGTTCCCGGCTCCGTCGGCGCTGTTCCGTGACGTCGCGGACGGTACAGACCAGCTCCCCGCCGTCGGTCGTCGAGAGGACGTGATCCTCCGTGAACGTGCTGCCGTCGGCGCGGATGCCGGTGGTGTAGCCGTGCCAGTACCCTTCCGCTTCGACCGTCGGGAGGATTTCGTTCCGGACGGTCTCGGCTTTCCCGTCCGGATAGAGCAGTTCCCAGTGTTCGCCGATCAGTGATTCCGGTTCGTACCCATACAGGGCCGCGTATGACTCGTTGACGTAGGTGAAGTAGCCGTCGTTCGAGAGGATGCTGATCCCCTCCTGCGCGGTCTCGATCGCCTCCAAGTGGCGCTGGCGTTGGCGTTGCATCCTCGCGTTCTCGACCGCGTTGCCGATACGGTTGGCCAACAACGTGTACTGGTCCGCCCCCGTCCGCTTCCGGAGGTAGTCGGTCGCGCCCGCCGAGATCGCCTCGCTCGCGATCGTCTCGGAGCCTTCGCCCGTGAACAGAATGAACGGCAGATCCGGAAACCGATCCCGAACGGCGGTGAGGAACTCGATGCCGTCCATCTTCGGCATCCGGTAGTCACTCACGACACAGTCGACCGGTTCCGCCTCGAGTCGGTCGATCCCAGCCGCCGGGCGCTCCTCGGTCAACACCCGGAAGCGGTCGTCCTCGGTTTCGAGCGCGTCGGCCGTCAGTTCCAGTAGCGCCCGATCGTCGTCGACACAGAGGACGGTCACGGTATCGTGACCGAAGACGTGGCTGTTTTCCGACCGAGTGCTCGACATACACGTTCCGTTCCGGGATCGGGTGAAAACGTATTCGGTACGTGTCGTATATCGGACCCAACGGCCGGGTTACGGAGCCGTCGGACTACCCCTCGCCGACCATCCGCTCCTCGTCGTCCCACTCCTTCGACCTGAGTTCGTACTTCTGGACCTTCCCCGTCGCGGTCGTCGGCAGTTCGGAGACGAACTCAACGCGCCGGACCGTCTTGAACCCCGCGAGTCGCTCCCGCGTGAACTCGATCAGGGTCTCGGCGTCGACGCCCGGCGCGTCGGGGTCGCCGTTCGCGGGGACGACGAAGGCCTTCGGTTCCTCGCCCCACCTCTCGCTGGGCGCGGGAATGACGGCCACCGACCCCACGTCCGGGTGGTCGAACAGCGTGTCCTCGAGTTCGATGCTGGAGATGTTCTCCCCGCCGGAGATGATGATGTCCTTCTTGCGGTCCTGGATCGAGATCATGCCGTTCTCGTCGACCGTCGCGAGGTCACCCATGTGGTAGTAACCCTCGACACGGTCGGAGAAGGCCTCCTCGGTCGCCTCGGGGTTCTCCCAGTACCCCTCCATCACCTGGTTGCCACGGACGACGACCTCCCCGATGGTCTCGTCGTCGCGGGGCACGTCCTCGCCGTCGTCGTCGACGACCCTGATCTCGGTGCCGAGATAGCCCAGTCCCTGGCGTTTCTTTACCGCGAATCGGTCGTCCGAGCCGTCGTCGAACAGCCGCCGGGCGTCGGAGGTGGTGACGAGTGGCCCCGTCTCAGTCGCACCGTAGACGTGAGTGAGATACCAGCCGAACTCGTCCTCGACGGTGCGGATCGTCGTCTCCGGCGGGGCCGACCCCGCGGTGGCGATGCGCACGTCGTTGTCGCCCGCCGTCGTCACGTCGGTTCCCTCGTAGTGGTCGATGAGCATGTTCAACACCGTCGGCGCGGCACAGAGATAGGAGACGTCCTCCGCGACGACGGTGTCGAAGATCCACTCGGCGTCGATGCCGCGCGTACAGACCTGTTTCGCCCCCATGCCCGTGATCGCGAAGATGTGTCCCCAGCCGTTGACGTGGAACATCGGCAGCGTCCAGAGGTAGACGTCGTCGTCCGCGATGTTCTGGTGGATCGTCACGACGTAGGCGTGGAGCGTCTCCGTCCGGTGGGTGCGCATCACACCCTTCGGATCGCCCGTCGTCCCCGACGTGTAGTTGAGGGTGATCACCTCTTTTTCGTTCATCTCGGGGCGGTCGTAGTCGGCCCCCGCGTCTTCGAGGACGGCGTCGAACCCCTCCCAGTCGCCGTCGACCGCCTCGGGATCGTTCGTGACGAACGTCTCGGTCGGGACGGCATCGCGGACGGCCTCGATCCGGCCGGCGTACTCGGCGTCGGCGTAGATGGCGTCCACGCCGGCGTCGGTCAGGATGTACTCGAAGTCGTCGGCCGTCAGACGGTAGTTGAGTGGCGTGTGGATCGCGCCGAGTTGCATACTGCCGTAGGCCGCCTCTAGGTGGTAGTGCGTGTTCGGATCGAGTACCGCCACTCGGTCGCCCTTCCCGACGCCGCGGGCCTGCAGCGCGGCGGAGAACCGATCGGCTCGCTCGCCGAGTTCGTCGTACGTGTACCGGTCGCCGGTCGTCGCGACGACCGCCTCGTGGTCGCCGTAGTACTCTCTGGCCCTGTCGAGGAAGTCGGTCACGAGAAGCGGTTTCTGCATGGCTCGACGTGTTCGCGAACATCCATAATTGTTTTTGTGGATGTACCTCGTGGACCGTACAGCCGTATGACACCTATCCACAGGTTGAAGTCGATGCCGTCACGACGGTCGGCCGTCCGCGATTCGACCGCCGGACGCCGACGACACCCATGACCGACACCACGCGATCCGGACTCGACCACGAACAGCGCCGCGAACTCCGGGAGTTGGGCTGGCGGTGGCTCGGTCGCCGCCGGGCGAAGCGCCCCCGTTCGGTGAGTCGCCGCCACCGCGTCCCGGTCGACGTCGACGACGAGACGGCTCTCGTCGACCTCGAAGCCCGAGTTTAGGGTGCGCCGGCGACGACGAACAGACACGCTTCGTCGGCGTCGATCCGCCGGGTCGACTCGGGGACGACCCGCAGGGCGTCGCCGGCCGACATCGACACCGTGTCGTCGTCCACCGTCACGGTCGCCGCCCCCTCGACGAGGACGTACACCTCTTCCTGCCCGTCGTCCGCGTGGTCGTGGGGTTTGCCGCTCCAATCCGGATCACACTCGAGGATCGACACGCCGAGGTTCGAACACTCCAAGGCGTCGCGCAGGAAGTGCAGGCCGCCACCGACCGCGTCCACGTCGTCGTAGTTCACCAGTGTGTGTGACATGACTCCCCGTTGGTTCGGGACGGACAAAAAGCCGGCCTCGTGGTGACGCGCTCGACTGCCCACCACGCGGCGCGCCGGCCACAAACCGTTTTCACGCTCCAGTCCCGCGTTCGGGTATGGCTCGACTCGATCCCGGGACGCTCCTGCCGAACGACCGAATGCGCCAGCAGGCTCTCGACGGCGAGGTCACGCAGATCCACCGCGGGCAGCAGTACGCCGACGAGGGCGACACCTTCGACATCGACGGGACGACCTTCGAAGTCGTCGCCGTCGACGAACGGACGCTGGGCAACATGACCGACGCCGACGCCCGCGCGGAGGGTGCTCGCGACCTCGAGCACTACAAGCAGATCCTGGAGCGCGCCCACGAGAACTTCGAGTGGGACGACGACTCGGAGATCGTCCGGCACCGGTTCGAGCGGCTGAGTTGATGGGTCCGTCCCCACTCGACGGGTGCGGCGCGATTGAGGCGTACGACGGAGTGGGTGTCGTCGTGCTAGACGTACTGTTCGACGCGGTCCCGCCCGTATAAGCCGTAACGACGCGAACGGAGGTCACGCTCTGAGAGTCCGTGGACGGTGAGTTGTCACCGGAACCCGTGTAGATCGCGGTGCTCTCGTAGATACGTCGGATGTGGTTCGACACCGCCGTCAGTTGGGAGGATCAGGGAGTCCCCCTCTAACTGCTTGAATTCGTAGTACCCCTCTCGTTCGGGAACGTCTTTCACCAGAATTTCGTGGTCGTCAGTGAATGCGAGCCAGCCGGTATCGAACGCCCAATGGTGGAGTCGACACAGAGTGATGCCGTTACGTACATCATCCGCACCACCTTCGGATTTCGGATAGATGTGTGCAGCCTCGACCTCCGGGCTTCCATCGGGTGTCTCTCGACTACTCCCACAGACAGCACAGGTTCGGTTGTACGCTTCCCTGACCGTTGTGGCGAACTCGGAATCGCGCGCCCGGCGACGTGTCTCCGTGAACCGTTCTTCGTCCTCGGTCAGTTGTGGATCAGAACTCGTCTCCGCTGTGACCGTCCCCGTCGTCGAAAGCATCTCGCCGGTTTCGAGATCTAAATCGGTGATCCGATACGTTCCTTGCTCGTCCAGAAACACGATCTCGCCTCTGTCACGAAGCCGTTGGAGCGTTTGTCTGATCTTCGCCCGCACGTGGTCGTTTTCGGGGAACTTGGAGGCAAGTCGTTGTTCCGAACTGTCGTAGAGTTCTCGTAAGTGGACGATTCGTTCGTCGTGTCGTTCCTGATACCGTCCGAGTTCTGTTCTCACAGCATCAAGCCAGTCTTCCGAATCGTGCGTCATTTCGTCGTCCCGATATTCCATCGTGAACACAAGAACATCCCGCCCATCTCGCTCGACGACTTCGTACTCCAGTACATCGACTACTCCCTGGTACTCCCACTCGTCAACGCTCGCGGATTGATAAAAGAAGTGGACAGGGATGCCACCTCCGATAGCATCGATGAGCGTAGAGTTACCGGGTGACGTTTCGCTCTGGTCTCCACTCAACCCTTCCCCGACGTACTCAAACCGTTCTTGCGTTACGGAATCGTCGTAGGGGCCCTCCTCTGTTGCGAACACCAACACGTAGCGACTATCCTGATGGTCCCGCCGGGGGTTGATGCCGGAGATTCGGTATCCAAAGCCCGTATCGAACGCCTCTTCGATGTCCTCTTGTGTGACGCAGTCACCGACAGAGATCCCCTCCGGAGGCGTGCGCATGTGAGGAGTCAACCTATTCGAACAGCATCAACCTACCGTCGCCACCGAGACGGATAGACACGGACTGCCCGGAACCCCGCGAGCAGCGAGAGACTGAGGATCCTTCGGGCAACTGGTGCGAAGCGTCGGCAACGAACGAAACGGACGCTCGGCTCGCCGTTCTCGTCCTTCGCGGAACTCGGTCGCTCCGATGGACTCGCCGGGAGTCCCGCGAGCGACCGAAGGGAGCGAGTGGGACTACGGCGAGTCCACGACTGAACGAACGAAGTGAGTGAAGAAGTGGACTCGCCGGGATTTGAACCCGGGGCCTCTCCCATGCCAAGGGAGTGATCTACCCCTGATCTACGAGCCCGCGACGCACCGAGTCGTACCGCGGTCCGAATAATAAGGGCTTCGACTCGTCCGCGCGTGGGCCGGTGACACCGCTCTCGGCGGCTTCGAAACGGTTTAGTGCCCGATTCGCGAACCGTTCGATGGGAACAGCACGACCGCAAATCCGACTCGCCCGTCTGGGCTTGGGATTGCGGTAGTGCGCGGCCGACAGCCGTCGGTCGCGGATTCGCTTCTGCGGTCTGTGCGGTTCCAATCATCTATGGCACGAATGCACACCCGCCGCCGAGGCTCGTCCGGTTCGGACAAGCCGGTGGCAGACGACCCCCCGGAGTGGAGCGACGTCGACGACGACGACATCGAAGCGCGCGTGGTCGAACTCGCCGAACAGGGCCACGATCCGAGCGTCATCGGGATGAAACTGCGCGACGAGGGCGTGAAGGGGACGCCGATCCCTGACGTGACGCTGGCGACGGGCAAGAAGATCACCGAGATCCTCGACGACCACGACGCCGGTCACGACCTGCCCGAGGACCTGCGCAACCTGATGCAGCGAGCGATCGGCCTCCGCGAGCACATGGCGGAGAACGCCCAGGACCACCAGAACAAGCGCGCGCTCCAGAACACCGAGTCGAAGATCCGCCGCCTGGTCGACTACTACCGCGGCGACGTCCTCGACGAGGACTTCACCTACAACTACGAAGTCGCCGCCGAACTGCTGGAGGAGTAGATGTCCACCGCGCCCGCCACCACCGACGCCGCCGCCGACGCCGGCGAGGTCGCCGCCGCACTCCGCGACGCCCCCTTCGTTCGGGTCGTCGCGGCCGCGGACGGCGACTCGCTGGCCGCGAGCGGCGTCCTCGCGCGGGCGCTCAGGTCGATCGCCGTCCCGTTCCAGGTCCGTGTCGATCCGGTTCCCGATCCGGCGTCAACGACGACCGACGGCGACGACCTCGTCCTCGGCGTCGGCTCCCGGACGACTGGCGGCGACTACGCCGTCGGCGACGCTCGACCGGCGAGTCTCGCGGTCGCGGACGCGGTTCGCGAACTCGGGATCGACCCCGATCCCGTCCTCGCACTCGCGGGGGTCGCCGCCGCCGGACATCCGGTCGACGCCGGCGACGCGGCGGCGCTGCTCGATTCGGCGTCCCGGCGGACGGCCGTCGAGCGTCGCCCCGGCGTGGCCGTCCCGACGACCGACCTCGCCGACGGCCTCGCTCACTCGACGCTCGTCCACGCGCCGGTTTCGGGCGACCCCGAGGCGGCGCGGGCCGCCCTCGCGTCGCTCGACCTGCCGGCTGACCCGACCGACGACGACCGCCGGCGGCTGGCCTCGTGGCTGGCCGTCGAGGCGACGGCGTCGTCTGCCCGTGCCGTAGACGCCGTCGAACGGGTGCTCCGCCCGTACGCGACGCCCGACGACCGGTTCGCGACGGTTGCGGGCTTCGGCGACGTCCTCGACGCGGTCGCTCGGGAGCGCCCCGGCACGGGCGTCGCCCTCGCCGTCCGCGACGGCGACGACGCGACACGGGCGGCGGCCCTCGACGCGTGGCGGACCCACGCGCGGGCCGTCCACACGGCGACTGCCGAGGCGACGACGGGTCGATACGACGGCGTCCTTGCGGTGCGGATCGACACCACCGACCCCGGTCGACTCGGGACGGTCGCCCGTCTCCGTCGGGACTTCCGGTCGCCGGAACCCGTCGTGCTGGCGGTCGCCGACCGGGCGGCCGCGGCGGCGGGGACGGACGACGCCGACGCCGACATCGGGATCGCGATGTCCGAAGCCGTGCGGGCGGTCGACGGGGACGGGACGAGCGCCGGCGACGCGTTGCGGGCGACGGCGCGGTTCGACGACGACGTGGCAGTATCGCGGTTGATCACGGCGTTCAGGGAGGCGCTATGAGACACGCCTGCGTCGAGACGACACACGACGACGCGGCGACGATCGCGGCCGCACTCCGGCCGGACAACACGCCCTCGATGTCGACGAGCGTGGCGGACGACGTCGTCCGCACGACCGTCGACCGCGGGACCTCGGGCGGTCTGGGGTCCACCGTGGACGACTACGTGGTGAACCTGACGGTCGCGGAGACCGTCGCACGAACGGCACGCGAACACAGACACACCCATGAGTGAACGTTCAGTATCCAAGCAGAAGCGCGGCAAGCGCTGGTACACCGTCTTCGCCCCGGAGCAGTACGACCGGGCGGAGCTCGGCCAGACGGTTGCCGACGAACCGGAGAAGATCATCGGACGGACGATCGAAACGACCCTCGGCGACCTCACCGGCGACTCGGGGGCGAACAACACCAAACTCACGTTCAAGATCACGGACGTGGGGTCGGACTCCGCCTACACGGAGTTCGTCAAGCACGAACTCACGCGGGACTACCTGCGGAGCCTCGTTCGCCGTGGCGCGTCGAAGGTCGACGCGACGGTGACGGTGCTGACGACGGACGACTACCGCGTCCGCGTCCAGCCCGTCGCCTTCACGACGAAGAAGGCCGACCGGAGTCAGGAGCAGGCCATCCGGCGGGTCATGATCGACCTCGTCCGGGAGGCCGCCGCCGAACGCGACTTCATCTCCTTCGTCGAGGGCACCGTCGAGGGCCGACTCTCCTCGGCCATCTACGGCGAGGCCAAGACGATCTACCCGCTCCGTCGGGTCGAGATCCAGAAACTCACCCTCGAAGCGCGACCCGAAGAGGTCGCCGCCGAGGAAGAGGCCTCCGTCGACGTGGACGAAGAGGACGTCGCCGTCGACGAGAACTGAGGACGCGACACCCGCGGTTGGCGGACTTTTTGGCTGCGGTCCGGACCGAACAGTGCCGAGCGCGAGTGGCTACTCCTCGACGACGACGGTCCCCACCATCCCCGCCCGCTCGTGGGGGATGCAGAAGTAGCCGTACTCGCCGGGGACCTCGAACCGGTGGCTGTAGGTCTCGCCACTCTCCAGCGCGCCGTTCAGGCCCTTCCACGCCTCGCGGGCGGCGTCTTCGGAGTCGTAGCCGCCGGTCGCCCAGTAGTCCGCTCCCTCGGGGATGGCGTCCTCGTAGGCGGTGACCGAGTGAGCGCGCGCGCTGTTGTTGTACCAGACCACCTCGTCGCCGACGCGCACCGTGATCGTAGCGGGTTCGAACGCCTCGGAGGTCATCCCCACGTCACCCTGGGTGGTACCGCCCGACCCGGCGGCGGCACAGCCAGCGCTCGTGGCGGCCAACCCCGCTCCGAGCGTCGCGAGAACGCGGCGTCTGCGCATAGCCGAACGTCGGTCCGCGACGGATAAATGCGGCGTGGTTCGGCGGTCGAATCGGGCGATATAAAGACGTAAATCCTCGGTGGTGGACGGAGGGAGTATGCAACCGCGGTTCGTGGGGCGACTCGGTCTCGCCGACGCCGTCACGGTCGGCAACGCGATGCTCGGCTTCGTCGCCGCCTTCGTCGCCACGCGCGACGCGGGTCTGGCCGCCCGGATTCTGCTCCTCGCCGCCGTCGCGGACGGCCTCGACGGTGTCGTCGCCCGGAAACGTGGCGGGACGCTCGCCGGCCCGTACCTCGACTCGCTCGCGGACGTGGCCTCCTTCGGCGTCGCCCCCGCCCTCCTGATCGCCTCCCGGGCGGCCGACGCCTGGACGTTCGCCGACGACCCCGTCGCGTACGTTCTGGGCCTCCTCCTGCCCGCCGTCTACGTCGCGATGGCGGTGACCCGCCTCGGACTCTACACCGCCTACGACAGCGACGCGTCCGAGACCAAGGGTGTGCCATCGACGCTCGCGGCCACGATCCTCGCGGCGGGCGTCCTCGCCGGCTTCGTCGGTCCGACCCTCCTGGTCGCGCTCTCCGGCGTGCTCGCGGCGCTCATGGTGACACAGGTCACGTATCCCGACCTCCACCCACAGGACGCCGTCGTGATGGGGGCGGTCCAGGTCCTCGCCATCGCTCTCCGGGGACGCCCGGGCGAGGCGTTCGCGTTCGCCCTCCTCTTTCTGTCCCTGGCGTACCTCACGCTCGGCCCGCGGTTCTACTGGACGTAGGTTACATCCCCATGTCGCTCGCCGCCTCGGGCACCGGCAGGTCGCCGACCCGCACACCCAGGCGTTCCGCCGCGTGGTCGAGCGCCATGTCGAAGCCGTAGTACCGCTCCAGTTCGTCACCGTCGGCGCTCGGCCGCACCATCACCATCGCGTAGCCGTCGCTGTTCTGGGCGAGGGCCGCCGTCCGCTCCCCCCGCTCGAACGCGAGCACCCGCTCCTCTGCCGTCTCGTAGTACCGCGCGGTGACGTCGCCGTCCGTCTCTGACATACCGTCCCCTGGAGTCCCGGCCTGTCGAAAGTTCCGATCGACGCCCCCCGACTGGAGACCCTAGTAGTTATCACTCGCTCGGGGCAACAGTCGGGCACTATGTCGACCGACACGTCCCGCGTCGGGACCGGTGCACCGATCCTCGACGCCATGATCGGTGGCGGTCTCCCCCGGAAGCGGTCGGTGCTCGTGACCGGCGGGCCGGGCACCGGCAAGAGCACGCTCGGCATGCAGTTTCTCCAGGCCGGGCTCCCGGAGGGCGACGACTGTCTCTACATCAGCACCGAGCAGACGATCGGCGAACTTCGGGATTCATTTGCGGGCTTCGCGTTCGACCTCGATCACGACTCACTCGCGTTCGCGTCGATCCACGCCAAACCGGGGCGACCGGTCGAGAGCGACGAACAGCGACTCACGCTCACGACGCTCGGCGAGGACGGCGATCCGACCCCGTTCGGGAGCGGGTTCGATGCCCCCTTCACTGCCGAGTACATCCGGGACTATCTCGCTCGGTACGGTCAGTTCGACCGCGTGGTGTTCGACAGCGTGTCGGGACTGTCGGTCATCGCGGAGGGCGACGAACAGTTCCGGCGGTCCGTCCTCGACCTCATCCGCTACTTCTCCGACGACGTGGGCGCGACGACGCTGTTCACCGCCGAGCACCGGTCGTCCGACTCGCTGAGCGACGCCCTGCAGTTCACCACCCACGGCGTGATCGAACTCTCGCGGCGACGGATCGTGGACGATCCCCACCTCTCGATCGAAGTGACGAAGATGCGTGGCGTCCGACACGACCGCCGCCGCGCCGAGGTGCAGTTCACGGACGAAGGCCTCCGGATCGGCCCGGAACGGCGGTCACAGCCGCCGGTGTTGAAGACACACACCCACCGTCCACTCGGTATCGACGGGCTCGACGCCCTGTGTGGCGGCGGTCCCGTCTGCGGGGCCGGCGTCCTCCTCGAACACGACGGCGAGGCGAACCTGATGGCGCTGTTCGGGACGATCCTCGCCGACGCCGTCGACCGCGGCGACGCCATCACGCTCGTTCCGACGATCGAACTCGGCCAGTCCCGCGTCGCCGCGCTCTTCGAGGATCGCGGTCACGCGCTCGACGCGTTGCTCGAGGACGGCCGTCTGTCGGTGATCGACGCCATCGGCGGGTGGGACGAGTCGCTCCCCAACGTCCACGCCACGCCCGGGACGGCCGCCGAGTTCGCCGACTTGCTCGCCGACGTCGGCGGCCGAACCGACCGGACGACCTCGACGCTCCTGAACGCGGACGCGGTCGTCCACTCGTTCGGGGCCGATGGTGCGCGAACGGTCCGCTACAGGGCCGAGTCGACGCTCCTCGACGGACAGGACCGCCTCGTCCACGTCACGAACCCCGCCGTCGTCGACGACACCGTCGCGGCGTTCCACCGCGACTCCGCCGAACAGGTGCTCCACACCTGGATCGAGGACGACGGCCTCCAGTACGTCCGCCTGAAGAAGTCGCCGTGTGGCTTCGTCGGCACCACGTCGCTCGTCGAGTACGTCTCCGACCCGCCGTACCTCCGGGTGCAGGACCCGCCACTGGAGCGCGAGTCCCCGAGCGTGGACGGGGACGGGAACGAGAACGGGAACTGAGTGGTCACCGGACCCGGAGTTCGTCCGCGATGGTGTTTCGCAACACCTCGCTCGTCCCCTCGTATATCTCGTTGAGTTTGGCGTCGCGGTAGAACCGCTCGACCGGGAAGTCCGTCGTGTAGCCGTAGCCGCCGTGGATCTGGATCGCCTCGTTTGCCACCTCGCGGCTCACCTCGCTCGCGTGGAGTTTGGCCTGTGCGGCCTCCTTGACGAACCGCTCGCCGCGGGTCTTCCGGTCGGCCGCCCGGTGCATCAGGAGTCGCGCCGTCTCGACTTTCGTGTCCATGTCGGCGAGTTTGTGGCCGATGGCCTGGAACTCGCCGATGGGTTGGCCGAACTGTTCGCGTTCGTCGGCGTAGGTCAGGGCCTCGTCGAGCGCCGCCCGCGCGATGCCGACGCCGCGAGCGGCGATGGTGATCCGGCCGGCGTTTAGTGCCTTCAGCGCTTGGACGAACCCCTCGCCCTCCGCGCCGAGTCGCCGATCGGCCGGCACTCGGAGGTCGGAAAAGCGGAGTTCCGCGGTCGGACACCCCTTGTCACCCAACTTGTGTTCAGTCCCCTCGACGTGGAAGCCGTCGTCCTCCTCGGGACGGACGACGAACGACGAGATGCCCTTCTGCCCCGCCTCGGGGTCGGTCTTCGCGAACACCACGACGGTGTCGGCCACCGACCCGTTCGATATCCAGAGTTTCCCGCCGTCAAGGACGTATTCGTCGCCGTCGCGTCGCGCTTCGGTCCCCATCGCGGGCACGTCGCTTCCCGCCTCCGCCTCGGAGAGGGCGAAGGCCCCGATGTCACGCCCCTCGTTCAGCGGGGTCAGGAACCGCTCTTTCTGCTCCTCGGAGCCGAACGAATCGAGCATTCCACCGGCCAGGCTGGTGTGGGCCGCGACGATGGTGCCCAGGCCGCCGCTGCCGCGACTGATCTCGACCAGTCCCGCGGCGTAGGCGTGGTAGTCGAGGCCCGCACCGCCGTACGCCTCGTCGAAGGGCATCCCCATGAGGCCGAGGTCGGCCATCTCGTCGATCAGGTCCACGGGGAACTCGTCGGTCTCGTCGATCTCCGCGGCGACGGGTACCACCTCCTCGTCGACGAACTCGGCGATCATGTCCCGGATCCGACGAGCCTCCTCGGAGAGGGTGAAGTCCATACCGGCCGTACGGTCGCCGGCGCTTAATCGTTGGCTCCGGTTCCGGGATTCGAGGCAGTCGAATGAGCTAAGTGGACACCGGCGAACGGAGTCGTATGGCACACGACGTCGTCACGACTGACAAGGGTGTCGGGTTCGGGGTGCTCTTCTCGTTGCTGGCGGTGGCCGGGGCGCTGGCGATGGTGTTCGCGCCCGGGCAGTTGGGGAAAGCGTGGGGGTTCGCCGTCGCCATCGCCGCGGCCATCGTCGCCGTCGTCGCCGTTCAGGCGTACGCCTGACGGGGACGGCTTGAAAGAGTTAAGACGGTGAATCCCCTACCGACGGTGAACGATGACCTCTCTGACCGAAGAGGAGCGGCGAATCCTCGCGTACCTCCACGACAGCGTCTCTCGGGGGGAGCGCTACTTCCGCGCGAAGAACATCGCCGACGCCATCGGGTTGACCGCCAAGCAGGTCGGCTCCCGACTCCCCAGACTGGCGGAGAAGTCCGAGGACGTCGAGATCGAAAAGTGGGGGCGTGCCCGGTCGACGACGTGGCGCGTCACGCAGGGGTAACCCCGCAGTTTTTCATGGTTCGACGGGACCCCAACGTATGACCGTACGTGTCCAGCGGACGTTCGAGTTCGAGACACCCCCCGACCGCGTCTGGGCGTTCATCTCCGACCCCGGCAAGCGCGCCCAGTCGATCAGCGTCGTCCACGACTACGAGGTCGACGGCACCCGGGCGACGTGGGAGATCGATCTGGACCTGCCGGTGATCGACCGCACCGTGACCGTCGAGACCGAAGACATCGAGGTGGAGGAGCCCACCTACGTCAAGTTCGTGGGTCGGTCGAGCGTGATGCGCGTGACCGGCGAACACCGCATCGAGGAGACGGCGACGGGCTGTCGCCTCCACAACGAGTTCGTCGTCGACGGTCGACTCCCCGGCGTGGAGCGGTTCTTCAAGAGCCGCCTCGACACCGAACTGGACAACCTCGAATCGGCACTCAGACGTGACCTCGAACTCCCGGCCTGAGATGAAGGTCGCACTAGCCCAACTCGATCAGGAGGCCGGCGACGTCCCGGAGAACCTCGACCGGGCCGCGGCGGCCGTCGCCGACGCCGCCGACCGCGGCGTCGACCTTGTCGTCCTGCCGGAACTGTTCACGGTCGGCTACTTCGCGTTCGACGCCTACGCCCGCGATGCCGAGGGTCTCGACGGGCCAACCTTCGCCCGTCTGTCGGACCTCGCCGCCGACCACGGCGTTGGACTGGTGGCCGGGAGTCACGTCGAGGACCTCGAGGCCAGTGCCGCCGCCGGGGTCGACGTGCCGGCGGAGACGGGTCTCGCGAACACCTGTGTCTTCTACGACCGCGAGGGGGTCCGACGCGGCGTCTACCGGAAACACCACCTCTTCGGCTACGGATCGACCGAGACGGAGTTGCTCACGCCCGGCGAGACGCTCTCGACCGTCGACTTCGAGGGCATCACCGTCGGGATGTCGACCTGTTACGACCTCCGATTTCCCGAACTCTACCGCCGCCTCGCCGACCGGGGCGTGACGCTCGTCTGCGTGCCGAGCGCGTGGCCCTACCCGCGGGTCGAGCACTGGGAGACGCTGGGGCGGGCGCGGGCCATCGAGAACCTGACCTACGTCGCGGCGACGAACGGCGCGGCGGCGTTCGACGACGAGACGCTCCTGGGGCGGTCGACCCTCTACGATCCGTGGGGGACGGCCGTCGCGAGCGCCGGCGACGATCCGACACTCGTCGTCGGCGACGTGGACCCCGACCGCGTCACCACGGTTCGCGAGGAGTTCCCCGCGCTCCGCGACCGGCGGGAGTGACCGGGTTCGGTGGCTTTATGAATGCGAGGCGACTACCCTGCGGTGCCGACGCATCGACGCTTTTCTCGTCGAGACTCGGCACATTCGACTCCACCACGTCGTCGCCCGCCGCGGCACGGACCGCCTTCGCCCGGCAGGGTGGTCCACCCTCGGCTCCCGTCCACCCTTCCGTTTCAGGCCGCTCGCTTCTCTATCTCGCCTTTCAGCGCCGCCGCGTCACAGTCGTGATCCGGCCGGATGTTGACGAAGTCCAGAAAGTCGAGCGCAGCCAGTAGCTCTTCGGTCGTGTACGCCGTCGTGGCCGCCTCGACGGTGGGGCCAGCACCGATCAGCGGTTCGAGCGCCGCCAAGCCGCAGGCGACGTCGTACGACCGGGCGGCGTCGGCGCCCTCCTCGCCCACGTTCGTCGCGTCGATAAAGTAGAGGTCGCCGTCGAGGATGAGGACGTTCTCGGCCCGTAGATCCCCGTGTGCGAGGCCGTGGTCGTGGAGCGTCCGGAGCGCGCCGAACAGTTCGGGTGCGAGCGCTCGTTCGGTCTTCCGGTCGAGTTCGTCGAGCGGTCGGAACTCCGGGAGGTACTCGAGGACGACGACCCCGAGCCCGTCGATTTCGAGCGCTTCGAGCGGTTCCGGTGCGTTCAGTCCGATCTCTCGCATCTCCTCGGTCGCCGCCAGTTCGTGGGCGGCCATCCCGTACGGCGTCCCGAAGTGTTCGAAGAAGCCCTCGGTCCCCGCGGAGAAGACGCCGAGGTTTCGGCCGGTGGTGATGAGCGCGTGGACCAGCGAGTTACGCCGGGAGATGACCTTCACGAAGAGGTCTTCGTCGAGGACGACGGGTGTCGAGAGCCAGTTGTCGGCGTCGAGACAGCGGACCGAAGGGTCCTCGCGCCCGTACCGCGCGGCGATTTCGGCGACCACCCGGTCCAGTCGGTCGTCGTCGATCCGACCACGGAGGAGCCGCCTGACGTCCATCTCCGGTGCGTACGCCGTGGGGCGGGATATATCATTGGTCCACCTCACCGCTCCGTCAGCGCGGCCGAGAGCGTCGACGCCGCCCGTTCGCCGTCGGTTCGGGGCGCGGGCAGTCGGACGGGGTCGTCGCCGAAGCGGTCGACCACCAGCGCCGGGTCGCGCGTCCGGAGGTACCGGCCCAGGAGTCCGATGGCGACGACGAGGAGGGAGACACCGACGACGATCAGGAGCGTCGCGAGCGTCGCGACCGCGCCGGCGATGGCGTCGGTCACCGCGAGGACGCCCCCGACCGGCGCGTCGCGGGCCGTCTCCCCGACCGACAACGTACTCGCCACGTTCAGCGCGCGGAGGGCGACGCCGCCGCCGAGACCGACGAGACCGTAGAGGGCGGCGCGCAGCCCCCACCGTAGATACCGGGGGTCGCCCGAAGCGTCGACGTCGATCCCGCACACGTTCGGTCGGTCGACCGCCTCGAACCGCCGGCCATCGGTGGCGGGGTTGTACGCCAGCACCCGGTGGGTGGTGACGGCGGCCCACCCGGACCCGAGCGGTGCGCGCTCGACGACCCGCTCGCCGTCGTAGCAGAGCGCCTCGGGGTCGGTCGCGACGCCACCGAATCCACCGGGCGTCTGTTCCATCCCGTCGTCCATCGACCGGCCGGAGGGACGCCGGCGTGGTCACCTTTTCGGTCGGATGGACACCACTCGGGTCGCGCCCACTCGGGTCTCACCTCCACAGACGGGCGCCCCGACGGTGGGGCGAGCCCGAACCTATCGGTGGGTGGCTGCCAGCGACCGGACTGCACCATCGGTAGCCACCATCGTCGACTCGGGCGGTGCAGTGCGATAGTGGATCGCGCCGCTCGCAAAATCGATGTCGACGGTGGACCGGCCACCGCCGAATCGAGCCCGGAATCGGTCGGATCGAGGACGCCACGACCGGACACCCGACGGATATCCGGACGGTCGAGCAGTGTACGGACGACGTCGTCTCGGAGGAGGTCCATCCTCACGGCACCCGAGAATTCGGGGGCGAGAACGCCGAGCCGCGTCGCCGAATCGATCGAGACGACGGGGAGCTCCACGGCACACCCCTCCGCGGGGAGGGTGAAGCCAGTTTCGTGTTCGTCGGGGACGGGACGGTTCCACCGTGGCCTCGCTTCGGTCGTCCGCGTGGTCCCGACGAAAGAGTGAGACCGCTGTAGATCGAACACCGACCTCCCCGGAGCGAGCCGTCGACGACGCCACGAGTCGGGGGGTCGCGTTAACTTTGGCGTGAGTTGTGCCGGACGGCGAGGGCTTTGAGCCACGATTCTGCTGTCTGCGGTTCGACATGGCTGAAACTAGTTGCGAACGATGAGGTTCGTCGTTCTATCTCCCAAAAGACACGTTCGATGGCATTCCGATTCCCGTGTGAAATCATCTGGAATCGGTACCCGTCTTCGTCGAGGACGTTCACTAGATAATCGGCGTCATCGACGAGAAATTCGACGCCATCTAGCCGATATCGTCGATGAAGCTCGGTCAGAAACCATCGCGTCGTCTGTTTCGTCGTCGCTGGAAACAGCCTGAACTGCAGGATTTCGTTCGTTTGGGGATCGACGGCACCGTACAGCCAGTAGTCGTCACCGTTGATGCGGATCACTTTCTCGTCGACCGCGAGTTGATCCGCACTCACCGTCGAAACCGGCTGTAGCTCGGCCTTGTGCACCCAGTTGTGAACCGCGACGTGACTACGTTTGACTCCCAACTCATCGAGAAACTGACTGGCATCCCTTGTTGACATACCTGCGAGATGACACCGGATACCCACTTGAATCGCCCACTCGGGAGTCCGCTTTCGCTCCACAAACGACAAGTCGATCCACTCGATACACTTGCTGAGGCGTTCGGATTCTGCCATAGACACTCAGAAATCGAACGCCTCATCCTCTAACTTAACGCGACCCGTCAGACGTGCATACCCTTCACGGCGCTATCGGCGAGCGGGAGAGTCTGACGCTCGGGCACGAAGTGGTCGGGATCGTGGACGCAGTAGGAGACGACGTGGATGAATATGAGGCGGGTGACCGAGTCGCCGCCGGCGCGATCACTCCAGACTAGGGTTCGCTTGCTGCCCAGGATGGTCATCCCTCGCAGTCGAACCAGGCTCTCGGCGGGTGGAAGTACGCGAACGTCAAAGACGGGACGTTTCCCGAATACGCCCATGTGAATGAGGCCGACGCGAACATGGCCCGAATCCCGGAGAACGTGACCGACGAGGAAGCAGTATACATCACCGATATGATGAGTGCGGATTTCATTGGGACGAAGGAGAAAACCGACGAGTACGCGTATCAGTGGGCGACAGTTCAGATGGTCGGGAATGCTGTCCCGATCGTGTTAGACGCCCGGCCAGTACGCAAAGGAGATTCGCGCAAGGAGATCGTCGAAGATCTCTTGGACTCGGCTGAAGCGGCTGTTCACGTCGATAACGTGCTGATGGACCGCGAGTTCGACAGCCAGCACATCCTGGAGATGCTGGATCAACGCGGGCTCTCCTACGTTGTTCCGAAACAGATGCAGACCAGCGAGAAGGCCCAAGCCAAGCGCCTTCTCAAGCGGGGAAAGGACCGGTACGAGACTGATCGAAAACTGCATCTCGTTGACAACGAGTGGCACTCGACGACGCTGATCTACCGACGTAAAGAGAACTCCGAACACACCGATCATCAGCAGTATTCGGTGTTCATGACGAATCAGAATAGCGGGCTCCTTACTGGGTACGGCTACCGGTGGGAGATTGAGAGCGGCTACAAATCGATCAAGCGGTTCATGGGCGCGACAACCTCGAAGCACTTCGGGCTGCGGTTCTTCTACTTTGCGTTCGCGTGCCTCTTGTACTCGATCTGGCGGGCGGTCGATCTGCTAGTACAGGTGCAGTTGACCGGTGAATACGAGCACTCGCCCATCGTGACAGTAGATAACACGCTAACGTTGGTGAAGAAGGAAACCGGAATCGGATAGCGAGGGGGGGTCTCTCTCCGTGAGAGCGCAGCGTCTGAGTGGCGACACTATCCAGAGTCTCGGAAATCCGCTGGAATAGTTGCCAAAAAGATAAGAACGCCCATTCAGAAAGCGATCTGAAGCAGATTCTGCTTATCGATTCGGACGATACCACGCATTATAGGCCCGCTATACCCGCTGTAGTCTCAACTTCCGACGCAGAAACAGTAGTTGAGACTGGTTCTCTTAATGCATATGGTGTGAGCTATCTAAGGATCATCAAGCGTTGCTAAATCTATTTGAGCCCACTCGAGATGTTCTTCTTGTTAACGCTGATTAGTGGGGTAACTTCCACGATCGTCGCTCATCGCTGTAAGTCCTTACTGAGGACTCACGACTTCGTCACAGATCGGGCATTCTGCCCAAATCCCTGTCGTTCCGTCGTCTCTCTCGTATTCGACCAAGACGTATGCACTAGAGAGATCCTCATCACACTTCGGACAGCGTCCGAGTGGTGCATCGCTGGTCATTAGGGGAGGGAAGGGAGCGTGTGACATATCCCTTCCAACTGAGCGTAGGGCAATGAGTGGGTGTAAGCCTTGTGTGGCATCGTATTGACGATGCACCGCCGTCTGTGAATTCCGACCAGTCGCCACAACTAATTCGCTTGCGGCTGACTTTCGGACGATGGGTCTTCGAACGGTACTCACTCGAGTACTCTTTGAGACCGACTCAATGGTCATCGTTTAGTGCCGTCACTGTGGGCTGGCCGTCTCTCCGGAGATCGACTCGTGTCCAGCGTGCGGGGCGACGGATTTCTGTTGTTACGAGATACCTAAATAGGGATCCTGTCGAAATTCTCGGCAACTGAGACGATGCCCTTGCTGAATATAGAGGCTAAGTTCGGCACGACAGTTTTGTTTGCTCCACTCCGACCTGTCGAAGCAATTGTGCGGCAGATGCTCACTCCGAGACCACATCTCGGAGTGAGTCATGATAGTGTTCAATAATCGTCTGCATTGCGTTCACTACTTGCTGAATCTGGCCATCTGAAATGGCTTCTGGGTCTCCTGGAACTTCCAAGACCCATTCAACCATCCCCTGCTTCTTTCGATGATTGTCTGCGAGTTCCACACGGTAGCTATCAAGCGGCAAATCATCGTACTGCGATTCGAGAACTTGGTGGATCGCACGCAGTTCATTACTATCATCTGTCGAAACTCGGATACCCGGGGCGATTGTCCCGAGAGCGCTAAACTTGGCCCGAATTTCATACCAGACAATCGATGGAAACTCCGGGTCGCTGGATTTAATTCGAATTCGGTTTTCTGTTGCTTCGAGCTCGAGGTGCGGGGCGATCTCCTGCAGTACTGGTTTGAGTTGTTCGGTGAGAGTGGCCATTAGATTCGACTTATCTGTCTCTCCTTCCTGAATGAGTGCGATGCGGAAAACCTCTTCGGCGAATGGCGTACTGTCGTGTGGTACCTTCCTCAACTGATCGCGTATTTGTTCGTAAGTAATCGTGTGATCGAACCGGTCTCGCGTTACTGCATCTGCCCGATTCGCTGGTGCAAGCAAGACGACTGTTGCTCTGTCACATCGCCCTTCTTGCACGTACTGGTCCGTACGCTGGTAGTAGTCGGATATTTGCCGTTCACCGAATGCTGCATCAAGCTTGTTTTCAACGAGCGCAAGGTGCCTCGTCCCATCAGTATCGAATTCAACTCTGATGTCGGTCTCTCGTCCGTGCGTTTCGACTGATCGCATCACACCAAGAAACTGAGCCTCAGCGGGATTGGCGACTAATTGGTCGAAAAACCATGTTCTGAACTCAGAACTGCTGGCCAGCAGTTCGACCACAAGAAACGTCGTATCCCGCTCTTTTGCTCTGGATATAGCCGGATATCTGTTGGGGTTCATAGCTTTGTCTATTTCTGATATTACATAATTGTGAAGGACACTGTGTACGAGATACGCGCTCTGCATTCAGCAACCCCTCAAAATATTATCAGAGATTGAGGAATTCAATTTAGCGCATCGACCACGGTAGCCAGCGCTCTGCAGACGGGTGTCTACTAGTAGTTTCTCGATGTGGAACGCCCATAATTAACAATTGACAGTAGATCCCACGACCGAACTACAATCCGATTACTTCGTTTTCAGGATACCATCGGCGTAGGGCACCGAGAATTTCTTCGATGCGCTTCGTCAGAAGCCTCAATCAGCAATAGTACCGTGGCCCGTGACCAACCACTCCCAGCTCTTGATGCTGCTGGGGCCCAGTTGATTGCAGCCGAGAGACATCAACGACCCAATGATTAGAGGCCGTACACCACGCCGTAGAGGTAGCGAACCAGAGGACGAAACCGCCGTCGGTCGGAATCGTTCGGTAGCCGAACGAAATCAACGCCAGTGCATGCGGAGACGGTAACACCGACCATTACCCCGTCGATGTCGGGCGATTACGACCGAGAACTCTGCGATGGGCGCTGCAGGCGCTCGTTCGGTCGGTGAACGAAGCCCCTTGCTGAGCCTGAAACAATCGAAATCGAAGGGTACTGAACACATTGAAAATCACTGCTGGGAAGATGTCACGGTCGTACGGCAGTTCCCCACGCGCTCGTAGAAAGGATGGTTCGAACTCCAGTGATCGCCCGGTGGATGTCATCGATATAACCACGGCAGTCCACGCTCTGTGGATGTGTATCTACTAGTAGGTCCTCGATATGGAACGCCGTTTTCGGGCACGTCACTCTCTCGGTGTGCGGTCACCACACCCGAGAACTGCTAGTAGTCCACTCTCAGCGATCTTGCAGGTGCGTACTAGTAGTTTGTAATACGGGTTCGTTGTTCAGACTGAAAGCTGGAATCAGTTGTCAAGAAACCTGTTCAGCTCGCTAAATTCGTCGGCTGAGAGGATGACTTCGGTATCGAATGCATCAATCCGTTCGAAGTCATCATCGACCGTCAACACAGTATTCACTCCTTCGTCGATCGCTACCTGAGCGTAGTACCCATCCCAGCCACCAACGTTCACCTCACTCGCTCGAGATAACCCTCCGCGAACGACGTCCTCGGGTACCCCGTCGTACCAATGGATTCTCTTCGCGTCCATGAAATTCTGAAGAAGGCGAGATGCGGCTGCGTTTGAACGCCCGTAGTATGTCGTCAGGACGGTGTGTGCTCCGAATAGGGTAGGATACGGCACAACGGCATCGATATCACCAGCGATGGCCTCTCGAACATACGAGAGCGCAGACTCACACCCCGGTGCCTCGGTGTGTGCGAGGGCGATTACGCCGACATCGAACAGATACGGGCCATCAGCATCACCCATTGCTGGGTTCTTCCGCGCCTCTTCGAACCGCGTCTCCGTGCTTCTGGGCGATGGGATCAGCCCCGTCTTCAATTGGTCTCGTCTCTCCCCGCTCGGATGACGTTTCCGTGATGAGTTGTTCCATGCGTTCGATAATCTGTTCAGGGTTGTCTTCAGGTTCAACAACTGCTTTTCCGTCTTCTTCGTGGATGTCTACTTCTGTCCCGGGGGTGATACCGAGACGTTCGCGCACCTCCTTTGCGAGGACGATTCGCCCCTTTGAATCTACCTTCGTCATATTCCCACTTGGAGTGGGAAAGATATAGTCGTTTTCCTCGGGACAGTAATTCTGTCTCCCCGATTTTGAATAAAGAAATCATATCACAACTACTGTTACAAGCCTCCTCAGAGGCGGAATGCGAGATGTGCACTGTACGTTTAGTCGGCTTTTGAGAAGTCCTGCCTACCAAGGATCCAACGAAGCTGTTCATTCGGGAATTTCGTACCAGCAGAATTCGGTCGCGGCACACTCAGGACAGATTTCCGCTTCGGGAGTAACTGTCGTCCCGCACTGACGGCACTCGACTACGACAGTCGGCCCGGTGTCGCCGAGTAGTCGAGTAAGTACTGTCCGAATGCTCACCACTGGGAGTGAGGGTGCGAGTGAATTAGTTTTGGCGACTACACTCATCATCGCTAGTTGTCCACTCTCTTGATGGCGGCGGCAACAAGAGTCCGGTCTAACACGGTAAGGACGCTGATACGAGACGAAGTACACATCTGACGCCACGGAGAGTTGAGGAAGAGTCACAAATCTGGATTGTTTTGGCTGTAGTTGTCGTTCAGACTGATCTCCGAAGACAGCTGTCGCTGTTCGCCAGCCTCGCTTCGCCGAAGCGAGGCGGCTCAACCGAGTCCGTGTTCGTATCCTGCTGGCAGTCCTTCTCCGTTAGTCCGGTACTTCTCTTTCCAGCCGAGTTCGTCGTCTAACACCCGTTCGATCCCGTGCAAAAACGCGTCACCAAACGCGAATGTTTTCGGAAGTGCTCGCCCGCCCCGCCGTGGTCGGGCGAGCACGGCCCACTGTAACACGAGCCACAACTGCTCTAACAGAAACCCCACGCCCACGTAGAACAGCCGGATTGTCGTCGATGGCGTTGTTGTCAGGGCACGCGCTTCTCGGAACTTCTCGTAGCTCTTCTCTATCCGTGAACGCTTGTTGTAGGTCGTAGCGACTTGCGCGGGCGTGCGGTCTTCCAGACCGTACGCCGCGTATCCTGTCGCTTTCACACCAGACTTTCCGCGGTCACCGTTCTGATAGGTAACGTTCACCGCCAGTGGATACGTCTGTTCGTGCTCTTTCCCTTCGCAAATCGTCTCTTCGGTCATGTGTGACGCGGCCTTGGAGAGTTTCTTCCGGAGCGAGTCTTTCCGGGTTATGACCGGAAAGACTGGCGGTGCTGTCTCCCGAAGAATACCGATTAACTCCCCGACAAAGGCGTCCCTGTCCATGAGGATCTGGTCGGTCTCGAATGGGTATGTTTCGACGCGGGCGAGCACGCGCTCGACCGCGTCGGCCTTGCTGTCCTCGCCGTCAACTGGTTCAACCGCCAGTGTGAGTGGCTTTCCCTGCGCGATGACGAACGCAGTACAGTACCGGTGACACTTCGTGGTTCCATCTCGTGCTTCCATTCTCCTGAACTCGTCCTCGTCGTCTGGATGACCGTGGAACGGATTGTCCATGAAGTCCAGACAGATGGTTCTCGACCCGCCGCGGTCGAGAACCGTCATCGCCACCAGTGCGAGGATATCGTTGACAGCATCAAGCATCGGCTCTTTCTCCAAGGTGTGCAACCAGTCCATCACTGGCTCGCGGTTTGGCGTGTCCTCAGTGTTCGTCGTGACACCGTTGACGGAGGTTGTGTCAACAGCAGCTCGTAAGACGACTTCCATGATTTCCTCGGAATCGAGGCCGGAGCCCTCGATTCCTTCCATCGGTATCAGCTCAAGCAACTCCATGCTAAGAGACTTCAACTGGCTGCTCGAAATGTACTCGTCCGGATCTGTGAGGATGCGTTTGAGTCTTGGGAACTCCATCACACACAGGAATCCGGGCAGCGGCTGAATCAGGCGACTGATTCAGTCGCGTCATTCTAATCACTACGTGTCAGAAACTGGTCTCTTGAGCCAGAGTGGACAACTAGCGATCATAGGTACTGTTCCACACAAAGCATACTCCGAGAGATATCTCTACGCCCAGTTGGAGGGGAACTCGTCACACACTCTCTCCTACCCCTGATGACCGACAATACTCCGAAACACGGGCGATGTCCGGAGTGTGATGAGAATATTTTTGCTGTACATATCTTAGTTGAATATGAGAAAGACGATGCGACGGCTGGAATCTGGGCAGAGTGTCTGGTTTGCGATGACGTCGTAAGTCCCGAGTGAGCATTCAGGACGGCGTTCGACAGTAGAATCAAGTGTTCTGCTCTATTACCCTGCTGAGAGGCCAACTAATGGAGATTTCTGAAGAACTCGAATGTCTGTTTTCAGCTTCGATTGTGGAACGGGACGGCTCGTATGTGATCGACGTTCCCGAGCGCGAACTGCAACTGGGAGGTCTACAGCAAGGAGAAACGTATCGTGTCGTCTCCCACACAGAGCGAGCCGGAACAGACCGACCAGACTGAAACGGAATCACAGCAGCGCGAGCCGTTGGAACCACCAGTTGAGGAAGGTGAGACTCGGGAGGTCGAAATTGAGGATATCGGCGAACAGGGTGATGGTATCACTCGGGTCGAACGTGGCTTCGTCGTGATTGTCCCTGATACGAAAGAGAGTGAGCGAGTCAACATTGAGATTACCAATGTACGGCAAAACGTCGCCTTCGCCGAGGTTGTCGAACGGTTGAGTTACTACGAGTAATTGCTCGGTGTGCGGTCACAACACTTGAGGACTGCTATAGTAGCCTTTGTAAGTCATCACACACCTGATCGCATGACAGCGTTCGATCAGGTGTGCGGACAGTTACAAACGCTACTATAGTAGTTCCGCTCCGTTGATGCAGCAGATACGTATCGGCCATCTGCCAGAAATGGCGTAACCGATACAGAGGATGACGGCACCGTAGAAAGGGTAGTCGATAAGTGACTAGAATTCATTGGATAACTCTGCTCTAACTTTGATCTATAATTTTCATAGGTTATTTACATCAGCGTCCCGTTAAATCAATAAACTGGTTGATAACGTGTTTAAAGAAAATAACGAGTATCAACAGGAAAAGCTATTTTCGCCTGTAAAGAACCTTTCTACCAGTATTGAAGAGAAATTACAAAATCACTGGTCAACTCATTTTCATCAACATATATTTACTCAGATAGATGAAACAAAGTTCGAGCGGCTATACCACGACGGGTATAGCCGTCCGAACAAGCCCGTCAATGAGCTTGTCTCACTGGAGATTATCAAACACCTGCTTGGTCTCTCTGACGAAGAACTTGAATACGCCTATATCTTCGATTTTCGCGTCAGAAACGCACTTGGGAAAGAAACACTCGGCGACAACATCTGCCAAAAGACGTTCACCAATTTCCGCCGGCGGTTGATGGAACACGAAGAAGAGACTGGTCAGGATCTGTTACACGAGGTTTTCGAAGATCATCGCAACTATTTCCAAGAAGAGTTTGAGATCGATGCCAGTACGCAGCGGATGGATTCAACGTTTATCGAGGCGAACATCAAGCAACTCTCCCGTGTTGATCTCTTCGCCAAAGTTCTCCACAACTTCCTGTGCGATCTCCCTGAGGAGATCGTACAGGAGTTGCCCGCTGGTATCGACGAGTTCGCAGACACCGATAACTTGGAACTGTCCTACCAGCTTGAACCAGGCGAGATTCCAGCAACCATGGAAACACTCGCTGAGCATCGCTAGTTGTCCACTCTGGCTCAAGAGACCAGTTGCTGACACGTAGTGATCAGAATGACGCGACTGAATCAGTCGCCTGATTCAGCCGCCGTCCGGATGGATGCGTGATGAGGCTACCAAAACTCAAACGCATCCTCACAGATCCGGACGAGTACATTTCGAACAGCCAGTTGAAGTCTCTTAGCATGGAGTTGCTTGAGCTGATACCGATGGAAGGAATCGAGGGCTCTGGCCTCGATTCCGAGGAGATCATGGAAGTCGTCTTACGAGCTGCTGTTGACACAACCTCAGTCAACGGCGTCACAACGAATACTGAGGACACGCCAAACCGCGAGCCAGTGATGGACTGGTTGCACACCCTGGAGAAAGAGCCGATGCTCGATGCTGTCAACGATATCCTCGCACTGGTGGCAATGACGGTTCTCGACCGCGGCGGGTCGAGAACCATCTGTCTGGACTTCATGGACAATCCGTTCCACGGTCATCCAGACGACGAGGACGAGTTCAGGAGAATGGAAGCACGGGACGGAACCACGAAGTGTCACCGGTACTGTACTGCGTTCGTCATCGCGCAGGGAAAGCCACTAACACTGGCAGTTGAACCAGTTGATGGCGAGGACAGCAAGGCCGACGCGGTCGAGCGCGTGCTCGCCCGCGTCGAGACATATCCATTCGAGACCGACCAGATCCTCATGGACAGAGACGCCTTCGTCGGGGAGTTAATCGGTGTTCTTCGGGAGACAGCACCGCCAGTCTTTCCGGTCATAACCCGGAAAGACTCGCTCCGGGAGAAACTTGCTGTCACTGCTTCGCATATGACAGAAGAGACGGTCTGTGAAGACAAAGAGTACGAACAGACGTATCCGCTGGCAGTGAACGTCACCTACCAGAACGGTGATCGTGGAAAATCAGGGCTCAAACAAACGGGCTACGCGGCGTACGGTCTGGAAGACCGCACGCCGCAGCAAGTGGCGCAGGTCTACAACCATCGGTCACGGATCGAGAAGAGCTATGAGAAGTTCCGCGAAGCGCGTGCTTTGACAACGACGCCATCGACGATAATTCGGCTCTTCTACGTGGGTGTCGGGTTCCTGTTGGAGCAGTTGTGGCTCGTGTTGCAATGGGCAGTGCTCGCCCGGCCACGGCGTGGCGGGCGAGCACTCCCGACAGATTTCACGTTCAGTGATGGGTTTCTCCACGGGATCGAGCAGGTGTTAGACGATGAGCTCGGCTGGAAGCAAAAGCATCGGACAAACAGTGAAGGGTTACCACCAGGATACGAGCACGGACTCGGCTGAGCCGCCTCGCTTCGGCTGAAGCGAGGCTGGCGAACAGCGACAGCTATCTTTTGACGGTCGTCGAAATAACTGCCACAGCGGACAACAGCCAAGTATTTGATATTTTTCTAACTCGGTGCAGCGTCAGGAGTGGAATTCGTCTCGTTTCGGCCTTCTTATCGTGTTAAACCGGACTCTTGCCACCGGCGCTATCGATAGAGTGGACAACTAGCGAGCATACCGCGTGGCTTGTTGATCGGTTCGAAGATGACGATGAATACGCCGAGTTGGAGAGCTTTGCTCATCTTCAGCAGGTTCTCGACGAACAGTGTTATCGCATTGCTGAACTCGAAGATGACGATGATGAGGACGATTCTGCTGACCAACGCCAGCCCGGTGACGACTCGTCACCGGACTGGCAACCACTCCGAACGTACACCTCTCCCGAAGAGAGTACCAACACTGAACAAAATGAAGAAAACACAGGCTCATCCGGAGAAAACGCCGATGACCAGTCCGATCACGTCGGGCTGAAAGAGCCCGACGAGATCGACAGTGGCACGATGCAAAACCCTCACGATGAGGACGCAACCTACCGCTCGAAGAACGGTGAGGACTATCACGGATACAAGGCGAATGTAGCGGAGACGTGCAATGGTGAGAATCCATTCCGACTCATCACTGCGGTTCGGGTCGATACCAACAACACGGACGACGGCGACCTCCTTGACGAGGACGTAACGACCCTCTCAACTGAGACTGGGTTACGTGACCTGCTCGTGGATGGCGGGTACACGCACAAGGAAGTAGAGAAGCGCTGCCGTGATCAGGAGATCACGCAGCACTTCTCTGGAATCGTCGGTCAACGGCCTGGAGCGGAAAAGATGTCGCTGGCTGCGCCGGAGTGGGACGGGACGAGAATGGTTGCGTGTCCTGCCGGACACGAACCATTCGACCAGAACCACTACGAAACCGGTCGTATTTCTGGAAAGATGGAGAAGGAGTTCTGTGACGAGTGTCCGCACAGAGAGAGCTGTTTCGTCAAGGAACAACAGAAACACTATAGCTACGGTTTCAGAGAACGGCGGGTAGAAATTGCGCAGCGACGCAAGCGGTTAGATGACCCGGCTGAACAGGAGTTTCTGAAGTTACGTGCCGGCGCTGAGTCGTTGATCAACGAGATGTATCACAAAGACGGGGAGAAAACGAAGTTCGCAGGAAAAATCAAGGTGAAAAACGGGTCAATAGCGAAAGCTATCGGGAGAAACCTGAAGCGAGCCTCCGGATTCTTGGAATCGGAGGCGAAGCAAGAGAAATCGGCGGGATAGTCGGGCAGACAATTCTGTTTGTCGCTGTCAGCTAGATCTTCTGTGGTGACGGCTCGCTTCCGGTGAGATATTCACTGGTGATTGGGGCGGGGTGTTCCCGGCGGAACACCCCTTTCTACGGTGCCCTCAGAGGATTAATTCAGCACTGACAACATGGGCTATGCCGCAGAATCACCTGTTCAGGCACTTGGGGTTTCGACCTCGATCTCGACGCCCCCGCTCTCACTCTCCGATGATTCGTCCTCGGCGTGGCCGCTGTTGCTGTCGTCGTCGGTGAGGTCCTCGATCACGAGTTCGAGGTTACGCTTGTTGGCCTTCCAGACGGCGTCGAAAACGGTGCCAGCGTACGGAATCATGCCTCCGGCCACGTCTAGCGAGACGTTCGCAATCATCGCCACCAATGTCGTGTATCCGACACCGAGCCGAGCCGATTCGAGTACGATGTACAGCGAGAACGCGCCGCTGGCGATGTCTCCTACGACCGGAATCGAACCCAGCAACGGGTCGAGACCGACGCGGTAGTCCATGCCCGGCACACGGATACTATCGTCGAGGACATACGCCACTGTTTGCATCCGCTCGAGGGCGGCCCGGTCGACAGACTTCGGGACGTTCTCTAGACTGTCGTCAAACGCGTCCGATAGGTCCGCCTCTCCGTTACTGTTCATGTCTATGAATTACAGTCTCGGACGGATAACCTTGGTCCCGACTGGGTGGTCTCGACTGGTGGGTCCCGACTGGGTGGTTTCGAGTGATAGTGTCGTTCACGAGGGATTCAACGATACCGTGCCAGACCGGCCGGGAGAAACGCCCCCAGCCGATACGCCGATAACTGCTCGTGAGAGACACTATCAGTGCTGCATTCGCGCGCTGTATCCCGCACGGTGATCGGAACCTAGTGTCAATTAGTATGAAACTCGGCGATCAGTACGCAGGCGCAATATGATAGGTGATTTATTCTCGAATCCTGTGAAAATAACATCATATGAACGGTTCTACGATACTCTAAACTGTTGCGAAATTGATTATTCCGAATTATCAAGGAGAAAAATTGGTCAGTAAGTTTGGCAGATTTCAGGATCAAGTTTGCTGTGAAACGACTGCTTATTTTATCTTCGAATGTATCAGTCGTGGTACCCCGGCCCTCGGAAGGGTTATCCCTCGCACAACCCTGTGTTCGTATGTAATGGCAAACGGTAAGGTTGACTTCTTCAACGACACTGGCGGCTACGGTTTCATTTCGACTGACGACGGCGACCTCGACGACGACGAAGACGTTTTCTTCCACATGGAAGACGTTGGCGGTGAGGATCTGACGGAAGGTACTGAGGTCGAGTTCGACATCGAGTCCTCGCCCAAAGGGCCTCGCGCGGCAGGCGTCGTCCGGCAGTAATACTGAGACACAACTGTCGTTCATAGCGACAGACAACAATCTCAATTCTTCAGACTATCACCTGTCCGAGCTGACGCTATCTATACAGGCTGATGACCGAAAGGAGTTCTAACAGTTCAAAGAAATCTTTCAGAGCTGTTCAATAATAAGCGATCAACAGTCGGTTAGTTCACACATCGAATCCGTTCCGCCTGAGTGCCTCTGCCAGCTCGCCGTCAGGATCCGCCTCAAACTCAACCAACGATGATTCTGGTCTCGTTGTCGTATATAGTTCGGAGTCAATATTGTCGGGGATTTCGTTCGTGTGAGAATTATCTACAACTGCAACGGATATTTTTGGCCTCGCAACCGTGTCTTCTGACTCACTCATTAACTGATGGTATGGGAGAGCGACGTTTGGCCTTTCGCATTCGAGTACAAAATGCTCTTTACGACACGAGCGTTTGACAGGGCAAATCATCACAACCACACCAATAAACTCAAATTATACTGGGCGACTGAGTTTCTCAGCCTATAGTGATGTGTCGATGGAGGATGTCAGCTGTTGCTGTGTTTCCAGCCCTGATTGGAAGCGGTTGAAGACTTCTGCTTGGTGCTGTGAGCAGGCCATGAGGGCGACTGCTCCAGTTTGGATCGGAATTACTGGTTGATGGAGATTGTAGTGTGCGAGCTGACAGCTGGGGCAGTGGATACCTCCAGCCGGTCGATGCTCTATGATGTCTGCTCTACCAGTAGTAGTGAGTTCGCAGATAGAAACGAACTGGTCGACGTGGTCGCCGCAACCGATGATAGGGATGGTAAGCTGATCCAGAAGCAGGAATGAAACACTGTCGTCGCGGCTGTGGAGAGCGGACTCACAGTCCTCACACTGGATGGGTGGATGGCCTTGGATGTCGTCAGGAGCCGACCGAGTAGCATCTACTGGAGGCATACTAAGAGGTATACAGAACGGTTGAGTCGCCAGACAGGTAAGTTATGGGAAGAATAAGACCACACGGAGTTCGGAATTAACTCTCAGACTGTTACTGAATCGTTCTTGGGAAGCAGGTTGTTTATCGAGTAGAGTTGGCGCTGGAGAAGCGTGGCGGGTGAGGGTGACGCGGGTCGCACTTGCGTGGTCTCTCGAGTCCCAGAAGCGACACTGGGAATCGTAAAGAGAATTAAATTCTTCCTTGGAGAACCTCTATCGCGTCCTCTGCGCTCAATCAATCCAACCAAGCGCGACTCAGACGTTGATCCCGCCCACGTGCCGAGGGGACCTACTCGACCACTATTCGAGATCGCGCGGATCGGTGTGCTGGATCTCTGGGATCTCAGGAACCGCATATCCGTTGAGACGATCGGCCCATTGAGGACAGCTCGCCGAAGTTACAGGTGCCCTCCCACTCGTATTGGTTGCCGTTCTCTTGGTGGTCGTCTACGGCGGGGAACGCCTCGCGAATCGCGATCAACCAACACCCCAAGACGCTGGCCTTCCACCGGAACCCAACTCGGAAGCGACCACGTGACTACTCCGGGTGCGTCGCTTAGCCCGCGTCATGGACCCTCAGCTATCATCGTTTCCACAGGGGCTTCTGCAGTGCGGGAATCCCGCCACCCGTGCGGGCTACGCGGGAAGTGTTTCGAGGGCTCGACGGACATCCGCGAGCGACGGGCGCGTCGTGGAGAGACGAATGGGCGTTCGACCGCTTGTACGACTACATAGAGTACAAGCCGACGGCATCGCGGTCGAGCAGGTGACCCAGAGAACACGTCGCGGCAGTGTTCTTCGGATTCACCCACACTGATGACCGCGACAGCGAGGAGTTCGAGTGCTTGCAGTGCGGGTACGAGAACCACGCCGATTACAACGCCGTCGCCAGAAATCCCCGAGTTCCGGCTGCCAGCCAGACGTAGTCTGGCGACCGCGAAAAACATCGGCGTGCGGTATCTCCGTCGCAACCAACCCGCGGACGACGGACGCACTCGTAGGCGTGCGCTTGAACAGCGGGACGCTGAACGTGGACGGAGGGTATTCTTTTGGCTCATCAGAGGCTAAAACGGGAGTTAACGCCGAATCTCACCCCTTTAGGGGAGGAGGCTCAGTCGTCTTCGTGATATCCGTCGAATTCTTCGGGGTCGGCATCCGTTAATCGGGACATTATTGGATCCGTTACCAGCAGTTCGAGGTGGGCCCCGCGAGATCCCTCGGTCTCGTCGAAATAGCTCCGGTCGCTTTTCGCGGTCGCGTTAAGTTAGAGGATGAGGCGTTCGATTTCTGAGTGTCTATGGCAGAATCCGAACGCCTCAGCAAGTGTATCGAGTGGATCGACTTGTCGTTTGTGGAGCGAAAGCGGACTCCCGAGTGGGCGATTCAAGTGGGTATCCGGTGTCATCTCGCAGGTATGTCAACAAGGGATGCCAGTCAGTTTCTCGATGAGTTGGGAGTCAAACGTAGTCACGTCGCGGTTCACAACTGGGTGCACAAGGCCGATCTACAGCAAATTTCGACGGTGAGTGCGGATCAACTCGCGGTCGACGAGAAAGTGATCCGCATCAACGGCGACGACTACTGGCTGTACGGTGCCGTCGATCCCCAAACGAACGAAATCCTGCAGTTCAGGCTGTTTCCAGCGACGACGAAACAGACGACGCGATGGTTTCTGACCGAGCTGCATCGGCAATATCGGCTAGATGGCGTCGAATTTCTCGTCGATGACGCCGATTATCTAGTGAACGTCCTCGACGAAGATGGGTACCGATTCCAGATGATTTCACACGGGAATCGGAATGCCATCGAACGTGTCTTTTGGGAGATAGAACAACGAACCTCATCGTTCGCAACTAGTTTCAGACATGTCGAACCGCAGACAGCAGAATCGTGGCTCAAAGCCCTCGCCGTCCGGCACAACTCACGCCAAAGTTAACGCGACCCTTTTCGCAGCCCTCAGAAGTTCCTCTATTTCGGGATCGTAGTCCCCGACGATCTCCACTTCCTCTTCCAGCTCATCGGAGTCCTTCGACATGGGTAGCTCGGAGAGGCCGTTCCCGATGGAACAGTCGCATCCATCGCTTTCAATATTTTGACTACTCACGGCCCTCCCAAACGGTCTCAGTAACAGGAACGAACCCAACAACTTCGAAGACGGACCGGCCGTCACCCTTGAACGACAAGTCGATCCACTCGATACATCCGTTGAGACGGTCGAATTCTGCCATAGACACTCAGAACTCGAACGCCTCATCCTCTAACTTAACGCGACCCCGAACCGAGCCAAAACGACATTCACATTCAAAACTCCAGATTCAGGCGCGGTCACGAATGAGCATCGACTTTACTCGGTTCACACCGTCGAAATCCCGAAGCTCGTAGATGAGTGCACGGACTCGTTCGATGGGGCCACGACAGAACAGCGATTCGAGACACCACTTCCCTTGGTGGGTATGGCTGGTATTGAGAATCACGTCCTGGTACTCGTGCTGGACGCTGTGGAGTTCCCGAATCACTTCGTGGTGCCGGTAATCGAATCCGACCAGCGCGACCACCTCGCCAGTCGTCTCTTCGAGTCGAGAGTGCGCCTCTATGTACTCCTGCATGGCTTCGCGGACAGCTCGCGAGCGGTTAGCGAGGCCTTCGTCTTGCCAGACTCGGTCGAACTCCTCGACGACGCGGTCCGGGATGTTGAAACTCGTCCGCATACCCGATCTCTTGTCGTGGTAGGTGAAGAGTCCCCAGTATGATGTCTCCCCGAATCGCGTATTAACAACTATTTTCCACGCTGTTGGCCGACGTTTCAACAATAGATGTTACACACAGAGGCACTGGGCTTGCTCGTCGGGGCGGTCGCTCTCGGAGCCATCCACGGTATCGAACCGGGCCACGGCTGGCCGGTTGCCGCGTCGTATGCCCTCGACCAGACGAACAGGTGGCTCTACGGCTTCGCGGCGAGTTTTATTCTCGGGGTTGGGCATCTCATCAGTAGTCTCGCTATGGTTGCGGTGTTCTTCTACGCGAAGGGCCAATTCAATCTCACACAAGTCAACGAGCCAATTGAACTGGTTAGCGGCGTATTCCTCGGCGGCCCCGTCAGTATCGTCGCTGGGATCCTGCTCATCCTACTCGGAATCCGCGAATACCGCCATGGGCACGGCCATGAGGCCGGTCACGACCACGGAAATGGCCACGATCACCGTCATTATGACGATACACACGGTCACGAGGACGGGCACAACGACCGCGGTGGGCTACTTGCCCGGTTGAAGGAATATGTTCCGTTCGTTGGCGGTCACTCACATTCGCATGGGCGTCTTGACGAAGCGACCGACCGTGGACTCCTCGGCATCGCATGGTTCGCATTCCTGCTTGGCTTCGCACATGAGGAGGAGTTCGAGATTATCGCACTGTGTGCCGGTTCGGCCTACTGTCTGGAATTGATGAGTGCCTACGCGTCGACGGTTCTCATCGGTATCGTTGGGCTGACGATGCTCCTTATCGGGGGATACGAACACTACGAGGAGACGGTCAAGCAGTACACGCCGTATCTTCCCGTGTTCTCTGCAACTGTCCTGATCATCATGGGGTTCGGCTTCATCATCGGCGTGTTCTGAGAGTCCGACAGATACGCGCTCTGTATTCAGCACGACTTCTGAAACGTATCACCAACTGGGGATTCAACAGATCCCATCGAATTTATATCCGCTTCCTTCGCGATCTCTTGTAGTGATGTCCGGACTCGGCCCAACCGAGACGACAGATCGGTCGATCACTGTCGTTCTGTTAGATAATAGCCGTGAGCGCCGTGATTGCTCGTCGTACGAGGAGGCAATCGCGATCGTGAAGGACGAACTCGAGTCGGGAGTCGTCGCGAAGATCGAGAACCGCGAGGGTGATATCGTGTTTACCTCGGCGGAGATGTCGATCGACGACTGGGAGATAGAGTGGCGACAACAAAAACGTCGACTTTCGGTCGAGACTGAAGAGCACGTCTGTCCGTACGATAGTGTTGGTTGTGTCTTCGACGATCTCTGCGTTCAGTGCAAGATGGACAAGGTTCGAGACAGCGTTTGAGGACTCGGCGACGGTGGTGCAAGTCAACGCCAAAGCTCGATTGGTGTCAGAACAGGTGGGCCCTCGACTTGACGGGGCCGTATTCGCCTCAACAGAGCCCGCAACACACCGAATATAGTAGCGTGGGATGATCACTCGCTTTCTAATGGAGCGTCTGTAACTACCGGAGCGGCACCTTTGTGCGCGTGGTAGCTGGCGGAAGACGCCTGCCGATAGACCCGACCAGCGGGGGTTGCTCCGTTGGCCACCATTTATACCAGCCTATTTCGAGACACTGTGAGAACGTGGGTGAAAGATTCGCGTTCTCCACCTCGATCTTATTTTGGCCGTTCCACGACACCCGAACAGGATCACGCACCAACATCCTCTGTTCGGTTCAATTGCCCAATGATTATGCCCCTCCTCGCCCCGTTTAGATGTAGCGAACCGCAGGACAGCACCGCCGCGTTTCAGAATCGTTTCATAACCGAACGAAATCAAACCCGCGTGCCGGGTGTCATTTTATAAGCGACCCACCGAGATCTGTCGGATTTGGATCGTTCGGAGAACGAATGGGCGCTGCAGTCGTTCGTTCGCTCGGCGAACGAAGCCCCTTGCTGGGACTGAAACGGTCGAAATCGAGAGGTACGGGACACACCGAAAAACACAGTATTCTGTAATCCAATAGGTTTCTGTATGCCCTCGATCACGGTCAACGTGGACGACAACCTCAAAGAACGAATGGAGCAGCATCCGGAGATCAACTGGAGTGAGGTCACCCGGCAGGCAATCGAGGAGAAAATCGACGCGCTCGAAGTGATGGACGAACTCACGAGCGAGAGCGAACTCACCGAGAGCGACGTGCGGGACATCGCCGACAAGATCAACGAGCGCGGACGCGAGCGCATCGACGAGGAATCGGTGTAGGCGACCTACCAATGCCTGATCTTCCAGAACGCCTGTCCGATATTCAGCTCTCTCGTCGGGATCGGATTGTCGTCTATTATCTCACCGGGCTAGCTGCACTGATTGCTGTGTACACGGTCACGTACAACGTTGCACTGTCACGGTTGGAGGGCGTCCATCAGTCGATATTCGCTTCGTTCGAGTTCGTCGTCCAGACGATGACCACGACCGGATACGGACAGGACTCCGGGCTGTGGAGTCATCCGCTGATGTTCTTGTTTGTTGCTGGAACGCAGATCTCCGGTATCGCGATCGGGTTCTTCACCCTCAGGCTCATCATCATCCCGTTGTTCACGGGGGCCGAAGTCAACCTCGACAACCGGCTCTCTCCCAAATCCGACCACGTTATCATCTGTGAATACCGGCGTGACTCCGCCGTACTCCTCGATGAACTCAGGGAACTCGATATCGACTACGTCTTGATTTCCTCGTCCGAAGAGAACGCCAAGGAACTGTCCGACGACGGGTATTCGGTCATTCACGGCTCTCCACAGGACGCGTCGGCATTCGAACGAGCCAACATCGAGACGGCACGAGCAGTCATCACGGATACTGGGGATGCAACCGTCAACACGATCCTGACCGTACGGTCACTCGATTCGGATATCGACATCATTACGCTGACCGACAACAGTGATATGCGAGACATCTTGTTAGATACGGGTGCGGATACCGTCTTGTCCCCGCATGGGGTGCTCGGACAGCGACTCGCCGAGAAAGCAGTCTCTTCGTTCAAATCGGAGTTGACGGATACGATCAAGCTTGGGGGTGAATTAGAAGTTACAGAGGTACCGATCCACCAGGAAAACCGACTGATCGGAACACGAATCCGCAACTCGAAAATCAGAGAAGAAACGGGAGCTAACATCATCGGTGCATGGATCGATGGGGAACTACAGCTCCCCCCCGATCCGGACGCAATCATCCGCTCGAATACGGTACTGCTCCTCACAGGCGCACACGATGCGCTGGAGGCGTTCAGTGACTTCACTCAGCCGTCCCGCATGCTCCGGAACCACGAGCGCATCATCGTTGCCGGACAGGGCGAAGTTGGTAAAGCCGCACGGGAGTTTATCTCCGAGGAAGAACTCGATGTCGTGACCATCGATATCGAAGACCGCGAGGACGTGGATGTCGTAGGCGACTCCAGATCGGACGAAATCTTGGAAGAGGCAGGGATCGAGACTGCCGGTGCAATTATTATCGGACTTCCGGATGATTCTGCAACACTACTGACAACAGTGTTAGCACGGTCGCTGAATGGCGATATCGAGATTCTCGCCCGAGTGAGTGATACCGGTGCGACCCGGAAGGCGCTGAGTGCTGGCGCGGACTACGTGCTGTCCGTTCCACGGGTGAGTGCTCGAATGGTCGCCAGGGAACTCCGCGGCGAGGACGTCCTCGCACCAGCGAGCCAGATTCGGCTCCTCCGCGCCCCAGCAACACCGATTTCGGGGTCGACACTCGCCGAGTCAGGCATCTACGAAAAGACGGGGTGTCGCGTCATCGCCATCGAAGACGAATCCGGGCTCACCACCACGGTTGACCCACAGCGGGAGTTCATGGGGACCGAGCACATCGTCCTCGTCGGCTCCGACGAAGCGATACAACAGTTTAGAAAGCAGTTTGATGTCTCACCGATCGAGTCCGAGAACTGACCGGCTGGAGTTCATCATCCCCTCATCAGATTCATCACTTCGTCGGCAACGTCCGGTTCAACGGCAACGACGTAACGGTTGCCGGGGGTCAACATCGTGTCGGGGCGGGCGATTCGATGGCCTTCGTCATCGGAGACAACTAACGTTCCGGCCGGAAATCGGACTTCAGTCAGTTGTTTTCCGGCGGCCGGGGCCCCCTCTGCGACGCGAACGAGCATAATGTCGAGGTCGCCGGTCACGTCTGCCAGCGTCTGGACATCGCTGCCGACGATCTCGTTTGCCGCCACGCGCGCGCCGGCCCGCTCGGGGAAGAGCACCGCGTCGACGAACCGGGTGTAGGCCGTGCCGGCCGCGCGGTCGATGCGCGCTATTGTCCGAATTCCGGGATTCAACTCCGAAGCGGCCAGACAAACCGCGAGATTCAGCCCGGTTTCACCCGTGAGGGCCGCAATCGCGTCGGCTTGCTCGATGCCAGCCTGTTCGATGATGTCGGGGTTGGTCGCATCGCCTTGGATGACGGTCGCGATCCACTCGTCGGCGATTTCCGAGACGATTCGCTCGTCGGGTTCGATGATCGTTACGTCGTGGCCACGGTTGGCAAGTATCTCGGCTGTCTGGAAGCCGACTCGCCCGCCGCCAGCGACGATGATGTCGAGATTGCTGGTCATGTGTGTCAGTCTTCAGCCTCCGGTGTGATTTCGGTGTCGGCGTCTGTCGGGCCACGATTCGGTTGCGCTCGCAGTCGGTTGAGTGCGAAGTAGGCTATCCCTCCGAGCAGGATCCATGCCGCGCTGAGGACCAGCGCCAGTGGATCCGTCCGGATCAGGTACTCTACGAGCACTCCGGCCAAGATCAGGTTGAGAGCGACGCCGATCAGCGGGGGTGCCGGGTAGAACGGCATCTCGTAGGGGCGGTTCATATTCGGGCGCTCGCGGCGAAGCCTGATCACGGCGATGTTGACGATGATAAACGAGAGCAGGAAGAACAGACTCGACATGTTGCCGGCACTCTGGGTCGGCAATGCCACCGACCCGAGCATGACCACCGCGCTGGCGAGGATTGCCACGAACGGCGTCCCGTAGCGGTGGTGCAGTTGACCGAACGAGGGCAACAACTGTCCTTCGCGTCCCATCGAGAACGCCACCCGCGAAGAGGCAATCACGACCGCGTTCAGCGCAGTCAGTGTCGAAAAGACCGCCCCGAAGACGATGAGCGCGCCCCCGTTCTGGATGATCGGTAGTCCGGTCGGCATGAACGACGTCGCCGCCGCGGCGATCCCCGCCTCGCCGGCATCCGCGAGCCCGTCGGCTCCAAGCGTTGCAATAGCGACTGTCACGACCGCCAAGTAGACAATCACGGTCACGACGAGGCTCAGGAAGATCGCTTTCGGAATGTTCTCACGTGGATTCTTGACCTCCTCGGTGACGGTGGTGATGAGGTCGTACCCCTCGAAGGCGATGAACGTGAGCCCCATCGCTGGGAGTATCGCGGCCGCCCCGCTTCCTTCGGGGAACAGTGGCTGGAACTCGGCGCTGGAGAACATCGGCGAGGAGAGCCCGAACGCGACGAAGACTACCAAGATGCTCACCTTGATGATCGTAAAGATCGTCTCGACACTGCCGCTGGCAGCCGTCGAGACGGCGTTGAGTGCCACCAGTCCGAGGACCGCCACGAACGCCAGCAGAAAGGCGAGTGGGACCGCCGCGTCGACGACTGGCAGTGCGACAGCACCCACCTGGCCCGGCGGTGGGACGATCCCATAGACGTGCAGTAATTCGAGAAAGTTCGGCGCGAAGCCGAGCGCGTACAGGGCTCCCGCGATCATATAGGCGAACCAGAGCATCCAACCCATGATGAACGAGGGCAGGTCGTCGAAGATCTCCCGGACGAAGGCGTACCCGCCGCCGCTTTTGGGGATCGAGGCAGCGAGTTCGGCATACGAAAGACCGGTGAACGCGGTGACGACCCCGTTCAGCGCGAAGACGAGAATCGCGGCCGGACCAGCGATCTCGGCAGCCAACCCCGTCAAAACGAAAATGCCGGCTCCGATCATCGCCCCCATCCCGATCATCGTCGCGTCGAGCAGCCCGAGTTCGGCCTCTGGAGCGCGAGTCTGACTCCCGCTCATTACTTACAACCGCCGTTTCGCTCGTCGTACATCGTACGCTTCCGGTGATCTGTTTGGCCCACTTTATTACCGGGGGGATTCCCCCAGTGCAGGAATCGAACTGGTATTTGATAAGTCCTTATAAGAGCTCTCGATCGCGCCCAGCAACCACATTCCAGATACGAAAGAATCGGGGTAGTGGTTGAAGACAACACGGTCCGAAGTAGCAAACCATGACCGAAACCAAACGGTTCGTAGTCGCCGGTGGGGGACGGGTTGGCCTACAGACGGCCGAGAACCTCGCGGACCAAGGCCACGAGGTGGTGTTGATCGAGTCCGACGCGGAGCGTGTCGAAGAACTGTCGGATGCCTACCTCGGCCCCGTCATCCATGGCGATGCCACGCGCCCCTCGATCCTGAAACAGACGGACCTGAACCGAGCCGATGCTATCGCAGCACTCACCGACGAGACGGGGACGAATCTGGCAATCTGTATGGAGACTCAACAACTCGCTCCATCAGTTCGAACGCTCGCCCGCGCCGAGACACAAACCGGTCACGAATACGGCGAGGTGGTTGATGCGACCGTTCTGCCACAGCATCTCGGCGGCGACCACGCGGCGGATATGCTCACCGGTGAGGACATCCGGACACTGATCTATCCGACCGCCGACCTCGACATCATCGAGGTAACTGTCGCCGAATCGTCACCCGTTGCGGGGCGACGTCTCGACGAGGTTGCTCTTCCAACGGGCAGTCTCCTAATCTCGACCGCAGACCGTGAAGAGCTCGCGGGGGCCGATACGATTCTAGAGCCGGGCGAGCGCTATATCCTCGCCGTCGAGTCCGGTGTCGTTGACGAGGTATTGAATCTCATGCGTGGGTAGCACTCGGATGTCGATTTCGGTGTTCAGCCGACCTGTCTACCACGAATCCAAACCACAATGACTTCTATCACGATTCATGATGGGTTCCCCCCGAGTGCGGTACGCCCCTACTAGACGGCGTAAAGGCGCTACAGTACCCGAAAATACCCGACGAAACAGGAGTGACCTCGGTGTGAATTCGTGACCGGGCGGTCTTATTACACCAGCCCAGTGAACGTTGGACACGAACTCCAATGGCAGATCCGGATCCATTACGAGTCGAGTACACCACAGTGAGAGAGCTGACTGATTTTCTGATGTATGCGGTCGAGAGCATCAGCCTTAGCTTCGACCGGTGGGAGGAAGAGCACGTCCGCGGTCCAGGATTGTATTTCGTTATCGTAACTGGAGTCCACTCCGGATCATATGCTGACTCGCTGGGCGAGAATAGATGGCCAACCGAAACCTGTCGAGTCGTATCGGAAGATCTCGATAGATTCGTTGAGGCGGCACGCAACGTTGGGTTCACACGCGGTGGTGCTGTTATCATCAGCACGGACGGTACCATCCAAGAGCAGATGGTTCGGATCAAAAGCCAGAGTGACGTCGGGGAGGGCAATACGATCGAGTATGCCGACTGGATGGGGACGAAGCATCTGAGCGCTATCGAGGTCTCAGTTCGTTCAGAGGTGGTCGCGGCTGTCACACTCAGCGAGGAAAATGGCCGCGTGTCGATTTTTCAGGATGGGAATTACGAGGACTACAAGCGCGACGAATTAGGTGGTGTGTGGCGCCCATCGGAGTGAAATAGTGGATACTTCCGATCAATTCTCAACGGAAGAATCAGAGAAAACCTTCGAAAGTCGTGGGACAATAGCCTCCTCGATCGGAGTCGAATACTGCATCAGCATCGTTCCGACGATACTCATGACCAGGACGTAGCCGACGGCAAATGCATAGATCGTCTGGGCGACCGTCTCAGTCAGCGTGGTTCCTGAACCGGATAGTGCCAGCGTCGCGATGATGAGCGAGAACTCGCCTCGGGTAGTCATTCCGAGTCCGACTCGCGTCGACTGACGGATATCCAGGTCGTACATCCGACCGCCGAGATACCCGCTCACCAGCTTCGTCGGGACTGTTACCACGACCGCAACGAGGATGAGCGTGAGAACGCCCGCGAACACCAGGGGATCGGTCACGAGGCCGATCCAAACGAAAAAGACGGCAGCAAAGAGGTCACGAATCGGCTCAAGGAGCCGCTCCAGTTGTTCGACGTGTTCGGTCGAGGAGAAGGCCATCCCGATGAAGAAGGCGGCGACCGCCTCACTGACGCCGAGCGCGAGTGCTGCACCGGCAGCGAGGACGGTGATTCCGACGGCTCGAAGCACGATAAATTCGTGCGAGTCAGCGTCGAGCACTCGCTGGAAGAACGGTGTCCCGAACCACACGACTGCCAACAAGACGAGGATGACGCCCAGTGCGACTCCGATCGACTGCGCGGCCGCTCCGATATCACCACCCCCTAACAACAGTGCCGAGGCGACGACGAGATACACCGCGATGACGAGGTCCTCGTAGACGAGCGTGCCAAGCATCGGCTCGGCCTCGTCGTTGGCGATCCACCCGAGGTCAATGAGGGACTTCGTGATGATGGCTGATGAGGAAATGTAGACGATTCCCGCGACCAGAAACGCTGGCAGGAATGCCCGAAAGAGGACGAATCCGAGTACCAGCCCACCACCGAAGTTGACGACAAGGTCGACTGTACCGGCTTTACCGATACGACTCCGATTGGCTAGCAGGCGGTTGAGGTTGAACTCGAGTCCGAGAAAGAACAACAAAAACACGATGCCGAGTTCAGCACCCAGTTCGACAAACTCGGTCGCTTCGAGCGCGTAGGGGGTGAGTCGGCCGACAACGTACGGACCGAGCAGGATGCCCGTTGCAATATAGAACGGGATGACCGACTGGCGAAGCCGGCTGGCGATACCACCGACGAGTGCAACCGCGGCAAACAACACCCCGACTTCGAAAAGCGCCACCTCACTCGCCACGCCACGTCACCTCCAGTTCGTTCGCCATGGAGTCACTCGGGACTAGCGGCGTCGTTAGAGACGAGTACATCGAACTCGTGTAAATCCTCCTGAGAACCGATGACCACGAGTGTATCACCGACTTCCATAACCGTATCCGCTCGTGGTGATGGCACGACTGACCCGGATCGTTCGATGGCAGCAACCGACACTCCCGTCCGCTCACGGACACGTGCGTCGGCCAGCGTTTGGCCGGCGATCTCCGCCCCGTCGTCGACGTTGTACCACTCCAGAAACGTCCCCTCTGCGAGCATCGTCTCGACCTGTTCGGATTGCACCGGCTGGAAATACGCACCCTCCAGAATCGTCCCGATGGTACGAGCCAGGCGGTCGGGAAGTTCGAACAGTTTCTCGGAGTCAGCACCCTCCGAGGCCTTGAGAAATACCTCCCGTTTGCCGGTGTTGTGCGTGACGATGACGAGCCGCTCTCCGTCCCCGATTTCGATCTCGAATTTCTTCCCGACACCGGGAAGGTCACTCTCGTAGACGGTCATATCGGACTTGTGTTCCGGAAGCCTATTAAAAGAGCCGAGCGAATCGAGCGAATCAAACCGCTGGGGCGCCCGGGCCGTTACTGGCGCCTCCCCGCAGGCAACCCGAGACGGAGTACACACGCTTAACAGATAGTGGATAAATTCACTACCATGAACAGTGAGACCGACGACGAAGACATCCTCGCTCATGTCCTTCTTCCCGTCGCTCACGAAGCCGACGCGTTGGCGACGGCGAAGGAACTCGAACCCTACGGGCCGGCCCACGTGACCGCTCTTCACGTCGTAGAGAAGGGCGGTGGCGTGCCGGACAAGACACCGGTCGAACAGTCCGAGGACTTGGCCGCGAAATCGTACGCTGCCGTCCGGTCGGTGTTCCCCGACGCCGACGAACACACTGCCTACGGGCGGGACGTGGCCGTCGAAATCTTCGACGCGGCCGACGAGGTCGGTGCCAGCGCCATCGCCTTCCGCTCCCGCGGCGGGAATCGACTCATGCAGTTCCTCTCCGGCGACATTTCGCTGAAACTGGTGACCCAGGCGGATCGCCCAGTCATCGCTCTTCCTCGCGAGGACGAGACATGAGCGAGGAAGACCTCGCCAAAGACCTCGGACCGCTCGCAGCCCTGACCATCGGCGTCGGGACGATGATCGGTGCGGGTATCTTCGTTCTGCCGGGTGAAGCCATCCTCAAGGCCGGGTCGCTAGCGTCCGTGGCGTTCGTCTTGGGTGGCGTTATCGCCTTGTTCACGGCGCTGTCGGCCAGCGAACTCGGGACTGCGATGCCCCGCTCGGGCGGGGCCTACTACTACGTCAACCACGCACTGGGACCGATGTTCGGGTCGATTGCTGGCTGGGCCAACTGGCTTGGACTGGCGTTCGCCAGCGCGTTCTACATGGTTGGGTTCGGCCGGTACATCGCCCGTATCTTCGGTCTCTCGGGCAGTGTCGGTGCCGGCCCGGTATCGATCACCGTCGTGAAGATAATCGCGCTCGTCGGGGGTGCCTTCTTCATCCTCGTCAACTACGTCGGCGCGAAGGAGACGGGGCGACTCCAGAACATCATCGTCGTCCTGTTGGTCGTGATCCTCACCGTGTTCACGTTCCTCGGGACGCTCCGGGCCGAACCGTCGAACCTCCCGGCCGCGACGGACGTGGTCACCACCTTGGAGACGACGGGTCTCATCTTCGTCTCCTATCTCGGCTTCGTCCAGATCACGAGCGTCGCCGAGGAGATCAAAGATCCCGGCAAGAACCTCCCGCGGGCGGTCATCGGCAGCGTCGTCATCGTGACGGTTATCTACGCGTTCGTCTTGGTGATTATGAGCGCTGCCGTTCCCCCGGGATTCATCGCGGATATCATCAGTTCCGACGCCGAGAACCCCATCGCCGTCGTCGAAGTGGGCGATTACATCCAGGGAGCCGTGATGGGTGGTGCCCTGCTGTTCGGTGGCCTCCTCGCGACCGCCTCGAGTGCGAACGCCTCCATCCTCGCCTCCTCGCGGATCAACTTCGCGATGGGCCGTGACCGTATCGTCACGCCGGCACTCAATCAAATACACGAGCGGTTCGGAACCCCCTACCGCGCTATCGGCATCACTGGCGGTCTCATCCTCCTGTTCATCGTCGTCGGCGATCTGACGCTGCTGTCCGGGGCCGCGTCCGGATTACACCTCATCATCTACGGCCTGCTGAATTTGGCGCTCATCGTGATGCGCTACGTCGCTCCCGAGGAGTACACCCCGGATTTCGTCGTTCCGTTGTATCCGATACTGCCGATCTTGGGCGTCGTGCTTTCCTTTGCGCTACTGATTTTCGTCGCCAGTGACGCACTGATCCTGTCGTTCGGCATCGCAGTAGCGGCGATACTGTGGTATTTCCTCTACGCTCGGACGCGAACGGAAAAACAGGGCATCCTCTCGAAATACATCATCTCGCGCTCGAGAGAGATGCCCGACGCGGCCGTCAGCGCCGCCGCTGGCGTCCAGCCGGACGGGGGGCAGTACCGCGTGATGGTGCCCTTGGCCAACCCCGCACACCAACAGGAACTCATCACGCTCGCCAGCGCCGTCGCCAAACAGCGCGGTGGCACCGTCGTCGCCACTCATATCGTCACGGTGCCCGACCAAACGGCGCTGGCGGCCGCCGCCGACCGATCCGACGACATCGACGAGAGTTCACAGCACCTGCTCGACAACGCCCGCGAAGACGCCGAAACGTTCGGTGTCGACGTCGAAACACACACCATCCTATCGCACAAATCATACGAGGCCATTTTCGATGCCGCCAGAACCCACACCGCCGACCTCGTCGTTATGGGCTGGGGGCCTGAGTCGCATGGCTCCCCTGGACGGGCGGAGTCGGCGATCGACGAACTCACCGAAGCAGTCCCCTGTGACTTCCTGATTCTTCGGGACCGCGGGTTCGATCCCTCGCGGGTTCTACTCCCGACGGCCGGTGGCCCGGACTCGGAGCTCTCGGCCACTATCGCACGATACCTTCAGTCGGAGTTCGACGCCGAGGTGACGTTGCTCAACGTCGCGGAGGACCGCGACACAGGCGAGAAATTCCTCAGGGAGTGGGCAGTAGACAACGGTTTGGAGGATGCCAACCGACTGGTCAAATCTGGTGACATAGAGACCGCTATCCGGAACGCTGCGGACGATGCGACGCTTCTGCTCCTCGGTGCGACCGAAGAAGGGCTCCTCCGTCGACTCGTCTCCGGATCGCTCGTATTGGACGTCATCGACGACGTGGAGTGTTCGGTTCTGCTCGCGGAGAAACACCGCGACCGTGGCCTCCTCGAACGGCTATTCTGAGGCGGGAAGTCCTGCTACCCTCTCGGGAGTCTACACCTCGGAAATCGTTCCGTCAAGGGGCTAGTCGCATTCACGATTAATCCCAGAATCCCGCTGTGTCAGTCGTTGTTACAGTCCTTGCAGTTAGCACATCGGCGGAACTCATGTGATCGGCCCGGCTAACCCGCGGCAGTGTGGGGTTCCTGTAGACAAGCCCACTGACTCTCGTTTTGCTGGGGGGACAGTTGCTCGTAACCGAGAGATGTTCAACCACCCAATGATTAGCAGCCATGCGTCACGCCGTAGAGGCAGCGAACCAGAGGACGAACCCGCCGTCAATCGGAATCGTTCAGTGACCGAACGAAATTAACGGCATTGGACTCAGAGCCGATGACATCGACGATAACCCCCGACGCTGTCGTGCGATTACGACCGAGAAATCGGCGATGGGCGCTACAGGCGCTCGGTCGGTCAACGAACGAAGTCCCTTGCTGGGCCTGAAACGGTCGAAATCGAGGGGTGCTGCATACACCGCTTGGAAGATATCGCGGTCGTACGAATGCCCCCACGGGCTCGTAGAAAAGATGATGCAAACTCCATCGATCACCCAGTGGACATCATCGGTCTCGGCTTTTTCGGCAACCAGTATTGTACGTAATAAAATCTGTAAAGGTACGGTACATAATTGTCCGGCTACCGATCACCTTCGGAATTGAGAGATCCTATATTCTGATCCTCGACCATTGCTCCGCGCCAGCGAGCAATGACGGCCCTGGTGACGATCTGCGGTTGGGTCACGCCGGCGAGAAACGACGGCTCTGGTGTCCCAGCGTCCGGTGGTGGATGAAAATGCGCGTTTGGAGTGCCTTCTTTCGGATGGTTATCGAAGCGGAAATCGACGCCAGCAGGCTCAGTATAGTGATAGCGGTATGCGCCACGTTTCCACCACGTGATCTCCATGCGCCCCGGAGAGTCCAATCCCGCCGAGAATTCGACGATGAGTTCGGTCGGATTCATCGGGTAATCAAACGTCGTGGATTCGACGAGTGGTTCCTCTTCCAAGAGCAAATCGCGAATCTGCTGGAGAATCGGATAGTCGACTGGGCCAATTGGCCCGGAGATGTCGTCCGCCATCGGTCTACTGCGTCGCCGCACCGAGATCGCGAGCCCGACCGTAGTTGATTGCGGCCTGGGCGATATGCAGGTTCCGTTCCGTCGTCTGCCACTCGGACACCGCCTCCCAGGCGCCTTCTGACGCGTCGCTTCCTAGCGAGGTTGCGAGGTCCTCCGGCGACGCTGCGTCGTAGTCGTCCTCGAATTTCTTGATACGGCGTTTCATCCGTTGAATGCTCTCGATCAGCTCTTTGCGACTGTGTTCCGCCGCCAACTCTCGAATCCGCTGGTACAGAAGCGTATCCTCGTTCCGGACGTACTTCGTCGCACCACCCTCCTCAGTCGCGGCCGCCGTACCTACCTCAACCAGCGACTTGAGATGCTTCCGAGCGGTCGGTTCACTCACGAGTGCTTCCTCGGCGATTTCGCCCGCAATTTTCGGCGTCGTCGTCTGTTCGACGACTTGCTGGACGCGTTCTAACGCGGTGGTTGAACTCTTCCAGTCTTCACGTGCCTCTGTAATTGCCCCGGGATCTCCGTTCGGCTGGCCAGAATCCGTTCCCATGCGAGGCGTTTTGCGCCGATAGATAAAATATGTTTCCCAAAGAAAATTATTCTGTATCTTCTCTATGATTGTCGCCACACTATAATTCATCGAGGTAGTCACGCCGTTGTTCCATTCGTTCACACTCGGTCCGGCGGTCGTGGTCAGTATCGGTCACTTCCTGACTGACTTCGATCTGTCACTGACGACCTTGTCGGGCATGTCGTTGCGCTCTGTATTCAGCAAGTCTCCAAATCATATCAAACAGCGTGGGATTCGATTCGGAGAATCGGCTCTGATTGCCAGTGCTCCCAGATTTGTGTCTACTATAGTAGCCTTTGTAAGTCATCACACACCTGATCGCATGACTGCGTTCGATCAGGTGTGCGGACAGTTACAAACGCTACTATAGTTCTCGATCTGGAACCTCCGTGTCAATAACTACCAGTAGATCCAACGATAGAATCACGATCTGGGTACTTCGTTTTCGGGTACTACCCGAGACATCTCGGATACGCTACGTCGGAACCCTCACTCGGCGACAGTACGGAGCCTCGTAACCAACCTCTGTCAGCTCTCGAAGTTGCTGTGATCCAGTTGCTCGTGTCCGAGAGACGTTCAATGGGCCAATGATTAGAGGCCGTGTACCACGCCGTAGAGGCAGCGAACCAGAGGACGGAACCGCCGTCGGTCGGAATCGTTCGGTGACCGAACGAAATCAGCGGCAGTGCACTCAGAGACGGTGACATCGACGATTACCCGGCTGTTGTCGTGCGATTACGACCGAGAACTCGGCGATAGGCGCTGCAGGCGCTCGGTCGGTCGGTGAACGAAGGCCCTTGTTGGGCCTGAAACGGTCGAAATCGGGGGGTTCTGACTGCATCGAAAAACACAGTATCCTGTGATTCTATAGTATTCTGTTCATACCTTCGATCACGGTCAACGTGGACGATACCCTCAAAGAGTGAATGGAGCGGCACCCGGAGATCAACTGGAGCGAGGGCACGCGGCCGGCGATCGAAGAGAAGGTCGACGCGCTCGAAGTGAGAGATCTACAACCCGCATGTCGCTGTTGTATAGCAATGGCGGGGGCCTCTTTGGGGGTGTGGTCATTGCGTATAAGTCGTCTGAACGTCTTCAACCAAGTGTTCCAACAGCATCGACATGCCCCATCAAAAGCGCCGGCCGCTCGCGACCCACGAACAATGGCAGCAACGCTGCATACACACAACTTTTTCTTTCGTGTATGAGATGGTACGGTCGGCAGAGTAACAATTGATTCATCTAGGATCTATGGATGCCGACGGTGAGGAACCCAAAATCGGCACCACCGACATTATAAAATCGACCACAATCTGGACTGCAACTGGGAGCGGGAATCGCTATTACACTGACAATAATAACAAAATAGTTGCGCCCAGAACGCGGCGGGTATTTTGAAGCATGGTCTCTGAGGCTTTTACTGCTATATTTTTGTTCGTGTCTCTGGCACTGTGGGGAACAGCGGTTGTTGCGTGGCGTCGTATCGACTCACCTGCCGTAGACCGATTCGCAGTTGCTGCCGGAACGCTCGGGACCGGCAGCTTCGTTATTTCGCTGGGATTTGCGGCCGGCGATCCGGGGTTTATTCTTGGAACAACAGTTTCCGTTGCCATGTTAGTCCCACTCCCGTGGGTACTGTTTTCTTTCGATTATCTCGGGTACGAGAGACTCACGTCCACGTTGGTATCGGGGATTCTCGCGATTCCAGTTGTGATCGGGCTCGCTGCGACGATTATCATTTTCGCTGGGCAGGCGTTTCCGTGGTTTGGATCCGCAACACGGACCGATGCCGGCGAATTGGCTGCCGTCATCGGGACCGTGATACAGTTGAGCCAGTGGATGGGGGTTCTGTATGCCGGGGGACTCGTACTTACCGGAACCGGTCTCATCCTCTGGTCGTTTCGGCGTTACCCCCATCTCGATTCTACGACGGGAACTGTTCTGGGCATATTTGGTACGGTACCGTGGGTTTCCGTCCTTTTCGCGCTACAGCTCCAATCAACGTCGTTTTTTCTTTTCAGTGGGACGATCGCAGTCGGGTTCGGTATCGGAACCGTCACGGCGATTGCACTTGTCGGGCCAGCAGCCCTCTTCGATCGGGTCCCAGCAGCCGGAAATATCGGACCGACAACCGTAATCGGGGAGCTTAACGACGCGGTAGTTATCACCGATTCGGAAGGCCAAGTAATCGAGCTAAACCGCTCTGCCAGTCGACTCTTCGGTCACGAACAGGACGCTGTGGATAACCACATCACCGACTTGGTCGGCAGCGGTCTCGAGGGGTTGCGTGACCGCACTACTGTCGAAATCAAGTCCGCATCGGGACGGTTCCTCTTCGATCCCACTATTTCGGACCTCACCGATCAACACGATTATTTGGTCGGGTACACCATCGTATTCAGAGACGTAACGGATCGCACCGTCAAAAATCAGCGTCTTGAAGTCCTCAATCGACTCTTGCGGCATAACCTTCGTAACGATATGAACGTTATTCTGGGGCGGAACGATGTCGTTCGGACCCAAGTTGACGACCCAGCCGTGATGGAACATCTAGATACCATCGCTGAGACTGGTGAGGAATTGGTGGAAGCATCAGAAAAAGTGCGGAAGTCACAACAAATACCAGATTCCAATAGCGGAGCCATAGAACGAATCCGGATCGAAGCACTCACAAGACAGATATTCGAACGTGTTATGCCAGAACAAGCTGTTGAGTATCGTTACCAGGGACCGGAGGAAATCGCGGTCGTTGCAACACGGAACGAATTACGAGTTGCGCTGCGGAACCTCATCACAAACGCGATACAACACAACGACAGCGAGACCCCGACGGTACGGGTCCGGGTCACCCGCCGATCGGCAAAAAAATATCCGTTAGAAATAGCCGTTCTCGACAATGGTCCCGGGATTCCCAAAGCGGAGCGAACTGTGATTGAATCCGGCCAGGAGACGTCGCTTGAACATTCGTCCGGTATTGGCCTGTGGACGATCCGATGGATTATGAGAAAGCTGGGTGGGAAAATCGTCTTTACCGGGCGTGAATCGGGCGGAACTGCGGTGAAGTTGCTGTTTCCGACACCGGACCCCGCCGAATTCGGTCGGAAAAACGGGGTCGCTGAAGACCGGTCAACCGATACCGACCGATAGCGCTGACCGGTTCGCTCCGGAAGCTATAGTAGGCATTAGAAGTAATTGCTTACTTTAGGAACAGAGAGTTTGTCGAGAGCGGTGTCGATCGCTGTTGTTAGCTCATCAAGCGAGTCAAAAAAGCGGTTGCTCAGAGCCTTTTGCAGCTGTCTCCAGCATTCTTCGACTGGATTCAACTCCGGTGAATACGAGGGTAACGTCACGAAGGCGAGGTCGTCACGGGCCGCTAGGTCCGTGACGGCCGACGCCTGGAAATACGGCGCTCCGTCCGACACGACGATCAAGTCATCTTCGAATTCTTTACATAATGCTAAAATGAAATGCTTTGCGTGTTCGGCCGTGACGTACTCGGTAAATCGAGAGAAGAAGCGATCACCGTCCTCGGTGATCGCGCCCAGCAGACACGTCCAATCACGTTGGCCTGAAAGCTCGACCGAGGGCCGCGTGCCGCGCGGAAACCACGCGGCACGCGGCTCAACTTGCACGGATTTCTTGGTTTGGTCAATACAAACTACGGTGGCGTCCATTTCCCGCCGCTTTTTTTGAGCTCGTCGTGGAACGCTTCTTGCTCGTCTTCGTCAGCCTCGGCGGCTGAACGGCGTGGTTTTTGATAGCTCAATCCCGCTTCTTTCAGCAACCGCCGACAACTCGGGAGTGAATACTCAACGCCGTACGTTTCTTCGAGATACTCTTGGGCAAGCGCCGGCGTCCACGCCGGCGCGTCGATCCCGACCTTTTCAGGTGGATCGTGAACGGTTTCCTCGAATTCTTCTTGCTGTAATTCTGAAAGTTTACGTTTTCTCCCAGTTCGTTTATCGTCAGACACGGCTTGCTCAAGCGACTCGTCGGTGTCGAGTCGCTTGAGCCAGCTGTAGATGGTCCGTCGCTGAACGTCGTACCACTCAGCTAGCTCGGTCTGCGTTACACCATTCTTGTACGCACTTGCCGCTAAGAGCCGTTGTGTCGGCTTCTTTTCGTCCACGTTGTCGAGAGCGTCTTGCAATTCCTCGACGGAGATCTCGTCGAGATGATCCACTACCACCCACAACAGTCTCCGAGCAAAAAATTCTAACGGTTACTATATGTCTCTATGATTTTCAGCTCACCGGATTGTTTGTCTCCGTCCTGATTCAGTGTCACACTGATATCGTATGTGCCCGGGTCGTTTGGATTGTCAACGCCGTCGAAGATGATGGTAATAGTGTCACCGGTCGAGGGATTGGAGTAACCGCTTCCTGAAAGCGTTATTTCAATTTCACTCCCGCCTTCCTGAATCGCCCAGTTGCTGTCATCCTCAACATCGCCTTCGATATCGAGAACTGTTCCGTCCGTCTTCTCTACCTCGAACGCTTCGATATCTCCCTTGCTGACTCCCGTGAACATACTCTCGTCAACCCCGTCTACGGTGATACGCACTTCGTTCAGCGAGTCGCCCTCCATATCCGAGTCCTGAATCTCGAACACCACACGGTATCGAATATCCTCAGCTCCCGCAGTCGCATCTTCAGGGGCAAGCAGCGCATCCTCGTCGTTCCATGGATTGATAGTGTCTAGGGAACTGTTTTACCGATAGAGACGCTGGCGTTGGTAATGGGTCGGCTTGACGATATCACGCTCGAAGAACTCTACGATCTCAAGGACCAGATCGACGAAGGGAAGCCGCGAGAACGTGTTCTCGCGGCGATCGGGCGCAAGAAGGGCGATCAACTGGATACACTGGCTGACCGCCACGGTGTTGTCGAGAAAACGATTCGCAACTGGCTCGATCGGTTCAAGGAAGAACCGATCGAGCAGGCACCTTACGACGCTCCTCGACCAGGAGGTCCAGCAAAAATCGAGGGCAAAGATCGTGAGCGACTGTTCGAGCAGTTGCAACAGCCGCCGACCGAACTCGGATACGACCAGCAAGCGTGGTCAGCGAAACTCTTGCTTCATCACGCCAAAGAGGAATACGGCGTCGAATACCACGAAACCTACGCGTATGACTTGTTGAAAGAGGCCGGGCTGTCCTTGCGGACAGCACGGCCTCAACATCATGAAGCCGACCCTGAAGAGAAAACTGAGTTTCAGGAGACAGTCGAAAAAAACGGCCCGAACTAACCGAGAAAACTGTCGTTGTTGTCGATCAGTTCACCAAGCACGTCGGAACTGTTCAGCGACGTGGCTTCTACCCAATTGGCTCAAACCCGACAATAGAGGTTGCAACAGCGTGGGATTCAGTGACGGTGCTGGGCGCTGTCACCGACGACGGTGACAGCTTCTTCTGCTGGACAGAAGAGAATCTCACACGGAACCACGGGATTCGGCTGTTAGAAGCGCTGAAAGACAAGTTCGGTGAGGAGTTAGTGGTGTTTCTGGATCGAGCGGGTTACTTCTACGCGAGGGATCTGTGGGAGCACGTGAGTGGTGAGCGCGAGACCGAAACTGTCGGAGACAGTTCGGTCTCGTGCGTGCGAGGGGATGATCTCGAAGTGTGGTACTTCCCGTCGAAACTTCCCGAATTGAACGCTGTCGAAGGGTGCTGGGACCAATTGCAAGAGTGGTTCAAGTATCGCCTTATGCCAGATCTCTCGACGCTGAAAGAATGCATTCCACGAGGATTGAGCGCGATCACCGAACCGAACATCTGGCCGTATCTCACCGGTAAAGATTTGAACTAAACACTATGACACTGTCATCTAATTCGGGTTCCTCTAACCGGTCTCCCAACGAGGCTACCATGGCAGACATAACAGAAGCGAGTACGATGACGAGAACCACCATCAAGACGACTCCGACCACAGGAGCGATAGCGCGCTTCAGGCTGCCAAGCCACAGAATCGCCCTGTCGCGTGAGTCGCGCATGCTTCATTGTTATGATTTGTGAAAGGAAAGGTTTCTGCAGTCGAGTCAGGCCGTCACGGAGCGGTTTATACATCCAAAGCAGTCCAAGGATCATATAAGAACCCAATGCGTCAATGAAAATCGTACTCATCAGAAGTTTCTCGGATAGGCTTCGTCGGAACCCGCAATCAGCGACAGTACGGAGCCTCGTAACCAACCTCTGTCGGCTCTCGAAGTTGCTGGGATCCGGTTGCCGGTGCCCGAGAGACGTTCAACGAGCCAATGATTATAGTAACCGTTAGAATTTTTTGCTCGGAGACTGTTGTGGGTGGTAGTGGATCATCTCGACGAGATCTCCGTCGAGGAATTGCAAGACGCTCTCGACAACGTGGACGAAAAGAAGCCGACACAACGGCTCTTAGCGGCAAGTGCGTACAAGAATGGTGTAACGCAGACCGAGCTAGCTGAGTGGTACGACGTTCAGCGACGGACCATCTACAGCTGGCTCAAGCGACTCGACACCGACGAGTCGCTTGAGCAAGCCGTGTCTGACGATAAACGAACTGGGAGAAAACGTAAACTTTCAGAATTACAGCAAGAAGAATTCGAGGAAACCGTTCACGATCCACCTGAAAAGGTCGGGATCGACGCGCCGGCGTGGACGCCGGCGCTTGCCCAAGAGTATCTCGAAGAAACGTACGGCGTTGAGTATTCACTCCCGAGTTGTCGGCGGTTGCTGAAAGAAGCGGGATTGAGCTATCAAAAACCACGCCGTTCAGCCGCCGAGGCTGACGAAGACGAGCAAGAAGCGTTCCACGACGAGCTCAAAAAAAGCGGCGGGAAATGGACGCCACCGTAGTTTGTATTGACCAAACCAAGAAATCCGTGCAAGTTGAGCCGCGTGCCGCGTGGTTTCCGCGCGGCACGCGGCCCTCGGTCGAGCTTTCAGGCCAACGTGATTGGACGTGTCTGCTGGGCGCGATCACCGAGGACGGTGATCGCTTCTTCTCTCGATTTACCGAGTACGTCACGGCCGAACACGCAAAGCATTTCATTTTAGCATTATGTAAAGAATTCGAAGATGACTTGATCGTCGTGTTGGACGGAGCGCCGTATTTCCAGGCGTCGGCCGTCACGGACCTAGCGGCCCGTGACGACCTCGCCTTCGTGACGTTACCCTCGTATTCACCGGAGTTGAATCCAGTCGAAGAATGCTGGAGACAGCTGCAAAAGGCTCTGAGCAACCGCTTTTTTGACTCGCTTGATGAGCTAACAACAGCGATCGACACCGCTCTCGACAAACTCTCTGTTCCTAAAATAAGCAATTACTTCTAATGCCTACTATAGCTCCGGAATAGTCTTCCGGGCCCATTCCCCACCAGGCATATTTGAAGAAACTATTCCCGAGGCCCTTGTGTATTGTTCTGATAGCTCACTTTCTCGTATTGATGATATGCTGAACTTTTGCTCTGGATTTAGTAGATGGATTTTATCAGGAATTGGATGTTTATTGAGTCAACGTAGTGAGCCTCACGCAGTCTACGACTGCGTAGTGTTGTTTCTGCGCCGGCGATGGGTGCCGGCGCACACACGCCGGCGAGTACTGATGTCGACACGGAGTCAACTCCGATTCGTCCAACGAGTCGAACAGACCGGTGAGACAGATGGCAGCGTCGACCGCGTTGCGCAGGTGTACCGGCATTCGGACGGCTATCCGGGGAGCGTCCTCCGGGATCTGACACAGCTGAAAGAGCTTCTCGATGCGACCCGCGCAGAGCGCGGACCGGGGTACACGGCGGCGACCTTCGTGTTCCTCGACAAGCTCTCGACGGTCGAGCTCTATCTGGATGGCGACCCAGAGCGAACGATCGACGCGGCTCAGCCTGCTGACCTCCTTGAGCCGGCCAACATGGAGCATCTCGACCAGCCGCTGTTCCTGCTGGGCCACGGCGTCGAGAATCCGGCCGATGGCATCCACGGCGACGAGGAATACCTCTACGTCGTGGAACTCCCAACGGCGAACCCGTTCGACGAGCCGACCGAGTGGACAGTTAAAGTGAGCGGTCACTCTGCGTTCCCCCGCTGGGACGGCCCGACCGACGAGGCCTTCGAGCAGGCGAGCTGGCAGTTCCACGGGTCGCTCGAGGACGCGCTCGCAGAACTGGTCCGGGACGAAGCAGTCGTCAAGTAAAATCCCAAATCGTATTTATATAGTTGGGGTTTAGAAAGACCCAGATGATTTCGAAGGCCGGACTCGCCGTGCTTGACGCGCTGAGTACCGGCCGTGAAGCAACACCGGCGGAACTCGCGGCCGAAACCGGATATTCACGAGAACATCTGTACGACGTACTCGACGAATTGCTCGCAGCGGGATTGCTCACAGAAACCCGTGGTCCCAGCAATCAGCGTCGAGTCCGCATCGCGGAACATCCCGTCACCGAAGCGTATCGAACGCTCCAGTCGGAGTTCAGCCACGTAGACTGGACGGAACTGCTCTCCCCAGCCACACTCCGCGTGTGTTGGTATCTCGATAGACCACGACACATCGCAGATATCGCAGACCGACTCGGAATCACCCGACAAGGTGTCCACAGCGCGTTATCGCCGCTCAAGCACCGAGCACTACTCTCCAGATCCGATTCGAAGTACGCCCTTCGTGACGAAGTCTCGCCGCTGTTGGCGTTCGCTCGGGCTACTGTAGAGCACGAACATCGAGCTCGAGCCCGGGAAATCGCCCCCAGCGCCACGATCGCGTGGTGTGATCCGAAGCGATCCCTCGTTCGCGTGCAGACCGACGAGGATACGGACGCACTCCGAACAGCTCCGGACTGGGAGATGACCGGACTGGGTCGGTTTGCAGCGTATGGTCTACAGTTTTTCCTCGCCGGCGAGCCTCCGTTCTGGTATGCTCCAGACGAGGAGCTAACGCCTGCTGAAGTCGTGTGTCATACGCTCCTTCTGGATAGTGGATCCCGGCGCGTCAGTTATTCGATGCTGCTGATCGAGGCGGAGGATATCGATCAGGAGACACTCGTCGAGACCGCGCGGTGGTACGACCTGGAACCTACTGTGAAAGCGTTGTATCGGCCACTTCAAGGTGACTTCGACAGGACAGATAATCTGCCAGTCATCCTCCCGAAGAAGGACGAATATATCGCGCTCAAAGAGCAATACGGAGTCTCGTAACACCAACCCCGCAGCCTGGCGGAAAATTGCGACTGGTTAGATGATGCCGCCGATTACGAGTAGTCCTATAGTAGCGTTTGTAACTGTCCGCACACCTGATCGAACGCAGTCATGCGATCAGGTGTGTGATGACTTACAAAGGCTACTATAGTTGAGTCGTATTGGTAGGTGAAGAGCGCGATTCGGACCGGGTTACACCGTGCGGTGTGCCTCTACTGTTTCTGGGGCGTATCCGGCCTCCTGCAAGTTCGTGAGGACTTGGTTGATGGTTTCGAGAGTGTCATACAGGTTTTCTGTGGTGCGGCCGCTGCTGAGAAACTCGTTGCTGTCAGTGTTCTCGACGAGGAGGTTGGCGTGGGCGACGTCGTTGCGCAGGTCAGTGACGTCGTGAAGTTGGGAGTCTGCACCGCCTTTCGTCGAGAAGCTGCACGCTTGCCAGCAGGCTTCGACGCTGGTGACGATGGCTTCGAGCGTGGAGAATTGTGCGTAGTGGAGTTCGGCTAACGCGACGTTGGCGGCTTGTGCGTCTTCGTACCGGTCTTGGATGTCGTCGAGTTCGTCTGCGGTGACGGGCGTGGTTTTCCAGTCTGGTTTCTTGTCGAGGATGAGTTCGCGGAGGTGTTCTTCGAGGTAGGTGATGCGGTCGAAGAGGTAAATGCGTGCTGGGGCGGTGTTGAGATCGGCGCGGGTGAGAATGCCGGTGACGTGGTTGGGGCCGCCGAGGAAGTAGACTGGGTTCTCAATGAGTGCGGACAGGACGTCGGTGAACGAGGTGTCGCCGCTGATCATGTAGTCGATGGTCAGCGGGGTGAGGTGGTCGTCGAGGGTGTTGCCGTCGTCGTTGGTTGTGACGTCGTCTTTGTGGATGAATCCGATTGGGTCGTCGTTCGTGTAGACCGGGGCGGCGTCGTAGCCGTTCTCAGCGAGCCACTCGGCAGCGGTGCTTGGTAGCGTATCATGTTGGAGGTGCTCGACAGAGTGGGTAGCGAGTTCGGCTGCGGTGCAGTCGTAGAGCTCGCGGGGCATATCGATCGGTGAGGTGCCGAGGGTAGTCAAAATGAGGGTGAAGAGTGAAGGGGGGGGGGAAGTGCCAATCCACCACAAAATTAATGTCTATAGGACATATATCACTATTTGATTATGCTTAAAGGGCATTTTGAATCGGCGGGGGCGAGTATCGAATACGGTGCTGCTGGCTGCCTCTTCCCCGTCGATGAACTGGATGCAGCAGTCCTCCAGTACCGAGATGCCCAGATCGCGCTCGACGACGTCGATGGATCAGAGGTCATCGTCGTCGCCCCGACGAGTCTTGCAACCAGTTACGTCCTCACCCAGCACGCACTCACCGCAATCCCGGTCGACAGCCTCTCCACTGCAGTTCAGACCCAGCTCGCTAACGAACTTGACGAGCCCGTAGACACGTTCGAGCTCATCCAGATCGGCAAGTGGAACCGAGACAGTCCAACCCACTCGCTCACTGAATTCACGAACGCCTGAATCCGGTCTGCAGACGCACAGACCCCAGCAATCCCCACCAAACGACTCCGAATGACTGAGACACTCGCCGATGAGTATCCGGAAGCCGCCTCGTACATCCAGCAAGCTGTCGACGAACACGGCGAAGAATGGGTGCTGGAGAATTACTACCAGCAACTCTACCCGCTCGGGAGACTCATGAAGATGCCCGAAAAGGACGAACTCCCGTTCTACGACGCGGACAAGCACGACACGATGACGGAGAAAGAACGGATCGAAATGTATCAAGCGTGGGCCGAGTATCGAGAAAACCTCCGTACCGGAACGAACCCTAGCGAGTGACTCCCACCCTACATTTTTCTCAGCGGTAGTTCTTGAGTGACGTATGGATTTGGATCGGGCACGTGGTGTCCTCCTTGGGCTAGCGTGTGGGGATGCGCTTGGCCGGCCAGTCGAGTTTACGTCTGTGTCGGAAATCAGTGCTGAGCACGGACGGCTCGACGAGATGGTCGGGCACGGAACGTGGAACCAGCCCGCTGGGACGATCACGGACGACACCGAGCAGGCGCTGTGCATCGCACGAAGCCTGGTAGAATACCAAACGTTCGATCCGACGGATGTCGCTGATCGGTTCGTCGCGTGGTACGATAGCGGGCCGTTCGATATCGGCCGGATGACGATGCGGTCGCTCAGCCGTCTCAAACACGGCGACCAATGGGACGAGGCAGGCCAGCATGTGTGGGAGCAGAGCCGAGAAGGTCAGAACGCAGGTAACGGGAGCGTGATGCGGTGTCCACCACTCGTCATCCCATACGTGAATGACTGGGACCGACTCGTCGAGGTAAGTCGACAGTCCTCGCAGATCACGCACGCTGACCCACGATGTACTGGTGGCTGTGCGATCCTGAATCTCACAGTGGCTGGCCTCCTTGACGATGCGGATACGCCGTTGCAGGACGCACTTGACTACGTCGGTGCGGACGCATCTGATGAGCTCGTGGCGGCACTCCGACCGCTCGCTCATGGTGACTCTCCCAGCAAGCTGGAGACGTCGGGATACGTCGTGCATTCGCTGCAGACGGCACTTCACGACGGGTTATTCGCAGACAGTGCTGAGGAAGCGATTGTGACGGCCGTGAACCGCGGCGGTGATACGGACACGATTGGCGCGATTACGGGTGCAGTCGCTGGGGCGCGGTTTGGGGCGTCACAGCTTCCGGATCGATGGCTGGGTGCTATCGATGAGACCGACGAACTCGAAACGCTGGCCGAGCAACTCGTGGAGGTGGCGTAATGCACGTGTTGGCGTTCGACCGAGACTGGACGGTAGACGTGAATCCGCATCCTCGGCGAGAAGCGGTGCCGTTGGAGTGGGTGCAGTACTGGGCACACAAGGCTGGTCACGAAGTCTGGGCGATCGGGAATCAGGATCTCGTAGAGGAAGCTGACATTCCGGGCACGGTGGAGTCGATTCGGCAGCGTGACGGACACGTTGATGCGCTCGGCGAACAGGACGAGTACGGGTACTACGAGTGGTGGCCTGAACGCGAGGAGCGTCTCCGGATTCTTGCGGAGTTGTTCCCGGACGCCGAGGGGTACATCGCTGTTGATGATCTCGATTTGGGGCATGTCGATGGCTGGGAGCACTACCACGCGTGGGATTTCGTTGAGTATGTCCGGCAAGGAGAACTCGGACTGTCAGCACCGCCTTCGACTGATCTGAGTCCGGATGGCGGGTTTGAATCTGGTGACGCAGTTCGAGACATCCTCGAAGAGGGATGCGTATTCGAGCTCACACACCGGACGGATGGTAAACAGAAGACGCATCTCGTCACACATTTCGAACCGGATCGTCCGTCGATGACGCCGTTGAAAGGCCCACCAGCGTTCTGGTTCGAGACTGTCGGAAACGACGAACGGTTCTCCGTTCGACTCCCCGAGATTGAGGCGTTGCATCTTGTCTCGTACGAACGCCTCGCTGACCCACTCGCGGAGGCGGCGTTCGCGGCGGTGCGAAAGCAACTTGAAGAGGACCCTGCGTCGGTCGATGAGGAACTGCTCCAAACGATGCTGTCTGATGCGGCCGCGGACCCGGCGAATGTGGATCGCCATGAAGCGCTCCTTCTGGCGATAATCACGTTAGAGCACTGCGACGACGTTCGGGCACTCGCTGTCGATGCAACGTTCGAGCTATTAGCTGACGAGCCGTCGGCGCTCGACCGAGCGGCGCTCCAAGCACTTCACGAAGCCGCGACAGACGACCCAGCGGTGCTGAACGATCACGTGAGAGACCTGTCAGCGTACGCGAGTCAGGACTCAATGTACCAGGCAGCCGCGACGCACTGCTTGATGGAGTTGGCGGACGCTGGTCCGGCGAGCGTTCTCGATGCAGTTCCCGCCCTGGAAGCAGCGGCGACCGCAGAGACAGCGGCAACACAGAGTTACGCGGTGTACGCACTCTCCTGCGTTGCAGAAGCCCATCCCGAAGAAGTGTTCCCCGCGAGTGCTGCCTTGATCGAGGCGATGCAGAGTGAGGATGAGACGGTGCAAACGAATGCGTTAGCGGCGCTCGGGAAGATTGCGTCGGACTACCCGGACGCCGCTGAGCCTATCGTGGACGAGCTAGTGACGGTACTGGACACCGACGCGAAACGCGTTCGAAATAATGCGATCGGGCTGCTTGGTGACCTCGCGCAGGAACACCCGACGGTCGTGATCGAGTACGCTGATCAGATCGCCGCGCGGTTGGAGGATAACAATATTCAGGCGCGGGTGAACGCGTCCATAGCGCTCCAGCGAGCAGGTGAGGTCGATCCCGCTGCGATTCGAGCACAACAGGACCGGTTGGAGGCCGCGTTGGAGGATCCGAGCCCGGAGGTCCGGGCGAACGTGTGCTCCTTGATCGGGAACGCGTACGTGAGCGTGCCTATCGAGACGCTTGTAGAAGTGAAAGAGAACGATCTGGACGAGACAGTGCGCGAGCGAGCAGGATGGGCGATTTCACGTCTTGACTGAGACGTGTGGGTCGAGTCAGCATCGGCGACAGGTCGGGACTCTATACAAACCGAGTCTAGCCGCCCCAGATTGTTTGGGTGAACTATAACCACGAGAGGCCAGTGTTGAGTTCTTCGAGGAAGGATGGACGGATCTCTACAGTGGGTGGGAACGAGAGTTGTTCGCCTTGCCGGTCAAGAATCGTTTCGCGGAGGAACGGATGGGCTGGGTCGAATGCGGGACTTGCTTGGATGCGGTAGTCGCTGTCAATGGTAAACAGCGCGGCGTCGAACGCGCGGTGGTGCAGTGAGTTCAATACGAGAACGTTTTCCGGATGTTCGGCGAGTTCTGGGTGTTGATTTCGTGGGAGGATATGTGCGAGATCAAGCAGTTCATCTTCTCGAATTCCGGTCAGGGTACACGCGTGGTCGTAGCGGTCGAGTATGTCCGCCCGGAAGGCGTCGCTCACGGTGATTTCAGATGTTTCGTAGCGGCGAATACGGCCACTCGAATCAAGGGATTCTCCGGTCGGCCACTGGGCCACCTCTCCGGTCTGGAGCCACTGCTGCCAGACGGACGGTGCCTCGCTGTCGTCGTTCTGCTGGGCGCGGTCGTGCAGCCACGTGACGGGTACGGCGTTGGTGTTGAGGATCGAGAAGTGGAACTGGTAATTCGGGACCTGGGTCCCGTCATCGGCCTGGTATGCGTGGACTTCGAAGTGGTCGGGGACGCAGAGCCCGCAGAATTCGACGACGCCTGATTCGGGTTTGCGGAACACGAGGACGGGCGGGACGTCTTCGCGCCGACCGGCTGCAGCGTTGTCGAAGGCGGCCTTGATTTTCTGGTTCTGCGCGGATTTATCGTAGGGCTTTGAGGCCTTTGCGTCGCCCCAGTAACTGATGTAGCCGGCGTTGACGGCGAGCATGTCCTCCCACGGATCGTCGTGCTGGGAGATGCCGCTGTCGTTGGAGACGAGCACGAGCGCAGCAGGGATATCAGACCGGTCCGCACCGAGATCACGGATGCCGCCGGTATTCTTGATGCCAGTGTCGAGCGGGCCACGGATCCACCGCAGGAACTGGTCCCCCGGGTTGCGGTAACTACCAGTGTCGCGGTATTGCTGCCCGACCCGAAACGCGTGTGTCATGATACCACAGCATTACGTCGATTAGTCAATAAAATACCTGCGTGGTACGCGCTACTCGTCTGTTTTAGTCTGCGGTTCAAGCGGTTCGAACGTTCTGAGCTGGTCACCAACCTGCTCTCGGAAGTCGTCCGTTGGCGTTACTTGGATGCTTCCCGGCATCGGGCCGTAGCCATCCCAGTTCGAGGTGTATCGAACAACGCGCGAGTGAAGCTCGCCGCTTCCAGTTTCAAGATCGTATTCGTCGAATACGTGGTGGATATCAATGACGAGCACTTCACCCTGTGAATCGTGTTCGTAGACCGTGTTCCCGGTGACTCTCATTGGTTCTCTTGTACCGATTGCTGCGCTAGACTATTTAATCAGGGACAGCTCGACAGCTATGCTATCGCGCCAGTGTCCTCGGCGACAACCATCCAGACGGCGGTCTATTCCCTCTTGCGAAGTATCTTCCCCGATCACTTCTCGCGCGCCTCATCTCTCCGGGATGTGGGCAGTGAACGCGTTCGCCGTCGTCCGCAGTTGCGTACATGTAGTACCCCCAGCCGGACGGCATCTCAAACTCACAGTCCGGGTTGTACTGTAGAAGTCGAATATCTGTGGCATCGATGCAGCGGTACACCCAGGCGTCAGTAAACTGTGAAGATCTACCTATCCATGTCATCTAAAGAGAACCCCGAGTCGTCGGTTAACCCACCGGCGGTATTTTGTTCATATTCGATCTCTGTGGGGTCATCGACAACACCGACGAAGACGAGCGAGTCGCCAAGATAGGTCACTGCATGGTTTGCCTCGTTGACTGTCACGCTCCCACCGCCTTTCGCCTCCTGGATGAACGAGGCGGCGTCTTGGTAGCTCGCCGACTCGATGAACGTTCGACTGTCTCGTGTACTAGTGAACGGACGGCCTTCAGCATCGACACTGAACTCGAATCCGTCGCTCGGCCCCGGGTACGGATCGCCCTGTTCCAACTCCGCAGGGTCCGGGATGGTTTGACTCGTCGGAGGATCAGGAATTTCGCCGTCAGTTGCAGATCTGAGATGACCGGTGATCGCATCCTCTTCGGTTTCCCACGTGAGATGACGGACCTCAGCCTGTGAAAGTTCGTTCCGCCAGTCGTATCGCTCGAAGATATTTGCATCAACCGTGTCACGTGCGTAGAGCACAAACAACTCTGCTCGCTTGTCTGGATCCTCGCCGGTCCGAAGGATACGGCCGAGCGTTTGGATGCGTTGTCTGACGCTCCCGGAAGAGACACGGACGATGCCGAGATCAGCGGACGGCACGTCGACACCTTCGATAAGCGCCTTGACGCTCAGCATGACGTTTGCAAACCCGTCGTCGCTGAACCATTCGATGGCAAAGTCGTTCCACACCGTGTTTCGGTGTCCGGAATGATACATGACGGGGCGGTAACTCGCCGTAAAGAACAACTCTTCTAGTTTCTCGTCGATTCGTTTCAATGCCGGGTAGCGGTCGTAGAGTTGCGCGCGGTCGACATCCGTCTCCGAAAGTTCGCCAGTCCGTGCGTCACGGCCGCGTGTCTCTTTCGGGGCGACCATCCGCTCCAACTGCTCGATTCGCTCCTGGAACACGATCGCTTTCTGCTCGTTGTCCACACTATCTTCCAACAGGTCTAGCGTTACGGCTTGCCGAGCGACCGCGTCAGCCACCAGTTCCCGTCGCTCCTGTGTGTATTTGAAATAATCCGAAATCGCTGGGGTTGCTCTGTCGGCATCGTTCCGAATGATCTGTAGTTTCCGTGAGAAGCTCCCACTGAGCTCGTATAACCGGTTCTGGTATTGCTGCTCGATATCGGTGACGGCGTCAACCACGGCATCGGTTAACCGCTGGTACGCCATCCGCTCGTCGTCAGTGAGTTCGAACCCGACGTAATTGATTCGGAAGTCGGGAATGAGACCACGGCGTTGGCCTTCGTCGTACGATAGGTCGTAGTAGATCTCGCCGAGGTTCGCAACCAACAGTTCGTCTTCAGGGCTCCGTTCATCAGCGGTCGGGTCGGACAGTGGGGTCGCAGAGAGTCCTAAGCTAGCTGTTCTGTGACAGTCGAACACGTTGGAGAAGGTGTCGCCAGTATAGCGGTGACATTCGTCGGCGATGAGCAGATGGTCGGTGACGTCGGCGTTTCGTACCGTCTGTGACAGCGACCCGTCTTTGACCGCAGAATTGACGATCGAAACGAGTACCCGATATCCGTCCTCGAATCCGTCTTTGTGTCCATCGCCGAGCCAGCCGATGTCGCCGGCGGGGACACCGAGTGTTTCGACGAGTTCTTCGAGCCACTGGTGCATGAGTACCTTCGTCGGGACCACGACCGTCACCACTCCATCCGGGTGATCGGCGAGCCACTGACGCACGACTTCGAGTGCCATCACGGTTTTCCCGGCACCGGTCACCACCTGTGCGATACCGCGTTCGGGGCCAGTCGTCTCGTCGGAGAACCACCGCGTCGCGGCTTCCGTCTGCCAGTCGTACAGGTCGAACCCTTCGGGGAACGTGTAGGCCGGTCGATCTGGCACCATCGCTTCAAGCGTGGCCCGTGAGAACCCGCTCCCGGCGCTTGTTTTCGCTCGAATCGCTGCGGCCTCGGTGTCGGCCTCGGCGATCTGTTCGAGTATCGCCGTCGATAGACCGGCGAGATCTTGTGGGGAGAACGACTCGAATTCCGTACAGATCGTGTCTCGGAGGTTTCGTCGATGCCGCCGTTGTTCGACGTACGTCGCCGATCGTCTGAGCCTCGGTTCCGACGTATCCGTCAGCACCGCCTCGTCGAGGTACTCTCGCCTAGCTGTATCGAGAAGTTGCCGGTGTTGGCCGTGCCCACCGGATTCACGGTACATATAGTACTTCGCGAGGTCACGTTTCACTCGCTCTGAGGGTGGGGTTGTGTTCGGGCCTTCCCGCTTGAGCCACTGCTCGAACTGCCACAGAATATCAGCGTTTCGGAACCGCTCACTGAACGTCTCGGGAGTCGTCGTTTCGTACCCGTTCTCACCGTCGTGCAATGCCCCCATACTCTCTAACAGCAGCGGATACCCGCGGATGCCCTCCTCGTTGAACTCGTACCCGTACTGTTCACCGAGACGCGTCCGGATCGTCCCTCGCTGTACCGGCTCACCAGCCTGTTTGACGACGTGGTGAATGCTGTACAACCCCTCGATACCTTCGGGGAAGGAGCCTTCGAGCGCCCACGATTGCTTGACGCCGTACCAGAGGAACGTCTCGAACCCCAACTCCCCCGATCGCCAGTCGTGGGCGAACTCGTACACCGTGACTCCCTCCTTCGTTTGTCGGAGGACTCCTAGTTGGATGTACGTCGAGACGATACGGCGAAGATACTGCTCTGAGTATCGCTCTCCATCTGGTTTCAGTAATTGTGAGCGAGCACGACGAACGACTTCCGCTTTCTCCAGAGGTTCAGTCGCGGCGATAGCAATGTTGACGAAGCACCGTGCTCTGGCTTCGGGTTCTTCGACACCGAACAGCGGTGGTGGAAAACGTCGCCCCATACTCACCACTCGGAGGGATCATCGTCTGGAATATCGGTGTCGTACTCATCTGCTGGGTCTGCGTCAGCATCCGAGCCACCAACAGTGTGGTTCTCGACATCCGTCTGCGACGTGTCACCGAGCGAGTCGAGCCAGCTATCGACCCCGCCGCTCCCGTCGTCGAATGGATCGGTCAGCGATGGCGGATCGTCGACAGCGAACGGCGTGGTCTCAGCTTTCCCGGCGTAAATCGGAAGCTTCTGGACGCCGCCACGGTCGCGCCGAAGCGCGATGAGGTTCTTCACCACCCGCGGGAGTGACTCGAATTCGGTCCTGGTTTCTGACGGGAGTTTGTCTAGGTCCACGAGTGTCAGGACGTCGTTCCACGGTGTGACTCGCAAGGACCCACCCTGTGGCTTGTACCGCGACAGCGTCGTCACCAAGTCCCCCGAGAGCGATTTCCGGACTGGATGTCGCTTGTGGGTCTGTGGGTTATCCCACCAGATTCGTTCGACACCGGGGCCGAACGAGTATTTTGCACCGTCGTATACGCTCGGCCAGAAGTCACCGGGAGCCAACCCATCAGGCTGTACCGGAACACTGAACTCCGGGTCCTCCGGCGGGACCAACTCCCCGTCGAGGTCGAACGTCCCGATCCAATACGTTTCGTATCCGTCGTCCTCTTCGGCCCGTGTGAGTACGTCATTACCTTCGGTTATCCGGATCCGGCCGCCAAGGCGTTTGAGTTCGAGTAGTGACTCAACGAGCCCTTCGGGGGTCGGCTCCAAGTACAATCGGTCGGTTCCCTGGTATGCCTGCCACCAGACATCACCGTCCGGGTTCGTCCGGAGTCGATAGCCACGATAATGCTCGGTCCACTTCTCTCCGGGATCGTAATTTATTGTCATCGGTAACTGGTGGCGGTCAGAGGGGACCGTTTTATGATGGATTCAGAGCGAGAGATATATGTCTGGCGACGGGCTTGAGGAGTGACCACGTACTCGAGCACATGTCAAATTATTATTGGTTCGATTATCAGGTCATGGAATGGCAACGGGATGTTTATTATCTTCGTACCAGATTGAAGAGTATCGATGTCTCAAGAGGTGTCGGACTCCGGAATCGCTCCGGAGCTATCGTATTCCGTCGACGATCCGTCGGTCGCTGTAGACGCACTTTCTACCGACACTGCAAACGTGACGGGGCATCTCCTCAACGTCCACGCACGTGAGTTCGAAATCGCGCAAGGGCAACAGGAGTTACTCTCTGTTGAGGAGATCAAAGACCAGATCAAACTGCTGGACCACCAACTGCAGGCCGCCCACCGCGCACTGTTCAAGATGAGCGGCGGGGCCTTGTTCGCCGACGAAGTCGGACTCGGGAAGACCATCGAGGTTGGGATGGTCCTCAAGGAGATGGATTTCCGCGACACCCGAGACAGTTTCCTCATCCTGACCCCTGCACAGCTAGCCCCACAATGGCAGAAGGAACTGAAAGAGAAATTCGGACTGGATTTCGTTTGTAACTACGACGAGGATTTTTACGGGTTCGATCATGCGTTCTAGTTTAGCGAAGAATCCAACCGCCGTCTGTTGATTGGATATCGTTGCAACTACCCGGTTGAGGAATCCGGTGGGAAGTGTGACCTATACCCCACCGGATTCGGTGATTGTTGACCGGATTCAAAGAGCGTTTCCCTCCGACGAGTTGCGCGAGCGCGCTCGCGCAACATCACTTGTCGAACGAGAGCGGAAGTTCGACATCGTTGCGCTATTCTACACGCTCTCGTTCGGTTTCGCCGCTGGATCAGACCGCTCTCTCCAGGCATTTCTCGAACGCTACGTCGAGATGGCTGACTGCGAGGAACTCTCTTACGCGGCGTTCCACGACTGGTTCGAACCGGGTTTCGTTGCACTCCTTCGAGAGATTCTCGATGACGCCATCGAAAATCTCGATACCGGACGAGCCGAGTTGAACGGACGTCTCGAACGCTTTCGAGACGTCCTCATTGCCGACGCAACTATCGTTTCGCTGTACCAGGACGCCGCTGATATCTACGCAGCAACTGGCGAAGACCAGGCTGAACTGAAGCTCCACCTCACAGAGTCACTCTCCACCGGCCTTCCAACCCGGTTCCGTACAACCGACGGAACTACTCACGACCGGAGTCAGCTACCCACCGGAGAGTGGGTAGCTGACGCCCTCATACTGCTCGATTTGGGCTTCTACGACTTCTGGCTGTTCGACCGCATCGACCAGAACGGCGGCTGGTTCGTCTCCCGCGTCAAGGAAAACGCGAACTTCGAGATCGTCGAAGAACTGCGGACGTGGCGGGGCAACAGTATCCCACTCGAAGGGGAGTCGCTGCAGGCCGTCCTCGACGACCTGCAGCGACAGGAGATCGACGTCCGCATCACGCTCTCATTCGAGCGCAAGGGAGGGTCGGGCGCCAGCGCGACCCGGACGTTTCGACTGGTCGGCCTGCGCAACGAGGAGACCGAAGAGTACCACCTCTACCTGACGAATCTCGGCAAAGACGACTATAGCGCGCCCGATATTGCGCAGCTCTATCGGGCGCGCTGGGAGGTCGAACTGCTGTTCAAGGAGCTGAAGTCGCGGTTCGGCTTGGATGAGATCAACACGACCGACGCCTACATCATCGAGGCGCTGATCATCATGGCGGCAATTTCGCTGCTGATGAGTCGTGTAATCGTGGATGAGTTACGGTCGCTTGAGGCAAGACAACGAGAGGCCGAAGCCGCCGAAGACGCCGACTCGTCGGCGTCGCGGCTCCCCCGCCGTCGCTGTTCGCTAGCCGTCGAACGCCACGCTCATCTGATCCAGCTGTACCTCATGGTCGAGTTGGGCTACGAACTGCCAGATCTGGACGAGCTGTTGTTATGGGTGGCACGAAATCCAAATCCACACAGAGATCGGTTACGTGAGCAGGTTGAACGAGGTGAGTTCGGCTTTGACCGCCACTAAACTAGAACAGATGCGGGTTCGATGCGCACGACAAGATCATCGCGAGCGTCGACACTGCCAAGTCGAAGACGAACAGGGACGACGTTCTCTCACGGCGGTGGGACGTCGTCGTCCTCGACGAAGCACACTACGTCCGCAACGCCGACACGATGCGGTACGAACTGATCGACGAACTCAGTTACGGGGAGGCATTTTTCGCGACTGCGACACCGATTCAAAACGACATCTCGGACCTCTACAACATCATTGATCTCATCCGACCCGGGATGCTCGGCACCAAGCAACAGTTCGATAAGCGGTACGTCGTCGACAGCGACGACGCCCAGATCAAACGGAGCGAAGAACTACAGGAGAAGCTCAATCGCGTGATGATTCGGAACCGGCGTGAAGAGACGAAAATCGACTTCACGAACCGGAACGTCCACACGAGCGTCTTCGAACCGTCGACGACGGAAACCGAGTTGTACGACGCCGTTACGGACTACGTCCGGTCGAACTACTCCAGCGACGACGCCCGGCACCTCGTCCTGTTCACGTTGCAGAAAGAGGTCGTTTCGAGCCCGTACGCGGTCGATAAGACGATCGACCGGTGGCTGGCTGACAACGATAAGGTTCTCTCGCGAAGCGAACGGAACGCGTTGCGGGACATCCAGTCGATCGTCGACGACATCGATCGGACGACGAAGCAGGAACGACTGCGCCACATCATCGAAACGATTCAGGACCAGATCGGAACGACCAGAGCGGTCGTGTTCACACAGTTCCGTCCGACCCAAGACGCGATCGCCGACAGTATTCGTGGGCTGGATCTGCCGGTCCACATCGTCAACGGGGACCTTTCCAGCAAGGGAAAGGAGCGGAAAGTCGCACAGTTCAAAGACGAGGGCGGCATCATGGTCGCCACTGATTCGATCAGTGAGGGACGGAACATGCAGTTCTGTAACGTCCTCGTGAACTACGACCTACCGTGGAACCCGATGAAGGTCGAACAGCGAATCGGGCGAGTCGACCGCATCGGGCAGGAGCGTGAGGTCCACGTGTTCAACATGGCGTTGGAGGGCACGATCGAGGAACACGTCCTGAACAAACTATTCGGGAAGATCGATCTGTTCAATCAATCGATCGGTGGGCTCCGGGACATCCTCTCACGCATGGAGAAATCCGGCTCGGACTTCGAACGCGAAGTCTTCGAGCAGTTACGCCACGCCGATTCCAAAGTCGAGCTCGAAAACAACTTCGAGGATATGGCGGTTGACCTCGAAGAAAACACCGAAGCCGCGGAGAAAATGGACGAGTTTAACCGCGGTGTGTTCGACAGCTTCGAGTTCGGTGAGAGCGCATGAGCGTCGACGACGTCGGGACGCTCAATCGGTTGGAGGTCCGTCGATTCACTGCGACGACGATCGAAGCGTACGGCGGCGACGTCAACAGACGCGACGCGGATTCGTGGCACGTCACACTCCCGGAACCGCTCCGGAATCTCGCCGAGTCCCGTGACGTCGCCGTCGTGTTCGATCCGAAAGATCAGCAACCGGGTCGTGACGAACTGCTCGTTCAACCCGGCTCCCTCGCGTTCAACCAGTTACTCGAACTGGTGAAAGAGGATATCTCGATCGGGAAACTGTACCTCACAGCGGCGGATATGCAGGTTACGCTGCCCGACGTGCTCGACGTCTCCGAAACGACAGTAACGATCGAGGAGTTCGACCCCGAACAGACCGCTGACGCCGTCGCGTTCCATTTTTTGATCGAGATGGAGAGTGTCTCGTCGTTTCACCGAGAACGGTTCGAAACCGTCACGCTCGACCTTGCAAACGGCAGTCCCCAACCAGCCCTCACCGACCGGTTACTGGCACACGCCAGTTCGCTCAGCCGATCCCACGAACCGGCCGACATCGACCCAGCAGCTGAGACGATTGAACAGCGATACGCCACGGCCATCGAGGAAATCGAACGGCGTATCGAAGCCGATGCAGCCGAATTACTAAACGAAGCGACCGAGGCCGCAGCAACTCGGGCCGAGGAAATCAGTGAGCTGTACGACCAACGGCGGGACGAACTCGGTGAGGAACTCCACGGTGCCGCGCTCCGTCAACGACGGAAATCGTTCGACAAACGCGAGCGGGACGAGATCGAGGACATGGTCGACCGACACGACGTCACCGTGAACATCTCCCTCGTCGGGATGACGCTCCTCTCCCACGATGTCGGCACCCTCAGACTCTCGATCGGCGACGGTGAACGCTCCGGGACCGCGTCGGCTCGATATGCACCTGCAACGGGGGAAACGATCGAATTCGGGTGTGCGACGTGTGAGACCTCGTTCGATCGAACGACCCGGCCCCAAGTGTGCACATGTGGGAGCGTCGTCTGTGCTGGCTGTCTGAACGTCTGTACGGAGTGCGGTGAAACCGGCTGTCCGAACTGTGAGACACCGGTCGCAGCCTGCGAGTTGTGCGGTCGCGTCGAATGTCACCGATGTGGCTCGGTCTGCGACGAGTGTGGCCGAGCGGTGTGTACGAGCCACACCGAAACGTGTGCGAAGACTGAGCAGGCGACGTGTTTGGCCTGCGGTGAGGCGTGTGCCAGTTGTGGGACGTTCCACGGTGACTCGCACCTCCACCGGTGCCGTGTCGACGGGGACCTCCACTGCGACGCTCACTCCGACACCTGTGACGAGTGTACGGACACGATCTGTGAGACCCATCTCCGGTCCTGTACCGCCTGTGACGTCGAACTGTGTCCCGACGACCGAGTGACCTGTGAGACGTGCGGTGATACTCGCTGTCACGACGACGCCGTCGCCTGTGACGGGTGTGGCGGGCATCATTGTGCCGAAGCAGTCGAGCAATGCGAAATTTGCATGAACCACTTCGGGAGCGCCCACCTCTCCACGTGTGCCACCTGTGACCGCAGCGTCTGTGCAACGGACTCCACGACCTGTGGCACCTGCGGGGACACGATCTGTACCGACCACGCTGTCGACTGCGCAGGTTGCAGTGAGGCGCTGTGTGACACGCACAGCAACGAGTGTGAGATCTGTGCGGATTCCTTCGGGACCCAACACTTGGCGGCGTGTGGAACCTGCGGTCAGGAAATTTGTGAGACCGACCGTGGTGAGTGTCGAATCTGTGACGAGATCGTCTGTACCACCGACTCGGCGGTCTGTATGAAGTGTGACGGCCTCGTTTGCCCGACTCACACCGACCGCTGTGACCTGTGTGACGACCCGTTCTGTACGGATCATCTCGAAGCGTGTGCGACCTGTGGCGACGATATCTGTGAACCGGACCGGATACATTGTGCCGTCTGTGACGCGGTCACCTGCGAGGCACACGCAGAGACGTGCGACACGTGTGAGAAGGCCCTGTGTCCCGAGCACAGCGAGACGTGTGCGACATGTGGGGACGTCCTCTGCCCGGCCGACCGATCCCGGTGTTCGGACCACGATGCCGCCCTCTGTGACACGCACGCGGAGACGTGTGCTCAATGCGAGGAGGTCTACTGTGCCGACCTCGTCACCGACTGCGCGTACTGTGACGGTGTCGTCTGTCAGCACCACGAAGGGACATGTAGCCATAGCGGAGAGACGGTTTGTGCCGAGCACAACCGGACCTGTGCCGTCTGTGACGATGCGTTTTGCCCGGCTCACTCCGTCACCACCGACGATACCGATGAGGTCCGATGCGTAGACCACGCAGCCGAGTGTGCTGACTGCGGAACGCTGTTCACGCCCGAGCATCTGGAAGCCTGCGATCGATGCGGCGACCACGTCTGTCAGGAGGACAGGGTGACCTGTGCGACCTGCGACGACGTCCTCTGTCAAACGGACCAAGCCACGTGTACCGTCGACGGAAAGCTACACTGTACCTCCCACATCGTTCCCTGTGACGCGTGCGGTGAGGGAGTCTGCGAAGACCATCGCTAGTTGTCCACTCTGGCTCAAGAGACCAGTTTCTGACACGTAGTGATTAGAATGACGCGACTGAATCAGTCGCCTGATTCAGCCGCTGCCCGGATTCCTGTGTGTGATGGAGTTCCCAAGACTCAAACGCATCCTCACAGATCCGGACGAGTACATTTCGAGCAGCCAGTTGAAGTCTCTTAGCATGGAGTTGCTTGAGCTGATACCGATGGAAGGAATCGAGGGCTCCGGCCTCGATTCCGAGGAAATCATGGAAGTCGTCTTACGAGCTGCTGTTGACACAACCTCCGTCAACGGTGTCACGACGAACACTGAGGACACGCCAAACCGCGAGCCAGTGATGGACTGGTTGCACACCTTGGAGAAAGAGCCGATGCTTGATGCTGTCAACGATATCCTCGCACTGGTGGCGATGACGGTTCTCGACCGCGGCGGGTCGAGAACCATCTGTCTGGACTTCATGGACAATCCGTTCCACGGTCATCCAGACGACGAGGACGAGTTCAGGAGAATGGAAGCACGAGATGGAACCACGAAGTGTCACCGGTACTGTACTGCGTTCGTCATCGCGCAGGGAAAGCCACTCACACTGGCGGTTGAACCAGTTGACGGCGAGGACAGCAAGGCCGACGCGGTCGAGCGCGTGCTCGCCCGCGTCGAAACATACCCATTCGAGACCGACCAGATCCTCATGGACAGGGACGCCTTTGTCGGGGAGTTAATCGGTATTCTTCGGGAGACAGCACCGCCAGTCTTTCCGGTCATAACCCGGAAAGACTCGCTCCGGAAGAAACTCTCCAAGGCCGCGTCACACATGACCGAAGAGACGATTTGCGAAGGGAAAGAGCACGAACAGACGTATCCACTGGCGGTGAACGTTACCTATCAGAACGGTGACCGCGGAAAGTCTGGTGTGAAAGCGACAGGATACGCGGCGTACGGTCTGGAAGACCGCACGCCCGCGCAAGTCGCTACGACCTACAACAAGCGTTCACGGATAGAGAAGAGCTACGAGAAGTTCCGAGAAGCGCGTGCCCTGACAACAACGCCATCGACGACAATCCGGCTGTTCTACGTGGGCGTGGGGTTTCTGTTAGAGCAGTTGTGGCTCGTGTTACAGTGGGCCGTGCTCGCCCGACCACGGCGGGGCGGGCGAGCACTTCCGAAAACATTCGCGTTTGGTGACGCGTTTTTGCACGGGATCGAACGGGTGTTAGACGACGAACTCGGCTGGAAAGAGAAGTACCGGACTAACGGAGAAGGACTGCCAGCAGGATACGAACACGGACTCGGTTGAGCCGCCTCGCTTCGGCGAAGCGAGGCTGGCGAACAGCGACAGCTGTCTTCGGAGATCAGTCTGAACGACAACTACAGCCAAAACAATCCAGATTTGTGACTCTTCCTCAACTCTCCGTGGCGTCAGATGTGTACTTCGTCTCGTATCAGCGTCCTTACCGTGTTAGACCGGACTCTTGTTGCCGCCGCCATCAAGAGAGTGGACAACTAGCGACCATGTCAAAACCTGTACTCACTGCGGTGATCTGTTGTGCGACGAGCATGCGATGGCGTGTACTACCTGTGAGCGACCCCACTGCATGAGCCACACCGAGACGTGTCTCACCTGTGACGAACCGTATTGTGCAACTCATTCGGACACCTGCGTGGAGTGTGACTTCACGTTCTGTACGGATCATTCAGCGGAATGTGACGACTGCGGGAACCCCGTCTGCCACACCGACCGGAAAACCTGCGATGCATGCGGTGAAACGACGTGCCTCTCGGACGGTGCGGACTGTATCCACTGCAAGGAGAGCTTCTGTGCCGACCACCACACCCGGTGTGGCACCTGCAACGACCCGATCTGTGTCGCGGACAGCACCGAATGTGTCGACGACGAGGACCGGCACTGTCACGAGCACATCGCGACGTGCAGCGTCTGCGGACACGAGACCGACCAGGACCAGCCACGCTGTAACAATCACTTGGAGCAATGCGTCGTCGACGACGCGAACCTGTGTTCCGAACACGCTCACACCGACCCGATCCTGGAGAGAGCGGTGTGTTCGGAGCACCAGACTACGTGTACCACGTGCCGACAACAGGTCGCGACGGCGGCAGTGGACAATGGAGAGTGTCGAACCTGTCAGGAGTTGGCCGAGAACGACACACTACAGCCGAAAGTCGAAGACACGCTCCCGAATTCGCTCAGTTTCCGCTCGATGCGCATCAGTACCAATTCGGCGTATGTCGTCGTCCACGGGACGCGGCTCATGCGGTCGGACGAGATCGTCGTGCTCGAACGCGAAACCGGGGATATCGTCGAACAGTACCGAACCGGGTTGCTTGCCCGACTCTCGGGAGGGCGACTATGAGCGATAGCGAACGATCCTTCTCGTGGTACGACCCGGACAGTGTCCGTGCAACCGTCGAAAACGGGGTTGCGGACGACGTCCCGAAGCGTCGTATAGCTGAGTATCTGGCACAACACGAGTTCGAGGACATCCCGACGTCCCGTGTCGAACACATCGTCGAACGCATGCCCGTCTCCGAGGACACGTCGGCAGCGGGGATCGACCTCTCACAACCCGAAGCTACAGACGCAGAACCGCGGGATTCCGTCCCATATCAACTCGCCGTCAACGACTTAGAATACCTCTCGAACCGTGAAGCCGCTCGGCTCATCGGGGGTGTACTCGAACAGTTCGATGGGAACACGGTACGCCCGCCCGGAACGACGCACGTCGAAACCGATCTCGTCTGGCATCGCCAACACGCCACCGTCGCCTTGCGTATCGTCCCACTCTTGTCGGGAACTGTCGATGCCAGCCATGTCGATGCGATACTGAACGGGACCGTCGTCCCGGACGATATCAGACGCCCGTCCGAACTGGCAATCGTCACGAATCGAGCGTTCACCGACGAGGCCGTCTCGCGAGCCGAGGAACACGACATCCACTGTTTCGATGCCGGGCACGTCGGAGAGTGGTTCCGCCGCGCCAGAATCCCGATGGCTACTGCGGGGACGCTACTCGAGGACGGGGAATCCCACGACGGACCGCTGACTGACCTCGTCAACCTACCCTCGATTCCGTCTCCGAGGAAGTCCGTCGATCCACTCGACGTCGGTCGGGCATTCGATATCGATTCGCTCACCACGCCCGCCGAGGCGGCCACCACGTCCGCGACGGATGAACGGACGGAGCCGAACACGGGCCAACAGACCACCGGCTTGGACCGGTCGACCGCACGGGACGACCCGCTCGGCGGGGGTCGCTCCCCGTCCGGTGAAACTGGGACGCTGTACGCCGACCCGAATGAAGATGGCGATTTCGAGGCATTCGATCGGTTCGTGGACGAGATCGGCGACGGGAACCAGCAGTCGGGGTCGACTGCAGATGACGATCCGGCTACGGCGGACGGCGCATCCAGCGGCGTGGATGGCCAGTCGACCACCTACACCGATGTCGGACGGGGAGAACTGGTGTCCGACCTCTTAGAAGTAAAACAAGACGCGAATGGACTGCAGTCTTGGAGAGACGTAGAAGCCCACGGATCGTATCCGGTCGAATACTATCAGAAAACGTTCGGATCGCTGGCTAGTGCCGTAGCTGCGATGGATGTCGACTACACGGGAGAGTCTCGATGAAGGCAACACTGAGGGAGGAACCGACGAATGTCCCGTTGGAAAATCAACGATCAGTCACACTACAGCCGGGGAAACCATGGCCGTCCGCGTACCGAGGCTCGAAATACAGCCTCGTCTCTGACGACGACTTCGACGATGCCGTACTCAAGTGGGAGCAACGGGACCTCGCGATCTACACGGAGCCACCGCATGGATTGCGCCGTGCGCTCGTTCTTCTCGGGAAGACCGGCGGGTACGGGAGTTTCCGCGTCACGGCTGACAACGAAGTCATCACCAAAGTCAAAGCCGACGACTACAAACACGTCGACGAGGCCCCCATCGACACGGGATGGATACCCGTGTACGTCGGGAAACTCTCGGGAACACTCGACTTCGACGAAGTCGACTCGGACCCACCGACACCAACCAGAAACAGTATCAAAGTGTGGACCGGGTTTCCGTTCCACCACGGGGAACGCTGGAGTGTCGGCCAGGACGAGAGCCTGTTCTGGAAGTGGAAGGACTACCGATTCGAATCCGCGTTCCACCACCCCGAACTCGTCGACAAGTATCAACGATACCGCGGAACAGCCGGGCGACTATACATCACGGAGAACGCGCACGTGTGGGTGAACGTCCCGAAGGACGATATCGCGCCGGCGAAGCAGTCCGCCGTCCGAAACGCGATCGAACAGTGGAAACGAACCGCCGAACAGGAAGACGATACGGCAACCCTCCGACTGGTCAATCGACGGCTCGTCGCCACGAGCGGAGAGGATGACCCATCGACCGGCCATTTCCCGATTCACCTCGGACGGTTGAGCGACTTCGACGGTGGCGTTATCCCTCGACCAGTCGTCGATGAGCCAAGTTACTTCCAAGCTGTCTGTGAGTACGAACACGTGTGGGAGTAACTCCAGCACGTCGCACGCTATCCCGAGGAGCTGGCAGAGTACAAGACTCACAAGATCCGCCTCGAAGATGATTCGGATGAGACCGAGATTGACGAGCGGCCAGTCGTCGATGGCCACAATCACAATCAAGGACATCAATGTCAAGCGCTACGACTCTTGGCAGTGGCGGGGAGGAGATTCAGTGACGCCGAAGTACAAAAAGCTAGTCAACCCGGACGAATGATCTTGGTGCAGAATTACCGATCAGTCGATTCGGCCCGCTGGTATGTATTGAGCCGACCGCTGCGGTCGACGGTGATCTGTCCCTCCTCTTCGAGCTTCCGGAGCTTGTTGTAGATCTGGTGATCGGGAAAATCCAGCTCTTCTCGGAGGTCTTCGATCGTTTTCGGAGCGTCCAGCAAGACGAGCAACGCGTTCTCGAGACAGTACGAGACGAGGCGATCGGTAATTGGGGCCGCAATATTGTGTCGCTCATCGAGGATATTGAGCGTATCAAGCACTGCAAAGGAGAAGAATTGGTCAGTGCGATCTTCCTGGGTTGTGATCTCTTGGAAGATACTTTCCCAGTTGAGGTCGGCTTGTCTGGCGATCAGTGCGACGTCTTCGAGATCGCCTTCGCGTTCCGTGATCGATTTGAATACGAAGATGTCAGTCAGCGAGAGCAGATGTACATGGAGATTGCCGTACTCGAATGACTGGTCGCACCGCTCGATCATCGCCGGCGTCAACTGGAGCTGACCAGCAACCGCCTCTACGAAGATGTCCCAGCGTGGAAATCCCTCCTTCTCCAGCACAATACTGGGATCGAGTTGGTTGTATGCCGTTTCCAAGTCACCACGCTCCTCGTATCCCAGGTCCTGGAGCGATTCAGCGAGTGCGAGGAACGTCTGTCCGTCCTCAACGACGATGTCGACGTCTTTCGTTGAATCCTTCAACCCACGCAGAATGAGGTTGCCACCGCCGAGAAGATACACGTCGGCAGACGTCTCCAAGTAGTCGCCAAGCTCTTCGAGCCCCCGTCGAAGGCTATCTTCCGGATGTTGGCCGCGCGGATAGACCCCATAGTCGTTCGCGATATCGATGAATTCCTCCCACGGGAGAAAGAGCTCCTCGTGGTGGACCTCCCGCTGATCGATGTATGCAAAGAGATCGGCCCATTTCTCGACGCACTCCCACCTGTTTGCGAGCCGCCACAGGTCGCTGGTGTCGAGGCTCGCGCGATGCGTGAGATAGAACACGCCAGCCATCGCCATCTGTTTCTTGTTCTCAGCGACAGTCACCGCATGGATCAGAATTGCTTCGAGTTCTAGCGAGCGATCACCTTGATACACGTAGGTCTTCGCTGGGTGATAGTCAACACCGTAGCGAGTGAACGCCGAGAACGCAGTCGGCTTCCCATCGACGGTGTCCTTGCTCGTCGCGACCATTCGGTCGCCGTTCGCGCGGTATTCGGTTTCGAACGGTGTCGTTCGGGTTTTAGCTTCGAGAAACGACCGGAGCGTATCATCGCTGATGATATACCCATCGTCCGTATGCGCGATCGCGCCAGTTTCCTGGATCTCGTTCAAATGCTTGTAGAGCGTGGACTTGGCGAAGCCCTGCTGTTGTAACTCCGAAATCGTCGTCGGGCCGCCAACCAGCGCACTCAAAATGTCCTCTTTCGTTCCCGTCAGTACCTTCGTAAGTGCGTAGCGGTCAAGGAGCTCGGCAAGCAGTGACGCTTCGTACGTGGTTGCCAATTGGACGCCGTCGGTTCGCTCCACAAGATTGGCGTGTTCGAGGTCGCCAACGACCTCCGATGTCCAGCTTTGACTTTTATCGATTGCATCGGCTAACTCGCCAACTGAGTAGGACCGATCGCGTAAACCGTCGATAACTCGAAGCTCTGCTTCCCTCATAGATTCCAATTACACCGATGTATTTATAATTATATCGGTGAGATTGGAATATAGACTACTGTCGCCCAGATCTGGTCATCAGCTACCTATCGGCCGACGACATCCACGCCATTCACGAGCTGATCGTGGATGCAATGCAGAGACCACCGCCGGAGTGGCTTCGCCAGGCGATATCGAATACGCCGTGGAACACGTTCAGGAAGGCCAGTTCGGTCAGGGCGCCGAATTGCTCCACGAGAAGGCCTTCCAACTGCTCCGGCTCATTGCGGCCAATCATCCGTTCATTGATGGTAATAAGCGAACGGCGCTCATGTCGACCCGGATTTTCTACGCGCTGAATGTGCTGCGCTTCGACTACGATCGGGAGATCAAAGAGATTGTGAAGGCGTTCGCGACGGATGAGTCCAGCGTCGATGCGGACGACGTGCTCGCGTATCTGCGGGCGCACACAGAGCCGCTGACACCGGAATACGAGGCGATCATCAATTTGTGGCTGGCCCGTATCGAGGGAGCGGAGCAGCTCCCGGCGGACCGCGACACCGGCGAGCAGGAATCCCACGAACCGAACGATTATGACCACGACCCCCGTAGTGAGGAATAAGCATGGCCGCTGAAAGCGAGCCGCCCGAGATGCCCGATGAGCTGTCCGCCGAGGAGGCGCGGCAGTATCTCATCCGGTTCCTCGGTCGTCAAGACCTCGACGAGCACGCGGATATCTACGAGGAACTCGCCACCGAATAGGACTCCGCCAAGCTGGGAGTTCTAGGTGTGCTACAGTTGTATCATGGCTTCTCGCAAAACCAGACCGTTCTAATCCAGTGCGAAGGCGAGATCGACGATCGGTTTTCCCGTTCGCGCTGGAACACCGTCAACGCATATGGACGTAACCGAGGAGGCGGTTCGAGATATCTGTACGGACGCGGTCTTCGAACGTGGCGAACGATATCTCACTGAGAGCCGTATCCACGAAATACACTGCATCGGTACCACCGTAACCGCCATCGTGAGCGGCAGCCGTCAGTACGAGGTCCGTGTTGACCTCGCCACCGACGGGTTTGCCCCGTGGTGTGATTGTCCGTACGACGGGCCGGGTACGTGCAAGCACGTCGTCGCCGTGTTGCTTCGGTGTATCGACGACCCCCCGCCTGACGAAGGCGATCAACTCGACGCCGCACTCGATGGCGCCGACGCCGACGAACTCCGCGCGTTCCTACGTGATGCACTCGCGACCGATACGGATCTCCGCGGCCGGTTTCTCGCCCGAGTCGGCGAGCCGACGAGACAGTCAGTTGACGAGCTTCGCGCCTCTATCGACCGGCGGTTCAAAGAGACAAACCCTGAGTACCACGTTGTCTTCGAGCCCATCGACTTCACGCAGTGGTTCGATCTCGCAAACGAGTACCTTGAGCATCTCGACAACGGCGCTGCGACCAAACGGATCGTCTACCTCGCCGACCAGCTCGGCATCGACCTCCCCGCTCGCAAGGAACTCGTCGCGTCGTTCACGAGTGGGTACTCGCTGCTGGATCCGACGCGGCCCGACACCGGATCGACCGACAGTACGTATCGCCTCCGAATCAACGTCGAGCCAGCCATGCTGGAGCCCACGGAGTCCTGACCAAGGTACGAAGTCGGCGTACCTTCTCTGCAGCGTTGAGAACGGTGCTGTTCAACAACGAACTATGGGTTTGTGCCACCATCGACGGCGTCGAGATCGGGCTCGTCGAAGTCGAGGGCTTCCGCGACGGCATCCGGAAGCTCCGGGCGAGGGGCCGATTCGTGGCGCTCGATTTTCTCGGTCTTGCGCGTGTTTTCGTAGAGGGCACGTGCGACCGGAAGCCCACGGAGATACTTGTAGTCGTGGAGGACCTCGACCCCCCGCTCTGTGAATCCGTAGAACTGGGAGGGGAGATCACGTTTCCCCTCGCTTGGTTCGTACGTGTAGCGTGCGAGGAGCCCGGCGTCGATCAACGTCTCCAACTGGTCTTTGATGGCCGCCTGGCTCTTCCCGGTCATATACTCGAGTTCGGCGAGCGACATTAGATGGGCGGGATGGCCCAGCAGCTCCTGGATGATGAGATGGCGCGTATCCTGGGACAGCAGCTTGAACAGCCGCTGCTGTTCCGCGAACGGCCCTGCATCGGCCGAACCAGTGTCGGTTTCGCTCATACGTGCTGGTACGAGGGAGGGCGCTATAACAGTTAGGGTCATCCAAGTTGGTTAATCCAGAAAAAGCCAAAGTGATTCAGAAGGAATAAGCTGGTGTGGTTTGAATCGGCAGCTAATGACCGACCCAAGCCCGCCGCCGGACGCTGGGGGGATTATGACCGTCGTTCACGAGGCCGTCGGGGGCATCGAACTGGAGCCCGCAGAGAAACGGGAAATCTGGCGGTTTACCCAGCGTGAATTGCCGTATCTCTGGAGTCAGCGGACATCGTATTTCATCTTGGGGAGCTATCGCGATCCCTATATCCGCCGGCTTCGCGCCGTCCAGAACGAACTCACGAAGCAGCTCGGTGCCTATCCGTTCATCATGGGCGATCTCCTCGAACTCCCGACTGACCGACTCAATACGTTCGATATCATGTTTTCGTTGCTCGCGACATACAGCGACTACATCGTCGGTGTCTTCGAGAAGGAGAGTGGTGGGGAGGCGCCTGAATTGGGCGAGATCGATGACCCACCGTATTTCGACAAGTCGTACGTGTTCCCACGTGACTACGCGTGGGTGACTGACGAGAATCTTGACTCGACACAGCACGTCGTTCAGGCCGCCCTTGAGATTGCGTTCGCAGACGATTTGGCGGCGGATGACGTCCAAGCAAACGTCGAGTCGCTCGTTGATCGCGCCCAAGAGAGCGGTCTCGACATCGACGAACAGGAGGTGTGGGATGTGATCGACGACCGGACAAATGAGGGCGAAGAGCCAGCAACGTACAGCTGGGTTCATCTCAACAAGTTCCGCAAATTCGAACTCCACGAACGGTGCTTCCCGTGGACGACAGAGGACGAACTCCGAACTGTGGTTGACGAACTCCCGTCCCCGACACCACGTCCGGAGTGGGAGGAGAGTGGGGAACGGTGAACTATTAACGCGGAGTTCGTAGAGAAAATTCGGACTCTCGAGTAAGCGGCGTACGTTAGTCCTGGAGCGTCGCGACCGTGCGGCCGATTTCTTCGGCCTCTTCGCTCCGCGACATCCCGTATGTTGCGAGAGCCTCTTCAACCGCGTCGTCCAGACTCATTGGTCGGGCAGACCTTGGCTCTGCCAACCGATAAAGTCTCGCACGATTTGCGTTTATCATTGCATCGGCTAACTCGCCAACCGAGCAGGACCGATCCCGCAAACAGTCGTTGACATCCTCCTCCGGCTTTAGCCGGAGGAATCCCGAGCGTTGGAATATTAGGGTTTGCAGTCTCCCTGCTCTCTCGTGTTGAACGACCCGCTCTCGCGGTCGAACAGGAAGACTCCGGGCTGTGCCAACCAGCCGTTACTCATATCCCCTGTCGGGGAACTCTGAGTTATCTTTCTGCGGATGTTCACCGCACCGTTCACGTCCGCGTTCATCGGCGTCTCGCACGATGAACAGACGGTCGTCGTGTATGGTACACGCACCGTCACGTATAACGACGACTACTGTACACTCGCTACCGTCGGCAGCAGGGTTCGCGCAGAATACGTCACATCAGAGGACGACGAAGGCGCACCGTTTGGGGAGTATTGGAATAGGGACGAGTGGGAGCGCAAAGAGGCGACCCTGCACAAGCGTGACGGCGAGTACTACCTCCACGTCGCCATGGAGAAAGAACCAGAAACGGATGCGTTAATAGTCGAGAAAGGAGCGGTTCTCGGCGTTGACCTCAACGTGGACGGCCACCTCGCCGTCACCAGCACGGGAACGTTCCTTGGCAACGCCGACTTCCTCAACCACAAACGCGACGAGTACGAACGGCGGCGAGGTCGCCTCCAACAGACGGGTACGCGGTCGGCACACCTTACCGTTCAGAGCATTGGGGATCGGTTCGCCGATAGAGTGAAGACTACTTCCACCGTGTGTCGAAAGCCATCGTGCAGGACGCTCGTCGTCACGACTGTTCGGCCATAGCGTTCGAGGACTTGGTCCGGCGACGGCCAGACACTCTCACCCGCTTGACATCCTCCTCCGGCTGAAGGCGAAGGAATTCCGAGGTTGGAATATTAAGGTTTGCAGTCCACCACTTGTTCCTGCGGTTGGAATCCGCTGGACAAGTCATACAGGTAGACTCCGGGCTGTGCCAACCAGCCGGTACTCCTATCCCCGGACAACTGCCCGGCAGACTCGGAGTTACTTTCGCCGTTGATATCGAGACGGATGTTCTCCGCTCCATTCACATCCGCGTTGAACGCCGTCTCACACAGATCACACACGTACAACCCACGCTCAACACGCTGACTGTCGTCTTCCCGACCGCACACGCAACAGGTCTTGCTCGTGTCGCGTTCGGACACTTCCACGACTTTGATGCCCTGGACTTTTGCCTTGTATTCGAGAATGTTCGTGAAGCGGTCGAACGCCCACCCATGCAGGTCGAGGTTGCCGTGCCGACCCCAGTTCTTCGAGTCGCCGTTCTCGTCCTCACGAACACCTTCCAAGTCTCCAACATTAATCTGGCCAGCACCCTTCTCGACACACCGCTGGACGATGTGTTTGGCGAGACTATGGAAAAAGTGCGTTCTGCGCTCCGACCACTTCGCGTGGAGATGAGTGGCCCGTTCACCACCTGAGTCGTCGCAGTTGGCAATCTCTTTCGGGAAATAATACCCGTCCTGTTTCAGGCGGTTGCCGGGGTAGAGATCGGCGTCCCCGGTGCTGTAGGCGACGGCTGCGAAGTTGCTGATACCGAGGTCGATGCCCGCAGTCTCGTTGCCAGGTGCATCTGGTGTCTCAACTTCGTCTTTGCAGACGAGGTGCAGTTCCCATCGCTCGTTCTGCTGGTCGTAGACAGCCCTGACCTGTTGCAGGTTCTCGACCGTGACATCGGGGCGCGTCTCGTATTCAACAAGGATGTACTCCCACGCTCGGGGGTGTTCCTTGTGATTCGCTCCCTTCGAGAGACGTACTCGGTTGTTCGCTGGGTCGTGTTTGATGCCGTTCTGCTTCCACGTCACCGTGCTGCGCGGGTGTTCTTCGTGGGCGCGGCGGCCTTGGTCGTCGTAGTAGTTGCGTTTGCGGTAGCCGGGGGGATTGTCCCGCTCGTCGTCGGAACCGTACCACGAGTTGAAGGCTTCAGCGAGTTCCTCCAGAACGCGCTGACTGGACTGACTGTGCAGTCCCTTGTATTTTGAGTGACCTTTCAGCTCGTCTTTGAGGTCGGCGTGGTCAGGAATCTCACCCGTCTTTTCCCACACTTGGCGGGAGTGATGGTTTGCGACGTTCCAGAGCTTGCTGGCACTCCACCCATGCCGGTTGAGCGGGTCCTCTACCTGGTTGTGGTTGAGGATTTTCGCTCGGTGGGTACGGTGGACTTCCAGCATCGTGAAACGCCTGTATAATCACTTATACTTGTTTCTCTTGTAAATTTTGGTGTTCGATAAAAGTAGAATATCCAAGCCTGCTATCGGTGGCGTACTGTGGAATGGATTGTCGGATTTATTCCACGTCTAAAGACGCGGGTATTTTTGCTTTTTATAACAAAGGCATGTGGCGTATTAACCAACAAATCTATCGGGATACGCGCTCTGTTGGTTAAAACGAGGCGAACGCAGATGTCATATGAGCCACCAACGCCGCCGACGGAACTCCCAACAGAGATCGTCAACACACTCAACGGGTACTCTTCAGACCAGCTCCAGCACGTTGCCCGTTACGCTGAAGAACTAGCTGAGCACAAAGCTCGCGAGGCCCGTCTCGAAGAGGAGTCGGAGGAGGACGAGATCGACGACCGGCCGGATGACCTTCCGGATGATGTCCCGTCGAAGGCCACAATCACGATCAAGGAGATCAACGACAACCGCTACTACTACTGGCAGTGGCGGGACGGCGAAAAAATCTGTTCTGAGTACAAGGGCCCAGTCAATCCCGATGAGTAGGACACGCTCGTCATGTTACAATCACGATTTCGATCACGGGGCGAATTTCGTGGATACACATCGATAGAGGGGTGTATGGAAGCACGGCGATCTGGCGAACACATCAATAGAGGGGTGTATGGAAGCAAGGCGACCTGACGAACACATCGATAGAGGGGTGTGTGGAAACAAGGCGGTCTGACGAACACATCGATAGCGGGGGGGTGTTCTACAAAATAGATGGAGTTTGATCGAGTTCGAAATGTACCGAGACGACCGGTGATTGTCGTTAGTCACCGTGTCAGTTCTCAGGTGCTGTCAGCTCAATATCGTCAATTTCTGTAGATAGCATCCTTATCCAGCTTGAATACACATCGATAGAGGGGTGTCCCCTCCGTGGTCGGTTGAGGAACGGACCGCACTCAACTTTCGTTTCAAGTCCGCGCTTTCACGACCGATTCGACTTCCTCGGGCGAGATTATATCGATCCGAGAGTCTTCGCGAAGCGTTTCAAGAATGATCCCGAGGCGTTCACCGGACTAGAACTCGAGGACACTCCAGAATGTGATTGGCACGTAGAGAGCAAGAGAGTCGAGTATTGAACTGATTTTCACATCGATGACGGGGGGCTGTCGAGCCTATATTTACACTTCGATGACGGGGGGTGTCAGACGTGCGGCTTACACTTCGAGAATGGGGAGGGGAACAACTATAGTAGCGTTTGTAACTGTCCGCACACCTGATCGAACGCAGTCATGCGATCAGGTGTGTGATGACTTACAAAGGCTACTATAGGTCCAATCACAGATACGCAAATCCACACGAAGGCCGCCGATTCTGCGTTACACATCGATGACGGGGGGTCTCCCACTAGATGTACTTCGGTGTCGGTTCTTGCTATTCAGGCGTGAGAATGCAGAATTCAGGGGATTTATTGGATACAGCGGGCGAATAAACATCGACGGGGGTTAATCTTTTTAATGCTCCGGCGTACAGCAGGCATATGGCCGGTAGTGATCAAGAAGGGGCGGACCAATCCACCCTTGATAAAGAAACTATAGTAGGCATTAGAAGTAATTGCTTATTTTAGGAACAGAGAGTTTGTCGAGAGCGGTGTCGATCGCTGTTGTTAGCTCATCAAGCGAGTCAAAAAAGCGGTTGCTCAGAGCCTTTTGCAGCTGTCTCCAGCATTCTTCGACTGGATTCAACTCCGGTGAATACGAGGGTAACGTCACGAAGGCGAGGTCGTCACGGGCCGCTAGGTCCGTGACGGCCGACGCCTGGAAATACGGCGCTCCGTCCAACACGACGATCAAGTCATCTTCGAATTCTTTACATAATGCTAAAATGAAATGCTTTGCGTGTTCGGCCGTGACGTACTCGGTAAATCGAGAGAAGAAGCGATCACCGTCCTCGGTGATCGCGCCCAGCAGACACGTCCAATCACGTTGGCCTGAAAGCTCGACCGAGGGCCGCGTGCCGCGCGGAAACCACGCGGCACGCGGCTCAACTTGCACGGATTTCTTGGTTTGGTCAATACAAACTACGGTGGCGTCCATTTCCCGCCGCTTTTTTTGAGCTCGTCGTGGAACGCTTCTTGCTCGTCTTCGTCAGCCTCGGCGGCTGAACGGCGTGGTTTTTGATAGCTCAATCCCGCTTCTTTCAGCAACCGCCGACAACTCGGGAGTGAATACTCAACGCCGTACGTTTCTTCGAGATACTCTTGGGCAAGCGCCGGCGTCCACGCCGGCGCGTCGATCCCGACCTTTTCAGGTGGATCGTGAACGGTTTCCTCGAATTCTTCTTGCTGTAATTCTGAAAGTTTACGTTTTCTCCCAGTTCGTTTATCGTCAGACACGGCTTGCTCAAGCGACTCGTCGGTGTCGAGTCGCTTGAGCCAGCTGTAGATGGTCCGTCGCTGAACGTCGTACCACTCAGCTAGCTCGGTCTGCGTTACACCATTCTTGTACGCAATTGCCGCTAAGAGCCGTTGTGTCGGCTTCTTTTCGTCCACGTTGTCGAGAGCGTCTTGCAATTCCTCGACGGAGATCTCGTCGAGATGATCCACTACCACCCACAACAGTCTCCGAGCAAAAAATTCTAACGGTTACTATAGCTATTCAGTCACTCCATTGGGCAACCGTCGATGTGTTTTTCGGTCCCCGAAGGGTGCAGGGCGCTCATCCGGACGTGAGCATCGCCTGGATTGACTGACAAGAGGGTGTCATAGAACTCTTCTCACACCGTGATGATTGTGCTTCCCGGATTGTCTCCGCGTTCGTAGTTGGTGATTGCGACGACGAGGCGCAGACACAACGCGAGGAACACCTGCGCTCGTGCATGGACGCGGCCTCGGGCGTGCGTTCGCCCGAGGCCGCAGCCCTTGACTGATTCGTTGGTTCGTTCGACGCCACTCCGGCGGTTGTACGTCTCGTCTAGCGTTGATTGCTTCAGCTGAACGTCGTTGCTGTGTTTTTCAATGCGGTCTTCTACCCTGTACTCGATATCTTTCGGGTCGTCGGTGTTTCGTGGATTGTACGGAGCGACTGGCACGACCCCTGCGGCCAGCAGGTGGTCGTGCCAGTCGAGCGTGTCGTAGGCACTGTCTCCAAGCATCCACATCGGTTTCCCGACGGCGAGCGCGTCACGCGTGACGCGCATCGCCGTCTCTTCTGGTGCTTGTTTGCTCTCGGTGAACTCGGCTGCAATCGGGATCTTTTGCCCGGTTGAGACGATCGTGCAGCCGTAGCCGTAGTAGTACTCGTCATCGGTTGGATCATAGCACTTCGATGCGTCTGGATCGGCGGGCATCGCTCTCACGTCGGTTGAATCGATAGAATACGTCAAGTCGAGCAGGCCCCGCAAGGCGGCCTGCTCGACGAGATGGTCGAAGACCCGGTCAACAACGTGCTCAAGATCAGTGAGGAATCGATCGACCGCGTCTCTCGACGGCGGTCGATCGAAGCTACAGCTGAGCCAGACAACGGTGTTGTTCAGTTCTCGTGCAACCGGACGGATACCGTAGATGTTCTTGTAATAGCAATGGAGAAAGCCACGCATCATCTCGGGCGGCTCAAGATCTCGTGTTCGCCCCGTCTCCGCCGGGGCGAACACGTCGAACCCTTCAAGAAACTCGAAGGAGAGGTGCTCGAACAACGCCAACGTCTCCGTTTCCACGGCATTGAAGAACGATTCTACCGAAGGATCATCTTGCAGGGTCGCTGAACTCATTCCACCTCAGCGTTCACCCTGCTCTTTGGTATGCGAACTGTTCTATGACACCCTCCTCCAGGTGTAGTCCATCAAGCTCGGACGCGTATTGGAGATAAGCGGAGTATGTGCCGGAGGCCGTCGCAACGGACTCGGGTCGATATCGGTAGACAGTCAGGAACGGCGACTCGCTTGGACGCCCAACACGCGTTTCGCAAACGACACCGAACGGAGGGTTTCCCTTGGGTTGTCGCGGAGGGGTGTTCCGCGAGGCTCGAATCGTTGTTCTACCGGAGTTGCGAGCACGGAGACGGCCCCTGCGTTGATTTTTCAGCGGGTGCGACGACTCGCGTGGTGGCTGGCCCCGTTCAGTACGGGGGTATCGGTAACTTCTATCCGTCCCGTGCTGCTCGTTTCAATATCTGTGGCGCAACTAATACGTTGATAGCACAAACCGTAACGACGGCCGATCGAACGATTCGATCTTCGGCGACGAGAAACACTATTGCCACGGCTATCGCGGCACTCGTTACGGGCATTCCCCACCGAAAGAGTGGGTTCTGGAGGAGCATCTGTCCTTGCGACATATCAGCCACGTCGTGAGACCACAATAACAGTCGTACAGCCGTGTCTTTCGGTCAGCAACCGAGAGCAGCATTCATATTGGGGTCGCAAACCGCCGTCGACAGGGTGTGTCGTTCGAACGCACCCAGACCGGTGAGGACGTTCCGGAGCGGGAGGCCCCGTTCTTAGGTCGGCAACGCGGAAAACAGCGCACCGAAAAAGAAACTACGAGGCATCCACACGGTGTTTCTGAGTCAGAGACAGCCGGTAATAATAAACACGCGTCCGAATTAACGGGGAGGCATGAGTCGCGTGCGACTCCGTTCCCACCGGAGATGTCTTCACCAGCTATCGGGGCTGGTGGTTCCGCGACGATCGTACGGGAGGACTACGGGAGACCAATGACCGACGAGTGTGACGCAGCGATCCCGTTGGACGCGTTTCCGGATCCCGTTCTCGCCTACGCCATAGACGGTGGTGAGGCCCGCATTACGACGAGAAACGAGAGCTTCGAGCGACGGTTCGAGAATACGGCACCCGAATCCCTCGTCTCGACGGTATTCGAGCGGTTCAGCCACAGTACCGTAGCCGGCGATCAGGATCCGATAACCCATCTCGTTCGGGGCGATCGTGTCGGGATATACCTCGACGGGGATGGGGATCAGGGACCGTTTTTTGCGCGGGTGGTCCCTTCCGACGGCGACGCTGGGTATCTCGTCTTCTCCGACCTGCAGCAGTGTCCCAGTATCGGGGAGGTGCCTGCTGTCGACCAAGTTAGTAGCGTGATCAGCCACGACCTCCGTAACCCACTCGATGTCGCCAAGGCACATCTCACGGCAGCACGGGAGACGGGAGAGCCGGAACACTTCGAGTCGGTCGCCGAGGCACACGATCGGATGGAACGGATAATTCGCGACGTCCTCACCCTTACGCGGGACGCAGTCGTGGACCCATCGGAGCAGGTCTCGGTCGAAACCGCAGCGACGGACGCGTGGCAATCCGTCGACACTGATGGAGCGACGCTTGACCTCGTCGGATCACTCCCTACCGTCACCGCCGACGCCGATCAAGTACGAAGGCTGTTCGAAAACCTGTTCCGGAACAGCGTGGAGCACAACACCTCCGACAGGCGGGCACAAGATACCAACAGTGTAGAGCATAGCACTACGGACAACCGAGTGCGATCCAGAGGGTCGGTCGAACGCGACTCGGACGCTCCCGCCGCAAACACCCACAGAGAGCAGGCAGAGTGGGATACCGAGAACCGAGACCAGTCCCGTGATCGAAGCGACGAAACGCCGGTGGAACGTCGCGTGACGGTCACTGTCGGCGCGTTGGCGGACGGGTTCTACGTCGCTGATGATGGCACAGGTATCCCCGCCGACGAACGGGAGACAGTATTCGAACCGGGCCACTCGACGATGGACGGCGGAACCGGACTCGGCCTCGCGATCGTCGAACAGATCATCGCTGCCCACGATTGGAGCGTGGCTCTCACTACGTCCGACAGTGGTGGAGCACGGTTCGAGGTCCGATTCTAACGCCGATAGCCGAACCCACACCGATGAGTGACAAAGAACGAATTGACGAAAGTGAGGCCCCCGATCATGGATGATCGGCTGCACCGAGCGCCGATCGGTGTTCTCGACGTCTCGACCGAGGGAGTCGTATTAGACAGCAACGAGATCGGTCAGCGACTGATCGACGCCACAGACCCAACTGGAGTCCCGCTTGCCGACGTATTTCCACGATCCGTCGACGACACCGTCTTGACCGCATTCGAAGGTGCCTCGGTCACCGAAACGGACTTCGAGGAGTATTATCCCGAGCTCGACAGGTGGTTTGCCGTCTCGGTCGTTGCACTCGACGAGGGAGGAGCCGTCTATTTTCGAGATGTGACCGAGCGACGACGCGAGAGACGCTCCCTCCGACGACTCCGAGAAGAGCGTAAACGGACGGAACTCATCGACGACGTGCGTTCGGACATCCTCGCGGCACTCGTCGACGCCACGTCGCGTGAGGAGATCGCCGAAACGATCTCTCGGGGACTCGGTGAGACTGAACTGTACGAATTCGCGTGGGTTGGGGAACGTGATATGGGACCCGGCGACTTCGTCGTTCGCGCCGTCGCGGGTGAGACCGGCGAAACGTTCGGGGCTGTTCGTGATGCGGTCGAGGACGAGACGGTGACGACACCCGAGGAGCGTGCAGTCAGAGACGGTCAACTGCAGACTATCCAGCCACTCACTGACAGTTCCACAGTTCCCGAACCGGTCCGGACAGCCGGGTTTGCCGACGGTGTCCAGTCAGCACTGAGTATCCCAGTCGTATACGGGCCGAACGTCCACGGGGTGGTCGGAATTTATGCGAGTGGTACCGAGGCGTTCTCCGAACGGGAGCGGGCTAGTTTCGAGACACTGGGTGAGATAGCTGGATTCGCAATCACCGCGGTCCGAAATCGGAACCTGTTGCTTTCGGATAGCGTCGCGGAGATCACCTTCGAACTCGGCGACGATTCGGTGCTGGCGCGACTGAGTCAGACACTCGACTCGACGCTGAAACTGGAAGGAATGGTTCCACAGGCTGACGATGCGTTGCTCTGTTTCGTCTCGGTCGAAGGTGACGGGATCGACCGCGTCGATCACGAAACCACAGGGATGGAGACGATCACGGCGACACGAGTCATCGACGAATCCGATTCCGGTGGGAGCGTCGAACTCACTATCCGTGGTTCGACTCCGCTCCTCGCCATTTCGTCGCTCGGTGGTACCGTCCGGCGTGCCAGCTTCGACGATGGGACGGGTCGTCTCGTCGTGGACCTCCCTCCGGACGGTGACGTCCGCCGTATCGTGGACACTCTCAGTCGGGAGTACGACGTGGAGTTCGTCGCGAAGGAGGAACGGAAACGATCCGTTACAACCGCCCGCGAATTCCGCGACGAACTGGACGACCGGCTGACACAGCGACAGCGGACAGTCCTTCGAACCGCATATTTGGCCGACTACTTCCAGTCGCCTCGGGGAAGCACGGCCGAAGAAGTCGCTGCCTCACTGGATATCACGGGGTCGACGTTGCTCCATCACCTGCGTGCCGGCCAGCGAAAACTTCTGGATGCCTATCTCGACGGGCATGTGCGGGCATCCGAGAGAAAATGATGGCACCGACGCCGCTCACGATGAGTGTCCCAACACTGACGCCCGGTCTTGTGAAATCCTCGACCGTCGGAGAGACCGGCCGTTCGTCGTGCCTGTCCGCAGTGGCGCGACCAATCGTCACGTCTCCCCGCGATTGATATCGTCGAACTGAGCGAAAATGGCATCATCAGTCAGCAATCGTCTGGCTCGGGCTTCGAGTCGCTCCGCCCGCTCGGCCACCTCTACGAATCGTTCGTGCTCGCGGTGCTTCGTGGAGTCCAGTTCCGCTTTGAGCACTGCCCGCTTGGCCTCGGCACCGAAATACTTCCCGAGCGTTTCGTACGCGAGAATCCGTCGCTGTTGATCGATGACTGCACGGACGTCTTCACGCTCGACCGGCTTGCAGAGATAATCATCGAAGGGCATATCCAGTACTTCGATTCCGGGGTCGACCGCGGTTACCATGACTACCCGTCCGTAGTATCCACACTCGGCCAACTCCGACAGCACATCGTCGCCCGACATCCCCGGCATGTGGCGATCCAGAAGGATGATATCGACCGACGTATCCGCGACTGCCGAAAGCGCTGCTTCTCCACTGTACACCGTCTCGACGTCGCAGTAGCCGCGCAGTCGTAGTGCATACGCGTCTGCCACCTCCTGCTCGTCGTCGACGACGAGTGTGTGCACGTCGGCCGCGCGATCGTTTCCGGACATCTGTTTCGACTGCGTATGTGGTCTCGAAGCCGAAGCCACATAACTGATGATCTTCTTCGAGACGGACGATCTGTACTCCTAGAGTTCCGACCGTCGTGTGGTCTGCATGCTTAGCCCCGGTCTCCAGTATCAATCGTGTTCTCTTAGGAGTATGTCCGTTAACCCGACCCCAAGATCGAAGCGACACCCCGATTGGACTGGAGATATCGACCTCTCGGCGAACGAGTTGTTCGAGCTCTTCGGGGACGAATACACCCGTCGCGTGTACGAGACGATCACGGAGCAGCCACGAAGCGGCCGTGCGGTCGCCGAAGCAGCGGACGTCTCGCGGGCAACGGCATACCGTCGCCTCAACGATCTTCGTGATGCGGGTCTCGTTCGCACCGAGATGATGATCTGTGACGATGGGCATCACAAGGAACGGTTCATGTCTGTGCCTACGTCCATCTCCATATCACTCGGCGACGGGATCGGGGCCACAGTCGACGTCGCGGATTGATCCCGTAACCGAACGATTTCCCCGGTCGTTTCGCGAGAGCGGGCGAACAGGTCTCGGTCGTCGTACAGATATTGCTCGCCGGTCGTGGTGGTGCAAGCGGCGAGGTTGTTGGCATCAATATCCAGAGCGGCCTTCTCCGCGACCAACAGTTCACAGATGTAGCCCCGATACCACGACCGACCGTCTACGGAGGAGTGAGGCGAGCACCTCGGGGCTCGATCCCGAGGCGTTCCAGTTCGGGACCGTTCGATCGTGGGGCCGCGAAGGAAACGGAATGAAAGCTCCGCCGGCATACCGCGCCGCCAACCGTTGGGGAGGCGAACTCTGAACAACTAGACTGTCTCTATTGGACGAGTCTGCATTGATAGCCTCCGGTTACAGAGGGGTGCAACACGAGACTACTGTTAGAGACGATGACGAGTGCCTTTCCACGCCAGAGCCACGTCGAATACAGCCCTCACGAGCGAACGGATCTCACCGTCTCCAGTGATTCACAGGCAGAAGCCCTCCAAGCGCTGTCGTCGGGGACGGCACAGGCGATTTTGGGGGCGCTGGATGGTGACCCGAAGACGACATCCGAGATCGCGGAGATAGTCGACACGTCGATCCAGAACGTCCACCACCATCTGCGGCGTCTCGAAGATAACGACCTCGTCAAACCGGTTGAAACGTGGTACTCGGTCAAGGGTAGAGAGATGACCGTCTACGCGCTTACCGCCGAGAAACTCGTCGTGCAGTTTGGGACCGCCGACGGTCGCAGTAACTGACAACTACGGGAACCTTTCATTCGATACCCGGCACAGCCCGTTGCAGCGACCGTCACCGACGGCTGAGTGGCCGATTCACGAGAGGCAGACCGGAACGGGTTCGAGCGAGTGGTGTTGTTTTACTCATTCTTCAGTCTCAGGTCTCCCCGTGAGGTCGGTGAGCGTTACGATGACTGTCGTACCATCCTCGGTTTCGAACGATAGATCCCCGTCTAGTGCATCGACCCCCCACCTGAGTTGCCAGAGCCCGAGTCCGCGTCCGTGTTGGAGGGGGGTCTCGGTTCCGGCCGCCAGCGATTGGAGTTCGGCCGCTGGAATACCGGGGCCGTCGTCGCTGATAGCGATACTGTAACCCTCGGCTGTCGGATCGACCGAGACGGTGACACGCGACTCCGCGTATTTGACCGCGTTTTCCACCGGACTGGTCAGTGTCGTTCGTAGTATTTCGGCGTCGGTCCAGAGCGTCGCCGTCGATGGAAGCTCCGTGTCGACGGTGACGTCGTCGGATTCGACCTGCGAGAGCAGATCGGGAACCACGTCCGTCAGATCCACCGTCGTCGGGTCGGGGTCGCGAGCCATCAGTCGGTCGATTCGCCGGGCTCGAGTGCCGATCGACGCCAGCCGGTCCGTTGCTGCCAGAACAGCCTCGACGTCGTCATCATCCGTTCGGTCGGCCAGTTGCTCCGTGTGGCTTCTGATAACGTCGAGCCGGTTCCTGAGGTTGTGTCTGAGCACTCGGTTGAACACCTCGAGGCGTTGTTCGCGTCGTTCGCGTTCGGTAACGAACCGCTCTAAGTCGTCACGCATATCCGCCATCGCCTCGCCGACGGGTCCCGGAATCTCTTCGTCGAGGGCTGTGTCGTCGAACTCGCGACGGGCGATCTTTTCGGCTTGTTCGGTGATCGTTTCGATGTACGCCTTGGTTCTGTGGAGACTGGTGTTAAGTTGCCCGACCTCGTCGATCCGGTTTCCATCCGGAATTTCGACAGTCAGATCACCGTCGGCGACCGCTTCCGCCTGACGCGACAGTCGTCTGATCGAACTGATCGGGCCGAAGTGGATCATCGCACCGATCAGTAAAAAGCCGACGGCGGTGAGTCCGATCAGCCCCGTCAAATCGGTCTGGACTTGAGTAGTCACGGCGAGCGCCGTCGATTTGGGAACCTCCTTGACGACGACCCAGTTGACACCCTCGCTCGGGACGCTATGGTACCCGCGAACTTCCGTGTCATCCAGTTCGGAACCGCTGATCGGCGCGAACTGATTCGGTCGCTCCTCGATTCGGGATTCGACCTCGGTGACGGTCGAGTCGCCCTTGTACGGACGAAACTCGTTTGGGCTGTTCTCCTCGAACATGACGTACCCACTCACGCCGCCGAGAACGACGGTGCTCGTGTCGTTGGTCGCGTTGGCCGCCGCCGCGACCCGAGTGCTGGGGTGGTACTCGCCGATCAACACGTGATCGCCATCGGGCGTCGGTGAGGCGATCGCGACCGACATGTTACCGTTATCCAGATACACCCACGAGACGAGCGTATCCGCCGTATCGTCGAATTGGAACGCAACCTCCTCGCCGGAAGCGGTTTGTCCCCAGTCGATCGCTGTCGCAGCCAGCGGTTCGCCCGCCAATCCATCACTGCTCGCGACGATCCGCTCCGTTGTGCCGTTCGACGGCTGCTCTGTCGGCCGCTCGACGACGTGAAGGCCGACGAGTTCGTCCGACGTTCGATTGAGTTCCCTGGCAAGGGTGTGTTCGGTTCGTGTCTCGTTCGACGGATCGATACCTCGATGTGAGGATAGCAGCCGAATCGACTCCTGTTCACCCTCGAACCATCTAGCGAGACTCTCGGCCTCGAGTTCCGCGTTTGCTTCCACCGAATCCAACTGCTCTTCGGTGACCCGATCGGACACTTGATTTGCAACCGCAGTCCCACTAACGACGATAACGGCGGTAATAAGCAACGAGACAGCAAAGAGCTTCACCGCATATCGTGAGCGGATTCCATCCGGCAGAAGTTCCTTACTGTCCATTCGACCCCAATTGTTCGGAGGACAGTAATAATAACCACGCCTGTTAGCGGATCTGCCCTCGTCGGAGAGGTAGCCTCCGCCACTCCGTTCAGACCGATACGCTCTCGATAACGAGCACACATCTGTTCGATGTACTCCGAGGCGACACGAATATCGTCGGAGAGGTAGCCTCCGCCACTCCGTTCAGACCGATACGCTCTCGATAACGAGCACACATCTGTTCGATGTACTCCGAGGCGACACGAATAGTTTCGATTTGGTGGTTTCCGATAGTGAAACAGAGGACGGTCATCTATGGGTTTCCGGAACGATGGTTCCCGTGCCCGTCCAGTCCACCAGCGGGTGTCCACGCTTCCAACTTCCACACGTGCTTCGCTCCACTCACCGACCTTCCGAGTTCAACGATCGAACCGGACAGCAACCGCCGTGTTCGACCGACAGAACAGCCGGATCGTAGTCCGGAGTATCGAACGATGGCCCTCGCTACTGCACTCGCTACGCTGGTGCTCGATGCGCTGGCATCCGGTCTGTTGTTTTGGACGACGTGGAGGGTCTACCGATCCAGAGAGCAACCCAATGCGGGGCCGTTCCTGTTACTCGTTACCACGTTAGCCCTCTGGTCGGTCTCCTCGTTTGGAGCCACGGTCGTGAACGTGGCGGCCGTAGGGTTCCTCGAGCCGTTCTTCGACTTGGCGCGATTCGGCACCATGTCGTTTCTGCCCATCGCTTGGATCGTCTATGCACTCAGCTACACCGGCCACGGAACGATAGCGACGCGAAAGCGGATCCTACTGCTATCCGGAATCGTGTTGCCGCTGGTGATCGGCGCGATTGCTCTCACTAGTGATGCCTCCAAGACGGTCGTCGGGCAGGTGATTGGGCTCGCACTCGGGTGGACGATCCTGTATGGTTTCTTACTGCTCCTGTATTCCCTGTATGCGACGTACCTGTTGATCGATCTCAGTTGGGGTCATCCTCGCGTTTCGAGCACACAAGTAGCCCTGTTGGCGGCCGCTGTCGTGGCTCCGAGTCTTCTCTCTGTCACGGAGAACGGTACCCAGCCGGTCGGCGGCGCGGCGTTCGGCTTGCTCCTGTCAGGTGTCTTTCTAACCGCTGCGATGCGGCGGTATCCCGTCATGACCGGGTACCCAAAAGCGAACTACGTCGCACGGACACGGGTGGTCGAGACCCTGCAGGAAGCGCTCGTCGTGCTCGACTGGGACGACCACGTCCTCGATATCAACGAGACGGCGGCGGAGTTGTTCGACGGGTCGACGGAACGGATGATCGGCGAACCAGTCCGGTCGGTCGTCGACGGGCTCGGACGGACCGAACTCACCGCTGGAGCGACGGGAACGGTCGCCCTTCGGACGTCGAAAGGCCGCCGACGGTTCCAGTACAGCGTCTCCGCAGTCGACGAAGCCACTACCGACGACGCGGACAATCCCGTCGCCAGAACCGTGCTCTTCCGGGATATCACCGATCAAGAGACCAGAGAGCAACGACTCACGGTTCTCAATCGTATCCTCCGACACAACGTGCGAAACGACTTGGACGTCGTGCTCGCGTACGCCGACCACGTCGACGACGAGGAACTACGAACCGTCATTCGAGAGCGTACCACCGGCCTTCTCGAACTGAGTGACAAGGTCAGAGAGGCGGAGACCGTCATGACTGACCGCACCGGTTCACCGGAACCGGTCGATCTGAGCGACGTGGCGAACACCGTCGTCGACCAGTTTCGATCCGAGAACGATTCGGCCGACATCTCGCTCGTTTGCCCCGACGAGGTTCCGATCTCCTCTCACCAAGCCGTCCTTCGACGGGTACTCACCGAACTGATCGAAAATTCACTCGAACACACGAATACGGACTCGCCGCGTGTCGAAGTCAGTGTCCGAGAGACGTCCGCGGGGATAGTCGAGATGTCCGTCGCAGACGACGGACCCGGTATCCCCGAACGGGAACGGGATATCCTCGCTGCCGGGACCGAGACACAGCTCGAACACGGCCAGGGTATCGGACTCTGGTTCGTCAACTGGGCAGTCACTCAGTTAGGAGGGGAGATTCAGTTTCGGGAGAACGACCCCGAAGGCAGTCTCGTCACGGTCCGGCTCTACGATTCGGTACAGTAACTGGCCGACCCGCAACCGCAAAAACGAATACGCCCCATACAGCGGGAGCTATAGTAGCCTTTGTAAGTCATCACACACCTGATCGCATGACAGCGTTCGATCAGGTGTGCGGACAGTTACAAACGCTACTATAGTGTATTCCGACCTTCCGAGGACGGAGACCGTTCGTAATGCACCGAACGCCACTCTTTGGCCGAGCAACACCGTGACGGGATTTTTATATGGAGCGGTAGACATCCCGACGTGGTTCGGATTGGTCCCCTCCAGTTGAGCGAGACGTGGACGTACGCACTCGTCGGTGGGCTACTCGCACTCCCGTTCACCGCGCTCGAAGTGTGGCGGTCCCCGGAGAACATAACGCTCGGGGCGGTCGTCGCCGGGAGCGTATTCGCCGGGTATCTGATCAAGCGACGCGGCGGGAACAGCACCGCGACCGGATTACGAGCCGCGCTTATCGGTGGAATACCGGCTCTCTGGGCGCTGAACGAACTTCTTTGGGCGGTCTCGAGCATCCCGAACCCGCCGTGGTTCCAAGCGGTCAGCGTCGGGATGGCACTCGCGTTCGGTGGCCTCATTTTACTAGTAGTGGCCGTCTCGGGCGCGCTCGCCGGCCGATTCGGTGGCTGGCTGGCCGAACGGAGGGGTCGCGACGGTGTCGCCGACCCACGGAGTCGTACGTAGCGAGGAATCTCCGATGAGAGAAGCCAGAACGCACTCTACACCACTAGCGTTCCTGACACCCGACGTACCTCCGTGTGACTACTATCCCTTCCTCGATTAACACTATGTCGAGTTCGTGGTGGTACGGTGTCGCTCTATTCCCCCTCGTTGCGGTGACGACGCTTCTCTCCGACTTTGGTTCGCGGACGTTTATCGTCGTGTCCTCCTCCGGCGGTGATCCGAACGTCGCTACTGGCATCGCGTCGTTCGTCCTCGCAGTGGCTTCGTTCTGGGGCGGTATCTTCGTGGCCTTCGTCGTTTTCGGATGCCTGCTCGCTGACATTCGGGCACTCGGTGACGACGAGCAATGGTCGCCGAGTATCGCGTGGAGCCTAGGTGGCCTCGCACACCTCGGGGCTGCCATCTTCTCGCCACTATTGCTCGCTTCGGTTCCGCTCCTGACGTGCTACCTCTATCGACGCCGCGACCGTCTCGGACGCAGTTGAAACTTCCTCCGACCGAACACTCTCCGGTCACGAACAGATAGCCGCCGGGGCTCGCACCCGCGGACGGGAGTCTCGGTAGGATTCGAAGCCGGTGTACCGAAGGTCGACCCAGTAGAGTCTCCCCTCGTATCGGGTAACCCACGACCCGGACGCGGTGTTCGCTGACACCGCCGTGTGGCTGTGGAACGTCTCAACGAGGGATCGAAACGCCGTATCGCTGGTGTTCTCCGCGCGATACGTCCCGTCGGCCGCCTCGTTCACAGTCTCTCGCGTGTTCGGATCGAGCCCCGACAGCTCGAACACATACTCGTCCCGCAGACAGGCGGCGTACGCGTCAGCGGTCGTCGCAACGGGTCTCGGTTGGTACCGATAGACGGTCAGGGAGCGTGGTTCGCTCGACGCGACGTCGACTTCGACCAACGTTCCGTCGTATCTGATCGCATCGTACCGCTGGTCGGCGATGACCGACTGGTTGAATTCGGCTGGACTGTACGTTCGCCTCTCCTTGATGCTTGACCGACTGCCTTCCTCTGCCGTTATCACCGACAGGGGAGTACGAAGCATCGCCCTGTCGACCGGCGGCAAGTCGTCGTACGCGACGGTCGCCCACCCGTTCCGATCTGCCTCGTCCGTAGTTGCGTTTCCGTCGAATCTGTAGGTCACTTCCCGCCCGCTCGTCGTGCCTACGGTCGTGTACGAAAGGGTGTAGAACCGGTCGCCCGTCCGGTATACCGTCGAATTGTTCTTGTGTGGTGGGTCCGTCGCAGCGACCGTCGCGGATTCGTTCTGGACGGCGCGACTGAGAACCTGTGGTTGCGGGCCGCGTTCGTGTTCCGTCGTTAGTTCATCCTCGGGGACGGTCGTGCTGGCGTGGTCGGCCAGTTCCGTGTCGTTGACCGGGTCCATCGAGAGCGACCCGGCGGGCTGTGAACAACCGGCGAGTGCAACGAGACAGACCGCTGTGGCTGTGGCAACGAGCAGTCGAGTTTGCATATCGATACGACTTCTTCACTGGCTATTGAATGCTCAAACCGTATTTCGCAGTCAGCAACGGGCTGACTGTGAATACGTCCGAATATGTCACATCAGAGCGGATACCGGGCGACGAGTCGCTAAGCCCGCTTTCCCGCCAGATGATGCGGAGAAGTTTCACGAAGACTTTAGATACGCGGCTGTATCCGCGATTCAGTCCTGTCTTACCATCGAAAACTGCCGGGAAGGCAGTACAAACCCGCCTCAGGCGAGCGAACTCGTGGCGGACGCCGATCCGCCGCGCAGTTGCACGAACGAATCGGCGATGATGCCGTACATCAGGATAACGAGCACCGAATTGATGACGAGCGAGGCGAGTTGGCCGGCGGACGGCGAGACGAAGGCGAACACCGATCCGACCGCACCACCGATAGCGCCAATGACACCGAACAGAACGACGAGTGCGAGCAGTCGCCAACGGTTTCCACTCGCCAGTTCCCAACTCCGACGGAACGCCTCGATCGGGCCGGTATCCTCGACGGCGACGGCAAACACGGCGAACTGAAGACTCACAGCGAGGAACAGACCGGGAACGAGGAGGAACGCGAACCCGATCGGGATCGCCACTCCGAGAACGACGCTGATGACGAGCGTGGACAGAAACGCACGGCCGATACGCCGGGTGAACAGATTTCCGGGGAGCGACGAGAGATCGGAGAGGTCACGCGCGAATAGCCGTGCGGTCACGAGAAAGACGCCGATGCCGAGCAACAGTGCAAATACGGCCAGTCCGGCTGCGACCTCGGTCGACAACGGGAGCGCGAAGCCGATCCCGGCGTCGCCGGATCGAACCCCCGATGGAAGTTGGTCCACGACGACGGCGTTGAACGACCCGACGAAGAGAACCTGATAACAGATCATCAAGACGAGCGCGACGATGCCACTACTCGAAAGCGAGCGTCGGGCACCACGCCCGATCGCTTTGCCTAACTGGAGAGCCATACGTGGTGTGTCGAGAGTGGGACGTGTGAAACGTCGTCCAGCGTTTCTCGTTCGGAAACCCCCGCGTGGGTCCGTCGTTCGCGTTCCGCTCAGTGCGGGGACGCCACGCCCGTCACGACGCTGTTGCAGGCCACGAAACGCCGCGTCAACAGGTTTTGAAACGTCGGGCTACAGGAAACTCGTGAACGGACACCGCCTACTGGGCCTGCTCCAGCTGCCGGTGGCGGCGGTCGGCGCAGGACTGGCAGCCTTCGGCTACTGGGCGCTCGTGAGGCTGCCATCGCCGGGCACGGGAGGACTGTTCGGTCCAGCAGTTGCGCTCCTCACGCTGTCCCTCGTCGTCTGGGGCGGGCTGTTTCTCCTCCCGCTGGGGCTGTTGATACCGCCGACGGGTGGGTTCGGCGTCGAGTTCGACGACAGCCAGCGACGGCTGCTCGTGATCACGACGATCACCGTGGCTGTTGGCCCGTTCGTCGGGGTCGGGATGGCGTTCGTGACGCCCTGGATCGTCCCGCAGACGCTGACGCTCAGTATGTGTGTAGCGTTGCTCCCGCTGTTTGCCACCTTTCTCTGGCGTGCCGGGCAGGCGCTCCGGTCGCACGCGGCATAGCGACGACGGCCGATCGACCCCGAATCGGTACTCGTGGCCCCAACAGGTCCGACCAAACAATGGTGTCGGTGTTGCCGACTCTGAAACCTCCACGGGGTATTCATCGGCCGCCATCCCGTCCCAACGTCCTGTGACAGTCATCAGCGCCACGGACCTCTCGAAGCGCTACGGCGACGTGCTCGCTCTCGACCGCGTCGATCTGACCGTCGACGCCGGCGAGACGTTCGGCTTCCTCGGGTCGAACGGCGCGGGCAAGTCGACGTTCATCGACATCCTGCTCGGATTCGTCGCGCCGAGCGACGGCACGCTGTCGGTGTTCGGCCACGACTGCCGGGACGACGGCGTCGCCGTCCGCGAACGCGTCGGCGTCCTGCCAGAGGGGTACGCCCCATTCGACGGACTCTCGGGCCGCCAACACGTCGAATACGCCATCCGGTCGAAAGGCGTCGACGAGGACGCCGCCGACGTGCTCTCCCGCGTCGGACTCCGTGACGACGCCGCGCGACCGGCCGCGGACTATTCGAAAGGAATGTGCCAGCGGCTCGCGCTCGCGATGGCGCTCGTCGGAGAGCCGGACCTGCTCGTCCTCGACGAACCGACGACCGGGCTCGATCCGAACGGCGCCGCGGAGATGCGGACCATCCTTCGCGAGGAGGCCGACCGCGGCGCGACCATCTTCTTTTCGAGTCACGTCCTCGAACAGGTCGAGGCGGTCTGTGATCGGGTCGGCATCCTCCAGAACGGCCGGCTGATCGCGACCGACACCATCGCCGGATTGCGTGATGCGATCGGCGGTGGGACGAAACTGGTCATCACGCCCGACCGTGTCGACGACGGGACCCTCAACGCCGTCCGACGGGTCGAGGGCGTCGAGACGGCGGTCGAACGCGACGGCACAATCGAGGCGACGTGTACGAACGACGCGAAGATGGACGCGCTGGTCGAACTCCACGACGCCGGCGTCGAGGTCGTGAACTTCCGCACCGAGGAGGCGTCGCTCGAGGACATGTTCGTCGAGTTCACCGGAGGCGACCGGGCGTGACGTGGCGCGTGATCGCCCGTCGGGACTGGCGGGTGGTACTCGATGCCCGACTCCCGAAGGTCGCGCTCGTCGGCCTGATCGGCGTCGTCTCGATCGCGGCGTACGTCTACCCCGTCGTCGGCACCCCGCCGATCACGACGAGTCGGTTCGGCGGCTTCGTCGGTGGGTGGCTCGGGGGATTGCTTGCCCCAATCGGCGTGTTGTTCGGATACGGTGCCATCGCCCGCGAACATGAGTCCGGCGCGCTCCGACTCGCGCTGTCGATGCCACACGGCAGATCGACGCTCGTACTCGGACGGTTCGTCGGCCGAGCAGGCGTGCTGGGAGCCGCCACCGTCGTCGGGATGGCGATTGCGGGTGTCTTGGTCGTCTATCCGTACGGAACGCTGCAGCCGCTTCGCTTTCTGGCGTTCGTCCTCCTGACCGTCGGCCACGGCGCCACCTGGGTCGGGATCGGTGTCGCAGCATCCGCGCTGGTCGCGACGAACCGACGGGCGCTCGTTCTCGGCGTCGTCGCGCTCTTCGTGTTGGTCATCGTCTGGGACCCCGTCACTGCGGGGGCCGAGGCTGGTCTGGTGGCAGCGGGGGTCACCGGTGGTCCGATCCGTACCGCGGTTCGGGTCAGCGCCCAACTCGACCCCGGGAGCGCCTTCGAGATGCTCGTGACCGCCCTGACTGCGAGCGACCAGGGCGCGGACGCGTGGTACGACGGGCCGGCCCTGGCGCTTCCGGTCTTCGTCGGCTGGCTCCTCGGTCCACTGTCGATAGCGATACTCCGGTTCGAGTGGAGGGACCTCGCGTGACCTGGCGCGACGTCGCCCTCCGGGACGTTCGTGCAGCCAGTCGGTCGGTCGGCATCTGGATCGTCGGCGGGGCTCAACTCCTCCTGTTCGTCGGCGTCGCCGCCGTCGAGTTCGTGCTCAACGACGGCTCGTTCTCGACGTACGTCGACAGCCTCTCCGGGGTCGTCGCGGTGACGATTCCGCTCGTTGCGCTCCTGCTTGGCTACAAGTCGATCCTCGCGGAGCGAACCGGTGGGCAACTCCGCCTGGCACTCTCCGTCCCACACACCCGCCGGGACGTTGCAGTCGGCAAGCTCGTCGGACGGAGCGCCGTCTTCGCCGTGCCGACGGCGCTCGCGCTCTGTCTCGCGGGCGGCGTAGCCATCATGCTCGCCGACGGCGGCGTGCCGTGGCCGTGGCTGCCGTGGTTCGCCGGCGTAACGGTACTGTACGGGGTGGCGTTCGTCGGGCTGGCGGTTGGCGTCTCGTTATCGACGGCTACTGGCCGACGAGTTACCGTCGGTACCATCGGTGCGTATCTGGTGACGGTCGTCCTCTGGGAAGACCTCCATACGGCGGTGCTGTTGGTTCTGCATCGGTTCGATACGGCGGTCACGAACGATATGCCCGGCTGGGCTCTCTTCGTCCGTCTCGCGGCACCGAGTGAGTCCTTCGACCTGCTCGTCCGGACCGGATTCGCCGTCAATCGGGCCAGTCGGTACGTCGACAGTGGCGCCGCGTATGTCGCTTGGCCGGCCGCCTTTGGACTGCTGGTCGCGTGGACGTTCGTTCCGGTTGCGCTGGGCTACCTCCGGTTCAAGACTGCCGACCTCTAGCGGATTCGGGTTCGTCGTGGACTCACCTGCCCCGTGGCAATCCCGGACGAATACCGGATCGTTCATGCCGTCGTACAGCTCCGGTGCCGTTCAGCCGACGACACTGTACCGTTCGCTGCGCTCGACGACCACGTATCCTTGGGCCTCGAGCGCTTCATCCCGATACCGTTTCGCGACGATTCGTTGGGGAATCCGGCGCAGACCGAATCGCCGTTCCGCCGTGTACTCGTACTCGACGACGGTTTGACCATCCCGTGTGTCGACGGTGACGAGGTACGTCGACCACGGCCGGCCACCGACCGTGAGTTCCAATCCGATCCGACGGTCGCCGTCCGGCATGTGGGGAGTCCGTGTATCGACCGTTGCCTCGACCGACCGCAAGCCAAACAGATACGAGAGTCGGTACGTCACCGTTCCATCTTCGGTGACGACCCCGTTCGCGATTCCCCACTGAAACACGAGGACCGGCGGTGTCACCCCCGTGAACGACTCGACGACCGAGTCGGTATCGTCGTCAGTTCGAAGACGGACGGTCCCACGTGGTTTGATAATCGGGGCACGCACGAGGACTACCAGCAGTGCCCCGACGACGGCTGCGGGCACCAATGACGTCGCGACGAACGTGCCGAGGAAGACGGCCACGACGAGCACGGCGACCGATGCACTCAGCGGACGTTCGCGTCTGAGGTATCGCTTCGCGACGGTGACTGCCTCCTGTGGCCGGTCAACCGTTTTTGTGGAGGGCATCGTGAGAGTGTGATCATGTGGTTCGATTAGACGTGTTGGAACCGTCCTCACTTTTTGACGGACTGCATCGGTCCGGACCGATTTCGAGAAACACGTCAGTCACATCCCGTGCTTGTCGGCTCGGTGCCGCAAGGGTACAGAGCAGGGAAACGACCGGATGGACCCAACGAAGCGGACTTAGCAGCCGATGTTCACAGTGATCGTCAGGCAAGTGTCTTTTTCAGTAGATAGATCACGAGATTCACCACCAACACGAACGCGATAGTCAGTACCATCCCGACTGGATCGGTCGCGCCAGTCCTGAGGAACCAAGTTGGGTGATCCACGACGGCAAACCCAGTCATTGACGAATTCATGTTAGCTATCTAAATATTCTCGATTTCGCTCGTTTTGCCACTCCCGACTACCAATGAACACGCGGGCCCGTTCACCGGTAACTTCCCGTGTCAGAAGTGAGACGACGTGGGGCCTTTGGTTCACATCCGTTGCGGACAATTCGGTGAAAGCGGTACTCTGAGTCATCAGTACCTGACCGTACCGTCTCTCACATCATGTACCACAACGCAGTATCTCGGGGCTAGAAACAGTCGATGGATCCGCCGCAATCGGTGACCTCGTGATAGAGCGCGTATATCCGCTTAGGCTGTCGCGAATCAGAGCTAGTGATCAGTGCCTCGCGTCGAAGGTGCAGTTCGAACCCGAGGGCGCGTCGGGTCTCTACACCAGGCGAGAGCAGCCACGCGCAGACGCCGTCGGTCCAGAAACGGCGTTCCACACCGAGAACCTACTATTCGAGACGAGTCTGCGCCGCACTACCGATCAGAGCCGTTCTCTGAATCGAAATCCGTGATATCTGACGTGATCTTGGAGGGTTGCTGAATGCGGAGCGCGAGTCGGCTGAAGACACGTCGGCTGTACGCGGTAGTCGGAACACGCCGCCAGTCACACCCCACTACGACCGGAGGCAGCAGTCAGCAGACGTTCGTCGTGTCCGTTGTGTCCGTCTCTCCTTCGGTTGCCCACGCTGGCCGCTCGAGGGACGAGGAAGTTGCGTCGAAGGCAAACGTCGTTCGTGACTCCGTCGAACTGGAGTACAGCACCTCGGATAGCACATAGTGAGCATACGTTTCGCCTCGTGTCTCCGTCCACGAGACGTTCGCCGAGGTGACCGCACCCGTCTCGTCATCCACACGGACGGTTCCCGAGACGTCGGTGAGTCGGTACACGACACGACTCTCGTACCAGCCGGGTTGTGGCTCGTACGTCGTCACGCCCGTCGAGTCCGTCTCCGTCGCCTCGTATGCGGCAGCCCAGAGGTTGTCGACGAAAACCGATGCCGTTCCCGACACCGGCTCTGACGCGGGGGTCGTCTCGGACTTGGTGACGAACGTCACGCAGTTCCCCGCCCGGGATTCACGGAGGATAGTCTCATCCTCGTCCTCGGTGAGTTGCGCTCGACGCTGCTCGGCGGCATCGACTCCCTGGACGGTGAGCCGCCCGTAGACCGGTCCGCTCGGGGGATGATATTCTTCGGAGACGACACCGTCGTCGACCACCCTTTGGTACCACGCGCCGTCGGTAGTCACGGCGCCATCGAACGCGAGTCGCGTCTCCCCCTCGACGGCGATGCGTCCTGTCGCGCTGAACGCGTCTGCATCGCCGACTGTGAAGCGTTCGCCGGCGGGGTTCGCGGTGTGTGGTGGGGAGGTGGTGAATGGATACAGGACAGACAGGACGAGCCCGAGACACACTACTGCGAGCACCCCGATTGTGAGGACTGCTGTACGTTCCCGCACTCTTGCGTGCTTTGGCTACCGGGTGACGGCTGTTAAACAGTGTGGCTCGCACCTGAAGATTCTTCGAGGGATGTGGACACGATCATAAAATCCGTGGACACTACTTCACCGTGCAAAGCTGAGCCCAAATCAAGAGTGGGCTTGCCACTCAATTGAACACCGTCTTCGGTATCGTGGTTAGTTACACTCGTGGGAGTCTCGTCGTAGCGACACCGATTCTATCTGGTTCGATAACAAACAATCTTTTGAGCCGGAGTTGAATCCGTAACCAATTATGAATCCGCGAGCCACCAGAGGAAGACACCCACAGATTTCGTATCGGTGCAGTAGGACGAACTATCGCTATTCAGGACCTACCACGCGACGGATTCATGATTCGTTCTGAGTCGGCAGCCGAGACGTCGCACCTTCTCGTAGTCGGGCGGGCGAAGTGGTTGGGAGAACTCACGAAAACAATCGAGGCAGACATGGCCCCGTCCGTCCAGAGGGAAACGACAGCATCTGATGGACTGGACGCGATCCGCGAGCGCACAGTCGACTGTGTCGTCACGGAATACACGCTCTCCGACACGACCGGCGTCGAATTCCTGAAAGACATCAGGGCCGAAACGACAACGTTGCCAGTTCTCCTCGGGACGGGAGACGGCGACGAAGAGGTGGCCAGCGAAGCCATCGCAGCCGGCGTCACTGATTACATCTTCGTTGACGCCCCGATAGCTCAGACCATCGAAAGTGTAGTGCCACGCATCGAGGATGCGCTCCATTCCGCGGAGCAAACGAACCGTCGTCGCGAACGAGGCCGACAGTTCGACGCAGCATTCCACGATACACAGACTTCGACGTGGGTCCTCGATTCCGGAGGCCGAATAGAACGCGTAAACCGGACGGCACGTGAATTGATCGACGAGGACCACACTATCGGGACGCAGTTCTGGGAATCCCAGTGGTGGACACACTCGTCCGCTGTCCAGAGTGACGTTCGGCAGCTCGTGACCCGTGCGCTCGCGGGATCGTTTGGCAATGCGACTATCTGGGATCCGCTAGACGAGCATCCTCGGCAGGTGATCGATCTGTCGGTCCGGCCTGTCGAAGACGAGTACGGTGACGTAACATCGGTCGTCGTCAAGGGTGTCGATATCACGGGTCGGGTCGCGCTCGAACGAGACTTGCGACAATCTGAAGAACTCCATCGTGTCACGCTCAACAACATGACCGATACCGTCCTCATCACGAACGAGGACGACGAATACACGTATGTCTGTCCTAACGTCCACTTCATTTTCGGGTACACTGCCGAGGAGATTCACGATCAGGGGACGATCGATCAACTCCTCGGTGAGAATCTCTTCGAGCGTGAGGAACTCGCGGCCGAGGGTATTCTCAAGAACATCGAGTGTACCGCGACTGACAAGGCTGGGCGGGAACACACGCTGCTGGTCACCGTCAGGGAGGTCGACATTCAGGGCGGGACACTTCTCTACAGCTGCCGTGACATCACGAAGCGCAAACGGCGCGAGGAGTCGCTGGCGGCACTTCAAGAACTCGCACGGGAGTTTCCGTACGCTGGGACTCACGACGAGGTCGCACAGTTGATCGTCGATAACGTGTCACCGGTACTCGACTTGGAGGCGAGCGCGGTCTACCTGTTCGACGCGGATTCTAACGAATTGCGGCCCGCGGCACACTCGCGGGCGATGCGGGACCTTCACGGCCCGCTCCCGCAGGTGCACGCAGATGACGAGACGCTTCCCGGACACGGATTCATCTCCGGATCGACGCTGTTTTTTGCGGACATCCACGGGTCCGACCGTCTCCAGAATCGGGCGACAGACCTCAGAAGCGCGAGCTACATCCCACTAGGCGATCACGGTGTCTTCGTCGCTGGGTCGGACAAGATTGACGTTTTCGACGAGGTGACCCGAGAACTAGCCGACCTGCTTGCTGCGACGACGGAAGCGGCGCTCGATCGGGTCACCCGAGAGTCACGGCTCCGGAAACAGGACCGGCAGTTACAACAGCAAAACGAACAGTTGACGACTCTCAACCGGATCAACGAGACGATACGAGCGATCGACCAGGGACTCGTTCGGGCCGAGACTCGTGACGAGATCGATCACACGGTCTGTGAGCTTCTGACCAGCGACGATCGATTCAGCTTCGCCTGGATCGGGGCGGTCGACTCCACGACCGACACACTCGAAGTACGAGCATGGGCTGGTGAAGAACAGGGGTACCTCGATGCCCGATCTTTCGAGGTCGGTGCTTCGGGGACAGAACCGGTGGGCGAAACGGCGGCGACCGGTGAGATGACACTGGTTCCAAACGTCGCATCCAACCTTCGAGACGATTCGTGGCGTGCCGAGGCGCTCACCCGGGATTTCATGTCCGTATTGAGTATTCCACTCGTCTACAACGATGTCATGCACGGCGTCCTGGCCGTCTATACGGATACCAGGGACGCGTTCGACGACACTGCCCGTGCAGTGTTGGGCGAACTCGGGGAAACGATCGGGTCGGCAATCAGTGCCATCGAACGGAGGAACGCGCTCCTGACGACATCGATGACGCGCATCAGGTTCGACATCGACGACTCGGCATTCGTCCTCTCCCAACTCGCGCGGGAAGCTGGCTGTTCCCTCTCCTATCAGGGTGGCGTCCAGCAAACCGCGGACGGCAGTTACGTGTTCGTGACCGTGGAAGACGGTACGCTTGAATCCGTTGAAAACACGGCCACTGAACTGCTCGGAATCGACGGAGTCCAACGAATCAGCGACGACGGTAAGGGTGGCGTAGTACGGATCGGACTCAACCAGCCGTTTTTTGCGCTGGAACTCGCCGAGCACGGTGCCGTGTTCCGTGAGGCATTTGCCGACGATTCGACCACGATACTCACCATCGACGTTCCGGAGAGCATCGATGGCCAAACCGTTACCCAACTGGTGAGCGAGACGTTCGAGGATGTCGAACTGCACAGTAAGCAGACACTCGATCAGGCAGCCGAACACCATATCTACGAGGAGTTCCTCGCGGACCTCACTGACAGGCAGTTGGAAGTCCTCCAGACAGCCTACTACAGTGGGTTCTTCGAGTCCCCACGGGAGAACACCGGCGAGAGTGTCGCGGCGACTCTTGATATCTCACCAACGGCCTTCTACCAGCATATCCGGGCCGTCCAGCGGAAAGTGTTCGGCGTGCTCTTCGAGAACCGAAACGTCTCGGTGGCTGCGTCTTCGGGGATTCAATAACAAACCCCCTTTGTTTGCAAATGGTTCGTTGTTGAACTGCTCACTATTCGCGTGTCCGCTGCGTAGCAAGAGGTGGACCGAGGGCCGGCGAGAGGCGCTCGTGAATCACCATGAGAGACGTCACGCAGACTCCCGACGAGGAAACGCCGTACGAGTGTTTCGACTGTGGAACCGTCGTCGTCGCCGAAGACGATCCGAGTCCCTGTCCGAAGTGTGGAGGCGAGATGCGTAACCGACAGACACCACTCGAATGACGACGAGGACGGACGCGTCGGGTATCCTCGACGACCAGCAGGTAGCAAGTGGTGACGAATCGGCAGTCGTAGTAGCTCGATATTGTCGCACTCTGGCGAGTCGCCGGGGCACACGAAGCCCGCGGCCTCTAGCCGTGAATTTCCCAACTGCCTGAATATGAAACATATTGAAGATGACTGGTGATCGTGAGCTCCGAGAGATATCGAAGGGCACCAGATATATAAAAAATCCAATATCGATGCCGTGTTTCCCGTCCGTCACGCGAATCTGGTACTTCCCCAATGGAGAAGTCCTACTCGAACTGCAGGACCGTCGTGATTGTCTGCTCCCCGATATAGACCGGATCGACGTGCCCGTAACCGGGAGTCGACGGGCCGGCGAGGCAGTCGTTCTCGATACAGAGACAACAGTACGAGTCACCCGAGAATCGGATCGCCGTTTGTTAACTGAATATGACGATCGTGTAACACTTCAGAGATAGGAGGACCGCTGAGCGAGATATTTTGCCCTCGCAGTAGACACATCTAAATTTAAACTTTCAGAAAAATTAGGAAGAAGATGGATAGATTTTGGTAGTTAGGTTGCCGTGGTCCCAGTATGGCCGAAGTGAATCCGTACCGGAGTCTCCGGACACAGATTGAAGCGGCGGCAGAATATCTAGATGTAGACCAGGGACGGATCGACCGGTTGAAGGCCCCCGAACGAGTGTTGGAAACGAATCTCTCTGTCGAGATGGACGACGGTTCGACGGAGGTGTTTCGCGCGTACCGGTCCCAGTTCAACGGTGACCGCGGTCCGTACAAGGGCGGTATCCGCTATCATCCACAGGTGACGCGTGACGAGGTCAAAGCGCTATCGGGCTGGATGGCCTACAAGACAGCGACGACCGATCTACCGCTCGGTGGCGGTAAGGGGGGAATCGTCGTCGACCCCAGCGATTACTCCGAGTCCGAACTCGAGCGAATCACCCGAGCATTCGCAGTCGAACTGACTCCGTTTATCGGCACAGACCGGGACATTCCTGCACCAGATGTCAATACGGGACAGCGAGAGATGAACTGGATCAAAGATACCTACGAGACACTGGAAAATACGACCGAACCAGGCGTCATTACTGGGAAAGACATCTCCAGTGGTGGGAGTGAGGGACGAGTCGAGGCGACGGGTCGGTCGACGGTCGTCGCAGCGCGTGAGGCGTTCGACTACCTCGATAAGAGTCTCGAAGGAGCAACAGTTGCTGTCCAAGGGTTCGGTAACGCAGGCTGGATCGCGGCGAAATTCATCTACGAGATGGGGGCTGACGTGGTGGCCGTTTCGGACTCTAGTGGTGGTATTTACGCAGAAGATTCGTTTGACCCAGTTGCTGTCAAGGAATTCAAACGTGAAACTGGGAGTGTCGTCGGATATCCTGATGCCGACGAAACACTCTCAAACGACCAACTGTTGACGCTGGACGTCAATTTGTTGATTCCTGCAGCCCTAGAAAACGCGATAGACGAATCACTCGCTCACGACATCGCGGCCGACATCGTATCCGAGGCTGCAAACGGTCCGATCACCCCGACCGCAGACGACGTTCTACAGGACGACGATGTCCTCGTAATCCCGGACATTCTAGCAAACGCGGGCGGTGTCATCGTTTCTTACTTCGAGTGGGTCCAGAACCGCCAACGATTCTACTGGCCCGAAGAGCGCGTCAACGAGCAGCTCGATACGACCATCGTCGACCAATTCTGGAACCTCGTTGAGGTCTACGAATCACGCGAACTACCGTCGCTCCGAACTGCTGCGTACGTCGTTGCACTTCAGCGAATCATCGACGCTGGTGAACAGGCAGGTACTTGGCCCTGAACCACGACGAGTAGCAAACTGGCTCCGTGATTCGGCAGGTGATAACTCGACTCGGAGCGACGTGTCGGCCCACTTTCAACTGCGAGGTGAGTACGGGAGTTACAACTCGCAGGTCAGTCGTCGGAAGCGAAGTGAAACGCTCCATCACTCCCTTCAGTCAGCGCGTGTCGATTCCGGCGGGACTCTATCGTCGTTTCACATTTGGGACACGCGTAGGTCGTTGAGTCGGCGAGAACGCGAATCATCCAGTCGCCGTTGATGCAGCTTTCATGACCGCACTCGGGACAGTAGAGAGTCGCCTTATCAGCCGGCTGTTGCTCGGTGGAGGGTGTCATCTTCGTATGTATACTCCGGACAGTAATATCCCTGTTGCTTGACGGCCAGAGTGCCAGCTCGTCTTCGACACCGGAGGTGATTCGATGACGAAATAGCGCAGTACCCGGACTGGTCAGCTGATTCGGCGAACTGTGTGTGGAACGAAGGTAGCTGCTGTGCTGACTACAACTCCTGTATCTTGCACGCCGCAATTGTAACTTGGGTGTTGTTTAAATAGTCTCAATCGAGAGCGTATCGACGATATCGCCGCAGTGCGTACCGATATGATCCATACGACGTCCCGATCGTCACTAGGAGATACACACCCACACCGACGCTCAACACGGGTGTTACGGCGACGTGACCGGTGAGAGTGTACCACGTCGTAATCAGTCCGATAGTCGTTCCACCGCCAACGACGAGCGTGTATCCCATCATTACGAGCGTCGAGGGAACGACTGTCTCGGTCCCCCAGAATTCACGCTCTTCGTAGATCGGGTACAGTGTCCCGATTCCCACGGCAAACAGCGCTGCCCCAAGACACATCCCGGCACCGACGGCGGCGAATACGATGGCAGACACCGGCGACGTCCCAAGCGGTATCGAAGCGAGAGAAACAAGCACGGCAATCGGTATCCCGACGGCGAGGCCAGCGACGACGCGTCCCCACACCACGGTCCGAGTGTCCGTCGTGGTGAGCAAGAGAAGTGGCAACTGTGGGCGGTCGTCCCCGAGCGGGTTCAGTCCGAAGGTTGCACCCGCAAGATACGTTCCGATCCCCACACCCGTCCCGGCAACGAGCGGTCCGAGTGTGTCGCCCGACGACTGGACGACCGTCGTGCCCAGCGGTCCGATCAAAAACAGAATCATCACGAGGTGACCGAGCTCTCCAGGGTTCCGAACACCGCGAAGCAGTAGTCCCCACGCGATACGCCCGGATTTTCGCCACGCGAACGGAGGTGGTGCTCGGAATCCGCCGGTGGATGTGGGCTCCCTTGTCGACCCGCTGGACTGTGGCTTGTCGGTGAACCACAGTGCCGATGCCTGTCGCGTTGCGACTGCGAAGCCGACCGGTGTCGTGGCAAGCGTGGCTCCGAGCACCCCGAGTGCCGCCGCCGATGTCGGTTGTTCGAGTCGTGTCCCCACGAACGCCAGCGCAACGTAGTCCGTCAACGGCGCGAACGTGAGTCCATCGAGAATCCCGCGTATCGAGACCCCCTTCTCCACGACGTACTGCCCGACGAACTGGGATGCGACGATCAGACCGAGCATCGCGACGACACCTCCGACTTTCAGAGCGCGGTGAACGGTGGGGATGCGTCGGAACACGCGCAGGAGAGCCAAACCACCGGCGTAGCCCCAGATGGCAGCCCAGCAAACGATCGGGAGCAAGAGGAGTCCAACCGCTAGCGGGAGTGAGAGTGACCCGACCCCGAGCGCGAACGTGAAGAGTACCGCACCGATGGGGAGACCGAACCACACCGTAACGCGACCGACCTCCGCTACGATGAGTCCGACGACGACCGCTCGGGGGTGGACCGTCGTCAACAACAGATCTTCCGTGTCACTGCTACCGATCCGTTCCAACGTTCGAAGGAGTGCGAGAACGAGAATCCCGGCCGGCAGTACCGTTGCAGCAGGCGCGAGATACGGAATCGTCGCGATCGATCGTGCCGTCCGTCCGAGGACGTACGCCGTCGGAAGGACGAAGAAGAGATTGCCGCCGAAAAAGAGGACTGCGAAGATCAGTCCGAGAAGTCGTCGCTTGTTCTTGACCTGTCGTCGAACGCTCCGGACGAACTCGGCGCGTCCGATACGCGCTCCGTGGCGAATATCGCGTCGAACGCTCATTCTGTCTCCGCCACCGTCTCCGTGGTGCTCTCGCTGGTCACCGCGAGAAACGCGTCTTCCAGTGTCCCGCTCTCGCCGGTCTCCGCGCGGGATCGTAACTCCGCAGGCGTGCCCTCGGCGACGAGGTGTCCATCGAAGAGGACACCGACCTCGTCGGCGACCGCTTCGACGACCGGAAGGATGTGCGTCGAGAGGAAGACGGTCGTACCGGCGTCCGCGAACTCGGTGATCGAGTCACGGATCCGGCGGGCGGCGCGCGGATCGAGTCCCGACGTCGGTTCGTCCAAGAACAAGACGGCTGGGTCGTGAATCACGCTCTGGATGAACGCGGTTTTCTGCTTCATCCCTTTCGAGTAGCCGCTAATACGCCGGTCGGCGTCGTCGGCCAACTCGAACCGGTCGAGATACTCGTCGATTCGGTCGCGGGCGGTGGGTCGTGGAAGATCACGCAGGTCGGCGACGTACTCGAGCTGTTCGCGGGCGCTGAACTCCTCGTACAGCGGCGGGGTTTCGGGGAGATACCCGACGAGCGACGCGATGTCGCGTCGGTCGTCGACGGCGACGCCACGGATGCCGACTGTTCCGGCTGTCGGACGGGACAGTCCAGTCAACAGTCGCATCGTGGTGGTCTTCCCCGCACCGTTCGGTCCGAGGAATCCGTAGACCGTTTCCGTCGGAATCGAGAGCGAGACGCTATCGAGGGCGACCTCGGAACCGTACGTCTTCCGGAGATCGGTCGCCTGGATGGCGATATCGTCAGTCTTGGAGGGCATGATATCCTCGCATTCGAGAGGGGACCGCCTAATCGTTGCGAACTACTATCGATCCACGGAACACGTGAAGTGTTGCAGTTTACGGCCGATTTCCGTCTTTGCTTGGGATCGTAACCGTTGCTCTGTTAAAATCTTCGACAGCTGATAGAAACCGGGTGCTCCGGAGAGAATACAGCCAGCACAGCGCTTCACTTGTTCCAGACGCGTTCTGTCGAATCAGCTGTTTAGTGTGCGTACTGAACGACAGGAATTTAACTGATTCACGATGCAAGACAGTTCATGGATGCCCTCCTAAAGAACAGCAACGCCCCCTCACTCCCCGAGTCAAGTATCGTCCTTATTGGCCTCTCGTTTGCTATTATAGGCCTCATGTTCCGAGATTCGTTCGGGATCACTTCACTCCTCGCTGCGCTGGGAATCGGCCTCGTGATCGCTGGATCGGTGTATATCGTCGTCGAAGGTCCCGAATCAATCCGACTATCGTCGGCGTTTACTTCACTTATTGCGCTGCCACTGCTCTCGTACGGCGGCCTCGTCCGATGGATTGGCGGAATTATGATCGGTGCCGTCATCGTTGGTGCGTTGTACACTCGAGTAGCGAAGTAAGCGCAGACACATGCCTGTACTGACCGGTTTGATCTTTGGTTAGTGGTACTCCGTTTGGGATCGGTCCGAATGATACTCGACCCAGTTGCGACACCCCTCCTGCCGTATCTACCGAACGGCATACGGAGGACGCATTCGCATCGTCCCACTCGGGAGTTAACTCTCGTCCGTATTCGTGGACTCTCTCCCGTAGCGAAGCGCTAGGACGACGATCACCAGTCCCTCTAGCCTTGCAAGCAGATACACCCACGATTTGAACTCGTACTCTGGTGTCCCTTTCGTTGAAAGTTTCATAATATAATCCACCACCCGCTTTGGCATCACCATCTCAATGACCCCGAACAATACGAGAATGGCCCGAATCGACATACCTCAATGTAGGCCGAACTACAACAAGTCACTTTTGCCACCTCTCATCCCTTGAGAGTTGTCGCGGTCGTCGTACGATCCGAAAACTCGGCGATCAGTGAGACACATAGAGCCCAATACGCTGGTGGTTCTCGGTGGCGAACTAGACGATCCGCGGCCCCGACGGGAGAATCACTGACGACAGTTCGATCGAAAAGCAGACTCCTTGCGGCGCCCCGACACCTCGTTCCAATCCCTCGAAAACCAGTGAACAGATGTCCATCCGCTGTGGTTCCGTAGTACCCTCCGCTTCGGTTGGAGAAAGACTCCGATCGATCCCGCCGATAGCGCAGCCACATGTTTCGTGTCACAGCCAAGACTCGAACCGCCGACAGACCTCGATTCGTCGCAAACCGTACTCGACACCGCCGGCAACGAGCAGGATACTCAAATACAGGAACCAACCACCGAAGTAGAGCGCGTGGGGCCCCTCGACGTTCGCCGCGAACTCGCTCCAAACGTCGAGCAGGACGAACAGCGTCAGTAGTGTCGCCGGCGCGACCAGTCGGTGACGAACGAGCAGATACAACGGGACAGCGGCGAGCACCCACATACCGATGGTTCCGAAGAGATACAGCGCCCACTCCCAGTCACCGGAGATCGTCACGCCGAGTCTGGCAGCGAACCACACCATTACTGCTGCGTGGACGACGCCACCCGTCGTTGCCACGGCTACCGCTCGTCGACGTGGCGCCGGAACCGGGAGTTCCAGGACCGTTCGTTCGACCGACGGGACGACGGGCCACGTACTCCGGACGACGTACTCGACGAGGCCGAGAAACAGGAATCCCACCGTCCAGACCGACGCGTTGACCATGTACCGGACGATGTAGAGGCCGTCCTCGACGACCGTGATTCCGGTCGGCTCGGCGAGCCGTTCGAGTTCGGCGACGTCGCGAAACGTCGGTCCGGGGGGCGTGAGTTCCACGCCAAGAACGTAGCCGGTCGTGACGGCGAGCGCAACGAGCGGTGTGGCGAGTCGGTACCGTAGTGCGAGCCACACCGGAAGCGTCGCCACGACGACGAGGCCCCCGTACCGCCAGACGGCTCCCGAGAGCGAGTACTCGGTCGGTCCGACCGTGTAGCCGAGGTAGAGGGCGACGGCGAGCAATCCGACTGCGTGTACCACGCCGACGGCGAGACTGACGACGAGAGGACGTCTGGAGGGCATCGTTCGAACTGTGTTCCCCAGGGATTTCGGTGTTTCCGCTCTGAATCCCGTCGGGGGGACGACGACCGATCCGGATCTCAGTCCATTCTGGTACACAAGGAGGTAGCGGGCAAGCCAATCTCTTCGTTGGGATACAGCGTCTTGATCGCCACGTCGCCGCCGCGAGTGATCAGGACGGCGAGCGCCCACCAAGTGGGATCGGTCGGTCCGAACGGCGACCAGTCGTGCTGTGCTCGCCCGCCGTCCGTCGTAGACACCGAAAGCGAATACTCTCCGGCCCCCACGAGTCACCCTCGGCTGTACGGTCAGGGGAAGCGAGGTCCGGTAGTCCCGTTCCAGCACGACTTCCCCACCGGCGTCGGAGACACGGACGTCGAGCGCGTGACCTCCCTGTTCCGGCCGGTCGTAGTTCGGCACGGTCTCGAAATCGTAGATCTGGAACCGCGCCGACGATCCATCCTCGTCCTCCCCGTCGGAGTCGGTGACGACCGGCTCCGCACACCGGTAGGCGTTGAACGGAATCCGCCGGTGTCGATCCGACCCGACGAAGTGGGCGACGCTGGCTGCGTTCCGTCCCGCGCGCCGCGGAGAACCGTCCGGGTCGTAGTACTTCGCGGAGCCGCGACACGTCGACAACAGGTAATAGCCCCCGGGAGTGGTGTGGACGACGGCGGAGTCCGCGGACTCGACGGTAATATCGGTGGCGGGGTGGCTAGTTCCGACCCCGTCGACGAGTTCGTTGTAGACGTACCGCCGTTCGTGTGTCTCGACGAACGAACGTGCGGCCGCCTCGTTCGAGACGTCGTCCGGGGTCGGTAGCGACAGTTTCTCCGTGACAGTCGCCACGCCCGGCGGCACCGTCGGCCTCGATGTCGGACTCGGCTCTCGATTCGGTTCGGGATCCGTCGAACACCCGGATAGCACTCCGGTTCCACACACGACTGCTGCGAGGAGGTCACGGCGTCTCATCAGTGTCCGATACTTTGGGAACGGTCGAATCGGTTGGAGGGCATGGTGAAGATGTATGTGGATCGGATACTCAAGTCTCACGGGCGCGTCACGTCGGATCGCCGCCACCCCACGGTATAAGTTCGCTCGGGACACAGCCTCCGGTGATGGTCCCCAACCCCCTCACGCGCCAGTCACGCCCTTCGATCCCTCACCGATACGCCCGGTGGCGACGCCATGGTTGACCGGTCCCCACTTCCTGCTCTCGTGCTGGTGGCTGCGCTGGCGACGAGCGCGGCCACGCTCGGCGTCGGCGTCGTGACGGCCGATAGCCAAGTGGCGATACAGTCCGCGACCGTCGATCCGGAGACGCCACGCGTCGGCGAGGACGTGACGATCAGGACGACGATCCGTAACTTCCAGAGTGCCACCACGTCCGCCGAGATCACCCAGGTGTCGCTCCGGCAAGGTACCCGAACCCTCGCCACGGCGAGCGACCCGGGAACGATCGGCACCGGCGGATCTATCGAGTTGCCCTTGACGACCACGTTCGAGTCGCCCGGACGCAAGCAACTCGCGGTCCACGTCTACGGCGTGGGTGTCGACGGTAGCGTGTTCAACATCCAGTACCCGGTGTCGGTGACGGTCAACGAGCGCGACAGCGACGTGCAGTTGTCGCTGGAGACGCCGACAGATCCCTCGACCGAGAGTCAAGTGAACGTCACCGTGGCCAACGGCGCAGCCACGAACGTCTCCAATCTCCAGTTGACGCTTGCCGGGGAGAACGCGACCGTCGAGGACGCCGACAGGGTGAGTGCCTCGCTGTCGAACGGCCGCGAGCGTGTCGTCCAGTACGACGTGACCTTCGACAGCCCCGGTCGGCACCCGCTCACCGCGACCCTCGAGTACAGCGATCCCGACGGAGACCGAGCGTCGACGGCCGCGACACGGACGTTCGTCGTCGATCCCCCGCGGGTCGACGCGGAACTCGACGCGGAGACGGTCCGCGAGAACGGCACGGCCCGCATCGATGCGTCGCTCACCAACTTCGGGAACGTCCCGTTGGAGACGGTCCGGTTGCGTGCCGAGTCGGACGGAGAGACGGTCGCACGCAAACTCGTCGACGACGTGGGTATCGAATCCACGCGGGAGGTCTCGGTGAGCGAATCCAGCCTCCCGGCCGGGGAGGTCACCCTCCGGGCAGTGTACGAGGCCAACGGCGACACCCACGAGACGGCGACAACCGTCGACTTCGCGCCGACGACCGACGGGCGAATCGCGCTGACCGGGATCGAGGTGATCCCGACCGGTGGGTCGGTCAGGCTCGCAGGGAGTGCCTCGAACACCGGTGAAACACCCGTGACCGGCGCCGTCGTGGGCGTCGTCGGGACCGACCGGGTGACGCCGGTCTCGCCGGCGAAGGATTACTTCGTCGGCAACGTCCCGGCCGGCGAGTTCACGTCCTTCGAGCTGACCGCACGCTTAGCCGGCAACCGGACGGACACGGTGCCCGTCCGCATCAGTTACATCGCCGACGGTCAGCAGTACTCCCGGGTCGTCGAGGTCGCCCTCGACGGGGCCAGTAGCGCTCCCGCCGGCCCGCAGGCGGGAGGACAGGAGCCCGAGGGTCCACCCGGCGGTGGCGGCTTCTTCGGCGTCGGCCGGATCGACGTGATCGGCCTACTGGTTCGGCTCGCCGCCGTCCTCGCCGTAGGCGGCGGCGTGATCTACTGGTGGCGGCGTCGCGGCGACGACGAGCGATGACCGAACGCACCCCCGATACCGGGGCCGCCCCGCCGGAACGAGCGGCCGCCCCGGTCGCCGAACTCGACGGCGTGACCAGAGAGTATCGGAGCGGCGGCGAGACCATCGCCGCGCTCGCGGACGTCGACTTCGCGGTCGGCCCCGGCGAGATGGTCGCCGTCATCGGCCCCAGCGGCTCCGGCAAGAGCACGCTCCTCAACGTGCTCGGCCTCCTCGACGTGCCCACCGCGGGGACGGTCCGCCTCGACGGCGACGACGTGACCGGCTACGACGACGAGTCGCGCACGATGGCCCGTCGGCGCACCATCGGCTTCGTCTTCCAGTCCTTTCACCTCGTCCCGATGCTGACCGCTGTCGAGAACGTCCTCGTGCCCACGATGTTCGTCGACGGCGACCAGCGACCGCGGGCGCGTGACCTCCTCGAACGGGTCGGCCTCGGCGACCGACTCGACCACCGCCCCGACCAGCTCTCGGGCGGCCAGCGCCAGCGGGTCGCCATCGCCCGTGCGCTGGTGAACGAGCCCCGCCTCCTGCTGGCCGACGAGCCGACGGGCAACCTCGACCGCGACACCGGGCGGCAGATTCTGGAGGAGTTCGAGCGAATCAGCACCGACGAGGAGGTTGGCGTGGTGGCGGTCACCCACGACGAACTGGTCACGGAGTTCACCGACCGGACGGTCGAACTGGTCGACGGGGTGGTCCGATGATCGATCCCCTCGAGTTCCCGGCGCTCCGGATGGCGTGGCTCAACCTCCGGCGGAACACGCTCCGCACCGGACTGGCGACCCTCGGCATCGTCATCGGTGTCGTCGCCATCGCGGCCATCGGCATCACGGGGACGGCGCTCCAGTACGGCGCCACCCAAGAGCTCGGCGGCCTCTCGAACACGGTGACGGTCTTTCCCGGCGAGGAGAACGACGACGGTGTCATCACCGACACACAGGTCGCCTCCATCGAGCGAGTGGCGACCGGCGCGGTGGTCGCCCCCCAGCGCTCGGAGACGATGGAGGTGGCCTCGCGCTCGGAGCGACGACAGGTGAGCGTTGAGGCCGTCTCCCGGCCCGCCGCCCTCTACGACGCGGCCGAGGGAACTGTCCCGACGCCGATGCGGAGCGGGGCGCTACTCAACGCCGAACTCGCCGACGAACTCGGCGTTGAACTCGGTCAGACCGTCTCCATCGGCGGACGGTCCTACCGGATCATCGCCATCCTCGACGAACCCGGCGGCTTCGGTCAGGGCGTCTCGGTGGTCGTCCCACTCGACGACATCGATCAGAACGGCTACGATCAGGTGACGGTCGTCGCCGCGGACGGCGAGGAAGCCCAGCGACTCGCCGCGGAGATTCCGGCGGAGGTGAACCAGCGCGAGGAGGTGGTCGATACGTTCACGCCCGCCGACGTCCAAGAGAGCGTCAGCGGCTTCTTCGCCACGCTGAACGCCGCACTCCTCGGTGTCGGCTCCATCTCGTTGGTCGTCGCCGGCGTCAGCATCCTGAACGTGATGCTGATGAGCGTCGTCGAACGACAGGCCGAGATCGGTGTGTTCCGGGCGGTGGGCATCCGCCGGCGCGAGGTGATGCGGATGATCGTCGCCGAGGCGACGCTCCTGGGCGTGGTCGGTGGTCTCGTCGGCGTCGTCCTCTCCGTTCTGATCGGCTACGCGGTCAACGGCCTGCTCAACGGCCAGCCAATGCTCGTCTTCCAACCCCGGAACCTCGAGTTTCTCGCGCTCGGGTTCGGATTCGCGGTGCTCGCGAGTACGCTCAGCGGCGTTTACCCCGCCTGGAAGGCGTCGACAGCCAACCCCGTCGAGGTGCTCCGCGGGTAGGAGGCGTCACCAGCGAAATCCGTGCCCCTGGCCTGACCCCATCAACTATCCATGTACTGATCGAATACACGTCCTATGGCCCTCCACTCCGAACTCGCGGCTCGCCGAACGAGAGCCACCGTCGTGATCGGCGGCGGCATCGTGTACTCGGTCGTAGCACTATCGTGGCTATTCTCCTCGGGTGTGTCCATCTCAGGGCGTGGACTCGTGGCGGTTGTCGCGTTGGGATACGCGTGGCTCGGAACGTTTCTGACGGCCGCTGTGCCACTGTATCTACTCGCGCGCTTCTCACTTGTCACCCCACCGCTCGTGACGTTCGGAATCCTGGGGAACACGGTGTATCAGTGGCTGTACGGAGCACACCTCCATCCCCTCTCGTCGTATCTGACCGTCTGGCCCCTTCTCTTGGGCGTCACGCTAGTGATCACACTCGGTGAGACGCTACTCAGAGTCGCTCTCGACCGTACTTCCGGACGATTGGGGCTTCGTCAGATCTTCTGACTACCGACATCGGTTCCCGTTCGTCTCGGCTCGGATCCGACGTATCATACGTCTACGCCCCATTCGAGACGTACGTGTCCGTGGCTACGGCTGCGCTCCAGTTTGCTCCACCTATTTACATCGTCGCGAGAGTAGACCGTCGCGTGCCCTCCAAAATCGAAGCCGTCGTCTGTAGTGAACCATCCGGAAGACGTACTGCGTTCGTCATGTTCGCCGGTGCAGTCGTTATGTCGAGCATCTACCTCTACTACGGCATTCTACGCGACGGATCCGCCCTTAGTTCGCTCATCATGGCGGTCGGGTTCGCGCTGTCCGGATTCGCCGAATCCCTTCCGACCGACCGCCGACGGATCGCTGGCGGACTGCGTGTCGCCGCGATCCTCTGGCTGATCGGTCTACTCGGCCTCACTATCTCCGCCCCCGAGGTCGTTCTCGGCCCTCGATAGGAGCGTGTTCGATTCGCATGGACCGTTACCCCTCCTGTGGAGTCGACCATCGATTAGCCGTTTCGGCTGGAGATATGTCCGCCTCTTGCTGGACCCACTACACCCGGCTATGCCGGTTATTGCGGTGGCGAGCGTGGCTCGGAGGAATGTCCGCCGTGTCCGCGATTGATCCGATGATACCTTCGTAGAGGGCGAACGACACATAAACAGGAACAGCGAACTTCAGACCGAGAAGCTCTGCGTCAGTAGTGGTATTTGAGATAGTGATAACTCACGGCAGATACGTCGCGAGGAAGTCAAGGATCCGATCCAGTCTTTCGTCGATTTCGCTTTCTTCGCTATCCGCATCGTTCCCATCCTCAGGAGATGGCTGGCTCATATCTGGCTCGTCGAGTCACCGTGCAATCTCGTCACTGTCGACTGATCTCGTCGGTCGAGCCCCGATCTCGATGATCGGCAGGCGATAGTTTCGGCACATCGGTCAGGCATAGAGGCCCTCAGTCAGACTGAGAGTTCCATTACCTATCTCGATAACGGCCGTGTGATCTGGGGACGAATCAATCCGGCAGTGTTTAGATGCTTCCTGCACGCCGTCGAGGACAACAGTGATCTCACAGTCGGAACTCGGTAGCAGATCACATTCGCTGACGACCGCTCCTGGTGGGTGGTAGTATCGCTTCTGAAACGTCGTGCTATCCGGGTGCGTGACGGCGGTCAGATGGAGGTCGTATCCACTCCGATGATCGTAATTCCGAATCAGGATGTCCTCGCTCCGGTCCGCGACGCCGGCAACGACACGTTCTGGCTCCTGTGATCGGTTGTGAGACGGGAGGTCATCCGTACCTCGCGGGGAGGGCATACCTGAACGTTACTCGCAAACGACGAAAGGATGGCGTAGGCTCAAACGCCGATTTTAGTGCCCCGAGCGGACGTCTCCTACCAGAGAGACCCCGGCGGTTCGAACGCGTTTTCACTATTCCAAGTTTTTATAGGTACATCAGCCGAAGCGGGACCTGTATGCCCTCCACCACACGACGGAACGCCGTGACGCTACTCACGGGTGTAGTTGCGATCGGGGCGATCGGTAGTGCCGTAGCACATACCACTCGAAAAGACGCGCCACATCTGATCGTGAACAATCAAACGGAGACCGAATTGGCTGTTACGACGGTGATTCGCACCGCTACGGACAGTGAGGTCGTCGTCGACGACACGACACCGATATCGGCGAACGGTGACCACGGATACACGGGGCTGGCTGCCAACGAACCACTCGACGTGACGGTCCGGACGGATACTGGGCTGGAGAACACGTACCGGTGGGAGCGAACCGATCCGGAGAACGCGCTGTCGATCGGTGTCTCCACGGACGAGATCGGCTTCGTCGTTGCAACGCCACCGTAAGTGGTGACGTAGCATGGGTTCGAAGTATCGGCGCGGCTTCGACATCACCCGCGATAGCCTGGGCGTGTTCCCCCGAGAACCGATCTTCTCGTCCTCCCGGCGTCGAGTCCTCACAGTCGGGAGCGCGTTTGCCGTCCTCGCAGCGATCTGCTTCCGGCAGGGGCCCTCGTCGAGTCGCTTCTCACCAACGACGTCTACAAGTACGGCCACGACCGCTCGAAACGTTCAAATCTCGTTTTGATACTACGTTCGACCTAATACGCGACGACGTCACGTCGTCGCTACGATGGTTACGGTCTCCGCATTCAAAGATGGATCTGTTGCCCTCCAAGCGAATCCGGTCCTGCTCCTCGCCGGCCTCCTCGTCGGGGGCGGAAGTCAACTGCAATACGTCGAACACCTGATCGACTCACCGCTGCTTTCAGCAGGTGTCTCGCTCGCGTGGCTGATCGTCTTCCCATTCGTTCTCGGCGGCTTCATCGGCATCGCTCGAGCTGCGATCGAAGGGAAAGACGCATCGTTCGACCAATTTTTCACGTCAGCACGGACCTGTTGCCTTCGGCTTCTCCTCGGAACCGTGTTGTTCGTGCTGCTCGTCCTCGGAACTGCTATCGGACTCGGACTCGTCGGGTTCATCTTCGGTATCGGATCGATGGCACTCGGTGCGATTCACGAGATGGCCGCCTTCGCCGCAGGCGTCGGGTCTCTGCTCGTCTGGCTGTCGTCCATCCTCGCCGTCGTTATGTTCGTGCAGTTTTACGATGCTGCGATCGTCATCGAAGACCGGAGCGTGACCGGTTCTTTCCGGAGGAGTGTCGCGCTCGTCCGCTCGAATCTCAAAAGCGTCGCCGGATTCTCCATCGTGTGGATCTTCCTGTTGAACGCCTTCCTCATCCCCGAGTATCTGCTCCAGTTGACGGTGGCTGACGCCCGAGCTGCTGACGTACTACCGGTCAACCTCGGTATTCCGACCGCTGTTCTGCTCCCGATCGGGATCGGCCTGTCCGCAGTTGGCTTCGCGTACTTCTATACAGTGTACACAGCGTACTACCTGCGATTGATCGCCGAGCCCCCTCCCTCCACGGCGTCAGCATGACTGTGCACCAACAACTACGTGCGATGGTTTCGAACGGCCACTAACCGGAACGGATCGCAACGATTCAGCCCACAGCATTCAACAGCACCCATGTCACGACTCCTTCCGAAACGGATGCAGCCGTCGAACGGAGCGATAACCCTGCCGTCCTGAGTCTCGACGAGGAGGCGACACGAGACGTGATCGAAGCGTTGTCCTCCGAGACTGCCTACGAAATCTTCAGGCTGCTCAACGAGACGCCAGCGACACCGGCACGGATCGCCGAGCAGTTCGACCAGAGCGTTCAGAACGTTCACTACCACCTGACGAACCTCGAATCCGCCGGCGTGATCGAAGTCACGGACACCTGCTACTCGGAAAATGGCCGTGAGATGAGTGTGTACGTCGTCTCGGAAGACCCGACACTACTCTTTCTCGGCGCCGAGGACGACCGGCCGAGTCTCAAACGTGCGTTCAAATCTTTCGCCTCGTTACTCGGCCCCCTATCGATCCTGCTTGCAGCCGGCGAATCCATCTCTCGATTCGTTACTACCGAATGAGCGAACACACCGATTCACCGGTCCGAAGTACGTCCTCCATCGACGACACGATCAGGTGTGACCTGGCACCGACGATCAAAGCTCGGGACGATATCGAGGGGTGTGGCTGTCTCGAATGCCGAAACATCGAGACGACCACCACCGATCGAACCGTCCTCGACGCACTCGTCTGGTCCGTTCGCCTGTTTCGGTCCTCCCCGTCGATCGTCGTTTTCGGGGCGTGATTATCCTCGTAAACCGGCTCCTCGAAACGGGTAGCATCACCGTGCTTCCGACGCCTGCAGTCGGCGTCCTCGAGGCCGTGACGGCGTTCGCGTGCGTCGTCTCGATTCGCGCCTACGTGGGAACGATCGTCGCCGGGGAACTGACCGGCGACCCCGTTACCGTACGCGAGGGACTACATCGAAGCCTCGCCCGAACGCCAGCGTTGGTCGGCGTCATCCTTCTCGTCGTCTTTTCGGTGATTGCGATCCCGTTTTTGCTGACGCTCCCACTCTTCGTTCTGATCGGTGCTATCCCAGGCACTCCAGTGGAGATGGTCGGCCTTCCCGCCGCGGCGGCGGTCGGTGGTGTCGTCTTTGCCGTCCCCTTTCTCCTGCTCCTGTTCGAGTTCTGGTTTGCGCCCGAGGCGTGTGTCATCGGCCAGTACGGGCCGATCGAATCACTTCGGGTTAGCTGGCACATCACGACGAACTATCGGAGAAAGTTCCTGCTCGTCGTCTTGATCGCTATCGGAAGTGCACTCAGTTTCTATCTGCCCGAGATGGGACCGAGCTTGGCTCCGTCGAATCCCGTCGTGCATGTGATCACGTCGAGTGTCGGTGAATTACTGTCCATCGTGTGGGCAAGCGCTTATGCACACGTCTACGTCCAAGCGATCGTTTCGTGAACCGGTACTCGAACCCACAGTTCAATTCGCTTGAATCGCATCGACGACGATCGTTCCGATCACGATCGGAGCTGTCGGTATCGACACTATTGGGAACGGAGCTCGTACTCGCGTTCCGGTCGGCCGGCACGACACTCCAATACGGGTCGTCGCTGTGGTCCACTCCCGGTTTCGTTGGCAGTCGTGCTGATATCGCCATCGATCTCGGGATCGTCCGCGAGTGGGATGCGTTCCGACAGAGACAGACCCGCTTCGACGGCCCTTCCGGGCTTTGCAGCCGTCGCCTTTTTTCCTCGGCGTAGCGGTCGCCATCGCGCGAACCGCACCGATCGGTTCGTGATCGCTACGTGTCTGCCCGGTAAAGGCGAATAGTGACGACACTGCCTTCGGGGTCGTTCTGTTGGAACTCGAGGTCGCCACCGAGCTGATTGACAGCCCAGTTGACGAACCACAGCCCGATTCCCTGCCCGTGTTTGAGCTGTGTTTCGGTCCCGGCGGCGAGAATTTCTTGCTCTCGTTTCGGGAGTCCCGGACCATCGTCTGCCACGACGAGTTCCGCCGCTGCGTCCGTCCCCGAGCGGACACGGACGTCGATTTGCGGCGCAGCCCCATCCGAATGCACAAAGGCGTTTTCGACCAGTTCGGTGAGGACGTATTCGAGGACGGTTCGGTGCGACGAAATCAGGACTTCGTCGGGGCACTCGAGCGTTACGTCTCCAGTGTACTCCTCGGTTCGGAACTGGTCGACTACGGACGCCGCGACGTCTGCGACGTTTACCGGGGCGGGTGAGTCGGTACTCGCAGTCATGACGTCTTCGGCGTCTCTGGCTTTGTTGCTGAGTTCGAGCAGGTCGGTCGCCTTGTCCCTGATCCCCGTCCTGAGTTCGTCGTCGGCTATCCCGTCGGCGTATGCGAGAACCACGTCCAAGTCGTTTCGCACGTTGTGGCGGAGCACCCGGTTGAGGACTGCAAGCCGCTGCTCCCGAGTCTGGCGCGCAGTCACGTCCCGGAAGAGTACCGTTCTGGCCACCGGTTCGTCATCATCGTCGACGGCGGAGACGCTGAACTGGAACTGACGGCGCCCCTTCGTCGTCTGGAGCGTCACCGTGCCAGTGTCACCGACGGGGAGGTCGGTCCGGTCGAATCCGTCGATAACCGACCGGACTGGTTCCCCGACCATCTCCGCTGCGGAGCGGTCGAACAGCGCTACGGTCGCCTCGTTGAGGTCGAGAATGTGGTCGTCCCAGTCGAGTACCACGACAGCTTCCTGTAGCGTCTCGACGACGCGGGTTCGAGCGACGTAATCCGCCTTCGGAAAGCCAGTCATCACGGGATACTTCCGCATGGAGATACCGAGGAAGCTGCCGGATAGAACGAGCCCGAACGCCGCGCCGTTCGCGAGACCCGTGTTGTTTCCCACGAGACCGACGAGGTAGGGCGCTCCGACGCCCACCGTCAGTATCGCTATTTGGGTGTTGGAAACGCGGGCGTGGCTGCCGCTGAGGTCCGCCAAGAGATACGTCGCGTACAGGAACAACGCCAGCAGGTACAGCAGTTCGGTCCCGAGCATCGACGCGGCGACGTACTCCACGACTGATTCGGGCGGACCAAGCGCGATAACGACGCCGACAACGACTACCGGGGACGCGATGCCAGCCAGCAGCGCGGTTCGCCGCCACGTCAGCCCGGTTCCCCGTCCAGTGTAGCTGAGTGCGTACACCGTCCAGATACCTGGGATAACGAGGGCCGTCCCGAACTGACCCAACACCAGCACCGCGGACAACGAGGTTCCGGACCCTACCACCGGGAGGTTCGACCCGAGTGCGAATACCGCCCACAGCGTGAGAGTAGCGAGGAGCGCGATGAACGGGTCGGCACTCGGCTGTTCCCGCGACTGGAACGCCGTCCACGTGAGCCCCACGAGGACGCCGACGGCCACGGCGTCAGGAACGAGTGTGCCAAGCGTCGCGACCAACCCCATTATCCGACCCGTCTCTGTGGGGCCGGTGTAAAGCCAACGTTCGAACTCGACCGCCAAGAGACGTCGTCGACGTCTGTCACCGCAGACTCCAGAGGCTCGCTTCGCGTCCGGTTAGACGCCGGCGACGCACTCTCATGCACAACAGGAGAGGCGTGACGAGCAGTAACCCGGAAACTGCGACGGCGACGAGTCATCGTGGATACGTCTCACTCACGACACCCACCTCCGTCGGCGAAGCGCCACCTGCTGCCTACACGACGGGGAGGGCTGCACTCGTGTTTCGGGGAGTCGGACATCGTCGTTCGAAGGTGTCCGGATGAATATACTATCGGTAGCGAACGCTCGAGTAGCGAGTTTATCGCTGCTCTCTGAGCGTGCAGACGGCGTGAGCAGAGAAGGAATCAGTTGTGCGGGTTCGGCACAACTCGTCGCTAGACCGACGACACGGATGCCCGAAACCGGTAGTACGGAGAACGTACGCACACTCGTCGTCGACGACGATCGTCGGTGCCATCACTCCGGGACCGACGGCCGCCGAGAGGACGTTCCGAATGGACCGTCGCACAACGTCCCATCCACGCTTTACTGTACTTTCCGGGGTGTCTTGTACGCTAGCTCCGTCGGATTCGGGGGATTCCGACGGAGCCGCCGATATAAATATGTTACTCGCTTCCGGCGTCGCCCGGCACGCCCTCAGAATGATAAAAACCATCGAATGGGATCGTACACCCGTGAACGACAGTTGGTGTACTAGCGACCGAATCTCCCGGCCGAACACCCGTCACCGACACGGAGACTCATGAGTACACACTCGGAACGCAGTGACACGAACTCGACGCCGGTCGTCACACCGCGTCAGTCACGGGAGACGCTCGTCTCCATGGCGGACGTCCTCGGGCGCAAGTGGCACCTGGTCATCCTCCACGAGTTGCTGACGGAGGGCGGGATGGGATTCGGCGAACTCGAGGGGGATATCGATCGAATATCGTCGAAGGTCCTGTCGGATAGCCTCGAACGGCTCGAGACGGAACACGGACTCGTCGAACGCCGCATCGTGAACGACAAGCCGGTTCGCGTCGAGTACGCGTTGACGGACCGTGGGCGTGACTTCGCTCCCGTCGTCGACCGCATCCACGAGTGGGGTGTCGAACACGACGTGCGGACGTAGGTGTCGTCCGGTTGAGTCACCTTCCACGAGTGGCCGTTATGACATCACGGACCCCGACCACGACGATTCACCGGTCGTATCGGTGTCTCCCGAGGGGTGCGAGCGGACTCGCCCGGTGAATTGGGTGGTCCCGGGGGCAGCCACCCGTCCCCTCCCACGGCATCACCACCGACGACAGGAGGTTACCCGCGGGTTAGCCGACGCTTTTGATAGCTCGGGTAGTTACTGTTCGTCACCGACTATGGTGTCTCGAAAACGCCGGGTGCTGTTGGTGATCGCCACTGCCGAACTCCTCGCCATGTCCCTCTGGTTCAGCGCGACGGCCGCGGCTCCGGAGTTGGCGGCCGAGTGGGGGCTCAGTGACGGCGAGACGGCGTGGTTGACCATCGCGGTGCAGTTGGGCTTCGTCGTCGGCGCGCTCCTCTCCTCGGCCCTCACGCTCTCGGACGTGATCCGGCCCCGCTATCTGTTCGCCGGATCGGCCGTCCTCGGCGCGGCGTTCACGGCCGGTATCGCTGGAGTCGTCACGTCGGCCGTGCCAGCCATCGCCCTCCGGTTTCTGACGGGCGTCGCCTTGGCCGGCGTCTACCCGACGGGTATGAAGATCCTCGCCGGCTGGTTCGAGGAGGGACGCGGGTTCGCGATCGGCACGTTGGTCGGCGCGCTGACCGTCGGCTCGTCGCTTCCGCACCTGCTCCGAGCCGTCGGCGGCGTCGGACAGCCACGGGTCGTGCTGTACGGCGCCGCGGGCCTGTCCGTTCTCGGTGGGCTGTTGGTCCTCCTCGTCGAGCCCGGGCCACACCAGGCACCGGCGGCACCGTTCGATCCGGGCGCGATCGGTCGCATCCTTCGGGATCGAGGAACGATGTTGGCCAACGGTGGATACTTCGGCCACATGTGGGAGCTCTACGCCGTCTGGACGTGGATCCCCGCCTACCTGATCGCGAGCATCGCGGCGAACGGCGGGAGCAGTGACTCGTCGAGTCTCGCCTCGCTGCTGGCCTTCGGGACCATCGCTGTCGGTGGAGTCGGCGCCGTCGTCGCCGGCTCGGCAGCCGACCGGTTCGGACGGACACGAATCACGAGCGCGAGCATGGCCGTCAGCGGCACCGCGTGTATCGCCGCGGGGTTCGTCTTCGGCTCGTCGTTGCTCCTGCTCGTCCCCTTCGTCCTCGTGTGGGGATTCGTCATCGTCGCCGACTCGGCACAGTTCTCGGCCGCCGTGTCGGAGCTCGCCGAGGGGTCCTACGTCGGGACGGCGCTGACGCTCCAGACGGCCATCGGGTTCCTCCTGACTACCGTATCGATCCAGCTGATCCCGATGGTCGTGGACCTGGTCGGCTGGCGATGGGCGTTCGCACCGCTGGCTCTCGGCCCGATCATCGGGACGCTGTCGATGCGGCGACTCCGGAACCTCCCCGAGTCGGCGAAGCTCGCCGGCGGCCGCGGATAGACCGTCCGTCTTCGTGACGCCAGCCACGGTCACTGGAGAGCGGTTGTGATCCGATTGCACGCCCGCCGAAGCCGTATGTGACGGCGGTGCCGATATCGTTCGGAGAGCACCCGTGACACGCCCCCTTCGACCAACAGCGTTGGACGCGGATCGGTCGGCGCCGACCGCAGACAGGGGCAGGTGCGCCTCGACGTGGGACACCACACCTGCGCGATATCGGGGGGAATGCTATGACGGTGGATGGAATCCTCGCCGCCGACGTCGTACCGTCCCTCCGACGAGAGCGAGACCCGAATCACGCGCCACGCTCCATCGTCGAGTGCCGACCGAGCAGGACGAAAGATGTCGGTGACCCGCAGGGACGTGTTGGAGCGACTCGGGGGACGGAGCGACGCCAGTACCGGGGAGCGGACGTCCATCGGGACGCTCACGGACGCACTCGCCGTCGACGAGCGAACGCTCCGAGAACATCTGGACGGATTGGAAGCCTGTGACCTGGCTGATGTCGACTCCGACGGGCAGGTTAGAATCACCGTAACCGGCGAAGAACTCCTCGCGCTCGCGCTCGACGAGATGATCATCGTCGATCCGGAGGCGACCGATCGTGGCTGAGCACACGGGGCAGACTTATGGATTCGACCGTCGTCTATCGGGACGAATGCTGGGAGTGGTCACCGATGTCTGAACACGACACGAACGAAGCGACCGAGGCGGTTCAGTACGATCCGGCGTCCAGCAGGTACGACGTCTTCGAGTGCCCCGACTGTGACAACGTGGTCCTCGCGCTCGGTCGCGACGACCCGCCGATGTCCTGTCACGGGGCGTCGATGGAACGCGTGACCGACTGCGATATCACCGTCAAACCGCCCGACGTCAGGCAAGTCCTCCTCGACGCGTTCGGTCTCCCCAAAGCCGGCCTCGACATCTGTCTGTGCGTCATCGGCGAGGGGCCGCTCTCGGCCAACGAAGTCGCCGAATCGCTCGGCTACGACCGGAGCACGGTGACACGGTACCTCAACAAACTCGTCGACATCGGCCTGCTTCGCCGCTCCGAACTGAACCGCGAGGAAGGCGGCGTCGTCAACGTCTATCACTCGGTCGATTTGGAGCGGATGCGCCGGGAGACACTGATCGGGTTCTACATCTGGGCCGGCGAAGCGGCCGCACTCATCGAGGAAGCCAACGTGACGAAACAGGACTACATGGCCGAGAACCCGGACCACGAACTCCCGGACGTGTTCTGGGAGTCGTTCCCCGACCGCTGACTGGACGCGACGTGCCCCGTTCGGTGGTCGTGCAACGCCGTTGCGGAGCCGCTGACGCTTATTTGGTCCCAGCCGGCGTACTCCGAGTCACATGAGCGACTTCGACGTACTCGTCGTCGGCGGGGGAACCGGAAACAACGTCGCCTCGGCGGCAGCGGAGGCGGGACTCGAGACGGCTCTCGTGGAACCAGGGCCGCTCGGTGGCACCTGTCTCAACCGCGGCTGTAACCCCTCGAAGATGTTGATACAGGCCGCCAACGCCGTCGCCCACGTCCGTGACGCCGAGCGGTTCCACGTCGACGCGACGCTCGACGGCGTGGATCACGCGGCCGTCGTCGACGACATGGACGACCTGTTGGGTGGCATCGCCGCCGACGTGGAAGCGCGGTACCGCGAGCGATCCAACCTGACCCTGTTCGACGAGTACACCGAGTTCGTCGACGACCGGACGGTGAGGCTCGGCGGCGAATCCGTCACCGCCGAGAAGGTGGTCATCGCGACGGGGAGTCGGCCGGTCGCGCCGCCAATCGACGGTCTCGACGGCATCGACTACCTCACGAGTCGGGACGCGCTCTACCGCCGCGACCTCCCGGACAGCCTCGTCGTCGTGGGGGGTGGTTACATCGCCGTCGAGCTGGGGTACGCCTTCGAGACGATGGGCACCGACGTGACCATCGTCGAGATGAACGACCGGCTGGTTCACCGGGAGGATCGCGACGTGGCGGAACTGTTCACGGAGCGCGCATCCACTCGCCACGACGTGTACACCGGCCACCGCGTCACGGCCGTCGAGGAGTCGGGAGACGGCTACGCCGTCCACGCCGAGACCGGAGCCGGCGACGAATTGGCCGTCGAGGGGAGCGAGGTGCTCGTCGCGCTCGGTCGCCGACCGAACACCGACCCGCTGAACCTCGACGCTGCCGGGATCGAAACCGACGACCGCGGATTCGTCGAGACGAACGAGTTCCTCGAGACGACCGCCGACCGCGTCTGGGCACAGGGCGACGTGGCGGGTAACGCGATGTTCAAACACTCGGGGGACTACGAGACCGAGGTGACGGTCGAAAACGTCGTCGACGGGGGGCGTCGCGCGGTCGACCTCTCGGCGATGCCCCACGCCATCTTTACCGAACCGGGGATCGCGGGCGTCGGCGCGACTGAGGCGGCCCTCGACGACCGAGAGTACGTCGTGGGGCGCGCGGACTACGCCGACTCGGCGATGGGACGGGCGAAGAAACTCGACGAGGGGTTCGTGAAGATGCTCGCCGCGCCGGACGGCGAACTCTTGGGTGCCCACGCCATCGGCTACGAAGCGTCGACGCTGATCCACGAAGCGGTCCTCGCGATGCGCCACGGTCTCACCGTCGACGACGTCGGCGAAACGATCCACGCACACCCGACGCTGAGCAAGGTCGTCGAAGCGGCGTCTCGGGACGCCGCGCGCTGAGCCGACGGAGCGGACCGCTCACCACCCGCGCTCGGTTCGGAACTCGGCCGCCCGCCTCGTCCCCAGTTCGATCAACTCCTCGATGAACGACGGACTGCGATCGACCTTGGTCGAACAGTGGTAGGACCGATCCATCTCGATGCGCCGGATCTTCGTCCGCCCTCGACGCACTCATCGAGCGGTTCGCCCGGAAGGCGATGCGCGCCGGCGGATGAGCGTCACACGATAGTGCCGTGACCGTCCGAACCGTCCTCCCGCACGATGCCATCCCGAGCATCTCCTCGGGAGCGTAGCCCACAATCCGTTCGTGCGCCGACGAGATGTACGTGAACCGGCCCCGCCGTCGAACCGAAAAGCAGGTCGAACGACGTGTCTGCGATCGCTTTGAAACGGTCACGTTCGGCTTCGAGATCCGAACGGGTCTCGGTGAGTTCGCTAATGTCGTGCAGGACGGCGGCGATAGTTGCTCTTTCCCCGTCGGTTGTCGTCGAGAACTCGAACTCGACGTGTCGAGTTCCATCCTCGACATCGACCTCGGTTTCCACCGACAGTTGTTCTCCGGGCAGTACTGTGGACACATTCCGAAGTGCGGCTTCACACGAAGAGACCTCACTTGGAGGGACGAGATCTGTGAGGTGCGTTCCGACGAGTTGTTCCGACTCCCGTCCGGGATACGACGCCAGCGGTTGGGTGACGAACGACAGTTCGTCCTCGTCGTCGAGCAGGAACACCTTCTCGTCGAGATGGTCCAGAATCCGCTGGAGTTGCCGCATCTCCGTTTCCCGTTCGAGGCGGTCGAGGGCGCTCGTTGCCGTCAGAGCAAACAGTTCGACGATGGCGGCGTCCTCCGTCCCGAACGCGTCCGGTTCCATCGAGCCGATACCAAGCACACCGTGCTCCCCCGACGGGAGGAGCATCTCGGATTCGACAGGTCCATAATCGACACCTGTCGTGTCGACTATCCCGTCGATTATGGTCGGGTCCTGTGACTGAAACACCGTCCGACGATGTTTCCGTCGTCGTCGAATGACGGAGGATCGGGGATCTTTTCCTGTGCTTTCCGGGAGTACCTCATCGGAGGTAGTGTTCCCGTTCCAGCGTCGTGGAGGCGGATCGACGTGATCTCGTACCCGAAGACGCTCTCCAGTTCCTCGAGGATCACTGTGAGGAGTTCGTCTTCACTTGCGGCTTCGATGAACGATTGGAATGCAGAAAGGAGCGCGTTCGGTGTCTGTTCGCGATCCTTGCGCTCGGTTATGTCTTGGGCGGATCCCCGGATCGTCACGACACCACCCGCTTCGTCCGTGATTGGCATCCCCTGTACACGGAGCCAGCGAAGTTCCGTGTCCGTTTTCCAGTATCGCAGTTCCACGTCGAACGGTTCCACGGACTCGATCGCTTCGTCGACGGCCTGCTCTACGATCGGCCTGTCTTCCTCGTGGTAGACGTCGAGTGCCTCGTCAAGCGGCGGTTCCCTGTCGTACTCGACACCCAAAAGATCGAACAGATACTCCGTCCAGAATACACTCTCCGTCTCGGCGTCGATCTCCCACCCGCCCACCTCGGCGACGCGTTCAGTCTGGTTGAGCAGGTTCTGGAACCGTTCGGGGTCTTGCTCCCGCTGCTTCCGTTCGGTGATGTCGGTGAAATACACCGACAGCCCTTCTTCGTCCGGATACGCCCGAACCTCGAACCAGACATCTATCGGGTCGAACTGCGCTTCGAAGGAGACCGACTCCTGTGTCTCCATCGCGTGGTGATATTGGGTATAAAACGTCGTCTCGACGGCCTCGGGACGTTCTCCCAGAGGTGTCGACCCTCGACCTCTGCGTCGTCGCCCAGCTCCATCGCTTGGCGGAGAATATCCGTTCCGACGTCGTTGGCGTAGGTGACACGCCAGCCGGTATCGACGGCGAAGAACGCGTCGTCCACCCGTTCGAGTGTTCGCGCTAATCGGTTTCGGGTGGCCCCCAGTTCATGCCGGTACTCACGCTGTTCGAGTTGTTGGCGCAGCCACTGCGCCATGATTTCGATAAGAGCCTCTTCCGCCCCAGAGAACTCGGATCGTCGCGGGTCTCTGTCCGCAAAACACAGGGTCCCGTACAGTTCGTCGTTCACGTCGATTCGAACACCCATGTAACATCCCAGACCGTACTTTTCGAACGCGGGGTCGCCCGCCATATCCTCCGGAGCGTTCTGTAACGCGAGGGGAGAGGTGGTGTCGTCGTCGATCGTTCGACGACAGTACGTGTGTGAGAGAGGGTGTCATAGAACTCTTCTCACACCGTGATGATTGTGCTTCCCGGATTGTCTCCGCGTTCGTAGTTGGTGATTGCGACGACGAGGCGCAGACACAACGCGAGGAACACCTGCGCTCGTGCATGGACGCGGCCTCGGGCGTGCGTTCGCCCGAGGCCGCAGCCCTTGACTGATTCGTTGGTTCGTTCGACGCCACTCCGGCGGTTGTACGTCTCGTCTAGCGTTGATTGCTTCAGCTGAACGTCGTTGCTGTGTTTTTCAATGCGGTCTTCTACCCTGTACTCGATATCTTTCGGGTCGTCGGTGTTTCGTGGATTGTACGGAGCGACTGGCACGACCCCTGCGGCCAGCAGGTGGTCGTGCCAGTCGAGCGTGTCGTAGGCACTGTCTCCAAGCATCCACATCGGTTTCCCGACGGCGAGCGCGTCACGCGTGACGCGCATCGCCGTCTCTTCTGGTGCTTGTTTGCTCTCGGTGAACTCGGCTGCAATCGGGATCTTTTGCCCGGTTGAGACGATCGTGCAGCCGTAGCCGTAGTAGTACTCGTCATCGGTTGGATCATAGCACTTCGATGCGTCTGGATCGGCGGGCATCGCTCTCACGTCGGTTGAATCGATAGAATACGTCAAGTCGAGCAGGCCCCGCAAGGCGGCCTGCTCGACGAGATGGTCGAAGACCCGGTCAACAACGTGCTCAAGATCAGTGAGGAATCGATCGACCGCGTCTCTCGACGGCGGTCGATCGAAGCTACAGCTGAGCCAGACAACGGTGTTGTTCAGTTCTCGTGCAACCGGACGGATACCGTAGATGTTCTTGTAATAGCAATGGAGAAAGCCACGCATCATCTCGGGCGGCTCAAGATCTCGTGTTCGCCCCGTCTCCGCCGGGGCGAACACGTCGAACCCTTCAAGAAACTCGAAGGAGAGGTGCTCGAACAACGCCAACGTCTCCGTTTCCACGGCATTGAAGAACGATTCTACCGAAGGATCATCTTGCAGGGTCGCTGAACTCATTCCACCTCAGCGTTCACCCTGCTCTTTGGTATGCGAACTGTTCTATGACACCCTCTTTATTTGGGAAAAGAGTCCCGTAGAAGCGCGAACGCGGCGTTCGTCACCCGGTGGGTCCCGAATCGTCGGCAGTCCTCCAGTGTGTATACCGCGGCGAGCGCTCCACGCCGCGCCCGCCGCAGTCGCTGCCGATTTCGTATCGCGACATACAATTTATTCGCTCTTCTCGCGGAGCGTCCCGCCGCTCAACCCGTCCCAGACCACTTCGTAGCCGAGGCGGGACAGCACCGCACTCGTCTCGGTGACGCCACAGTCGGCCAGACGCTCCTCGGCCGCGTCAAGGGACATGCCGGGGGCCAGGTCGTCGGCGAGCGCCGACAGGAGCGCGGGGCGGAGCAGCCACCCACCAACGCGCTCGTGGTCGGGGAAGACCACGTCGTCGAGGGCGTCCTCGCTCACGCCGTGTTCCTCGGCGACCGTCGAGAGCGAGACAGCGTCGGCCTCGGGACGGAGTTCGTCGGGCAGCCCTGCCCGCGTCTCGGCGACCAGTCGCTCCTCGTAGCGCCGGAGGGCGTCGACCACGCTCTTGACGCGAACCGATCCGGTGTAGGGGATAGCCCGGTGGTCCCGGGCCTCGATCGCCTCCCCCACGCCGAGGCTCTCGTCGACGGCGACGAGCATCTCGACGTCCTCGAGGTCGGCGAGTTGGCCGAGTTTCTTCTCGACGTACTCCGGGGTCCAGAAGCCCATGATCTCGAAGAACACGCGGAAGTCGGTGAAGCGGTAGTCGAAGGCGAAGTCGGGGATCATCACCCGAGAGCCGGCGGCCAGCGGTTCGGGTTCGCGAACCAGGTCCCAGTCCAGATCGAGCGCCGAGAAGCGGGCGGCGAAGTCGGCCTCGACGCCGCTGTCGTAGGTCGGTTCGGTCAGCGGATCGACGCCCGGGACGCTCACGTCCCCGTCGTCGAGCGAGAGGTCGCGCTCGGTACCCCGGTCGTCGATCGTCGCGTCGAGTCGCCACTCGGCGGTCTTGGCGAGCGAGCGCAACAGGCGGGCGAAGGCCGTCCCGTACCGGCGGCTCCGCCCGAAGAGGTGGTCCGGCCCCGTGACGACCACCTCCCGGCCCGCGTCGGTTCGGCGCACCTCGTACATGAGGCCAAGGCGCTTGACCGCCGAGATCACCGCCCGCGGATCGTCGCTCCGGACTCGGACCTCGATGGCGTCGAACAGCGCCGTCTGGGCGAGCGAGAGATCGTACTGTTCGAGGAGTGTCTCGGGCGTCCACCGCGGGTCGAAGTCGACGAGTACCTGCCGGGCGTCGCGGTCGGCGTACAGCGACGACTCGACCGACTCGGCGTCGACACCGAGTCGGTCGGCCGCCCGAGCGAGCGCCCGGTCGCGGTCCATCTCGGTGACGACGCCGACGGCCTCGGCGGCCTCGAAGACGACGCGGCGCGCCCGTTCGGGCGGGACCACTGCTCGCGTCTCGAAGGTCGCGTCGCGTTCACACAGCGCCGCGAACCCGCGGACGAGTTTGAAGTCGTCGGCCTCCGGCTCCAGTTCGTCGAGGGCGTCGTCGAGGGCCGCCCGCGGCCGGCCGACGCCGTCGGCGAACGTGCCGAGGACGCGCGCCGCGAGCGGCCGGTGGGCGCGTTCCGTGAACTGCGGGTGGTACCCCCCGCCGGCCCGCGACACCCGGAGCAGGTCCTTCCTGAGCACGGGCGGGCTTGTGTCGGGGAGAATAAAGTCCCGCCGCCGTCGAGGGCAACGCTCTTGTCCGTCGCGGGGGTGGCCCCCGTATGGACAGGCGTGCCGTCCTCCACCTCGTCGGCCTCGTGTTCGCGGCCGGGTGTTCGTCGAACCCGCCGCGGGCGACCGGTCCGCGGACGCCGCCGACGCCCGGCGAACCGACGGCCACGGCGGGGTCCGGAGCGTCGCTGGCCGTCGCCGATCAGGGTGTCGACGAAGCCGACGACGGCCACCTGCGAGTGCGGGTGACGGTGACGAACCGGGGCGGGAGCGACCAGACCGGCACGCTCGTCGTTACCGTCTCCGTCGGAGAGTCGCGGACCGAGCGACGCCGCGAGGTGAGCGTCGCCACGGGCGGCGAGCGAGAGGTGGTCGTCGACTTCGAGGACGTCGCCTACGAGGACTTCTCGGGTGGCGGGTCGCTGCAGTCGCGGGTGGAGTAGTCCCGCGTCAGAGCTCGATCTGGGTCTGGGTGGGTATCGCCGCCAGGAGCGGCGGCCGGTTCCCGAAGTCGGGGCCTCCGATCACCCAGTCCTCGTCGAAGTCGAGTCCGGACATCGTACTCCGGGCGCTGTCGCCCCGCATCTGCTCGCGGGAGAGACCGTCGATGTCCGACTTGACTCCGTCGTTTTTGCCGATGCCGACGGAGAGTCGGGTACCGATGTACCCTTCGTCCCAGTACGCGGTTTCGACCCGGCCACTCGCCGCGTTGTAGCCGACGAGTCCCCCGAGGTTCGTATCCCCGCTCACCCTATCGAGGGCGTACGAGGCAGTCACCGAACCCTCGTTTTTTCCGGCGATACCCCCGACGTTTCGTCCGCCAGCGGCGTTGAACCTCGTGTACGTCAGCGCGATGCTGTCGGTGTTGCGGCCGGCGATGCCGCCGACGTTTCGTCTGTCACTGGAGGACGATTGCCCGTCGGCGGGGAAGATTTGGCCGTTCACGGCGCAGTTCGATATCGACCCCTCGTTCAGGCCGGCAATGGCGCCCATATCGTTCGGTCCCCTCACGGTCCCGGTAGCGTACGACCCGGTGATGGTGCCACGGTTCCGGCCGGCGAGCAGTCCCACGCCGGATTCGCCGGTGACGTCGGCGCCGGAGACGCCGAGGTTCTCGATACGGGCGTCCTCGCCGACGACGCCGAACAGTCCGACGTTCCGGCCGCCGTCGATGTCTATCGTGTGGTCCCGGATCTCGTTGTTGCCTCCGTCGAACGTGCCCGTGAAGGGTTCGGCGACGGAGCCGATGACGATATCGTTCCACTTGTCCGGGGCGGCCGACGGCGAGAGTTCCACAGTGCTGACGAGTTCGTACGTCCCGTCGAGGGGGAACTGGTCGTTATCCGGGTCGGCGAGACTGTCGAGATGACGGGGGAACCTGAGTTCTATCGGTTCGTCGTCAGGCGGGTCCGATCCCCCGTCGTTACCGTAGAGCCCGGGGTTGAGGCCGCGGAGCGCCCCGTCGAGGCGCCCCCTCGTCTCGTCCGGGAGGTCTTCGGCGGCGACGCCGTCGGCCCTGGCGAGAAACGACTCGATCCCGTACGGCGGGCCGTCGTGTTCGGTCATCGACGGGACCGAACTTGGGCGGTGATTGTCAACATGGCACGTCACACGAGTGTCATCTGTATTAATAATCGTTGCGACGGCCGATCACTCCCGGTCGTAGCGTGCTATCTCGACTAAATTGCCGTCCGGGTCCCGGACGTAGACGGACGTCATCGGCCCGACGGCACCTGTCCGCTCGACCGGGCCGGTGACGACCTCGATCCCCTGCTCGCGGAGTCGCCGCTCGACCTCCTCGATGGGCGTCTCGGTGAGCAGGCAGAAGTCGCCGCCGCCGGGCGTCGGGTCGCCCGCGACGTGTGGCACGTCGTTGTCGATGGGATGAAGGTTGATCTTCTGGTCGCCGAAGCGGACGGCCCTCCGGTCGTCGCCGAAGGTCACCACCTCACCCCCCAGTGACTCGTAGAACACACAGGTCGTCTCGACGTCCTCGACGGTGAGGACGAAGTGGTCGATACCGGTGAACTTCACGGCCGGACCGCCTCCGAGTGCATGGGTCACCCTCGGTCGGCGCGTACAAATAGCTCCGGACGGCGTCGGCGACCCCCGCCTACGACTCCTCGTCCGGCGGGCGCTCGGAGAGGCGGTCGAACCGGTCCTGTGCTCGCGTTGCCCGGTCGTCGGTCCGGTCGGCGTCGTACTCCGTCTCGGTCAGTTCCCCGTCGACGACCGTGACCCGCAGGACCGCGTCGTTGCGTCGGGCGTCCTCGGGCAGGGCCTCGGTGTCCAGTATCGCGTTGCCGGCCTCCTCGCCGTCCCGTTCGAAGAAGACCGTCGCGAACCCGTCCTCGACGGAGTCGACAACTGCGGTGTACCGGCCGTCGGCCAACGCCTCGATATCAGTCATACGTCTCCCGAAGGGCCGTGTCATCGTTACTGTTGTGCACGATAACCGTGTCGCCGTCGTTGTTCCAGACCGGTGACCCCGATCCCCAGTACAGGTCGCCGCCGCCGTCGGTTCCCGTGCCGGTCCGCAGCGTCACCGTCTCGCCGGGGCCGAGCGTGTAGCCGTCGGGGAACGCGTACGTTCGGCCGGCCGCGTCTTCGACGGTCCAGCCCGTGAGGTCGAGTGAGTCGTCGCCGGCGTTCTCGAAGACGACGTACTCGTCGTCGAGGTTCTCGCGGTCGTCGCCCTCGGCGTCGGGGTGCACCTCGGCGAGGGCCAACTCACCGCCGGTCGGGACGTCGGTGCCGCCGTCGGTCGCCGTCGGGGCGGACGGGGTGAGGGCCGCGCTCGACCCGCCACCGAGGCGGGTACGATCGGCGACGGGGCTCTGGTTTCCGGGGTCGATCGGGTCACCGTCCCGGAGGTCGAGCGGGGCCGTCGGTGCCGCGGCCTGTGTCCGGACGGACACTCCCCGCCCGTCGCTGACGAGGACGACGTCGCCGTGGGTCGCCGTCCAGTAGATCGGCAGCGAGCGATCGGCGAAGCGCCGGAGGGTCTCGCCGGTCGGGTGACCGTACCGGGAGTCGTACGCGCTGGAGACGACGACCGCCCCCGGCCGGACCGCGTCGAGGAAGGGCCCGGTCGAGGAACTCGACGATCCGTGGTGACCCGCCTTCAGCACCGTCGACCGGAGTCCCTCGCCGTACGTCTCGGCGAGGTAGGCCTCTTGGTCGTCCTCGGCGTCGCCAGTGAAGAGGAAACTCGTCTCGCCGTGGGTGAGTTTCAGGACGACACTGTTCTCGTTTCTGGCCTCGTCTTCGAGGTAGGGGTCGGGCGGACCGAGGACCGCCACGTCGACCCCCTCGAACCCGATGTCGTCGCCCTCGCGGGTCTCGTACAGCGTCACGTCGTGGGCCTCGACGGCGTCGAGGTAGCGGCCGTAGGTCTGCGTACTCGCCGCGATACCCGGATCGTAGACGGCGCCGATCCCGTCGGCCTCCGTCTCGAAGTGCTCGATGATCGCCGCGTTGCCGCCGATGTGGTCGGCGTCGTTGTGTGAGACGACGAGGTGATCGATGCGCTGGATGTCGTGGCGCTCCAGATACGCCAACACGTACGCGCCGTCGTCGTTGTAGTGGCCGGTGTCGATCAGCATCGTCTCGCCGGTCGGCCCGACGACGAGCGTGCTCACCGACTGGCCGACGTTGACGAAGTGGACCTCGAGTGTTCCAGTGGGGGCGCTCGCCGCCGTGTCGGTCGCAGTCGTCGGTTCCGACGTCCCGTCGTCGGAGTCGTCGACCGGTCCGGCACCGCCACAGCCGGCGAGGACGACGAGGAGGGCGACGAGGGCCACGCGGACCGTCCGCGACGCTGGAAGCATGGGTCGACTACGGGGTTCGACGGCAAAGGGAGTTCGCCCGGTCTACCGCCTTCGCTCGGCGACCCGTTCTTCGGCCGTCTCTGCGCTGACTACCTCGTAGAGGATCGCCCCCCGGCCGTCGGCCTTCGGCCGGAGGATCCGCCCGAGGCGCTGGGTGAACTCGCGTTCGCTCCCGCTGCCCGAGAGGATGACGCCGACGGCGGCGTCGGGGACGTCGACCCCCTCGTCGAGGACGTTCGCGGCCACGACCCGGGTGTAGGTCCCCTCGCGGAAGCGATCGAGGATCGACCGGCGCTCGCTCGCTCCCGTCTCGCTCGTGATCGCCGGGAAGAGGAACCGCTCGGAGAGTCGGTAGACGAGGTCGGTGTGGGCGGTGAAGACGATGGTCCGCTCGTCGCGGTGGCGCTCGAAGATCCGCTCCAACGCGTCGACCTTCGCGTCGGAGTTCATCATGATCTCGCGTGCCTCCTGTTTGGCCAGGAGCGCCTCCCGTGCGCGGGGATCGGTCCCCGACCGCTTGACGAGTTCCCGGTAGTCGCTCCCGCTCGACAGGGAGAGCCCGGAGGTCCGGAGATAGTCGACGAAGGTGCCCTGTGTCTCGTCGTAGGCCTCGCGCTCCTCGGGCGTGAGTTCCACCTCCACCCGCCGGAGTTCGTAGTCCGCGAGGTGGTCGCCGGCCAGGTCGTCGACCGAGAGGTCGTAGACGACGGGGCCGACGAGGTCCGCGACGACCGTGTGTGCGCCGTCGGGACGCTCGAACGTCGCGGTCAGGCCGAGGCGGGCGGGCGCGGGGAGCAACCGCGCGATATCGCGGTAGCCCTCGCCGCCGAGGTGGTGGACCTCGTCGAAGACGACGAGACCGAAGCGGTCGCCGACCCCGTCGGCGCGGAGATACGCCGAGTCGTACGTCGCGACGGTGATCGCTTCGAGGGTTTGCTCGCCACCACCGAGTTGTCCCACCGGAACCGCGAACTCCGTCTCGAGTTCGCGCCGCCACTGGTGGAGGAGGTCGACGGTCGGGACGACCACGAGCGTCGGCGTCGACAGCAGCGCGATGGCCCCGACGGCGACGACGGTCTTCCCGCTCCCGGTCGGGAGTTCGAGGACACCCCGGCGGTCGTTGTCCTTCCATGCGTCGAGCGCCGCAGTCTGGTACGCCCGGAGGTCGTACGTCGTCGACAGGGCGAGGTCGGGGAGGTCGAGAACTCGGTCCTCGTAGTCGACGCCGGCGTCGTCGAGCGCCGCGACGAGGTCGGCGTACCGGTGGGCGGGGGCGCGGAGGGTCCGACTGCGGTCGTCCTCGGTCAGGGGGAGGTCGGCGACACCCGGCGGGTCGGGCACCTCGCCGTCGAGGGTGATCGTCCCGTCGTCGTACCGGACGCGGAGGGTCACGGTCGGGATTGGAGGGGTGGAATTAAATGCGCTCCGCCCGGCGAGTCGATCATGGGTTCCGAGGACCTCGACGCCGAGGTGGAGGCGTTCCTCGCCGCCGCCGAAGGCGTCTACGACGAGTACGACGACGGCTACATCGACGCCGACACCGCGCTGTCGCAGTTGGGCGACCACGTCTCGACGCTCCGGGACGCCCACGAGGACGATCCGGAGTAGGCGGACGGAGACGACTCGCGGGGTGGGACACGCATCCAGCGCGTGAAGCGCCCGTCACCCGCAACTCCGACAACGTGCTCCTTTTTGCGTCCGGGCTCCGAATCGGCCGGTGTCTCATGGCACCCATCACCATCCGATCGGCAAACAAGGTCAGCATGGTTTCGACGCTCGTCGACGCCGCGGTAGCGTTCGCCCGTGGACGGCGAAAGAGCGGGCTCCTCCTCCTCGGGGCGGCCGCGCTCTCGTCACGAATACCCGGGCTCGGGACGGCCGTTTCGGTGTTCCTTCGGATCGCCCGGAGGCTCCGATAGGGTCGCTCGGTTCGTCGCCGGCGACGGGTCAGAAACGGGAACACCTATGCCGGACCGGACCCGGTACGAGGGTATGACCGAGTTCTCCACGCGCGTCGAGTCGATATCCATCAGCGGCATCCGCGAGGTGTTCGAGGCGGCCGGCGAGGACGCCATCAACCTCGGCCTCGGCCAACCGGACTTCCCCGCGCCGGACCACGCGAGGAGGGCGGCCGTCGACGCCATCGAGGCCGGGAAGGCCGACGCCTACACCGAGAACAAGGGAATCGCCTCGTTGCGGGAGGCCATCGCCGAGAAACACGCCCGCGATCAGGGCGTCGACGTCGACGCCGGCGACGTCATCGCCACCGCCGGCGGGAGCGAGGCGCTCCACCTCGCGCTGGAGGCCCACGTCGACGCCGGCGAGGAGGTCCTCATCCCCGACCCGGGCTTCGTCTCCTACGACGCGCTGACGAAACTGACCGGCGGGACGCCCGTACCGGTCCCGCTTCGCGACGACCTGACGCTCGACCCCGCCGCCGTCGAGGACGCAATCACCGACGACACCGCCGCGTTCGTCGTCAACAGCCCCGGGAACCCGACCGGCGCGGTGTCGCCCGAGGAAGACGTTCGCGAGTTCGCCCGCATCGCCGACGATCACGACGTGGTCTGTGTCTCCGACGAGGTGTACGAACGGTTCGTCTTCGACGGCGACCACCACTCGCCGCTCTCCTACGCCGACACCGACAACGTCGTCGTCGTCAACGGCTGTTCGAAGACCTACTCGATGACGGGGTGGCGGCTGGGCTGGGTGACCGCCTCGACCCGCCGAATCGAGCGGATGCTCCGTGTCCACCAGTACGTCCAGGCCTGTGCCTCCGCGCCGGCCCAGTACGCCGCCGAGGCGGCACTCACCGGGCCACAGGAGGGCGTCGACGAGATGTGCGAGACGTTCGAAGAGCGCCGAGACCTAGTGCTCGACCGTCTGGAAACGATGGGCCTCAACGTGCCGACCCCCGAGGGCGCGTTCTACGCGATGCCCGAAGTGCCCGAGGGCTTCGTCGACGCCTGCCTCGACCGGGGCGTGATCGTCGTGCCCGGCGAGGCGTTCGGCGACGCGGGCGCGGGCCACGCGCGCATCTCCTACGCCACCGACACGGAGACACTCGAGGAAGCGCTCGACGTGATGGAGCGCGTGGTGGCGGAACTGGAGTGACGGCGCTTGGAAGCGACGACTCCGTCGAAACCCCACGAAGTGGCCGATACGGTCGTCCTGGACGCCAGAATTATGTGAAGCGGTGTTGTGGAATGGTACCATGGCTCTCGGAACGGCGCTGTCGGACAGCTACCTCGGGAGCACGCTCCCGCAGTACTTCCTGTTTTTCGCGGTCGTCGGTGTCGGGGCGATCTTGGGGCGGTCGCTGGGTTACTTCTACAGGCGACGACTCAAACGGGCAGTCGAAGCGACCGAGACCGAACTCGACGACATCATTGCCCACGCGCTCGGCGGTCCGGTCGTCCTGCTCGGGGTGATCGCCGGCGTCGCCTTCGGGCGCCGATTTCTCACGCCCGTCGAACCGCTGGCGTCGATACTCGGGATCGGGGTCGACATCCCCATCGTGGTCGCCCTGGCGTGGATCGCCGTCAGACTGACCGACGGTCTCATCGAGACCTACATGATGGAGTACGCCGAGCGGACCGAATCGAAACTCGACGACGAACTAGTGCCCATCGTCAGCAGGGTCACGAACATCGCCATCGTCACCACGGCCGGAATCGTGATCATGGACACCGTCGGCTACGACGTGACCGCGATCATCGCGTCCCTGGGTGTGGGTGGCATTGCCGTCGCGTTCGCCTCGCGAAAGACGATGGCCGACGTCTTCGGCGGGGCACACATCCTCACGACGAAGCCGTTTCTCGTCGACGACGTCGTCGATATCGACGGGACGGCCGGGACGGTCGAGGAAGTTGGCCTCAGAACCACGCGGCTGCGGGACTTCGACGGGCGGACGATCACGCTCCCGAACTCGACGATCGCCAACGCCGAGATCACGAACATCACCTCGGAGGGAAGCCGGCGAATCACGACGTTCATCCGGCTCAGTTACGACACCACCCCGGCGGAGATGGAGTCGGCGCTCGATCTGATCGAGTCGACGACGAACGGCGTGGACGGGGTAGACCCCGAGCGGACGGGGGCGTGGTTCTGGGAGTACGGGGACGCGGGCATGAAGATCAGGCTGGAGTACTACATCGCCGATCTGGCGCGATGGAAGGCGGTGAAAGACGGCGTCAACCGGGACATCCAGCGGGCGTTCGACGAGGCGGATCTCGAGATGGCGGTGCCACCCCGGACGTTCGGCGTCGGAGCCGCGACGTAGTCGGCCCACCGGAACGACGATCACACGGACCGGGGGCGACCGAACCGAAAATAAACTCGAATAAACTGGCCGAAGTGGCGCGAACACTACATTAAACTATCCACGCGTCGTGAGTTGGGTACCCGCTGGCGACTCGGTCGATCCCTCTCTCCCCACCCCGCTCAGTTCGCCGTGCTGACGATTTTGATAACGTCACCCTCGCTCAGTTCGTGGTCCTCGCCGATTCGCCGGTCGGACCGCGCGTCGACGGCGTGGAGGTAGCCGTCGCCGATGTCCGAGTGGATGGCGTACGCGAGGTCCGGAGGGGTCGATCCGCGCGGAAGCAGGACGGCGTCGGGCAGAACCGTTCCGGAGCCGTCGGTCCACTTCGTCTCGTTTTGCACCGGGTAGACGGTGACGTGGTCGAGGAGGTCGTAGACGGCGTGGTCGATGGCGGCTTGGACGCCGGTGCCGCCGTGGTCGGCCATCACCTCGCCGATGCGCTCCAACCCCTCGCGCTGGGCGTCGGTCACGTCGCCGACGATGCCGAACTCTCGGTCCCCGGGGTCGTAGTCGACGACACCCGCGTCGCTCGCGGTCCGGAGGGCGAGTTCGCCGTCCGCCGTCGTCGGGATCACGGGCCGGTCGGTCTCCCGGAGGCGGTCGACGTTCTCCGGGGGCGCGACGTCGACCTTGTTGGCGACGACGACGAGCGGTTTGGTGCGCGCCCGGATCGCACGGGCCAGCGCCGCCCGGTCCTCGTCGTCCCACTGGATGGGATCCTCGGGGTAGTCCAACTCCCGGAGGCTGGCGGTCACGTCGGCCACCGTCGCGCCAAAGCCCGTGAGCAGGTCCGTCAGCGTCTCGTCGATGTCGAACTCCGGCGAGCGCGACTTGCGCTCGACTCCCTCCCAGTTGCGGTCGACGATGCCCGCGAGCCACTGGTCCATCTCGCGTTCGACGAAGTCGACCTCCTCGACGGGGTCGTAGTCGCCCACGTCGACGGGTTCACCCTCGGCGTTCGTCCCACCGGAAGCGTCGACGACGTTGAGGATGGCGTCGGCGTTGGTGAGTTCGTCGAGGAACTGGTTGCCGAGGCCTCGGCCCTCGTGTGCGCCGGGGACGAGTCCCGCGACGTCTAATAGTTCGACGGGGACGTACCGCTTGCCGTCGTGACAGCGCTCGTTGCCACACCGCTCGTCGCGGGCGAGACAGGGACAGTCGGTTCGGGCGTGGGTCACCCCGCGGTTGGCGTCGATGGTCGTGAAGGGGTAGTTCCCCACGTCCACCTCGGCCCGCGTCGCGGCCCGGTAGAACGTGGACTTGCCGGCGTTGGGCTTGCCGGCGAGCGCGAGAGAGAGCATAGGGGACGTGGGCGAGTCGGCGGCAATTGCCTTTCGGTCCGATTATGCCTCGACGGGACGCAGGTCGATGGCGATCCGACACTCGTCGGGGTCGCCGCCGGGGAACCGGAGCGTCCCACCGAAGTTCTCGACGATCCACTTCACCAGCCAGAGCCCCAGACCGTGGCCGTGGGACAGGGGCGTCTCGATCCCGCTCCGGAGTGCACGCCGGTCGCGTTCGGGGATCGGCTCCCCGGGGTTGTGCACCTCCACGGTCACCAGGTCGTCGGTCCGGGAGACCGCGATCGTCGCGGAGCGGTCGTCCGCAGTCCCGTGGACGACCGCGTTGGTGAGCAGTTCGACCAGCGCAGTCCGGAGGTGGACGTCGGCGAGGACGGTCGGCGCGTCGGCCACGTCGACCGTGATGGACACCTCGGGGTACGTCTCGTGGACGTCGGCGACGGCGTCGGCGACCGTCTCGCCGAGGTCGATCCGATCGATCGTCGAGTCGGCGAGCGTCCGCTGGACGTAGCGGGCCTTCTCGGCGCGGTCGACGATGCGGGTCGTGACGCGCTCGACCGTGGCGAGACGCTCGCGGTCGGCGTCGTCTAGCGCCTCGCTCTCCTGGACCGTGGAGACGTTGCCGAGGACGACGTTGAGGTCGTTCCGGATGTCGTGTCTGAGGATGCGGTTCAGCACCGAGAGGCGCTGTTCGTGGCGCTCGAGCCGCCGCCGGCTCCGGGCGATGTCGTAGGTCTGTTCGAGCATGAGCGCGGCGTTCGGCTCCGGGTCGTCGACGCCGGCGTGTTCCTCCGGCGGGACGTAGTAGGGGTTCCGACAGAGCGTCTCCCGGTAGACGACGTACTCGTGGCTCCGGAGGGCCGTGGCGATGGCCTCGTCGTCGAAGTCGTCCAAGCCGTACTGACAGAGGGTCACGGCCGGCAGGTCGGCGCGACGGGCGTCGAACGCCGCCTCGAACGCCGCCACGTCGTCGAAGTCGTGCTCGGTTCGGTAACACCACGAGTTCTCGCCGACGGCACAGAACCCCTCGTGGTCGTCGTCGACGTTCTCCGCGGCCGTCGCGAGCGCCTCGACGATCCGGTCGACGTCGAGGTGGCCGCCTTCGAGATACGCCTCGGCCGCCGGCCGAACCCGCAGATCCCCGGCGTCGAACCGGGCGTCGACGTCGATGCCGGCCTCGCGGAACCGACGGAACACCTCCTCGGGGTCGGTGTCGTCGGTCAGATAGAGACACTCGTACTCCCGCTGGAGCGCGCTCGCGACGAAGGCCGCCGCGACCCGGAGTTGCGATTCGGGGGAGTCGTAGAACAGCGCGACGTGGGCACCGGGGTCCAAGTCGTCGAACTGTGCGCGGATGTCGGCGTACCGACAGTCGGCCGCGACGACATCCTCCCGGTTTGGCATACGGGCAGTCGTGTCTCTGGCGTCATGAACCCTGTGAAATAGCCAGAACCGGCCGTTCACTCGATTTCACGGCCGGCGTCGGGGCGGCGGATCCGCATCTCGCCACGGGATCTGATCGAGCCGTCGACGACGGCGTCCTCGTGGAGGTCGAGGTCAGTACACGAGACGTCGCCGAGGATGCGCACCCCCTCGTCGAGACGGACCGTCCCGCCCCGGGTGGTCACGTCGCCGTGGATGCGCGTGCCCGCGCCCACGGAGACGTCGCCACGGGCGCGCAGACTCCCGAAGACGTTGTCGTCTTCGCCCATCTCGATCGACTCGGCGCGGATGTTGCCGTGGAGGCGGCAGTCGTCGCCCACCTCCGCGGCCGTCGAGACGCGCCACGAGTCGTCGGAGACGTCGCTCCCGCGGGGGATCACCAGCGGATCGTCCGGGGCGTCGCCGCCGAGTGCCTCGGCGATCCCCTCGGCGGCGTCGGTCTCGCCGACCCGCAGGAGTTGGGAGAGGACGATGAAGTAGAACACGAGCGTCGGGACCGGATTTCGAATCACGATCCAGCCGTTGGCCTCGAACCCCTCGTCGATCTCCACGTCGTCGCCGATGTCCAGATCGCCCGAGACCATCAACTGGCCGCCGACGTGGACGCGTTCGCCGAGGTAGGCGTCGTCGCCGACGAGGACGTTGCCGGCCACGTCACACCACACATCGAGCCGGCAATCGCTCTCGGCTTCGATGTCGCCGCCGAAACGGACGCGCTCGCCCGCGACGACGTTCCGCCCGCGGACGCCGAACTCGACGGTACTCTGGCCGCCGACGATCACGTCGCCGTCGGTCACGAGGTCGTGTTCCTCGACGGTCGTCCCGTCGGGGATCTGCAGCGAATCGAGCGGATCCCTCCCGAGTGCCACGCGCGTTCGTAGACGCCGCTATTATTAAAACGGCCGTCAGACGCCCGTCCGACGGCGGCCGGAAGGGAGGGGTTTTCACCGACGACCGACAACGACCGCACATGACAACGCTCGCTTTCGACGAGGACGGCGTCGACGTCGTCTACGAGGGGACGGAGTTCAGACTGGAGAAGGCCCTGATCGAGGACGCGATAGAGAAGTCCTACCCCGACGTGACCGACCACGAGGTGTTACAGATGGTCGAGGAGGACCCGACCCTCGGCAACGAACCGCGGCGGATCGGCGATATCCTGCGGTAGAACGGTCAGTCGCTCCGCGACGCCTCGACACCCTCGGTCGTCGCCTCCGACCCGCTGTTGGTCCGACCGAGGCGTTCCTCGATACCGACCCGGAGGATGGACTTGGCGATGGCGGCCCCACCCCGGAAGGGGTCGAGTTTCGTCTCGCCGGCGCGCTCGTCGTAGTCGATGGTCGTCTCGGTGACGCGGTAGTCGCGGGCGACCGGCCGCATCAGAAGTTCGGCCGACAGACCGGTGTTCTCGGTCCATTCGATCCGGTGGAGGAGGTCACGGCGGTAGGCGCGCATGCCCGTGGTAACGTCGTGGAGGCGTCGGCCGAGCAGGAGGCTGGCCAGCGCCGCGAAGAGTCGGTTACCCAGCCGGTTGAGTGGCGGCATCGTCTCCGGACCGGGCGTGATGCGGTCGCCGCTCACGACGTCGTACCCCTCGTTGATCCGGTCGAGGAAGTCGGGCAGACGCTCCATCGGGTAGGTGTCGTCGCAGTCGGTCGTGACGACCACCGGACGGTCGGACGCGAGTACTGCCTCGCGCACTGCGACGCCGTACCCCTGTGGCTCCTGTTCGATCACGCGCGCACCCATGCCGCGGGCGATCTCGGGCGTTCGATCGTCCGATCCGTCGACACAGACCATCTCGGCCCGCCCGTCGGTCACGCGCTCGATGTCGGCCAGCACGCTCCCGATCGCTGCTTCCTCGTTGTACGTCCCCATGACGACGGCGACGTCGTCGAAGGTGTACTCTCCCATACCCTCATCTGTGAGTCCGCCCACTTGAGCTTTTAGGTTTGCCTAAAACGTCGCGTTGGGAGGACAGCACGCCTCGTGGAGACGGTCGGTGACCACGTCAGCCAAGGTCCGGAGGTTCTCGGTGTCCTCGCGGTTGTACGAGACGAGCGTGTCGAGTGCGGCCTCGTCGCCGCGTTCGTACTCGCGCCAGAGGCGGACGGCGTCCTCGCCGGCGAGGTCGGGGCGGTCGCGGCCGATCCCCACCTCCTCCTCGATGGCCTTGAGACCGCCGGTCAGGTCGAGGCGACGGCAGGGGTACATCAGATCGAGGTGGGGCGCGGTCACCTCGAGGTCGAAGGCGTCCTCGAGGAAGGGGACGTCGAAGCGCGCGCCGTTGAACGAGACGATCAGGGGGGCGTCCGCGAAGCGGTCGCGGAGTCGGCGAGCGTCGAGGTCGTCACTACGGATCAGCGTCTCGGTGTCGCCGCCGCGGTGGACGCTCACCGTCGTCACGTCGTGGCGGGCGGAATCGAGGCCGGTGGTCTCGATGTCGAAGAAGAGCGCGTCGTCGCGGAAGTTCTCGTAGAGTCGCCAGCGCTCGCCCGAGGGGAAGGAGTCGTCGAAAAAGCGGGCGTCCTGCCGACGGAGGTGGTCGGTCGCCACGTCGACGAACTCCTGGATGCGGTCGGCGGTCGTCGGACCGACGGCGGAGACGGAGCCGTCGAACTCCTCCCAGTGGGTGATTCCGGCCTCCCAGAGGCGGCGCTCGGTCGTCTCGCCGACGCCGCGGACCGGGATGAAGCTGTTCTCGATGCGCACGGATGGGGGTGAGCGACCGGGCGACAAAAACCTCGCGTTCGCGGTCAGTCGGCGAGCGGCGACGGTGTTCCGTCCGGGGACGACCAGCCGTCGGGCTTCAGTTGGACGTACGCACGGGCACCGACGGCCACGCTGAAGACGCTGATCGCCGCCCCGAGGACGACCGTGATTCCGGTGGAGACGAGCGACGGGACGCCGGCGAGGTCTAGGACGAACGCGGGGACGGCGCTGGCGAGGCCGACGGCGACGAGGGCCACCAGCAACAGGAACACGCGCAGGCGGTCGCCGGCGGTCAGCGCCCACCCGTCGCGGAGCGCGTCGAGGGCGTTCTTCCCCTCGACTATCACCTCGAACTGGACGAAGTAGAGCGCGACCGCGAGGTAGATGCCGGGGACGATCAACAGCATCACTCCCAGACCGATCAGGACGTTGACGACGAAGCCGGCCACGAGGGCGTTGAGGACGACCCACGCGAACCGGCGGGTGACGCCGGCCGGAAGGGAGCGCCGGGCGTCGGCGACGAACGTCCGGATGGCGACGACGCCGACGGCCTGTGCGGCGACGATCTGGACGAGAAAGAGCGCCGCAGCGACCGGAAGCCCCAGCCCCAACGCCAGTGGGCCGCCGGCACCCTCCACGGCCGCCGTGGATGCGGCGGGGGCGACGGCCCGGAGGGCGTCGGTGACCGCGAGCGCCAGGGTCTGGGAGGTGACGGTCGAACTCACGCCGACGGCGAGGTAGGCGACGCCGAGGAGGGCGGCGACGCGCGTCGGGAGCCGACCGAGTCCGTCTTCGATAGCGGCGGCGACGTCGAGTGACATGGAGACGTGTCGGCGAACGGGGCGGACCCGTATATAGATAGGGTCGACTGACACGTTCGGGCAGCCGACTGCCTCGACGAAAACGACCGCAGTTTTCTCCACCGTCCCCAGCGACCGGGAGGTCACGCTCCCGTGTTCGGCGATACTCGGCCTCCGGCGGCCGTGTTCCCGGCCACTGCGGACGTTACGACGGACTTCACGACACACGGGATGGATTCGACGGTTGGACGGCAATCGTTTTGCCGTACACCGCCATCCATCGAGGTGTCCCGATCGCCGAGTGTGTCGCACCGGTCGTGTGTACAGATAGTAACGTATGTCACTCGCTCAACTCCTCGAACAGTACGTCAGTCTCGGTATCTTCGTCCTCGCCGTAGGGCTCAGCCTCCTCAGCCTCTTGGCGTGGCGACGGGAACGTGATGTTCGCATGCGAATCGTCTCTCTGGGGTACGCGATGTTCGCCGTCTACGGACTCATCGTGTTTCTCGAGTATCCGTTGCTCCCGTATTTCCCGTACGCAACGCTCGAATTGCTCGAACACGGGAGCGCGATCCTGATTCTCGCTGGCCTCCTGGCGTTTTTTGTCGCTCTGACGCGGGACTGAGCAATGTCGGATCGTGATCTCGAACTGGCCTCACGACGGACGATCTACCAACAGATAGCCGACACGCCGGGAGTCCACTCTCGTGCGCTCCTCGACGATCTCGAGTACGCGCAGGGAACGGTCCAGTATCAGCTCCGGTGGCTCGGCGACGAGGGTTTGATCGACGTTTCGGACGACGGCAAGTACACGCGGTACTATCCGGCTGCCGAGTTCGACGAAGCCGATCGGACAGTGATGAACGCCCTGCGACGGGAGTACAGTCGCCGCATCCTCGCACACCTTCTCACGGACGGCCCGCTCTCGACGGCCGAGCTAAGCGACCGTCTGGACAAGGCCAAATCGACCGTTCCGTGGCACCTCTCGAAACTCGCCGAGGCCGACCTCGTCACGAAAGAGCGCGACGGCCGGAGTGTCGTCTACGAGGTCAGCGATCCCGACCGGGTCGAATACCTCTACACGATTCACCGGCGCTCGTTCACTGACAAAATCGTCGACCGTATCCTGGATCTCTGGGACAGTTACTAGCTATAGTAGCGTTTGTAACTGTCCGCACACCTGATCGAACGCTGTCATGCGATCAGGTGTGTGATGACTTACAAAGGCTACTATAGCTGTCGCGCCTACTGGTATCTCACGAAACACCAACAGGCGCAACAGGAGCACGTACACGAGAAACGCCACCGAGGGGCCCAGCAGGGGACGGACGAGCCCCGTCAGGTCGGTGCCGATCGCTGCAGCGTGGATCGTCCCGAACGCGAAGCCAGCGTACGCGAACGAGTGGACGACGCGTGGTCCCCACGGCCGCTGGAACCGTTTCGCGTCAGTAAAGCCAAGCACTGCGACGACGAGCATCAGCAGAGCGCCCGCGCCGACGGCGACGCCGCCGAGGAAGTACGGCGTCGAGTACGCCGGTGCTGGGACCTGTCCGGTGACGACGAACCATGCGTCGAGGACGCCGAGCCCCGTGTGTAGCAGCGTGACGACCGTCGCGAACACGGATAGTTCGATATGGACGCGTCGAACGGCCTCGTGGAGCATGCCGAACGACCCCGTACTGTAGAGGATGCCCGTGAGAACCGCCAGATACAGCGAGGGGTACGTGACGAGCGCAGCACCGCGGTCGAGGAGCCAGACGAGTCGTGACATTACGATGCCCCCGTCGTTTCGACGACGTCCGGACAGCCATCCGAGTCCTGGAATCCGTTCGTCGTTTCCGGTCGTGTCGGACACTCGTCGGCGGAGTCGTTGATGCCGTCCCCATCGTAATCGGCTGGTGCCTGTCTCGTCGACACGGTCCGATCGACGAGGTCGCTTTGCTTCTCTTCGGTCGTCTGGGCGGCACGCACGTCCCCGATCTGCCAGAGGGCAGGGACGGCCACCACTAAGACGACGATGGCCACGGCGGTGATTCGTTGCTCACGTGTCCAAGACATGTGTGTCGAACCCCTCCGTCGTATGAAAGACGCCGTCGTGGACGATGAGTGCCTCCAGTCTCTCCCACTCCGCTGCTACGTCGCGTGCCTCGACAAGTGGGAGCGCCGCAAGCGTCGTCGCCAAGGCGTCGGCTTCCATACAGTCCCGGCGCGCCACGACGGTGACGGACTCGTGACGGGAGCCGAGCGACTCGGTGGTCGGATCGTAGACGTGGTCAGTGCCGTCTCGCGAGCGTCGGTATCCACCGGACGTCGCGACGTACCAGTCCGTGTCTAGGATCTTCAGCGGTGTGTCGTCACCGTACGGGCTCTCGATAGCGATCGGGCCCGTCGGTGGAGACATATCTCCACCCCCACTGACGAACCCGCGCCGACCGAGACCGGTGATTGCCTCGCTGGCCCGGTCGACGATGTACCCTTTCGCGAGACCGTTGAGGTCGAGTTCGACGTCGGTTGTGACGTGCGATCCGCTGACTCGGACGGTTCCGGTATCGAACGCCGTCGGTGGTGTTTCACTGTCACCACGCGAGAACGTTTTGAGGTCGTGTTCGACGCGGCCCTGGTGAATATCGAACACCCCTCCGGTCCGGTCGTTGTATTCGAGCCCACGCCGGACGATACGGGCGACGTGTTCGTTCGCGACCTCGCCTTCGCGGTTGAGCCGGCTGGCGGCACTGGCCTCATCGAAGGCGTTCAGTTGCGCTTCGAGTGACTCCGCTGTTTCTCGAGCCGCAGTCGCCGCAGCGTCGGCCCGGATGCCCGTCGCCTGGATCCGAAACGTCGTATCACAACACCCGAACTCGCGGTGGGCGTCTCCGAACCGTTCGGTGACCGAGGCGAGCGATCCCCTCATCTCACTCACTCTTCCTCGTCTTCTTCGTACTCCTCGCCGTCTTCGTACTCCTCGTCCTCGTAGCCGGACTGCGTCCGAACTGCTGGGGTGAAGTCCCGGTTTGGCGTCGGGGCATCGGCAGCGACCACCTGTGGTGTGTCCGACGCGGTCGTACTCGGGGAGTCCGCTTGCTCGCCAGCCTGCGCGAGGTCCCCACCGGATATGGCGAGACCGCCGGCGACGGTGGCCGTGAGGAGGGCACCTGCGAGCGCGAAGGCGACGAGTTTGTTGTTTGGGACTGGAAGTTGCACGATCAGCGACACCCCGCTGTAGAATCGCCGCCTTCGACGTGTCGGTCGTTGCGTTCTGCCATTGCAAATGGCGGATGGAGACGGCCCCGTTAATCCGTTCGCGTCCAACCTTCGAATCTTCGTACAGCTATCGAATCGATTCGATGTTGGCCGATCTCGTCCGAGACGCACGGACTGGGGAGCGTTCGTCACGAAGACGTGGTCCCGGCCGTGGACTCCGGTATCGCCCGCCTCGTGGGCGTCGTTGCCGACGGCCGATAGGGGAACGTACGCAAAACGTATGTGGATCCGTGTCAATATGCCTGGTAAAAATTATGGACAGCATACAGACAGACCGGCTGTTCAGCGTCCTCGCAGACGAAACGGCGCGTGAGATATTCGGTCTCGTCTCGGACAGTCCCCGGTCAGCCCAGGACATACACGAACGGTGCGAGACCTCGTTAAAGACGGTCTATCGTCGCCTCGAGGCTCTCGAGGATGCCGATCTCGTTTCTACGATGACACGCCCGGGAGAGCAAGGCCCGTACACGGTGTACGTTTCGACCATCAACGAGATCGATATCAGTATCCACCCCGACTCGAAAGACGTAGATATCGCCGTGCAGAGAGACGACGACGACGTCGACCAGTTCATCAGCATTTGGGACGAGTTACAGGAATGACACTCCACACATGCTCATAGATTCGATCCTCCTTCTCAGCCGGATCGTGGCGGTTCTCCTCTCTCTCAGTATCACGGCCACGAGTTACCGGGCGTATCGACGGACCGCTGAGGAGACGTTCCAGTATACCATGATCGGATTCGCCATTCTCGGAGCCGGACTCGGCATCGAATCGTTCCTACTGCGGGTGGTCCCGCTCACACTCTCCGAAATACACGCCATCGAGTCGTTCGTGTTTATGCTCGGATTCGTCGTGCTCTACCTCTCGATAAATGGCCGCCCCGCAACGTAGTCCCGACCGGCGTCGCCGGTCGAGAGCGCCGGTTACTCCTCGTGCTCTGCGCTGACGTGCTCCCAGAGGCTACACCAGTCTTCGATCGCGATGTATCCTTCGACTTTCGCACAAGCGCCCCATCCGTCTCCATTTTTGTCCGGGATGAACTCGGCACAGTTCCCGCAGGACTGTCCCGGTTGTGCCATCCCGTCGGCTATCGCTTCGACCGATTCTGTCAGGCTCACTTCTTCGTGTGTGAGCAACTCCTCGAGAACGCGTTCCTCTCCCCCCTGCGAGGATGCCGTTCGATACTCGTCCGGAACCTCGGCCGTGGCTAGCTCGTCTTCGTTCATGCCCTCGGGGACCGAGGGTTCCGGCAATGATTCGTACACCGTACACCAGTCCGCCCCGTCGATGTAGCCGTGGACCTCCGCACAGGCACCGAACGTGTCGCCGTTTTTGTCCGGAATGAAGTCCGCACAGTTTGCACAGCAGGTGCCCGGCTGGTGTGCGTCTCGTTCCCGTGCCTCGTCGAATTCCGAGAACTGTACGTCCGCCTTCGGGGTGAGGTTGTCGCCCTGTCGATCCTCACCGCCCAGGGACACTGAGGACTGGTAGACCTGTGGGACTGGCCCCTGTTCGAACTCTTCCTCGGAGACTCCATCCGGGAGTTCCTCCTCGTGTTGGTCGCCCTCCTCGCCCTCCTCGTCCGACGGTGCCTCCGTCTGTTCGGTATCCGCCTCCGTGTCGGGCTGACTCCCGTCGGTATCCCCGCCTCCCGTACATCCCGCGAGTCCGACGAGTGTGGTACTGCTCGTCACCTGAATGAATCTGCGCCGTGTCTTGTCGGGTGATCTCATACCACGACCACGGTCTTGCGGGGATATATCTCGGATGGGGATTGTCAGCTTCTGTCAAAAGGGACCAGGGATCGAGACGATTGCGCCCACCGGCGAACGCGTCTGGTCCCTCAACGCAGGCAGCCTACGAACGCGGGGTCTCCGTTCGATGAACCATGGGTTCGGAGGATAGGCTGGACTACAAACAATCCGCCCGATATTCTGGTTGATTCACGATCTCGACAGTATCCGGGACGACGTTAGGCGTTCATGGACGCCACATTAGTCATAAAATTGATATAAGAAACAAAAATACGATTTCAGAAGACAGCTGGCGCTACCGATTCAGAAGCATATGCCGAATTGTTAGGCCAGGTCGTCAAGCGGATCCCACGTATCCCGGAAAATCAAGATGACTGAGGATGCGAGAAAATCCGCCAACGGGAGGACCGTCTCGAGCCGGTCTTCGTGTGGCCCGCGGCCGTAGTCATCAATTGCTCACTAGCCAGTGTTTTCAGTGAATGATCGACGACACGCCACATATTGTGCAGCAGGCAGCTGAACACGAACGTAAAGAACCGCATCCGGTAGTCTGTAGAAGCAATCGATGGTATCAGCGACTTGATTATTTTGTATTCAACCCCAGCGTCGCATCTTTCCGAATATCGATTCACTAAGCCTTCCGCATCAACTGGCGTCACGCTGTCGCGGTTCGTTGCAAAGATCGCGTACCCAGTATTGTCGGTATGTCGGAGGATCGAATCGTCACGGTCTGCCGGCACATGCATGAACGAGACCATCGCTATTCGTATAGCGGTATAGAGTTTATTATTCGTGGGGCACGGGCCGTCGCCGACCGGTTTATGCCGCCGCCACCCAAGGGCGTGGTATGTGCGGTCGGTACACCCTGTTCACGCCCGCGGCGGAGTTGGCCGAACGGTTCGACACGCGGACGCCGGACCTCGACCCACGGTACAACTGCGCGCCCGGTCAGGCCCTCCCGGTGATCACCGGCGACGACCCGGATCGGATATGCGATCACCAGTGGGGATTGATCCCGCCGTGGGCCGACGAGGCGTCGACGGACCTGATCAACGCCCGCGCGGAGACGCTGACGGAGAAGCCGAGTTTCGCGGACGCAGTCGAACACCGGCGGTGTCTCGTCCCGGCGGACGGGTTCTACGAGTGGGTCGATCGGGACGAAGGGAAACGACCGTACCGAGTGGCGTTCGAAGACGACCGACCGTTCGCGATGGCCGGGATCCACTCGCGGTGGGAGCCACCGACCCGCCAGACGGGACTGGGAGAGTTCGGGGACGGCAGTGCGTCGGCCGACCCCGATCCCGTCGACACCTTCGCGGTCGTGACGACAAAGCCCAACGACCTGATCGCCGACCTCCACCACCGGATGGCGGTCATCCTCGACCCCGAAACGGAGTCGACGTGGCTCCACGGTTCCGTCGACGAGACACTCGACCTCCTCGACCCGTATCCCGCGGACGACCTGACCGCCCACCCGGTCTCGACGCGGGTGAACGATCCGACGGTCGACGACCCGTCGCTCGTCGAACGAGTGGCGTGATCCAGAGGAGTTCGTGAGAAAATTGTATTTGTGAGAGTAGACACATCCACTATCTGAGCCAGTACTAATTACACAAATATATCAAAATTGTCCGGCAAAAAATAGCCCCGCTATCACATCTAAAGACCCTTATCTCCGTCTGTGGGACTACTTTGAAGTGATCGGCGTCCGAGGGACAAGTCATGGGAGACGACGACAGCGTCGCGGTGAAGACGTACGTCCCACCGTACCAGAAGGAGCGGTGGCGGGAACACGCCGACCGTCTCGGCATGAGTCAAAGCGAGTTCGTCCGGACGATGGTGCAGGCCGGGCGGCGGGACTTCGAGGTGCCCGAGCGACCGGCCGCAGCGGCGAAATCCGAGGAATCCGGTAAAGCACCGACTTCGGCACTCGAACCCCGGGTGAAAGAACTCCTCGACCCGGAGGACGGCCGTTCGTGGGACGACCTGGTCGAGGGATTCACGGAGGACACCGAGGACCGACTGGAGTCGGCGCTCGACGCCCTCCAAGAGCGAAACGTCGTCACCCACGAGAGAACGGGGTACGTTCTGCGGGAGGAGCCGTGAGCGATGCCGACCCCGTGGGCTACTTCCTGCAGGACATGACCTACCACGGCAAGACCGACCGGACCAAGCAGGCCTACGAGCGTGTCCTCCGGGAGTTCGAGACGTTCCTCACCGAGGAGCGCGGCGTCGACGACCCCGCGAACGCCGAACACAGGGACTGCATGGCGTGGATTCACCGTCTCCGGAACTCCGTCGCCGAGAGCACCGTCGCGACCTACGCCGCGTACCTCCACCGGTTCTACGCGTACATGACACAGGTCGGGACCTTCGAGTCCAACCCGATGACGCTCGTCGTCGAAGAGATGGACGAACGCATCAACACCGACCCGACCCGACGGGAGATATCGATTCCCGAGATGCGCGACTTCCTCGCTTCGATCGATCACCCGCTGGATCGGACGCTCCTACTGACGATGCTCAAAACCGGCGTCCGAGTGGGTGAACTGTGCAATCTGGATCTCCGAGACCTCTCGATCCCGACGACGCGGGACCGAATCGACGTGTCGGTCCGCCCCCAACTGGACGGCCGGGGGAATGCCCTGTTCGTCGCGGCCGACCGTGCCGTCGGCGACGAGATCGACGGCGAGCGACGGACGGCGGCGAACAAGCGCAAGCGGGCGACGGTGATTCCCGTCGACGAGGAACTGCGACGGTCGCTGGTCCGCTGGTTGGCGATCCGGCCGGATCCCGTCTCGCAGGCGGAGCCGCTCTTCGTGAGCACCGGCGACGGGTGGGGCGAACGTGTCACACCACACGTCGTCCACCACATCGTCGAGGGCCACGCGAGCGAGCGTGGCTGGCACCGCGAGGGCGGTGGCGCGGAGGAGAACGTCACACCCCACTACTTCCGTCACTTCTTCACCACCCACCTCCGGGACCGGGCCGGCGACCGCGGCATCGTGAAGTACCTCCGTGGCGACGTCGCCAGCGACGTCATCGACACCTACACCCACGACTGGGGGGACCGCGTCCGCCGGACGTACGAAGAACACATCTACACGCTTGCGTGAGCGGACCGATAAATCGTATGTCGCGATATATAATTACGGGCGACTCGATCGGGCAGGCCGAACCTCGGCCGGTGAAAGGTCGACAACACTCGACTCGTCAGCCTGAGACGATACCCGAGCCACCACCGGACCGGTCGATAAGTAGAGTAAAATATAATAATCGACCCCGCGAACGCGTGGTCCGTGCTGTTCGATATCGTCGATAACATCCACGACCGCCTCGGATCGGGGGACGATTCCATAGCGATGGAGGAGTTGGACAAACCGGACGGCGTGACGGCCGGGCGCGTGACGGACGAACTCGAACGCGCACTGGCGAACGGGGACCTCTCCGTCGAACGGAGTGGGTTCGACGACCGATCGGCGCTCCTCGGGAGCGTCGACCCCGTGGTACGGGACTACCACGAGTACTACGAGTCGCTGGACCTATTCAACCAGTTCGAGGCGATGTGGGAATCCGACGAACACCGTACCTACGCGGCGGCGGTCGACGACCGGGTAGACGACGACGTCGTCGAAGCGGTCGAACGCCGCAAGCCGGAGGTCGTATCGATACTGAAAGGGTTCGGATCGGCGGATACCGTGGAGTGGATTCGTGACTTCGCCGAACGATATCCGGCTGTCGGGTGTCTCGTCAATTTCGTACACGCGGAGTCGAAACTCGAAGAGCACGGCTACCTCGAGTGAGCGGGGTCGACGGACGGCGGCGAACGAGCGCAAACGGGCGACGATGGGTCCCGCCGACGATCGTATCAGAAACAATATAGTAGATCGTACTGCCAAATTCAATATGTCTTATACGGTCCGGCCGACAGCGACGCGTCCGAACCCGAAGAGTTCCCCAACCACCGTTCGTGAGAAGTGAACCGACGGCGTCTGCTCCCAAGATATCGCCGTATCGGTCGGTTGATTCCCGATTCGAGCGGCGACGTACGATCCAACGGAAAAGCAGTGTCGCTGCCGACGGACCGATCGACGTCCCGCATCGAACGCGACGGTTTGGCGCTCCGTCCCGGTCGCCGAGCGTCGCGATCCAAACATATAGATATTCTATTTTGTGTTCGAATCCGATAGGTCGGGGTGATACTCGGGCACTCGCTCCCTCGCTGGGCTCGGTCGAATCGTCGATACACTGCACGCACATTTTATATACTCGGATCGCGCTATTTGCGTGCAGTGACAGACGAGGACCGAACCGAGTCGGGACCGAAATCGAACAAAGTGGCCCGACTACTCGAGAAGTACGACCTCGGCGTCGCGTTCGGCGACGAACTCGAGCGTCGCTGGACCGCTGATGGGGAGGAGCGCGAGAGCCTCCGAGACCTAGCCGACCGGTTCAACCGACGGCTCCTCGAACGCGCGTTGCTGTCCGCCGGCGCGTCGACCGTGGACGGCGAGATCGAGAACCTGTATCGTCTCCTGACTGCCGATGACGTGAGCAGCGGGATGCGGACGGAAGCGCGTACCCGACTGGAACGTGACGGCGTCGACGTCGACGGACTCGAGCGGGATTTCGTCTCGTACCAGGCCATCCGCTCGTATCTGACCGAGTATCGGGACGCGGAGTACGACTCGCCGTCCGCGAGCGACCGGGTGCGGAGCGTCCGCGAGACGATCCAGCGGCTCCGCTCCCGGCTGCGGTCCGTCACCGAGGGGAGTCTGGAACGCCTGCAGTCGACCGATCGGCTCACACTGGGCACCTTCCGTCTGTTCGTCGACGTCGACGTGCTCTGTGAGGACTGTGGCTCGCAGTACGGTATCGTCGAACTACTCGAACGCGGGGGTTGTGACTGCGAGCGCGACGGCTAGATCTCCGTCACACGAGTGTGTGTGTCGTCGAGGGCCTGGGCGTCCTCGGGGAGTAACGCGACGACGAGGAACTCGGCGTACTCGGCGACGTACTCGGTCAGCGCGGCGATGCGTTCGGAGTCGATGGCCTCCAGCGAGTCCAGCAACACGAACGGAACCGTCTCGTGCACGTCGTGGACGAGATAGCCCGCGAGCGCGAAGACGAGACCCGTCACCTCGCGCTCGCTCTCGGAGAGGTGATCGATCGTGTCCTCGAAGGTCGCGCCACTGTCCGTGCTCCGGACGATGTGAAGCTCGAACAGCGTCTTCTGGACGTTCCGGCGACCCTCCTGAACGGTGCGTTCGACCCGCTCGATCCAGATTCGTTCGAGGTTGTCGTAGCCGAGGATATCGAGAACGGATCCCATGTGGTCGTTGAACTGTTCGACGGCGTTCGCCTCGATCCGATCGATTCGTGTCCGAAGGTTCCGAAGCTCCGTGTCGATCTCTTCGCGCTGGGAACGGAGTTGGTCCTCCTCGGCCAGTCGCTCCTCGACGTCACCGATCCGTTCGATCACGTCGTCGAGATCCGATTCGAGTCGGCCGAGTTCGAACTCGAGTTGGTTCGCCTCCTTGTGGAGGTCGAGGATACCGTCGAAGTCGTCAGATTCTAGGGTCTCGATCTCCGATTCGAGTTCCTCGACGTCGGCGTTGAGTCGCTCGCGTTCCTCGCGCAGGCTGTCGAGTTGCGTCTCGCGATCCTCGAGTTCGACCGCGATGTCGTCGAGTTGGCGGTCCAGCGACTCCTTGCGCTGCTGCTGTTTTTGGTACTTGCGTTGCTCCTCTTTCAGTTGGGACAGTTCGGACTCGAGTGTCCGGGTCGTCTCCAGTTTCTCCCGGCGGACGTCCCGAAGTTGGTCGAGCGTACTCGTGATCCGCTCGGTCTCGACGGTGGAGCCACAGGTCCAACAGGCCACCGTCTCGTCGACGAGCGCGTCGGTGGGGGTGCCGCCTTCGTCCAAGTGTGCCGTTACCGACCCCGTCTCGTCGAGCTGGTTCTCGTTGAACTGAATCACGTCTTGGAGGTCGCTCACCTCGCGTTCGAGCGTCTCGATGCGTTCGCGCAGTCGCTCGATCTCCTCGTCGATGTCGGCGTGGTCACCCATCGGCGCGTCGGGAAGGTCGTCGCGCTCGGCCTCCAGTTCCCTCCGTTCGGCCGTGAGGGACTCGATGCTATCCTGCTGGAGGTCGATGTCCGACCGAACCCGTTCCAGCTCCGATCGCTTCTCGCGTAGGTCGTCGAGTCGCGATTCGAGTTCCCGTTGTTCCGCCCTCGTCTCGTCGAGGTCGGCGTCCAGCGTCTCGATCTCGTCCTCTTTGGCCGCGAGTTCTGCCCGCTTCTCCTCGATGTCGGTTTCGAGACGATTTCGCTCCCGTTCGAGTTGTGGCAGGTCACCTTTCAGGTCGTCGAGCGCGGAGAGGTCGTCGTCGATTCTGGATTTCTCGCGTTCGAGTTCCCGGATCTCGGCACGGATCGCGTCGGTGTCTATCGGTCGCATGATAAGTTCCCGCAGATCCTCGCTTCTCGCGACCGAGCGGCGGACCTCGTTGGATTCCAGCAGGAACGCGAACAGATCCGCGAGTTCCGGGTCGTCGAGAAACGGCTCACCACCGGTCGACACCGCTCCGTTCGTCCTCGTGAACGTTCGCACGTAGCGCTCGCCGGCGTCGCCACCGACGGTGAGTTCGACCCGACCGTCGTCGGCGTCGGCTTTGAGGGATGCGTCGTCGCTTCCCATGACGGCCATGATCGACCGGAGCAACGACGTCCGGTTCGTCGCGTTCCGCCCCGTCAGGACCGTGATACCGGGATCGAATTCGACGGCCGTCTCGTCGATACCACCGACGTTCCGCACCTCGATCCGGGCCGTCCGCCCGAGCAGTTCCGTGTCCATCACGCTCGTTGGTCGAGGCCGCGAGATAAAAACGTTGTCGTGACCGTGTCGCTGCGAGTGGAATAACACACATTCGCGACGGCGTTTTTCGCCGTCCACCCGCAGGGACCGCTCAACCTGTTTCAGGCCGCCATCGCGATGGCCATCGGTGCCACGACGTCGGCCATCTTCTTCGTCGTGAACGGCGTGTGGGGGTACAAGAAAGGAATCCCCTTCGTCACGCAGTCACGAGCGGCCTTCGGGATCCGTGGCTCGTTGCTCCCGAACATCGTCCGTGTCATCCCGGCTATCGGGTGGCTCGGAATCGGCAACTGGATCGGTGCACTGGCGATCAACAGCATCACGACGACCCTCTGGGGCTTCGGCAACGTTCCGGCATACTTCGCCCTGTTCACGCTGTTGAACATCGGTCTGGCGTGGGGAGGGATCACGTCGATCAAGTGGTTCGACTCCATCGTTGCGGGCGTGATCATCGTCCTCCTTGCGTACACCGTGTACGTCGTCGTGTCGACACAGGGGCTCGCGACGGAGTCGCTCAACTACGGCGGGACCTGGGGTCTACCCTTCTTCACCATCGTCGCCGCACACGTCGGGACGGCGCTGACCGGGGCGCTCAACGCCGCCGACATCAGTCGACACCTGGAGAAACGGCGGGGACTGGGCAACCACGTCTGGGGCCACCTGCTCGGCATCGCGCCGGCGATGATGTACATGGCGCTCGTCGGCCTCATCTTCGGTATCTCGACGGACACCGCGAATCCGGTGTACGCGATCATGGAGGTGGCACCGAGTCCGCTGATCGGCGTCGCGATGCTGGTGTTCGTCCTCGCCGCGCAGATTTCGTCGAACCTCACACTCAACATCGTCCCACCCGTTCACGTGCTACAGGACGCGGTCGACGTCTCGTGGGAACAGGGGCTCGTCATCACGGGCATCCTGTCCGTCGCGTCGTTCCCTTGGGTGCTGTTCTCGGGTGGCGAGATCTACTTCCTGTTCATCAACGCGTACTCCGTCCCCCTCGGACCGGTGCTCGGCGTGTTGCTGGCCGACTACTGGCTCTTCCGTGCGGAAGACACCTCGATCAGCTCGCTGTACGACAAGAGTCGCGATTCGAAGTTCTGGTTCATCCGGGGCATCTCGGTTACTGCCGTCGCGAGCGTCCTCGTCGGATCCGGGGCGAGCCTCCTGATGATGGATCTCTCGTGGATGATCGGCCTCCCCGTGGGCTTCGTCGCGTACACCCTGTTCCGGAAGCTCGACCTCGACGAACAGACCGCCAACTACTTCTCGGAGACGGGAACCCCCTCGGCGGATTGAGTCGACCACGACGCCGACCGTGCGGCCGCGGGTGGTGACGGACGGTACCGGTGCCGAGCGCACATCCGTCGCCGGTGAGTTCCGTGTTTTTCGCGCGGGGACGGACTCCGGGTTCGTCGACGACTCCACACACTCGAGCTACCACGCTCCGAGAGGCGCGGCCGGGTGGAGAGACCGACGTACCGGTCGCCCCTGATCGGCGTCCTCGGCCACCGTACTCACGACGTGACGGGTTGCGAACCCACCCGACGGGGTTGTGGTCCGGGCTGTCTTCGCTACCGCGTGGTCGCGTTCGACGCGGACAGCGACGGAGTGAGGCGACTGTTCGGTAACCTGCACGAGGCAGCATCGAGCGTAGCGTCTATCGTCGTGGTCGAGCGTGGGGACACTGGATCGAACGGCCGGTCGTCCGGGCAGGGGACGCCCGACTCCGAAACGACCGACGGAGGTAAAATCGTCACCGATCAGGACGCCGAGTGGACGGCACGACTCGCAGGCTTCGACGGACGGTGACGGGCACCGGCGATGCCTTCCGTCGTTCGCACCGCTCGAACGACTCCGTCGCTATCGAGAGACGAGGACGGAGACTCGCTGGCACGGACGACCGTCTCGCGGGGAAAACAGGCGTTTGTATTTCTCGAACGGACGAGTCGGCACTCCGCCGTCGTCGAAGCGAGTGACTAACAAGCATATGTATGTTATTTTCTGTCCGCGACCGTCTCGAAGCGATCGGATCGATCGGTCCGAGGCCACGCCTCCGGTGCGAGCTTCGTTCTCCGTTATCGAACGGACCGATCGACGACGGGACGCACTCGGCGTGACTCCGTCGGGAGCCCCAGGGCGTGCTTCCCCACGAGGGGTCGGGGGATCGTGACGGCTAGTGACACCGCGGTTCGGTACGGCAATATTCATACGATATCGGTATAGTCCCATAAACTATCAGATATAATATATTCGAATCTGCCCCGCTCCGTACAGAAGCGTCAAGATGGACACCGTCCCTGTCTGGGACGGTCTCGGACGGCCGGCATCGCCGATCAGAAGGGGACAAAAGCGACGTACGTCGTCCAGAGACACTGTACCCTCCGTGAATACGCCGTTGTCACCGTTCGGGTTCGGACGTGCGACGACTTCGGATCAGCGTCGTCCCAGTTCGGGCCCAAATCGATCGTTACCGCGGTTTTCAGGAGCGAACGACGTCCGAATCGATGCCCCCCGAGGACGTATCGACCGGAACGAGGCGGACGTTGGGCGAACGGTGGTGCTGGAGCGTCGGGGTGGCGTAGTGCGATCCGATCTCCAAGATATATCATATTTATAGAATACCTTGAGATATTATCTCTTCGGGGCCGACGAGAACTCTTCGAGACCACGCGGGCGCGGCACTTTCGATCCGCTCGTCCGTGACGCACCACGTGGAGGGGAGTTCACTCCCGCTCGGTCCAGAAGTCGAACGACCGCCCCGGAGCGAAGACGTCGAGGCCGACCGCACGCTCGTCGCCGGTGTTCTCGACGCGGTGGGACTCCCACGGCTCCAGATAGACGGAGTCGTACTGGTCCAGCGTCACCGCGTCGTCCTCGGTGTAGACGGTGAGTTCACCCGCCAACACCAGACAGACCTGTTCGTTCTCGTGGTCGTGCATCGACGAGGAGTGACCCGGCGGCTTCTCGAACCACTCGAAGCTGAACCGGTCGCTTCCGGCCATCGACACGCGTCGCCAACCCTCGTCCGGTTCGTACGTCTCCGCCGCGTCGAAGGATACGGGCTGCATCGAGGTGGCGTACGATCACCCATCGTCTAAACGTGACGGATCGCCGACAGCGCGTGGCGGACATATAACTCCCGGCGCTCCGAGTGGGGACCATGGAACGCGAGCGGACGGTGATACCGTGACGATCCAGTTGCCGAGCGAAATCGTCGTCGAGCGATTTCTGCCGACGATCAGATCGATGCTGGCGGCGGAACTCGCCGATCGGGGGTTCTCGCAGCGAGAGATTGCGACCAGACTCGGAGTCTCACAGGCGGCAGTCAGCCAGTATCTGTCGGGGGAGCAGGGTGGCGAGGAGCGGTTCGTGGACGACGCGCGGACAAGGGCGACGGTCGAACGGATCGCCGACGGGTTCGACGCCGGGACGATGGACGACTACGAGGCGCTGGCCGAACTGCTCGAACTCGTGTGGGCGTTCGAGGACCGAGGACCGATCTGTGCGATCCACGAGGAGGAGATGCCGGCACTCGCGGGGATGGGGTGTGATTTGTGCGTGCGCGGCCGCGACCGGGCGGTCCAGGCCGAGCGCGAAACCCTGTCGAACGTGCGACACGCCGTCCGCCGACTGTCGAACGCCCCGAAGGTGGCTGCTCACGTCCCGAACGTCGGGACGAACGTTGCGATGGCACTCCCGGAGGCGGAAGACGAGACCGACGTGGCGGCAGTTCCGGGTCGTATCCACGCGATGCGTGGCGGACTCAACGTGCCGTCGAATCCGGAGTTCGGAGCGTCACACCACGTCGCGACGACCCTCCTCGCGGCCGCGGACGCCGACCCCACGGTCAGAGGGGCCGTCAACCTCGCCACGAGCGATCACCTCCTCGCGGCGGTCCCGGAGGGGATGGAGGTCGTTGCGTTCGACGCCGGTTACGAGGACCGACGGACCCGTCTCGACGACCGTTTCGCGGACGGCGTCCCCCGAGTCGCCTACCACGAGGGTGCCTTCGGGATCGAACCGATCACGTACGTCTTCGGGACGAGTGCCGTCGACGCCGTCGACCGGGCGATCGACCTCGTCGATCACGCCGAGAGTTGATGAACCCGCAACAGTGAATACCGACTAGGAAATACGTGGTAACGTGGACCAATGCCGGACACGATAGACGTCTTGCTCGTCGACGACGCCTCCGATCTGACGGCGGTCGCCGCGGAGGTACTCGGTCGGGAGGATAGCCGGCTCGAGGTGGCGACCGAGACGGACCCGAAGCGTGGACTGGCTCGCCTCGAAGAGGGGTCGTTCGACTGTCTGATCACCGACTACCGGATGCCGGGGATGGACGGACTGGAACTGCTCCGGGCCGTCCGCGAACGCCGGCCCGACTTCCCCGTGATCCTGTTCACCGGTGAGGGGGACGAGGCCACCGCGAGCCAAGCCATCTCCGCCGGGGCGACCGACTACGTCCGGAAGAGCCACGGAACCGAGCAGTACGCGCTGCTCGCCAACCGGATCGTCCGGGCGGTTTCGAAGCGCCGGAACAGGGAGCGTGCCGACCGACTCGAACGCATCCGGGAACTGGCTCGAGACGTGAACCGGTCGCTCGTCAGGGCCGACAGCGCCGAGGCAGTCGAGCGGTCCGTCTGTGAGCGTCTCGTCGAGTCCGACCCGTACGCCGGAGCGATGATCGGAGCCGACGGAGCCGTCCGATCGGAAGCCGTCACACCGGCAGGAGACGGCGACGTTGCGTGGAAGTCGGCCGTCGCCTGGGACGCGGACGGCGTCGCCACGACGGCGGTGACCGGCGGGGCGGTCGTGACCGTCCCACTAGCACACGTGGAGGGGACCTACGGCGTCCTGTCGGTCCGGGCGGTCGCTCCCGGTGCGATCGGTGATCCCGAGCGCGAACTCCTCGAGGAACTCGGCACCGACGTCGCCAGTGCCCTTCACCGAATCGAGATGCAGACCGACCTGCGCGAGTCGGAGGCGAAGTATCGGCGGCTGGTCGAGCAGAACCTCGTCGGCGTCTACATCATCCAAGACGGCGAGTTCGAATACGTGAACCCGCGGCTCGCGGCGATGTTCGGCTACACCCAAGAAGAGATGCGCTCGGACGTGACGCCGTTCGACGTGGTGGTCGAGGACGGCCGAGAGACGCTCCGCGAGAACCTCCGGCGCCGCGAGTCGGGTGAAGTGGAGGATCTGCGGTACACGCTCCGGGGCGAGCGCAAGGACGGCTCCGAAATCAAGTTCGAGGTGCACGGCGGCCGGATCGAGTACGGCGGCGATCCGGCAATCATGGGAACGCTACTCGACGTGACCAAGCGGCGTCGACAGGAGCGCGAACTCGAACGATCACGCGCCGAGTACCGCGACCTGTTCGAGTCCATCCCGGACGCGGTGTTCGTCGGAAGGGAAGACACCGGGTTCGTGGCGGTCAACGAGACTGCGGTCGACCGTCTCGGATACGACCGCGAGGAACTGCTGTCGATGCATCCGGCCGACATCGACCCCGAGATGGACGCCACCGACGTGGCCGAGGGGGTCGACTCGTTCTCGCGGGATCGGATCACGACTTTCGAGACGGTCCACCGGACGAAGTCGGGCGAGGAGATGCCGGTCGAGATCAACGCCACGCTGATCACCTATCAGGGTGAGGCTGCGATCCTATCGACCGCACGCGACATCACCGAACGGGTCGAACGGGAGCGGGAACTCGAACGCCAGAACGAGCGGCTGGAACAGGTTGCGAGCGTCGTCTCACACGACCTCCGGAACCCGCTCAACGTCGCCAGCGGGCGGATCGAGGGGATGCGTCGGGAGTGCGACAGCCCCCACGTCGAGGCCGTGGCGACCGCGTTGGATCGGATGGCGAACCTGATCGACGACCTCCTGACACTCACCGGCAGGCGTAGTGACGTCGACACCGAACCGGTCGCCCTCGACGCCGTCGTCGAGGGATGCTGGGCGAACGTGGTGACCGGCTCGGCGACGCTCCGCTGCGAAGCCGACGGCGTGATCGTGGCGGATCGGAGCCGACTCCAACAGGTGTTCGAGAACCTGTTTCGGAATAGTGTGGAGCACGGCTCAACGGACAACCGGCACGCGGAGCGCGCCGGTGATAGCGTCGAACACGGTTCCACCGAAAGCCGGACTGGATCCGACGACGGCGTCGAGCACGGTGGATCGGACCTGACCGTCACGGTCGGCGACCTCGACGACGGCTTCTACGTCGAGGACGACGGCCTGGGGATCGCCCCCGAGGAGCGCGAAGGGATCTTCGAGGCGGGGTACACGACGAAGGCGAACGGGACGGGTCTCGGTCTGGCCATCGTCGGAGAGGTGGTCGAAGCCCACGGCTGGGAGGTCGACGTCGGATTGGGGAGCGACGGCGGCGCCAGATTCGAAATCACGGGTGTCACACCCGTCGGGTGAAGGTAGCCCCGCCGTGCCGGGCGTCAGGCGCTCTCGAACTCCTCGCCGTAGTCGCCGCCGTAGCGGATGAAGAAGTACGCGAGGGCGAGCACCGAGACGAGGGCGCTAGTGAGCGCGACCGCGAGAGACTTCGCGCTGTCGGGGATCGCCGGAGCGCTGCTACTGCCACCGCCGCCTCCGCCACCACCGTCACCGCCGCCGGAGTCGGGCATGTCGCCGACGACGACGACGCCTTTCATCCCCAAGCCGCGGTGGGGCTGACAGAAGTACTTGGCGACGGTCGCCTCCTCGAAGGTGTGCTCGAACGTGAACCCGGCTTCGGCGGTGAGTTCGCTCTCGAAGTCGCCGCCTTCCTCGGCGACGACGTTGTGCTGGCCACCCTCGCCGTTCCACTCCCAGACGACGGTCGTCCCCGGATCGACCTGGACGGCCGCGGGGCCGAACCCGAAGTTCCCACCGTTGGCTTCGGCACCGACGGTGATCGTCACCTCGTCCTGTCCGGTCGAGTCGGCGACCTCACTGTAGTTGCCCACGTCGCTCATCCAGCCGTCGAACGACGCCTGCGCCGTCGCGGTCCCGGCGGCGGCGGCCGTCACCGCTGTGCCCGCGACGGCAGTCAGGAACCCGCGTCGCGAGACGGAACGATGGCTTCCCATACCCGAGGATACGGGCCACCCTACGAAAACCTGACTATCCTGCGTCGGAGCCGACGATCGACAGCGGTGTGTGGCCGGGGACGGTGTCGGCTGGGTTCCTGCGAGACGAGAGTCACCCCCCACGCTTACAATGGCGTCGCACGGAGTCGGTCGTATGGCGAAACGACTGCTGGTGCCGGTCGACGGATCGGATCCCGCGGACGCGGCACTCGACTTCGCGTTCGAGGAGTATCCCGACGCGGACCTGACGATTCTCTCGGTCGTCGATCCGACTGACATCGGCTACGGGTCCGTAGACGCCGCGCCGAGTACGTTCGATCACCTCCAACAACGCGCCGAGGATCGGACGGAACGGGTGTTAGACGAGGCGGAAGCCCGCGCCGAAGAACACGGGGTGACGGTCCGGCGGGAGACGGTCGTCGGGATGCCGTCCCGTGCCATCGTCGAGTGGGCCGAGGAGAACGAAATCGACGGCATCGTCATCGGTAGCCACGGCCGAGAGGGCGTCAGTCGGGTGTTGCTCGGGAGCGTGGCGGAGACGGTCGTGCGGCGGTCGTCGGTCCCCGTGACGGTCGTCCGCTGAGTCGGCTCACCCCTCGGTGGAGTCGACCGGACTACCGTTGGGAAGTTCCCGGAAGGCGACGGTGAAGTCGGTGTCGTCGAACGACTCGACGGCCGAGTCGAGTTCGCGTTCGAGCCTGTCGAGTTCGTCACACACACGGTCGGCGTGGTCGATGCGGACGTCATGGTCGTTACCCCGTCGTTCGCGCCACCTCCTAATAAAATCGGTCGTCGGGTTCTCAGGAGTGATACTGGATCAGTCCGCGGTCGATCCGGGACCGGCAGTCGTCGAGAGGCGACCGGGCCCCAAAGAGACGTATCGATCCCAGAGGACGAGCGTCGTCGGGAGGACGAGAATCGAAGCGAGATACGAGTAGAGCACGCTGAGAGCGATCAGGAGCCCGAACTGGCCGAGGATGGGCGAGATGGCCAGCCAGAGCACACCCAGTCCGGAGACGGTCGTCAGCATGCTTCCCGTGAGCGCACCGCCGGTGCCGCGGACGGTCTCCAAGAGGGCGTCGTCCACGTCGGTCGAGGCGTCGTACTCCTCGACGAACCGATGGAGGAGATGCGCGGAGTAGTCGATTCCCAGGCCGATGGCGATGGAGAGGCTGGTCCCCGTGAGGACGTTGAACGGGATGTCCAGAAACCGCATCGTCGAGGCGAGCGCGGCGACGGTGACGGCGATGGGCAGGACGTTCACGAGGCCAAGCGATGGACGGCCTTCGAGGACGGCGTACACGAGCACCAGGAAGGCGGCCGCGGCGACGAGGGCGATCACGAGGCTCCGGAACGCCGACTCGCCGATCACGTCCGACACGGCCTTCAGGACGATCACGCCGCCGGTCGCGGTCGCCTCGAAGCGCATCCGGTCGGCGACCTGTCGGGTGTCGTCGGTCACTTCCTCTTGGGTCGCGTCGGCCTCGACCGAGTACTGGATGCGCGCACTGGAGTAGTCGTCGGTGATGTAGTTCAGCGCGCGGTCCCGCGCCGGCGAGTCGAGCAAGGCGGCGTATATCGTCCGGAGGTTGTCGTCCGGGACGCCGTTGTCGTTCCGGTCGTTGCGTGCGACCAGCGCCGCGAACTCGGGGTCGCGCTCGGCGTAGTCGCGGATGACGGTGACGATGCTCGTCTCACGGGCGTGACCGCCGTCGGCGACGAAACTCGGTGGCGGATCATCCCCGGCGCGCCACATCGCCTCGAGGGCGTAGTCCTGGTGTAACGGACCCTCGACGTAGACCGTCGTGGTGTCCTCCTCGCCGGTCTGGAAGTTCCGCTCCAGGAAGTTGGTGGTCTGGGTGACGGTGTAGTCGCCCGGACGGAAGGGTTCGGGGACGTAGTCGAGATACGCCGGTGGCTCCTCGGGCGGGAGGAAGTCGTCCTGGGTGAACCGGCTGTCGACGCCCGCCCCGTACTGGCCCATCACCGCCGTCGAGACGAGGACGACGACGAGGAAGAGCCGCGGGGCCGTGCGGGCGATGTGGACGCCGACGGGGAGGATCCGCCCGAGCAGGGACTTCTCGTCGCCGAGCGCCGCCGATCCGAACTCGGGGAGTCCGACGCGTTCGCGCCACGAGTCGGCGAGTACCTTCGCCGCCGGGAGGAAGACGCCGAACACGAGGAAGGTGAAGACGATACCGACGGCGGCGACGATGCCGAGTTCGCGGATCGAACTCAGGCCGCTGGTCAGGTTGGCTGCGAAGCCGAGGACGGTCGTCCCGGTGACGATGAAGAAGGCGACGACGAGTTGGTCGGTGGCGACACGCATCGCCCCGCGGACGCTCACGTCGCCGACGTGTTCCTCCCGGTAGCGGTTGATCGCGTGGATACCGAAGTCGATGCCGACCGCGAGCAGGAGCGGCGGGATGGCGATGAGCAGTTGCGAAAAGGCGATGCCGGCGAGTCCCATGAAGCCGAAGGTCCAGAGCATCGCCATCGCGAGCGCGACGAGGCCGAGGAGGAGGTCGATCGGGTCACGGTACGCGACGATCAAGAAGAGCAGGATGAGCGCGACGGCAGCCGGAATCACCAGCGCGAGCGAGTCGTTGATCACGTCGCCGAGTTCCTCGCTCGTGATGCCGCTGCCGAAGACGGTGATGTCGCCGCCGACCGAGGCGACGACGTTCTGTGCCTGAAGTTGGATCGGCGTGAGCGGACTGGACCCGCTGGTGCCCGCACCCTCGCTCGTCCCGCTGGGGAGACGGTGGGTGACCGTGCCGATCGTCGCGGAGGCCGAGGCAGAACGGGCGTTGTAATCCTCGCTGACGACGGCCCGGAGCCCCGGGTTGTCGTCGACGGTCGTCCGGACGGCGCGGTCGATTTGGGCGGGCGTCGCCCGTTCGACCGCCCGAATCTCGTCGTCGATGGAGTCGGCGGAGGGATCGAGGGTGCGAGCGACCGCTCGGGCGACGCTCGTCGTCCCGGCGACTTGGAGGTCTTCGTGGTCGGTGAGGCGGTTCTGGGCCCGGAGCATCCGCAGGAGTTCGGGCTTCGAGAGGACGTTCGCCCCCGACTGGATCAACTGTGTCGTGCCGGTGTCGTCGTCAAAGGTGGTTCGCTCGAAGTTGTCGTTCACCTCCCGGAGCGCCTGTTCGGCGGGGACGTCCTCGGTGAACTGGTCGGTGCCGGAGTCGGTGCCGCCACCACCGAGGCCGAGGGCGAACACGCCCGAGACGACCAGAAAGAGGAGGACGACCCGGACGGGCCGGTCGACGATCCACGCGTCCAGGGCGTCGATGAACGGCTGGGCGTCGACCAGAAACCAGGGGTCGGAGCGGGGGGACACGCGCGGTCAGTCGCCCCCGTCGCGACGGTACCAGGCGAACAGGCCGACGGCGACGACGGCGGCCGCACCGAGCGTGACCGGCAAGAACGGGAAGCCGCCGGACTGCTGACGTTCGACCGTCACGGGCACTTGGTAGGTGCTGGAGACACGCGTGTCACCGTCCGGAAGTTCGTACTGGAAGTCGATCGAGACCGGGTAGGACTTCTCCAGGGCGTTGCTCCCGGTGGCGAGGCCGATGACGATCGTCTTCGACTCGCCGGGGGCGAGCGTCGAGAGGATGCCCTCGTCGTCGCCGCTGCTCAGCGGGGCCTGGACGAACGCCTTCGCCTCCACGTCCCGCAGGGGGTCGTCGCCCTCGTTGGTCACACGGAGTTCGAGCGTCGTGGACTCCCCGGCGACGACGGTCCGGTTGACCGCGTCGACGCTGAACCGGTCGCGACGTGGTTCGACGACGACCCGTTCGTTGAGCGGGTCGCCGCGCCGGGTATCGCCGCGGTCGTTGCGGTAGCGCACCGAGAGGTTGAACTGCTGGGTGCTGGCGCTCGCGGCGTCGCTCACCGACACGTCGAACGCGAAGTCGCCGCGCTCGTCGGGGGCAAGGTCGTCGAGTGCGTACTCGCTGGACTCGACGTCGACGTTCGGGTTCGACGACTGGAGCACGACGACGGGATCACGGATCGCGTCCGGGCCGTCGTTGACGACGGTCCCCTGGAACGTCCCGTCCTCGCCGACGCGTAGGGTCGCCTCGGTGTCGCGGAGGGTGAAGGACTGTTCGCGGGTGGGGCGCAAGCCGACGGTCATCGACTTCGAGGTGCGCTCGATGCCGTCAGTGTCCTCGTACTCGATGCGTGCGGTCAGGCTGTAGTTCCGAAGTGCTGCGTCGTCGTCGAACGAGACGGTGTAGTCGACCGTCTCGTTGGTCCCGGACTCCCACACGCCGACGTAGCCGGTCGACGACTCGGAATCGCTCCCGAAGGTGAGTTCGTCCGTCCCCGAGGAGAGGACGACGCTCGCGTCGCGGGCGGTTCGGGTGCCCGTGTTCTCGACCTCGACCGAGAACGACCCGGTGTCTCCGATCTGTGCGGTCGTTGCCGAACCTCGCAGTTCGAACCGGGAATCGTCGGGAACCCGGACAGTGACGTACTGGGTCTCCTCGCGTGAGATGTCGTTGTACTTGGGGGCACCGACCGAACTGTACTCGACGCTTACGGTGTGGACGTAGGAGACGGTCACCGGGATCCGGTACCGACCGGGCTCGACGTCCTCGGGGACCGTGATCGAAACGGGGTCGGCCGTGGTGGTTCCGCGTGGCACGTCACCGACGGCCACGCGCCCGGTGTTGATCTCGAAGGGCGTGTTCCCGTCTTCGACTTCGATGGACGTGGCGCGGGCAGTGGTGACGCGGGTCTCGTACTCGGAGGGACCGCCGCGGCTCAGTCGTCCGTCGTTCGAGAGGACGAGGTCGAGTTCGGTCTCGGTCCCGGGTTCGACCTCCGAGGTCGAGGTGTACAGGTCGAGGTTCGGGCGACCGATGACGGTGCCCGAGGAGGACTGCCCGGCGGCGATGCCGGTGGCGGCGACGGCCGAGACGACGACGAGTGCGACGAGAAACGTGGTCCGGTAGGGGGATGACATGGTGTGTGGGAGTTGGGAGGCTCCGGATGGGAGGTCCTCGGTTTGGAACGTTCGTGTGCCCGGCGGGGGACCGCGTGCCGGGCGCGTATAGGAAAACGGTAGAGGGAACGAGTTATATATGTTGTGAATGAATGTTCAGTCACCGTGGCGTTCGACAGCCCCTTCGGAGACGACACCGCCGACGAGACCCGAACGGTGATCATGCGGGCGACCTACGAGGCACTGACCAAGCACGGCTACGAGAACCTGACGATCCAGCGGATCGGGGAGGAGTTCCCCAAGAGCAAGTCGCTCATCTACCAGCACTACGACGGCAAGGACGCGGTGCTAGTGGAGTTACTGGAGTTCCTGCTCGACCACCTCGAATCCCAGATGGCACAGCCACCCACGACGGACGCTCACGCCAGCCTCCGGACCGTCCTCGATTTCGTCCTCGCGACGGACCTCGACGCCGAACGGTCCGAACTGACGAACGTGATGGTGGAACTGCGAGGACAGGCACCGCACAACGAGGTGTTTCGAACCTACTTCACGGAGAACGACCGGGGGTTCCGACGCGACCTCGCGGGAATCGTCGAGCGCGGCATCGAGGAGGGGGCGTACAGACCGGTCGATCCCGAAGCGGTCGCCGAGTTCGTGCTGACGGTGATGAGCGGAGGGACGGTCCGGCGCGCGACCACGGACGACGCGGCGGACATCGCGGCCGTCCGGCGGGAACTCGACGCGTATCTCAGGGGGCGGGTGCTGGCCGACGGCGTCGAACCGTAGAAGGGGCCGTGCGCTCAGCAGATCGAGACGTGTCCAGCGCCGTCGACGTGGACGATGTACTCGTCGTACTCGAAGGAGAAGTGGCGAGACGTCGACTCACCGTCGCTTCCGGCGAAGAGTGCCTCGAGAGCGTCGGGGTCGACGTAGTGTGCGAGCGGGTCGAGTTCCTGCGGTGATCGACCGTCGACCGACTGGACCGACGTCAGGACGGCCGAACTCACCGGTTCCCTCCGTGACCAGTCGATGGTCTCACGGTGTCGCACCGCCGACGCGGGGGGCGTCGACTGCTCTTCAGTTGTCGCCATTGTTCGGGTAAATGGGGATTTCGTATAAGTATCTGATGGCAGAATTATCTCTTTTGATACTGATAGACCGTGCGAAGCGGGGGGACGAAAACCGAAAAGCGTCCGGGGCTGGGCGCACAGATTCGACCGATGGACGTACTCGTCTTCGGCGCGGGTAGCCTCGGGAGCCTCGTCGGGGGACTGCTCGCGAGGAACCACGACGTGACCCTCGTGGGTCGTGATCCACACGTCGAGGCGGTGCGGACCGACGGCCTCCGAGTGTCCGGGGTCGAGACGTTCGAGACGCGACCGGCGGCGACGACGGACGGAACCGGTGCGAACGCCGACCTCGCGGTGGTGACGGTGAAGGCGTACGACACGGCGGCCGCCGCCCGCGCCCTGGCGACCGGCGACGTGGGGGCCGTCTGCTCGCTCCAGAACGGGATGGGCAACGAGGACGTTCTCGCCGACCACCTCGACGCGCCCGTCCTGGCCGGCGCGACGACCCTCGGGGCACGATCGAGCGACCCCGGACACGTCGAGTGGCTCGGCCGCGGAAGGGTGACCGTCGGCCCGTGGCGACCGGCCGACGACGCCGCGACCGCCGAACGGGTCGTCGAGGCGTTCGCAGCGGCGGGTCTCGACGCTGACGCGACGACGGACGCCCGCGGACTGCTCTGGGAGAAACTGGCGATCAACGCCGCGATCAACCCCGTGACCGCCCTCGCCCGCGTCGAGAACGGGGCGGTCGCCGAGCCACCGCTGTCCGGCCTCGCGAAGTCGGCCGCCGCCGAGGTCGCACGGGTCGCCAGTGCCGACGGCGCGTCGCTGTCGGCCGGGGACGCACGAGAGGCCGTCGAGACGGTCGCCCGAGCGACGGCGCGGAACCGATCGTCGATGCACGGCGACGTGGCCCGCGGCCGCCGAACGGAAATCGACGCCATCAACGGCTACGTGGTCGACCGCGCGGGCAATCTCGACTGTTCGGTCCCGGTCAACCGGGGGCTCGCCGCCCTGGTCCGCGGCTGGGAAGTCGGGGCGGGGGTCCGAGACGGGGAGTGAACGGGCGACATCGAGGGGTATCGTTAATTCCCCCGCGGTCGACCTGTGGACGATGCCAACGGTTCAGGAGATCCAGCGGGCGTCGGCGGCCGGCGAACCGCTCACGATGCTGACGGCCTACGAGGCGCCGACGGCGGGGATCGTCGACGCGGCGGGGGTCGACGTGATCCTCGTCGGCGACAGTATGGGCAACGCCGTGTTGGGCTACGATTCGACGCTTCCCGTGACCGTAGAGGAGGTGGCCAGTCACACGGGCGCGGTCGCCAGGGCGACCGAAGAGGCTCTCGTCGTCGCCGACATGCCCTTCTTGAGTTACGGGACGAGCGAACGCGACGGGATCGAGAACGCCGGACGTCTGGTCAAGGAGGCGGGTGCCAACGCGGTCAAACTCGAGTCCGGCCCGCACACGATAGATCTGACCGAGCGGCTGGTCGAACTCGGCGTTCCGGTGATGGCACACCTCGGGTTGACGCCCCAGCGACGCAACCAGATGGGGTACACACGGCAGGGGACGACCGAGGCGGCCGCCGAGGAGATCCTCGACCTGGCGCGTCGCCACGAGGCGGCGGGCGCATTCTCGCTGGTGCTCGAACACGTCCCGGACGACCTGGCCGCCGAGGTGACCGACACTCTCGACATCCCCGTCATCGGTATCGGTGCCGGGCCGGATACGGACGGCCAGGTGCTCGTGGTGACGGACGTGATCGGGCTCTCGGAGTCCGCACCACCCTTCGCCGAGCAGTTCGGCGACGTGCGCGAGGAGATGGAGGAAGCGGTGGCGGCGTACAGACGGGCGGTCGAGGACGGCACCTTTCCCGGAGAGTCGGGTTAGTCGCTCGGGCCGCGGATCGCCGTCGCGATCAACGGCCGCATCAGGCCGACGACGGGGGCGTCGGCGCTGTCGGTCCAGATGGCGCGGTGCTTGCGGACGCCAGGGAGGTCCGTCGCGCCGTCGGCGCTGACGAGCAACGCGTCGCCGTCGACCATGAGGACGCTCGTGACCGCGCCGGTCTCGATGGGGAACGACTCCCACCAAGTCCACGTCTCGACCACGTCGACGCCGTCGACGGCGTCGGCGAGACGGTCACGGATCGGCTCGCCGGGCGATCCGGCCACGACGTCGACGCCGCGGCCGGCGGCGTCGGCGAGTGCGTCGACGACGTCGTCGGCGAGGAGGGTCTCGACGCCGACCGCTAGCAACACCTCCTCCCCGGCGGTGCCGACGAGGGTCGCGATCCGTTCGGCGACGGCGGCCTCGCCCTCCATCGTCCAGACGTCGCCCGCGCTCGTCGACCGGTCGGGCGAGCCCAGGCGTGGGAGGACAGTGCCGAGGCGGTCGAGGCGGTCCTGGCACTCGCGCTCGACGAGGTCGACCGCCTCGCGCGGCGAGACCGCCCGGAAGCGGCGTGGCTTCGACTCCTGAACGCTCACGAGTCCCCGATCCTGGAGCGTGTCCATGCTATCGTAGATGCGCGCGCGTGGCACGTCGGCCACGTCGCTCACTTCCTTGGCCGTCCCCTCGCGGAGGCGCATCAGGGCGACGAAACTCTTCGCCTCGTACTCGGTGAGTTCGAACGTCCGGAGCGTGTCGACCGCCTCCTCGACGAGCGAATCGATCCCGGCGTCGGTCGGTGTTGTATCCTGGGTCACGACGAGCGACTCCCGTGTCACCCGCCGTAAGGATGACACCAACAAAAAGAGTCGGGTCGAGCGACGACACGGATCGGACGGTCGGACCGCCGACCGTCCTCATCTCGAACGGCTCGTTACCGGTACCCGACTCACGTGTTGCGGACGGCGTCAGTCGTCCGTGGCGGGGGCCTCGTCCGCGGTGGCCGCGGCGGAGCCGTCGATGGAGCCCTCGCGGGGAAAGTGGTCGATGGTGTCGGCGCGGAACGCCGCCTCGTGGAACTCGTACTCCCCGCCGAGGAAGTCGAGGATCGTCCGCGTGTCCCGCATGGCGTTCTTGAGACACGTCGACGCCCCGGGCGACGGCGTAACGTTGAAGATGATGTCGTCACCGACGATCTTCGCCTCGCCCATGTCGAGGGAGCGCTCCGACGTGTCGACGATCTGTGGGCGGATTCCCCCGTACCCCTTCGCGCGTTCGATGTCGTCGATCCCGACGTTCGGGACCACTTTCCGGACGTGCGGGAGGAACTGCCGCGCCCCGACCTCGGGGAGGTCGTAGACGAGATTTCGGAGGACGTAGGGGAGGAGGACCCGATCCGAGAGGACGTTCGCGTAGCTGAGTGCCGCCGCCGCGTTCAGCCCGAACACGTCGAGGAAGTCCGTCACCGTCGAGACGCGACCGCGCTCCAGTTCCGGGACGAGTTTCGCCGTCGGGCCGAACCGCGTGACGCTCGGGTCGTGGACGTCCGCGTCGCCGTGGACGGCGGCGAAGGGGAGCTTCTTCATCTGGAGTGTGTACACCTTCCCGTTCAACAGATCGTCTGCGAGGAAGAAGCTCCCGGCGACGGGGAGCAACACCTTGTCCTCCCCGTATCCGAGGTCCTTCGCGATCTGGAGGCTGTGTGACCCCGCGGCGACGACCGCCGCGTCGCAGTCGAAGCGGCCGTCGCTCGTCGCGAGCGTGTAGCCGTCGACCGTGGGAGTGACGTCGGTGACTTCCGTCCCGGTGTAGACGTCCACGCTCGCTTCCTCGGCTGCGCGCTCGACGAACGACTTCGTCGTCTCGCCGTAGTCGACGACGTAACCGTCCGGCGTCTGGAGCGCGAGCAGTTCGGTCTCGGGATCGCGCCCCTCGACGACCGCGGGTTCGAGGTCCGCGATCTCCTCGCGATCGATCGGTCGCAGTTTGGGGAACAGATCCCCGAAGCCCTCGTCGTCGTACCGGTGTTCCAGTTCGGACACCTCCTCCTCGCCGACGCCGAGGACCATCTTGCTCCGCTTGGCGTGCATCTCGCGTTCGGGGTCGTGGTGTTCCAGATAGCCGGCGAGGAGCTCCGCGCCTTCCTTGACCTCCTCGGCCTTGTCGAGCGTGTAGTTGGTCTCGATGTCCCCGAAGTGGAGCGTCTGAGAGTTGTTCGTGTGGTGGGAGTTGATCGCGGCGACCTCCGACTCCTTCTCGATCAACGCTATGGACTCGATGTCGGTGAACTTCGCGGTCGTGTACAGTAGCGACGCGCCGCTGATCCCGCCGCCGACGATTACTAGATCGTAGTTTCCTGGCATCGTTGCTCCGTGGGCCGTACTGCCACGATCGTATTCGAGACAGTTAACTCATTTTTTCTCGTGCTCGATATCGACAATTATCGAACGAGACATCGACAGATCGACCGACCGGACGGCTGTACCACGTCCCGTGTTATTCAGGGACGTGTGTTGTTTCTATTGGAATCAAAACATAGTAGAAACTATTAAGATCCTACCGGTCGTAGCGACGGGTGAGAAGCGGGCACGCGGCCACGCGCCCGACACACAATCATGAGCCAGCAGCCCCGAACCCTCCGAGAGGCCGGTGGGGAACAGCACACGACGACCGAGAACCGGGAGGAAGCCGGAGGTGTCGACCACGCCTGTCCGGAGTGCGACGCCACACTGGTCACGGACGAGTCACACGGCGAGACCGTGTGTGAGGCGTGTGGCCTCGTCGTCGAGGCCGACGAGATCGACCACGGTCCCGAGTGGCGTGCCTTCGACTCCAGCGAGCGCGCGGAGAAGAGCCGCGTCGGCGCGCCGACGACGAAACTCCTGCACGACGACGGGTTGTCGTCGGTCATCGACTGGCAGGACCGCGACGCCAAGGGGCGGACCATCGACGGGAGCAAGCGCCGCAAACTCCAGCGACTCCGGACGTGGGACGAGCGGTTCCGCTCGAAGAACGCACAAGAGCGCAACCTGAAGCAGGCCCTCGGCGAAATCGATCGGATGTCGTCGGCGCTTGGGCTCCCCGAGAACGTCCGCGAGACGGCGAGCGTCGTCTACCGGAAGGCCCTGGAGGACGACCTCCTGCGCGGCCGATCGATCGAGGCGATGGCGACCGCGTCGCTGTACGCCGCCGCCAGACAGGCCTCGATCCCACGAAGCCTCGACGAGTTCGAACCCGTCAGCCGGGTCGAGCGCAAGGAGTTCTCGCGGGCCTACCGCTACATCGTCCGCGAACTCGGGTTGGCGATCGAACCCGCCAACCCGCTGGAGTACCTGCCGCGCTTCGCCTCCGACCTCGACCTCGACGGGGAGACGAAATCCCGCGCGCGGTCGCTCCTCGAGGAGGGGATGGAGAACGGCGTCCACAGCGGTAAGAGTCCAGTCGGACTCGCGGCGGCGGCGCTCTACGCGGCCTCGATCCTCGAAGGCGAGAAGGTAACCCAGAAAGAAGTGTGCTCGGTGAGCGACGTCTCCGAGGTTACCGTCCGTAACCGGTACACCGAGTTGCTCGAGGCCGGCACCGACCCCGACGCGGCGCGAAGCGCCGCCTAGGGACGGATCGCCGTCTCTAGGTCCGCCCCCACCAGTTCGGCCCGGAGTCGCTCCGCCGCCGACTCCGTCTCCGCGGCGTTCTCCATCAGGACCGTCTCGCTCGGGAAGAGGTTCTCGCCGACGACGAGTCCGTGTTCGCGCGCGGTCGATCCGGTCATCGTGAGGTAGACGCCGAGGCCGACGTCGGCGATCGCGGCCTCCTCCTCGATCCCCGGTTCCGGGTAGGTGAACGTCACGTCGGCGAGCGCTCGCGTGCCGAGGACGGCCTCGACGAGGCGTTCGTACCGCGGCGAGATGCAGAGTGGCCCGGCGTAGTCGGCGACGAACGCCCGGTCGAGGTCGGTCCCCGGAGGCACGACCTCCGGCGTCGCGAGGAGCGTGTGATACACCGTGTCCCCGAGGCCACTCACGATCCGGACGTCGGTGTCGCGGGGGTCGATCCGGGCGTTCACGTCGGCGAGCGATTCGAGGCCTTCCTCACCCAGCGTGACCACCTCCTCCAACACCAGGTCGGCGCTGTCGAACCCGAGGCCGAACTCGTGGGTGCGCAGCGCACGAAACGGCTCCTCCCGACCGACGAGTTCGATCGTGACGCCGTCTACCACGACGGTCACGCTGTCGAAGACGATGCGCCGGGGCATGCCCTCGCGGTCGTCCCGCAGGAGGGTGTACTCCGGATTGGTCGGGTCCGAGAGGCCGCTGTACGCCGCGAGCCGCTCGTAGACGTCGCCGTCGGGGCTCGCTTCGCCTTTGGTGATCGCCTTCTCGTACCGGAGCGTCGAGGAGATGTCGTCCGCGAGGTCGTCGACGTCCGCGACGGCGGCGAAGCGTTCGAGAACCGCCTCCAGCGGGCGTCCCTTCCGAGGGACGGCGACACGGACCGTCTCGGTCATTGTCGGATCGACGGGAGGGCGGGCTTTACCGATTGCGCTTCGGAGGCGTCACCCCTGACCGGTCCCGAAGGCGTCGCCGAGGCGGTCGCGGAACGTCTGAAGGTCGTCGATCTCCGATCGGAGCGTCTCGATGTCGTCCTCGAACCCCTCGAGCGCGTCGACGCGGTCGTCGAGACGATCGACCGTCTCGCCGAGATCACCGAGGTCGTCGTCGAACTCGTCGATCCGATCGGAGACGGTCGCGACGTCGTCGGTGAGGGCGGCCACCTCGTCGTCGAGGTCGGCTCGGTCGACCTCGGCCGCCGACAGCGAGTCTGCGAGGTCGTCGACACGGTCGGAGAGGTCGCTCAGTTCCGCGGTCACCTCGTCGAGAGCTTCTTCGGCGGTGCCGTTCTCGTCGAGGAACCCGGCGAGGGCGTCGCGGTAAGCCAGCAGGTCCTCGACCTCCGACTGGAGGCGGCCGATCCGGGCGTCGACGCTGGTCGGCGACGCGTCGTCGATCGCCTCTCGGAGGACCGCGAGGTCGTCGTCGTCGACGTGTCCAGCACGTATCTCGGCGGCGAGCGTGGCCGCGACGGACTCGGTCGTCGTGGCGGACGGCGTCGATTCGACCGTCTCGTCGCTCGTGCTCTCGGTGTCGGTCTCGGCGGCGTCGCTACCGACCGACCCGTCGGCCCCAACGGAGCGGTCGCGGGGGTCGAGCGCCCCGGCTGCGGCCGAGGCGTGGACCGACGCTGGCGCTTCGTCTTCCCCTTCCTCGTCCGGTGCCTCCTCTTCCGACTCCACTTCCTCGCCCGGTGCCTCCTCTTCCGACTCCACTTCCTCGTCCGGTGCCTCCTCTTCCGACTCCACTTCCTCGCCCGGTGCCTCCTCTTCCGACTCCACTTCGTCTTCGGTCTCGGCGTCCTCGCCCTCCATCGGGTCGCGGGGTTCCGGGCTGTCGTCGGCCTCGGTCGCACCGTTCACCCGACCGTCGGCGTCGTCGATCGTCTCGCCGGGGTCGCCGAGCAACGATCCGGAGTCGAAGTCGGACAGTCCGTCGTCCCCCTCGCCGGAGAGGGCGTCGCGGACGACTTGTGTCGTCTCCCGACCGAGCACGTCGCCGGTGTCGAGGTCGGCGTCGGTCTCGACGAGTTCGATCGTCGGCTCGTCGAGGAACGCCTCGGCCTCGGATGGGTCGTCGATGCGGATGCCGTACACCGTGAGGACGGACTCTCCTGGGTCGAGCGTTCGCTCGTACGCGACGCGGTGGTCGCGGTAGGCGGTCCAGTTGTCGCTGTCGTAGTCGGGGTGGAAACCGACGCCTTCCATCGGGAACGACTCCGGGATGTGGTCCACGAGGCGGATCCGGACGGGATCCTCGGCGAGCGATTCGATCTCGAAGGCGATAGCCGGAACCGGGAAACGGTCGGCCTCGAACGCCTTCCCCACGCGCACCTCCCCCGTCGAGACGGACACCGAGGGGTCGGACTCTGGGTCGGCCATGGCGCATACTGTTCCCAGTAGTAGCATAAAACAACCGGCGGGTCGGGAGGGTTACAGGTCGACCCGGTCGCCGATCTCGACGATATCCAGTCGCTCGGGGGCGTCGAAGCTCCGGGCGTGGTGGTGGAGGACGGTCGGGTCGGCGGTGAGTCCCTTCCACACGTCCCAGTGGCTGGGTAGCAAGCGGTCGAGTTCGAGCGCCTCGGCCGCGCGGATCACGCCGTTCTCGTCGGCGTACCACTGCGTCCGGGTCGGATCGCCCGTCTCCTTGTCGGGAATGCGGCCGGCGGAGCCGAAGGCCAAGACGCCGAGGTCGATGTCGAACCGGGCGGCGAGGTCGGAGAAGGAGTCGGCGTGCCGGGTGTCGCCGCCGTGGAACACGGTGCCGTCGGGGTGGTCGATCACGTAGCCGACAGGATGGTCCGCGTCGGGGTCGTTCACCGGGACGACGTGGACCGTGAACTCCCCCACTTCGAACCGGTCGCCCTCGGCGACGGTCGTGAACTGGTCGGCGACGACACCCCACTCGTCGGTCCACGCCTCCCGTTCGACGACCGCCATGCTGGCGTCGGGGGCGTAGTAGTCCGCGCCGGTCGAGGCGAGGATGGGAGCCTGCGTCGGCCCGTGGACGTGATCCGAGTGTTCGTGGGTCGCGAGGACCGCATCCGCGTCCTCGACGTCGCTCGGATCGAACGGGACGGGGATCATCCGCACCGTCCGTGGCGGATCGCCCGTGCCGCAGTAGGGATCGACGAACAGCGTCGTTCCGCCACTCCCCTTGATGACGAATCCGTTACAGCCCAGATACCAGAGCGCGACGGTGTCGGGGTCGGCGTCCGCGACGGCCGCCGGGAGCCAGTCGCCCCAGTCGCTCTCGCCGAGTTCGTGTGACATGTCGTCCCGTCCGGTCGGTCGCCGTCTAAGGGTTGCGGTCGGCGGAACGAGCGGGCCGCCCGTTTCGGGACGTTTATCCCCGCGTCCGACGCTCCTTGAGACATGAAGGCGACCGCGACGGCCCACCCGATCGAAGGGCTGGTGAAGTACCACGGGATGCGCGATCCCGACCTCCGACTGCCGTACCACGACAGCATCAGCGTCTGCACCGCGCCGAGTCGGACGATCACCACCGTCGAGTTCGGCGGCGACGAGGACGTCTACGTCGTCGACGGCGACCGTGTCGACGGCCGCGGAGCGGAGCGAATCGACGCCGTCGTCGACCACGTCCGCGATCGGGCTGGGATCGAGACCGGCGTCCGCTTGGAGAGCGAGAACTCCTTCCAGTCGAACGTCGGCTTCGGCTCCTCCTCGTCGGGCTTCGCGGCCGCCGCGACCGCGCTGTGTGCCGCGGCCGACCTCGACCTCTCCCTCCCCGAGATATCGACCGTCGCACGGCGTGGCTCCGCCTCCGCGGCGCGAGCCGTCACGGGCGCGTTCTCGCACCTGCGGGCCGGCCTCAACGACGCCGACTGCCGGTCCGAGCGGATCGAGACCGACCTCGAGGACGACCTGCGGATCGTCGCCGGCCTCGTCCCGTCGTACAAGGAGACCGAACAGGCCCACGAGGAGGCCGCGGACAGCCACATGTTTCAGGCGCGGATGGCCCACATCCACGGCCAGATCGCGGAGATGCGCGACGCCCTCCGCGTCGCCGACTTCGATCGGGTCTTCGAACTCGCGGAACACGACTCCCTCTCGCTCGCGGCCACGACGATGACCGGTCCGGCGGGGTGGGTGTACTGGCAGCCCCGAACCATCGCCATCTTCAACGCCGTGCGCGCCCTCCGCGACGAGGGTGTTCCCGTCTTCTTCTCGACGGATACGGGTGCGAGCGTCTACGTCAACACACTCGAAGAGCACGTCGACCGAGTCGAGTCCGCGGTCGCTGACTGCGGCGTCGAGACGCGAGTCTGGGAGGTCGGCGGCCCGGCCGAGGTGCGCCCCGAGTCCGACGCGCTGTTCTAGCGCTCCGTCCACGACGCCCGATACTCGTGGGTGCGGGACACGTAGCCCCGGAGCCACAGGATCGCACTCGACTCCCGCGGCCGCGACTCGCCGGGGTGACTCGGGTCGCGCGACCGGTAGTTGAGTTCCACCGACGCGCCCGACGGGTAGGTCCGGGCGACGTTGACCGTGTGGTAGTTCCTGTCGTACTGGTTGGCAGTCGGCTCCGTCGGTTCGAACCCCTCGGGCACCGCGTCGACGACGAACGTCTCCCGCCGGCGCTCGGCCGACCGCAGTCCGTCGAGGATGTCGCTGAAATCCCCGATGGCGTCCGTCGCGCCGGACATCGGCAGGCCGCCGTCCTCGGCGAACCCGTGGGCCGCCGCGAGGCCCCTCGGCCGCAGGGTCGCGCCGTCCAGCAACCCCGCCCGCTCCGTCTCGGCTACGGCCTCCTCGTGCGACGGCAGTTGTGCGTCGACGATGTGCCGCAACTCCGTCGGATCGTCGACCGACCGTGCCGCCCAGCAGACGAACCCTTCGACACCCATTCGTTCGACCGTGACGGTGCCCGTACGTATAAATATCGGCTCCGTCAGGATCTGACTTCGCTGTTGATCCGGTCCACTTGGTTCCGTAGATACTCCACCGTTGCTTCTGTCGACGTTTCGACGTCCTCCAGTTTCCGCAGGTACACGTCCGAGTCCTCGAGGTCGTCTTTCTCCTCCCGAACGGGAGTCCGAAACTCGATGAGATCGGTAATTATCCGGTCTATCTCCACTCGTATCTCTCTCATCTCCCGCTTGCTCCGCGTTTCTCTCAGGGTACCTGTTTGGAGGGCTTTGAGGTGATCTTTGATTTCGACCACGTCGGTGAGGATTTCTTCTGCCGCCTGGAACAGTCGGCGGTCTACGGCTTCTTTCTCCGCACGCTCTTCGTGGTACTGGTTCAGGGTGTGGATGGCGGTGGCTAGTCGGGTCTCCTCCAGTCCAGTCAGGCTTTTGACTAGCTGGGCGAAATCGGTTGCCGGCACATCTGTCTCGTTAACATCTCGGTCACAGTTATATTTTCTGACCGGAACTCGAGTCCACCTTTCAGTGATATCTTCACGCCCTCCACGTCGCCGTCTTCTTAACCGTACGGCCCAACTTCCGGTATGCGCGTCGTCGTTCTCGGAGCCGGATACGCCGGTCTAACCCTCGCCCGTCGCCTCGAATCGCACCTCCCCGCCGCGGTCGACCTCGTCGTCGTCGACGAGTCCGACACTCACCTCGTCCAACACGAACTCCACCGTGTCGTGCGCCGTCCGGCGGTGGCCAACGCTATCACCGTCCCACTCACGGACGTCCTCGACCGTGCGACGGTCCGCACGGCACGCGTCGACCGCCTCGACCGCGAGGCGCGGTGTGTTCACCTCGACGACGGCTCCCTCAACTACGACTACGCGGCCGTCTGCCTCGGCGCCGACACCGCCTTCTACGACCTTCCGGGCGTCGAGGACCACGGCCTCCCGCTGAAACGCCTCGACCACGCCCACCGGATCCGCGAGTCGTTCCTCGACGCCTGCGACGCGGACGGCCGGGCGACCGTCGGCGGCGGTGGCCTCTCCGGTATTCAGGTGGCCGGCGAACTCGCCGCCCTCGCGGAGGAACGCGACGCCGACGTCTCCGTGACCCTCCTCGAACGGGAGTCGACGGTCGCACCCGCCTTCCCCGAGTCGTTCCGGACGGCCGTTCGCGACGCACTCGACGCCGCGGGCGTCGCGGTCCACACCGACGCCCGGGTCACCGGTGCGACCCCCGACGCGGTCGAACTCGCCGACGGAACCGTCCCCTACGACACGTTCGTCTGGACCGGCGGCATCCGCGGGCCGGCCGCCCTCGGCGGCGACCGACGGGTCGTACGGGGGGACCTCCGCCTCGACGACCACACCTTCGCCCTCGGCGACGCCGCACGCGTCGTCGACGCCGACGGCGAGGCCGTCCCCGCGAGCGCCGCGGCCGCCATCCGGGAGGCGGGCACCGTCGCGACGAACATTGACCGCCTCGTCCGCGACGACCCGGAGGCCGGCGACTTCTCGCCCCGCCTCGATCCGTTCCGATTCGACGCCCCCGGATGGGTCGTCTCCGTCGGCGACGACGCCGTCGCCACCGTCGGACCGAAGGTGTTCACCGGCGCGCCCGCCCGAGCGATGAAAGCCACCGTCGGCGCCGGACACCTCTCCTCCGTGGGGGCGGTCACCCGCGCGGCCGACCTCGTCCACGAGGAACTCGGGTGACCGACCACACCGGGGACACGGAGTGGGAGCCGAAGCCGTCGATCACCGACAGGAGCATTTAATTGTCACCAACGTGGAACTAGATGGACGTGTCGCGCATGACCCCGACCGGTCCCCTCGTCGGTGACGACGGCGGTGTGATGGGCCCCCACCGCGGCTACCATAGTGACGCGTCCACCCCTCGAACGGGGCGCGACGACGAGGGGTCGCTGTCGGTCCGCGACGCCAACGACGGTAGCACGGTCGCCGACCTCGAACGGTGCGTGGCTTCGTCGGGAGCGACCCTCGCGGCACCCACACGACCGACCGACGACCCGAGGATCTCCCCGCCGCTCCGTTCGATCGATACCCTGCCGTCCACGGACACGGAGGCTCACTCCGATGGCTGAACACGACACCAGAACCGACCGGTATCCGCTCCCCGAGTCGCTACCGGTCGACGTCGACGGTCTCGACGTCGGCACGAACCTGTTGATCTCCGGGCCAGCGATGTCGGGCAAACGGCAACTGGTGTTCGACCACCTCGCGCCCGGGATCGGCGACGTCGACCCCGTCGTCATGATCACCACCGACGATCCGGCGACGCGCATCCGCGCCGACCTCGGGGATCGCGGTATCCCGGTCGATTCGGACGCGTTCCGCATCGTCGATGCCTCTGGCGCACCGGGCGATGACGACGACCCCGTCGTCAACCGCGTCTCCTCACCGGCCGATCTCACCGGCATGGGCGTCGGCTCCACCGAGGTGGTCGACGAGCTGGGGACACCCGACCGCCTCCGACTGGGCTTCGTCTCCATCTCGACGCTCCTCCAGTACGTCGACTCCGAACGCGCCTTCTCGTTTCTGCACGTCCTCTCCCGGCGGGCGAGCGCCGCCGGCTACCTCGGTGTCTACAGCATCGACCCGACGACCCACGAGGATCGGTTCGTGAACGTCGTCACCTCCATCTTCGACGCCGTCGTCGAACTCCGAGAAGTCGACGGCGACCGTGAGCTCCGGATTCGAGGACTGCCCGAGGTCGACGCCGAGTGGACGGCCTTCCCCTACTGATCGTCCGGATCGGTGTCGTACCCGTACGTGTCGCGGGCGACTGCCGCCGACAGCGTCCCGAGACGCAAGTCCCGACGCACGGCCTCCGTCTCCCGGTCGGCCGGGTCGCCGAACCCGCCGCCGCCCGGCGTGCGGACGCTCACCACGTCGCCCGCGTCGAGGTCGTGTGTCGACTTGCCCGCTATCCCGGTCTCGTCGCCGTCTACCCGTACCAGTCGGTCCGAGCCGGCGCTTCCGGGGCCGCCACCGGCGATGCCGTACGGCCGGTGTCGGCGTCGGTCCGCGAGCAGACTGAACGCCACGCCGTCGGTCAGCGCCTCGATGTCCCGCCTGATCCCCAGACCACCGCGGAACTCGCCAGCACCGCCCGAATCCGCGCGATACTCGTAGCGGCGAACCCGGAGCGGGTAGGCCGTCTCCAGCAGCTCGGCCGGCGTGTTTCGCGTGTTGCTCATGTGGACGTGGACGCCGTCCAGCCCGTCCGCGCCGGCCCGTCCACCGGACCCGCCGCCGACGGTCTCGTAGAAGGCGAACGGATCACCCTCGCTGTCGGTGCCGCCGAAGGTGACGCTGTTCATCGTCCCCTGACCGGCGGCCACCGACCGCTCCGGCGCCTCCGTGCCGAACGCGCCGAGCAGCGCGTCGACTACCCGCTGGGACACCTCCAGATTCCCGCCGACGACGGCCGAGGGCGGTCGGGCGTTCACGATCGATCCCGCCGGTGCTCGGATCTCGACCGGCCGGTACGTCCCCGCGTTCGGCGGCACGTCCGGATCGGTCACACACCGTACCGCGTAGTACGTCGCCGAGGCGGTCACCGCGAGTGGCGCGTTGATCGGCCCCGCCACCCCGTCGCTCGTCCCCTCGAAGTCGACGACGACGTCGTCGCCGTCGACCGTCACCGCGACCGCGATCCGGAGGTCCTCGTGGTTCAGTCCGTCGTCGTCGAGGTGGTCCTCGAACCGGACGGTGATGTCGGGTAACTCGTCGAGTTCGGCACGCATCCGCCGCTCGGCGTACGCTTTGATCTCGGTCGTCGCCGCCCGGAGCGTGTCGAGGCCGTGTCGCTCCGCGAGTTCGCGGACCCGGTCGACGGCCGTCCGGTTGGCCGCCCGCTGGGCGCGGAAGTCGCCCCGCCGCTCCTCCGGCGTCCGCACGTTCGTCAGTAGCAGGTCGAACACGTCCTCGACGGGGTCGCCGCCGTCGTAGAGTTTCACCGGCGGGACGCGGAGCCCCTCCTGGTAGATGTCCGTCGAGTCGGCCGCGACGCTGCCCGCGAGAGCGCCGCCCACGTCGGCGTGGTGGGCGCGGTTCGCCGCGACGGCTACGAGGTCGCCCTCGACGAACACCGGCGTCACGAGCGTCATATCCGGCAAGTGTGCGCCGCCGTGGAACGGATCGTTCAGGAGGACCGCGTCGCCGGGCGACAGCGACGACGGGGGGAACGCCTCTATTGCCGCCGTCACCGAGTAAGGCATCGCGCCGAGGTGGACCGGGATGTTCTCCGCCTGACTCACCAGTTCCGCGCTCGCCTCGCCGTCGCTCGCCACGTCGAACAGCGCACACGAACAGTCCCGTCGGTCCGTGATGTTCGGCGAGTAGCCCGTCCGCACGAGCGTCGCGTTCATCTCCTCGGCGACGGCGACACAGGCGTTGCGCAGCACCTCGAGCGTGACTGGGTCGAGCCCGCTACCTCTCACGGCTCGATCACCACGTTGCCCAGGTCGTCGACCGTCGCGGCCGCGTCAGGCGGGACGACGGCCGTGCTCTCGTCACCCTCGACGACGGCCGGCCCGTCGAAGGTCGCCCCCGACCCCAGCGTCGGCCGATCGTAGACCGGCGTCTCGTGGGTCTCCCCGCCGACGGTCGCCCGCCTGGTCGTCCGGGGGTCGGGGTCGGCCGTCCCGCCGTCGCCCCTCGACAGCGACGGCGGGTCCACGAGCCCGCGTGCGCGGAGTCGGACGGTGACAAGTTCGATCGGTTCCGACGGGGTTGCGTGCCCGTACCGACGCTCGTGGCGGTCGTGGAACCGGTCGGCGACGGCCGTCAGATCGCCCCGATCGAGACGTCCCTCGGGAACCTCGACGCGGAGGTCGAACGACTGCCCGCGATACCGGAGGTCGACGGCGCGTTCGATCCGGCGGCGGTCGGGCGGGAAGCCCTCAGAGTTCAGGCGCTCGGCGGCATCGGCTTCGAGTCGATCGAACCGGGCGGTCAGTTCGGCCGGATCGATCCCCGGCCACGGCCGGACGGTGGAGACGCTCTCCTCGTGGACTGCGTCGCTGATGAGGAGGCCGAGCGCGGAGAGGACGCCGGCCGAGTGTGGGACGACCACACGGGGGACGTCGAGTTCCGCCGCGAGTTCGGCGGCGTGGAGCGGTCCCGCCCCGCCGTAGGCGACGAGCGTGAACCCGCGGGGGTCGTGGCCCCGTTCGACCGAGACGACCCGCAGTGCACGCTCCATGTTGGCGTTCGCCACGTCGACGACCCCGCGGGCGGCGGCCTCGACGTCCAGGCCCAGCGGGTCGGCGACCGACTCCCGGACCGCCTCGCGGACCGTCGCCTCGTCCGCGCTCCCCTCGAAGAACGTCCCGGGGTCGATCCGCCCGAGCAACAGGTGGGCGTCGGTCACCGTGGGAGCCGTTCCGCCGCGACCGTAACAGACCGGCCCAGGATCGGCCCCCGCCGACCGAGGACCGACACGGAGGCTCCCCCCATCGTCGACCCACGCGATCGATCCCCCACCCGCGCCGATGGTGTGGACGTCGACCATCGGCACCGTCACCGGGTAGTCGCCCACCCGTCCCTCGGTGGTGACGACCGGGTCACCGTCGCGGACCAGCGACACGTCACAGGAGGTGCCACCCATGTCCATCGTCAACGCGTCGTCGAAACCCGCCGCGCCGGCGACGTGGGCCGCTCCCCGAACCCCGGCCGCTGGGCCGGAGAGGAGCGTGTTCACCGGTCGCTCCCGAGTGGCGGACGCCGACGCGACGCCACCGTTGGACTGCATCACCGTCACCGAGGCGGGGACGCCGACGTCGGCGACGTGTTCCTCCAGCCGACCGAGATACCGGTTCATCACCGGCTTGAGCGCGGCGTTGATCGCCGTGACCAGCGTCCGCTCGTACTCCCGAATCTCCGGCAACACGTCGCTGGACAGCGACAGGTCACAGTCGACTCCCTCCTCGCGGAGTATCTCCGCCATCCGGCGCTCGTGGGTGTCGTCCTCGAACGAGAAGAGGAAGGCGACGGCGACGCTCTCGGCGTCGCTCTCGCCGATCGCTCGGGCGACCGACCTGGCGTCGTCCTCGTCGAACGGTTCGACCACCTCCCCCCGGCGGTCGAGACGCTCCGTCACTTCGAACCGACGTTCCCGGTCGACGATCGGCGGGGGACTCCCGGCGTGCAGATCGTACAGATCCGGCCTGGTCTGTCGCCCGATCGCGACGGCGTCGCGGAACCCCTCGGTCGTGACGAGCGCCGTCTCGGCCCACTCGCGTTCGAGCAGTGCGTTCGTCGCGACAGTCGTCCCGTGGGCGAAGAAGTCGACAGCGTTGGGATCGAGTCCCGCGTCACCCGCCTGGGCCACCCCGTCGAGGACGCCCCGGTCGGGGGAGTCGGGCGTCGACGGGACCTTCAGCACCGTGATACCGTCGCCGTCGGCGACGACGACGTCGGTGAACGTCCCGCCGACGTCGACGCCGAGACGGACGTCGGTTTCCATACCCAACCGTCTGGGCGCTCTCGGCCATAAACCTCCGCCCGAGTCGGCAAATTGAAGCGGTCGGCACCCCAAGCGATCGGTATGAGTACGAGTGCCCCGCAACTGGAGGATCTCGGTCGGAAACTCGGCGAAGCCATCGCGAACTCGCCGGCACACGAACGGTTCGAGGAGGCACAGGCGGCCGTGCAGGACGACGACGACGCACAGGAGCGGATCGCGGAGGTGGAGCGGCTCCGCGACGAGTTCGTCGCCGCCCGCGAGGTGGGCGAGGCCACACAGGAGCAGATTCAGGAGCTCCAGCGGGCACAGAACGACCTCCACTCGATGCCCGTGATGGAGGAGTTCCTCGACGCACAGGACGCCCTCCAGCGCCAACTCGAGGAGATCAACCACTCTATCTCCGATCCTCTCGCCGTCGACTTCGGCGGCGAAGCCGGCGGCTGCTGTCACGACTGATCGGGCACGCCTGTGCGTCGCGGATCTCGCGTGTGATAATACGGGGAATCGACGGCGGTGTATCTCGGGTGAGTCCACCGATCGTCGCCGATCCGACGGCGTCCCAAGATTTTCAGTAGTGATAATTCAGCGCCACGATTTATGCACCGCCGCCCCTGCGGTCGGGGCGTGCCCGCTCGCCGACCGATCGGAGTGCTCACCCTACCAGTAGCGACACGGTGGACCGGATACTGGTTGCTCCTCACGTTCTTCGTGCTCTTCTTTCGGTTCCACGGTGTCTCCATCGGGGCCATCCTCTCCGTCGAGTTCGTCGTGGGTGTGCTGACAACGCTCCCGTTCGTCGGTGCTATCCTCTACGGCGGGTACTGGCTCGAGCGCAGCGACCTTCCGACCGAGCGATATCCACGGATCGGCCGGTGGTTCGGCGTCGGTCTCGTCGGGTTCCTCCTGTTGAACGTCGCGATGATCCTCGTGTGGCCGGCCGACTCGACGTACGACGACCTCTCTTGGGCGCTGTTCGCGGCCGCAGTCGGCGGTGCGGGCGGACTGGGGATGGGCCTATTCGAGGCCCGGGCGATAGATCGGGCCGTCGCAGCCGAGCGCAACCGCGTCAGGCGCGAGGAACTGGCGCGGCGCAACGAGCAACTCGAACGGTTCGCCGGTCTCGTCTCCCACGACCTCCGGAATCCCCTGAACGTCGCGTCGGGACGACTGGCGCTCGCCTGCCAGGAGTGTGATAGCGATCACCTCGACGCGGTCGCCACGGCCCACGACCGGATGGAGGCGATCGTCGAACGGACGCTGGCGCTGGCGCGGAGCGGTCGGATCATCGGCGACACCGAGTCGGTCGACCTCGCGACCGTGGTCGAGGAGTGCTGGGAGGTGGTCACGACGGCCGACGCCACCCTCCGGATCGAGGCGTCGACGACGGTCGAGGCGGATCCAGATCGGATCCGGCACCTGTTCGAGAACCTGTTTCGGAATAGTGTGGAGCATAGCTCCACTGAAAGCCGGACGGAGTCCGGCGATGGCGTCGAACACGCCGGCCGGGGCGCGACCGTCACCGTCGGCGACCTCGACGGCGGTTTCTACGTCGAGGACGACGGCGTCGGCATACCCGCGGAGGAGCGCGACGACGTGTTCGACGCGGGCTACTCGACCGACCCCGAGGGGACGGGGTTCGGACTGAGCATCGTCGAACAGATCGCCGAGGCCCACGGCTGGCGGATCCGTGTCGTCGAGGGAACCGACGGCGGTGCGCGGTTCGAGGTGCGTGACGTCGACTGACCCCGGGCCGCACCACACACCACCTGCGTCCGACCGTTCGATCCCCGGATTCATATTCGATAGCGCGGCCACTCCGCCCCATGCTCGCCATCGCCGGAGGTAAGGGTGGGGTCGGCAAGACGACGACGGCGCTGGGGCTGTCGACGGCCCTCGACCCGCCCGTCGTCGCGGCCGACGCCGACCCGGACATGCCCGACCTACACGCTCTCGCGGGCGTCGACCGCGAACCGACGCTCGCCGACCTCGACGCGGGTGGCGTCGACGCCGTGGCCCAGTCACACCCCGGGGCGACGGACGTCTCCCTGTTGCCAGCGCCGCCCATCGGCGAGGCCGACACTGTCGATCGGTCGCTGGAGCGACTCGCCGCGACCGACCGCCTTTCGGTCGTCGACTGCCCCGGCGGTTCCGGCCCCGACGCCGCCGCGCCGCTCCGTGTGGCCGACGCCGCAGTCCTCGTCACGACGCTCTGTGCGCCCGCTCTCCGCGACACAGCCAAGACGGCCGCTATCGCTCGCACCCTCGACACGCCGGTGTGGGGTGTCGTGTTGACCCGGACGCGGGCGGCCCCGGACGCCGTCGTGGACCTCTTCGACTGTCCCGTCCTGGCGTCGGTGCCCGCGGCGGACCCACCGATCCTCGACGACGAGACGGTCCGTGCCGCTTACGGACGCCTCGGTCGCACGCTGGGAGAAAACCTATTATGATCCCGCGACGTATTGGCACACATGGCGTCTCGGCTCCCGACCGGCATCTCCGTCCTCGATAGACAACTCGACGGCGGAATCCCGCCCGGGAGCATCCTGCTTTTGAGCGCCGACCCGGCCAGTCAGTCGGAGTCGCTGCTGTACGAAATCGCGGCCGCGCGCGGGACGCTGTACGTGACGACCGTCCGCTCCGAACAGGCCGTTCGGGACGCAGTCGACCGGTACCGTGGCGGGATCGACCGCCTATCGGTCCGCGACGCCGGCACCTACCCGCCGATCGACAACGCCACACGGTTGGTGAAGGACCTTCCCGAGAGCGCGAACCTCATCGTCGACGTGGTCGACCCACTGGAAGACGCCGAACCGACCCGGTACCGAACCTTCCTCAACGAACTCCAGAACCACATGGTCAACACGGGATCGATCGCCGTCCTGCACGCGATGCACGGCGACGACACCCCGAACCGGTCGCTCACCGAACACATGGCCGACGTGGTGTTCGACCTCCACACCAGCACCTCGGGGTCACAGATCGTCAACCGACTCGCAGTCCCGAAGTTCCGGGGGGGAAGCGCACTCGAAGAGACGATCAAACTCAAACTCACCGACGGCGTCACCATCGACACCAGCCGCGACATCGCCTAGGCAATGTAGAGGCCGGTCGCGACGGTGACGACGGCGGTAGCGATCATCCAGAGCCGGGAGTTCTCGAACGCGCTGCCGGTCGAGCCCTTGCCGAGAAAGAGGTAGCCGAAGTACATCGCTATCGGCGAGAGCCGAAGCAGTGGGTTCGCCGTGACCCCCAGCCCGTACCGGAGGGTGAGCGACAGCGCGACGGTACAGCCCGCGGCGACGGCCGCGACCCGGAGATCCGCCGCGACTTCGGGTGGCAGATCCATAGTCGTGAGACGCCCGGCCGGTACAAGAACGCGGTGGTTACTCCTCGAGGTCGACGTCCTCTTCGAGTTCCTCGACGATCTCGTCGGCGTCGACGTCGACGTCCTCGAGCGCCTCCTCGACGTCCGCGCCGCCGGCGCCGCCCATACCGCCCATCATACCGCCCATGCCGCCCATCATGCCGCCCTCGATGGTCTCTTGGACGATGACCCGATCGAGGTCGAGTCGGTCCATGATCTGCTGGGCGATCTGCTGTTTCTGGAAGAGCCACTGCTGGTTCATCGTCATCTGGGCCGTGGCCTCGATGTACAGCGTCTCCTTCTCGACGGTCTGGGCCTCGGTCTCGTACTCGGGGTCGTCCTCGTCGGATTCGACTTGGGTCTCCTCCTCGACCTCGTCGGTCTGGATCCACACCTCGGGGGCGTGATCGAGGTGCATGCCGAGCAGTCCGCGGGCACGCTCCGCGGGGTCGTCGACGACGTCGACGATCTCGTACTCGTACTCGAGGTCCTCGCCGGCCAGCGGGTGGTTGAAGTCGACACGGGCGCGCCCGCCGATGATCGTCTCGATGTGGCCCTGCTGGCCGTCGACGGTGACGTGGGCGCCGGGGTAGCGATCGTCTTCGTCGATCTTCTCGGCGCTGACGGTCCGCACGTCGTCGGGGTCGAACTCACCGAACGCCTCGACCGAGTCGACGCTGACGGTGTTCGTGTCGCCGACCTCCTTCCCGATCAGGTCGTCGTCGACCGCCTGGAAGACGTGGCCCGCGCCGATGACGATGATCCGGGGCTCGAACTCGTGGCCCTCCTCGTCGATGCCGGCTTCCTCGGCGATCTCCTCGCTGGTCGTGTCGACGACCTGGTCGTCGCTCACGGTTCGGACGGTGTACTCGAGTTCGACGAAGTCGCCGTCCTGCAGGCCAGTGGCCTCGTCGGTCTCGCTAGCTGTCTCCGCGTCGGGGTCATCGGCCGCGTCGGGGTCGACCGGCTCGTCGGCCGATTCGGCCTGTTCGTCACTCATACACCCTACAACTCTCGTGCGACCCTTAAGAATCACGTTTCACGCCGCGAGCCACGAGTCCGGTGGACTTTTTCCGACTCCCCGCCACGCTCGGGCATGTACGAGGTCGAACTGAAGGTCCGCGCGGGCCACGAGGCGGTCCGGCAGCGCCTGTCGTCGCTCGGCGCGGAGGACGCCGGGACGGTCAGGCAGATCGACACCTACTACGACGCCCCCCATCGTGACTTCGCCGAGACCGACGAGGCCCTCCGGATCCGCCGCGAGGAGGGTGAGGACGGGTCGACGACCCGCGTCACCTACAAGGGACCGCTCGTCGAGGCGGAATCGAAGTCCCGGCGCGAGATCGAGACCGGCGTCGACGACGCCGACGACTTGGATTCGATCCTCGACGCACTCGGCTTCTCGCCCGCCGCCGTCGTCGAGAAGGAGCGCGAACGCTACGTCCTCGACGACTACACCGTCACGCTCGACAGTATCGCGGACCTCGGCGAGTTCGTCGAAGTCGAACACGAAGCTCTCGAATCCGACCTCGAATCGACCCGCGAAGGGGCCGCCGATCGCCTGCGTGACCTCGGTCTCGATCCGGACGAACAGATCCGAACCTCGTATCTCGGCCTCCTTCTAGATTCTTCCCAGTAATACTAGAGCGTCGAAAGGTTTCCGCAAGTTATAGCATCCGGCGGGGCGAACGTCCGGCGATGAGCGACCGGAACATTCGAATCGAGTCCGTCGACCGGCGAGCAGTCGAGGACCAGGAAGTGGAGATCGTCGAACGGAAGGGTATCGGTCACCCGGACTCACTCTGTGACGGGATCGCGGAACACGTCTCCCGTGCACTCTCGAACCTCTATCTCGACCGCGTCGGCAAGGTGCTACACTACAACACCGACGAGACGCAGTTGGCCGCCGGCAACGCCGCCCCCGCCTTCGGCGGCGGCGAGGTCGTCGAACCGATCTACGTCCTCGTCGTCGGGCGCGCGACACGGACGTACGAGGCCGACGACGGCACCGAACACACCCTCCCCGTCGACTCGGTGGCACTCTCGGCGGCACGGGACTACCTCGCGGAGGTCGTCCCCGAACTGGACTTCGGCACCGACGTGGTGGTCGACACCAGACTCGGGGAGGGGAGCGGCGACCTCCAGACCGTCTTCGGCGAGGAGGGCGCGACCGTCCCGATGGCCAACGACACGAGTTTCGGCGTCGGGCACGCGCCGCTGACCGAAACGGAGCGCATCGTCCTCGACGCCGAGGAACATCTCAACGGCTCCTACGCCGCCGACCACCCCGAACTCGGCCCCGACGTGAAGATCATGGGCAAGCGCGAGGGCGACCACATCGACCTCACGGTGGCGGCGGCGATGATCGACCGGCATCTCGACGACGCCGAGGCGTATCTCGACGCGGTGGCGAACGTCCGCGAGGCGGTGACCGACCTCGCGCGGGACCGCACGGACCGCACCGTCGCCGTCGAGGTGAACACCGCCGACGACCCCGCCAAGGGGAAAGACGGCCTCTACCTGACGACGACGGGAACGAGCGCCGAACAGGGTGACGACGGCTCCGTCGGTCGTGGCAACCGCGCGAACGGCCTCATCACCCCGAACCGGCCGATGAGCATGGAGGCCACGAGCGGGAAGAACCCCGTCAACCACATCGGCAAGATCTACAACCTCCTCAGCACGCAGGTCGCGGAGGCCGTCGTCGACGAACTGAGTGGCATCCGCGACTTCCGGGTGCGTCTCCTCAGTCAGATCGGCCGCCCCATCGACCGCCCCCACGTCGCCGACGCCTTCGTCGTCACCGAGGACGGCGTCGCCCTCGCCGACATCGAGGCCGACATCGAGGACATCGTCGACCGGGAACTCGCCGACGTGACCTCGATCACCCGGCAGGTCATCGACGGCGACCTCCGGACGTTCTGAGCCCTCGGCTCCGAGCCACGGACCGAACTACCCTAGTACCCCGGCGGCGTATGACCGTCGTGACCGTGGACGACGCGCACGACGCCACCCCCGACCCCGACACCGTCCTCGTGAGTTTCGGCGACATCAGTTCCAAGAGCCGCGAGGTTCGGGGCAAGATGACGCGCCGTCTCCGTGCGAACGTCGCCGCCCTCCTGGACGCTCGGGGCGTCGAGGCGACGGTCGACGCCGAGTGGGCACGGGTCGTCGTCCACACGCCCGACCCGGACCGGGCCGCCCGGGTCGCCGCCGACGCCATGGGCGTCGTCCGGGCGCGCCCCTCGATCCACATGCCGGCAGACCGCGACGCCATCGAGGACGCGTTGCGGTCGCTCGCCCGCGACGCGTCCGCGGTGGACACCTACGCCGTCCGCGCCCGGCGGGCCGGCGACGCGTCCGACCACGACTTCACGAGCCGCGAGATAGAGCGCGGCGGCGGCCGAGCGGTCGGGTCCGTCACCGACGCGTCGGTCGACCTCGACGACCCCGACCGGACCTACCACGTCGAGGTGCGGGGCGACGACGCCCACGTCTCGACGACGAGTTACGACGGCCCCGGCGGCCTCCCCCTCGGGACCCAAGAACCGCTCGTCGCCCTCGTCAGCGGCGGGCACGACTCCCCCGTCGCGGCCTACGAGACCATGCGCCGCGGCGCACCGATCGTCCCCCTGTACGTCTCGGTCGGTCGCTACGGCGGCCCGGACCACGAGGCCCGGGCGGTCGCGACGGTCCGCCGACTCGCCGGCTACGCGCCCAACTTCGACACCCGCCTCCGGATCGTCCCCGGCGGCGACGTGGCCCAGCGTCTCGTCGAGGACGTCGACGACACCCGGATGCTCTCGTGGCGGCGCGCCATCCTCGGGATGGCCGAGGCCGTCGCCGACCGCGAGGGAGCCGTCGGCGTCGTCACCGGCGAGGCGATGGGACAGAAGTCGAGCCAGACCGCCGCCAATCTCGCCGTCACGGACGCGGCGGTCGACTGCCCGGTCCACCGACCGCTGTTCGCGTGGGACAAGGCGGACATCGTGGATCGCGCGCGCGAGATCGGCACCTACGAGGACTCCTCGATCCCCGTGGGGTGTGAGCGCCTCGATCCGCCGTTTCCGGAGACGGGGGCGACACTCGACGCCGTCGAGGCCGCCGAACCCGACGACCTGTTGGACCGGGCCGCCGCCGCCGTCGCCGACCTCCAGGTCGTGGACGACCCGACCGCCGCCGACGCCCGCTGACCGGCGCAATCGATTTACGGGAGTGTCCCGACTTCGCGACCGTGACGCAGGTGTGTATCGTCGGTGCGTCCGACGTCGACCTCCGGTACGAACTCCTCTCCCGTGAGACGTCGCGGGCGGCCCTCGCCACGTACGACCTCCACGAACCCTACGAAAACACCATCGCCGTCGACACGGTCAGCCTCGGTGCTGCCGTCTCGCTTCTGAACGATCTGAACTGGTATCTCGTCCGGTTCGCGGACGCCGCGCTGGTTCGCGAGCCGAGCATCTCGACCGAGGAGTGGCTCTCGCGAGAGTTGGCCGCGGCGGTCCGCGAGGGCGAGCGTGACCCCGAGGAGACGGCCCGTCACCTCCGGGTGTACGGTCTCGCAGACGACGAACTCGTCGAACCGATGTACGTCACGCGCGTCGACGACACCGTCCCCGAGTACGACCTCCGGGCCGTCGACGACACCGTCGTCGTCCGGGTGACCGAGTCCGAGTTCGGCGGTTAGTCGAACAGGCCCGTCGACATGTAGCGCTCGCCGCTGTCCCAGAACACCGTCACCACCAGCGGTTCGTCCGTCCCCCTCTCGTCGGCCAGTCGCTCGGCGACCCGCTTTGCACCGAGGCTCGACGCCCCGCTCGACTGACCGACGAGGATTCCCTCCTCGCGGGCGAGGCGGCGACACTCCGCCTCCGCGTCCGGCAGCGAGACGTCCTCCACGTCGTCAAGGAGGTCCACGTCGACGTTCTCGGCGACGAACCCCGGACCCATTCCCTGGAACTCGTCCCGTCCCGGTTCCCCGGACAGAAACCGGTTCGTATCGGGCTGGACGCCCACCACGGTCAGGTCGGGATACGTCTCCTGCAGACGGCGACCGGTTCCCGAGATGGTACCCCCGGTGCCGACGCCACAGACGAGCGCGTCGACCGGTCGATCGGTCTGTTCGAGTATCTCCTCGCCCGTCGTCCGGTAGTGGGATTCGGGGTTGGCGGGGTTCTCGAACTGGGACATCTGGACCATCCCCTCGGCCTCCAGTTCGTCGGCGCGCTCCCGCGCGGCGTCCATCTCGCCGTCGACGAGTTCCACGTCGGCTCCGTAGGCCTTCATGATCGCCCGGCGCTCCGGCGATTTCGAGGACGGCATCACGACCGTCACGTCGTACCCTTTGGCGGCCCCGACGACGGCGAGGCCGATGCCCGTGTTCCCGCTCGTCGGTTCGACGATGGCGTCGCCTGGTTCGAGTTCGCCCGCTCGCTCCGCGGCCTCGACCATCGCCTTCGCCGGGCGGTCCTTCGCCGACCCGCCCGGGTTCTTCGACTCGACTTTCGCTGCCACCGTCGTCCCCGGTGGGGAGTCGATGCGGACCAGCGGCGAGCCGATGGCGTCGAGGATGCTGTCGTGCATTGGGGGTCGGTTGGCGGTCGTCGCCTAAATCGGTGGTGGACCCGGCCCGCCCTCACTCGATCCGCGAGAGGAGTCGCTCCTCGAAGGCCTCGGGGTCGAGCGTCTCGACAGCCTCGCGCTCCGCCGCCTCACGCTTCCGCGTCCCCGGGTCCTCGCCGACGACGAGGTAGTCCGTCGCCCCGCTGACCGACGACGTGACGCTCGCGCCGTGGCGTTCGAGCAAGTCCGAGAGCTCCGACCGGGTGTAGCCGGGGACGCTCCCCGTGAACACCACCGTCAGCCCGTCGAGTTCGTCGCCGTCCGCGTCGGCCCGGCGTTCGGGCCGTACCGCCTCCCGGAGTCGCTCGACCGTCTCGACGTTCGCCGGCGTCTCGAAGAAGGCGGTCACGGCCTCGGCCACCTCCGGTCCGACGTCCTCGACGTCCCGCAACGCCCCGGCGCTCGCGTCCATCAACACCTCGAGGGGGAACGCCGACGCGAGCGCCCGCGCCCGCTCGGTCCCGACGTGTCGGATGCCGAGCGCGTAGAGGAAGGTCCCGAGGTCGACACCCCTGCTCCCCTCCAGTTCCGAGAGCAGGTTCTCGGCGGAGCGCTCGCCCCACCCCTCCATCCCGATCAGGTCGTCCGCGTCGAGGTCGTAGAGGTCGGCGACCGACTCGACCAGTCCCGCCTCGACCAACTGTTCCGCCGCCCGCTCGCCCACGCCCTGGATGTCCATCGCGTCCCGCGAGCAGAAGTGCTGGACCGACCGCTTGAGCTGGGCCGGACACGACGCGTTCGCACAGAAGTGGTACTCGCCCTCCTCGGCCACGCGCCCCCCACAGACCGGGCAGGTCTCGGGCATCGCGAAGCCGCCGTCGTCGGCTCCCGAGGAGCGTGGCTCCTCGCTGTCGACCACCTCGGCGACCTCCGGAATCACGTCGCCCGCCCGTTCGATCCGGACGGTCGTACCCTCGCTGACGCCCAGTTCGCGGACCTGCGCGGCGTTGTGGAGCGTCGCTCGACTGATCGTCACCCCCCGCACGTCGACGGGGTCGAGCAGGGCGACCGGCGTCAGTTTGCCCGTCCGCCCGACCTGTACGACGATGCGCTCGACGGTCGTCTCGCCGGTTCGAGCGGGGAACTTGTAGGCGAAGGCCCACCGGGGATGGCGCGCCGTCGACCCCAACCGCTCCCGCGTCTCGAAGTCGACCACCTTCGCGACGACGCCGTCGATCTCGTACTCGAGGTCGGCCCGCTCGTCCATCAGTCGGTCGCGGTAGTCGAGGACGCCCTCGGCGTCGTCGACGACCGTCGTCTCGTCGTCGACACGGAACCCCAACTCGCGGAGCAGGTCGACCGCTTCGGTCTGGGAGCGGAGCGTCGCCGACGTCTCGATCACGTCGTAGAAGAAGACCTCCAGCGGACGGTCGGCGACCGCCGCCGGATCGAGGAGCCGTATCGTCCCCGCGGCGGCGTTGCGCGGGTTGGCGAAGGGGTCGTCGCCGCGTTCGACCCGGCGCTCGTTCAGTTCCTGAAACCCCGAGCGGGGCATGTACACCTCGCCCCGTACCGCGAGAACGTCGGGCGCACCGGACAGCCGAAGGGGGACGCTTCCGACCGTCTTGAGGTTCGCGGAGACGTCCTCACCCGCCTCGCCGTCGCCGCGTGTCACCGCCCGGTCGAAGACGCCGTCCTCGTAGACCACTTCGACCGAGAGGCCGTCGAACTTCGGTTCCGCGGAGTAGTCCACGTCGCCGACCGCCTCGCGGATCCGCCGGTCGAACTCGCGGATCTCTTCCGGGTCGCCCGACGATTGGAGGCTCAACATCGGCGCGACGTGGTCGACCGTCTCCAGTTCGTCGAGCGGTTCGCCGCCCACGCGCCGGGTCGGTGAGTTCTCGTCGTCGAGGTCGAACGCGTCCTCCAGTTTCCTCAGGCGATCGAACAGGGCGTCGTAGATGCGGTCGGCGATCACGGGATCGTTCGCGACGTAGTAGCGGTAGTCGTGGTACTCGATCGCCTCGCGCAGCCGTTCGGCCTGCTCTCGGGCCGCGTCCTCGTGCACGTCCTCGATCGGGTCGAACGACGTCTCCGGTGTTCGAACGTACGGGTTGTCGTCGGGTTCCTCGACCATCGCGTCGTTCACACGGGTGGTCGCCGGATACGAATAGGTAGCGACTCGACCGGCGCGGAACGCGGAGGTTAACACCGTGGACGTGGTACCTCCTCCCATGCTCGAAACCATGAATCCCGACGGCGAGTGGGACGGCGACGACGACGTGCGCGAGGCGCTTAGCCGCGAGGGCCTCACCTTCCTCGTCTGGGGGGCGGACTGGTGTGGCGACTGCACGGCCCAACTCCCCGGTTTCGCGGCCGCCCTCAACGCCGCGGGCGTCCCCGCAGACCGGATCGAGCAGTTCCCCGTCGACGACGACAAGCGGGGTGAGGGCGTCGACGAGTACGGGATCGAGTACATCCCGACCGTCGTCGTCGAGCGCGATGGCGAGGAGATCGTGCGTTTCGTCGAGGAGGAACCGGTCACCATCGCCGAGTATCTCGCCGAGCGGATCAGCGAACGGGCCGAGGCGTAAGCGCCGGCGTCACTCCGACAGCCACGACAGCGCCGCGTCGAGGTCGGTCTGGGGCGGCGAGCAGGTGAAGTCCCGACAGGCGTAGACCGTCGGTTCACCGTCGACGGCCTCGCGGTTCGCCCAGATCGGCGGGGTCTCGTCGACGCCGAGGGCGTCCAGCCACGCCTCCAAGTCGGCGTCCGAGGCGGGTCGTGGCGCGACGATGCCCGTCGGGAGGTACGCTTCGGCCAGGCGCTCCCGCCACGACGCCGGGAGGTCGTCGGCCGCGAGCGTCAGTTCGACCGGTCCGCGAGCGTGGGCGTCGGCCGCGAGGACGAGCGACGCGTGTTCGAGCGGGCTCCCGCGGATGCGGTCGGCGTGTGTCGACAGGAGGCGCTCGGTCACGTCGCCGAACCCCTCGTCGGGGACGAAGAGGTCGAGGTCGTCGAACAGGGCGGCCGCGACCCCGATACTCGACGGCGTCGACCGGTCGTTCAGTTCCTGGGGTCGCGTGACCAGCCCCTCCCCGCTCGCCGGCGTGTAGTAGAGCGTTCCCGCCTCCGGGTCCCAGAACTCCGCGCGGATCTCGCGGGCGAGGTCGACCGCGAACGCGAGGTGGTCGACCTCGCCGGTCACCTGATAGCAGTCGAACGCGCCCCTCGCGAGGAAGGCGTAGTCGTCGAGGTAGCCGTCGACCTGGACGTCGCCACGTCGAGACGCGGTCTCGCCTGCCTCCGACCGTGGCTCGGAGACACTCTTGTACCGCCGGGAGAGGTGCCCCGCCTCGGCGTCCCAGAGCTTCTCGCGGACGAACCCGAGGGCGTCGGTCGCCAGCCCCACGAGCGCCGGATCGAGGGTTCGCGCGCCGGTGGCGATAGCGGAGATGGCGAGGCCGTTCCACCCCGCGAGGACCTTCTCGTCGCGCGCTGGCCGAGGGCGCTCCGACCGCGCCTCGAACGCGCGGGTCCGCGCGGTCACGAGAACGCGTTCGACGGTCTCGACGGGCAGATCGTACGACTCGGCGAGGTCTCCGTAGCTCGCCGAGACGGTGAGCACCGAGGTGCCGCCCTCGAAGTTGCCGCCGGATTCGACGCCGTAGCGGTCACGAAAGAGGTCGGCGACCGTCCCGGCGTCGACGCCGTCGACGTCAGCGTCCGCGACGGCCTCGCCGACCTCCTCGGGCGTCCAGACGTAGAACGCCCCCTCCGCGTCCTCGGCCTCCTCGCCCTCGTCCAAGCGGGACGCTGGCGGGCGGCTCTGAGCGTCGAGCGTACTGAAGAACCCTCCGTCGGGGTGGCGGAGTTCGCGTTCGAGGAAGGCGACGGTTTCCGCGGCGACCCGGGCGTACCGGTCCGCCCCCGTCGCCGCCGCGGCCGAGAAGTAGAGCCGCGGGAGTTCGGCGTTGTCGTAGAGCATCTTCTCGAAGTGGGGCACCGTCCAGTCGCGGTCCGTGGCGTACCGGTGGAAGCCGCCGCCCACGTGGTCGTAGAGGCCGCCCGCGGCCATGGCGTCGAGCGCTTCGCCGGCCACCTCGCCGGCCGCCTCGTCGCCGTCGAGGGCCGCCGCCCGGAGCAACAGGTCGACGCGTCGAGGTTGGGGGAACTTCGGCCCGCCGGAGCCGAAGCCGCCGTGAGTGCGGTCGGCGCTCCGGACCGCCGCCGCCGTCGCCGTCTCCAAGGTGTCGGACTCCGGGGGGTCGCCCGGATCGTCGGGCGTCGATTCGAGTTCGTCCGTGATCGCGGCCGTCCACTGGTCGGCGCGGTTCTCTATCTCCTCGCGGTCCTCCGCCCACGAGTTCGACACGTCCTCCAGCAGTTGCAGAAATCCCGGTCGTCCGCGATTCGGCTCCCGCGGGAAGTAGGTCCCGACGTAGAAGGGCTTCCCCTCCGGCGTGAGGAAGACCGAGAGGGGCCAGCCACCACCGCCCGAGACGAGTTGGCAGATGGTCTGGTAGACGCTGTCGAGGTCGGGACGCTCCTCCCGGTCGACCTTGATCGGCACGAACTCCTCGTTGAGCACCGCCGCCACCTCCTCGTCCTCGAAGCTCTCCGACTCCATGACGTGACACCAGTGACAGGCGGCGTAGCCGACCGAGAGGAAGATCGGTACGTCGTAGTCCCGCGCCGCCGAGAGCGCGTCGTCGTCCCACGGTTGCCAGTTGACCGGGTTGTCGGCGTGCTGTTCGAGATACGGGCTGGCCTCCTCGTCGAGACGGTTCTGCCGTGTCGGCGCGGTCATGCCGCTCGGTTCGGCCTCCGGACGTGTAAACCCCCGACGATCCGTCTCATCCCAGTCACGTCGTCCGATCGGTTCGGGACGGGCAATCGTTTTGTAGGTGGTCGACGATGCGAAGGTATGGATCGATTGGGGTGGGAACGGCGACTCGCCGACCACGCCCCCACGCTGGTCGTGACGCTCGGTGTCGTCCTCGGCGTCGTCTCCGTCGCCGCCTTCCTCGACGACGTCTCGCGCGTCGGCGTCGGTCCCGCGACGGTCGGGTCGCTCGGTCTCCTCCTGGTCCTCGCCGCCGGGCTGGTGGCACTGAGCCGGTGGCTCGCGGCGAGCAGTCTCCCCCTCGAAGACGTCTGGACCGTCGTCAGGTGGTGTCTCGGTGGGATGGCCGGCTTCGCCACCCTGTCGGCGCTGACGGTCGGCCTCAGACTCGCGCAGGGTCGCCCCGTCGCGGGGGCCGCGCTCGTCGTCACCGCCATGGCCGGCGGCGGCGGTATCGCCGGCGGTATCGCCGGCGTCTACTACGCTCGGGCCACCCGGACGGCCCGCGAGTCCGGCCGCCGCCGCGACGCACTGGTCTTCCTGAACAGCTACCTCCGACACAACGTGTTGAACGCGACACAGGTGATCCAAGGGTACACGAATCTGCTCGCCCAGCGATCCGACGCCGACGAGACGTACCTCGAACCGATCGAGCGCCGGAGCGACGCGATCGCGTCGCTCATCGAGGACGTGAAGCAACTGTGCGACGTGTTCTCCGGACGGCACTCACCCGCGCCGATGGACGTCTCGACGGTCGTACTCAGGGAGGTCGAAGACGTGCAGTCGACACACGAAGCGGCGACCTTCGAGGTGGACGTCCCGTCCGAACTGTACGTGATGGCGACCGACGCCGTCTCCGCGGTGTTCTCGAACCTACTCCAGAACGCGGTCGAACACAACGACTCGGCGGCGCCGACCGTCACCGTCTCGGTCGAGTCGACGCCACGGACCGTCTCGGTCCACGTCGTAGACGACGGCCCGGGCATCCGGGACGAGGTGAAGACGAACCTGTTCGAGTCGTCCGTCGAGTCGGGCGAGGGACGCGGCATCGCTCTGGTGAAGACGCTGATGGACCACTACGGCGGCGAACTCGACGTGTACGACGCCGAGCCACGCGGGACCGACGTCGTCGTCCGGTTCCGTCGCCCACGGTCCGGTCGCGGCCGACGAGAGGTATAACCGGGTGGGCGCCGAACGGGAGCCATGCGACCGCTCGACGAAACCTGTGACACTTTCGACATCGGCGGCGAGTTGACGGTCCACCGCCTCGGCTTCGGGGCGATGCGCATCACCGGCGAGGGCGTCCTCGGCGCTCCCGACGACCCCGACGAGGCGCGTCGCGTTCTCGACCGTGCGGTCGAACTCGGCGTCGACTTCGTCGACACCGCGGACTCGTACGGTCCGGGGACCAGCGAGCGGCTGCTCCGCGAGGCCGGCACGCCCGAAGACGCAGTCGTCGCCACGAAGGGTGGGCTCCTTCGCTCCCCCGACGGCGACTGGCTCCGCCACGGCGACCCCGACTACCTCCGGAACGCCGCGTTGTGTAGCCGCGACCGTCTCGGGGTCGACACCCTCGACCTGTACCAGTACCACGCCCCCGACGGCGACGTCCCCATCGAGGAGTCGATGGCCGCGCTCGCGGAGCTCCGCGACCGTGGCCTGATCGACCACGTCGGCGTCAGCAACGTCTCCGTCGACCAGTTGGACCGCGCCCGGGACGTCGTTCCCGTGGCGACGGTGCAAAACGAGTACAGCGTCGCCGACCGCACCCACGACGACGTGCTCGACGCCTGCGAGGAGGACGGCATCGGCTTCGTCCCCTACTTCCCGCTCGGCGGTGGCGACCTCGGGGCGAAAGCGGACGTCCTCGACGAGGTGGCCGCCGCCCACGGCGCCACGCGTCGACAGGTGGCGCTCGCGTGGCTCCTGGAGCGGTCACCCGTCGTACTCCCCATCCCCGGCACGTCGAGTGTCGATCACCTCGAGGAGAACGTCGCGGCCGCCACCCTCGACCTCACCGACGACGAGATGGCGCGCCTGTCGGCCTAAGCGACACCCCGTCACCGGGACGCGTCGACTATCGCCACCGTCGTGTCGTCCCACCCGGTCCGAAGTCGCCCCCGAACCGCGAAGACGACGACGCGACTGACGATTCGTGGGCGCTACCCCAGGAGCGTCGCCACGAACAGCAACGAAAATCCGAGTGCGAGACAGAATCCACCGACCCGTCCCGCCCACGTGTGTTCTCGGACGTCCGACTGGGCCGTGTCGATGCGGTAATCCTGAAACTCCTCGTTGTACTCGACGTAACTCGGCATCTGGAAGAACTCGACGAACACCAGTGCGCCGCCGAGCGCACCGAGCGCGGACCCCAGCAACCGGAGCGCGTTCGCGACAGCGACCATGGACACACCGCGACGGACTCGGACAAAAATCCTCCGGACGTTTATGCCCGATGGCGCGGCCACGACCGCCGTGTCACGCCACCACTGGTCCGTCGTCACGCTCTCGATCGCACTCGTCGTCCTCTCCGTCGTACCCGCGCCGGTCGCGACCGGTGCCGAGGGTGGGAACGAGACCGGGGTCGATCCGGCCGTCGTCACCGCCGTCCCCAACCCCGTCGCCGACGGCGACGCCGGCGAGTTCGTCGTCGTTCGCGTCCCGCCGCGGTCGACGGCGAACTGGACGCTCGGTGACGGCGAGACGGTCGTCCCCCTCCCCGCGGATCGTCCCGCCTCCGAGTTCGCGCTCAGCGCCGACCCCAACAGGACGCGCCGGTTGACCGACGCGCCCGCGGTCGAAGCCCCCGAACTCTCGCTTGCTAACGGCGGCGAACGGCTCCGCCTCCGGCGGGACGGCGCCGTCGTCGCCCGCCTCGACTACCGCGACGCACCCGAAGGCGAGCGCCTCGTCCGGACCGACGACGGCCGCCGGTGGCGACCCGTCGGGATCGATCCACGGCGTGTCCACACGTACGGTCGCGCGAACGTCACCGGCTTTCTCCTCCCCGACTCGCCTGATCTCCCCGTGGAGACGCTCCGCGATGCCCGGAGTCGCGTCCTGCTCGCCGGCTACACGCTCACCAGCGAACGGGTGGTCGACGCCCTCGTCGCCGCCAACCGCCGCGGTGTCGAGGTGGCCGTCCTCGTGGACGCCGATCCGGTCGGCGGTCGCTCGGCGCGAGGGATGGCCGCGCTCGACCGACTCGCCGACGCCGGCGTCGAGGTGACCGTCCTCGGCGGTCCCGGTGCCCGGTTCGACTACTACCACCCCAAGTACGCCGTCGTCGACGACCGGGCGCTCGTCATGACGGAAAACTGGAAACCGGCCGGCGTCGGTGGCCGGAGTAGTCGCGGGTGGGGCGTCGTCGTCGACTCCCCCGTCGTCGCGGCCGACCTCGCCGGTCTCTTCCGGGCCGACGCCGGGTGGCGGGACGGGATTCCCTGGCGGCGCTACCGACGGGGGAGCGTGTCCGAGGACGACCCACCCGCCGAGGGACGTTACCCCTCGCGAATCGATCCGACCACGGCGACGGCCTCGTCGGTTCGGGTGCTCACGGCCCCGGGTAACGCGGAGTCGGGGCTGGTCGACACCATCGACGCCGCCGAGAACCGCGTCGACGTGATCCAGCCCTCCGTCGGGCGTCGTGACGGCCCACTCCTCCGGGCGACGATCCGTGCCGCCGAGCGGGGGGTCGAGGTCCGGATCCTCCTCTCGGGATCGTGGTACGTCACCGAGGAGAACGCTGCCCTCGTCGACTGGCTGAACGGCGTCGCCGAGCGACGCGACCTGCCGCTGTCCGCACGGGTCGCGGAGCCCGGCGGCCGGTTCGAGAAGATTCACGCGAAGGGCGTCGTCGCCGACGACGTCGTCGTGGTCGGGAGTCTCAACTGGAACGAGAACGCGGTCTCGGAGAACCGTGAGGTGTCGGTCGCCGTCCGGAGCGACCGCCTTGCGGCGCACTTCCGCGAGGCGTTCGAAGCCGACTGGCGGGGCAACACGGGAACCGACCGGACGACGTGGATCGTCGTCGCCGGCGCGGCCGCGGCGCTCGTCCTCGCGGTCGTGGTCGCGCGGAAGACGGTCCGGTTCGACTAGGTGTCGAGCACCGTCGCGCTCGACAGCGCCTCGTCGAGTTCGGCGTCGGCCATCTTCTCCACCAGCGCGTCGATCACCTCGCCGCGCATCCCCTTCACGAACTTGATGGAGCCGACGACGAGGTGGCCACCGCCTGAGACGCCGCCGCCCACGACCTCTTCGTTGAGTTCGGAGACCATCTCGGGGATGTCGAGGCGGACGCCGTCGGACCGGAGGACGGCGAAGTCGGGGCCGTAACCGATGGTGATGACTGGGTCCCCCGTCTCCTCGACCTTGCGGTCGTGGAGGTTGCCGGTCGTCTTCCCCGGAGCGGGGTAGGTGAAGCGGTGGGCGAAGTCGTCGAGGTCGACCCGGTAGAGGTGGGCGTCGTTGTCCAGCCGTTCGTGTTCGACGTGCGGGTCCAGCGCGGCGAGTTGGCGGTCGATGTCGCGCTCCGCTCGGTCCGCGAGGAAGTCGACGAGTTCCTCGTGGCGGTGTTCGTCGTCACAGTCGACGTTGAGCACGTCGCTGACGAGCGTCTTGCCCTCGCTGTAGCGGAGCCAGTGGGCGGCGTAGTCGAGCGCCTCGCCGATCCGAACCAGATCCCCACGGTCGTAGCCCGCCTCGCTCGCCAGGTCGACGAAGTCGCTCATCGTCTCCGCCTTCGACCGGTCGGCCAGTCCCGCGACTGCGGGGACGTGCTGGAGTTCGTCGGTCATCCCCGGGTCGATCATCCGTGCGAGTTCGACACACATCATCCCGGTCGTGATGCGGTAGTCCTCGCCGTGGAGGTAGGGGTTGACGTGGGCGTCGAGCAGGTCGTTCACCGCCTCGGGATCGGGGTGGTGGTGGTCGACGACGACGATGGGAACGTCGTAGTGGGCCAGGTTCTCGTATGCGGGGACGTCCTCCTCGGTGCTCCCGTTGTCCAGCATGAGCAGCAGCGGGAGTTGTTGTCCGTGTCGCTCCCGGCCTTCGAGCGCGAAGTTGAGGTCGCGGGTCACGTCCTCCATCTCGTAGTAGGGGGCCTTGCTCGGCAGTCGCTTGATGAGGTGGCGGGGCGCGTCGTCGTCGTCGTGGACCGACCGGATGAAGCGTTCGAGCGCGACCTGGACGGGGAGAGAGGCACACATCCCGTCGCCGTCGGCGTGGTGACGCACCCGGATCGGGCGGCCCTCGAGGACGGCCCGTCGCAGGCGACGGGCGACGCCTTGGAGGTCCGGCCGGAGTTTGTCGAAGGCGTCCCACTCGACCAGCGCCGGTACGTCGTTCGGGGCGGCGCGCTCGGACAGCCCCGTCTCGACTCGCTGACGGACCTCGTCGGCGTCGTCGCCGGTCAGTTTCGAGAGTGACTCCACCTCGATCTGGGGGCTTCCCTCGTGTTCCTCGACCGTCCCGGCGATCCGAACCACGTCGTCGAGTTCGACCTCCGGATGTGCGCGCACGCCGGCCTCCTCGAACGCCGTGCAGGCGACGATCCCGGTGGCGTCACAGCATCGGAACACGGTCGGACCCGCGGTCTGCTTGATCTGAGTGACCGTCCCCTCGACCGTGACGGTCTCGCCGACCTCGAGGTCCTCGACGGGCGTCACCGTGGGCCGGTGGTCGACGGCGACCGTCCGGTAGTCGTCGACGTCGGCCTCGGTGAAGGCGACGTCGCCGTTCTCGCGGATCTCGTCGAGTCTGACGAGCAGTCGGTCGCCGACGTCGTACTCGCCGGTCAGATTCGATTCGTGGACGAGCCCCGACACCTCGTCGGAGACGTCGACGAAGACGCCGTAGGCGACGACGCCGTTGACGACGGCGTGGTAGTTGTCGCCGACCGCGACGTCGTCGGTCGTGCAGTCGGGTGCGAGGTCGTAGACGGTGGGGCGGGAATCGTCCGCCCGGTCGGTGCCGGAATCCCCGGCATTCCCTGCGGTCATACTATGCTGTGGTGGGTGACCGAAGTTAAGCCTTGCAGAATCCGTATCGGCGGGTTCGTGGCCGAGCGACGCGCGACCGTTCTCGGCGTGCCATCCGGAACCCTTAGAAGGCGACGCACCCGACCCGGTGTATGCGGCTCTGCCGGTCGGAATCCGTCGCCGGACCCGCCGAACCGACGCCCCTGGTCGTCCGTATCGTCTCCGAGCAACTGTGTCGGCCGGGGCCACGACACCCCGCGGCGCGTCTCACGAGGGAGGCCCTCGACCGCGACCCATGACGACAGTCGTCGCCCAGGGGACGTTCGACATCCTCCACCCCGGCCACGTTCACTACCTCTCGGACGCCGCCGCGATGGGGGATCGCCTCCACGTCATCGTCGCCCGGAGTCGGAACGTCACCCACAAGGAGACGCCGATCCTCTCGGACCGCCAGCGCCGAGCGATGGTCGACGCCCTCGCCGTCGTCGACGAAGCGCACTTGGGTCACCCCGAAGACATCTTCGTCCCCATCGAGCGGATCGATCCGGACGTCATCGTCCTCGGCCACGACCAACACCACGACGAGGACCGCCTCCGGGAGTCGCTCCGGTCGCGGGGGCTCGACGCCGACGTCAGGCGGGCGTCCGAACGCGAGGGACGCGAGGACGAACTCTGTTCGACGGGACGGATCGTCGACCGGATCGTCGACCGGCGGTGCTGAACGGTCGGAACGGGGAGGAAAGACGGACCGCGTCTCGCTGTGCTCAGGCCCGAACCGCGGACTGATCGACCGACTCGTGGTGTTCGCGGACCACGTCGTCGTCCGCTTCGATGTCACCCGACGACTCGCTCTGCTCGTCGAGGAACGACTGGTACTCCTCCTGGGAGACCACTTGAATCTCGAAGTACATCTTCGAGTGCGCGACGCCACAGAACTCCGCACAGTAGCCCTGGTAGGTCCCCTCCTCCAGCGCGACGGTCTTGATGACGTTCGACTGACCGGGCATGGCGTCCTGTTTCAGACCGAGTTGGGGGACGTGGAAGGCGTGTAACACGTCACTCGACGTGACGTTGAAGTAGACGTCCTGTCCTTTCGGGATCACCACCGTCGGCGCGGTGCTCGACATCTGGACGTCCTCCTGTGGGTAACTCGCCCTCCAGCCCCACTGGAACGCCTCCATCTGGACGACGACGTCGTCGTCGTCGGGAGCGATCTCCTCTTGGTCTCCCTGAAACGTGACGTTCTCGTTGGCGAGGACGCCGTAGGAGGCGACACCGACGAACAGCAGGATGATCGCCGTGGCGACCGTCCACGTGATCTCCAGCCGACGGTTCTCCTGGGTCGGCTTGGCTTCGTCCGCGTCCTTGAACCGGTACACCGTGTAGATGAGGATACCCTCGACGAGGAGGGTGATCGGCACGGCGATGTACAGCAGTTTGTTGTTCAGCTGGTTGATAAGTTCTGCGGACACCGAACTCTGGGCCGCCACGGGATCGGCGGCGAGGGCGAGTGCCACCGCCGAAAGCAGCGACGCCAGCACGAGGCGCGACCGTTTCATGCTCTATGGGCCGTTAGAATCTCCCCCGTAAATACCTACTGATAGGGTCGACCGTGACGGTCTCGGGTCCCCCGTGTGACACGAAACGTGGAGTCTAAATACGGGGATTTCCAAACCCAAGACAGTGATCGAACCGTGACGCGCGTCACCGAGCGCTTCCCCGGACTCTTGGCGGCGAGCGCGATGGGCGTCTATCTGCTCGTCCTCGTCGGGACCACCGTCGCCGTCACCGACGCCACACGCACCTGTGCCGCTTGGCCGGTCTGTGGATCGGGGGTCGCTCTCCCCACGACCGCCGCGGGTGCACTGGTCGTCGGTCACCGACTCGCCGCCGTCGTCGTCGGCCTCCTCGTCCTCGCTGCCGGCGTCGCCGCCGTCCGAAGCGACACCAGTCGCCGAATCCGGATCGCTCTCGGCGTCGCCGTCGTCTGTTACCCCGTCCAAGCCGCGCTGGGTGCGCTCGTCGCCACCACCGGCGCGGCCGCGCCGCTCCCGGCCGTCCACCTGCTGGTCGGCCTCGTCATCTTCGGCGGGCTGGTCGCGGCGCTCGCGTGGACGCTCGAGACACGGACCGGCGATCCGTCCGACGGTCCCGTCACCGACCCCGACGCGCTCACGCCGCCCGAACGCCCGGACGACGCCGGAGGTGACCAACCGTCTCTCCCCGACGACCCGGTCGCCCATGTCCGTGCGCTCGCGAACGCGTACTTCCGTCTCATGAAGCCGCGCCTGATGTGGCTACTCTGTCTCGTCGCCTCCGCGGGCATGGCGCTCGCGGCCGGCCCGTCACTCGCCCCGCGGACGGTCGTCCTGACGCTGCTCGGTGGCGTCCTCTCCATCGGGGCCAGCGGCACGTTCAACCACGTCTTCGAGCGCGACATCGACCGCCGGATGTCCCGGACCAACGACCGTCCGCTTGCGACGGACGTGGTGTCGGTGCGCAACGCTCTCGCCTTCGGCGGCCTGTTGACCGTCGGATCGCTCGCCGCCTTCGCCGCGGTCAACCTCCTCGTCGCCGTTCTCGGTCTCGTCGCCATCGTGTTCTACAGCGTGATCTACACGCTCGTGTTGAAACCCAACACCGTCCAGAACACCGTCATCGGCGGTGCGGCCGGCGCGCTGCCGGCGCTGATCGGCTGGGCCGCGGTCACGGGATCGGTCGGCGTCGGCGGCCTGCTTCTGGCGGCGGTCATCTTCCTGTGGACACCCGCCCACTTCTACAACCTCGCGCTGGCGTACAAGGACGACTACGCCCGCGGTGGCTTCCCGATGATGCCCGTGGTCCGTGGCGAGACGGAGACCCGGAAACACATCCTCTGGTGGCTCGGCGCGACGTTCGTCGGCGCGGGCGCGCTCGCCGCGTGGTCGTCGCTCGGCTGGGTGTACGTCCTCACGACCGTCGCGCTCGGTGCAGTGTTCCTGTGGGCGGTGATCCGCCTCCACCTCGACCGCACCGAGTCGGCCGCGTTCCGGGCGTTCCACGCCTCGAACGCCTACCTCGGCGCGCTGTTGCTGGCGGTCGTCGTCGACACCCTGGCGCTTTGACCAAGAGTAAAGGGTAAGCCCGTGGGTTACGCGAACGAACCTATGAAGAACGTAGCGATAATCGGTGCGTCGATGACCAAGTTCGGCCAGCGCGACGGGTGGGTCCTCGACCTGCTCTCGGAGGCTGGATCGGCGTGTCTGAACGACGCCGGTGTCGCGCCGGACGCCGTCGACCACCTCTACGTCTCGAACATGGCGAGCGGCGAGTTCGAGGGGCAGACGGGGGTCGTGAACGCTCTGGCCCACGACCTCGCCGCGATGCCAGCGTACACCGTCCGGGTCGACCAGACGAGTTCCAGCGGTGGCGCCGGCGTCAAACACGCCTGGCAGTCGGTCGCCAGCGGCGCGAGCGACATGACGTTGCTCGTCGGCGGCGAGAAGATGACCCACCGAACGACGCCCGAGGCGACGGACGTCATCGCCTCGCTCACCCACCCCGTCGAGTACAAACACGGCGTGACACTGCCGAGTTTCGCGGGGTTGACCGCGCGCCTCTACCTCGACAGTTACGACGCGCCACGCGAGAGCCTCGGCAAGGTCGCGGTGAAGAACCACCGCCACGGCGTCCACAACGACCACGCCCAGTTCCAGAAGGAGGTGGACTTAGAGACGGTGCTGGAGTCGCCCATCGTGGCCGACCCGCTTCGCCTCTACGACTTCTGTCCCATCACCGACGGGAGCGCGGCGCTCATGTTCTGCCCGGAGTCGGTCGCTCGGGAGTACACCGACGACTACGTGCTCGTCTCCGGCGTCGGCGGCGCGACGGACACCCACGTCGTCCACGAACGCGCGGATCCGACGACGATGCGCGGGGTCGTCGAGTCGAGTCGGATCGCCTACGACATGGCGGATCTCGGCCCCGACGACGTCGACGTTGCCGAACTCCACGACATGTTCACCATCCTCGAGTTCCTCCAGAGCGAGGACCTCGGCTTCTTCGAGAAGGGCGAGGGCTGGAAGGCGGTCGAGGAGGGTCGCACCGAGATGGGCGGCGACCTCCCGATCAACCCCTCGGGTGGCCTCAAATCGAAGGGCCATCCACTAGGCGCGAGCGGCGTCGCACAGGTGTACGAGATATACGAACAACTGCGTGGCGAGGCCGGCAAACGACAGGTCGACCGCGCGGACACCGGTCTGGCCTGTAACGTCGGCGGCTTCGGTAACTGTGTCATCACCACACTCATGGAGGCAGTCTAATGATGGAAGCCTACCGCTACCCCGACGGCAGCATCACGTTCCCCGGTCATCCCATCGGTCCGGGCGGAGAGGAACCGGTCGAGACGGTCGACCTCAGCGAGTACACTGCCGAGGTGATCACCTGGACCACGAGCATGGCGGCACCGCCGGGCGTCCGCGAACCGAACACGCTGGCAATCGTCGAGTTCGACGTGGACGGCGAACCCGTTCGCGCCCTCGGCGGCGTCACCTCCGACGAGGTGGCGATCGGGGACGAGGTACGGCCGGTGTACGTCGAGGAGCTCCGCGACCCCGACGCTGGCATCCGCGAACCGGACAGTCAAGAGTGGGACGGCTACCGGTTCGAACCGGTCTGACCCTCAGGCGTCTTCGTCGGGACGGTCGTCGATGAGGACGATTGCCTCCCCGTCGATCACCGTCTCGCCGTCCTCGTCCTCGACGACGGTCGTCAGTCGGTAGCGGCCGTCGCCGAGGTCCTCGACGACTTCACAGATTGCCGTGACCCGTTCCCCGATGTCGACCGGGCCGAGGAACTGCAGATCCTGTGAGAGGTAGATCGTCAGCCCCGGCAGGCGGGCGAGCGCAGCGCTGATGAGCCCCGAGACGAGCGTCCCGTGGGCGATCCGTCGGCCGAAGCGAGTCCCCTCGGCGAACTCGTCGTCGAGGTGGAGTCGGTTCGTGTCGCCGCTGGCGTCGGCGAACACGCCGACCTCTTCCTCGGTGACTGACTTCGAGAATCGGATTCGGTCGCCGACGCTGACGATCCCATCCCCGTCGTCGGAGTGGTCGAACGACCACTCGGCCTTGGAGTAGGTTACACCGGGCGATTCGGCAGGCTGGCGGCCGTCGTCGCCGTCCGGCAGCATCGCCCGGTTGGCCGCCATCACGCTGTTGTAGAAGTGTTCGACGCTGTTCGAGAAGTGTTTCCCCGATTGGAGCCACGCGTCCGTGAGGCCACCCATCGGCGTTGGTGAGCGTTCTTGCATGCTGTGTAGTCCTTTGTCGTGGTCGGTTAAAGACTGGTCGCTTTCGTCACCGGGTGTACCCGGCCGTAACCATTCAATGTCTCTGATTGGTATAGAGAGGTAACGAAAGTAAAGCTTATGCCTCTGGGACGTGTTGGTAGAGGTACGGATGACGCAAGACGACGACGATGGATCGCCGCTGTGGCCGCCCATGCCGTTCGCCCAGTCGTTTCAGGACGCCGGCGAGGACGCGGTCGAACGCCAGATGCAGCTGTTCGAGCAGTTCGTGTCCGGCGGTGGCGGCGGGTTCGACGGGTTCTCGCAACTCGGCGCGATGAGCATGGGAACCGCGATGTTCAAGACCCGCGTGCAGAGCGGGGGTCGCATCAGCATTCCCGACGCCGAGCGCGAAACCCTCGACATCGACGACGGCGATATCGTGCAGACCATCGTCATCCCCGTCAAACGAAACTCCGAGTGATTACAATGAGTGCTACCAACCCGTTCAGTTCGGCCTTCGAGATGCAGCGTACGATGATCGACCAGAGCCGCCGTGCCGCCGAGACCGGTATCGACGCCCAGCGCGCCGCCATCGAGACGTGGTTCGACTCCTTCGAGTCGGCCAAGTCCGTCCAGCAGAGCGGCGTGACGCTCTCGAAGAGCGCCGTCAACGCCTACCTCGACGGCCTCGCGACGGTGCTCCCCGAGGAGTCCGTCGAGGAGCTCGAAGCCGCAGTCGACGAGCAGTTCGAGGCCGTCGACGAGATCCACGAGGACGCCTGGCAGTCGTTCCTCGAGGGTCTCGACGAGGCCGAGGCCACCTACGACGAGCTGACCGAGATGCAGCTCGAACTCGTCGCCGAAGGCTTCGACGCCGCCGAAGAGGTCCAGGCCACTGCGGAGGAGACGACCGAAGAGGCCGTCGAGTCCGCCGAGGACCTCTCGCAGACGGCGTAACCGGAGCGTTTTCACCCCGACCACCCATATTTCAGTACACGATGACAGACAACACTAGCAGCACCTACGACGGACAGATGGACGCGTTTCTGGAGCGCATGACCGAGACGTACATGAGCGCGCTCGACCGCAACCTCGACGCGCAGTCGGCGTTTCTCGAATCCTGGATGGACTCCATGGAGGACAACCTCTCCGAGGACCGCGTCCGGGAGGGGTACGAGGGGTCGATGCAGGCCTACGAGGCCTGGATGGACGCCGCGGAGACGTCCTTCGAGCGGATGGGCGACTCCCTCCAGGGCGAGGACGTCGAGCCCGGGGAGTTTCGCGACATCTGGCTCTCCTCGGCAAACGAGGCGTTCAAGGAGATGATGACGACCACCGCCTTCGCGGCGGCCACCGGACAGACCGTCGAGGAGGCGATGAACATGCGCCAGAACATCGACGAGGCCTCCGAGGAGACGCTCCACGCGCTCAACTTCGCCACCGTCGGCGACGTCCGCGAGGTGGGTGAACGGCTCGTCGAACTCGAACGCCGCCAGCACGCCATCGAGGGCAAACTCGACGAGTTGCTCGACCAGCAATGAATCCCTTCACATTCCCGCTGGACGCCCAGCGCCAACTCTGGGAGCAAGCGGCCGACGAGACGGAGTCGGTCGGAGCCATCCCGGACGGCCTCGAGACCATGACCGACGTCGAAGTCGGCGAGACGCCGAGCGAGGTGGTGTACCGAGAGAACAAGCTCGAACTCCACCACTACGAACCGCTGGTTCCGGAGGAGGAGCGTCACGACGTACCCCTCCTCTTCGTCTACGCGCTGATCAACCGACCGTACATCCTCGATCTCCAGCCGGATCGGAGCGTCATCCGCCGGATGCTCGAGGCCGGCTTCGACGTCTACCTGATCGACTGGGGCGAACCGTCCGACCTCGATACGTCGCTGTCGCTGCACGACTACGTCAACCGCTACATCGACAACTGTGTCGACGAGGTCCGCGAGCGCTCCGGCCAAGACTCGATCAACCTGCTGGGCTACTGCATGGGCGGGACGATGAGCGTCATGTACGCCGCGCTCCACCCCGAGAAGGTCCGCAACCTCGGGCTGATGGCGGCCGGCCTCTGTTTCGACGGCACCGGCGGCATCCTCGAGATGTGGGGCGACGAGGACTTCTTCAGCCCCGAGACCATCGTCGACACCTTCGGCAACGTCCCCGGGGAGTTCCTCGACGTGGGCTTTGCCCTGATGGACCCGGTCCACAACTACGTCACGAAGTACGGCACCCTCTACGACAACATCGACGACGAGGACTTCGTGGAGAACTTCGCGCGCATGGAGCGGTGGCTCGACGACTCCATCGACGTCGCCGGTGTCGCCTACCGGCAGTTCCTCGAGGACATCTACCAGGGGAACAAACTCTACCGGAACGAACTCGAACTGAACGGCGAGCGGGTCGACCTTGACGACATCACCATGCCGGTGTTGCAGGTGATCGGCGAGTACGACCACCTCATTCCGCCGGAGGCCAGTAAGCCGTTCAACGACAGAGTCGCGAGCGACGACACCGAGATCATGGAGTACTCCACGGGCCACATCGGCCTGTCGGTGTCGGGGTCCACCCACGAGGATCTCTGGCCCGCGGTGGCCGACTGGTTCGCCGAGCGATCGGTCGTCGAGAGCGAGGACGCGGAGGTGGACGAGGCGGCCGAAGACGTCGAAGACCCCGAGGGAGCCGAGGGAGCCGACGACCCCGGCACCGACCTGCAGGAACTCAGCGGCATCGGCCCCGCCTACGCCGAGCGCCTGCGCTCTGCCGGTGTCGACGCCGTCGAGGACCTCGCGGACGCCGATCCGGTCGAACTCTCCGTGGACGCCGACATCGACGAGGGACGGATCCGCGGGTGGATCACCGCTGCGAGCGAGCGAACGTCGTAACTCCGGTGGTTGGCCCCGACGGTGCCGGGGGGGATCCCCCGCGACTGCACCAAAGTATATAATCTCATTCTAGTGCTTTGCAGAATATACCCCATATATTGGAAGCGCTTATTACTTAGAACGGGAACATGTTATCCGTACATGACGGCGCAGCCGATCGAGCGATCCACCGACCGCATCGCAGTCCCGGACGACCTCTCGGCCGCGGAGTCGAAACTCGTCTACTTGTTCGTCGCCACCTCGGGTGGGGCGACCGTCGACGACCTCCAATCGTCGCTGGACATCAAGAGGATGTGCCTCTTTCCGGTCCTCGAGACGCTCTCCGAGCGCGGCCTGATCGAGCGAACCGGCGACGCCTACGTCCCGACCGCGACCTGATCGCCGCCACGGTCCCGATCGCTGTCGTTACGACTCCTCGTCGTCGGTCTCTCCCCCTCGCTCACTCTCGTCCGCGCGCTCTCCTTTCCCCATCGACTCCTTGATCGACGCCAATTCCTCGTCGACGTTCACGCCGCCGGCGTCGCCCTCCTCACGAACGTCGATGTCGACCCCCGCCGTCTCGGAGCGATCCCGCGCGCTCCGTCGCTCCCACGCGGAGCGGTCGTCCGGCGCGGCCGACCGGTTTCGGGGCTCTCGTCGGTCGGCCCGGCCGTCTCGATCCGAGGCGTCGGCCAGTCGGTCGTCGATCTCCTCGGTCAGCGCTCGGGCGTCGGAGAGTACCGACCCAGCCGCCGAATCCGCCGGGAGGTCCGCGCGGGTCAGTGCCTCCCGGAGGTCCCCGAGTGCGTCCCGGAGCGTGACCACGTCCGGGGCGTCCTCGTGGGACCGCTCGCGGAGGCGGTCGGCCGTCGTCGTCCCGGGCCCGGCGAGTCGAAGCACGGCGCGGAGCAGTTCCAGTGACTGGACCGTCGCCTCGAGGAGCGCGATCAGCGTCGGGATGGTGTACTCTTCGGTGAATCGGAGGATCTCCCCCGGGGTCGGTGGCCGCCGTCGTCGCCGCACGTCCTCGTCGACCGCCGCGCGGAGGTCGGTCAACGTCCGCTCCAGGTCGGCGAGCAGGACCGCCAGTTCGTCGTCCGCGTCGCGACTCGGCATGAGGGTGTATCGGGCCCCGACGCTCATATACTGCCGGGGCTGTCGTCGGTTCCCGCCCGACGGACTTCACTGCCGCCGAACGGCCGCGTGTGTACCAACGAGGAGAGCCACGACCGCGACGAGGGCACCGAATCCCGGCCCGTCGGTCGCGGTGGGCGTCGGCGTCGCTGTGGGGGTCGCCGTGGCCGGTGCGGTCGGGGTCGACGTCGGTGGCGGTGTCTCGGTTAGGGGACCAGTCACCGTCGCTGTGGGGGTTTCGGTGGGCGTCGGTGCCGCGGTCGGTGTGTCGGTCGCGGTGGGTGTCGGCGTCGCGGTAGCGGTGGGCGCCGGCGTCGCGGTCGGCGTGTCGGTCGCCGTCCCGTCGGGCCCGCCGGCGACGGTCACCTCCACCGTCCGCGATCCGTCCTCGATGGCACTCCCCTCGACGGTGATCCGGTAGGTGCCGGGGTCGGCACCGCTCGTGTCGACCGTGACGCTCCCGCCACTCTCGGTGATTCGCGCGTTCCCCGCGAGGTCGAGACCGTCCGGATCGTCGACGGTCACGTCGAGGCGGTCGGCGTCGTCGAAGTTGTACGCCGCGGTGATCGTCACCTCCTCGAAGTCGTTCGCTGGGAGGGTGTCTCCCGCGATATCGACCCCACGCTCGTTGCGCACGTCGAAGTCGGTGATCCGCGGGGTGACGACGGTCAGTTCCGCTTGCTCGTCGGAATCGCTCGCGGCGTAGTACGATCCGGACTCGACGCCGTCGAAGTCAGCGTTCTCGGGATTGACACTGAACGTGCCCTGATCCCCGACGGGGACGAACGTCGTCCGGTTCGTCCCGATCGTGCCGCCGCCGGTGCGCTGGACGTCCGAGATGTCGAGCGACTCGCTGGTGTACACGCGGACCGGGGGTGCCGTATCGGACGGTCCGTCGCGCGGTTCTTCGAGGGCGACGGCGGCGCTCGCGCCGGTGATGGACGCCGCGACGAGGAGGTAGACGACGAGGACCGATCGGACGGGAGGGTCGTCGGTTCGCATGGTCGGCCGTAGGTCCTGCTGAATGAAGTGTGTTGTCGAGCGCGGGCCGACCGGCCGCGGAATGGAAACGCTCTTTTGAGAGTCACCACGACTGTAAACGTATGACCGACGGGGACGACGAGACAGACCTACCCGCCGAAACCCTCGATTCGCGCCTCGATGGTGTCGCCGAGGACCTCGACGCCGCCGAAACCGAAGCCGACCTCGACGCGGTCGAGGGGACGCTAGACGGCATCGCCGAGGACCTCGACGCCGCCGATCTTCCGGCCCCCGACGACGAGGACGACGACGAACCGGACCCCCGAGAGGAACTCGAGAGTCGTCTCGAAGACCTGCGCGACGACCTCGAGGCCGCCCGCGGCCCCTACGCGACAGACGTCGTCGACGCCGTCGAGGACGCGGCGGCGACGCTGACCGACACCCGGTGGACCGACGCGGGCGAGGGTGAGGCCGCCGCCGCCGTCGCCGAGTTCGTCGAGGCAGCGAGCGGGACGCTCGACGCCGATCTCTCGGGGGGTGACGCGGATGCCCTCGACGCCACCGCCGAGGCCGTGTCGGACGCCGGCCTCGACGCCGACGCCGACGCCGACGCCATCGACGAACTCTTAGACGCCACCGACGCCCTCGAAGCGGGGCTCGACGACGCCGAGGAGTGGGACGATCTCGAAACCCACGAACAGCTCCGAGCCCAGGGCTTCTACGACGCGCTCGGCCACTACAAGGATTTCCCACCCGAGTGGGCCGCACTCAAGGAGTGGGAACAGCGGGGCAACGTCGAGATGGTGCTGCTCGCGCTGGACAGCTTCCAGTCGGACTTCATGGAACGCCACTGTCTCGAGGCGCTCACCCGCATGAACGACGACGCGGCGTTCGACGCCATGCACCAGCGGGCGGGCAAGCGCGACAAGCCCGGCATCAAGGCCCTCGGGAAGATGGCCGCCGAGGACGCCGTCGATACCCTGCTCGAGTACGTCGACGCCGACTCCGATCCCGGCCTCCAGAAAGTGACGTTCAAGGCGCTCGGCGAGATCGGCAGCGAGGAGGCGACGGGACCGATCGCGAACCAACTCGACGCGGAGAACGAACAGGTGCGCCCCTACGCCGCCCGCGCGCTCGGCCTCATCGGTGACACGCGGGCCGTCGACCCCCTCGCGGACGTACTCGAAGCCGACGAGAACGACGAGGTCCGCGCCGCGGCGGCGTGGGCGCTTCGACAGATCGGCACCGAGGCAGCCCTCGAAGCCGCCGCCGCGTTCAGCGACGACCGCGCCTACCTCGTCCAACACGAGGCGACCCAGGCCGACGAGGCGCTGTCGGCCGAACGCCCGGCGTAATCGATCCGATCCGGTCCCCCAACTTTCTCCCCGTCGACACCCGTATCCCGTCCATGGTCACGGATCCGGACGTAGACCCGGAATCGGAATCGAACGTGCTGGGGACCGACCTCGAACCCTGCAGCACCGATCCGGCGACCGGCTACCTCCGCGACGGCTGCTGTCGCCATCTGGAGTCGGATCGGGGGCGTCACGAGATCTGTGCGGTGATGACCGAGGCGTTCCTCGAGTTCTCGCGTCGGCGCGGCAACGACTTGGTGACACCGCGCCCCGAACTAGACTTTCCCGGACTCGACCCCGGCGACCGGTGGTGTGTCTGTGTCGGTCGGTGGGTCGAGGCGGTCGACGCCGGCGTCGCGCCGCCGGTCGTTCTCGAAGCGACGGCCGACGCCGTCACCGAGGACGTGCCGTTCTCGACGCTGCTGGACCACGAGTACGAGAACGAGGGCGTAGACGGCTGACCGGCTACGCGCCCCCGCTCCCGTCCAGTTCCGGTGGATACGACTGCCGACCCCCGGTCGAGTTCCGACCGATCAGCGTCGCCACCGCCAGCGTCCGTCCCTCGTCGTCGGTTCGCATCCGCTCCCGGTAGTCGAGTATCGTCAGATCGAGACACGCACGCAGCAGGTCGTTCGATCGGTATCGGTGGCGATCCGTCGACGGGCCGAGGTCGATGGGGTCGGTCGACCGCAGGTGGTGTTCGTAGATCAGGACGCCGCCGGGCGAAAGCGCTTCCTTCAGATCCGGGAGGTGGTCGAGTGCGGCGAAGAAACTCACCGTAATCACGTCGTACGTCGAGCGCTCGAACGCGAAGTCGTCGATGTCCGACCGGATCCACGTCACACCCTCGACCCCCTCGCGTTCCGCCGCCGCCGCGGCGCGGTCGAGCGCCTCGTCGGAGACGTCGACCGCGTCGACGTCGTAGCCGTGGCTGGCCAGATACCGCGCGTTCCGGCCGGTCCCCGTCGCCACGTCGAGCCCGCGGCCCTCGGGGAGGGTGTCGATCCACCGCGCTAGTGCCGGGATCGGCTCCTCCGGCAGTTCGAACTCGTCGTCGGTGCTGTACTTCTCGTTCCACCGCTGGCGGTCGTCGGTCACGACTCGACGGGAGGGTCGAGGGCGGTTAAGCCCACCCCCGGACCGCCGCGGATCGACACACCCAACCCGTCCCGCGGGCTACGGATCACCGTGTCCCTCGGCCGATACCGGAACGCAGGGTTGTTCGTCCTCCTCGGGGCGCTGTTCGGCAGTTCGTTCGTCGCGATCAAGGCCGGTCTGGAGACGCTCCCGCCGGTCTTCTTCGCGGCGCTTCGCTTCGACGTGGCCGCTCCGCTCCTCCTGCTGTACGCGGCGTGGCGACACGACGCGTGGGTTCCCCGGTGTCGGGCGGACCTCGCCGGTCTCGTCGTCGGTGCCGTCACCATCGTCGCGGTGAACAACGGCCTCCTCTTTCTCGGACAGCGGACGATCACGCCCGCGGCGGCGTCCGTGATGTACAGCCTCAACCCGATCCTCTCGCCCGCCGCCGCCGTCGTGTTGCTCGGCCAGCGACTCGACGCCCGTGGCGTCGTCGGCATCGGTCTCGGCCTAGTTGGGGTCGTCGTCATCGTCCAGCCGTCACCCGAGACGCTCACGGCCGGGTCGACCCTCGGGCAACTGTACGTCCTCGCCGCCGCGGCGGGTATCGCCGTCGGGAGCGTGCTCATGCGCCGGATCGACGCGACCCTCGACAGTGTCCCCCTGACCGCGTGGGCGATGGCGCTCGGCGCGACCCTCCTCCACGCGTGGAGCTACGGACTCGGCGAGTCCGCCGCCGGAACGCCGACGACGTGGGCGCTCGCCCTCTCAGTCCTCGTGGTTGGTGTCCCCGCGACTGCGGTCGCCTACCCCATCTACTTCACGCTCATCCGGCGGATCGGCCCCGTCCGAACGAACCTGGTCGCCTACGTCGTCCCGCTGTTCGCCGCGCTCACCGGGTGGCTCCTCCTCGGCGAACCCGTTACGCTCGCCACCGTCGTCGGCTTCTGTATCGTCGTCGCCGGCGTCTCGCTCCTCGAACGCCGCGTGGTCGCGACCGAACTCGGTCGTGTCGTGAGCCTGCTCGACCGGAGTGAACCGCCGTCGGACGACTGATCGTCGTGTCGTGGCGCCGCCCCCGGATCGGGATGGTTTCGTTCGTGGCAAAATTGATGGGAAGCTTTACTTAGTACCATGACAGATACTTGACCGCTCGGGTGCCGAGGCGTCCCCGAGTCACGCGACATGCCACCCGTCCGACTGCGATCCGATGCCGACGGCCCCCCGTGTGGCCCGTCCACCGGAGGGCCACCGTCGGTGCCGGTCCCGTCCCGCGACGACCGTCCGAGCCCCCGCTTTCTCGAAACTTGGACGGCCGCATTCACGACGCGATCGTAGCGGTCGTACGTCGGCGAGCGGATCCACCTCCGAGGTGGTGTCGTGGGCCAACGGAACGGATCGGTCGTCGTCCAGGTCCTGTCGCTCGAACCGGAACTCCCCTCGCCGCCGTCCGGTTGCTCCGGCGACGCGATTCGGGTGTCCTGACCGACTGCCCGGTCTTCTCCCGGCCGTTCGGCGCGCGGTCACCCGTCGACTGTCTCGGTGTAGAGGCTCCCGAGGAGGACGGCTCCGGCCACCAGCGGAACGACCGCACAGGCGGCGTAGATCGGTGCGAACCCGGCGTGTTCGACCAGAGGCAGCGTCACCACCGGACCTAGGCCGCCCCCGAAGTCGCCGAGGACGTTGTTCGTCCCCATCGCCCGCCCCATCCGTTCGTCGGGGGTCAGGTCGGCGAGTAGCGCCATGAGCGGCCCGCTAGACCCGCCCTGTCCGGCTCCGATACACACGCAGGCCAAGACGAGGGGGAGAAGCGAGTCGACGAACGCGAGTGCGAGAAAGCCGACGAACGAGACCCCGAGAAAGGCGAAGAGGGTCGGGAGTCGCGTCCCGTGGAGGTCACTCAGTTTTCCGCCGCCGAGCATGAACCCCGCGGCGGAGAGGACGGTGATCGCCATCAACAGCCCCGACATCGCCTGCGGACCGTACCCCCAGATCCCGATGCCTTTCGCCTCCACGAACAGGACTAGCGTCGCGAACAGCGCGCCGAGATACGCGAAGAACAGCCCGAAGTTCACGAGCCCGACCGCCAGCGTCGACGGCGTCGTGTCGAGTTCCCACGGCCGGACGGCGGTCCGCCGACCGGAGACGTGTGTCTCGGGCACCATCGCGTAGGCGACGGCGCTCGCCACCAGTGCGAACCCGGCGGCGACGACGAACGCCGTCGAGACGCTGTAGAGGTCGCTCACGACGCCGCCCAGCACGAGGCCGGCGGGGAACCCCAGGGTGATCCCCCCGCGGACGACGCCCATGCTCGTCCCCCGCGAGTCGCCGTCGCTCACGTCGGCGGCGATGGTGTAGGCGGTGGCGAACACCACCGCACTTCCGACGCCCCACACTACCCGCGCGGCGACGAACCAGGACTCGGGGGCCGACGACCCGATGGCCACCACGTATCCGAGCGTCGCGACGGCCTCGACGAACAGGCCTGCGATCAGCGGTCCACGCGTCCCGACTCGGTCGACGAGCGATCCCGCTGGGGCGTTCGCGACGATGCGGGTGAAGCGGTTGGCGCTCAGGATCACTCCGACGAGGAACGGCGAGATACCGAGGATCGACCCCAGGTTCGGCAGTATCGGGAACACCACACCCCCGCCGAACCCGACGAAGAACGTGCTGACGACGACGGCGAGCACGACCGAGCGGTTCCGTTTCATCCTGGCACCTCTGATCGGCACGTGACGTGCCGGTGTCCGGATGCTGGTCGCTCCCGTGAGACCGTAGGTGTACTGATCAAAGTCGGTCCGGTCGGATCGACCACACGGCGTGTGGGCCGATTCGCCGTTTTCGACCCGATCCGTCCGGCGTCGGATCCCGTTCCATAACCGTCAATTTTCACCACGTCGTTCGACATGTTAAGGTACTACGACCCACATCGGTCCGTGTGATAACTATTTTAAATACAGCTTTCGTCGCGCTCTTCTCCGTCGCCGCGGGAGGCTGTTTCTGGAGTGCACACCGGATCCAGTCGTTCGAAACGTCGCTGATCCGCCGCCCCCTGACCGTCTTTCTGGTCACGACGGGGCTGTGGGCTCTCGCGACGGTCCCCTTGCTGTTGCCAGTCTCCGAGGCGGTGATGTACGCCAGTTACGTCTTCGGACTGGTCGTCGGCATCTCCACCGTGGTCGTGTGGCTGTGGTTCTGTTCGGCCTACGCAGGTCACTCTTACCATCTCGACACACGACTGCAACTCGCCGCCGTCGGCTTCGTCAGTTCGGTCGTCACGCTCAAACTGACCGACCCGTTCCATCGGGCGTACTTCGAGCCGGCGGTTTCGGCCGAGCCGTTCGTCCACTTCGCGCCGAGCGTCGGCCTACTGTACTGGCTCGTCACGACGCTCGCGTACGTCGCTGCCGGTGTCGGACTGTACCTGCTGTTCGAAAGGTACCATCGCTCGAACTACGGTACGGTCCGGCTGAGTCTCCTCACGGCGGCCATCGGACTACCGGCCGTACCGCAGTTGGTGGTTGCGTGGCGACCGAACAGCATACCCCTCTTGTACTACGAGCCGGTCGGTGCGGCGATCTTCGCAGTCGGCGTCGTGACCGTCGCCCGCGAGGAGTTCTTCGCCGTCCACACGCCCGCCAGCCGCCAGTTGCTCGACCGGCTCCCCGGTCTCATCCTCGTCACCGACCGGAACGACCGGATCGTAGACTACAACCACAGTGCGATGGAGCCCGTCTCGGCTCTCTCCGAGCGGGTCGGCGACCCCTTCTCCGACGTCTTCCCCGAGCTGGCGGACGCCGACGGGACGACCGTCGAACTCCCACTCGAAACGGGGATCCGAACCTACCAGGTCGACCGGGAACCGGTCTCGGTCGGCGCGGAGACGGTCGGCTACACGGTCATCCTCTCCGACGTGACCGACCTCGAGGAGCAGCGCCGTCGCCTCCAGCGACAGACCGAACACATCCAGGACGTCACCGAGGCGATCGCCCACGAGATGCGGAATCCGCTCGCGATCCTGATCGGGAACCTGGAGCGCCTCGGCACGGAGGGCGGCCCATCCGACGCCGACGGATCGGCCGACCGAGCCGACACCCTCCGGACGGTGATCATCGCGGCCGAGCGGATCAACGTCGTTACCGACGATCTGATCGCAATCCTGCGGTACGGCACGCCGATCACGGAGATGGAACCGCTGCGACTCCGTCCTCTCCTCGAATCGGCTCGGGGCGACGCCGTCCCCGAATGCGACCTGACGGTCGAATCCGGATCCGGAACCGAGGTTTTGGGGGAACGAACCTGATGTACCGAACTCTTCCGACTCCTGTTCCGGCTGTCCAGCCAACGGGGGGCGACGACCATCCACGTCCGACAGGAGGAACCCGACGCGCTCGTGTCAGCAGCGACGCCGAGTCGTTCTCGACGGACGATCCGGACTCGCTGTTCAAATACGGACAGGAGGCCGGCGAGGAGTCCCGGATGCTGCTGGCGAACGTGTGGACGCTCGCGACCCTTCACGGTTGGTCGATCACCGCGTCCGGTCCCGCGGAACGGCTCTCTATCCGTTTGGATGAGCTGTCGTTCGCGTAGTCCGAGACTGGGGCGAGTCGACTGGGACGGTGTCGGATCGGCGGACGTCGGTGGCGTGGCGTGCCTGGTGGGGGTGTGCCGGTTCGACAGCCGGGTGCGTAATCCCCGACGCCGGGTTATCCGGAGAGCGTCCGCCAGTACCACTCGTTGCACTCGGCCGTGCGCTCGACGTAGGTATACCGTCGACGGTCACGACCGGGTGCGACACGTTCCGTCGGTCGTGGATGCCGATAGCCTGGTCCCGTCCGTCGAGTGGCAGGCGCCACGCCGGAGCCCTGGTCGTCCGGTTGACGGCAGTGAGCGGGTCACCCGAGAACTGTGGCCTGAGATGTACGACGTCGGAGGGATCCACCCCATCCGCTCTCGGGGATACCTCCACCTCCTGACACCGGCCTATCAGTAAGTCCGTCACTGCGTAGCGACTTCGTTCGGAGGTGTACCGATTCCAACTGCGTAATCACTCCTCCGCGATAGTTTCCGAGGTGTCCTTATTTGCGTTGGCCGGTCGTTGATAGCATATGAGCGAGGACGAGGACAGTATCACGGAGGCGCAGGTTCGAAACGACTTCGAAGAGGTCTACGGCGTCACCATCGAGGAAGTCATAGGAGTCCTCGAACAGTGTCTGGAAGAGAACCATCGCCTTCTAAAAGGGATGAAAGAGGTCGGCGAGGAGGTCGGGTTCACCGACGCGGAGAGAGAGTCGATGCGGGACATTCAGGACTACGTCGACGAACGCAATGAATCCTGACGGGGTGAGATGGGTCACGCCTATTCGATTGTCCTGACCGATTCTATCGACCCAACCTGACCACGGCGTCGTGCGAGCTGCGTGGATGCCGGCAGCGGCCGTATCGAACACATGATGATTCTCACGGAAACGTAGCCGAGAGACGGGAGACCGTGGATCGACGCTTCGAAGTCGGTATTCGGCAGTGGGTGAAGGAAGCGGCGGTCGGAGCAATCGATCGGACCGAGAGCGAGCAGTGTCGAGTCACGACCTTCGGCGATCGTGGGCCACGCACCACTTGACCGAACGGCAGGTAGAGGTGCGGACGGCGACGGCAATCGGGGGGGGGAGTGACTACTCCGCGATCGAGCCGTATCTCGCCGAGCCGACGGGGGCCGATCGGGGCAGCGATGCGGTGAGTACGACTACCGGTTTCATCCCTATCCAGGAAAAGACTATACGAGACGGTCGAAACTACCCGGTAGCACCGATGAACGGGAAACGAACTGGACAGACAACCGGGAACCCCGGTCGGATCGACCCCTCCTGGCCCGAACTGGACACGCTCGGTGTCGCTGTCGACGACGCGGTCGACGGCGGGGTCGTCGACGCCAACGCCGTCGCACACGCCCTCATCGAGAGCAAGGACGCCGAAGAGTTCGCCATCGTCACCCTCGACTGATAATGTCAACGGCACTCACCTACCGCACGAATCGCGACCTGTTCTCGAACCACTACCTCGACAAGCACCTCCCCGAGACAGAGGCGTGGGACGAACTCGACGAAGACGAACTCCGCGAGACGAAAGCGGACATCGCAGCGTTGTGGAATCGCGAGAAAGAGACCGCACCCAAACGCAACGAATCCCAGCTCGAAGAGAAGTTCATCCGGCCGATGTTCCGGAAGCTGGGCATCCCCTTCGAAGTCGAGGAGAGCACCAGTCGGACCCAGCGCCGCCCCGACTACGGCTTCTTCGAGTCCGAAGCCGCCGCTCGTGGGGCGTTCGAACGTCGTGAGGACGGTGGCGATTTCTACGAGGATGCCGTCGCCGTCGCGGACGCCAAGCGCTGGGGTCGACCGCTCGACACCCGGGGGAGTGGCGACCACGAGCGCGACTTCGAGAATCCGAGCTACCAGATTCACGTCTATCTGCAGGAGACGCCGGCGCGGTGGGCCGTGCTCACCGACGGAAAGAAGTGGCGGCTCTACTACGCTCCGACGAGCCACCGGCTCGACTCCTACTACGAGGTCGACCTGCCGACCGTTCTCGAACAGGGCGACCTCGAGGAGTTCAAGTACTTCTACCTCTTCTTTCGCCACGGCGCGTTCCTCGAAGACGCCAGCGGTGACTGTTTCCTCGACGACGTCTACGACGAGTCCACCGTCTTCGCCCGAGAGTTGGGGGACGACCTCCAAGACAACGTGTACGAGGCGATCAAGGTGCTCTCGGAGGGATTCATGCAGTATCCGGGCAACGACCTCTCGAAAGCGGATCTCGACCGCATCCACGACAGTTCGCTCGTCTACCTCTATCGGCTCATCTTCGTGCTCTACGCCGAGAGTGAGGGCCGCGACCTGCTCGATACGAACAACGAGATCTACGAGGACTCGTACAGCCTGAACTCCCTCAAGCAGGACATCGCCGAGGAACTAGACAGTCCGAATCCGAAGTATCGCGACTGGCAGGACGACCTCTGGGACCGGCTGGACGAACTGTTCAAACTCATCGATCAGGGGAGCAAGTCGCGGAGTATCCCAGAGGAGGACCTCTACATCCCGGCGTACAACGGTGGGCTGTTCAGGACCGATCCGGACGAGGACGACAGCGCCGAAGCCCGGTTCCTCGCGAATCACCGGGTGGGTGATACCCATCTCGCCGAGGTAATCGAACTGCTGACTCGGAGTCGGAGCGACGGCGGCGGGAAAACCTTCGTCGACTACTCCTCGCTGGACGTCCGCCACCTCGGGAGCATCTACGAGGGTCTCCTCGAGTATCGACTCGACGTCGCCGACGAACCACTCACGCTGGAAGACGGTGAGTACGTCCCCGCCGGCGAGGGTGACGAGGTGATCGTCGAGGCGGGAGACGTTCACCTCACGACCGGGTCCGGCGAACGGAAAGCGACGGGGTCGTACTACACGCCGGAGTACGTCGTCGAGTACATCGTCGAAGAGACGTTGGAACCGCTCGTCGACGACGTCTACGAGGATCTGCTCGCGTCGGACCCCTGGGGACACGAAGGTGGAGGCCAGTTCGCCGAAGACTTCGCCGACCGTGTGTTCGAGTTGAAAGTCCTCGATCCGGCGATGGGGAGCGGACACTTCCTGACGAACGCGATCGATTACCTCGCTCGGGAGATTATCAACGCACAAGAGCGACAGGCCGAACAGCAGGGCATCGAGTCCATCGACCGATCACGCGATATCAACTGGGCACGGCGGCAGGTCGCCCAGCGCTGTATCTACGGGGTCGATTTGAACCCGCTCGCGGTGGAGTTGGCAAAGGTGTCGCTGTGGCTCCGTACGCTCGCTGCCGAGCAGCCGTTGGCGTTCCTCGATCATCATCTGAAGGCGGGCAACTCGCTGGTCGGAAGCGACGTCGGAGACGTGCTTTCGGATGGCGAATCCGCGACAGCGGATGGCCAACTCACCCTCCAGCAGTCGTTCGCCCAAGCGCGCCGGCAGGCGCTCGAACACGTCATGGATCGGTTTCAGGACTTGCTCTCCGTCGACAACGAGTCGTTGGCAGCCATCAAGGAGATGGAGGCCGCTTTCCAAGGGGTCCGTGGCGACCCGTTGTACCAACGCCTGCTGGCGATGGCGAACGTCCATACGGCCGAGGCGTTCGGGCTGGACGTGCCCAGTGACGCCTACGAGAGGATGGCCGAAGCGCTCCGGGACGACTCGTGGGAAGCAATACAGGACCGAGACTGGTTCCGCAGTGCGCAGGCGATGGCCGAGGAGGAATCGTTCTTCCACTGGCAGCTAGAGTTCCCCGTGGCATTCTACGACTCCAACGGAAACAGACAACGTAGCGCCGGGTTCGATGCCGTAATCGGAAATCCACCGTATATCTCCGCTTGGAATCGGGATCTGGGGCAAGACGAGTTCCTCCGAACTAGATACGGCTCGGCCTCCGGACACTACGATATTTATGGACTCTTTATCGAGAGAGGGTCCGAACTACTCCGCCGAACCGGACGGGTATCGATGATCGTTCCGGATACGTTTTGCGGGCAGGCATATGCCGAGAACTGTAGGAAACTGTTCGCGTCTGAACTGAGTTTAGAGACGGTGCTCGATCTCCGCGAGCGGGTCGTCTTCGAAGACGCGCAAGTGGATAACATAATCTTCGTAGCACGAGGGGATTCGGGGATCGTAGAGAACGTCTCTATCGAAGCAATCGAGACGAAAACCGAGGGAGAGTTCGTCTCCACCCATACGTTCCCATACGATCTACTATCCGAAGGGAACGAATATCGGATTCCCCTCTCCGAAGAGGGGCTGAACATGTCGATACGAGAAAAGGTATCGGAGGGGGTCGCGCTTCAGAACGCGTTCTACGTCTCCAAGGGGATGGAGCCCCACACCGCTGATGGGGACAGTAAATACGATTTTATCGAAACGGACGACCCCGACGAGGTGATGAAGCGGTATATCGAAGGGAAGCACATCGGACGATGGAGGATTCACTCCAACTGGTATATCGATTATTCACCAACGCGACACAAGGCACCGGCTTTTCGTGAACTATTCGAAACGAGGAAGATAGTTGGCGCCCGGACGATCGGGGAAGGTAGACCGATGTTCGCTGTCGACGAGGAGGGGTACTATAATAACGAGAAGACGTTGAACGCTGTCCCGTACGAGGCACTCCGAGAGACGGACGTATCGCAGGTCGAGGTGTCCCGACAGAATAGACAGTACAGTGAACTGTTCAGTATGTATGCAACCGTGGGAATTCTCAACAGCTCGGTAACATCGTTCACGTTTAGGGAAATCGAATCCGGAGCTTTGGATTTCTTCCCTCGCCATCTGAAGAAGATATGTCTCCCCGTTCCCGAGGGGGTGCCGGACTACGACGCGGCAGCCGCGCCCGGAGCTGAATCGACGGAACGTTCCCGCGCTGAACTGTACGCTGCGCTTCATCGGTTCGGTACGGAATTGAGTGAGCTTCGGAGACGACGGGACAGTCTCGATACGAACATCCTCGACTACCTCGGCAACTACGAAGCGGGCCCGGCCCTCCCCGATGTCGGTCTCTTCCAGCCGACCGACGCCAGCATCCTCGACGCGACCACAGAGGAGTACGAGAACCTGCGTGTCGGGGGCGCCCAAACCGAGCGCGATGGCCGCCGCGTCACCCTCTACGCTACGGCTCGCTACAAGCCCGAAGACGAGGACGAGCACGAAACCGACCGGTGGGGATACACGGAGAGCGACTACAGGGAAGCCTTCTCGCTCACGGATCTCGACGACGAGGAGGCCGCGCTGGTCGAGGCATTCGTTTCCGTCGCGGTCGCGGAGGCCGACGGCTTCGCGGGCTTCCGCGACAACGCCACGAAGACGAACTCCCTCATCGACCGGTTGAAGGCAATTACGCTCCCTGACCCCGACGACGTCGCTGACGACCTTCGGCGCTATATCGAGGTTGCGGAGCGAGCTGACGAGCTGGACGAGAAAATCGAGAAGACCGACCGACGTATCGACGAGGCCGTCTACGACCTCTACGGACTGACCGACGAGGAGATCGAAATCGTCGAGTCGGTAGTGCAGGACGACTAACTTCGAGGTCGGCGACCACGTCACGTTCGTCGGCGGTCGTGGGTACTCACGAACATCGGGGACCGACCGAACGGCGGCCCTCTCCTCCACGTCTACACGCCGACGGACGACTCCGGAACCGCCCCAGTGGAATCCCCCACATCGAGAACCCCGGAGATTATGAATCACGTCCGGCTCAAATCCCCCACACGGGGCTCTTGGGTCTCACGTCGTTCGGTCAGAAGAGCCGGTGGAGGGATTTGAACCCTCGGCCTATTCCTTACGAAGGAATCGCTCTGCCAGCTGAGCTACACCGGCGCGCACTCGTTCGTACTGCCATCGTTCAAATAAGGGTTCCGAAACGCCCCGCTACCGCGACAGCCGGACGTCGAGACAGACGTTGAGTTCGTGGGGGGCGTAGGATCGGACGACGTGTCGCGTCTCCACGTCGACGTCGTATCCGGTCGCAGCCTCCCGAATCGCCCGCTCCCCGGGACCGAACGGGTCGTCCTCGTGTTGGATGTCGTAGTAGTGGAGGACACAGTCGTCGCCGGCGAGGGTGGCGGCGGCGTCGAGGAAGTCGTCGGCGCTGTGGGGGAGGTTCATCACGATTCGGTCGGCGGCGTCGGCGTGGTCGGCGGCCACGTCGCGCACGTCACCCTGAATCGCGGTGACGCGTTCCTCGACGCCGTTCCGGTGGGCGTTCTCCCGGAGGAACTCGATCGCTGTTGGGTTGAGGTCGACGCCGACGACGGTCGCGCCCCGGGCAGCCATCGGGATCACGAAGGGGCCGACGCCGGCGAACATGTCGACGGCGCGTTCGTCCTCGGCCGTCTGCTCGGTGACGCGGTGGCGCTCGGTGGCCAGGCGCGGCGAGAAGTACACCGTCGAGAGGTCGAGCAGGTAGTCGAAGCCGTACTCGCGGTGGACGAGTTCGGTCGGCGGTCGACCGTCCCGGTCCTCGGCGGCGAGGACGGTCCAGTCGCGCACCCGGAGGTCGCCTTTCACCTTCGAGGCGCGGTCGAGCACCGCGCGGACGGGGAGGTCGGAGTCGAGGATGGCGTCGGCGATCCGCCGTGCCCGATCGGGGTCGTCCTCGTCGAGGATCGCCACGTCGCCGAGGCGCTCGTAGGAGGGATCGAAGCCGAGCAGATCCGCGGGGGTTCGCTGGGTGTCGTGTGTCGGTACGTCGCGGTAGACGACATCGTATCCCTCCCTCTCGGCGGCGTCGGCATCGGTCACCGGGAGGTAGATGTCGCCGTCGTCGACGACGATCTCGTGTGCCTCGTCGACGAGGTCGGCCGCCGCGAGCGTCTCACGGGTTCGCTCGCCGGCCTCCCGCGGCACGCGAACGCAGGGCCGTTCCATGGGCGGGATTCGCGCCGCCCGCGAGTAAGGATGACGCTTCGCGGTCAGGTGGGGTCACCGGGGTATGGCCGTGGACGTCGACCCGACCGCTCGCTCGGGGTCGGTCCTCCTCCCTCCCAGTCCCCGCGTTCGCCGTCGACGATCCGGCATACGGCCTCGACGACGCCGTCCTCGGGAACGACGACTCCACGGCTCCGGAGGCGCGCCACGGCCTGCCGCCCCTCGGCCCCGGCGAGGTTGCGCTCCCCGATCGGCCGGCCGTCGACGACGACGGGCGTGTCGGCGTCGGCGGCGGCGACGAAGTTCGACAGGTTCCCCGGTGCTATCGTCGCGTCAGCCACGACGACGGCGTCGGCGCGTCGGACGGCGTCGGCCACGTCCTCGCCCGTCACGGCGTCGATGGGTGCGTACGGCGGCACGGTCAGGAGGTCGCAGTCGAGCGCCCGCCCCGCCTCGGCGTCGGTGTCGTCGGTGCCGACGGCCCCGACCGAGAGGTCGAAGCCGGCGGCGTCGAGGCGGTGAAGTAGGGGCGTGGCCGTCCCGCCGCCGCCGACGACGTGGACGCGACCGGCCGCCTCGCCCGCCGTCGCGAAGGCGGTCACGGACGGTGTCCCGGTGACGGGATGGGGCGTGACCGTCGCCGTCGCGTCGAATGCCGTCTCGACCGCCGACTCGGTGAGAACCTCGGTCGGGGACCCGGCCGCCCGGATCCGGCCGTCGTGGAGCAGGCGGAGTTCGTCGCAGTAGCGCGCCGCCAGATCCAGGTCGTGGATGGCCGCGACGACGGTCCGCCCCTCGTCGACGAGGTCGGAGACGATGTCGAGCGTCCGGACTTGGTGGTTCACGTCGAGGTCGGAGGTGGGTTCGTCGAGGAGGAGCACGGGCGTGTTCTGAGCGAGCGCGCGGGCGAGGAACACCCGCTGGCGCTCGCCGCCGCTCACGTCGGTCACCGGGCGATCGGCCAGACCGCCGACCGCGGCGCGGTCAATCGCGTCCTCGACGGCCCGTCGGTCGGTCTCAGTCCAGCCCTCGAACCGGCCGACGTGGGGTGTCCGCCCCATGCCGACGACCCGGCGCACGTCGAACGAGAAGGTCGACGCGGTCGACTGTGGCACGGTCGCGACCAGCCGACTCGCCGCGCGCGACCCGAGGTCGTCGAGTCGACGACCGGCGACGCGCACCGTCCCGGTGTCCGGATCGAGGGCACCGTTGAGGGTCCGCAACAGGGTCGTCTTGCCCGCACCGTTGGGGCCGACGAGCCCGACGAACCGTCCCTCGTCGACGGTCGTCGACACCGACGACAGCACCTCGCTCCCGCCGAAGGCGACGGAGACGCCGTCGACGTCGATGGCCGGCGTCACGGCGTGTGCACCTCCCGGTTGCGAAGCAGGTAGAGGAAGAAGGGCGCACCGATCGCCGCGGTGACGATGCCGACGGGGAGTTCGGCGGCGCCCGCACGGGCGACGGTGTCGGTCGCCACGAGGAAGGAGGCCCCCGCCAGCGCGCTCGTCGGCAGGAGGATGCGGTGATCCGGGCCGACGAGCAGTCGCATGACGTGCGGGACGATCAGGCCGACGAAGCCAATGACGCCCGCGACGGCGACGGCGGCCGCGGTCAGGAGGCTGGCGACAGCGAGAAGGAGCCGCTTCGTTCGTTCGACCTCGATGCCGAGCGAGTGGGCGTCCTCCTCGCCCAGCAGGAGGACGTTCAGATCGTGCGCGTACGCGAGCAAGGCGAGGAAGCCGGGGAGGACGACGGCGCCGGCGACACCCGCCTCGGTCCACGTGCTGTGTTGGAGGTGGCCCATCAGCCAGTAGATCGCCTCGCGGATGTCCCGGCCCGCGCTGACGAGCAGGAAGGAGACGACCGCGCCGAGGAACGTCTGGACCGCCACCCCCGCGAGCAGGAGCGTCTCGACGGGTGTCCGCCCGCCCTCCGAGGCGAGGAGGTAGACGCCGAAGGCGGCACAGAGCGCGCCGGCGAAGGCGGCGACCGGGAGTGCAAAGGGGATCGCCACCGGGGCGACGATGGCCGCGACCGCGCCGGCCGCCGCGCCAGCCGAGACGCCGACGATGGAGGGGTCGGCCATCGGGTTCCGGAAGAACCCCTGCATCACCGTCCCCGCGGACGCGAGCGCGAAGCCGACGACCGCGCCGAGGGCGATCCGGGGGAGGCGGATCGAGAGGACGATGGTCCGGTGGCTCGCGGGCGCGTCGGTCGCGAGGCCGGGCAGCGCCGACAGCGCGATATCGGCGACGCTCCCGACGCCGATGCGGACCGGTCCGATCGTGGAACTGACGAGGGTCACGGCGACGAACGCGCCGAGCAACCCGCCGATCCACGCGCCCGTGCGGACGCTCAGTCTCATCCCGTGAAACCCTGCTTGCGGTAGGTAAGTACTTGTTGCGTAAGAGTCGATGGGACGGTGGATGCACCCAGCACGAACCCTCGCCGCTCTCGGCTTGATCGCACTCCTCCTCGTCGGCGCCGTGGCTCCCGCCGGCGCGGGCCACGGCGACACCGACTCGGACCCATCGTCCGCGGACACGTGCTCGTTCCCCGTCACGCGGACCGACGCCACCGGGACCGAGGTCACACTCTCCGAACCACCCGAGCGGATCGCCACGCTCAGTCCCAGCGCAGCCCAGACGATCTGGGAGATCGGCGCCCGCGACCGGGTCGTCGGCGTCTCCGAGTTCGCGGGCTATCTGGAGGAGACCGAGTCGCTGCCGGTCGTCAACACGGCGTCGGGCGGGATCCAGTCCGAGCGGTTGATCGAACTCGACCCGGACCTCGTGGTCGCACCGGGCACCATCTCCGCCGACGCCGTCTCGACGCTCCGCGACCGAGGGTTGACCGTCTTCGCCCTCGAGAGTCCGTCGAGCATCGAGGGTGTCGCCGACGACACGACGCTCCTCGGCCGACTCACCGGCGAGTGTGCCGGGGCCGCCGAGACGAACGCCTGGATGCGCGCGAACGTCGAGGCCGTCCGCGACGCCGTCGCCGACGAGCCCCGTCCGACCGCCCTGTACGTCTTTTCCGACGGCTGGACCGTCGGCGGGGACACCTTCGTCGGCGACGTCCTGGCGACCGCTGGGACGCGGAACGTCGTCGGCGACACCGTCTCGGGCTACGCGCAGGTCAGCGACGAGGTGGTTCGCGACCGTGATCCCCAGTGGATCGTCCACAACGACCGCGACGGTGTCCCCGACGCCACCGCCTACCGCGAGACGACCGCGGTCCGGGAGGGACAGACCGTCGAGGTGGACGTGAACTACCTCAACCAGCCGGCACCACGGAGCATCGTCCGCGCCGTCCGCGCCGTCGCGACGGGCGTCCACCCCGACGCGGTCGACGAGTCGAGCTACGTCCCGCGGTCGGCGGTCGACGGGTCGGTGGGGACGGCCGAACCGACGGCACAACCGGCGACCGAGACGCCGACTGCCACCACCTCCGGCGACGCACCCGGGTTCGGCGTCGTCGCCGCCGCCGTCGCGTTCCTCCTCACCGTCGCCGCCGCCACGCGCCGGCGACACCGGCGCTGACGCCGAGGCCATCCAAAACCGTATTACGGACGGCGCGCCGGGATGACGTATGGTCGAGAACGTCATCTGGCCCGCCTATCTGGACGCGGCGAAGAGTCGCTCCGAGGGGCGGCGGGTCCCAACCGGCGAGGCCGTCGACGACCCGACGGTCGACGAAATCGCCGAGGCCGCCCAGCAAGTCGGCTACGACGCGGTGATCGAACGCGACAAAACCTACTCCCGAGAGTACGAACCCCGTGGGCGCGTACTCATCAAGGGCGCCGACGACTCCTCGAAGAACGACCTCGTCCAGGCCATCGCGGCCTACGTGGGGATCCTCCGGGACTGACCGTGCGTCGCCTCGGCACCGTCACCCGGACCGCACAGGGGTTGGCCATCGTCCGCTGTACCGACGGCGACCCGACGCCGGACATCGGCACGATGGCCGTCGACGAGTCGCTGTCGGGCGTCGGGCGCGTCGTCGACGTGTTCGGTCCCGTCGACCGCCCCTACCTCGCCGTCTCGCCCGACGATCGGATCCGCCTCCCCGACCTGCTCGGCACGAAACTCTACGCCAGATGATCGCACGACAGCACTTACGACGGCCAGGCCGGTCTCCGTCCGAGGAGTCGACATGAACGCCCGCGAAGCCCGCGGCACCGCCGTCGCCGGGGCGCTCTTCTTGCTCGTTCAGGTCGGCGCACTCGCGATGGTCGGCCCCTTCGAGACTGCGGGGTACCAGGCGGTCGAAGACCCCTCGGACCCGACCAACAGCCTCGTCTACTTCGCCGCCATCCTCGTCGCGACGGCCCTGATGCTCGCGGCGTTCAAGTACGCCTTCGAGCGGGCGGTCCGGGCGGTCGTCCTCCTCTCCAGTGCGCTGATCTCGTGGTACGTCTTCGCCGTCGTCGCGCCCGCACCGCTGGTCGTCGGGTCGGTCAACGTCCTCGCGGTGGCGCTCTCGGTGGGCGTCGCCCTCGCCCTCCTCGTCTACCCCGAGTGGTACGTCATCGACGCTGCCGGCGTCGTGATGGGGATCGGTGCCGGGGCGCTGTTCGGCATCAGTTTCGGTCTGCTGCCCGCTATCGTCCTCCTGTCGGTGCTCGCCGTCTACGACGCCATCAGCGTCTACGGCACCGAGCACATGCTCAGCCTCGCCGAGGGCGTGATGGACCTCCGCGTACCGGTGATCCTCGTCGTCCCGCTCTCGCTGTCGTACTCCCTGCTCGACGACGACTTCAGCGGGGCGAACGAGGTTCACGAGGACGGTGCGGACGACGGGGCGGACGCCGCCCCCGACGACGCCATCGATCACACCGACGACGCCGACGAGGCGGACGGCTCGTCGTCCGGCGAACGCGACGCCTTCTTCATCGGTCTGGGCGACGCCGTGATGCCGACCGTGATGGTCGCCAGCGCGGCCGCCTTCTCCCCCGCATCGTCGCTCGGCGTCGCCGGACTGCCGGCTCTCAACCTCCCCGCCTTGCTGGCGATGGTCGGGACCTTCCTCGGCCTCGGCGTCCTGCTGTGGGCCGTCATGAAGGGCCGCGCCCACGCGGGGCTGCCACTGTTGAACGGCGGTGCTATCGGCGGCTACCTCCTCGGCTCGGTCCTCGCGGGCATCCCGGTCGCCCGCGCGCTGGGCGTGGCGGCGTACCTCTAGTCCGTACCCGAGCGCACCTTCACCGCCATCCCCGTCCCGAAGTCACGCATGGCGTCGGCGGACAGTTCCGCCCGCCCGACGCCGAGGAGGTCGCCCTCGCGGTCCACTACCGCCACTTCGTCGCTCGGGCGCACGTCGTCGTCGACGGCGCGGACGAACTTCGCGAAGGCGTTCTTCCCGTCGCGAACGAACGGATCGCTCTCGGAGCCGACGACGACCCGCGCCCGCGGCGCGTCGAGTGTCCCGATCAGACGTCGCCCGCCCTCGATGCCGAGCGTGAAGCGGCCGTCGGTACCGTAGGAGACCACCCGCCCCGCGTCGGCGCGGATCTGTCTGGGACGACCGCCGGTCGAGTGGGTCACCGTCAGGTCGTCGTCCACCGGGAACAGCGCTGCCCCAGCACCGCCGCCGAACTGGTAGTCGGCGACCGTCCGGAGACGAGCGAGTTCGTCCGAAGTCATGGTTTCGGTCGCCCGCCCACGGACAAAAACGTTCCCGGGCGTCCCGCCGGTGGGCAGGTATAAGACGCCGTGGGCCGATCCGGAGGTATGTCGCGCGTCTCTCGGCGGGAGTCCCACGAGCGATCGGAGAGAGCGAGTGGGACGACGGCGACGCCACGGTCGGGCGAACGGAGTGAGCGGGGAACGTGGCCTCGCCGGAAGTTCCTCGAAGCGGTCGGCGTCGCCGGAGCGCTGGGTCTCGCCGGCTGTTCGGGCGATCCGGACACGGACGACGAGACGGCGACGCCGACGGCGACGCCCACGTCCACCGCGACGGAGACGGCGACACCAACCCCGACACAGGTCTCGGAATACGACGGCGTCCTCGGGTTCGAGTCGATGCTCGAAGCGACGCCAACTCACCCCGATCTGGCTCCGTCGGAGTACGTCTGGGCGCGCCACGTGAACGTCGGGGGCGTGTTGGCGAGCGTCGAGGATCGGAGCATCGAAGCGCGGCTTCGCAGCGGCTGGCTGGGATCGGGGCCGCCGCTGCACGCCGACTCCGACGCGTTCGAACTCGTCCACGTGCAGTCTCGGGGAATACCGAACGTCACCTTCGGCTACGGCGACTTCGAGACGGCGTCGGTCGTCGAGGCGATGGTCGACGACGACTGGAACCACGAGGGGGGACGGGCGGGATTCGACCGCCTCGAACAGGGCGGCTACACGACGGCGGTCGGTGAGGCCACCTGGCTCGTGATGCGGACGGCCGGGGGGACGATAGACGGGCTGATCGACGCCGTCGGTACCGATCCGCTCACCGGCCGCCTCGACGACGTCGACGCCGAGGCGATGACGAGGACGGCCGCGGAGGACGGCGGCTACCACGTCCTCGAACGGTCGGAGCCGGCCGGGTACGCGGCGGGCATCGCCGTCGAGTACGCCCCGCACCGACCGCCGGTCGGCGTCATGCAGTACGCGGCGAACCGGGAGTCACCGACGTGGGAGCGCGTCGAGGTGGAGTTCGAGGAGCGGATCGCTGGCGAAGTCCGTCGGTCGGCCTTCGGCGAGGAGTTCGCCTGACGAGACGGTAGCCGACGGTTTAAATATCCAGTCACCCTACAAGTGGGATATGACGACCTCCGAGAGCGGAGAGGCCGGCGTCGACGCCGCCGAGGACGTGGACCGGACGTACGCCGTCGTCCTCGACCACCTCCCCCACGGTCGGCCGGGAGACGACCGCCCTCAGTACAAGAAATCGCCGCTGGCGTACGCCCTCGGGGAGTCGGCGTTCCGGCTGCTCGAACTCACCCTCGACGACGACGCCGACGTGAGCATCGGCGATCGGATCGCCGTCGATCCGGCGGGTGAGCGGGACCCAGTCGACCGATACCGCGAGGTCGAGTACGACGACCTCTCGAACGCCGCGACCTCGGAACTGGAGTACGTGGTCGAGGAGATCGTCGACCGCGAGGAGCGACGCTTCGTCGATTTCTACAACGAGGCTCAGCCGATCACCCTCCGTCTCCACCAACTCAACCTCCTGCCGGGCATCGGGAAGAAACTCCGCAACGACGTGCTCGACGAACGGAAGCGCGAACCGTTCGAGAGCTTCGACGACCTCGAAGACCGGATCGCCGGGCTCCACGATCCGAAGGGCGTCCTGGTCGACCGGATCATCGAGGAACTCCGCGACGAGGATCTCAAGTACCGGACGTTCGTGGGCGACGACGGGTAACGCTGAAACGGGAAACTTACCCCGACCCGCGTGCTATCGGGGACGATGACAGCGTCGCGCGACCCGAACCGACTGCTCGATCGAGCGGGCGTGAGCGGGAATCCGGACCGCGATCAGCACTTCCTCGTCGACGACCGTGTCCTCGATCGGTTGCCGACGCACCTCGACGACGACGCCGACCGGAGCCACGTCCTCGAGGTCGGCGGCGGGACGGGCGCGCTCACCGACCGCCTCCTCGCGACGAGTGACCGGGTGACCGTTGTCGAGCGCGACCCCGACCTCGCCGCCTTCCTCCGACGGGAGTTCGACGCGGGGATCGAGGCCGGCCGGCTGACCGTGATCGACGGCGACGCCCTCGAGGTCGACCTGCCCGAGGACGTGACCGCGAGCGTTTCGAACCTACCCTACGGCGTCTCCAGCGAGATCACGTTCCGCCTCCTACCCCTCGGTATCCCCACCGTTCTGATGTTTCAACGGGAGTTCGCCGAGCGCATGGCCGCGGAACCGGGGACGAGCGAGTACGGCCGTCTCTCGGTGAGTGCGAGCCACTACGCCGACGTCGAGGTGGTCGAACCCGTGCCGCCGACGGCGTTCTCGCCGCCGCCGGCGGTCGACAGCGCAGTCGTGCGGACCACGCCCCGCGACCCCGACTACGAGGTCGACGACGAGGCCTTCTTTTTGCGGTTCGTGAAGGCGGTGTTCACCCAGCGCCGGAAGACACTCCGAAACGCCGTCCGCAACACCGCCCACATCTCGGGGATCGACGACCCCGACGCGGTCGTCGCGGCGGCCGACGAGACGATCATGTCGAAACGGGCGGGGGACCTGCGGCCGGACGAGTTCGCCGAACTCGCCGGCCTCGCGGCCGAACACGGCGGGGGTGTCGAGGGTGGCTGACGCCGTCACCGCCGCGACCGCGACGACGGCGAGTCGGGCGATCGCGACGGTCGTCATCATAGTGATCGTCCTCGGCGCCCGGTACGGCGCGAACCGTCTGCGCCGAAGCGACCGCGAGATCGGCCAGCGGAGCGAACTCGTGCTGTCGGCGGCGATGACGCTGGTGACCGGCGGCGGTATCCTGACGGTCGTCGTGCTGTGGGATCTGGTCGGACCGCTGGCGCGGTCGTACCGGAACCTCGGCCTCCAGAATCTCGCCGGGCGGATCCTGCTCGCGGTGGTGATCCTGACGACGACCTACGCCCTGACCGACCTCGTCGGGCGTATCATCGGCGAGTTCACGGGCAAGCGATCGAGCATCAGCGAACACCAGCGGGAGATCGTCTACCGGCTGACACAGGTGACACTGTACACGCTGGCGGTGCTCGTCGTGGTCGGCCTGTTCACCCGCGACCTCGGGAGCCTGCTGGTCGGGGCCGGCTTCCTCGGCATCGTCGTCGGCATGGCAGCCAGACAGACGCTGGGGGCGGCCCTCGCGGGGTTCGTCCTGATGTTCTCACGGCCCTTCGAGATCGGCGACTGGATTCAGGTGGGCGACCGCGAGGGGATAGTCACCGAGATTACCATCGTCAGCACCCGTATCCAGACGTTCGACGGCGAGTACGTGATGCTCCCGAACGACGAGGTGAGCGGCCAGGCGATCACCAACCGCACTCGCAAGGGTCGACTCCGGATCGAAGTCGAGGTCGGAGTCGACTACGACCACGACCCCGAGCGAGCGGCCCGGATCGCCCGCGAAGCGGTCAAGGAACTGGATCAGATCCTGAACGTGCCGACGCCCCAAGTGGTGGGCAAACGGTTCGGGGACTCGGCCATCGTCCTCGGGATCCGGGTGTGGATCGACAACCCGAGTGCCCGGCGGATGTGGCGTGCCCGGACTGCGGTGATCGAGGCGGTCACCGACGCCTACGCCGACGCGGGGATCAAGATCCCGTTCCCGCAGCGCGAACTCATGGGTCGGACCGAAGAGGGCGGCCTCGCCACCGCGGAGGGGGCCGAACGCCCGGCCCCGGCACCGGCGACGGACGGCGACGGGGAGCGATGACCGACGACTCGGCCGCTGATCTGGCGGCCCGCCGGGGGATGGAGACTACGGTGTACCAGCCGGCCGAGGACTCCCGCCTGCTCGCCGAGGCGGCGGTCAACCACGCCCGCGGTCGGACGCTCGAAGTCGGAACGGGGTCGGGCTGGGTCGCCGAGCGCATCGCGGCGGAGACGGACGCCGAGGTGGTCGCCAGCGACTACAACCCCGAGGCCTGTCGGCAGGCCCGCGACCGGGGACTGACGGCCGTCCGGGCCGACCTCGTCGCGCCGTTCCGAGCCGAGAGCTTCGACACCGTCGCCTTCAACCCGCCGTATCTCCCCACCGATCCCGACAACGAGTGGGACGACCGGATGGAGCGGGCGCTCTCGGGCGGGGAGTCCGGGCGGGCGGTCATCGAGCCCTTCCTCGATTCGGTCGGGCGGATCCTGTGCCCCGGCGGAATCGTCCTCCTCCTCGTCAGCAGCCTCACGGGATTCGAGGCGGTCGTCGAGGACGCGGAGCGGCAGGGGTTCGGCGTCGAAACGGTGCGCCAGGAGTCCTATCCCTTCGAGACGCTGTCGATCCTGCGGCTCGAATAACTATGACACATATTTTGGTTTAGCAAATATTAAGCGACGGCATCACCTACGTTCGGTCGATGACCGAACTGGTCGCCACGACACCGGGACTGTATCCACTTCCCGACTGGGCGAAAGACGAGCTATCCGAACTGAAGGGCCACCAGAAGGGCGACCTGATCTCCGGCGACGAAGGGCCGGAGGTCCGCGACGCCTACGAGCGCGCCCGCGCCGACGTGGTGGACGCACAAGCCGACTCCGACCTCGATCGGATCGTCGAGGGCCAACTGCGGTGGGACGACATGCTCGCCCACCCACTGGCCGTCCACGAGAACGTCGAGACGGGAGGGATCGTCCGCTACTACGACAACAACAACTTCTACCGCGACCCGCAGGTGCAGGACGAACTGACACCCTCGGGCGACGTTGCGGAGGAGCTGTCGGCCGTCGACGCCGACGGCGACGACCTGCAGGCCGTCCTGCCGGGGCCGTACTCCCTGTCCGACCTCGCCACCGACGAGTTCTACGGCGACGACGCCGACTTCCTCGACGCGGTCGCCGACTTCCTCGCGGGCGAGGTGGCGGAGTTCCCTGCCCACGAGACGCTGTTCCTCCTGGAACCGTCGCTGGTTGAGAACACACCCGACGACGATGCCAACGAACACGCGAGCGAGGCCATCGACCGCGTCGCCGACGCGGCGGACGCGGACGTCGTCGTCCACACCTACTGGGGATCGATCCCGGAGCGGACGTACGCCCACCTGATGGACGCCGACGTCGACGCCATCGGTTTCGACTTCGTCGCCGACGCCGACGAGTCGCTGTACAACATCAACGAGTACGGCACGAAAGACGCGGTTGCGATGGGGCTGGTCGACGGGCAAAATACGCTCGTCGAGTCGCCCGAGACGATCCGCGACCGGGTCGAGTGGGTCGACGAGAACACCCACACCGACTTCGACCGGGCCTACATCACCTCGAACACGGAACTGTTCTACCTGCCGGTGAACAAGTTCGAGGCCAAACTCGAGGCGTTGGCCGACGCCGCCACGCTCGCGGAGGTGGACGCATGAGCGAGAACAACCGCGAGCAGTTCCGCCCCGACGACCACCCCAACGAGCACTTCCTGCTCACCTCCATCGTCGGCAGTTACCCGAAGCCCAAGTGGCTCAACCGGGTCTCGGACCTCGCGGAGGATCCGGACTCGAAGTTCACCGAGGAGCAACTCCACGAGGCCCACGACGACGCCTGCCGCGTCATCGTCGACGAACACGAGCGGGCGGGACTCGACACCGTCTCGGACGGCGAGATGCGCCGCAACGAGATGGTGGAGTTCTTCGCCGACCGCATCGAGGGTTACGAGTTCAACGGCCCCGTGAAGGTGTGGGGCCACAACTACTTCGACAAACCCTCGGTCGTCGACGAGGTCGAGTACGCGGAGTCGTGGCTCGTCGACGAGTTCGAGTTCACGAAGTCCGCCGCCTCGAAGCCGGTGAAGGTGCCCATCACCGGCCCGTACACCCTCGCCGCCTGGTCGTTCAACGAGGCGTACGACGACGAGGCCGACCTCGCCTACGCGCTGGCCGACCTCGTCAACGAGGAGATCGAGGCGCTGGTCGACGCCGGCGCGCGCTACATCCAGATCGACGAACCCGCCTTGGCGACGACGCCGGACGACCACGCCATCGTCGGCGAGTGTCTCGACCGCATCGTCGCCGGCATTCCCGACGAGGTGCGCATCGGCCTCCACGTCTGTTACGGCGACTACTCGCGCATCTACCCCGAACTGCTGGAGTACCCCATCGACGAGTTCGACCTCGAACTCTGCAACGGCGACTACGAACAGATCGACGTGTTCACCGACCCCGAGTTCACGACCGACCTCGCGCTCGGCGTCGTCGACGTCCACACCACGGAGGTCGAGTCCGTCGAGGAGATCAAGGAGAACATTCTGCGCGGGTTCGAGGTCGTCCCGCCGGAGAACCTCACCGTCAGCCCGGACTGTGGCGTGAAGCTCCTCCCCCGGGAGGTCGCGTACCGGAAGATCGAGAACATGGTCACGGCCGCCCGCGAGGTCGAAGCCGAACTCGACGCCGGCGAGATCGACCTCGGTCCGGAAGTCAGCGCGGACTAACTTCGACCGCAGTCCCTTCGTTTCGTGGGTCGTCGCCGACCCAGAAGCATCGCGGCCAGCACACCCCAGACGACGAACTCGAGGGCGAACGACGGCGTGCCGACGTAGTGGCGAGCGAACGCGACGGGCGGGAGGGAGACGGCCGGGACGTGCGTGATCGTCGGCCACGCCAGAAAGAGGAGGTCCCCCGGCCGCCCGTTGACGATCATGTGGACGGCGTCGAGCGCGAGGTGTGACGCCCAGCCGAGCCACAGCGGGGTCCATGCCCGGCGGAGGAACACGACGGCGAAGCCGGCGGCGAGGACGGCCAGGGAGTGTCCGGCCGTCTGGTAGAGGTCGACGAGATTCAGCATCGCGGCGGGCTTGTCCACGAGGTCGGGGAGCGCCGCCCCCGCGACGAGGAGGGGAGCGGACAGGTCCCACCGCTCCCCGAGGACGTACGCCGCGGCGAGGTGAGTGGGAAAGAGCACCGGGAGGCTCGGGCCGTGTAGCGGGGTCGAACGTATATGTCTGTCGTGGGGGCCCGGTCGCCGGGACCACCTACGCCACGACGGCCCGCCGGTCGGCGTAGCGGTGATACCCCTCTTGAACGCCGACGGCGAGGAGCACGGCACCCACCAGCGCCAGAGCACCCGTCTCGGCGACCGGTGGGACGGCGTCGACGACGCGCCACCCCGCGGCGACGCCGCCAACGAACCCGACCTGTAGGAGACAGACCGCGCCGACCGCGTGCCGGCGAGTGGCGGCGTACAGCGAGCCGACGGCGGCCGTCTCCGCCATGGCGTGGACCGCGAGGACGGCCGCACCCGCGACACCGAGCGCCGCGTCGGCGGCGTAGAGCGTGGCGAGGACGACCCCTTCGAGGCCGCGGTGGAGCGTCACGGCCCCCAGCGCGGCGTCCGCACAGGTATCGCAGTCGGTGACGGCACGGCCACGGACGACGGCGACCACACCCACACCGGCGAGGACGCCGGCCGCCACGCCGAGCGGCGCGCCGTCGAGGGCGAGCGTGATCGAGAGCCCCCCGAGTCCGAGCAACAGGGGCGGGAGGACGCGATCGACGCGATCCGTGCCAGCGGCGGGGTCGGTCAGGGCGAGGACGACCCCGCCGCCGAGCAGGCTGGCGCCGATCGAGGCGACGACGACTGCGGGGAAGGCGAGGCCGCGCACGGTGGTCGCCGTCCCGTGGGCGGCCGCCGGGGTCGAGAGCGCCGCAGCGGTCAGGAGGGCGAGCGGGACGGCAAGCGGGGTGAGTGACATGAATGAACGGAGTGCACGGGCGACGTATCGAGTGGGGACGGGGACTGTTCGCGGGCGACGCGCAGCCTCAGACCGCGTCGGGGCCCTCCTTGCCCGTGCGGACCTGGATCGCGTTGTCGACGGGCATAATGAATATCTTGCCGTCGCCGGGTTCACCCGTGTGCGCCGCATCGCGGATGGCCTCGGCCACGTCCGCGCCGTCGACGTCCGCGACCACGCACTCGACTTTCGTCTTCTGGTGGAGGTCGACGGTGTACTCCTCGCCGCGCCACTGCCCCTTCTTCGCGGGCTGTGAGCCACGGCCGGAGACGTTCGACACCGTGATCGAGGGCGCGCCCGCCTCGGCGACCGCCTGCTTCACCGCTCCGAGTGTGTCGGGGCGGATGTACGCGACCACCATCTCGATCTCAGTCATCGTCGGACACCCCACTGCCGTCGGCCGCCGTCTCGGGTGCGCGCCCCGGTGCGGTGCCGACCGAGTTGTCGCCGAATTCGGGGTAGGTCACGATGCCGTGTTCCGAGGAGTCGAGCCCCTCGCGTTCGTGCTCGCCGCTCACCCGCGCCCAGCCGAGCGCACTCAGCAGGCCGTAGATGAGGAAGGTGATCACCGCTGCCCAGGCCGCGAGGACGACGATGCCGGCGATCTGCACGCCGAGTTGGGAGACCGAGAACGCCGACGTGGTGTCGACGAAGGGGTACGCGAGCGCACTCAGCGCGCCGGCGGAGCCGTGGACCGGGAAGACGGCACAGACGTCGTCGATGCCGATCTTCTCCAGCAGGTCGAAGACGAGGACGACCTGCACGCCGGCGACGAAGCCGACGACGAGCGTCGCCTGCCAACTCGCGACCGCGGCGATCGAACAGACGCTGACGAGGCCCGCAAGCAGGCCGTTGGCCGTCATGAGGCTGTCGACCTTGCCGCTCCGGAGAACGCTGACCGCCGCGGCGCCGATGCTTCCGGTCCCCATGACCAGCGCGGTGTTGATCGCGACACGGCCGGCGTAGGCGTAGTCGGCGAGGGCGAGTTCGCCGGCGTCGGTGACCTGGAAGACGCTAACCGCGGTGCCGACGTTGAACCCGTACCAGCCGAAAGCGAGGATGAGCGTCCCGAGGATGGCGTAGGGCAGCGAGTGTCCGGGGATGACGTTCGCGGAGCCGTCGTCGTTGAACTTGTCGACCCGCGGACCGACCGTGTAGGCGGCGACGAGGCCACAGACCCCACCGGTCATGTGGACGACCGCCGCGCCGGCGAAGTCCTGGAATCCAAGCGCGGAGAGGAAGCCACCACCCCAGGTCAGGCCCGTCGCGACCGGGTAGATGAGCGCGCCGACGAAGACGGTGAAGACTAGGTAGCCACGGAGTTGTGCGCGTTCGGCGACGGCGCCCGAGACGATAGAGGCCGCGACCATCGAGAACGCGGCCCCGAAGAGGATGCTCGCCCACGTCGTCGAGCCGGCACTGTAGTGGGCGAAAGGCGCGGAGAAGCCGCCGCCGGAGGTGACCCCGGCGACGATGGCGGAGACGCCGACGCCGACGATGAAGTACGCCAGGACGCCGATCCCCCAGGTGAGGACGTTCTTCGTCAACTGGTTCGCGACGTTCTTCGAGCGGACCTGGCCGGATTCGAGCATCCCGAAGCCCGCGTGCATGAAGAACACGAGGAAGGTCGCGACCATGACCCAGAGCAGGTTGACGCCCTCGGCGATGACCTCGGGGTCGGCCTGCAGGAGTACGTCCATCTCAGCGACACCCCACCGATCCGTCGCAGTCGTGCGGTATCAGTACGGTACGATCCTTCTCGGCCTCCGTCTGAACGACGATCGCATTCGTTTCGCTATCGTGCATAGGCATCCACATAGAGTCGGATATATACCTGTGTTATAAAGTTTTGCTAAACACGATATATTCTCCACTTATACAGAGTGTTATTCACCCTAAGGCCCCAAATAAGTTCTGTAAAACGCGCTATTTTTCGGGTCTGCCCAGAATATTTAATTTAGATGGCTCCGAGTAACACGAATGAAATAGCACAAGTAAGCACTCCCGAGGTCGAGCATCCGCTCGATCCCCTGACCGCAGCGGAGATCGAACTGACCACGGAGATCCTAGAGGAGCGCCCGGAAGTCGACGGCAGTGTCGGATTCTACAGTTACCAGCCGGTCGAGCCACCGAAAGAGGAACTAGCCGAGTGGGGGGACGGCGGCCCGTTCGACCGCGAGGTGACGGCCGTCCTCCGCGACTTCGAGGAGCGGGAGACCTACGAGGCGGTCGTCTCCCTGAGCGACGACGAGGTGGTCTCGTGGGAGCATCTGCCGGATGCGATCCCGCACATCCCGGACATGGACGTCCGCGAGTCGGAACGGGCCATCATCGAGAGCGAGGCGTTCCGCGAGGCCGCGCGCAAGCGCGGTGTCGAGGATTTCGAACACGTCATCGTCGACCCGTGGCCGGTCAACGCCAGCGAGTTCGTCCCCGACGAGTTCGAGGACCGACGCCTCGCCCGCGGCCTCGCGTGGGTCGGACGCGACGAGACGGACAACGCCTACTCCCGGCCGCTGGAAGGGATCCACACGTTCGTCGACCTCGACGAGATGGAGGTCGTCGACGTCGTCGACAACGGCGTCGTCGACGAGGACAGCCCGCTACCACCCGAACGTGCCGACTTCAGAGCCGACGAGGTCGACACTCGGGACACGCGAGAACACCTCGACGTCGTCCAGCCCGACGGTGTGAGTTGGGGGGTCGACGGCCGCGAGGTCGAGTGGGAGAAGTGGTCGTTCCGCGTCGGCTGGACCGACCGCGAAGGGCTCGTGATCCACGACGTCACCTACGACGACGGCGGCGAGGAGCGAAAGATCCTCCACCGGCTCGCCGCGTCGGCGATGTCGGTGCCCTACGGCGACACCGACCCCAACCACAGCTGGAAGAACGCCCTCGACATCGGCGAGTTCAACGTCGGGCGGATGGTGAACTCCCTCGACGAGGGCTGTGACTGTCTGGGCGTCATGCACTACTTCGACGCCGTCACCAACGACCGGAACGGCGAGGTCCTCGAGTTCCCCAACGCCATCTGCATGCACGAGGAGGACGACGGCCTCCTCTGGAAACACACCGAGGTCCGCAAGGGCAACACGGAGGTCCGGCGTCGCCGGCAGCTGGTCATCTCACAGATCACCACCGTCTACAACTACGACTACGCCTTCTACTACTACTTCTACCAGGACGGTCGGATCGAGGCCGAGATGCGCCTGACCGGCATCGACTCTAACGGTGTGGTGCCCGAGGGGACGACTGCCGACGGCACGGGCGGGTTCTACGAGGTGGCCGCCCCGCAGATCAAGACCTCCCTCCACCAGCACCACTTCAACTTCCGGATGGACTTCGACATCGACGGCGAGGAGAACTCGGTGTACGAGGTCCACAACGAACCGGTAGACGACGTGGCCTGGAACCACGAGGAGTCCGACAACCCCGCGGGTCAGGGGTGGTAGATGAAGGAGACGCTACTGGAGTCCGAACAGGAGGCACGGATGGGCATCGATCCGAACCGCGGGCGGTACTGGCAGACCGTCAATCCCAACGAGACGAACGCCTACGGCTACAACACCGGATACAAACTCCACCCCAAGACGAACGTGGGGTCGCCGATGCAGCCCGGGTCGCCGGCCCGCCGGCGCGCCGGGTTCGTCGACGACGACTTCTGGGTGACGCCGTACGACGAGGACGAGATGTACGCCGGCGGCGACTACCCGACCCAGAACGACGATCCATCGGGACTCCGCGAGTGGACCAGCCAAGACCGCGACATCGTCGAGGAGGATCTGGTCGTCTGGTACACGCTCGGCGTCAACCACCGCACCCGACCCGAGGACTGGCCGGTGCTGCCGGTCGAGGTGGCGAGTTTCGAACTCGCACCCGAGGGCTTCTTCGACGAGAACCCGGCCATCGACGTGGCACCGGAGCCGGCGGTCTGCGAGCACGACGCCCACGCCGCTGACGACTGACTGGACGGCGGGGCTCCGACCGGGACGACATTTTTAGTGGGTTCGCGGGGACGTGCCAGTATGGATTCGTTTGACACGAGCGCCGCCGGCTACCGAGTGTGTCGATGGTAGACGTCGGCCTCTCCATCGCACGGCTCCTCGTCGCGTTGTTCCTCGTGGTGCTGAACGGCTTCTTCGTCGCCGCGGAGTTCGCATTCGTGCGGGTCCGTGCCACGTCGGTCGAACAACTCGCCGCCGACGGGAGCCCTGGCTCGGCGGCCCTCCAAGACGTGATGAACGACCTCGACAACTACCTCGCGGTGACGCAACTCGGTATCACCCTCGCCTCGCTGGGCCTCGGGTGGGCCGGCGAACCGGCAATCGCGTCGCTCCTCGAACCCGTACTCGGGTCGGTCCTTCCCACGGCGCTCGTCCACCTCGTCGCCGTCGCCATCGGCTTCTTGATCATCACGTTTCTCCACGTCGTCTTCGGTGAACTCGCGCCGAAGACGTTCGCCATCGCCCGGACCGAGCGACTCTCGCTGTTGCTCGCACCGCCGATGAAACTCTTCTACTACATCTTCTACCCGGGGATCGTCGTCTTCAACGGGGCGGCCAACGCGTTCACGCAGTTTCTGGGTGTACCGCCGGCCTCCGAGTCCGACGAGACGCTCGGCGAACGCGAAATCCGGCGGGTCCTGGCACGCTCCGGAGAGGAGGGCGATATCGACGTCGAGGAGGTAGCGATGATCGAGCGTGTGTTCGAACTCGACGACACCACCGTGCGGGAGGTCATGGTTCCACGGCCGGACGTGACGAGCGTGCCAGCCGACGCCACGCTATCGGCTCTTCGCGAGACCGTCTTCGAGTCCGGCCACACGCGCTATCCGGTCGTCGAGGCCGACGACCCGAACCAGGTGGTCGGGTTCGTCGACGTCAAGGACGTGTTGCGCGCGAGCGAAGAGGCGGACGCGGCGACGACGGCCGGCGACATCGCACACGAGGTCATCGTCGTCCCGGAGACGACGGCGATCAACGACCTCCTGTTGCAGTTCAGGGCGGAGCACCAGCAGGTGGCCGCGGTGATCGACGAGTGGGGATCGTTCGAGGGTATCGCGACGGTCGAGGACGTCGTCGAGGCCGTCGTCGGTGATCTCCGCGACGGGTTCGACGCCGACGAGCGTGAATCGACGATCCGCCGGCGGGGGGACGGGGGGTTCGACGCCGACGGCGGCGTCGCGATATCGACCGTCAACGACGTACTCGACGTCGACATCGACCACGAGACGGTCGGAACGATCGGCGGTGTCGTGCTCAGCCGACTCGACCGCGCGCCCGAAGTGGGTGACCGCGTCGACGTCGCTGGACGCGCCATCGAGGTGACTGGCGTCGACGGTGCCCGGATTTCGACGGTTCGGATCCACGAACGCGACGCCGAGTCGGTCGACGAGTCGGATTCGGCCTGAGCGGTCGGACCCTCTCCCTCGAGTATCCGTACGCCGACAGGCGTCCGGCCGAGCGACGGCCGGCAGGAGCGGACCGTTCCACCGCTCCCCGGTGACGGACGCCGTGGCGAGGCCCGGAGACCCCGACTCATCCCGCGACGGCCGACCGCCGCCCGGCGTAGCGGAGGTAGCCCTCCCGAGCGCCGACGGCGAGGAGGACACCACCGACGAGTGCTAGCAGTCCCGCCTCGAGCGCCGGTGGGACGGCGTCGACGACGCGCCACCCCGCGGCGACGCCGCCGACGAACCCGACCTGTAGGAGACAGACCGCGCCGAGTGCGTACCGCCGGGAGGTCGCGTACAGCGAGCCGACGGCGGCCGTCTCCGCCATGGCGTGGACCGCGAGGACGGCCGCACCCGCGACACCGAGCGCCGCGTCGGCGGCGTAGAGCGTGGCGAGGACGACCCCTTCGAGGCCGCGGTGGAGCGTCACGGCCCCCAGCGCGGCGTCCGCACAGGTGCCACAGTCCGTGAGGGTGCGCCCGCGGACGGCGGTGGCGAGTCCCACGCCGACGGTGACGCCGAGGACCGCACTGATCGGGACCACGTCGAGGGCGAGCGCGACCGAGAGCCCGCCGAGGGCGACGAGCAAGGGGAGGACGACCCGTCGGATCGGAACGTTCCGCCGACCGGCGGCGGCGAGGACGAGACCGCCCCCGAACAGGCTGGCACCGACCGAGGCGGCGACGACGAGCGGGAAGCCGAGTCCGGCCGCGGCAGTCCCGACGCCGTGTGCGGCGACCGGCGTCGAGAGGACGGCGCTCCCGAAGACGGCGGTCAAAACGCGGCGGTGGGTTCGGTTCATTTCCAGGGGTTTGGTACGAGATCGGCCTGTACGTCCGCGCCGACTTCGATCCGACAATCCGAACGCGGTTCGGCCACACAGAGGAGGACGTAACCACGCTGTCGGTGTCGGGGTTTCAGCCCGTTCGCCCGCTCGACGTGAACGAGGTCACCGTCCAGTAGACGCCCGGTGCAGGTGGCGCAGGCGCCGTACAGACAGCCGTAGGGGACACCGAGTCCCTCGCGCTCGGTCGCGTCGATGATCGTCTCGCCCTCGGCGACGTCGATCGTCGCTTCCCGCCCGTCACGCCACTCCAAGGTGACCTCGTGGGGCATCTACTGCCAGACGTCGCTGGTACAGTCGCCGCCGGGCCACCTGATCTCGTGGGCGCGGGCGGGACCGCCCGGAGCGTCGCCGAAGTCCACGAGGAAGTCCTCGTCGAGTTCCATCCGCCCCTCGTCGGGGTAGACGTCCGCCTTCATCATCAGCGATCCCTGTTCGCCGATTTCGGGGTAGAACTGGTTGTCCCACGAGGAGAACAGGGACGTCGTCCAGTAGACGCGCTTGCCGTCGCGGGAGAGCTGGAGCATCTGGGGGGCACCTCGGATCTCGGTGTCCTGGATCTCCTGTCGGTCACCGAAGTTGCCGCCGGCCCAGATCCGGTCGACAAGTCGGGGGTTGCCGAAGTCGCTGACGTCGTACATCCGCATGTCGCCGTGCAGCCAGTTCGAGAAGAACAGGTACTGATCGTCCAGCGAGAGGACGATGTCGGTCACCAGCCCGGGGACGGGCATGTCCCAGTCGGGATGCTCGCGCGATTCGACGTCGATGACTTTCTCCCACTCCCAGACGCCGTCACTCTCCTCCCAGAAGCGGAGGATGTTCGAGGAGAGGGCGGCACCGACGTAGCCCTGCGTCTCCTCGGGATCGTGGGGCATCCGGATCTCGAGCGGAATCAGCCCCTCCTCGCCGAAGGTCAGGGTCTGCTGGTGTTCCTTGTTCTCCCAGTCCCAGATGTGGATGCTGTCGCCGTACTTGCCCGCCTCAACGTCGTCGAGGTCGAAGCCGGGGTAGTAGGTCTTCGGCGCGGCCCACTCCGTCGAGATCATCACGTTGTGGCGGGGCTGGTACCAGTAGTCGTAGTTCATCTCCATGTCACCGCGGTCGGCCTCCCAGTGGCCGTCGATGGAGAAGTCCTCCTGGTCGAGTTGCAGGAAGCCACCGGGGAGTTCGCCGTCGGCGTCCCCGAGCATGCTGATGACGACCTTGCCACCGGGGACACAGTGAACCGTGTGGGGCGCCGACAGGTCGTACTCGAAGAGCTCCTCGGGCTCGATGACCTTCTCGATCTCCATGTCCCGCGGATCCTCGGCGTCGAGAATGTGGATGCGCGAGGACCGCTGTCCGGGCACGATCAGGTGATCGCGCATCAGCCCCTCGGTGTGACACGACGACGAACAGGTGTTCCAGCCGAAGTGGTGGAGTTCGTCGCCCTTGTTCGGCATCTCGACGGTGTCGATCAGTTCGCTGTACGTGTCCGATTCGGGGTCGAGGTCGACGACGCCGATGAAGTCGGAGCCGTCGACGTCCATCCCGACACGGAGCGCGATGACGAACGCCGTCTTCTCGCGTTCGGACTCGGTTCGCATCGCCGCGGGCGTCGGATACCCCGGTCCCTCTACTTCGTGGTGTTCGTGGCCATGCTCCTCGGTCGATTGGCTTGGTTCGTCGGTACTCATGCGAGGCAATACCACCCACGTAGTGGACACAAATAATAATTGAGTTGTCGAACGACAACTCGTGTCGGTCGACCGATCGGAGGGAAGTCTTATGCGCTGGCGGGCGTACGCCGAGGCGTGTCGATGACGTCTCACGACCCTTGGAGGGTGCCCGATGCGTGAGTTCACGTTCGATGTCGTGTACGAGATGGGTGCCGATCCGGTGATGGACGTGTTCATCGAGCACCCGACACTCGTCGCCGAGGCGTTACACGGCTGTGTGAGCACGGACCGCTTCTGGCGCATCGAGCGACTGATCGGCCCGACGGCGGCGCTCGACGCGGTCGAACGACTCCGCCTCGACGAGACGGTGCGGACGGATTCGGTGACCGCAACGGACTGTACGGCCACGCGGTACCACGACGTGCTGGAGCGGTCGGACGACGAGCGGGTGATCTACACTCACCTCGAAGGCGTCGAGGACGGCGAGTCCGTTCAGACGCTCGCCGGCCAGTATCTCCCCCACGGATCCCTGTACTGCACCACGCGACGAGGGAGTCGTCACCGCTGGCGCATCCTCATGAAGTCCGACGAGAAGGTGGGCCTGTTGTACGACGCTCTCGGCGCGAATCTGCGGTCGGGACTCTCCTTCCGTATGGGTCACCTGTGCGAGGCCGAAGGGTGGGGGCACGACTCGCTGGGATCGGTCGAACTCCCCCCGGATCAACGGCGAGCGATGCGAGCAGCCGTGGATCACGGCTACTACCGGACGCCACGGGAAGTGACGCTTGACGACCTGGCGTCGACACTCGACGTGCCGCGGTCGACGCTCTCCTACCGGTTGCGTCGGGCCGAAGAACGACTCGTCACCGGCTACTTCGTCGACCCGTAGCTACTCGTACGGTCAGGTCCCGTCGTGTTCCGATCGAGCGGGGGGAGTCAGCGCCGTCGACGGTGCCGAATACTGGCCCGTCTCCGACACCGGGGCCGACCGATTCCGACGTGACGACCCGTCCGTCGTTGGGTCGTGCCACGGACGACGCTCAGGGAGACAGCTCCTCCCAGTCCTCGTTCTCGGTGTCGTACACCCGAACGTCGGGAGCGTGCCATTCGAGAAGTTCCTCCGGTTCGACGTCCTGTTCCTCCGCCAGCTCTTCCGCGACTCCCTCGCCCATCGCTTCGAGCCAGGCGACGATGGCCGCCTCGTCGACGCTCGACAGGAGTGCATCGTCGAGCACGTTGAGGCGGAGGATCGACCGACCGTCGACCGACAGTTCTATGAACTCGCTCTCGTCGAACGCATCGTCGTCCGGCGTCTTGTCCAACTCGTGTGAGGTCACACACGACGGCGTGTCACGGATCGACAAAAACCTTCTGAACGGGTCGACACCGCGCGGCCTACTCGTACAGCCAGGTCTCGTCGACTTTCTCGTAGTCGTGGAGTTCGTCCTCGTCGAAGAAGAGGTCGATCTCCCGCTCGTTCGCTCCGTCCTCCTCGTGGTCGGAGCCGTGGATGACGTTCCGGCCGAGGTCGAGGCCGAGGTCGCCACGGATCGTTCCGGGCGGCGACTCGGCAGGGTCGGTCTTCCCCATCATGTTGCGGACCTGCCGGGTGGCGTCTTGGCCCTCCCAGACCATCGCCAGCACGGGACCGGAGGTGATGAACTCGACGAGACCGTCGAAAAAGGGCTCGTCCTCGAGTTCGCGGTAGTGTTCCTGGGCCTGTTCCTCGGGAATCCGGGTGAACTTCGCGCCGACGAGTTTCAGGCCGCGGTCCTCGAACCGAGAGACGATCTCGCCGATCAGCCCTCGCTGGACGCCGTCGGGCTTGACCATCACGAAGGTGCGCTCGGCGTCGCTCATTCCCCACCCGCGTCGCCGCCGCTCGCCTGTCCCTCGGCGGTCCACTCCAGATCCCGGGGTTCGCGCCCGAGGAAGTAGTTCTTCTCGGCTTTGGAGTCGACGAAGTGCAGAATCGTGCCGTCCGTCTTGACGTACATCGTCCCCGTGCCGGGTTCGATCTCCTCGCCCGAATAGTCACAGATGCGTGTATCGACCATTACTGTCCCCCGATGGAGTCAGCATCGCGCTGGGTCTCGCGCAACTGGAGTATATCGCCCTCTCGGACGGGGCCAAGCACGTTGCGCGTGATGATACGGCCCTGATTCGATCCCTCCTGGATGCGACATTTGACCTGCATGGCCTCGCCGTGCATGCCGGTCTTGCCGACGACTTCGATTACCTCCGCGGGCATCGAGTCGCTGGCACTCTCTTCGGCGCTCATGGTGGCTTACCGGAGGTCCTCGACCTTCGTGGCGATGTCTTCGACACTCTCATCGGCGTCGCCCGCATCGACGATGGCGGCCGCCGCGCTCCCGACTTCGAGACCGGCCGCGTGGCCGACGTCGTCCTGCGTCTCGACGAAGACGTACGGAATTCCCTTCTCGTCGGCGAGTTCCGGCAGGTGCATCACGATCTCTTCGGGCTGGACGTCCTCCGCGATGACGACGAGGTCGGCGTTGCCACGCTCGACCGCCTTGGTCGTCTCGTTCGTTCCCTTCTTGACACTACCCGTGTCTCGCGCTACTTCGAGCGCCTCGATGGCGCTGTCGGCGAGATCCGCCGGGACATCGAAATTGACGTAAACTGACATGATTTGTACCCCCTGCCCGTGGGCTCGCACGCCTCACCAGGCTGAGTCCCTGATGGCGAAGCGCGTCATCAACCCCGGGCAGGCTGTAGGGATCAGTAACAGGGGGGCCCATAAAAGCGCTTTCAAACGCGAGACGGGGTGTGAGGCCGACACACGCCGGGAGTCACTCGCCGGCAGCCGGCAGGTCGAGGGGTGGCAGTTCGACCTCGATCTCGTCCCGTCGGTCCTCGAGCCACTCGGGGAGGACGAGGCGTTCGCCGAGGCTCTCGAGGTCCTCGTCGGCGGTGTATCCCGGTTCCTTCGTCGCGTACTCGAAGAGAACACCACCCGTCGTGCGGGTGTACACCGACTCGAACCACTTTCGATCGATGACCTCCGTCGGTCGGAGGCCGTGGTCGATCAGGACGTCACGCCACTCGGCGTGGTCCTCGCGAGTCACTTGGAAGGCGACGTGGTGGACCGTTCCCGCGCCGGGCCGACCCTGTGGTCCGTCGGGAAGCTCTCGGAGGTCGACGGCGTAGCCGAGATCGCCCTCGGCCTCGAAGCGCCGCCGATCGCCCGCCGACGCCGTCTCGTCGAACCCCATCGACTCCAAGAGCGTCGCCGTCCGGTCGGTGTCGACCAGCGAGAGGGTGACGCCGTGGAAGCCGCGGATCGCGTGGTCGGCGGGGACCGGTCCAGCCGGTGGATCGCCGGCCGGCGCGTCCGCACGCGCGACGAGTTCGAGCGGGAGACCGTCGGGGTCGCGGAACGGAACGACCGTATCGCCGAACCGCTCGCGTGGGGCGTCGACGTCGACGCCGGCGTCGGCGAGGCGGTCGAGCCAGTAGTCGACGGCCGACGCCGGGATCAGAAAGGCGACGGCTGTGGCCTGTCCCGTCCCCGGTCGGCCGGGGGCCGCGTCGGGGTAGGGGAAGAAGGTCATGCTCGTCCCGGGCGACCCGCTGTGATCGCCGTAGAACAGGTGATACACCGAGACGTCGTCTTGGTTCACGCTCCGCTTGACCAGACGGAGGCCGAGCGTCTCGGTGTAGAACGCGGCGTTTCGAGCGGGGTCGCTCCCGATGGCGGTGACGTGGTGGACGCCCGGAATGTCGGCAGGCATGCCTCTCGGTAGGCGGCGGACGGATATAACCACTGTGTGACACCACCGTCACCACGTGACACCGACGTCACCGGTCCGGAGGACAAGGCCCTTGTTCGCAGCCGCGGTACGGCGGTCCATGGACCTCGCTGCCACCGTCGCCGCCCTCGTCGCCGAGGCACGGCGGGCGAACGAGCGGCGAATACTCGTTCTCGCCGGCGACCGCGACCGCGGCCTCGACGCCACCCAAGACGTCCTCGAGGTGTTGGACGACCTGACCGCGACGGTGGTCACGACGCGGGAAGGCCGGGGCGACCGTGTCCGCCCAGACGACGCCGCTCGTCTCCTCGGAGTCACGCGCGAGGCCGTCGTCGTCGACGCCCACGAGGGGTTCACCGCGAACGTCCTCGGCCGTGTCGTCGGTGCCGTCGACGGCGGCGGCCTCCTCGTCCTCGTCACGCCGCCGCTCGACGACTGGCCGGCCCGCCGGACCGACACGGACGAGCGACTCGCCGTCCCGCCCTTCACCGTCGAGGACGTGACCGGACACTTCCGTCGTCGCCTCGTCGAGACGCTCCGCGAGCATCCGGGCGTCGCCGTCGTGGACGTGGACCACTGGACGCTGGAACGCGACGGTCTGACCGACCCGCCGCCCGCCCGGTCCCGGACGCCGACCGCGGTCCCGGACGCCGCCGCCTTCCCGCCGGCGGCCTACGAGGCCTGTCTCACCGCTGATCAGGTCGACGCCGTCGCCGCGCTCGAACGCCTCCGGGAGCGTGGCGTCGCCGTCGTCGTCGAGGCCGACCGCGGGCGGGGGAAGTCCGCCGCCGCCGGCCTCGCCGCGGGGAGCCTCGCCGCCGAGGGTCGGGACGTCCTAGTCACGGCCCCCGCGTACCGGAACGCCGAAGCCGTCTTCGACCACGCGGCCGACCTGCTCTCGACGCTCGGCGAGTCGAGCCACGACGAGGAGGCACACGTCCTGTCGCTGGGTGAGGGTCGCGTCCGATATCTCGACCCCGCGGCGGCGGTCGACAGTCCGGAAGAACCCGACGCCGTGATCGTCGACGAGGCGGCCGCCCTCCCCGTCGATCGGCTGGCGACGTTCGTCGAGGGGTCCGATCCGCCCGCGACGGCGTTCGTGACGACCGTCCACGGCTACGAGGGGACCGGCCGCGGCTTCGAGGTGCGCTTTCGCGACCGACTCGCGGCGGACGGTTGCGAGGCCGTCGACGTCCGTCTGGACGACCCGGTCCGCTACGCCGCGGGCGACCCCGTCGAGGTGTGGGCATTCCGTGCGCTCCTGCTGGACGCCCGCCCCGCCGTCGATCCCCTGCTGGCCGGGACGACGCCCGCCGACGCGACCTACCGGACGCTCTCGCCGGACGCGTTGCTCGACGACGAACACCTGCTCCGGGAGGCGTTCGGCCTCCTCGTCCTCGCCCACTACCGGACGGAACCGGACGACCTGGCCCGGCTGCTCGACGCGCCGAACCTCCTCGCCCGGGCACTCACCGTCGACGGCCACGTCGCCGCCGTCGCCCTCCTCGCCCGCGAGGGTGGCCTCCGGGAGTCGCTCCGGACCGAGATGTACGAGGGCGCGCGCGTCCGAGGAAACATGCTCCCCGACGTGCTGACGAGCCAGTTGCGAGACCTCCGCGCGGGCGTCCCCGTCGGCTACCGGGTGTTGCGGATCGCGACCCACCACGCGGTTCGATCCCGGGGATTCGGCTCCCGACTCCTCGAGGGCTGTCACGACGAGTTCGACGACGAGGTCGACTGGTTCGGCGTCGGCTACGGCGCGACCCCACGGCTGGTGCGGTTCTGGCGGCGGAACGGCTACCGAACGGTCCACTGCTCGACGACGCGAAACGCCGCGAGCGGGGAGTATTCGGCGGTGATGCTCCGGCCGACGAGTCGGGCGGGCCGGGACCTACGGGAGCGACACGGCCGCCGCTTCCGGCGACGGATGCGCGACGCGTGCTCCGACGCGCTCCGTGACCTCGACCCGGACGTGGCGCGGGCGGTTCTCGGGGCGACGGCGACGGGCCACTCCCCACGGCTCACCGACCACGAGTGGCGCGTCGTCGCCGCCGCGGCCGACGGCCCCGGCCTCTACGACGCCGCTCCCGGGGCGTTCCGAGAGCTCGCGCTCGCCCACCTCACGGCCCCCGACGCCGACCTCTCGGCTCGCGAAGAGCGGTTGCTCGTCCGCAAGTCGCTACAGGGCCACACCTGGGAACGGGTCGCGGCCGACCTCGACTACGTCTCGACGCGGGAGTGCATGCGGTCGCTCGGCGACGCCTACCGGCCGCTGCTGGACCGGTACGGGGGCGAGATCGCGGACGAGGAACGCCGTCGGTACGAGACGACCGAGTGACCGTCGTCGCACACCCGGTCGCGGGACCGCGTGCGATCGGGTGTGGGAAACGGGTTCAATCGCGATCGGAGAGCCACGTCGCCAGCATCACTTCGTCGACGTAGTCGCCGTCGATGCGGTAGTGATCCTCGCGGATGGCCTGGATCTCCCAGCCGCAGGATTCGAGGAAGGTGACCGCGGATTCGTTGGTCGACGGGACGCTGTTGTACAGTTTCTCGAAGTCGTGCTCTCTCGCCCACCGAACACCGCGGTCGAGCAACGCACCGCCGATGCCGTTGCCACGGTGGTCGGGGAGGAGCCCGACCGTCAACACGGCGGTGTGAGAGAGTTTCTCCATCTCGGGCAGGTCGAGGTGGACCCAGCCGACCACCTCGTCGTCGACGGTGGCGACGAACACCATCCGCGACCGGACGTCGTTGTGCCGGAGGATCACTTCCTCGTGGTCGAGCAGGTCGGCGACCGTCTCGGCCTCGATGTACGTCCCCTCCTCCGCCACCTCCCGGATGACGCCGATCAACCCCGAGAGGTCCGACTGCTCGGCCGCCCGGATGGTGTAGGCGAGGCCCGTGGTATCGTGGTGCTCGGCCGTCTCTTCTTGGTACGCGACGCGGAGGTGGTTTCCCTCCCGGCGGATGTAGCCGTCACGCCGCAACACGGTGACGTGGTGACCGAACGCCTCCGGATCGAGGTTCAGCGCCCGGCGGGCCTCGCCCGCACGGACGGTCCCGTGGGCCTCGACGTACTCGTAGACGTCCCTGCGGTCCTCGTGGTCGAAGTGTAGCCGTTCGGTCAGTTCCATGTTGACGTATACCACAGTCACCGACTTAATTATTCGTGCTGGACAGCAGTCGCCTCAGATGCGGTTCTCGCGGGCCGGATCGACGTCGATGGCGTCGACCGGGCAGACGTCGACACAGAGCATGCAGTCGATACACTGGTCCTCGTGGGTGGGGTGGGCCTTGACCTCGCTCTCGGGGTGGTCGGGCGAGTCGACCCACTCGAAGACGTCGACCGGGCAGTCCTCGAGGCAGGCCCCGTCGGCCAGACAGATGTCGAAGTCGACAGCGACGTGCGTGCCGTGGATGCCCAGTTTCGTGGGCGGATCGACCGGGCCCCAGACGGCGACGCCGTCCTCCTCGTCGACCTGCTCGCGGGTCCGTTCGAAGTTCGGATCGATGGCCATGCCACCACTCCGCGGCCCGGACGCATAAACCTGTGACCGAACGGTTCGGTCAGTCCGCACTCGCCGGAAGCGATCCGTCCGGGACGACCCCCTCGTCGGTCCACCCGCGGGCGTCGTAGTACGCGTCGAGGGCCGTCTCGAAGTCGGGGAGGTCGTAGGGAAGGGCGTCGTCCGCCCGGTCGAATCCTCGATGGTTGTTGAAGTGACGTTCGAGTTCGACGACGCGGCCGCCGACCGCGAGCAGGTCGTCGAAGTCGGCGTCGAACAGCGCCTCGAACCGCTCCTCGGTCATCGTGCCCCGAGAGAACCGACAGACGACACCGCAGTCCTCCAGTGCGCGCTTGTTCTCCAGTTCGACGAGGCGGCGGGCCTTGGCCGGCGAGAGCCCCTCGGGTGCGAACGCCTCGTCGTCGTCGACGAGTGGGTACTCGTAGGCGTAGAAGGTCGCGTACATGTGGTCCGCGCCGCGGTTCGCGGTCGCGAACCCGAGTCCCTGGCCGTGGAGTGTGCGACCGTCGTGGGCGGAGAAGGTCATCCCCTTGACCGTCCAGTCCTCGACGCCCAGGTCGTCGTGGAACCGGTGGATACCCTCAGCGAGGAGGTCGCCGTCCCCCTCCCGACGAGCGATCTTCTCGACCGTCTCGTGGATCAACTCGGAGTCGCCGAAGGCGTCGTTCGCCTGCAGGTAGGCCGCCACCGCGTTGCCACAGGAGATGGTGTCCATCCCGAGGCGGTCACAGAGGTCGTTGGACTGCATGATCGAGACGATGTCGTCCACCTCGCAGTTGCCGCCGAAGGCCATGATCGTCTCGAACTCCGGGCCCTCCGTCTCGACGCCCGCCGCCTCGTCTTTCGTCGGCAACTTGCAGGCGAAGGCACACTGCGAACAGGTGCCTTTCTTGTACTTCTTCGCCTCCACCGCGTCGCCGTTGATCGTCTCGAACCCCTCGTAGCGGACGTCCTCGAAGTACCGGGTCGGGAACGTCCCCATCTCGTTGGCGAGGTCGGTGACGCTCGCGGTGCCCTGACGTTTCATGATGTGGTCGCTGGTCGCCGCCTCGCGGTGGATCGCCCCCGCCTCGGCGTCGATGTCGACCGTCGGTGCGGCGTCGCCGTCGAAGGTGAGCAGTTTCACGCCCTTGGCCCCGAGGACCGCCCCGAGGCCGCCGCGACCGAACGCCCGTGTCTCACTCGTCATCAGCGAGGCGAAGCGAACCTCGTTCTCGCCCGCGGGGCCGATACAGACGACGTGGTCCGGGCCGAGGTCGTGTTCGTCCTCGACGTACGACGTGACCTCGGGGACCTCCGCACCGGCCAGTTCCGGCACTTCCTCGAACTCGACGCCGTCCTCGCGGACGTGGACCGCGAGGAGGTCCCGACTCGCCCCGACCAGTTCCACGACCGCGTTGCCGGTACCGAGCAGGTTCCGGGAGACGAACCCCCCGGCGTTCGACGAACACAGCCCGTCGGTCAGCGGCGAGACGGCGGTGGCCGAGGCGCGTCCGGTGAAACTCATCTCCGAGGCCTGCATCGGCCCTGTGGTGATGTAGAGGCGGTTCTCCGGGCCGAGCGGGTCGACGTCGAACGGGATGCGGCCGTGGGCGAGGCGGGTGGCGACGCCCCGACCGCCGATGTAGTCGGCGAGGACGTCGTCGATCGACTCGGTCGCGGCGCGTCGGGAACCCACGTCGACCGTGCGAAGCGGTCCCTCGATGTGGAGCATGGTCGGAGACGGGTGGGCCGCGATATTAAACGGTGGCCCTCACGTCCACGGTCGTGTACCCGACCACTCCCCACGTCAGCCGAAGACGGCCTCGACCGACGCGTCGAGGGCGTCGACCGCCTCGTCGATTTCGGCGTCGGTGACCGGGAGCGGCGGCGAGACGATGATCTGGGTCCGTGGCCGCCCACCACCGATCAGGACGCCCCGATCCTGGGTCTCGTCGATCACGTCGTCGACGGGGTTGTCGCCCGACTCGATCCAGGGGTTGAGAAACGGGTCCCCGGTGGCGGGGTCGGTGAATTCGACGGCCCACAGCAGTCCCCGGCCGCGAACGGTGCCGACGGTGTCGTGGGCGGCGAGTTCGCGGAGTCGGTCCTCGAGGTGCTCGCTCCGTTTCCGGGCGTTCTCGATCATGCCGTCGGCGTAGGCGTCCATGGCCGCCCGACCCGCGGCACACGCGAGTGGATGGCCGGCGAACGTCTGGCCGACGTCGATGCCGGCGTCGTGGAGGTGCTCGGTTATCTCCGGCCCCGCGATCACGCCCGCGAGGGGAACGTACGCGCTCGTGGCCCCTTTCGCGAAGGTGAGCAGGTCGGGCACCACGTCCTCGGTGTCGACGCCGAACCACTCCCCACACCGGCCGAAGCCGGTGATGACCTCGTCGGTGATCAGGAGGATTCCGTACTCGTCACAGAGGTCGCGCACGCGCTGGAGGTAGTCCGCCGGCGGCGGGTACGCACCGCTCGTCCCGCCCACGGGTTCCATCAGGATCGCCGCGATGGAGTCGGGCCCCTCGTTGTGGATGACGTACTCCAGATGGTCGGCGGCCTGTTCGGCGACCTCGGCCGGCGTGTCGCCGTCGAACGGGGACCGGTGGGTCAGCGGCGGGAGGAACTTCGCCGCGCCGCCCGTCTCGACCTGTCTACCCATCGCGTTTCGCGTCTCGGGATCGCCCGTCAGCGACGCCGCGCCGTAGGTCGCGCCGTGGTAGGACTGGTAGCGTGTGAGTACCTTCCGGCCACCGGTGTACTCGCGGGCGAACTGGACGGCCGACTCGTTGGCCTCGCTCCCCGACACCGAGAAGAAGACGTTCGAGAGGTCTCCGGGGGCGACCTCGGCGAGCCGTCGGGCGAGCGCCGTCCGTTCGTCGTTGTCCTTCGCCGAGGAGACGTAGGCGATCCGCGAGGCCTGGTCGGTGATGGCGTCGACGATCCGTTCCTCGCCGTGGCCGGCGTTGACACAGTAGAGCTGTGAGGCGAAGTCGAGATACGCCTCCCCGCCGTCGTCGTAGACGGTGACGCCGTCGCCGTCGACGAGCGTGAGTACGTCGTCGTCCGTGTACCAGTGTGGGATGGCGTTCGATTCGGTCGTCGGAGAGGTGTCCGCCATGCCCGGCCGTTGGCGACGCCGACAATAAACGTTCTGTCGGGTGGTCTCGGCTACTCGCTGCCCGTCTACCACAGTAGCGCTTGGAACCGATCGCACCCGGCCTCGCGATCCGGTTGCACCGACTTACACCCGCTACGAGAGACGGCACCCGGAGTTGCGAACGCTCAAGTGACAAAATAACTGAGCCAGCCGTTCGAGTAGTACGGGTATGGCCCCCTTCGACGTCGAATGTCCGTGGTGTGGGCATAAAAACCAAGTCGCACTCCCGAAGGGGACGGAGCCGGTCGAAGTGAAAAGAGACGGGATCACCAGCATCTTCAATCGCTCGCAGCGCGAATCGTTCTGGTGCAACAACCACGACGAGTGTGGCGGGAAAGTTAACGTGTACTACGAGTAGTGTCGTGGCCGGTTCTACGACGGGCCGTCCGTGACACCGACGGCGGTGAGTGGTTCGAGACGGTCGCTACCTCGAGGTCGGTGACGGCCCGTGTCGACGACGGACGGTCGGTGGCTACTCGTGAGCGAAGTACGCGACCGATTCGTCCTCGTCGTGCCGGTCGACGCGCGCGAACCCGACGCGCTCGAACTGGACGACGTCGTCGACGGCGGTGTCGGCGAACGCGGGTTCCGCGACGCCGGTCACGTCGCCGTCCATCGTGCGCAGGCGGACGGGGACCCCGCCCGTCGCGGGAACCCAGTGGACCACCGGAACACCCTCCTCGCGGACGGCGCCGATGTCGTCGCCGACGTACTCGAAGTCTCCGTCGGCGTGCCGCACGCAGCCAAAGCCCTTCAGCCAGACGCGGTCGCCGGCCGACGGCACGTCGTCCGGTTCGACGAGGACGCCACCCAACACCGGTATCTCGCGGCGACCCCGCTCCTCGTGGTCGGGGTGGACGGGCGGGTGGCCGGCGTCCGGGCCGCCCGAAACCGTCTTCTCGACGCCGTCACGGACGAGGAAGTGCCGGTCCGCGCCGTCGTCGATCAGGTCGCGGTTGTTCGCGTAGACGGCGCTCATCGACAGGTCGACGTTGGTCGTCGAGGTGCCGAGTTCCACCATCGCGTCGACGATGGCCTCGCCACGGATACCCCGTCGTTGGAGGCTCGCGAGGGTGGGCGCGCGCGGGTCGTCCCAGCCGTCGAGGGTGCCGTCGTCGATCAGGTCCTTGATCGTCGAGGTGGAGAGTTGCACGTCGTAGGCGTCGACCTGGACGTGCCCCCAGTGGACCACCTCGGGGTACGTCCAGTCGAAGTAGTCGTAGACGAAGCGCTGGCGCTTCGCGGAGTCCTGGAGGTCGATGCCGCGGATGATGTGCGTGACGCCCGTGAGGTGGTCGTCGACGCCCGACTGGAAGTCGAGCATGGGCCAACAGCGGTAATCCGCCGCCTCGGGTCGGGGATGGGGGCGGTCGATCATCCGGAAGGCGACCCAGTCCCGCAACGCGGGGTTCTTGTGGGTGATGTCGGTCCGAACGCGGAGGGTCATCTCGCCGGCCGAGAACTCGCCGTCGACCATCGCCTCGAACTCCTCGCGGGTCCGCCCGGCGTCTTTCTCCCGGTGGGGACAGGCCTCGCCAGCGTTCTTCAGGTCGGAGAACTCGGCTTGCGGACAGGAGCAGGTGTAGGCGCCGCCCAGGTCGATCAACTCACGGGCGTGATCGTAGTACGTCTCCAGACGGTCGCTCGCCCGGATCACCTCGTCGGGGTCGAATCCGAGGTAGTCGATGGCTCCGAGGATGGCGTCGTAGGCGTCGAGATCCGGGCGCTTCGTCTCGGGGTCGGTGTCGTCGAACCGACAGAGAAAGCGGCCGCCGTACCGCTGCTTGTACGTTCCGATGACCGCGGGCATCCGAGCGTGGCCGAGGTGCCACGGGCCGTTGGGGTTCGGTGCCGCGCGCATCACCACCTCGTCGTGGTCGTCCACGTTGGGTAGGTCCGGCAGGGGGTGGTCGTCGCCCTCGTCGTCGGCCTCGAGTTCGGCCAACTGCTCGGGGGCCAGTTCCTCGAGTTCCGCGCGACGCTTCGCCGCCGAGAGGTCGTTGACCTCGGCGACGACGCCGCCGACGACGCCCGGAATCTCGTCGGCGTGTTCCCGGAAGTCGGGGTTCTCGCCCATCAGCGGGCCCATAACCGCACCGACCTCGGCGTCGCTGCCGTGCTTCACGGCGTTCAAGAGCGCGTGTGTCCGCGCCGCTCGCTCGACACGGTCGCGCAGTTCGGAGTTCATTACACCACCCTACCGGCCCACGGGTAAAAACTGGCGTGGATCGGGGGCCGCTGGTAGGGGTGCGGTATGTGTTACCGAGTCACACATAAAACGCTTGCGGGGGTCGACGACGGGCGCATCGAGCCGATGGGGAATCCACAAGCGGTTTGTCGGGTGGGCGGGACCGACGGTGTATGAAACGCACACGCATCGCGGTCGACGGTGAGATTCACGCCGGCGAGTACCGGGACGGAGTCGTGGAGACGGACGCGGGGGCGTTCGTCGTCGGCGAGGACGGCCACCTCGCACCACCCTGTGAGCCCTCGGCGCTCTACTGTGTCGGCCGGAACTTCGCCGAGACGCTCGACCAGATGGAGTACGACGTCCCGGAGCAGCCGTCCTTCTTCATCAAACCGCCGGCGTCGGTCGTCGCACACGACCGACCGGTTCCGTACCCCACGTTCTCCGAGGAGGTGACCTACGCGGGCGAACTCTGTGCCGTGATCGACGAGCAGTGTCACCGGCTCGACGCCGGCGAGGTGCCCGACGTGGTTCGGGGTTACACGATCATGAACGATCTGGACGCCCTCGATCAGCCCGGGCGCACGGCCCGAAAGGCCTTCGACGCGTCCGGTCCGCTCGGCCCGTGGATCGAGACCGACCTCGATCCCCACGGGATCGACATGCACACCGACGTGAGCGGGGAGCGGCGACAGGAGGCCAACACGGAACTCATGCTGTTCGACCCCCACGAGATCATCGCCTTCCTCTCCGAGCGGTTCACGTTCCGCCCGGGGGACGTGATCGCCTTCGGCAGTCCGGCGAACCCCGGCACCGTCGAGCCGGGCGACACCGTCGAGATCACCTACGAGGGTGTCGGGACCCTTCGAAACGAGATCACGCCCCCGGAGCGTTAGACGACCTGGTTCTCCAACCCCTCGGTCCCTCCCGTCTCGTCCATCCGCCGGAGGTTCTCGGCGAGGATGTCCGCGAGGCGGTCGTAGTACTTCGGCGTGTTGCCGGCGTTGTGTGGCGTGATCTGGACGTTCTCGAACGACCAGAGCGGGTGGTCCGCCGGGAGGGGTTCGGGATCGGTCACGTCGAGTGTCGCGCCGCGGATGTCGGTCTTCCAGAGCGCGGTCACGAGGGCATCGGTGTCGACGATCGGGCCGCGAGCGACGTTGACGAGCAAGGCGTCGGCCTTCATCGACGCCAGCGCGTCGGCGTCGATCAGTCCCCGCGTAGTGTCGGTGAGGGGGCACGCGAGGATCACGTAGTCGGCGCGGGCGAGCGCCGAATGAACCTCGTCGAAGCCGACCACCTCGTCGGTCGGCCCGCCCTTTTCGGGCGTGTACCGGACGCCGATCGTCTCGACGCCGAAGGGATCGAGGCGGTCGACCAGCGACGTGCCGATGGCACCGAGGCCGACGACTGCGGCGGTGCTTCCCCGGAGTTCGCCGACGGGATACGCCTCCCAGTGGGCGCGCTCCTGTCGTTGCCACGCCTGCCGGAATCGGCGTTCGTGGGCGACGAGCGCGCCGACGACGTACTCCGAGATGTTCGGGCCGTGCACGCCGGCGGCGTTGGTGACGGCGACGTCGGCCGCCTCCAGTGCGCCGGTGTCGAGGTGGCCCGTCCCGGCGTACGCGCAGGCAAAGAGGTCGAGATTCTCGGCGAACTCCAACCACTCGGGGTCGAAACTGATCCCCGTCGCGACGCGCGAGCGCTCCAGCAGGTCGTGCTCCTCGGCCGGCGTGGTCGCGACCGCTACCTCGTGGTCGGGGAGGCGGTCACGAAGCTTCGAACCGTACGACTCGGGGGACATCCCGTGGACCTTCTGTCGCAGGACGACGACGTCGGGATCGGTCATGCGGGGGGATGTGACCGCCTGGGTGATAAGTCTACGAGGTTGGCACACATCGACACCGGCCTCCGGATCCGTTCCGGGCGATTAATACCGTCGCCGGCCGGGGAGTGTGGTATGGAACAGGTCGACGTCGCCGTCGTCGGCGGCGGTCCCGCCGGAGCAGCGGCGGCACACGGGGCAGCGGCGGCCGGCGCGTCCACGCTCGTCCTCGAGAAGGGGGTCCCACGCGAGGATCGGACGGGACTCGGCCCCGACTCGACCGACGCCGCCGGCATCCTCGACTACTGGGTCGACATCATGGACATCCACCCCGACGAGTTCCCCGACGGGGTCCTGCTGTCGGAACTCGACCGGGCCGCGTTCGTCGGCCCGTCCGAGTCCTGTGTCCTGCGGTCGACCGGTATCGACGCCACCTACGACAACTTCGGCTACACCTTCCACCGCGCGCGCTTCGACGACTGGCTCCGCGACCGGGCCGAACGGGTCGGGGCCGACTACCGCGTCGGCGTCTCCGTCCGTGACGTGGAGACGACTCTCGACGATGACCCGCGCCACGTCGTCCACACTGCCGGGGGCGACCAAGTCGGGGCCGACTTCGTCGTCCTCGCCGACGGTCCACAGCGCACCGTCACCAATCGCGTGGTGGATCGCTTCCTCCCCTATCCGGTGACCGACCGTCTCGGAACGACGACCGCCAACCACATCGCCTACCAGGAACACCGACGCCTTCCACCGGCCGTCGCCGAGGACCTCCGCGGCGCGATCACGTTCTGGTGGGGCTACATGCCCGGCCACACGGCCTACCCCTGGATCTTCCCCAACGACGAGGACGTGGCACGGGTCGGGCTGACGATGCCCATCGATCTCGACCTGTCGTCGGTCGCGAACCCGGAATCGTACGCGCTCCTCCGCCCGGACGACGAGTCGGTGCCCAGCGGGAGCGAGTACCTCCAGCGCCTCCTCGAACACGAGTACGGCGACGAGTACGACGTGCCCGGTGACTTCCCACTGGTCGAGGACCGGGGCAAGTCCAAGGGAACCGAGACCTACCCCATCTCCTCGACGCGGCCGGCCGACTCGCCGGTCGAGGCCGGCATCGCCCTCGTCGGCGGCGCCATGGGAACCACCTCCGCGTTCCACGAGGGGGGAGACCACGTCGCCGTCCGCACCGGGGCCATCGCCGGCGAGTTGGCCGGTTCGGGCGACCTCTCGGGGTACAACGACGCGTGGAAGGACGCCATCGAGGACGAGATCATCCGAAACGTGACCATGGCCGACATGGTCCGGGAGTACGACCCCGACGACTGGGATCGGGTCTTCCGGACCGCCCGCAAGATGGTCGCCGACGAGTCCGGCGCCGGGCTGTTCGACCGCCGGTTCGCCGCCGGGTGGGACGCGACGAAACTGTTCGTCCGCTACAAGTGGAACAAGCGGCGCCTCCGGAAAGGCGGGTACGTCTCCGTCGCCGAGGGCGACTACGTCTACTGACAGAGGTTAAACCGCTGGGGTGTGTACCGTCGGGTGCGTGCCTTCAGTCCCCGCCCGAGCACACCCACCAGGGCGCGATGACGCGCGGCGAACCCGGGCACGCTACATGGGTGATTCCACGAATCACCAGTGGGGTCGTCCATCGGACGGCCCGTGACGCCGTTACACGCATCCGACGGCCGCCCGGCACGAGGGTTAGCCGGCCGACTCGGCACGCCGCCAGGGATGAGGCCGGACGTTAGTGTTCCGGGCGTACATTTTAAGTATGCTGTTATAACTATTTATAAATAATATGTATTGCTTCAATTACGCTCTGCCGTTGAGATCGACCCTTCCGTATTAACCGCTCTTCCTACGTGTTTTGGAAAGATTCAATGATGACGGGCCCGGAATGAGGTCTGCCGGGAGTACTGACATCTGTCGGCTGTGGATGACCGTGGTGGATACAGAGCGCTTATCCCGCACAAGAGCGGTTCCAGACTCAGTCTATTCGAATCGGTTGGTACGACGGCAAGCAGTAGTCGGGATAGAGATCAATTTATCCAGTAGCTGTCACAAACCACACTATTCGGACGTTTCTCCGTCCAATATAGACTTGCATTCCTCAATCAATGACGGGTATTCGAATTGGCACTCTGACTGCAATCCAATTGCCAAAAATCCGTCATCAGTGTAAATTACGATCCGATTCAGTTTGGTGAACGATTGAACCTCGTAGCGGAGCTCACCTGTGATTTCAGCAGCCTTCGCATCGGTGTGACTGAGTTCCTTGATCAAGGTCTCTGAGGACTCCACAAATTGTTCCTCGGAATACTTGTCCCGCACCTGGTCTTGGAAATAGTACATACTGACAGTATTTCCGTCGTAACATCCCACTGCAGCTACTTTCTCCCGAACTTCTTGATGAAGATAGGCGACTATCTCTTGATGGGTGGAAGGAATATTAGCGATGTCGTTCTGCCAATGTATTCGGTTCGTATCTGACCATATTTCATCCCCGAACTCCGTCAATTCGTACAGTCGGCCTTTGCGTTGACTCTCGGAAACTGCGAGGCTGACAAGATCCTTCTCACGCAATTCCGACAACACCCGGGACACGTGTGGTTGTCGTATATCGGTTTTCTCCACAATCGAGGTGGGGGTGAGCTGGCCTGACTGAGAGAGTACTCGGATAACGCCCATCCGGTATTTTGAACGTGAAACGAAGGATTTCACATCCGGATCGTCAGCCATTCTGTATGGGAATGGATCCCAGAGAGAAAAGTCCTGATGAAGCTGAAGGTCATGGTGATTGTGATTCTAGTCAATAAACTATCTCTTAACCACTTGAATACCATAGTGTGAGAGGAAATGAACCCTATACCTACACGTCAATGGATTGGAATACAAGGACTTGAGGAGATCATCGACACAGGAGTAGTGGCAATTTTCTAACGATGGTGGATTCCACAGTAACCGATCATAAAACCCGTCAACGGCTCCATGAAATCGTTCGGAAGGATGTGCCATTTAATGAAAAAGCAAGCGAGGCGTTAGAGCTTGGCAAACAGTATCTCGGCGTGGACAACGGCTATCTCACTCAGATCGATCAAGAAACCGATCACTGGGAAATCGTCGTCACGACTGACACGGAAGACGGACAGGCCCAGCCTGATTCTGAACGAGAGCTTCAGGAAACGTACTGTTGTAAGACCATCGAAGAAGGCACCCCACTCGCGCTCCACGATGCAGCAAACCAAGGCTGGGGCGACGATCCGGCCTTCGAAATCAGCGGGCATCATACGCATCTCGGTATTCCACTCATTACTGAGGACGAACCCTACGGAACCGTCTGTTTTGCCGCACAAGAGCCTCGAACTGAATCGTTCACCGAGGCTGAAATGCAGTTTACTGACCACCTTACCCGATTGCTCGAACGCGAACTCGAAAAAGAACTCATCGAGGGCGAGCTCACGAAGCAAACTAACCTTGCCACGGTTCTTAACCGCGTCCTGCGGCACAATCTTCGCAACGACATCTCAGTCATTCGAGGCCACGCGGAACTCATGGCCGATCGGATAGATGATGATTCTGTCGGTGAAACCGTTCTCACCCACATCGACGACTTGATCGATTTGAGTCAGAAAGCTCGTATACTGGAAGAAATTATCACCACCAGTTCCGAACGACAGGCGACAGAGATTGGAAGCCTTATAGAGGAGATTGCTGCAGAGATTACACAGGAATACCCGGCAGCGCCGATCACTGTTGACTACGACACGAAAATTCAGGGGCGAGTGCTGCAGAACTTCGACCGGGCTATCGAGGAACTCATCGAGAACGCAGTCAAACACACCGGCGACAATCCCAGTGTTACGGTAGCTATCGAGATCGTCCCGAACGGTATCGAGATTCAGATTAGCGATACTGGACCCGGGCTTCCTGATCACGAAGCTGAAGTCCTCAACTCAGGGGTGGAAACACCACTCATCCACGGCTCGGGCTTGGGTCTCTGGTTGGCCTACTGGATTGTGACCAGCCATGACGGCTCAATCGATTCAGAGATCACGGAACAGGGGACGACCATGACGGTTACGATCCCTCGAAAGCCGAATGTTACTGTTCAACAACAGGTGACAGAAATCACGCGGTCGCGTGATAAGTACAAAACAGCCATCGAAGAAGCGACTGATGCGATCACTATTATTAATGATGAGAGCAGGATTATCGACGCAAACGCAGCAGCGAGTACGTTATTCGGGATAGAAACGAGGAAACTACTCGGCCGGTCGCTAACGGAATTTCTTCCTGACGAATTTGCGTTCGAATCCGAGTGGCAAGACATCGAAAAAGCAGGTGGTGAGAGTGAAACAACGACGGTAATCGGTGCCGATGGCGTGGAGAAAATTATTGAGTATTCAGGAACGGCGGGTATTATTCCTGGACAACATTTGCTCATCAGCCGGGATGTCACTGAACGCAGGGAGCGCGAACGTCGCTACGAGGCAATTTTCAACCAGACAAATCAATTTACGGGCTTGTTAGAGCCTGACGGTACAGTTATTGAGGTGAACGAGCCGGCTCTCGAATTTGGCGGTCTTGACCCGGAAGATGTCGTCGGAAAACCGTTTTACGAGGCGGCTTGGTGGCAGCGCGACGACGCCACCCAACAGGAGACCCAGGATGCGATCGATCGCGCCGCAGCGGGCGAGTTCGTCCGCTATGAGGTTGAGATACAAGGCGGTGAGGAAAATGCCATTATCGATTTCTCGATTCGACCGATAACCGACGAACAGGGTAATGTGACGCTGTTGGTCCCAGAGGGACGCGACATCACCGAGCGTAAGGAGCGCGAGGCGGAACTTCAAGAGACGAAACAACGCCTCGAACTTGCCTTGCAAGGAACGAACACAGGCATCTGGGAATGGAAGATTGGATCCGATGAAGTGGTTTGGAATGAGTCTCTGGAACGACTGGTCGGGATCGAACCAGGGACGTTCGGGGGAACCTTCGAAGCGTTCGCGGCGTATATTCATCCTGACGACAGAGAGAAAGCCACTGCTGCTGTCGAACAGGCCGCCGAAACCGAGAGTGGATTTCAGATCGAGTATCGCATCCAGAGCGACAATGACACACACATCTGGGTCGAGTCACGGGGTGAAATCTACGACGATAGCGACGATACCAAGCGGATGGTTGGTACCGTTACTAACATCAGCGAGCGCAACGACCGTGAGCGGACCTGACCCGGAAAACAGAGGCGATGGAGAAGGCATGTGCTGACTTGACGCTCTATCTCTTGCACACCATTCGTATCATCTGCTGGTGATTTCTAACAGACCCCACTAAATATGCCGTCTTTAGCTCCACCGGGCCTACTAGTAGATTTTCGCCCGGTAGTGTTCCGGGCGTACATCCTTTCGACAGTATCGGTTATCGACCGAACTGCCGTGTCGTGTTCCGCTGGGTGACGTTCATTCGTAGAGAGAAAACGATAGGTTAATCGAATGAGAACCCTCGATAATGACCGACTCGTTTTGGTATCCGTCGGTCGAAGAAGTCCTCGACATCCACGAGGACATTGTCTCGGAGTATGCAGATACCAGCTCAGGCGTCCACAATCGCGGAGATATCGAATTCGCACTGGAGTACGTCAGCGAGGGGAGCTTCGGGTCGGTTCCAGAGACGATTCACGAGAAGGCGTTTCATCTCCTTCGGCTCCTTGTTGCCAACCACCCGTTCGTGGACGGGAACAAACGCACTGCACTCAACACGACAACGGTGTTCTATCTACTCAACGGTCATCGATTCGAATACGACGAGGGAATCAGAGGGATACTGGTGAAGTTCGGCACCGACGAGAAGGCCGTCGATGAGGACGACGTGCTGGAATATCTCCGAGCACGCACGACTGAAGTCGATTTGGACGAGGTGATCGAACGATTGCGAGGCGACCTCGTAGAGTATGGACTCGAGCAACTGTCCGATGAATCAGCGGACCCGAACGATTAACGGGATTCGTGGTCAAGAGGTAGATATGGCAACGGAAGAGAAGACAGGCGAACGAACACCACTCGACGACGTGATGGAGGACATTCGTCGAGAACTCGTGTTGCGAGTCGCCAGGGCAGATCGGGACGAACACCGCGAGATCTACGACGCTCTCGAAAACGAATAGCGTTCTCACGTCCGTCTGTTTTCGATTCGCAGAAAGGTGATTTTACTGCTGGCGAGCCTACTAGTAGTTTCTCGCCCGGTAGTGTTCCGAACGTACATTTCGGGTGTACTACCGGAACTATCTATGAATAATGTGAAACACTCGACGACCGTCTATCGTCGAGGGAGATTCCGCCGTATTGACGCTCCTCCGCCTCGTAGGTAGAAATTATCAACACAACGGCGAGCAGCGACCGACGTTGATGTCGATTCTCCCGGATACGTCACACGATACGCTATTCGGACGCGTCGTTCAATATGGATTGACAGTCCTCTATCAACGACGGGTATTCGAACTGACACTCGGACTGCAATCCGATCGTCAAAAACCCGCCATCCGAGTAGATCACGATCCGATTCAGTTCGGTAAACGATTGGACTTCGTAACGGAGTTCGCCGACGATTTCGGCAGCCTCCGTGTCGGTGTGGCTGAACTCCTCGATCAGGGTCTCCGACGATTTCACGAACTGTTCCTCGGAGTACTTGTGCCGCATCTGATCGTGGAAATAGTACATGCTGACAGTACTCCCATCGTAATATCCCACTCCGGTTACTTTCTCTCCGAGTTCTTGGTGAAGATGGGCAACTATCTCTCGGTGGGTGGAAGGGATGTTAGCGACGTCGTTCTGCCAATGTATCTGGTTGGTTTCCGACCAGATCTCTTCACCGAACTCCGTCAATTCGTACAGTCGGCCTTTGTGTTGGTCCTCGGGAACTGCGAGGGAGACGAGACCCTCCTGACGCAGTTCGGACAAAGTTCGGGACACGTGTGGCTGTCGGATCCCCGTTTTCTGCGCGATCGAGGTCGGCGTTAGCTGGCCTACTCGAGATAGCGACTGGACGACGTTCATCCGGTACGTCGAACGCAAGACGAAGGATTTCGTGTCTGGATCAGTAGCCATTCTGTGTGTGAATCAGTCCCACGTGGAAAGTTTTGATGGGCTGAATCCTCAAGTGATCGTGATCTTATTCAATAAACGTGACTTTATACCATTTGGATACCAGAGCGTAGCGTACGCTAGAGATGGTGGAGCCCACACCGAGCGTTCACGAGGCCCGTCAACGACTCCATGAAATCGTTCGAGAGGATATCCCGTTCAACGAAAAAGCGCGCGAGGCGTTAGAGCTTGGCAAACGGTATCTCGGCGTGAACAACGGCTATCTCGCTCGGATCGATCGAGAGACGGGCCACTGGGAGATAGTCGTCGCGACCGACACGGCAGACGGACAAGCCCCGCTCGGGCTCGAACTAGAGCTTCAAGAAACGTCGCTAGTTGTCCACTCTGGCTCAAGAGACCAGTTTCTGACACGTAGTGATTAGAATGACGCGACTGAATCAGTCGCCTGATTCAGCCGCTGCCCGGATTCCTGTGTGTGATGGAGTTCCCAAGACTCAAACGCATCCTCACAGATCCGGACGAGTACATTTCGAGCAGCCAGTTGAAGTCTCTTAGCATGGAGTTGCTTGAGCTGATACCGATGGAAGGAATCGAGGGCTCCGGCCTCGATTCCGAGGAAATCATGGAAGTCGTCTTACGAGCTGCTGTTGACACAACCTCCGTCAACGGTGTCACGACGAACACTGAGGACACGCCAAACCGCGAGCCAGTGATGGACTGGTTGCACACCTTGGAGAAAGAGCCGATGCTTGATGCTGTCAACGATATCCTCGCACTGGTGGCGATGACGGTTCTCGACCGCGGCGGGTCGAGAACCATCTGTCTGGACTTCATGGACAATCCGTTCCACGGTCATCCAGACGACGAGGACGAGTTCAGGAGAATGGAAGCACGAGATGGAACCACGAAGTGTCACCGGTACTGTACTGCGTTCGTCATCGCGCAGGGAAAGCCACTCACACTGGCGGTTGAACCAGTTGACGGCGAGGACAGCAAGGCCGACGCGGTCGAGCGCGTGCTCGCCCGCGTCGAAACATACCCATTCGAGACCGACCAGATCCTCATGGACAGGGACGCCTTTGTCGGGGAGTTAATCGGTATTCTTCGGGAGACAGCACCGCCAGTCTTTCCGGTCATAACCCGGAAAGACTCGCTCCGGAAGAAACTCTCCAAGGCCGCGTCACACATGACCGAAGAGACGATTTGCGAAGGGAAAGAGCACGAACAGACGTATCCACTGGCGGTGAACGTTACCTATCAGAACGGTGACCGCGGAAAGTCTGGTGTGAAAGCGACAGGATACGCGGCGTACGGTCTGGAAGACCGCACGCCCGCGCAAGTCGCTACGACCTACAACAAGCGTTCACGGATAGAGAAGAGCTACGAGAAGTTCCGAGAAGCGCGTGCCCTGACAACAACGCCATCGACGACAATCCGGCTGTTCTACGTGGGCGTGGGGTTTCTGTTAGAGCAGTTGTGGCTCGTGTTACAGTGGGCCGTGCTCGCCCGACCACGGCGGGGCGGGCGAGCACTTCCGAAAACATTCGCGTTTGGTGACGCGTTTTTGCACGGGATCGAACGGGTGTTAGACGACGAACTCGGCTGGAAAGAGAAGTACCGGACTAACGGAGAAGGACTGCCAGCAGGATACGAACACGGACTCGGTTGAGCCGCCTCGCTTCGGCGAAGCGAGGCTGGCGAACAGCGACAGCTGTCTTCGGAGATCAGTCTGAACGACAACTACAGCCAAAACAATCCAGATTTGTGACTCTTCCTCAACTCTCCGTGGCGTCAGATGTGTACTTCGTCTCGTATCAGCGTCCTTACCGTGTTAGACCGGACTCTTGTTGCCGCCGCCATCAAGAGAGTGGACAACTAGCGAACGTACTGTCGTGAGACCATCGAAGACGACGTCCCCTTCGCACTCCACGATGCACCTAACCAAGGCTGGGGCGACGATCCCGCCTTCGAACGCAGCGGGCATCATACGTATCTCGGGATCCCACTCATCACCGAGGAAGAACCCTACGGAACCGTCTGTTTTGCTGCGGATGAACCCCGTTCTGACTCGTTTACCGAGGCTGAGACGCAGTTTGCTGACCATCTGACACGGTTGCTGGAACGCGAACTCGAAAAAGAGCTCATCGAGGGCGAACTCAGGAATCAAACCAACCTCGCCACGGTTCTTCACCGAGTCCTACGGCACAATCTTCGCAACGATATCTCCGTCATTCGAGGCTATACGGATCTCATGGCCAAGCAACTGGAGAACGATTCCGTCGGTGAAACTGCTCTCAGCCACATCGACGGCTTGATCGAGTTGAGTCAGAAAGCCCGCGAACTGGAAGAAGTCATCACCACCAACTCCGAACGACAGTCCACGGAGATTGGAACCCTTATCGAGGATATTGCCGAGGAGATCACCCGGGAATACCCGGCAGCATCGATCACCGTCGAATACGACGACGAAATTCAGGGGAACGTGCTACAGAACTTCGATCGGGCCATCGAAGAACTCATCGAGAACGCTGTCAAGCACAGTGGCGACGATCCCAGTGTCACGGTTGCGATCGAGACGGTTCCGAACGGTATCGAGATTCGGATTGAAGATAATGGACCCGGGCTTCCCGACCACGAAGCCGAGGTCCTCAAATCAGGGGTAGAGACGCCACTCACCCACGGCTCCGGCCTAGGACTCTGGTTGGCCTACTGGATCGTGTCTAGCCACGACGGATCCATCGATCCGGAGACCACGGACCACGGGACGACGATGACGGTTGCGATCCCCCGGAAGCCCGACGTTACCGCGCAACGACAGGTGACAGAGCTCACACGGTCGCGTGACAAGTACAAAACGAGTTTCGAAGAAGCGTCCGATGCGATTGTTATTGCCAACGACGACGGCAGAATTGTAGACGCGAACGAAGCAGCGAGTTCGATATTCGGCGTAGAAGACAACGAGCTACTCGGCCGATCGTTGACGGAGTTTTTCCCCGACGAATTTGCGTTCGATGCCGAGTGGCAGGACTTCCAAGAGACCGGCGATCAGAGAGATACAACGACGATAATCGGTGCCGATGGCGTCCAGAGAAGTGTCGAGTATTCGGGGACGTCGGATATTATCCCCGGTCAACACCTCTTCATTAGCCGGGATATTACCGAGCGCAAAGAGCGCGAACGGGAGTTGGAAGTAGCGGAGACCGTGTTCCAGAACGCCCAAGATGCACTCGTTCTCGTAGACGTTGTCGACGAGCAGGAGTATCGGCTCAATCGCGTCAACGAAGCGTTCGAAGCGCTCACTCCATATGACAGAGCCGATATTACTGGACTGAGTCCCCGAGAAATGCTGGGTGACGAGGTCGGGCGTGACGTACAGTCGCGGTTCGACGAGTGTGTATCGGGGCAGGAAACGGTTGAATTCGAGCAAGTGGTGCCAGGAGATGAGGAGTCGAGAATCTGGCAGGTGCGAGTAACGCCCATCACTCAGAATGGCGAAGTCACGCAACTGGTCCTAGTGATGCGGAATATCACGGAACGAAAAGAGCGTGAACGGGAACTCTCGATGGTGAGAGAGCGGTACGAGACCCTCCTTGAGGCGGCCCCCGACCCCGTGTTCGTTGCAGATGCTGAGACGGGAGAATTCATCGAGGTGAATGAAGCTGCCGAAACGTTGCTCGGAATGTCGAGTGACGAAATCATCGGGAGCCATCAGTCCGAGATCCATCCCTCGGAGCAGACCGAACTCTATCAGCAATTCTTCGAAGAACACGTCGAATCTGGTGAGTCGAAGCGGCGGCTTCCCGATGGATCACAGCCAACTATTGTAACAACCGAGGGGGAACGTGTCCCCGTCGATATCAGTGTTGCGACGGTCTCGCTCCCCGATGGCCCGGTGATCTACGGCATCTTCCGGGATGTCTCCGAACGGATCGAACGCGAGCAGGAACTCGAAGAGATCACACAACGACTCCAACTCGCCCTAGAGGGAACGGACACGGGTGTCTGGGGCTGGACTATCGGGACGGACGAGGTACGCTGGAGCGAGTCGCTGGAACGACTGGTCGGGATCGAACCAGGGACGTTCGAGGGTACCTTCGATGCGTTCGCGGCGTATATTCATCCTGACGACAGAGAGAGAGCCACTGCTGCTGTCGAACGGGCCGCCGAAACCGAGAGTCGATTTCGGACGGAGTATCGTATCCGGTGCGAGAACGACACGGACATCTGGATCGAATCTCGGGGCGAAGTGTACGACGATGGCGACGATACCGAGCGGATGGTCGGCATCGTCACGGACATCACCGAGCGCAAAGGCCGTGAAGCGGAGCTGACTCGAAAAACGGAGGCGATGGAGAAAGCACCGGTCGGCATAGTACTCACGGATCCGAATCAGCCGGACAACCCGCTGGTATACGCGAACGAACGCTTCTGTGAACTAACCGGATACGAAGAGTCCGAAATACTCGGACGAAACTGTCGATTCATGCAGGGCCCGGAGACCGATCCCGAACCAGTTGCCGAGATACGCGACGCCATCGACAACGAAGAGCTAGTGTCGACCGTGCTTCGAGACTACCGGAAAGATGGAACGGTGTTCTGGAATCACGTGACGATTGCGCCGATCAGAGACGAAGACGGTGAGGTCAGCAATTGGGTTGGATTCCAAGAAGATACCACCGAGCGTATCGAACGCGAGCAACGACTGGAGTTGGCCGAGACCGTGTTCGAGAACACCCAAGATGCACTGTTCGTCATTGATGTGACCGAGGACCGCGAGTTCTACATCGAGCGTGTCAATGCGGTCTATGAAGAGTTGACGGGGCGCTCGAACGACGAAATCGCCGGCAAAACGCCCACCGAAGCCGTTGGTGACGAAATCGGTAGTGAAATCGAGTCGCAGTACCGCGAGTGCGTGGAACGGCAGGGAACGATTCAGTACCCCGAAGTGATTCCAGTCGATGGCGAGCAACGGCAGTGGGAAACGAAAGTCACACCCGTAATTAGCGAGGGACGGGTCGACAAATTGGTCGGTGCGATGCGGGATGTCACGGAAGTATAGAAGAAGAACTCGTCCCGCATGTTGGGTACTGATACGCCGAATTATCCGGCTCCAGTCTATAGAGCGCCTGACATCACGTCCAGTGAGCCGACTGGTAGTCCCTCGTTTCGGAGCCTCTCGTCCCCGTCGCGGGCGTCACGCACGCCCGACGAGCGCTTGCTGGAGGATCTGTCCCAGATACCCGACGCCGGGAACGGCGAAGACGAACGCGTGGACCCACGGGTCGTAGGTGATTCCGGTGGGTTTCGTCGCGAGAAAGAGCCCGTAGACGGCGACCATGACGGCGATCCAGAAGACGGTGATGACGAGGAACGGGACGGCGTTCCGGACGGCGTCGGCGACGGACACTCGCAGGCTTCTGGCCATACGTGTCCGTGCGGGGCGTCGGGGTTAAATGTGGGTGCCGGCTTCACCGCTCTACGACGCGGAAGGCCGTCTCGGGAGCCATGCGCGCGGTCATCCCGGGAATCATCGGCGCGTCGTCGGAGGCGTCGTCGGGCCAGGCGAGGTGGTACTCGCGGCCGATGGCCGCCAGCGCCAGTTTCGCCTCCATCAACGCGAACTGGCGGCCGATACAGCGGCGAGGACCGCCGCCGAAGGGCGCGTACGCGAAGTCGGGGATACGCTGGCGGAGGGCGCCGTCCCACCGCGCCGGGCGGAACGTCCCGGGGTCGTCGTAGAACCGCGGATCGCGGTGGACCTGATCGACCGTGAGCCACGTCGGCGACCCCTCGGGAATCCGGTAGCCGTCGACCGTCACGTCGGTCGTCGTCTCGCGAGGGATGGTGTACACCGGCGGGTAGAGCCGCAGCGCCTCGGTGACGATCCGTTCGGTCACCTCGAGGGCATCGAGGGCGTCGATCCCGACCGAATCGAGGGCGTCGACTTCGGCGTGGAAGCGGTCGCGCACGTCGGGGTGGGTCGCCAGCGCGTAGAATGCGAAGGCGATGGCGGTCGAGGTGGTGTCGTGGCCCGCGAAGATCATCGTCACCACCTGATCTCGGATGCGCTCGTCGCTCAAGGCCTCGCTCTCGACGCCGGCCTCACGGAGGCCGACGAGCAAGGAGAGGAGGTCGTCCGCGGCGGTCGGATCCGTCGGCGGGTCGTCGGCCTTCTCGTCGAGCAGTTCCGTCGCGACCCGCTGGAGCCGTCGCTTGCCACGCTTGAACCGCCAGCGTGCGGGCGTCGGAACCCAGGTGGGGAGCGGGTACGACGTGGGGGCGAACCAGTGTTGGAGGTGGTCGGCCGCCGTCCGGATTTCCTCGTCGCCGCCGACGGTGAGTTCGCGGCCGAACAGCGTCGCGAACAGCACGTCGAGACTCAACTGGCTGGTCTCGTGGGTGAGATCGATCCGGGTGCCCGACTCCCAGCGGCGGCTCCGACGGCAGATCACCTCGACCATGCCGTCGGCGTAGTCGACGAGGCTGTCCCGTGCGAACAGCGGCTGGAGGGTCTCGCGCTGTCGCCGCCACGTCTCCCCCTCGACTGCGACGAGGCCGCCCTCGAACGCGATGCGGAAGTCGTCGGACTTGCGGAAGTTCTCGCGGTCGTTCAACAGGACGCGCTCGAAGTGGTCCGGGTGGCCCAGATGGTAGACGTCGCCGGGGCCGAGGAGTTTGATCCGGACGAGGTCGCGGTCGGCCATCGCCCGGTCGCGGAAGCCGAACACATCCCGCATCGACCCGACGGTGTGGAGGAGCGGATGCCCGACGGTGTCGGGGTACGGCGGAAGCGGCGCAGCGGCGTCCGTCGTCGTCGCCCCCCCGGCTGTCGTCTCGTCCGACATACGTACTACATGCCGATTCGGACGGTTATAACTCCGGGCGTGGGGGCCCGCCGGAACGGCTGAAACCTCAACCTCTTAGTGGCTCCGGTCGGTCGCTCCGGCCAATGAGTGAGGACGACCCACCGGACCCGGAGGAGACGGTGCGCGAGGCGGTCGAACGCTCGCGAAGCGGCGCACCGGCGGTCGGCGAGGTCGTCCGCGACCGGTTCTCGACGGACGAGGTGTTCCAGCGGATCGTCGCCGCGGCCGACGAGGAGATCACCGCAGGACCCCGGGAACTGTTCTTTTCGGGGCTGGCGGCCGGTTTCGCGATCACCATCACGTTCCTGTTGTACGCGTCGCTGACGGCGTCGACCGACGGCCACCCGATCCTGGGAGCGCTGCTCTACCCACTCGGGTTCATCTACATCATCATCGGCGGCTACCAGTTGTACACGGAGAACACGCTCCCACCGGTGGCGCTGACGCTCGAACGCCTCGTGAGCGTTCCGGCGCTGTTGCGCAACTGGATCGTCGTCCTCCTCGGGAACTTCGCGGGCGGGACGGTCGGGGCCGCCGCGCTGGCGTGGGGTGGTATCTTCTCGCCCGAGACGGCGGCGACGGCGGTCGACCTCGGCCGAAAAGGGGTCGAAACTGCGCCCGGGACGCTGTTCGCCAAGGCCGCGTTCGCCGGCCTGATCGTCGCCGGCGTCGTCTGGGTCGAGTACGCCGCCCGAGACACCATCTCCCGGATCGTCGTGGTGTATCTCGCCTTCCTCTCGGTGCCGCTCGGCAACCTGTTTCACATCGTCGTCTCGTACACCGAGATGGTGTATCTCGTGTTCGTCGACGACCTCTCGGTGGTCGTCGGCCTGACCGAGTTCGCCATCCCCGTGTTGCTCGGCAACACCGTCGGGGGCGTCGTGTTGGTGACGGTCGTCAACTACTTCCAGACGACCGAGCACCGCCTCGAATCCGCCCGGTTCGAGGGTGCGAAACGGCAGCTCTCCTCCCGAGAGTGGCTGTTCGGGAGTCTCGCCGGGCGATCGTACGTCCCGCTGGTCAACACGGGCGACCGGACGGCCGACGAGAACGGTACGTACCGGATCGTCGTCCCCATCTCGAACCCCCGAACCGAGACGCGGCTGGTCGAACTCGCCTGTCTCGTCGCGGGCGAACGCGAAGAGGCGGTCGTCCACCCCGTCCACGTCGTGCAGGTTCCGGACCAGCGGACGGGAGGGTACGGCTCCGGACAGCACAGGCGGATCATCGACGAGTCCGACAGCAAACTCGACAACATCCGGTCGATCGTCCGCGACTACGACATCGAGGTCGAAACGTCGACCATCGTCTCGCACCGCTCGTTCGAGGAGATATTCGACGTGGCCGAACGCGAGAACGCCGACCTCCTGATGATCGGTTGGGACGACGACCGGTCGTGGACCGCCGGTCGTGGCGGCCGGTCGCTGACCGATCTGGGCGGCGCGCCGCCGTGTGACTTCCTGGCGCTCCAGGACCGGGACCTCGACCCGTCCCGACTGCTCCTCCCCACGGTCGACTCACCGGACTGCGCGCTCGGGGCCGAAATCGCACGCGCACTCGGCGTGACCGCCGGGGCGGAGAGTACGCTCCTCCACGTCGTCGACGACCCGAACGAGCGAACGGCCGGCGAGGAGTTCCTCCAGCGGTGGGCGACCGACTACGGCCTCGACGACGCCGAACTGGTCGTCGACGACTCGGGGGACGTCGAGTCGGCCATCGCCAGGGAGGCGACCGACCACTCGCTGGTGGTCATCGGCGCGGTCGAGCGGGGACTGTTCACCCGCGTGGTGGCCGATTCGCTGCGCCTCGACGTGATCGACGACCTCGACTGCTCGGTGTTGCTCACCGAACGCCCGGGACACCGGAGTATCCGCGAACGGCTGTTCGGGCGGCGACAGACACACCTCGGCGAGTCGGACTGAGAGAGCACCGTCCGTCACCGGGTCGTCGTGACGGTCAGAGGCCGCGAACGAGGTCGACGACACCGACGGTTTCGAGGACCATCCACCCCAGAAAGAGGGCGTACAGCCCGAGGAGGGCGTACGCCTCGACGATCGAGAGTTCGAGTCGGGTGCGGGTGAAGACGATGAACACGAGCGTCGCGACGGCGAGAAAGCCCATCATCGGGACGGCGACGAGGAAGTCGACGGTAGCCGACCCCGCGAGGAGGACGCCGACCGGGATGGCGACGAGGAGGTTGAACGTGTTGCTCCCGAGGACGTTCGTGAGGCTGGTCACGTCCTCGTCGTCGCGGGCGGCGCGGACGCTGACGAACGCGTCCGGGAGGCTGGTGGCGGCGGCGATGATGGTCACACCCCAGAGGAAGGCGGGGGTGTCGAAGTACGCGCCAAAGCCCAGCGCGGCCCTGACGATTCCCTCGACGCCGACGGAGATGAGTCCGAGTGCGAGGGCGAGGGTCGCCCACTCCCGGCGGGCGTCGATGCCGGTCGGCGACGGGGAGGCGTAGTCACGAGTGTCCTGATACTGCAGGAAGACGTAGACTCCGTAGGTGAGGAGGGGGAGGAGAACGAGCGCCGGGGTGAGAATCGCCGCTTCGGTGGTGCCACCGGGGACGTACGTCGCGCCGAGCGCGAAGGTGATGAAGAGGACGAGGACACTGATGATGTAGAACTGAGCGTCCTTGTGGACCACGTCGCGGGTCGCCTCGAGTTCCTCGCTCGCGAGGGCAGCGACGGCGGGGATCACGAGGAGGTTGAAGATGGCGCTCCCGACGATTGCGCCGACACCGAGCGAGAACTCGCCGTGGAGGAGCGTGCTGACGACTACCGAACTGAGCTCCGGAAAACTCGACCCGACGGCGACGACGACGGCCCCGTGGACGGCCGCCGGAAGGCCGTACCGTCTGCTGAGTCGGCCGGCTGAGCGTTCGAGGCGGGTGCTCCCGGCCCAGATGACCGCCGTCGAGACGACTGCGAGTCCGAGCCACACGGCAGGTCCGAGCACGACGGGGTCGTCGCGGGCCGACGACAAAGGCGTGTCCCCACAGTCGCCGGTCGAATCGCACAAGTACCGGCGGTCGGTAGAGGCGGGCGTGTCCGACCGGTGGCTCTACGCGTGGGGGCTCGCATCGATGGGGCTCGGCGGAGCCTCGCTGATCGTCCCCCTGTACGTCGTCGAACTCGGTGGTGGTCCCGTGACGCTCGGCATCCTCGCAGCCGTCGCCGCCGTCGCCGGCGCATCGGGTGCACTCGGCGTCGGCTGGCTGTCCGACCGAACCGGCCGGCGGCGGCGGTACGTCCTTCTAGCCATCGGGGTCGTGGCCGTCTCGATGGTCGTCGTCTCGGCGGTCGAGTCGATCCCGATCGTGATCGCCGCGAACGCGGCGGTCTGGCTCGCTTTCGCGGCGGCGCTGCCCGTCCTGACTCTCCTCGCGGTGGTCGACGTGCCCGAACCCGAGTGGAGCGACCGAATCGCCGCCCTCAACCGGTACCAGGGTATCGGCTGGGCGCTCGGCCTCCTCGTTGGCTTCTTGGTGATCGTCGCCGGGGAGCGACTGATCGGCCTCGATCCGCGGACCACCCAGCGGGTCGTCTCTCTGGTCTGTGCGACGGGCGCAGGGATCGGCGGCGGCGTCGCCGCGCGATCGCTGCCGGCCGATCCCCCCACCGGATCCGCCCCGGCACCGCAGCGGCTCAGGCGAGCGATCCGCGGCGCGACCCGGTTCGGAATCCGTGGCTCGAGTTTCCCCTTTACCCCCCGCCGGGTCGACGTCCGAGGGCTGCACCCGCGCCGCCTCACCCGCCGATTCACACCCGAACTCGCCGTCTTCTTTCTCGCCGTCGTCCTCGCGTTCACCGGGTTCGGAGCCTTCTTCGCCCCGCTCCCTGCCTACCTCGCGGGCGTGGGGATGGGCTCGGACGGCGTGTTCGGACTCTACCTCGCACTCAACGTCGCGGCGGCCGTCTTCTTCGGCGCGACGGCGACCCTGAGCGCGCGCTACGGGGCGACGACGCTCCACGCCATCGGCCTTGCAGTCAGGGGTATCGCGTTCCCGGCCGTCGTCGCAGTCGGCGGAGTACTCGCCCCGACGGTCATCGTGTTCGGCGTGATCGGCCTCGCGTGGGCAGTGGTTGCCGTCACGTCGGGGATGCTCGTCACTCGCCTCTCGCCGGCCATCGTCCGTGGCGAGGCGCTGGGGGTGTACAGCGCGCTCTCGTCGGTGGCGAGTGGGATCGGCGGGATCCTCGGCGGCTGGATCGCGGCGACGGGCTACCGCGCCGCCTTCGTCACCGCCGGCGGGTTCGTCCTCGTCGGCACGGCGGTCGTCCTCGTGCTCCGGTGGCGGATCGCGCACCCCTCCGACGAACCGAACCGGGTAGCGGAGACGACGGGCGGGGGTGGGTGAACCGTGGACACCTGGCAGCGCCGGACGCTGATCTACGTCGTCGTCCTCGGCGGCGTGATGCTCGCCTACGCCGCCGTGTACGACACCGGGATGAGCGTCTTCGAGGGGTCGCCGATCAGCTTCCTGCACGCGATCCAAGTCGTCGTCGAGACGTTCACGACGACGGGCTTTGGCTCCGACGCCCCGTGGAAGAGCCCCGAGATGAACGTGCTGGTCATCGCGATGGACCTGACCGGCGTGGTGCTCATCTTCCTCGCCCTACCGGTGCTCGTCTTCCCGCTGTTCGAGGAGGCCATCTCGACGACGGTGCCGACGAGCGCGCCGGAGGACCTGCGGGATCACGTCGTCATCTGTCGGCTCACGCCCCGGGGCGAGACGCTCGTCTCCGAACTCGACTCCTGGAACGTGGACCACCTAGTCGTCGAACCCGACCGCGACCGGGCGAAAGATCAGTTCAAGGAGGGGTACGACGTGATCCACGCCGACCCCCAGTCGGGCGACGGACTGGCGGCCGCCCGCCTCTCGACGGCGCGGTGTCTGGTCGCCGACGACACCGATCCGATCAACACCAGCGTCGTCCTCACGGCGAAGGAGGTGGCCGAGGACATACGGACGGCGAGCGTCGTCGACGACCCCGACAACGAACGCTACCACCGACTCGCGGGGGCCGACGAGGTGCTCTCGCCGCGAGCACTGTTGGGCGAGGGACTGGCCTCGAAGGTTACGACGGACGTCTCGACGGACCTCGGTGAGACCATCGAGGTCGGCGAGGACTTCGAGGTGGCGGAACTCCCGATCCAGCGGGGGAGCTCCCTCGTCGGCAACAGCATCGCGGGGAGCGACATCCGGGAGCGGACTGGCGTGAACATCATCGGCGCGTGGTTCCGCGGCGAGTTCGAGAGCCCGCCGTCGCCCGACGCCACGCTCGACACGGGAACGGTGCTGTTGGTCACCGGGCGGGAGACGCAACTCGACCGACTGCGGGACCTGGCGACGGCCGAGATGCGCCGATTCCGCCGGGGACAGACCGTCGTCTTGGGACAGGGAGAAGTGGGCGCCACCGTCGCCAGTGCGCTCTCGACGGCGGGCGTCCCGCACACCGTCCTCGATTTGGAGGACGGCCCGGGTGTCGACGTCGTCGGCGACGCGACCGACCCCGACGCACTCTCACGTGCCGGCGTCGGGGACGCCCGGACGGTCATCCTCGCGCTCCCGGACGACACGCTCTCGGAGTTCGCTATCCTCGTGGTCCGGGATCTAAACCCGGAGGTCGAACTGATCGCCCGCGCCGAGGAGATGGAGAACGTCCAGAAGATGTACCGCGCCGGCGCCGACTACGTCCTTTCGCTCGCGTCGATCAGCGGCCGGATGCTGGCGTCGACCATCCTCGAATCCGAGGAAGTGATCTCGCTCGACAAGCAAGTCGAGGTGGTGCGGACCCACGCGCCGGGACTCGTCGGCCGGACCCTCGGGGAAGCCGACGTGCGCGCCCGAACCGGCTGTACGGTCGTCGCGGTCGAACGCGACGGTGAGGTGGTCACCGACCTCGGCCCCGACTTCCGGATCGAGGAGGGCGACGAACTCGTCATCGCCGGAACCGACGGAGGGACGAACCGATTCACCGAGACGATGACTTAGGGCGTGACGACGAGTTTCCCGAGCGTCTCGCGGTCCTGCATCGCAGCGAAGGCGTCGGCGGTCCGGTCGAGGGGATAGGTGTGGTCGATCCGCGGATCGAGGTCGCCGTCGGCGACGAGGCCGACGAGTCGCTCGAGGTCGGCCTGTGTCCCCATCGTACTGCCGATGACGCGCTTGTGCGTCCGGAACAGGTGCCCGATATCGATCTCCGAGGTTGGGCCGGCGGTGCGCCCGCAGACGACCATCCGGCCGCCACGACGCATGACGTCGAGGCCGAGACCGGTGTACGCCCCACCGAGGTGGTTTACGACGGCGTCGGGCGTCCCGATGTCGCCGACCGCCTCGCGCAGGTGGTCGGGATCGGTCCCCTCGACCGTGTGATCCACGCCGAGGTCGGTGAGCGTGTCGAGTTTCGACGCCGACGAGGAGGTTCCGATGGAGCGGACACCCATCACGTCGGCGAGTTGGACGGCGGCGACCCCGACACCGCCCGTCGCTCCCGGGACGAAGACGAGGTCGCCGGGTTCGAGGGCCGCCCGGCGGAGCATGTGGTAGGCGGTCAGATACGCCGTCGGGAGCGCCGCTGCGGTCGTGGCGTCCACGCCGTCCGGGAGGTGAATCAAGCGGTCGGCCTCGACGCAGGCTACCTCCGCGAGGCCGCCGTGGTACAGCGCGTACGACTCACAGAGGTTCTCCGGACCGTCCCGACAGAACCGACAGGAGCCACAGGTCAGGTTCGGACAGAGCACCACTCGATCACCGGGCGAGACGCCGGTCACGCCGTCGCCGACTGCGTCGACGACGCCGGCCGCGTCGAGGCCGGAGACGAAGGGGAGGTCCGTCGGGTCGATCATCGCCGACGCCCCCTCCAGAATCCAGAGATCGTGGTGGTTGATGGAACAGGCCTCGACGTCGATCAGGGCCTCACCGGGTCCGGGCTCCGGCGTCGGTCGTTCGATGACGTCCACCCCGTCCGGTCCGGTCAGGTCGGTGAAAGCTGCGGTACGCATCACGCGTTCGTTTTCCCGGAACCGTCAAAGGCTTCGGGGTGTGTGGGACACGATAACGAGCGTCTCCGATGACTTAACCGTCCCCGTGGCGTACGACCTGTATGAGCGAAGAGAGTGGGCGACGGGACCTCCGGATGCCCGACGACGACGAGCTGTTCGCGGTCGTAACCGAACACAACGGCGGGAACCACGTCCGCGTCCGGTGTGAGGACGGCGAGAACCGGATGGGTCGCATCCCCGGCCGCATGAAGTACCGAACCTGGATCAACGAGGGCGACGTCGTCCTCGTCGAACCGTGGTCCTGGCAGGACGAGAAGGCGAACATCGAGTGGCGCTACTCCGGGCAGGACGCCGACCAGCTCCGGCGCGAAGGCCACATCGACTGAAGACCGACGAGGGGCGCGAGCGGCCGAATATTTTTTCCCGACCGGCTCGGACCGCCGACTATGGGGACGCACGAATGCCCGTGGTGTGGTCGGCCGACGACGTCGGAGGCGTTCGACACCAACCTCGTGACCTTCCAAACGCGCGATCAGGGGAGGTAGTCGTACATGAACAACCAGAGTAACCACGGTGTCACGCCGGATACGGACAGGGCGGAACGGTACGCCGAGAACCTGGCCGAACTGACCTGCGACAACTGCGGCGAGAACTTCTACGTCCCGAACGGGCCGCCGTGACCCCCATCGACACAAAACGGTTTTGTGCGCATGGAGTATCGCCCGACGTATGGATTCGAAACCGGACCTCGACCGATTCGACTCGCGTCGGTCGACTGCGTACGCACGAAACGGGATGGTCGCGACCAGTCAACCACTGGCCGCCGAAGCCGGAGTAGCGGCGCTGCGCAAGGGGGGGAACGCCTTCGATGCCGCGGTGACCACGGCCGCGGCGCTCAACGTCGTCGAGCCGATGAGCACGGGCATCGGCGGCGACGTGTTCGCGCTCTACCGCACCGCCGACGGCGACGTCGGCGCGTTCCGTAGTTGTGGCGGCGCGCCCGCCGACGCGACACGGGACGCCGTCCGAGAGCAAATGGACGGTGACGCCTCGGCGTCGATGCCGTCGGACGGGCCCCTGTCGGTCACGGTCCCGGGGACCGTCCGCGGGTGGGAGCGGCTGCTCGACGACCACGGTCGGCGGTCGCTGGCCGCGGCGCTCGATCCGGCCATCGAGTACGCCACCGAGGGGTTCCCGGTGAGCGAGGTGATCGCCGACATGTGGACGGTCGCCGAGACGCTGTTCGACGAGGACGACGCCCGCGAGGAGTACCTGATCGACGGGCGGTCGCCGGAGGCGGGTGAGGTGATGCGGCTCCCGGACCTGGGGTCGACGTTCCAAACACTGGCCGAGGAGGGATCCGGTGCCTTTTACCAGGGGGATCTCGCCGAGCGCATCGGGAGCGCGGTCCGCGAGCGGGGGGGACTGCTCTCGGCCGACGACCTCGACGGCTTCGAACCGGAGTACGTCGATCCGGTCTCGACGACCTACCGCGGCGCGGAAGTGTACGAACTCCCGCCGAACAATCAGGGGTTGGTCGCGTTGGAGGCACTGAACGTCGCCGAGGCGATCGACGCCGGGTCGTACGCCTACGACTCGGCCGAACGCGTCCACTACTTCGCGGAGTCGCTCAAGCGCGCCTTCCACGACGGCCACCACTACATCACCGACCCCGAGTTCGAGTCGGTGCCGGCGCTGGGCTCGAAGTCGTACGCGGCCGATCGTGCCGGGACCATCGGCGAACGTGCGGGCGACGTCTCGGTTGGCGGCCCGGGGCCGCCGCCGGAGGACGGCGACACGGTCCTCCTGACCGTCGCGGACGAGGCGGGCAACGTCGTCTCGCTCATCAACTCCATCTTCGGGCACTTCGGGAGCGGCGTGGTCGTCCCGGGAACAGGGATCACCCTCCAGAACCGCGGAAGTTCGTTCTCGCTCGACCCGGACCACCCCAACCGACTCGAACCCGGCAAGCGACCGTTCCACACTCTGATCCCGGGGCTCGTGCGCTTCGACAGGGACCGAGAACGGGAGGACTGGGCGGCCTTCGGCGTGATGGGCGGGTCCATGCAGCCACAGGGACACCTGCAGGTGCTGGCCAACATCCTCGACTACGACATGCCGCTCCAGGCGGCGATGGACGCGCCGCGGTGGCGCTACCTCGAGGACGGGTCGCTCGCCGTCGAGGACCGATTCCCGGAGGGCGTCCTCCCGAAACTCGCCAGACGCGGTCACGACGTGACGGTCTGCCCGCCGACGGAGTTCGGCGGCGGACAGATCACGCGACTGACCGAGGGCGTCCTGGCGGGGGCGACCGAACCCCGGAAAGACGGCACTGCGACGGGGTTCTGAGTCGGGACGGGATCAGAGCTCCCGCCGGAGGCGGGCGAGGGCGTGGTAGCCGACGACGCCGACGACGAAGGCGGCGCCGACGTTCGTGAGGAGGGCGACGACGCCGACGACGCCGGTCAGCAGGGGGTCGTCGGTGTCGAGGCCAGCCCGACCGAGTTCGACGGCGACGAGGGCGAGGACGACGCCCAGGACGGCCATCGGGAACGCGGCGACGGCGTCGACGGCGACGACGGCGAGGAGCGCGTAGAACCCGCCCAGAAGCAGGTTCGAGGTGGCGGTCCGCGCACCGAAGGCGTGCTTGCCGGCGACGCCTCCGCTCCCGTGGCACATGGGCATCGCGCCGACGGGGAGTGCCAGCAGGTTCATCACGCCCATGCTCGTCGAGAGATCGTCCGGCGACGTCTCGGCGTCGAAGTACTCCCCGACCAGAAGCGAGGTGGCGACGGCGGCATTGCCGACGGTCATCGCCAGTTGGCCGAGCGTCGCGCCGAGGGCGTCCCGGGAGGGCGAGAGCGTCGTCGGGTCGAGGAGGGCGAGCGACGGGAGTCGCGGGGTGATCGATCCGGTCGCCGAGACGGCGAGTGCGCCACCGAGGAGGAGGACCGCGAGCGGTGCGAGGCCCCGATAGCCGGCGAGGAGAGCGCCGAGGGCGACGACGGCCGAGACGGCCGCGAGCGTGGGGTCGGCGAGCCCCGTCGTCACGCCGGTCCGGAGGAGGATCAGCCCGACCCCGAGTTGGATGCCACGGACGACCGGTTCGCCGACGTAGGGCGCCAGCCGATCCAGCGCACCCGCGCGGCCGACGACCAGTAACACGCCGCCGGCGAGGAGGCCGGCCGCGACGTACTCGCCGGTCGACAGACCACCGGCAATCACCAGCGCCGCGAGCGCCTTCATCGGCTCGACGGACATCGGATAGCCGTAGTGGAGTCCCCAGACGACTTGGAAGACGCCGAATCCGAGCAACAAGCGGGCGAGAGAGAGGTCCGTCAGCGCCGCGACGGCGACGACGATGGGGAGGACGGTCACCGTGTCGCCGACTGCACCGGTCACCTCGCCCCACTCGAACCCGAACCGTGACGTCCGCCGTCGCTCCAACGTGTCCATCACCCCCGGCTACCCTCTCGACGCCCAAACAATTATCGAGAAACTGATATGAACTACCACCGGGACGACATGTTACGTGTTTCGGTTACATCGCGTCGCAGGTAGTGATCGGCCCGGACGATCCGGAGGGACGCCATCTGCCGATAGTATAAACCCTTTGACGGGTTTTGAACCCGTCGTAAAACGATCCGAACGGCGCGAAACGTCGCACCGGCCGTCCGAACACACCTGAAGACACTGCAACGATTTGGCCGTTATATGCACCATGGGTGACAAGGATCGAGTGGAGTCAGTCACCATGTCCACCCCCGAATCACCCCGCTTCGCACGCACTGCCGTCGAGTCGCCCCCGATCCGAACGGTCCTCCAGCGGATCGTGGCGCTCGCGGCCCGTCCCGTCCGGTTCGTCGCCTTCTGGCTGGCGACGCTCCTACCTTTCGTCTACCTTCCACTACTGGCGACGGGGGTGGTCGCCACGCACCGACTCGGCTTCGCCGGACTGGTCGGTCTCAACGCCGTTGCGTTCGTGGTCGGTCACTCGTACAACGCCCCGGAGTGAGCGGCGACACACCGGGTCACGACGGGTCGGACGACTGACTCGAGTCCCCGCGACGCCCGGACCGGAATCCCTTTTCGGCCGCCCGCGTAACCGGAGGGCATGGAAGCACGCGAAATCGAGGCGCTCGGCCCCGGCGAGCGCCCCGCGCTGTTCGACCGCGACGCCGGCGTCGAGGAGGTCAGAGAGGACGTCCGAGGGATCGTCGGCCGGGTTCGCGACGAGGGCGACGTGGCGGTACGGGAGTTCTGTCGCGAGTTCGACGACGTCGAGGTCGGGAACCTGGACGTGACCGACGCGGCCGAACGCGCCCACGAACGCGTCGACGACGACCTGTTGGACGCGATCCGGACGGCCGCCGACAACGTGCGCGAGTTCCACGAGCGACAACTGCCCGCGGACTGGCGCGAGGACTTCGGCGGGCGGGAACTCGGCCGTCGGTTCCGACCACTCGAACGGGTCGGCGTCTACGTCCCCGGCGGCGCGGCCGCCTACCCGTCGAGCGCGCTGATGGGCGTCGTCCCCGCGACGGTCGCGGGCGTCGACCACGTCGCCGTGGCGACCCCGCCCGCGGAGGAGATGAACGCCGCGACGCTCGCGGCGATCCACGAGGCGGGCGCGGACGTCGTCTACAGCATCGGGGGCGCACAGGCCGTCGGCGCACTGGCCTACGGCACGGAGACCGTCGACGCCGTCCAGAAGGTCGTCGGCCCGGGCAACCGCTGGGTGACCGCGGCCAAGGCCGAGGTGCGAGGTGACGCCGACATCGACTTCCTCGCCGGACCGAGCGAGGTGCTCGTCCTCGCGGACGAGAGCGCCGACCCCGAGTTCGTTGCGGCGGATCTGCTCGCGCAGGCGGAACACGACCCCCACGCGTCGGTCGTCGCGGTGACCGCCGATCCGGACCTCGCCGACGCGGTGGCCGAGGCTGTCGAGGACCGACTCCCCGACTGTGAGCGCCGCGAGACGGTCGAGGCGGCCCTCGACAACGACGCCAGCGGCGTGTTCCTCGCGCGATCCATGTCCGAGGCGGTGCTGTTCACCGAGGAGTACGCGGCCGAACACCTCTCGATCCAGGCCGAGGACGACGAGGCACTTCTCGACCGGATCGACAGCGCCGGAAGCGTCTTCCTCGGGCCGTACACCCCGGTCGCGGCCGGCGACTACGCCTCGGGGACCAACCACGTCCTGCCGACTGGCGGCGGCGCGCGGCGCTTTGGCGGCCTCTCCGTCGAGACGTTCCTCCGGTCGACGACCGTCCAGCGTCTCGACCGCGACGCGCTGGCCGACCTCTCGGGGACGATCACGACCCTCGCGGAGGCGGAGGGGCTCGACGGACACGCCGAGAGCGTCCGCCGACGGTTCGAGTAGCCGACGTAACGACGAATCGTTACATCGCCCCGTCAGGGTTAACAGGCTCGGCGCTGTATCACGTCCTATGAGTACCGAAACCGTGGACGGGACGACCGACCGGGCCGTCGAAATCACCCCCGAAGCTGCGGATCAGGCGCTGTCGCTGATGGACCGGGAAGGGATGGATCTGGACGTCGGCGGCCTCCGCCTGTTCGTCCAGCAGGGTGGCTGTGCCGGGCTCTCGTACGGGATGCGGTTCGACGACGAACCGGAAGACGACGACATGATCGTCGAGGCACACGACCTCCGGGTGTTCGTCGACCCGGCCAGCGCCGACTACATCGGCGGGTCGGTGCTCGATTTCGAATCCGGGCTACAGGCCGAGGGGTTTCACGTGGAGAACCCGAACGTCGTCTCCGAGTGTGGCTGTGGTGAGTCCTTCCGAACCTAACCGGTCGCTCGAGGAACGAACCGCCCCGGGTGACGTGACCGTCTACGTCGACCGGACGGCCACGGGCCGTGGCTCCGAGGCCCCCTTCTTCGTCGCCTACCGCTCGCCCGACCGGGACGGCCGGTGGGGGTATCTCTGTGGCGAGTGTGAGACGTTCGACAACGCGATGGACGCGATGGGGCGAATCGAGTGCAACGTCTGTGGCAACTACCGAAAACCCGACCGGTGGGACGCGGCACACGAATAGTGAGTCTGTGGTAACACTTATCATCCAACCCGCCGTATCGTGAGGTACATGGCCCCTGTTACCATGCCACCCGTCGAGGAGGCACGAGAGATCTTCCGAGGCCTCGGCTACTCCGTCGAGGCCGACGGGGGCGACCTCCGTGCCGAGCGGAAATGGCGAACCGTCCACGTGACTGCGCTCGACGCCGACGAGGCGTCGTCGCCCCGGAACCTCCGGGCAGACGGCGGGCGGACAGAGTATCGACTCCGCTGTTTCGTCACGTGGATGACCGCCGCAGGGGACCTCCGGGATCGCCTCAGCCGTCTCGATCCGGAGTACGAGTGGGCGATCATCGGCGTCGAAGACGACGACTACGAGGTCGTCGACAGCGTGGTCGCCTGAGACCGCGACGCGCTCCCCACTTTTACGTACAGTGCGATCCCGACGTAGCGTATGCTCGGCGTGTTGCAGTCCTCGCTCGTCCGGCAGGCGTTCGTCGACTTCCTCGATCGGTTGGTCGACGCCGTGCCGACGATCGTCACGGGGGTCGTCTTCCTGGTTTCGGCGGCGATACTCGTCAAGGTCGTCCTGACCGCACTGAAGGCGATGCTCGCCCGGACGATGGGCGGGGAGTCGCCCGTCTACCGCCAGTTCCTGACGACCATCGTCGCGATCTTCCTCTGGTTCGGGGTCGGACTCTCGACGCTCTCGGTGGTGGGACTGGACGGCATCGCGACGTCGCTGGGGACGGCCGCCGGCTTCCTCGCCCTCGGCGTCTCCTACGCGACGAGCGAGATGATAGCGGACGCGGTCGCCGGGGTGTACCTCCTTCGGGACCCCGACTTCGAGGTCGGCGACCGTGTCCGCGTCGACGACATGGAGGGGGTCGTCGAGTCGATCGAACTCCGGAAGACCCGGTTCGCCGTCGACGGCGACACCGTCGTCCGCGGCAACGCCGAGATCGAGTCCGAGTGGACGAAAGTCGCCTCCGAAGGGGTGTGAGCCCTGTTTCCACGCCGCCCGGACAACTTATCACTCGTGGCCACGGATTCGAAGCATGTTCGTCGGCCACGCCGCCCTCGCGTTCGCCCTCGTGGCCAGCGTCGCCCTCGCCCGCGGCTGGGACGCCGACCGGGTGTTCGCCGTCGGCCTCCTGGCTGGCGGGTTCGCCGCACTCCCCGACGTCGACATTGCGTACGCCGTCGTCGGCGTCGCGGGCGTCGCCGGCGGCGACGCTCTGACCCTCGCGAGCGCGTTCTGGTCGACGGGGAACGTCGTCCACCGCGCCGTGACCCACTCGCTCGTCCTCGCGGGGCCGGTCGCCCTGCTCGCCGCGCTCCGAACCGCCGCCGACGCCCGCGTCCGGTGGCTCTCCGTCCCGCTCGCGCTCTTGGTGGTCGGCGCCGTCGGCGCCGTCAGCGGGGCGCTCGGAACCGTCGTCACGCTGCTTTTCGTCCTCGGTGCCGTCGCTCTCGGCGAGGTCGTCGCCCGTCAGACGACGCTCACTGCCCGACAGGTCTTCGCCGCCGGACTGGTCGGCCTCGTCACCCACCCGTTCGGTGACCTCCTCACCGGTGAGCCACCGGCCGTGTTCTACCCCTTCGAGGCGACGCTCGTTGGCGAGCGGCTCGCCCTCTCGACCGACCCGACCCTCCACCTCCTCGGCGCGTTCGGCGTCGAACTCGCGACCGTCTGGGCGGCCGTGATCGTCGGCTGTGTCGCCGCCGGCCTCCGACCGACGACCGCCGTCCGCCCGCGAGCGACGCTCGGCGCGGGCTACGCCGCGAGCATCGCACTCATCCCGGCTCCGACGCTCGACCTCTCCTACCCGTTCGTGTTCTCCGTACTCGGCGTCGGGGCACTCGGCCTCCGGCCGCGGATCCGGTTCGAGAACGCCCGCCGACCGTCGATCGGCCCACCGGACTGGCTCCCGGCACTCGTCACCGGACTCTCGGCCATCACCGTCGCGTGGCTGGCGTACACCGTCGTCTACGTTCTGTTGTAAAAGGGGCGGCGACCGCCCGACTGCGTTCAGTACCCCCGAGAGATGAGATACTCTGCGATGTCTTCGAGCATCGCTCGGGCTTCGTTGTCGGGGAGTGCGTCGAGATCCGACTTGCTCCGACCGACGAGCGACCGGGCCTTCTCGCGGGCGTACTCGATGCTGCCCGCCTCGTTCAGCCGATCGACCGCGGCCTCGACGGCGTCGTCGGTCAGCGACTCCGCGTCGTCGGCGTCGACGAGGCCGTCCACGTCGACCCCCTGTTGACGAGCGTGGAGCGTGATGAGCGTCTCCTTGTTCTCGACCAGGTCGGAGCCACGTTGTTTGCCGAGGTGCTCCGAGGGGACCGTCAGATCGAGGACGTCGTCCTGGATCTGGAAGGCCGACCCGGAGTGGATGCCGTAGTCGTAGAGCGCGTCCACCACGTCGTCGTCGGCGTCGAGCAGGATCGCGGGCGTCGCGGCGGCGTCGCCGTACAGCACCGCGGTCTTTGACTCGACCATCTCCAAGTACTCCTCGGGGAGCACCTCGGTCCGGTGTTCGAACTCCACGTCGAGGGCTTGCCCCTCGCAGATGCGGGTGCAGGTGTTCGCGAGCATCCGCATCGCCTCCAGGCCGTTTTCGGGGGCGGCCCCCGTCTCGGCCATGATCTCGAACGCGGTGGAGTAGAGCGTGTCCCCCGCCAGGATTGCGGTGTCCACGTCGTACGCCTCGTGGACGGCGGGCACCCCGCGGCGGAGCGGGTCGTCGTCCATGATGTCGTCGTGGATGAGGGTGAACGACTGGATGACCTCGAGGCTGACGGCCCCGGCCATCACGTCCACCTCGCCGCCGTCGAGGGCGGGGAAGGTTCGGTAGTCGACGGAGAACGGCTGCACGTCGGCGACGGCCTCCGCTGCCAGCAGAGAGACAGTGGGTCGGAGGCGCTTACCGCCCGCCTTCAGCAGGTAGCGGGAGGCCTCCCAGAGCCGTTCGGGCTCGGCGAGCGGGAGGTCCTCGTCGATGGCCGCGTTGACCCGCTCGCGGCGCTCGCGGACCGCAGCGAGCACCCGCTCTTCCGTCGAATCGGTCGTCATTCCACCAGCTGGATCATGTTGCCGTTGCGCGTGATGTGCAGGTCACGGCCCACGGCGTAGCCCTGTCCTTCCGCCAGGTCGACGTAGGGGGCGAACCCTTCGAGGTCCTGGTGGGCGGGGATGACGTGCTGGGGCTGGAGGGCCTGCAGCATCTCGTAGTGGCCCTCGTTTCGCAGGTGGCCCGAGACGTGGATGTCGTCGTAGATGCGTGCGCCCTGCATCCGGAGCAGGCGCTCGGACTGGTAGCGCTGGCCCTCGTTGGTGGGCTCGGGGATGACGCGGGCCGAGAACATCACCTTGTCGCCGTCTTCCAGTTCGTACGGCGTCTCGCCGCGGCCCATCCGCGTCAGCATCGCGCGCGGTTCGCCCTGGTGGCCCGTCACGATGGGCAGGAAGTTCTCCTTGCCCTCCTTCATGATCCGCTTGAACGTGCGGTCGACGGACTTGCGGTGGCCGTACATCCCGAGGTCGTCCGGGAAGTCGACGAAGTCCAGGCGTTCGGCGGTGCCCGAGTACTTCTCCATCGACCGACCGAGCAGGACCGGCTGTCGCCCGATATCCTTCGCGAACTCCACCAGACTGGAGACGCGGGCGATGTGGGAACTGAACGTCGTGGCGACGATACCGCCGTCGTAGTCCTCGACGGAGTACATCGCATCGCGGAGGTGTTTGCGCGCGACGGACTCGCTAGGAGTACGCCCTTTCCGGCCCGCGTTGGTACAGTCCTCGATATAACAGAGGACGCCCTCGCCCTCGCGACCGATCTCGCGGAACCGCTTCATGTCGATCGGGTCGCCGATCACCGGCGTGTGGTCCATCCGCTTGTCGAGGCCGTAGACGACCGCGCCCTCGGGCGTGTGGAGCACCGGGTTGATCGCGTCGATGATCGAGTGGGTGACGTTGACGAACTCGAGGTCGACCTTGCCCGAGTCGCCGATGGACATCGTCTCGCCGGCGTCCATCTTGACCAGATCGTTGTCGACGTTGAACTTGTTCTCGCTATCGATCTGCTGTTTCACCAGTTCGATGGTGAACGGTGTCGCGACGACGGGGGCGTCGTAGCGGTGGGCCAACTTGCTTATCGCGCCGATGTGGTCGAGGTGACCGTGGGTCGGGACGATGGCCTGCACGTCGCCTTCGAGGTCGCTCATCACCCGGTCGTCGGGAATGGCACCCATGTCGATCAGGTCGAGACTGTGCATCTGTTCGGTTTCGACGTTGTCGTGGATCAGTACCTGCGAGAGGTTCAGACCCATGTCGAAGACGACGACGTCGTCACCGGCGCGGACGGCAGTCATCTGCCGGCCGACCGCCTCGTAACCGCCGATTGTTGCGATTTCTATTTCCATGGTTTCGGTTTCCGAGCATCGAAACACCACTGACGTGGCACGTTGCTCATGCAAATCCCGTCTGGGGGCCACCGGCCCCGGCGTCTTACAGCACGTCGGTCGCTGGTCCCCGCGTGCGACGCCGCGTGTCGCACTTGCCCGCGGGTCGCTGGTACGCCACCGTACGCCCCGGGGTGATAAAAACTACGTGGGTCCGTCGCGCCCGCCGCGCCGACGGCTACTGCACGGCGTCGACGAACTCGAAGGCAACACCCGCGCGGTCGGCGGTGACTGCGTCGCGGTCGGAGTCGCCGACGAACAGCGCCGAAGCGGGGTCGACTCCGAGGCGGTCGAGGGTCGCAAGGAGGGGTTCCGGATCGGGTTTGTGCTCCGACACCGAATCCCGACCGACGACCGCACCGACGTGGTCGAGTAGGTCGTGGCGGTCCAGCGCGAGTCGACAGGCGGCCTCGGCGTTGAGCGAGCAGACGCCCACTGGAACGTCCCACTCGGCGACCCGGTCGGCGAGGTGGAGGCGGGCCGAGCGCTCGGCTCCGCGACGCTCGTGGGCGGCGAGGACCGACTCCAGTTCGTCCGCGAGGCCGTGTTCCGGTGCCGTCTCGAACAGCGACCAGAGGTCGGCGTCGGCGGCGTCGACGCCCGCGTTGGCGAACACCGACGTGGCGTCGCGGGCGGCGGCGTCCCAGTCGACCGCCAGCCGAACCAACGTTCCGTCGAGGTCGTACACCACGGCCCCGTAGTCGGTGCAGGTGGTCACGACCGAAGGGAGGACCGCCCGGACAATGTGGGCTTCGGTCCGGACGACCCGACCTCTGGCGGGGAGTGGGGACCGTCCGTACTGGTCAGAGGTATTTTACAGACAGCTGATGTGAATGCGTCCATGGGACGAAGTTACACGGTCGTGGGTCTGGCCGTCGCCCTGACGCTCGCGTCGGTCGCCGGGACTGCGGGGACCGCGGTCGCACAGTCGGGTGAGACGGTCACCATCACCGTCGCAGTCCGCGATTCGTCGGGGAACCCGATCGGCGACGCCGAGCTCGATGTGGAGTGGGACGGCGGGTCGGCGACGGCGACGACCGCCGGGAACGGGAAGGCGTTCGTCGACGTTCCCGAGGGCGCCGAGGTGACGGTCGGTGTGGAGCACCCACGGTACGTCCGGACCAGTCCGTACGTCATCTCCGAGGCGTCGGAGCGAGAGGTCGACGTCGAGGTGTACCCCAAGAGTTCGGTGCGCCTCGAGGTGAGCGACGGCGACGGACCCGTCGAGGACGCACAGGTGTCGATCGAACGGGGTGGACTGGAGATAACGACCGGGACGACGGACGCGAGCGGCGTGTACGAGTCCGACGTTATCCAGGCGGGCAACTACCAACTCACCGTCCGCAAACCCGGCTACTACGTCAGGCAGAAATCGCTCGAAATCGAGGGCGACATCACGAACCGAGTCTCCATGAGAGCCGGCTCCGTCAGCGTCGCCGTCACCGTCGTCGACCCACACTTCGACTCGCCACGGACCGTCGACGACGCCCGGGTGAACCTCACCGGGGTCGCGACGTCCCGGACCGGCCCGGACGGACGAACCGTCCTCGACACGCCGGTCAACGTCCGGACGACGCTACGAGTCGACAGGGAGGGCTATCGGGGCGCATCCCGGGACGTCCGTATCGAGGAGGCCAACGCCAGTTTCACCGTCGAGATGTCCCGGGAGCCCTCGCTCACCATCGAGGCGACCAACGAACGCATCGTCGCCGGCGAGCGGGCACCGGTCGCGGTGACGAACGCGTACGGTGAACCCGCGTCGGGCGTGACGATCACCCTCGACGGCGACGCGGTCGGCACGACCGACGACGAGGGCGAACTCGCGGTCCGGATCGACGAGCCCGGCGAGCACACGCTCCGGGCCAACATGGACGGCGTCCGCTCGAACGAGGTCGGCGTCGAGGCCATCGCGCCACCGAGCGACGCGACGTCGACCGCCGCCTCGCCGACGCCGAGCGCAACCGCGACGGGGACGGCGACCACGACGGAAACGGAAGCCACCAGTCCCGGATTCACGCCCGTGATCGGGGTGCTCGCGCTCCTCGGCGTCGCGTTCCTCCTCCGGCGGCGCTAGTCGCGTACCGCGGCGACGACCGCTTCCGGGTCGGCGTCGAGGCCGCCGCCCTGCGCGAACGTCGGCCCGCCACCGCCGCCGCCCCCGAACGCGTCGGTCAGGTCGTCGACCACCTCGCCCGCATCGACGCCGGCGTCGTCGGTCGTCGCGACGACCACGTACGGCGTGTCCTCCTCGCCGACGGCTACGATCACGTCGGCGTCGTCGCCGACCCGGTCTTGGACGGCGTCGCCGACCTCGTTGGGGCCGAAATCCGCGACGGTGCCGACGCGCCAAACCGCCTCGTCATCCTCGACCCTCCGAAGCGTGGACAGGCGGGCGTCGAGCACTTCGGCCTTGTACGTCGCAGACTCGGCTTCGAGGGCGTCGCGGTCCGCCCGCAGGTCGGCGACGGCCTCGGACAGGTCGGCGGCGTTGGTTCCGAGGTCCTGTGCGGCGTCGAGGGCGGCCCGGTGGAGCGTCGCACGGCGGTCGATGGCCGCCGGGCCGACGGCGAACTCGACGCGCGTGAGTCCTTCGCCGGGGTTCGACCGGTCCAGGAGTTCCACGGGGCCGACCGCGCGGGTGTTCGAGACGTGTGTGCCCCCACAGGCCGCCACGTCCCACCCCTCGACGTCGACGAGGCGGACGGTGTCGGCGTCGTCCATCACCCCCTCTTCGGTCTTGGTGTTGAACGCGACGTCGTCGCGGGCGCGGGCCTCGTCGACCGGCACCGTCTCCCAGGAGACGGGGCGAGAGTCCCACACCGCTCGGTTGGTGAGGCGTTCGAGTTCGACCAACACGTCGTCGTCGATGTCGACCGAAGTGGCGAAGTCGACCCGAACCTTCTCGGCGTCGATGCCGAACCCACCGTAGCCGAGGTCGTCGAGGAGTCGGCGCCCCGCACCGTAGAGGAGGTGACTCGCGGTGTGGGCGCGAGTGCAGTAGGTGCGGAAGTCGTCGTCGACGACGCCCAGAATCGTCTCGCCCACGTCGAGTCCGGAATCGTCGGCGAGGTGGTGGACGACGGCGTCGTCGTCGGTCTGTACGTCGGTCACGGGAACGCCGGCGAGGGTGCCACGGTCCGCGGGTTGGCCACCGCTCTCGGCGTAGAAGTACGTCCGGTCGAGAACGACCGCTCGGCCGTCGACCGCCGTGACGGTCGCGTCGAACTCCCGAACGTCGGGCTCTTCGGGGGCGCGCGTCTGCATGCCGGGACATCCGACGCCCGAGCGATAAAACGGTTCCCTACTCGTCGACGAGGTCGATCCCCAGTCGCTCCGCGACGGCACGGACGACGGAGCCGCCGACGCCGGCGCGGGATGCACGGCCCTGTTCGAGGGCGAGGACGTCGTCCTCGTCGACATCGACCTCGGCTGCGAGTTCCGCGACGGTGAGGCCCGCGTCCTGTCTGGCGGTCTCCACCCGGTCGCCGTAGCCCGAGACGAGGTACGGGAGGCGGTCGTCCTCGTAGTCCGTTCCCTCCTTCTCCCAGTGTTTCGTGTCGCTCTTGGCGGCGTCGTGCATGCGTGCCGTGTTCTGGGCCGCGCGCTTCCGGCGGTTGGGTTCGTCCGCGTCGGTTCGCGAACCGGACGATTCCGAGCCCGAGCCGGATCCCGAGCCCCGGCCACCGACCCCGCTCCCGCCCGCGGAGTCGTCGTGTGGTGCACAGTCGGAGCAGACGAGTAGGTTCGCGCCGGCGACGTTCGCCCGTTCGAGGTTCGTCGTCTCGTAGCCACAGAGTTCGCAGGCGTCGCCGTCACCGCCGCCCCGGTCGGAGCCGGTCGAATATTTCGTCATACTACGGTGTACCCGGCCGTCCTATTTTAACTCCCGGTCCCGATCACGCGGTCACTCCGGGAACAGCGGCGGCGACAGGCTCTCGCGTTCGATGAGTTCGATCTCGTGGCCGTCCTGGTCCGTGGTGAAGGCGTACATGTCGTCACACGAGGCTGGGTCGCGGTAGTCGGGAGCCTCGCGTTCCATCAACTGCGCCCAGTCGTCGTGGAGGTCGTCGACCCGGACACAGAGGTGCCCCCACGCGTCCCCCATCTCGTAGCTCCGGCCGTCGTAGTTGTACGTGAGTTCGACCGACATCGCCTCGGGCGGTGCGCCCGCGGGTTCGGCGTAGTAGTTGGCGAAGGTGTCGGACTCCCAGCGCCGGCCGGGGACGTAGCCGAACTTCCGGATCCAGAAGCCCAGCGCGGCGTCGGCGTCCTCGACTCGGATCATGGTGTGATCGAGGCTCCAGCGCTCGCCGTGGTCGCGTTCGACGATTTCGACCTCGTGGCCGTCCGGGTCTTTCACGAACGCGTAGCCGCCGCCACAGGAGTCGGGGTCGCGGTAGTCCTCGACGCCCGCGTCCATCAACTCCGCGTAGGCGTCGTAGACGTCCTCGACGCGGACGGCGATGTGCCCCCACGCGTCCCCCATCTCCTCGGGACTGCCGTCGTGGTTGTGGGTGAGTTCCAACATCGCGCCCTCCTCGTGCATCTCCTCGGGGCCGAGGTAGACGATGGTGAAGTCCTCTGCCTCCCAGCGGTCCTTCTCCTCGTAGTCGAGGTGTGAGCGGTACCAGTCGAGCGAGTCGTCGAGGTCGGCGACTCGCATCATGACGTGGTCGAGCGTGCCGGACATGGGCGAACCGAGGGCAGGCGCGCCGAAAAGCGTACCGTTCAGTCCCCGTGGGCGAACGGAGCCGCGTACACCAGCCACGCGACGGCGAGGCAGGCGACCGCTCCCAGCGGCCACGCGGCCCGGTCGGGCTGGACCGAGAACCCGCGTGCGAGGGTCACCTGCGCGACGGCCGCGGCGGCGAGGAGACCGGCGGTCACGCGGCGATCCTCCCGGCCGGTGACCCGACCGGCGACGGCGCTCGCGAGGGCGAGGAGATAGCAGCCCACCGAGAGCGGCCACGCGAGGATGTACGGCGGCAGTCCCATCGTGTACCGAAACAGGAAGTCGGTGAGGAGGGTGACCCCGACGGGGTCGACGTTGACCAGTCCCCACGCGAAGACGTACGTGGGTGGGCGGCCGCCGGCGAACGTCTGGATCGACCACGGGACCGCGAGGAGAGCGAGCATCGCCGCCAGCGTCCGACGGTCGATCATTACCGCCGCGCGACGACGCGCATCACGTCCTCGTCCTGTAACTCGTGGTCGCGGCCGACCTGCTGTTCGTCGTGTTGTGCGCTCGGCCCGGTGACGCGGGCGAAGCGGAAGCGCTCGTCGAGCGTACCGCCGAGTCTGGAGAGGGCGTCGTCGACGGTGTGTTCGCCCCGACGGAGCACGAGTGGTTCCTCGTAGTCGACGCCGCGGCCCGGCTTGTCCATGTACACGCGGATGAGTCCGAGCGCGTCCCAGATCTCCTCTTTGAGCGCGTCGAGGCCGCGCTCCTCCTCGGCGCTGATGAAGATCACGTCGTCGGGATCGAGGCCGTGGTCTCGCAACTCCTCCTCCACCGTCGGGAGGTAGTCCGTGTCGATCAGGTCGGCCTTGTTGACCGCGACGATCGAGGGGAGGTAGACGCGGTTGTCCTGGATGCCGTCGATGAGTTCGTCGATGGAGCAGTCGCCCCGGATCGTCACGTCGGCGTTGACGTAGCCGTGTTCCCGCAGGACGCTCTTGATCGTCCCCTCCTCGAGGGAGACGTCGTCCGTGGTGGTGACACGCAGGCCACCCTTGCCGGTCTTGTTGATCGAGAGGTTCGGCGGCGACGTGTCGAGGCGGACCTTGTTGGCGTACAGTTCCTCGCGGAGGCGGTCGTAGTGTTGAATCTCGAACACCGAGAGGAGGAAGACGACGAGGTCGGTCGTCCGAACGACCGACAGCACCTCTTGGCCGTCGCCACGGCCACCGGCGGCCCCCTCGATGAGCCCCGGCACGTCGAGGATCTGAATGTTGCCCCCGTTGTGCTTGAGCATCCCTGGGTTGACGTCGAGTGTCGTGAACTCGTACTCGCCGACCTCGCTCTCGGCGTTCGTGAGGGCGTTGAGCAGGGTGGACTTGCCGACGCTCGGAAAGCCGACCAAACCGACGGTCGCGTCGCCGGTCTTCTCGACGGCGTACCCCTGACCGCCGCCAGAAGAGGCCTGGCGTTCGAGTTTCTCCTTTTTCTCCGCGAGTTTCGCCTTCAGCCGCCCGATGTGCTGCTCGGTGGACTTGTTGTACGGCGTCTCGGCGATCTCCTCGCGGAGGTCGTCGATCTCCTCCTCCAGACCCATTACCCGACGTTCCGCCGTCGCCGTCGAAAAACCTGTTCTTTCGGGCCGCCCTCGCACGGCAAGTGATAGAACTTCGACACGGTTATATCGCGGCACCGAGTCGACTACCCCAACCGATGCCGACGCCCGAACGGTTGCGAGACAGCACCCAGATCGTGGTCCCCTGCGAGTCGCTCACCGGGCTCAGAGGGGACCTCGAAACCGAGTTCGCGGTCACGGTGTTCGCGACCAACGGGGCGTGTCGCATCATCGGTAGTCCGACCGAAATCAAAGACGTCGGACGGTTCCTCGCGCGCCACGGCGTCAACGTCGCGTGACACACAGCCGTTCGCGACGCTTCCGACGCCACACCGGGGCGGTTTCGAGGTGGCGTCGGCTACATCACCGGCCGCCGTGTGGTCCACGCTGTATCGGTCGGGGAACGAATCAAGGGGCCGGTGGGCGTTGGACCCGTATGGTCGGCCTCTGTTTCGACATGTACGGGACGCTGTGTGACACGAGTAGCGTTCGGGACCGCCTCGGGGCGGAACTCGGCGTCGCCGAGCGACTGGTCGCGGCGGTCGACGAGACGTGGCGACGCAAACAGCTCCAGTACTCCTACCAGAGCGCGCAGATGGACGAGTACGAACCGTTCTGGGAGCTCACCGCCCGCGCGCTGGACTACGCGCTCGCGGCGTACGACCTCGACCCGGACGCGTCGACCCGCGACCGACTCCGCTCGGCGTACGACCACCTCGATCCGTTCCCGGAGGCAGCCGCGACGCTCGACCGGCTCTCCGACGCCGGTCACGAGGTCGTCGTCCTCTCGAACGGGAACCCCGAGATGCTCGACCGTCTCGCGTCGAACGCCGGCCTCTCGGAGCACCTCGACGGAATCGTCAGCGCGGACGGCGTGCGGACGTTCAAACCTGATCCGGCGGTGTACGGCCACGCCGCGGAGACGCTCGACCGACCGATCGGGGAGTGTCGACTCGTCTCCGCCAACGCCTGGGACGTGGCCGGGGCCGGGACCGCGGGGATGGCGACGACGTGGATCAACCGCCACCGCGACCCGTCGGAGACCATCGGTGCGACCCCCGACACCCAGGTGTCGACGCTCCCCGCCGTCGCCGACGGCCTGCGATGAGGTCCCCCGATTCAGGTTGTTTCAACAGTAACTATTATTAACGTTGTGGCCACCACACTGTGTATGAGGGTGTCATAGAACTCTTCTCACACCGTGATGATTGTGCTTCCCGGATTGTCTCCGCGTTCGTAGTTGGTGATTGCGACGACGAGGCGCAGACACAACGCGAGGAACACCTGCGCTCGTGCATGGACGCGGCCTCGGGCGTGCGTTCGCCCGAGGCCGCAGCCCTTGACTGATTCGTTGGTTCGTTCGACGCCACTCCGGCGGTTGTACGTCTCGTCTAGCGTTGATTGCTTCAGCTGAACGTCGTTGCTGTGTTTTTCAATGCGGTCTTCTACCCTGTACTCGATATCTTTCGGGTCGTCGGTGTTTCGTGGATTGTACGGAGCGACTGGCACGACCCCTGCGGCCAGCAGGTGGTCGTGCCAGTCGAGCGTGTCGTAGGCACTGTCTCCAAGCATCCACATCGGTTTCCCGACGGCGAGCGCGTCACGCGTGACGCGCATCGCCGTCTCTTCTGGTGCTTGTTTGCTCTCGGTGAACTCGGCTGCAATCGGGATCTTTTGCCCGGTTGAGACGATCGTGCAGCCGTAGCCGTAGTAGTACTCGTCATCGGTTGGATCATAGCACTTCGATGCGTCTGGATCGGCGGGCATCGCTCTCACGTCGGTTGAATCGATAGAATACGTCAAGTCGAGCAGGCCCCGCAAGGCGGCCTGCTCGACGAGATGGTCGAAGACCCGGTCAACAACGTGCTCAAGATCAGTGAGGAATCGATCGACCGCGTCTCTCGACGGCGGTCGATCGAAGCTACAGCTGAGCCAGACAACGGTGTTGTTCAGTTCTCGTGCAACCGGACGGATACCGTAGATGTTCTTGTAATAGCAATGGAGAAAGCCACGCATCATCTCGGGCGGCTCAAGATCTCGTGTTCGCCCCGTCTCCGCCGGGGCGAACACGTCGAACCCTTCAAGAAACTCGAAGGAGAGGTGCTCGAACAACGCCAACGTCTCCGTTTCCACGGCATTGAAGAACGATTCTACCGAAGGATCATCTTGCAGGGTCGCTGAACGCATTCCACCTCAGCGTTCACCCTGCTCTTTGGTATGCGAACTGTTCTATGACACCCTCTGTGTATGCCTAACAATGGCGATGGTGCGGATAGACGCGACGTGCTCAAGGCGGCCGGTGCGGCTGGCGCGGCCGGGCTGGTAGGACTGGCAGGCTGTTCCGGCGGTGGCGGTGGCGGTGGCGACTCCGAGTATCCCGAACTCGGCAACTACCCCATCGAGGGCGACACGGCGACGTTGGGGTTCAACGTCCCCCAGTCCGGGCCGTACGCCTCCGAGGGGGAGGACGAACTCCGGGCGTACGAACTCGCGGTCGACCACCTCAACAACGGCGGCGGCTGGGTCGACTCCCAGTTCGACGACCTCTCGGGCGACGGCGTCCTCGACTACCAGATCGACTCGGTGAGCGGGGATACGGCGACCGACGCCGACAGCGCGCGCCAGTCGGCGTCGCGGATGATCCAGCGTGACGACGTGATCATGGTGACCGGCGGGTCCTCCTCGGCGGTCGCCATCGCCGTCCAAGAACTGTGTCAGCGCGAGAAGGTCATGTTCATGGCCTGCCTGACTCACTCCAACGACACGACTGGACAGAACTGCGTCCGGTACGGGTTCCGCGAAGTGTTCAACGCCTACATGACCGGACAGGCGCTCGCACCGGTCGTCCGCGAGGAGTACGGTGAGGACCTCCAGTTCTACCAGCTCTACGCCGACTACAGTTGGGGACAGACCCAACAGGAGTCGATGAACCAGTTCCTCACCGACACGGCCGGGTGGGAGCAGGTCGACTCCGTGGCGACGCCGCTCGGCACCAGCGACTACTCCTCGTACCTCTCGGAGGCGTCGAACTCCGGGGCCGACGTCCTCGTCCTCAACCACTACGGGCTGGACGGCGCGACGTCGGTCAGCCAGGCGGTCGACGCCGGCCTCGACGAGGACATGGAGATCCTCCTCCCGCTGTACAACCGCCCGATGGCCGAAGCGGCCGGTGCGTCCATCGAGGGCGTCTTCGGGACCGTCGCGTGGGACTCCCAGATCGACAACACGCCGTCCCAGGAGTTCCTCCAGGCGTTCCAAGACGAGTACGACCGCGTCCCCTCCGGGGTGGCACAGCTCGCCTACGCTCAGACGCTCCAGTACGCGGCGGCCGTCGAGCGCGCCGGCACCTTCTACCCCCCCGAGGTCATCCGCCAACTCGAGGACTACGAGTACGACAACATCGGCATGGGCTCGGAGACGATGCGTGCCTGTGACCACCAGGCCCAGCGCGCCGTTCCAGTCGTCCGTGGCCTACCGGAGTCCGAACAGCAGACGGGGCAGTACTACGAACTCATCAACCTGACGGGCCGTGACGAACTCGGCTACGGCTGCGACGAAGGCCCGGCCGCGGAGTGCGAACTCGGCGAGTACGGCGACGAATAGTCGCCGTCGTGCCGTTCGGTAGCACAAGACTATTATTGGACATAATCAATCTACACGTACCATGACACCGATTGTGACACGCGTCGGCCCACCCGACGGGGAGAACCCATGAGTTTCCACATCGAGATAATAACAGTCCTGCTCAATGGCCTCCAACAGGGTGCGATATACGTCCTGTTGGCGGTCGGTCTGTCAATCATTCTCGGGACCCTGAAGTTCGTCAACTTCGCCCACGGGGCACTGTATCTGATCGGCACCTACGCCGGCTTGCTTATCGCCTTGGAGATCAACACCGGCGGACTGCTCGCGGAGTGGGGGTACGCCCAACTCGGACTAGGCTGGGGATACATCCCCGCGTTGCTCATCGTCCCCTTGGTCGTCTTCGTCGTCGGCCTGGCGATGGAGCGGTGGGTCGTCGAACCGTTCAAGAACCGCCCCGACACCGACCAGATCCTCGTCACGTTCGGGCTCGCCATCATCGTTCAGGAACTGTTCCGGGCCTTCTTCGGATCGAGCAGTCTCCCGTTCAGCCAGCCGACCTGGGCACAGGGCGCGCCCTCGGTCCCCTTCCTCTCCGCCATCCCCATCTCGCAGTGGCGATACTACGTCATCGGCATCACCGCGGTGCTGGTGTTGATCGTCTACCTCCTCGTCGAGTACACCGACTTCGGCCTCGTGGTGCGTGCCGGCACCCGCGACCCCGAGATGGTCGAACTGCTCGGTATCCGCCTGAGTCGGCCGTACCTCGTCGTGTTCGGCATCGGGGCGGCGCTTGCGGGCGTCGCCGGCGTGGTCGGCGGGCCGCTCAACCCCGTCAACCCGACCATCGGCAACGAGATCCTCGTCCCCGCGTTCCTGACGGTCGTCATCGGCGGCGTCGGATCCATCGCCGGTGCCGTCCTCGGCGGGACGCTGTTCGGCATCACGCAGGCCGTTCTCGTGGCGACGTACTCCGCGTGGGCACAGGTCGGCCTCTACGCCATCGCGGCGATCGTGCTCTTGGTGCGGCCACAGGGCCTCCTGGGTGAGGAGGGGGTGGCACCGTGAGCGACGAACCCGCACCCGCGGCCGAGACGGGCGAGGAGTCGCTGGCCGACGCGGTCGGTATCTTCGCGCCCCGCGGCGACGAACTCCGAACCGTCGCCGCGACCGCCGTCGTCCTCGCGCTCTTCCCGTTCGTCTTCGCACGGATGCCCGTCGTGAGCGATCTGCTTCAGGGGTATCAGAGCCTCGCGACGCTCATCCTCATCTGGGGCATCTTCGCGCTCGGCTTCGACCTCCTGCTTGGCTACACCGGGCTCCTCTCGTTCGGCCACGCGGCCTTCTGGGGGAGCGCCGCCTACGGAGCCGGCGTCTTCAGCCAACACGTCACCGGCTCGCCGGTGCTCATGGTCGCCGCGGGCACGACCGTCGCGGTCCTGCTCGCGTGGGTCCTCGGCTTCCTCTCGCTTCGCCGCGGCGGGATCTACTTCGCCATTCTCACCCTCGCCTTTGCCCAGATGCTGTTCTACATGTCCTCCTCGCCGCTCGCGTTCATCACCGGCGGCGAGAACGGGTTCACGGGCGTCGAAACCGCCCACCTGTTCGGGGCGATTGGCTGTGTTGAATCGCCATACAGCAGCGAGGTAGGCCGCTAAATCAAAGGAGTTGAAGCGAGAGAGTGCGGTTGTCTATGACGCAAATCTCCCGCTTCATCGGGGAGGTTGTACCGGTTGCTCAAAGAGTTACTGGCGATGGAGGCGAATCCGCCGCCCCGGAAGGTGGCGGCGGATTCGCCGACTATGCACTCGTTTCCCTTCACTGTCTGCGGATTTACCTCGATTCGTCGTACCGCATGACGATCGACCTGCTCAAAGAAATGCCACAAATAACCGGAGAGATCGGCCTCAACGCGGCCGATCTCCCCGCGCCGTCCACGTTGTGTAAGGCGTTCGACCGGATCAGCATGAGCATCTGTCGAGTGCTGCTGCGCCAGTCGGCGCAGCTGCACGAACTCTCTGAACACGCCGCGATCGACGCCACGTTTTACGACCGCTCACCAGCCAGCCGCCACTACTGCCAGCGAATCAGCTACCGCGTTCAAAAGCTCAAAGTCACGAAACTCGTCGATACAGCGTCTCAAGCCGTTCTTGACGTTCACTGCTCAACGAATCGAAAAGGAAGCGACGCAGACCTTGCTGAGCAGATCGCCCGCCGGAACGCGGGCGATCTGCGGTCTCTTGCCGCCGATAAAGGCTATGACAAGCAATCGCTTCGTGAAGGATTACGCGATCTCGGCATCAGACCACTGATCAAGCACCGCATCTTCGCTCCGTACGACCACGCACACAACGCCAGAATCGACGATAACCGCTACAATCAGCGCTCTATGACCGAAACCGTGAACTCTGCTGTGAAGCGCTCGCTCGGCTTCGCCGTGCGAGCGCGGTCATGGTTTCGTGAGTTCCGAGAAATCGCGCTGATGTGTGTCGTCTATAACATCAAGCGCTTCGTCAAACAGTGAATCTTTACGCCTTACAGCGATTCAACACAGCCGGGCGATTCCACTGGAGGAAGAGCTTCCCTCCGTGCTCGGCCTCCTGCTCGGAACCTCCCTGTACGCCTTCGTCGCGGTCCTGACGCTCCTCTGTATCGCGCTGGCCTACCGCATCCTCCACTCGCCATACGGCATGGTGTTCCGTGCCATCCGCGAGAACGAACAGCGCGCCGAGTTCGTGGGTCTCAACGTCTGGCGGTACAAACTGATGTCGTTCATCCTCTCCGGCCTGTTCGCCGGCATCGCCGGCAGCCTGTTCACCATCCACGGGACGTACGTCCCGCTCTCGTCGCTGTACTGGACCGAGAGCGGCGAGGTGGTCATCATGACCGTCCTCGGTGGCACGGGATCGCTGTTCGGCCCGATCGTCGGTGCCGGCGTCTACCTCTACGTCGAGAACATCGTCAGCGGCGGCCACCCCATCGACGCCATCGCCCCGTTCTGGCACCTGATACTCGGACTGGTGTTCGTCGTCACCATCTGGACGTTCCCGCGGGGGCTCTGGGGCTTCTTCAGGGACGTCCGGGACTACGTCACGGGAGGTGACGACCAGTGACGCTGCTCGAAACCGACGGGCTCGTCAAGGAGTTCGGCGGCCTCGTCGCCACCGACGACGTGAATCTCACCGTCGAGGAGGACGAACGCGTCTCGATCATCGGCCCGAACGGGGCCGGGAAGTCGACGCTCGTCAACCTGATCACACGCCGACTCGATCCGACGGAGGGCGACATTCGGTTCAAGGGGGAGTCGATCGTCGACCGCGACCCCCACGAGGTGGTCCAGATGGGCATCAGCAAGTCGTTCCAGACGGCGTCGATCTTCTCGGATCTCACGGTTCGAGAAAACGCCGAGATCGCCGCGCTCGCCGCCGAACACGGGTCGTTCGGGTTCAAGTTTCTCGAACACCGTGGCAGCCTCACCGACGTCCACGCACTCGCCGCCGACACCCTCGACGCCGTTGGACTGCTCGGTCAGGCCGATCGGACGGCCGCCGACCTCCCCTACGGCGACAAGCGACGGCTCGAGATCGGCATCGCGCTCGCGGCCGAACCGGACCTCCTCCTGATGGACGAACCCACCGCGGGGATGTCACCCGAGGAGACGGAGTCGACCGTCGACCTCATCGAGGAAGTCAAGCGGGAACTGGGGCTGACGTTCGTCCTCATCGAACACGACATGGAGATAGTCTTCCGGGTCTCCGACCGGATCGTCGTCCTCAACCGCGGCCGGGTCATCGCCGAGGGGACGCCCGACGAGATCAGGGGCGATCCGGAGGTTCAGGAGGCCTATCTCGGAGGTGTGGACCTGTGAGCCTGCTCGACGTCGACTCGGTCGACGCCTACTACGGCGAGAGCCACATCCTGCGCGACCTCTCGTTGACGGTCGAGGAGGGCGAAATCTGTGCCCTACTGGGCCGCAACGGCGCGGGTAAGACGACGACACTCCGGTCGATCGCCGGGGCGAAACCGCCGACCATCGAGGAGGGCACCGTCCAGTTCAAGGGCGAAGACATCACGGGCATGCCCGCGGACGACGTCGCCATGCAGGGGATCTCGCTGGTGCCCGAGGAGCGGCGGGTGTTCGCCAACCTCACCGTCGCGGAGAACCTCGAAATCGCCGACGTGTCGCGCAACGCCTCGAACACGTGGCGGCGACGACTCACCTCGACCGGGCAGTCGATGTCCACCGACCAGGTGTACGACGACTTCCCCAGACTCCGAGAGCGAAAGGGACAGATCGCCGGCACGCTCTCGGGTGGCGAACAGCAGATGCTCGCCATCGCCCGCGCGCTCAAACAGAGCACCGACCTCCTCCTGTTGGACGAACCGTACGAGGGACTCGCCCCACAGATCGTCGAGGACGTGGAGTCGGCCATCGAGCGCATCAACGACCAGGGGGTGACGATCCTGTTGGTCGAGCAGAACGCCGCGGCCGCGATCAACATCGCCGACCGGGCGTACGTCGTCGATCAGGGGGCGACCGTCTTCCAGGGGAGCGCCGACGAACTCCGTGAGGACGAAGAGACTCGAGAACGGTACCTCGGTGTATGAGCGATTCCAACGCTGACGCCGACCCCCAACCCGACCCCGAGGCGGCACTCGACGACCTGATCGACGCTGGACTCGTCGACGAGCGCTCGGACGGAACGCTCGTCGCGACCGAGGAGTTCGAGTCGACCCGTCGGATCTACCGCGACACCTACGCCGACGCCGACGAAACGGTGGTCGTCGAGACGGTGACCGACCTCTTCGACGTCGACGAGGCGACCGCGGAGGCGCGCCTCGAGAGCGGTGAAGTCACTCGCGAGGAACTGATCGCGTTCCTCTCGCTTCGGTCCCTCCTCGACGACGTCGGCGACGGGCGACTGGCGGTCATGGCGGCGCTGGCCGCCCAGATATCGACGGGATCGCCCGTCCCCGAGGAGATCGAGGAGCTCGACGAGGGCGAGTGGGAGCCCTTCTTCGACGACGCCTCCGACGCCGTCATCACGGTGTGGCGACACGACTGCGCACCCTGTGAGGCGTTGAAAGGGGACCTCGACGAGATCTTCGCGGCGCTCCCGGATCACGTCGCCGTGGCCGGCGTCGACGGCGAGGCAGTCCCCGACTTCCGTCGGACGTTCGACGTCGACTCCGCGCCCGCGGTCTGTTGTTTCCGTGACAGCTACCTCGTCGAGACCATCACCGGTCGCAAGTCGCCGGCGGACTACGCCGACCGCTTCGACGACGTGTACTAGTCGTCGGTGTCGCCGGCGACCATCACCGGTCGGTCGGCGTTCAGGATCACGGACTGGGTGACACTCCCGAACAGTGCCTTGCCCGTCGGCGAGCGCTTGCGTCCCGCGACGACGACGAGGTCCGCGCCCTCGCTCTCCGCGACGTCGAGGATCTGATCGGCCGGATCGCCGCTCGACTCGGTCACCTTCACGTCGACACCGCGCTCTTCGAGCAGCTCCATCGCCTCGCGGACGGAACCGATCTGGGTCGCGGAAGCACCGGTGGGGTTGTCGGTGAAACTGTGGATGATCGTCACACGCTTGTCCGAGACATCTCCGGGGAGGTCAGCAGCCGCGCGCGCACACGCAACCGCTCGCTGCTCGTTGTCGTCGACACCGATCACGACGTGGTACATGTCCGGTCGTGTGGTTGCCACGCTCAAAGGTCTTTATCCATCGTCGCGTCGCGAGACGACGGCGACGAGCGACAGCGGAAGCCCGAGTGCGACCGCGACGGTCCCCACGCCGTAGACGGCGAACCCGACGCCGGTCGGTGGGAGGGGAACGAGGAAGAAGAGCCGGGGTGCGGCCCCCATGTCGACGACCTCGCCGAGGATGAACCCGAGTGCTCCGGCGATGAGCACGATGGCGGCGTAGAGGAACAACACGAACCGACGACCGTTCAAGGGCGTCTGCGTCTCGGGCACGACGTCGGGTAGGTGTCCCGGCGAATTAGCGCTTTCCCTTCCGACCGATGGGCCTTTGCCCGTACGCGCCGTCCTCCGAGCCATGAGCAATACGGACCTCCTCGGACTCATCCTCGGCGGGATCGCACTCCTGATGTTCGTCACCGGAATCCTGCTCGCGACGTAAAAAAACAGCGCGGCCTCAGTCTTCGGCTTCCGCTTTCGCTTCGGTCGTGCCGCCGTCCGTAACCGCTTCCTCTTCGTCGCCGCCGTCGGCGAGGGCCGTCTCCTGTTGGTTCTCGAACCACTGCCACTCGTTGGTGTACATGCCGTCGTCGCGGAGGTTCCACGGGTCGCCGTCCTGAACCTTGGGACCTTCCAGCCACGAGACGACGAAGTTGTACGTCCAGACGAGGCCGCCGATGAACATCAGCACCGCGCCGAGGGTCGCCACCTGGTGGAAGGTGGCGAACTGGGGCAGGTACGTGGCGTACCGTCGGGGCATCCCGCCGTAGCCCAGAACGATCATCGCGAGGAACGTGATGTTCGACCCGATCATCCACGTCCAGAAGTGGATCTTCCCGAGGCGGCGCTGGTACATCCGCCCGGTGAACATCGGGAACCAGTAGTAGAGGCCGGCGAAGCCGGCGAAGGCGATGGCTCCCATGACGACGTAGTGGAAGTGCCCGACGACGTAGTACGTGTCGTGGAGCACCAGATCGACCGGGATCGATGCCAGGAAGACGCCGGTGACGCCACCGAGGATGAAGTTGGAGACGAAGCCGACACAGAACAGCATCGGCGTCGTCAGGCGGATCTTCCCGTTCCAGAGGGTCGTGATCCAGTTGAACGTCTTCACCGCCGAGGGGATGGCGATGGCCATCGACACCGCCATGAACGACGCGCGCAGTCGGGGGTCCATGCCGGTGGCGAACATGTGGTGGGCCCAGACGCCGAACGAGAGCACGCCGATGGCGAGCGTGGAGTAGACGACGAACTTGAATCCGAACAACCGCCGTCCGGAGAACCGCGGGAGGACGTAGCTAACGATGCCCATCGGCGGGATGACGAGGATGTACACCTCCGGGTGACCGAAGAACCAGAACAGGTGTTGCCACAGCATCGTCCCGCCGGCCTCTATGGCGAAAAAGGTCGTCCCGAGGTTCCGGTCGAGGAGGAGCATGATCAGCGCGCTTCCCAGCAGCGGGAAGGCAAAGAGGATCAGCCCCGACTGGGTGAGGATGGTCCACGAGAAGATGTCGAGGTTGGCCCACGTCACCTTATCGCCGCGTTCGGTGAGGATGGTCGCGATGAAGTTGATCGACCCCATCGTCGCCGAGACGCCGGTGAGGTGGAGGCCGAGGATCATCAGGTCGACGCCGGCGTTGGCCTGACTCCCGGCGCCGACGCCCGCCGACAGCGGCGTGTAGAGCGTCCACGCCGTCTGGGCGGGGACGATGTCGCCGAGGGGGAAGAAGCCGGCCCAGATGAGCAACGCGCCGGGTGGAAGCAGCCAGAAGGCGATGGCGTTGATGCGGGGGAAGGCCATGTCGTCCGCGCCGATGAGGAGCGGAACGAGGTAGTTCGCGAACGCCGCGATGATGGGCGTCCCGAACAGGAACAGCATGGTGATGCCGTGACTCGTCAACAGGGAGTTGTAGAACGAGTTCGACAGGAGCGTCATCCCCGGATCGAGCAGTTCGATCCGCATCAGCATGATCATCAATCCACCGACGACGAAGGCGATGACGCCGTAGGCCCCGTACAACAGTCCGATATCCTTGTGGTCGACCGTCGTCAGCCAGCGGCTGATTCCGGCGGGTTTCTCCTTCGAGACGTACCCCGACTCGCCGGTCGCGCCACCACTCCCGAGCGGCGTGTACGACCGCCAGTCTTCGATCTGCGCGAGCCACGCGGCGATGATCACGAGGAAGAGCCCCATGACCACCGTCAACGCTAACTGTCCGGTGATCTGCATGGGCGTTGCTCAGGAACCCAGGGTTAAGAAATATTCGGGTCCGACGTGGGCCGCTCCGGCCGGGGCATCCCGCCGTCGGGCGGCGGTCGGGTCGCCGGGATTACTCCTCGTGGTCTTCGATCGGTTCGGCACCGTCGACGGTCGATCCACCGGGGAGATACGCCGGCGACTCGCTTTCGCTCGACCCGATAGCTTTCGCCGACAGGTAGGTGAGCAGAGCCAGTAGGACGAACGGCATCACGATCAGGGCGTACTGGAGGGTCCTGAAGGTCGTATCGACGCCGAACGGGTTGTACACGGTGTACCCGACGATGAAGAAAAAGAGGAGGAACAGCGGGATGAAATTCACTATCAGATCGAGGAACATCTCCCGGTCGAACACTTTCGTCGCCATAGTCGACCCATGGTACACCCCGAACAAATAGGTTTTCATCGCCACGCAGTCGGTGCGAGTGCCGTCAGATCGGCTCTCCTTTGGGGACGAACAGTTCGCCCCCGATGCCGGCGGCGGCCAGGAACCCCCCGGCCGTGATGATGGCGTACCCTCGGGTCACGAGGTTCAGGTCGGTGAACGCGAGGACCCCGCCGACGGCGAACAACAGGAGCGCGAACGCGCCGAGGGGCCGCCACGGCGTCTTTGCGTACCCCGACTCGCGGAGCATCCCGGTCACGCTCCCACAGAACAGGAGCAGTCCGGCGACGGCGACGGCGAACACGTCGAACAGGATTCCGAGTTCGGCGATGGGAATCCCCAGCGCGACGAACAGCGGCCACGGACTTGCCCGCCGATACTGATCGCTCAACCCCGGTTGCTCGTCCATATCGGGGGTAGGACTGCGAGCGTAGAAAACGTGTCGACACGTCGCGTCGGACGGCAACCATTTAAGACTCGGCGTCGCCCACGTGCCTCGTATGGATATCCGCGAGGCTACGACGGCGGACATCGAGGGGATCAGGACGGTCGCCCACCACTCCCTCGCCGCATCGTACGGACACGTTCTGGAGGACGACATCATCGGACAGGCCGTCGAACGGTGGTACGACGAGGCGACCCTCGCCGACGACCTCGACGATACGGACTCCGAGTTCCTCGTCGCGACCGACGGCGACGACGTCGTCGGCTTCGCCCAGTGTTACGTCGTCGACCGTCGCGACGTGGTCGGCGAGATCGACTGGCTCCACGTCGAACCCGACAGCCGGGGGAGCGGCCTCGGGAACCGACTGCTGTCGGCGCTCGAACGGCGACTCCTCGAACACGGCGTCGGCCGGATCGAGGGCCGCGTCCTGGCGGACAACGAGGCCGGCACCGACTTCTACGAGAACGAGGACTTCGAGGCCGTCGGCGAGCGGACGGTCGAGATCGGTGGCGAACCGTTCGTCGAACGCCTCTACTCCAAGTTCCCCGACGCCGGCGGTCGACAGGTTCTCACCGAGGCCGCGACCCTCCCCGACGGTCGGCAGGTGTACGCTGCCCTCGACGAGAGCCTCCGTGGTTCCGACGGCCCGTTCTACACCGTGTATCTCGACCGGGGCCGCGACGAGCGCTACGGCTACCTCTGTGGAAACTGCGACAGCTTCGCCGTCTCGATGGACACGATGGGTCGCGTCGTCTGCAACGACTGCGAGAACCGCCGCAAGCCGACCCGGTGGGACGCCAGCTACCTGTAGCGGTGATTACCCGGTTATAACACAAACTATTACACCGTCGGCCACGCACCGGCGGACATGCACGCTACCGGAACGGCAGATCGACCCGGAGGTGACGGGACGTGGTGACGACGACGCCGGTTCTCGGACTCGTGGTCGTCGTGTTAATCGCCTTCGCCGCGTTCGGCGCGTGGTTCGCCCGCGGTCGCATCGAGACGGTCGAGGATTACATCACCGCCCGGAACTCCACCGGCGGCGGAGCGCTGACCGCGACCCTCGTCGCCTCCAGCATGGGAGCGTGGATCCTCTTCAGTCCCGCCGAGGCGGGGGCGGCGTTCGGCGGCGTGACCGCCGTCGCCGGCTACGCCGCCGGATCGGCGCTGGCACTCGTCGCCTTCGCGGTCCTCGGTCCGCGGATTCGGGAGCTGATTCCCGACGGCCACAGTCTCACGGAGTACGCCTACGCCCGCTACGGGACGGCGATGTACGGCTACGTCCTGCTGGTGAGCGTCGCCTACATGTTCGTCTTCCTCGCCGCCGAGTTCACCGGCATCGCGAGTGCGCTCTCCCTGCTCGCTGGTGTCCCCGGTTGGCAGACGGCGACGGTCGTCGGCGTCACCGTCCTCGCGTACACCGGTTATGGCGGCCTCCGAGCGAGCATGGTCACCGACACCGTCCAGACGATCCTCATCCTGCCCCTGTTGATCGTCAGCGTCGTCGTTACGCTCCTCTCGCTCGGCGGTACCGGAGCCGCCCACGCCGCGATCGTCGACGCCTCGCCCGACCTGCTGGCGGTCGGGTCGCCGACCGGCGTGGAGTTCGGCGTCTACGTCGTCGTCGCCGTCGTCGGCGCAGAGATGCTGAACCAGGCGTGGTGGCAGCGAGTGTACGCCGCCCGCGACGAGCGGACGCTCCGACGCTCCTTCCTCGTCGCCGCCGTCGCCGTCGTTCCCATGGTTCTCCTTGCCGGCGTGTTCGGCCCCGTCGCGGTCGGTCTCGGCCTCGTCGAGGCACCCGGCGACGCCAGCGTCTCCTTCTTCCTCGTCGTGAACGAGGTGTTACCCGACGCCGCCGTCGCAGTCGTCGCCCTCCTCGCGACCCTGCTCGTCGTCTCCAGTGCGGACACGCTGTTCAACGCCATCGCGAGCATCGTCACGGTCGACCTCCCCCGCGCGTTCGACGTCTCCGACGCCGGCCTGACCGCGGCCGCCCGCGGGGTGACCGTCGTCGTCGCCGCCGCCGCCACCGGCGTCGGCGCACAGGGCTACTCCGTGCTCACGCTCTTTCTGCTCGCCGACCTCCTCGCCGCCGCGACGTTCGTCCCCCTCCTTCATGGCCTCTACTCCTCGCGGGCGTGGTCCGGCGGGGCGCTCCTGGCAAGTGCGGCCGGCCTCGTCGTCGGCCTGGCCTTCTTCCCGCCCGCTCGGGGCGTCCTCCCCCTCGCTGCGCTCCCCGCGGCCTCCTACTTCGTCTCCTTCCTCGGGGCCGCCGCCGTCTCAACGGGGCTGGCGGTCCTGACGGCGCGTCTCGTCGACCGGCCGTACGACCTCACCCGACTCGACCGTGACATCCGCCGACTCGAGGATCCGGAGGCCTCGACCGACGGGGGGACGGAGCGATGACGCTCTCGGCGTTCGCCTTTGCCGCCCTGATCTGGGGGTCGGTGGCACTGGTCGGCGTCGTCTTCCTGTACGAACTACTGACCGTGTGGCGTGACCGGAAAAAGGGAGCCTGATCCCGCTCAGTCGCCGCTGATCTTGCCCTGAATGTCCTCGACGATGTCGGGATTTCGTAGCGTCGACGTGTCGCCCAGTTCGGCCTCGTTGGCGATGTCCTCCAGCAGACGGCGCATGATCTTGCCCGACCGGGTCTTGGGCAGATCGGGCGAGAAGACCACCCGTTCTGGGCGTGCGATCGGGCCGATAGCGTCCTCGACGCCCGCGACGATCCGGTCCCGGAGTTCGTCGTTCTCATCGTACCCCTCCTCGGTGATGACGTAGGCGTACACCGCCTCGCCTTTCATCTCGTGGTCGCCGCCGACGACCGCCGCCTCTGCGACGCCCTCCACGCCGACGATGGCCGACTCGATCTCCATCGTCCCCAAGCGGTGGCCGGAGACGTTGATCACGTCGTCGACCCGGCCGAGGACGGTGATGTAGCCATCGTCGTCGATCTTCGCGCCGTCCTCGGGGAAGTACACCCAGTCCTCGGGGTCGGAACTGTCGGTGTCGGAGTACTCCGCCCAGTACTCCTCGATGTACCGCTCGTCGTTGCGGTAGAGCGTCCGCAGCATGCCGGGCCAGGGCTTCTCGACCGTGAGGTAGCCAGCGCGGCCGGCCTCCACTTCGTCGCCGTTGGTGTCGACGATCCGTGCGTCGACGCCCGGCAGGGGCGGGCCCGCGCTCCCGGGCTTCATCGTCTTGACCCCCGGGAGGGTCGTGACCATCATCCCGCCCGTCTCGGTCTGCCACCACGTGTCGACGATGGGACACTCCTCGTTCCCGATGTGTTTGTAGTACCACTTCCACGCCCGCGGGTTGATGGGTTCGCCGACCGTCCCAAGCAGCCGGAGGCTGGAGAGGTCGTGGCGGTCGGGGTACTCCGCTCCCCACTTCATGAACGCCCTGATCGCGGTCGGCGCGGTGTAGAGTTGGGTCGCGTCGTAGTCGTCGACGATCTGCCAGAGGCGGTCCCGGTCGGGGTGGTCGGGTGTCCCCTCGTACATCATCGTCGTCGTGCCGAGCGCGAGCGGTCCGTAGACGATGTAGGAGTGGCCGGTGATCCAGCCGATGTCCGCCGAGCAGAAGTACGTGTCCTCGGGCTTGATGTCGAGTACCGCCTGCCCGGTCCACGCCGCCCACGCGAGGTAGCCGCCGGTGGTGTGTTTCACGCCCTTCGGTTGCCCGGTCGTCCCGGACGTGTACATCAAGAAGAGCATGTCCTCGGCGTCGCGCTGGACCGGCTCGACCGTCTCGCCCTCGTGGGCGGCGACGAGGTCGGCGTAGGTGCGCTGGTTGTCCGCCAGGTCGTGGCCGAAGCCGTCGCCGTCCAGGAGGCGTTCGGTGACGACCACGTCCTCGACGTGGCCCTCGACGCCGTCGAGTCCCTCGTTGGCCTTCGCGAGGTGGTCGAGCGGATCACCACGGCGGTAGTAGCCGTCGCAGGTGACGAGATACTCGGAGTCGGCGGCGTCCATCCGGGTCGCCAGCGCGTCCGCCGAGAACCCCGCGAACACGACGCTGTGTGGCGCACCGATGCGCGCACACGCGAGCATGGCGATGGGAAGTTCGGGGATCATCGGCATGTACATCGTCACCACGTCGTCCTCGCCGACGCCCAGGTCCCGCAACCCCGCGGCGAACTCGTTGACCTCGCGGTGGAGTTCCTCGTACGTGTACGTCCGGTCGTCCTCGTCGACGGGTTCACCGACCCACTCGATGGCCGCCTCGTCGCCACGCTCGTCGAGGTGCCGGTCGAGACAGTTGGCCGACGCGTTCAGTTCTCCCCCGGTGAACCACTCGTAGAACGGCGGGTTCGAGTCGTCGAGCACCTGATCGTACCCCGCGTCCCAGTCGAGGAGATCGGCGGCTGCCTCCCAACACTCCGGCCAGTTCTCCTCGAACTCCTCGTAGATGCCCGGATCCGAGACGTTCGCCTGGTCGGCGAACGCGTCGGAGGGTTTGAACGCTGCCTGTTCTTCGAGGCGCGCCTCCAGTTCGATGTCGTCGTCATCGGACATATCTCACGATAGATTTTCAAATCATTCGTGATAAACCTACGCCACGGGACCGCGGCGTTTCGGGGCCGAATCGAGTGGCGTCGGCGGCTCCCGGGGACTTTGAGGACCGAAAACCGGGCCACGAAGGCCGAGAACCGTCCGTTTTTGCGGGAATCCGAACTATTCAGAAGGCTTTTGACCGATCCGGCGGTAGGTCGTCCACAGCATGCCTGCGGACTTCAACTGGGCGATCGGTGGCGAGGCCGGCGACGGCATCGACTCCACCGGAAAAATCTTCGCCCAGGCGCTTTCGAGGGCCGGTCGGCACGTGTTCACCTCCAAGGACTTCGCGTCGCGGATCCGCGGCGGGTACACCTCGTACAAGATCCGGACGTCGGTATCGCAGGTCCAGAGCGTCGTCGACCGTCTCGACGTTCTCATCGCGTTGACCCAGCGCACCATCGACGAGAACCTGAACGAACTCCACGACGGGAGCGTCATCATCTACGACGGGGACCGGACGACCATGCAGGACGTCGAGATTCCCGACGGGATGATCGGTCTCGACGTCCCCCTGAAGGGACTCGCCGAGGATGCCGGGGGGGCGATCATGCGCAACGTCGTCGCCCTCGGCGCGGCGTGTGCGGTGAGCGGGTTCCCGATCGAGAACCTCGACAGCGCGCTCGAGAAACGGTTCGGCGACAAGGGACGATCGATCGTCGAGAACAACATGACCGCCGCCCGGAAGGGGCGGGACTACGTCGAAGACGAGTACGACGAAGCCTTCGGCTACGATCTGGAGTGTACCGACGAGGACTACGTCCTCCTGAACGGCGACGAGGCGATCGGCATGGGAGCCATCGCCGGCGGCTGTCGGTTTTACGCCGGCTACCCGATCACGCCCGCGACCAACGTGATGGAGTATCTCACCGGCCGGATCGAACGCTACGGAGGCCACGTCGTCCAGGCCGAGGACGAACTCTCGGCGATCAACATGGCGCTCGGGGCGGCTCGCTCGGGCGCCCGGTCCATGACGGCCACGTCCGGGCCGGGGATCGACCTCATGACCGAGACGTTCGGGCTGGTGGCGACCAGCGAGACGCCGCTGGTCATCTGTAACGTGATGCGGTCGGGGCCCTCGACCGGGATGCCGACCAAACAGGAGCAGGGCGACTTGAACGCCATGCTCTACGGCGGTCACGGCGAAGTGCCGCGGTTCGTTCTCGCGCCGACGACCATCGCGGAGTGTTTCCACAAGACCGTCGAGGCGTTCAACCTCGCGGAGAAGTACCAGATCCCCGTCTACCTCACGGCCGACCTCTCGCTCGCGGTCACCGAGCAGACCTACGCGCCCGAGGAGTTCGACATGGACGCCGTCGAGATCGATCGCGGGAAGGTCGTCGACGAGGAGACCGTCGGCGAGTGGCAGGACGAGGAGGGTCGGTTCAAACCCCACGCTCTCACCGACGACGGCGTCAGCCCGCGGGCGTTCCCCGGGACCGAAGGCGGCGTCCACATGTCCACCGGCCTCGAACACGACGAACTCGGCCGGCGGACGGAGGACACGGAGATGCGCGTCCAGCAAGTCGACAAGCGGAGCCGAAAGGTCGAGACGGCCCGCGACCGGGAAGCGTTCGAACCACGGGAGTTCGGCGACGCGGACGCGGACACGCTCGTCGTCTCGTGGGGGTCGAACGAGGGCGCGATGGTCGAGGCGATGCGCTTTCTCGACGATCGGGGCATCGACGTGCGGTTCCTCTCGGTGCCCTACGTCTTCCCGCGTCCCGACCTGACCGAGGCCGTCGAGGCCGCGGCGGAGACCATCGTCGTCGAGTGTAACGCGACCGGGCAGTTCGCGGACCTGATCGAGCACGACACGCTGACGCGCGTGACACGGCTGAACAAGTACGACGGCGTCCGCTTCAAGGCGGACGAACTCGCGGAGCGGATCGCAGCGGCACTCGGCACCCAGGCGGCCGGAGAGGAGGCAACCCCATGAGTTCCAACGTTCGATTCACCGATTTCAAATCCGACGCACAGCCGACGTGGTGTCCGGGATGTGGCGACTTCGGCACCATGAACGGGATGATGAAGGCGCTGGCCGAAACCGGCAACAGCCCCGACGAGACGTTCGTCGTCGCGGGCATCGGCTGCTCGGGCAAGATCGGAACGTACATGCGCTCCTACGCCATCCACGGCGTCCACGGCCGCGCGCTTCCGGTCGGTGCCGGCGTCAAACTCGCCAACCCCGACGTCGAGGTGATGGTCGCGGGCGGCGACGGCGACGGCTACTCCATCGGCGCGGGGCATTTCATCCACGCCGTCCGCCGCAACGTCGACATGACCTACGTCGTGATGGACAATCGCATCTACGGGCTGACGAAGGGCCAGGCCTCGCCGACCAGCCGCGAGGACTTCGAGACGTCGACCACACCCGAGGGGCCACAGCAACCCCCGGTGAACCCACTGGCGCTCGCACTCGCCGCGAGCGGCACCTTCATCGCACAGTCGTTCTCGACCGACGCCCAGCGTCACGCCGACATCGTCAAACAGGCTGTCGAACACGACGGCTTCGGCTTCGTCAACGTGTTCTCGCCCTGTGTGACGTTCAACGACGTCGACACGTACGACTACTTCCGTGACCACATCGTCGACCTCGCGGACGTCGACCACGATCCCACCGACTACGAGGACGCCCGGTCGCGCATCCTCGACCCCGGCAAGGAGTACCAGGGCGTCCTCTACCGGGACGAGGACTCGGTGCCGTACAGTCGACGACACGGCGTCGACGCGGACATGACAGACGTCCCCGACGGCGCGCCCGAGGACGCGACGGACCTCGTCCGCGAGTTCTACTGAGGGTCCCAGGTCCGGGGGCGATCCGCCTCCGGATGCAATGACTCAAGTCGTGGTTCGGAGTATCCCCCACCGATGGTAACGGTGTCCCGGTTCTACGCGTCGGTCGCCGACGTGGTGACCGACCTCAGGCGTGACGGCTCCGGGTGGGTCCTCCTGTTCGTCTCGCTTGGCTGGTTTCTGACACTCGGCGTGCGCATCGTCTATCCGGCACTTCTCCCGCAGGTGACCGCGGAGTTCGGCGTCGACAACGCGACCGCGGGGCTGTTCATCGGCGTCCTGTGGACGACCTACGCGCTCTTTCAGTTCCCCGGCGGTGCCCTGGCCGACGTCGTCGGGGAGCGATCCGTGCTCACCGGGAGCGTCCTGCTCACGGTCGTCGGCGTCGGAGCCATCTTCGCCTCGACGACGCTGCCGCTGTTCGTCGCCGCGACGATCCTGCTCGGCCTCGGGACTGGACTCTACGGAACCACCCGGATCACGGTGATCTCGGCGGTGTACGAGCGGATGGAGACGACAGCGATCAGCGTGTCGCAGGCGGCTGGCAACGTCGGCAACGTCGTGTTGCCGGCGAGTGCGGGGGCCGTCAGCGTCTACCTCGGCTGGCGGTGGGGATTCGGGATCCTGTTGCCGGTCTTGGTCGTCGCCGCGGTGGGCATCTGGATCGCAGTCCCCCGGCGGTCGTCAGCCCACGACGAGGGTGAGTCGTTCCGGAGGACGATGTCGACCGTCGCCACGGAAGTCAAGCGCCCGCGGGTCCTCTCGGTCACCGTCCTCCTCTCGCTCAACATGTTCCTCTACCAGAGCGTAACGGGGTTCCTGCCGACGTACCTCATCGAGGTGAAAGGGCAGGATCCGGGGACGGCCGCGACGCTGTTCAGCCTCTTTTTCGCCGCCGCGATCGGACTGCAGTTCCTGTCTGGTGTGACGGCCGACCGCTTCGGCAACCGGGTCGCTATCGGGCTGTTTCTCGGGCTCAGCGTCCCGGCGTTCGGCCTGCTCACGGTCGTCGAGACGCTGCCAGCGTTGGTGGGTGTCGTCCTCCTGTTGAGTTGTATGCTCGGCGGGATGCCGCCGGTGAACGCCGCGGGCGTCGGATCGCTCCCCGACGAGATTCGGGGGAGCGGATTCGGCCTCCTCCGGACCGGATACATCGCGTTCGGCGCGATCGGTCCGCCGACGGTCGGGCACCTCGCGGACTACGGGCTGTTCGACGGGGCGTTCCTCCTCCTCGGCGGCGTCGCCCTCGCGACGAGCCTCTGGGGACTCGTCTTCCAGCGGATCGGCGAGGGGGCGTAGCGACCGGCCGGTGGTACGGCACCGACCCCGTTCAGCAAGACTGATTAGCCTCTCGCGGTATCGGAAACCATGTCCGACCGTTTCGACGTGATCGTCGCCGGCGCTGGGCCTGCCGGGGCCCAGTGTGCGCGCGACCTCGCTCAGCGGGGGCACGACGTCGTCGTCCTCGAGGCCGAAGCCGAGGACGGGTTCCCCCGTCAGAGCAACAAGTCGACTGCCGGCACGTTTCACTCCATGATGGCCTCTTTCGGCGTGCCGGACGACGTGGTGATGAACTACACCGACGACGTGGTGCTCGAATCCCCCAACGAACACTACGTCCAACACCAACCCGGCGCGGTTCTGGAGTTCGCGGAGTTCAAACAGTGGCTCGTGAGTGAGGGACGCGACGAGGGTGCGACCTACCGATTCGACGCCCGGGTGAACGGGCCGATCATGGACGACGGCACGATTTCGGGCGTCCGGTACGCGGGCGACGAAGAAGTGTACGCGGACATCGTCGTCGACGCCACCGGGCCGGCCGCCCCCCTCGCGAAGGAACTCGGGGTGAGCGACCTCTCCCGGGAGAAACAGGCCATCGGTGTCGAGTGGGAGATGGAGGGGGTCGACGTCGATCACCCGGAGTACGCCGACCTGACCGACACGATGATGCTCCGGCTGGATCACGAGTACGCCCCCGGCGGCTACTCCTGGATCTTCCACACCGGCGGCGACACCGCGAAGGTCGGTCTCTGTTACATCCAAAACGAGAGCCACGAACGCTACGGCCGCGACGACGCGGGCATCGACGACTACCTCCACCACTGGCTCGAAACCGATCCGCGCTTCGCCGACGCCGAGCGCATCGCCGAGAAACAGCAACACCGCGGCTCGGCCCACATCCAGATGCCCAGACAGCTCTGTACGGACGGGTTCATGGCCATCGGCGACACCGTCCCGACGATCGATCCGCTGTGGGGCGAGGGGATCCACAAGGGGATGAAATCCGGTCGAATGGCCGCCATCACCGCCGACCGCTGTTTCGCTCACGACGACCCCGACACCTCCGCGGAGGCGATGTCGGTGTACAGCAAACTCTGGCACAGCGAGGTCGCCCCACGGATGCGCGAACGACTGCTGATGACGGAACTTCTCTATCTCGCCCCCAACGACCGGTACGACACCCTGATGTCGGACCTCAACGCCACGGACAGTGACACCCTCGCGAAAGCCAACGCGGGCAACGTCCGGGCGATGTTGCGACTGGTCCACCTGCGGGACATGCCGCTCCTCGGGCGGTTCGCCAAGGAACGGCTGGGCGAGTGACTGCGAGATAGCGGCACGAACCGGTCCTTCCACAACCCCTTTCGGCGTCTCGGCCCTCGAACGTGTATGTCCACTCCCCCGAACAGCGACGGATCGACGACGACCGAAATGCCGGTACTGGGACTCGGAACCTGGCAGAACACGGATCCCGAGGACTGCGCAGCGGCGGTCGCAACCGCCTTGGAGATGGGGTATCGACACGTCGACACGGCACAGGCGTACGACAACGAGGAACACGTCGGCGACGGCATCGCGCGGGCCGACGTGCCACGCGACGACGTGTTTCTCGCGACGAAGGTGTGGATCGACCAACTCGCGGCCGACGACGTGTTGTCCTCGACCGAAGAGAGCCTCGACAAACTCGGCGTCGACTACGTCGACCTGCTGTACGTCCACTGGCCCGCCGGGGCGTACGACCCCGAGGAAACGCTCGGGGCGTTCGAGGAACTCCACGAGTCGGGGCGGATCGACCGGATCGGGATCAGCAACTTCCAGCCCGAGGGAGTGACCGAGGCGGTCGAACTGACGGACGCACCGATCTTCGCCAACCAGATCGAGTGTCACCCCCTGCTCCCACAGGAAGAACTCCGAGCACACTGTGCCGCTCACGACGTCGAAGTGGTTGCGTACTCGCCGCTGGCCCGTGGCGAGGTGTTCGACGTGCCGGAGATCCAGGCGGTCGCGGAGAGACACGGCGTCAGCGAGGCACAGGTGTCGCTCGCGTGGCTCCGCGAGAAGGGCGTCACCGCCATCCCGAAGGCGACGACCGAGGGCCACATCCGCGACAACTGGGCCTCGCTGTCGCTCGACCTCGACGACGAGGACGTTGAACGCATCGACGGCATCGAGCGTCGCGAGCGGCGGATCGACCCCGACTTCGCACCCTGGTAACTACGACCGCTCGACCGTCTCGGGGTCGGGGTCCGGATCGCCCGTCCCTTTCCCCTCGTCGGCGAGGTGCGCGCCGACGCGAACGCCGACGAGGGAGACGACAATGGCCGAGACGACGAAGAGGGCGAGGCGATGCGTGGGGAGGACGGTGACGCCGGCCACGCGCAGGTGAGCGAGCACCGACTCCCGTTCGAGGAAGTAGCCCGCGAACCCACGGACGACCAGGCCGAGGGCGACGACGCCGAAGGGCAGGTTCAGGTAGGGCCGTGGGATGCGGTCGGTGTCGATGAGTTCGTCGAGGAGTCGCCCGGCGCTCGCGGTCAGCGCCGCCAGCGCCAGCCACGGGATGCTACTGTAGAGAAACAGCATGACCGGTACCAGAACGACTCCGTCCGAGACGGGGGAGACGGCGAGCGCACCGAGAAAGGCACCGACGAGCGCGAGCCCGGCCGCGACTGCGTAGGTGACGACCGACACCTGCCCGGAGTAGAGGGCGTCCCGGGTCTGGTCGGGGAGGCGAGCGATGTAGGCGTCGATCGCCAGTCCCTTGTACAACACCGCCGCCCCGAGCAGGGAGGCGAGGCCGGCGAGCGCCACACCGACCGAGAAGCGGACGAGCAACACGGGCAGGAGCAGGAGGCCGACGCCGAGCGGGACCAGTACCGTCGACCGGAGTTGTTCGTCGGCGAGGAACTGCTTGAGGAGGTAGTACGTCGACTCGATATCTCGTGCCTGTCTGACGACGATCCGGTCGACGGAGTCGACGGGGAGGCGGCTCTCGACGACCGGAATCAGTCGCTCGTCGTCGGCGCTGTCGGTGACGATGATCGCCGACGCGGGGTCGTGGCGGTCCAGCAGTTGGTCGATCTGTGCGGCGACCGACCGGTCGGCATCGACGGCGGTGTCGCCGGAGCCGGAGACGGCGGCGACGGTCGCCTCCTCGCCGTCGTTCCGGAGGTCACGCGTGACGCGAAGCGCTTCGAGGAGGCAGTTGACCGTCGAGTCCTCGGGGTCGGCCAATCCGACTTCCGTCGCCAGCGACTGGACCGCGTCCCAGCCGTCGACGGGCATCGACACCCCGGTCGTCCGCCCGATGTCGTTGGCGCGGTCGACACACAGGACGAGCGTCGTCACGGTCGAGAAAACTATCCACGGGAATAAATATCCCCCGCCGAGCTTCAAAACCGGAGACGGAAGCCGCGTTCGTCGTCGCCGACGACGCCAGCGACGCCGGCCCCGAAGGCGTAGGCGACGGCGGCCACACCGCCGCGGAGACGGTCGGCGAGCCCCCGTTCGGGTTCGAACTCGCGGACCGACACCTCCGCGTCGAGGAGGTCACCGACGCGGTCCTCGACGCCGTCCCGGTCGCCGATGTCGTCGACCAAACCGAGTTCGTGGGCGTCCTCGCCGAGGTAGACGCGCGCCTCGGTGTCCCGGATCGCCTCGGGGTCCATCCCGCGGCCCTCGGCGACCCGTTCGACGAAGTCGTCGTAGAAGCCGTCAATCAGGCCCTGGAGGTACTCCCGTTCGTCCGCGGAGAGTTCCTTCAGCGGAGTGCCGGCGTCCTTGTACTTCCCGGCCGCGAAGCGCTCGTACGAAACCCCGAGTTCGTCGGCCAGTTCGGAGACGTTCACCCGCGAGCCGATGACGCCGATGCTGCCGACGATGCTCCCGCGTCGGGCCCAGAGTTCGTCACAGCCACTCGCGATCCAGTAACCCCCGCTCGCACAGACGTCGGTAGCGTAGGCGACGGTCGGACCGTCGAAGTCGGCGGCCGCGCGGCGGATGTCGTCGCTCGGGACGACCGCCCCGCCGGGCGTGTCGAGTTTCACCAGCAACGCGTCGGCGGCCTCGTCCTCGTCGGCGCGTTCGATCCGTTCGACGACGTCGTCGGCGGTGGCGCCCATCGATCCGGGAAGCGGGCCGGGCGTCGAGCCGTCACGGGTGATCGGCCCCTCGACCGCCACTTCGGCGGCGTTGTAGTCGGGGAACATCGAGTCCGCGAGACGACTCGCACCGCGTGCGCCGAGGACGACGACGGAGAGCGTCAACACTACTCCGAGGAGATCCGCGAGCGATCCGGGAACGACGAGGAAGAACACGGCGCCGAGGACGGCCGAGACCAAGACGCCCCCGAGGACGATCAGGAGTCGGCCGACGTCGTCGCCGTCACTCACACTGAGTCACCATACCCAGGGCTGGGGGCGGATCAGTATAAAAAACACGCACGTCGCGTCGGCGTGACCGGTCTACAGGAGCCCCGTCTTCTGGAGCTTCATCAGGTCCTCGGTGTCGAGGGTCTCGCCTTCCTTGAACTTCTGGTAGATTTCCTCGGCCTCCTCCTTGGCGGCCTCGCGTTCGGCCTCGCGCTCGTCCTGCTGTTCCTGTTCTTCCTCCTTGTCGAGTTCGCGCAGGCGCTTCTGCACGCGGACGAAGTCCTCGTGGTGGCGGTCGGCCGCCTCCTGTGCCTCGACGAAGAGGTCGTGCATCTCGTCGGCCTTGTCGCGGATCTCGTCGGCCTCGCGGTAGGCCTCGATCATCTGGTTGTGGTGCTCCTGGGCCTCGTCCGCGAGTTCCGTCACCTTCTGGTGGTGCTGGGACGCCTCGGAGCGGACTTCCTCGGCCTCCTCGACGAGTTCGTCGAGTTCACTGGCGTCGTCGAGTTTCTCCTTGCGCTGCTGGTACTCCTCGCGCTTGTCCTCAATCTTCTCGATGAGTTCGCGCTCGTCCTCGGTGCTCAGGACTTCGGTCTGCTGGCGGAACTCGAGTTCCTCGATCTCCTCTTCGAGCTCCTCGAGATCCTTGCCGTCACCGAGTTCGAGGTCCTGTTTCAGCTCCTCGACCTGGTCGAACAGCTCGTTTGCCTCCGCGTTGAGCTCGTTGCGGCTCTCCTTGTGTTCCTGGACCTGCTCGTTGAGCTCGTCGCGCTGCTCGCGGTGCTCCTGTGCTTCGTCGACCTTCTCCCGTGTCTTCGCGTTCAGGTCGTCGCGCTTGGAGGCGCGCTCCGACGCCATCTGGTTGAGTTCGTTGCGTCGGTCCCGGAGCTGTCCGGCGAGTTTGATGAGCTGTCCCTTCGAGTCGTTTTCGAGCTGGTCGTCCGTGAGTTCGACGTTGTCCGCCTCGTCGAGCGCGTCGACGTCGAATTCGTCGAGTACTTCTTCTGTTGTTACCATTGTTGAAACCTCGATACCATCGCTCCGGACGTAGGTGTGGCTCGCCGTCGCGCAGTCTGCCGTGGATAAGAATTCCCGATCATTCTGCGTGCGATGCCGCCAATACGCCGGAGGCGCGTTGGTACTACCACCTACGGCGGATTCACACATAAATACTTCGGTGGGCGGACCCCCTGAAAACGCGTACCAAGACACCGTGTACCTGCCGTGTGAAGGTGTGACACCATTCTCGCCGGCATATAAATGGATGCGTCGGAAGGAGTTTCAGTTTCAGTTTCACTTCGGGGATGGCCGAGGTTCATGTCGGAGGAGGCCGTAGGTCGAGCCATGCTCGAGAACCTCACCAGTACGTGCGAGGGCTGTGACCGTCCTCTCGGCGAGGACGCGCTCATGCTGTCGATGCGGACCGAGGGTGGCGAACGGCGGGCTTACGAGTGTGCGTGTGGCGCCGTGACGGTGACCGTCACCCGCGGGTGACCGGCGAGAACCGAAACCGGTATGCCGGACAGGGGCCGACGCCCGCTATGCGAGAGGAGGTCCGCGCGCGCGGCCACGAACACGTCGCCGCGACCCACGACAGCACGTTCGAGGTGACGACGGACGACTGGTTGACGCCGGCCGGCGACTGTATCGTCGGCGTCGAGGCCGACCGCGCCCCGGCCGACTTCGACGACGACTTCGTCGCTGCCTGCCGCGACCCCGAGGCGACCATCACGCTGACACTCTCGGCGGCCGACGAATCCGTCTCCGTTCGCGCGCGCGGCCACCCCGACCTCGGCTTCGAGAGCGATCGAAGCGCCGTCATCCGAACCAGCACGTACGTCGATGACCGAACGGTCGCCGTCGGTGCCGACGCCGCCGCCGCCGACCTCGACCGAGACCTCGTCGACGCCCTCGCCACCGGCGCGGATCTCACCGTCACGCTGGCCGTCGAGTGACGCCGCGTTTTTGCGTCGCCGTTTCCAAGTCCGCACATGTCCGACGAACCCGCCGAGAACATAGGCACCGGTCCCGACGGCGGCGGCACCGAGACGGGGTTCGGAGCCGACGACGCCGAGACCCGGGCCGAGGCCATCGTCGACGCCCTCGGTGAGCTGTACTGGCAGAAGGCGTACGGCGGTCGGGACGCCCTCCTCTGTCTCGTCCGGACGATCCTGAGTCAGAACACGAGCGACGTGGCCAGCCAACCCGCGTTCGACGCGTTGCTGGAGCACTACGGAGGTACGGGAGACCTCGCGGCGACCCTCGCCGACGCCGACCGCGAGCGACTGGCCGAGACCATCGAGTCGGCGGGACTGTACAACCAGAAGTCGCGGGTGATCGTCGAGTGTGCCGAGGAGGTCGTCGCCGACTTCGGGGACGCCGAGGCGTTCGACCGGTTCGTCCGCGAGGGCGACCCCCACGAGGTGCGCGAGCGACTGCTCTCGATCCGGGGCGTCGGCCCCAAGACCGCCGACTGCGTCCTCCTGTTCTCGGGCGGTCGGGACGGCGTCTTCCCGGTCGATACGCACGTCCACCGGGTCGCCCGCCGGATGGGGCTCGCGCCGGCAAACGCGGATCACGAGGCGGTTCGGGAGGCTCTGGAGGCGACGGTGCCGGCCGAGAAGTGTGGCTTCGGGCACACCGCGACGATCCAGTTCGGTCGTGAGTACTGTTCGGCGCGGAAACCGGCGTGTCTTGACGGGCCGGAGGCGTGCCCGCTCTACGACCGGTGTGACCGGATCGGCGTCGACCCGGCGGGTGGTGTGGTGGTCGATCCGGCGGAAGCCGACGGCTGAGCCTCACTCGACGACGCGGCGGGCGTGATCCACCAGCGCGGGGTGTGGGTCGGCGTCGGGATGTGCCGACTGCAGGCGGTCGAGCGCCGTCTCGACGTCGGTGCCGTTCCGCCGCGCGAGGGCAGCGACGGCGACGGCGACGCTCCGGGAACTCCCCGCCGAACAGTGGACGAGGACCGTCTCGTCGGCGTCGAGCAACGCGGTCAGCCGATCGACCGCAGCCCGAAAGTTCGAGAGGTCGTTCCGTGGCCCGTCGACGAGCGGGCGCGAGACGACGGTCAGCGAGTCGGGGTACGCGGGGGGCGTACCGTGTGTCAGTCTGAGGACGGCGGTGATCCCGGCGTCGGACAGGGCCTCGACGTCCCGAGCCGCGGCCCGGTCGCCGACGTGGAGGGTATCGGTGAGACGGTGTCGCATGAGGGGACTACTTGAACCGGAACGTCTCCAAATTCTTCGGCGCGAACGTCCGCATGTTGTAGTCGTGGTACAGCGCCGAGGAGAGGTCCTGAACGGAGCGTTCGTCGCCGTGGACACAGAGTACTTTCTCCGGACGGGGATTCATCGTCTTGACGAAGTTCTCCAGTCCCTGCCGGTCGGCGTGGCCGGAGAAGCCGTCGACGGTTTCGACACCCATGTTGAGCGAGAGCGTGTCGTTGCGGCCGCGACCGTCGCCGCGGTCGTTCATCGGAATCTCGTCCCAGCCGTTCTGGATGCGCCGACCGAGGGTTCCCTGGGCCTGGTAGCCGACGAACACGAGGTTCGAGTCCGGATCGGGGCCGAGGTGGCGGAGCCACGACATGATCGGGCCGCCGGTCACCATCCCGGAGGTGGAGAGGATGATCGCCGGGTCGCCGTCGGCGACCTCCTGGCGTTCGTCCTCGCCGGCGTCGATGTGGTTGAACTCTTCGGCGAGGAACGGGTTCTCGTCGTCGTGGAAGATCCGGTCCCGGAGGTCGTCGCGCAGGTACTCGGGGTAGGTGGTGTGGATGGCCGTCGCCTCCCAGATCATCCCGTCGAGGTGGACGGGCATCTCCGGAATTTTCCCGCTGCGCATCGCCCGTTCGAGGACGAGCATGATCTCCTGTGACCGCCCGACCGCGAAGGCGGGGACGACCACCTTGCCGCCCTGGTCGTAGGTGTCGTTGATGATCTCCAGGAGGTTTCGCTCGGAGTCCTCCTGATCGGTCTGGTAGTCGTTGCGGCCGCCGTACGTGGATTCGAGGACGAGCGTCTCGACGCGGGGGAAGTCGTTGACCGCGCCGTTGAACAGGCGGGTGTCTTCGTAGTGGATGTCGCCCGAGAAGGCGACGTTGTAGAGGCCGTCGCCGATGTGGAAATGAGAGACCGCGGAGCCGAGGATGTGGCCGGCGTTGTGGAACGTGAGTTTCACGTCGGGCGCGATGTCCGTCACGTCGCCGTACTCGAGGGGGACGGTGTGTTTGATCGCCTCGCGAACCATCTCGCTCTCGTAGGGTGGGGTACGGCCCTCCTTGACGGCCACGTCGAGGTAGTCGAGGGTAAGCAGGCCCATCAGGTCGCGGGTGGGTTCGGTGCAGTAGATCGGCCCGTCGTAGCCGTACTTGAACAGCAGGGGGATGAGCGCGGAGTGGTCGAGGTGGGCGTGGGTGAGTACGACCGCGTCGATGGAGTTCAGGGGGGCGGCCTCCGGAACCTGGAGGTACGGCACCTCGCCCTCGGCACCGGGTTTGTCGCCACAGTCGACGAGGATTCGCGTCTCGGCGGTCGAGAGGATGAAACTCGCGCGACCGACCTCGCGACAGCACCCCAGCGTGGTGATCCGAACCCACTGTTCGTCGGACATCTCCTCGCGGTGGATCTGCCGACCGACGCGTTCGAGGATATCGCGGCGTTCGTCGCGCTCCTGTTTCAGGAAGTTTCGGACGTTCGAGACGGTCGAGGACTCGATGGGCGGGGTGCGGACCACTTCCGGCGTCCAGCCGATGGCTTGCGTGATCTCGCGGAGCGTCGCGCCGTGTCGGCCGATAACCATCCCCGGTTTCTCGGCCTCGATGACGACCTCGCCGGTGTCGGCGTGGAAGTCGAGGTCCGTGACGCCCGCGTCCTCCGGGATCACCTCTCGGATCCGCTCGCGGGCCTCCGAAACGCCCATCAACACGTCGGGGTCCGGACGGACCGTGATGCGCTTGCGGAGTTTGCTCGCGAGGTTTCGAATGAGGTCGCCGTTGCTGGCGAACTCCTTGGGGTCGCGCGTGTACACGACCAGTTCCGGGCCCTCGTATTTTACGTCCGATACGGAGATACCGGGGGGTAGTTCGTCCTCGATCTCTGCTTTCAGGTCCTCGAGTTGCTTGTCTACGGAGCTCATGTGTGCCGGTTGAGAGCCCTCCGGACAGCCGCCGTCGCCGAGTGTCCCGGACACGTCGCGACTGGCCGGCCGTTGTCGTGTCGTGAGAGCATCGGTGAACGGGTGCTGTACGGTAGGTGCTCGACTGCGGGAAGAGGCAGCGAAAACCCGCTTGAATCACCCTATTAGTCCAGTATTATAAAAGCCTTCGCAAAGTCGAAGCGGACATGCGACTCACACCGGAGACCGTCGCGGCCGAACACGAGTGGGTCCGTGACCGTGCGCCGACCGTGGTTCCAGTCGTGAACGAGACACGGGCGCGCCTCGGCGACCACTTCGGCGTCGAGGTCGATGACGTGACGCGGGGGGCGTACCGCGAGGAGGTCGACACCGTCTTCGCGGACGGCGACCGCGCTGTCAACGTCGCCGGCTACGTCTCCCTGCTTCGCGACCTCGACGTCGAGGGTGATTACCCGGGGTTCGTCGTCGACGAGACGCTCGGTCGCGCGCTCGCGGAGACCATCGCCGGCGGCGACCCCTTCGCGACGCTGGCCGGCGCGACCTTCCACTTCGCGGACGTGACGGTACACACCGAGGGGGGTGCGGGGGCCGACGACCTCGACGCGGCGCTGGTGGCGGGGTTCCAGACCCGCCTGCCCGGGTGGGAGTGGACCGAAGGGGAGAGCCCCTTCGCGGTCGGTCGGGAATGAGTTAACTGCCGCCGGGACGACGTGGAGGTGTGCAACCGAAGACGGTCCTCATCACGGGCAGTTCGTCCGGTATCGGTCGTGCGACCGCCGACGCCTTCCTCGACGAAGGGTGGGAGGTGTACGCCACGGCGCGCAACCCGGCGGACGTCGAGACGCTCGGGGAACGCGGCTGTTCGATCGCCACGCTCGACGTCACGGAGGACGACGACGTGGAGCGAGTCGTCGATCGAATCCTCGACGAACAGGGACGGATCGACTGTCTGGTCAACAACGCGGGGTACGCACAGTTCGGCCCCATCGAGGACGTGCCCGCCGACGCAGTCCACCGACAGTTCGACGTGAACGTCTACGGCCCCCACCGGCTGACGCGGGCGGTCCTCCCGCACATGCGCCGGCGGCGCGAGGGGACGATCGTCAACGTCTCCAGCGTCGCCGGCCGACTCGCCTTCCCCGGCGGCGGCGTCTACTGCGGGTCGAAGTTCGCCCTCGAAGCCATGACCGACGCCCTCCGGGCCGAAGTCGACGAGTACGGCGTCGACGCCGTCCTGATCGAACCCGGCCCGGTCGAGACGGCGTTCACCGACCGCGCGGCGGACGAACTCGAGGGTGTCGAGCGATCGGGCGCCTACGAGTCGTTCTACGAGGTGTTCGAGGACACGCAAGCCATCGGCGGGGGCGGTCCGGGCGCGGTGCCGCCCGAACGGGTCGCCGAGGACATCGTAGACGCCGCGAGTTCGACCAAGCCGGCGAGTCGCGTGCCGGTCGGGACGCTCGCCCGAGTGAGCGTGCTCGGACGATTCGTGCCCGACGCCGCCCGGGACCGTCTCTTTTCGCTGCTGGACCGGCTCCGCTAGTCCAGACAGGCCGCGACCACGCGGAGCGCGCGTTCGCCGCGCACCTCGTCGGCGAGTAAGGGCACCCGCTTCACGTCGTGCCCGCGGAACATGTCGGCGGCACGGCGGAGCGCGTCCTGCTGGACGTCCCACCGTCGCTGGCAGAACTCGCACTCCTCGAGGTTCGGTGCGACCACCCACTCGGGGTCGACGTCGGCCACGTCCGCGGGGTCTTCCATCACGCGGTTGACGACGACGGTTCCGACCGGAATCGAGAACTCCTCGAGTCGGGCGAGCAGCCGCTCCGACTCGACGACGCTCATCTCCTCGGGGACCATCACGACCCGGAAATCCGTCCGGGCGGGGTCTTGCAACACTGCGCGGAGTCGCTCGATGCGTTCGCGGAGTTCGTCCAAGTCGGGGCCCTTCTCGTCGTCGTCGCCGACCCCGAACATCCCCTTGAACCCCTCCATCATTCCCGAGAACTTCTCGCGCATCGAGAGCAGGCGACCGACCATCGAGTCGAGCACTTCGGGGAGTTCGAGGAGTCGGAGCGTGTGTCCCGTGGGCGCCGTGTCGATCACCACGCGGTCGAACCGCGGGTCGTCGAGGTACTCCAGCAGTTGCCGCATCGCCGCCGCCTCGTCGGCTCCGGGCATCGACCCACCCATCAGCGGGTCGACGGCGTCCTCGCCGAGCATCTCGCCCATCTCGCCGAGGCCACCCAGGGGCGCGTCGTCGACGCCGATCCCCCCCTCACCCAACAGGCCGTCTTCCATCGCGGCCTCGGGGTCGATTTCGACCGCCCACAGCGGATCGTTCTCACGGATACGCGTCGGCGTGGCCGGGATGTCGACGTCGAGGGTGTCCGACAGCGAGTGGGCGGGGTCGGTCGAGACGACGAGCGTCGCGTCGCCGCCGGCGGCCGAGGAGAGTGCTGTCGCCGCCGCCATCGTCGTCTTTCCAACGCCACCCTTGCCGCCGTAGAGGACGTACTCCGGCGCGTCGACGCCGGCGGGCAGGTCGGTCGTCGTCTCGACGGCGACGGGCTCTGGACCGGCGTCGGCATCGTCCGCCTCGTCGACCTCGTCGACCGGCTCCACGTCGAGTTCGCTCATGTCCGGTCCGAGACGGTCCGGACACCTGTACCCGTCGATACGGGAAAGAGGTTACCCGGTGGACGAACCGACGACTGGCCGTGAACAAGGGGCTCTCCCGACGCTCGGTCCTCGCGGCCGTCGTGTCGGTGGCCGGATCCATCACCGGCTGTCTCGGGAGCGAGCCGTCGACGGCCCCGACGGCCTCACCGACCGCGACACCAACCCCGAACACGGACTGCCCGCCCGCGCTGGTCGTCTCCGAAGCCGACCCTGAAACTGTCGACACCGAGGCCGCCGTCGACTACGGGAGCCTCTCCGCCGGAAACGGGCGACGGTTCGACCGCGCGCGACGGCAGCGTCGAGGAACTCGCGCACGACTGGCGGGGGGTCGGCGTCGTGGCGTACGACGGGGCGTACTACCGCGCGAGCGTCGTCGTCTGTTAGAAGCCGTCGTAGTCGGCCAGCCGCTCTGCCGCTTCCTCGGCCCGCGGGGTGACGAGGGCGAACCGGAGCCACTCGTCGTGCGTGCCGAACGTATCGCCGGGCATGCAGGCGACACCCGCCTCGTCGACCAGTCGCTCGACGTTGTCGAGGGTGCCGGGGAAGCCCTCGAAGCGCGCGAACACGTAGAACGCTCCGTCGGGGACGACGTACTCCGCGCCCGCGGCGTCGAGGGCGTCGGTGAAGGCGTCGATGCGCTCCCGGAGGAGGTCCCGCGAGGCCTCGTAGTACTCCGGCCCCGTCTCCCGGAGCGCCCGGAGGACGGCGGCCTGCGAGGGGCGTGCGCCGGTGACGTTGACGAGCATGTGTCGCGTGCGGGCAGCCTCGGCCAGTTCCGGCGGGAAGACGCCGTAGCCGACCCGGAGGCCGGTCACCGCCATCGACTTCGAGAAGGAGTTGGTCACGACGGCGTCGTCGGTGACCGAGAGTGCGCTCGCGAACCGGCCGGAGTAATCGTAGTGGTCGTACACCTCGTCGGAGATGAGGACGGCGTCGACCTCGGCCGCGAGGTCGGCCACGGCGGCCATCGTCTCCTCGCCGTACACCGCGCCAGTCGGGTTGTTCGGCGAGTTGACGAGGATCGCAGCAGTCTCGGAACTGGCCACCTCGCGCATCGCCGCCAGGTCCAGACCGCCGTCGTCGGCGACGGGGACGAGTCGCACGTCGGCGCCGAGCAGCCGCGCCTTGCCGGGGTAGTAGGGGTAGACGGGGTCGGTCAGGAGGATCTCGGAGCCGGCGTCGCGGTCGAGTGCGCCGGCCATGGCGAGGTAGTTCGCCTCGCCAGCGCCGTTCGTGACGATGATCCGGTCGGCGTCGACGCCACGCCGGGCGGCGATCTCCTCGCGGAGAGCGCCCAATCCGTCGCTGGGCGGGTACTGGAACTCGTCGGGGTCGGCGTCGGCGTACTCCCGGAGGCCGTCGCGGAGCGCGGCCGGTGGCTCCCAGTCGGGCCCGCCGCTCACGAGGTCGATGACGTCGCGGTCGGCCTCGGCCGCGTACTGCATGACGTGAAAGAAGAGGGGCGTGTCGTACTCCATGGTCGCTGTCTGGACGGCCGCCGAATGGCTCTTTCGCTCCACACCGATGCCGGTAGTTTCGAGTCGAGGGGGGTCGAACCACCGGCCGAATGAACAAGAAAGGACACGTACTCAACGCGGCGCTGTTGAGCGTCGGCCTCGGCGTCGTGCTGGCGACGCCGACGACCCTCTCGGCGTCGGCCGCGCTCGACTCCGCGGTGATGGTGATCGAACTCTCCGTTCCGGTCGTCCTCGGCGCGCTCTTTCCGGACGTGGACACGGCTTTCGGCAAACACCGCAAGACGCTCCACAACGTGTTCGTGTTGGGCGTCGTCGCCGCGTTTCCCGTCCTCTTCGGCAACCTCCAGTACGTCTGGATCGGCGTCGCGACGCACTTCCTCCTCGATGTGGTCGGGAGTCGTCGGGGCATCGCCTTCTTCTACCCGCTGACCAGTCAGGAGTGGGGACTCCCGTCGGGCGTGACGACCAGTAGCAAGTACGCCGACCTCGTGACGGTGATCGTCACCGGTATCGAACTCGGCGTCCTCGGCGGCATCCACTTCTACGTGCTGCCACTCGACCGGACGGCGAACGCGTTGAACGCCATCCCGACGAGCGTCGTGAACGCGCTTCCGGTGTAACCCGATCAGTAGACCGTCAGGTCGTCGAACCGGTCACCGTAGGCGATGTGGCTGGGATTGGTCGGCTCGGTCCCGGAGAGGAAGAGGCGGTCGATCTTGCCCCACGAGTTCTCGTAGCCGAGGTGGGCGAACTCCGCGAGTCCGCGGAGGTGGTGGTCTGCACCGCTCCGACGGACGACCCGCCGTGGCGTTCCGGATCGAAGCGCCGCCACGAGGTCGGCCTCAGAGTCGATGCTCACGTCGAAGTCGGTCCACACCTCGCCGACGGTGGCCCGGAAGTGGGCGTACGACGATCCGAACCCCGGCAACCCCGTCTTGCGCGCGACGATCCGTGCCCGACGGTTCTGGTGGGGGAGACATTTCGCGTTGTGCGTCTCGACGGCAGCGAAGGCGTCGGGGTCGGCGGCCACGTCCGCCCGCGAGCAACTGACGTTCAGCATCTCGGGGTGGGGTGCGAGGACCGCCGCGTCCTGTCGGTCGAACTCGGCGAGGGCGCCGCGGAACGTGATGAAATCGGGGACGGGATCGGACAGTCCGACCACGAGGAGGTGCCGGCGGGCGTGCCACGGTCCGGTGAACACTTCGCGCGCGGGGACGACGAGGAGGTCGTCGTCGGAGAAGCGTGCAGCACGGTCGCGGATGGTCGGTAACCGTGTGAAATGCGGGGCGTACACCAACATGTCGAGGCCGCGGGCTTTCGCTCGCTCGACGACACGATCGTCCAGCACTTTCACGTGCATGTCGATGCGGGTCTGCCCTGCCGTCGTCACGTTTCACTCTGGTCGGACGCCGCAGTTAGTGGTTGTCATTCCGGCGATGTCGTGTGAGCCGACCGACGGGAATCGAGACCGGAAAGGCGCGCTAGCGTTCTTCGCTGTCGCCGGACCACGTCCGGATATTCGAGGAGCTACCGCTCCTCGCTATCGAGCACCCGGATCTGGTCGCCACGGACCGTCACGGGGATCGGGACGGTCGCCTCGTACAGTTCGACTGTCACCTGATCTTTCCCTTCGTCGATCCGCTGGACACGGGCTTTCTCGCCTTTGAACGGGCCGGCGATGAGTTCCACGATGTCGCTCTCGGCGATGCCCTCGACGTCCGGCGTCGGCGAGAGGAAGTGTTCCACCTCGGTGAGCGAGGAGGTGCCGGGGACGATGCTCCGGGCGTGGGGAATCTCCTCCATCACGCGTTCGAGGACGGCGCTGTTTTCGGCCTCGACCATCACGTAACTCGTCAGCGAGTCGGGCGCGAGGACGGCGTGCACCTCGTCCTCCTCGCGGCTGGCGATCATGTCCGCGACGGTTCGCTCCTGACTGGCCGTGGTCTTGACTGCGAAGATGCCCATATCAGCCGCCTCCGGGGATGAAGGTCATGATGGCGAACATGACAAATCCGAGGAGGCCGACGAGAAAGATCCCCGCCCCCGCGATCTTGGCGATCTGCGAGAACTCGTTCCACGACGGCGTGCTCGCCATCTTGAGCACGCGGACGTAGCTTGCGAGGTCGTATTTGACGTCCATAGCCGAGCTACGCGAGCCGGCTTTTTTTATCTATTGATAAGATCCGGACCGGCCGGCGAGCGCTACTCCACGTAGTCGATGTCGTCGGTCGTCGGTTCGGGCGTCGGTTCGGGCGTCGCACCGCCGGCCGGTGCCTCCTCGGTCGCCGCCTCGTCCCCGCGCCCGTAGATCTGGGGCGACTCGACGCCCGTGACGACGATCATCGTCCGCATCGTGCCGTCGAGTTCCTCGTCGATGGAGGTGCCCCAGATGATGCGGGCGTCGGGGTCGATGCGGTCGTAAATCTCCTCGACGACGCCCTCGGCCTCCTCGATGGCCATGTCGGTGCCGCCGGTGACGTTGACGAGCGCCGAGTTAGCCCCGGAGATGTCCACGTCGAGCAGGGGCGACCGCAGGGCGGAGCGCACCGAGTCCTGGGCCTTCTGCTCCGAGTCGCTCTCGCCCAGACCGATCATGGCGACGCCGCCTTTCTTCATGACCGTCTTCACGTCGGCGAAGTCCAAGTTGACGAGGCCCTGTTTGGTGATGAGTTCGGTGATTCCCTTCACCGAGCGCATCAACACTTCGTCGGACACCTTGAACGCCTGCTTGACCGGGAGTTTCCCGACGGAGTCGAGCAGTCGGTCGTTGGGCACGACGATGACGGTGTCGGCCACGTCGCGCAGTCGTTCGAGGCCGGCCTCGGCGTTGGTCCGGCGGACCTCGCCCTCGGCGGTAAACGGTGTCGTCACGATGGCGATGGTGAGCGCACCCGACTCGCGGGCCGCCTCCGCGACGACGGGGGCCGACCCGGTGCCGGTGCCACCGCCAAGTCCCGCGGTGACGAACACCATGTCGGACCCCTCGATGGCCCCGTAGATGTCCTCTTGACTCTCGATCGCGGCCTCCTCGCCGACCTGTGGAACCGAACCCGCACCCCGGCCGCCGGTCTTCTCCTCGCCCATGAGAATCTTGGTGTCGGCCTCGACGTCGACCAAGTGCTGGACGTCGGTGTTGGCCGCGACGAGGTTCGCACCGTCGATCCCTTCTTCGGCCATCCGGTTGACAGTGTTGCCGCCGGCGCCCCCACAGCCGACGACGGTGATGTCCGTCTGGAGATCCTCCAGAACGTCTTCGAGTTCGTCGTCGGTCATCTTCCCCGAACGGTTCGAGGCGTCGCTCTCGGCGGCTGGCTCCCGACCCGCGGCCGGATCCGCGTCGGCCGTGGTCCCATCCCCCGGCTCCTCGGCGTCCTCGATGGCATCCTCCACGATCGAGTCCATGGTATGTCCACGCGTTTCGAAGGCAGCCACATTATCTTTCCGCCCGTTGTCACGCGTGCGTCTGACGCTCCGCGGAACCGACTCGTCGTCGCGTCTTGCGTGCGTCAGACAATGGTAACTTTCGTTATGTTTCCGGCGGCTCGACGGCCGGGAGACGTTCGACTCGTTCGCGTTGCACCACCGCGGGATCGATCCGTTCGCCGTCGACGTCGACGGCCTGCCCGTCCGCGAGGCGGCCGAAGGCTGGTCCCTCCGGGATGCCGAGCCGACGGGCGGCGGCGGGGTCGAACGACTCCGTCCGGACGACCACCTCGTCGTCGCGGCGTTCCACGTCGCCGTCGCCCGTCCGCAGGACGGCGGCCAGGGCGTCGGTCAGGTCGTCGGCCGCGGTCGTGGGGTCGGTCGCCGGGAGCGCCACCCGCCCACGGGGTCGGGTCCCGGCCTCCACCGTCTCGAAGGCGACGGCGACTCCCTCGACGGCCGCGCGGGTCGCCTCGGCGTCGACGGCGTGGGCCGCGTCGATCAGGTCGGTCGGCAAGGACGCGACGGCGATGGCCGCGTCGGGGTCGCGGCCCTCGACCGAGGGCACGGCGTCGCCGAAGCGGAGGCCGTCCTCGACAGGGGCGAGTCGATCCTCGGCGGCGTCGACAAAGTGAAGGGGGTGATCGCCCGTCTCCCGGAGCCACGTCTCGGTGACGACGCGGTAGCCCAGGTCGTCGAGGACCGACTCCAATCCCGGTCGGTCGCCCTCGACGAGGACGACGTCGGTCGCGCTGGCCTCGACCGCCCGCCGGATCACGTCCCGGTTCGTCGCCGGGTTCCCCATGGCCTCTAGCCCCCAGTCGGCGGCGACGTGGCCCACCGCCCACTCGGTGTCGCGGACGATCCGGCCGAAACGGGGTGCGTAGTGGCCACCGCCGAAGCCGGCGATCTGTTTCTCGCGGTCGGCGTCGACACCCCGGAGGTCGAGGACGGCCCGAGCCACCGCCATCGCCCCCTCGGGATCCGTCCACTCGGCCTCGCTGCTCCCGAGTTCGACGAACATCGACGGCACGCCGACGTCGGTCGGGCCGTGGTGGGTACACTCGGTTCCGACCTCGTAGTCGGGAGGCGCGTGCCGGTCGAGGGCGGCGACGACGTCGCTGGCGGCGTTGGGTGGCGCTCGGGCGAACCGACCGGGGTCGCCGCCGTACTCCGCCTCGCCGAAGTTACCCGTGTGGTGGGCGGTCAGGAGCGGGCCGGTCTCGCCGGAGTGACGCGAGACGACGATCAGCAGATCGGGGTCGTCGAAGGCGACGTCGGGGCGTTCGAGGTGGATGTGGATGTCGTCGAACGTCCGGAGTTCGAACCCGTCGGTCCGGTAGTAGACGCCGCCGCCGTCGGCGTCCGGCCGCGTGTCGTCCCGGCCCTCGGTCCAGTCGGCCAGGTCGAGTAACTGCTCGCCGATGTGTTCGGAGGCGTTGTCGGCACGACTGACGACGATAGCGATCACGCCGGACTCTGGCGGTCGACCCACAAAACGACCGCGGTCCGGCGCGGTCAGTCCCCGGTGACGACCAGTACCGGGCGGTCGACGCTCCGGAGGACCCGACCCGTGACGGTGCCCAACTGCTGGCCGGCGAGGTTGGTCTGCCCTTCGGACGACATGACGAGCAGATCGACGCCCTCGTCGTCGACGTAGTCGGCGATGGCGTCGTGAGCGGTGCCGCGGACGACGGACGTCCGAACCTCGAAGTCCGCCGTGTCGATGCCGTCGACCAGGTCGTCGACCGCCTGTCGTCCACGGGTTTCGAGGCGCTCGACGAACTCCTTGCCGACGCCGCCGGCGTTGAACACCCCGGCTTCGGCCTGGATGTCGACGACGGAGAGGGCGTGGAGCGTCGCCCCGAATCGGCGGGCGATGTCGGCCCCGTAGGGAGCCACTCGCTCGGCCACCTCGCTCCCGTCGGTGGTCGCGAGGACGGTCCCGTAGTCCGCGCCGGTGTCGTCCTCGATGTCGCCAGCGGGCACGGTCAACACCGGCACGTCGCTCCGGCGCAGGAGGCGCTCGGTGACGCTACCGAGGATCCGCTTTGCCACACCTGACCGCCCCTGCCGTCCGACGACGACGAGGTCGGCACCGCCGTCGGCCGCGCGACCAGCGATGGTGCTCGCCGGCTTTCCCGAGAGGAGTTCGCTCTCGACTGGAACACCCACGTCGGTCGCCAGCGCCGCAGTCTCGTCGAGGACCGCCCGTCCACGCTCGTCGGCCCCGCCGTACACGGTGACGACGGTGGCCTCGGCGTCGTACCGAGCCGCGAGTTCGAACCCGTGTTTGGCCGCCCGACGCGCACACTCGCTTCCGTCGACCGCGATCAGGACGTCGTCGAACATCTCAGTCCGCCCCCCGTGGGTGGTCGGCGGCCGAAAACGCGTCGGTCACCGTGCCGATCGACTGCTGGAGGATGCTCCCCAAGGCCGCCCGCCGCGACACGAACAGCGAGACGCCGAGCACCAGGTAGATCCCGGTGAACGCCAACAGGAGTTCGTAGTCCGAGATGGGCAGGACGAGGACCTCGCGGATGAGCAGGAACTCCGAGAAGACCTGCGAGAGGAACAACACGAGCAACACCAGCGCCTCCCGGACGGAGATCTCGAAGTTGACGAGGAGGCCGATAGCGAAGAAAGACTGGGCGGCGGTCAGCCAGATCTCGGCCGACTGTTTCTGGTCGAAGGGAAGCGCACCGTACTGGCCGAGCGCGATGGAGTGGACGACCACGAGCGTGCCGATGAGCAGCGTCCACTGGTTGAGCTTCGAGGAGATGAGGGCGTTGAACCCAGCGGTCGAGCGGGCCTTGTTCACCAGGTAGACGACGACGATCAACTCCGGCGACTCGGAGGCCAGCGGCGCGATCCACTGGATCATGAAAAAGGAGGGGATGCCGACGCTCTGGCCGAGGTTCTCGAGGCCGTGGGCGAACGGTTCGACGGCGGTGAATATCATGAGTCCGGAGTAGAGAAAGAGGAGGAGAACCGTCGCCGCACGGTACGGTTTGGGGAAGGTCTGGAGGTACGCCGGGACCCCGACCTGTTCCTCCTCGTGTTCGACGTCGCCGCGGATGATGACGGCGATGTAGGCGACGTAGATACCGACGAGAACCAGCATGTCGAGGATGTCGATACCGCCGCCGAAGGGGACGAGAAACGCCCAGAGGGTGGCGAGAAACAGGAAGACGATTTCGAGGCCGATGTCGGGGTCGAGGGTGACCGCGTCGGCGAGGAAGCCGTCGCGCTTCTCGACCGCCAGGTCGGACGACGAACCCTTCCGGAAGACGGTGAAGAGGGCGACGCCGGCCCACCCGATTCCGATGAGGATGCGGTTCGCGCCGGTCATGTTGGCGACGGCGAGGTTCCCCGCTTCGATGCCCCGTTCGGTTCCCGCGAACACGCCCGCGTTCCACGCGTACAGCGCGTCGACCGCGTACTCCGGGGCGACGGCGAGCACCGCGAGGACGGCGATGGCGAAGGCCCGGGGCACGTCCTTCTCGGCGGTCTCCGCACCCCAGGCGAGCAGGAACGACGCGCCGAGCACCGAGAGTCCACTCACCGCGACGGTCACACCCGTCGAGAGCCCTCCGGCGGCCCCGGTCGCCCACACGACGGTCCACGGGAGCGTCAGCGCGACCGCTCCGGCGACCGCGCCGAGCGTCTGGCGTCTCATCGTCCACCCCTGGTCGCCGCCTGCCGTGTCTGTGTCCGTGTCATTGAAACGTTCGTACCCTCCGTCCGTCTCCACCGAATATAAAACACAAGTTGTCGCCCATACGCCCGATATCGATGGGTTCGAGCCTCAACAGCGCCGAATACGGAGGCGACCGCCAAATCGAGCCACCGGTGGATAGAACCTCTCTGGACCGTGAAATCGGGGGATTTGGGGGAAAGAGACGGATCCGGCGCTCGGTCGCGGGGGCTTTTCCCCCTGCGCTCGCTACACTGCCGCGATGACGATGCACGTCTTCGGCCTGATCGGTAACCCCGTCGGTCACTCGCTCTCGCCGCCGATGCACGAGGCGGCCTACGAGGAACTGGGGATGGAGGCCAGATACGTCACCTTCGAACCCGATCCCGACGATGCCGCGGCCGCAGTCAAGGGCGCGGCGGCGCTGGGGGTCGACGGACTCAACGTCACCATCCCGTTCAAGCGGGACGTCCTGGCGGCCGTCGATCCCGACGACCGCGCGGCACGCATCGGCGCGGTCAACACGGTCGACTTCTCCACGTCGCCGCCGCGTGGGTACAACACCGACGCAGCCGGCGTTCGGCGGGCGCTCGAGCACCACGGTGTCGATCCATCGGGTGACGCCGTCGTCGTCGGGGCTGGGGGGGCCGGACGCGCCGTCGCCTTCACGCTCGCGGAGTCGTGTGACGCCGTCCACGTCGCGAACCGGACCGTCGAGCGCGCGGAATCGCTCGCGGCCGACGTGCGTGACGGACTCCCGGGCGGGGCCACCGTGACGGGCGGGGGCCTCGACACTCTCGCCGACCGGGTTCCCGAAGCGACCCTGCTCGTCAACGCGACGAGCGTCGGGATGGAGGAAGACGAGACGCCGGTGCCCGCCGAGCTGCTCCACACCGATCTGGCCGTCCTCGACGCGGTGTACTCGCCGGTGGAGACGCGCCTGCTCCGGGACGCCGCGGCCGCGGGTGCCACGACCGTCGACGGCGCCTGGATGCTCCTCTTTCAAGGGGTCGCCGCGTTCGAGCGCTGGACCGGCCGAGACGCCCCCGTCGAGGCGATGAACGACGCACTCCGATCACATCTCTGACAGTCTCGAAGGTTTTTAAATATCGGGCGGCCCTAAGGAGGCGCAATGGGAATCTTGGACACGCTCCTGTCGCTACTCGGGTTGGCCGACACCTCGACCGACGACGAGGAGCGAGACGCGACCGTCAGCGTCGAGCGCGAGGCGCGAACCGACACCGAAGCGGCCGTGAAGGGGACCGACATGGAGGCCGCGGAGGACGACGACGGCGCGGCCGCCACCACCGACGCGTCGGCATCGACGGAGACGCTCGTCGACCGTGACGGGGCGGCAGAACCGGCCGAAGCAGCCGGACCCGACGGTGGCGTGGAGACCGAACTCGGTACGGCCGAGGCCGAATCGGAGGGGGAGACGACCGGGGAACACGGGGCGACGGACGACGATGCGGCGGGCGACGACGGAACCGCCGAGCCGACCGACGTGATCAAGGGTATCGGCCCCGCGTACGCCGACCGGCTGTCGAAGGCGGGCATCGATTCGGTGGCCGACCTCGCGGCCGCGGACGCGGACGACCTCGCCGAGGCCATCGACCTCTCGCCCAAGCGGGTCGGTCGCTGGATCGAGCGCGCACAGGACCGCTGACCTGCGATGCGGTACCACGTCGACGGCCGCCTCGTCGATGCCGAGTCGGCGACCCTCCCGGTCGACGACCGGGGTGTCACTCTCGGCGACGCCGCGAGCGAACCCGTCCGTGTCGTCGGTGGGACGCCCGTCGCGTGGCGCCGACACGTCGACCGCCTGTTCGACGCGTGCGACACACTGGGTTTCGACCCCGGCGTCGACGCCGCCGACCTGAGGAGTCGAGTCGAGGCCACCGTCGACGCGAACGGCCACAGCGACGCGCTGGTCCGACTGTCGATCACCCGCGGTCGCGGGAGCGCCACCCACCCGCCGCGGATCGACGCCGGCCGCTTGCGGCCGCCCGCGGACCCGGACCCGACGGTCGTCGTGACGGCCGCCCCCCTGCCGAACGATCGGGGAGCCGTCCGCCTCCAAACCGTCCGGACGCGGGCCATCCCACCCGCGTCGGTGCCGTCGGCCGCGGCGACCCACCACCGCCTAGACGCGGTCCGGGCGCAAGCCGAGCTCCGCGACGCCGCACCACCGGACGGCGATCCGGCGGACGAGGCACTCCTCCTCGACGACGACGGCCACGTCGTCGGCGGGACGGCCAGCGACCCCGCCTTCGTCACCGACGACGCGATCCGGCTGCCGGCACTGGGCGACCGGACGGCCCGGACCGCGACGCGGTCCGTCGTGTGCGGCCTCGCACATGCCGAGGACCTCCCGGTGGTCGAAGGTACGTACACCCCCTCTGACCTACGGGAGGGCGCCGAGGCCTTCGTCGCCGAACCGACCGCTGGTGTCCGCCCCGTCGAACGGATCGACGGCGTCGCCGTCGGCGGCGGTCCCGTGACCGAGCTCCTCGCCCGTCTGTTCGAGGACCGGATCGTCGACGAGGTTCCCTGATCCGCCGTCGGGGAGTATAAGTCACAGCCGTCGCTACCCCGGTGCGATGGACTCGGATCGGCGGATCGCCGCGGTTTCCGACATGCCGACCGACACGACGCTCCTCTGTACCGTCAGCGACGTCGCCGCCGACGAGCGACGGGAGGCGGTGCTCGTCCGCACGCCCGACGACGAGGTGCGGGGCTGGCTGAACTACTGCCGGCACCTGCTCGACGTGCGACTGGACAAGGGGTCGGGCGCACCGATGCGCGACGGCGAAGTGGTGTGTGCGAACCACGGGGCGTACTTCGAGACGGACACGGGGCTGTGCACCTTCGGTCCCTGCGAGGGCGCGGTCCTCGAAGCCGTCGAGGTGCGTACCGAGGACGGCGGTGTCTATCTGGTCGACGAGGACTACACCTTCGTCGGCCTCGGGGGACTCGACGACTCCGACGGGTCGACGCCGTCGGAAGTCGGCTTCTGAACGGGCGTCCGAGGCTCACTCCCGCTGCCAGACGTACACCGCGAGAGCGAGCAGTCCACCGACGCCGGTGACGATGGTCAGGACACCGACTGCGAGCGACCAGAGCGCCGCACGGTCGTCGCCACGCTTCGTCGCGTCGGTGTACACCTAGTACGCCATCACGAAGGGGATGACGAGGGCGACGAACGCGAGGATCATCAACTCGGGACCGCCGGGAACGCCGAACTGGAGGGGGACCACATCCGGGAGTGTCACCCGTCGAATCATAAAACCGACGGAGTGGCGCGACCACGTCGCCGTCGCTCCTCGGTCGTGGTGTCGTCCGAAAGATAGCGGGAAGTGGATTTGAACCACCGATCTCCGGGTTATGAGCCCGGCGGAATCTCCTGGCTATCCCATCCCGCTACCGAATCCGAATCCGGTCGCGGCATTAAGGGTTGTGATTCGCGTACCGTCCGTGGATTCCGACGCGTCACTCGCGGCCGACACGCCACGTGAACAGCCCCTCGGTGAGGTAGTTCAACAGCATGCCACAACCGATACCGATGGCGTTGGCCACGGTCGGCCAGAGGTCGGCCCCGAACACCACGAGCGTCACGTCGGTCCAACTCGTCAGCACGGTCAGGACGGCGAAGCCGACGAACAGGCCACCGGCACGGACCAGATGCGACTTGAGGTAGCGCCGCCCGCCCGCCAGCCACCCCTCGGAGCCCGCCTCCGAGAACGTCCACCGGTCGTTGATCAGGAACATGAGCGTGATCGACACTTCGGCCCCGGCCGCCTTCGCCAGTTGTGGGAGGAGGCCGTAGCCGGCAGTCAGGATCGCGACGACGATCGTCTCCGCCGTTGCCCCCACCGCACCGACGGAGACGAACTGGCCGAACCTGATCCCCGAGTACAGTTCCTCCAGTTTGCCGAGCCCCCCGCTCATCGGTGGTCCCGGTCGACGAGCGAGGGCGGCGATTCGCGCTGTCGGTCGAGGAGCGTGTGCAGGCGGTCGTCGCGGAGGAGTCGGGCGCGATGGCGGGCGGCGATCAGTCCCCGGCCGAGACGGAGCGTCGTGCGCACGGGCGAGACGGTCGACTCGGGACGGTCCTCCCAGACGACGGGCACCTCGACGATCCGACAGTCGGCGGCGTCGGCGATGGCGACGAGTTCGATGTCCCACGCGAAGCCGGGTTCGGTGAGGTGGGTGCGAACCCGCTCCCAAGCGTCCCGGGTGAGCGCCTTCGCGCCACACTGGTAGTCGTAGAGGTGGACGTCGAGCAGTCGACGGGCGAGCCACGCGAAGCCATCGCCCAGGTGTCGGCGGGCGACGGTCTGGTGGGACTGGACGGTCGCGTCGGGGTGTCGCCGGGAGCCGACTGCGAGGTCGGCGTCGCCGGCCACGACCGGCCGGAGCACGTCGGCGACGGAGGCCGCGGGCGTGCTGCCGTCGGCGTCGGCGAAGGCAACCACGTCCGTCGACAGCGCCTCGAAGCCGGCGGTGATCGCCGCTCCCTTTCCCCGGCGGGTCGACGCCTCGTTGACCGTGACTGGCAGCGACGCGAGGCGGTCGCGGACCGACGGCTCCGCCGCGTCGAGTTCGACGCGGATCACCTCGGGGGAGACCGTCTCGTGGAGGGCGTCGACGTAGGCCGCCAGTCGGTCGACGTCCGGGTGGTACGCGGGGAGAACCACCCCGACGGAACGGGTCATGGGAACGCCTTTCGCGACGGCAGTAAAAAACCGACCGACTTCGGTTGCGGCGTCGACACCGAGGTTCGGGTGACCGCGCGGCCGACACACACCACAAACTGTTTATCGCCGCTGACACCTGATCCGATAGATGGAGTACGGTCTCGTCCTCCGGTGGCTCGTCGCGTACGCCGTCCTCGCCGGTCTCGGGCGGGTCGTCGCCGCCCGCCTGCTCTCGACGCTCCCCGGCCGGGGCGTTGGATTCGGCCTCCCGACGGCGCTCGTGATCGTGGGCACGACGGCCTACTGGGTCGGCCACCTCACTTTCGGCCCCGCCGCCCTCGCCGCGAGCGTCGCCGTCCTCGTCGCGCTCGCTCTGGTCGCGGGGCTCGACCGGGACGCGCTCCGGGACCGGCGGCTCCGCCTCGCCGCCGGCGTTCGCCCCGGCCGTCGGAGCGTGGAGGCGGCGGCGGTGTTCGTCGTCGCCTTCGGCGCGCTGGTGGTCGTCCGCGCCGTCGACCCCGCGGTCTACCCCGTCGGCGGCGAGAAGTTCCTCGATTTCGGCCTGTTGAAAGCGCTCGACCGCGCGGGAAGCCTCCCGCCCGAAGACATGTGGTTCGCGGGCGAACCCGTTCGCTACTACTACGGCGGCCACTTGGTGACGGCGTTACTCGCCGACCTCACCGCTACGCCGACCCGCTACGCCTACAACCTCTCGCTGGCGGGCTTCTACGCGACGCTGGTGACCGCCGCCTACGGCCTCGCGGGCGCGGTGGCGCACGAACGTGCCGGGTCGTGGCGGGCGGCGGGACTGGCAGCGGCCTTCTTCGTCGGCGTCGCGAGCAACCTCGTCACGGCCGGTCGCCTCCTGGTCGGCTGGCTCCCGGGGTCGCTCCGGGCCGACGTGGTTCGGGCCGTCGCCGCCCGGACGCGTTACTCGGCCGACACCGTCGGGGGGAGCGTCGACACGTTCTCCTACTGGACCGCCAGCCGCGTCGTCCCCGGGACGATCAACGAGTTCCCCCTGTTCGCGTGGCTGAACGGCGACCTCCACGCCCACATGATGGGGACGCCGTTCCTCCTGCTGGCGGCCGCGCTCGCCTTCGCCCTCTACCGGACGCCGCCGGGCGACCTCTGGCGACGGCGCCGACTCGCGTTCCTCGCCCTCCCCCTGCTCGCGGGGTTCCAGACCGTCGTCGACACGTGGAGTGTCCCCTCGGTGTTCGGCCTGCTCTTCCTAGCCGCCGCGCTCGGCCCGTCCGACCCGTGGCCGATCCTCTCCCGTCGGCTCGCGGCGTGGCGCCGTGACCGGTCGACGGGGCCACTCGCCGACGAACTCGCCCACCTCGGGGGCGCGCTCGCCGTCGCCGGCGTCGCCGGTGTCCTCGGTGGTGTCCTGTCGCTTCCGTTTCTGCTCGGGGCCGGGAGCGGCCGCGAAGTCGCACTCCTCGACGCCGCGGAGCGATCCAGCCTCCCAGCACTCCTGCTCGTCCACGGGGCCTTCGTCGTCACCTTCCTCGCGTACCTGCTGGATCGGCTGTCGGTCGACCGCGTCGTCGCGCCGCTCGTTGGCCTCGGTGCACTCGGCCTGCTCGCGGCGACGGCGAACCTCGCCGTCGCCCTCCTCGCCGGCCCGTTGCTCGTTCTGGGGTGGGCCGCCTGCCGGACCGACCGGCCGGTCGGGTTCGAGACGGTCCTGATCGTCGCCGGCGCGGGGCTGGTCGGGCTGGTCGAACTGGTGTACGTCGTCGAGCAGGCCGGACCGCTCCGCATGAACACCGTGTTCAAGACGTACATGCAGGTGTGGGTGCTGTGGGGCGTGGCCGCGGGCGTCGCCCTGCCAGCGTTCGCGCGGTGGGTCGGCGGGGTGTCGGTCCCGGGGACCCGCTCGCGGTGGCTCCGGGCCGGCTTGGCCGTCGCCGTCGTCGCCGCCACGGTACCGTACGCGGGACTCGCGCTCTCGGCGCACTTCGCGCCGGGCGGGGAGCCGACCCTCGACGCCACGGCGTTCGTCGAACGGGAGCACCCCGAGGAGGCGGCGGCCATCGCCTACGTCGACGACCTGTCCGGTCGGCCGACCCTGCTGTCCGCGCCGGCGACGAGTCGCTACCCCGGTCCCGGCGGCGACGCGCCCGCACCGCCCGGAATGTACAGTTGGGACTCGAGTCCTGCCGCGAGTCTGACGGGCGTCCCGACGGTCGCGGGCTGGCACCACGAGGTCGGCTACCGCGGCCGGGAGCCGTACCTCTCGCGGGTCCGCGGCGTCGACGACGCCTACACCGGATCGCCCGAGCGGACCGTCGACGTGTTGGAGGCGTACGGCGTCGACTACGTGTGGGTGGGGCCGGCGGAGCGCGCCCGCTACGGGCCGGTCGCGTTCGACGGCGTCGACGGGCTGACGCCCGTCTTCGAGAACGAGGCGGTGACGATCTATCGGGTGGACGATCCGCAGGTCGACGGATAGGCCGTGCCGTGGACGTGGCCCACGACGCTACGCTACGACTGCCGACCGAGTGACGACACCACGTCGAGCGCGTCGGCGTCGATCGAATCCACGTCGAGCCAGTGTGGGACGTATCGTCGCTTCTCGAAGCTCTCGCGCTCGTCGGGCGTGCCGATGGTACACCAGAGTTGGACCTCGTCGGGGCCGTGGTAGTCGCCCTGGCGCTGGATCGAGAAACAGACCTGCTCCTCGCCGTCGTAGTCGATGACGGCGTCCTTCCGGATGCCGGGGTCCCCCCTGACGATGAGGTGCTGCATGGGCGGGCGTTCGGACAGTTCGGGCTTAATCGCTTCGATGGCGGTCGGGAGACGAGGGTGGCCGCCGAGCGTCGACGGCCACGCACCACGGCGAGTCGTCGCCGGCCGCCGGCGAACCAAACGGGTTTTAACGCCCGGCGCGAAATCCCCGGTAAGGTAGATTATCTATGCAGATGCCACGCCGATTCAACACGTACTGCCCGCACTGCAACGGGCACTTCGAGCACGAGGTCGAGAAAGTGCGTCGGGGCCGCGAGACGGGCATGAAGTGGATCGACCGACAGCGCGAGCGCAACACGTCCACCATCGGCAACGCCGGGAAGTTCTCGAAGGTGCCCGGTGGCGACAAGCCCACGAAGAAGACCAACCTGAAGTACCGCTGCTCCGAGTGTGGGAAGGCCCACATGCGCGAGGGATGGCGCGCCGGCCGACTGGAGTTCCAGGAATGACTGGGGACTTCAAGAGCGTCGAGTGTGCCGACTGTGGCAACGAGCAGACCGTCTTCGGCAAGGTCGCGACGACGGTGAACTGCGCGGTCTGTGGGAGCACACTCGCCCGACCGACCGGCGGCCACTCGGAGTTCGAGGGCGAGGTCACCGGCACCGTCGAGGCACGCTGATATCTCCACCATGAAGTACAGTGGCTGGCCCGAGACGGGCGAACTCGTCGTCGGCAAGGTCGACGAGATCACCGACTTCGGCGTGTTCGTCGACCTCGAGGAGTACGAGGACAAGCGCGGTCTCGCCCACATCAGCGAGGTCGCCAGCGGCTGGATCAAGAACGTCCGCGACCACGTCCGCGAGGGACAGACGGTCGTCGCGAAGGTGCTCGACGTGGACGAGGGGTCCCAGCAGATCGACCTCTCGATCAAGGACGTCAACGAACACCAGCGCAAAGAGAAGATCCAGGAGTGGAAAAACGAGCAGAAGGCGGACAACTGGATGGGCATCGCCTTCGGCGAGGACGTCTCCGACGAGCGCTACCAGGAGGTCGCGGATGCCCTGCTGGCGGAGTTCGAGAGCCTCTACGACGCCTTCGAGACGGCGGCGATCCGCGGCGAGGACGCCCTCGACGGGATCGACCTCGACGAGGAGACGATCGAGACGGTCGTCTCGACCGCCCGCGAGAACGTCTCGGTGCCCTACGTCAACGTCACGGGCTACGTCGACCTCGAGTGTCCGAACGCCGACGGCGTCGACGACATCAAGGCGGCGCTCCGGGCCGCCGAGGGCGACGGCGGCGTGAGCGACGAGATCGAACTGTCGGTCTCCTACGTCGGATCGCCGGAGTACCGCATCCAAGTGCGCGCACCCGACTACAAGACCGCGGAGTCGGAACTCGAAGCCAGCGCGGAACGTGCCCGGGCCGCCATCGCCGAGGCCGGCGGCACCGGCGAGTACCACCGCGAGCGTCGCACCGACGAGGAATGAAGTCGGACATCCGAGTGTGTAGCGAGTGGCGGTCCGCACACGACCGACCGGTGTACACCCTCGGATCGGACTGTCCGACCTGTGGCGCGGCGGCGGTGAACACCGCCCCGGCGCCGTTCGACCCCGCCGATCCCTACGGGGAGTACCGACGCGCTCTTAAACGCCGGGACCGGGAGTAGGGCGTATGGACGCCATCGATATCGAGACGGTCGCGGAGCCGACGCTGTCGGATCCGGTGCTCATCGAGGGGTTGCCCGGAGTCGGCCACGTCGGCAAACTCGCCGCGGAGTACCTCCTCGAGGAGTTCGAGAGCGAACTCGTCCGGCGGGTGTACGCGGACGAGTTCCCGCCACAGGTGAGCATCGACGAGGAGGGGGTGGCGGACCTGGTCCACGCCGAATTTCACGCCGTCGAGACGGACGGACGTGACCTCCTCGTCCTCACCGGCGACCACCAGGCGGGGAGCAACGCCGGACACTACCACCTCACCGAGGCGTTTCTCGACGTGAGCGAGGACCTCGGCGTCGAGGAACTGTTCGCGCTCGGCGGCGTCCCGACGGGCGAACTCATCGAGGAGTACCACGTCCTGGGAGCGGTGACCGACGCCGACCGGATCGACGACCTCGAGGCCGAAGGCGTCGAGTTCCGGGAGGACGAACCCGCCGGCGGCATCGTCGGCGTGAGCGGCCTGTTGCTGGGACTGGGCGCGCGTCGCGACGTCGACGCCGCCTGTCTGATGGGCGAGACCAGCGGCTACCTGGTCGACCCCAAGAGCGCCCGGGCGGTGCTCGAAGTTCTGGAGTCGCTGCTCGAGTTCGACCTCGACTACGAGTCCTTGGAGGACCGCGCCGACGAGATGGAGGAGGTCGTCGGCAAGATCCAGGAGATGCAAAACCAGGGAGCACAGATGCCCACCGACGACGACCTCCGGTACATCGGCTGAGGACGAGAGTTTCTTTATCTCGGACGCGTAAGGAGAAAGCGTGTCGCCGGAGTGGTTCAGCCTCGTGCCGCCGTGGTTGCTCGTCGGCGTCGCCATGGGTATCACAGCGATCGCGGTCGTAGCCGGTATCTTCGTCGCCGGCGACCGCCTGTATCCCACACCACGGACCGAGCGGTCCCGGCGGATCGACGGCACCGATCGCCGGCGGACCGAACTCCGGACGTATCTGGGACGCATCGGCGAGCGCTACGTGGAGGACGCCACGGTCCACGGGGAAGCCGTCGCCTTCCACCTGCCCGAACGGGAGGTGGCCATCACCTTCGATCCACAGGCGTACTTCCGGATCGAGGAGGCGGGCACGTACGCCGTCCTCTGTGAACACGAGATGCCCGGCTCCCAACTCGGCCGCCGCTTACCGTTCGAAACTCCGGTCGACGGACACGGCCATGGAGGGGCCGAGCGGGGGGGGACGGCGACCGGGTCGGTGACGGCGGCGTTCTCGCGGTTGGGGCTCCAGCCCACCGCCGACGCCGACGAGGTGAGGGCGGCCTACCGCGAGCGAGTGAAGGAGGTACACCCCGACCACGGCGGCGACGGCGAGGACTTCCGCCGCCTGCAGGAGGCGTACACGACGGCCAAGGAGCACGCGGACTGACTTTTTGTCCGTCCGGTCCCTTCGATTACCATGCCGACCACGACCGACGGTCCCGAAGGCGTTCACACGGCCGGCCGAGCGGCGTACCTTCCCGCAGCCGAGGCCGTCGTGGTCGCGGACCTCCACGCCGGGCGGGCAGCGGCATCGAACGTCGGACTCCTACTCGACGAGCGGGCGGGCCTCCGGGACCGCCTCGGTCGAGTCGTCGAGGCGACCGATCCGGAGACGGTCGTCTTCGCGGGGGACCTGCTCCACCGGTTCGGCGACCCGACGCCACGGGCAGTGGGAACGATACGGTCGCTCGCGGGGCTCGTCCGCGCGGCGGGGGCCCGGCCCATCGCCGTCGCCGGCAACCACGACGGCGGCCTAGCCGCGGCGTGGCCGGGTCCGGTCCACGACGCCTATCGGCTCGGCGACGGGACGGTCGTCTGTCACGGACACGACTCCCCCGAGATGGCGGGCGGTCGGTACGTCTGTGGTCACCTCCACCCCGCGCTCACGGCCGCGGGGCGCAAGCGGGACTGCTTTCTCGCCGGGGATGGACAGGTCCGCGGCCGACCGGTGTTGGTTCTGCCGGCCTTCTCGACGTTCGCCCGGGGGCTGCGGATCGAGCGCCGGGAGCGGATCGACTCGCCGCTGGTGACCGACCTCGACACGCTCCGTCCGGGCGTCGTCGACGACGACGCGGGGGAGACGCTGTGGTTCCCGCCACTGGGCGAGTCGCGGCGGCATCTGGGGTGGTAGGATTTAATTCGGCGGAGCGCCTCGGTCGGGGTATGCGACGGTCACGCCGACCGAGGCACCGGTCGAACGGACCGACAGCCGCGAGCGTGGGGTGGCCGACGTGAACGACGACGGGGAGTTCGTCCGGGTCCTCGACGAGGACGGTGTCCCGGTCGACGAGGACGCGGTGCCGGACCTGACCGACGAGACGCTGTTGGACATCTACCGCGACATGCGCTTGACCCGCCACTTCGACGAGCGGGCGATCAACCTCCAGCGCCAGGGACGGATCGGCACCTTCGCCGCCGCCGCGGGACAGGAGGGCGCACAGGTCGGCTCGACGTACGCGCTCGACGACGACGACTGGATTCTCTACCAGTACCGCGAACACGGTGCGGTGGTCGTCCGCGACTTGGACGCCGACTACGTGTCGTACTGGATGGGCCACGAGTCGGGGAACGCCGGCCTCGCCGACAAGCACGTCTTCCCGCTCAACATCGCTATCGCCGACCACCTTCCCCACGCCGTCGGGATGTCGTGGGCGTCGAAGCTGAGCGGTGACGACGGCGTGACGGTCGCTCACTTCGGCGACGGCGCGACCAGCGAGGGCGACTTCCACGAGGCGATGAACTTCGCGGGCGTGTTCGATACGCCGACGGTCTTCTTCTGTAACAACAACGGCTGGGCCATCTCCCACCCGGTCGAGCGCCAGACGGCGAGCGACACCATCGCGGTGAAGGCGGACGCCTACGGGATGGAGGGTGTCCGAGTCGACGGGATGGACCCGCTGGCGTGTTACAAGGTGACCAAAGAGGCGGTCGACCGGGCGCGCGACCCGGCCGAAGGGGAGACCAGGCCGACGCTGATCGAGGCGGTCACCTACCGCTACGGCGCCCACACGACGGCCGACGACCCGTCGGCCTACCGCGACGACGAGGAAGTCGAGCGCTGGAAGGATCGGGACCCGATCGACCGGTTCGAGGCCTTTCTCAGACGGACCGGCCGCCTCGACGACGACCTGGACGCCGAGATCCGGGCAGGGATCGAGGACCACGTCGCGGCCGTCATCGAGGCCGCCTCGGACGTCGAGACTGACCCGACGTCGATGTTCGATCACACCTACAACGACCTACCGCCGGCACTCCGGCGTCAGCGCGCGGGATTCCTCGATATTCTCGACCGGTACGGCGACGAGGCGTTCCTCCGGGACTAAGCGTCGCTTTCGCCGTCCGAACCGTCCGACTCGTCGGGCGACGACCCCGTCTCCACCCCGCTCCAGTCTCCCGACTCCGCCGCCTCCGTGAAGTGGCGCTCGATCCGCTCGAACGCCTCGCGGGTGGCCCGGACCTCGGCGATCAGTTCGGCCACCTGGTCGGCGCTCGCCGGAGGCGTGTCCGCGTCGCCGCCGGCGTCGGCCCCGCGGGTGCCGTCGTCGCCCCGCCCGCGACCGGACCGTGTCCGCTGGAGGTCGGTGATGTGGTCACGAACGGCCGGAGCGTCGGGGATACCGGAGAATGATATCTCGGCGCCGCTGCTGCCGGCAGTGCTGATCGAGATGGTGCCGTAGTCGAACTGCTTGCCCCAGAAACTTCGGCTGTACTCGGTGTTCTGGATGCGGTCGATGTCGACCGTCTCGATGTTGGTCGAGAAGACACCGGTCTTGACGTACAGCGACTGGGTCGTCACGACGTAGTCCGTGTTCTGGATTCGGTAGTAGGAGAACGGGACCCCGAGGAGGACCAGGAAGCCGATGAGCACCAGCGTCAACACGAACCCGGTCGCGATGGTGCCGTAGAGCGTCTCGACGGCGGGTCGGCCGATCCAGACGACTTCCTCGTCGGGGTCGAGCGACAGCCACTCGGGGTGGTCGGACTCGCTCATCGGTCGCTCACCGCCACTTCGAGTCGGTCGGCCGCCTCGTGGAGCGCGTGGAACTCCATCGACAGCGTGTCGGCGGTCGCCGCGTCCAGTCCGCTCGGGGCGTCGTGGGACCGTCCCGATCCCACTAGTCGACGGAGCCGTCGTCTGACGGGTTCGGGGTCGTCGAGGTCGGACAGACGGAGGTCGACACCCCCGGAGCCGGCGGTGCTGATCGAGATGGTGCCGTAGTCGAAGAGGTTCCCCCACAGATCCTTGTTCAGCGCGGTTCGTTGGACGGTGTCGAGACCGAGGCGGGTGACGGTGGTCGACCAGACGCCGGTCTTGCGGTAGACGCTCCGCTCGGTCAGGACGTACTCGACGTTCGCCGTCCGGAGGTACGCACCGGCGGCGACGGCGATGGCCGGCAACGAGAGGAGGACGGCGCCGCCGACGAGGACGACCCGCGGAACCGAACGGGTCGGTCCGGGAGAGACGACGGCGACGGCGACGAGGAGGGCGATCCAACACGACGACGCGGCGACGGTCGGGAGGACGCGCCGGAGTCGGGGCGCGCCCCGCCAGACGACCGCCTCGTCCGTACGGGTGGGGAGCCAATCCGGGCGTGGTGCCATACGGTCGTCTCGGACGGCCCGGATATTAAATCACGCGTCGCCGTCGGCTGGGAGGAGCCGTTTGGCGAGGCTGGCGAAACGCTTGTGGGCGACGTTCACCGAGAGGCCGGTGAGAAACGCTATCCCGCCCACGACCGGCGTCGGGGCCGACGCACCGCCGTCGATTCGGAAGAACCCGAGCAACAGATACGATCCGGCCGCGAGGGGGAGGGCGGCAACGAGGCGCACGCCGTCCTGGAGCAAGTCCCCGACGCTCCGGCCCTCGTCGTCGATGAGGGCGGTGAAGACGTAGCCGAACCCGCCGACGAGGGCGAAGAGGTAGACGTACGGCGGGACCCGCGCGGCGTCGAGGATGCCGTAGTCCGCCGGGAACACCGATCCCGCGACGCCGTTGACGGTGCCGAAGAACACCCCTGCCGAGACAGCGACGACGACGACGGAGACGACGACGTAGCACGCGACGAGACCCCGCCGAATCAGGGGTCGCGTCGGACGCAGGGCGTCGATTCCCCCCTCGTTCCACGTCGTCAGCCAGTGCCACCCCGTGCCGACGGAACAGCCGACCCGGTCGGCGGCGTCCGCCACCGCGTCGCCGGCGTAGAGACTCCGGACGAACACGAGGCGACGGACGAACTCGGGGTCGTTCGCGTCGCTGATCGTCGCCGTCAGTTCCTCCGCCGGGATCGGTCGATCGACGTCCGGTGGCTCCCCGCTCATCGCCAGAAACTGTAAACTGAAAAATAAAAAATGTTGAGGTGTGATCGGACGGGTCGTCCGCGGTGGTCGGCCATCACTCGCCGCGCTGGCGGTACCAGACCCGTTCCTCGACGGGCGACCCGTCGTCCAAGTCTGTCGAGAAACAGGTCGCGGACGGCGAGGGTGACGACGAGTTCTACCGAGTCGCCGTCCGGCGACCGGACCGCGACGACGCAGTGGCCGTCCCGGCCGTCGGTGGTCGACACGGAGATTGCTCGCCCAGCGGTACAACTGTTCGGGTCGGTCATCCGACGGACACGCCGTTCACGCGCGCAGCCACCGTTATTTCCGGGAAGTAGCGGCCGTGGAAGTCGAAGGGTGCGGCGTGGGGGAGCGTCGCCCGCGCCCGTTCGGCGAGCGTCCCGCCGTCGAGGACGAGCAGTCGCGACCGGTCCGTATCGGGATCGAGCACCACGGTGAGGACGACGCCGTCGTCGACCGCGTCACCCGGGCCGGGGACGAATATCGGTTCGCCGAAGTACGCGCCGCCGTCGGTGTGTTCGATCACGTCTCCCGTCTCGGTGTCGACTTTCAGGACGCCGCGGGCCCAGTCGGTGGCCGGTTGGTCCATGCTCATCGCGTAGACGTACTGGTGGGGGCGACACCACCGGGCGGGCGATACCGTTGGCAGTGCGGTCCCGTCGGCGTACAGCGTCTCGCGGGAGACGGTCGCGTCGTCGACGCCGTAGCGGTTCCCCCCGAGGTCGACGGTGAAACGTTCCAGTCGGCCGGCGATGGCGCCCAGGTCGCCCTCGCGGAGTTCGTCGAGGTAGAGGTCGCCGATACCGCTCGCGTCGGGCACGGTTTCGAGGTCGAAGACGATCTGCCGGCCGCCGTCGCGTTCGAACGCGTTGACGTGGTGGAAGCCGAAGAGGGGGTCCGTCGTCGGCGTCGCCACCACCTCGCCAGTCGTTCGGTCGAGGACGACGATCCGTGTGCCGCGGTCGGGCTGCCACTCGAACTGTTCGATGAAAGGTGGCTGTCGCCCCGGGCGGAAGAATTGGGTGGGATCGACCCGCAGGGGGAACTCGGTCAACACGACGTACCGAGGGGTGAGCGCGAAACTGTGCATGTACGCCGGGGCGTCCGTCGCGACGCTGCCGACGTGGCGACGGTCGCCCGCGGGCGTCCGGGTGTGGACGTGATACTGATGGGTTCGGCCGAATCCGGTCTCGACGTTCAGGAGCGTCCCCGTCGCCGGGTCGCGTTTCGGGTGTGCACAGGCGAGTTGCCCCGTCGGGGCGGAGCCGTCGTACTCGTCGTGGCCACGCGTCCCCAGCGTGTTCGGGTCAACGACGACACGGCGCGGTGACTCGGTCAGAGCGAGATACCGATCACCGACCCGTTCGACGACGATGTTCGTGTTGTCGTACGGGTCGGAGAGTAGCGACCGGAGTCGGTCCCGAAGCGTCGTCTCCCCCGTGGCGAACCCGCCGGTGAACTCGCCGTCGCGGGCGGCCCGATAGGCGTCGGTCCGGAGGAACCGGTTGCGGTAGTGGACGGTGTCGGTGGTCCCACCGTCGGCGTCGCTCCGGCCTCGGTCGCCGGGGTCAAACGTAAAGCGGTAGCACACCGCGAGACCGTCGAACCAGTGGTCGACGGCGCTGCCGTCGGGCATCTCGAAGGCACCCGGTCCGGCACGGAGGAGGCTCCCGGTCAGCCAATCGGGGAGCGATCCCTCGACTTCGAGGGTAGCGGCGGCTTCGTCGTGGAGCGAGTGAAAGCCAGGCTGTGGACACACGGTGGGAGTGTGGGATACGGTCGACTAAACGCTACCGCCGACGACCCGACTGACGTACTCGACGAGGGCCGAGAGACCGACGAACAGGACGCCGACGAGTCGAACCCGGCGGACCGCGTTCGGCCGAGGGTCGAAGTCGACGGCGAGAGTCCTGTCGTATCCCCACCGGGCGGCCGCGAGGATCCGGTCGGCGAACACGAGGTGAGCGACGCCTGCAACCAGTCCGAGGACCGACAGCAACCGGAGGCGAGTGCGGAGCGACACCATCACCGGTACCTGGGACCGAGCACGTATGACCGTTCGGTCCGCGGGGTCGAAGACACGCTTTTGTCCGGCGACGACCGACCAAAGACCGTGCTCGGTTTGCGCTACGTCGCCTGCGAGGACTGCGACACCGTCGCCGCCGTCCCCATGGCGGCATCGAACACCGCGACGGCCGCCTGCGGACGCTGTGGGTCGATGGCTCTCACCGACCTGACGGGCCGGTTCCGTGGTCCCACGTACTTCGCGGACGTGGACTGAGCGGACGGATCGGGGACGCTACCGTCGGTCGGCGACGGTGACGGCCCACCAGCCATCTATCGGGCCGTCGAACATGTGCTCGGGGACCAGTGGCGCGGGAACGGGCCGGAAGCCACCGTCCCGCATCGCGCCGATCCCGGGGTAGCGCTGGACCGGCCGCCCGGCGGAGTCGACGACCCGGATCTGCTTGTCGCGGTCCCGCGCGTAGGCGTACGGAACGGACCCGCGACGGGCAGTCGAGCGCGTCGACGCCGTCGAGGCGGGTGACGACGGCGCCGTCTGCGTGCAGTTCGAGCCACGGGTCGTCGACCGACCGTTCGGAGTCCGCCGCCCCCGCGGTGGTCGACTCGCGCCACCGGAGGGAGGTCCCGGCGGGGACGGCCGCGTACCCACCCTCCGCGAGCGGAACCCGACCCGAGCCAGCGTGGAACGTCCGGCCGCGGTCGGCGGCGGCCCGAATGCCGACAGGATCGGTGAGCAACGCCTCGATCCGCTCGGCGGCGTCGCCGTCGGTGACGACGAACGACGCCGTCCGGTCGTGTCGATGGTCGTTCCAGAGTCGCGAGAGGACGAGCGTCGGCGAGGGCTCCCCGATCGGTTCGACCGCGACCGGACGGTCGGCGGTCGGAAGCGGGAGGCTAGGGTCGACGGCGGCCCCGGCGTCCGGTGTCGCAATCGCGGGTGGCTGTCCGCCGCTCTCCGGGCGGACGATAGACATCTCCGCTCGCCGACAACGGTCGACACCGGCCTCCACTAGCGCGTCGTGCACTGCCCGGGATCGGTGGGTGGTGGGGAAATACGTTGCCCAGCGTGCGGCGGGACGGGATTACAGGTCGCCCCGAACCGCCGCGGCCGCCTCGCGCCCGCTCCGCATCGCGCCTTGGATCGACGACCACGCGGTGTAGTCGCCGGCGAGGTACACCGCGCCTTCGGGGTCGCGGGGGTCAGGGAGGTCGTCGTGGACGCCGGGTGGCTGGTCGAACTGCGCGAACTCGATCCGGTCGGTGTGGACGCGTTCGAGCCCGTCGAACAGACGTTCGGGGTACCACGACGCGAGAGTGTCGCGGGTCGCCTCCCGGAGCGTGTCCGGGTCGGCGTCCAACGCGTCGTCGCCGAGGAAGGTCGCACCGAGGAGCGTCCGGTCGTCGGGGGCGTACGTCGGCGCGACGGTGGAGAGCGGGACGACGACGTTCGGGTGACCGTCGGCCGCGTTCAGGTGGATCTTCCGTCCGTCGATCCCACTCCCGTCGGGGAGGGCGTAGTAGCCCGTCACGGCGGGTCGAGCGGCGGTGGGGATGGCGCCGACGCCGGTGAGACGGCGCGCGGTCCGGGGGTCGGTGGCGACGACGGCGGCGTCGACGGTCCGGACGTCGCCCTCGGTTTCGACGGTGACCGTCCCGTCGGCACCGCCGTGTGGGTCGACGACGGCGACGGGGTCGTCGAGGCGGAGGGTCGCCCCTGCGTCGCGGGCGCGGTCGGCCAACTGCTCGGGGATGGCCCCCATGCCGGACGCGGGGAGGGCGATACGGCCCTCGCTCATCGCCTTGAACGTGTACTCGAAGACCCGTTTCGAGGTCGACAGCGTGCGGTCGAGGGTGATGCCGCCGTAGAAGGGGGCGACGAAGTTGTCGAGGTAGCGCTCCGTGAACCCCCAGTCGCGGAGGTAGTCGTCGATGCGGGCGTCCGGGCTCTCGAATATCTCCGTCTCGTCGCGGTCACCGACGTGTTGCCGGAGCGCGAGCGTCCGGAGTTTGTCGGTCGTCGACACCTCGCGGTTGAACAGGCTGTCGGTGAGCGAGAAGGGGTCACGGAGCGGGTCGGAGAGCGTCGACCGCTCGCCCGGGCGGGCGATGACCGCACCCGGCGAGAACGACTGCAGGTCGAGGGCGCCGAGGTCGAGTTCGCGCCGGACGGCGGGGTAGGCGGTAAAGAGCACCTGGAAGCCACGGTCGAGCGTGAAGCCGTCCAAGTGGCGGGTTCGCACCCGGCCACCGACCGTCTCGCGTCGTTCGAAGACGGTCACGTCCGCGCCGGCGTCGGCGAGGTGTCGCGCGGCGACGAGGCCGGCGAGTCCCGCACCCACGACGGCGACCGACGATCGATCGTCCATGTCGGGCGGTCGGTCGGCGGGACCAAAGAACCCATGGACAGGGATTTGCCGCTCCGGTCGCAACCGCCGTCATGGACACCGCCGACGCGTTCGTCGGACTGGACTGCACGGCGACCGGCGACCGATACCCGACGACCCACGTCGGCCGCGGCGACGCCGGCGCACCGCTCGATCCGGTGTACGACCTCGGAGCCGTCGATCCCGACTCGCTCCCGACCGCGCCCGACTCGATGTGGGGGTACGACGCCCTCCTCCCCGTGCCGGCCGAGTGCGCCGTCTCGGCGGGGGAGGGGGCGACGCCGTCGCTGCCCGCGGACGGCCTCGCGGCCGATCTGGGCGTCGACACGGTCCGCCTCAAGGACGAGGGGCGCAACCCGACTGGGACGGTCCTCGACCGTGGGCTGTCGGTCGCGACGACGATGGCGCGGGCACACGGCGCCGACCTCCTGGCGCTCGCGGCCCCGGGTAACGCCGGCCAATCTGCGGCGGCGTACGCCGGCCGGATCGGAACCGACTGTTACGCCTACCTCCCCTCGCGCGCGCCGTTCCCGAACAAGGCGATGGTGAACGTCCACGGCGCGGACATGCGCGTGATCGGTGGCCGGTATCCGGACGCCCTCGCTGCGCTCGACGAACTGGAGCGGTCGTGGTACTCCCTCCAAGAGTTCACGACGCCCTACCGCCACGACGGGGCGAAGACGCTGGCGTACGAGGTGGCCGCGGAGGGTGGTTGGACGGCCCCGGACGCCGTCGTCCTCGCCGTCGCGACCGGCGAGGTGATCGCGGGTGTCGAACGGGGATTCCGTGATCTCGTCGACCTCGGCCTGACCGATCGGGTCCCCCGCCTCTACGCCGTCCAGCCGGAGGGGTGTGCACCCGTCGTCGAGGCCGTCGACGAAGACCGGCCGGTCGAGGCGGTCGAGCATCCCGACACCATCTGTGGCGAACTCGAACTCCCCGATCCGGCGGGCGGCGAGATGGCCCGCGACGCCGTCGTATCGACCGGTGGCGGCGCGGTCGCCGTCCCCGACGACGACCTGCTGGAGAGTGCGGTGGCGCTCACCCAACGGCTGGGAATCGAAGTGGGTGCGACCGGCGGCGCCGCCGCCGCGGGAGCGTGGGCGCTCACCGACCGGGACGCGTTCGACGCCGACGAGACGGTGGTACTAGTCAACGCCGACGCCGGAGTGAAGACCGCCGACGTGCTCCGGAGCCACCTGATGGGACAGGGAGTCTGACGAATTCGATCGTGGTCGATACTCTATTCGGTACGTCAGACTTATGAATTAGACCCGTCTAATCCAGACGACAGATGCTCAGCGACGCGATGGAGGACTACCTCAAGGCGATCTACCGACTCCAGTCGGAGGGCGGCGCGCCGGTGTCGACCTCCGCCATCGCCGAGGAGGTGGGGAAGACAGCCCCGACGGTGACGAGCATGGTGCAGAACCTCGCCGATCGGGGGTTGGTGGAGCGCGAGAAGTACAAGGGGGTCGAACTCACGCCCGAGGGGGAGACGGTGGCCCTGGAGGTGGTTCGCCACCACCGACTGCTGGAGGCGTACCTAGCCGAACACCTCGACTACTCGTGGGTCGACGTCCACGAGGAGGCGGACATCCTCGAACACCACATCTCCGAGGAGTTCGAACGGCGGGTCGCGGACGTCCTCGACGACCCCGCGGTCGACCCTCACGGCGACCCGATCCCGGGGGCGGATCTGCGGCCGCTCGACCGCGACGAGACGACGCCACTGAGCGACCACGAGGCGGGTGATCACGTGGTCGTCAGCCGGGTCCGTGACCGAGACGAGGCGGAGCTCGCCTACCTCGACGACGCGGGCATCCGGCCGGGGACGCCCCTGGAGGTGGTCGACGTGGCTCCGTTCGGGATGGTGACGGTCCGGATCGACGACGACGAGCAGAGCCTCCCGGAGGGGGTCGCGCGAACGATCCGGGTTCGTCCGGCCGGGGCCGACCGCACGCCGACCGAAGGGGTGACCGACGCGTGACGGGCTGGGTCGAGATCCTCACCGTCGCCTTCGTCGCCCAACTCGTCGTGTTGCCGGGCGAGAAGGTGCAGTTCATCATCGCCGGACTGTCGACTCGGTACAACCCGCTCGTCGTCGTCAGCGCCGCGGGCGCAGCCTTCGCCGGCTGGACGGCCCTAGAGATCCTCTTCGGGGAAGCACTCCAGCGGGCGCTCCCGCCGATCGTGCTGGACGCGTTCACCGCGGCCCTGTTTCTCGTCTTCGCGGTCCTGCTCTACCGCTCGGCCCCCTCGGGTGGCGATCCCGAACGAGTCGACCCGACGGCGACCGACGGGGGGATGGCAGCCCTCCCCGGGGAGTTCGAACCGACGGTGTTCGGCCGGGAGGTCCCGGACGCACTCGGGGGATTTCTCCCCATCTTCGTCATGATGGCCGCCGGCGAGTTCGGCGACAAGACCCAGCTCGTGACCATCGGGCTAGCGGCCCAGTACGGCGCACACCCCGCAATCTGGGCGGGCGAGATGCTGGCGATCATCCCCGTGAGCCTCGCGAACGCCTTCTTCTTCCACAAGTTCGCCCACCGCCTCGACCTCCGGAAGGCCCACCTCTTCTCCGCGGCGCTGTTCGGGTTCTTCGCGACCGACACCGCGCTGAGCATCGTCACCGGGTTCTCCGTCTGGGAGACGGTCGTCGACGTCGTGGCGACGGCCGTGACGGGACTGTTCTGAGCGTTCGGAAGCGTTTTTCACCGGCCGTCGCGAGAACCCCGACGTGTCGAGTCCCCTCCCCTCGCTCGTCGCCGGCGTCGTCTTCGGCCTCGCGCTCGCGGCCCCGCCGGGCCCCATGAACGCCGTCATCGCCTCGGAGTCGGTGGAGAACGGCTGGTTCGCGGGGTTCCGGACCGGTCTGGGCGCGATGAGCGCCGACGCGATCTTTCTCGTCGGCTCGTTGCTCGGTGTCGTTGCCTTCGTCGAGCGGTTCCCGACCGTGCGGGCGGTGATGATCGGGGTCGGCGGCCTCCTCATGCTGTACTTCGCGTACGACGCGGCGGCGGGCGTGACGAGTGGGATCGTGACGGACGGGCGGACCGCGCGGGCGACCACCGGCTTCCGGAAGGCGTTCGTCCTCGCGCTCACCAACCCCTACCAGATCCTGTTCTGGCTGACCATCGGCGTCGGTCTCCTCGAACCCGGGGCACTCGACGTCCTCTCCTATACCCCCTACGTGGGGAACGACCTCGCCGGGTGGTTCGTGGTCAGGACGGGGAGTCCCGCGTTGCTCGTCGGCTTCTTCGGCGGCATCGGCCTGTGGATCACCGGCTTCCCGGCGGCGCTCCGGGCGGCCCAGCGCCGCGTCGACGCCTTCGCCCCGGTCGTCGCCGGGGTGAGCGCCGTCGTCCTCGGTGGCTTCGGAGTCGTCTTCCTCGTCGATGCCGTCCGAGCACTGGCCTGATCCTACTATCGCCGCTGAGGCGGTCAAACGAGAGCATAATCCACTCAAATCAGTGACCGCCTCATTCCTTATCCCAACGCTACCCCGTTCGGGGGATGCCAATTTATATAGTATTACCAACTATTTTCCCGTAGAGAATGACCGATCCAGACAAGTCGCCGGGGGACCGACGGAGTTTTCTCAAGACCGTCGGAGCAGTCTCGACAGCACTGACAGCAGGCTGCACGACATCGGTGGGGGGCTGGGAAGTCGACGTGAGCAAGAAATCCGACCAGCAGAGACGACAGACGACACAAACTCCGAGGAGTACGCCGACAAGCACACCGACGAACACGCCGGCAGCGAACGGGACTTCGCTGGGAAACGTATCCGTGTACGTCACACCGGTAGAGCCGTACGACCCAGGGCAGACGCCGAAACCCACGATCAGGTACGACCTAACCGAGTTACAGGTCGAGGCAAATCGAGTAGACGACTTGGCTTCGGGCGGTGCGAACGATTTAGAATTGGTCGGATCATTGATTTTGGGCACCAGTGCGGAGGTGAAGTCGGCCTGGACTGGACGTGCCTGGTTTAGGCGGAAAGATTCGGCTTTGACACTCAGAGAAGGGGAATCTCAGATGCTCAATATGTCGGTCAAGCCATTGACTATTATTATCTACGACCTCGATTATTCCGAACAAAAGTATCTCACATTCGCAGGAAAGCTTTACGACCGGGACGGTCTAGAACCGGAAGATGAGCCCGACTCGCTAGGATTTGAATCTCAATCACATCCGGTCGGAGAGGGGGCCCCAGCGGGCGACCACAGTATAGTGTTCAGTACTGGCAAGAGCAAAGTTACGGTCCGCTACAGTATCTCCGTCAGCTGAGTCGGTACGTCGCGACCAGTTGGTTCACAACACGTTCGACAGCAGTCGGATCTCTATGGTGAATCGCCGTTCGACGTCGTTCGAGACCCACCCTCTCGGGATACTGTGTGGTGTTCGAAAGCGAGAAAGGAACACGGTAGGGCCGAGTACCCACGCGAATCGCAAAGTCGAGTGTCCGCTCTTGCTCCACAAACGCCAAGTCGACCCACTCGGCAGGGTCGCTGAAGCGGTCGATCTCGGACATAGGACACGCGGAATTCGACCGCCTCGTTCCTGATTCGACACGATCCAGCGGTTGTGGCCAAACGTTTATAAATTGTTGAAATATTGGTAGTAACGACCCTATGAGCGAGTTGATCGGCCTATTTATCGGAGGTCTCGGGGGAGTTATGTTGTTCAAGGGGGTGAAGACATTCCACGCGACTACCAGGCGAGACGCGTATGAACCCGCCACAGCACAGGTCCTCGACTCAAGACTCGAGACGAACGTGAGGGGGCAGGGCCAATACTGGCGACGGCTCATCGACTGGGGGTTGGAAACGGACCCCAACAGAAAAGGCAAAAGGACGATTTACGTCCCCAAAGTCAGGTACGAGTACACGGTAGAGGACGAGACTTACACCAACGACAGCCTCTATCCGGGGCCGGCTAGGTCGGGGTCGAGTTCAAAAGAGAAACCACGGGAAATTCTACAACAATATCCGGAGGGAAAGACGGTCGACGTATACTACGACCCCAGCGACCCCACCCTCTCGTTTTTGGAAAACAAATCACGGAATCGACAGGCTGTGACGACTACGGTCATTGGGGGTGGTATTTTGCTTTTCGGACTCGCGCTGATATTCGGGATACCACTGTAGCGCTGCTGGCCCCGGATATGGGGTCGTCCGACGCGCTGTGTCGCTCTCGGGAGATACACTCTATGCCACCCTTATTGCCGCTGAGGAGGTTAAACGAGGGTATGATCCACTCAAATCATCGACCGCCTCGTTCCTTATCGCAACGCTACCGATCCCACCGGGCGAGAGTATTTGCCCGCCCGGTCCCGACGGTCGGGCATGCACCCGGACCACTCGCCGATCGACTCGGCGCTCGGTGACTGCGACGGCTACTTGATCGACGCCGACGGCACCGACTCCACCCAACGGTACCTCTCGGGGTTCGACGCGCCCGATCCCTTCGTCACCTGTTATACGCCCGACGGCGTCTCTCTCCTCGTCTCCGGGCTGGAGTACGGCCGGGCGAACACGGAGGCCGAGGCCGAGAGCGTCGCCCGGCTGTCGGCGTACGACTACCGCGACCGAGTCGGCGAGGTGGGTCGCGCCGAGGCGCGGGCCGCAGTCGTCGCGGAGTGGCTCGCCGACCGCGGCGTTTCGAGTGTGTCCGTCCCCGAACGGTTCCCACTCGGCACCGCCGACGGCCTGCGCGAGGCGGGGGTGGCCGTCCGCGTCGACGACTCCGACGCAGTCACGCGGACGCGCGCCGTCAAGACGTCCGAAGAGGTCGACAACGTCCGCCGGGCACAGCGCGCGAACGAGCGGGCGATCGGGACCGCCGAGGACCTCCTCGCGTCGGCGAGCGTCGTCGACGGCGTTCTCCACCACGACGGCGAACCGTTGACTAGCGAACGGGTCAGGCGGGCCATCGAGCGGACGCTACTGGAGGAGGGGTGTGCGCTGGACGAGACCATCGTCGCCTGTGGGGCCGACGCGGCCGATCCCCACGACCGCGGCTCCGGACCGCTCGAAGCCGACGAACCGGTCGTCGTCGACGTCTTCCCGCGCGACAAGGAGACGCGGTACCACGCGGACACGACGCGGACGTTCCTGAAGGGGGAGCCGAGCGAGCGGGTTCGGGAGTGGTTCGACCTGACCGACGAGGCCCGACGGGCCGCCCTCGACGCCGTCGAACCCGGCGTCACCGGCGCGGCCGTCCACGACGCCGCCTGCGACGTCTACGAGGACGCCGGCCTGCCGACCCTCCGGAGCGATCCGGAGACTGCAACGGGGTTCATCCACAGTACGGGCCACGGCGTCGGCCTCGACGTCCACGAGTTGCCCCGCATCGCCCCCGACGGCGAGGAACTTCGACCGGGCAACGTGATCACGATCGAACCGGGGCTGTACGACCCCGAGGTGGGCGGGATTCGCATCGAGGACCTCGTCCTCGTCACCGAGGACGGGGCGGAGAACCTGACGGAGTACCCGGTCGAACTGACCGTATAGGATCGCAAGGCACTTGCTCGAAGTCGACCGACTGTCGGTGTGAACTGGCGGTACCGGCACACGGTCCTCACACTCTGTACGCTCGCGTTCGCGTCGACGATGCTGGCGCGACTGGTCATCAGTCCGGTCGTGCCGGACGTGACCGCCCACTTCGACGTGTCGACCGGGGCGGTCGGCCTCGCGCTCTCGGGGATGTGGGCCGCCTACGCGCTGACGCAGTTCCCCTCGGGGATCCTCGGCGACCGCTTCGGCGAGCATCGGGTGATCCTCGCCGCGGTGGGCGTGACGGCCGTCGCCAGCCTCGCGCTGTCGCTCGCCCCGACCTTCGCCGCCTTCGCCGTCCTGACGGTCGCACTCGGGGCGGGGGCCGGCCTCCACTACAGCGTCGCCACGACCCTCCTGACGAAGGAGTTCGACGACATCGGGCGCGCCATCGGCGTCCACGTCGCGGGGGGGCCACTCGCGGGCCTGGTCGCCCCCATCGTCGCCACCGCGGTGGCGGTCCGCTACGACTGGCGGGCAGCCATCGCCGTCGGTGCCGGCGTCGCGCTCCCCGCCTTCGTCGCGTTCGCGTGGCGGGTCGACCCGACGCCGGCCGAACGCCCCGGCGAGTCGATGCGCGATCGGATGGCGATCCGACCGCTGATCGGGGTGCTCTCCCGCCCACCGATCGCTTTCACGACCGCCGTGGCCGTCCTCGGAGCGTTCACCTGGCAGGCGACGGCCTCCTTCCTTCCGGCCTTCCTCGTGGACTTCCGGGAGCTATCCGAGACGAGTGCCGGGCTCCTGTTCTCGGCGTACTTCGTGGTGAACGGCCTCGCTCAACCCGCGATCGGACTGGTGTCCGATCGGATCGGCCGCGACGGGGCTGCGACGGCGTCGATGGCGCTCGGCGTCGCCGGCTACGGCCTTCTGGTGGCGGGGCCACGGATGTCGCTCCTCCCCGCAGTCGTCGTCGTCGGCGTCGCGATGACGTGGGGCGCACCGCTCCAGTCGCGCTTTTTCGACAAGTTCGAGGCGAACGAGCGGGGGGCCGCCTTCGGCCTCGTCCGCACCGCCTACATGGTGCTCGGCGCGACCGGGAGCGTCGTCGTGGGCGTCGTCTCGGACGTGGCCGGCTGGGGACCCGCCTACGGCCTCCTCGTGGGCGTGATGGGCGTCGGACTGACGCTGTTGGTGAGCAACCGTGCGCTCGGCCTCGACCTGTGAGTCGCCCCGAACCACCGCACCGAACTCCTTTTGAGCGGTGAGGGGGAACCCACGCGCATGGATCTGCTGGTGGTCGGCGCGGGCGAGATGGGGCGGTGGGTCGCCCGGACCGTCGACCGGCCCGTCGCACTCGCCGACGTCGATCCGTCGACGGCGGAGCGGGCGGCCGCCGGCCTCGACGGCCGCGTCCGGGCCGTCCCCGCCGACACGGAGGAGACCTTCGACGCCGTCTGTCTGGCCGTCCCCATCTCGGTCGTCGGCGAAGCCGTCGAGCGCTACGCCCCCCGCGCCGAGCGCGCGATGTGCGACGTGACGGGCGTAATGACCACGCCGGTGGAGGCGATGCGGGGGGCGCTCCCCGACCGCGAACGGGTGTCGATGCACCCGCTGTTCGCCGCGTCGAACGCGCCGGGCAACGTCGCCGTCGTCGGCGACGCGCCGGGGCCGGTGACCGACGCCCTCCTCATGGACGTGATGGCCGCGGGCAACCACACGTTCGAGACGACCGCCGCGGAACACGACGAGGCGATGAAGACCGTCCAAGCCGGCGCACACACGGCCATCCTGGCGTACGCGCTCGCCGCCGGGAACGTCCGCGAGGAGTTTGCGACGCCCGTTTCGGCCGCGCTGGAGGACCTCGTGACGACGGTGACGGGCGGGACGCCGCGGGTGTACCGCGAGATACAGGAGACGTTCGAGGGGGCCGACGCCGTCGCCGAGGCCGCTCGCCGGATCGCCGACGCCGAGGGCGAGGCGTTCGACGACTGCTACCGCGAGGCCGGCGAATGATCGACCGCGAGGCCGTCCGGTCGAACGCCAAGTACCTCCGCCAGGTGCGCCCGATCGACCCCGACGAGATAGCCGACTACGTCGAGGGGAGACCCCACCCGGCCGTCGTCCGGCGCGTCCTCCGGGAGGAGGCGTACGACCTCGCGCTGTTCGAACGCGACGACGGGACCTTCGTCCCCGCCTCGACCGACCCAGTCCCCGACCCCGAGTGGAGTCCCGAGCGCCTCCCCGACCGCTACGTCGAGGCGCTCGAGGATCTGCTGGTCGAGCGCCACGGCGCGAACTGGCACCGCGGCGAGAGCGGCGACCGACTCCGCGAGACGATCCGGCGGCTGAAGGCCGACTACTACGCGCAAAACCCCGTCGAGTACGACGACGAGGTGGCGCTGGGCTACGCGATCTACCACCTCCCGAACTACTACGCCGCGGTGGGGTACGCCCTCGACGACCTGGTCGAACGGTCGCTGCTCCCCCGCCGCCTCCGCGTTCTCGACGTCGGCGCGGGCGTCGGCGGCCCGGCACTGGGTCTCCTCGACTACCTCCCCGACGACACCGTCGTCGACTACCACGCCGTCGAGCCGAGCGCCGCCGCCGACGTCTTGGGGGCGCTCCTCTCCGGAGGCCGCCGGAACGTCCGGACGACGATCCACCGCGAACCCATCGAGACGTTCGACCTCGACGCCACCGGGCCGTTCGACCTCGTTCTCTGTGCGAACGTCCTGAACGAACTCGACGACCCCGTCAGCGCCGTCGAGCGATCGCTCGACGCCCTCGCCGACGACGGGACGCTGCTGGCGCTCGCGCCCGCCGACCTCGAAACTAGCACCGGGCTCAGACACGTCGAGCGATCGGTCGTCGAGAGCCGCGACGCGACCGTCTACGCGCCGACGCTCCGACTGTGGCCCGACTTCGAGCCGTCGGATCGGGGCTGGTCGTTCGACGAGCGTCCGTCGGTCGAGGCACCGACCGTCCAGCGCCGTCTCGACGAGGCCGGTGGGGGCGACGGGACCTTCCGCAACGAGACGGTGAAGTTCTCCTACGTCCACCTGCGGACGGACGGCGAGCGACGACTCGGCGTGCGGGCCACCCCGTCGCGTCACGCCCGCATGGCCGACATGGAGCGCCACGTCACCGAACGGATCGACCTGTTGGCGGTGAAACTCAGCCGGAACCTCGCGGACGGCGGTAACCCCCTGTTCAAGGTCGGTGACGGGAGCGAGGGCGAGGAGTGTTACGCCGTCTCGACTCGGGAGTCCGGGCTGAATCGCGACCTCCTGACGGCCGACTACGGAGCCGTCCTCCGGTTCGAGAACGCGCTCGCACTCTGGAACGACGACGAGGGAGCGTACAACCTCGTCGTCGACGACGAGGCGGTCGTCGACCTGCTGGGCTGAAAGGCACAAGCGGTGCCCCTTTCTCGCCGGCGTCCTCACGGCACCTATGGACGAGGACGAGCCACACGTGCTGTTGACGAACGACGACGGGATCGACGCCGTCGGCTTCCGGGCGCTGTACGACGCGCTCTCGGAGTTCGCCGAGGTGACGGCCGTCGCACCGAGGGACGACCGGAGCGCCGTCGGCCGCGCGATGTCCCACGAGGTCGACGTCGAGGAACACGGCCTCGGCTACGCCATCCACGGGACGCCCGCCGACTGCGTCGTCGTCGGACTCGAGGTGCTCTGTCCCGACGTGGACCTCGTGGTCGCGGGCTGTAACACCGGCGCCAACCTCGGTGCGTACGTCCTCGGTCGATCGGGAACGGTCAGCGCCGCCGTCGAGGCCGCCTTCTTCGACGTGCCGGCCATCGCAACCTCGCTGTACGTCCCCGGCGGTGACGGCGAGTGGCAACACGCCGCGGACAGCCCGCACCACTACCGCAACGCGACGGTCGCGACGGCCTACCTCGTGAAGCACGCACACGGTGCCGGCGTGTTCGACCAGGCCGACTATCTGAACGTCAACGCGCCGATCCACGAGGAGGGCGACGACCTCGCGGACCTAGAGGTGACCGAACCGTCGACGCTGTACGACATGCGCGCCGCGCGTGACGGCGAGCGGATCAGCCTCACGGACAACGTCTGGGCACGGATGCGCGACGACGACCTACCCGACCCGCAGGGCACCGACCGCCGAGCGGTCGTCGAGGGACGCGTCAGCATCTCGCCGCTCACCGCACCCCACACCACCCGCCACCACGAGGCACTGGACGCACTGGCGGAAACGTACCTCGGCTGAGCGAGGGGACGACCCTGCCGGACCGACCGGCACGACAATACCTATGCCCGAGGCAGCGGTAGTCGGGACCGGATGGATCCAGCGATCGTCGGGTTGTTGCGGAGCAACGCGGGCCACGCGGCGGCGTTCGGCGGGCGGTTCGACGGGGTTCAGGGCGGCCAACGACCGGTCGCCGTCTCCGTCTCCTGTTCGGACTCGCGGGTGTTGCAAGACGAGATGTGGGGCAACGACGAACCCGGCCGCATCTTCACGTGCAGCAACATCGGCAACCGCGTCGTCCAGCGGACCGACTCGGGAGACGTCGTCTCCGGCGACGTCCACTATCCGATCGCCTATCTGGACACGAACGTCGCCCTCGTCGTCGGCCACACCGGGTGTGGCGCGGTGACCGCGGCGTACGACTCTCTGACCGACGGCGTCGAGGCAGCGCCGGGCGTGGCCCACTGTCTCGATCTGCTGGCCGTGGGACTCGATCCAGCGTACGAATCGCTCCCGGCCGATCTGGGCCGGTCAGCGTCGATCAACCGACTCGTCGAGCGCAACGTCGACCGGCAGGTCGCGGCGCTCGTCGGGAGCGACGACGTGCCGGCCGAGGTCCGGGTCGTCGGCGGCGTGTACGACTTCCAGGACGCGTACGACGACGGCGACCGGGGGGAGATCCACGTCGTCAACGTCGACGGCGAGCGGCGGGCCTCGGAGCTACGTGCGGCGTACCCGGAGATACGTGCGCGGATCGACCGGCTCTGGGAGTACTGACGGACGGTTAGCGGCTCTCCCGCTGCTCCACCTTGTTCAACTCGATGAGCAACCGGAAGATGGCCTTTACGAGGTTGGCGTCGACGTCGAAGGTCTCCGCGTTCTCGCCCGCCCGCTCCATCACGCGGGCCTCCTGTGACTCGTCGGTCGTCGGGAGGTCCCGCTCTTCCTTGACGCGCGCGACCGTCCCCGCGACGTACGTCCGTCGGGCGATGAGTTCGACGAGTTCGCGGTCGATCTCCTCGATCTCCTCGCGGAGTTCGTCCAGGGACATCTCCTCGGTCGCATCGCTCATGCTATCACCCGTGCGCCGTCCGTTCGTGTCGTGGTCATCCATGTGTCACCCTCCCGTCGTTCCCAGTTGTTTCGCACCCGCTCCAAGTCCACCCGCTCCCCGACCGCGACGACGCTCGGGCCGGTGCCCGACAACGACACGCCCGCGGCGTGGGGCATCGCCTCGACCGCCGGGTCGGTCGGGAAGCCGAGCGCTGCGGAGAAGGCCAGTCCGTTGACCGTCATCGCCTCGGCGTACCGGCCGTCGAGGGCGAGGTCGGCGACGAGGCGTGCCATCGGCGCGACCCGTTCGCACCGCTCCACGTCGGCGTCGGCGCTGAACGCGCGGGCCGGCGGCGTCCACACGAGGGCGTCCCAGTCGACCGCCTCGCGGGACAACAACCCGTCCTCGGCGTTGTCCGTGACGGTGACGCCGCCGAGCATGCTGGCGCTCGCGTCGTCGAACGCGCCGGTGACGGTGACGCCCGCGTCGCGGGCGGCCGCCACGCCGATCCGACAGGCCGTCTCGTGGTCCACCGCGTCGTCGTCGTCGCCGACAGGCACCGAGAGCGCCGAGAGCGTCGCGAGCACCGTCGCGTTCGCGGCGGCGCTCGAACTCTTCAACCCCGCAGCCATCGGCACCTCGCTCTCGGTGCGGACGTATCCACCCTGCCCGTCGCCGAACCGCTCGACGACCCGCTCCACGCACCGGCGGATCAGGCGGGTGTCGGCGTCCGGCGCGCCGTCGACGTCGCCGTCGACGGTACCGGAGTCGTCGAGGTCGACCGACGCCGTCGTCTCCGCGTCGATGGCGAACGCCGACCCGACCCCCGTCGCCAGGGCGTTCAGGACCGTGCCCGCACCGAGTGCGGCGGCCTCGCCGTGCATATCGAACCCCCCGCGGAGCGGACAGTTATGTGTGCCGGTTAGCGGACGAACAGCGACCCCAACGCGCCGGCGACCCCGCCGGTCACGGCGGTGGCGACCCCCGAGAGCAGGAGTGGCCCGACCGCCCCGCCGAGGGCGTACGTCTGCCCCGTGCCGGCCCCCGAGGGAAGGGAGAGGCCGACGAGTCCGACCCCCGTCATGACGAAGAAGCCGATCAGCGCCCCGGCGGCGGCGACGCCCGCAGCCACCGTCGGGACGGCGAAGCGCGACCCGGAGAGCAGACCGAGCGCCGCGGCGAGGACGGGAGCGGCGAAAAACAGCGTCACCGTGGTCTGGAACGTCGAGAGCGCGACGAAGACGGGGCCGAAAGTCGCGGGATTCGACCCCGTGGCGGCGGTGACGAACTGCGTCCGTGCCCAGTCGACGGTGACGAATCCGACGGCTCCGAGGGCGACGCCGACCATCGCGAACGTCGCGACGATCAGGCCGATCTGCCGGCGTGCCGACGGGAGCGTACTCGTCGACACGTCAGGGTTGCCAGAGCCACAGGCGGTCAAGCGGCTCGGTCCAGTCGACGCGCTCTTCCCAGGCGACCTCAGAGGGGGCGGCGACGAGGACGAACCGGCCGGCCTGAATCAGGAACGCGTAGGTCACGTCGCCGTCGGCGGCGTAGTAGATTCGGTGCCAGCGGTCGCGGCCGAAAGAGTACGCCCCCTCCCGGCTGACGGACGTGTCGAGGAGCGTGTCGACCGCCTCGCCGGCGGCCGACACGTCGGCGTACCGCTGGACGAACACCGAGGTGTGCTCGTAGTCCAGAGGTTCGAGGTCGGTCGGCTGGGACGAAGCGTCGGGAACGGCGTAGCTCACGGCGTAGGCGAACCCGGTGCGCCGGGTCGCCTCGTCGACCGCCTCGAACGCCGTCCGCTGGGTGGCGAGCAGTTCTCGCCCCTCGTTCGTGTCGGCGTCGGGGTCCGCGCCGAACGGTTCGCGGTCGATGTACCGCGGCCCGGCGTACGCGTAGCCGGCGTACCCCGAGGAGTGACGGACCTCGAACAGTCCGGGTGGGGCCTCGTCGTCGTCTTCGTCGTCCTCGTCGTCGTCCGCGTCGGCGGTGTCGTCGTGGAGAGAGCGGTAGAGCGTGGAGTCGATCTGGCGGTCGGAGAGCACCCGCCGAACGAACAGGCCGCTTCGGATCCCCCGGAGGTACTCGTAGAGGCGGTCGAGTTCCTCGTCGACGCGGTCGAGGTCACCCCGACGGCCGAACCGCTCGATCGTCGAGACGTGGCCGTCGATCTGGTCGCGCATCTGGCCGGGAATACCGAAGTGACCGCCGAGTTCCGCGTCGGCCGTCTCGACCGCGCGGTCGGTGGACGTGCGGACCAGTCCGAGGCTGTTGGCGTCGAACTCCGAGCCGTCGCGGACCCGCTGGACGGTCGCCATCGCGTTGCCGAGGACGCGCTGGTAGGTGTCGATGGCGGCGTCGTACTCCGTCCCGAACCACTCGATCTCCCCGTAGACGCGCTCCACTTCGGCCGCGAGTCGGCGGTTGGGGACCGACGGCTCGGCCTGTTCGACCTCGTCGTCGGTGGCCGACGGCTCCACATCGTCGGCGAGGGGTTCCCCGTCCGGCGCTCGGGCGGTCCCGGTCGGTGACGTTTCCGTCCCGGGGTAGTCGACGTTCGACCGCCCGGTCGAGAGACAGCCACCGAGGGCGACGCCCGCGCCGGTGCCGAGCAGTGCCCGGCGTGACAGCTCCATGTCCGAGTCAACGGAACCGGCGGGTAAATAATGTACGGCCCCGTGTCCGACAGACTCAACGGGGGGCGACCCGACCCCGGCGTATGGGCACGCCACTGGAACCACGGGAGCGGCAGGTCGAGGAAGTGCTGGAACGACTCTACGAGGAGTACCCCGACGCGACCATCTCGCTGAACTACGCGACGCGGCTGGAACTGCTCGTCGCAGTCGTCCTCTCGGCGCAGTGCACCGACGAACGGGTCAACGAGGTCACCGCCGATCTGTTCGAGAGATACACCTCGGCGGCCGACTACGCTGCGGCCGACGAGTCCGAGTTGGCCGAGGACATCTACGGGATCACGTTCCACAACAACAAGGCGGGGTATCTGAAGTCGATCGGCGAGGCGCTGATCGAGGACCACGACGGCGAGGTGCCCGACACGATGGCGGACCTCACCGACCTCAAGGGGGTCGGCCGCAAGACGGCGAACGTCGTCCTCCAACACGGCCACGACGTGGTCGAGGGCATCGTCGTCGACACGCACGTCCAGCGACTCGCCCGCCGACTCGGGATCACGACCGAGGAGCGCCCCGAAGCCATCGAGACGGACCTGATGGAGGTCGTTCCGGAGTCTGACTGGCAACAACTCACACACCTGCTCATCAGCCACGGCCGAGCGACCTGCGACGCCCGCAACCCGGACTGTGGGGACTGCGTCCTCGGAGACGTCTGTCCGTCGTCGAAACTCGACGCCGAGGTTGACCTCGCGAGCGGCGAGGCGTGGGGGTAGCGTCGGGAGCGATCGGTCCGGTCAGAGGTGTAACTGGACGTACCGAGCGACACCGATGAGGTAGGCACCGAGCCAGAAGACGACGTAGCCGAAGACGCCGATCCGGAGCCGTCCCCGCCACGCGCCCATGTTCTCGTGGAGGTCGTTCAGGTCGACGTCGCGGTCCGGGTCGCGGTAGAGGTTGGCCTCGTACTTGGCTTGGAAGATGCGGACGATGCCGGTGAGCGCGAACGCGAGCATCGCGTACGCCTGCAGTCCGAGCACCGCGTGCAGGACGGCGAGGCCGCCGAACTGATCGGGGAGTCGGGGGACCATCCACCCGGCGACGGGAACCGTCGTCAGGGCGAGGCCGACGACGATGTACTTCAGGTGTCGGAGCAGGACCTCCCACGTCACCGTCTCGGTGTCGATGACGATCCACGCGCCGTAGAGGTAGAAGGGGAAACTCGCGGTCACGGAGAGTCCGGCGAGGGTCGCCGTCGTCGCCTCACTTACCATCGCCTGACGTTGGGACGGCGAGGTTAAAACGGACCCGACTCTGGGGTGAGGTCGGAAAGCGTATGCCACTGTGGGCCCAACCCCGGCCGATGGCCGATTCGTCACCGTCGTCGACCGACGAGACCGACGACGCCCCGCGGTCGAGTGCCGAGGGGGAGAGCGACAGCGCCGGCGAAGGCGGGAAGGTGGCCTCGGACGACGTGGAGACCCTCCGCCGAGAGGTCGAGGAGAAGTACGACTTCGACGACTTCGGTCCGGACGACATGGCCGAGATGAGCGTCGACGAGTGGGAGGCGGCGTTCGACCCCGAGACGTGGGTCGTCGGCCCGGAACTGCTGGACCGCGTCGATCAGGACCTCAAGGGTCGCATCGCGACCCGGGAGGTGTTCGCCGTCGTCGAACGCTTCGAGACCGAGGGCGAGGAGCGACTGGTCGCCTACTCCGACGAGGGGTACGCCATCGTCGCCCCGGACGGAAGCGTCGAGGGACGGGGGACGGTGTTGCGGGACGTGAAGCCGACGGTCGCGCTGTGTTCGATGGACTCCTACGACGTGCCCGAGGCCCCCGACGACGTGTCGCTCCCCGACCCGGACGACGTTCCCGAGGGGACCGGACAGTTGGGCAACAACCTGCTCCAGTTCGTCGCGTTCGCACAGATCCTGACCGGGCTCGGACTGCTCGCGGCGTGGCTGTTCACCGACGCCGTCCCGACGCCGCGTGGCGTCGTCAACCTCGTGCCGCCGGTGGTGAGCCTGGTGTTCGTCGGCATCGGCGTCTTCCTGTTCGCCGTCGTCGCGAACGCACGCCTCTCGGATCGGTTCCGCGCCGAGGAGTTCCGCGACCGACTGCGGGCGGTCGGCGTCGACGAGGACGACCGTCCGGACTTTCTACCTCCACTGGAGGAGGGGTCGGCGGAGACGGCCCCCACGGACCGCACGTCGTCCGATCACGACTGATTTCCACGGTTGAGTCGGTGGGTTTAAGCGCGTTCCATCCTGACGTTCGACCGTATGAAGAGGCGGGACTTCCTGAGAGTGGCCGGTGGATCCGCCGCCGCCGGAACGGCCGCCGCGACGGCGACGCCAGCCGCAGCGCAGGCGTCGTTCGACGGCTGGATGAGCGACGTGGGCAACTACAGTGAGGTCGCCGACGCGACCGGACAGGACGAGGTGACAGTCACCGTCGGGTCCCAAGCCAACGGCGGGAACTTCGGGTTCGACCCCGCGGCCGTCCAGGTCGATCCGGGGACGACCGTCGTCTGGGAGTGGAACGGCGAGGGTGGCCAGCACAACGTCGTCGCCGAGGAGGGTGGCGACTTCGAGAGCGAGACCACCGCCGAAGCCGGGTTCACGTTCGAGCACACCTTCGAGGAGGCGACCGTCGCCAAGTACTTCTGTCAGCCCCACCGCGGCTTGGGGATGAAAGGCGTCGTCGTCGTCGGCGACATGCCCGACTCCGGCGGCGGAGGCGGGGGGGGCGGCGGCGAGGGCGGCGGCGAAGTTGACCTCCACAGCCTCGGTGTGCCGATCCAGGCCCACTGGGTCGGCGCGGCGACCATCCTCGGTATCATCGTCTCGCTCGTGTTCAGTTTCTACGTCCTGAAATACGGCGAGTCACCGCACACCGGAACCGGACGAGGTGAGTGATCATGTCATCGAGTGGGAGCACCTACGGCGATATTCACCGCTACGAACCGGCCCGCGAGAGCACCGCAGCGGCCATCGCGATCGTCCTCCTAACCGTCATCGAGGTGGTGTTCGTGTTCATGTTCGCCTACGGCCTCGTGAGCGGATGGGGCCTCAGCGAGACGGGCAACATGTTCTTGGGCGCTATCTTGGCCGTGATCTTCGTCGACCTCGCGTTCATCCTCGCGCTGTACCGCAAGGAGTTCCTCCCCGACGTCGTCATCGTCAAGAAGCGACGCCGGAAGTGGGAGGACCTCTACATCCGCGAGGACGACGTCGACGGGGAAACCATCGGGGACGGCGCGTGGGACACGGTGAAACGCGCAGTGTACCCCTACTACAAGCGATAACCAATGAGCCTCAAAGAGAAAGACGACATGGACCACGAAGGGTGGATGAAGCGGAAGGATCTGACTCCCGTCGAGTCCACCTTCTTGGTGGCGCTCATCTGGATGGACAAGCGGCTCCGGATCGTCGACTACCTGGAGTTGCTCGAGAACCTGTACTACAAGGTCAACCTCCAGATGCCCAAGAGCCACACGGAACAGTACGACCTCGACAACAAGTTCTGGTACTGGTACCCGCTGTACGCGCTGGGGTCGTTCTCGACGCTGGCGTACGTCGTCGCGGCGGTCAGCGGGGCACTACTGGGCTTTTACTACGCGCCGGCACAGACCGGCGACCCGAGCACGGCGTACAACTCGATCACGTTCATCATGACGGACCTCCAGTTCGGATTCATGCTGCGGTCGATTCACCGGTGGTCCGCACAGGTGATGGTCGCGGCCGTGTTCCTCCACATGCTCCGCGTCTACTTCACCGGCGCGTACAAGGAACCGCGCGAACTGAACTGGCTGCTGGGCATCGTCCTGATCAGCCTGACGATGGTCTTCGGGTACACGGGCTACCTGCTCCCGTGGGACCAGTTGGCGTTCTGGGCCGGACAGATCGGCGTCGAGATGTCGCTGTCGATACCGCTGGCGGGTGAGTGGGTCGCCCAACTCCTGTTCGGCGGCTTCACTCTCAATCAGGCGACGCTCCAGCGGATGTACATCATACACGTGTTCCTGCTCCCGTTCGTCGTGACGGCGCTGATCGCGATTCACATCGGCATCGTCTGGGTGCAGGGCATCGCGGAACCCCACTAACAATGAGCGATACCGATACCGACACCGACGGCACCGAGGCTCGCACCGACGGAAGCGGCGGACCCGGCATCGTCGCGCCGGACGACGAGACGCCGAGTTGGCGAGAGCGCAAGGAACGAACCACGGGGCTCTCGCGACTCACCTACGAGTACTTCGAGCGCGCCCGCCGCGAGGACCAGGACCTCCGAACGGAGTCCGACTACGTCGAACGCGACGTACTCGCCTTCCCAACCTGGCCCCACGAGACGGTCCGCAACCTCTCCATCGCCGCCTTCTTCACGGGGATGATCTTCCTCCTGTCGGCGACGATGCCGCCACACATCGGTTCGCCCGCCAACCCGAGTTCCACGCCGGCGATCATCCTGCCCGACTGGTATCTCTACTGGTCGTTCGGCCTGCTGAAACTCGGCCCGCTGAACCCGGAACTCGCCATCATCGGTGGGCAGAAGATCACTGCCGACCGGACCTACGGCGTGCTCGCGAACGTCGTCGTCGTGGGCGTCATCGCCATGGTGCCCTTCCTGAACAAGGGGTCGGCCCGGCGTCCGGTCGAACAGCCGTTCTGGTCGGCCGTGGGCGTCGGCGGCGTCGTGTTCGCGTTCACCATCAGCCTGCTCGCGGTCAAGAACCTGATGCCGATGAACATCCACCTGCTCTTCGATCTGACGTTCCTCCTGCCCATCGTGGCGACGACGGTCACCTACGCGGTGCTGAAGACGATGCGCGAAGGGTACATGTACGACCTCAACCGTCGGTACTACCGGCTTCGACCGCCGAAGTAACGCCGGATGGCGTCCCCTTCCGACGACGACGCGGACGACCGTGACGGCGGGCGAGACCGAGGACGCGGGCGGGACGTCGTCGTCCCGATGCGCGTGTACAAGACCGTCACCGTCTTTTCGACGCTGATCGCTATCCTCGGGGTCGTCGTCGGCTTCGTGTTGCTCGACGCCGCGACGATCCGACTCAGTCTCCTGCGCCGTGCCGTGCTCGGTGTGCTCGGGACGCTCGGCGTCACGCCGCCGGAGACGGTGCTGAGCGCCGCGCTCGCGGTCGCCGGTCTCGTCGCCATCTCCTTCGGTGCGGGCGTCTACGTGTTGGGAACCCGGTTTCGAGCCCGCGGAATGGGAAACCCTCAAGAGGACGCCGACGAATCATCCGACAATGGCTGACGAATTCATCAAGGGGCTCGGCATCTTCACCGGTGCTGGGCTCGGCTGGATCGTGCTCGCGGGGTGGTACCGGACGCCGGGGTTCGAGAGCACGAAACAGCTCATCAGTCCGGCTTCCCCGAGTCCGGCGAACGCCGACCTGTTCAACCTCCTCGCAATCGGGCTGATGGACGTGCTGTTCTGGTTCGCGATCCTCGGTCCGCTGGCGTTCTGGGTCGTCCTCCCGGCGATCCGCGAGGCTGGCGACGCGATCGAGAACCGACGCAACGCGTAGCGACCAGCCGGAGGTCGTTCGGGAACGCGGTACCGAGTGAGAAAGCGAGTGTCGTCCGTCGGACCCCGAAACAGGACGCCGTCACCGTGCCGCGTGACGCGTCGGCCGGAAACGACGGAGAGGGCGCCGCCGATCAGATGATGGCGTTCCAGAGCGGTTCGACGAAGACGAACAAGCTCTGGTAGCCGGCGTACAGCAGGGCGAGCAGCGACGCCGCGACGGCGCCTTTGGGCCGCTCGAACGTCATGTCGTTACGGGCCTCGACCTGCCGGGATTCGAACTCGAAGAAGTCCGTCAGCAGGAGGCCGACGGCGATGACCGACATGACCATCCCACCGTGGGGTTCGACGATCAGGAACACGAACGAGACGAAGACCAGCGCGAGGGTCGAGAGCGAGTGCGGCGTGTACCGGCTCAGTTCCTCGGCACCGTCCTCGACCTGTCGCTCGTGGACGGAATGGGCACGGATGCGGGTGAGCATGTTCACCACCACCAGCGCCAGCACCGCGTGCGCGATGTACGGCTCGAGCGCATCGAGGGCGCCGATCGGGACGGCGAACTGTAGCGGTTGCATGCGTTGAACTGGGTAGGTGACTCATTAGAAGTTTTCCGTTCGAGTCGACACGAGCGCGACGGAGTCGACGCGTTCGATCCGGAGGTCGGCCCCGACGCCGACGGAGCCGTGCCGAACCCCGTCGAGGAAGAGGGCGATCTCCCCGTCGCGCACCACCGAGAGCGCAAGGCCGGTGTCGGGGTCGACGACGGTGGTGTCGGCACCCGTCGAGAACGGCGCGACGGGGACGACGACGACGCCGGTCGTCGCGTCGAGCACCGGGCCACCGGCCGCCGCGGCGTAGCCGTCGCTCCCGATCGGCGTGGCGACGACGATGCCGTCGGCCCGGACCGACGTCGCCGTCCCGTCGCCGGCAACGGCGTACTCGGAGATGCTCGCGGGGGTCGCGGTCACGAGTACCACGTCGCGGAGGAGTCTGCCGACGATAGTTCCGTCCCGTCGGACACGGAGGACGGGATGGGTGTCGATGTGGCCCTCGCCGGCATCGACGGCGGCGAGGGAGTCACAGAGCGCCGACCGATCGACGACGTGCCGCCCCCCGCCGTCGATCACGGGGAGGACGGGCACTTCGGGCGGATCGGTGGCGATGGATCGGAGGCCCGCCTCGCCGACGGCGAGGACGGCGTCGAGTGCGTCGTCGTCCTCGGGGGCGACGGCGGCGTCGACGGCGTCGAGCACACCCCGCACGTCGGTGTCGTCACCCCGGACGCCGACGTTCACGGGCGCGCCTCCCCGGAGGCTCCGACCGGCGGGCGTCGTCGGCTCCCCGTCCCCCCGTCGGCGTGGCGTCGCGTCCGCTGCATGCGCGGACGTTGCCCCACGGATCTAAAAAGACCCACCGCTCCCGAACGGCCAGGCGCCGGTGGCCCGCATCCCCTCGGCCAGATCCGCGCGTTCGAGGTCGGCGGCGACGGCGTCGGGGGACCGGCGGTCGATCCGATCGGCGTCGGCGAGGGCGGCGACGAGCGGTGCCAGGAGGATGGCTCCCTCGCGGAGCGTCCGGCGCTCCAGTTTGTCGAGCGTGTCGGCTCGGGTGTGTCCCCAGCCGCGTCCTCGCTCGTCGCCTTCGCTCGACACCAGCAGTCCGGGGATCCCCCGCGCGACGAACGGCCAGTGGTCGCTGTGGGGGTGTGGCGTCGGGCGGACGGAGATGGGGTGGTCGAACCGGTCGGCGACGTCGTTGACGGCCACTTCGAGGGCGTCGAATCCGTTGGTGTAACACTGGAGCGTCCGACCGCGACAGACGCCGTCGCAGTTGACGACGGCCTGTACCGCGTCGGGGTCGACCAGGTCGGCCTCGCGTTTCGAGCCGCGGAGGCCGACCTCCTCGGCACCGAAGCAGACGACCCGGACCCGGCGGTCGAGCGGGGCGTCGCGGGCACGGAGCGCACGGACGACTTCGAGGACCGTCGCTGTTCCGGCGGCGTTGTCGACGGCACCCTCCGCGACGTCGTGAGCGTCGACGTGGCTCGTCAGGTACACCGCCCGATCGGTGTCGGGGCCGATGTCGGCACGGACGACGCCGCTGGTCGCCTCGGGGGTCGCGCAGTCGACGCGGACGGTCACCTCGTCGCCCGCGTGCCGTCGACACAGGCGGGTGCCGGCCTCCTTGCTGACGCCGACGGCGGGGACGGGGCCGAGCGGCGAGTCGTCGGTGCCAACGCTGCCAGTGGGCGCGAGACAGCCGGGAGTGTGGTTCCGGAAGACGAAGGCCGACGCGCCCGCCTCGACGGCGCGGTAGTACTTCTCGCGCCGGTGGATGAACCGGTCGTAGTGATCGGGAACGGTCGAGGAGACGACGACGACCGCGCCGTCGAGGTCGGCATCGAAGTCGTCGGGGAGGCCGTCGCCGCAGTCGACGAGGCGGCCGGTCGCGGTCCCGGCGGGACTCCGCGGGAGAGCGGTGGTGTCGACGGACTCGTCGGGGGTGTCGACGCCGCTCGACGAGCGGACCCATCCCTGAACGTCGAACTCGTCGACGTGGGCGTTCCGGGCGCCGAGTTTGTCGAGGGCGTCCCGCGTCGCGGTCAACCCCTCGCGCTCGCCCGCTCCTCCCGCCATTCGGTCGCCGATATCGACGAGTCGCTCCAAGTGTTCCCATCCCACGTCGCTCGTGAACGTCCCACCGATCCAGTCGGTCATGTGGCCACCTGCGTCCCGGCGTGGCTAACGGTTTCGGTCGGGGCAGCCGACGGCAGGGAGACCGCACGTCGAACGTCGAGTGGTCGACTGACAGTTGTCGAAGCCGAAACGCCCGCGAAACGGCACGAGAGGCGTCGAATCCGGCAGGTCTTTAGTAGTTCGCACACGTATGGGATTTCATGACAGGGGTACGAGTCGCCGGCGTGGGACTGACCGAGTTCGGGCGACATCCGGAGCGAACCGGCCGCGACATGTTCGCCGAGGCCGCACTCGCCGCCCGGACCGACTCCTCGGTGCCGGTCGAAGACGTCGAGGAGATCAACTACGGGAACTTCATGGGATCGCTGGCCGAACGACAGGGCCACCAAGCCCCGCTCATGGCCGAGATGATCGGGAGTCGGTGTTCGGCGACCCGCTACGAGGAGGCGTGTGCCTCGGCGGGCGTCGCGGTCAGGGAGGCCGTTCGGTCGATCCGCTCCGGCGAGAACGACGTGGTGCTCGCGGGTGGCTGTGAACGGATGACCAACCTCTCGACGGCGGAGGTTACCGAGGGGCTCTCGACGGCCGCCGACGACCTGTACGAGATCAGGGCGGGCGTCACGTTCCCCGGGGCGTACGCGCTGATGGCGCGGGCGTACTTCGACCGGTTCGGCGGCGGGCGTGAGGACCTCGCACACATCGCGGTGAAGAACCACGACAACGCCATGCCCAACGAGTACGCCCAGTTCCACCGGGAGATCACCGTCGAGGAGGCGCTCGACGCGCCGATGGTCTCCGAACCGCTTGGCCTCTTCGACGCCTGCCCGGTGACCGACGGGGCGAGCGCCGTGGTGCTCGTGAGCGAGGACTACGCCGACGCCAACGACCTCGACGCGCCGGTGTCGGTGACGGGAAGTGGACAGGGCGGTGACAGTCTCGCGCTCCAGAACCGGCACCACCTCGCGGTCACGCCCGCGACGGAGCGGGCGGCCGCCGAGGCGTACGAGGACGCCGGAATCTCGGCCGACGCGGTCGACCTGGTCGAGGTCCACGACTGTTTCACCATCGCCGAAGTGCTGGCGATCGAAGGACTGGGCTTCTACGAACCGGGTGAGGGGATCGGTGCCGCGCGGCGCGGCGAGACGACGGCGACCGGCGAGCGTCCGGTGAACCTCTCGGGTGGCCTGAAGGCGAAGGGCCATCCGGTCGGGGCGACCGGCGGAAGTCAGATCGCCGAGATGACGCGACTGCTCCGTGGTGACCACCCCAACAGCGAGTACGTCGAGGACGCCACGGTGGGCGTCACGCACAACGCGGGCGGGACCGTCGCGTCCGCGGCCGTCCACGTGCTGGAGGTGGACCGATGACCGACGCCGGCTACGACGAGTGGCTCGACGCCATCGGCGAGGGCGAGGGGTACTACCTGGAGTGCCCCGACGGACACGGCTCGCTCCCGCCGCGGCGAGTGTGCCCCGAGTGTGCGACGCCGGAACTCGACCGGACCCCACTCCCGGAGTCGGGGACGATCGAGACGTTCACCGTCTGTCACGTCGCCGGCCCGAGTTTCGCGGACGAACAGCCGTACGTGACGGCCATCGCCGAGTTCGGCCCAGTGCGACTGACCGGCGTCGTCAGGGGGACCGATCCGGAGGACGTGACCGTCGGCGCGCCCGTCGAGGTGGGCAAGGGGACCAACGAGACGACCGGCGAGGACATGGTCGTCCTGCGGCTCAGATAGCGTCCCGAACCGCCTCGACGAAGGCGTCGGGATACTCGACGTGGGGCAGGAGTTTCGCGTGGTCGAAGACGACGAGTCGAGCGTCGGCCTCGTCGGCCAACTCCCGACCACGGGCGAGCGGTGGGAGGGTGGCGTCGCGCCCCCAGACGACCGTGGTGGGCGCGTCGATTCCGCGGAGCGTCGGTCCGAGGTCCAGCGTCGAATTACAGTACCCGGCGACGAAGGAGGTGACGGCGTAGCGCGCGTTGGGTTGGTGGGTGGTGCGCCACTGGTAGTCGGTCCACTCCTCGGAGACGGCCGCGGGGTCGGCGTAGGCGTGGTCGGCGTTGAAGTAGCGGATCGACGGCCTCGAGACGAGGAGGTCGAAGAGCGCGGTCCCGACGGCGGGCGAGCGCAGGAGTTCGCGAAGCCACACCTTCGGCGGGTCGGGGCCCGCGACGGTCGTCGGGCAGACGAGGAGGAGCGCCGAGACGTCGACCCCGAACTCGTCGACTGCGCGGGCGACGTACGCGGCCGAGAGCGACGAGGCGACGACGGCGGGGTCGTCGAACGCACCGAGGAAGTCGGCGACGAAGTCCTCGTAGAGCGTCGCCGAGTAGCGGAGGTCGGGGCGATCCGACCGACCGAATCCCGGGAGGTCGGGGACGATCACGTGGTGGGTCTCCGCGAGGGCAGCGACGACTTCGCGGAACTCGCCGGCGGAGCCGGCGGCGTTGATGCCGTGGAGACAGACGAGGTCGGGGTCGTCCGGATAGCCAGCCTCGGCGTAGGCGACGTCGAGGTCGCGCCAGCGGTACGTCCGTTCGGGGGTGTCGAGTGCGGGTTCGAGTTCGCCCGCGGCGTCGCGCAGGAGTCGGCCGCCGGCGACGGCCGCGGCGGTGCCGAGACCCGCGATGGCGGCGAGGCGTCGAAGTCGCATGGCTAGCGATTGGTCGCGGGCGTCTTATACTGTCGGCCGCCGGCGCGACGGTCACGCTCAGTCCCGACGGCGCTCCACGCAGTCGGCCAGTGGGTCGAGCACCCGGTCGGCGACGGTGTAGGGGTCGGTCTCTCGGGCCTGTACCTCGTCGACGAGGGCGTCGATCCCGCCGTACCGATCGAGCTCGTCCTCCAGGAGGTCGACGGCGTCCGATCGGAGCAGCCGGCGGATCTCCTCGGCGTACCGGGTTCGCTCCCGTCGGTCGAGTTCGCCGCTCATCCGGAGGTGGTCGTAGTGGTCGTCGATAGCGTCGATCAGGTCGTCGACGCCGGTCCCCTCGGTGGCGACCGTCTCGACGATCCGGGGATCCCAGGCGTCGGCCTCGTCGTCGGCCGCCGGGTCATCGCCGACAGCCGTGCCCGCACCGTGGTGGCCGGCGTCGACCGCCGTCGTCCCGTCGCGCATGTGAAGCATCTCCTGGAGGTCCGAGACGGTCGTCCGTGCCCCGTCCATGTCGGCCTTGTTGACGACGAACAGGTCGCCGATCTCCAGGATGCCGGCCTTGAGCATCTGGACGTCGTCGCCGCTGCCGGGTTGGACGAGGACGACGACCGTGTCGGCGGTGCGAACCACGTCCACCTCGTTCTGTCCGGCACCGACCGTCTCGACGACGATGCGGTCCTTGCCGAAGGCGTCGAGCGCCGTGATCGCGTCGCCGGTAGCCGTCGACAGGCCACCCAGTTGGCCGCGGGCACTCATCGATCGAAAGAACACGTCCATGTCGCCGACGTTCGAGGCCATGCGGATGCGGTCGCCGAGCACCGCCCCACCGGAGTAGGGCGACGAGGGATCGACCGCGATCACGCCGACGGTGAGCCCGCGATCACGGTAGCGGCTGGCGAGTTTGTCGACCAGCGTGGACTTGCCCGCGCCCGGACTGCCGGTGACGCCGATCACCTCCGCGTCGCCGGTGTGGGCGTGCAGCGCCGAAACGAGGTCGCGGTGACCCGGCTCGCGGTTCTCGATTTTCGTGATCGTGCGGGCGAGCGCCCGGTGGTCGCCGTCGAGGACGCCCGTGACTAGATCTGCAGCGTCGGTCTCGCTCATCGGTCGGGGACGTGTTCGCGGACGAACTCGATGGTCTCGCTCATCGGCGTTCCGGGACCGAACACCTCGGCGACACCGGCCGCCTTCAGTTCGCGGCGGTCGTCGTCGGGGACGATCCCGCCGACGATGACCAGCGTGTCCTCGAACGCGCCGTACTCTTTCAACCCCTCGATCACCTTCGGGATCAGCGTGTTGTGCGCCCCCGAGAGGATCGAGATGCCGAGGACGTCCACGTCCTCCTGGACGGCCGCCTGGACGATCTCCTCCGGCGCGCGGTGTAACCCCGAGTAGATCACCTCGAACCCGGCGTCACGGAAGGCGCGCGCGATGACGTGTGCCCCGCGGTCGTGTCCGTCGAGACCGACCTTGGCGACGAGACACCGGATCGTCCGCTGTTCCTGCCCTGCACTCATGTGTGATCGTTCATCATACGGCCGTTTGACTCTAACGGAGTCGTCGATCCGGCGGCTACTTTTATGATAGAGCGGGATGTTAACGACAGACATGTACCGACGCAAACCGACGGCAGACCTCGGAAGCCGGACGGTCGCTGCCGTGACGAGCATCGTGTTGACAATTCTCGCCGTCGTGACGGGTTCGGTCCGTCGGGCCCGCGACAGGATGGTACGGGCGGGGCCGGGGACCGCCACGCCGTCGGCGTCGCCGTCGCGGCCACCCGCGGTGACCACGACCGGACTGGGGGGTGCGTCCGCATGAGCCTGCTCGGCAAACTGCTGTCGCTGTTCGGCGGGGGGTCGAGTGCGGACACCGCCGAGACGGAGCCCGAACCGGAACCGGAAGCGACGGAGGCGCCCGAATCGGAAGCCGACGCGGATGCCGAGGACGCGGAGAGCGAAGACGAGGAAGCGGACGACGACTCCATGCACTCCGGCGAACTCGCCGCCGCCGCCGACCCACGCCGCGACCCCAGCGAAGACGACACCGTCGCCGACCGCGCCGCCAACCCCGACGACCACGCGGCCTGACCCGGATCAGTCCCCGAGGTGGTCGTCGAGGAAGTCGGCGATTGCGGAGTAGGCGTCGATCCTGTTTTCGAGTTTCGTGAAGCCGTGACCCTCGTCCTCGAAGACGAGTTCGCGGACGGGGACGCCGGCCTCGCGGGCCTCCGCGACGATCCGTCGGGCCTCGCTCACGGGCACGCGCGGGTCGTTCTCGCCGTGGAGGACGAACAGCGGTGCCTCGACGTCGGGGACGTCGTGGATCGGGCTGATGGATTCGAGCAGTTCGCGATCCTCGTCGAGCGACCCGTACTCGGCCTCACGGAGCTCTCGCCGCCAGTCGCCCGTGTTCTCGAGGAAGGTGACGAAGTTCGCGATACCGACGATGTCGACGCCGGCCGCCCAGACGTCGGGGTACTCGGTCAGGGCGGCGAGCGTCATGAACCCACCGTAGGAGGCGCCCATCACCGCGATGCGGTCGGGGTCGACGGCGGGGTGGTCGCGAAGCCAGTCGGCACCGGCCTTCAGGTCGGCGACAGCGTCCATCCGCTTTGCGACGTCGTCGAGGTGGGTGTAGGCCTTCCCGTAGCCGGTCGACCCCCGGACGTTGGGTTCGAACACCGCGTAGCCCCGCGAGAGGAGGTACTGCTTCACCCGACGGAAGGAGGGCCGGCGCTGTGACTCGGGGCCACCGTGGACGTCGACGACCACGGGCGTCTCGCCGTGTCCGGTGTCGGTCGCGGGAAGCGAGAAGAAGGCGGGCACGTCGAGACCGTCGAAGGAGGGGTAGCGGACGAGTTCGGGCGCGACGAAGGAGTCACGGGGGATGCCAGCCGTCGAGGCGCGGGTCCAGCGGGTCACCTCGCCGGTCGTCGTCTCGACGACGTAGACGTTGGCGGTGTCGTCGCTTCGGGTGACCGTCAAGGCGAGGCGGTCGCCGTCGGGGGCGAAACTCACGCCGCCGGCGACCGACGGGGGGAGGTCGGGCGACGGGAAGTGGTCGATTCGCCCGGGTGCGACGAGTTCGGCGACCCGGAAGTCGGTGTAGCCGTCGACGTTGCGGGAGTAGGCCAGGCGCCGGGAATCTTGATCGAGTGCGACGCCGTCGACGTTCCAGTCGGCGGCGGCGAGGGGGTCCTCGGAACCGGGGTCGTCCGCCTCGACCGCCGACAGGTCGCCGGTGGCGAGGTCGATCCGCGAGAGCGAGAGGGTGTCGCCGTCGCGGTCGGTGACGAGGTAGACGTTCTCGCCGTCGGGCCCCCACTCGGCGCTCAGGTGGCGCACGTCGCCCTCGTGGGGCGTGAGGTGGCGGCGGTGGCCGGTTTCGACGTCGAGGGCGAACACGTCCTGGTCGAAACTGGAGTGGGACTCGGTGACGAGCAGTCGGTCACCGTCGGGGCTCCACCCGCCGACAGAGAGCCATCCCTCGCCCTCGTGGACGCGGACTGCGTCGTCGCCGACGGCGTCGCGGTCCTGGACGTACACGTCGAAGACGGCCTCGTCGCGGCGGTTCGAGACGAAGGCGAAGCGGTCGCCGTCGGGGTCCCACCCGCCGAACCAGTGTTTCGCTTCGGGGTGTCGGGTCAGATCCGTGATCGTGCCGTCGGCCGCGTCGAGGCGGTAGAGCGTCTCGCGTTCGTCGCCGCCGCGGTCACGGCCGACGATCAGTTCGGGGCGCTCGGGCGACCACGAGGCGAAGGTGACACGGTCGTCGAAGAAGGTGCGCTGTTCGGGCCAGCCGCCGGGGTCGTCGAGTGTCCACACCTGCGGGACGCCCGTCGTGTCCATCAGGAAGGCGATGCGGTCGCCGTCCGGACCGACGGACGCACCGTGGGCGCTGCGAACGTTGAGGTAGCGTTCGATGTCGAACATACCGGACGTTGTTCGGGCGCACCCAAACCCCTTCCCCCACCCGGTACCGTTGGCGCCGACGAACAAGAACTGATATGATACTGGCATGAACCGGTGGGTACGTAGATGGTCTACCGGTTCCAGTGCCGGCAGTGTCCCTTCACCGTCTGGTCGACGAGACGAGACGCAATCGCCGACGCCGCCGGCACCCACATCCTCAGCCACTACCGTGAGCGAGTGACCAAACAGGATTTCCGGATCCGGTGGAGTTGCCCGCACTGTGAACGGAGCGGTCAACACCACGACGGCGACGCCGGGATCGAGCGCTTCGAGCGACACCTGTTCGAACACGTCGAGTCGTCCGTGGAGTCGGGCGTCCACGTCGCGGACGATATCGACCGAACCGGTGGCGTACTGGTCCGCGCCGCGCGTGGGAGCACCGGTCTCGAAAACGCCCGGGTCCACTTTCTCTCCCCCGGGGAGATCGTACTGTTCGTGACGATGGCCCCCGCCGAACGGATCCGGTTGATCGACGACACGCTCCAAGAGTGGCCGACACGGACGATCATCCTCACGACCAAACCGGACCCGCTCGGCGACGTCTCGGATCTCGATCTCTCGGCGGCGTCACTGGAGGTCGTCCGCCTCGACAGCCGACTCGGTCTCTCCGAGGTCGGCGAGACGATTTCGCGGGTCGTCGGCGAGTACGAAGACGTCGGCGGGAAGATCGCTACCGAGTTCGACATTCTCCCTGAACTCGTCGAGAAGTTCGACCTGCAAACGGTGTTCAAGTTTCTCCACGTACTCGATACGCGATTGACACGGGCCGACGCCCTTGCGCACTATCACGTCGACCCACGAGCACAGTCGCAGTCGACGATCAACGTCCTCGGGCAGGCGTTCGACCTCTCGATCGCGGTCGACGACCGGCAGTTCGTCGCCGGGCCACGGTCCGAACTCGGCTGAGCCCTCCCCGTGGTGCGTGGCGAGGGACTCACGGCTCTCGGTCGTCGTCGCGGTCGTGACTGGCCGTGTAATCCGACGGGTCGCGGACGTACGTGTAATCGACGGCGTTGGTCACGACCTCTCCCGAGAGGCTCCCCCCGACCACATCGAGCACCGCCTCCGCACGCTCGGCCACGTCCGACGGGACGCCCTCGTCGTGGACGAGGAGCTGGAGCCGTCGTTCGAGCTTCTCGCTTTCGAGTTCGGCCAGGCTGTCGGCCGAGAGCCGGGCCGTCCGGTCGTCCGGATCGCCGAGCGCGTCGATCAGGCAGTCGTACACCGTCTCGCGTCGATCCTCGTCCGGGTCGTCGGCGTCTGCCACCCGCCCCAGAAGCCACGCGGCGTTGCGTCGCACCGCCGTCCGCCGGCTCTCGTCGAGCATGTCGATCACGTGGGGGATCACGGTCAGCGTGTCGGCGTCCGAGAGTCGGTCGGCGACGGCCTCACGGACCTCCTGTCTCCGGTCGGCCGGGGCGTCGACGAACAACTGGACGAGCGACAGGAGCGCCGCCCGCTGTACCGGCGCGGTGTCGTCGACCAGCGCCCGAACCAACAAATCGACTGGCTCGAGGCTCCCGAACTGGCCGAGTTCCTCGATGGCGGCCCGGCGGAGCGACTCCTCGTCCGCCGTGACGACGGGCGCGAGCGACCGCAACGCAGCCTCGCCGCCGATGGCACCCAAAGCCTTCACCGCCTCCTCGCGGACGCGACGCCTGTCGTCGTCGAGGCGGTGTCGGAGCGGTCCGATACACCGTTCGTCACCGATCCGGCCGCAGGACTGGACGGCGCGGGCACGCACCCGCGGCGAGCGATCGGTGGTCGCCGATACGAGCGCGGACAGCGACCGCTTCCCACCCATTCGTCCGAGGGCGGTCGCCGCGACCATCCGAAACTCCGGGTAGTCGGCGTCGAGCCACTCCTTGAGGAGTCGCGACATCGCCCGTTCCGCCGTCCCAGAATCGGCCTCGGCGTCGAACTCGCCCATCTCGCGGACGAGCCGTTCGAGCGTGTCCGGGCCGTGTCGGTACAAAGCGTCGATGGCCCGCGCACGGACGCTTCGGTCCTCGTCCTCCCGAACCGCTTGGATGAGGGCGCGGATGACTTCCTCGGTCTCGCCGTCGGTTCGCGTCGTCTCCGCGGCGAAATCGCCCAGCATCTCCGCGGCGCGGCGCCTGACAACCGGACTCGATCCCCGCCGGAGATACGCGACGAGTTCCGTCGTATCCGACTCGCGAGCGAGTTCGTAGAGAAACGCCGTATCCGCCTCGGGTCGGTCGTCGACCATCTGTGGGTTCGTCCTGAGTCGTCGTTCGGGAGCCGCGAACGGCGGCGGGTGGTTCGGCCGTCCCGTGCTTCGTCGGAAGGTCCGGTCGGGCGTGACCTTACTCCAGTAACCCCTCCGCTTTCAGCGCCGCCATCACGTCGTCGACGAGTTCGTCGACCGACTCGTACGGGAACTCCTGGTGGCCGTCGAGGTTCGCTGCGAGTTCCATCGCCGAGAAGGAGATGTCACCGGCCTCGAACCGAGTCCCTGGACCGTCGGGGAGCGCGGGGACGAGGTCCATCTGGTCGGTCACGGGGAAGTCGGCGCCTTCGAAGGCCGTCCGGAACTGTTCGCGGAGTTCGGCCGCCACGTCGTCGCTCATGTGCGTCCGTGGACGTATCGGAGTCAAAAGCGTTCCGGAACGGGGGACAGTCAGAAGAAGCCGTAGTCCTCGATGGCGCGTTCGTAACGGTCGACGTACTGTGAGAGGACGGCCTCGTGGTCGTAGTCGTCGTACTCCTCGTCGATCGACCACCGCGCCAGGTCGGCGGCGGCGACGATTTCGTCGGCGAGTTCGACCGGCCCGGTCACCAACGACCCGCGGGGGTCGCCCTCGACGAGTTCGTGGGCGGCCGACGCGGACTGGTACTCGACGAGACCCACACAGCCACAGGCGAGTCCCCGGAGGAGTCCGGTCGCGAACGGCTCCCACGTGGCCGTCTGGGCGAACACGTGTGCGCCCTTGAGGATCGGCACCTGTTCGGCGGGCGGGAGAGCTCCGAGGAACTCGACCCGGTCGTCGATGCGGAGGTCACTCGCGGTCCGTTCGGCGTCCGAGCGCGCGGGGCCGTCACCGATGATCGCGGCGCGCCAGTCCCGGTCGCGGAGTTCCGCGAGCGCGAGGAGGAACTCCTCGACGTTTGCGTGGGCGTCGAGCGGGCGGGCGTACACCAGATCCGCCCTAGTGTCGACCGGCGCGTCCCGGATGGCCGCCATGTCGATGCCGTCCGGGATCACCGAGACGTCGTCGGGGGTGGCCCCGTACTCGCGGACCGTCGTCTCGACGGTCCGGGAGGGTACCACCACGGCGTTCGGGGAGCGGACGGCCCAACTCCGCTCCCACACCTCCTCGTCGTCGGCCCGGTCGGGGGAGTCCCACCACTCCGCGACGACAGGTGTCCGGCGGAAGCGGGCGGCGGCCCGCGCCGCCGGCACCGCGAGCGGTGGGTTGGTGGCGACGTGGATCACCTCCGGACGGACGCCGTTGAGGACGAAGGGGAGTTTCGCGACGAACGCCCGCGGCGTCCGCTCGTCGGTCACCCGACGGTAGGTGACTCCCTCGGACTCGAAGGACGGGTGGTCGCCGTCCCACCACTGCGCACAGCAACAGACGACGTCGTGACCGCGGTCGGCCAGTCGTTCGGCGACCGAGCGCACGCGACGGCCGTACCAGTCGTCGACGTGGTGGGCCGTCGTCATCGTCACGAAGGCGACGCGCACACGTCCGACCAGAACGAGCGGGCACAAAAATCATCCCGTCGGTCGGACCGACGGAGCGCGGTCGGGATCGGAGTCGGTTCCCGGTCGACGGGAACGGTCCACGGATTGAGGGGACCGGCGGCCGTACCGACGCCCATGTACGACGACATCCTGGTTCCGACCGACGGGAGCGACGCCGCACTGGCGGCTCTCGACCACGCGCTGTCGATCGCCGACCGCTTCGACGCGACGGTCCACGCCCTCTACGTCGTCGAGACCGACCCGATCGGGCACAGCGCACCGGCGCTCGACCGGGACTCGGTCCGCGAGGCACTCCAAGACGAGGGCGAGCGAGCGGTCGCGGCCGTCGAGGAGCGATCGGCCGAGCGCGGCGTCGCGTCGACCGGCGACGTGATCGAGGGGGTTCCCGAGACCGCCATCCTCGACTACGTCGACGAGGGCGGGATCGACCTGATCGCGATGGGGACCCACGGCCGGGACGGGCTGGATCGCTACTTGGTCGGCAGCGTCACCGAGCGGGTGATTCGCCGAACTCACGTCCCCGTCGTCGTCGTGCGCGAGGAAGTGACGTAGGGCGACACACCGACCGCACGTTCCTCACGCGCCGACCGGGACCGAGACGACCGCCGCCTCGACGAACTCCCACGCGTAGACGTGGTTGAGGAGGAGGTAGGTGACGACGCCGAGCGACAGCGAGAGTATCCACGAGGCCGCGGCAACCTTGCCGACGCGGGCGTGGGCGGTCTCCCGGAGCTCGGCCGGCGTGTGGGTCAGTCCCAGAACGAGGGCGTAGAGGACGACCGGGACCGAGACGACCGAGAGGACGATGTGGATCGCGAGCATCGCGAGGTAGGCGTAGTAGGCGAGTTGTGGCCCGACGAACTCCTTTGTGCCGCCGCCACCGATCTTCGTCAGGTAGAGGACGAGAAAGAGGAGGATGAGGCCGAAAGCTGAGGACATGGCTGCGGCGTGTCGTTTCACCTCGTCGCGTCGGATCCACCGCCACCCCGCGACCAGGGTGAGGGTCGCGACGGTGTTGACGACCGCGATGGCGTCAGAGAGGCGGTTCACCTGCCACAGCGAGAGGTCGGGGAAGACCGACGCGGGGACGACGCCGAGAAAGGTTCCCACGACGAGCGTGTAGCCCACGACCGAGAGGAGGGCGGTGACGACGGCAGGGTGATCCTTGATCGGGCCGCTGGCGCTGGCCGTTGCCATACCGAGCGGTCGGGACCGGATCGGCTTGCCTCTTCCGTTATATGACGCCGGTCGTGACGGCGGCTTCGCGGGCGGCGGCGTCGCTGATCCCGCTCCCGAGGATGGTGTACCGGTCGCGGATGCGGTGAGCGGTCGTCAGGGCCTCGATCACCGTCTCGTCGTCGAAGCCGAGGTCGTCGGCGGTCGTCGGCGCGCCGATGGTAGCCAGAGCGTCGCGGATGTTCCGCCACGTCCCCTCCTCACCCTCGTGAAGGTAGGCGACGAGGATCGACCCGACACCGACCTGGTGGCCGTGGAACGCGCGGTCGGGGGCGATGCGGTCGAGGCGATGAGAGAAGAGGTGTTCGGCCCCGCTCGCGGGGCGTGACGACCCCGCGATGGACATGGCGACGCCCGAGGAGACCAGGGCTTTCACTACCACCCAGGCCGACTCCTCCAACCCCTGTTTGATCGAGTCGGCACTCTCGACGAGGAGTTCGGCGGTCATCCGGGAGAGTGCACCCGCGTACTCGGAGTAGTGGACGTTCTGGAGGCGGTGTGCGAGTTTCCAGTCGGCGACGGCGGTGTAGTTGGAGACGATGTCGGCACAGCCGGCTGTCGTCAGTTCCCAAGGGGCGGCCGCGAGTACCTCGGTGTCGGCGACGACGGCGAGGGGCGGGTCGGCGGCGACGCTGTGGCGGGTATCGCCCTCGGGGATCGACGACCGGCCGCTGACGATGCCGTCGTGGCTGGCGGCGGTGGGGACGGAGACGAACCCGAGACCGAGTCGGTCGGCGGCCATCTTCGCGATGTCGATGGGTTTGCCACCACCGAGACCGACGAGGTAGGTGACCTCCTCGGCCTCGGCCGTCTCGACGACACGCTCGACCGCGCCGAATCCGGCCGTCTCGACGGCGACCGTCGCGGGGTCGTCGCCGAGTTGAGCGCGGACGCGGTCGCCGACGAGTCGGTTCGGCGTCGGACTGGTGACGACCAACGGCCGACCGAGGACGGCGAGGTCACCGATCACGTCGCCGAGGTCGTCGAGGACGCCGTGACCCACGACGACGTTTCGCGGGAGCTTGATCCACGTCGACTTGTCGAACATAGGGGTCCTACTCCACGGAGCCATTTAGAAGATGAGGTCCGTCCACAACCCGCGTCCAGCGCCCGACTGCGGTCGTCGGACCGGCGGCAGTAAGTCGATCACAGCGACGGTCGGCAGTATCACGCGGGGCCTCGGACGGCTCGTCCCCTGGCCACGGAAACAGCAGGTCCGCGGCCAGCGCCCCGACGACCTGCTGGAGGACGTAGTAGACCACGACGACGACCGTCGCAGCGGGCATGCCGAGGACATCCACGACGAGGAGGCTGACGCCGAGATTCTTCAGACTCCGGAGAAGAACACCGCGGATCGAACGCCGTCGGTGAACCCACAGAGTCGGCAGAACCCGGCGCTCGCGACGAGGCCGACCAAGAGGAGCCCCGCCGTCGTCAGCGCCAGGCGTGGCAGCCCCGTCGTCGCCCGTCCGGTGTCGACGCCGGCGACGCTCGCGTACACGAGGACGGCGATAGAGGCACGCGCACCGAGATCGAGTTGGGACGCCGAGAGAGCGCCGTCCGGGACACCACCCGCAGGGCCACACCCCCTCCGACGATGAGCAGGAGGCTCGAAACCACCGAGACGGGGGACAACGCCACGGTGGACCCGACCAGCGCCGACAGCACCGGCGGCGCGATGATCGGCGAGAGGACGATCGACACGACCGCGACGAGGGCGGCGAGTTCGGCGTCGCCGTCCGAGAGTCTCGTCCACACGATCGAACTACCCGCCGTGATCGGAACGGCGCTGACGACGAACAGCCCGACCCGGTGCTCCGTCGCCGGCAGGGTGGGGGCGAGGGCGAACGCAGCCACCGGGAGCACCACGTACGAGACGGCGAGTCCGACCGCGACGGCGCGAATCGGGACCCCAGAGGCGAGCGAGGGTCGACGTCCTCGAGGGAGATGTACACGAGGAAGGCGACGATGGGGAGCGTGAGCGCCTCGACGATGGCGACCCGCGGAAGCCAGAGTCCCATCGCCGCCGCGACGACGACGAGTGCGACGTTTTGTCCGCGGTCGAGGAGGGTTCGAAGCGTCATTGGCGAGGGACCGTGCCGAGTCCGACCCCGGCGTCGACGCTTCCGTCGACCCCGACTCCGTCCCGGCACCGAGCCGTCCCTGCCGTCGATCCGTGGGTGTGGTCGGGCGGGTGTCCGGCGGGACGACCGGTGATCCCCGACTCCCCCGGCCGTTTCCACGTCGTCGCTCGACAGCAATCACACACCATTGAACGAAATCGGTATTCCGCGAACGTGTATAATTTTATTAGACGGATGGAGGGCAGATCGTGTACCTTTAACCGCAAAAAGCGGAAGGAATGGATGAATTCAGACGTGTGGTCTGAAATGCCGGCTGACGATGGCGGAGAATGGGCTTTCGGGACGGAAAGTACTGCAAACGGTCGGCGTCGGCGCGCTTGCCGGCTGTACCGGTGGGGGCGACGGTGGTGACGGCGCCACCGCCGGAGGCCGGTCGGTACGCTGATACGGCGGCCGTCCGACCGTCCCCTATGGACGTGGACATCGACCGATCGCAGGTCGGCGGTCGGGCACGGGCACCCCCGTCGAAGAGCTACACACACCGGGCGATCCTCGCAGCGGGCTACAGCGACGGCGCGGTCGTCGCCGACCCACTGGTGAGCGCGGATACGCGCGCGACGATGCGAGCGGTCGAGGCGTTCGGGGGAACCGTCGAACGGGACGGCCGCCGGCTTCGGGTCGAGGGGTTCGACGGCCGTCCCGACGTTCCGGACGACGTGATCGACTGTGCAAACAGCGGCACGACGATGCGCATCGTAACCGCGTGCGCGGCGCTCGGAGACGGGCTGACGGTGTTGACCGGCGACGCGTCACTCCGGTCGCGCCCACAGGGACCGCTACTCGACGCGGTCGGGGGACTCGACGGGCGCGCGGAGAGCACACGCGACAACGGGCAGGCACCCCTCGTGGTCGGTGGCGGCGTCGACGGCGGGACGGTGTCGATCCCGGGTGACGTCTCCTCGCAGTACGTCACCGCGCTACTGATGGCGGGTGCCGTGACCGACGAGGGGATCGACGTGACCCTGGAGACGGCGCTGAAGTCGGCACCCTACGTCGACATCACGATCGAGGTCCTCGACGACTTCGGGATCGAGGCGACCGAGACGGATTCGGGCTATCGCGTTCCGGGCGGGCAACGCTACGACCGGGCGGAGCCGTACCCGGTGCCCGGCGACTTCTCGTCGATGTCGTACCTACTGGCGGCGGGGGCGGTGGCCGCCGGGGACGGCGGCGAGGTTGTCGTCGAGGGAGCCCGGCCGAGCGCACAGGGCGACAGCGCCATCGTCGACGTGCTGGATCGGATGGGCGCGGACGTGTCGTGGGACCGGGAGGCGGGCGAGATAACGGTCCGGCGGAGCGCCCTGTCGGGGGTCGCGGTCGACGTCGGGGATACGCCCGACCTGTTGCCGACCCTCGCGGTCCTGGGAGCGGTCGCCGACGGCGAGACGCGACTCGACAACTGCGAACACGTCCGCTACAAGGAGACCGACCGCGTGAGCGCGATGGCGACGGAACTGGAGACACTGGGGGCCGAAGTGACCGAAGAGCGGGACACGCTGACGATCCACGGTGGCGACTCGTCTCTTCGAGGGGCGACCGTCGCCGGACACGACGACCATCGGATCGTGATGGCACTGTCGATCGCTGGTCTGGTCGCCGAGGGGACGACGACCGTCGAGGGCGCCGACCACGTCGACGTCTCCTTCCCGGGGTTCTTCGACGTGCTTTATGACCTCGGAGCCGAAGTGGAGGAGTATGAACGGTAACCGATTCGGTCGTCTGTTCCAACTGACGACCTACGGCGAGAGCCACGGCGACGCGATGGGGGTCGTCGTCTCGGGCTGTCCCGCCGGGGTGGAACTCTCGGAGGCGGACATCCAGCGCGACCTGGACCGGCGCAAGCCCGGCCAGTCGATGATCACGACCAGTCGCGGCGAACCCGACGAGGTGCGCATCCAGAGCGGCCTCCAGGACGGCTACACCACCGGGACGCCGCTGGGGATGGTCATCGAGAACAAGGACGCCCAGTCGGGCAAGTACGAACCGTTCGTCACCGCACCGCGGCCGAGCCACGGCGACTTCACCTACTCCGCGAAGTTCGGCACGCGCAACTGGGGCGGGGGCGGGCGGTCGTCGGCCCGCGAGACGGTGAACTGGGTCGCCGCCGGCGCCGTCGCCAAGCGGGTACTGGAGGCCTCGGACCACGAGGTGCGGATCAAGGCCCACGTCAGTCAGATCGGTGACGTCGAGGCCCCGCCGGTGACGTTCGAGGAGATGCTGGAACACAGCGAGGAAAACGAGGTACGGTGTGCCCACCCGGAGACGGCCGAGGAGATGCGCGAGGTGGCGGACGACTACCAGACGGCCGGCGACTCCATCGGCGGGGCCATCTACTTCGAGTGTCGGGGCGTCCCGCGGGGACTCGGCGCGCCGCGGTTCGACGGCGTCCCCGCTCGACTCGCGAAGGCGATGTACTCGATCCCGGCGGTCAACGACTTCGAGTACGGCATCGGCCGCGACGCCCGGACGACGACCGGGAGCGAGTACAACGAGGACTGGGAGTTCGACGAGTCGGGCGACCCGACGCCGGTCGGAAACGACCACGGCGGGATCCAAGGCGGGATCACCACCGGCCAGCCGATCTACGGCGAGGTGACGTGGCATCCCCCGGTGTCGATACCGAAGTCCCAGCGGACCGTGGACTGGGAGACGGGCCAAGAAGAGGAGATCCAAGTCGTCGGTCGGCACGATCCCGTGTTGCCGCCGCGGGCGGTGCCCGTCGTCGAGGCGATGCTCTACTGTACCGTCCTCGACTTCATGCTCCTGGGCGGCCGGATCAATCCCGACCGGGTCGACGGCCGGTCGGGCGAGTACGACACCGACTACCACCCCCGGAGCCCGGACAACGTCGACTCGTAGCCGGGTGTCGGAGGACCGATCGGTGGGGTCACCCGCATCGAAACGGTGCCCCCACGCGGAACCCGGAGAGACGCCGTACGACGGAGTCGGCGGCCAAGCGGGGATCGAGGCAGTCGTCGACGGGTTCTACGACCGCGCTGGCGGACGAGCGACTCGAACCGTACTTCGCGGGGGTCGCCACCGATGCCCTCCACGACCACCAAGCGAGATTCGGGAGCCACGTCGCCGACGGCCCGGTCGAGTACGACGCCACGGGCGAGAACGTCGACGTGTCGCCGAGCACCTCGACGCGAGCCGCCGCGCGTTCGGCGTGACGGCCGACGGTCGCGAGGAACTGCTCGGCACGGTGGCGTCGCTGCGGGCGGACGTCGTCTCGACGTGACCGGGTCCAAGGGACCGAAGTGAGCCGGCGGTCCAACGGCACGGATCGACCGACCGAGTCGGGGGATTGTACATTATTTTTGCGTGGTAATGTATAGCAAAGGCTTTAGTCGCATCGTAGACTACCCTTCCGACAGTGGCCCTCGGAGGGCCGTGAAATACATATGACTGACCACGAACTCATGTGGCGGATCGCTGGAGGGTCGGGCGACGGGATCGCTTCGACCAGTCAGAACTTCGCCAAGGCCCTGATGCGAGCGGGGCTGCACGTCTTTACGCATCGACACTATCCGTCCCGGATCCGCGGCGGGCACACGTACACAGAGGTGCGCGCCGACTCGGAGCCCGTACGCTCGCGAGGGGACGGGTTCAACTGCCTGCTCGCGCTCGGCGACTCCTTCGCGCGGAACCCACAGGAGGACGCCTACTACGGCAACGAAGAGGTGAAGCCGCTGGCGGAGAACCTCGACGAACTCAACGAGGGCGGGGTCATCGTGTACGACACGGGACTACTGGACGTGGACGAGATCCCGAACTTCGAGGAGCGCGTCGAGGAGAACGACTGGCACGTCTACCCGCTCAACCTCCGGGAGATCGCTCGGGATCACGGCCGGGAAGTCATGCGAAACACCGCAGGGGTCGGCGCGACGGCGGCCCTCCTCGGAATCGACCTCCAGTACTTCGAGGAGTTGATGGCCGAGGCGATGCCCGAGGAGATCCTCGAACCCAACGTCGAGATCCTCCACTACACCCACGACATGGTGAAAGAGGAGTTCGAGTTCACCCACGACCTCCGGGTCCCGGAGGGAAGTCACGACGAGGAGCAGGTGTTGCTCTCGGGGAGCGATACGATCGCCTACGGCGCCATCGACGAGGGCTGTCGGTTCATCGCGGGCTACCCGATGACGCCGTGGACCGAAGTGTTCACCATCATGTCACAGGCGCTGCCGGAACTCGGCGGCATCTCCGAGCAGGTCGAGGACGAGATCGCGGCGGCGGCGCTCGCACTCGGAGCCTCCCACGCGGGCGTGAAGGCGATGTCCGGATCCTCTGGAGGCGGGTTCGCGCTCATGTCCGAGCCCCTCGGACTGGCGGAGATGTCCGAGACGCCCGTGGTGCTAGTCGAGGCGATGCGCGCCGGCCCGTCGACGGGCCTGCCGACCAAGCCCGAACAGGCCGACCTCGAACACGTCCTCTACACGAGTCAAGGGGACTCGAACCGTGTCGTCTTGGCGCCGGGGACGGTCGCCGAGGCCTACGAGCAGTCACGCCTCGCCTTCCAACTCGCCTACGGCTACAACATCCCCGTCGTCCTGCTCTACGACCAGAAACTCGGGGGCGAGCTGATGAACGTGCCCGCGAGTCACTTCGACCGCGAGCCCAACGCCGACCTGGGCGCGGTGACCACCGAAGAGGAACTGGAGGAGGCCCCACACGGCCCCGGTGGGAAGTTCCACCGCTACCGCTACGACGCCGAGGACGGCGTCAGCCCGCGGTCGATCCCCGGCCAGAAGGGCGGGCACTTCCTCGTGACCGGTAACGAACACAATCAGGCCGGCCACATCGACGAGGACCCCACGAACCGCGTCACACAGATGGAACGCCGGATGTCGAAACTGGACGGGATCCGGGAGTTCCTCGACGGACAGTCCACCCAGACGTACATGGGTCCCGACGAGGCCGAGTACGGCCTTGTCACCTTCGGGAGCCAGCAGGGAACCGTCAGGGAAGCGGTCGAACGACTCAACGACGCGGGGCACTCGGTCAAGGGTATCGGCGTGAGCGACATGATGCCCTACCCCGAGGCGGAGATGACCGAGTTCCTCGAGAGCGTCGACGAGGCGGTGGTCGTCGAGATGAACGCCTCGGGGCAGTTCCGCGGCCTCACACAGAAGGAACTGGGTCGGTTCGGCGGCAAACTGTCGAGCCTCCTGAAGTACAACGGCGAACCGTTCGAACCCGCGGAGATAGTCGCGGGGTTCGAAGCGAGCATCGACGGGGAGGACGTCCCCGACCAGCAGACGACGTACGTCCCAGCGGCAGGTGACTAACCCATGAGTGCATTCACAGCGATCGGCGAAGACCGCGAGATCGATCGGGAAGAGTTCACACCCACCCTCGAACCACAGGCGACGTGGTGTCCGGGGTGTGGCGACTTCGGCGTCCTGAAGGCGCTGAAACAGTCCATGCCCGAGATCGGTCGCAACCCCGACGAGGTGTTGCTCGTGACCGGCATCGGCTGTTCGGGCAAACTGAACAGCTACTTCGAGAGCTACGGCTACCACTCGATCCACGGGCGGTCGCTCCCCATCGCGCGGGCGGCCAAACTCGCCAACCCCGACCTCGAGGTCATCGCGGCCGGCGGCGACGGCGACGGCTACGGCATCGGCGGGAACCACTTCATGCACACCGCCCGCGAGAACCACGACATGACCTACATCGTCTTCAACAACGAGATCTTCGGCCTGACGAAGGGACAGACCTCGCCCACGTCGCCGAAGGGTCACAAGTCGAAGACCCAGCCCCACGGGAGCGCCAAGGACCCCATCCGGCCGCTGTCGCTGGCGCTCACCTCTGGGGCCTCCTACGTCGCGCGGACGGCGGCGGTCAACCCCAACCAGGCCAAGGAGATCCTCACCGAGGCGATGCAACACGACGGCTTCGCCCACGTCGACTTCCTCACCCAGTGTCCGACGTGGAACAAGGACGCCCGGCAGTACGTCCCCTACATCGACGTCAACGACAACGACGACTACGACTTCGACCCGACGGACAAGGGCGACGCGGAACGGATGGCCACCGAGGCCGAACGGTCGCTGTACGAGGGTGAGGTGCTGACCGGTCGGTTCTACGTCGACTCCGAGCGTCCGTCCTACCAAGAGGAGAAACAGGCCATCGGCGAGATGCCCGAGGAGCCGCTGGCAGAGCGGTACTTCGACGACGACTACGAGTGGGAGCGCACCCACGATATGTTCCTCGACCGACACAAATAGGCCGACGCGTCCCGCTGAGGGCCCGCGAAGCTCTGTTTTCTCCTTCGCAACATATTTTTTCCGTGGACCGAAACGAAGTAGTATGGGAACGACCGCTACGGAACGTCGGATCCTCTCCGTCCTCGAAGAGGACGCACAAGCGTCCTACGGGGAGATCGCAGACCGGGCCGGGGTCTCCAAGCCGACGGTGCGAAAGTACATCCAACAGATGGAAAGCGACGGGGTTATCGTCGGCTACTCGGCCGAAGTGGATCCGAAGAAGCTCTCGGGGCAGTCGATCGCGATGGTCGGGATCGAAGTCGAGAGCGAACGCTACGTCGAGGTGACTCGGGCTCTCAAAGGGATGGACGCCGTCGAGGCGCTGTACACCTCCTCGGGCGATCACATGCTGATGGCGGAGGTCCGCGCCCCGGACGGCGACGCGCTGGGCGACGTAATCAACGACGACGTCCTCGACATCGACGGCGTGACCGCCGCACACCCCTCTTTCCTGCAGGAACGACTGAAGTAAGTGGAACACCCGATGTGACCGATATCGTGTCGGTTACAGGTCAGTCTCGTGGATCGAGTGGATTGCTGCCGTCGGCCGGCCGGACGGGACGTTCATCCCCACTGGTACGAATTTCCGCAGTTGGGACAGGTCGATTTCGTCGCCATACAAGCCCTGCAAACGATGATGTCGCACTTGTTGCAGTTGCCCGAATACTGTGCACCCTCACACCGTCCGCTGTTTACGTAGCACTTCCCCATGGGTGAGATTCAAAAGACACTGAGTTATAATTACGGGTGTGAGAGGTAGAAGATGGTTCGACGACTCCACCGAGTTCGGTGAACGACAGTCGAGGATCACCGCTACGCCGACAGATTCGAGGCCATCCGACGTCAGTAGGTGAACGAACAGCGATGAACGACGGGACGCTTGGAACCCGGAGTGTGCGTGGCCCCCCGTCCGACCGAATCGTCTGTCACGTCGACATGGACTGCTTCTACGCCTCCTGTGAGCGGTTGCGCGATTCCGACCTGCGGGGCGACCCCGTCGTCGTCGGGATGGGGTACGAGTCCGGGGAGCCACACGGGGCGGTCGCCACCGCGAGTTACGAGGCCCGCGCGTACGGCGTCGAGAGCGCCCAGCCGATCTCGCAGGCCCTGGAGGCGTTGCCCCGGAAGGAGGTGGCCCGCGACGGCCCGGCCCTCGATGTCGACGAGGCGGGCCACTACCGCCCGGTCGACCTGGACTACTACCGCGAGGTGGCCGAGCGGATCAAGTCGATCCTCCGGGAGTGTGCCGACAGGCTCCGCGAGGTGAGCATCGACGAGGCGTACCTCGACGTGACCGACCGGACGGCGTGGACCGTCGTCGACGGGCGCACGCTGGCCGAGGGGTACGCCCGTCACATCAAAGAGCGGATCACCCGCGAAGTGGGAGTTCCGGCGAGCGTCGGCGTCGCCCCCACGATGAGTGCCGCGAAGGTGGCGAGCGACCACGACAAGCCCGACGGACTGGTCGTCGTGGAACCCGGCGAGGTGCGCGACTTCTTCGGTCCACTCCCCGTCGAGGAGGTCCACGGGGTCGGCCCGGTGACGGCCCGCGAGTTGGGGGAGATGGGGATCGAGACGGCGGGCGAGTTGGCCGACGCGGACCCGCGACGCCTCCGCGATCGGTTCGGGCAACGAGGTCGGACGTTCTACGACCGGGCGCGGGGCGACGACGACCGGGAGGTGACGCCGACGGGACGACCCAAGAGCCTCTCCCGGGAGTCGGCGTTCCCCGAAGCGACGGCGGAGGCGGGGAGACAGCGCGAGACCGTCTCGGGGCTGGCGGCGGACGTGGCCGACCGCGCGGCGGGAAAGGGAGCGCTGTACCGCACCATCGGCATCAAGGTCGTGACGCCGCCGTACGACGTGAACACGCGCGAGCGGTCGCTGTCGGGGCCGGTTGCGGACCCGGACCTCGTCGAGGAGGTGGCACTCGACCTCCTCGAGGAGTTCGCGGGCGACGCCGTCCGCAAACTCGGCGTCCGGGTGTCGAACCTCCAGTTCGGCGCGGCCGACCAGGCGCGTCTCGACGGGTGGGACGGCGAGGCGGCGGGGGGTGACGGGACCGAGACACGGGAGCGGGCAACCGAGGGCGAGACCGGCGACGGCCAGTCGTCGCTGACCGACTTCGGCCGATAGAGCCGACGCGCGTCTGACGCGGAACTATGGGCGAGGGGAGCCTCTCACAGGGCGATGACGGACACGGATACGGACACCGAAACGATCACCGTCGCGGACGTGAGCGAGGGTCCGGGGGGCGACACCGACGCCGATCCGGGGACGCCGGTCTCGCTCCCGGTCGTGGAACTGCTCACGGGCCGCGGGTTCGTCACGGGGAAGTCGGGGTCGGGGAAGTCCAACACCGCGTCGGTTCTGGTCGAGAACCTGCTGGCGAACAACTTTCCCGTCCTCGTGGTCGACACGGACGGCGAGTACTACGGGCTGAAAGAGGAGTTCGAACTCCTCCACGCCGGCGCGGACGACGAGTGTGACATCCAGGTCAGCCCGGAACACGCGGAGAAGATCGCGTCGCTGGCCCTGGAGAGCAACGTCCCGATCATCCTCGACGTCTCGGGCTACCTCGACGACGAGGTGGCGAAGGAACTCCTGCTGTCGGTCGCCAAACACCTGTTCGCCAAGGAGAAGAAACTGAAGAAGCCGTTCCTGATGCTCGTCGAGGAGGTCCACGAGTACATCCCCGAGGGTGGCGGCCTCGACGAGACGGGGAAGATGCTCATCAAGATCGGCAAGCGGGGGCGGAAACACGGGCTGGGCATCGTCGGCATCTCCCAGCGGCCGGCCGACGTGAAGAAGGACTTCATCACGCAGTGTGACTGGCTCGTGTGGCACCGGCTCACGTGGAACAACGACACGAACGTCGTGAGCCGGATCATCGACGCCGAACACGCCAACGCCGTCGAGGATCTGGGTGACGGGGAGGCGTTCCTGATGACCGACTGGAGCGAGTCGGTGCGTCGGGTGCAGTTCCACCGCAAGCGAACCTTCGACGCCGGCGCGACGCCCGGCCTCGACGACTTCGAGCGGCCGGAACTCAAGTCCGTGAGCGACGACCTGGTCTCCGACCTCCGGGAGATCAGCGACGAACAGGAGCGCCGCGAGAGCGAACTCGCGGATCTGCGCCAGGAACTCGACCGGAAGGAGGCCCGGATCGAGGAACTCGAAGCGGAGTTGGCGGAGGCCCGCGACCTCTCGCGGATGGCCGACCAGTTCGCGCAGGCGATGCTACAGAAGGCGGAGGCGCCCTACCGCGGCGGCGACGGGCGGAACCGTGCGCGCGCGTCGGCGATGGCGGCCGATCAGATCGAACTCGACGCGTACGAGCCGGGCGACGCTGCGCCGGACGAACCGGCCGACACGACCCGGGACGAGGGGAGCGACGACGGCGACTCCGGCGCCGACGAACCGGATCGACCGGCGATCGAACCGGGCGACTGGCCGCCCTCGGCCTCCGTTTCGGAGGTCGACCCCGCCGACGGGGGGACCACCGATCCCACGACTCCGGGAAGCGGGGACGACGCCGACGCGGGCGACTCGAACGCCCCCGTCGGCGGACAGGCCGACGTGACGTTCGACGCCGAATCGGGAGCGTCGGAGCGTGCGGGAGCCGACGGCCCCGACCGGACGACGGCTGCCACGACCCACGGGACCCGCGAGGCGGTCGTCGCGGATCTGCGGTCGACCATCGAGGCCCTGCCCGACATCTCGCGGCGGATGCTCGCCCACTACCGCCGGGAGCGGACGGCGGACCCGGTCGACGCCCACGTCGCCGCCGGCGGGACGCCGGATCAGCCAATGGCGTACGGCCGCAACCGCCCGCTCCGGACCGACGGATTCGTCGAACACGTCGACGAGGGCCGCTACCGGTACGCGCTCCGGGACCGTGTCGCGGCGGCGTTCGACGGCCACCTCGACGGCGACGCCCTCGACGAAACCGTCCGGGACGTGGAACGTTCGTTCGTCGACGAGGAAACCCTCGCCGCCGAGGAGACGGACCCGCAGGTTGCGGACGAGCAAGACGAAGTGGAAGTCGTCGACGGCGGCGACAGCGGCGACGGCGGCAGGATCGGCGACGACGGCTTCGTCGACGAGGACGCGGTCGTGATCGAGGGGAGCGACGATCCGCCGGCGTCGGCCGACGACGCGACGCGCCGGCAGATGGCGGCCGACGACGGGAGCGATCCCCGATCCGACGACCTGACCGACGCCGAATTCCTCTAGACGCCCGAGACTAGGGATTCGAGCGCCGCCCGCGGATCGTCTGCCTTGGCGACGCCACTCGCGAGGAGGACGCCCTCGGCGCCGAGGTCGGCCGCGGCGGCCACGTCGTCGCCGGTGGAGACGCCGGCCCCGCAGTAGACCGCCACGTCCGGATCGACCGCGTCGGCGGCGGCGACGGCCCCCTCGACGATCCCCGGGTCGGCTGTGGCCACGGAGACGTCGCCGCCGATGAGTTCGGGCGGTTCGACCGCGACGGCGTCCGGGTCGAGGGCGGCCGCGGCCGCGACCTGTTCGGGATCGTTCGCACAGACGACCGTCTCCAGACCGGCGCGCTCGGCGGCGTCGAGGGCGTCGTCAACGTCGGCGAGTTTCAGACGACGCTCCGAGTGGTTGAGTAGCGTTCCGGTCGCGCCCGCGTCGGTCACGGCCTCGGCGAGCGTGTGGCCGGTGTGACTGCCGTGGGCGACGGGGGCGACGTGTTGGGCCCACGTCTCGACGCCCGTGGCGGCGACGCGGTCGAGGTGGGCGGTCTGGGGGGCGACGGCGATCCGGACGCCGCTCTCCGCGGCGACGTCGCTGGCGGCCTCCGCGACCGCGACCGGGTCACAGGGGTACGCCTTCAGGTTGACGAGTACGAACATACGGGGACGGGGACGCGAACGGGCAAAAAACGTGGTTATCCTCGTGTACCCACGAGGGCGTCGGCGACGGCTTCGACCGCCTCGACGGGCACGTCGAACTCCTCGGCGAGGGCCGCGGCGTCGGCGGGCGAGAGGGTCGGCGCGTCGTCGCGGCCACGACCGGGGTGGTCGTGGCGGTGGACTGGGTCGAGGCGGTCGTCGCTCACCTCCAGATTCACGGCATCCCAGCGGGTGTAGTGGCCCATCGCGTCGAAGTAGGCCTTCGTGGCACGGCGCTCGTCGCGGTCGAACTCCGCGGTCAGCAGGGCCTCCTCGCCGACGGCGGGGCCGGCCTTCACGACACCCGCGGGATTGACGAGCATACTCCCGCCGTTCCCGACGCCGAACCCGAGTTCGTCCTCGGCGAACCCCTCGGGGACGCCTTCGCTCATGTAGGCGGAACACGAGACGACGAACGACTGTGTCTCGAAGGCGTACTCGCGGACGGCGGGGTAGATGTCGCAGGTGTCCCGGGCCTCGGCGTCCTCGGCGCGGGACTTGTCGCCGGGATGTCCGTTCTGCTCCCAGAAACCGGGCCAGACGGCGGCGTGAATCTCCTCGCCCCGCGCACAGAGCGCCGCCTTCGACAGCGTCATGTGGTTCTCGTAGCAGATCAGCCCGCCGAGTCGGCCCACGTCGGTGTCGTGGACGTCGAGGCTGGCGGGGTCGCCCCGTCCCCAGATGGCCCGCTCGTCGTGGGTGGGCATGAGTTTCCGGTGGCGACGCACCAGCGACCCCGAGCGGTCGAAAAAGAACAGCGAGTTATAGAGCGTCTCGCTCCCCCGTCGGTCGTCCACCTCGTTCGTGCCGAGCACGAGGTGGAGGTCGGCGTCGGCGACGGCCTCGCCGACGGTCTCGACGGCGTCGTCGTCGACGTGGAGGCTGTTTTTCGACAGGTCGACCATCAGGTCGCTCCACCGGGCGATGGAGGTGCTCCGCCGCCAGTAGGGGTAGCCGGGGAAGTACGTCTCCGGGAAGACCAACACGTCGACGCCGCGGTCGCCGGCACGTTCGATCCACCGACAGGTCTTGTCGAGGGTCGCCTCGGCGTCGTGGTAGACCGGCTCTATCTGTGCCGCTCCGAGGGTGAACGACTCCGCCACGTCACGGGACATGGGCGGGGCGTTCGGGGGCGAACGAGTAAAGTCCTAGTCCTTGCGCTTGACGACGTCGCCGAGCGTCGTCGTCGTCGAGGAGTCGCCGGACCAGTCGGCGTCGGCGTCGCCGCCACCCTCCGAAAGGGCGATGTCGAGTTCGGCCTCGAGTTCCGACTGGACGTCGTCGCTCGGCAGCATGTCGCCGCGTTCGAGTTTGCGGATAAGACTCGCCTTCTCGTTGAGTTCGGCGGCGAGTTCCTCCTGGCTCAGACCGCGCTCCTCGCGGGCCGACCGGATGCGGTCGTCGTAGTCGGCGGCGAGTTCGTCCATGTCGTCGAACATGTCGCGGCGGCGGGTCTTCCCGCCGCCACCGCCACCACCACTGGTCGAACTCGATCCACCCGATGAGGACGAAGACGAGGACGAGGTGGAGTACTTCGTCGACGACGACGAGGACGATTCGGTGCGCACCTCGGTACCGAACTCCGTACAGTCGTCACAGAGCTGTAGTTCGGCCCCTTCGACCTTCGTCGTCGTGAGCGACGAACTCTCGGCACCGCACATTTCACACTGGGGCATACCCCTCCGTAGCGCGCCGCCGGGGATAAAAGGTGCGCCGTGCGCTCAGGCGAGGTCACCCCACGCGCCCCAGAACCGTTGGAGCGCGGTCAGGTGACCAACGACGGTGAAGAAGACGAGCAGCCAGCCGACGACCGACAGCGGGCCGAGTGGCTCGGCGACGACGGCGGCGACGAGGCCCGTGAGTCCGACCAGCGCCAGCCGGTCCGCGCGCCCGACGAGGCCGCCGTACTCGCGCCCGAGGCCGACGGCCTGGATCTGCGTGCCGAGGTAGGACGTCATCAGGACGCCGGTGACCGCGAGGAGACCGAGGTCGTACCGTGCGACGCCGGCCGCCAACCCGATCACGAGGACGACGTCCGCGTACCGGTCCAGCACGTGGTCCAGCAGGTCGCCGGCCCGCGACTCGACGTCCTGGGTGCGGGCGAGCGCGCCGTCCAGCAGGTCGAGCCACCCGTTGGCGAAGACACAGACCGCCCCCAGCGCGTAGCCGAGGGGCGTGGCGACGTAGAATCCGGCGGCGGCCGCGACGGCGAATCCGAAGGCGACGACGCTGACGCCGTTGGGGGTGAGGCCGACCCGGTCGGCGGCGGCGACCATCGGATCGAGGAGGAGTTCGGCGACGGGCCGGAGGCGGTCGAGGGTCATAGGTAGTCAATGAAGTCGACGTCGCCGGCGCTCGGGGCGCGGTCGCCGGCGATCACGGCCTCGATTTCGTCGGCCACCTCCGCGGGCGTCCGGTCGGTCGCGTCGACCTCGTAGACGTTCTCGATCCCGTGGCGGTCGACGGTCTCCGAGAGGACCACGTCCAGCGCCTCGCTCTCGGCGTTCTCGGCCGCCGACGCCTCGCTCTCGCCCCGGTCGCGCAGGCGCTCCTCCAGGACGTCCGGCCGACACCGGAGGACGGCCACGCGGTCGGCGTCGAGGTGGTGTGCGAGGTGGGACTCGACGACGCCCGACCAGTCGCCAAGCGCCTCCCGGACCGCGTCGAGGTCGGCCACCAGCGAGTCGCGGTCGTCGTCGCGGTCGGCCCACAGCCCCTCCTCGTGGATCAGGTCGTTGAGGTGGACGACGGGACCGTCGATCAGGGTCGTGGCGGTCGTCTTCCCGGTACCCGGCGTCCCGGTGACGGCGACGCGCTCGGCGACGTCCTCGGCGTCGGTCACGCCTGCACCTCCGCGAGGGCGTCGTTGACGACTTCGACGGCCCGTCTGGTCCCCTCGCGGGTGCCACAGGACACCCGGATGCAGGCCGGCAGGCCGAAACTACTGCAGTCCCGGACGATGACCCCCCGGCGCTGTGTGGCCTCGGCGACGGCCGCGGCGTCGCCCACCTCCGCGAGGACGAAGTTGCCGCCGCTCTCCCAGGTGGGCGCGTCGAGTTCGTCGCGGAGGTGGGCCCGCGCCCACCGCGCCGTCTCGACGGTCGTTTCGAGGTGGTCGTCGTCGTCGAGGGCGGCCAGTGCGGCCCGGCAGCCGACCTCGCTGGCGGCGAAGGGTGTGTTGACGCGGGCGTAGGCGCCGGCCCACGCCTCGGGGACGACGGCGTAGCCGACACGGAGGCCGGCCAGCCCGTAGGCCTTCGAGAACGTCCGCGTGACCGCGACGTCGTCGTGGTCGTCGAGGAGGCCGATAGCCGAGGGGGTGTCGGTGTACTCGGCGTACGCCTCGTCGACGACGACGAGGGTGTGGTCCTCGACCCGTTCCGAGAGGGCCTCGATATCGTCGGGGTCGAACTCGGAACCGGTCGGGTTGTGGGGGGTGGTGAGGTAGACGATCCGTTCGCCGTCGTAGGCGTCGAGAACGGTGTCGGGCGTCTGGGCGAAGTCGTCGGCCTTCCGCAGGTCGTAGGTGGCCACCTCGCCGTGGTGGTAGCGGGCGCTCATCCGGTAGTACGAGAAGCCGGGATCGGGGACGAGTACGCGGTCGCCGGGGTCAAGGAAGGCCCGCGAGAGGTAGTCGAGTGCGCCGTCGGCACCGGGGGTCACCCACACCTGTCCGGGAGTGCAGTCCCAGTGGTCGGCGAGTTTCTCCGCCAGATCGGTATGCGAGGCCTTGGGGTAGACGCCGACCCGGGGGGCGGTCTCCCGGATGGCCTCGACCGCCGCCGGCCCCGGTCCGTGTGGGTTCTCGTTCGAGGAGAGTTTCGTGAGATCCGCCGGATCCATCCCGAGTTCGCGGGCCACCTCCTCGGCCCCGCGTCCGGGGACGTACGGTGAGAGCGCGGAGAGGTCCCGTGGTTGCATGGTGGGAAGATACGGACGGCGACGCTTAAGCGTGGTCAATGGGATCGTCGATGGCTTCGACACCGTCGTGAGCAAGTTCCAACGTCTCGGTGGCGACGCCCGGCCTGTCGGCGACGAGTTCCGGTCCGCGCCATCGGACCGGCGTGGCGTCGCGACAGCGCCAGCCACGCCGCCGGTCGCCCGCCTCGTCGAGCAGGAAGACTTGGACGGTCCGCGGGTCGACCGTCCCCGACACCCAGTCGCGGAGCCAGTCCCACAGCCGTCGGTCGTCGGTCACCCCGCGCCGGAGCGTGAGGTGGGGCGAGGCGGTCCGGCGACGGGGTGCCGGCGGGACGGCGTCGAGGGCGTCTCGGATGCGGTCGCCCCAGTCCCACCAGTCCCCGCCGTCGATTCCGTTCCGGTCCCCCTCGGACGACTCGTCGCCGGCCCGCGCTTGGACGCGCACCGACAGGCCCCGGACTGCCGTGAACCCCATCGGCGGGCCGTCGTCGCCGATGTCGACGGCGAACCGGTGGCGGCCGTAGGGGTCCCGACCGGGGGCGCTCATTCCGCGTCGTCGGTCGATCCGCCGGCCAGACGTTCGAACCCCTCGCAGACGACGTCGAGCGTCTCGATCGCCACCTCTGAGCGGGTCGCGTCGAGGGTGGGGGCCTCGTAGCGGGCGGGCCACGCTCGCTCGAACCCCCACCGTGTCGCCGGCGAGCCCTCCTCGTCGAGGAGGACGACGGCGACCGACCGCCGGGCCTCGTCGACCTTGCCGTCCTCGACCAGTCGTCGCCAGTCGTAGATGGTCTGGGTATCGACCGTGGCACCGTACTGCAGGCGAAGTGGGCCGTACTCGTTCAGACCAGCCAGTTTTCGGGCTGTCGGCTCCGTGTCGTTGCCCTCGCGGTACTCGACCACCTTCGTCGAGGCGGTGGGGAGGCGACAGCGGCTGAATCCCGCCTTCGCGACGCCGTCGATCTCCAAGACGAACCGTGCCGTCCGGAAGGGGCCGTGTCGGTCAGGCATCGGTCTCCCCCGCAGTCGCGTGCGCCGTGGTAGCTGTCGGCATACGGCTACTGGCAACACGTGCAACTCTATTGAAACTTTCCGAAGTCAGAGCCACCGATCGAGGCGGTCGGCCAGCCGACAGGAGAGCGCCGCGATGGTGAGCGTCGGGTTCATCCCGCCGGCGGTGGGGAAGACGCTACTACCCGCGATCCAGAGGTTGTCGAGGTCGTGGGCCCGGCAGTCGGAGGCGACGACGCTCGACTCGGGGTCGGTCCCCATGCGCGTCGTCCCCATGTGGTGGAAAGCCGGACCGGTCTCGTCGGGGCCGACGACCCAGTCGATGTCGGCGTCGAGTTCCTCGAGGATCGCCCGCTGGACCTCGTTTGCCCGTTCGATCGCCCGGCGGGTCTCCGTGCCGACCGACCACTCCACGTCCGGCACGGGGTTGCCGTGGTCGTCGGTCGTCGACCGGTCGAGCGTGATCCGGTTGTCCGCGTGGGGGAACTGTTCGACGAGGCCGCCGACCGCGAGGTGGGTGCCGTACGAGTCCCGCAGGGAGTCGAGGAGGTCGTCGCCCCACTCGTCGGCGTGGAGTGCGTCGATGACCGGCGAGGGACCGGCGTAGTTGAGGAACTCGAGTTTCACCCCCGGGAGGGGGTCCTCCGCGTCGTAGAGCGCGTGGCACTCGGTCGTGTTGAAGCCGACGTGGTTCTGGCGGGTCGGGCGGTCGATCCGGCCGCCGACGCCGGCGAAGCAGTGGTCCATGAAGTAGCGGCCGACGAGCCCCGAGGAGTTGGCGAGGCCGTCGGGGTAGGCGTCGGAGGCCGACAGAAGGAGGAGGCGGACGTTCTCGACGCCACCACACGCGAGGACGACGGCGCGGGCCTCCTGGCGGTGTTCCGCGCCGTCGGGGGTGGCGTAGACGGCGGCGTCGACGGCGTCCGCGTCGTGGGCGAGTCGCTGGACGGGCGCGCGGTCGATCACGCGCGCACCGGCCGCCTCGGCGCGAGCGACGTGGCGTTCGGCGGTGTACTTCGCACCGGAGGGACAGACGGGCTTGCAGGTGCCGTAGCCGACGCAGGCCGACGCACCGTCGTTCGGTTCGGAGTTGCGCGCGTTCGGCACCGAGTGGGTCGGGAGGCCCAGACGCTCGCAGGCCTCGGCGAAGATGGAGTCGCTGTGGGAGGGTGGGAAGGCGGGGAGGGGGAACGGTTCCTCGCGGGGCGGGGCGAAAGGGTTGTCGTCGGCGCCGGCGACGCCGAGTTCGCGTTCGGCCTCGGTGTAGTACGGGCGGAGGTCGGCGTAGTCGATTGGCCAGTCGACGCCGACGCCGTGGCGCGAGTCCATCTCGAAGTCGCGTTCGTGGAGGCGCATCACCATCGCCTGCCAGTGGAGCGTCGACCCGCCGAGACCCTTCACGCGGGCGGCGTTCAGCGGGTAGTGTCGGTCGCCGCTGGAGGTGTAGGCGTCGCGGTCGCCACCCATCCCCCAGAGGCCATCACCGGCCGCTGATCGGTTACCCGCGCTCTCCACGCCGGGACGGAGGTGAGCGTCGAGTTGTCGCTCGCGGTCCTCGAGGTCGAACCGCGGGCCGGCGTCGAGGACGACCACGTCGTGGCCCGCCTCGGCGAGTCGGGCGGCGACGATGGCCCCCGCAGGGCCCGCGCCGACGACACAGACGTCCACCCGAGACGACGGCGCGCGGTCGCGCTCAGCCATCCTCACCCTCCATGCGGGCGCGCCGGTAACTCTCGGTGCCGCCGGGGTAGCCGACGGGGTTCTCGACGCCGACGAGACGACCACCCGTCGGCGAGGCGTAGAAGGCATAGAGCAGTTCGTTGACGACGTAGAATCGAACGCGGTCGGAGAGGTTACCGTCGGGGTTCGGATCGGCGACGTCGACACCCAGTTCCCGGAGCAGTCGGTCCCGGGTCGAGCGATCCAGGTCGGTCACGGGGGCGTCGAACCAGTCGCGGGCCGTCGCGTCGAGTTCGGCCGTCGCCTCGACGACGCCCCGGCGGTGGGCGGGGTCGTCGGACAACCGCCCGGAGACGTACGTCTCGACGAACGACTCGATCCCCGTCGTCGCCTCGGGGTAGACGGCTGCTCCGACGGCCGCGAGGGTCGCGACGGTGTCGTCGCCGACCACGTCTTCAGGGACGTCGTCGGTGGGGTCGTCCTCGGCGTCGTCGTTCGCGAGGAGCACACTCCCCCCGGCCACGGCACCGGTCGCCGCCAGCGCCGCCAGTGCGTCCCGCCGACTCAGGTCCATCGAGGCCGAATTAGGCGGGCCTAAATTTATGCGTTGTCCTCTCGGGACGAGGGGGCGATCAGTCGCGCCGGACGGAGAAGCGGAGCGTCTCGACGCCCTCGACGTCGACTTCGACCTCGTCGCCGTCTTCGAGGCCGCCGACGCCAGAGGGTGTCCCCGTCGAGATCACGTCGCCGGGTTCGAGCGTCATGTAACTCGATATCTCCTCGATCAGTTCGGGCACGGAGAAGATGAGTTGCGTGATGTCCGAGGACTGTTTCGTCTCGCCGTCGACGCGGAGTTCCACGTCGGCGTCGTCGGGGAGGTGGTCGGGGTCGGCCACGACCGGTCCCATGGGCGCGGCGCCGTCGAAGGCCTTGCCCCGCACCCAGTTTTGCTCCTCCCGCTGGTCGTCGCGGTTGGAGAGGTCACAGACGACGGTGTAGCCGTCGATCACCGACTCGGCGTCCGCGGCGTCGACGTTCCGGCACTGCTCGCCGATCACGACGCCGAGTTCGGCCTCCCAGTCGACCTGCTCTTTGCCCTCGGGGAGGGTGATCGTGTCGCCGTGGGCGGCGACGGTGTTGGGCGTCTTCAGGAACAGCATCGGCCGCTCGGGGATGTCCATCCCCGTCTCCTCGGCGTGGTCGGCGTAGTTCAGGCCGATGCAGACGATCTTCGACGGCTCCGAGGGCGGGAGGAGGTCGACCTCGTCGAGGTCGTAGGTGGTGTCGGCGAAACTCACGGCGTCGCCGTGCCACTCGCCGGTACGAACCATCCCTGCGGGGTCGCGGAATCTGACACGTCGCATGGGCGCGAGTTGGCTGCGCGTGAGATAAGCCTTCCTCGTTCGATCGGCGACGCCAGCCGAGTCACCCGTCGAGGAACGCCCGGAGGTGCTCGCGGTACGCGCTCGGGCGGTCCTCGGTTACCCAGTGGCCGGCGTCGTCGAGTCCGACGAGGTCGCCGCCGATATCCCCGACGAGCCGGCGGCCGTCTTCGACCGGCTGTTGGTCGTCCGCCACACCCCACAGACACAGGAGGTCGGCGTCGATCGCACCGTAGTCGATCTCGGTCGTGTGGTTGGTGTTCGTCGCCACGGCGGCGCGGGCGAACGCCCGTCTGCCGTCGTCGCGGAGCCAGGGCTCCGGCATCCCGGCGAGCCACTCGGGGACCGGGTCGTCGCGTTCGAGGCCGTCGACGAACGAGCGGTCGAGTCGGTCGCGGAACGCATCGGGGGCCATCTCCAGCGTGCGCGGGAGGCCGAGCGAAGTGATGGACTCGACCGGCCACGAGTCGTACGCCGTCGCGTTCGAGAGTGCGAGTTTGTCGACTCGGTCCGTGTGGGCGGCGTACCGGAGGGCGACGCCCCCGCCGATGTCGTGGCCGACGACGTGGCACGTCTCGACCCCCAACTGGTCGACGAGGTCGGCGACGGCCGCCTCCTGTGCCCGGATCGATCGGTCGAAGGTGTCGCGCCGGTCGCTGTTTCCGTAGCCGACGAGATCCGGGACGATCGTCCGGTAGTCGGACTCGAGCGGCGGCGTGATCCGGCGCCAGAGGTACGACCACGTCGGGATCCCGTGGAGGAAGAGGACGGGATCACCCTCCCCGGCGTCGCGGTACGCTAGCGAGAGGTCGTGGCCGTCGACGCCGACGGTCGTCTCCGCCTGTTGTGCCGACCAACTGTCGTGGTCCATAGTCGGCACTCGGTCGCCAGCAGAATAGGAGTTCGGTCGGGGTGTGTCCGACCGCCGAACCGGTCGGCTCGCCCACGCCGCCCGACGTCGCCGGTTCCGGGTACGGCCTCGGGACAAGATTGACGTGCGCTTCCGGGAAAGATACGGTCGAACCATGGAACTCACCTGGCACGGCCACTCCACGTGGCACGTCGCGGTCGGAGACACGTCGCTCCTGATCGACCCCTTCTTCGGCAACCCACACACGTCGCTCGATCCCGCCGACGTCGAGACGCCCGACTACGTCCTGTTGACTCACGGCCACGCCGACCACGTCGGCGACCTCGGGGCCTTCACCGACGCCACCGTCGTCGGCACGCCCGAACTGACGGCGTGGGCCGCGGACGAACACGGGGCGGACGACACCATCGGCATGAACATGGGCGGCACCGTCGAGTGTGGCGACGCGTACGTGACGATGCATCGCGCGGACCACACGAACGGCATCAACACGGACTACGAGTACAGCGGCGGCCCGCCGACGGGCTACGTGATCGGCGACACGGTCCCGACCCAGGAGACGGACGAGGACGCCTTCGCCTTCTACCACGCCGGCGACACGGGGCTGATGAGCGAGATGCGGGACGTGATCGCCCCGTTCCTCGAACCGGACGTCGCAGCCCTCCCCGTCGGCGACCACTTCACCATGGGGCCGGCGCAGGCCGCCATCGCGGTCGATTGGCTCGACGTCGATCACGTCCTCCCGATGCACTACGACACCTTCCCGCCGATCGAGATCGACATCGAGCAGTTGGAACGCGAGGTCGCGGCGACTGGCTCCGACGCCGAGGTGCACGTCCTCGACGGCGACGAGACCGTCGGCTTCGACCGGTCGTACGCCGACGAGTAGCGCGGCGTCGGCGCGACCGCGCCGTCCGCTGCAGGGATAGTGTTTAGACGCCGCGGGGCGACGTGGGCCGTGGGATGAGCGATATCGAAACCACCACGGTCAGCGACGAGGGGTTCGCCTGCGTCAACCAAGTCGGCGAGTTCGAGTTCACCGTCGACGCCACCGACGAGACGGGACCGAACCCGAACGCGGCGCTCGTTGCGACGTACGCGTCCTGCTTCCTGCCGGCGTTCCGCGTCGGCGGCCAACAGCGCGGCCACGACGACCTCGGGAAAGTTCGGATCGACGCCGACGCCGACCTGGACGAGGACGACGACCTCGAATCGATCCGCTTTGCGGTCCACGTGGCGGCCGACCTGGACGAAGAGACGTTCGACGAAATCGTCGCCCGGGCCGAGGACATCTGTCACGTCCACACGGCGCTCCGGGAGGACCTGCAGGCCGAGGTCGACGTCCACGGCGACGCGTTCTGAGCAGCCCACGAACGTCGCGTCGTCAGCGGCGGTACCAGCGGTAACTCATCGCACGGCCGTCGACGATGACGACCTCCCGTCCGTCCGTAGTCGGCGGGTCCCGGTCGGCGTCGGTGCGCGCTACCTCGTCGCGAAAGACGTACGGGCTGTCACTCGAGGACATGTATCGTGGTAACGGTACACATATAGATAAAGTTGTGTCAGACACTGGCACGCGACGTGGGGACGGCGATCCGTTACACCGGTTGTCGCTCGGTGGAAAGAACACCGGGCTTTCTTGTGATCTACAGGCGTCGGTGCCGGTAGCGGGAATGGTCCGGAGACTCACGAGCGGCGACGGCCGCGGGTGGATGGACGCCGGAGTGGATGAGTTGTCGTGGGCGCGGGGGACCGTGTGAGCGGACACGGCGACCGCGCACCCGAGGCCGACCTCGGCCTCCTCGACGCGACGATGATCGGCATGGGGGCGATGATCGGCGCGGGCATCTTCGTGCTGACGGGGCTGGCGGCCGAAATCGCCGGACCAGCGGCCATCCTCGTGTTCGTGCTCAACGGCGTCGTGACCGCCTTCACCGGCCTCTCCTACGCCGAACTCGCGGCGTCGATTCCGAAAAGCGGCGGCGGGTACGCCTTCGTCAGGGAGGTGTTCGCCGACCTGCCCTCGTTCGTGATGGGGTGGATGCTGTGGTTCGCGTACATGATCGCGGGCGGGCTGTACGCCCTCGGCTTCGCGCCGAACTTCCTCGAACTCCTCCACGTCTACGACCTGACGCCGGCCCCGGGGCAGGTGGGTGCGGTCGCACTCCCGGTCGTGGACGCGGCCGTCCCTGCAGCCATCGGACTGGCGTTCGTCGCCGTCCTCTCCCTGGTCGCACTGAACGCCGTCTCGACGGCCGCCAGCGGGAGCGTCGAGACCATCTTCACGCTGGTCAAGGTGGGCATTCTCGTCGTCTTCGTGGCCTTCGGCGCGACGTCGCCGATGTTCGCTACCGCCGAGTTTCAGCCGCTGTTCGCGGACGGTGCCGGTCCCCTCAGTATCCTCCCCGCGATGGGGTTGACCTTCATCGCTTTCGAGGGGTACGACCTCATCACGACGGTGACGGAGGAAGTGAAGAACCCCCGCGAGAACATCCCGAAGGCCATCTTCGCGAGCCTCGCGGTGACGGTGCTCGTCTACCTCGCGGTGGTAGGCGTGGCGGTGGGGACGCTCGGTGCCGACGGCCTCGCGGCCGCCGGGGAAGCCGGCATCGCGCAGGCGGCGACAGCGTTCATGCCGACGGGGTTGCCGATCATCCAGAACGGCGGCGCGATAATCGTCTTCGGCGCCGTCTTCTCGACGCTGACGGCGCTGAACGCCGTCGTCATCGCCTCCTCGCGGGTGGCGTTTTCGATGGGCCGGGAGGAGCAACTCCTTCCCTCGTTCGGACAACTGCACCACCGCTACGGGACGCCCTTGATCGCCATCCTCGCGAGCGGGGTGGTGATGCTTGGCTCCGTCGCCCTCCCGACACAGAGCGCCGGCAACATGTCCAGTCTGTTCTTCCTCCTCTCGTTCATCGTCGTCAACGGCTCGGTGATCAAACTTCGGCGGGAGCGCCCCGACATGAACCGACCGTACGAGATGCCGTTCTACCCGCTCCCGCCGGTCCTCGGCATCGTCCTCAATCTGGTTCTGACGGGTATACTGGTGGAGTACCTGCTCCGAACGGACGTGCTGGCACTCGTCCTCAGCGGGGGCTGGATCCTGCTCGGAGTGACAGCGTACGCCGTCTACACCCGCCTCGGCTCCCGGGACGACTCGCAGGGAACGACCGACGGACGAACACCACAGGCGAACGACTGACAACCCACGACGCTCGACATCATCATCGCTGGCGGTGGACGTGTCGGCTTCGAGACAGCGGCCCTCCTCGACACCCGAGGACACGACATCACAGTCGTCGAACCGGACGGCGACCGGTGTGACGCGATGGCCGACGAGTACGTGGTGACGATCATCCACGGCGACGCCTCCGACCCGGACATCCTCCGGCAGGCCGACGTGGAGGGGAGTGACGTGGTCGCCGGATTGACCGGGTTGCCGGGGCTGAACCTCGCGATCTGCATGGAGGCCGAGGAGATGAACCCGGCGGTTCGGACGGTCGCTCGCATCGCCGCCCGCGATCAGGAGCGGTACGAACGGTTCGTCGACGAGGCGGTCTTCCCCGAGGGTGCCAGCGCGCGCGTGGCGGCGAACGAAATCGAGGGGAGCGACGTGCGAACGCTCGCGGACGTGACGGGAACGCTCGACATCATGGAGGTCCGGGTCGAGGAGGAGGCGTCCGCGGCGGGGAAGGCGTTGCGGTCGGTGCGGTTCCCCGCCGGGACGCTGGTCATCTCCGACGACGACGGGGAGCGCATCGCCCGTCCCGAGACGACGCTCACGCCGGGGAAACGCTACGTCGTCGCGATCGAACCGGACGTGGCCGACGAAGTGACGAACCTGTTGCGGGGCTAGAGGACCGTCCCGACGTCGGCCAGCGAGTCCAGCACGTAGTCGGGCGTCACGTCACCCCGGGCGAGGTCACGGTCGTCGGTGACGCCCGTGCGGACGAGGACGGTCGTCATGCCGGACCGCTCGCCGAGGGCGATGTCGGTGTCGAGACGGTCGCCCACGACCAAGCAGTCGGCGGGCGGGACGCCGAGGCGATCGCGGATCGTCCGGAGCGCGGGGTCGGAGGGCTTGCCGAGGACCACGTCCGGGTCGCGGCCGACGACGCCCGCGACGGCGTTGATGATCGCACCCGATCCCGGGACGTCGCCCTCGGCGGCGGGGATCACCATGTCGGGGTCGGTGCCGACGATAGTGACGCCGTCCCGGCACGCCCGGAGTGCCGAGGAGAGCCGGTCGTAGTCGAACGAGCGATCGATGGAGACGACGACGGCATCCGCGCGGTCCTCGGCGTCGACGACGGTCAGGCCGGCGTCGGTCAACTGGTCGACGAGGGCCGGTTCGCCGACGACGAAGAGGTCGTCGTCGTCGTGGTTGTCGGCGAGGTAGGTCGTGGTGATCGTGCCGGCGGTGACGATCTCTTCGGGCGAGACGTCGAACCCGGCCCGGCCGAGGCGGTCGGCGTAGGCCGGCGGTCGCTTGGTCGGGTTGTTCGAGACGAACAGCCGACGGAGGCCGGCCGTCGTCAGTCGATCGAGTCCGTCGGCCGCGCCGGGGATCGGATCGTCACCGCGCACGACTGTGCCGTCCACGTCGAGTACGACTCCGCGGTAGGTCATTGGACAGGAATACGGTGGGGCGGGGCATGAACCCCGCGCTCGCTCGGCCGGGAACCAAAGAGCAATGTGGGTCCCGTCCCCAAATACGGCACCGTGACGAACACGCAGCTGACGCTCGTGCAGATCGACAACTACGGACCGTGGACGGTGACGCCGGAACCGCGGCGCGAGATGGACCTCCAGACGCTCCAGTCCCGCCTGTTCGCCGACATCGCCCAGTTCGTCGGGCACCGCGGCGGGTACGCCTTCTTCACCCGCTTCGACAACATGGTCGCGGTGACGAACGGGTTAGACGTCGACGACCACCGACTCCTCCAGGAGTCGACGGGTAACCGCTACCCCGTCACCGTCAGTCTCGGCCTCGGCGTCGATCCGAACCCCGCGGTCGCGTTGGAACGGGCGACCGAACGCCTCCAAGGTGCCGGGAGCGCACAGGACGGCGACCGGCGCGAGGTGCTGGCCGGAACGCCGCTCGAACACCCCGACGAGGAACGCCTCTCCATCGCCCACTTCGACGTGAACGACGCGACGGAGAAGTACACCGACCGTCTCAACGAGTTCGACTCGTTCATCCAGATCGAACAGGGGTACGCGACGCTGATGCGCTACCTCCGCGAGGAACACGGCGGCCTCTCCTTTTTCGTCGGCGGCGACAACATCATCGCCGCCACGCCCGAGATGGACGCCGCGGCCTACCGGGACGCCATCGACCACGTCGAGGAGGCCGTCGGCGTCGACCTCAAGGTCGGGGTCGGACGGGGGACGGACGCCCACGACGCGGGCATGGCGGCGAAACACGCGCTCGAAGAGTGTCGTCACCGCGGGACGGCCGTGGAGTTGAGCGATACGACGGAAGTCGAGTCGGAGTGAGTCGTCAGGCCTCGATCGTCTGTTCGTCGACGTCGAAGTTCTGCGCTTCGAGAGCGTCCTCCATGGCCGACAGGAGGCAGGCGACGTTCTGCCGCCGGGCGGAGTAGCCCATGCAGCCGATCCGCCAGATGTCACCCTCCAGCGCGCCGAGGCCGCTCGCGATTTCGATGTCGTACTCGTTCATCAGGAACTCGATGACCGCGGTGTCGTCGACGCCGTCGGGCACCTCGATGGAGTTCAGGCTGGGGAGCCAGTACTCCTCGTCGGCGGCGGGTTCGAGGCCGAGGGCCTGGAGCCCCTCCCGGAGTTCGCCGGCGACGTCGAGGTGGCGCTCCCAGCGGTTCTCGAGTCCTTCCTCCGCGACGAGGCGGAGTCCCTCGCGCAGGCCATAAAACAGGCTGGTGGGGGCGGTGTGATGGTAGTTGCGCTCGTCGCCCCAGTACTCCATGACGAGGTCGAGGTCGAGATACCAGGAGCCGGTGTCTTCCTCGCGGTTCTCGATTTTCTCGCGTGCCCGCTCGCCGATGGTGAGCGGCGTCGCGCCGGGCGAACAGGAGAGGCACTTCTGGGGGCTGCCGTAGGCGGCGTCGATGCCCCAGTCGTCGATGTGGAGTTCGACGCCCGACAGCGAGGTGACACAGTCCGCGAGGACGAGTGCGTCGTGGTCGTGGGCGATGTCGGTGAGTTCGGGCACGTCCGGCTGGCGGACGCCCGTGCTCGTCTCGGCGTGGATGAAGCCGAACACGTCGGGTTGGTGTTCGTCGAAGGCGTCGGCCACGTCCGCGGGCTGGAGGGGTTCGCCCCACGGGGCGTCGACGGTCACCACGTCGCCACCGGCGCGCCTGGCGAGTTTCCCCATCCGATCACCGAAGTAGCCGTTCGTCGGCACCAGCATCGTGTCGCCGGGTTCGACGATGTTCCCGATGGCCGTCTCCATCGCCGCGGTACCGGTGCCGCTCGTCGCGAGCGTCCACTCGTTGTCGGTCTGGAACGTGTAGCGGAGCAGTTCCTGGATGTCGTCCATGATCTCCAAGAAGGAGGGATCCATGTACCCGAGCGCCTGCGTGGACATCGCCCGGAGGACGCGCGGGTGGATCATGCTCGGGCCGGGACCCATCAGGATGCGTGAGGGGGTATCGAGTTCGCTCGTTTCGGGTGGGCTTCTCATGAGTGTACGGAGGGGCGAGCGGATTAAAAACGTAGGTGTTCGTGGCAATATATTGTCGAAGTCGGTTTCGACGATCGTGGCATGTGACCGTGGCACACGTCACCGAGTCGACTAGAGGAGACGCGGGAGCAGTCGACGCCAGAGGACGGTGAGGACGGCCACCACGAGGTAGGCACCGACGAGAGAGGCCAAGAAGTAGAGGGCAAGCCGGTCGAGCGGCATCGACCCCGCGGAGACGGCGGCGCTGACGCTGTAGGCGAGGGCGACGGCGTGATGGTACCAGTCGAAGAACGGTCCCGAGACGTCGGCCCGGTCGGACGGCGGGTCCGTGCCGGCCACGTCGGGTGTGTCCATACGTCGCCGTCGGCGGGTGGGGACAAAAGCGGTGGGGCGACCCTCGAACTGTAGGGACCCGAACTATGACCCTCCAAAGTCACGGTACGTATTGACATGTCATACCACCGTGATTTCCACCCGGGCGGTACCCCGGAGACCGACGCGGACACGATCACCCACGTGCGCGGCGACGACGACCGTCCCTCCTACAGCGTGGTCGTGGCGGTCGCCGCGGTGACCGGAACGAACCCGGACGAGCTTGGTCCGTTGTGCGATACGATCGATCCGGATGCGCTGGATCGACTGATCGAACCGGCAGCCCATCGGACGACCCACTTGTCGAACGTCCGCGTCGGGTTCGAGTTCAACGGGTGTGACGTGTTCGTCTACGGCGACGGTCGAACGGTCGTCTCGTCACCCGAGGACGACGGGACGTAACGCCGGCCGGACGAGAGTCGTCACCGATCGCCGGGTCGGTCCGTCCGGGAATCGCAGAACAGGACGGTGAGGAGCGTCCGCTCGGCGGCGTGGATGTGCTCGGAGAACGTCGCCGACGAGATGCCGAGCTCGGCGGCGACGTCCTCCCCCGTACAGGAACGCGGCCAGTCGTAGTAGCCCGCTTCGAAGGCGGCCCGAGCGACCTCGCGCTGTCGGTCGGTGAGGTGGTTCCGGAGGACATGCCGAAATGCCGCCGGCGGAAAGAGCGGTTCGACGCGCTCTTTCTCCCGTTTGGTGGTGAGTTCGGCGGCGGGAGTGTCTTCGAGGAACGCCTCGACGACCGTCGGCGGGTCGTAGCGGGCGGGAATCTCGGCCACGATGCGGCCCTCACCCTCGACACCTTGGACCTCGCGCGGGAGCGCCCCGAGTCGAGCGAGTTCGACGGCCGGACAGTCGTCCGTAACGAGAAACTCGAAGAGCCCACCCGATTCGTACGCCGTGAGCAAGGTGACGTCGACTGAGTCGTGGTCCCGGCCGCGAGTCACGATCCGGTCCGCATCGACGCCCGTGACGTCGAAGAACTCCGCGTACCGGTCGTCACGACGGGGGAGCATCCGAGCGAGTTCGAACGCACACCCCTCCTCTGCGGACGCACCGACGAACGGGTACGACGGATCCCGGACGACGAACTCCACTTCGAACACGGCGTCTCGGTTCTCGGCGGCGGTCGTCCCGGACATGGTCGATCGTGTGATACTCGGCTGTCGGGTATCAATGTTTGGTATTTGATACCACAGTATAGTAGCGTTTGTAACTGTCCGCACACCTGATCGAACGCTGTCATGCGATCAGGTATGTGATGACTTACAAAGGCTACTATAGCTCGTGAGGGACACCACGGAGTCGTAGGGAACTCCCGGCACACCCCGTAGTCCGAGAGGACGGAAACCGTCGGCGCAGTCGCTCGCGGTAGTAGAGAGACGGGGTAGGACGACCAGCGGGACCACGCGTGGAGACCACGCGGGCTGAAAGGGGCCGGTCGACCGTGCCGCCACTCTCTCCTATCCGGTACCCGCGGAAAACACCTCCGATGTGCCGGAGGTGAGTTCGGGACGACGCGGACCACTCACGCGATATCGAAGATGGAGGCGTTCTTGTCAGTCGAAAGTGGTTTGCGATCGTACGGGCCCGGCTTGTCGACTCGCCCGATCGGCCGTAGCTCGCGTTCGGATTGCTCGCCGTGCCCGTGTTGTGGTTGTACGCGAGCGACTCGCCGCTCTGTTGGTCGAATAGCACCGGGTGGTAACCCGGACCGGAGGCCGTGGTGAGTTGTCGTGTCGATCCACCGGCGTAGTACAACCAGATGTCGTCGTTCTGGACGAAGGCAACCCCGGTAGCTCTCCACGTGGCACTGCGCGCGTTCGAGACGCGCTGGGTCACCGTGCCCGTGGCGACGTCCAACACGTACAAGACCGTACTGGCCTGTGACGTGGATTGCGGGGTGGCTCCCCGCTCGTACACGATTTCGCTACACGACTCCGACCACGCCAGTCCCGGGAAGCGCTTGTTCATCCGGGTCGAGATTTCCTCCGTGGTGTTTGCACTCCGATCGAACTCTACGAGCATCGGAACGGCGTTCTCGTAGCCGCCCTAGACGATTGTGGCGGGCGTGTTAGACCCACTGTTCGGACACCAATCGAGTGTCTGAATATGACCGTGCTCGATTTACCGTCCGTACTGGTGGGTCCCGCTAGTCAGATAGTTCGCCAGATTCGTCAGGGAGTATCGCTGCCCGCTCCCCCCGCTCAGCGGTCGAATGACGAAGGGAGCGTGCTACCGGGGTGCCCGTTCACTCACGATATCGGAACAGAGCATGTGCGTGAAAATCAACGGGACGGAAGTGGACGGGCATCCAACCGTCGGAATGGATGTCCAACCACGTTGGAACGGGAAAGTTCGCCGGTGACCGTGAACTGGCGCGTACGGGCGACGAGGACCGAAACGACCCCCGACGACGTCGTGACGGCAGGACACCCCGACAGTGAGGCAGTTCGACGGTAATACGACCCCCCTGTGAAACGTGTCATGAGCTCCCCACAAACAAAACCCGATCCCGCCGGATCCGACCGACGAGAACCGTGTGAGTCGTGCGGAACGGAGACACTTCACTCTGTGTCGATCGACTTAGTGACCGAGTCGGATCAGGTCGAGAACGCGCAGTTTTCGCGCGAACCGTATCGTGTTGCTCGTTGCCGGCAGTGTAACACCGAGTCACGCACGAGAATGAACAATCAGTGAGTGCCGACGTCTCCCCTCTCCCCCGACATCATCGACACGAAGTCGATCCACAAGGGAGGGGACGACTGATCCTCCCGAGGGGAGTGGGTGCGGCCCGGTTGGTGGGCGGGGCTCGGATAGCCGGCGAATCTATTTCAGTATCGGCGTCGCAGGTGGAGGTAGAATGGCGACGCAGACATACCGGATCGTGTCGAGCGACGAGTCGGCGGTCCACGGAGAACCCCACATCGAAGGGAGTCGGATAACCGTCCGGTACGTCCACGAGCGCATCGAGGAGCGGGGGCTTCGCCCGGAGACGGTTGCGGACCGTCACGGCCTCGACGTCGCAGACGTGTACGAGGCGCTGGCCTACTTCCACAACAACCCCGAAGAGATGGAGCAGGTCGAGCAGCGCCACGAGCGGGCCGTCGAGGAAGCCAAGCGCCGGTCGACGCTGACACCACCCGTCGTCGAGTGCAGAGCACTTGTAAGGTAACCGAGGGATGTAGCCGCCGCAGTAATCACAGATCGGCGGCTCAGAGCCTGTAGTTACTTTAAGATGGGAATGGGGTCGGAGGGATTTGAACCCCCGATCGACTGATATCTCCGGTCGCGCCTCGGTACTCCAGAGGGTCGTCGTCGCGCAGCGATGATCAGTCGCGCGCTCGGTATATCAGCTGGAGTGTCGTCACCGGGCGGAGCCTCTGGAGTCAGTCGCCATGCCGGGCTTGGCCACGACCCCTCGACACCCACTTACCCGAAGGGCGATAAAGGGATTTCGGTTATCGGTCGTCGTCGGCCCAGTCGCAGTCCTGGCACTTGTACCCCGTGACCAGTTCGGTGACCGTAGGCATGTAGGCCACGGCGAGGACGTCGCCGTCGCAGTCGGGACATTGACGGTCGGCGTCCTCGATGTCGTCGGCCTCCATGGGCGGTTCACCCTCGATCAGTTCGGCCAGTCGTTCGGCGGTCACCATTCGGCCTTGGACGACGCGGTTCGTCATGCATCGAGCGTGGGAGTGGAGACAAGTAAGCCCTACGTAGCGGCGGGAGCAGTCTCGCGGCCGCGCGCTACGACGATCGGTAGTTTTTGATAGTATGGAGCCGTACGTATGGGTACGGATCGCAACATGCACCGGGGAGTACGCGGCCATCACAGCAGTGGGGCGTGGAAACGGTGACTGCACCGTACAGCTACGACGGAATGCTCGATCTGGGACCGGAGCAGGGGTGCGAATACGTCTGCTCGGAGTGTGAGTCGCGATACGAGACCGACCACTGTCTCTGTCCGGCCTGTGGGACGCTCACGATCGAACGGCGGACGCCGTCGAACGACGCCTGACCGAGCGAGACCCTCGCTCGGCAGAAATACCTTTTAGGGTGCCGTCGTAAGGACGGATGGCCGGCGCGCCTCTCATGACCTCGTCACCCAGCATCCTCGTCGTAGAGGACGAAACCGAACTGGCCGAACTGTTCGCGGAGTGGCTCTCCGACGAGTACGACGTCCGCGTCGCGACGACCGGCGAGGACGCACTGGATCGGGTCGACGAGGACGTGGACGTGGTGTTGCTCGACCGCCTCATGCCGGGCGTCTCCGGCGACGAGGTACTCCAAACCCTCCGGGACCGTGGCCTGTCGGTCAGGGTGGCGATGGTGACGGCGGTCGAACCCGACTTCGACGTCCTCGAGATGGGGTTCGACGACTACGTCGTCAAGCCCGTCTTCCGGGAGGATATCCGTCGACTCGTCGAGGGGCTCCTCGAACGCGACGAGTACGACCAGCGCCTCTCCGACCTCTTCGCGTCGGCGTCGAAACTCGCCGCACTCGAATCACACAAGAGCTCAGGCGAGCTCGAGGGGAACGAGGAGTACCTCCGGCTCAAGGCTCAGTTCGAGCGCTCGAGAAAGCGCATCGAGGAACTGGAGTCGGAGATGACCGAACGGGACTTCGACGCGGTGTTTTACGACCTCCCGGATCTCGGGAGTTGAAGGCCGTCGCCGCCCCGTCCCCAATTCGACGATCGTACCAGTCAGTATTTTATCTATGCATCTGACATACTGGGGTATGGGACGAGCGGAATCCAGTGCGACTGCCAGTGGCGGATCGTTAGTGAGCCCCCCCCAGAACCCGATCGGTTATCTGGCGGTCGTGTTGGCGGCAGTGACGGGCGTGATCCACCTGTTTCTGTCCCCCCAGGTGATCGGGTTCAGTCAGACGCTGGCCATCCTCTTTGCCCTCAACGGTTTGGGTTTTCTGGGTGGGATCGCGATCTACCTGACCCGCTACTGGCGTCGGGAACTGTACCTCGTCGCCGCACTCTATGCCCTCGCGACGGTCGTCGCCCTGTTCGCCTTCCAGGGGTTCGGCGTCGACGCGTTCTACCAGGGAGGTAGCTTGAATCCGATGGCGGTCATCTCCAAAGTCGCCGAAGCGATGCTGGCCATCGTCACCGGTTACCTCTATACGAACACGGGGTGAGTCCGACGGTCAGGGTTCCGGCCCGTCGAACACCTTCCCGGGGTTCATGATCCCCGCCGGGTCGAGCGCGCGCTTGATCGATCGCATGGCGTCGACGGCCGCGTCGCCGTGTTCCGCCGCGAGGTAGTCCTGCTTGCCGAGGCCGATGCCGTGCTCCCCGGTCGACGTCCCGCCGAGGTCGATGGCGTACTCGACGATCCGGCGCGACACCGCCTCGCCGTGAGCCACGTCGTCGGGGTCGTCGGGGTCGACCAGCACCGAGTAGTGGAGGTTGCCGTCGCCGGCGTGACCGAAACAGGGGACGAGAAACCCCTCCTCGTCGGCCAGCTCTTTCACGTAGCGGATGAGCCCCGGATACTCGCTGATCGGGACGGTCACGTCGCCGGGCGTGAGCGGCGACAGGTCGTCGTCGTACGGTTCCAGCGCGTCGGCCAGTTCGCGCCGTGCCGCCCAGAGGTCGGCCATGCCGCGGTCGTTCTCGGCAACGTCGAACCGCGTGACTCCGTGGGCCTCGAACACGGAGCGACAGAACTCGATCTCCTCGTCGATCCCGTGATCGGCGTGGAACTCGACGAACACCATCGGCACGTCCGGGAGGTCGGTGTCGAGGTGGGCGTTCGACACGGCGGCGCTCAACCGGTCGATGAGTTCGATCTTCGCCACGTCGACGCCGGAGCGGACGGCGTCGAACACCGCCTCCGACGCGTCGTCGAGCGTCTCGAAGTGGGCACGCCCGCCGCGGATCTGCCGCGGTCTGCCGGCCAACTGGAGCGTCGCACGAGTGATTACCCCGAGGGTGCCCTCGCTACCGACGATCAGGTCGCCGAGGTCGTAGCCACTCGACGTCTTGACGGCCTTGCTCCCGGTCGTGATGACCTCACCCGTCGGGAGGACGACCTCCAGTTCGAGCACCCAGTCGCTCACTTCGCCGTATTTGACCGTCTTCATGCCGCTGGCGTCGTTGGCGAGCATCCCGCCGATGGTCGAAATCTTCCCCGAGGCCGGCATCGAGGGGAGGAAGAGTCCGTGGGTGGCCACCGCCTCGTTCACGTCGTCGCCGAGGATTCCGGGCTGGACGTCCACCTGCAGGTCGTCGGGACGAACGTCCAGGACGGCGTCCATCCGGGTCATGTCGAGGCTGATACCGCCGTCGATGGGGACGGCGTTGCCCTCCAGACTGGTGCCGGCCGCGTAGGGCGTGACGGGCACGCCCCGTTCGGTCGCCGCGCGCAAGACCGTCGCCACGTCGTCGGTCGACTCGGGCCAGATCACCACATCCGGACGGACGCCGTCCGCGCGGTCGGTGCCCCAGTCGTGAGATCGCTGCTCCCGGTCGGCGCCGGTGACCGAGACTTGCTCGGCCGAGAGACCGAGGTCGTCCACGAACGTGGTATCGTGTCGCATGCACCCACCCAGCGCCGGAGCGAGTATAGACCTGACGCTCGGCAGCACGGAGCGACGCGTACGACTCGGCACCCGGTGAGGCCGGAACGGGACTGCGTCGGACGTCGGACGGTATCGCCGTTGAGAAACGGCCGTCCGTTTTTAATACGCTCGCCGCCTACTTCCGCCGAATGTCGATGCCACGCCCGCCGCTGGACCGGTTCGGACGCGACCGGACCGGTCAGTCGGAGACACTCGCCGTGTTGCTCCTCGTGGCGCTCACGGTCGTCGGCGGCGGGACAGTTTTGATGTTCGGCGCGAGCGCTATCGACGACGCGACGGCGTCCGTCGACGTCGGGAAGGCGGAACACGCGATGACGCAGTTGGACTCGAAGACGAGTCTGGTCGCCCACGGTTCCTCGGACACCCAGCGTGTCGACTTCGGCCGGACCGGGCGGGGAACCACGGCCGTCGACGAGGACTCGGGACGGATGATCGTCCGTATCGTCAACGGGACGAACGGCAACGAGACCATCCTAGACGAACAGCTGGGGACGGTGACCTACGAGCGCGGGCAGACGACGCTCGCCTACCAAGGCGGTGGCGTCTGGCGGCGGGACGGCAACGGAAGCACGATGGTCTCTCCCCCCGAATTCCACTACCAGCGGGGGACGCTCACGCTGCCGCTGGTCCGGGTCGAGAGCGACGGAATCTCGGGTCGGTCGGTCCGGATCGTCCAGCGAAACGAGACCGCCGGCGAGTTCCCGAACGCGACGCGGTCGAATCCACTGACCAAGGGCAGAGTTCACGTGACCGTACAGAGTGACTACTACCGAGCGTGGGGTACCTACTTCGAGGAACGAACCAGCGGGAACGTCACCTACGACCACGCGAACGAGAGCGCGACCATCGAGTTGATCACGCCGTTCAAAGGCGAGTTCGACAACATCCTCGCGTCGACCGGTGGTAGCATCACGGCCAACGGCGGTGATCCGCCGACGCCCTCCGAGACGGGGACCGACTACCCGTCAGCCGACGGACGGATCGAAAGCCGAATCGACGACTGTCTGGGCGGCGGCTGTGAGGGCTGGACGACCGACGTCGACGACGCGGGTACCTACTACACCGAGAGCGACGTCGACAACGACATCACGGTCGATACGAGCGGCGGTAACGTCGGTCTGGTGGTGAACGGATCGTTCGACCCCGACAGCCTCGACATCACCGGATCGAACAACGTCACCGTCTACGTCAGAGACGACGCCGCCTTCGGCGAGGCCAACGCGGGCGGAAACCCCGGGGATCTCCGGGTTCTCGTCCACTCCTCGGGAGAGGTCGACATGGACGGTAACGCCGTCTTCGTCGGATTGCTCTACGCCCCCGAATCGGAGGTCGACCTCAACGGAAAGGGGACGATAACCGGCGGCCTAGTCGGTGGAAACGTCGACATCAACGGACAGCCGGCAAACGACTTCGACCACGATTCGCGCGTCCAGGACGTCGAACTCGACGTCGGGAGCGGGGAACCGCGAGTCCTGTACCTCCACGTGTCGGTGACCACGGTGGAGATAGAGGACGGGTAGTTAGCGGAGGAAGTCGACGCTCGTCGTGGTCCAGACGACGTGGAGTTCGTCGGTGTCGGTCGAACAGGACACGGTCGTGCCGGCCGGGCCACACGTGAACCCGTGGCGCTGGAACGTCCGCCGCCACGCCTCGGTTCGTGGCGACTCGACCGTGACCGTCACGGTCACCCGCCCTGTGTCGGGGTCGACCGACAGCGTGTTCGGCGGGCTCTTCGACTGCGTTCGGATCAGGGCCGTCGTATCGCCACCGACGCCGACCCGGTCACCGGCCGCGTCGACGTCGATCAACGGGAGGACGACCCGGCGGCCGTTCGCTACCACCGCAGGGTCGGACCGCATCACCGAACTCCCGCGGTCGGTCCGGATCACCGCGTCCGAGACGTAGACGATTTCGGTACCGTCGAGTCGGTAGACGATCGGCCGAGGTGATATCTCGACGGACTGCGCCGAGACGTTCGTCGTGACGTTGATCCGCGCCGTGTCGCCGAAGGCGAGGTCGCCGTTTCCGAGGCTGACCTCGGTCGAACGACTGGGTGCGCCCCGGCGAGCCACGTCGCTAATGCTGTCGTCGAGGACGTCGAAGGCACGCTCCATGTTCCGGAGTTCCTCCGTGGTCCGGGCGTCGCCGAGCGTCTGGAAGCCGGCGACGTAGACGATGCCGGTCGAGGTGACGATCAGCGCGAACACCAGAACGAAGCCGATGGTCTCGCTCTGTCCGCGGGTCACACCGACCGCACCTCCAGACGGCCGGCCGAGAGGACGACCCGGAGGTCGCCGCCCCGAACGGTCGCCGCAGCGACGGGCGTGGTGGTCGTGAATCGAACGTGAACCGTCACGTCCGGGCCGTCCGACACCAAGACGAGCGTCGAGTTCGCCGGATCCACCGTCACCAGGTAGCCGTTGCCGGCGATCCGGGACGGGAGGTCGACGGCGACGGACACCGCCCGCGCTCCGGACGTCTCCGCGAGTCGGTCGGCCGACATCAGGTTCGACGCGAGGCGTTCGCCGGCGACGTCGAGAGAACTTCGCGTCGTCACGTCGCGCCGGTCCTCGACTGCGGTGCCGGCCGCGATGAGCAGGCCACTGATGAGGATCGTCGCGATACCGAGGGTGAGCACGTAGCCGAGCGCCGTCGAGACGGCGCGGTCGGAGCGGGACGTGGCGCTACTGCTCACGGAAGTAGAACACCTCCGCGCTCCCGTCGCTGAGGACGAAAGTGACCGACAGGTCGGCCTCCGACTCGTCGTAGGTGACCTCGAACGGGCCGAGCTCCCGACTGAACTCGCGAATGTCGATCTCCACGGTGTTGTCGGCCCGGATGGTCGCGTACTGGCCGTCCCCGTCGCTGTCGTCGACGAGGTCGTAGATCGTCCGGTCGGCATCGAAGACGCCGGAGCCGTCCCTGTCGGCTTGGCCCTCGTCGGCCGTGTCGACCGTTCGGATCTCCAGTTCGGCGGCGTTACTGTTGTCGATCGTGACGTCGGCGTCGATGTCGGTGGCGTCGACGGCAAACTTCTCGACGGTCACGTCCTCACCCCCAGTATTCTCGATGTCGAACTCGAGCGTCCGGGGGTTGTCGTCGTTCCCGACCGTCTCGCCGGGGGCCTTGACGAACTGCAACACGCCGCCGCCGGCCGACACCGGGACCGGTTCGATGCCGACGCGTGACCGGTAGGTGAGCGTCTCGGACTGGTAGGTGACGTCGGCGTCGAGTCCGTAGACGACCGGTACCCAGTACGGGGAGTCGAGTGGGGCGGTGTCGTCCACGGTGGCGTCGACCGCCGTCGTGTTCACCACCGCGTCGTACGTCCCCCGCGAGCGGTTGCCGTAGGTGACGGAGACGTCGTAGGGCGGCGTCGTTCCCGCCGCGAAGTCGATGGCGTCACAGCCGACACCGTTGACGGTGCCGGCCCGAAGACCGACGCGCGGCGGACCGGTGACGAGACCCCCACAGACGTCGGTCGTGATCGGACCGCTCCCGTTCTCGACGGCGATGGTCGGATCGCCCGTCGTGTCGTTGTAGACGTAGAGGCTCCACCGGTCGCCGCCGCTGCCGACGACCTCGACCCGGAACGAGTCGTTGGCGGGATCGTCCGTCGACACCAGCCCGCCGGTGGTGTTCAGGTCGAACTGCTGGGCCCCGTCGACGTCGGTCGCCACCGTCCAGTTCGCAGTTCTCGACCCGTCGGTCAGGTTCCGGTCGGGGTCGGTCTGACGCACCCGCGCCCCCTCGTGGAGGGTGACGACGTCCACGGCCGATCCCGCACCGCCACCGAGCGTGTGTCGCGAGGAGTAGTTCTCGAAGCGCTCGACGCGCCGCGTGACGTTCGCCTCGACATCCCCTCGATCGGTCTCGTCGTCGTCGTTCAGTGCCGCACCCTCGACGACGGCCCAGAGGCCGTCCTCGACGATATCGCGGAAGGCGAGCGCGTCGCTGGAGCGGGTGTCCACGTCCCGGGTCGCGAGGTTCTCGGTGTAGATGGCGGTGTTCAACAGCAACACCAGCGCCACGATTGTGACGGCGATGGCGAACCCCGCGACGAGGAGGAGTTGTCCGCGGTCACCGTCCTCGGGCATCAGATCCGCCATACGGTGATGCGCACCTCCACGACGTTGAACAGCCGATTGCCGGGGTCGATATCGGACGCGTAGAACCGCCGATCCGAGTCCGTGGCGGCCGCCGAGACGTTCCCCAGTTCGGGTGACGAGAGGGTCGTGTCGTCGTACAGGACGACCTGCCGGGTGGCGGTCACCGCGTCGTCGCTGGGGACACCCATCCGAACCATCGTCGTCGTGGTCCGGGAGCCGTTCCGGTCGAACGAGACGACGGCCACGTTGAACGCGGCGCGCCGGTCACCGAACGTCTCGTTGAGGACGCGACCGAACTCGTTCGGCGGGCCGGTGGCGTAGCCCGTCCCGTCGCTGTTGTTCGCGCCGTAGAACTCGCCGCTGTCGTCGTCGGGGGTCGTGTTCCAGTAGACGACGGCCTCGGCGAGGCTCCCGTCGGCCTCGGTTGCCTCGAGGACGCCGACCGCCGCGGCTCGCTCCTGATTGCCGACGTGTTGGTTCGAGGTACTCGCGGACAGCGGGGTCACGGCCGTCGTCCCGAGCGCGAAGCTGATGCCGCTCAACACCAGGAGCGCCGCGACGAACGCTTCGAGCGTGTGTGCCTGTCCCCGCACGGTCACCACACCCGAACGAGCAACTGGTTTCGCTCCCTGTCGAACGCGGTGTCGTCACTGCCCGGCAGCAATACGACACGCCGCGCCACGACCACGTCGGCCGTGGTCGTGGTCGGATCGCCGGCGGCCAGTCGCGTGCCACCGAGGGACCTGATCCCCGACGCGTTCCTGATCGTCACGTTCACCTGAGTCGTCGAATCGAGGCCGAGCGTATCGCCGAGGTCGGTCGTGGTGTACCGACAGTCGGCCGGGACGCTCCCGTCGAAGAAACTCCGCGTGCAACTCCCGTCGAGGACGGCGGGGTCGTCCGGCGAATCCACGAGGGCGTCGGCGGCCAGTCGGTCCGCGCTCCGGTCCGCGATCACCGAGTTCACGCCGGTGTCGGAGCCGAACGGAGCGAACATCGTCGGCGCGAACGCGAAGGCGAACGCGACTACGCCGAGGAAGAGGCTCACGCCGACGGCGAAATCGAGCGTCGTCTGTCCGCGGCTGCGAGTCATCCGACCACCAGCCACACGACCAGAGCGATGGTCTGGAGGATCACCACGAACTTGATGCCGGCGAGCAGGTTCGCCGTCCGGATGTAGCCGCTGATGATCCCCGAGAGGATTGCCTGCAGCGTCACTGCGTGGAAGAAGAGCAAAGAGAGCAGTTGCGTGTCGATGCCGCCGCCGAACTGTGCCTGTCCGCCACCGCCGCCACCGCCACCGCTCCCCGCGGCTTGCTCCGTGAGACCGGCCATCACGTCGAGGAACTGCGTCTTCAGAATCGCCATCACGCCGAGCAACGTGAGGTAGGTCATCAGGATGATCGCCACCTGCATCCGAGTCCGGGAGCGACGCTCCCGTTCGATGTCGTCCTGGTTCTCGCTGGCTTGGGCGGCCGTCGTCAGCACCTGCGTGATCTGACTGGAGGCCTCCTGTGCCTTGCTGATGAGTTTGACCGTCCGCGCCAGTCGCGGAACGTGGTACTTGTTGTTGAACTCGACCAGCGCGTCCCGCAGGCTCATCCCGTAGTTCACCTTGGCGTAGATGACGTCGAGTTCGTCCGCGAGTTTCCCCGACGACGTCTCCGCAGTCGTCTGGATCGACTCCAGAAGCGTCTGTCCGGTGTCGTTCGCGCTCGACAGTTTCCGGAGGTTGTCGGAGAGTTTTCCGGTGATCGCCGCCCGTGATCGGACGTTCCACTCGTGGAAGACGGTGAGCGGGATCAGGAGGACGTAGAGGGGGACGTACACCCAGATGAAGGTGCCCCAGACGGGTGCCTGGATCATCCCGTCCCACGTCGTCGGAACCGACCCCGTGGCGACGGCGACGACGACCAACACGAGAGCGGCGGGCGCGGTCAGCGCGAGCGTAAACAGCGGGTTGTCCCGGAAGAAGTGGTGTGGGTTCCGGAGGAGTTGTTTGGTCTTGAACGTCCCTTCGCGGGATTTGATCCGGTCGAAGATACCGAACTCGCCGACGTAACTCTCGATCAGACCGAGGTGTCGAAGCCCCTCCTTCTGGACCTTCTGCACCCGGTCGCCCGCTTCGCTCGGGTCGAGGTAGCCGTTGCCGGGTTCGTCCTGTTTCACCGTCGACACCAGCACGAGGAACATCACGCCGGTCAGCGGAATGAGCGCGTACACCGTGCCGTACAGCATGAGCGTCTGTGCCTCGCCGAGCATGCTCATGATAACGAGGATGATGATGAGGAGGAGGGGAAACAGCGAGAGCGTCATGTACATCTCGCCGAACAGTTCGAGGGTGTCGAGGGTGACCTCCTGTTGCTGTTTGGCGGTGCGCATGTGCTTGTCCTTCTTGTCGGAGAGGAACGCCTGCATGTTCCCACCGGAGTTGACGATGGAGAGCATGTCCGTCAGGAACTGCGAGAGGTCGTCGCTCGGCGTTGCCGCCGCCTGTTTCCGGATGGCGTTGCGGTAGTCGGTGCCGAAGTACTCCGTCTCCTGAACGATGCTCTGGAACTCCTTTGCCACCTCGCCGTACGTGTCGTCTGCCCGGGCCATCGCCTCGAGGATCTCGAGTTGGTTCAGTCCACCCACCGAGAGGGCGTACATGAACGAGATCGAGTCCGAGAGGAGCATATTGATCTCTCGTTCCCGGGTCGAGGCCGTCGAGTAGGGGATTGCAACGAGGGTGCCGAAGCCGGTCACGAAGCCGACCGATCCGGTGACCAGACCGGTGATACCGATGGCAGCAGGGACTTTCAACCGCTCGATGAGGGTGACGACCGTCTCGTTCGGGATGCGCGCCCCGGTCGAGAACAGGTCCGGGGAGATGATCCCGAACGCGAAGAGGCTGTAACCGACGAGTGTTCCCACCGCCCACAGCACGAGCCCGAGGAGGACACCGACGGCGAGGGCGCGCGAGAGGTAGAGTTCGACCGTCGTCGCCATCCGCGCCTGCACCAACTTCGTCTCCATGTCGTCGACGAAGTCGCCGTCCTCGTCGAACAGCAACTGGAAGAGCGGGTAGAACAGGTCTCCGAGGCTGTCGACGCTGCGGTCCAGCCCGCGTCCGGTGTCGAGACTCACGTCAGTTCTCCTCCTCTTCGTCCTCGGTCACGTCGCCGAACCCCCACTCGTCGACGGCCGCCCCATCCTCGCTCTCATCTTCACTCTCGTCCGCTCCCTTCCCGCTTTCGTCGAACGTCGGGGGAGCGTCGCCCGCGTCGTCTTCGAAGGAGATACCGAAGTCGTCGCCGGGCGGGGTGCCGGCGTCGTCCGCGGTGGCGTCGTCGCTCCCCGAGTCGACTGGCGAGGGGTCGAGGTCGGAGTCGGAGTCGGAGTCGGGGTCGTCGCCGTCGGTCGCCCCGTCGGGCGTCACGTCGGGTGCGGAGTCGACGTCCAGCAGCGCCGAGTCGACGCCCCCGCGGTCCTCGCCGCGGTACGCCTCGAACAGTTCCGTGTCGGCCCGGTCGAGGATGTCCGCACACAGGTCCAGCTCCTCCTCGCTCGGGTCCGGCCGTGGGACCATTGCCTCCTTCTCGGGATCGATGTCGATCAGGACCGACTCCATCTCCCGGAGGTCCTCCAGGCTGCGTTCGAGTTGGTCGTTGGCCATCAGCGCAAGGATGGTCTCCTCGTCGTTGATGAACGCCTGGACCGTGGCGGCGACCTGCGTGTAGGTGTTGAGTCCGTTCTCGATGAGGTAAGCGAGGACGGCCTGTCGCTTGAATATCTCCTCGTCGAGCGTCGACCGGGTCCACCCACGGTCGAAGCGGATCTCTTCGAGGGTGTTGGAGTCGCTCATCCGGAGGAACTCGTCGGTCTCGGCCTGCCACTGGTAGACGTCCTGAACGTTGATTTCGTCGTTTTCGGCGTCGTAGAAGTTGATCTCGGTGAGGTTCTTGTTCCGCCTGACCTTCGTCCCCTCGACCCTGGTCTGGGTCTGAATCGACACCAGGTCCAGCGCGGTAAACATGGTCTTCGAGACGTTGATCGGTTCGGTCGTGAACCGCTTGAGCACCTCGCCGACCGAGTCGGCGTGAAACGTCGTCAGCGTGGTGTGCCCGGTCGACATGACCTGGAAGAGGGTCCGCCCCTCCTCGCCCCGGATCTCGCCCATGACGATGTACTCCGGCCGCTGTCGGAGTGCGGCCTCCAGCAGGTCGAACTCGTCGACCTCGCCCTGTTCGTCGTCGGAGAACGAAGGACGGGTGACCGACGCCACCCAGTTGCGCTGGGGGAGTTCGACCTCTCGGGTGTCCTCGATGGAGACGATCTTGGAGTTCGAGGGGATGAACAGGGAGACGGCGTTGAGACTCGTGGTCTTCCCCGACGCCGTCCCGCCGGCGAAGATGAGCGACTTGTTGTTCTCGATGGCGAGCCAGAGGTACGCCATCTCCTCCAGCGAGAACGTCTTCCAGTTGATGAGGTCCACGGGGGTGAAGGGGACGTCCTTGAACTGTCGGATGGTGTAGTTGGTGCCGTGGTCCGAGACTTCCTTGCCCAGCGTGAGTTGGGCGCGCGAGCCGTCCGGCAGGGTGGCGTCGACCTGCGGGCGGCGCTTGCTGATACCCTTGCCCGACCGCTGGGCGAGCTTGACCACGAAGTCGTCGAGTTCGTCGTCGCCGTGGTAGACGTTGGTGATGATCTGCTCGTAATCGCTGTGGTAGACGAAGACGGGCGAGTGGTAGCCGTCACAGGAGATGTCCTCGACGTTGATATCGTGTTTGATCGGGTCGATGCGCTCGTAGCCGATGAAGTCCCGCTTGAGGTAGTAGAGCAGTTTCTCGACCTGGTACTCCGAGAGGGAGGTCGCGTCTTCCGCCAACACCACCGGTTCGGGCCGGGTCTCAATACCGTCGATCTCTTCGCCCACGTCCCGCTTCGGACGCCAACCCAGCCGCGAGAGGAGGCGACCGACGGTCCCTTCGGCGTCCTCGATGCCGAGTTGGGAGGCGATGGAGTCGAGCAGTCCGGTCCCGGGGGTCCGGGAGTAGAGGTCGTACCGGTCCAGCAGGCCGTACGTCTCGTCCCTGATCACGCGTTCGCGTTCGTCGAGACCGCCGGCGACACCGACCTCGGTGTACTTGATGGCATTTTGGAGCTTCGCCGTCAGGAACTCGCGGAGGTCGTCCTCGATCGACGTGGTGTGGGGCTGGACGACGTAGTACTTCTTCTCGTTTTCCTTGCGCGACTGGAAGATGACGACGAACGCGTACGGTTTGTTCACCCAGTATCGGTCGATCTCGTGGAAGTGGGTCTTCTTCTCCAGCGGGACCGTCTTCTCCAGATCGTACCGGTTGGCGATGGTGGTGGTACCGAGAGGCGTCCGGAAGAAGGCGTCCTCGTCGAGGTCGGCGTCGACTTCGACCGTCCGCTCGTCGACGACGTCGTCGAGTCGGTCGGCGAGGTCGGCGGCGCCCGAGAACACTGCCTCCGTGCGGTCGGGGTCGAAACCGAGGCTGTCGCTCGGATCGAAGGGCACGACCTCCCCGTTGCCGTCCGTCGGCGGGTTGCCGTCGGCGTCGTAGTAGTACTCCTGCTTGTAGTCCTCCCAGGTCCAGAGGTCCTTGACGACCGGCGTGTCACCTGTCCGTGCCTCCGCGACGGCCTCGTCGAGGGCCGTCGCGGCTGCCTCGCCCGCGGCGAGCAACGCCGATACCTCCGAGGGGTCGACCGCATCCGTGTTCCGTCGCGGAGCGGTCGAACCGTCGAACTCCTCGGGATCGGAGCTCTCGGCGTCGTCGATAGCCATTGCACGCATCAGGTGTTTCACGAATATAAATTCTGTCGGCCGATCTAACCGGTGATAATCGGGGGTAGCGGTGGAGTGCGGTCGTCAGCCGACCTCGAATGATTTTTGAAGGGGCCTCACTTAGCGGGGAGCACGATATCCCATGACATTCAGTCGCAGGAAAGTCGTCGCAGCCGCCGCTGGACTCGCTGGATCGCTCGCGGGCTGTGCTGGTGGATCCGGCGGCGGTGGTGGCGACGGCGGCGACGGTGGGGACTCGACGGCGACGGAGACGGCGACGGACACGCCCGAACCGACCGCGACCGCGACGGCGACACCCTCCGGGCCGCCGGAAGACGCCCCGACCGAGACGGTCACCGTCGAGAACAAGACGTTCATCCCGATGGTGCTCGAGGTCGAACCGGGCACTGTCGTCGAGTGGGTGTACGAGGGGATCGGCTCGCACAGCGTCACGTCGATGTCGCCGTCGGGGGAGGGCGGTCGGCAGGCCTGGAACCCCGACGTCGCCTCGGACTGGGAGATGAAAGAGGACATCTCCAGCGAACCGATCAGTTACTACTTCCGCGAAGAGGGTGTCTACGAGTACAAGTGTCACTACGACTTCGGTCACATCGGCGGTTGTGCGGCCGTCGTCGTCGGCGACCAAGAGTACGACCAAGAGATGCTGCCCTGCGAGCCGCAGTAGCGGCCGGATCGAGGCACTGACTACCCGTTTCGACGTCGACGAAGAGACCCCGAAGCCGTGCGCACATTTATCACGGGACCGGTCGTCCCCCCACGTAGGTGTCAATAGAATGGACGGACTCGACCGGATCGCGAACGTAACCCGGGAGGTCGGTCGAAGCGACGCGGACGAACTGACGGTCGATGCCGGGGTGGCGCTGTCCGAGATGCTTCGGACGACGCTCGGACCGAACGGGCGCGACAAGATGCTCGTCGGGGACGGGACGGTCGTCCTGACGAACGACGGTGGCAGCATCGTCGACCGGATGGATATCGAGTCGCCGGCGGCGAACCTCATTTCGGACGTCGCGCGCGCTCAGAACGGCGAACTCGGTGACGGCTCCACCGCCGCCATCGCCCTTGCCGGGGGGTTGCTGGACGAGGCCGGCGACCTGCTGGACGACGGGATTCACCCGACGACGGTCGTCGGCGGCTACCGCGAAGCCGCGAGACGCGCCGGGGCGGCCCTCGACGACGTGGCGTGGACGGCGGGCGACGACGAGACGCTCAGGAGCGTGGCCGCGACGACGATCACGGGCCGGTGGGACGACGCCCGGACGGCCTCCCTCGCCGACCTCACGGTCCGGGCGTTCCGAGCGTCGCGCGACCGCGGTCGCGGACGGCTGGACGACGTGACGATCCACGGGTTCGCGGGCGGGGCCACGACCGACTCGGAGTTGCTCGACGGCCTCGTCATCGACACGGACGCGTCCTCGACCAGTCTCTCGGAGGTCGCCGCATCGGTCCCGCGGCACGTCGAGGACGCACGCGTCGCCGTCGTCGACGACGAACTCACGATCCAGTCGCCCGACTCGGTGTCGCGATACACCGTCGAAGAGGTCGAGGACCTCGAACGCGCTCGGACCTTCGAGGACGAGGAGTACCGTCGGTTCGTCGAGATGCTCACAGCCCTCGACGTGGACGTGCTGTTCTGTCAGAAGGCGGTCGATGACCGACTGCGGGCACGCCTCGCCCACGAGGGCGTCCTGGTGTTCGAGCGGACCCGGCAGGACGAGATCCACAAACTCGAGCGGACGACCGGCGCGACGCCGGTCATGCGGCTGGATGCCCTCGACGCGGCGGCAGTCGGACGCGCCGACGAGGTCGAGCGGATCGACCTGGGCGACGGGTCGTTCGTGATCGTCCGCGAGGCGTCGTCGTCGCAGGTGTCGGTCGTGCTTCGGGGCGGGACCGACCACGTCGTCGACGAAACCGAGCGTATCGTGGTCGACGCGCTCACCCTCCTCGACGCCGTCGGCGACCGGCCGACGCTCGTCGCCGGCGGCGGTGCGGCGGAGGTGGCACTCGCCGGCGACCTCCGGGCACACGGCCGCGGGATCGACGACCGCGAAGCCCTCGCGGTGGACGCGTTCGCGGACGCCTTGGAGACGATTCCCGTGGCGCTGGCACGGAACGCGGGGCTGGATCCGATCGACACGCTGCTCGACCTTCGGGCGCGACACGCCGAGGGGGAGAGCCGTGCCGGTATCGACGGTGACGGCGGCGTGATCGCGGACGTGGCCGACCGGGGCGTCGTCGAGCCGGCACTGCTCAAGCGGCGCGTCGTCGCCAACGCGACGGACGCCGCCACGCTCCTCCTCCGGATCGACGGGATCATCGAGACCGAGTCGTCGGACGGAGGAGTCGGTGAACACGACCACGACGACGGAGCACCCGCGGGTGGTGGCGTCCGGGCCGACACCGGCGGCTACCCCTGGGCGATCGGCCACTAAAACCGGCGTCCGAGCCGGTCGCGTCGGCGTCAGGACGGTCTCGGGGCGGTGCCGCGGGACTGACTCCCCACGTCCCCGAGGTCGTTGGGGTCGACGGTGAAATCGAACGCCTCTTGCGGGATCGAAACGGTGACGCACGTGTTCGGCAGGTCGACGATGCCCGCGATGCGGCTCTCGACGGGGATGGTGCCGAGCGCGAAGTACGCCCGTTCACCGGTGTACCCGAAGTTCTTCAGGTAGTCGGTGGCGTCGAGACAGGCCCGGCGCATGCCGACGTTGGCGTTCTTGTAGTGCTGGGTGCCGTCCTCGTCGACGGAGTATCCCTCGAAAGTGATGTACTCGGTGAGCTGCGATTCGACGTTGCCCGGCTTGAACGTGGGGTGGTCGATGCCGAACTGCTCCATCCCGCCCTTGATCAGGTCGACCCGGAAGTCGATCCACCCCGACATCTCGAGGGCTCCGCAGAACGTGATCTCGCCGTCGCCCTAGGCCGGGGAAGTCCACGCCCGGAACGCGACGCGACCGGGTGTAGACGCCGTCGATCTCCCGGATAGCCTTGCGCGCCTCGGGTAAGTGATCCGTGAGGAATCCACCCCCGTTCTCCAAGTCCAAGAACCCGGTGAACTCCCACTCGTGATCCGAGAAAGAACCGATGTCGAGGATGTCGACGACGAGGATGTCGCCGGGTTCCGCGCCCTCGACCTCGATGGGCCACTCAGGTGGTGGTTGGGCGTCAACCCCACGTCCCGGATGTCGTTGGCGCCGTCGTCGTTGACGATCTGTCCGCCTGTCCAGTCGAGACATTCGACGCGGAACTTCTCGCCGGGGACCGACGCCGACGGCGCCCAGCGACTCGCCGACCGGCTCGTCGCGGAGCGGAGGTGGTCGAAGGTCGGATCGGCCGTAGTCGAGGGCACGCACGAGGAGGCCGAACTCCTCTTCGGGCTGTTCCCCGACGCCGATTAGATCCCCGCCACGACGGCCGCGAGCCCGATGCCCGCGAGCGCACCGAACAGGTTGACGGCGGCGTTCCACACGGCGAGGACGCGGTCCCCGTCCTCCCAGAGCCGAACCGTATCGACCGAGAAGGAGGAGAACGTCGTGTACGACCCGCAGGCACCGGTGCCGACGAGGGCGAGCACGTCAGATCCCGCGCCGAGGAAGGTGACGAGGGCGAGGACGAACGAGCCGAGGACGTTGACGGTGAACGTCCCGTACGGGAACCGCCGGTCCGCGGTGACACGGCCGACGTACCCGTTCGTGGCGTACCGCGCCACAGCGCCGACGGCCGCGCCGGCACCGATCAGATAGGCGGGATTCACGACCCGACGACCCCCGCGAGCGTCCGAGCGACCCCTCTCCCGACGAGGACGGCGGCGAAGCCGACGGCGTACGTCGAGACGACGTAGCCGACGCCCACGAGCGTCGGCGACTGGACGACTTCGAGGGCGAACGTGCTGTAGGTGGTAAACGAGGAGAGAAAGCCCGTCGCGGCGGCGTAGTACGTCTCTTCGGCGACGACGCCGACGAGTTCGGCCTCGTACGCCAGGACCCCGAGGGCGAGACAGCCGGTGACGTTCGCGGCGAACGTGCCGCCGAGGCCGGGGACGGCGAGCGAGACGACGTGGCGAAGGCTCGCACCCGCGAACCCGCCGACTGCGACGAGGAAGACGAGTTCTGCCGTCCGGAGGCGTTCGACCGTCGTCATGTGGTGAGTCGGCCGACGCTTCGCACCGAACCGACATTAAGTCCGGTGCCGACGACACCCCGACCGGGACGTGTCGGAGCGACGGAATTATTACCCGAATACTTACAAGTAAAGTATAAGGTATTGATGGTCGTTGGTCGACATGTCATGTGTTCAACTACCACACGCGGCGCTGGAGTGATCGGGGAACATGTCGCTGTATAGTGTTCTCGGGATGGGGCTTCTGTTCGTCGGCGGGGTCCTCTTCGTCAACGGGTTGTGGCTCCTCGGTCACGGATCGGACAGCGACGTGGCCATCTTCAACTTCCTCACCGGGGCAATCACGTTCCTGATCGTCCTCTGGTGGGGGTTCGGCGGCGACGCCTCGGAGGGGACGCCGTTCAACGCCGCTGGGACGTTGCTGTTCTCGATGACGTACCTCTGGATCGGTGCGAACGCCATCCGGGGCATCGAGGACCAGCGATCGTTCGGGTGGTACTGCTTTTTCGTCGCGCTCACCGCCCTCCCGACCGGTTACCTCGTCTTGCTCACGGGTGACTTGGGACTCACCGGGCTCTGGTGGCTCTGGGCGGTGCTCTGGGCCGCCTTCTTCGTCCTCCTCGGGTTGGAGCGCGACGAGTTCACCGCCCCGGTCGGCTGGTTCACCGCGGTGACGGGCGTCGCCACGGCCGTCGGTGGCTACCTGATGGCCGCCGGCTTCTGGCCCTGGGCGTGAGCCGTCGCCCGGATCGTACGTATCAAAAAAGATCACATAAAACTGTCAATCAGAATTGTTACATTAGTATTAAGTCACGGTAGATTACATTTGGGGACGGAGCACGAGCTCTGATACCAATGCCCGAAGTGAAATTCGAAGTCGACACCGACAGCCCCCCCGACGAACAACCCGGGGCGAACCCGTTCAACCGGTGGCACCCCGATATCCCGGCCGCAGTAGAGGTCGACGACGGCGAGACCGCACGCCTCGAAGCGCTCGACTGGACCGGCGGACAGATCACCGACGCGGACGACCCCAACGAGGTTCGGGACGTGGACCTCAACCAGGTACACTACCTCGCCGGACCGGTCCACGTCAACGGGGCCGAACCGGGCGACCTCCTCAAGGTCGAGTTCCTCGACATGGGGCCGCTCAACGACCGCTCCGAGTTCGGATTCACCGGCACGTTCTCCCAGCAGAACGGGGGCGGGTTCCTCACGGACCACTTCCCCGATGCGGCGAAGTCGGTCTGGGACATCGACGGCTACACCGTCTCGTCGCGGCACGTCCCCGACGTTCGCTACGAGGGGAAGATCCACCCCGGACTCGCCGGCTGTGCCCCCAGTCAGGAGCTCCTCGAGGAGTGGAACGAACGCGAACAGGAGCTCATCGACAAGCACGCCGAGGATCCCGAGTCGATCCCGAACCATCCGACTGGAAAGGAGGAGCCGGGCGTCGCGAACCCGCCGAACAAGGACGGCGCACAGATGGGCGAGATGGATCCCGACGCGGCCGACGAGGCCGCGGGGGAGGCCGCCCGGACCGTCCCGCCGCGGGAACACGGCGGCAACCACGACATCAAGGACCTCTCTATCGGGACGACGGTCTACTTCCCCGTCTACGTCGAGGGCGGCAAGTTCGGCGTCGGCGACTTCCACGCCTCGCAGGGTGACGGCGAGATCACCTTCTGTGGTGCCATCGAGATGGCCGGCTACGTCGACTGCAAGTTCGAAGTCGTCAAGAACGGGATGGAGGATCACGGGGTCACCCACCCCATCTTCGAACCGGGCCACCGCGGGCCCAACTTCGAGGACTACGTCACGTTCTGTGGCTACTCCGTCACCGAAGACGGCGAACAGCAGTACATGAACTCCCACACGTCCTACCGGCGCGCCTGCCTCCAAGCCATCGACTACCTGAAGAAGTTCGGCTACACGGGTCAGCAGGCCCTCCACATCCTCGGGACCGTCCCCATCGAGGGACGCCACAGCGGCATGGTCGACGTCCCGAACTCCTGTTCGACGCTCGCGCTGCCCACCGGAGCCTTCGAGTTCGACCTCTCGCCGGGCAGCCTCGGTAACGCCGAAGACCGCGGCGACCTCCTCGTCACCGACGACCCGCTCGGCTGATCGGAGCGCTCGCCTACGCTTCTTTCTCTGCGTTTTCTATCGTCTCGTGGATGACCGCAGTGAGCGCCCGGATGTCCGGCGCGTCCGCATCCGACGGATCGGCCTCGGTTTCGTGGTACCGCGCCCCCGCCCGAAGCGCCAGACGGACGACATCGTTCGTGTTCAGGATCGGCTCCCCGGCACGGTCGTTCAGGTCGTCCCGGATCTCGCTCAGCAGTTCGCGGGTGTCGTTCGACAGCGTCACCGACACCCGAACCGCGTGGGGCGTCTCGTCGTGGAGTCGTGTCGCCTGTCGCGTGAGGGCATCGGTATCGTCCATGGTCGGGCGGTCGTAGGGGAGCGTCTAATGTGTTGTCCCGACTGCCGCGATTAGAGTGACCGAATCGAAGACACCTCGAAACCCCGTCGTCTCGGGCGGCAGTGCCACCCGATTGTCCGAGGGAGCTTCGCTCCCTCGCTGCTGGAGGACGACGGCCGTTCACGGCGACGGAGTCGCCGTGAGCTCGGGAGAGCAACGTTCTCCCGGTGTCACAAGCACCACAGACCGAAGCACGAGGAGCACAACGAGGTGGTTCCAGTTTCACTCGCTTACTTCAACACGACCACTGCCGCCGAAAAAGCGGGGTGGCGAACCCCTGCCGGGTCCGCGGGGACCGGAGCGGTCCCGTCAGTTGCTCGTAGTGGATTCCGTCTCGGCCTCGTCGTCGGTCGTCGTAGCCGTGGTGTCCGCCTCGTCCGTCGCGGACGCGGAGTCGCCCCCCGATTCGGCCCCCTCCTGCAGTTCCTCCTCGATCTCCTCGCGACCCCGTCTGAACTCACCCATGGCCTGCCCGGTCGAACGGGCCAGTTTGGGGATCTTGTTCGCCCCGAACAGCAAGACGAGGACGAAGAGGACGATGAGCAACTCCGGCCCGCCGGGCAACCCGGGGAACAGTGGAACGATTGGATCGTGCATCACTACACCCGGCTAGCCTGTTCGCGATTATAGGCTTTTTGGACCGAAGGGTGGGTAGGGCTGGCGGCGATGTGTGGCGGCGGGGCGGCGAACGGTGCCGGTCGACGACCCGCAAACGTCATATCGTGGTCGTCCGAACGCGGCGTATGCTCGACACCGGCGACGCGGCTCCCGACTTCACCGTCCCGCTCGCGAACGGCGACGTCGAGACGTTCACCCTGTCCGAACGATTAGACGACGCGCCGATCGTTCTCGCGTTCTTCCCCGCGGCCTTCACCAACACCTGCACGACCGAGATGTGTACCTTCCGCGACCGACTCGCGAACTTCGAGAACGTCGGCGCGACGGTGTACGGCGTCAGCGTCGACCTGCCCTACACCCTCAACGAGTTCCGGCGGCAAAACGACCTGACCTTCGGCCTGCTCAGCGACGAGCGCCGTGATCTGATCGACGCCTACGGCGTCGCGTCGTCCTTCCAACCGGGAGACATCCGCGTCGCCCGGCGGGCGGTGTTCGTCGTCGACGGCGACGGGACGGTGACTTACCGGTGGGAGGCCGAGAATCCGAAGCAGGAACCCGACTACGACGCGGTGCGGGAGGTGGCAGCCGAGACGTCCGGGGCGGGGGCCTGACCCGGCGGCCTTTTTCGCGTCGGGCACCAACGTGACGGTGTGACTTCCGACGACAGCGGTGGCCGCGAGTACGACCCCGACGCCGCCCACGCCTTCCCCGACGAGAAACTGAACCGCATCCTCCCGACCGTCGTCGACGACGCCGAGGTGCGGGCGTATCTCGACGCCCAGAACGTCAACGCAGTGAAACGAAAGAGGTACAACGACCACGGTCCGAAGCACATCGAAATCGTCCGGAACCGAGCGCTTCGCCTGTACGAACTGCTGAAGCGGGCCGGCGTTCCGTTCAACGGCGCAGCGGACCAGGGCCTCGACGAGGCCGACGAGGCGGTCGTCGTCGCCCTGGCGGCGACCCTCCACGACGTGGGCCACGTCGTCCACCGCGACCGTCACCCCTACTACTCGATCCCGCTCGCGGCCGACGTCCTCGACCGCCTGCTCGCCGAGTTCTACGACACGGGGGGCGTCGTCCGGATGAAAGCCGAGATCCTCCACGCCATCCTCTGTCACCACACCGAGGAGGACCCCCTGACCCGCGAGGCAGGTGTCATCCGCGTCGCCGACGCCCTCGACATGGAGCGCGGGCGGTCGCGCATCCCCTACGAGGAGGGGGGACGGGGCATCAACACACTCTCGAGTCAGGCGATCCGCAACGTCACGCTACAGGAAGGCGAGGAGCGGGGAGTACTCGTCGAAATCGAGATGGTGAACGCCGCCGGCGTCTACCAAGTCGACGGCCTGCTGAAAGCGAAACTCGAAGACTCCATGCTCGAAGACTACGTCCGCATCGTCGCCATCAACACGAAAGAGGAGAGCGGGTTGGTCGAGCGGATCGAACTCTAGTCGGACAGCGTCTCGGCGGTGACGCCGTCGAGTTCGAGCGATCCACCGAGCGTCCGGTTCGGGTAGGGGATGTTGATGTCCTCCTCGTCGAAGCGCTCCTTGACCGCGGTGACGTACTCCCCGCGGGTCTTGACGAAGTCGGCTCGGCTCGGGTCGTCGATCCAGACCCGTGATTTGAGCACGACCGACGAGTCCCCGAGTTCGGTCAGGCGGACCGACGGTGCGGGGTTCTCGAGGATTTCGGGGTGAGCGTGAGCCTCCTCGAGGATGATCTCGTTCGCCCGCTCGATGTCGTCGTCGTAGCCGATACCGAAGGGGACTTGCAGTCGGAGTTGGCCCTTGGCGACCGGGTTCTTGATGACGCCGTCGGTGAGTTGGGAGTTGGGGACGGTCAGCAGTTCGTTGTCGAAGGTTCGAACTCGGGTGACCCGGAAACTGATGTCCTCGACGATACCGGAGTTGCCGTCCCACTCGATCCAGTCGCCGATCTTGAACGGTTTGTCGGTGAAGATGAAGATGCCGGCCACGAAGTTTGCGAGGACGTCCTGCATCGCGAGGCCGATGGCGAGCGTCGCAGCCGCCGCCACCGTCGCGAGCGACTGGAGGAAGTTGCCGTAGCCAGCGAAGCCGAAGGCGATGGCGACGCCGGCGAAGACGACGATCGCCAAGGCGAGTTTCCGGAGCGGCTGGCGGGCGTGAATCTCCAGCCCCCGGGCGTCCATCACCCGGTCGAGGACGGGGATGAGGACGAGACGACCGACGAAGTAGACGACCAGTAGCGCGATCAGAAAGGAGACGGCGGCACCGAGCGACTCGGCGTAGGGGATACCGTTCGCCCCGAGAAACCGGGCGATCGCACCGCCCCCATCGGCCTGGAGCGGGAGCGTACTCATCGATACAGCACTGCGGTGTTACCGCGGGTCTCGACGACGGTCGCGTCGGTTCGCTCGGCCAGATCTGCCGCCAGCGTCTCCACGTCGGTCCCGCCGCGGGCCGCCCGCAGGAACTTCACCTTCACCAGATCACGGTCCCGCAACTGTCCGTCGAGCTCGTCGACGACGGCGTCGACGCCGGCCTTCCCGACCCAGACCGTCACGTCGAGGTCGTGGGCCCGCTTTCTGAGCGCTTGCGTATCCATACCCGTCACAGAACCCGAATCGGTTTGAAAGTTTATATCAACCGTGGGGTTCGGCAGCCGCTCAATCGTAGGGATAGCGGGCCGTCGCACCGCAGTCACACCGGACGACCACGTGGCCGTCGGCGAGTCTGACGCGAGCGTTCCGGCCGGGCCGACGGTAGACGTCACAGTCGTCGCAGGTGAACCGGCGGAACCCCTTCGGGAGCGAGAGGCGGTTTCGCTCGGCGATCCGACGGGCGAGGCGGACGTACTCCCGGGAGCGGTCGTCGTCGCCCTCGGCGGCCGCGGCGCGGGCGAGCGCGGCCAGCCGATCGATCCGCTCGGCAGCGATGCCCATGGACGAACGCCGCCGCGGGGTGGCAAAGGCCTTCCGACAACGAGTGCCGCGACCGGTGTGGCGTATCGGTAGCATCAAGACGGTCACCGCGCAACCGGCCGGCGTGCGGGTGTTGAACTACCTCGAACTCGAGGGGCGCCTCGACCGGAGCGGGATCGGGACCGCAGCCGACCAGCAACGCGCCGCCCTGTCGACGACCGACGTGTCCGTGATCACGTCGCCCTGGCGGGGCGAGTCGCCGCCGCGGGCACTCGCCGCCGGCCTCCGGGGACGGGGCGCGTTCCGCGAGTACGACGTTGCCCACTGCAACATGATCGGGCCGGGGACCGTCGCCGTGGCCCGCCACGCCAAGCGGACCGACACGCCGCTTGTCCTCCACGCCCACGTCACCCGCGAGGACTTCGCCGAGAGTTTCCGGGGCTCGACCCACCTCGCCGGACCGCTCGGGCGCTATCTGCGGTGGTTCTACTCACAGGCCGACCTCGTCCTCTGTCCGAGCGCGTACACGAAACGGGTCCTCGAATCCTACCCCGTGGACGCGCCGATCCGACCGATCACCAACGGCGTCGACACCGCGTCGCTGGCGGGGTTCGAGTCCCTCCGCGGGGAGTACCGCGAGCGGTTCGACCTCGACGGGCTGGTGGTGTTCAGCGTCGGCAACGTCTTCGAGCGCAAGGGCCTCTCGACGTTCTGTCGGCTCGCCGAGGAGACCGACTACGAGTTCGCGTGGTTCGGTCCCTACGACACGGGACCGCAGGCCTCCGAGGCGGTGCGGCGGTGGACGACCGATCCCCCCGAGAACGTCACCTTCACCGGCTGGGTCGACGACAAGCGGGGAGCCTTCGCCGCCGGCGACGTCTACTGCTTCCCGACCAAGGCGGAGAATCAGGGCATCGCGGTACTGGAGGCGATGGCCTGTGGCAAGCCGGTCGTCCTGCGGGATATCCCCGTCTTCGAGGAGTTCTACACCGACGGCCACGACTGTCTCAAGTGTTCGACCCGCGCCGAGTTCCGCGACGCGCTGGATCTGTTGGCGACCGACCCCGACCTGCGCGAGCGGTTAGGCGAGAATGCACGCGAGACGGCGGCCGAGCACTCGCTGGATCGGGTCGGCGAGAGGCTCGTCGCGGCGTACCGGCGGGTCGGGGAGCGGAGCGAGTGCGAAGTCACAAACGATTAACCCCTCCTCGTCGAACCGGAGGCAATGCGTTCGGTCGCCGCCTTCACCGACACCTACCTCCCGACCGTCAACGGCGTCACCTACACCGTCAAATCGTGGCGCGACTGCTGGGCGGAGCGCGGCGGTCGGATGGACGTGGTCTACCCGCGGACCGACGGCTACGCCCCCCGTGCCGGCGAGTACCCCGTTCGGAGCCTCCCCTTTCCCTTCTATCCGGGATTTCGGCTCGGCGTCCCGTGGGTCCCGCGACGGGTCCGGGACGTCGACGTCGTCCACGCCCACACGCCCTTCGCGGTCGGTCTCGCTGGACTGTGGCTGGCTCGAAAACACGACCGGCCGCTGGTCGCGTCGTACCACACGCCCTCCGCGGAGTACGCCGACTACGTCGCGCCCGGCGAGACGGTCGAACGGATCGTCGAGGGCGTGAGCGAGCGGTACGAGCGCTGGTTTCTCGACCACGCGGACGCCGTCCTCGCGCCGAGCGAAGCGACCGGGACCCACCTCCGAGAGGAGGTCGGCGTCTCGACACCCGTCACCGTCGTCCCGAACGGCATCGACACCGACCGGTTCCGGCCGGTCGACACCGACGCGTTCCGGGCGCGGCACGGACTCGACGACCGGCCGCTGATCGGATACACCGGCCGCCACGGCTACGAGAAGCGACTCGCCGACATCGTCGACGCCGCCGCGGGCCTCGACGCGACGGTCGTCTTCGGCGGCGACGGGCCGGCCCGAGAGGAGTTGGAGGCACGCGCCGAGGCTCGCGGGGTCGACACCCACTTTCTGGGGTTCCTCGACCGCGACGAGCTCCCCGCGTTCTACAGCGCGCTCGACCTCTTCGTCTTCCCGAGTCCGGTCGAGACACAGGGGCTCGTCGCGCTGGAGGCCAACGCCTGCGGAACGCCGGTCGTCGGAGCCGACGAGGGCGCACTCGCCGACACCGTCCTCGATGGAGTCACCGGCTACCACTTCGAGACGGGCGACGCCGAATCGCTCCGGGAATCGATAGAACGGGCGCTCGACGACCGAGCGTCGCTGTCGGAGGCCTGCCTCGCGCGCCGGGAAGACCACGGCGTCGGCCGAGCGGTCGACCGAGTCGCCGAGGTGTACGACCGCGTCGCGGAGTAAGAGACCGCTCGATCAGTCGTCTTCGATGGCCTGGGCGATCCGCTGTAGCTGTCGGGTCGCGTCGCGAACCTCGTCCCGGAGCTGTCGGACCTCGCGAACGAGTTCCTCGTTGCCGACCGACTCCTCTTCACGACCGCCGCCCATCCCCGGCGGGCCGCCACCGCCACCCATCCCCGGCGGGCCACCGCCGCCGCCCATACCCGGCGGGCCGCCGCCGCCGCCCATCATGCCGCTCATCATCTGTGCGAAGGGGTTGCCGCCCTCGCCGCCACCCATCATCTCCTCGGGGTCGGGGCGTTCACCCTCCTCACGCTCCTCGGCGCGACGCTCGCGGATCTCCTCGACGCGCTCGCGGAAGGACTTCTCCTCGGCCTCGGTCTCGCCCTCGCTCACGTCGGGGTCGCTCCCTGCGGTCTCTGACTCGTCGCCGGTGTCGTCGTCTGCCATGGGAACGGGTTCGAAAGCCACGCCGAAAAGGGTTGTCGTCTACCCGAACGCGCCGAGGCTCGACTGGAGGCGACGGTCGGTGCCACCGGTCCGGACCTCGTAGCCGACCAGAGCACGCAGGTCGACGGCGTAGGTGCTGCCAGCGAGGTCGAGGACGAGCAACCGACCCTTCGCCCCCCGGATCCGGCCGCTCGCCAGCGTCTCCGCAACGGGGCGCTCCGACAGGTCGAGGCCGTAGTCGAAGTCGAACGTCTCGATGGGGTCGAAGTCGTCGAGCAACGCCTCCCACGCCGCTTCGTCGACCGATCGACCGAGGCCCGCCCGCTTGGTCGGTATCCGAACCCGGTCCGGTATCCATCCGGCCAATCCAGCCTCGATTTCGCGGGCGATCCGGCCGTTCTCGACGGTCCGGACGTGCGCGCCGCGGTCGGCACCCTGTTCGCGGAGCCGCGTCTCCAAGCGATGGCGTTTCGTGACGCCGACCTTGAACGTGTCCGGCGCGAACGCCGCGAGGTAGACGGCGTGGTCGTCGAAGCAGTCCATCTCGTCTTTGAGACAGGTTCCGGTGCACCGGGCACAGACCCACGTCGAGTCGTGGACCGGACAGTGGGGAGCGGCGGCGGCGTCGCAGGGTCGGTGACCGTCGTCGGTCACGACGCCCGCACAGCGGCGGTCGCCGAGGCGGTAGTCGAGGGTCGTCCCGGGGTCGAGAGGGACGTACTCGACGCCGACGGCGTCCCCCGAACCGTCGGTGGCGTCGCTCAGGAGGAGGCCGGCGTCGACCGTGTCGTAGCCGACGATCTGCACACCCGAATCGTCGGGGGCGGCGAGTAAAGGCGTGTCTATGCGAGTTCGTCGATCAACTGCCGGGCCGCCCGGCGGACGGCGTCGTCGCTCGACTCCGGTGGCTCCCAGCCCAGCGCCGCGAGTTTCTCGATCGAGAGGCGCATCTTCGGCACGTCGCCGGTCCACCCACGGTCACCGCCCGTGTACTCGTAGTCCGGATCGAGGCCCATCTCCTCGCTCACGATGTCCGCGATGCGATTGACCGACGTCGTGGTCCGCGACCCGAGGTTGTAGGTGTTCAGATCCGCGTCCGCGCGTTCGACGACGTGACAGATGGCGTCGACGCAGTCCTCGACGTGGAGGTAGGACTTCTCCTGTCGGCCGTCGCCGAGGATGGTGAGCGTCTCCGGGTCGTCGAGGAGTTTCTCGACGAAGTCGGGGATCACGTTCCCCCGCTGGCGCGGGCCGACGATGTTGGCGAAACGGAAGGTCCACGACTGCACGCCGTGGGCGTGGGCGTACGTCGACACCAGTCCCTCGTCGGCGAGTTTGCTCGCACCGTACTCGCTGATCGGTTCGAGGGGGGCGTAGTCCTCGGGGGTCGGGCGGGGCGCCTCGCCGTAGACGGTCGAGGAAGAGGTGAAGACGAAGCCATCGACGTCCACCTCGGCGGCGCGTTCGAGCAGGTTGTACGTCATCTCGGTGTTCTCCTCGAACAGCCGACGGGGGTCGGCGTAGTTCGTGTCGGTGTAGGCCGCGAGGTGGAAGACGACGTCGACGTCCTCGGTGACCACCTCGGCCACGTCGTCGGGGTCGGTCACGTCCGTCTCGACGAGGGTGGCGTCGTCGGGGACCCGGTCCGGTTCGCCCTTCGAGCAGTCGTCGGCGACGATCACGTCGTTGTCGTCCGCGAGTCGGGCGGCGAGGTGCGAGCCGATGAGACCCGCCCCGCCGGTGACGACCACGCGCCGATCCGAGAGATCCATGCCGTTCACCTGTCCCACGCGGCGCAAGTGTGTTGCGATCCGGCCGTCCCGCGCCGTGTCCCCCGTCCCGCGATCCGAAAGCCGTTACCCACTCGACGCCCTCGCTCGGGACATGCAGAACTCCGCCGAAGTCGTCGTGTTACGACTGGGCCACCGCCCCGGCCGCGACGACCGCATGACGACACACGTCGCCCTGACGGCGCGGGCGCTCGGTGCCGATCGAGCGATCCTCGTCGGCGAGGCGACGCAGGCCCGCGAGACGGTCGCGGACATCACCGACCGCTTCGGCGGCCCGTTCGACGTGACGGTGACCGACGCGTGGCGGCCGGTGCTGCGCGACTGGGATGGGGCGGTCGTCCACCTCACGATGTACGGCGAACCGGTCGAGTCGGTCACGGGGGCGATCAGGGAGCGATTCGATGGTGGCGACGGGGGCGACCCCCTCCTACTCGTCGTCGGGGCGGGGAAGGTCGACTTCGAGGTGTACGACCGCGCCGACTGGAACGTGGGCGTGACGAACCAGCCCCACTCCGAGGTTGCGGCGCTGGCGGTCTTTCTGGACCGTCTGTTCGAGGGGCGGGAACTCGACCGTGAGTGGGCGAACGCGGATCGGCGGGTGATCCCGAAGGCGACCGGCAAGCGGGTCGAGGAAGTCGACGACTGGTCGTGAACGGGTGGCGTGAGAACCCTTATGCCACCGACAGCCTAATGCTCCGGCATGGACCCCGCCGTACTCCAACTCGGTCTCCCGTTCGGATCGCTGTTCGTCGGGCTACTCGTCCTGATCCTCGCCATCGTCACCGTCTACCAGATGGTCGAAATCGTCGACGCCTACGAGAAGAAGGCGCTGACGGTGTTCGGCGAGTACCGACGACTACTCGAACCGGGTATCACGTTCATCCCGCCGTTCGTCTCGCGGACGTACTCCTTCGACATGCGGACCCAGACCCTCGACGTGCCGCGACAGGAGGCGATCACGCGGGACAACTCGCCCGTGACCGCCGACGCCGTCGTCTACATCAAGGTGATGGACGCCAAGAAGGCGTTCCTCGAGGTGGACAACTACAAGATGGCGGTGTCGAACCTCGCCCAGACGACGCTTCGGGCGGTGCTGGGCGACATGGAACTCGACGACACGCTGAACAAGCGCAACGAGATCAACGCGCGCATCCGCGAGGAACTCGACGAACCAACCGACGAGTGGGGCGTCCGCGTGGAGTCAGTCGAGGTCCGCGAGGTCAACCCCTCGAAGGACGTCCAGCAGGCGATGGAGCAACAGACCTCCGCGGAGCGTCGCCGCCGGGCGATGATCCTCGAAGCGCAGGGTGAACGCCGGAGCGCCGTCGAGAGCGCACAGGGCGAGAAGCAGTCGAACATCATCCGCGCCCAAGGGGAGAAGCAGAGCCAGATCCTCGAGGCACAGGGCGACGCCATCTCGACGGTGTTGCGAGCGAAATCCGCCGAGTCGATGGGCGAACGCGCAGTCATCGACAAGGGGATGGAGACGCTCGAACGCATCGGGCAGGGCGAGTCGACGACGTTCGTCCTCCCGCAGGAACTCACGTCGCTCGTCGGTCGCTACGGCAAGCAACTCACGGGCAGCGACGTGCAGGATTCCGCGGCCCTCGATTCGCTGGAGTTCGACGACGAAACCCGCGAACTCATCGGCCTCGACGACATCGAGGAGATCCTCGGCCAGATCGACGAGGCCGCCGAGATGGACGTCGAGGAACTCGAACAGGAGGCCGAGGCGATCAAGTCGGGGGCGGGGACGGACATCAAGAGCGCCAACGAAGTGATGCAAGACGCCGACGAGGGGGCCGGCAGCGACCCCGAGGCGGAGACGGAGCCCGAGTAGCACGGACGTGCGACACGCTTTTGCCGGGGCGAGCCGACTGTCCGGGTGACGATGCCGGACGGGGATCGGGGAGTCGACGGGGAGAAACGAGCGACGCTTCGTCGGTTCGCCGCACTCGGAGCGGCGACGCCGCTGGCCGGACTCGGGAGTACGTCCGCACGGGCGGCCGAGTCCGACAGCGACGCCCGCGACGCCATCCTCGGCTACGTGAACGCGACGCCGGGCGCACACTTCTCGAAACTGCGCGACGACCTGAAACTCGGCACGGGGGAGACCCAACACCACCTGCGTCGCCTCCTTGACGAGGAGCCCGCAGGCGAGACGTCGTCGGATCGTCGATCCGACGGAAGCGCGTTGGCATCCCGTCGCGACGGCGACTACCGCCGGTTTTTCGTCGCCGGTCGGTTTTCGGCGTTCGAGCAGACGGCGCTCGGCTACCTGCGTCGCGAGACGCCTCGTGGCATGATCCTGACGCTGCTTCGCCACCCCGACGCGACCGGAACCGCGGTGGCGGACGCCCTCGACGTCTCGCGGGCGACCGTGAGCACGTACGCCAGCCAACTCGACGAGGCGGGGCTCTTGGACCGCTCGGACGGCTACGCCGTCGCGCGGCCCGAGACGATCATCACGCTGTTGGTGCGGTACGCCGACTCCTTCGACGCGGAGACGCGGGCCTTCGCCGACGACGCGGCGGCGTTCGTCAGGTACGACCCTTAATTCTCGACCTTCCAGGTCGTGCCGGAGGAGTAGCCCCACTTCTCGACGGCCACGTCGAACTCGCCGGTTCGGATGGCGGTCATGTTCGCCCCGACCTCCTTGGCGGTCATGCCGAGTTCGGCGGCGATGAGCCGCGATTTGAAGTAGGTCTTCGTGCCGGCGTGTTCACGGAGGTATCGCAGGATCCGACGCTGTTTCTCGTTCAGGTCGTCGGTGGCGGCGGTCGTGCTCATATCTAGCGGGTTGGTCGAAGCGACCTTAGGGAGTTTGGTACGGCTGGTTAACACGCCGCTGTCGTGCGATTCATCCCGGTATCGGCTGGAAAACGGGGGACGATCGGCGGCCACGAGGTACGGTCACCTAACAGACGAGGGCGTGTCGGAGAACCGGTCCGGAGCCGTCCGGAAACGAAGATTCTTATGCGCTTCCCCGATAGGCAGGTGGTATGGGTCTGTTCGATCGGTTGCGCGGCGGGGATCATCCGCGCGTCGCATTCGTTGGCATCGACGGGGTGCCACACAGTCTCCTCGCGGATCATCCCGAGGAGTTTCCGAACTTCGCGGCACTCGCCGACGAGGGGTCGGCGGGCGCCATCGACAGCATCGTTCCCCCGGAATCGAGCGCCTGTTGGCCGGCACTGACGACGGGGGTCAACCCCGGTGAGACGGGCGTGTACGGCTTCCAGGACCGCGAATCCGGCACGTACGACACGTACGTACCGATGGGACAAGACGTGCAAGCACAACGGCTGTGGGATCGGTTGGAAGGGACCGACCGCACCGCGACAGTGATGAACGTTCCCGTCACTTTCCCGCCCCAGCGGAGCGTCCAGCGGATGGTCTCCGGCTTCCTCTCGCCGGGGGTCGACAAGGCGGCTCGTCCGGACGAACTCCGAGACTACCTCCAATCGATCGACTACGCCATCGACGTGAACGCCAAACTCGGTCACAAGGCGGACAAAAGCGCGTTCGTCGAGGACGCCCACGAGACGATCGACACGCGGTTCGAGGCGTTCAGCGAGTATCTCGACCGCGACGACTGGGACCTCTTTTTCGGCGTCTTCATGACGACTGACCGCGTGAACCACTTCCTGTTCAAGGACTACGAGCGCGATGGGCCGAACAAGGAGGCCTTCATGGAGTTCTACCGCAAGGTCGACGACTACATCGGGAAGATCCGCGACCGCCTCGACGACGACGTGACCCTGGTCGTCGCCAGCGACCACGGCTTCACGTCGCTGGATCACGAGGTCCACTTCAACGCGTGGCTGCAAGAGGAGGGGTGGCTCTCTTTCGAGGACGACGACCACGACGACCTCACGGACATCGCCGAGGAGTCGCGGGCCTACTCGCTCATCCCGGGACGGTTCTACATCAACCTCGAGGGTCGCGAGCCGCGCGGGTCGGTGCCCCAAGACGAGTACGAGGCGACCCGCGACGAACTGAAGGCGGCGCTCGAAGCGCTCGAAGGGCCGGACGGTCGGGCGGTCTGCGAGCGCGTCGTCGAGAAGGAGGACGCGTTCCGGGGCGCACACGACGACATCGCGCCGGATCTGGTCGCCATCCCCAACCACGGGTTCGACCTCAAGTCGGGGTTCAAGGGTCACGACGAGGTGTTCGACGTCGGCCCCCGAAACGGGATGCACAGTTTCGACAACGCGACGCTGTTCGTCGACGATCCATCGGTGAGCGTCACCGACGCGGACCTGTTCGACATCGGCCCGACTATCCTCGACCTGATGGACGTGGAGTACGGTCGAGCCGAGTTCGACGGCGGCAGCCTCGTCACGTCCAAGTAGCTACAGCAGGCCGTCGATCCGGTCGTCGGCGAGCGTCTCGTTTTCGTCCTCCGCCACACCGTCTTCGGCTGCCCGCCGCGCCCGTTCGAGGAAGCCGTCGAGACGGTCGGAGTCCACGACACCACCGAGGAGGACGAGCGACGCCAACCGGTCGTCGTCGAGGGGGAAGTCGCCGCCGCGGACCTCCATCGTGTCGAGTTCCGTCTCCAGCCACGACCGGGCCTTCTCGACGCCCTTCCGTGAGACCGCTCGGGGACGGCCAGCGACGACGAGTAGTCCCCGCTCCGCGCTCGTCGTGTCCGGCAGACCGAGTCCCGACCGAACGGCCCGGCGGGTCGTGCTCGTGACGACGTTGACGTTCCCACCCGCGTCGGGCGCGGCGTCGGCCGACGCGTAGCCGAGGGTCGCAACGCCGCCACGGAGCGTGTTGATGACCTCCGAACTGTCGACGACCGATTCGCCGACGCCGCCGACGGCTTCGCCCGCGGCGAGGAGGAGTCCGACGCGCCGAGCGATACGCTCGTTGATCGCCTCGTAGCCGGATTCGAGGCTCTCGCCCGCCGACCGCCAGGTGTCGTTGTCGACCAGTATCGTCGCGTCCGCCTCCCGGGTGAGCGTCTTCAGTGATCGCCCGGCGTTCACCTGGTACAGCGCGCCCTCGTCGCGCCCGGGGAGGACGCCCAGGCCGTAGACTGGGACGTCGTAGACGCGTTGCAGTTTCTTCACGAGGTACGGCGCGCCGCCGCTTCCGGTGCCACCGCCCAAGCCGGCGACGACGAACATCGCCTCGGCGCGGGCCGTCATCCGGCCGTCGATAGCGCTCAACACCTCTTGGACGTCGTCGCGCATCACCTTCGTGCCGAGTTCGTTGTCGCCGCCGACGCCGTGACCGTTCACTTCTGCCCCGCCGATGAGGACCGTCTCCAGCGGGAGGGACTGGAGGTCCGACCGGGCACTGTTGACCGCGAGCGATCCGACGACCGCACCGAAACCGTTCCGCGCGTCGAAATCGGACAGGGCGCCGACGACTTTGCCGCCTGCCTGTCCGACACCAATCAGGACGGACTTCATGCGTCGGACGTGCGTCTCGCGCTCCCTTCAAAACACCGCCGCGTTTCCGGGACCGAGACACCGTGAGCGTCTCGGGTACCGACCCACCGAGGGTTTAGGTGCGATGGCGCGGCCAGCGCGCCGCATGGACGACCGACTGGACGACCGGATCGACGCGGTAGAGCGGGCGATCAGCGACGGACACGCCGTGGACGGACTGCCCGACACCGCCCGAATGGAGCAACGACTGGACGACATCGAAACGAACGTCGAGGAACTCGACGACCGACTGGCCGATCTGGAGGCGGCGGTGCAGGCCCTCCGGGGGTTCGCCGGCGGCGTGCGAGCGGTCGACGAGGAAGTCGAACGTCGGGCGAACGCCGCCGTGGCACGGGTCGAGCGCCTCGAAGCGGACCTACACGAGGCACCCGACCACGGCGACGACCGGGCGCAACGCGACGTGGACGGTCCGAGACACACCGCCGAGACGACAGTCGACGACGACACGGGGCGGGAAGACGGAGTGGAGTGGCACGACGACGGCGAACCGGACCGCGCGACCGAGGGAGCGTCCGGTGGTGTCGGGGCGGGAACGGACGGTTGGCGGGGCGGAAGCGACGCGGACGGTACGGGGTCGACGGAGCGGTCGGGGACGTCGAGACGAACGGACGCGACGCTCGCGGAGACGGCCGCAACCGCCGCAGCGGCCGTCGACCGTCCCGACATCGAGGACAGCGAGACCAGGCACGAGTACGTGGACGAGGACGAGAGCGGGGCCTTATCGCTGGCCGACCGCATCCGACGACTGTTGTGATCCGCGTCGTCCTCGCCGTCGTTCTGACCGTCGTGTTGCTGGCGGCCGCGACGCCGGCGATCGAGGAGGGAAAGGCGGCGCGGACGGCAATCCACCTCGACGGGACAACCGATCGACTCGACCGGGCAGCGCGGTCGTTGCTCGCCCACGAGGACCCGACCCGACCGTCGGTGGCTGGCGCACGACGGATCGTCACCCTGCGGCTTCCGGCCCGCTCGTGGACGGCCAGCGAGGCGACACTACGGATCGACGGGACGGCGGATCTACTCGCCTATCGGGTTGGAGACGGTCGACCCCGGCGGACGACCCTTCGGGGCGTCGACCTGCGGACGCCGGACGGCCCGATCAGCCTGCGGACACCGGGTCGACACCGGCTCGTCCTCTCGCTCGTTCGCGACGACGGGGTCAGGGTGGTCGTCCGGCGTGACTGAGATTCAAAAGCGATGCCGGGGCAACGGGACAGTATGAGGCTACTGGACCGATTCCGGGACGACGAGTCGGGCAACATGTGTCGGTGCGAGCCGTCGTTTCGGTCGCCACCGGGAGCCGATCCGGACCGGGGCATCGCGCTCGTCGTCGACGCCGACGGCTGCTCCGGGGGCGGTGACCTCGCGGCCGCTCCCGACTGTCGTGCGACGGTGATCGATGCGCTCTCGAACCGCGAGGTCGACGCGGTCCGCGTCCGACACGCGGGGCGAGAACGCGTCTACGACGACGGAGCGGTGGGGTTACTCGTCGCGGCCGGTCGCTTCGTCGCTCGTGTCGCCGTCCACGACGGGGTCCTCGCGGAGCGGGCGCGCAGCGATCCGCTCGGAGCCGCCCGCGCCGCGACCGGGCGCGCCGGACCGGTGGCAGACGTGGCGGCGACGACGGGGCTGGCCGCGGGTGCCGACCGGGTCGACGGCGGCTACGAACGGGCGCTTCCCGCGACCGTCGGACCGACGATGTCGAACGCGAGACTGTCGGACCGGCCGCCGAGCGAGGCGACACTGCTCGACCGTCGGGAGCTCGACACCGGCGCGACGGTACGTCGGTACCGGACCGAAGCGGGGGGATACTACTTGCTCGATCCGCTCGAAACGCGGCTCGGCGACGGGGGACTCCGCGCTCTGGCGGAGGCGTACGAGCAGTTGGCCGAGGGCCCGACGACGGACGACGACCGGCCGATCGCACGGGCCGTCCGAGCGGTTGGTGACGTGGACCCTGCCGAAGTGTCGGTCGAGGCCGTCGAGCGAGTCCTCCGAAAACAGACGCACGGGCACGGCGTCCTCGAGGATCTGTTCACCGACCCGTTGGTGTCGGAGGTGCTCGTGACCGCACCCGTGAGCGACAACCCCGTCCGAGTCGTCGTTGGGGGCGACAGAGTACCGACGAACGTCCACCTGACACGCGAGGGGGCCACAGCGCTCGCCTCCCGCTTCCGCAGGGAGAGTGGCCGGTCCTTCTCACGGGCGAACCCTACGCTCGACGCGACGACGGAGACGCTCGCCGGCGACCGAGTCCGCGTCGCGGGGACCACCGATCCGGCGAGCGAGGGCCACGGTTTCGTCTTCCGAACGCACGGGACGACGGCGTGGACGCTCGCCGCCCTCGTGGAGAACGGGACGCTCCCGGCCGACGCCGCCGCGCTCTGTTCGCTCGCCGTCGAGCGCGCCGCTGCGGGGTTGATCGCCGGGCCACGGGGTGCCGGCAAGACCACGCTGCTCTCCGCGCTCCTCTGGGAACTCCCGCCGACGACGCGGACCGTCGTCGTCGAGGACACGCCCGAACTCCCGGCGACCGAACTGCAGGAGGCCGGCCGGGACGTCCAACCGGTTCGGATAGAGAGCGGCGACGGGCCGTCGCTATCCGCCGAGGAAGCGCTACGGACCGCGCTCCGACTCGGCGAGGGTGCGCTGGTCGTCGGCGAGGTCAGGGGTGAAGAGGCGATGACGCTGTACGAGGCGATGCGGGTGGGCGCGGCGGGGAGCGCCGTCCTCGGGACGATCCACGGCGACGGGTCCGATGCCGTGTTCGAGCGCGTCGTGACCGACCTCGGCGTGCCGGCGTCGTCGTTCGCCGCGACCGACCTGCTCGTCACACTCGCGGCGGGCGAGAGCCGACGTGTGGACACCATCGAAGAAGTGCGCCACACCGGGGAGGGCGTCGCGTTCGAGTCGCTGTTCGTAGCCGGGGACGGGGGAACCGAGCCGACAGGGGTCGTCGAGCGCGGAAACAGTCATCTCGTGGCGTCACTGACCCGACCGGGGGAGTCGTACGCGGACGTGCTCGACGAACTCGACGAGCGCGAATCACTCTTGGCCGACCTCGCGGCGACGGAGCGGACGTCACCGACCGAGGTGGATACGGTACACCGCAGGCGGATGGCGAAATGACCGGGACTGCAGTCGGGCGACTGGCTGCCGCGTGGCCGACAGGCGTGGACCCCGACCCGGCGTTCGAGCGGGCGCTCGCACATCTCGGCTGGAGCGCCGACGCCGAGACGACCGAGCGTGCGGCCCGGAGTGTGGCCGTCGTCGTGGCCGTCGTCGCAGTCGGTGTCGGGGTGGGCGTGGCTACACTCGGGTCGGGGCGAATCGGACTCGCCATCCTGGCCGCCGGGACGGGCGTCGGCGTCTGCGTCCCGACCGTCGTGGAACGAGGCGTTCGGTTCCTGGCGACGCTGCGTCGGACACGCGCGCTGGGGTCGGCCGCCGCGCTCGTCGGACGGGCCGCGCTCCGTCTGCGGATCGACCCTGCGACCGAGCGCGCGGCCGTCTTCGCCGCCCGGACGGGGAGCGGGGTGCTAGCTCGAAGCCTCCACCGCCACGTCGACCGCGCCCGCGGGACGCCACGGAGTGGCTTCGAGGCGTTCGTCGACGAGTGGGGAGATCAGTTCCCGGCGCTCGAACGCGCCGTCGACCGGCTCGACGCCGCGGCGTCAGCACCGGCCACGGAGCGCGACCGACACCTCGACCGGGCAGTAGCGGCGGCGCTCGACGGCGCGCGAGAGGAGTTGGCGACGTTCGCGACCGAGATCAGGGGGCCGGTGACGGGGTTGTACGCCTTCGGCGTTCTCCTACCGCTAGCGCTCGTCGGCGTCCTCCCGGCGGCCCGGGCGACCGGCGTTCGGCTCTCACTACCGGTCGTCGTCGCACTCTACGACCTCGCGCTCCCGCTCGTGGTGGTCGTGGCCGGGGCGTGGCTCCTCGCTCGCCGGCCAGTCGCGTTCCCGCCGCCCCGGATCGGCCGGGATCACCCCGACACGCCCGACGGATGGTCCCGTTCGGTGGCCGCCGGCGTCGTCGCGGCAGCGGTCGGCGTCGTCGTCGTGACGCACGTGGTCGGGGGGTGGGCCGGGCCGGTCGCCGCCGTCGGTCTCGGACCGGGTGTCGCGCTCGTGGTCCACGTCCACGAAGCCAGACGCGTCCGCGAGCGTGTCATCGCGGTCGAGTCGGAACTCCACGACGCGCTCTATCTCGTCGGACGGCGCGTGTCTGCCGGGGAAGCCGTCGAGACGGCGGTCGACGGAGTGGCCGATCGGATGTCGGGCGCGACGGGCGACCTCCTCGAAGAGGCGACGGAGCGACAGCACCGACTCGGTGTCACCGTGGCCGAGGCGTTCCGCGGCGAGCACGGGGTACTCGGTACGCTCCCGAGCCGACGGGCCAACGAGATGGCCGAACTGTTCGGCCTCGCGGCGACCGAGGGCCGGCCCGCCGGCGACGCGCTGGTCGCGACGGCGGAACACGCCGAGGAACTGCGGCGGATCGAACGCGACGCACGGCGCGAACTGGCACAGGTCACGGGAACACTGTCGAACACTGCGGCCGTCTTCGGACCGCTCGTCGGTGGCGCGACGGTCGCCCTGTCCGCGCGGGTCGGGCGAACCGAAACCGCCGGGTTCGGGGCGGGAGCGCTTCCGACGGGAGAACTCGGCGTCGCCGTCGGAGCGTACGTCCTCTGGCTCGCGGTGGCGCTCACCGTGCTCTCGACGGGGCTGACCCGCGGGCTCGACCGGACGCATCTCGGGCACCGCATCGGGGTCGCGCTGTGTCTCGCGACCTGCTGTTACTTCTCGGCGTACGTCGGCGCGGGCCTGTTCCTGTAGCCGGGCCGAGGTTCAAGTGCGGTAACGGGGCCATCCCACCCCATGTTCGGCGTTCCAGTCGATGCGTGGTACACGTGGCTCGGACTGTCCATCGCGAGTGTCGCGTTGGTGGGCGTCGCTGCGGCGCTCCCGACGGCCCCGCCGCCGGCCGCCGCCGACGTGGCCGGAACGGTCGACCGAACGGCGGCGACGGCACACCCCGCGACCGCCGAACACCCGCTCGACGCACGGGCGATCCGGGTCGAACCCGGGGGGATCGGACTCCGAAACGACGCCGGGACGACCCACGCGACGTTCGCGTTCGGTCCCGTGACCCCCGCCGCCGGGATCGATTCGCTGACAGCGGTCCTCCGCGGTGCGCCCCCGGGGAGTCGGTTCGACTCCGGCGATGCGCTCTGTACGGCCGCCGGGACGGCGCGGGAAAGGAACTCACGCTGGCGGTCGGCCGAGGGTCCGCTGATCGTCAGACACGTCGTCTGGGAGGGGTGTGATGTCACGCTCGTCGGCTAGGGGGCAGGTCGAACCAGTCGCCGCGCTCGTGGTGCTCGTGGCCGTGTGTGTGGCCGTCTCGACGTACGCTGCCGCCGTGGACGGAGCCATCGGCGAGGAGGAGCGATCGGTCGCGCCGCCGACGCTCGACCGGGTCGTCGACATCCTCGCTTCGGGCGGCGTCGCGAAGCCGGATCGAACGGACCGAGCACGGCGGGCGGGGCCGGCGGGCTACCGCCTGAACGTCACCGCCGCCGCGGCCGGTCAGCGGTGGCACACCGGTCCGACCCCACCCGAGGCTGTCGACACCGAGACGGCGACACGTCGGATCGGCATCCAAATCGGCCCGGCTCGGGTCCGCCCGGGTCGCGTCCGCGTGGAGGTGTGGGCGTGACGAGCACCGTCCTCGACGGGGTGCTCTGTCTCCTTCTGATCAGCGGCGCAGTGGTGACGGTGACGACTGCGACGCCTCGGGAGGCGACCGGTGAGGGCCGCGCACCGGACGTGTCGTCGACGCTCGCGACGACGACGACGTCGGTAAACTACACGCTCGAACCGACCACAGGCGACGGGGCCCGCGTGTCGGTCGACCGGACTGCCCACGGGACGCTCGCGGAGCTCCTCGCACGCGCGGCGGTCGGCCGGATCACGGTGGACGGCCGGCGTCTGTCTCACGCCCGTGATGGACTCGGGGCGGCGGTAGCGAGTGCCGTCAGGGGGGCGATCCAAGAGAACCACACGCGGGTTACGGCCGTCTGGCGGCCGTATCCGGGACCGTCGATCAAGGGCCACGTTGCCGTGGGCGCGCGACCACCGCCAGACGTGCCGGTTCACGCGGCGACGATGACCGTTTCGAGCGGATTTCCCACCCGACGGGACGAGACACGGGACGCCGCCCGAGCGCGAGGCATCGAGGGGGTCGCCGACGTGGTAGCCGAGGGGTTCGTGGAGGGCCTGTTTCCGCCGACGCGGACCCGCGTCGCCGCCGGCGGGGCCCGCCCCGTCTCGGCCGTGATACGGCACCGATACCGACAGGCGACGGAACGCTTCGGTGTCGGCCGATCGACCCGGCTCGCGAGCGGCGGGGTCGACGACACCAACGAGCGTCTCGCCGCGGCCGTCTCCGATCGGGTGGCACGTGACCTCGGAGCGACGAACGCGTCGGCGCGAGCGGTGAGCGAGCGCGTCGGCCTCGGTCGCGTACGAATCACCGTGAGGACGTGGCCGTGACCCGCTTCGCCGAGGATCGACGGGCACGCGTCCCGTTCGCGCTCGTGGGTGTCCTCCTGCTGGTCGGCGCGTCGACGTTCGCCGCGGTGGTCGACACCCGTGGGCCGGACCGGATCGACCGCGATGCCGACGTCGCCATGGAGCGGGTCGAAGCCGCGACGACGGAGACGATCCGATCGGCCGTCGGAGAGGCGTCGCGAGCGGCGGCGACGGAGCCGGTGACCGAGCCCGCGGCGACGCCGTACGGCCGACTGCTGAGCGACGCCCGGCCGTTCCGGGACGCGTTGCGGCTCCGAATCTATCTGAGCCTCGACGACCGCCTCGAGACGACCCGCTATCGGCGGGGCGACGTGACCGCCGTCGCGTCGCTCCCCGAGGCGACTACACCGGCGGAGCTCGGGCGTGCGATGGACCGTATCGAGGTCAAGGGCGTCGGAAACGGGACGGCGGTCCGCGTGACGGTCCGGAACGTGACCGTCTCGGCCCGTGACGACGGCCGGCTAGTCGCGAGGGAACACCGAACACGAACGGTGACCGTCGCGACGCCGGTGTTGGCTCTACACGATCGAACGGCGACGTTCGAGACGCGGCTGAACCGAACCCCGCTGGACGGTCCGGGACTGGGGCGGCGGCTGACCGCACGGCTCTACCCCATCGCGTGGGCGCGGGGCTACGCCCAGTACGGCGGAGTTCCGATCGCCAACGTCGTCGCCACTCGTCACGTCGAAACGTCGACGAACGCTGCCCTGCTCACAGCACAGCGGTCGGCCTTCGGACGAAGCGATCCGGCCGGACGGCGAGCGACGCGGCGGGCGACCCTCGAACTCGGCGTCCGTGACCTCACGGCGGCGACGGAAGCCGACTCGTCGTGGGCCGACCGCGTCGTCCCACGCCCGAACGAGCGGCGGAACGCGAGCGGGAACACGAGCGTGGAACTCCCGATCAGAGGACGTGACGGTCCGTCGCCGAGCCACCGGATCGACGTCGATACCGGGGTGGCCCCCGACCGGGCGGCGACTGGGCTTCGGACCGAGGCGGTTCGATCGAATCGCTCGCTCGACGGTCTCTTTCGATCCGCGTATCGCGTCGAGGCCGAGCTCCTGACGTCGAGTCGACAGACGTACGACGAACCCCGTCCCGAACCCAACACTCCGGGCGAGGAGTGGAGTCTCGAAACCACCGACGTGACGATGAGCGCCGAGGTCGACGCGAGCAGTGCTCCGGCTCCCGACTCCGGATCGGAACGGCATCGCTTCGAGACGTTCACCCGGCACGTGACCCTCGACCGGACCGTGGCGTGGACGTGGCGACGGGGGAATCGCACGATCACCACGGACGGAGAGTGGACCGAGCGGTACCGTGTCGGCGTCGCGGTGGTCGGCGAGTACGCCCCGAACGGAACGGCACCCGACCGACCGACCCGGCAGACGTTCGAACGCGGCGGGCCGGTCGGTGGTCCGAACCTGGCCGACGTACCCGGGAAGGCGGAGCGACGACTGGTCGACGAACAGGGCGGCCGGGACGACGTGGCCGTCGCCGTCGCCAACGACAGCCTCGGCGTGCACGAGCGGACCGTATACGGTGACCGCCCCTCGGCACTCCGCTCGTGGGTGAACGCGGACCTGGCGGAACTCCGTGGACGGCTCTCGAACGCCTCCGTCGGCGTCGACGCGGGACGCATCGCGACGTACACGGCGAACCCACCGGAGCGACTCGCGGACGACCTCCGGAAACGGCGGATGGCGTTGATCGAACCGCCGGATCGATACCGCGGCGCGGCGGATCGAGCGCGGGTCGCGGCACGAGCGGCGCTGGTCGACGCGACGATCCGCCGTCTGGAGCGGCGAGCGGACGGCCACGAGGAGAGACGGCGAGCGTTCGACCGAGTACTCGGACACGCGGGGATCGAATCACCGCGGTCGCTCCGCCGGACCCTCGACGCCGGACGACGCTCGGCGGGACCGGCGAACGCGTCGCTCGCCCGAGAGGGAACGCCACCGACCGGGCCAGTGAGCGTCGTCCCCGACGGCTCGCCGGCGTACCTCACCGTCGCGTCGGTGAGTCACGACCGCGCCGTCGGCGTCCCGCCGTCGCGGTCGTACCACCCGCTATCGTCCGAGAACGTCAACCTGTTTGTCGCGCCGTACGGTGACGCGGCCGACTCGGTGGCCGGATCGGGGAGCAACGGCTCCTCGCGGACGAGGCTGCGGACGGCGGCACAGGCGCTGAACGCGGCAGACGGTGTCGAGAACGCGTCGATCCGAGAGCCCCGAAGCGATCTGCGGTCGGCCGTCTCTGGCTCGGTCGCCACGCTCCGTGCCGGGAGCCGCCACACCGTTCGTAGCGAGACGCAACTCTCACGGCCGTCGGTTCGCGAAGCGGTCACGGCTGGATTCGATCGGTGGGAGAGCCCGGCGGATCGGGCGCTGGCGGCCAGTAACGGGTCGCTCGCCCGGGCGATAGCCGTCGAGGCGGACGAACGCGCGTCGGGAGCGGACCCCGCGCGGGTCGACCGGATCGAGGCGCGACTGGAGACGACGTTCGGTCGCACGCTCGCTACGCGGGCCGGCACCGTCGCACAGGAACGGGTCAACGCGACGGTGACGCGAGTCCGCGAACGAGCGATGACCGACGCGGCGGACGCTGCGACCGACCGTCTGCTCACCGATCGGTTGAACGGAACGCTCGGCGCGGTGCCGGCGGGGTTGCCGGTCGCCCCCGTCCCGGGGTACTGGTACGCGACGATCAACGTCTGGTCGGTGTCCGTCCGCGGGGCGTACGCCCGGTTCAGCCTGCGGACGCGACGCGGCGGCCCGACGCCGGGCGGTACGCTCCGGTACGTTCGCGACGGATCGACGGTACGACTGGACGTGGACGGCGACGGTGACGGAGAACGCCTCGGCCGCGACGAGCGCGTCGACTTCGAGACGCGAACGGCAGTCGCGGTGGCGGTACCGGCGGGACGCGACGGTGTCGGGGACGTCGACGGGGAACGCGAGGAGCGCGCGGGCACCTGGCCACGACCGGGGTGTACGTCGTGGGCGGCGACGGCCTGCCGCGACGGCGAGTGAACCCTTTTGTTGGCGGGGGACCCATCGAACGTATGCTCCACGACGCTGTCGACGATCCGGAGACGAAATCACCACGCCAACTCCGCGACGCCTACGACGACGAACTCCGTGCAGTGGTCGACGCGAGGGGTATCGAGGCCGTCGCCACCGCAGCCGACCTCCCGACCGAGACGGTCGCCGCGCTTGCGAGCGGGGAGTCGCCGACGATGACGCTGTCGGAGGCGGCGTCGATCCTCGCCAGCGAAACCGACGGCCGGGACGCCGACGGTATCGTACAGGAGGTGCGCGACTACCTGCTGATGGGGATGACGACGGGCGTCCTCGACGTCGACACCATCGCCTCGAACGTCGACCTCGACCTCTCGGGACAGGAGATTCAGCAGGCCATCGAGGGTCGCACCCGGTTGGCGCTGGACGAACTCGCCGCGATTCACAGTTACGTCGCGGGACGGAACGCCCGCTGATCGCCGTGCGCGTCGCAATCCTCGGCTGTGGCTACGTCGGTATCGAACTCGGGAGGCGACTGACCGACGCGGGCCACGAGGTGGTGGGCGTCCGCCGGTCGGCGACGGGGCTCGACGCCATCGAGGACGCCGGCTTCGAGGCCGTCCGTGCCGACGTGACCGACGGCGAGTCGCTGTCGGCCGTCCCCGACGTCGACTGGGTCGTGTACGCGGCGAGCGCCAGCGGCCGCGGTGTCGACGCGGCGCGGACGGCGTACGTAACGGGGCTTCGGACCGCAGTCGAGACGTTCTGCGGACGGGCGTCACCACCCGACCGACTCGTCTACACGTCGAGTACCGGCGTCTACGGCGACCACGACGGTGACTGGGTCGACGAGTCGACGACACCGGAGCCCGCGACCGAGCGACAGGACGTGTTGCTCGAGGCCGAACGGATCGCCCTCGACGCGTCGCCGATGGACGGCACGGTCGTCAGATTTGGGGGCCTGTACGGTCCGGACCGGTATCGGATGGACCGCTACCTCGACGGCCCGGTCACGGAGGGGTATCTCAACTCCATCCACCGCGACGACGCGGCGGGGATAGTGTCACACGTCCTGACGACCGATCGGGCGCGCGGCGAGGTCGTTCTCGGCGTCGACGACGAACCCGTCTCGAAGCACGCGTTCGCGGACTGGCTGGCCGAGGAGTGTGGCGTCGACCCGCCGGCGAAGTGGACGGTCGAGGAACGAGCGGCGGCCACGGACGACACGGTGAGTCGACGAGTTCGCGCGAACAAGCGCTGTGCCAACGACCGGCTCCACGAACTCGGCTACGCCCTCCGCTTCCCGGCAGTCTACGACGGCTTCCGGCCGGCCATCGACGCGTTCACCTCGTCCTGAGCCGTTCCGTCGGCTTCCCGAGGTCGGAATGGGAGAATACTCTTGACCCTCGACCGAGTCGGGAGGGGTATGTCGGTCGTGGCCGAGGATCTCGTCCAGCGGGCGATAGCGGTCGCGCAGTCCTACCCCGAGTTGCTTGCGGCGGCCGTCGTCAGCCTCGTCGTCCTGCTCGGTGGCGGGTACCTCCTCCACCAGTTCACGCGGCCGGCCGGCGTCCGGTTCGTGTCGTTGCTGGCGGAGTACGACGACGTTGCGGTGCTGACCCACCCGAACCCGGACCCGGACGCGATGGCAGCCGCGATGGGCGTCGCCTCGCTGGCCGAACAGGTGGGGACCGAGTCGACCATCAACTTCTCCGGACAGATCCGCCACCAGGAGAACCGCGTGTTCCGGAACGTCCTCAACCCCGAACTCACCGCCATCGAGCGGTCGGACGATATCGGTTCGGAGGCGATCGTCCTCGTCGACCACAACCTGGCACGGGGGTTCAGCGGCTCCGAAGACATCGATCCAGTAGCGGTCATCGACCACCACCCTGGCGACGGGAGTGGTGAAGCCTTCACCGACGTTCGCACGGAGTACGGGGCCTGTTCCAGCGTCATCGGGGAGTACTTCCGCGACGTCGACGCCACGCCGGTACCACCGGATAGCCACGAGAGCGAGGTAGACACGAACTACACGATCCCGTCGACGCTGTCGACGGGGCTGTTTTACGGCATCCTCACCGACACCGATCGGCTCACCGCGGGTACCGACACCGCCGACTTCGAAACCAGCGGCTACCTCTCCGACGGCGTCGACGAGAGCCTCCTCGATCGGATCGCCAACCCGCAGGTGAGCGCGGAGGTCCTCGAGATCAAGGCGAGGGCGATCCGCGAGCGCGACATTCAGGGACCGTTCGCGATCAGCGACGTGGGTGAGGTGTCGAACGTGGACGCGATTCCGCAGGCTGCGGACGAACTCATGCTGCTCGAAGGTGTCACCGCCGCCGTCGTCTGGGGCGTCCGCGACGGCGTCCTCCACCTCTCGGGGCGGTCCCGGGACGACCGGGTCCACATGGGGCGCGCCATCGAGGCCGCACTCGACGGGATCCCGGAGGCGAACGGCGGCGGGCACTCCCGGATGGGTGGCGGACAGATCCCCCTCGACGCCGACGAGTTCGTCTGGCCTGCGCGACGGAAGACACTCACCGACCGTCTGCGGCGGGCGCTCGAAGGCGACGTATGACGTGCAACGCCTTTCCCCCTCGGCGCGCGTAGTGGACGTATGGCGACCAGCAGCGCCACGTGGGGGTATCGCGACCGCTTCGGCGACGGGTTCGGTCGAACCTACTTCCGTCGGTTCGATCCGGGCGTCGTCTCGAGTGTCGGCCTCGGTACCTACCTCGGAGAGCCGACCGACGCCGTCGACGAACACTACGAGCGGGCGCTGATCGCCGGGCTCGACGGCGGCTGTAACGTCGTCGACACCGCCGCCAACTACCGCTGTGGGCGGAGCGAGCGGGTCGTCGGACGGGCCCTTGATGGGGCCGACGTCGACCGCGAGGCCGTCGTCGTGGCCACGAAAGGTGGATTCCTGCCGTTCGACGGGGAACGACCGGAGGATCCGGCGACGTACGTTCGCGAGCGATTCGTCGAGTCCGGATCCGTCGACCCCGGTGACATCGCGGCGGGCCGCCACTGCATCGCACCCGAGGCTATCGAGGCGTCGCTGGACCGATCGCTCGACGCCCTCGGCGTCGAGACGGTGGACTGTTACTACGTCCACAACCCCGAGACGCAACTCCGGGCGCGCTCCCGCGAGGCGGTGTACGACCAGTTGGAGGCGACCTTCGAGCGACTGGAGCGTCGGATCGATGCGGACGACATCGGCGGGTACGGCGTGGCGACGTGGGACGCGTTCCGTGTCCCGCCGGACGCCGACGCCCACCTGTCGCTCCCGGAGGTGGTGGCACGCGCCCGATCGGCCGCCGAAACCGTCGGCCACGGGACGACAGGGTTCGAGGCGATACAACTCCCGTTCAACGTCCTCATGGCCGACGCGTTCACGACGCCGGCCCACGCGTTCGAGGGCGAGCGCCGGTCGGCGCTGGACGTTGCCCACGCCCTCGACCTCGACGTGTTCGCGAGTGCGAGCCTCGCGGGGGGAGAGTTGGTCGACGGGATTCCGGCGGCCGTCGACGCCGAACTGCAGGGGGAGACGCCGGCTCAGCGGGCGATCAACTTCGCGCGGAGTGCCCCAGGTATCACCTGTGCGCTCGTGGGGACGAGCGACCCCGACCACGTCGCGGAGGCCGTCGCCGCGGGGACGTTCGATCCACTGGGTGCGCGGGCGTTCGACGCCGTCTTCGAGTAGTTACCGCAGGTCCTTCCACTCGCGTTCACACCCGGGGCAAATCCGAACGGAGAACACCTCGTCCGGATCGTCCTGCTTTTTCAGCACCTTCTCACAGTCGGAGCAGGTGAGCCGCTCGTAGGTGTCCTTCTGTAACTCTCCGTCACGAAGGCCCTTCCGCGTCGATTTCATGCACTCACGTTGGGTCTCCCAGTTTAAAAAACGGTCCGGCCGTCGGGTCTCCGACACCAACCACTTAGTGTCGGCGGCCGTCCCTCCGAGGACGATGACAGGACGAACCATCACGGTGACGGCGACCGGTCGAGCCGAAAGCGTCCCGGAGTTGACGACGGTCGAAGTGAAGGCGACGGGCGAGGGTGCGTCGGGAACGGTCGCTCGAGAGCAGGCCCGAGACTGCGCAGCGACGGTCAGGGCGTCGCTCCCGGTCGACGACGACCGGATCCGGACGGTCGATCGGCGCGTGAAAGAGACAAGCGACCTGTTCGGGGAGGAGACCGACGCAGCGTACTGGGCGATCGAGACGCTCCACGTGGACTGTGTCGCCGAGGCGGCAGGGGCGGTCGTCGTGGACGCGACGGACGCGGGTGGACGGATCGAGAGCGTCGACTTCGACCTCCACGAAGAGACGACCCGACACCTCGAAAACGAAGCGCTGAGCGCGGCGACGGAGCGTGCCCGGACGAAGGGCGAACACATCGCCGCCGCCGAGGGACTGACCGTCGACGAGGTGGTGTCGGTGGCCACCGTCGTCGGGGAGACGGAGACGTCGAGTTTCGTGGACGAGGGACTGGAGATGGGACCCGACGCCGACTTCGAACCGAACCCGATCGTCGTCTCGGAGACCGTCGAGGTGACGTACGGACTCGGCGACTGAACGGGCGTCGCATCCACGGGCTTTTGTCCGCGCCGTCCTCAGGGAGGTGTGATGGAGTACGTCCAGGAACGCGTGGCGACGCTCCACGACCTGACCGATCCGACGCCGCCGGCCCCGACGGACCGGTCGGCGGTCGTCGTCCCGATGACGGAGCGCGAGTACGGCGGACTGGCTCCCGACCGCGTGCTCTCGGCGCTCGAACGGGTCGATCCCGCGGAGGTGGTCGTCCCGCTCCGCGCCCCGGCCGACCGCGTCGCTCCCTTCCACGATTGGCTCACCGGATTCGACCTGTCGCTGTCGGTGCTGTGGTGCAACGGCCCTCGCCTCGAGGAACTGCTCGACGACCACGGCCTCGGCGGCGAGTTCGGCAAGGGGCGCGACGTGTGGCTGGGGCTGGGACAGACCCTCGACCGGGAGTTCGTCGCCGTCCACGACGCCGACACCAAGAGTTACACCCCGGCCGACGTGCCCCGACTCCTCTTCCCGCTCGCCCACGGCCACACGTTCTCGAAGGGGTACTACGCCCGCGTCGAGAACGAACGGCTCTACGGGCGGCTGTTTCGGTTGTTTTTCGTCCCGCTGGTACGTGCGCTCTCGACGGCATGCGAGGCACCGATCCTCCGGTATCTGGAGTCGTTTCGCTACGCGCTCGCCGGCGAGTTCGCGGCGACAACCGACCTCGTGGCGCGGCTCCGCCCCCAGCGGTCGTGGGGGCTCGAGGTCGGCACCCTCGGCGACGCCTTCGAGCACGCCGGCTTCGAGGGGAGCGCGCAGGTCGATCTGGGGACGTACGAACACGACCACCGCTCGGTGAGCGGCCCGACCGGCCTCTCGGAGATGTGCCGCCACGTCTCGTCGGCGCTGCTCCGGGTCGTCGAGGAGGCGGGCGTCGACCCCGACTACGGGACGCTCCCCGACCGCTACCGCGAAGCCGCCGAGACGCTCGTCGAGGGGTACGAACTCGACACGGCGTTCAACGGCCTGTCGTACGACCGCGCCGACGAACTCGAACAGGCGGCGGCGTACGCCGACGCCATCGAACCGCCTGGACCGGATCGCCGCCTCCCGGCGTGGCGGAACGCACCCCTGTCGCCGGCGCTGATCGCCGAGACGGCCACCGCGGATCTGGAGGCGATCCGATGATCGCCACGGAGACGGGCGACGAACTCGCGGGTGTCGTGGACCTGTTCGGCGCGCTGACCCGGGACGAACTCGAACGTGCGCTCGACGAACTCGCGTTCAAGCGGGGTGAAGCGGCCGACGACGGGGCAGTCGGCGACGCCGTCGACGCCGCGATAGACGGCTACTACCTCGTCGCGGTCGACCGCGAGGGAACGACGCTGCTCGCCCCGGGACCCGTGGCGTTCCCGAGCCTCCCCGAGGGCGCCGAAGATCTGCCACACATCCTCGACGTCCCGAACCGCGAGGTCGATCCGGGGGCGCTCGTCGATCCGGCCGAGCGTCGCCTCCGTGCCGACGCCGCGCAGGCGGCCGACGCCGGCGACGCCGACCGGATCGAACGACTCCTCGACGTGAGTTACGACCTCGAAACGTGGGGGTCGACGGACGTGAGCGACGTACGGAGCCGCCTCGACGACGCGATCGAAAACCGCAACTGAAAGGAGACCCCGAACCCTAGGAGAGGTGATTGTCGGGCCGCCGATGCCGACGCTGTCGATGGCTCCGACGCGACACGATACACGATGCGCATGAATCTGGACGCAATCAGCAGCCACACGCCCCGAACCGTCGACGACGCGGATCGAGAGGCTGCGGTCGTCGCCCCCGTCGTCGACAGGGACGGGAGCGACGCGCTCCTCTTTACCAAGCGTGCGGATCACCTCGGCGAACACGCGGGACAGATGAGTTTCCCGGGCGGTGGACGCGAACCCAGCGACACGGACCTCGAAGCGACGGCGCGCCGGGAGGCCGACGAGGAGATCGGCCTCCGGGACGACGAGATCGATGTGGTCGGGCGGTTGGACGACATCCCGACGGTCAGCGAGTACGCCGTCCGACCGTTCGTCTCGCGGATCCCCGACCGCGAGTACGTCCCCGACGAGCGCGAAGTGGCCGAAATCGCGGTGCTCCCGGTCGAGGAACTGACCGACCTCGCGAACTACGAGTCGGAGCGTCGGGACCACCCCTACTACGGCGAGGTCCGCCTCCACTTCTTCTACGTCGGCGGCTACACCGTCTGGGGAGCGACCGGGCGGATGCTGGTCCAGTTGCTCGAACTGGCGACCGACTGGGAGATGCCAGCGGAGGTCGACCGCGTCGTCGACCCGGACGCCGACTTCCCGGTGTGAGCGACAGGCCTTTGTCGCCCGACGCGTAGCACCCCGCAATGGTCGAACACACCGAGCGGGCGAGGACGAGCACGCCGGTCGCAGGGACTGGACTCGACGCCGTGGCGCTGAAGCCGACCGAGTGCGACGTGGGGCGCGGCCGCGACGTCCCCCTTCCGGCCGTAGTCGTCGACTACGAGGGTCGAGAGTACCTCCCCGACGCCGCGACGCTTCGGTCGGTCGCCACCGAGAAGACGGTTCGCGTGACGACCCCCGTCCGCGCGGACGGCTTCGATCCGCTGGGCGACGACGGCCTCCTCGACCGGATCCCGGAGAGTGTCGGACGTGTCCTCGTCGCCGGCAACCCGGCGTATCTCACCGACGCGGAGCGTAACCGGGCGGTCGCGCCGCGCCTCCGGGCCGCCCGGGAGACGACCCCGGACGCGTGGGTCGGCACCGAGGGCGTCGAACGCGTCGCACTCGCTGTCGGCGGGACACAGTTCGAACTGCTCGGGCGGTCGACGCGGCGGGACTGTCGCGCGCTCCGGGCCGCGGGCTGGGAGGGAGACCTGGCCGTCTACGCACCGACGGTCCTCACCGACGACACGGACGCGATCCTCGACGCCCTCGGTCCGTATCTGGGGCGGCGGCGACCGGTCGCGCGGGCGCTCCCCGACGATCCGATCACCTCGGCGGCCGCGAGCGGCCACACCCGCGAGGTGTTGTGCGCCGCGGCCGAGGACTTCGCGCTGACGGGGACGCCCGAGGCCGTCGGGGAACGGGTAGCGGCGCTGAAGGAGGCGGGGGCGACGACCGTCGTCGGCTACCCCGCCCGCGGCGTCGGTGACCTTCTCGGGTCGGCGTGACCGTCAGGCGTCGGTCGCCTCGTCGTCTCCGTCCTCTTCGCGAACCGTCACGTCGGTCCCCGTCGAGCGCTTGGGGACGCGGACGCGGAGCGTGCCGTTGTCGGTCAAGGTGGCGGAAGCCCCGCCGGCGGCGACGTCCGCGTCCGGCGGGAGGCGCGCGCCGCCGTCGAGGGAGAGACCACGCCCGGGGAAGCGCATCTCGAACCCGTCGTGGAAGTCGCGGAAGCGGTCGAGGCGAACCTGCACCTCGCCCTCGACGTACCGTACCTGTACGTCGCTCCGGGTGACACCCGGCGCGTCGAAGACGACGAGATAGGCGTCGTCGGACTCCAGAACGTCGTAGGGGAGCGGCTTTCGCTCCTGGACCTTGCCGACGCCACGCCCCACCCGTTCGAGGACGGCGTCGGCGACGGACTCGCCGAAGTCGCGGAACCCGGTCATAGTTCGATCTCTTCGAGGCAGTCGGTCCCGCCACAGAGCGGGCAGGAGAGGTCGTCGACCGAGTGGTCGTCCGCGATGTCGTAGGTGTAGTGGTTCTCGAACATGTCTAGTTCGCAGTCGGCGCTAGTACACTCGAGTTCCTTCGTGGCGGGCATACCTCCGGGTAGTGCCGCGACGGTCATAAGTGGCGTGGGGACGTGCGACCGGCGTCGCCGATGCCGGCGTCGGGCACGCACGGATACGGTTTTACGCCTCGGCCGCCAACGACGTCACATGACCGACCCCGCCGACCTCGCGGTCACGATCGTCGACGGCTACGTCGACGAACCCGCACACTTCGGGGTCCCGCCGTACGTCTCGACGTATCCGCGCTTCACCGCCGGCGCACTCGTCGACGCTGGCGTGCCCGCCGACGGAATCACCTACCACACGATCGACGAACTCCGCGACGACCGGTCGAAGTGGGCCGACGTGGCCGACGCCGACCTCCTGATCTACCTCGGTGGCATGACCGTCCCCGGGAAGTACGTCGGCGGGACGCCGGCCGAACCCGACGAAGTGCGGGAACTCGCCTGGACCGCCGACGGGACCACGCTGATGGGCGGGCCCGTCCGCTTCGGCGTCGGCGACGAGAACGCCGGCGGCCAGGAGATGGAGCGCAAGGACCTCGACTACGACTTCGTCGCCAAGGGCGACGTCGAGGCGGCGGCCCACGACCTCGTGGCCAGCGGACTGGAGGGCTTTGGCGACCGTATGCGCGACAACGACGACCTGGACCGCTGGGCCGCGAAGGGGGCGTTCGTCGTCGAGGACCACCCCAACCATCCCGACTACCTGATCGCGGAACTGGAGACGTCGCGTGGCTGTGCCTACCGGTGCTCGTTCTGTACCGAGCCGCTGTACGGCGATCCGGGCTTCCGGTCGGCGGCGTCGGTCGTCCGCGAGGTCGAGGCCCTCTACGACCGGGGAGTCCGCCACTTCCGCCTCGGCCGGCAGGCCGACATCCTCGCGTTCGGCGGCGACGGCGAGGCTCCGGATCCCGACGCACTCCGACGACTCTACGCCGGCATCCGGGAGGTCGCCCCCGAGTTGGAGACGCTCCACCTCGACAACATGAACCCGGTCACCATCGTCGACTACCCGGAGCGCTCCCGCGAGGCCATCCGGATCATCGCCGAGCACAACACCGCGGGCGACACCGCGGCCTTTGGCCTCGAATCCGCCGACCCCGTCGTGCAGGAGGAGAACAACCTGCTCGTGACGGCCGACGAGTGTCTGGAGGCCGTGCGCGTCGTCAACGAGGTGGCCGGGTGGCGACCGGGCGACGACCCCGCCGACGCGCCGACCCACGGCGACGCCGCCGCGGATCGCCTCCCGAAACTCCTCCCCGGGATCAACCTCGTCCACGGCCTGCAGGGTGAGCGCCGCGAGACGTTCGACCACAACAAGCGGTTCCTGAAGCGGGTGTACGACGAGGGACTGATGCTCCGCCGGATCAACATCCGGCAGGTGATGGCCTTCGCGGGCACGGAGATGAGCGACACCGGGGCCGACATCGCCCGCGACCACAAGGACCTGTTCGCGGAGTACAAGCGGGAGGTCCGCGAGGAGGTCGACCGCCCGATGCTCCGCCGGGTCGTTCCGGCGGGGACCGTCCTTCCGGACGTCCACCTCGAGTACCACCAGGACGGCAAGACGTTCGGCCGGCAACTGGGAACGTACCCCCTGCTCGTCGGACTTCCGGGGGAGCGCGAACTCGGCACGACCGTCGACGTCGCGGTGGTCGATCACGGCTACCGGTCGGTGACGGGCGTTCCATACCCGCTGGATCTGAACGCCGCGTCGATGGACGAACTGCGGATGCTACCGGGCGTCGGCCGGTCGACCGCGGGCGACATCGTGGTGGGTCGCCCCTACGGCTCCCTGTCGGAGGTCGACCTCGACGCCGACCTCTCGAAGTTCGCGACGCTCGGCTCGGTCGGTGCGGCCGACTAGACGACGTACTCGGAGAGGGAAACGGCGTACCACTCGGCCTCGTAGTCGGCGTAGTCGACCCGGTCGGGAGCGTCGGTCGCGGAGCCGTCCGCCGTCCTCGTCCGCTCCAGTTCGCGACCGAGCGTGACCTGCAGGTCGGCGTATGCGTCGGAGTAGGGCGCACACTCGTCGTAGCCGTCGTCGATGGCCGCCTCGACGATGTCGCGTTGTTCGGCCGAGAGGTCGCTGGGATCGAGGTGGATCCCGGACCGATCGAGGACGATATCGGCGAAATCGGCGGCCGACCCGGAGACTTCGGTCAGTTCGATCCGGTGGGTCTCGACCGTCTTCGGTCGGGGGTCGCCGAGGTCGAACCGGAAGTCACGCCCGCCGATCCGGAGGGCCTCGTACGGCGGGTCGGCGACGAGTTCCGAGCGGGATTCGGCGTCGCCGTCCGGGTAGACGAGCGTCCCGCCGATACTGACCGAACGGGCGCGGTCGAACCGCTCGATCTCCCGGGGACCGGGGAAGCCAAGCGCCACGTACAGCGCGGTCCGGTCGACTGCAGGCAGGTCGTCGAACACGACGCGGCGATCGGTCGGCACGTCCTCGGCCCTCTCGGTGTCGAGCGAGAGGGCGTAGCCGGTCCGTTCGACGGTCGAAACGAGGTCGGTCGTGACGGCGTAGTACGTCCCGGCGTCGACGAGGTGGTCGACGCCGGAGAGCGGGGCCGAGGTCGCCCACAGCGTCGCAACCTCGCCACGCCGGGCGGCAGAGACGGCGTCGTGTTCCGGCGGCGAGAGGGCGGCGACCGGGTCGCTCTCGCGGTCGGCCACCTCGGCCGCCGTCACCGACTCCAGGCGCAAGTTCGCACCGCGCTGGCAGTCGCTTCCGAAGCCGGTGTCGAGACAGCCCGCGGTCACGGTCAGACCGGTCACGCAGACCGAGAGGAGGGCACGGCGGTGCATACGGCCGGAATCACGCGGCCGCTCGAAAGAATCTTGTGGGTCTCAGAGGTCCTCGTCGATGATCTCGCCGACGGCGAAGTTGGACTTGACTTCCGTCACTTCGATCTTGACGCGTTCGCCGATCTCCGCACCGGGGACGATGATGACGTAGCCGCGCTCGACGCGGGCGATGCCGTCACCCTGTTTTCCGATGTCCTCGATTTCGACGTACCGGACCTCGCCGACTTCGACCGGGGGCTGGGGATCCGAGGTCGGCGTCTCGGCGGCGGAGTCCTCGTCCTCGGTCGGCTCGCGGTCCGCGGAGATGAGCGCGACCCGATAGGTCTCGCCGGGGTCGACGCCACCGGTGTCTATCTCGCGCTGTGGCACGTCGATCACGTACGTTCCGTCTTCTTCCCGCACACGCTCGCTGAACAGACACAGCAGTTTATCCGAAATTTCCACAGTGTAAACCTCCATCTCGACCTGTGGCGGAAGGAGTAAAGTTGTATCGCCGTCAGCGCGGCGTTCCGTCGGGGCGTTTCGGTCCCTCCGAGTCGTAGACGACCACCTCGCCCGCGTCGGCGTCGGCGGGGTCGTAGTTGTCGCGGACGCCAACCGCCTCCGTCAGTTCGCGGATCGCCCGCTCTTTGAGCGCCCGAGCCATCGCCTCGGCGTCGGCCCGCGAGATGTCCCGGCCGAGTCCCTCGCACTCGTGAGCGCGGACCAGCCCCGCCTCGTCAACGGCCTCGCCCATCGGCTGACTCGTCCCGCCGAGAGCGACGCTGAACGGATAGGTCTCACAGAGCAGCGGCCGGTGGTCGTGGACGGTACAGGCCCCCTCGCCGTCCGTTTCCTCGTAGAACGTGCAGTCACCACAGGCGCCGGTCGCCAGGGCCCACTCGAACGTCTCCCCCTCCGGTCCGTCCGGGCCCTCGCGAAGCCCGTAGGGCATCGGTCGCGCCACGTCCCGCCAGTCGCGGTCGGTCGCGTCCTGTAACGCTCGCACCTCGTCGGGGAACACCGTCGCCGTGTGGGGATCGTCGACCTCCGACTTACAGCAGGCACCACACCGCGTACACTCGAAGCCGATCGACTCGATGGCGTCGGCGAGGTCGCTCACGTCGAGGTCGCGCGCACGTTCGAGTTCGCCCTCCAGCGACTCCATACCCCCGCTGGGCGACCGAGACGCAAAACCCCGTCGCCGACGGACTACCGCGGTTCGACCCGTCCGGTCTCCCGATCGACGCGGATCCGCCCCTCGACGGCGAGTTTGTCGAGGTGGGCGCTCACCGTCCCGCGAGCGAGGTCACGAACGCCGGAGAGGTCGCGGTCGTAGGCCGCCTCGACGACGGCGTCGACGTCGACAGCCCCCCGATCGACCGCGCGGACGATCCGGCGCTCACGCTCGCGGCGGTGGGCCAGCAGTCGACACACGGTCGCCCGCGGGTCGTCGATCACCTGGCCGTGGCCGGGGTAGAGGCGCGGCGGATCGCGGGCGTACAGCCGTCGGAGCGCGACGAGATACGCCCGGAGGTCGCCCTCGGGTGCGGCGACGGCGACGCTCCCAGTCGCGACCGCGAGGTCGCCCGAGAGGATCCCGGCGTCGGCCTCGAAGGCGACGTGGTCGGGCGCGTGGCCCGGGGTGTCGAGGACGGTCAGTCCGACGACGACGTCGCCCTCGGCGAACGTTCTCTCCGGGTGACGACCGGTCGCGGCCGCGAACCGTTCCTCGCGGCCGCGGCGCGCCCACAGCGTCGCCCCCGTCTCGTCGGCGTAGGCCGCGACGCCGTCGACGTGGTCCGGGTGGGCGTGTGTCACCGCGACGTGGGACACCCCGCGGTCCGCGACGGCGGCGTCGAGGGCGTCGGTCCGGCCGGCCGGGTCGACGAGGACCGGTTCGGCCCCATCGACGAGGTACGCGTTGGTGTGGCCGTCGGGGGCGGTCGTGTCGGTCGGAACCCGGAACCGCTCGATCACTTCTCGATGATGCTCTCCTCGACCGCCTCGCCGAAGTGGCGGGCCACGTCCTCGTAGTAGACCAGTACCTCGTCGCCGGCCTCCAGATCCGTGACCGCGGTCCGACCCTCCCGGGTGTGGATCTTGATCGTCTCGGCGTTCTGGAGGAGCGTCTCGATGCGGTCGACGCCCTCCTCGGCCTCGACTTCGGCCTGCACCCGAAACATCGGCCGCTTCTCGATCTTGACCCGGCCGACGACGACCTCCCGGGTGTCACCGTCGGTATCGACCACCTGCACCTCGTCCCCGCTCGCGAGTTCGGAGAGATACTGCGTGCCGCCGCCGGGCGACCGAGCGTACGCGTGGACCGCGCCGGCGTTCACCCGGAAGGGTCGCGAGGCGACGTACGGCGACTCGGCGGTCTCCGCGTGGACGAAAAAGAGCCCCCGCGACATCGACCCGACGAGCATCCCCTCGTCGCCCTCCATCAGCGATCCGGTGTCGACACAGACCCGATCGGCCATACCCGTGCGCTCGACCGCGGTCACCTCGGCGTACTGTAACTCGAGGTGTTCGCGGTCGGCGGCGTCGCGAACCTCGCAGGTCGCCCGGATCTCGTCGGGGGAGTCGGCGTCCAGCAACACGCCGTCGGCACCGATCTCCAGCGTCTCGAAGGCAGTTTGGGCCTCCTCGGCGGTGGTGACACCCGCAATCAGGTCCGTCTCCGACCCGATGCGGGCGATGAGGTTCTCCAGCGGGATGATCGTCCAGTCCTCGGCGACGACGATGGTGTACTCGGCTTCGTCGGCCGCGGCCTCGGCGAAGCCCTCGTACTCCTCGTCGAAGATGCGAACGTAGGCTCCCTGCGGGGCGTCGCCGTCCCGGCGGAGCGTCGAGAGGTCGGCCGACCCGGAGAAGTCGGGCGGGAGGTCGACCGTGCCGTCACCCTCGCCGTTCTTGCCGACGACGTACGCGTCGGCCGTCGTCCCCTCGGGTTCGGCGTCCTCGACGAGGTCGGCGTCGGCCCGGAAGGCCGCCACGTTCACGTCGCCGAGGTCACGCACCCGCGCCACGTCCGTCTCGTCGACGAGCACCCAGTCGACGCCGGCCTCCAGTCCGGCGACGATGCGCTCTTTCCGTCGCTCCCAGTCGCCGACGTCGCCGTCGGCCTTCAGCCACACGCTCCGTGTCATTGTCTACACCTCGACGGGACGTGGCTTCAACGTGGCGGATGGACTCATACGGATTATTGTAACTGTTTACCGGTGAGCCGCCAAGGCGATCCGGCGACTCACCGGTACTGACTTACGATAATCCGTATCACGCTTCGAGCAGGCCGCCCCGCCGGAGCGCCTCGTCGACGCCCGCGTCGTCGTGGATGACCGCGGCGATTGCGCGGGTAATCGCACCGGGGTCGTCGTGTTGGAAGATCGACCGACCCATCGAGACGCCGGCAGCCCCACCGTCCATCGCGCCGCGGACCATCTCGACGGTCTGGCGATCCGTCCCACGGCTGCCACCGGCGATGACGACCGGCAGGCGGGTGCCGGCACAGACGGGTCCGAAACTGTCGCCGTCGCCGCTGTATCCCGTCTTGACCACGTCCGCACCGAGTTCCTCGGCGAGGCGGACGGCGTGGGCGAGCGCTTCGGGGTCGTCCTCGGCGATATCTGGGCCCCGCGCGTACGCCATCGCCAGCGTCGGCAGCCCCAACTCCGTCGCGCGCTCGGTCACGCGGGCGAGGTCGGTCATCTGGTTCGGTTCGTACTCGGAGCCGACGTTGATGTGGAAGGAGACGGCGTCGGCACCGGCCCGGAGCGCCGCCTCGACGCTGCCGGTCTCGCGCTTGTCGGCCTCGTCCGGGCCGATGTTCGTCGAGCCGTTGAGGTGGACGATAAAGCCCGAGCCGTTCTTGTTGTCGTGGACGCGGGGTGCGATTCCCTTCTGCGTGAGGACGGCGTCCGCGCCGCCGTCGGTGACGGCGTCGATGGTCGATTCGATATCGACCAACCCCTTCACCGGGCCCATGGTGACGCCGTGGTCCATGGGGACGATGAGGTAGCGGTCGTCCGTCGAGATGCGGCGGAGGCGCGCGCGTGTTCCCGTGTTCATCAGTATGTGTTACCCTGTACCAGTGGTGCTTATGTACGTTCCGGATGCGGTCGTCCGTCCGCCGTCGACGCCCCGCGGAGGGCCCCCTCCTTGAGTTCGCGGGCCTTGCCCTCCAGTTTACTCGCCACCGTCACGGCCGGATCGTCGCGCTCGGCGCCCTGTGCGACGATGTCGACGAGCGCCGACCCGACGATGACGCCGTCGGCCCCGGCCTCGATCACCCGCTGGGCGTGGTCACCCGTCGAGATGCCGAACCCGACCGCCTTGGGCACGTCCCAGTCGGCGATGCGCGCGAGGCTCTCCTCGGTCTGATCCGAGACGGAGGTTCGCGCCCCGGTCGTCCCGAGACGCGCCTGGACGTAGACGTAGCCCGACACCTGCGACATGATACGCTCCAGTCGGTCGCCGCGGGTCGTCGGCGCGACGATGAAGACGAGTTCACAGCCGTACTCGTCGCAGGCCTCCCGGAGCGGGCCGGCCTCCTCCGCCGGCAGGTCGGGGACGACGAACCCGTCGATACCCACCGCGGCGGCACGACGGACGAACGCCTCGGGGCCCCGCTCGCCGTCCTCGCCGAACTGCGCGATCAGATTGTAGTAGGTCATGCAGACGAGCGGGACGTCGACGTCGAGGTCCGCGACGAACTCGAAGAACCGCGTGGGAGTCATCCCCGCTTCGAGAGAGCGCACGATGGCGCTCTGGATCGTCGGCCCCTCCGCGATGGGTTCCGAGAAGGGGAGGCCGAGTTCGATCACGTCCGCACCGCCGCGTTCGAGGGCTTCGACGTACGCGAGCGACGACTCGTAGTCGGGGTCCCCGGCCGCGAGGTAAGGGATAAAGGCCGGGCCGTCGGCGAACGCCTCGGAGATGGAGCTCACTGGAACCCCCCCGTCGCGGCGAACGTCTCGATGTCCGGCGCGCCCTCGATGTCGCGGTCGTGGGTCTCCTCCAGAACCGTCTCGAGGTCCTTGTCGCCGCGTCCGGAGATGTTGAGCAGGATCACGTCGCCGAGGGCGTCGTGGTTGTCTTCCAGGTAGCCCAGCGCGTGGGCCGACTCCAAGGCGGGGATGATCCCCTCCAACTGCGAGAGTCGGTGGAAGCCTTCGAGCGCGCCGTCGTCGTCGACGTTGACGGCGGTGACGCGCTCCCGATCCACGAGGTCGGCGAGTTCGGGGCCGACACCCGCGTAGTCCAGCCCCGCCGAGACGCTGTGTGACTCCATGATCTGGCCGTCCCGATCCTGCAGGACGCGGGTCCGCGAACCGTGGAGGACGCCGTCGGTCCCGGTCGAGAGCGTCGCCGAGTTGGGGGCGATCCCCTCCTTCTCGTCGACCTCCAAACTGCTCCCGCCGGCCTCGACGGCGTAGAGGTCGACCCCCTCGTCGTCGACGAACTCCGCGAACAGCCCCATCGTGTTCGACCCGCCGCCGGCACACGTCAGGACCGAGTCGGGGAGGCGACCGGCCTTCTCGCGGACCTGTTCGCGTGCCTCCTCCGAGATGACGCGCTGGAAGTCACGCACCATCGCCGGGAAGGGGTGAGGACCGACGACCGAGCCGATGACGTAGTGGGTGTCCTCGACGTTCTCGGCCCAGTCCCGCATCGTCTCGCTGATGGCCTCCTTCAGCGTTCCGCGGCCGACCGTCACGGGCGTGACGTCGGCCCCGTTGAGGCGCATCCGGAAGACGTTGGGACGCTGGCGGTTGATGTCGCGCCGACCCATGTACACCTCGCAGGGCATCCCGAGGTGAGCACACGCCATGGCCGTCGCGGTACCGTGCTGGCCGGCCCCCGTCTCGGCGATGATTCGCTCCTTGTCCATGTACTTCGCCAGCAACACCTGGCCGAGCGCGTTGTTCAACTTGTGTGCGCCGCCGTGGAGGAGGTCCTCGCGCTTGAGGTAGACGTCGGTGTCGTAGCGCTCCGAGAGCCGATCGGCACGCTGGAGGGGCGTCGGTCGCCCGCCGAAGTCGGCCAGTCGCCCCCGGAACTCGTCCATGAAGCCGTCCTCGTTGTCGAGGACGTACCGCTCGTACGCGTCTTCCAGTTCCTCGATGGCGGGCATCAGCGCCTCGGGAACGTACTGTCCACCGTACTCGCCGAACTTGCCTGTGTGAGAACTCATTGCTGTGTGGTGAGTCGCCGCACGTTCGCCGTCACGTCGCCGTCCATGATCGCACTGCCGATCAGCAGGGCGTCCGCCCCCGCCGACCGCATCCGTTCCACGTCGTCGACCGAGCCGATCCCGCTCTCGGCGATCAGCGTCACGTCCTCGGGCACGCCCGGCGCGAGCGACTCGAAGGTCTCGAGGTCGACCTCGAGTCGAGCCAGATCCCGGTTGTTGACGCCGATCAGGTCCGCGCCGGCCGCGACCGCACGGTCGAGTTCCTCGCGTGTGTGGACCTCGACGAGGGGCTGGAACCCCCGGTCCTCGGCGGCCGAGAGGAGTTCGTCGAGATCGTCGACGAACCGCGCGATCAACAGGATCAGATCCGACGCCACGACGTCGAGTTGGGACTCCGTCAAAATAAAGTCCTTGCGAAGCACTGGCACGTCGACGGCCGCCCGGACGCGGGTCAACGCGCCGGCCGACCCGCCGAAGTGGTCGGGTTCGGTCAGCACCGAAATCGCCGACGCACCGCCGTCGGCCATCGCCCGCGCGAGGTCGACCGGGTCGTCGTCACGGCGCCCCTCGGTCGTGGGGCTCGTCGGCTTCACCTCCGCGATAACCGGCACCCGCCCGTCCGCTTCGGCCTCGGCGACCGCCACCGGAAACGACCGGGCGTCGACCGACACGCGCTCCGTCCCGCCGGAGCGGTCGCGCGCGGCCGCCAGGATCGAGCGGACCGCTGGGTTCAAGTCTTCCTCATTAGCGCCCATCATTGTACACTAACGGACTTATCTGCACATAAGGCTTGCGTCCCACTTTTGCGTCGACCGATCCATTCGCCACCATGGAGGGCATCCACGCCCACGAGTCACCGACGCTGGGGCGGGCGGTCCAGCTCGGCGTCGCCGGCGGGCGCGTCATCAGCGTCTCCTTTCCCGAGACACCACCGGCCGACGCCGACCCCGATCACCCGCTCTTGGATCGCATCTTCGACTACCTCGACGGCGACGACGACCACTTCGACGACGTGACGGTGGCGCTCACCGTCCCGACGGAGCAACGGGAGGTGCTGGAGGCCGTCCGGACGGTCCCGTACGGCGAGACGATCGGGGTGGCGCGGCTGGCGCGACTCGCCGGCCTCGACGACGACGAGGAGTCGGACCTCGAGGCCGTCCGGACCGCGCTCCGGTCGAATCCCACGCCGCTGTTCGTCCCCGATCACCGGATCACCGGCCCGGGCGCCACCCCGCCCGACGTCGCCGAGCGACTGCGCGCCCTCGAAGCCTAAGCCCACTCGTTGACCGCGAACTCCAGGGCGTTCACGAGGTAGTGGGCGACGACGACGGTCACCAGACTCCCGGTGAGGACGAACGCCGCGGCGAGGACGAACCCGAGGAGGCCGGTGACGGTGACGCCGACCCGTCCCTGTGCGCCGTGGCCGAGGGCGAACGCGACCGACGACAGAGCGGCGAGCAGCCACGGCGAGACGTCGAACCCCGCCGCGAAGACGCCGACCAACACGCCCCGAAAGAGGAGTTCCTCGAACCCCGCGACCAGCGGAAGGACGACGGCGAACAGCACGGCCCACCCGAGCGCCGAGTCGGGAGCCATCGCACGGCGGAGCGTGGCCGAGTCGCCGAGGCCGAAGCGCTCGCCGACCCGGGAACCGACCGTGTTGGCGGCGTGGAGGGCCACGCCGAGACCGAGGCCGACCCCGAGCGACGCGGGGGAGACGGCGTCGCCCCCGAGACCGAACGCCGAGGCGGGGATCGACGCGTACCACGCTCCCACGATCAGTACGGTGGCGAAAAACCCCTGCGAGACGGCGACGTTGGCGAACAACATCCCGGCGGAAGGGAGCGTCGGTGGCGTCGCCGGCCGCCGCACCGTCGGGGCGTCGGTCGGCGCCGTCGGGCCGACGCGGTCGGTGAGCGTCGTCGGATAGTCGGGAGTGTCGACGACGCCGGTCGAAGCGCGCGCGAGAAGGAGGAGTCCGGCGAGGACGACGCCGACGAAGCCGGCGAAGGCCGTCCACTCCGGCACTGGCACGACTACTGCGGGCTGGGACTGCTCGGGCCCTGGTTGACGCTCTGCTTGTCGAGCGCCGATCCGGTGATGTCCTTGAGTCGGTCGACCAGCGAGTCCTTCTCGGGTTCGCCTTCGAGCGCCACGTCGAGAACCTCGCTGATGTGGCTGACGGGGATGATCTCGACCATCTCCTCGTACTCGTCTTCGATCATCACGTCCTGCAGGTTGGCCTCGGGGATGATGATCCGGTCCATGCCGGTCTTGGCGGCGGCCTCGATCTTGTGCGTGACGCCGCCGACGGGGAGGACGTCACCGCGGACCGAGAGCGATCCGGTCATCGCCAGCGACTGGTCGACGCCGACGCCTTCCAGGGCGCTGATGACCGCCGTAGCGACGGTGATGGAGGCGGAGTCGCCGTCGACGCCGCCCTCACCCGCCTGTACGAACTGGATGTGGATGTCCTTCTGGGTGATGTCCTCGTCGGAGAACTTCTTGATGATGGCCGAGACGTTCGACACCGCTTCTTGAGCCATCTCCTTCAGTTGGCCGGTGGCGATGACCTCGCCCGGTCCCTGAGAGGGTGTCACTTCCGCCATCACCGGGAGGACGATACCGGAGTCCTCGCCCATGACGGCCAGTCCGTTGACGCGGCCGACGACGAACCCCTCGTTGACCTGGAGTTCGTAGTCCTTGCGCCGCTGGATGTAGTCGTCCGCGAGTTGCTGTTCGATGCTCCGGGAGCGACCCTTCGCCTGCAGGATGTGGTCCCGGGTGGTGTAGTCGGCGTCCTCGGCGCGAGCGATGTCGCCCGCGACGCGGACCAGTCCGCCGAGGTTCCGCATTTTAAGCGTCAGGTGGTCCTTCCGGCCGGCGCGGCGGCGCGCCTCGAGGATGACCTCGCCGATGGCGTCGTCGGTGAAGTGGGGGAGGCGGCCGTCCTTCTCGACTTCCTGGGCGATGAAGCGGGCGTACTTCCGGCGCATGTCCGGCGTGTCCTCGATGGTGTCGTCCATGTAGACCTCGTAGCCGTACCCCTTGATGCGCGAGCGGAGCGCGGGGTGCATGTTCTCCATCGCGTCGAGGTTCCCCGCGGCGATCATGACGAAGTCACAGGGGACGGGTTCGGTCTGGACCATCGCGCCCGAGGAGCGCTCGGACTGGCCCGTGATGCCGAACTCGCCTTCCTGGATCGCGGTCATGAGATGCTGCTGGGAGCGGACGTCGAGCGTGTTGATCTCGTCAACGAACAGCACGCCCTTGTTGGCCTTGTGGATGGCACCGGGTTCGACGCGGTCGTGGCTCGGCGTCTCCATGCCGCCGGACTGGAAGGGGTCGTGGCGGACGTCGCCCAGGAGCGCGCCCGCGTGAGCACCGGTGGCGTCCTCGAACGGCGCGGTCTGCTGTTCGGCGGTGTTGACGATGAGGTTCGGAATCATCGCGTCCGAGCCACGGGAGCCGTAGCGAAACGCGAGGTAGATGATCCCGGCCGCGAGGATGCCCAGCAGAATGTTCCCGGCGATGATCAGGGAGTAGCCGAGCACGATGGCGATGATGATCCACATCAAGAAAGAGCGCATCTGGTTTCGCTTGCGCGCCTCCTCCTTGTGGGCCTCGACGATCTGATCGCCCTTGCCCGAGGGGACCGTCCGCACTTTCGGCTCGTTGCCGTCGTCGGGGTTGTGGTAGACGAGAACGTCCTGCAGTTCCTCCTTGGGGAGGAGTTCGCTCATCGCCTTCGCGAGCATCGACTTGCCCGTCCCGGGCGAGCCGATCATCATGACGTGGCGGCGCTGCTTGGCCGCCTTCATCACCACGTCGCGGGCGTGTTCCTGCCCGATCACCTGATCGACGAGGCGGTCGGGTACTTCGATCTCGGCCGTCGAGTCGATCCGAAGGCCGCCGAGGAGGTCGTCCTCGGCGTCCTCGTCGATCTCGGCGTCGATTTCGACGTCGCTCCCGAGGTCGTCGATGGACCGCTCCTCGTCCGACTCGTCGTCCGAATCCGGACCGGACGGGGTGGGAACCTCGTCACCCCACTCGTCGATCCCGTCCGGATCGTCGGCGGGCGGGTCGTCGACCCGCTCGGTGCCGTTACCGGCTTCCCCAGGGATCTCCGATTCCCTGTCGTCGCCGGACTGTGGGCCCTCGCTGTCACCGGACTGTGTCCGGTTGCCAGAGGAGCGTTGCTCCTCGCTGTCGTCGGCCTCCGGCCGACTGTCCGAGGAACTGCGTTCCTCGCCATCGGCGAGACGCTCGTCCGTGTTCGTGTCGTCGTTCATAGAACGGTATCGTTGCTCTGACTGAAGGGTGCGCAACTGATATACTTTCTCCCCACGCAGCGTTCCGTCGAGCCAGCAGTATGGGAGTTTGAGGCGGTTCTATCGTCGTAATTCGGTGGGGAGTCCGACTCGTCGATTTTATAAATGCGCGCACGTACGTCGACACTGAGACCATGCGGGGGTTCTACATCGGCCGGTTCCAGCCGTATCACGACGGCCACCACCAGATGGTCGAGGAGATCGTCACCGAAGTGGACGAACTCGTCCTCGGCATCGGGAGTGCCGGCCACTCCCACTCCAGACGCAACCCGTTCACCGCCGGCGAACGCGTGATGATGGTGACGAAGGCCGTCGCCGAGTTCGACCTCACGACGTACGTCGTGCCGATCGAGGATCTCGACCGGAACTCCGTCTGGGTGAGCCACGTCCGGAGCATGTCCCCCGCCTTCGACGTGGCGTACTCCAACAACCCGCTCGTCATCCAGTTGTTCGAGGAGGCGGACGTGGAAGTCCGCCAGTCGCCCATGTACAACCGCGACGTGCTCGAAGGATCGGAACTCCGCGATCGGATGATCGACGGCGGCGAGTGGCGACATCTCGTCCCCGAACCGGTCGTGGGCGTCATCGAGGAGGTCGGTGGCATCGAGCGAATCCAGCGCGTGAGCGAGACCGACACCAACGGATGATCACTCTCGCCTCCGATTTCGGCTCGCCGTACCCGGCCGCGATGAAGGGCGTCGTGCTGCGCCGGAGCGATGCCCGTCTCGTGGACGTGAGCCACGACCTCCCCCGCGGGGGGATCCGCGAGTCGGCGTTCTGGCTCCGCGAGGTCTGGCCCACGTTCCCACCGGCGACCCACCTCGCGGTCGTCGATCCCGGCGTCGGCACCGACCGAGACGTCCTCGTCGGGACGGCGGCCGGCCACGCGTTCGTCGGGCCGGACAACGGCCTCCTGTGCCCCGCGGCGCGGCGGGTCGCGGGCGACGACGGGGCGATCGACTGGTTCCACGCCGACCCCGGCGACCCCGCCTCGACCACCTTCCACGGCCGAGACGTGTTCGCGCCGCTCGCGGCGGCGGTCCACGACGCGGTCGAAGCCGGCGACCCGGACACACTCGACGCCCTCGACCGCCTGACTCCGGCCGATCCGAGTGTCGACCTCCGGTTGCCCGAGGCACGCGTCGACGGCGACAGGGCGACGGGGGAGGTGCTCGCAGTCGACGACTTCGGCAACGTCGTCACGAACGTTCCCGGGACGGTCCTCGACGGCCGCGGGACGGTCCGGGTCGACGGCGACCGGGTGCCCGTCGGGGAGACGTTCGCGGCCGTCCGCCCCGGCGAGGCACTCGTCACCGTCGGGAGCCACGGCTACGTCGAGTGTGACGTCAACGACGGCCGCGGCGACGAACGGTTCGGACTCGACGTCGGCGACGCCGTGTGCCTCGGCCTCGATATCGAGTGAGTGTCGCGACCACGTCGGTCAGCGCCAGTCGTAGCGCGTGACCGCCCGGTCCGCACGGTCGGAGACACCGTGGGGGTTGTGTGCGGGTGATCGATCCCGTAGCCTGGCGGCCGCGCCGTCGACGGCCCCGCGGACGACGCCCCCGACGACGGCCCGCCCGGTCGCGAACCACTCGGTTAGGTCGAGGTCACCGCGAATCACCTCGCGCCCGGCGGCGACGGCGTCCCGGACCGCGCGCCGGGCTGTCCCGGTGGCCGCCGGCCGCACCCCGTAGTTTTTCACCAGTCGGTAGGCGAGCGATCGGAACTCGCCGCCGCGGTCGTCGATGGCGACGCCGCCGTCGGCGGAGTACTCCTGTCGCACCCCCATCTCGGAGCGCCAGGCGACGCCGTAGCCGAGGCCGGCGAGGCGGTGTGCGGCGTCGCGGCCGCCGCCGGTCTCCAAGTACTCGTCGAAGCCGTCGAGGGCGTCGAGTACCGGTCGCCGAAAGACCACGTTGCCGCCGTTGAAGTAGGTTACCTCCCGGGAGCCGACCGTCCGCCGTTCGGACTCCTCGGTCGTCATACCGCCGTCGAGCGTGCGGTGGGTGGGGCCAGTGACGACCGACGCCTCCGCCAACCCGTCCTCCACGCCGTCGAGCCACGACGGTTCGACGACGAGGTCGTAGCGGAGGATCGCCACCGCGTCCCCGGTCGCGGCTTCCAGTCCGGCGTTGCGTGCGACGGTCCCCGTCCGAGCCGACACCTCGACCAGTACGTCCACGTCGTCGCGGTCACGAAGCATCCCGGTAGTGCCGTCGGTGGACGGCCCGTTGACGACGACGACCTCCGCGTCCGGGACGTGCACGGCCAGCGCGTCGAGGCTGGCGGCGAGCCGGTCCCGACCGTTGAGGGTCGGTATCACTACCGAGAGGTCCATACCCGAACAACCGACTCCGTCACCATAACGATTCCCACTCGACAGTTCCCTATCCGCGTCTCAGACCTCCGCACACCAGTACGACACGGAGGCGAGGGCGTCACCCAGTGGCGTCCCACCGACCGTGGTGTCGGCGTTCCGGAACGCCCCCGCCAGTCGGTTGGGGATCTTGCGGTAGAACCCGTAGGGGAGGACGAAATCGTGGCCGGCGTCGGTGAGCGTCAGTCCCGCTCCGTCGATGAGGCGTTCGACCTCCGCCCGGCCGTAGAGCCGGGACCCCATCGGGAGCAGCCAGTTGTAGAGGACGCGCGTACTCCGATCGTTGAACGTATCGAAGAAGACCTGTCCTTTCGAGACGCGGGACATCTCCGCGAGGAACTTCGCCGGCGTGTCCGCGAGGTGGAAAAAGCGCATCGCGAACACGGTGTCGAAGTGGTCGTCGGGGAAGGGGAGTCGGGCGGCGTCGCCACGGAGGAACTCGATGTGGTCGCGGACACCGGCGGAGCGGGCCTTCTCGCGACCCTGCGACAGCATCGCCGAGGAGATGTCCAGTCCGACGATGTCGGCCCCGCGTTCCGCCAGCATGACGGTGAACCGCCCGGTCCCACAGGCAATCTCGAGGACGTCGCAGTCCTCGACGGGGTTCAGAGCTTCGAGGACGGCCCGTTTCTCCCGGCGGTCGATGAGACGCCCACCACGCGAAAACCGCTTGGCGTCGTACTCCTGGGCGACCTCGTCGGCCTGATACCACTCCTCTCCTTTCACGCTACGTGCCTCTCGGCCCGAAGTTAAAATCGTACTGGATACTGCGTCGCCACCGCCTCGGCCCTCCTTGTCATTAATGGCATATAAGGAATCTACTGTGTTACCACACGTATGGAGACAACCTTTACCACTACCCCCGGAAACGTAGCGGTATGAGCACCACAGCGACGGATTCCGTCGGCGACGAGGAACTGACCACCACCGAATACCGCGATCGGCTGCGCGACTTGCCGCCGAGCGCGAAACTCGTCGCGAAGGTTCTGGAAGGCGAGTCACCGCTCTCGCAGGGACAACTGGCCGAGGAGTCGCTGCTCCCCGATCGGACGGTTCGCTACGCGCTGAATCGGCTCGAGGAGTCCGACATCGTCGGATCGCGCTACAGTTTCAAGGACGCGCGGAAACAGGTCTACTTCCTGCGGACTTGACATCCTCCCCGCCCTGAAAGGCGGAGCCTTCTCTTTGCACTTCCGTAAGCGGTCACTCCGGGCTGTCGGCGTCGTCGTCGGGGGTCCGGGGACCGGCACACCACGGGCAGAAGGATAGCTCCGGATCCAGTTCACGGCCACACGACGGGCAGTCGACGGTCGGGCCGTCCGTGGCCGCCGAGGGCGCCGCGGACCCGGACGCCGGGGGCCGGCGAGCGACGTAGTAGGCGTCGAGGGTGTGGACCAAGAGCAGGGCGGCAAGCGGAAGGGTCACCCGGAGCGGGAGCGTCTCCAGTGTCACCGTCGTCGGATCGGTGAACGCCGCGATCAGGAGAAGACCCGTCCCGAGGACGAACGTGAACCACGCGAACGCGCGGGCCCACTCGCGGAGATACGCGTGTCCCAACCCCGCGACACCGAACAGCGCGCCGACGGCACTCGCCGCGACGGCGACGAGCGCCCGTCGGTCCGAGTCGACCATGCCGCCGAGGTGTGTACGCCACGCGTTTATACCCTATCGGTCGGTCGTCCGCTGGCGGGCACCGAGACGGTCGAGCAAGTCGGCGAGTGTCGCCAAGTCGTACTGTCCCGGTGCGGTCGCCTCCGCCGGATCCACGGGCGCGTATCCGATCTTCGACCCGTAGCACGGGGCGACCGCCCGCGTGTGCCGACCGGCCTCGCCCATCGCCATCGTCGCCACGCGGTCACCCCGCACCGTCGCCGCGTGCGTCGCGGAGAGGAGCGCGAGGGCGTCACCCCGGTCGGTCGCCGTCACCGCCAGTTTGCCCACGTCGCCGTAGTCGGCGGCGGCTGCGAGCAGGTCGGTCAGTCGGGATTCGGCGGGCGTCCCCTCGAAGTCGTGGACCGACGCGACGACGCTCGCGCCGTGGTCGCGGGCGGTCACCGCGGTGTCCGCACCCACGGACGCACGGAGGCTCGACAGTTCGATATCGACCGCCCCCACCGCGTCGACGGCGCTCGCCGCCTCGACGACGGCGAGGCGGTCGGCCTCGTCGTCGGCCGCCTCGCCGCCCTCCGCGGGGTCACGGTTGGTGGCGATGATCGGCAAGTCGCCGTCGTAGTCGTCGAGGGCCGCCAGCGGATCGGTCGCGAGGTCCATCCGGAACTCGACGGCGTCGGCGTGGGGTCGGGCCGCCGGTTCGTCGCCGAGGTCGGCCGTCGCCGCCGCGAGGACGAACGAGTCGAAGTTCATACCCCATCTTCGGAGGGGGGAGTTAAATCGGTCCCGTCGACTGGGACGTGATCGAGAACGTACGCCCGCCCCGCCTCCCGCGTCGTGACCGACGCGACGGCGTAGAAGCGGATGCGCCGCTCTCGCTCGGTCACCACGTCGAAGTCGTAGTGTTCGGCCGGGTAGTCGCCGTCGCGGTCGGTCATGGCCTCGCGGTGGCGGTCGAGGCGAGCGGCGACCCGCCGTCGGGACGCCGAGGGCAGGTCCGCAACCCGGTCGTCGAGGGTGGCGAACAGGTCGCCGTCGAGGTCGTATCCCACGGAGTTCCGGGCGGCGTGCATCGCCGCGAGCGCCGTCGTCCCCGTCCCCGCGAAGGGATCGAGTATCCGGTCGCCCCGTACCGAGAACATGCGGATCAGACGAAGCGGGAGTTCGAGCGGGAAGGCGGCCGAGCGGTCGCGACGCTCCTCGTGGGCCGAGTCGTCGAGGCCCTGTGACTCGCCGCGCATCTCCCACAGGTCGGAGAACCACCGGTTGCGCTCCTCCCAGAAGAAGGCGCTCTCGTAGCGCCGGTCGTCGCCCGGCGGAAACGACCGGGTGTCGCCCTTCCGGAAGAGGAGGACGTACTCGTGTTCGAGCGTGACGTAGGCGTTCGGTGGGAGCGTCCCCGACCCCATGAACTTCGTGAGGCTGTTGGTCGGCTTGCGCCAGAGCACGTCGGGGAGGGGCGTCAACCCCTGTGCGCGAAGGGCGTCGACGATGCGGGCGTGGTTGGGGAACTGCTGGAACTCGCCGCCGATGGAGCGGGTCGCGTCGCCGACGTTGACACAGACGATGCCACCGGGAGCGAGGACGCGGTCGATCTCGGCCCACACGTCGTCGAGTTGGGCGTGCATCAGTTCGAACGCGGCGTCGCCGTCGCCCGCCTCCAGAGCCGCACGAACGTCCGGGTCGCGGGCCGTAAAGAGGTCGTCCCAGAGGTCGATCATCGGGTACGGTGGCGAGGTGACGACGAGGTGGACCGACTCGTCCGCGACGGCGTCCATGTCGGCAGCGTCGCCGACGTGGAGGTCGTGAGAGGTCCGCATCGCACGCACCTGCCCACCGACGGCAAGTATCGGTGTCGATTCCCGATTCCTCGGTCCGCTCGTTCGTCGGGCCGTCGCCCCGACCTGCTTTTCGTCGGGCCGTCGCCCCGACCTGCTTTTCGTCGGGCCGTCGCCCCGACCTGCTTTTCGTCGGGCCGTCGCCCCGACCTGCTTTTCGTCGGGCCGTCGCCCCGACCTGCTTTTCGTCGGGCCGTCGCCCCGACCTACTTGTCCGTCGGGGGCGTGGGGACGACCATGCCCGACCCCGCCCGGATCGTCTCGCTCGAACCGGCCGCCACCGTCACGTTACGGGAACTCGGCGTCGCCGACCGCCTCGTCGGTGTCACGGCCCACTGTCGGGGCGAACTCGACGACGCGGGCGATCCGACGGTGCTCGGCGGGTGGCTCGACCCCGACCTCGACCGCCTGGACGACCTCGATCCCGACCTGGTCTGTACCGGCGACGCCCTACAGGCGGAGGTCCGCGACGCCGTCCGCGACCGAGGGATCGCGGTCCACCACACGACGGCCGACACGCTCGACTCGGTGATCGAGGGCTTCGCCGCCCTCGGGCGGGCGGTCGGCTGCCCGGACGCGGGGGAGCGCTTGGCCGAGCGGAGTCGGAACCGACTCCGTCGCGTCCGGGAGCGCGTACCCGAGGACGACCGTCCGACCATCTACTGCGAGGAGTGGTCCGATCCGCCGATGGCCGCCGGCAACTGGGTGCCCGAAGCCGTCGCCACTGCCGGCGGGCGCTACCCGTTCGTCGATCCGGGCGAGCGCTCGCGGCCGGTCGACGGGAGTGAGGTGGCGGCCGCGGACCCCGACCACGCGGTCCTCCACGTCTGTGGGCACGGCGAGCGTGTCGACCCAGCGACGATCGCCGACCGGGAGTGGGCCGCCGACCCGACGGTCCACGTCGTCGACGACTCGCTTCTGAACCAGCCGAGCCCGACCCTGATCGACGGGGTCGAGCGCCTCGCCGACCTGCTTCACTAGTCCGAATCCGGCCCCGGATCGGGCGGCTCGGCCTCGCCCGTCTCGTCGACGGCGGCGGTCAGGGAGACGTTGAGCGCGAGCATCGAGACGACGCCGCCGGCGACGGTGATGAGGTTCTTCACCGCGTGGTCGAGGACGGCCGCGCCGAAGGCCGTCGGGCCGGCCACCGGCGTCAACCCGGAGACCAGGAGGGTGAAGGCGGCCTCGTAGAGGCCGATTCCGCCGGGAGAGAGGGGCAACACCTTCGCGAGGTTGCCGACGCTCACGGCGAAGAAGCCGACGGCGACGAGCGTCGGGAGCGCCAACCCCACGTCGAACGCCGCAAGGACGATGATCGCCGTCACCACGTCCAGTCCCCAGATGGCGAGGCTGTTCGCGCCGATGCGAGCGAACGCGGTGCGGTCGGCGGCCACCGTCTGGACGTCGACGACGAAGCGTTCGAGGATCCCCGCGACGTAGTCGGCGTAGGAGTCAGTGCTCACGCGGGCCAGCGACCGGCGGATCAGGTTCCCCTCGCGGCGCGCGCTGGCGACGATGACGGCGAGGGCGACGACGGCCGCGACCGCGACGCCGGCCGCGACGGTGAGCGCGACCCGGGCGCTCCGCGGGTCGACGCCGGGGACGCCGCCGGAGACGGCCGACACCACCTGGTCGGTCGACCCCGTGACGACGAAGCCGACGAGCACCGTCGCGCCGAGGACGGTGATCGTCAGGAGGTCGAAGACGCGCTCGACGGCGAGCGAGGCAAAGCCCGTCGGATAGGGGATCGACCGCCGCGCCTTCACGACGTACGCCCGGACGGCGTCGCCCGCCCGTGCGGGAAAGACGAGGTTCCCGGTCTGACTGATGAACACCGCACCCGTGAGGAAGCCGAGGCGTTCGCGGTAGCCGAGTTCGTCGAGGATGTCGCGGTAGCGCGCACCCCGCAGCGGCCACGAACAGAGGTAGACGAGCGCGGCGACGGCGACCAGACCGCGGTCGGCGCTCTCCAGTTCCCGAAGGACGGCCTGCGGGTCGAGATACACCGTCATCAGGGCGAGCGCGAGGACGGTCAGGAGCGCCCCCGCGCCGACGCTCACCCGCCGGGTGATCCGGGGACTCACCGACACCTGCCACCACAGCCGCAGTATCTGACTCCCCATCCCGAACACGTCACGCACCAAATCCACCTTCGTGTCGCCTTTCGGCTCCCACTCAACGGGGAACTCCGCGACGGTCAGTCCCGCTCGCTGGGCGCGGATCAGGAGTTCGGTGTCCCAGAACCAGTGGTCGTCCTCGACGTCGTCGTGGAGGCGGTCGAACGCCTCGCGGCTCAGCGCCTTGAACCCACACTGGTGGTCCCGAAGGGAGGAGCGCAAGAAGAGGCGCACGAGTCGGTTGTACACGCGGGAGGGGACGCCCCGCTTGGCCGGGCGGTCCGCCACCTCGCCGGGGAGCCAGCGCGACCCCGTGGCGACGTCGGCGTCGCCGGAGCGAACCCGCTCGATCAGTTCCTCGAGGTGGCGCATGTCCGTCGCGAGGTCGGTGTCGAAGTAGACGAGCGTGTCGCCGCGGGCGGTCGAGAAGGCGCGTTCGAGCGCGCCGCCACGGCCCAGGCGCTCGTCGCTGTGGACGTGACGCACCCGGTCGTCGGCGGCGGCGAGGCGGTCGGCGATGGCCGGCGTCCGGTCCTCACAGCCGTCCTCGGCGACGAGCACCTCGAAGGTGCCGGGAGGGAGGAACTCGCCGAGGGCCGACAGCGTCGTCCGCACCGTCGACTCGATGGTGTCGGCCTCGTTGTACGCGGGGAGGACGACGCTCACCTCGACGCCGCCGGACCCGGTGCCAGCGCCGGGACGATCCATTTGCCGGGAATGGTCTGGCCGTATTCAAGAACGTTCCGTCTCGACCCACGCCGGATTTTTCGGGCACCCGCGAGGAGGGGATCACACGAACGCGCTGGATTCGACGGCCGTGAGCGTCGTACTGGTCGGGCTCCTGGTGGCGAGTGCCTTCTTCTCCAGTACCGAAATCGCGGTCTTCTCGCTCTCGACGGAGTGGCTCGACGGCCGCGTGGCCGCCGGCGACGGGCGTGCGAGCATCGTCGCCGACCTCCGCGAGGATCCCCACCGCCTGCTGGTGACGCTGCTCGTCGGTAACAACGTCGTCAACGTCGCCATCTCCAGCATCCTCGCGGTCCTCTTCGCGAACCACTTCGCCGAGGGCACCGCCGTCCTCCTGACGACCGTCGTCGCCAGCAGCGTCGTCCTCGTCTTCGGCGAGATCCTGCCGAAGTCGTACGGTCTCGGCAACGCCGAAGCGTGGTCGCTCCGGACGGCCCGGCCGATCCGACCCGTCGAGCGCGTCCTCTTTCCGGTGGTCGCGGTCTTCGACCTCGTCACGCGACAGGCCGGAAGCGCGCTCGGCGGCGACCCGGACATAGAGGAGCCGTACACCGAGACGGCGAAGGAGCGAAGTGAGCTGCCCGCCAACGGGGAGTCGTGAAAGAGTTCGAGCGCAAACAACTCCTCGAACGCGTCGAGCGCGAGGCCGCGACGGTGGGGGCAGAGATCCCCGAGACCATCGCGGTCCAGGGGGAGGAGGTGGACCTCCAGGAGTTCGTCTTCGAGATCAAGCGCCGCGAGACGGTGCCGCCGGGCGAGCGTGACCGAGTCGAGCGGGCGAAGCGGAACCTCCGGCGCGAGCGCATCCAGCGGCTCGAACGCATCGAGGAGGGGGCGGTGAGTTTCGACGAAGGCGAGCGGTTGGCCGAGAGCATCATCGGCATCGACCGCGCACTCGACGCCCTCGAAGGGTTGGACGCCACCGACCTCGAACGCGAGGCCGAGGCACAGGAGGCCGCAGACCGCAAGCGCTGGATGAAGTTCCTCCGGAAGGCGCTTGGCCACGACGACACGAGCCACAACACGCGGGGGCGGACGTGAACCGCAACGACGAGGTGGCCACCCGGTTCGAGGAGATGGCCGACCTGCTGGCGGCGACGGGCGTCGAGTACAAACCGCGCAGTTACCGTCGCGCCGCCGAGAACGTCCGCGACCACCCGACACCGGTCGAGGAACTGGTCGCCGAGGGGAAAGAAGCCGTCGAGGGGATCGACGGCGTCGGCGACGCGCTCGCGGCCAAGATCGTCGAGTACGTCGAGACGGGGGAGATCGAAGAGTTGGCGGAGCTCCGCGAGGAGCTTCCGGTCGACATGGCGGCGCTGACGAGCGTCGAGGGCGTCGGCCCGAAGACCGTCGGGAGCCTGTACGAGGCACTCGGGATCACTACGCTGGACGAACTGGAGGCGGCCGCCCGCGACGGCGAGATTCGGGAGGTCTCCGGGTTCGGCGAGACGACCGAGTCGAACATCCTCGAGAACGTCGCCTTCGCGCGGCAGGCACGGGAGCGAGAGCGGCTGGGCGACACCCGTCCCGTCGCGGAGGTCCTCCTCGACCACCTCGGCGACGCCGACCCCGTCGCGCGCGTCGAGGTCGCCGGGTCGCTCCGGCGGTGGCGCGAGACGATCGGCGACGTGGACGTACTGGTGGCGAGCGACGACGCGGCCGCGGCCGTCGACGCCTTCCTCGACTGGGAGGCCGTCGACGACACCATCGAGTCGGGGACGACGAAGGCGAGCGTCCGCGCCCGGGGGATGCGGGTCGACTGCCGGGTCGTCGTCCCCGACGAGTTCGGCGCGGCCCTCCAGTACTTCACGGGGAGCAAGGCTCACAACGTCCACCTCCGCAACCTGGCCATCGAGCGCGACCTGAAGATCAACGAGTACGGCGTCTTCGACGTGAGCGAGGTCGACGGGACGGACGCCGACCAGCGTGCCGGTCGCCGTCTCGGGGGAGAGCGGGAGGCCGACCTGTACGACGCCCTCGACCTGCCCGTGATCCCGCCGGAACTGCGCGAGGACCGAGGTGAACTCGAAGCCGCCCGTGAGGGGCGACTCCCCGATCCTCTGGTCGAGTCGGACCTTCGGGGGGACCTCCACACGCACACCGAGTGGTCCGACGGGACCGAGTCGGTCGAGACGATGATCGCGGCGGCGGCCGAACGGGGCGACGACTACCTCGCGGTCACCGACCACGCCACCGGCCCGGGGATGGTCGGCGGCGTCGGCCTCGACGACGAACGGCTCCGCGAGCAGGTGGACGCGGTCGAGGCGGCCGCCGCCGACGCCGACATCACGGTGTTCCACGGTGTCGAAGCCAACGTCGACGCGGAGGGCGACCTCTCCGTCGACGACGACCTCCTCGCCGCGCTCGACATCGTGATCGCGTCGCCACACAGCGGCCTCGGCCAGGATCGGGAGATTGCGACCGACCGCCTCGTCGCCGCGGTCGAACACCCCGAGACGGACGTGCTCGGCCACCCGACCGGCCGACTGATCAACGACCGACCGGGACTCGATCCGGACCTCGACCGCCTCGCGGCCGCCGCCGCCGACGCGGGGACCGCACTCGAGGTCAACGCCAACCCCCACCGGCTCGACCTGAACGACGAGGCGGTCCGGGTGGCGGTCGAGGCCGGGGCACCGATCGCCGTCGACACCGACGCCCACAGCGTCGACGAACTCGACTTCCGGCGCTACGGCGTCCACACGGCGCGTCGCGGGTGGGCCGAAGCCGCCGACGTGGTCAACGCGCGCTCGCTGGGGGCGCTGCAGTCGTTCCTCGGATGACCGACCGGGAGCGGTTCCTCCTCGACGCGATGCTCGGGACACTGGCGACGTACCTCCGGATGTGTGGTCACGACGCCGCCTACGCGCTCGACCGCGGCGTCGAGGCCGACGACGCCGTCCGCGCCCTGGCCGACCGGGAGGGGCGGACGCTCGTCACGCGCGACGCGGACCTCGCGGCCCGAACCGAGGGGGCGATCCGCCTCACGGCGCGGGACGTCGAGGCGCAGTGTGAGGAACTCCGGGCGGCCGGCGTTCGGCTCTCGCTCCCGGACCGGCCACGACGGTGTGGCCGCTGTAACGGCCGTCTGGAGCGGGTCGATCCGACGGCCGAGACGCCCGATCACGCCCCCGACCCGTCCGAGACGAGGGTCTGGCGGTGTGAGCGGTGTGGAACCGAGTTCTGGATCGGGAGCCACTGGGACGACGTGGCGCGACGGCTCCCGTGACCGACCGTCGGGGGCCGGCACCGGGTGGGTCCGAGCCACAACATATTGAACGGACGAGGAGACAGGGACGAACCGGGATGCCCCTTCCGATGGGAAACTGGCTGGGTACCGGGGAAGCGCTCGTGTTGCTCGTCGTCCTCGCTCTCGCGACGGCCGGAACGGTGGCGCTGTTCGGCGTCGCGGTCGTCGCGGCCAGACGCCGTGGATCGCGGTCGTACACGCTGTTGGCGGGAGCTATCGGACTCCTCGTCGTTCGGTCACTGGTCGGGATCGGAACCGTCCTCGGAGCGGTCCCTATGGTCGCTCACCACCTCGTCGAGCATCTCTCCGACTTCGCCATCGCCGTCGTGATCCTGACGGCCGCGTACGTCGTCACCGACGGCGTCGACACGACGGCGTGATCGGTGTTTCGACGGGTACACCACGAACGATTTGTCGCGTGCCGCACAACGACACGTATGACCGATCGTCGGCAGTTCGTCACGACCCGCCGTCGCGTCGTCGTCGGGGCGTCGGCCGCCATCGCGCTCGCCGGCTGTGCGGGCTCGACCGAAGATCCAGACCCGATCTCGTTGACCGACGGCGGAAGCTGTGACCAGTGTGGGATGGTGATCGACCGCCAGCCCGGACCGGTGGGACAGACCTACTACCGGGAGAACGAGCCGGACGGACACGACCCGCCCGCCCGCTTTTGCAGTACGATCTGTACCTTCAGACACCGGTTCGCGAGGGCCGATCGGGGCTGGACGCCACAGGTGACCTACCTGACCGACTACGCGACCGTCGACTACTCGGTCCGGGAGGAGGGCGACACCCGCGTCCTGTCGGCACACCTGACCGCGGAGCCGTTCACCGTCACCGAGGACTTGGACGTGGTGGCCGGCACGGACGTCGAGGGAGCGATGGGACCGGCTATCGTACCGTTCGGCGAGTCGGACGCGGCGGAGGCGTTCGCGTCGACGTACGGTGGCGAGATCATCGAGGCGGAGTCCATCTCTCGGGAACTCGTCGCGCGGGGGTAGTCGTTCCCAGTAGCTGGGAATCGGCGGTAGACGATCGGTCACTACGGCGCTACATCCTCGTATGAGCGAGATGCGACGTCAGATCCGCGACCACGTCCGGACGAATCCGGGGGTCCACTTCAACGAACTCGTCAGGAATCTCGACATCGCGACCGGACAGGCCCAGTACCACCTACACCGTCTGGCGCGGCGCGACGACGTCGTCGCCGAGCGGATTCGGGGACGTACCCACTACTTCGACACCGAGTACGACGCGTGGGAGCGTCGGGTGGTTTCGCTATACCGGCGCGAGACGGCGCGCGAACTCGTGACGGAGTTGCTCGAGAACGGCGACCTGTCGGCGTCGACGCTGGCGGAGCGTCTCGACATCGCACGGAGCACCGTCTCGTGGCACGTCGACACGCTAGAGGACGCCGACATCGTCGAGCGATCCTACGGCGACCGCGGGCAGGTCGAGGTGGGGCTCACGCGCCCGGAGGAGACCCTCGAGTTACTCCGGACGGTCACGCCGTCGCTCGCGGACCGCCTCGTCGACCGGTTCATGCGGCTCGTCGACACCGGCCTCCACGACGACGGTGGGACGACGGAGTGAGCGGCGCGGGTGGCGTCGGCTCAGCCCGTCCGGGTGTGGACGCCCAAAGTAGCGACGAACAGCGATCCGAGCCACCAGACGACGAGGCTCGCCGTCGCGACCGGAACCGAGACGAATGCGCTTCGGTCGGCGAACGCCACGTACAGCACCGACTCGAACACCAGCCCACGGTAGGCGCTCGTCGGCGAGAGAGCGAGGAGGGCGTCGAGGTCGGGTCCGACGCCGCCGATCAGCGCGCCGACGACGGCGATGTCGGCCCCGACCATCACCACGAGGAGGCCCACGAGGGCGAGAACGATGGCTCGGCTCCGGGAGCCGGCGAGCGCCGAGAGCGCGACGGCGGCCGCGAGCGAGACGAGGGCGAAGGCGGCCGTCAGAACCAGGAACCGGACGAACAGGATCGGCGAGTCGACGCCGCGGTGGGTGGCGAAGACGGACGTCTCGGGGGCGGCCGTCGTCGCGACGTGGAGTCCGAGTAGTGCGAGGGGTGCCGAGACGATAGCCAACAGGACGACGGCCCGGCCGGCGTACACCCCGCCGACGTAGGACGGCGCGGGAAGCGGATAAGTGTCGAGTACCTCGAGCCGTCCCCGTTCGGCGTCGTCGCTGACGGCCCGGTACCCGACGGCGAAGGCGACGGCGGGTACGAGCAGTTCGACCACGAGCAGGAGGTCGACCACCGTCGGAACGTAGCCGGCCGCCGGCCCACTGCCCCCGCGGGCGACGCCGAAGACGACGGCTGTAACCGCCAGCGCCAGCAACGCGTAGGTTCGGGTTCGCGACGCCGCACGGACCTCCCGGACGAACACCGTCCAGAACGCGTCGAGCGCCCCCGTCACTCCGACCCCTCAGTTCGGACCGCCGTGATCCCGTCCTCGTCACCGACCAACGAGGCGAACGCGTCCTGAAGCGAGTCGCCGGTCCGGTCGCGGAGTTCGGCCGGGGTCCCAGTCGCGACGACGGCCCCCCGATCGAGGACGACGACCCGGTCGGCCGATCGCTCGACCAACGGGAGGTCGTGCGACGTGACGACGACGGCGTGGCCCTCGTCGCCGAGCGTCTCGACGACGTCGAACACCAGTCGGCTCATCGACGGGTCGAGACCGCTCGCGGGTTCGTCGAGGGCGAGGACGGGCGGATCGCCCGTCAGCGCCTGTGCGATGCCGAGCAACCTCGTCATCCCGCCCGACAGCGCTTCGACCCGGCGGTCCGCGACGGCCTCGAGGCCGACCCGGTCCAGCAGGGCGACCGGATCGGCGCCGACGAGACGGGCGTAGAACCGCGCGGTCTCCAGCGCGGTGAACCCGGGGCGGAACGTCGGTTCCTGTGGCAGGTAGCCGATGGGACGGACCGCCGACGGTCCTTCGTACCCGACGGCGCCCTCGGTCGGATCGAGCAACCCCGCGAGCACGCGCAGCAGCGTCGTCTTCCCGGAGCCGTTCGGCCCGACGAGCGCGACGACCTCTCCCCGCGCGACGTCGACCGAGACGTCCGAGAGCGCGGTCACGTCGCCGAAGCGCCGGGTCACGTCCGTCACGCGGAGAAACGTCTTGCCGGTCACGATCGGTCACCCCCCGTCCCGGTTTCGTTACGGACACGAGCGAGGGTCGCCGGGTTCGCCGGACGGGCGAGCGGTGCGGTGTCGACGATGCTCCCCCGGCGGAAACCGGGCGTAGTCCCGCGGAACGACCGGATCGCCCGGACGGTCGGGGCGGAGCGAAGCGTCACCGCCGCGTCGGTTCGGTGGAGTCGGCGGTCGATCGGATCAGTCGGCGCGTACGCCCGGTCGAGCGTCGGTCCGTCGCCGGGTGTCGGGTCGTAGGCCCCCTCCCAGTAGTTGCCACGCCCCTCGTGGGTGAACAACCGGAGTGCACCCGCGCCGGCGGTGGCGTGTCGGTCGTTCGCCACGAAATCGTTGTCGACGACCCGGTTCGACGGCACGACCGTCGAGACGGCGAAGCCGACGCCGTTGCCGTAGAGGACGTTGTGCTCGAACGTCGTCTGTGTGGCATACGAGACGAGGCCCCTGTCGGTGTCGGCGACCACGTTGTCCGCGACGTAACTGTGCGCGCCGCCGACGAAGATACCGCCGTTGGCGTGGCGCACGTCGTTGCCGACGATGGCGTTCCCGGACGGGCGGGTCATCACCACCAGGCCACTCGACACCTGGCCACGGGCCACGTTGTCCGCGACCAGCGTGTCGGAGGTGTACATGAGGTGGACGCCGAAGCGCTGTCCGCGGAACGTGTTGTTCCGGACGACGGTGCCGCCCGCACGGTGGAGGTAGACGCCGTCGCGACCCCCATCGATCACCGAGTCCTGCACCACGACGGGCGCGTTCATCGCGATGACGCCCATGAAGCCGTCAGCCCACTCCGCCGTCCCGTTCACGGCCACTCCCTCGACGACCGTACCCGGAGTCCGTCGGAGCAACACGCCGTTTGCCGGCGTGTGGACGGTCACGTTCCGAACGTACACCCCCGAGACGTTCCTCGCGACGACGCCGGCGTCGCCGCCGCCGTAGCCACGCTGGATCTGTGCGTCCCAGTCGCCGCTCCCGTCGCCGCTCCCGTCGGCCGAGCGGGTCGCGTTACCGACACCCCGAATCGTGAAGCCGGTGACGGCCACGTCGTCCGCGCGGACGTCGACGACAGTCCCGTTCCCGCCACCGGAGAGCGTCGCCCCCTCGCCTCGGAGCGTGATCGATCGGTTCACCACGACGCGTTCCGCGTAGGTTCCGGGCGGGACGACGACGGTCGTGTCGGGTGGTGCCGTACGGACCGCAGCCCGAATCGTCGGCGCGTCGCGTCCGACGACGACCGACACCTCGCGGTCGAGGAGCCTTCGCGCCGTCGCAGTCCGTCGGTCCGCGGCGTCCCGTCGGTCGTCGACCGCGGACGCCACGTCGGTTGCTCCGGTCACCGACGGCGGGTCTCGGCGGAGGCCGTCCCAGTCGACGATCCGTCCGCCACAGTCCGCGGCGAAGTCGGCCGCGTCGGACGACGACGAGAACGGAACGACCACCTGATCGCCGGCGACCCGGGCGTCGCTCCCGATCACGAACCGCATCTCGGTCACCGGTGCCCAGTCGGGGTTCGTCGCCGTGACGAGCGTGCCACCCACACAGCGTGGCGAGCGCCCGGCGTAGTCCGACGCGTAGACGGCGAGGGGGTAGCCGAACTGTCGTTCCCGGCCGGGGTCGTCGAGCGCCGCGATGGCCTGCCCGACGCCGGTGTAGCCGACCACGTACTCGTACTGCGAGTAGAACACCTCGACTCGGGGAATCGACGCCCCGGCGTGCTCGGCCGTCTGTTCGACCTCCGCCGAGAGGCCAAGTTTCACCGTCTCGTCGTACGCCACCGGATCGGGACGAGCCGATCCGAGGTCGACGACGAACGATCCGACGGACGCGACGAGCAGGAACGCCACGCACGCAACCGTAACGAACTGCCACCGTCGCGTGTCGGTCGATCGCATCGGTTGATCGTAGCCGACGACTGGTTATACGTCGTCTGGTGTGTGTCTCTAGTCAGCGGCCGCTCCAGTCATCGCAGGCGTCCATGTCGGCCATCACGCCGTCGTGGAAGCCACAGTAGGGCTGGATACCGCGCTCGGTCCGGACGTACTCGAAGTGGTCGCAGTTGCCACAGTAGCGGTCGGAGGTGTCGGTGGACGTCTCGGTCGCGGTCGTCGAGGTCCACGAGTCGTCGCCGGCGGCCTCAGACCCTGCGGACGACCGGGAGGTGGACGGCGACGGCGGCCCGCTCGGACCGGACGGCGGCGCCGTGGGATCGGTGTCGTCACCGGCGGAGGCGTCGGTTCCGGTGACCGACGCGACTTCGCGGATGTCGTCGTCGTCGTCCGCACCGCCGTCGCTCACCTGCGTGCTGACGGTTCCCGTCGGTGTGGCGGTCCCGCCACCGAGACCGACGCTCCCACTCGCAGCCGATCGGTCGACTTCGATCACCTTCGTCTCGCCCTGTCGGGTGACCTCCATGGTGACGGTGCCGCCGGGATCGTTTCGTGTCTTGAAGTTGGCGATACCGACGAACAGACACCAGAAGGTGGTGAGCGCGCCCAGGAAGTAGATGCCGACGGTCGGCAGGGTCAGGTCGACCATGCCGGGCGCGCAGTTCGCACCCGACCACCGGCAGGGGTAGGCGTGGGCGAAGAGCGCGACGCCGAGGATGGCGACGCTGGCACCGATCCCCGCTGCGGCGCGGGTCGATCGCTTGGCCGGCAACACGGCCGAAATGCCGAGGAAGACGGCCGGCACTCCGAGGCCGGCGAGGATACCGCCGTACTCGCGGACATCGAACAAGCTGATTCCGCCACCGAGCAACACGTCCGTCGTGGCGACGACGATACCCGCGACGACGAGCGTGATGCCGACGAGAAAGAGACTCCCGCCCGCGTAGATCTGCCGGAGACTCGGGCCGCTCCGGTCGTCCCCGTGGTAGACCTCCCCGAGACTGGTCATGTCCTCCCCTACGCCACCCATCCACAAAACGCTACGTCAGACGGGCGTGTGACGGCGGGGCGATCGGCCGGTCCGAAGGGATTAACCCGGGGGCAACAGTAGTGGCGCGCATGGCTGACGACGCGGACGACGCCGAGGCGGAGCCCACGGTCGAACTGGGCGAGGGAGACCCCGTCGAGGGCGCACCCCTCGCACGAGTGGCCTCGCGGCTCACCTGGCCACAGGAAGCGAGCGCCGTGCGGGAGAAGGAGGGCGACGCGACGATCCGGACGCCCGACGGCCCGCGGACGATCGACTCGGTGCTCGGCGAGGTCGACGAGACGTACTTCGACACGCGACAGACGTTCCTCTCGGCGGTCCGGTCGGTGATCGGCACCGGCTCGGTCGCCACGGCCGAGGAGTGAGGTGTCACCCCGTCGGCTCCCACTCACCTGGGTCCAGCGCTCGCTGCTCGCCGGACTCGTCGTAGCTGTCGTCTGGTCGCTCTGGGCCGTCCCCCCGACGAGCCTCGGCGCTCGCCTCGTCCGCGACGTGGTCGTCTTCGTCTGTGTGCCCGTCGCACTGGCTCTCGTCCACGGTCGTGACCTGGGGTGGCGGGTCGACCGCCGAACCATCAGGAACACCGTCGTGCTCGCGCTGTTCGTCACCCCCTTCTACGTCGTCGGGTCGTCGCTGCCGACGATCCGAGCGTACTACCCGATGTGGGCGACCGACACGACACTGACCGCCTTCCTCCCCCACGCAGTCGCCCAGTTCGTCGTCGCCGCGGCCGCCGAGGTGTACTACCGTGGGTTGCTCTGTGTCGGCATCCGCGAACTCGGGCCGAAGAGCGTCTTCATCAGTCCCGTCGTCTACGCGGCCCACCACGTCCACAAGCCACCCGTCGAACTGCTCCTGTCCGCGCCGACCGACGTGCTCTTCGGGGCTGTCGACTACCACAGCGAGTCCATCCTCCCGTCGGTGGTGGCCCACGGAGCCGGCCTCGCACTGCTCGACTGGCTGGTGCTCCACCCGCCGCTGATCCCGACGCCGGTGGTCGTCAGGTGGCTGTCGTGGCTCCCGCTCCCGGTGTGATCGGAGTCAGTCCTCGACGACTGGGTCGAGTCGGACGGTGACGACGGTGCCACCCCTGCGTCCGTCGGCGAGGTCGAGTCTCCCGCCCGAGTTGCCGACGATCCAGCGCGTGAGCCACAGGCCGAGCCCGCTGGGGTGGACGACCTGTGAGCGTTCCCGCTCGCCGACGAGGATATCACGTTCCACCTCGGGGATGCCGGGACCGTCGTCGACGACGCGGAGTTCGACGTGACCCCCGCAGTCGTCGACGACGACCGCGATACGGGGACGTGTCGCGTCCGCGTGTTCGACCGCGTTCTCGAGGACGTTCGTGATCGCGAGGGGGAGTGAGGCGGTCGCCCACGCCCGGAGCGAATCGGGGACCGCCACGAACCACTCGCAGTCGGGGTTGTCGGCGGCGAACTCGGTGACGAGGTCCGTCGCGAGCGACGCCACGTCGATCGGTCGGCGGTCGGCGTCGCCCGCGACGATCCGCTCGGCGTCGCGGAGCTGTCGACCGATGTCGAGGAGTCGCTGTGCGGCGTCGTCGATGCAGTCGAGCAGCGCCTCCCGGTCCGAGTCGCCGGAGCCGATCGTGCGACGCAGATCCGCCGCGCAGCCGAGGACGACGTTCATTCGGTTTCTGATGTCGTGGCGGGCGATACGCTGGAGGACGTCGAGACGCTCGTTGTGGGATTCCAGTCGGCGCTCGTACGCCTTGCGGTCGGTGATGTCGTTGACGACGCCGACAGCCTCGACGGGCCGGCCGTCGTCGAAGGTGATCTCGGCGACTTCGCGGACCCATTGGACCTCGCCGTCGACGCAGACGCGGTGTTCGACGTCGTACGGTTCGCCCTCGATAGCGGCGTCCCACCGCCGTCGAACGCGCTCCCGGTCGGCTGGATGGACCGACGACAGGAACAGGTCGTGTGTGGGCGTGTCGTCGGGCGAGCACCCGAAGATGTCGTACACCGTCTCGGACCACCAGAGTGTGTCCGCCTCGAAGTCCCGGTACCAACTCCCGAAGGAGGCGATCTCTTGGGCCTGCGAGAGGTGGGCGCGCTTGCGCCGGAGGTCGCGCCGAGCGAGCTTTCGGTCGGTGATCCGTCGAGTGACCACGACGGCCGTCTCCGCGTCCACGGGGGCGACGCGCGCCTCGAACCACTCCTCGTCGCCCCGGTCCGGGAGTCGGTACTCGACCGACCGGACCGCTCCCGTCTCGATCGCGCAGTCGATGGCGGCCCAGATGGTGTCCGCGACCGATTCGGGCAGGACCGCCTCGTGTCGGCTCCCCCCGATCCGCTCCGGGTCGTCGGGGAGGGAGTCGGGCGTGTCGGGGCCGGCGAACATCTCCAGACATCGCCCGTCAGCGTCGACGAGAAAGCCCACGTCGGGGAAGGCCCGCCGCAGTTGCCGGAACCGCCTCGCCGCAGCCGTGTCCGGTCGCGTCCGGACGGCTTCTCGGAGTCGCTCGCCGAGGTCGACGTCCGCGGACCGTGGCACGTAGTCGGTGACGCCCGCGGCGACGGCCTCACTCGCGATACGCTCGCTCCCGTGTTCGGGATAGAGGACGACGGGGAGGTCGGGACGATCGACCCGGATCCACTCGAGGAGACCGAGTCCGTCGCCGTCGGGGAGGTCGTACGCGGTGACGACGCCGTCGATAGCGTCGGCGTTCGCGTCGAGGTGGCGGCGGGCGTCGGCCGCGGTTCCGACGACGACTGGGTCGACCGAGGAGGGAAGCGCATCCGCGACGCCGTCGCCGACGGCGAGAATGCGATCCAGAGCCATGACACACGATACCGACAGTACTAATTAAACGCTTTCCTCGCCGTCTGCCGGCTTCGTGGGCTCGGGCGTCGGCGTCTCGTGGCGTTCTCACCGTCCGGCCCGTTCGACGAGACGGTCGACGCGGACCGTGACCCCCACTGGGGCCCGCGTTCGCGGCGCTCTAGAACTCCGAGAGCGTCGTCTGCAGGCCGGCGACCATCGCCGATTTCCGCCGGAGCGCCGACAGCGAGGTGGGGAGGTAGTCGACGACACCCCGGACCGCCTCGGCGAGCGTCTCGGCGGTGGCGTGGTCGTCGTCGAAGGCGTTGCGGACGCCTTCGCGGACCTGCCAGACGCCCGCGGGTCCCCAGTAGTCGTCGGAGACGTGCCGGAGGACGAGACACTTCGCCTGCCGACCCCGATCCTCCAGGTGTTCGAGGACGCCCAGCCGCGCGGCGTGGTACGCGCCGGCCGTCTCCTCGACGTAGCCGGTCCGACCCTCGTACCCCTCGCGGTCGGCCGCGAGCCACATGCCCGCCTCGGGGTCCGGGTTCCAGACGCTCCCCGGTGCCTTGAGTTCGACGAGTTCGTACTCCCACTGTCCCGGCGCGAGGATGACCCAGTAGGCGTTGCCGAGGAACTCGTTGCGGTGGATCTCCACGCCGTCGACGCTCGGGGCGTCGCGCAACGAGCCACGGAGGTACTGTCCGACGGTGTCGTCGACGGCGGTGATCGACCACCGCGTCGGGACGAGGCGGCGGTTCTCACCCCGGCCGAGCGCGCCGGCCGAGAGGATCGTGTTCACGTCGTACACGTCGAACCCACGACGGTAGAGATAGGTGATCGCCCCCTCCGCGCGCCAGTCGTCGTCCTCGAGGGTCTTCTTGATCGGTCTCGGGACGTGGGGGTTCTCGCCGAGCGACGCCGACTCCGCGGGGGCGCGCGGACCGGTCGGCGGCGAGGCACCGTCGGCGTCGAAGTCGACGCGGGGGTCACCGCCGAGCCCGAGTTCCACGTCGACCGGGCGGTCGGCGATGGCCACCTCGCGACCGACGCCGACGAAACCGTCCCACGTCTCCGAGACGTCGACCGTCGACGACCGGCGGGCGTTCAGCAGACTCGTCCGGCGGCGGAACACCTCCTCTAAGTCGACACCGTCGTCGTACCACGCGCCGCTGGTGACGAAGTCGGCGGCCGACCCTTCGTTGCCGACCGGCGAGAGGATACCCGTCGACACCTCCGGGTAGCTCGACCGCCCGACGAAGATGGAGGGCGAGACGCTGCCGACGATCGAATCGCCAGACACCGTCCGCTCGACGCGGTCGGCGACGGACTCCACGTGGTCAAGGATATCGTAGGACTTCTCCTTCGCGAGGCGGCGTCGCTCGGCGCGTTCGTTGGCCTCGATGTCGACGAACTCGTCGAGGCGCATACGGGCGATACCGCCGGACGGGATTTGAACCTGTCGTGCTAGCTGTGGATGCCCATCGCCTCGATCTGCTCTTGGTAGCGGTTGCGGATGGTGACCTCGGTCACCTGGGCGACGTCGGCCACCTCGCGCTGGGTCTTCTTCTCGTTACAGAGCAGGGAGGCCGCGTAGATGGCCGCCGCCGCGAACCCGGTCGGCGACTTCCCCGACAGCAAGCCCTTCTCCGAGGTGGTTTCGATGATATCGTTGGCCTTGGCCTGAACCTCCTCGCTGAGTTCGAGTTCCGAACAGAACCGGGGGACGTACTTCTTCGGGTCGACGGGCTTCATCTCCAAGCCGAGTTCCTGGGAGATGTAGCGGTAGGTCCGGCCGATCTCCTTGCGTTCGACCCGCGACACCTCGGAGATCTCCTCCAGCGATCGGGGGATGCCCTCCTTCCGACAGGCGGCGTAGAGGGCGGCGGTGGCGACGCCCTCGATCGAGCGGCCGCGGATGAGGTCCTCGTTGAGCGCGCGCCGGTAGATCACCGAGGCGACCTCCCGCACCGATCGGGGGACGCCGAGCGCGGAGGCCATCCGATCGATCTCGCTCAGCGCGAACTGCAGGTTCCGCTCGCCCGCGTCCTTCGTCCGGATGCGCTCCTGCCACTTGCGCAGCCGGTGCATCTGGGAGCGTTTCTCCGAGGAGAGCGACCGCCCGTACGCGTCCTTGTCCTTCCAGTCGATGGTCGTCGTCAACCCCTTGTCGTGCATCGTCTGGGTCGTCGGGGCCCCGACCCGCGATTTCTCCTGTCGTTCCTTGTGGTTGAACGCCCGCCACTCCGGGCCGGGGTCGATCTGCTCTTCCTCGATGATGAGCCCGGTCTCCTCGTGTATCAGTTCGCCGTCGGCCGTCCTGACGAGGTCCTCCGGGTCGAGGTCGTCGAGGTCGACGTCCCCGTCGGCCTCCGTCTCGTCCTCGCCCTGCCATCGCGTCCGGTCGTCCCGCTGGCGGGTGGGCCGTGTCATCGCGTTTTTATAGTCGTACTTTGGTGATACTTAACTGTACTGCCGAAAGAGGCCGACGAGGAGGCGGCCCGTCGGCCGACACACGTTTTGTGGCCCACCGGAGTCCGACAGAGGTATCGGGCGAGCGAACACAGATGGGGGCGTGAGACGAACTGCACTCGCGGTCGTACTGGTTGCGATGGTCGCACTCGCCGGGTGTTCGGCGGTCCCGGGCGGCGGATCCGGCGACGGTGGAGACGCGTCGACCCCCGACGAAGGGGTCGCCGTCGAGGACGACGCCCCGGACGCGACGGACGTCAACCAGACGCTCCGGATCGAGGTGGGCGAGGATCTGGCCGGGACCGAGTGGACGGCGGTCGGGGCGACCTACCCCCGTGAGGACTTCACCGTCGATTCGGCCGGACACGAGGCCATCACCCTCGGCGTCGACACCGACGGGGACGGGGAGATCGACCGACGGTTCGACGAGACCCACGTCAGCGGCGTCAACAACAACGCCTACTCCTTCGACGTGACACTCGACACCGGCCACACGCTCCAGGAGGGCGACGTGATCGTCCTCGGCTACCCGGCGGTCGACAACCCCTCGGAACCCGGAGAGTACGAGGTCGACCTCCGAGTGAACGATCGGGAGACGACGACGGCGACGATCACCATCGAGTGACGACCGGCGGGCCGCGCCGGTGCCACGTCCGCGGAACGACCGCCTTTTGAGTCGGTCCCACGAAGGACCGTCGATGCCGACCATCGACTGCGATCCCGACACGGCGCGACGGCGGTTGGAAGAGGCCGGCGTCGCCGTCGAAGCGGGGAACACGGACCACGAGCGGTGGCGCGCGGAGCGTGGCGACGCGGTCGCGGTCGCCTACGACGACAGCGTCGTCGTTCAAGGGGCCAAACCGACCGACTTGACCGCGCTCCTGGCGGATTCGAGCGGCAGGGCACACGTCTACTTCGACGGGGCGAGCCGTGGTAACCCCGGTCCCGCCGCCGTCGGGTGGGTGATCGTCTCCGGGGACGGCATCGTCGACGAGGGAAGCGGGGCGATCGGTGAGACGACGAACAACCGCGCGGAGTACGAGGCACTGGTGCGAGCGCTGGAAGTCGCTCGGGACCACGGATTTGACGAGGTCGACGTGCGCGGCGACTCGGAACTGATCGTCAAGCAGGTCCGGGGTGAGTGGGACACGAACGACCCGGGACTCCGAGAGCGACGGGTCCGGGCCCGGGAACTCCTCGACACGTTCGACCGCTGGTCGCTGGAGCACGTCCCGAGAGAGATAAACGACCGCGCCGACGGACTGGCGAACGAGGCGCTCGACGATGTCTGAACTGCCACGAGACGTCCGGGAGGAAGCCGAACGGCTCACCCGTCTGGCCCGACGGGCGACCGACGATACCGAGGCAGCGGCGTACGAACGCGACCGGGACGAGCGGCTGGCCGAACACGGGTTCACCGCCCGACTCCGAGAGGCCGACGACACCCTCGTCCTCTACCCCACGGAGTGGCTCGACGGCGACACGGCGCGGATGGACAGCATCGAGGACACCGACCGGGCGGTCGAAATCCCGCTGTCGGGGAGCGGCGACCCCGAGGAGTGGGAGTCGGTCGAGGACCACAACGCCGCCGTCGTCGAGGAGGTGCGCGAGCGGGCGGGCGAGGTCCACGCCGCGAACGCGCGGGCGTTCGCCGACTTCATGGGGAACCACTACGCCCGAGGGGTCGAGACGGCGACGGCGGCGGAGTTACGGGAGTTCCTGACGGAGTACTACCCGCGGAACGCGTGGCCCAGCGACGAACAGTGCGCCGTGGTGGAGCGGTCGCTGGAGCACGTCTTCGCAGTGACGGAAACGGCGATGCCCGAACGCTAGTGCTGCGCGTCGACGAGGGCGCGGACCGAATCGGCCCGGTCGTCGTCGGTGACGAACTTCGAGAGGACCCACTCGAGACGACCGAGCACTGCTTCGTTGCCCTTCTCGGTCAGTTCGTACTGGTTCGTCCGCTTGTCGAGTTCGCTCTTGTCGACCAGATCCATCTCGACGAGGTCGTCGAGGTTGGGGTAGAGGCGGCCGTGGTTCACTTCGGTCCCGTAATACTCCTCGAGTTGGCGTTTGATCGCCAGTCCGTACATGGGTTCTTCCGAGAGGATGACCAGGATGTTGTGCTGAAACGCAGTGAGGTCGCGAACGATACCGGAGCCGCTACTGACAGTTTGTGCCTCTGACATACGTACAGACATGTCATCGGGATATTTAACGCTTCTCAACTCGCTCGTTAACGGCGCGTTTCGGCCGTATAACTGCAGAATCGTATTTTACCGACCCCGAACATGTTTCTGCCGAGACTGGTTCGGGGCCGGAATGACGACGGCGAGTCGTCGCCACGGCGTCCGAGTGGTGTCAAGCGTGCGGGGTGGCGCTGTAACCCCGCCAGCACCGTCACCGGAACTCCGAGTCGGCCGTTCATGTACTTTTTCATTCGTGTTGGCGTGATTCGTCCCGAAAGGACTATTTGGCACTTCTGCCGACGTATCGGCATGGTGAATCTGTGGGAAGACCTCGAGCCCGGTCCGAACCCGCCCGAGACGATCACCGCCGTCGTCGAGTGTCTCAAGGGCGAACGGAACAAGTACGAGTACGACAAGGACGTCCCCGGCGTCGTCCTCGACCGCGTCCTCCACAGCAACGTCCACTACCCGAGCGACTACGGCTTCATCCCGCGGACGTACTACGACGACGAGGATCCCTTCGACGTCCTCGTCCTCGTCGAGGACGCGACGTTCCCCGGTTGTATCGTCGAGGCGCGACCCATCGCGATGATGAAGATGGACGACGACGGCGAACAGGACGACAAGGTCATCGCCGTCCCGACCGAGGACCCGCGGTTCGACCACCTCGACGACCTCGACGACATCCCCCAACAGACCCTCGACGAGATCGACGAGTTCTTCGCGACGTACAAGAACTTGGAGGAGGGCAAGGAAGTCGAGACGCTGGGCTGGGAGGACAAGGCGGCCGCCAAAGACGCCATCGAACACGCAATCGACCTCTACGACGAGACGTTCGCCTAACCTGCGGGAGCGACGGACGAGCGACCCCTTTTTAATCGGGCCTCCGTTAGGAGTCACCAATGGCTCAGTGCGACGAGTGCGGCAGTCACGAGGACTTGCCGTATCAGTGTCGACGCTGCGGCGAGACGTTCTGTGCCGAACACCGCCTCCCGGAGAACCACGACTGTCCCGGGCTGAACGAGTGGAACGATCCGGACGGGGTATTCGACAGCGGCTTCGACGACAGCGTCCGCGACGAGGGCGGGAGCGATGGGGGACTGTCGTCGTCTCTACCGAACCTCGACCGAGTGACCGGCACGGGCGGTCTCCTCGCCTACTTCCGTGGCAACGTGGCGTACCTGTTTCTGGGGCTCATGTGGATCACGTTCGCGCTGCAGTTGCTGGTCGGTGCCCTGTTCGGCCGGGAGGTCATGTCGGCGCTGTTCGTCCTGCGGTCGGATCGCCTGTTTTTCGTCTGGACGTGGCTCACCTCGATTTTTGCCCACGGCGGCCTCTACCACATCGCCGGCAACAGCATCGTGCTGTACTTCTTCGGCCCGCTGGTCGAACGCCACGTCGGGTCCAGACGTTTCGCCACCCTCTTCATAGTGACCGGCGCGCTGGCCGGGTTGGGTTTCGTCGGGGCCAGCATCGCGCTCGGCAGTCTGGGGCCCTCTGGCGTCGTGAGCGTCGTCGGGGCCAGCGGCGCCATCTTCGCCGTTCTCGGCGTGCTCACGGTTCTCAACCCCGGGCTGCGGATCTACCTCTACTTCATCATCCCGGTACCGCTGTGGCTGTTCACGGCGGGGTTCTCGCTCATCTCCGTGCTCTTTTTCCTCTCGCCGCAGTCGGCGGCGTCGGTGGGGCAGGGCAACGTCGCCCACCTCGCGCACCTGATCGGACTCGTGATCGGACTGGCCTACGGCAAGCGGGTCGAGGGCCGGCGGCGGGTGCCCGACCGACTCACCTTCGGAGGCGGCCGGGGTCCCGGTGGACCGGGTGGTCCCGGCGGTCCCGGACGTCGGTGACCACGTGATCCCCGCTTGCCCCGAGTTCGTCCCCGACTCCTCGGACTCCCGCGCGGAGATGGAGGCACTGCAGCGCGAGGTAGCCGACGCTGCCCGGTTCGACGACGACCTGGGGGTCGATCCGGCGGCCGTCTCGCTGTCCGCCGACGCGACGCTCGGCGGCGACGACCGCCCCCTCGTCGCCGGGGTCGATCAGGCCTTCCTCGACGGACGGGCGGTCAGCGCCGTCGTATGCCTTCGCGGGGGCGACGTGGTCGAACGCGCCCACGCCGTGACCGACCTCTCGATTCCGTACGTTCCCGGATTGCTCTCCTTTCGGGAGGGTGGGCCGATCCTCGCGGCGTTCGAAGAACTGGAGGCGACGCCGGACCTCGTCGTCTTCGACGGGAGCGGGCGCATCCACTACCGACAGGCGGGCCTCGCGACGCATCTGGGCGTCGTCCTCGACGTGCCGAGCGTCGGCGTCGCCAAGAGCCTCCTCTGTGGACGGGCCGACGGCGAGACGGACGGGAACCCCGAGGGGTGGCGCGCGCCGGTTCGGGCCGACGAGTCCGTGGACGCCCCCGAGGGGACCGTCCTCGGCTACGCCTACCAGTCCCGGCAGTACGACTCGAACCCGGTCATCAACCCGCTGTACGTGAGCCCGGGCCACCGGGTCGACGCGGAGACGGCCGTCGGACTGATCGAACGCCTGTGTGACGGCTACAAACTCCCGGAGCCGACACGGTTGGCCGACGCGTACGCCGAGGAGTGTAAGGACTCGACGTAGGCGCTTCGCACGTTTTAAGCCACGTCTCGCGTACCTTCGGGTAATGAGCGACGATCAGGAACTCGGGATCACCGAGTCGAAAGAACACAGCACGGGCGAGTGGTACGCCGAAGTCGTCCGGAAGGCGAAACTGGCGAACTACGCGCCGGAAGGCATGAGCGGGTTCATCATCACGCGCCCGCGCGGGTACGCGCTCTGGGAACGGATCCAAGACGAACTCGACGACCGGTTCAAAGCGACCGGCGTCCGGAACGCCTACTTCCCGATGCTCATCCCGGAGTCGTACCTCGAACGCGAGAAGGACGTGGTCGAGGGGTTCGACCCCGAGGTGGCGTGGGTCACGCAGGGCGGTTACGACGAACTGGAGGAGCGACTCGCGGTCCGGCCGACCAGCGAGAGCATCATCGCGCCGTATCTGAGCCGGTGGATCCGGAGTCACCGCGACCTGCCGATGCGGATCAACCAGTGGTGTAGCGTGATCCGGTGGGAGGCGACGGAGACGAAGCCGTTCTTCCGGACCAAGGAGTTCCTCTGGCAGGAGGGCCACACCGCACACGCGAGCGACGAGGACGCGTGGGCGGAGACGATGACCCGTCTCGACCAGTACGAGGACCTGTACGAAGACGTCCTCGCGATGCCGGTGCTCCGCGGGAAGAAGCCGGAACACGACAAGTTCCCCGGCGCGGACACCACGACGACGGTGGAGGCGCTGATGCCCGACGGCAAGTCCGTCCAAGGCGCGACCAGCCACCACCTCGGGCGGAGTTTCGCCGAGGCGTTCGACATCACGTTCACCGACGAGGACGAGGACGAGCGGGTGGCCCACACCACTTCGTGGGGGGTCTCCTGGCGGGCACTCGGCGCGCTCATCATGACCCACAGCGACGATCAGGGACTCGTGTTGCCACCGACGATGGCCCCCGAACAGGTCGCAATCGTCCCGATCTGGCAGAAAGAGACCAAGGAGGACGTCCTCGACTACGCCGAGGGTATCGCCGACGACCTGCGCGAGGCCGGAATCCGCGTCGAACTCGACGACCGCGACGAGCACAATCCGGGGTTCAAGTTCAACGAGTGGGAACTGAAGGGCGTCCCCGTCCGTATCGAGGTCGGCCCGAACGAGGTAGAGGAGTCGGCGGCGACGCTCGTCCACCGACCGGACGGCGAGTCGGTCGAGGCCGATCGCTCGGACATCGTCGACGCCGTCGAGGGGAGTTTCGACGAGGTGTACGCCAAACTGTACGCCGCCGCCGAGGAGAACCTCGAAGCGAACGTCCGGGAGGCGTCGGACCGGGCGGACGTCCTGGGCACCCTCGGGCAACACGGCGGCTACGTGAAGACTCCGTGGTGTGGCGACGAGGGCTGCGAGGCGAAAGTCAAAGACCAGATGGCCGCCGAAATCGTCATGGTCCCCTTCGAGGACTCCGGGGAGACGATCCACGAGGGCGAGACCTGCGCCCTCTGTGACGACGACGCAGTCGAGACGGCCTACTTCGCACGGTCGTACTGATACGGTTTGTTGTAACTGTTTGCCGGTGGGTCGCCAAGGCGGTCCGGCGACTCACCGGTGATAACTTACAATAATCCGTACGATTCCCCGGATCGGCCGGGGGGTCGGTTTCCCCGCACTCCTAGTATGGTATATATTACCTTGTATGTGACTAATGAACTGTTACGATATCAGGAACAGGCTGATAAGGGGGTGCGTGGTAAGCCGCCTATGACCAAGCCGCGGAGAGACGCCCACGCCGATCAGCGGGGGCTTGCGGATCCCACCGACGACCGATCGAACTGTGGTGTAGGAGTCGTTCTTGACCTCGACGGCGGCGACTCCCACCAGACCGTCGCCGACGGTATCGACCTCCTCATCAACCTCGAACACCGGGGGACCACGGGGGCCGAAGAGGCCACCGGGGACGGAGCGGGAATCATGATCCAGCGACCCGACGAGTTCTTCGAGGGCGTCGTCGGCGACCTGCCCGAGACGTACGCCGTCGGCTCCGTGTTCATGCCACAGGATGGTGCGGCCCGGCAGGGACTCATGACCATCTTCGAGCGGACGCTGGCCGAACACGGGGTCGAGGTGTTCCACTGGCGGGACGTGCCGACGGACAATACGGAACTGGGACGGACCGCGCTCGACTCCGAGCCGGACGTCTACCAGCCGTTCATCCGGCCGACCGAGGGGATGGATGACGACGAGTTCGACCGCGCGCTCTACGTCGCGCGCCGGGCCGTCGAGAACGCCATCGACGAGCTCGACTCGGCCGGTGCCGACCGGTTCTACATCTGTTCGCTCGACCGCGAAACGCTCGTCTACAAGGGACTCCTGAAGGCGACCCAGCTCCCCACGTACTACCCCGACCTCGTCGACGAGCGCGTCAAGTCGACGCTCGTGCTCGTCCACGCCCGGTTCTCGACGAACACGCTGGGCGCGTGGCATCTCGCACACCCGTACCGCAACATCATCCACAACGGCGAGTTCAACACCATCCGCGGCAACATCAACTGGATGCGGGCCCGGGAGACGGACCTCGAACATCCGGACTTCGGCGACGACCTCGACACGCTGAAGCCGATCATCAACGACCCCAACCAGAGCGACACCGCCTCCGTCGACAACGCACTCGAACTCCTCGTCCAAGGCGGCCGTGACCTCCCCCACGCCCTCCGGATGCTCATCCCCGAGGCCTTCCGCAAGGACGAGGAGATGAGCCAGGACCGCAAGGAGTTCTACGACTACCACGCGAGCCTCGTCGAACCGTGGGACGGGCCAGCCCTGGTCGTCGGCACGGACGGCGACCGGATCGCCGCCGCCCTCGACCGCAACGGGCTCCGACCCTGCCGGTACGACGTGACCGAAGACGACCGACTCATCATGGCCAGCGAGGCCGGTGCGCTCGACATCGATCCCGCGGACATCGAGGAACGTCACCGCCTCCAGCCGGGGCAGTTGCTCGTCGCCGACCCCGAGGAGGGTCGGATCGTCCCCGACGAGGAGGTGTTCGACGACCTCACCGACGAGAAGTACGGTGAGTGGATCGAACAGGAACAGCGCCACCTCGGCGAGACGGCGAGCGAGGACTACGAACCCCGCGGCCGGGTCGAGACGCTCCGGGCCGAGCAAGCCGCCTTCGGCTACACGTACGACCAACTCGACCACCTCGTCGAGCCGATGGCCGAGGACGGCAAGGACCCGGTCGGGTCGATGGGTGACGACACGCCGCTGTCGGTGCTGTCGGACTTCAACCGCCCGCTGTTCACGTACTTCAAACAGCTGTTCGCGCAGGTGTCGAACCCGCCGATCGACTACATCCGCGAGGAACTGGTGACGAGTCTGGAGTCCCGGCTCGGCCCCCAGCGCAACCTGCTGGACGAGTCGCCGGAACACGCCCGCCAACTCGTCGTCGATTCGCCGGTGCTGACCGACGCCCAGACCGAGGAGATCAAGGCCTACGACGGCGAGTTCGAGTCGACCGTCGTCGACATGACCTACGAGGAGGGGACCGGCCTGCGGGAGTCCGTCGAGGACCTACGCCGCGACGCCCGCGAGGCCATCGAGGCCGGCGCGGACATCGTCGTCCTCTCGGATCGAAACACCGGTCCCGACCGGATTCCGATCCCGAGTCTGCTCGCGACCGGCGGCGTCCACCACGCGCTGGTCCGGAACGGGCTTCGCAACCACGCCGGACTCGTGGTCGAGTCGGGCGACCCCCGCGAGGTCCACCACCTCGCCACGCTCGTGGGCTACGGGGCCGACGCGGTCAACCCCTACCTCGCCTACCAGAGCATCTGTGACATCGTCGCCGGACCGGACGGGGCCGACGAGGAGGCGGCCATCGACCGCTACACGAAGGCGCTCGAGGATGGTCTCCTGAAGACGATGGCGAAGATGGGCATCTCGACCGTCGAGAGCTACCAGGGCGCACAGATCTTCGAGGCGGTCGGGCTCTCTTCGGACTTCGTCCGCGAGTACTTCGAGGGGACGGAGATCCGGACGGAGGGGATCGGTATCGACCAGATCGAGGAGGATCTGCTCGCGCGCCATGCGGTCGCCTACGGCGACGACCCCGACCTGGAACGGCAGGGCGAGTACGAACACCGCTCGGACGGCATCCACCACCAGTGGAACCCGAAGACGGTCGGGACGCTCCAGCAGGCGGTCCGCTCCGGAAACTACGAGAAGTACACGGAGTTCGCGGAGATGATCAACGAACAGCAGGAGAACCTCCAGACGCTGCGTGGCCTACTGGAGTTCGACAGCGACCGCGACCCCGTCCCACTGGAGGAGGTCCAGCCGGTCCACGAGGTCGTCGAGCGGTTCTCGACGGCCGCCATGTCGCTGGGCTCGTTGTCGCCGGAGGTTCACGAGACCAACTCCATCGCGATGAACCGCATCGGCGGGAAGTCCAACACCGGCGAGGGGGGTGAACCGCCGGAACGGTTCGGGACGGAGAAGGAGTGCAACATCAAACAGGTGGCATCGGGTCGGTTCGGCGTCACTTCGAACTACCTCTCCTCGGCCGATGAGCTACAGATCAAGATGGCCCAGGGGTCCAAGCCCGGCGAGGGGGGTCACCTTCCGGGCAAGAAGGTCAACGAGATGATCGCCCACGTCCGCTACTCGACACCGGGTGTCGGTCTCATCTCGCCGCCGCCGCTCCACGACATCTACTCGATCGAGGACCTCAAACAGCTGATCCACGACCTGAAGACGGCCAACCCCGAGGCCGACATCAACGTGAAACTCGTCGCCGAGGCGGGGATCGGTACCATCGCAGCCGGCGTCGCCAAGGCCAACGCCGACGTGGTCCACATCTCCGGACACTCCGGGGGTACGGGCGCGTCGCCCAAGACGTCGATCAAGAACGCCGGCCTGCCGTGGGAACTCGGCTTGGCGGAGGCCAACCAGATGCTCCGGGCGACGGGGCTCCGCGACCGCATCCGCATCTCCGCGGACGGCGGCATGATGACCGGTCGCGACGTCGCCGTCGCTGCGCTTCTGGGAGCCGAGGAGTACGTCTTCGGGACGGCCAGCCTCATCTCCTCGGGCTGTGTGATGGCGCGCATCTGTCACACCAACAACTGTCCGACGGGCGTCGCCACGCAGGACGGGGACCTCCGCGAGCGGTTCTCTGGACAGCCGGATCACGTCATCAACTACATGGCCTTCCTGGCCGAGGAACTCCGCGAGATCATGGCCGACCTGGGCTTCCGGAGCCTCGAGGAGATGATCGGTCGGCCCGGCCTCCTCGAACAGGTCGAAACGGACCACCCCCGGGCCAAACACCTCGACCTCTCGGCCATCATCGCCGACCCCGAGGGGGACGAGCGCCACAAGATCCGCGAGCAGAAACACGCGGACGTCGGGACCCACATCGACCGTGACCTGATCGGGGCGGCGACGGACGCCATCGAGGAGGGCGAACCCGTCCACTTGCGCCGCGACATCGAAAACGGCGACCGGGCGGTGGGTGCGATGCTGTCGAACCGCATCTCCCAGCGATACGGCGAGAGCGGCCTGCCCGAGGACACCGTTTCGTGTACCTTCGACGGCGTCGCCGGGCAGAGTTTCGGGGCCTTCCTCGCCGACGGCGTGACGATGGAGCTCGTCGGCGCGGCAAACGACTACGTGGGCAAGGGGCTGTCGGGCGGCAAGGTGATCGTCCGGACGCCCGAGACGGCCGCGTACGAACCCGAGGAGAACATCCTCGTCGGCAACGTCTGTCTGTACGGAGCGACCCAGGGCGAACTGTACGTCAACGGCCTCGCGGGCGAGCGCTTCGCGGTCCGCAACAGCGGCGTGAAGGCGGTCGTCGAGGGTGTCGGCGACCACGGCTGTGAGTACATGACCGGCGGCGTCGTGGCCGTCCTCGGCGAGACGGGGCGGAACTTCGCGGCCGGCATGTCCGGCGGCATCGCCTACGTCTACGACCCCGACGACGAGTTCGAGGGGCGTGTCAACACCGGGATGGTCACCGTCGAGGACGAACTCAAGGAGTCGGACGAGACGATGCTCCGCCGACTGGTCGAGAACCACTCCGACTACACCGACAGCGACCGCGCGGAAGCGCTGCTCTCCGAGTGGGGCGTCGAGGTCCGGAACTTCACGAAGGTGATGCCCGACGCGTACGCGGAGGTCATCGCCGAGGAGAGCCGCGAGGACGTTCGCGACGAACTGCCGGAGCCGGCGTCGACCGCCGGTCGGGGCGAAACCGGGGCCGAGACGGCTCAAACCGGCGACTACTAACTTACACCGGGTCCATACCCGGCACTTCCTCTTCGAGCCACTCCCGGAACCAGACGACACGCTTCAGTCGCTGATGAGCGATGCTCTCGGCCGCGTCGCTCTGGACCCGGTCGGCGGCGTCGTGGCCGCGTTCGACGACGCGTTCGACCATCTCGTTTGCGTCCATGTGGGTGCGGGACTCGTACCCCATCCGCAGGAGCATCAACACCGCACCGTTGGCCCCCACCTTGTCGAGGACGTCGGCCTCGATGAGACACTGCGTCTCCATCGACACGTCGTCGAGGGGACCCTGGTACGAGTGGTCGCGAACCGACTGGGTCACCTGCTCGACGAACGACTGGGGGTAGTCGCCGCGCGTGTCGAGATACTCGCGGGCGACGCGCGCACCCTCGTCCGCGTGGCGCTCTTGGGCCGCCTCGAGTTTCGCGATGTCGTGAAACAGCGCCGCGACGCGGACGACGTCGACGTCGGCGCCCTCGCGGTCCGCGATCTCGGTCGCCAAGTCGACCACGTTCAGCGTGTGGTTGAAGCGGTACTCGGCGCTGTGCCACGGGTACCACCGCATCCGGCCGCCGTCCTCTTCGGCCTCGACGCTGGCCGCGAGGTAGTCCGAGACGAACCCCTTCATCTCCTCGAACGCCTCGTCCGAGACGGCGGACTCCTTGATCTCAATCCCCACACTCCCACCTCCATTGCGTTCGTGAGTCAGTCATTACCGAAAAAAGGGGTGTTCGACTATTAGGCGTTACGACGAGTCCGGTCGACGACCGACGGACAGCCAGTAGCCGCCAGCGAGGGCGAGTAGGGCCGCGAGCGTCCAGAAGGGGTGGACGAGGGCGAGGAGGAGGGTGACCGGAAGGCCGACGGCGACCGGATCATTCACCGACCGGTCGGCCAAGCGTTCACAGCGTGGACGAGTGCGGAGCGTGTGGTATGACATGGTTCGTGGAGGGAGACAGTCCGGTGTGTCGGATCGAGACCGACGCGCGAACCGTCGGAGCGTCAGGGGGAGAGCCGAGGGCGAGCGGTTCGTTTCGCTTGTTCGGCTCAAACCAAACAAACAGACCAAACAATTTAATACTTACGCTCCGTCGGTGCGGACGTGACAGGATGGTGGCTCGACCGGGCGGAGAGCGGGGACCGACGATGACCGACGCCGACCGCGAGGCGGTCCGAGAGGAGGTGATCGAGTCGATAGAGCGGTCGGTCGAGGTGTACGGGTTGAGTCGGAGCGCGGGACGGGTGTACGGGGTCCTCTACTTCGCGATCGAACCCCTTTCGATTCCGGAACTGGTCGAGGAGACGGGGTACGCGAAATCGACCATCAGCAACGTGACCCGCACGCTCACGCGCGTCGGACTGATCCGTCGTCGGTCGTCCGGCGGCGGCGGGCGGCGGGTGCAGTTCGAGGCCGCGACTGATCTCTGGTACGTCGTCCAGAACGTCTTTCAGCAGTACGTCGCCCGCGAGATGGCGACGACGCGGCGCACCCTCGATCGAGCGCTGTCCCGACTGGACGCGGCGGGCGTCGAACCGGGCACGGCCGAGTACGACCGCATCCGGCGACTATCCCGAACGTACGACGACGTCGAGACGCTCCTCGAGCTGGCGACCCGACACTCGGCCGCGGAACTGATCGAGGCCATCGAGCAGTACGAGGACGGGGAGTGATCACCACGAGACGGTGTAGATACAGACGTCGTCGCCGTCCCGCCGGCACTGGTCCCCACGCTCCTCGACGAAGACGAACGACTCCACGGGCGCGTACCGGCGGGCAACGGCACGAACCAGCCCCCGGTCGAACTCGCAGGGGTAGGGTGTCAGACAGGTCACCGTCGCCGTACGGTCGCCGGTCGCCTCGACCTCGTAGTGTCCGATGTCGCCGCCGCGATGGTTGTCGCGGTAGGCGTCGTCGATGGACCGGAGTCCGTCGGCGACGGTCGACGGGGCCGACGGCCACGCCGCGACGTCGGGGATCTGTTCGCCCAGACGATCCAGAATGTGCGGTTCGAGGTCGTCGGCGATGGTCTCGAAGGTGTCGAGCCAGGCCTGTTGTGGATACCACTCCTCGGTCGACGGGTCGTCGATACCGTTGGCCGCGAGGGCGTCGCGGGCCGTCTCCCGGTACGTCTCCGAGAAGCGGGCGAGTGCGTCGTCGACGACGGCCAGAACCGTCCGACCGTGGACCTCCACGTCCTCGTCGAAGGCCTCGTAGGGAGCCATCGTGCGGTGGTACGTGCGAGGCAGTGATATAGGTGGGTGGAGGAAACCGGCGCTCCGTCGAACGGACGCCGTGTATCCGTTCCGTTCCGTTCCCCGCCGTCTCGTCGGGACGGCGATCAATCCGGGTGGTCCCGGTCGGTGGCGTGCCGAACGCAGTCTTTTATACGCTCGAGGGGAAGCACGATGTATGCATCCCGATGGGACGTATCTCAAGGAAGCGGCGGACGTCTCGCTCGAGATCCCACAGGACGTGACCGACGCGGTCCACGACGTCCTCTCGGACGTACGGGCGGACGGCGACGACGCGATCCGGAAGTTCACACGGCGGTGGGACGAGGTCGACCGGGAGGATCTCCGCGTCTCGGAGGCCGAGATCGAGGCGGCCCGGGAGGACCTCACCGAGGACGAACGCGAGACGATCGACCACACCATCGCCAACGTCCGGCGGTTCCACGAGGAACAGCGCGATCACATCCAGTCCTTCGAGAAGGAGTTCCAGGACGGTGTCTACCTCGGACAGCGGATCGTTCCGATCGAGACCGCGGGCGTCTACGTCCCCGGGGGTCGCCACCCGCTGGTCGCCGCACCCGCGATGTCGATCGTCCCCGCGACGATCGCCGGGGTCGACCGCGTCGTCGCCTGTGCGCCGCCACAGTCCGACGGCACCATCCAGTCCGCACAACTGTACGCGATGGACAGCGCGGGAGCCGACGAGGTGTACGTCGCGGGCGGCGCACAGGCCATCGGGGGGATGGCCTACGGCACCGAGACGATCCCGAGCGTCGACAAGATCGCCGGCCCCGGAAACGTGTTCACGACGGAGGCCAAGCGACAGGTGTACGGCCACGTCGGGATCGACTTCCTCGCCGGGCCGACCGAGGTGCTGATCGTCGCCGACGACACCGTCGACCCCGGCCTCGTCGCAACGGATCTACTCGCACAGGCCGAACACGACCCGAACTCGCGTCCCGTCCTGATCGACCTCGACGAGGACCACGCCCGGGCCGTGATGGAGGCCGTCGACGACCAGTTGCCGGGGCTCCGCACCGAGGAGGTCGCCCGCGAGTCGTGGGCGGAGAACGGCGAAGTCCTGATCGTTCCGGACCGCGAGACGGCCGTCGAGGCGGCTAACGAGTACGCCATGGAACACCTCCAGTTGATGGTCGACTCGCCCCGCGACCTCGTCGACGGCCTCCGGAACTACGGGTCGCTGTTCATCGGCGAACACTCCCCGGTCGTGTTCGGGGACAAGGCGGTCGGTACCAACCACAGCCTCCCGACGCTCGAGGTGTCCCGCTACAGCGGCGGCATCTGGGTGGGGACGTACCTGAAGACGCTCACCCACCAGGAGGCGACCGCCGAGGGCGCGGCGGAGGTTGCGGAGTGGGCCGCCCGCATCTGTGAACTGGAGGGAACACACGGCCACCAACTCTCCGCGGAGGCCCGCCTGCGCGATGAGTGAGCCACTGGAGGATCGAACCGCCTTCGTCACCGGCGGCAGCCAGGGTATCGGGCGCGAAATCGCGCTCACGCTCGCCGCCGACGGAGCGAGCGTCGCCGTCGCCGCCCGGGGCGACGGGATCCGAGAGACGGCCGACGCCATCGGCGAGGGGGCGCTTCCCGTCCGGACGGACGTCACCGACGAGGACTCCGTCCGGTCGTCGATCGAGGAGACGGTCGAGGCGTTCGAGGGGTTGGATATCCTCGTCAACAACGCCGGCATCGCCGGGCCGACTGCACCCGTCGAAGACGTGACCGTCGCGGAGTGGGAGTCGACGATGGACGTCAACGTCACCGGGATGTTCCGGACGACCAAACACGCAGTCGATCACCTCCGGGCGAGCGACGCCGGCCGCGTCGTCAACATCTCCTCGATCAGCGGGAAGCGACCGCTGGAGAACCGCACGCCGTACACCGCCTCGAAGATGGCCGTCATCGGATTCACGCGGACGCTCGCGTTCGAACTCGGCGACGACGGCGTCACCGCGAACGCGGTGTGTCCCGGTGCGACGAAGGGGCCCCGCATCCGGGACGTGATCGAGGAACAGGCCGCGGAACTCGACGTCCCCTACGAGGAGGCCAAGCGCCGCGTGTTCACCGACGACGCCGCACTCGGCGACCTCGTCGATCCGGAGGACGTCGCGAACATGGTCGCGTATCTCGCGAGCGAGAAGGCGCGACACGTCACCGGTCAGGACATCAACGTCACGGCCGGGAGCGTCTGGTACTGACGGGAGCGAGGGACCGATCCCTCGCGGAACGCGGGCGATTCAGTACGGCAGGAAGTACAGTCCGAGCCCGAACACCGGCGTCAGCACGATCATGATGATCATCGTGTAGCCGAGGATGTCCCGGGCCCGGACCTTCGTCAGGCCGAGTAGCGGGATGGCCCAGAACGGCTGGAACATGTTGGTCCACATGTCGCCGGTGCCGTAGGCGATGATGGCCTTGCCCGGCGGAACGCCGAGTTCGACGGCCGTGCCGCCGATGATGCCGCCGATGATCCCCCACTCACCACCGCCACTCGGGACGAACAGGTTCATAACGCCGCCCAGCAGCCACGCGATGACGGGGAAGGTGGCGGGCGTCGCGATGTCGAGGAGCGCTTCGGCGATGAGGTCGGACAGGCCGGAGCCACTGATGATGCCGAGGATGCCGGCGTAGAACGGGAACTGGAGGATGATGCCCGCCGCACCTTCGGTGGCGTCGCGGATCGCCTCCATGTACGCCCGCGGCGTCTTGTGGAGGAACAGGCCGAGCGTGATGAAGATGAAGTTGAACAGGTTCAGGTCGAGCGCCTCGCCGATGGTGCCGACCTGTGCGAGGTAGTCGACGATGTATACGAGCATCCCGAGGGCGAGGAGGTACGCGATGAGCCGACTGTCGTTGATCCGATCCGCGGGCGTGGCCTGCTCGACGCCGCCGTCGGTCTGGGGTTCGGGGTCGGTCGGCTCCGAGAGCGCTTCGATGTCGGCGTCGAGGAGGCTGGGCGCGTAGTCCTCGATGCCGGTCGCGTTCTCCTCTTCTGGAGCGAGGAAGTACAGCGTGATGGTGACCGTGATCAGGACGAGGACGGCGATGCCGAGGGCGTACACGGTGAACACCGACTCCGAGAGCGGGACGACGCCGATGGTGTCGACGAAGGGGTGATCCTCCGTCGCGGAGAGCAATCCCGCACTCGTCGAGGGACCGACGTGCCAGATGACCTGACTCGTGTAGCCGGCCGCACAGAGGATGGGGTAGTGGAACGTCTTCCCGCGCTTGTAGCCGGCGCGGGCGACGAAGATGGCGAAAATCGCCCCGACGATGAGGCCGACGCCCCAGTGGAAGTAGCCGCCGAACATGCCGACGACGCCGGTGAGGGCCGCCGCCTGCGAGTTGTTGTCCGGCCACGCGGCGAGCTTGTCGAGGTAGTTACTGACCAAATCGGAGTCCGCGACGGCGTATCCGGTCACGAGGATGAGCACCATCTGCATCGCGAACGTCAGTAGCGTCCAGAACCCGCCGTACCAGTTCCGGACGTTTTCGATCGGACCGTCTGGTGTCGCGACGTTCGCCGCGATGTACGCGATGATCGTGAGCAGTACAGCGAACAGGAACGGGTTCGGGATCCACTTCTCCGACCAGTTGGCCATCCCTTGGCCGAACGCTTGTATTGGGCTGCGAGACGCTGACATGGTACGTAGATACACGCCCAAGCATCTCATATAAACGTTCGGGAATTTTTGTGAGAAAGGGACGGACGTAACAGGGGACGAGACTGTCACATAGACTGGAAACGGTCGCGTCGATTCTGATCACGGTCGCCTCCCTACGTTCCGTGCACTGCGTCGAATCCAGAGTCGGTTATTTATTCCTTAGATTCGTTCTTTGAAAAGTATAGTCCCGGGCGGATTCGAACCGCCGTCCTGGGCTCCAAAGGCCCAGATGATTGGCCACTACACCACGGGACTGCATCGGCACTTCGGTCGTCACTCGACGCGCACGAGATATAAATCCGGCCGTTCGCGATCAGTCCGCCGGCCGCTCACACTCGACTTCGAGTTCCCGGCAGGCGTCGCTTTCGGCGTCGAAACAGTCCGGACAGTTGGGGTTGCGGTCGATGATCGTATCGAGGCGCTCGGCCACTGTGTCGTCGATGACGGCTTCGAGATCGCGAGCCTCGGCACGGAAATCCTCCACGTCGAGGACGTTCGCGAGGAACCGCTCGATGATGCAGTACGTCTGTAGCGCGTCCCGAGCGCGGGCGATGCCCTCGTCGGTGAGGCGAACACCCTTGTACTTCTCGTGGTCGGCGAGGCCGCGGCCCTCGAGTTTGCCGATCATCTCGTTGGCGCTCGCGGGACTCACGTCGAGCATGTCCGCAAGCGTCCCGGTCGACGCGGGACCGTCTTCCATCTCCTGAATCAGGTAGATCGCCTTGAGGTACTGGTCTGCCGTGTTCATCGCTAGTCGCGTTCCTCCATGATGGTCGTCACCTCTTCGACCCCCTCGGCCTCCTCCTCGCGGATGGATCGCAGGGTGTCGAGGACCCGGTCGCGGTCGATCGAGAATCGCGCGTCGCTGGCCTCGATCGCCGCTACCAGATCGTCGTAGAACTTGTACGCCGTCTCCTCGTTGCAGAGCTGATCGTAGAGGACGCCGTCGAAGTCGTCGGGCTTGGTCTGTCCGTACTGTGCCTCGACGAGTCGCTCGATGTCCTCGAACGGGACGCTCTCGGCGTCGAGGTCGGCGATCAACTCTTCCAACCGCTCGCGGTGGACGGCCGACTCCTCGGCGGCACCGGCGAGCAGGGCTTCGATTTCGGGGTCGAGCGTCGCAGCCTCCGCCTCCGTGTCGAGCGACTGGTAGTGGTGGTGGGCGCGGGCCTCGACCACTTCCTCCAAGACGATACCGATCTGGAGCAGGCGGGCGAGTTGGTGGTCGGAGCCGACCCGGTGGCTGACGCTCATGGCGGTGCGTGCCACCTCCGGACGACGACGCGTGTGGCCGGGACGGTCATACGACGTGTTCGGGGCGAGGGGAACTTAAGGCGTTCCCTGTGCCCGTCGAGCGGTCCAGTTCCAGTCCTCGGAACTACTCGCGCAGGCGGGCCCTGATCCGGGACTGGAGGTCCTCTCGGAGTTCGTCGACCGCGATCTCCTCGAAGACGGGGACGAAGAAGCCCTCAACGAGCATGTTCCGGGCGTCGCGCTCGGAGATGGATCGGGAGGTCAGGTACAGCAGGTCCTCCTGGTCGACCTGTCCGACCGTCGCAGAGTGGGACGCCTCGGTGTCGTGGTTGTTGATGATGAGCTTCGGCGAGGCGTCGGCCTCGCTGTCGTCGCTCAGCATAAGCGTGTTCTCCCGCTGGTAGGAGTTGGTGTCCCAGGCGTCACGGCCGACGTCTTGGACACCCTCGTACACCGAGCGCGCCGTGTCGTCGAGGACGCCCCGCGTGACCAGGTCGGCCGTGGTGTGTTCGGCCTCGTGCCACACTCGCGCGTTCACGTCGAAGTGCTGGTCCTCGTGGGCGAAGAAGGCCCCGACGATCTGGCTCTCGGAGCTGTCGCCGTTGAGCTCCGTCTCGATGTCCGAGCGGGTAAGCCGGGAGCCGAGGTTGCCCTCGATCCAGTCGATCGTCGCGTACACGTCGGCGTCGCCGCGCTTGAGCGTGACGTTGTACGTGTCCCGATCGAGCGTCTGGAGCGACCCGTACTGGACGTAACTGTTCTCGCCCGCGTCGACCTCGACGAGGTTGCTGTAGTAGCGCTCGCCCTCGACGGCCTCGTCGCCGGTGTCGATCCGCTCGAGGATCGTCACCGACGACGAGTCCTCGGTGACGACGAGCGTGTGGCTGAACAGCGACCGCGAGTTCATGTCCGTCCGGATGGTCACGTCCTCGGCGTCGACGCCCTCGGGGACGTAGACGAAGGTGCCCGTCGTGAACAGCGCGACCGACAGCGCGGTCAGGTAGTTCGTCTCCGGGTCGATGACGGAGCCGAAGTTCTCCTCGAGGAGCTCCGGGTACTCCACCATCGCCTCGGTGAACGACAGCACCTCGACGCCCTCGTCCGTGACGCGTTCGGTGTCGTCGGACTGGTTGAGCGGGTCGGCCAGTTCGCCGAAGTCGAGTTGGTCGAGGTCGGTCCACCGACGTCCGGGCGTGTTGATGACGTCGGGCATCTCCAGGCGATCCATCGCCTTGAGCGCCTTGAGCCGCGTCTCGCGGAGCCAGTCCGGCTCGTCGCGGCGCTCCGCGATCTGGTGGACCGTCGCTTCCGAGAGGTCGGCTGGTACCTGCGCACTCATGGTTATCCGAGGCTCCCCTCCATCTCGAGTTCGACGAGACGGTTGAGTTCGACCGCGTACTCGATAGGCAGTTCCTCGGTGAGCGGTTCGATGAAGCCCGAGACGATCATCTGCTTTGCGTCGTCGTCGTCGAGGCCACGGCTCTGGAGGTAGAAGATGTCCTCGTCGCCGATCTTCCCGACGGTCGCCTCGTGGGCCACGTCGACTTTCGACTCGTTGATCTCCATGTACGGCATGGTGTCCGACGTGGACTCGTTGTCGAACATCAGCGCGTCACACTCGACGGCGGTCGAGGAGTCCGACGCGCCGTCCGCGATGTGGACCAGTCCTCTGTAGTTGGTGCGGCCACCGTCCTTCGAGATGGACTTGGACTCGATGGTCGACTTCGTCTCCGGGGCGTTGTGGTACACCTTCGCCCCGGTGTCGATGTTCTGACCCTCGCCCGCGAAGGCGATGGTGATGTGGTTGTCCGACGCGCCCCGACCCTTGAGGATCGAGGCGGGGTAGAGCATCGTCGCCTTCGACCCCATGGAGCCGGAGATCCACTCCATGCGCCCGTCGGCCTCGACGAGCGCACGCTTCGTGTTCAGGTTGTAGGTGTTCTTCGACCAGTTCTGGACCGTAGAGTACTGGACGTGTGCGTCCTCACCGACGAACACCTCGACGCCGCCGGAGTGGAGGTTGAACGCGGAGTACTTCGGGGCCGAACAGCCCTCGATGTAGTGAACCTCCGACCCCTCCTCGGCGATGATGAGCGTGTGCTCGAACTGACCCATCCCCTCTGAGTTCATCCGGAAGTACGCCTGCACGGGCATCTCGACGACGGTGTCCTCCGGGACGTAGACGAACGACCCACCGGACCAGATGGCGCCGTGGAGCGCCGCGAACTTGTTGTCGCTCGGGGGGACGCACTTCGTCATGAAGTGCTCGCGGACGAGGTCCTCGTGCTCTCGGACGGCCTCGTCCATGTTGCAGAAGATGACGCCCTTCTCCTCCCACTGCTCCTGCATGTTCTGGTAGACGACCTCGGACTCGTACTGCGCGCCGACACCCGAGAGGGCGTTCTTCTCGGCCTCGGGGATACCCAGTTTGTCGAAGGTGTCCTTGATGTCGTCCGGCAGGTCCGTCCAGTCGTCGACGCTCTCGCGTGTCTCGACGTCGGGCCGGATGTACGGGACGATTTCGTCGACGTCGACCTCACTCAGGTCGGGCTGGCCAGGCCAGTCCGTGGGCATCGGCATCTCCTGGAAGTGCTCCAGTGCGCGGAGACGCCGCTTCAGCATCCACTCCGGTTCGCCCTTGTCCTCCGAGATGACGCGGATCGTCTCCTCGGTGAGGCCCTTCTCCGCCTGGAAGGAGGAGCGCTCCTTTTTCTTGAATTCGAATCGCGCTTCGGTGTTGGTGTCTTTGAGATCCTCGTTCGAGCTCATACGTATGTTGTTAATCCTGTTTGCTTATATGCTTGTGCGTAAACTATTCACGTTACGCCGCCTCGTAGACCTGCTCGCGGACCCAGTCGTAACCTTCGTCCTCGAGCTTCTCGGCCAGTTCCGCACCGCCGCTTTTCGCGATCTCGCCATCGATCATGACGTGAACGTGGTCCGGTTCGACGTAGTCGAGGATGCGCTGGTAGTGGGTGATCTGGAGAACACCCGTGCCCTGTTCGTCGCGGAGGGCGTTGATCCCCTCGGAGACGTCCTGCAGCCGGTCGATGTCGAGGCCGGAGTCGATCTCGTCGAGCACCGCGATCGAGGGCTCGAGGATCGCCGCCTGCAGCACCTCGTTCTGTTTCTTCTCGCCGCCGGAGAACCCGGCGTTGAGGTAGCGCTGGGCGAACTTCTCGTCCATGTCCAGCAGCTCCATCTTCTCTTTCAACAGTTGCTGGAACTCGGCGACGCCGATCTCGCCGTCGTCGACGTCACCCTCCATCGGGGAGGTGTCGTAGCCGGCGTCGTCCTCGTCGGCGTCGGCCTCCTCTTCCTCCTCCTCGAACAGCTCCTCGCGCTCCTCGTGTTTGGCGTTGAGCGCCTGTCGGAGGAAGTTCGTCATGGTGACACCCTCGATCTCGGCCGGATACTGGAAACCGAGGAAGATGCCGAGTGCCGCGCGCTCGTTGGGTTCGAGTTCGAGGAGGTTCCACGTCCGCTTTTCGTCGGGTTCCTCCCCGTCGATGTCGTCGAGGTCCTCGTCGTCGAGGACGAGGGTGATCTCGCCGTCGGTGACCTCGTAGGCCGGGTGACCGGCGATCACCTTCGCGGTGGTCGACTTACCCGATCCGTTGGGGCCCATCAGGGCGTGAATCTCGCCCGAATCGACCTCGAGATCGACGCCACGGAGGATTGTTTCGCCGTCCTCTTCTGCGACTTCCGCGTGAAGGTTGTTGATCTGTAGTGTTGCCATTTCCCTATGGTACGGGTGGAGTGTAACACGCATAATGCTTACGCATTCTCCCCCTTCGAGTTTCCGTATCGAAAAGGAATATTTTCACAGCCGGAAGAGCCGGCTCAGAATTGGCCGAGTCCGGTCTGTCGCTGGCCGCTTTTCACCTCGTCCCACGAGAGGCCGAGTGCCTCGATGATCCGCTCGATCGGTCCCTTGAGCGTCTTCTCCAGCATCTTGTCCCAGTCGATCTCGAACGCCTCGGGGATCTGGTCGGCGTACTCGAAACAGATCACGTCGGGGTCGCGCTTGAACGACGCGTAGAGGTCGTCGGTCTGTGGATCGAACTCCTCCTCGGCCTCCAATCGCCGGAAGAATTCGGGATGGACCTTCTTCAGGTAGAGGCGCTTTGGCTTGCTCCCCCGCTGGAAGTTCGTCCCGAGGAGGTGGTTGGAATACTTCGCGCCCCGGACCTGTGCCGTGTCTGTGTCGTAGGCCGTGAGTCGCTTGCCGATCCCGCCGGGGATACCCACGTCGTCTAAATCGACGTTCCCTGCCTCGAAGTCGGCGATCACGTCGTGGACGTACTCCTCGATGTCGTCGACGTCGTCGCCGGTGACGATCATCTCGATGACCCGTCGCTGAACCTCCTTGGTGATCGGCGCGATGTCAGAGCGCTTGTACTCGAAGCCCGTGATGTCGATGTCGTCGACGTGTTTTCCCTCCTTCCAGACGATGTGGCCGGCGTAGCGCTTCTTCTTGCCCGCCTGGAAGAACCGCCGGTAGAGCTTCTCGAACTCGATCTGGAAGCGGTGTTCGTGGGCGTTCAACTCCTCGCGGGCGAAGGCGTCGTAGGAGTCGTTGATGCTCTCCTCGAGTTCGTAGCCCGTCTCGATGGCCCCGGCGATGCGCCGGAGGTCCGCCTCGTCGGCGTCGGGGTGGGCCTCCCGTACCTCGTCGGGGACCTCGTCGGCGACGGTTCCCTCTCCGATTTCTAACATGACTGAATCGGTGTCGCCGTAAGCCACCTCGTACCCCACGTCGTTGGCGGCGGACTGGGTGTGTTCGATGACGTCGCGGCCGGTGGCGGTGACGGCCGCGCCCATCTCCCGGTCGTAGAGACGGAACCGGTCCCATCCCAGAACGCCGTACAGAGAGTTGCCGACGAACTGGAATGTACCGTTCCGACCCGCGAGGAGCGTGTTGTTGTCCGCGACGGTGACACAGTACGCGCCGTCGGCGGCGGTGCTTCGACCGCCCGAGCGGTGCATCCGGAAACTGTTCGTGGCGTTCTCGGTGCAGTAGATGCGCCACGTGTCGCCATCGCGGTTGTAGTTCGCGGTCAGGCCGAGGTGAGCACACAGGCGGAGCACGTCGTCACGTAGTCGTTCGCTCGCCGTGGAGTACCGCCAACTGTTCACCTGCCGGTCGCCGTCGCCGGCGATCAGCGTGTCGAGGAATCGCTCTTTTTGTTCTGCGCTCGCCTCGAACACGAACTCCGGAATCCGCTTCTCGAAACTGTTCTCGCCACACGCTTCTTCGAGCCATCGCCCGAGAAGTCGGGAGGTGAACTGGTATCCTCGCTCGTCGGCGTAGTGGTCGAACCCCATCCGATCGAGGAGTTCGCCGATTGCGGTGTGCTCGTCCACGTCACCGCCGTCGGCGACGACGTCCTGTGCGATGTTCACCGTCGTGGCCGACCCGCGGAACGCGTCGTCGAACTGTTTGTCTTCGGACGTGTACACCGATCCTTCGGTGGTGTACCACGCCAACAGTTCGAGGAAGTCGTCGCCGTCGTAGAATCGGGGTATCCACTTCCGACCACGCTCGGCGTGGACGTAGAACTCGGAGCAGTGGTCGTCCAGATACTCTCGGTGGTCGTCGAACTGCGCGGCCGAGAGGACGTATCCCGTCCCGTCGCTGCCCTGTTTTTCCATCTTGTCCGGATACCAGCCGAATTCGGCAGCGAGCGTGTGTCCGTGAACCTCGTTGTTCGCCCACACCTCGTAGTCGCCGTCGAGGAGTTCGGTCAGATCGACGGTGTCAACTCGTTCACCGTCGGGGGCGTCCCAGCCGTGTGGCAGTTCGTAGTGTGACGACTCGGTCAGGTCGCCGGCCTCGACGAACCGGAAGTCGTCCCACGAGACACCGTTGGTGTCGTCCTTCCGGACGAGCATCCGATGGTTGGGCGTGACGCTGAAGTCGATCTTACTCGTCTCGATGTCGACGAGATCGCCGCGGTAGTCCGGATACGCGTGGGTCTCGGTTACCGGTTTCACCTCCAGACTCATCGCTTCGGGGTCGATCGAGTACACGTCGTCGCCGACCGCGAGGTCCCGGATATTTCTGACACCGTCGGGCGTCAACACGTCGGTGTCGGACGTGAAACAGTTCATGATTACCTTGACAGCTTGCTGCTGCCGGTCGTACTGCTCGTAGGCCTGACTGTCGGGGGCGTGGTCGTTGCGCTCGGCTTTCTTCTGTTCGCGCTCCTCCAGCAACTCGTCGACCATCTCCCGGATGACGCCGTCCGGCTCCTTCCGGAAGTGGGTCCCGTTGGGGGCGTGGTAGGTGTCGCCGTCGTAGTCCTCGGGGTCGACTTTCGTCTCCGGGGAGGCGTTGATGGTGACCATGCACATGGGGTACAGGCTCTTCAGGTCGAGGACGCTGACGTTCTCCTTGATACCCGTGATGGGGTCGAACACCGCGCCGCCCTCGTAGTCCTCGGCGTCGGCCCGCCCCTTCGAGGGGAGGGCGAAGTCCCCGTGGACCTTGTGTAGGACGTACACGTCCACGGCGTCGCCCGGCGTAGGGGCGTCCTCCAACTTACAGCCGACGAACGTCCGCACCTCGTCCCAGAAAGAGATGATATCGCGCTTGCGGTCGAGTTCGACACAGAGTTCCACGTCCCGGAGGTTGTACTCCAACAGGCGCTCGGGGTCATCCTCCCACAGGTCGCCGATGTCGCCGGTGTAGCGTTCCTTGCCCGCGCCGAGTTCCTGTTCGCCAACCGCGTCGAGGCGGTACGACTCCAGTTCGGTGAACTGGGTGCGTTTGTAGGCGTACAGGAGGTCGAAGACGACCCGTCCCTTCACCGTGGGGCCGCCCCAGTCACTCCGCCACACCTCGTCGATCCGCGACAGACGCTCGGGGTTCAGATCGGCGTCTACGTCCGGGCGCGCGCCGACGGTCTCCAGTCGGTCGATGAGATACGGAGCGTCGAAGTCCTCGAAGTTCCACCCCGTCAGTACGTCGGGGTCGGTCTCCTCGACGTAGGAGAGGAAGGCATCGAGCATCGCCGCTTCGGTCGGGAACGACCGGACGTCGACGTCCATCCCGTCGCTCAGGGCGTCGTAGTCGAGGCCATCGGATACCGCCCCGTCGCCGTCGGGGGCCTCGTAGAGCCACGCGAGGTACTCGTCGCGGTAGGAGTCGTGGCTGGTGAGACAGACGACCGTCTCCTCACCCTCCTCGGGGAAGCCCGAGCGGTCGTCGACCTCGATGTCGAAGGTGTTCACCCTGAGGTCGGCCTCGGGCGGACCGACCGCGGCCAGTTCGTCGTGTGGGACCTGAATCGGACCACTCTCCAGTCGCCGGACCGGGACCCGAACGCCGCCGCCGATGTCCTTGTCGATCAGCAGTCGGTTGGGAAAGAGGATGTCCGCCTCGAAGTGGTCGAACTCGTCGCGGATCTGCCCCACGTCGCGGGGCGTCCGCGTGCAGATCTTCGTCAGCGGTTCGCCGCGGATGCTCTCGTACCCCGTCTCGGTGCGCGTGATCACGTCGCGGTCGAGGTCGTCGTCGTCGAGACTCGCCGTCGGTGCGTAGAAGTAGGGTTCGAACCCGAGCACCCGGACGTGTTCGGCCGTGCCGTCCGCCCGTCGGCCGAACAGGTGGACGACGGGGTACTCCTCGGCACCCCCTCCCTCGACGGTGTAGTCCACCTGCGTGACCGAGAGGTCGACCGTCCCCTCGGGGTCCGGAAATTTCAGGTCCGCCGCGTCGACGACTTCCGCGACCGACTGCCCCGCGTCACCGGCGACGGCGACCGCCTCAGCGTCGGGTCTCTCGGCGTCCGTCGTGCCCCAAGACCCGGTGAGTTCGGTCTGAGTCATGCCGACCCCTTCGGGGCTTCCCGGTAAAAACCCAGCCACTCGGGACGGAACGTCTGCCACGACGAAAAGACATATACCATGTGATTCCCTACCAAATCTCCGTGACGATGTCCGACCACGTCGACGAAGGCAGGTGGGACAGTGCTGACGACCGACGTCCGGATCACGACGGGACCGACACCGTCGAGGCGTACGAAGTCGAGGATGGGACGGTACTCTACGACGCGGAGAACCCCCTCGCGTGGGTGGAGTCGTCGAGGGCGGTGTCCGTCCACGAGTACGCGTAAGGCCGCAACCGAACCCTTTTGCCGCCGCGCTCGCACGCTCTCAGCGTGCCGCTCGATCCGTGGCCGGACGAACCCGAGCAACCGGACCCCGAAGTCGACCCGGAGTCCCGCTGGGGCGACCCCGAGCAGGACCTGCCGCGGATCCCCACGCCCGACACCGACGAGACGGACGTCGACCCCGAGATCATGGAGACGTTCTGGCGGAGCGTTCTACTGGCGAACGTCGCGGTGTTCGGCTTCGCCCTCGGACCCATGCTCGTGTACTTCCGCGGCCAGTGGACCCTCGGCCTCGCCGCGGTTGCCGTCGGAGCCGTCGCGGGCGTCCGCGTCTACCAACACTACCGCGCGTTCGAGACGCGCCACGGCGAGGAGGGCGAAGCGACCGGTCCCGATGACGACGGGGCCGACGAGCGGAACGCCTAACTCCGCCCCACACCACCCGTCGACCATGCGAACCGTCCGGGACGACGATGGGAGGACGTTCCTGCTCGTGAAGCAGTCGTCGGAGTCGAGTCTCGTCCGGGACCCCGAAACCGGGAGCGAACGCTACCTGCCGAACGACGCGTTGACCGTCGACGACGAGGCGTCGCCGCTCGTGACCGCGGCCGGTGCGGTGCCGGCGTCGGTTCGACGGCTCCTCACCGCGACCCCCGACGAACAGGCACTCGGCCTGCTGGTCGAACTCGCCGATCGGGGACCGCTCGCCGTGCGGACGCTCTTGGAGGCGTACGACCTCTGTGAGAGCGACCTGCACGGACTGCTCGCGGAGTGTCGGGCCGCCGGGCTGATCGCCGAGGCGCGCGTCGCGGGGGAGCGGGGCTACGACGCCACCGAGACGACGCGGGAGGCAGTGTCGCTGCTGCGTGAGTGATCACTCCTCGGCGACGGTCGCCGGCCGGGACCGGGACACCGTCGAGCGGTTCGTCCGCGGGTCCTTCTCGACACGGACGAGGTCGTCGGCCGCGCCGACGAGTTTCTCGTCGTGGCTGACGATGACGATCTGTGCCACACCCAAGTCGCGCATCTCCTCGACGAGGTCGACCAGTCGGGAGACGTGGCCGGCATCGAGGAAGACGGTGGGTTCGTCGAGGATGAGCGGCGGCATCGGGGCCGCACCGTCGATTCCCTCGGCCAGCAGACGGTAGATCGCACACCGAAGGCTGAGGTTGAACAGGGCGCGCTCGCCGCCCGAGAGCTGTGCAGGGTCGAGTTCGCTGCCGTCCTTCTGGACGACCGAGAGTTCGTAGTCGCCGTCCAGCCGGAGGTGGGCGTAGGCGTCGTTGCCGTAGATCAGGTCGAACGTCTCGTTCAGTAGACGTTCGAGGGTTTCGACGTTGCGCTGGCGCAGTTCCGCCCGTAGGTCGCCGTAAGTGGCCTCCAACTGCGAACACTCCTCGTGGAGGTCGTCGAGGGCGGCGACGCGGTCGGCCAACTCGTCGCGTTCGTCCCGAAGCCTCTCGAGCGCGTCGATCTCGCTTCGCACACCCCCGGTCTTCGCCTGCAGTTCGTCGCGCCGGTCGGACAGTTCGTCGAGTTTCTCGCCGACGTCTTCGAGGTACGACGCGGCGTTCTCCTTGTTCGTGCGGGCTGCCTCGACCGCGTCGTCGTCGACCGCCTCGCGGAGGTCGTCGCGGCGCTCCCGCAGTTCGGCGAGTCGGTCGCGACGCTCCTCGTTCGTCTCCGCGATCCGTTCGGCGCTCTCGCTGCGGCGCTCGATCGTCGCCTCGCAGTCGTCGATCCGGTCGAGTCGCTCTTCGATCGCATCGAGGCGGTCCCGACGGTCCTCGATTGCGTCGAGCTCCGCTGTCAGGTCCTCGACACGCTCCTCGGCGTCGGCCGCCTCCGCACGCTTCTCGGCGGCGACCTCACGAGTCTCCGCCGCCCGCTCACGGAGGTCGGCGGCCTCCGTGCCGGCCTCCTCGGCGTCGTCACGGAAGTCGGCGGCCGCTTCACGGTCCGCCGCCGCCAGTTCCTCGAGGCGGTCGCGCTCGGCGTCGATGTCGGCTAATCGGTCCTCGGCCTCGACGAGGGCGTCGAGCGCTTCGATCCGGTCGTCGAGGTCGGCCGCCCGCTCGCGGGTGTCGGCCAAGTCGGACTCCACGCCGTCGACCCGCTCGCGGTACTCCTCGATCCGGTCGGCGTGTGGGGAGTCCTCGACTGGCTGTCCACACTCGGGGCACTTGCCGGCGTCGAGCAGGTCCTCGGCCTCGTCGACCCGGTCGCGGGCCGACGACAGCGTGGCTTCAAGCTCCGCGACCCGTTCGCGGGTCTCGCCACGGCGCTCGCGCAACTCGTCCCGTCGGTCAGCCGCCTCGCCGCGGTCGACGGGGGCGTCGTCGAACTCGCCTTCGAGGTCCGCCGCCTCCGCGTCGAGGTTCTCGACGATGGCTTCCCGCTCCGCCGCGGCGTCCTCGCGCTCCGTCGCCGCCTCGCGACGGTCCACAGCCCGCGCGTCGGCTTCGTCGGCGCGGTCGGCCAGGTCGTCGGCCTTCGCCGCCAGGTTCTCCGCCTGGTTTCGCAGGGCCGTCGCCGACGCGTTCGCCTCGGACTGGGCGTCCCGGACCTCTTCCTCGCGTTCGGCCAGTTCCTCCCGACGCGCCTCGACGGCGTCGCTGGTCGCCTCGTCCAACTCCGTCGCGTCGAGACGCGTCTCGAGTTCGGTCTCCAACTCCACGATCCGCTCGCGCACCTCGCGGACCGCCTCGCGGTGGTCCTCGCGCTCGCTCTCGGCCTCCCGGATCGTCGTCTCCAACTCCGCGATGTCGTCCTCGACGGCGTCGAGGTCCGCCCGCTTTGCCTCGTACTCCTCGAGGACCGCCTCGGCCTCGGTTTTCGTCCGCTCGGCCTTCTGCCGCTGGCGCTCGTAGTGTTCGATCCGCTCGTCGACGTCCGCGAGGTGGCCCTCCAGTTCGTCGAGCGCCGCGTAGAGACCCTTCTCCTCTCTGGCCTCGATCTGTGACTCCACCTTCCGGAGTTCGCCCCGCTTCTCCGAGCGGACGTCCTCGACGCCGAGGCGGGCGTCTGCGGCGCGTTCGCGGTACTCCTCCAGCCGCCCCAACTGCAGGAGGTCGTCGATCACGTCCTGTCGCTGCTCGGGCGAGGCGTTGATGAGTTGGTTCACCTCTCCCTGTCGGACGTACGCGCAGTTGACGAACGCCTCGGCGTCCATCCGGAGGAGGTCGGCGACGAACGCCCGCACGTCGCGCGCGCCCTCGACCGCCACGTCAGGTCCCTCGAGGACGCAGTCGGCGGTCGTCGTCCGGTCGCCGGACGTCCGGAGGCGGCGGTGGACGTGGTAGTCGCCGTCCGCGTGGGTGAACCACAGGTCGATTTCGGCCTCCTCCTCGCCGTTGGAGATAACTTCGTCGAGGGTGCCATCGAGCGCCGTCGACCCGTACAGCGCGAAGAAGCACGCCTCCAAGAGCGACGACTTCCCGCTCCCGTTGAGGCCGTGGATCACGGTCACGCCGTCCCGTAGATCGAGGTCCGCGTCGGCGTACGGCCGGAAGTTCCGCAGCCGGATCCGATCGAACTTCACAGGAAGTCCTCCATCGACACCTGGTCCTCGGGGTCGTCCGCGTTGGCGTCCGGTGTCTCGTCGTCCGCATCACTGGACGAGTCACCGTCGGCCTCGTCGACTTCGTCGTTGACCACCGCCACCGGGTCGGCGTCGGCGACGAACTCGGCGACCCGGTCGCGGACGTTCGAGTCGGCCACCGCGTCGTCGCGGACCGTCTCGTCGAGGCGACGACCGAGCGAGGAGAGTTCCATCCCGCGGAGTCGTTCCCGGACGGCGGCGTCCGGGTCGGCGAAGTCCACGTCGGGGGCGGCGGCCGTCGCGTCGCCGCCGACCGCCCGGTGGTCGGTGACGCGCGCGATCAGCGCACCGTCCTCGACCGCGGCCTCCTCGACGGTCGCTGGGGCGACGGGGTCGCCGTCGCCGGTGATGGTCACCACGACCACCGCCTCCGAGAGGTCGTGTTGACGGACCTGTTCGCGGACGCGGTCGACGCCCTCGCCGGGGGAGAGTTCCACGTCGACGAAGACGAACGGGCGCGTATCCAGCGACCGCCGCCGGATGTCGACGGTCGCGTCGCCGCCGGCGTCGGGCCCGAACTCGACGAGGTTGTACCCACGCGCGTCGCGTTCGTCCGCGCTTGCGCGCTCAGTCGACCCGCAGTAGGTCACCCACGTCCCCTCGATTTCGGCACGGTCGGGGACGTGATTGTCGCCGAGCAACACGGCGTCGAAGTCGACGGTCGCCTCCTCGAGTACCGTCTCCGTATCCCAGTCGGCGTGGGGAAACGGGGTGAACAGACCGTGGGCGACGAGGGCGGCGGTGTCGGCGTCGTGGGGGACGAAGTCGTAGTCGAGGTCGTCGCGCCGGGACCGGGGGACGTGATCGAGACCGTAGAAGGCCGTGTCGCCGACGACGGTCGGGGTGTCGTCCAGTCGCGTCGCCAGACCGAGGTCGGAGAACAGATCGAGCCACTGGCTCCCGCGGGTCGCCTCGTGGTTGCCGACGACGGCCAGAAAGGGCACGCCGGCGGCCGAGAGGTCCCGAAGCGCAGAGAGCACCCCGAGCAGATCGGGGAGGTCGGGCCGGCGGTCGTGGAACAGGTCGCCGGCGTGGACCACCGCGTCAACGGCTCCGCCGTTGGCCAGAGGGGCGTCCGGCCCCTCGCTGTCGACGTCCGCGTCCACGGCGTCGTCGATCACCGCCTCGAACGCGTCGAGGAAGTCCTGCCGGCGGTCCGGCGAGTGGTACTGTCGGTAGCCGACGTGGGTGTCGCCGGTGTGGATCACCCGAGTCATCGCTCCGATCGTTTCTCGCCGGGACTCAAAACCGTTCCGCGACCGGAGCGAAAGTGGTCCGCGACGGCCAGCCGAAACCGACGGAGGTCGTCGAGCGTGCGCCGTCCTCGACGCGCCGTCTCCGAGTCAGCACGGTCGACCGCCGCGCGCAGTCGGTCGAGGCCGCCGTCCACGAGGAAGGCCGCGGCGTCGCGGGCGTCGCCACAAGCCGTCTCGGCCTCGTCGACGACGGCCGCTGGCCCGCCGTCGCCGTCGACACACCCGTCGGTCGCGAGCGCACGAAGCGCCGCGCGGACGTCGTCGGTCACGGGGCCGGATAGGTGCCCTCTCGGTGTTAAATCTTCAGCGAGTAGAGCCGCTTTCGGGCATCGGAAAACGAAATCCGTGTCTCGACCACGTCGGCGTCTTCGAGTCGGCTCAAGGCGTATCGGACCGTCCGCGGCGGTAACAACGTCTCGTCGGCGAGTTGACTCTGGCTCAACGTCTCGTTGTAGTCGAGCACCTTCGCGACGAGTTTCGCGCTGGGCGGCAAATCGCGCACGTCGGCCCACCGATCCGATGCGGCGTCGCGTGGAACGTCCTCGGTCGTGCTCATGTCGTGTTTCGCTCGGGCATACAGTGTGATAATATTTGCTATCTCCAGATATTTTCACGAGTTATATATCGTCGGTCGCCACGGGTCGAGCGGGGACGGCTGGCGGCGAAGACCGCACGCACCCGAAGTCTCTTATGAGTCTGCGCGTTAAAACGCGCAATGACCGATACTGTGGACGAGGTCGACCTCCCCTACGACGAGGAGGCGGCGTCTCAACAGGAGAAGATCGAAGCGCTCCGCGAGCGCCTCGACGTGTTGGAGGGACAAAACGAGGAGATGCGGGACAAGTTGCTGGACGCCAACGCCGAGAACAACAAGTACCAGCAGAAACTCGAACGGCTCACCCACGAGAACAAGAAGCTCAAGCAGTCGCCGCTGTTCGTCGCGACGGTCCAAGAGATGACCGACGAGGGCGTCATCATCAAACAGCACGGCAACAACCAAGAGGCGGTGACGGAGGTCACTGACGAGATGCGATCCGACCTCGAACCCGACGCGCGGGTCGCGGTGAACAACTCCCTCTCGGTCGTCAAGCGCCTCGACAAGGAGACGGACGTTCGGGCCCGCGTGATGCAGGTCGACCACAGCCCGGACGTGCGCTACGAGGACATCGGCGGCCTCGAAGCGCAGATGAAGGAAGTCCGCGAGACGGTCGAGATGCCTCTCGAACGCCCCGGGATGTTCGAGGACGTCGGCATCGACCCGCCGTCGGGCGTCCTCCTGCACGGCCCACCGGGGACGGGCAAGACGATGCTCGCGAAGGCCGTCGCCAACCAGACCGACGCTACCTTCATCAAGATGGCCGGATCGGAACTCGTCCACAAGTTCATCGGCGAGGGTGCGAAACTCGTCCGCGACCTCTTCGAGGTGGCCCGCGAGAACGAGCCGGCCGTCCTGTTCATCGACGAAATCGACGCCATCGCGTCGAAGCGAACGGATTCGAAGACCTCGGGCGACGCCGAGGTCCAGCGGACGATGATGCAACTCCTCTCCGAGATGGACGGCTTCGAGGAACGGGGCGAGGTCCGCATCATCGCCGCGACCAACCGCTTCGACATGCTCGATCCCGCCATCCTCCGACCCGGCCGGTTCGACCGCCTCATCGAGGTGCCCAAGCCCGACGAGGAGGGGCGCGAGATCATCTTCAAGATCCACACCCGGGACATGAACGTCGCCGACGACGTAGATTTCGACGAACTGGCCGACATGGCCGACGACGCTTCGGGAGCCGACATCAAGGCGGTCTGCACCGAGGCCGGGATGTTCGCTATCCGCGACGACCGGACCGAAATCTACATGGACGACTTCGTGTCTGCGTGGGAGAAGATCAGCGCCGAATCGACCGACCACGGCACGTCGCCGGCGTTCGCGTAAGCGCCACGCCCGTCTGTTTCAACACAGCAGGTACGGCACCAGGAACAGCAGAACGAACAGGCCACCGAGTGCGAGCAGATACACCAGCCCAGTCGTCGCGGCCACACGCCACACGGAGTCGTCCGATCGGAACACACCGCCGAGGAGGGACGGCTCGGTCATAAGTCCGTCCCGTGACGCGACGTTTTTGCCCGGGCGGACGGTAACGGGCGTATGACCATCCGCAACGACGTCGCGCCCAGCACCCTCTCCGTTGACCTCCTCGACGGCGGGGTGGAAGTCGAGTATCTCGACGGACGGACGACGTTCTACCGCGGCGTGCCCGAGACGGCGGGCGAGACGCTCACGACCGGTCCCGGAAAAGAAGTACACGTCCTCGTCACCGACTCGGAAGGGACCGAGGGCGTGATGATCTACGTCAACGACCGGAAGACCCACGACGACATCCTAGATTCGACGGGTGTGGGACGGATCGTCCTCGACGGCGGCGAGGCCGAGGAACTCTTCCCCGGCGTCACCGTCGCCACGCCGGACGGGATGCGGTGCCGGATCGAGGCCGAACCGTCGGTGGTTCGGGGCCGCGTGTTCGTGTTCGTCGAGGACGACTGGGGCGAACAGTCGTACGAACTGGTCGAGGAGTGAGGCTACTGGAGGTAGGACGGGTCGGCTTCGTCGCCGTCGCAGTGATCCTCGTGTTGGGCCGCGTCCTCCTCGGCGTCGAACAGCATACCGCAGGTCTCGCACTCGTACCACGTCATGCCGTCCCGCTCGGTCGTGGTCACCATGTGTGTACGTCGGCGATCCGACGGTAAAAGATTACCCCGGCGACGAACCGGACACCGGCGGTGTCAGCCGTCGGCGACCGGCGACACGTCCGCGACGGTCACGGCCATGCCGAACAGATACAACCCGAGTCCGGTCACGCCGACCGGGATGGACACCTGTAGCAGCGTCGACCCCGCGAAGGCGCCGACGCCGCCGCCGACGGCTCCGAGTTTCCGTGACGACTCCGTCGTTCGACTCGACAGGTCGGCCCAGGTGCCCCGGTGGGCGAGTACGAGGGCGGTGGTGGCGCTGTAGACGACTGCGACGGAGAGCAACGAGAGACCGTGCGTATCGGAGACGACGCCAGCGATGGCGGCGAGTCCGATGCCGACGAGGAGGGCGACGGCGTAGCGGATCGAGCGGTGCACGTCGGGAGTCAGTGCCGGGACGAACAAAAACGCACCGCGTCGTCGCGGGGCGGCCTACGCGTCCCGCTCGAAGGGGTCGACGAGTTCGACCGTCTCGGCGCGGTCCGGGCCGACGCCGACGGCGTAGATGGGTGCGCCGACCTCCGAACTCAGGTAGTCGAGGTAGGTTCGTGCGGCCGCGGGGAGCGCGTCGTAGCCGTCGTCGGCGACGGCAGCCCAGTCCACCTCGGGCCACGGCTCGAACTCCTTCAGGATCGGCTCGCAGTCGGCCCACCGCTCGGTCGTCGCGGGCATCGTCTCCAAGCGCTCGCCGTCGAGTTCGTAGGCGTCGCCGACCTTCACCTCGTCCATCCCGGCGAGGACGTCGAGGTGGTTGACCGCGATGCCGGTGAAGCCGCTCACGCGGGCGGCGTGGCGCAACATGGGCACGTCGAGCCAACCGATGCGGCGCGGCCGACCCGTGACCGTGCCGAACTCGCCGCCCTTCTCGCGGATGTAGTCGGCCAGGTCCTCGTCGTCGCCGTCGAGTTCGGTCGGCAGGGGGCCGGTGCCGACCCGCGAGAGGTAGGCCTTCACGATGCCGACGACCTCTCCCTGTCCGACGACCGTCGGCCCGACGCCGGTGCCCGTCGACGCGCCGCCGGCAGTCGGGTTCGAGGACGTGACGTAGGGGTAGATGCCGTGGTCGATGTCGATAGAGGTGCCCTGCGCGCCCTCGAACAGCAGGTTCTCGCCCGCGTCGAGTTTATCGCCGAGGAAGTCGCCCGCGTTGACGGTCATCCCTTCCTCGTCGAGGCGGCGGCCGATGGCCGCGAACTCCTCGTGGAGCGCGTCGACGTCGAACTCCTCGCCGGCCTCCATGCCGAAGACGTCCTCAACGACCGCGCGCTTCTGTGGGACGACGTACTCCAAGCGGTCCCACAACACGTCGGGATCGAGCAGGTCGCCGATCCGGATCCCGCGGCGACCGACCTTGTCCTCGTAGGTCGGGCCGATCCCGCGGCCCGTGGTCCCGGCCTCCAGGTCGTCGTCGCTTTTCGCCTCCTCCTCGATGCCGTCGAGGACGCGGTGGTACGGCATGATGACGTGGGCGCGGCGCGCGACGCGGACGTCGGGGTCGAGCCCACGGTCACGGAGGGCGTCGAGTTCGTCGAACAGCGTCCGCGGGTTGACGACACAGCCGTTGCCGAGGACGCCGATCTTTCCGCGAACGGCCCCGCTCGGAACCAGGGAGAGTTTGTACTCCTCACCACTCTCGACGACGGTGTGGCCGGCGTTGTCCCCGCCCTGATACCGGACCACGATGTCGGCGTTCCCACCCCACAGGTCGACGAGGGCACCCTTGCCCTCGTCTCCGAGCTGGGATCCGACGATGGTGACAGTCATATCCGACCGTGCGTTTCGTCCGACTCGCTAAACCGATTACGATACGCCCATCACTCCGGCGACCCCCCGTGATCACGGACACACACGGCGCGAAACGCCCGATGCGACGGTATCGGAGCGGTTTCCCGCAACTTCGACGCCGACCCGAAGCGTTAACCTCTCCCATTCCGACTATCAAACGCCGGTTTTCGATCGCCGACACTCACAGCAACTTTTAAAACCCGCAACGACAAGTTAACAAGTGTCATGATAGACAGGCTCGAGAAAGAAGTCGATATGCTGGAACGACATCTTCAGGTGCTGAAGATGGTCATCGGGAACGAACCGATCGGTATCGTGAAGATGTCCAACGAGACGGGATACCCTCACCACAAGGTCCGGTACTCTCTCCGCGTCCTCGAGGAGGAAAACCTCATCGAACCGTCGAGCCAGGGTGCGATCACTACCGAGGACACCGCGGATTTCGTCGACGAACTCGACGAGAAGATCGACTCCATCGTCGAGAAACTCGACTCGATGAAGATCGAAGAGACCGCCGAGATCCAGAGTTAGAGATCCGGAACTGTCAGGAAGAAGTCCTCGTCTCGCGCCTCGATCAGACACAGGTGAAACCCGTGTTTGCGTGAGATCTTCACGTAACTCCGTCGCGAACTCCGACTGAACAACCCACCTCTGGTTGCGTCGACCGCGGCCTCCATCGCGTCGGCATCGAAGAAACTCGTCGTCACGACGGCCGCCGCCGCGAGCGACGGCGTTGACCGACCGACCGACGTCGCCCCGTCCAGGATCGACTCGATCGTCGGCGCCCGCGTCGGATCGCGGGAGTCCGAGAAGTCGGCGACGAACAGCGGATCGCCCATCTTGTCCCGGCACACCACGTCGAAGGATACGGCCGTCCCCTCGGCATCGGCATCAGCGTCGGACTCGGAGGTATCGACGGCCACCTCGCCGTCAAGGTCGATCCGGTCGATCCGTTCGACCGCCTCGTACAGTTTCGACACGCCGGATCCGGCGTCGACCCGTCGGATCTCGTAGAGTAACTCGGTCAACAGCCACTCGGTGAACCGGTGTTCGACCGTCCCGCGGAGGAACGCTTCGAACGGCCGACCGTCGACCCGAACGTCCGCCGTCTCGAACTCGGTGTGGTATTCGATCCGGAGGTTGGCACGCAACTCCTCCGGGGGAACGCGGCCCGCCGCGGCGCGCTCGACCGTCGCACCGGACTTGTCCTCGTATCTGACGAAGAGGTTCGTCCCTGCGATCGCCTCCTCGGGCGCGAGCGTCCGTTCCGTCCCGCTGTCCGGATCCGTCTCCGTCCTCCCCGCCTCCAAGCGCTCGATCCGGTCGCGAAGTCGCTCGACCTCCTCGCGGTACTCGTCGCGTTCGGACGCCGTTTCCGCGAGTGTGTCCCGGACGTCGGCGAGTTCGTGACGGAGACGGTCGACCTCGTCGGACGCGTCGTGGTCGGGGACCGACGCGCCCGCCGTCGAGGCATCCGGTGTGTCGCTACCGACATCCGATTCGGTCTCGGTCTCTCCCGCCGCCCCGACGTCGGTCGGTACCGCTGGCGTCCCGCTCGCGGTCGATTCCGTGACGGCCGAATCGTCGGCGTCGGTCACGTCGGGCTCCGTCGAGGCCGTCTCGGAAGCGTCCGTCGAGGCCTCCACGGCCGGTTCGAGGTCCACGTCCGGGCTCTCGGACACCGTCCCGTCGCCGGGAGCGTCGGCCCGGTCGTCGTCCGCGACCGTATCGGTGCTCACTCCACCGCCGGCGTCGTCACCAGTGCCGGCGTTCGACGGCGACCGATCGGTCGTCCCCTCCTCGACCGTCTCCTCGTCGTCTCCCGCCGCGCCCTCGACGACCGTCCCGTCGCTATCTTCGGAGTCTACCGCTCCCGCCGCGACCGCCGTTCCAGTCCCCTCGTCGACCGGATCGGGACGGTCGGGCAGGTCGACGACCGTCACGTCCGCGTCGACGACGGAGTAGATACCGACCTCGTCGGCCGCGCGGTCGAACGCCTCGTCGCCGGTGAGGAGCCGGGGTTCGTTGCCGACGAAGGCGACCGGGAGCGACCGCCCGCCGTAGTAGACGACGTAGTAGTCCCCCGAGAGCACGTTCTCCGAGAGTTCGACGTAGCCGACGAAGTTGCCGGTAGAGAGCGTGTCGTCGATCTCGGACAGCGGTGTCTCGTTCGAGTAGTACTGGCCCCGCGTTTCGCCACCACCCACCTGCATGGTGTACAACAGCGGCAGCGAGATGTCGGGGGCCGTGTACGCAGTCAACGAGGCGTCCTCGAAGTCGTCGACGTCGCCGTCGAAGACGCCGACGACCCGACCGTTGAGGAAGAAGGCCCACGCGGTCCCGTCGGTCACGGCCCCGGAGAAGTCCGCGTCGGCGAGAGTGTACAACCCACTGACGCCGTCCCCGACGGAACGGGTTCCCCACTCGGTCACCGCGTCGAGAATCTCGCCGTCCATCGCGTGAATATGGAGGAAAGCGACGCAAATACTTTCCGGCGGCGGACTCACTCCTCCTCGTCGGCGAAGGCCACGGTCACCCGTCGGCGCTCCCCGTCGACGTACTTGTACCGTTCGTCCGGGTCCTCACCCTCGGCCCGTCGATGCGAGCCGTCACAGAACGGGTACGCCGCACTCAGTCCACACAGACAGACGGCGACGTCGCCTTTGTCGTCGTCGATGTCGTCGGGGGTGATGATCTTCGGCCCGGTCGCGGTGTGGGTGACTTCGCGTGGCATACCACGCGGTCGGTGGCCGAGCGGCTTACGTGCTGTGGAGGGGCCGAATCCGCAGGACTGCGGTGTGGGGCTCAGTGCTTGTGCGTGAACAGGAGCGGACTGCCGTCGTGGATGGTGACGCAGATGTCCAGCGGTTCGATCTGTTCGAGGCTGGTCGCCTCGTTCTTGCAGACCACGAGGTCGTCGAACGGGTCCTCACAGACGGGACAGGCGACGGAGACGGTGTTCTGGTAGAGTTTGATCTCGTCGTTCTCTTCTCTGGGCGTGAGCGACGATACGAGCTGCTCGAAATCCTCCATGTCCACGTCTGCCGCGTGAACCTACATAAATCTACGGCGACGCCGGGGGACGGTTACGCCCCGAGCGAGGCACCGAGGTAGAGGATGACGACGAGGAAGATCCACACCACGTCGACGAAGTGCCAGTACATCGAGACGGTGCTGACCGAGACGTGTCGGTCGGCGGAGTACTGCCCCGCGAGCGCCCTGACCGTGACGATGGCGAGGAGGACGCCGCCGAGCGAGACGTGGAGACCGTGCAGCCCGGTCAACCCGAAGAACGCCGAGCCGAAAAAGCCCGAGGTGACCGTGAACTGCGAGTGGACGATGAACTCGTAGTACTCGTATACCTGACCCCCAATGAAGACGACACCGAGCAGGAGCGTCGCGAGCAGTCCGATCAGGAACTTGCGGCGGTCGTTGTTCCGGATGGCGACGTGCGCCCAGTGGAGGGTGAGACTCGACGCGACCAAGATCACCGTGTTGATGATGACGAGCGATCCCGTCAGGTGGGGGAGTTCGCCCGGCGGCCACGTCCCCGCACGGATGAAGAAGTAGTACGTGAACACCGCACCGAACGTCGCGAGTTCGGAGCCGAGGAAGGCGATCATTCCCCAACGGAGTGCGGACGAACTCGTCTCGTCGGCGTCGCTCGACCAGAATTCGGAGACAAACGCGTGGTAGACCCACCCGTACAGCCCGAAGAGGAAGCCGCCGACGCTCGAGGCCGTGAGCAGCGGCGCGTACATCGGGTTGATCGTCGAGTCGGAACCGCCTGCGACGATGAACAGGGCGGCACCGAGGTAGATGCCACCGGCACTCAACGCGGTGATGAACGGCCACCAACTCGCCTCGCCGAACCCCCTCGGCCAGTCCTCCACCGCCGGGAGGTGATGTTCGTGGTCGTCCCCGCCGTGATCGGTACTCATACGCTCCCGTTGAGATTCGATTACCAAAAATCCTCCCAACCGCCGGCGACCCGATCGGTTCCGGAAACTACACGGCGACGACGGCCAAATCACCTGTCGATGATCGAGCGTCAGCGTCGCGTCGCACTCGGGGTCGGTGTCAGCGTCAGCATCGCACTCCTGCTCTGCTGTGCCGGCGTCGCGGCCGCCCACAGCGGTGGCCTCCGCGGTACCGGGCGCGACCCGATCACCGTCCCGACGTGGCTCTTCTTGCTCACCGGGGGCGGCGTGGTCGGCGTCTCGTTCCTGCTCGCGAGTTTCGTCACCGACCGACGACTGGTCGACGCCGTCCACGACTGGGGACGCCCGCTACCGACACCCGGCCGGATCGTCCGGTCGCTCGCGGGCGGCGGTGCCGTCCTCCTCCTCGGAGTCACGGTCGCAGTCGGCTACGTCGGGCCGTCGACCGGCGTCCGCAACCTCGCGGTCCTCGTCGTCTGGGTCGGCTGGTGGGGCGGGTACGTCGCCTCGACCTACCTGCTGGGGAACTCGTGGCCGACGCTCAATCCCTTTCGCGCCCTGGCGGCGCGTGTCCCCTCGCTCGACCGGTCGTATTCCGACCGGTTGGGGTCGTGGCCGAGCGTCGCGGGCCTCCTCGCTCTCGTGTGGATCGAAGTCGCGACACCGCTGGCGGACGACCCACGTCTGCTCGCGACCGTCCTCGTGGCGTACACCGCCGCGACCGTCGCCGGGAGCGCCGTCGTCGGCGCGGACCGGTGGTTCGAGAGCGTCGACCCCCTGGCGCGTGCCTTCCGGTTCTACGGGTGGCTCGCCCCGGTCGGCGTCAACGACGGCCGCCTCCATCTGCGCCTCCCCGGCGGCGCGCTCCCCCACGTGACCCTCGACGGCCGCGACGACGTGGCCTTCGTCGTCACCCTCCTCTTCGTCACCACGTACGACGGGTTCGTCGCGACCGGGGCGTGGGCGGCCGGCGCGCGCGCAGTCGCCGGTGTCGGCGTCCCGGCGCTCGCCGTCTACGTCGGCGCGTATCTCGCGGGGGTGGCCCTGTTCTACCTGGCCTACCGCGCGGCGGCGCGACTCGGCCGGCGACGGGCGGAGACGTACCTCTCGACGACGTATCTCGCGCGCCGGTTCGCCCCCTCCTTACTTCCTATCGCCGCCGGCTACCACCTCGCGCACAACGTCGGGTCGGTGCTGGTGCTCGGGCCGACGCTGTCGGCCGTCGCCGCCGCGCCCCTCTCTCCGCCGGCGACGCCGCCACAGTTGGCCGCCCTCCCCTCGTGGTTCGGCGGAGTCGAACTCGCCTGTGTCCTGCTCGGACACCTCCTCGCAGTCTGGGTCGCCCACGCCACCGCGTACGACATGTTCCCCTCGCGCCTGCAGGCCGTCCGGAGTCAGTACGGCGTGACCGCCGTGATGGTCTGTTACACCATGCTCAGCCTCTGGATCGTCGCGGAACCGTACGTCCCGCCGCCCTTCATCGCCTCGTGACCGAGCCCATGACTACGACCGACGACACTATCGACCCGACCGACGACACACACGTCCCGCCCGGCGCGTCCGCACACGTCTGTGAGCGGTGCGGACGGCCGTTCGCTGACGAGGAGTATCTATCCCTCCACCGCGGCCTCGACCACGCGGCCGATCTGTCGGCGGCCGAGCGCGAGGCCTTCGAGGCCGCCCACGAGTCCGAGGTGGCCGACCTCCAGCGGTTCAGACTGCTCGCACTGGCGGCGCTCGTGGCGCTGTACTTCGGGTTCCTGATGACCTACGCCGTCGTCACTTAGTCGGCCTGCCCGCTCGCCCGGTGGAAGGGTTGGCCGGCGATGTCCTCGCGAAGGTCGCCGAGGGGTGCACGGGAGTCGGCGGTCGTCATCTCGGTGACGACGGCGAACACCTCCTGGCGCGAGATCTTCACGCCGGTCTCGGAGAGGGCGTCCTCCGGGCGGGCGAGGAGTTCACGAAGCGTTCCGACGGCGAGCAGAAACGGAATCGCCCACGCAGCGACGGTGTTGCCGTCGGTCGTCGGGACGGTCTCCAGATACGTCTGGGCGTCGTCGAGGTAGGAGCGGGCGTGGCGGGCGGTGCGACGGACGACCGCCGCTGCACCGGACTCGTGGGCCGGGTCGACGACGGCCTCCTGTGGGACCCCCTCGACCGCCAGCCACTCGGCCGGCAGGTAGACGTTGTCCTCCTCGGTGAAGTCGTCGTACACGTCCTTGGCGACGTTGACCAGTTGGAGCAGGAGGCCGAACTCCTCGGCGGTGTCGTAGAGGCGGGCGCGACGACCCTCGCTGAGATCGCCACGCGCCAGGAGGTTGGTGACGAGGGTGCCGACGGTGCCGGCGGCGTAGTAGCAGTACTCCTCCAGTTCCTCGCGGGACTGGATGCGGAGTCCGCCCTCGTCGGCGTAGCGCTCGACGAACATCGCCATCCCTTGGACGAGTTCGCGGGCGGGCGGCGTGACCGCCTCGCGCACGTCGTCGGGGAGAGCCCGAAAGGTTCGGACGATCCGTGGGGTGCTGGCGACGACCTCCCAGTCGTCGGTCCGTTCGTCGGGCGCCGGGAGCCACTCGTCGGCCGACGTCCGGAACGCCTCGGGGTCGGTGTCGTCGTCGGGGTCGAGGACCGCGTCGTATTCGCGGAGGAGTCGTGCCTGCGCCGCAGGCGGGATGTGGTCGGCGTCCTCGACCGTGTCGGGGACGCGACAGAGCAGGTAGCCGATACAGATGTACGACGCCATCGGTTCGTCGAGTACGTCGACGGTCAACGCGAACGTTCGAGAGACACCCTGCACCGCCTCGTGACACCAGTCGAGGTCGGCCCGGTCACCGGGAGGTCTGGCTGCGTGTCGAGACATTCGGAGCGGTTGCGCGTTACGACCGGAGGGTTAAAAAGTCTCGTAGGCTCGCCGCCGGAGCCACAACTCGTATCACCGGCCCGTTCGTGGGGGCGGTATGCTCTCTCGGCTCCGCTCACACCTCTCGGTCCGGCGACTGCTCGTCGTCGGTGTGATCCTCCTCGCCGCCGTCGCCGTTCTCGTCTTCAGTCAACCGTCGGTCGACGGCGTCGACAACCGGTTCGGCGAGGTCAACGAGACGGCGACGGTGATTGAGAGCGACCTCCGGGTCTCCAACCCGAACCCGATCGGGGCAAATCTCGGCGGCCTCACGGTGGATTACGCCGTCGACATGAACGGCATCCGGATGGCGACCGGTGTCAAGGACGGGGTCTCGATCCCCCGTGGCGAGTCGACGGTGCCGATGACGACGAGCCTCGCCAACGAGCGCATCCCGCCGTGGTGGGTGAGCCACATCCGAAACGGCGAGCGGACCGAACTGGCGGTCAACGCCGACGTCCACTCCTCGGTACTCGGGGCGTCCTTCGGCGCGCCGAAGGTGACGCGGACCATCGAGACCGACATCATCTCGGCGTTCAACTCCACCGAGCGCCGACCGGTCGGCGAGGAGGGAGCGAACGGCGAACCGATCCTCTACATCGAGGAGACGAGCGCCCAGTGGGGGTCGGTCGACGAGTCGGCGACCCGGATCGACATGCGCTTCGTCGTCTCCAACCCGAACCCGTACCCAGTCCCCGTCTCCGAACTCGGTTACGAGGCGACGATGAACGGCGTCGAGATGGGGTCGGGAGCGACCGAGGGCCACGGCGTGATCCCGCCGGGCGAGACCCGAACGATCCGCGCGACGACGGTGTTGAACAACGAGAACATCGACGAGTGGTGGGTGACCCACCTGAACGACGACCAGGTGACCGAACCCCGCATCGACTTCGCCGCGCGGGTCGAGCTCCCGACGGGCACGGTCGAGATACCGATGGATCCCCTGACCTACACGGAGACCATCGAGACGGACATCTTCGGCAACAAAGAGGGGTCGAACGGGGCCGAGGGTGACGACGGAACGGCGACGCCGACGCCGGCCGACGACGGGGACGGGAGTGAGACAGCGACGCCGACAGACGGCGACGGCGGAACGACGACTTCCACCCCAACCGCGACGCCGACAGACGGCGACGGCGGAACGACGACTTCCACCCCAACCGCGACGCCGACACCCGCCTCCACCGACGACGGTGGCCTCCTCGACGACGGAGAGACGGCGACGCCGACCGCCGAACCGACCGCGACGCCGACACCCGTCCCCACCGACGACGGCGGCCTCCTGGGTGTGCGCTCGCCGGGCGACGTGACGGAACCGGTCAGGTAGGCGCCGCTACTCGATCGCGACGTGTTCCGACTCCTCGTTGAGCGCGAGGTTGGCGGCGATTTCCGCGTTTCGCATGGCGTACTGTGCGGTCTGCTGGAGGCTGACGAGTACCTCGCGGGTCCGCAGGAGTTCGACCTTCGTCATGTCGGGAAGGTCCTTGATGATCTCGAGTTCGCGGTCGCTGATCTCCTCGAACATCCGCCCGACTGCGATGGCCTTGTCGTAGTCGCGTTCGACGACGGCTTCGACGGCGGTCGCCGTGATCTCGTCGACCTGCTCGGTGTAGTCACGGATGCGCCGCATCGTCGACCCGTCGACGTCGAGGGTGTTGTTCGTCGCGTCGAGGGCGATGTTGCCGATGTCCTCGGCGTTGTCCGCGGTGAGTTCGAGGTTCTTCGCCACCGAGCGGTAGCCGATCAGTGGGAACCCGGACTCGAGACCGACCGCCCGCGCCAGGTTCGGGTTCTGGTAGGCCATGAAGATCAGACGAAGCAGGAGGACGAATATCTTGTTCGCCTGTCGCTCGCGGTTCAGCGCCCGTTCGGCCAAGTCCGCGTTGCCGTGGGCGATGGCCTTCACCGACTCGTTGCGCATCGTCCCGCCGGTGTTCTCGAGGCGTTCGAGGAGGTTGTCGAGCGTGAAGTCCTCGGGGTCGACCGAACACCGGATGGCGATCCGTTCTGGCGTCTCCTCGATGACGCCGAGGCCCATCAGTTGGGTCTCGGCCCGGTAGACGGCGTTGATATGTTCGCTGTCGAGTGCGCCCTCTGACTTCGTGATGTGGATGACGCGCCGCCCGAGGACGTACTGGGCGACGATGGCTCGTTCGAGGGCGCCAGCGTCGAGGTTGTCGGCGTTGATCGTCGCGGTCGACCCCTCGGTGCTCGCCGACTCCGGGAGGACGGTCAGCGTCCCCTTTCCGCCCATCCGAAGCGACACCTCGTCGCCTTTCTCGACGTCGTGTTCCTTGGCCCACTCCGCCGGGAGCGTCATCGCCAGCGTCGACGGTCCCAGCCGTTGGACTTTCCGTGTCTCCATACGACACGTATCCCATCCAGAGACCTTAATCTTCACCATTCGCCATAATACATCATAAATGCTGTTGATGTCCGGCGATTCAGGCGACTTCCAGCAGTCGGGACTCGAAGCGACCGACGCGAACGCGGGCCCACCCCCGAAGTTCGGCGTCGAGGTCCGGATCGTCGGTGTCGACGTGGAGCCGCCCGATATCGTCGAGTTTCGTCCGCGAGGCGACGATTTCGACCTCGCACCGACGGATGACCGCCGGTGAGAGCTGTGGGTTCCCCCGGCCGAAGACGAACCCCTGCCCGCCGATGGGCGAGACGACGATCACGTTGCGCTCGCCCAGACAGTCGAGGATCGCCGACTCGCTCGCGTCGGCCGCGAGCACCTCGCCGTCGCGCCACACGTCGACCCCGAGCGGCGAGCCCTCGAACCCCAGCGCCGCCTTGATCGCACCGACGGTGCTCCCCGGCCCGAGGACGTACGTCACCTCGGGGTCGACCTCGGCGGCGAACCCTTCCGCCAGCGACTCGACGTTGCCGCTGCCCGTCTGTTTCGACGACTGGAGGTCCTCGCCGACCGGCACTCGCGCCACCGCCCGGAGCTCCGGGTCGACCGACCCCTCGCGGTAGGCGTCCTCGTCGATGTCGATCACCTCCCGGCGCTCGATTCGCTCGAAGGTTGCGATTACGTCCGCCGCGTCTTCGGGCGAGACGGCGAAGACCGAGGAGTACACCTTCACGCCCGCGGGCACGCCGAGCATCGGCACGTCGGTCCCGGAGAGGGCGTCGGCCACGTCCGCCGCGGTGCCGTCCCCGCCGACGAAACAGACCAAGTCGACGCCCGCCTCGAGGAACGCCTCGACCGCCGCTCGCGTGTCGTCGGCGTCCGTCTCCGTGTCCGATGGTTCGCCCACCACGTCGGGGTCGTAGCCCGCCTCGCGGGCGAGCGCCGCACCCATCGGATCGTCCCACGTAACCAGCGTCGCGTCGCCCACACGATCGGCGATGGCCGCGAGCGCACGGCTCGCCCGGTCCGGTGCCCGGGGGTCGGCCCCCTTGGCGCGGGCCTCCTCGACCTTCCCGTCCGTCCCCTTCAGGCCGACCCGCCCGCCCATGCCGGCGATGGGGTTGACCACGAAGCCGATTCGCATACTGAGGGCTAGGGGCCGGCGGGGAAAAAGCGACGCGACTGGTGACGAAAACTTAAGCGACTGCCACTGATAGGGACGGGTATGAACCCACTCTTTCCGCTACAGAACGGGGAACCCCTCCCCATCGCGGAGACCGGTCTGGCCGTACTGCTCGCCAGTCTCGCACTGACGGTCCTCTGGTTGCTGTATCTCGGGCGATAGGCGGTCAGGCGGGGTCGACCCGCTGTCGGAGCCACGCGGCCGCGGCCGACGCCGTCTCCGGGTCGGCCGCGGTCAGTTTCAGGCGAACGTCGTCGCCGGGGTAGCTTCCGACGGTCACGTCGAACTCCTCGCGGACGGCCTCGATACGGTCGATGAGTGCGCTCTCGGGTTCGGCCGTCCGCACCACCTCGACGTGGGTGCGGTCGCCCTCGAACTCCTCGATGATACCCTCGAACATCGCCTTCATCTCGTCGGGGACGCCCGGCAGGACGTAGACCCGGTCGAGGGCGGCCCCCGGCGCGACACCCTCGGGGTTGGGGAGCAGCCGCGCCCCGGTGGGGAGGTGTGTTGTCCCCTCGGTGAGGTCGGCGGCGGCGTAGTCGCCGTGGTCGGTCAACCACTCCTCGGCCGCCTCGCTGTGGACCACCTCGCGGCCGAACGCCGTGGCGACACCCTCCATCGTCACGTCGTCGTGGGTCGGACCCACGCCGCCGGTGACGACGACGGCGTCGTACTCCGCGCGGTACTCGTTGACGACGCGCGCGATGTCGGCGACGCGGTCCGGAACCGTAGTGATACGCTCGACCGACACCCCACGCTCGTCGAGGCGGTCACAGAGCCACGACGCGTTCGTGTCGACCGTATCCCCGGAGAGTAGTTCGTCGCCGACGGTGACGACCGCGACTCGCATACGCCGACGTAGGTGGCCGAGGTTGAAAACTACCGTGACACCGATCGGGCGTGGGCTCGGTGTCCGGCTACCCCATCCCGGGTGGCGGGTCGTCGCCGAACTCGTCGTCGCCGGTCTCCACGTCCAGACCAAGTTCCTCGCGTCGCCGCCGGAGCGCCTCGATGCGGCGCTTGTAGTAGAACCCGCCACCGATGCCCACCGCGACCAGCACCGCCGCCGCGGCACCGAAGATCAGCAGGTCGCGCTGGAGGTAGAACTGCACCGAGATGGCGTCGGTCTCGACGCTCTCCCAGCGGACGATCCGGCGGTCACCCTCGGCTTCGACCTCGTACCCGCCGGGGCTGGCCTGCCCGAACGGGAACACCGCGATACGACGGTTCGGCGGCAGGACGACAGCGTACGACCCGTTGACGAACGTCGGGAGGCTGAACCGCTTGGGTGTACTGGAGGAGGTGAAGGCGAGTTGGCCGCCGCCGTCGGCCGGCGCGTCGTCGGGCAGCGTCACCGACACACGCTCGCGAGACCGGTTCACCGAGCCGCCGCGGGCGACGAGTTCCGTCCCCGAGATCACCGTTCCGTTGGGATAGCGATAGCGGACCGCCGAGACGGGGATGGCGTTTCGGCCGCCGAAGCCGTCGCGACGGAACAACTCCATCGAGGAGTCGTCGAGTGCGTACACGGCCTGGAACTGGGCGTCCTCGGTGATCGTGATGTGGGCGTCGACGTCGCTGCTCCAGACGTACGGCGACGGCGGGTCCTCGTCGAGTTGCTCGGCGGAGACCGACCCCCCGCCGAAGAAGCCGGCACATCCCGACGTGAGGAGTAACGCGGCGAGCGCGAGCGGGAGCAGGTGACGCCGGTTCATCTATCCGGGAATGACGCATTTCAGCTCCGCGGGGAGGTACTCGCCGACGCTGGCGAGCAGTCCCGGCGGGTCGGTCCCCTCGGCACAGACGACGCTCTGTTCGAGTAGCCCCAATCGCTCGACAGTGACGATGTCGCGGGCGTGGCCCGCGCGGTTGACCGTCGCCCGCACCTCACCACGAGTGGCGCTGTTGACGTTCAGCCGGCCGGTGTCGCCGCGAGCCCACCCGAACAGCCGGTCGCGCTCGACGTCGGCCAGACGCGGCGGGTCGCCCGCGGTGAAGCGCAGGGGGAGGTGCTGGACCAACCCGAAGCGGTCCCGGATCTGTGACGGCGACCCCGGCCCCAGTCCGAGTTCGTCGGCCGGGATCCGGATCCGCTCGCCGGCGTCGAGGACGATCCCCCCCTCGTCCCACGACATCAGCGTCCCGACGTACGTCTCGCCGTCCTCGAAGCCGGTGCCGATCGTCCCCCACTCCTCGCCGAGGGCGTTGCGCGCGGCCACGGCGTCGTCGCCGGTGATGGTCACCGAGACGAAGTCGTCGTGGCGGACGCCGACCTCCCACTCGACGTCGAGGTCACCGATGGCGTTGTCGACCAGCGCGTCCATCCCGTCGAGTGCCCGCTCGCGGGCGTCGCCCTCGACGTAACACTTGGTTGCGAGGACGACCATCAGCGGGTGACGTCCACGTTGAGTTCGTTTCGGAGCTCCTCGATACGCCGTTCGGTCGCCTCGACGAGTTCGTCGTTCTCCATCGGTTCGAGCGGCGCGCCCGTCTCCGGACACTGGAAATCGAACTCCATCGCCTCGCTGAACTCGAAGCGGATGCCCGCCGGTTCCGACAGGTAGAACTCGTGGGTTCGCTCGTACTCCAGGCGCTCCTCCAGCGCGTCGAGCAGGCGGTGCATCTCCTCTTCGAGGTTCTCCGGGATGTTCTCGTACTCGAACGTCCAGAGGTACGTGAGCCACCCGGAGTCCTCGTCGCGGACGCGACGGTACTTGGCGAGGTCGTTCTCGTAGAGGATAAAGAGGGCGCGACGCACGTCGTTCAACTCCAATTCGAGTTCCTCCGCGAGTTCCTCGTCCGTCACCTCGCCGTCCGGCGGCGCGGCGGCGACCGGCATCCCCGTCGGCCCGACGAGCTCGTGGAGGTACTTCTGAATCACCGGATCGCTCAGCAACTCCTCAAAAGCCATTGTGTGTCGTTCGGAGCGGCGGCGATTTAAACGCCACGGTGACACCGGCCACCCGTCGGGTGGCGTTCGAACCCCGTCAGGCCCGTTCGGGTTCGTCCTCGGGGTCCTCGTCGTCGCTCTCGGATCCCGATTCCGCAGTCCCGTCCCCCTCCTCCCGCCCGCGGGCGAGTTCGGCGTCGATGTCGTCCTCGACGTCGTCGAGCGAGGCCACGGTGAGCACGTTTCCGCCACCGGGATCGACGACCAGTATCTCCGCCCCGACGGGGATCTCGCCGTCCAACGAGCGGGCGGCGTAGTTGGGGTCGAACCCACCTCTGTCGAGTTTCACCACGCCGGACTGTTCGGTGACACGCTCGGTCACGCGCCCAGTCCGACCACGGAGCGAGTCCGAGTCGCTCGTCCTGCCGGCGGCCGCGTCGCCGTAGAAGTTGAACCGACGGTAGCCGACCAGCGCGAGTGCGCCGAAGACGAAGACGAGCACGCCGAGTACGGCCGGACCGGCGAGCGGGCCGAGCACCATCCCGACGAGACCGGCGGCGAGCAGCGCGACCCCCAGCACGGCGAAGTGGGCTCCCGGAGCCATCGCCTCCGCGATGGAGAGGACGAGCCCCGCCGCCACCAGCAACAGCGGGAGCGTCTGTGGCCCGAGTTCGATCCCCGTCTGCAGGAGGTCCATGGGGACGACCATACCCGACGGTTTGGGCCGCGTGCGTTTATACTACCGGCCGCCGGATCGACCCCGATCGCAGGTCAGTGCTCGGTCACGTCGTCGTCGGCGTCGACGGGTGGGGAGCCGTCACCGGCGTCGAGAAAGCCGTGGTACGGACAGACGTACTCGTCCCGGATGAGCTGTTCGTCCACGATCTCGAGGCCGATGTCGTCGAGCTCCTCGGCGATGCGGTTGAGGTCGTCGTGATCCTCGCCGATGGCGTTGACGTACACGTTGCGCTTGCCGGTCATGATCTCGCGGACGGCCGTGACGCCGTGGATCTTCCGGGCCTCGTTCGCGAGGCTGTCACGCTCGGTGACCGGTGCCGTGCAGATGATCTTGGTGTACAGCGGGTAGCCCGCCAGATCGTAGTCGATGTCGATGTGGTAGCCCCGGATGATGCCGCTCTCCTCGAGTTTGTTGAGCCGCGTCCGAACGGTGCTCGACGACAGATCGAGTTGCTTCGCGATGTCGCTCGACGACGTCCGCCGGGCGTCCTGCTGGAGGTAGTAGAGGATCGACCTGTCGACGGAGTCCAGTTCGCCGTCCTTCATCGTGCCAACGGTTTCGACACGACGAACATTACTATTCTGGTCGGGCCACAAGGCTGATAACTGGACGCACGTCCCCTCCGGTATGACCACATCCCCGAGCATCGCGGTCGTCCACTACCCGGAGGGGGCGGGCCATGCGACCCGGATGCTGGCCGTCGCGAACGCCCTCGCCGACGCGGGCGCCGAGGTGTCCGTCGCCGGCGGCGGTGCCGGCCAGGCGTTCGTCGCGCTCAACGGCTACGACGCGTTCGAACCGACGGCAGTCGACTACATCGACACGTACCAAGGGGGGTCGTTGCGGGGGGTCCTCGCCCGGAGCCTCCCCGCGACGACGGCACGCGTGACCGAACTCGTCCGCTGGCTCCGGGAGACGGATCCGGACGCCGTCGTCACCGACGACATGTTCGCGGCGATGGCGGCCGTCAGGACCGACACGCGGTTGTACGCCCTGAAACACGACCTCCCGGCGCTGTACGACGACCGGATCGAACGCGCCGGGGCCGCGTTCCACACCGACGTCCAGCGCACTGCCGCCGAACGCCTGTTCTATCCGGCGGTGTGGCCCCGCACCGAGTCGGAACCCGACGGCGTGACCCGAGTCCCGCCGGTCGCGCTGACCGGGGCGGCCGAGCCGGAGCCCCGGGACGTCGCCGACGTCTTCGTCGTGCCGAGCCACTACTCGGAACTCGACCGGATCGCCGGGACGCTGGACGCCCCCGACTACGACGTCACCAACGTCGCCGACGACGACTGGGAGACGACCCCGTCGCTGCTCCCCTACCTCCGGGCGGCCGACCTCGTGATCTGTTCGGGCTACTCGACGGTGATGGACGCGGCCGTCGCCGAAACCCCGTGTATCGTCCACCCCGCGACCGACGAACAGCGGGCGGTGGCCGACCGGATCGAGCGGTTCGACCTCGACGGGTTCGCCGTCGCCGAGACACCGTTCGACGTCGTGGAGGCGGTCACCGCGCCGCCGGGGGCACCGAACTACGAGAACGGTGCCGACCGCATCGCGAGGAGCGTCCTGAGGGACGTGGAGACGGAGGCCCCCGACGAGACAGAGGGTGACGCCGACCCCGAGACGGGCAGGGTTCGGGCGGCCGCGGCGACGGCGACCGAGGGGTTGGCACGGGTCGGGGCGGCCGGGCGCGACGCCGCGTCGGTTGCCATCGGCGGGCTCCGCCGAGGGGTCGAGCGGAGTGTCGCCGCCGGACGAACCCTCGCGACCGAGGTCACCTCGCGGGTACGGGCGACCGCGTCGGGGTGTCGCCGGTACGCGGCCGCGTCGGTCGTCGCACTGCTCGTCGGCTCTGTCTTCGTCCGCGGGCGAACCGCCCGTTCGGGCCGACGGTTCGCGGGCGCGGTTCGGGCCGGAGGAGGTCGCTTACGCGGGGCGGCCACCCGGGTCGGCGTCGGGGCGGCGCGGGCGCTCTCGGACGTCGCGGACAGGCTTCGCCACGGCGTGCGAACGGGGATCGAGACGGCGCGCTGACGGCGATATCGGGGGCGACCGACGCGGTCGTCAGAAGACGAACCGTTCGAGCAACCGACGCCCGAGGGGTGGTCGACGATCGGCCCGCGGGTAGACGGTGACGGTCGTACAGCCGGGATTCGGGACGAACGAGTCGTCGTCGAAGAGGGCGCTCCGAAGCCGGTGATCGTCGCCGCTTCGGACGAGGAGGTCGGGCGGTGACCGTGTCCCGCCGTCGGGCCAGGCGGAACCGGCACGGATCGGCACCGACAGCGTCTCCGAGAGGTCCGTCCGGTAGTCGTCCATGGTGGTTCGGTGTTGCTCCGTGGTGTCGGTGTCGTCGGGGTACCACAGCGAGATGTGGCCGCCGTTGGCGTCCGCGACGGCACCCGCGACGGTCACGGTCGGCGGCGAGAACGGGGTTCCGTCGCCCGCGAGGACGACGTGTTCGGGGTCGTCGTAGCCGAGGTTGTCGACGAGGAGCACGTCGCAGGGTGCGTGTCGGACGACCCAGTCGACGGGGTCGCCGAGCAGTCGCGAGCGGAGGCGGAGCGGTTCGTGTTCGGCGAGGATCGCGTCGATGCCGTGCCCCTCTGCGAAGTTGACGATGGCGTGTTTCGTGTCGTGGCTGACGACCTCGTCGGCCTCGACCGCGACGCCGACCTCGTCGGCGAGCGCCTCGATCCGCGTCTCGAAGGAGACGTCCGCCGAGGACTGGACGGTGGCGTCCTCGGTGAGTGGTGCCTGGTCCGGAATCTCCTCGAACCGGACGACGATCACGCGCCCGTCGTCGGGACGCACGACGTCGGCGGCCAGGGCGACGAGGGCGCGTTCGCGGTCGTGGCCGATCTCCTTCGGGAGCGCGACGAGCACCTCGTGGGTGCCGTCCTCGGTCGCGTCCGCGACGTCCGTGAGTGCGTCCCGGCCGACCTGTCGGCGGATCGCGTCCGTCGCGACGCCCTCCCGGCGGACCCGCGGTCGGACGTAGGCGGCGTACCAAAGGACGCTCCCGACGACGATGACGAGGGCGCCGAGGAGCGCGATCGGCCCCATCTGTGTCAACAGGAGGACACCCGTGACCGCGCCGAAGCCTTGCATCCACGGGTAGAGCGGCGATCTGAACGGCGGATCGTACTCGGCGTTCCCCTCGCGGAACGCGACGACGGCGACGTTGATCAGCGCGAACACCATGATCTGGAACGCGCTGGCCAGTTTCGCGATGTCGAGGATCGGGACGAAGGCGATGAGCACCAACAACACGGCACCCGTGAGCGTGATCGAGGTGACCGGCGTGCCGAATCGGTCGCTGACGCCCGACAGCGACGGCGGGGCGAGACCGTCCCGACTCATCGCGAACGGGTAGCGCGACGAGGAGAGGATGCCCGCGTTGGCCGTCGAGACGAGTGCGAGGATGGCCGCGAGGATCACCGCGACGACACCGACCTCCCCGAGTGTCACCGCCGCGGCGTCGGCGACCGGCGTCAGCGATCCGGCGACGGTTCCCGGATCGGTGATGCCGACCAGCACGGCGACGATGGCGACGTACAGGACGGTCGTGAACGCGAGCGAGCCGAGGATGCCGAGCGGGATGTTCCGACTCGGATCCTCGACCTCCTCGGCGACGCTCGCGACCTTCGTGACCCCGGCGTAGGAGACGAACACGAGTCCGGTCGCGGCGAGGAGGCCGCCGATCCCGTCGGCGAAGAAGTCGGCGTAGTTGGCCGACTGCACGCCCGGCGCGCTCCCGGCGGCGAACCACCCCAGCGCCGCCAGCATGACGACGACGATAGCGACCTGGAGCCGCCCGGTCTGTTTCGCGCCGATCAGGTTCACCAGAATCAGGACTCCCGCCAACCCGAGGGCGACGGGTTTCAGCGGCAGGTCGAAGAGGAGGAGGAGGTACGGCACGCCGCCGACGAGGGCGAGTGCCCCCTTGAACGAGAGGGAGAACCACGTCCCGACGCCGGCGACCGTTCCGAGCAGTGGACCCATCCCGCGTTCGATGTAGATGTACGTCCCCCCCGCTTCGGGCATCGCGGTGGCCATCTCCGACTTCGAGAGGGCGGCCGGCACCACGAGCAACCCGGCGAGGAGGTACGCGAGAATCACCGCAGGACCGGCGATTTCGAGGGCGAGCGCCGGCAGAATGAAGATGCCACTGCCGATCATCGCGCCGATACTGATCGCGAGAACCGACGGGAGTCCGAGGTCGCGTTCGAGTTCCTTCATCGCTCGGCCTCGTCCACGTCGTCGGTCACGACGCTGGTCGATCGTCCGCGCGTGTACCGATATGATCGGACGTCCCTGTGTGGGTCCATGCTTCCGTAGTGCCCGTACTTATTCGACGGAACAGCATAAACTAGCCGGTTTGAATGACGGTTCGTCAATGAAAGAACCGTATATAACGTACCTGTCTCCTCATCGGTCGTCACGGCGGCGACTCGGATCGACGGACATCCGGCGTACCGAGGTGACCGCCGGTACTCAGTCGACGTCCTCGTCGTCGTCCTCGGCGGCGGCAGCCGCCTCCAGATCGTCGAGGGACTCGGGGATGCGGTGGGCGACCAGCCACAGGGTCAGCCGGTAGACGCCGTAGCCGACGGCCAGCAACACCGCCAAGTCGATGACATAGAGTTCGAGGAACTCGAGGGGTGTGACCCGTCCGAGAATCAGGTCGCCCGTGATGACGAGAAAGCCGAGGGTCAACACGAGGAGGACCACCGGAGCGAGAAGCACCAGAAGCCCGAGAACCAGAAGGATGATCCGGTTCTGTGAATCGAGAGATATCATACCTGTGGTTTCGTCAGTACGAACAAAAGACTATTGACGATCTGCCGGAATCAAAGGCTTCCGACGGCCGCGTAGAAGACGAACACCGAGAGCGCGACGCCGAGGAGGACGAACACGACGTTCTCCAAGACGGGCGTCTCGGGGTCGATAGTGTCCGGTTCGGGGGCGTCCTCGCCGACGTCGTCGACGGCGAACCGCCACTGGGACTCACCGTTCTCGCCCTCGGCGTCCGTGGCGTCGTCGGGTCGCTGGCTCATAGCGCCCGATAACGGCCGCCGAGTGAAAGGGGTACCGACCGCGTCAGTGTTCGTGTGGCCGTACGTCGCCGTCGTAGACGACGCCCCGGTCGGCGTGGAGCGTGACCGTCGCGCCGTCGGCCACCTCGTCGGGGAGGGGCGCACCGCTGATCATCGGGACGGCGTGTTCGCGCGCGACCAGTGCCGCGTAGCTCGTCATACCGGGACGGGCGTCGACGACCCCGCCGATGCGGTCGGTGTCGCCGGAGAACTCCCCGTCGAACGTCGCGGGGAGGACGACGATGCCCCCGGCCGGCACACCCGACAAGTCGCCGTCCGCACAGCGAAACACCGGCCCGGTGACCCGCCCGCCGACGACGTTCCGGCCCGTGGCGACCGCTTCGGAGGCGACGTGGACCTTCAGCATGTTCGTGGTGTTGGTCCCCTCCAGTTCGGTCATCATCCCCGAGAGGACGACCACGGTGTCACCGCTCTCAGCGACCCCGGCGTCGATGGCCGTGTCGACGGCGGCGTCGATCATGTCGTCGATGTCGTCGCGGTAGGGGGCGTACTGGGCGTCGATCCCCCACGAGAGCGCGAGTTGGCGGCGGACGGGGTCGCGGGGTGTCGTCGCCACCACCGGGACTTCGGGGCGGAACTTCGCCGTCGCGCGGGCCGTGTACCCCGACTCCGAGACGGCGACGACGGCCGCGGCCCCGAGGTCGCGCGCGAGATACCGGGCCGCCCGCGCCAGCGCCTCGGTCTGGGAGCCCTCGGCCGCCTTCGGCACTCGCCGCTCGGTCGACTCGGTGTACGCGTCGCTCCCCTCAACCTCCTGGACGATCCGGTTCATCGTCTCGACGACGCGAACGGGATGCTCGCCGATGGCCGTCTCGCCCGACAGCATCACCGCGTCCGTCCCGTCGAGGACGGCGTTGGCCACGTCGGAGGCCTCCGCCCGCGTCGGCCGGCGCGAGGAGACCATCGAGTCCAGCATCTCCGTGGCCGTGATGACGGGGACGCCCGCGTCCTGTGCGCTCTGGATGATCCGCTTTTGGACCATCGGGACGTGTTCGAGGGGACACTCGACGCCGAGGTCACCCCGGGCGACCATCACGGCGTAGGCGGCGTCGACGATGCCCTCGACGTGGTCGACCGCGTCCGCGCGTTCGATCTTGGCGACGACGGGGATGTCGCCCCCGAGGTCCTCGATGGCGGAACTGACGGCGTAGACGTCGTCGGCGTCGCGGACGAAACTCGCCGCGACGAAGTCGGCGTCCTCCTCGACGGCGACCTCGAGGTCGCGGCGGTCCGACGCCGTGATCACGTCGAGGTCGAGGTCGACTCCGGGGACGTTCACGCCCTTCCGACTCCCGAGTTCGCCGCCGGAGACGACGCTCGCGGTCACGGTCTCGCCGTCGACCGACTCGACCCGCGTCTCGATCCTGCCGTCGTCGAGGAGGACCGTATCGCCCGGGTCCACCGCACCGATGGCGTAGGAGAGGCCGACCTCTTCGGGCGTCGCGGCGTCACCCTCGACGAACCGGACCGTCGAGTCCGCCGCCAGATCGATCGGCTCGTCGAGGAGAGCAGTCCGGACCTCCGGCCCCTGCAGATCGAGCATCGACGCGAGTGGATCGTCGATGGCCTCGTCGACGGCGTGGATGCGTCGGACGAGTTCGGCGCGTTCGTCGTGTGAGCCGTGGCTCGCGTTGAGGCGGGCTACGGCCATGCCTGCGTCTGCGAGTTCGCGGATCGTCGCCCGGTCGTCCGAGGCGGGACCCAGCGTGCAGACGATCTTCGCTCGTCTCATACCGCGTCCTTCGACGGGGTGGGTCAAAAAGCCGGTTGCGACGGGGATCAGCGAACCCGCTCGCCGGGGACCGCGTCCCCGACCGTCGTCAGCAGGTCGGCCTCCTCGCCGGCCGCGAGGATCATCCCGTCCGACTCGACGCCGAACAGTTCGGCACGTTCCAGGTTCGCCAACACGATCACGCGCGTCCCCGGCAGCGAATCGAGGTCGTGGAGCCGTTTGATGCCGGCGACGATCTGTCGCTCCTCGACGCCGATGTCGACGACGAGTCGGGCGAGGTCGTCCGCACCCTCGATCCCCTCGGCCTCGATGATCTCGCCGACGCGGATATCGAGCGATTCGAAGGTGTCGAAGTCGATCCGGTCGTCGATGACGGGGTCGAGGTCGGAGTCGGAGTCGGAGTCGGGAGCGCCGTCCCCGTCGTCGCTCTCACCGTCGGCCGCCTCGACGCGTTCGGCCAGTTTCGCGTTGAGTTCCTCGACGCGTTCCTCGGGGATCTTCTCGTACAGTTCCGTCGGTTCGTCGAGGTCGGCGGCCGGCGGCTCCAGCGCCGCTCCGACCTCGGCGTCGGTGACCGAACCCTCGCCGCCGACCTGCGACCAGAGGCGCTCGCAGGAGCCGGGCGCGACCGGGGCGAAGAGGACGGAGACGGCCTTCGCGACCTGCACGCAGTCACGGATGACCTGCGCCGCGCGGTCGGGGTCCTCGTCGACGAGGTTCCACGGCTCGTTGCGCTGGATGTACTCGTTGCCGAAGGCGGCCAGCGAGACGGCGGCGTCGCCCGCCTTCCGCACCGAGTAGTCGTTGACGGCGGCTCGGAACTCGTCGATGGCCGCCTCGATGCGCTCGCGCACCTCCTCGGAGATGCCGGCCTCCGGGTCGGGCGTCCCGCCGAACTCCCGGTGGGCAAAGAGGAGCGCCCGGTAGGCGAAGTTGCCGACCGTGCCGACGAGTTCGTTGTTGACGCGTTCGCGGAACCGCTCCCACGAGAAGTCGACGTCCTGCTGGAAGCCGCCGTTGGTGGCGAGGTAGTACCGGACGAGGTCGGGATCGAACCCCTCGTCGAGATACTCGTCGGCCCACACCGCGCGGTTGCGCGAGGTGGAGAACCCCTGCCCGTTGAGCGTGATGAACCCGCTGGCCATCACGGCCCGGGGTTCGGCGTAGTCGGCCCCGTAGAGCATCGCGGGCCAGAACACCGTGTGGTGCTGGATGATGTCCCGACCGATGACGTGGACGATCTCGCCGCCCTCGCCCTTCCACGCCTCCTCCCAGTCGAAGACATCGGCCCCGACGCGCTCCGTGTACTGCTTCGTCGAGGAGACGTACTCGATGGGGGCGTCGACCCAGACGTAGAGGACCAGATCGCTCTCGCCGTCACCGTCCTCCGGTCGGTTCTCCGAGGAGCGTGGCTCCTCGCCGTCGGGATAGTCGATCCCCCAGTCCATGTCGCGGGTGATACACCAGTCGCGGAGTTCGCCCTCGATCCACTCCCGGGGCTGGTTGCGGGCGTTCGGGGTACCCTCGAGACGGTCGATGAACTCCCCGAGATACTCCTGGAACGCGGAGACACGGAAGAACTCGTGGGTCTGCTCGCGGTACTCCGCCGGGTTCCCGGTGATCGTGCTCCGTGGGTCCTCGATCTCGCCGGGTTCGAGGTGGCGGCCACACCCCTCGTCGCACTCGTCGCCGCGGGCGCGCTCCCCGCAGTAGGGACAGGTCCCCTCGACGTAGCGGTCCGGGAGCGACTGGTCCTCGGCCGGATCGTAGGCCACCATGATCTCCTTCTCGTAGAGGTGGTCGTTCTCCGCCAGCGCACGGACGATTTGGGTCGTCAGTTCGACGTTCGTCTCGTCGTGGGTGTGGCCGTAGTTGTCGAAGTCGACGCGGAACTTCGGGAACGTCTCCTCGTAGGTCTCGTGCCAGTCCAGCGCGAACGACTCGGGGGAGACGCCCGCCTCCTCGGCGTTGACCGCGACGGGCGTGCCGTGCATGTCCGACCCCGAGACGAAGGCCGTCTCCTGGCCGAGTTTGCGCAGGGCGCGCGCGTAGACGTCGCCGCCGACGTACGTCCGCAGGTGCCCGATGTGGAGGTCGCCGTTGGCGTACGGCAACCCGCAGGTCACCACCGCTGGCCGGTCCGTGGGGAACTCTTCGTGACTCATACCCGTTCACAGGAGGATGGCACCCTAAAGCCCGCCGATTCTCACGCCTTCGGCGTCGCGGCGATGGCGACGTAGGACCCCTCGCGCGCCGGCCGGTCGACGGTCACGACCCGTCGGACCGCGAGGCCGGCGTCCTCGAGACAGCGCCGCCAGTACGTCTCGTGGTCGTCGACGCCGTCGGGCGTGATCGGCAGTTCCAGCAGGCCGACCGTCCCGTCGTCGGCACACACCCGCCGGAGTTCCGCGAACGCCGCGTCCCGCTTGGCTGCGGGGAGGTCGTGGGTCACCCGGCAGGCGGTGACGGCGTCGAACGCCCCGTCCGCGACGGGGAGGCGCGCGGCGTCGCCCGCGACCGGCGCGACGTCGAGGCCAGCGCGAGCGCCGTTCCGCCGCGCCAACTGCGGCCCGTTGCCCAGGATGATCCGGTCGTCGAACACGTCGAGGCCGACGACCCGGCAGCCGTCGGGCAGGTGTGGGGCGAGACCGACCAGCGACCGGCCGGAGCCACACCCCACGTCGAGGACACGGTCGGCGTCGTCGAGAGCGAGGACCGTACCGAGAGCGTCGTACTTCGGTCGGTCGAGCGTCCACGGCGGTGGCGAACAGAGACGACGAGTCGTATCGGCCCCTCGGACGAACGCACCGATCCCGAGGACCGCCGCGGCGGCGCGGACCACCCGCCCGCCACGGCGAAACGCCACGACCGACGCGACGAGGACGAGAACCGAGCGGGCGATCCGACGGAGTCGCTCGCGCCAGTGGTAGACGCCGAAGAAGTACGGCGGCCACGGACGAGTGAGAGTCACACCGACACGTCGTCCGGAGCCGACATGTAGCTACCGGGCGATGGATTCGTCGGTCGAGGAACGATACCACGGCACGTGGGGTCGACCGGGTGACGGTGCGCCGACGACTCGACCCGGTCCGGTGGGTCGCCGTCGTCTACGGGAGGTTCCGAACGGCTCAGTCGGACTCCAGATCGCCACTCCGGATCACCCGCTCGGCGGCGGCGAGGGTGGCTTCGGCGTCGAAGTCGTCGACGATCCGCGTCAGCGTCTCGCGGTCGGCGTCCGCCAGATCACGGGCGTGGGCGGTGATCGCGGGGACCGCCCGCAGGATGTTGTCGACCACGGGCACGTCCGCGACCCGTGCCGATCGCGACAGCGGGTTCAGATCGATCACGATCTCCACCTTGCCGAGGGCGGCGAGCGCCGACGCACGGTCGCCGTCCTCCAGAGGGACGAGGACCACGTCGGCGTCGGCGATGCCGTCGGCGTCGACCTTGGCGCGTTCGTGGTCGAGGTTCGGGAGGCGGGCGTCGGCCCGGAGCCCCTTCACGTCGGTCGCGCCGTGGTCGCGGAGGTACTCGGCGATGGCGGTCACCCGATCCTCGGTGCGGTTGAACAGGTTCACCTCCAAGTCCGCGTCGACGGCCGCCGCGAGGGCGACGAGTTCGGTCGGCACGAGCGCCGCCGCGTTGCCGTTCACCGAGACGACGGGGTGCTCGGCGAGCAGGAGGTGGGCGGCGGCCGCCCGCGCTGCGTCGTCCGCCGAGGGGAGCGTCCGCTCGCCGAGCAGGTAGTCGAAGGCCTCGCCGCGCCCCTGTGCGATCAGCCCCTGTCTGCTGGTGATACCCTCGTCGACGCCGTCCTCGATGCGGTGGCGCGTCACCAGCGAGTCGTGGCGGGGGTGGTCGTCCGGAATCTCGGCCTCGGCCATGCTCGCTCGAAGTCCCGCACCGAATAAAAACGCCGCGATCAGGACCGGTCCGGCGCGACGAGGTGTGCGCCAGCCTCGCAGGTTCGACACGCGTCGGCGTCGACGCCCGCATCGGAGAGGCCGGTCCCGAGCGCGAACACCGTCTCGCCCAGCATCGCCATCGACGCCTCGCCGCCCGCGTCGACCACGTCGTCGACGACGCCACGCACCCGGTCGGTCGGCAGATCCGTCTCCCGGGCGAACCGTCGGGCGGCCGCGAGCAGTTCGGGGAGCGTCGGGTGATCGACCAGGCGCGACAGCGCGCGGTCCCCGGCGTCGACGAGCGGATCGGTGTCGCCGGCGAGCACGTCGGCCGTCGAGAGGTCGCCGAACGTGACGTACTCGACGCGCCGGGTCGCGGGTACGCCGTCGAGACGGCCGTGAGGCGGCGCGCCGGGATCGAGGCGGATCGGAACCCCGCCCCGAGCCTGTGCCACCACGTCGCCCAGCCCGGTCCCCGCCAGCACCTCGGCGCGGTGGGCAAGCGCGACGAGGTCGTTCTCCGACCGACCGCGGTCGAGGGCGTGGTTCGCCGCGAGCGCCGCCCCGAGGGTGATCGCCCCCGAGACGCCAAAGCCCGTTCCGAGGGGGAGGTCGCTCTCCGCCGAGACGCACACGCCGTCGGCGTCGAGGGAGGCCAACACCGTCTCGACCGGCGGCATCGACAGCGGGTCGCCGTCGAGGGTGAGTCGCGGCTCCGGCGCGGCGTCGTCGACCCGGACGGTCACCCGGACGCCGTCCGAGAGCGTCACCCCGGCACCGCGCGACCCGGCACGAACCGGATCGTCGGCGCTACAGGGGCTGAAGAAGCCGGTGACGTGTCCGGGGACGAACACGGTGGCGTGGTCCGCCCACTCGTCGTCCATACGGTGACGAGGCGGCGGCGAGGATTAAGGCGTGTCGGAACCGGCCGCCCACGTCACTGACGCCCGTTCACGCCGCTCTACCCGTCGGGCGTCCACACGTACACCGCCGCGCGACACTCACAGACGTCGCCACAGTCGGGACAGACCGGGCGGTCCACGCGCCGATAGTACGTCTCGTCGGTCCCGTGGCGCTCGAACCCCGTCCGCTCGAACAGCGCCGAGGCGTCCCGCGTGTGTGGACGGAGCCAGGCGATCCCGACCGCCGCGTCGACGTCGTACGCGTCCCGGACGAAGTCGAGACGCGCCCGCATCAGCGCCGTTCCGATGCCGTTGCCCTCCCACTCCGGCGCGACGACGCCGGCGTGAAAGACCGCCACCGACTCGCCCAGATCGCGTCCCTCGAGCGCCACGTCGACCCAGTCGACCGCCGCGTCACGGGGAAAACGGATGACGACCCCGAACCCGACGACCCGTTCGACCTCGGTGGCGACGACCCCGTGGGCCGGCTTCTCGTCGTCGAAGACCGCGTCGAGGACCTTCGTTATCTCGAAGCCGGTGCGCCGCTCCCAGAGGTCGGTCATCTCGCTGCGGTCCACCGGTTCGGCGGGTCGGAGGTCGATCCTCGGCGGTAGCCTCGTGTGGCTCCCGTCGCTCATCGTCCCCACGGACCGTACGTCGTCACCATCAACGTTTCCTCGCCGCCGGAGCGGACACGAACGCACAACGGGCCGTCGAACCACGGCCGCCGACCACCGGCGCGGCGGTGGAGTCAAGTGCCGTCGTAAGCGTGATTCCACGACATGCGCGACGACGAGGGATCCGACCTACCGGAGACGATGGTCGAGGCCAGCGATGTCCTCGAGGACGAGTCGTTCTTCACGCCGACCGAGGAACTCCCGGACGACCCGGCGGCGCTCAAGGCTCACATCGAAGAACTGTACGTCCACCTCGCCCGCGCGTCGACGGTGCTGGAGTACGACGAAGATCTCGGCGAACGGCGACGGGTGGACTTCGAGGAGCGGACCGCCGAGGTCCGCGATCGTGCCGAGGAAGCGTCGAACCGGATCGACGACGTGGCGGACGACCTCCTCGGGTCCGAATCGGACGGAGGCTGACGGGACTCGCAGGTCCCACCGACCTCGCCCGACCGACACGGATGCTCCGACGGACTCAGTCTCTGTCGATCCCGTGTGAACACGCTCACGTCGCTCCGCTCGTTCCCTGCACCCGCTCGACAGGATCGTCTTCGTCCTACGGACTCAGACGCTGCCTGTCTCGCGGGAACAGCACGGCCTCGCGGATGTTCTCCAACCCGAGCATCGTCATCACGAGTCGCTCGACGCCGTAGGCCCACCCGGCGTGGGGCGGCATCCCGTACTTGAACATCCTCGTGTAGTAGTCGAACTGCTCGGGGTCGAGTCCCTGCTGTTCGAAGCCGGCGACGAGTTCGTCGTAGCGGTGCTCACGCTGTCCGCCCGAGACCAGTTCCATCCGCGGGTGCATCAGGTCAAAGCCCTTCGACAGTTGCGGGTCGTCGTCGTAGTCCTGGATGTAGAAGGGCTTGATCTCGGAGGGCCAGTCGGTGATGAAGTAGTGACCGCCAACGTCCGAGCCGAGCGCCTTCTCGGCCTCGGTGGGCAGGTCGTCGCCCCAGACGAGTTGCTCGTCGAGTTCGCCCGTGGCGTTGATCCGCTCGATGGCCTCCTCGTAGGTGAGCCGCGGGAAGTCGGCCTCGGGGACGGCGAAGTCGTCGTAGCCGAGTAGGTCGAGTTCGTCGGCGCAGTTCTCGGCGACGCCCTCGTAGGCGGCTTTGAGCGTCCCCTCACAGACGTCCATCGCCTCGTGGTGGTCGACGAACGCCGACTCGAAGTCGATCATCGTCGCCTCGTTGAGGTGGCGGGGGGTGTTGTGCTCCTCGGCGCGGAAGATCGGGCCGATCTCGAAGATCCGCTCCAGTCCGCTCCCGACCATCAACTGCTTGAACAGCTGTGGCGACTGGTTCATGAACGCCTCCTGCCCGAAGTAGGTGATCGGGAACAGTTCGGTGCCGCCCTCCGTGCCGGTGGCGACGATCTTCGGCGTGTTGATCTCCGTGCTCCCCACGGATCGGAAGTACTCCCGGACGGATCGCAGGATCTCGCTCCGGATCTCGAAGATGGCCTTCACCTCGGGCTTGCGGAGGTCGAGGGTGCGGTTGTCCAGCCGGGTCGGGAGTTCGGCGTCGACCTTCCCCGAAGGGTCCAGCGGGAGTTCGGGGTCGGCGTCCGCGAGCACCTCGACGGACTCGGGGACGAGTTCGAGACCGGTCGGCGCGCGTGGCTCCTCTTCGACCGCGCCCGTGACGGCGACGACGCTCTCGCGGTGGACGCCGAGCCCCGTCTCGACCAGTCCATCGTCCATCTCGTCTTTCTCGAACTTGATCTGGAGTTTGCCGGTGCGGTCCCGGAGGATCAGGAAGGCGATGCCGCCGAGGTCCCGGATCTCGTGGACCCAGCCGGCGACCGTGGCCGTCTCGCCGGCGACGGCGTCGGCCGCGTGCGTTCGGTTTTCCATACCTATCCGTATCGGATCACGTGCCTTAAACGCGCCCGTTTTCGCTCGCGCTCGGTAGCGACGCCCCACACCGCGTGACGACTCAGTCGACGCGGTACTCGCCGATCACGTCCGGATCGAGGGCGACGCCCAACCCCGGTTCCTCCGGGAGGGCGATCCGACCGTCCGAAAGCGTCGGCGGCGTCTCGAACAGCGCCTCGTACACCGGGAAGTCGGTTGGGTCGAACTCCAACCACTCGCAGGCCGGCGACGCGGCCATGACGTGCATCGACGCCGCGAGACCGACACCGGTGGTGAAACAGTGGGGAGTGACGACCGTGCCGTACGTCTCGGCGAGCGCACAGACTTTCTTCGCCTCCGTGATGCCGCCACAGCGCATCACGTCCGGCATGGCGTAGTCGACGGCGTCGGCCTCGAACAGGTCGTGAAAACCCCACTTCGTGTACTCGTTCTCGCCGGCGGCGATGGGGACGGAGAGTTCCTCCCGCAGGGCGGCCAGCCCCTCGACGTCGTACGGCGACAGGGGCTCCTCGTACCAGTAGACGTCGTACTCCTCCAGCATCCGACCGACCCGGCGGGCGTCCGGTCGGTCGTACCCGCAGTTCATGTCGACCATCAATGCCGTGTCGGGACCGATCGCCCCTCGCAGCGCCGCGACCCGCTTTTCGTCGGCGTCGATGCCGCGGCCGAGGTGGGTCTTGACGCCCGCGAACCCGCGGTCGACGTAGGATTCGGCGCGGTCGGCCATCGTCTCGGGATCCTGCCAGAACAGGTCGCTCGCGTACGGTTTGAGGTCGCCGTCGACGGGACCACCCAGCAGTCGGTAGACGGGGACGCCGTGGTGTTTGCCCGCGAGGTCCCACAGCGCGATGTCGACGCCGCTGGCCGCCGAGAGACCCTGTCCCTTCCGATCCTTGTACACGTCGTCGGTCACCATCGCCGCCCAGTGGCGCTCGATATCGAGGGGATCCTCGCCGATCAGGCGGGGCGCATACTTCTCCTCGACGATGCGCTCGACGATATAGGGCTCCGGCCCAACGCCCTCACCGATGCCCGTGATTCCGGCGTCCGTCTCCACGACGACGAACGCCGCGCCGCGCGCGTCGAGCGAGCGGTCCCGCGAGACGCCCAGCGGTCGCTCCAGCGGCACCTCGATCCGTTCGACGCGTACGTCGGTGATCTCCATCGGCGGCCCTTGGCGCGGTGCCGAGTAAAAACCCGGTGGCGAGGGTTTATGCTCGATCACGCGGCCACCCCGCCCCGGACCGATGACAGACGATTTCGATTCGCTGGTTCGGTGGCCGCTCCGCACGGACGAGTGGCCACGGACCGTCCTCGTCGGCGCACTGCTCGTCGCGACCGCCCCGCTGGTACTCCCGTCCGTCCTCCTCGCGGGATACGCGGTCCGCCTCCTCCGGACCGACTTCGACGACGGCTCGCTCCCGGCCTTCGACGACCCACGGTCGCTCGTGGGGACTGGGACGCGGGCCGCCGGCGTCGTCGTCGCGTACCACCTCCCGGCCGCGGTCCTCCTGACGGCCGGCGTCGGCGCGGCGTCGGCGTCCCTCCGGTGGCGAGCGCCGGCGACACTCCGGCCCGCGGCGGTCGTGGCATCGCTCACGTCGGGACCGCTCTCGGGGGCCCTCGCCCTCGCCGGGGCGGTCGTGCTTCCCGTCTGTGGTTACCTCGCGACCGTCGGGCTGACGGCGTACGCCACGACCGATGACGTGGCCGAGGCGTTCGCGGTCGGCCGGATCCGCAGACGGGCGCTCTCGATTGCCACCCTGCGGGCGTGGCTACTCGGCTCGCTCGTCACCGTCGTCACGGGGGTCTGTGCGATCGTGCTCGCGGCGGCCACCACAGCGATCCCTGGTGTCGGGCATCTCCTCGCCGGAGCCGTGCGGTTCTACGGCGGCGTCGTCGCCCTGGTGGTCTGGAGCGAGACGCTACCGGTCGAGGGGACCGAGAACCGAAACGAAAGCGGGATGCAGACGACCGAACCGGGGGCCGAACCGACGTGATCGTGGGGGCTACTCGTGGGCGTCGGAGACGCCCTCGACCGTCTCACGGACGGCGTCACAGCCTTCTTCGTGGAGCAGATCACCGACGACGACCACGTCGGCGTACCGACCCATCTCGTGGGCCGACTCGTAGTCGCCGATACCGCCGCCGTAAAAGAGGGTCGCCTCGTCGAGCGCGTCCGCGGCCGCTCTCACGACCTCGGGGTCGCCGAGCGTCCCGGAGTACTCGATGTAGACGATTTCCTGGCCGAACAGTTTCTCCGCGACCGCGGCGTAGGCGGCCACGTCGTCGGCCGACTGGTCGCAGTCGGCCTCCGTGTACTCCGCGACCGACGAGTCCGGGTTGAGGACGATGTACGCCTCGGTGTAGGTCCGACTCCAGTCGAGGCCGTTCTCGATGCGCACCCACTCCTTGTGCGCACCGGTGACCCAGAAACTGTCGCCGGCGTTGAACACCGTCGGGATCAGGTAGCCGTCCAACGCGTCGTCGTCGATGACGACCGCCGGGTTGGATGGCTCCTGGTACAGCGGGACGCCGTACTTCGCGCAGGCGTCGACGACTGCCGTCATCTTCTCTTTGGTCATCCCGGTCGTCCCCCCGATTTCGATGGCATCAGTTCCGGTGGCACAGACGTCCTCGAACGTCTCGCCCGCGACGAGGTCCTTGTCGGGGTCGACCTTGAGGACGTGGTCCCACTCGTCCCACGGCGTACTCATTGCCGAAGTGTACTCCGTGGAGCCGATAAAAAGGGCCCGACTCGCCGACGGTGTCAGTCCGCGTCGGCCTGCCAGTCCCGGAGCGTCTCCTCGCCGACACCGTCGAGTTCGTCGGCCAACGCGTCGGGTTCGGCCGCCTTCAGTCCGGCCACGTCCTCGATGCCCGCGTCGTTCAGTTTCTCGGCGGTCTTCTCGCCGATGCCGTCGATACTCTCCAGTTCCGTCCCCTCCTGCCGGGCCCGATACTCGCGGTAGTTGCAGATCGGACAACCCAGATCCCAGGGCTCGCGGTCCTCGTCCTCGTAGGAGATTCGGATCCCCGGGAGGCCGTGTTCCTCGCAGGTCTCGTCGACGAGTTCGGCCTCGCCGCGGCGGGGCATCGGAAGGGAGTAGTCACAGTCGGGGTAGCGCGTACAGCCGACCAGTCGTCCACCCGATCGGAGGCGCTTGACCGCGAGTTCGCCCCCGTGGTCGTCGCCACACTCCGGGCACGGGCCGACGATCAGATCGGGTTCCTCCTCGGCGGCCTCGGCGGCACAGAGCGGACAGCCGTGGACGAACGTCTTGCGGCCGGCGAGCATCTTCACGTCGTGGAGGCCGTGTTCGCCACAGACGTCGTCCAGCAGGATCGGCTTGCCCGTCGAGGGGAGCGGGAGGGTGTTCTCACAGTCGGGGTAGGCGTCACAGCCCACGAAGTACGACCCCTGCCGGCTCCGCCGAATCACGAGGTCGTCGCCACACTCCGGACACGGGCCGACGGTCTTGTCGGCCTTCAGCGACTCGCGGAGGTGATCGCCAAGCGCCTCGCGGGAGTCCATCAGGCGGTCGAAGACGCGCCCGAGCATCTCGCGGGACTCGTCGGTCACGTCCTCTAAGGTCGCCTCGCCACGGGCGATGGCCTGCATGTCTTCCTCCAGTTGGGCGGTCATCTCCTCGCTGACGATGAGGTCGGCGAACTCCTCGGAGGCCTCGACGACGCCGCGTGCGAGACGGGTCGGCCGCGGCGGGTCGCCCTCGATGTACCCCCGGTCGTAGAGCTTCTGGATCACGTCGTGGCGGGTCGCCTTCGTCCCGATTCCCATGTCCTCCATCGTCTCGATGAGGCGGGACTGGCCGTATCGACGGGGGGGTTGGGTCTGCTTTTCCTCCAGGCGCGACTCGGTCACCGCGAGTTCCTCGCCTTCGGTCACGTCGGGGACGTAGTTCTCGCTCGTCGACCGGTAGGGGTAGACGGCGTGGTAGCCGGAGTCGACCAGTCGCTTGCCGTTGGCCTTCAGCGAGCGCTCCGTCTCGCCCGCCACGGTCGCCACCACGCGCAGGTGCTCCCACGTCGCCGCGTCGGCGACGGTCGCGAGGAAGCGCCGGACGACGAGTTCGTACACCTCCCACTCGTCCTCCGAGAGGTCGCTCGCATCGGGGAGTTCGTCCGTCGGGTGGATCGGCGGGTGGTCGGTGGTCTCCTCGTCGCCCTCGGTCGGCGTGAGGTCATCGGCGTCCAGCAGGGAAGCGGCGTCGTCGCCGAAGCGCCGGCCCGAAGAGAGGGCGTCGAGCAACTCGCGGGGGTCCAGATCCTCGGGGTACACCGTGTTGTCCGTCCGGGGGTAGGTGATGTAACCCGCGGTGTAGAGGTCCTCGGCGATGCTCATCGCGCGCTGGGCGGAGTGGCCGATCCCGCTCGCGGCGCGGATGAACTGCGTCGTGTTGAACGGTGCGGGCGGGTCGTCGGTCCGGGTGCGCCTGCGCACCTCCTCGACGGTCGCCGCCGACGCCCCCAAGAGGTCGGCGTCGACCGCGTCCGCGTCGGCCTCGTCCCAGACGCGTTCGGCCTCGTTGTCGTCGTCGTCGAGGTAGAAGTACTGCGCCTCGAAGGACTCGTCGTCCTTCGAGAGGGCGGCGAACAGTTCCCAGTAGTCCTCGGGATCGAAGGCGTCGATTTCGCGCTCGCGGTCGACGATCAGTTTCAGCGTCGGTCCTTGCACCCGGCCGACGGAGATGAAGTCGTCGCCGAGTTGGCCGGCCGACAGCGAGAGGTAGCGCGTCAGCGACGCCCCCCACATCAGGTCGACGATCTGTCGGGCCTCGCCCGCGGCGGCGAGGTCGAAATCGAGGTCGTCGGGGTCGGCGAACGCCTCGGTCACCTCGCGGTCGGTGATCGAGGAGAAACGGACCCGGTCGACCGGCGAGTCGTCGTTGACCTCGCGGACGAGTTCGTACGCCTCCTTCCCGATCAACTCCCCTTCGCGGTCGTAGTCCGTCGCGATGACGACCCGGGAGGCGTTTCGCGCCAGACGGCGGAGCGCGGCGACGATGTTCTCCTGTGTCGGGCGTTTCTCCATCTCCGCGTCGACGAGTTCGACCGGTTCCACGTCCCGCCAGCCGTCGTACTCCGGCGGGAAGTCGACACCGACGACGTGACCCGACAGACCGATACAGCGCTTGCCACCCCACTTGTAGACGTTGACACCGTTGACGCGGTCGCTCTCCGCGCTCCCGTCGCTCAGAATCTCCGCGATGCGACGGGCGGCGTTGTCCTTCTCGGTGATTATCAACTCGGGGCCGCGGTTCATCGGCGAGTCGTACGCCGACCACCCGTCTAAACCTTTCGTGCCCGTGATCGACAGACAGCGCGGGGGCGAACGCGCACGCGGGGCGGTGGCCGGCCGCGCCTCGCGGCGTGTGACGCGTGCCCCGTGGCGCGAATCAGTCGCCGGCGTCGTCCAGTCGCTCTCGGAGGAGGCCGTTGACGGTACCGGGGTCGGCGCTCCCCCCCGTCTTGCTCATCACCTGTCCGACGAGGAAGTTGAGCGCACCCCCCTCGCCGGCGTGGTAGTCCTCGACCGCGTCGGGATTCTCCTCGATGGCCTCGACGACGGCCGTCGCGACGGCGTCGTCGTCGGCCTTCCCGAGCCCTTCGCGTTCGACGACTGCGTCCGGACCGATCCCCTCGTCGAGCATCGTCCGCAACACCACCTCGCGGGCGTTCTTCTCCGTGATCTCGTCGGCGTCGACGAGTTCGATCAGCCGAGCGAACTCGTCGAGGCGCCCCTCGACGTCCGTCACCTGCATGTCGCGGTAGTTGAGTTCGCCCAGCAGGTCGTCGGCGACCCACGTCGCCGCGAGGTCGGGGTCGAACCGATCGGCCACGTCCTCGAAGAAGTCCGCGACTTCCTTGGTCGAGGTGAGTTTCGACGCCGCCTCCGCGTCGAGACCGTACGCCTCGCGGAAGCGGTCGCGGCGGGCGTCGGGCAGTTCCGGGATCGATAGCCGCTCCGTCCAGTCCGAGACCCGCAAGGGCGGGAGGTCCGCCTCGCGGAAGTAGCGGTAGTCCTTCTCCTCCTCCTTCGAGCGCATCGAGACGGTGATGCCGCGGCTCTCGTCCCAGTGGCGGGTCTCCTGTTCGACCCCGCGCCCCCGCTCGACGGCGTTCTTCTGCCGGGTCACCTCGTAGGCCAGCGCCTTCTCCGCGCCCTTGTGACTGGAGATGTTCTTCACCTCCGTCCGGTTGGCGTCGGCGAGGACCGCGTCGTCGACGCTGCCGTCGTCGGCCATCTCGTCGGCCGGCACCAGCGAGATGTTGGCGTCGATCCGGAGACTCCCGTCGCGGGAGGCGTCGAAGACGCCCAGGTACTCGAGCACCTCCTCGAGTTTCGCGAGGAAGGCCCGCACCTCCTCCGGGCCCCGGAAGTCGGGATCGGTGACGATCTCCATCAGCGGCGTGCCGGCGCGGTTGTAGTCGACGAGGGTGTGGTCGGCCGTCTCGATGTTGCCACCCTCGTGCTGGAGGCTTCCGGGGTCCTCCTCGAGGTGTGCGCGGCCGATGCCGATCTCCCGGCGGTCGTCCTCGACGGCGACTTCGAGCGAACCGTCGGCACAGATCGGCGCGTCGTACTGCGTGATCTGGAAGTTCTTCGGCAGGTCGGGGTAGTAGTAGTTCTTCCGGTGGAACCGGGTCTCCTCGGCGACGTCGGCGTCCAGCGCCTGTCCGACCTTCACCGCGGCCTCGACGGCCGCCTCGTTGAGGACGGGGAGCGCACCGGGGAGCCCCAGACAGACCGGACAGGTCCGGGTGTTTGGCTCCTCGTCGTCTCCCGCCTCGGTCGAACAGCCACAGAAGACCTTCGTGTCGGTTTCGAGCTGGACGTGGACCTCGAGGCCGATGACGACGGCGAGGTCACGCTGCTCGAGGGCCTGCGTAGTCATTGCGCGGGCTTGCACGGCCGGTGGCTAAAGGCTAACGGAACGGGGGGTGACGGGTCACTCGGTGCTGCGGACGAGGACGGCCGGAAGCGCCGAGTCGAGGAGGACCGACTGAGCGACGCTCCCGAAGAGGGCCTTCCCGACTCGCGACTGGTTTCGCCCGCCGAGCACGACGTACCTCGCGTCGAGGTCCGCGGCGTAGCCGACGATCTCGCTTGCGGGGTCCCCGACGAGGCCGACGGCCTCGCCGCTCGCACCGGCGTCGGCGAGGGCGTCGGCGGCGATTTCGGCCGCGAGCGACTCGATCCGACCGGCGGATACCTCCGCACCGGTGTCTTTGACGCTCGTCTGCTGGAGGTCGACGAACTCGTCCTTCGAGAGGACGTGGACGGCGTGAATCCGGTCGTCGAACGCCTCGCCGAGCCGAACCGCTTCCGCGATGATCTCCGTGGCGTGCTCGCTTCTGTCGACGCAGGCGACGATAGTCATACGCGGACGAGAAGCCGGAGGAACTTAAATACTACCGGACGTGCCGGCCGGGGCCGTGGGCTACCGCACGACCGGTGAGGGCAGCGGCAAACGTCGCGCCGACCGCCCGCAGGAATCGGGGGCGTCCGGGGCGCGTACCGGAACCGCGCTCTCGCCGTGGTGTCGGCTTCGATATCTGGCGTGTCGCGTGAAGTGTTGATATACGTGTGATCATGGAGGGAAGTGAGAAGTGGAGCGTGTAGTCAGCACAACGGTCGCATATGTCCACACCGCCCGATATCAATCAGCCGAATAGAATGAGTGAAAGTCACTCCGACTGAGATCTGAGTCCCCGAAGTTCGGCTTCACTGAGCCCCCGAGGTGATTCCATTTCGTGGGTTCCCTGTACGATCTCGGTGTACTGACGAGTTACGTCGGTCGTTGTGGGTGGTCCACCGAGTGAGTTACGTGAGTGAAAGCAGGATCCCGAGGAGATACAGCAGGGAGGATCCGGAGAGGCCGATCGTTGCGACCGTATCCAACTGGCCACGAGCGTCAGCGGGGAGGCCCAGATCAAGGTGGTGCCGTGCCGTTAGGTAGGCACTTGCGATGACGGCGATGACTGCAAGGAAGAATCCGTCATAGAAGACGAAGACGCCGATATCGTGGGGGGTGGCGAAAAACGGGTTCTCAGTATGGGGCTGGAACAGGATACCGCTGGCCGGGCCGAGGCGTGGCGTTCCAACCTGGGCGAGAGACGCCGCGGACCGGCCTCACTCGGCGTCGGCGGCGTCGCCCGAATCATCGTCCCGTGACTCGCGGAGCTCCTCGGTCGTCAGCAGTTGGTGGACGGGATACCGACCGTCCTGGGGCCACCCGACCGCGACGAGTCGGCACGGCTCGTCGAACGGGTTGTGGACGACGTGTGCGCCCGCCTCGCCGTCGTCGAAGGCGACGGCCTCGTCGGTCCCCATCTCGAACCCCTCGCGCTCGGTCTCGACGCGACAGCGTCCGGCGACGACGAGGAACAGTTCCTGCTGGTTCTCGTGGTAGTGGTAGTGGTTCTCCGAGAGGCGTTCGCCCGTCCCCAGTACCGCGACGTTGAGGTTGAACGCCTCGATACCGAGGGGCGGCGAGAGCGCCATGCGGGTGCCGGGCTTCTCGGGGTTCGGGGCGACGTCCGCGAGGTCGACGTGGGTCCAGCCCTTGGACATACCCGGAGGTGGACGGGAACGGATAAAACACGGTCGGTCGCGGGGATCACACGCGACGGCGCACGAGGAGGACCGCGACGGCCGCCGCGAGGGCCGCGAGGAGCGCGAGCGTCGAGAACAGCGCCCCCGTCCCGGCGCGAGTGAGGACCGTCCCGGCCATGGCGGCCCCGAGGGCACCGACGCCGAACATCCCGAGGTACGTGTAGCCATAGGAGAGGCCGTGGCTGTCCTCCGGTGCCCGGACGGCGATCGCCACCTGGTAGATCGGCGCGACGGCGTACAGGACGAGTCCGAGGACGCCACAGACGAGGAGGAACGGGGCTGGGCCGACCGTAGACGCCGGGACGAACGCGACGGCGGCGACGGCGAGGGTTCCAAGGGCACCGACGAGTGCCAGTTCCGGGCGGACGTGGTCCGTGAGTCGACCGCCGGCGTACTGCCCGACCGCTCCGACGGCGAGGAGGCCGGCGTAGACGTACTGCGTTGGGTCGACGGTCCACCCGGCGAGGACGACGGCGTCGAAGACGGCCAGTCCGGACAGCGACTCGGGCAGGAAGGTCAGCAGACCGCGGTAGTAGGTCCCGTACAGCATGACGACGACCAGCGTGAGCGCGAACCCGGCGGTGAACAGCGCGCGGGTGTCGGCGACGAGTTCGGGGAGGTCGGTCACGCCGCCGTCGCTCCCCCGTGCGTCCTCGACGCCCGAGAGCGAGCCCGAGACGACCACCGCCGCGGCGGGGATGGCGAGGCCGACGGCGGCGAGTCGCCAGTCGACGACGGCCAGAAGCACCGCCGTCGCCGCCGGACCGACGACGGTGCCGAGACTGCCGCCGACGCCGTGGTACGCGAAGACGGCCCCTCGGTTCTCCGCGACGCGACTGATGAGCGACAGCCCGGCGGGGTGGTAGATGCTGGCCGCGGCCCCCCACAACAGGAGCACGGCCGCGAGACCGGCGACACCCCGAGCGGCCGCGAGGACGAGGAAGCCACCGCCCATGCCGCCGACGGCGACGACGACGAGCGTCTTGGAGCCGAACCGATCCGAGAGGACGCCGCTCGGGAGCGCACCGACCCCGATCAACGCGTACCCCGCACCGACGACGATACCGAGCGTCGCCGTCGACGCCGAGAAGACGTCGAGCCAGACGGGGATGAACAGCGGGATCGAGAGCTCGTACACGTGGAAGGTCGCGTGTGCGAGTGCGGTGAAGACCGCGACCTCCTCGTCGTCGGAGTACACGGGCGAACACACCACAGGAACCGACAAATAGGGTTCGCTCGTGCCGACGGCTGGGACCGCGGCGGAGACCGGGAACGGGCTTCCGGGGACGGCACGCTCTTGCCGGCACGATCCGAAGGTCGGGACGTCCCATATGAGCGAAGAGGCGGCCGCCCGTGTGTCGTCTTGGCGTTCGCCGTCGAACGCCCTCTGGGTCGTCGTCGCCTCGGGGACGCTCACCGTGATGGCCGGGGCGATTCTCGGTCCGGTCGTCAACCAAGTTGGGGAGAGTCTGGGTGTCTCCCAGTCGCTCGCGGGCCTCGTCATCACGACCCACGGCCTCTTCATCGTTCTCGCGGGCCCGGTCGCCGGTGGGCTGATCGACCGGTTCGGCCCCAGACGACCGTACGTCCTCGGACTGGCGCTCTACGGGATCGCTGGCGGCGCCGGCCTCGTCGTCGAGTCGTTCCCCACGTTGCTCGTCTCGCGGGCGGTCCTCGGCGTCGCCGTCACGTTCGTCTACACGTCGATCACGGTACTGATCTACAACCTCTACGAGGGGGCAGCGAAGGACCGAGCGATGGGGTTGCGCGGCAGCGCAAACAGCCTCGGCGCGGCGGTCTGGCCGCTAGTCGGCGGTGTCCTCGGAACCCTCTCGTGGCACAGCCCGTTCGGAGTCTACCTCCTCGCGCTTCCGCTGGGGGCCGTCGCCGTCCTGACCGTGCCGGAACCGGCAGTCGCCCCGCGGGAAGACGACGAGAGCGGCGTCCGGGCGCTCGCCCGTGTCACCCGGTCGACACCGTTGCTCGGCCTCGTCTACGGTCTCTTTTTCGCCGCGAACTTGTTGCTCTACGCCATCGTCGTCTACTACCCGCGCGTCCTCGAGACGTTCGGCGTGGCGTCGTCGCTCGGCATCAGCCTCTACCTCTCGGCGCTCGGGATCGCCGGCGGTGCCAGTGCCTACGTCTACGACCGGCTCACGCGCCGGTTCGACCACCGGCGGCTCACGCTGGGCGCGCTGGGCGCGTGGACGGTCGGGTTAGCCGTCGCGACGGTCGTGACGACGGCGACGGCCGCCCTCGTTCCCGTCGTCCTGTTCGGCCTCGGTCAGGGAGTCGTGTTCCCGACGGTGTTACTGTGGGTCGAGGAACTGGTCCCCCCCGGGCGACAGGGCCAGTTCAGTTCGTACGTCGCGATGGTCGGCTACCTCGGCCAGTTCCTCGCGCCGGTGGTGTTCGGACCGGTGGCCGACGCCGTCGGCGTCCGGGCCGTCTTCGCAGTCGCCGCAGTGGGTGTCGCCGGCGGACTCGTCGGCGTCGGTGCCAGGGTCGTCGCCGACACCTGATCGGCGGTCAGAGAACGTTCAGCGACAGTTTGAGCCGAACCAGCGGGTCGAATTCCGCGTTCCCGTAGTCCGCGTTCGACACCGTGCTTCCGCGCAGCGACGCGTTCGAGAACGTCGCGCCGTCGAGATCCGCACCGCCGAACACCGACTCGCTGAGATCGGCATCGCTGAGATCGGCATCGCTGAGATCGGCATCCGTGAACGTCGTGTCCGGGATATCGGCATCCACGAACGTCGCGGCGTGTAGCCCGGCCTCGTCGAACGAGGTGGAGTAGAGCTCGCCTCCGAAGACGCCGGTGAGATCAGCCGCCTCGAGATCGGCGTTCGAGAAGTCGGCCCCTTCGATCCGGGCACCGGACAGGTCCGCCCGTGCGAGGTCAGCCGAAGACAGGTCCGCCCGTGAGAGATCGGTCCCGGAGAGGGTCGCCTTCGTGAGGTCCGCGTCCGCCAGGGTCGCGTGGGAGAGGTCCGCCTCGGAGAGGTCCGCACCCCACAGAACGCTGCCGGCGAGATCCATCCCCGCGAGTCGCTTCCCGCCGAGGTCGACTTTCGGCTGGATGTCGGCCTCGGTGACCGCGTGTTCGCGTTCCCCGTCCGGCAACGGCGGTCGCCGATCGACGTTCAGTAGGTTGGCACGGGTGAAGTCGGCGTCGTCGAGGATGGTATTCGAGAGGTCGGCTTCGAAGAGACACGCATCCGTGAGATCGGCGTCGGCGAGGATCGCATCGCCGAGGTCCGAACTCCCGAGATCGGTTCGACGGAGGCGAGCGCCCGACAGATCGGCACCCCGCACCGACGCACCGCGGAGGTCGGCGTCCGAGAGATCGGCGCCGCCAAGGTTCGCGCCGACCAGAACGGCGTTCCGAAGGTTCGCCCCATCGAGCGTCGCCGACCCGAGGGAGGCCGCCCGAAGGTCGGCCTCGGAGAGGTCCACACCGGAGAGGTCGGTGCCGTCCAACGATGCGTCGGAGAGGTCTGCACCGGCCAGCGAGGCCTCGGAGAGGTCCACACCGGAGAGATCGATCCCCGGGAGTGAGATGGAATCGAGTACGGTACCCGAAGTGAGATCCGATCGGGAGAGACCCACGGTCTCGTCGAGACCGACGGCGTCGTCGGTAGCCGTCTCGACGAAGTTCGCGGCGTCGAGATCCGCACCGTCGAAGTCCGTTCCCGAGAGGACACACCAGTAGAAGTCGGCTCCGACGAGGTCCGCGTCGGCGAACTCCGCGTTCGAGAGGTCGACCCCGACGAATCGGGGGGCGTCGGTCCGGTCGGAGCGCGACGTCGTCGCACCGCTCGGGTCGGTGTCCGAGAGGTCGCGCTCGGAGAAGTTCGCGCTCGAATAGGTGACGGTAGCGAGGTTTGCGTTCGTGAGGTCCGAACCGACGAACGTGGTTCGGGAGAGGGTCGACCCGAACAGGTTGGCGAACGCGAGGGTCACCTCCTCGAAAGTCGCGTTCGACAGATCCGTCTCCACGGCGGTCACGCGTGTCAGGTCGGCACCCGACGCGTCGACGTGCCGTAACTCCGCGGACGAGAGATCCGCCTCCACTAACGTCGTCGCCGTCAGGTCGGCCTCCAGCAGCTCCGCGTTCGCGAGCGTCGCACCGTCCAGGTTGGCACCGTCGAGGGTGGCCGACCGGAGATCGGTCCCCGTCAGGTCGGCCCCCGAGAGGTCACACCCATCCAACTTGGCGCTCGGCAGGTTCGCCCCACGCAGGTTCGCGTTCGAGAGGTCGGCCTCGGACAGGGAGACGTTCCGAAGCGACGCGCCGGACAGGTCCACTCCCGAGAGGTCGGCGCCCGGTTCGAGATCCTCGGATCGGATCGGGTCGCTCGAGGTCACGAGTCGTCCGTCGGTTGTGTTCGACCGTATTTAAACATTCGAGCGACCGATCGTCGTCGCCCGCGGAGACGGCGGTCGGGCCGTGATCTCCAATCGAAACGCTTGGGAGTCCTCCGGAGCGGACGTAGGCGGTACGGAGCGCTACGAGCGGTACCGACGGAGACGAACCCGACATAGCAGTGACTAAAGGTGACGACGACCTATCACCGGACGCGACATGTCGAACACCTCCACGCCCGGTCCCGCCGCCCCGGACGGCGACCACGACGCGGACACCGGTCGCCTGTGTGCCGTCGTGGTCACGTACGACGGCGCGGCGGACCGACGCACGCTCTACCCGCCGGAGGCGACGGAGACCGAACGGCTCACCCACTGGTTGACCGCAGACGCCGACGCCTTCGTCCCCCTCGAATCGTCACGCTAATCCTCCACCGCCCGCCTGATCGCCGCCACTCGGCGGTTTCGCCGGCGGATCACGTCCGCGGGCGGGTCGTCGTACTCGTGGAAGCCGGCACCGTCGTCGACGCCGCCGCGCCCGGCGTCGATCCGGTCGTCGAACAACGGTCCGGGTTCGTCCGCGTCGCTCAGGTGCGGGTAGAGGTTCGACGCGATGGTCCGGAACAGGTCGAGACCAGCGAGGTCGGCCGTCTCGAAGGGACCGATAGCGGCGGTCCGCAGCGCGTAGCCGTCCCGGACCGCCCGTTCGACGTCCGGAAGGGAGGCGACCCCCTCGGTCACGAGGTGGACACACTCCCGGAGGACGGCGAACTGGATCCGGTTCCAGACGAATCCCGGCACGTCGCGTTCGACGACGATGGGGTCGCGGCCGACGGCCTCGACGAACGCCGCCGTCCGGTCGACGGTGTCGTCGCTCGTCTCCGCGCCCCGAACCACCTCGACGGTGGGCAGGAGGTACGGCGGGTTCCACCAGTGACAGCCGACGACCCGGTCGGCGGCGTCGGGCACCGCCGCGGCGACGTCGGTTATCTGGATGCCCGAGGTGTTGGTGGCGAGGACGGCCTCGTCGGGCGCGTGGGCGGCCAGTTCCTCGAACACCGACTCCTTCACGTCGAGGTCCTCGGCCACCGTCTCGACGACGAGCGGGGCGTCGCCCGCGGCGGTCGGGAGGTCGAGCGTATAGCCGATGCGGTCCCGAACGGCGTCGGGATCCGTATCGGCGTCGAGCAACCCCGCCGAACCGAGGAAGTCGAGTGTGTCGTCGACGCCGTCTCGGGCGTCGTCGAGGTTCGACCGTCGGTGGTCGACGAGCACGACGGTCGCACCGTGACGGGCGAACTGGAGGGCGAGACCGTGGCCCATCGTCCCCGCGCCGACGACGGTCACCGCTGCGGGCGGCGACGGAGGTGTGGTGGACATCGGTCCCAGCGTGGGCGGTCGAGCGTATAAATCCCCGCCGCAGTCCGGTAGGCACAACTGCCCGGTCGTCCACACGGCGTGTATGTCCGACTTCGAGTACGAGACGGAACTCGGCGTTCGCTTCCGCGACGTGGACGCCATGGGCCACGTCAACAACGCCGTCTACGCGACGTATCTGGAACAGGCGCGCGTCGACTACTACGCCGACGTGTTGGGCGTCGGCCTCGACGACATCGACACCGTCCTCGTGAACTTAGAGATCGACTACCGCAGCGAGGTCGCACTGGAGGACGGGGCGGTGACGGTCGCGATGGGCGTCCGGGAGATCGGCGAGTCGAGCGTCACCGCCGCGTACGAGGTCCGGGTCGGGGAGCGAGTCGCCGCGACCGCCGAGACGGTGCAGGTGTACGTCGACCCCGAGGAGGGCGGATCGCGGCCGCTCCCCGAGTCGTGGGTCGACCGCATGGAGTCCTATCGTGAATGACTACCGGTCCTCGTCCCGGAGTTCGAGTTCGGCCACGATGTCGTAGGGGTCCAGTCCCTGCCGGATCCGGTCGAGGATGGCGAAGGCGTCGTCGGGCGCGAGGAAGTGTCGGGTCACTGCCCGCCCCAGCGGCGTCGGTTCCAGACCATCGATGAACTCCCACTCCAGCAGTTTGGCGATGGCGCGTTTGGTCGGTACGTCGCCGAGCATCCGGTCGTTGAGGCGTTTCGCTCCCGTGCCCGCGACGACGATGTTGGCCAGCGTCTCCTCGGCGGCCGCCGACAGGTCGTACTCGGTGCGGACGTCCTCCATCTCGCCTTTCAACAGCTTGAACGCCACCTCGTCTTCGGTCATCTCCATGCTGTTGTGGTAGGCACAGTCGGGTTCGACCAGCAGGTAGACGGTCCCCTGATCGTGGTAGTCGGGGCGACCGGCCCGGCCGAGCATCTGTTCGAACTCCTGGACCGAGAGCCACTCGATCCCCATCGCCAGCGTGTCGAAGACGACCTGCGAGGCGGGGAAGTCGACGCCGGCGGCCAGGGCGGCGGTCGTGACGACGGCCGCCAGATCCTGATCGCCGAACTGGCGCTCGACGCGCTTGCGACGGCCGTAATCGAGGCCGGCGTGGTAGGGTGCGGAGTCGTACTCCAGTTTGCGGGAGATCTCGTGACACCGCCGCCGGGAGTTGGTGAATATGATCGTCTGGCCGCGATACCCCTTCGAGGACTTGCTGTCGAACTCCCGGCGGACGAGGCGGTTCTCGATCCGGGTCTTCTCGTGGGCGTCGGCGAAGGTGACGTGGCGCTCGATGGGGATTGGTCGCTCCTCGAACTCGATGAGCGTCGCGCGGAGTTGTCGGGCCAGCCACTCGGGGTTGCCGACGGTCGCCGAGAGGTAGATCCACTGCGCGCCGGTGTAGTTGCCGCGCCGATCGGCCCGACGTTCGCAGTACCCCTTCAGCCGCGAGATCATCCCGTCGAGGCGGTGGCCGCGTTCGCCCTCCTTCAGCGTGTGAATCTCGTCGATGACGACGGTCCCCACGTCACCCAGGTCCTTGCCGGTCCGGAGCGCGTGGTCGATCCCCTCGTAGGTGCCGACGACCACGTCGGCCGAGGGGTCGAAGCGCGTGCCGTCGTCGGTGACGCGACTGCCGCCGACGCGGATCGTCACGTCGACGAGGTCGCCGTACCGCTCCTCGAAGTTTTCCGCCTTCTGGTTGGCGAGGGCGACGAGCGGGACGAGAAAGAGCAGTTTTCCGTTTCCCTTCAGCGCGCGGTCGATGCCAGCGAGTTCGCCGACCAGCGTCTTCCCCGTCGCCGTCGCGCTCACGACGAGCTGGTCGTCGCCGTCCATGAGGCCGTTACGGACCGAGAGGCTCTGGACGGGGAGCAGGGAGTCGAACCGGCCGGTGACCTGTGCTTTCAGGTCCGGGTGGAGGTCCAACTCGCTCGTCGGGACGGGGTCGACGTCGTCGACGGTCGCGCCGATCTCGTCGAACTTCGTGAGGTCCGGATCGAGTTCGCCCTGCAGGAGGTTGACGATGCGGTCCAGGTCCTGCACCTCCAACAGGAGTTCCTCGAGACGGTCCTGTGCCGCACCCGTCAACCCGCCGGCGTAGGCGAGTTCGCCGTCGAGTTCGCGTTTCGCACAGTCGGGACAGATGTGATCCCGATCCGCTTTGATCGCGGTGTCCTCCGTGATGGGCGAGTACCGACCCTCGGAGGCGCAGTAGCGACAGGTCCGGACCGTCAGCGCGTCGAGTTGGTAGCCGTCGAGCATGTCGCCGATCCGCTCCCGGTCGGTCGCCGACGTCTGCTGGGAGATGCGGATGTGCTCGGCCCGGCGCGCGAGTTCGACGAACTGGCTCGGGTCGCGTGGCTCCTCCGTCGACCCGCGCTTGATCCGGAAGCGTCCGGGTCGGGGACCGGCGTCCGTCTCCTTGAGGTCGAGGACACCCCGGAACACCCGCTCGCCGTCGCGGGTGACGGCGACGAGAACGTCGTCGTCGCGCCCGTGGAGGAAGAGCGTCTCGACGCGGCCGACCTGCCGTGACACGGGGAGCGCTACGGGAACCGGGTATTTCAGCCGTTCGACTCGGCGGCGAGTTCGATGGTGTCGTCGCCGTTGGGGACGACACAGACGAACGCGCCCATCCCGTCGCTCTCGTTGCGGTACCAGTGGACGACGCCCGCGGGGACGAGCAGCGAATCGCCCGCCGACACCGTGTGCTCCTCGCCGTCGATGCCGACGACGTACTCCCCCTCGAGGACGTACTGTTCGTGTTCGACCGCGTTGGTGTGTCTGGGCACCTCGGCGCCGGGGTCGAGCGTGAACCGGCGCATCGCGAAGTTGGGTGCGCCGTCGTCCTCGTCGATCAAGACCCCCTTCGAGAGGCCGGGAGCGGCGTCGACGGACTCGTACTCGACGTCGACGGCGCGCCTGACGACCGGAGCAGTGGACTCCTGGCTCATGGGCGGTGGTAGACCGGAGACCAACTAAGTCGTGTCGGACACGCCGTACAAGAGTTAAGTCCGTTCCGGCGCAACGACCCGTATGCGTGGAATCCGCATCGGGACTGCGTTCGGCATTCCGATCAGGCTGGATCTGACCTTCCTCGTCGTGCTTCCGCTGTTCGCGTGGCTGATCGGGGCGGACGTGGGGAACCTCGTCGACGTCCTGAACGGCCTCTTCGACGTCGCGATGCCCGTCGAGGCGCTGACCGCGGGATCGATGCCGTGGGTGCTGGGGGCGGCGGCGGCCACCGGGCTGTTCGCCTGCATCCTGTTTCACGAGTTCGGCCACTCCCTGGTCGCCATGGAGTACGGCTACGAGATCGAGTCCATCACCCTCTGGCTGTTCGGCGGCGTCGCCCGGTTCGCCGAGATGCCCGAGGACTGGAAGCAGGAGCTCACCATCGCCGTCGCCGGGCCGGTGGTGAGCGTGGGTCTGGGTGTCCTGGCCTTCCTCGGCTTGCTCGTCGTCCCCGACGGCCTCCCGGCGGTCCAGTTCGTCCTCGCGTACCTCGCCCTGACGAACGTCGCCCTCGCCGTCTTCAACATGCTCCCGGGGTTCCCGATGGACGGCGGCCGCGTCCTGCGGGCGCTCCTCGCCCGGAACCGGACCCACGCCCGCGCAACACAACTCGCCGCCGAGGTCGGCAAACTGTTCGCAATCGTCTTGGCCGTCGTCGGCCTCTTCGCCAACCTGTTCCTGATCGCACTCGCCTTCTTCATCTACATCGGCGCGTCGAGCGAGGCCCAGCAGACGGCGATGAAGGCGGCGTTCCAAGACGTCACCGTCCGCGACATCATGACGCCCGCCGCGGACCTCCACACCGTCACCGCCGACACCGATCTGTCGACGCTCACCGACCGGATGTTCCGGGAGCGTCACACGGGCTATCCCGTCCTCAGTGCCGGGCAACTCGTCGGCATGGTGACGCTGGACGACACCCGCGAGGTCCGCGAGGTCGAACGCGACGCCTACCGCGTCGAGGACGTGATGGAGACCGATCTGGTGACGATCCACCCCGGCGCCGACGCGATGGACGCCATCTCAACGATGCAACGCGAGGGGGTCGGTCGTCTCCCCGTGGTCGACGAACGGGGGGAACTCGTCGGGCTGATCTCCCGGTCGGATCTGGTGACGGCGTTCAACATCATCCGCACGGGCGGCCCGACCGGCGGCGAGCGGTCGACGCTCGATCGCCTGTCGAGCGATCCGGACTTCGTCCAGCGGTAGGCGCTCGGTCGGCCGAGGGCCGAGCGCAGCAACACCCGATATGGAGGTCGACGCCCCGACTGCGATGCCTTCGGAGTCCGCCAGTCGTGGAGTCAGGAAGCGGCGTCGGCGGCACCATCCTCCGCGCCGAGGAGTCGCGGGAGCGCCGTGTGGGCGAACGTGACGCCGAGGGCGAGGAGAATCGGCGCGAAGAAGAGACCGTAGAAGCCGAAGACGACCGGGCCGAAGATGTACGCGAGCATCAACAGGCCGACGTGGGTCCGTTCGCCGCTCAGATACGGACGGAGGAGTAGATCCGGAATCGTGTCGACGACGACGACCGCCACGGCGAGGAAGGCGACGACGTAGCCGAGCAGCGGGTAACTCCCGTCGATGGCTATCGGGATCGACATCGCGGCGGCGATGGGGAGGTAGACGATTTTCATCCCGACGACCGGGATCAGACTGGCGACACCCGTCAGGACACCCGCCAGGGTGGGGTACGGCACCTGGACGGCGGCGGGGACGAGGGCGTTGTATCCCCTGAACGCGCCGACGGCGATGAGTGCGATGGCGATGACGTTCAAGAGGTTCCCGAAGAGGATGGCTTCGAGTTCCTCGTCGGCGGCTTCGAGGTACTCGCGGACGATGGCGCCGTCGTCGAACTGGCGGAGCCAGTCGTGGGCCTTCGACCCGTCGATCAGGAGGTAGTACGTGACGATGACCACGATCAACATGTTGAGGAAAAAGCCAGTGATCGCGGTGGTCAGGACGGCGGCGTTCGCGACGAGGAAGTCGATGATCCGGTCGAACCGGCCGGCGTGGTACGCCTCCACCAAGCTGGCGACGGTGAGTTCCGGAATGTCTTCCACGCCGCCCAACCACGCTACGTTCGTCGCGGCGAGTTCGATGACAGGGTACGTCTCGACGAAGCGTCGGGTCTCGGTCACCAGCAACACGAGCGTGTAACTGAGGAGGAGGAGTAACGGCACGGCGAGGAAGGCGATCACGGTCACTGCCCGCACGCGCGCCGGGAGGTGAAGCCGTCCGAGCGCCTTGTAGAAACGGCGCGTCGAGTAGTAGAGGAAGACGGCGACGGTGAGGGCGGCGACGAAGCGATACGCGATGTATCCGATGGCGAGGGCCACGGCGAAGCCGAACAGGGCGACCACTGCGCGTCGTTCGTCCATAGGCACTCGGGTTTGCACGGGGGGAAGTGAAAGAGTTTGCCGTAGGGACACGATCCATCGGGTGGAGTGGTCTCGGGACGGTCGGACCTCCCCTCATTACGCTCGTTTTTCGAGAGTGATAATTCGGAGCGGAGGTTTTAATTCCCGAGCAACGTGGCTGAGGTATGGATTCCGAGGTGAAACGTGTCCCGTCTATCGTACACGTCGGCGCCGACGCAACTCTCGTCCGGAACGCAGTCGACCGAAGCTCGATGGCGCGAGGCGCGGGGTCGGTCGTGTCGGTCGGCGATGACGCGTCGGCGGTTACGGACCTCGATTCCCACCCCATCTCGGTGATCGTTTGTGAAGTCGAGTCAGGCGTCGACCGCCTCGATCGGATCGGGAGGGCGTCGCCCGATCGTCCGTGTCTGGCCGTCGTCTCGGACACGTCGCACGTCGACGCAGCACTCGACGCCGGCGCGGCGGACGTGTTCGTCCGCAGGGAAGACATAGACGAGGAAACGCTGCTCGGCCGCCGGATCGACGCTCTCGTCGACGACTGCGAGGACGTGGCGTCGGGACCCGGATCGATCGACGCGCTCATCGACGCGATCGATGATTCGTTTTATGTCCTCGATACGGACGGGATTCTCCGTGGGTGGAACAGGCGGTTCCGCGAAGTCACCGGCTACACCGACGCGGAACTGAAGGAGATGCACGCACGCGAGTTTTTCACCGGCGATGACAGAGCGCGGATCGAGGCGGCCATCGGCGATGTCATCGACTCCGGGTCGACGGTCGTCGAAGCGGAACTCGTCGCCAAAGACGGGACTCGAACGCCGATCGAATACACCGGCCGGCTCGTGGTGGACGCCGACGGAACGCCACGACGTATCGTCGGGATCGGTCGGGACGTGACCGAGCGACGGGAGCGGAGCGCTCGCCTGCTCCGCCTCCGGCAGGCGACCGAGACGATCACCGACAACGTTCCGCTTGCACTGTTCGAGGTTGGGTCCGAGGGGACGGTGCTGAGCATGCGGGGGAAGACGCTAAGCGACCGGGTCCAGTTCTCGTCGGCGAGCGGTGACGACATCGACGACCTGTTCGGCGACCAACCGTCGATTCGCGACGCCCTGCGACGGGGGCTCGACGGGGAGGCGGTCAACCGGCTGATCGACCTCGACGGCGCGATAGTCGAACTGTGGCTCCAACCGTTGCTCGACGAGAGCGGGGCCGTCGACCGCGTCGTCGGACTCGCCCTCGACGTAACGGAGCGTGAGGAGCGGGCGAAACTACTCGATCAGATACAGGAAAACGCCGGCGAAGTCATCTGGATGTCGACGCCAGGTAAGGAGTCGATGGACTTCATCACCGAGGCGTACGCGGATGTCTGGGGACGATCTCCGGCGCGACTCCGCGGGGACCCCACATCGTTCGTCGACGCGATCCACCCCGACGACCGGTCCAGGGTGGAGGCGGCTCTCGCGGAGCAACGCGACACGCCCGATGCGTACGAAGAGACCTACCGCGTCGTCCGACCCGACGGAGCGGTTCGCTGGGTACACGATCGGGCGTCGGGCGTGTACGAGGACGGCGAACTCGAACGCATCGTCGGAGTCGCCAGCGACATCACCGAGCGGAAGGAACGGGAGCAGGAACTCGAACTGAAGGACCGGGCGATCGAAACCGCTCCGATCGGAATCGCCATTCACGACACGATGTCGGCGACGGATCCGATCGTGTACGCCAACGATGAGTTCCTGTCGCTGACGGGGTACGACGAAGCGGGCCTCGACGGCGAGCAGTTCTCCGTTCTCGCTGGGTCCGGAACCGATCCGGAACGGCTCGAGACCATCACGTCTGCGCTCGACCACGACGACGGCGCCTCGTCGGAGATAGTACTCTACCGGGCCGACGGAACGCCGTTCTGGGGACGCGTCGACGTCGCCCCCGTCTCGGGGAACGAGAGTTCGCCGACCCACGCGGTCAGCTTCCTCCAGGACATCACCGAAACGAAAGAACACCAACAGGAGATCGAGCGCCATCTGACGGAGTTCGGGAGCGTTCTAGCGGAGGATCTCGGCGTCCCGCTTCGGAACGCACAGGACCAGCTTCGGGCGGCCGCCAACGGCGACGAAGGCGTCGACATCGAGGGAGCGACGCGGTCGATCGAGCGTGCCGAGTCACTCGTCGAGGACCTCACGGAGGTCCACTCGTTCTCGGTCAAGTCCCGAACCGTGTCGGAATCGATAGCGCAAGCATCGGAGGTGTCCGACGGCGACGATGAGTAGCTATCACGCCCGGACGCCGATCCTCGCGGCACCGTCCAGTGGGGCCTGAGCCGCGGATGGAACTCCCGACCGACACCGTCCTCGTCTGCGAACAGAACCAAACGAGAGCGGATCTCTACGCCCTCTGGCTCGACGACTACGACGTCCGAACGGCGCTGACCGAACGACAACTAACGGACTCGGTGATCGGATCGGTCGCCGTCGCGGTCGTGAACCAGTCGTTCGGCGACCGCCTGGGGTCGGCGCTCGAAACGATTGAGGCCAGCGCCCCGTACTGTCGTATCGTGGCGACGCGCGAGCGGGGGACATCGCTCGCACACACCGCCTTCGACTACGACCTCACGCGACCGGTGTTCGAGGAGGACCTCGCCGAGTGCGTCGAAACGTTGCTCCACTGCGCTAACTACCGGATCGCGCTCGAGCAGTACTATCGGACGACGGTCGCACTGTCAGCCTACGAGTTGGGGGCGGACGATTCGGCGCCGGCCGACGAGCGAATCGACCGGCTCGAAAAACGAGCGGCCCGGTTTCAGGGATTCCTGAACGAACTCCGCAAGGACATGACCAGCGACGATGTTCGGAGCGTCGTCCGTGACACCTCCGTCGGCGACATCCCCGGACTGGACGGGACGGAGTCGCTGTCGGGCAAGTACCGTCCCGACAGCTGTGTACGTTGCGACGCCGACTGGACGGAACTAGCCGACGGCAAACAACCGTTTATCAAACTGGGAGCGTACGTCTGGCGGTGTACCGACTGCGGGCACGTCCACCTGTACATGGACCCGAGTCACCGACACGTCGGCCCGTGACGCCGTCTTGGCCGTCCGGTCGCAACGGGGCCCTAAATCCGAGTGCGGGAGTCGACACGGGTTGTGAGACTCACTCCGCTCGTCCGGCGTGATTCGGTCTCTCCGTTCTGACTTTTGCCTCCTCACGTCCGTTCGTCGGCAGAAAGTCCGGGTGCGAAAATCGAACCACGGTCACTCCGTTCCCTAATTCGATACTCGGAAGACGTTCGTCTGCTCACGTGCGTTCGCAGACAGAAAGTCCGGGTGCGAGAATCGAACCCGTGTCTCAGCCTCTACAAGTCGGATGCTTTACATGTGATAGGGTCGGTCTCACGCCCCGGTTTGCCTCCGATTTTGCGGTTTTCAGGCCGTCGTGGACTCAGTGATGATGACTATGCTAATAAAAACCCGCCACGTTAACCCGGTAGTGTTCAGATAAGCTGTCGAAGTTGGAACCACCTCGAAAGCCCCTGGCGTCTCGGCTCTCGGGACTCGCTGTCGGTCGAAAGAGCGCGGAGCGCTCTTTTGAACCACGCTCCTCACTACGTTGCGGTGCTTGCGTCGTCGACAGGTCGCTCTGCGATCTGTCTGGCTCGTCAGACCGGAGGTCTGACGAACGTCACCAGAAGCCTCCGGGTTCGCCGCCCGATTGCCCGAGGGAGCTTCGCTCCCTCGCTGCTGGAGGAAGACGGCCGACGTAAGCACGCGAGCGAAGCGAGCGCGCGCAGCGAGGCCCCCGACTCCAGCGAGTCGGGGCTTTCGAGGTGTCTTCAGCGGAAGCTCGCTAATCTGAACAGTATCACCAATTATGGCCGAAGTTTTACATGAATGGTGGGTGACCGTGGAGCCGAGGTAAACCATGGAAGTTACCAATGTTACAGCGTCGACGCATCTCGTACCTGTCGACGTTCCACTTCGGGACGAAGTGAAACGTCGTCGGGTGGTCGTCGCAGCGGTCGAGACGGACGAGGGCATTACCGGACACGGGGTGGCGGCGAAACCACAGTGGTTCGGGGTGCGTTCGCTGATCAACGAAGAGGTCGGCCCGCTAGTCGAGGGGATGAACCCGCTCGAAACCGAGCGTATCTACAAGCAGTCACAGTTGGAGATCAACCCACGGTACCAGACCGGCGTCTGGCACTCCGCGATGAGCGCCGTCGACATCGCCCTGTGGGACATCGCCGGAAAGTACCACGGCGAACCGGTCTGGCGGCTCCTCGGGGGCGCACAGAACCCGGTCGACGCCTACGTCACCTTCGGGCTGAAGAACTTCAACCGTGAGCAGTTGGCGGAAGTGGCGGCCGACTTCGCCTCGCAGGGCGAGACGCGACTGAAGATGAAAGTCGGGATCAACGGCGCGGACGATCTTCCGGAGGACGAAGCCCGGGTCGCCGCGGTCCGCGAGGCCGTCGGCGACGACGTGGAACTGATGATCGACGCCAACCACGAGTTCTCCGTCAACCAGGCGATCAAGCTCTGCGAACGGCTCGAAGAGTACGACATCACGTGGTTCGAGGAGCCGGTCTACGCCAACGACCCCGAGCTTCTTTCGAAGCTCCGGGAACGGACGACGATCCCGATCTCCGCCGGACAGAACGACGGGGGTCGCTACCGCCACCGCCAACTGATGACGCGGGGCGCGGTCGACATCGTTCAGCCGAACGTCGTCTACAACGGTGGGTACACCGAGGGTCGGAAGATAGCGCACCTCGCGCAGGGGTTCAACCTCGACATCGCCAACGGCGGAGGATGGCCACACCACAACGCACACCTCCACGCCGGCATGGAGAACGGGTGGCGCGTCGAGTACCACTACATCATGTACAGGGTCGGGGAGAAGCTGTTCGACGACCCGCCCCACATCGACGGAAACCAGGTCGAACTCCCCGAGGAGCCCGGACTCGGGTTCGAACCCGATATGGACGCCCTCGACGAGTACGAGGTCACGTCCACGGCCGAGGTCGACTGGTAGTCGCCGCGACGGTCTACCGGAGATTCGTGAGCGGCGTTCGGCGAGCAGACGGGGGGAGCACGGGACTATCTTCCTGTCGCGGCCCCACGGCCGTCGACCCCTTCGTCGGTCGGGGGCTATGACGGATCGAGTCGTCCCTGCGGACGCGACGTGTCTGGCTACACGGTCGACTGTCGAGGAAAACGAAATCGGTTGGTGAGAGCCGGAGTTCGGCGAGACTGCCGTCCTATCCTGACGGGTCGGATTTTAGAGCCCGCCGCCCTGGCTCCGGTCGAGGATGTCCTGGACCTGCGGCGCGTACTCGTCGACGGCGGCCTCGGGGTCACGTCCGTCGATGTTGACCACCTGAACCATCTCCGACAGGATCCCGGTGGACCAGATGGAGCCCAGGTGCGGGTTCGGTCGCCCGGTCTCGAAGACCTGTGCGTCGGCGTTCGCCGTCGCTTCCTGGAGGTGTCGTTGCGCGGACGAGCCGATCCCGTTCGAGTTGTCGTAGCCGCCGTAGGGCCGCGTCTCCCAGTGGTCGCCCAGGTCGTTCATGAGGAGGTCCTGGAAGTGATCGGACTGCTTGAGCCCCGGGAACGGCGGCTGGGCGTGGACCGGACCGTCGGCCCAGCAGAAGTCGCCCGCGAACTCGGGGTTGGTCATCAGGAACTCGATGAACCGCTTGCCAGCCTCGGTGTTCTCGGCGCCCGAGAACGCGTAGAGCGGCGCGACCTGGGCCTGGCTTTGCGGCGTCCGCTTCTCCGGGATGTGGCCCACGTTGGTGACGGCCTTCGCGGACTCGTACGGGCGATTCTGTCCGGGCGCACCGAGCTTTACCCGTGCGCCGGCGTCGAAGGTCGCCGCGGCGAGACCCGTGGGAATGGCGTTCTCGTTCTCGCTCTCGCCGGCCCCGCCAGCGTCCACGGAGTACTCGTGGAGATTCTGGAGGTAGGTCAGCGTCTCGATCATCCTCGTGCGCTGCTCCCCGTCTGCCCACGCCACCTCGAACTTGTTGCCGGTCCACTCGCACATCTTCCCGCCGTTGGACATGTGGAACGAACCCATCATGAAGTTCCCGGTGGCCTTCGCCTGGCCCGACATGACGAACACGCCGCTCTGGAGGCTATCGGCGTTCTCGTCGTGGGCCTGGGCGTACGTCATCAGTTTGTCCCACGTGTCCGGGACGAACTCCTCGTCGAGGCCGACTTCCCCCAGGAGGTCGTCGCGAAACCAGTAATCCGTGGTCCCCTGTGCGAAGGGGATCATCCAGTCCTCGCCATCCTGTTGCCACCTGACGACCGGCTCCCCGTGCCGTTCGATCAGGCGCTCCATGTTCTCGGTAACGGGCGCGAGTGCGCCCTCGTTGTAGAACTGGCCCCCGACCGACAGGTTGATCGTCGCCACTTCCGGGGGGTCTCCGGACTGAATCAGCGAGACGATCCGCTGGTACTTGCTGTCCCCGATTCCGGTGTACTGGGGCTCGACGATGGCCCCGGTCTCTTCCTCGAACGCGGCCGCGGCGCGGTCGATAACTTCGATTAGTTCGTCGCCGGTGTCGCCCTTGATGAACTGGACTGTGTCTCCGGCGATGTCGGACTGGTCAGTACTCCCGGCGGTACCGCCACCGCCGCCGCCGCCACCGCCGCCACCATCGCCACCATCGCCACCATCGCCACCATCGCCACCATCGCCGCCGTCGTCACCGGAACAGCCCGCTATACCGACGGTGCCGGTGGCCGCAAGTGTCTTGAGCGCCTTTCTCCGATTTACGCCTTGACAACGGATGTTATCCGGAGCCATGAGAAACAATCATTATGTTAAGTATATATAAGATTTGGGGCGGGACCCCGTTCAACATCCAATCCTGAGTAAAGATATTGGGCGCAGACACCCGGATTTCGCGTGGATAGATCGGCCACCTCCCGACCCTCGACACTCACATCCCGAGCAGCAAACCCACGATTCTCGGTCCGAGAGATATGACGGTCACGTACACGAACGCAACCACGGCGGTCCTCCATCCACCGTCGGGAGAGATACCGGGGACGCTCGAGAGGTCCCTTGCGATGCCGTTGTAGTTGATGCCGACGTACACCGGGACCCAGACGAACGCGAGGGTACTCAACACCGGTAACAGCAGCACGTATACGACGCCGAGAACGACGTTTCGGCCTGTCGCCCCCGTCCGCATCCCGGGAACGTAGTCGAGGAACGCCATGACCATCGGTATCATGCAAAGGTTAAGAACGTGCGGGTGTCCGTAGTCGGCCGTTCGTCCCGACATCCGCTATCGGGGGTTCTCACAGGGAGCGATCCGGTCGGAATTCGCCCCGGGTATTTTTTTACTTTGGTAATATGTGTCTTATCATGGCTCACTTAGAAGTCAAGAATATACGAAAGGTGTTCGACACACCGGACGGCGAAGAAGTAGCGGTAGAAGGGGTCAGCTTCGAGGCTGAAGACGGCGAGTTCGTGACGCTCGTCGGCCCGTCCGGGTGTGGGAAGACGACAACCCTTCGGTGTATCGCGGGGCTCGAAACCCCGACGAGCGGGAAGATCATCCTCGACGGGAGGGATATCACGGAGCTTCCTCCGAACAAACGGGACATCTCGCTCATGTTCCAGTCCATCGCGTTGTACCCGCACATGACCGTCCGGGAGAACATCGCCTATCCGCTGAAGGTCGACGGTATCTCCAAAGCGGATCGAAAGGGACCGGCCGAAGAGGCGGCCGAGACGATGCAGATCGTGGACATGCTGGACAAGATGCCTGGCGACCTGAGTGGGGGACAACAGCAGCGTGCGGCCCTCGCTCGGACCGTCGTTCAGGACCCCGGCGTGTTCCTGATGGACGAACCACTCAGCGACCTTGACGCGAAACTGAAAGGCGAGACGCGAAAGGAGATCCAGCGGATCCACGCGAAGCTGAACACGCCGGTCGTGTACGTCACGCACGATCAGGAGGAGGCGATGACGATGAGCGACTACATCGCCGTCATGAACGACGGGAGGATCGAACAGTTCGACACTCCGAACAACATATTCTATCGTCCCAACAACATGTTCGTCGGGCAGTTCATCGGCCAGCACGGCATGAACGTGGTCGACGCCGAGGTGGTCGGCACCGACTCGGACGTGACGGTGTCCGTCGACGAGTACCATCCCGACCTGCGACTGGAGAACCCGGAGAATCTCCCGACCGGACCGGTCAAACTGGGATTCAGACCGGAGAACACGGGTCTCGAGGAGGACGCGACCGAAGGGATCCCGGGCGTCGTCGAACTCATCGAATCCTTCGGCGAAGAAGCAGTCGTGACGGTCGACATCGATCGCTCAGAACCGCTGTTCGCCGTCATCGACTCGCACAGGAACCTGAGCGAGGGCGCGAACGTACGGGCACAGATCGATTGGAACGCCCACGTCTTCGACTGGGACACCGGCGATATCCTGACGCACACGGAACGCAGGCAAAAACATCCGGCGTAACGGACGGAGACGACGGCGACCTCGCTTCCCGGTCGCAATACCTCCTCGGCACCGACCGACGTCACCCGAGTCTTTCTGGCACTCCGAGCGCCCGTGAGTGCCGCCCTTCGTACCGGAAGTCAGGGCGCTGATTCGAGGCCGTCAAAGAGTTTAAGTGTAATGTTTGAGGAATAACGGTGATACATGGCATCATCCACCAGGGATGGGGTGACATCTGTAGTATCGAAGGTGGTCGGGCATAGTCGGAGAGAACGGCTAGAGAATTACCTTTCCGACCGCAAGATCATGGCAATCATCACAGTCGTTCCGGCAACGACGATGTTCGCACTCATCGTCGCAGCGCCGATCGTCTGGTCGATCGCCGCCTCATTCCACTCGATCAATGCACTCAATCCGACGTGGGAGTTCGTCGGGATAGCGAACTACGTCGAACTCCTCAGCAGTAGCCAGTTCTGGTCGTCGCTCGGGAACAACTTGATATGGGCGACATCGACCTCCGTACTCAACACGGTGCTCGGCACGGCGGTAGCGCTGTTGCTCAACCAGAACTTCAAGTTCAAGCGCGTACTGACGCCCGTGATGCTGTTCCCCTACCTAGTCCCGACGGCCTTCTTCGGATACATCGTGATGTGGTTGACCACCCAGCAGTGGGGCCTGCTGAATCAACTCCTGGTCGCGTTCGGCATCATCTCGCGTGAGAACGTGATCGCGTTTTTCACCGGTGACCCGTGGACGGCGATGGGTACGCTCGTCGCCGTCCACAACTGGAAGTTCTCCATCTTCGTCGCCATTCTGGTGTACGCGAAGCTTCAGGGGATTTCGGACGACCTCTACGAGGCGGCGATCATGTCCGGCGCGACGAAGTACCAGCAGTTCAGGGACATCACGCTGCCGTACATCAAGAACGTCCTGTTCATCACAGTCCTGCTCCGTGGGCTCTGGAACTTCAACATGTTCGACCTCATCTGGGTCGCGACGAACGCGAACCCGATCGACTCGCTGGTCACGCTACCGGTGTTAGCCTACAAGATCGGGTTCCAGTTCCAGCGACTGGGTCTATCCAACACGATCGCGACGACGCTGTTCATAATCCTCTCGATCGTCGGGATCATCTACTTCAAGACGGCCAAACCGTCCCAGGAGGTGCGCGTAGAATGAGTACCGAAGACAAGAGCATTCTCGGGATGACGGAGGTACAGTTCTACAAACTCAAGAACAAGATCATCTGGGCGGGGATCTCACTGGCGACCGCGGTGGCGGTGATCGCGATCGTGACGCCCCCGTACTGGATGCTGAACTCGTCGCTGTCGCCGTTCTCGCTGCTCAGGAGCGTCCCGCCGCAGTGGTTCCCGCTCGAGTACACCTTCGCTCACTACGAGAGCGTCCTGTTCTCCTCCAGCTACCCCCGGTTCTACATCAACAGCATCATCATCTCGATCGGGGTTCTGGTCATCGTGACGTCGCTGTCGACGCTGGCCGGCTACGGACTGACCCGGTTCGACTTCCGACAGAAACGGAACTTCGCCCGGATGATCCTGTTCGGCTACATGTTCCCGCCGATCCTGCTCTCGATTCCCATGTTCGTCATCTGGAAGGACCTCGGCCTCCACAACACCTACCTCGGGGTGATGCTTGCGATCAGCGCGACGCGGCTACCACTCTGTATCTGGATCATGTGGCAGTTCTTCCAAACTGTCCCCTACTCGTTGGAGGAATCCGCACAGATGTCCGGAGCCTCCCGATTCCGGGCGTTCTACGAGATCGCACTCCCGATATCCAAGCCCGGGATCCTCGCCGTCGCGACTCTGGCCGTCCAAGGCGGGTGGAACGCATACACCATCCCCAAAATCATCCTCGTCGACCAGGAACTGTGGCCGATCACGGTCGGTATCCAGAGCTTCATCAAGTCCTCGACGATCCTCTGGCCGCAGATCATGGCCGCAGTGACGCTGGGGATGATCCCGGTGATCTTCTTCCTCTACCTACTTCACGGGAACTGGGAAACCATCTCCGTGTGACCGCCAGCTGAGCCCAGTTGCCCGGAAATCCTCGGCTAACGAACTCGGTCCCCGTGTAGCCCGCCTCGCTCCGCCCGGTCCCGGTTCGTTCCGGTCGGTGCTGGCGGATTCCACGACGACATCCCGACGGGCCTCGGCCCGGGCAGGTCTACGGCGCGAATCGACCGACGAAATCCGCATTCGGCATCCTGTTAGTGTCCGCGTAGGTCGAAAGGTCCCCAGCGCCCGGCATCGACGTTGGCACGGGACTTCTCACGAACGCGATCGTCGAAGTGACGTGACTGTCCAGTCAGCGGTGAGTCGTATCCACCTCGATGACGTTGACGATCGACTGTCCGCGACGGGAGAGTTCGTTCCGGAATACCTCCTTCTGGAGCCATGATTTCGGCCGTTGCGCTGCTCCTGACGACCGGCGCAGCCCCACACCGGAGCCCTCGATCCGTTCGCCGTCGTCGGTCGTGTACCCGCGTTCACGGCTCTGCCGGAGGTCGTGCGCCAGCGGTACGAGCTTTCGTTTACTCACGTGCGTTCGTCGGCAGAAAGGTCCGGGTGCGAGAATCGAACCCGCGTCTCAGCCTCCACAAGGCTGAAGGATAACCACTACCCTAACCCGGACACGGATTTCGTAGGGTGTGGCTCTCTCGGGCCGTTCTCACTTTCGCCCTAACCTCGGGCCGTATTGCGATTTTTCAGTTCTTTCCTCTCGCAAACGGGCTTCGCTGTCTACCCTAAGTTAGGAGTGCCACCCTCAAAAACCCCCACTTCGTTTGTCGTGAGGGCAAATCGGGTTCGATTGACTGATTTCTACTGGTAGGGTGCCCTGATAGGGATAATATGAGTCCGAGGTAGTAGACGATACTTCCAACGAGAAAGCGTATGAATGACACCAGCCGAAACTGGCTTTGTTACAGCCCTCGGATGTGAAGCCATGAGCGACGGGAACCCGGACGTGAAAATCCCCGTTGACGAGGAAGGTGCCGCTGAAATCGCGTCTGAAGGGGAAGACGAAGACGGGGTAACGGAAGAGCAACGAGACGCATTAGCGGAAATCCAAGCCCGTCTTATTGGCGATATTGACTGACTGTCCCCCGACCGTCGGTGGTCTACTCGGGAATCTCGTACCGGACGAACTCGGTTTTCCCACAGTCCGGACATTCCTCAATCCCCGGCGACAAACTCGTCCCACAGTTGCGACACTCAACTACCACTTTCGACCCACCGCCGGGAAGTAGCCGAGTTATGGCCGTGCGGACACCCATTGTCCTTCAGACTACAGGTGACGGTGAGTTAACCGTGGCGGACAACTCGTTTTAGTGGAAACCCGGTGTGCGGGTAGGACACTCCCGCCGAAAACTTACGTTCAAGCACGCCAAAGTAACGATTGGAAGGAATACTGTCACACGCCTTCCACCCCTTTGCATGACCAACGACTCACCACTCGGCTGTTGTCCGGATTGTGGTGAGTCAATATCCGAAGCGTGGCTTCTGGTTGAATACACGAAGGCCAACGGCGAGACAGGGATTTGGGCTGAATGTCCGGCCTGTGAAGACGTAGTGGCTCCGGAATAGGACGACACCGACGAGCGATTACATCATGTCGTGGGCCTCGTAGAACTCTTCAATCGACTCGCAATCGTGGTCGTCGGCCATCGTAATCCAACCACCGAAGCGATACCGCCGCCAGCACTTCTCGCCGTCAATGAACACGGGGTTTTCTCCCCGGTCGGGAGCCATCCGAATCGTCCCGTCTTCTGACTCCGGCTCTTCACCGGGCGGCCACCCATGCCACGGTTCGTCGCCGTTCTCATTCACCGCTTGACGGTCGCACTCATCGCACACCTGATTCGGATAGTCAGACTCGCCAACGATTGCGCCGCAAATGGGACAGTCCATGATTTGATTGTTGGGGGCGGTCGGTTTGGTTCTACTCCCGCCTATCTTGAACAGTCACGCCGTTGATTTCCACCCCATCCGGTAGGTCGTCTTCCGCAATCCCGTGATACCAGATAAACTCTTCATTCCCCTCTTCGTCGGTTGTCCGGAACACTATCGTATCTCCTTGGCCCATAACGAATGATTCGTATTCGTGATTTCGACGCTTCCACGCTTGCCATGCCGACATGAACGAACCGTCTGACCCCGCGAACACTTTGGACATTTTTCTCTTGCTCTAATATTGTGGGGCATTATTGAACTATATTTATATAACTATGAAGCATTAATTGTGTGCGACACGTATGCTCGGATATGCCAATTCGGATTCCTGAAGACCAGATTCCCGACGACGAACCGTGGGCTGACAGAGAGTTTCTCGAACAGACTTACCGAGAGGGCGGACTATCACCCAAAGCAATCGCTTACGCACTCGGTGTCTCGAAAAGCCACGTCACGGTGTTCTTAGAGCGACATGGCATAGTTCGACCGTGGCGACACGAACCGACACTCCGCCGACTCTTCGAGGATGAAGGACTGTCAGCGGACGAGATAGCGGCGCTTGAAGAGTTCGACTGTTCGACCGTGACGGTAAGAAAGTACCTCGCCAAGTACGGGCTGACCGACGAGAACGCCGACGAAGTGACCTACGGCCGGCTGGACAATTTGAGTGCGTAATGTCGCGCCGAGTTATCCGTCCGAGTGAATCTCTTCCCATCCGTTCTTCGTGAAACACTCCCAATACTCACTCGTACCCCAACCAGTATCGGACGGACGAGAGTCTTCACCGCGGATTCTTTTATCAACCTCTCGGGCGGCTCCATTTGGTGAGCGTTTGTCACCGTTCGGGTCTATGACCTGTCCATCTTGAACCTCGGTCACGAACTGAAATCCGGTTTCTTGTAGGTAATTAAACCGTACACCGGTTCCATCGGGAAGTTCTGACAGTTGCTTTGCCATACATGAAATGCGACGTAGACCACCGCAAAAAAGGTCAGGCACAGCGAAGGTCGGGGCTTTGTAGTTCGTGAACGGAGAGAGTCAGTATCGTAGAACCGCCTGTTAACTACTAAAGAGCCGTGTCTACGCCGACCGCTATGAGCGCACCCTTCCAACGACGGTCATAGGGCCTATTCTCGCCCACCAGTCCGCCCCTGTCGCCGTCGAAGCCCGACGCCGACGAGTGGAACACGCCGTCGAAGGTGTCCCTCACGACCGGCCTGAACAGCCTGTATGGGCCACGAACGCGGTCGTCACCCCGCGAAAATACAATATCGAGACAGTCGGAGAGTGCTTCAGATATTTTTCGACGCCCACGACCCCCGACCCCCACCGGGACTGGCCGGGGGACTCCCCCAGTCGCTCCGGGTATCCCTGACCCCCTGACGCCTGTGTCCCCCTGACCCCCGTCTCTGTAGGGAGCCGACGACGCTTACTGGTGGGTACTCTCGGCTCTATGACAGGGCTGACAGGCGTCTAATGACAGACCCACCCTACCAGAGAGACAATCCGTATGGGCTACAGGGGGTCGCTATGGTTTTCTGTGTCCATCTTAGACGGCCTTAGAAAGCCATAGAGCGAAGGTAATTCCCTTTCAGGCACCGGGTCAAACAGGTGAGGGTCACCGTTCAGAGTCCGCCACCTATTTCAGAAGATTGCCGTTTTTGTATTATAATCTGATAAGTCTATAGACGCCCCCAGTAGGTTCTCTGAAACACCCCCCGGGTGTCGATTTCAGAACGCCACGGTCGGAGTCCCACATTCCAACCTAATATTTAGCGGGTCGGGTTCGGCGGCTCTCTCATTATCCCTATTAGTGCCTTCTACGTAATGTCAACGAGATTAATATCGGACACAGATACACATAGGGAAAAAGAGACGGGGAGAGGGGGGGAAGGACAATAGTGTGTAGTTACGTGTTGCTCCGCTTCGTTGCACGTTCGTCTCGCTCACTCTCGATACCCATATCAGCGGAGTCGATTTCTTCGCCCATCAGTGCCGCCGTTCGCTGGCACCATTCGTAGTCACCCGGTATCCGTAGGTTGGTGAGTCCTTCTTCAATGTAGATGTTCTGTCGTCCGTCTTTCTCCCACTCAATATACCCGGCGGTATCGAAAATATCGAAGCACCGAACGACGCGCCTTTTGACGGATTCCTTCTTCGAGCCACGCCAACCCACGTATGAACTTTCGACTATCTCGGTGGTCGTCAGTTCGTTCCCAAGGTTCCGAAATGCGTCTCGAACTTCTCGAAGTGATTTCGACCCGGCTGAAGGCCTACGCCCCTTCGTTTCCATTGCGTCTTCTACAAGCGCTTTTCCCAAGTCCGAGTCAACCTGATACGGGATTCCTGTGTTCGTGATTGTTCGCTCGACATAGCCGTCGCGCCATAGTTTGTGTGGGTGGTCTTCTCGGTCTACCCGACCGCGACGGTCGCGACAGTCCCGAAGGATACGGGCAATGTCGGTCGGCTCGAATCGCCAAATCAGTAAGTACCGAACCGTCGCTTGGTCGGCTTCGCTCAAACTGTCGTAGCCGTTCGGCTCGATAAACGTCAGTAGGTAGTTCAGCCACGTAGATACCTGTCGCACGTCTTCGAGTGGGATTCCAATATCGTTCGTTACGTCGTTCGCGGAGAACCCCGACGGAAGGCTGGCGTTCGGATTAAAATTCGACGTAGCACCAGATACTACACCGTCCGGTAGTTCGGATTGAGGGAGCGCACCCTTCTGTAACTCTCTTGGGAGTTGCTCGGGCGACAGTTCGGCCATGCCGGGATTCTCGGCCATGTGGTAGATACCACCGGTCGGATGTACCGAGCCGGGAAGAACTACGAACCAGTTAGGCCCTCGCACCGAACCGATTCCCGACAAATTGCCTTTGCCCTTCGCATTTTCAATCTCACCGTTAGCGGAGAAAGTCAGATGGTCGCCAGTTCCCGAACCGGAGACTACGCGAACCGTCTCACCAATGTTGGGCCACCTGTCAGGTTCGTCACGGTCGAAAAAGACCAGTTCCTTGGTGTTGTGTTCGGGTCGGTCAGCATACAGACAGAAGCCGATAGCGCCGGTTTTAACGGCTTCTATTGCTTCTTGAGGGGTGTAGAGCAAGTCGCGGATTTTGGGCTGTGTGAGGCCAATGTGGCGTTCAGCAATATAGGGCGCTTTGCCTTCCGAACCGACCGGCATGAGTCGGGGTGAGTTCCATCCATACTGTGCCAAAACCTGTAGGTAATCACGGAGCAATTCAGCACGTTCGGAATCAGTGCAGTTACAGACGCACTTCGGATTCTGGTGCGCGTCGTGGTCGCACTGACGGTTCGAGAGTCGGGGAGCGTAATCACCACGCCGGTTTCGTTGCTCTTCGCGTATCCGAGCGCGAGTCTCAATTGGCTTATCGGGAACAGCAAATTCTACTACCCCGTCTCGATAGTACGGGACAGGACGCGAACCGTGCGTTTTCTGTGTGTTCGATACTCTTTTGCGGACAGGGCTACTATCGTTCATTGTCGTACTCGTCCACGACAACCGTCGTCTACAGGAAGGGCAATCCAATACTCAATCTCCCCTTCTTATTCCGTCCCTTGGAGCAATCTTCCATAGTGGCGCGACTGAAGTTGTCGTTACAATACACTTCGATTTCGAGGGTCAAAAGTGACACGCCGTATCTGTCGTTAACGAGCCTATCAGCCCGTCTATTCCCTATTCTGGAATGTTTCTAATAGGGGTACTGACAGAAAATGACGGACAGAGTTCGCTAATAGGGCTACTGAAAGAGCGACCGGCCAACCGAGTCAGAATACGCGAAGAACTCTTTGACAACCTCGCGGTCGTCGGTGTCAGTCAGGTCGAATGGGTGTAGACCGTCTCGTCTATGTCGGCTTACGATGGTTTGATAAGATGAGGATTCGGAGTGACGATAACTTCGTATATGAGCGTTCAACAAACTGAAGACATTGACAAGGACGCCATACAGGATTTGGTAGACGGCTACCAATCTCATTCTCCCCACGAGCGGAAGCAAATGAAGGAAGCCGCCGTCCGACAGCAATTCATTAATCCCCTTCTTCGAGCGCTCGGGTGGGATACGACGACCGACCAAGTGAAACCTGAACAGCGGACACTTGTCGGGGAAGCCGACTACGCATTGAGTCTCAATGGACGCGAACAGTTCTTCATTGAGGCAAAGTCGTTCTCGGAAGACCTTGACGGGAGTCGTCGGGTCAGTAGTGGCGAAACCCAGTCTTACGTCGAACAGGCGATAGACTACGCATGGCACCAAGGGTGTGATTGGGCCGTCTTGACCAACTTCGAGGAACTCCGACTCTACTTTACGCACGTCAGCAAAGATGACCTCGAAAGCGGGCTGGTCTTCACTCTTTCAGCGGATGAATACACATCTGAAGATGGATTTGAGCGACTGGCAAATCTCTCTAAAGCCGCTGTCGCGGACGGGTCACTTGGACGATTGGAAAGAACGCGAGAGCGTGAGACAGTCACCGAAGAAATTCTGAATGTTCTATCTGAAGCACGTCGGCGTCTTACACAGGACATACATGACTCCCATTCTGACCTATCAATGGAAGACCTTCGAGACAGTGTACAGAGGATTTTAGACCGGGTAGTGGTTATGAGAGTCTCGGAAGACCGTGGGGTCATTCCAGCGGACACGTTGCTGAATATGTCCGAGTCTTGGAAACAGACCACGATTAATCCCGACGTACGGACACTGGTTCGTGACCTAAAAAACGCGTTCCGAGATTTCGATTCAGTCTACAATTCGGAGTTGTTCGCGGAACATCAATGCGAAGACTACGAAATTTCAAACAAAGTACTGTTAGATACTATCGACTCGTTGTACGACTACAACTTCTCGTATATCGACGCCGACGTACTCGGGAACATCTACGAGGACTACCTTGGTCATGCTATTGAGGACAAATCCGAGGACTTGGAACTGGTTGAAAACCCGGATGAACGTCAAGAAGAAGGTATCTACTATACGCCAGTTCCGGTGGTTGAATACATCGTTGAGAGCGTATTGGGTGACCGGATTGACGATATAATGGCAAGGGTGCGAGAGGAGTTGGAAGGTGACGAGCCGAATTTTGAAGCCGCCCGTGACGAGTTCAACGCTATTGAGGATATTGCTGTCTTGGACGTGTCGTGTGGGAGCGGTAGTTTCCTGATTAAATCGTTTGACTTGCTGGTAGACGCTTACGAGGAGTTCCGGTCACTGGTTCGGTCAGTGAACGGGGATATGGGCATACAAGAGTATTCAGCGGCCCAAACAGTGCCGTCCGACTACAAGCGGCATATCCTTCGGAACAACATCTTCGGAGTGGACTTGGACTATCAGGCGACCGAAATTGCGACGGTTAATCTTCTATTGAAGGCACTGGAAAAGAACGAGAAACTACCAGCGATACTCGAAGACAACATTCGCACCGGGAACAGCCTGTTGAACGGGTCGCCCGAGGAAGTGGCTGATATTTTCGATATTACAGTAGAGGAAGCCGAAGAAATGGGTGCGTTTGAATGGGAAGAGAAGTTTGACCACATCTTTGAGGAACGAGGGGGCTTTGACGTGATTGTCGGCAATCCACCGTGGGGTGCTGAAATAGAAGAATACGACGCGTGGCTCAAAAGCGACAAAGGGTATGAACTGGCCGAGGGCCGATACGATTCTTATGAACTCTTTTTAGAATTAGGAGACGACCTGTTGAGAGAAGACGGTACTCTCGGGTTCATTATTCCGGACAGTATCTTCAACGAGGATTCTGTTCCTCTACGGCGCTGGTTGGTGGATGACCATCAGTTAGATAGAGTTCACAAATTGGGGGAAGGAATTTTTGACAGTGTTTTCGCGGCTACCGCTATTGTACAATACACGAACCGAGAAGCACAATCAGACCACGATGTTGAGGTGAGTCTACTTCAAAAAGAAGACCGCAATCAAATACTTGGAACAGGTGGAGAAGCCTTATTGAGTATCATTCAGACAAAGAAGCACGTTACAAAACAGCGGCGGTTTACTGAAAACGAGGACTATGTGTTTGATATTTGGGCCGGTGAGGACGACCATGAGATTCTGGACACGATGGAAGCGGACACGGTAGATTGGTCAGAGGTTGCCGATAACGGTCGTGGTGACGAAACGGGGCGTGAGGGGGAGATACTACAGTGTCCATATTGTACGGAATGGAGTCCGTTTCCGCGAAAACGAGCCGAATCGAAAGGTGGGGGCTATTACTCAAAGACGTGTGACCACTGTCGCTAGTTGTCCACTCTCTTGATGGCGGCGGCAACAAGAGTCCGGTCTAACACGGTAAGGACGCTGATACGAGACGAAGTACACATCTGACGCCACGGAGAGTTGAGGAAGAGTCACAAATCTGGATTGTTTTGGCTGTAGTTGTCGTTCAGACTGATCTCCGAAGACAGCTGTCGCTGTTCGCCAGCCTCGCTTCGCCGAAGCGAGGCGGCTCAACCGAGTCCGTGTTCGTATCCTGCTGGCAGTCCTTCTCCGTTAGTCCGGTACTTCTCTTTCCAGCCGAGTTCGTCGTCTAACACCCGTTCGATCCCGTGCAAAAACGCGTCACCAAACGCGAATGTTTTCGGAAGTGCTCGCCCGCCCCGCCGTGGTCGGGCGAGCACGGCCCACTGTAACACGAGCCACAACTGCTCTAACAGAAACCCCACGCCCACGTAGAACAGCCGGATTGTCGTCGATGGCGTTGTTGTCAGGGCACGCGCTTCTCGGAACTTCTCGTAGCTCTTCTCTATCCGTGAACGCTTGTTGTAGGTCGTAGCGACTTGCGCGGGCGTGCGGTCTTCCAGACCGTACGCCGCGTATCCTGTCGCTTTCACACCAGACTTTCCGCGGTCACCGTTCTGATAGGTAACGTTCACCGCCAGTGGATACGTCTGTTCGTGCTCTTTCCCTTCGCAAATCGTCTCTTCGGTCATGTGTGACGCGGCCTTGGAGAGTTTCTTCCGGAGCGAGTCTTTCCGGGTTATGACCGGAAAGACTGGCGGTGCTGTCTCCCGAAGAATACCGATTAACTCCCCGACAAAGGCGTCCCTGTCCATGAGGATCTGGTCGGTCTCGAATGGGTATGTTTCGACGCGGGCGAGCACGCGCTCGACCGCGTCGGCCTTGCTGTCCTCGCCGTCAACTGGTTCAACCGCCAGTGTGAGTGGCTTTCCCTGCGCGATGACGAACGCAGTACAGTACCGGTGACACTTCGTGGTTCCATCTCGTGCTTCCATTCTCCTGAACTCGTCCTCGTCGTCTGGATGACCGTGGAACGGATTGTCCATGAAGTCCAGACAGATGGTTCTCGACCCGCCGCGGTCGAGAACCGTCATCGCCACCAGTGCGAGGATATCGTTGACAGCATCAAGCATCGGCTCTTTCTCCAAGGTGTGCAACCAGTCCATCACTGGCTCGCGGTTTGGCGTGTCCTCAGTGTTCGTCGTGACACCGTTGACGGAGGTTGTGTCAACAGCAGCTCGTAAGACGACTTCCATGATTTCCTCGGAATCGAGGCCGGAGCCCTCGATTCCTTCCATCGGTATCAGCTCAAGCAACTCCATGCTAAGAGACTTCAACTGGCTGCTCGAAATGTACTCGTCCGGATCTGTGAGGATGCGTTTGAGTCTTGGGAACTCCATCACACACAGGAATCCGGGCAGCGGCTGAATCAGGCGACTGATTCAGTCGCGTCATTCTAATCACTACGTGTCAGAAACTGGTCTCTTGAGCCAGAGTGGACAACTAGCGACTGTGGAGAAGAGTTTGAATTTGAGGACGCTATTGCTACTCGTCGAATCGTGAAAGAAGAGCCTACAAAAGAGAGTGATACGCCGATTTACTTTGGAGAACACGTCAACCGGTACCGAACTACCGATAATGCCTACATTGACGCCGATGTGGAAGGGATAGGACTGAAGGACGCATGGCGGTTTGAACCCCCCAAGTTGCTCATTCGTGAGGCCGGGGTAGGATTCTATGCAACAGTTGACTATACTGACGACAGATGTTTGAAATCTGTAATGTCCTTTCGACCGGCGGAAGAGAAGGACGAACCATTTGACCAGTATGACGTTGAGTATTTCCTCGGCTTCCTGAACTCACGGGCCATGCTCTACTACTATTCCAAGACGAAGGGGATTGTCGAATGGCAATCTTATCCTCGCCACCCACAGAGTTTCATCATGTCGCTCCCTATCCCCGCTGTTGACTTTGACGACCCTGATGAAAAGAAAGCCTACGACGAGTTTGTAGACTTGGTGAAGAGCGCCACCGATGACGATGAACAGATAGACGAGGACTTGGATTGGGAAATTGAGCGTGCGGTGTTAGACCTGTACGGGATTCCCAAAGAAAAGCGACCAAGGATTTGGAACGAACTCAAGAAACTTCAGCGGCTCCGAATAGTGCGCGAACTGTTCCCTGATGCTGGCGGGGATAATTAATTTGTTGGATACAGAGGAATACCGCGTCTACTTGACTAATCTTTCGTCCGAAACTCTATGATTCCGCCATTAGGCTCATACACCATCTCGCCCGCTTCAGAAATTGTTTGACCTTTATCAAGTTCATTCTCGAAATTCTCTCGAACCCATTCCTGAAGTGAGTTATTAAACGGCTCCGGTAAGTCAGGCCTGTGTTCGGAAGCAACACCGAACGTCTCAATCCCACCTTCGCTATCTGAATCACAAATTACCTCAATATTCACTGTTCGTGCCATTATCGGAATAGTGGGCGTGTTGAGTTAAAATGGTTTTCTCAAGTATCATGATACTGTAGTCTGAAAACCTATCTCCGACGATAATGTGATTGCCGAGTGACTTGAAGAGAACGGCGCGAAGTTGATTTTTAGCGAAGAAGACTTGTGATTACACGACCGCTTGAAGCCGGGATACCATATCCTCAATCGCATCAGTTACGTCGTCAAGGTTACTTAAGCCGGTGCAGAGAACTTTGCCGCTCGAAAATACCAGTATCACGTAATCTTCTCCCCGATACATGAGTGCGGGGAATTGTTCTGGTTCGTACTCGGTTTGAGTCATTCCAAGTTCGATTGTGAGGGCCTCTAATGAAATCGGGGAACCAGTATCCCAAGTAGCAACGATGTTACTGATTTCTACCTGTGGTTCGTACTCTAACTCAAGAATGTCTCGCATAACGTTATTGACCCGCTCGGCCACTTCGTAGAAATGTTCGACAGAGTTACCACCAACAATAGAACATTTGCCACTCCGATAAAATGGGACATAGGTATCGTCGGGCGCAAAATGAGTTTGTAGCCAATGGTTTTCGCCGGGTTCGTAGGTCACGTCAGTAATCTCGTCACGCTGGGAGAACGTATCGGCAAGAGCGTCCAAGGCAATCTCCCGCTGGAAATTGATTGTCCCGACAACGTTTGCGACAGTTGGCTCTACCACTATTTCGATAAAGACGACTGTCAAATATAAACTCGGTTGGTCTGTGTCAGGGCCGACTCCGGTCCACGGTCTTGGCACCGACCAGCCCTGACCGCCAATATACGGCTTCCACCACTACCTCGTCAGCACCGTCGGTCGGTAATCCGATAGTCGTCTTCCCGCAATCCGAACACCACACTCGTCTGACAATCCAGCCGTCGCCGTCGTAGTAAGTTCCATACGCGATAGCCTTATCACCCGTCCGAATTCCCCGATGACAGCCGGAACACACGTTCCCACACTGTACGCCGTTCAGAGCCGCCGCCGGAGACAGCCGGCTCATTGACCCACCTCAAGCGACGAGTAGGCCGTGTTACACTCGTTACAGGCCCATCCGCGCTGGCCGGTCACACAGTCCAACAACGCTCCGTATTCGAGTTCCCTATCGCAACCGGGACACCTCGGAGTGTCCGTCATTCGTCTTCACCCGGAAGGTCACGGCGACCGGCGTTGTAACAGTCGAAACACGGCATATCATGCCCGTCGCACCAGCACCCATCTTCGTCATCTTCCTCGGTAGCGAACGAGGCCAACGTCACGCCACCGTCGGTCATGGCGACCTTCGGCGTACCTTCGACGTGTTCCCCCAGCTGGGCGTCTACCTCGTCGGCGTCGACCCATGCCGGAATCGGTCGCTCTCCCGTGGCGAAGGCGACCCTCGCGGCGTGCTTACACCGCTTGCGACCATCGTCGGTTGGTAGGTTGTACTCGGCGTCAGGACAGGTACACCGGTCTTCAACGGCGTCTACACGGTACTCTGACCCGCTCTGTGTCGTCACGGAGTACACCTCTCCCCCGAGCGGAAGCGTCGTCATATACTCCGTTAGGGCGCGAACGTCGCGCTGGTCAAGGTCGGTACTCTCAAGTCTCTCGGCGTCGATAGTTTTCATTGGCTTTCATCTCCGAAGGCCACTGCCTGCCTGTTCCATCAGGCGGGCTTTTACCGAAATCGCCCCGAAGAGGCAGTGTACCTACTATATACTACGTTCTATAAACTTATTATTCTTGCGCATTTATAAGATAATATTGATTACCACAGGGAATTAGAACGCCCTCACACAGTCCTACAGCGCCGCACAACGCCCATCATAATTGACGCCCCAACACACTCGCTCGGGTGGCGACCACGCTCACAGTGCGCTCACGTCGCTCTCTCGGCTTGCTGGCGGTACGGCTATCTCCGAAAGTCAAGTTAGAGCCGTCAATACACCCGCTCATGGCTGAATAGAGAACGAATAGCCGACCGGTATTACTCTCCGTCGTCGGGTTCGAGTTCCGCCGCGTTAAGTTCACAGTAAATCCGAACGAATTAGTATCAAGATATTGAACAAGGAAATATAGTGAGTTCGTCGTCACGAGCCGTTTCACCGGTTATAGCGAACATCCTAATGGTCGCTATCGTAGTGATACTCGCTTCTGTAATCTCGGTGTTTGCACTCGGGTTTACCGACGACGTTAATCAACCCGGCCCAATCGTTGGTCAGTCAAGCGGTGAACTTGTGACACAAGACGGAAACAATGGTGGAAAAGTGAATATAACTCATATCGCAGGTGACACGCTATCCGCTTCCAACCTCGAAATTGCCGTCAATGCACAGGACGCCTGTGGGAAATCCGGTCGATTAGTGAACTTACCAGCAAGTGGCGGCGACCCCGTACCGACGAGCGAGTACGTTCGTGGCGACGATATTTTCGACAACTCATATAACTCAGTAGGTGGGCCAATTGGCGAGGCTGACGGGGAGTGGACAGCAGGCGAAACCGCCACGTTCCGATTAGCCAGTTCCGAATGTGAACTCAATAGTGGCGAGAGTATTACTGTCCGTGTTGTCCACACGCCGACGAACTCGGTCGTGATTGAGCAAACGCTGACCGTGACGTAGGTGACTACAGACTCGTTCTATCCCACACTCACAAATGCTGACTCGCCACCGCCCACGACCGCGAGACGGCTCCGAGAGAATAGTATGTTAACATGGCGATACCACGGCCCCGCTCTTGGAACCGCTTACCGGCCTTAGAATTGCCACAGAGAGAATACCCCATCACAGTCAGCCAGCAATCACGGGCCACATGCTATCACGACACTCTTGACGGTACAAACCTATCCGAGTCGGTCGCGGATTTCGTCAGTATATGTCTCTCCGAGTTTGAACTCGTAGTGTCCTTTCTTCCCTTCAACGCCCCGAGCCGGAACCAAGTTGACGCTGAATTGCTTGGAATATCGATTAGTAAATCCCGCTACAACGCCCGCAGTGGCACCGGGATGGTCAGGTACATCAAACTCGTATTCATTTCTCGTTTGTTCGCGTATCTTTTCTCCCGAGGTATACTCCGTATTGCTATCAACCAGTACAGTTAGCAGTGCCTCTTGCTTTTGTGTCAGACTCTCGAAAAAGTTGGGTGGTAGTGAGTTGCTCATTGAAGAGAATACAACATCAAATAGTAATAATCTTTTCTCACTCTGTCAGACGAACTATCTGTTCAGCGAGAAAAGGTACAAGTTCGACACGTCCTACAATCCGGATATGGCCGAAAAGAACGTCGGTGGCCGCGACCGACTCGTCCGCTCATTGCTCGCCGTTGTACTGACTATCGTGGCGATTAGTACACTGAAGAAGGGCAAACGCAAGACCGGACTGTTGGCTCTCGTTGGAGCGCTCGGATTCGGGTTCAACGCGACGACGTGCTTCTGTGGGACTAACGAGGCACTCGGTATCGACACGACCGACGAGTAGACGCCTTCCAGAGCCAGTTAGACCCCTGTTAGCGCGTTCGATTTAGGATAATTATAGAATTATCATAGCACACAGAGCCGCTGAACGGCTGTAAGGGCGAATCAGATACGACGCTAAGAACCACTCGTACCAGTACCAACCACGTTCACAGCCTACTCACGGCGCTCACGACTACAAACGAAGGGCCAGCGAAGTTCATCGAAGAAATTCTTTTCAGAGAGCCATACGCCAAGAGAGTATGACGGAACAGCCGGAATCTGGTGAACTTCTCGTCGGCTCGTATCTTCGACTGATAGAAGAGTGCGAGTTAGTTACCTACAATCAGCGTTCCAACGAAGAAGGCAATCAAATAGAAATTGACGTAATCGGTGTGGACAACACAGACGAGGGAAAACAAGTCGTCTACACTTGCGAAGTTGTAACTCACATCGACGGATTGCTCTACTCTGGAACAACCGATACTGACCGATGGGCTGAATATGGAAACGACGGCTACCAGTATACAATTGAGCGTCTTTGGCGGAAATTCAACGCGGATAGAGAGTATGTTCTGGACTTATTCGATTCCGCTGACTCCTACGTTTTCGAGTTATGGAGTCCAGTGGTACCGGGAAATCGAGACGAGAAATATCTATTGAGCGGACTGTACGATATGGCCGACCAGTTTGAACGAGAAACCGGGGCGGAACTCGAACTGGTGATTAACAAGGCATACACCGGGCGAATAGAAGCGCTACGAGAGAAAGCGGGGGAAACGGAGAAGGACTACGGGGAACTCGGCTTTCGGATTTTGCAAATTCTCGAACATCTCCGGTGAGGATACCTATCCGCCAGTAGCGGATTCGTGGAACGACCGACCCGAACGGAACTCGGTCAGTTCGTTGATTCTGTCTTCCAGTTCCTCAATCTCTTCGCGGAGTTCGTCGCCTTCCTCGCCTTCGGTGGCCGCGAGTTGGTCTTTGAGTCCCTGAAGGCGCGTCTCTTTCTCCTCTTCGTCAACGTCGGCCTTCCGAACGTACTCGCTCTTCGATACGTCGTACACGTCTGTCTCGGAAATCTCGGTCACATCAAGCGCTTCATCCACTTTCCCCGAATCGACGGTTGTCAGCCGTTCACGTTCAATCCCGGCGGCCTCAAACGTGTTCAACACTATCTCGTCGTCTTTCAGCGACCGATTCCGACGACTCGTCCGTTGGACAGAACCGAACTGGCCGGATATAGGCCGGTGGTGGTGAAGCCGGTCAAGCAAGACACTCCGAATGTCCTTCCGTAGGTCGTTTGCATTCCGCTGAACATCCGATAGCAATGTATAGAGGTTAACCAGCCCCGGCGTCTCTACGTCTTCAAGCGTGGTCACATCATGGCGTTCGAGGGCGTCGATAAGCAAAAGAGAGTCGGCATAAACGTCCACGTCCGGCTCTTCACGCTCTTCGTCGGCGTCGTCAGTATCTCCTTGGGCTTCCACCAACGGCGAGCCGGTAGACTGGTCGCTCTCTGTCAGCGTCCCCTCACGGTCGTCCACCTCGAAACGCGGATGTAAGGATAGCACAGTCGCGTAAGGTTCGGCGTCCATAGGAAGACGGTCAAGGTCAAACTCACCATGTGCGTCTTGGATACGACGATATAGCGTCTCGAATTGCTCTTTCTGAAGTGGAATCGTTTCATCGTCGTCCCGATACTGAATCAGAACTCGGTGTTCCTGTACGTCGGTGACGCGAAACACCTTCCGCGAAAGTGGGGTGACGAGAGTTGCGTCTGACGGGAGTTCTTCGACGTTATCGAGTAGATTGTGCCACGTGGAATTGAAACTCACATGACGGGGTACGAACGAGCGGGGTAAAACGTTCAGGTGAGCGTATCACCCCATCTTATCAAGGGCGTCCCGGCGTTCTTCAAGCGGCGCGTTATCGTACTTGATGGTCGTCCGTTCCGACTTGTGGCGTAGTTGGGCCTTCGCGGCACCTAAATCCTCGAAGTGGGTTAGGTAAGTTCCGGTAGAGTGTCTAATCGAATACCACGACAGCGAGCGATTGGCCGTGTCGATGTTAGCCTCTTCGCAAAGGCGCTTCAGGATGTAGTTCAGACTCTCGGACTGATACGGATTTTCACGCCGAGTGAGCCATAGGGTGTCGGTATCATCGTACTTCGCGTAGTTCTCTCGTTCCTGTATCCAGTTCGCCAGCGCACGGGCTGTCTGGTTTCGGATACTGACTGTCCAGTTCTCGCGGTTCTTCGAGGATTCGTCTTTCGGGATTCGCAACACCGCATTTTGCGTGTCGACCCACGAGACGGTCGTCCGTTCCACCTCGATAGGACGAAACCCAGCGTCAAGACTAACCGCCACAAGTGAGGGAATCTTCCACGAATTTGCTCGTCCCCAATCATCGGGCTTCACCTCGTCTTTCGGCTTCTCGAAGCGTTGTGCGAGATACGCTTTCCATCGACTCCGTTCCTCGGGACTAAGATTCCCGTAGGCGGGGACAGACCCGTATTCTAAGGACGCCTCACGGAGTCGCTTTCGCTCTTTAAGAGTGAAGAAATCCTGTGGTTGATATTCTTCTGACGACGGATGGAATGTAATCTCTGGTTCCCATTGGTCGCTATTGCGCTCATGACGTTTCCACTTGAATAGCCGCTTGAGTGCTTTGACGTACTGTGCCTTGTTCGAGTTTTTCCAATCTTTTCCGGCGAGTTCTCTAATGTAGGCGTCGGCGTGGTCGTGGGAAAGGTTCGTCGTGTAACGACCTTTGCGCTCCCACAACCAGCGATAGATTTTGCTAACGCGGTACGCCATATTACGCGTCACAGCATGACTGTAGCCTTCCTGTCGGTCGGGGTTCTTTCCTTTGGCATACAGCCATTCAAGCACGTTTTCACGGTGTTGTCTGTAGTCTTCCAGTTGGCGAGCATTGAGGTACTCGCGGTCAGGATTGATTACGAGGGGAACGTCGTCGGGAAGGCTCATGCGTTCACCCCTGATTTGTATTTGTCCCGAGAGGTTGCTAATCGCAATACGGCGTCGGGTCGTATCTTCGTACTTTCTCCGCTGTCTTTGAGCATTGGTTCAGTTCACTCCATTGGCGACAGCGAAAACCGATGGTAGAGGATGGTGAGAACCGAAAAATCAAGTCCGGGTGCGAGAATCGAACCCGCGTCTCAGCCTCCACAAGGCTGAAGGATAACCACTACCCTAACCCGGACACGACTCACGGTACTGCGGTGTGAGTGAAGTAGGTTACGACTCGCGACCGGTGTGGAGAGGGGGCACACGGTCGAGTCGGGACGTTTTAGTCTCGGGGCGGCCTACCCGCCGCCAGTGGCCATCACCGACAAGATCTACCTGAAGAACCACCGCCAGATCGTCTCCCAGTTGGACACGTCCATCCCCAAGGGCGCGTTCAAGGGGGCGACGATGGAGGTACTCTACAGCGGCGACGGCCTCGCCAAACTCGACGACGCCACCCGGGACCGACTGCTGGATTTTGCCGGCGACTTCCTCGACTGTGCGGATGCCGACGACATCTACACCGGCTACCCCGAACGCCAGTTCATCCGCTATCTGCTCGACCTCCGGGCACAGGGGATGGGCCCCGACGCCATCGTCGACGTGATGACCGACGAGTACATGCTGTACGCCTACCCGGGCGACGTACTCTCCTTTCTGGATCGAGCGGTGCGACGGCTTGAAGCGGTCGAGTCGCTGGCCGCCGTCGAAGGGGACGACGAGATGGAGCGGCGCGCCGCCGAGGCGCGCCGAACGCTGTCAGCCTAGTCTGAAAGACGGTTCGTCCGACTCGCCGCCGTCGAGGTCCTCGAGTTGGATGACGTCCTCGCCGCCCTCCTCCAACTGTTCCCGCAGGTGGTTGACGTAGCGCTTGTGCTCGTCGAGTTGTTCGCGCAGATGCTCGGCTTCAAGTTCGAGGCGTTCGTGCTCCCGGACGAAGCTCTTTGGCACCTCCACCTTCGGCGGGAAACTGGTGCCGTCGCCCGAACCGCCTTCGAGTTCGTGTTCGGGGACGACTTGGACCTGTCCGTCGTGGGCAACGAGCATGTCGACGTAGTCGCGAAACACCGCCGAGAGGGAGAGATCACGCTCTTCGGCGATTTCACGGAGCGTCTCGAACGCGTCCTCGTTGACGCGAAACGAGATGGTTTTGTTTTTGTTGCCCATTGTCACCACGGCATCGTGGCCCGACTCACTTAACGGTTTGTCAGACGCTGGAATGACGGGGAGTGGGGACGACGAACACGCCGGTCGAACCGGGCCGGGGTGTCAGGTCTCGGCCGGCGTGGCGTCGCCGCCGAGTTCGTCCGTCTCGTCGAGGCCTTCGAGCGCGGCGAGTGCCGTCTCGCGGTAGTCGTCGACCGAGAGATCGTACTCCTCGCGGGCCATGCGGGCGTACTCGTTGCCCTCGTCGTCGAACGCGGCGACGCGTTCGAGCGTCCGGGTCGCCGCCTCGACGACCCAGCGGTCCCGCGTGGTGGCGTCGACGGCCGTGATCGACTCCGGCCGCACGGAGACGTTGACGCTGCCGTCGTCCGTCTCGTAGGTTCGGGGCTTGCCGACGACGGAGACGTACGCGGGCGGTTCGAGGTCCCGGAGCGTCGACGCCGCGTCCGGTTGGTACTGCCCGGCGTAGACGAAGAAGGTCCCCGTAGGGTCGACGATGCGGCCCCGCCAGTACTCGTCGTCCTCGCCGACGTCCTCCTTCTCGGTCAGCGTGCCGACGAGGAACACGCGGTTCGCGCGCTCGCCCGTCGGGAGGAGGAGGTAGACGGGTGCGCGTTCGTCGTCGGACTCCTTGAACGTGTGACTCGCGTCGTTGAACTCGCGGGCAAAGACGCGTCGCGCGACTTCGCGGGTGGGTGCCTGGCTCATGTTAGATCGACCTCGCTTCGATGAGGGCCGCCTCGGCGTCGACCGGATCGCTCAGTCGCTCGAACTCGTCGACTAGGACGTACCGGCCGAACTGCGGGCCGCTCACCCGGTAGTACCGGCCGAGGACGCCCCCGCGCATCTCGTCGACGACGACGGTCGTGTCGAGTGCGTCCATCGCCATGTCCTTTGCCTCCTCCAAGGTCGTCCCGGTGAGTGCCTCGGTGCTCTCACGGTCGAAGATCACCTCGTGGACGGACTCGCCGTCGTCGAGGACGCCCTTGATCCGGAGGTCGAACTCGCCCTCGACGTCGCCGTGTTCCGAACACCGGCCGTTCTGGAGGACCCGCGTACAGCCCTCCTCGGGACAGCGCTTGATCAGGCCGCTCCCGCTCTGGATGTCGACCAGTGCGCCCTCAACGGTCTCGGCGTCGTCGCCGACCTCGATCTCGTCGTCGACCTCGGTGATCGTCGTCGTCCGGTTGAGCTTCACCGAGAAGTTGCCCTGGTACTCGTCGGTGACGAGGTTCTCCAGCCGGTAAACGCTCTCTTCCTCAAGTTTTGGGAGGTCGGAGCTCTCGAAGGCGACGAACTTGGTCGTGCCCGACTCGTCGCCCAGCAAGCCGACCTGTGCCACGGAGTCGCTCCGTGCCTCCCAGAGTTCGACGACCTTCGCGGTCACGTCCAGCCACTGTTCGTCTTGGTCGATTTCGGCGAGGCCGACCGACGCGTTGTCGCCGCCGCCGAGTGCGTCCCGCTCCAGCCCCGCCTCGTCGAGATAACTGTTCACGACGCTGCGGCGGGCCTCGTCTACCGGAACCCGGTACTCGTTGACGAGGTTGTCGAGTCGCTCCTCGACGTCGTCGACCGCGAGGTCGAGGTGGTCCGAAAACTGCGCTACGATGTCCTCCGCGTGGGTCTGTAAATCCGTCATTGGTTTCAGTCGCCTCCGTGTTGTTCTCGTCGGGAGGCACACGGTGGTTGGTGCCCCGTGATATAAAAAGTTCGCCGAGCGGAGCGAAACTGTAATCCGGCGACTCCACCGCGTCGTCCCGAGTACCGGCGGCGACGGATCTTTGAGCCTCGCGGCCCGAGCCGGGGTATGGACGACCGGCTGGAACGGTTCGTGCGGACGACCTTCCGCTCGGCCGGCCGCCGCTACGCCGAGGCCCGCCGGGCCTACCGGGCGGGACGCGTCGAGAGCGATTTCCCGAAAGACGAGGCGGGGAAGGTCCGCATCGTCTGCCGGCGCGAGGCCGACCGGCGGGCCGTCGCCCTCGACGACGAGGGACGACCCGACTGCTTCGAGGCCGGTCACCCCGACTGTGAGGGCTGTGCCGAGGACGTCCGCGAGGGCGTCGTCGAGACGTGGTGAGCGACCGGTGGCTTTTCTCCGACCGGCGACCCAGTGTCGGGCATGGATCGACCGCTGATCGCGGTGGTGCTCGCCGGCGGGACCGGGTCGCGGCTCTACCCCGCGAGTCGGAGCGACCGCCCCAAGCAACTACTCTCGCTGGGTGGGACGGAGGACGTGTCACTGCTCGAACGCACCGTCGCCCGCGTCGACTTCGCCGACGAGGTGGTGGTCTCGACGCGCCCGGAGATCGCCGATGCCGTGCGCGAGGCCGTCCCGGAAGCCACCGTCGTCGTCGAACCCGCCGGGCGCGACACCGGTCCGGCCCTCGCGTACGCCACCCACCACGTCCGGGAGCAGTTCGACGACCCCGTGGTGCTCGCGGTGCCGAGCGACCACCACGTCGACGGCGACTTCGAGACGCCGGCACGACGGGGGTGTCGGGTGGCCGCAGAGAGGGGATCGCTCGTCACGTTCGGTGTCGAACCCACGCGCCCGGAGACGGGGTACGGCTACGTCGAACCGGGAACCGACCGCGGTGACCACGCCGACGTGGCCGCCTTTCACGAGAAACCGGAGGCCGACACCGCCCGCCGGTACGTCGAGGCGGGCTACTACTGGAACGGCGGCGTCTTCGCGTGGACGCCCGAGGCGTTCCTGTCGGCGGCGCGATCGACGCCGCTCGCCCCCCTCGTCGAGGCGCTGGATCGCGGTGACGCCGCGGCGGGGTTCGAGGCCGTCGACCCGGTGAGCGTCGACCACGCGGTGTTCGAACGAGCCGAAGACGTGGTCGTCGTGCCACTCGCCGTCGAGTGGGACGACCTCGGGGCGTGGGACGCCCTGCGTCGATGCCTCCCGGCCGACGAGGACGGCACGGTCGTCGCCGGCGACGCCGAGACCGTGACCGTCGACGCGTCGGACAACCTCGTCGCCGGCGACGACGTCCACGTGTCGCTGGTCGGCGTCGAGGGGCTGACCGTGGCGGCGTACGACGACCGCGTGCTCGTAGTGCCGACCGAGGAGGCACAGCGTGTCCGCGACCTGGTCGCAAAACTGGAGCGACGCGGGGAGTTCTAGTTGGTCGACTGGCGGACACGGACGGTGCCGTCCGTCGTGACGCCGACGAGCAACGGAGCCTGAATCTCGCGGCCCACGACCGCGTCGCCGGCCTCGTCGCTGACGAGTTTCATCAGATCCGGGGCCGTGTGGTTCACCTTGACGCCCGCGGCGTCACAGGCGTCGTAGACGAGTTTGGGCACGTCGTAGAGGTCGGTCTCCTCGTCGACCTCGACGCGAACCGGCGCGGTCAGTGCCTCGGCGAAGGCGACCGTCTCCCGGGCCTTCGCCACGTTGTCCCGCGCGCTCGACTCGATGCTGGAGACGTTGGCGCGCGAGGTGCCGAGTCGGTCGGCGATGGTCGACTGTCGAACGTCCCGCTCGCGAAGCGCGAGCACTTCGGCCTGCCGACGGGTCAGCACGCTCTCCTCGGGGTCGAAGCCGGCGCGTTCGAGCAGCGCGTCCGCGTCCGGGTCGTCGTCCATACTCCACCGTAGATGCTTGGCCCCTAAAAGGTACACTTCGGACTGTCCACCGCCGACATCCCTCCGGCGTCGCCGCTCAACCGCCCCAGAAGTTGTCCCGGCTGCCCAACTGCTCGGGCCGCCCGGAGTCGTCGGCGGCGTCCTCGTCGTCGTCGTCCACGCCGGTCTCGGCCTCGACGTCATCCTCGGCGTCCTCGTCGTCCGGAAGTCGCTCGACCTCCGCGGCCGTCGCGTGGTTCGCCTTCACCCGGTCGACGCGGACGCGGGCGCGGGCCGGCGGGAGCGTCCCGTCGACGAGGACGATGAAGCCGTCCTCGGTGCGGCCGACGCCCGCGCCGCTCTCGTGGATGTCGGTCACCTCGACGACGAGTTCCTCACCCGGTTTCACCGGTTGCTGTTTCAGGTCGGAGATGGGCATATCGTAGTGGTTACACCACTCCGCCCCCCCGCGGTCGCCGTAGTGCTGACACCCCATCCCCTGAATGCGCTCGGAGAAACTGGGGCAGTCGTCGGCGAGTGGACAGTTCGCCATAGATGAACTACTCCACCGGCCGTCTAAACGCTTGTGTTGTGGCCGCCGTCGCTCGGGGACACTCGCAAGCGTTATATCTGTCGCCCGGAAACCGTGGCGTATGGCTAAGTTCGAGGCGGCGGAAAAGCGGATGCTCGACAAACAGATCTGCATGCGGTGTAACGCACGCAACGCGGCCCGGGCCGAGAGCTGCCGGAAGTGTGGCTACAAGAAGCTCCGACCCAAGGCCAAAGAGCGACGCAGCGCCTAGTACTTCGGTTCTCGACGCTCGGCCCGCGAGAGCGCCCGTTCGATCACCGTCCGCACGCTCTCCTCGTCGGCGTGGAACGGGTCGCCGTGGCCGGCGTACATCGACTCGACCGTCTCCGGAAGCCGCTCCAGTAGCGTCTCCAGACTCCCGATCAACCGTTCGCGCGACTGCCCGGCCATGTCCGTCCGGCCGAAACTCCCGTCGTCGAACGCGCCGTCGTTGTAGACGACCACGTCGCCGCTGAACAGCGTCCGGTCGCCGACCAGCGAGACGTGGTCGTCGGCGTGACCGGGCGTGTAGACTGCCTCGAACGTCTCGCCGTCGAGGGTGACCGTCCCGCCGTCAGCGAGGCCGTGGTCCCGCAGCGGATGGTCGGCGTACGCGTACACCTCGGGATCGAACGCGTCGACGACGGCGTCCAACTCACCGACGTGGTCGGCGTGCTGGTGGGTGAGCACCACCGTCTCCAGGTCGTCGACGTGGTCCTCGACCACCTCCACCACCCCGGGCATCGTGCCGGCGTCGACGAGCGCCGGGTTCTCGCCCGTGAGCAGGTAGGCGTTGCAGGTGAACTCCTCGGCGTCGGCTGTGACGTTGACGACGGCCATACCCACACGAGGGCGCGGCGTCGACAAAAACCGGCCGGTCGCCCCCCGGGTACACTTTTTTGAACGTGCGTCCATTAGTCCCACACGTATGGGCTTCGGAAGTTACGATGAATCCGAACAGGAGAACCAGGAGCTAGACGCCGACCTCGACGACAACGAGGGGGTCGAAACGTCCGAGGCCGACCACAGCGGATCGGTCGAGTTCGAAATCGGCGCGTCGAACGACGAACTGCTGGACCGTCTCGAAGACATCAAAGACGAGTGAAGGCGGGGGCGCGTTCGCTCGGCATCGCCGAGTCGTTCGCCGGCGACGACGAGCGAAGCGTGCTCTGCGGGGCCGTCGTTCGGGCGGACCGCGTCGTCGATGGGTTCGGGTTCGGATCGTGTTCCGTCGGCGGGACCGACGCCACCGACACCCTCGTGTCGCTCCACGACCGAGTGGGGCGCGACGACGTCCGCTGGATCCTGCTCTCCGGTATCGCTCCCGCGTGGTTCAACGTCGTCGACCTGCACGGACTCTCGGCGGCGACGGACCGTCCCGTGCTCTCGGTGTCCTTCGAGTCGAGTCCCGGACTCGAACCGGCGCTCCGCGAGGCGTTCTCCGATGACGCGCTGGACCGTCGGCTGTCCACGTACCGCGATCAGCCGCCGCGCCGCCGACTCGACGTGAACGGCGAGACGGTGTACGTCCGGGCTGTCGGTGTCGACGGGGACCGAGCGGCGGAACTGGTCCGCGCGTTCACACCCGAGGGCGGTCGGCCCGAACCGCTTCGCGTGGCGCGACTCGGGGCGCGGGCCGCCCGGCGGTTCCGGGGTGGCGTGGACGAGGAGGCTTAAGCCGACGGCCCCCGGGGTTTCGGTATGGTCGACACCGACGGAGCCGACGTGTGTGCCTGTGAGCGGTGCCCGGCGCTCGTCGAGTCGCGGAGTCGGATCGTCAACGGGGTCGGACCGGACGACGCCGCCCTCCTGTTCGTCGGGGAGGGGCCCGGTGCGACCGAGGACGAACGGGGCGAACCCTTCGTCGGCCGGTCGGGGACGGTCCTCGACGACGCTCTCCGGGACGCCGGACTCGACCGGGCCGACGTGCGCATCACCAACTGCGTTCGGTGCCGGCCGCCGGAGAACCGCGACCCGCGGGTCGAGGAACTCGACAACTGCGCGGGGTTTCTGGAACGCGAGATCGAGGGCGTCGATCCGGACCTCGTCGTCACGCTGGGGAAGGTGCCGGGCGAGCGCCTACTCGACCGCGCGGTGGCGGTCACCCGGGAGGCGGGGTCGGTGGTCGACGCGCGGATCGGCGGTCGGCGGCGACGGGTACTCGTCTGTCTCCATCCGGCGGCGACGCTGTACGACGGGAGCCAGCGTGACGCGTTCGAAGCGGCCATCGCGACGGCGGCCGATCTGGTGGGTGCCGCGGGGGGCGATCAGTCTCGCCTCGGGGAGTACCGAGAGGAATCGTCGTAGCCAACTAGCACGTCAGAGGGATAGTCACAGGAGAGTTGCTGCGGTGCTATCCGGGGAATGAGTGTTGGATTAGATATTGTTCTGGCGGGCGGTGCAAGATACAGAGGCTGTATACAGCACGACCGCTGAGGGCCAAAGTTCGCCCGCAGACAGTAGTCAAGAGTGAAAATGCGCACGGAGGGGGAGGGCAGACTGCTGGCATCATATTGAATCGTAGAATTCGGCGGCCCGTTGCTCGCCGAGATCAGTCAACTCCTTGGGGAATGTCGGATCTCCGTTGACCTTCGTCGAACCATCGTAGATTCTACTCTATTGTAAGTTGAAAATAAGTGGTGGTGACTGGACCACAGACCCGATCGTGGGTCGTGGCTTGTACCGACGCCTCTCCGTGCTCCTCGCTGCACTCGCGCCCGCTATGCAGCACGGATGAACCGAACACTCAAGCAGCTATCGGGAGGACGCTGGGACATACAGCGCGAGCGTCCGGCGTGATACGCCGTTCGTCTCGGGTGTCCTACGGTCACACTGTTGGCTTGAATGGAGACCATTCGTCACGCTAATATGCGTCATCCCCCGAATCCCCGAAGAAGTTTACCTTTGATGGGAACAGTGCCCCGAACAACCCCCCGCCGGCCAGCAATGCCCCGAAAAACAGCATTACGGGTCCTTGGACGTCCCCGGTGTACAGCAGATAGGCGCCTCCACCGAACAACCCGGCGGAGATAATTCGCTTCACTTGACGCCACATCCAGATTCCTTTGTTAATTGTTGTCATGACAGAGTTTACAAGTCGCCCGTATTATTTCTTTCCGTGTCAACTCAGTGACTTGCAGACTTAGAGAGCCGCCCAACGCCTTCCGGATCGCCCACCGTGGCTCTCGGGTAGAACCGCTGTATACGCGGCTTCGATTCGGTACAGCCGCTGGAACCCATCCCCGTTTGTGGGCCTCGGCGAGGCCTTCGGGAGATATATCTCGCCACGTTAGTTCGATCACCGACTGCGTGATTGTCCGGAAGGGTCCTCGGAGCTACGGCAGTCGCTATCGGGCCGCCACCAGCCGTTCGACCATCTTGTCAAGTAGGTCCGCCATTGCGGCCGGCGTTCGCTGGTCGAGCGCCGCCTCGTACTCGACGAGGGACTCCCCGATGCGCTCGCGGACTTCGCCGTCCATCACGGCCGCTGCCTCGTCGTAGTCACCCCTCGCCATCGCACCGGCGACCTCTTCCAGCGCCGCCCCGATTCGCTTCCGGGCGGCATCGTGCTCCCCGGCGAACCCCCGATCAGGGACCCGTCGGACGGCGTCGCGGACGCTGCGCACCACTGGGTTCATCGTTGTCGTGCGATCGTCGTAGGTGGTCCGGACGTGCACTCCACCCGACTCGAATGGGAGAGTGAACATCGGCTGGTGTGGCGTCTCGGCGTGGCTGTGGTCGTGGGTGGCGCCCACCGCCACCGGGACGCGGGCACTGACCAGTTCCTCCCTGTCGGGACCGAGGAGTGCGACCTCGACGGGGTTGGCCTCGTCGTCGACGTAGCGCTCGTACCCCTCCATCGTCCACACGTCCTCGTACCGGACGGTGCCGTCCTCCGCGACCCGGCCCGTCGCCGTCAGCATCGTGTTGGCGTTGCTGTTGCCGAACAGGCCAGCGTTCCACTGCTCGCCGGTTCCGGTGTCGATGAGCTGCTGGTGGATGCGGGCGTCGGCCCACACCTCCGAGTCGACGCCGGTGTAGCTCATGTAGCTCGGGACGGTATCCATGCTGTTGTACGGCGTCCGCCCCCGGCTCTCGAAGCTCCCGTCGTAGTTCGTGAACAACTGGACGTTGCGGAACCCGTCCTCCAGGTCGTAGCCGACCGATTCGACGCCCGGATCGTCCTTCCCGCTGATGCCGTCGTTGCTGGAGCCCTTGTGGCGGGCGTGGGATGCGTCGAGGGGGTCGCCGTTGGCGGCCGCGTTCGTATCGCTGTCGCGGCGCTGTGCCATCGGGTGGTCCGGCGACGGTCCGAGGTAGTCGTCCTGAAAGAAGTGGCCGATTTCCTGGGCGACCGTGTGGCTAACCGCCTGGCCGTCGCCGCTCGGGAGCACGCCGACGGACGAGACGGCGGCGTTGGCGCCGAACGCCACGCCGGCCCAGTCGGGATTGCCGTGGTAGCCGTAGTAGTCGGACGCGCCGGAGTTGTTGACGGCGACGCCCGGAACGATGGCTACGGTAACGTCGAACCCGTTCTGCCGGATGTCAGAGACCACTGCCGACCGGTTGCGGCCGTCCGTCCGCAGTGTCCCGCCGTTCGGGAAATTGCCGTTGGTCAGCCAGCCGCCGGTCGCGATGTTGTGCAGCGCGTTGTCCACCTCGGCCATCTCCTTGTTCATTCCGCCCAGCGCCTTCGTCGCGTCGCCGGGGAACGGCTGATTCTGGTGGAGGTAGGTGACGACGTCACCGGGGTACACCCGCTGGAGGTACTCCGTCATGGTCTTGTACGTGTCCAGCGGGACCCTCGGCAGCCCACTCGCGTCGCCGTACCTGTCGCCCGGACTCTTGAACAGGCTCCGTGGGGCGTCCACGAGGGGGATGAACCCCACCCGCAGTGGCGCGACATCCCTGATGTTTTTCGGGAGGACGACGTGGGTCGTCTTGACCCCGGAGTCGAGGACGTACCCCGACGACCGAGGGCTGAACTTCACCTCGCCGGTCTCCAGTTCGAACACCGGATTGCCGTCGCTCCCGAACTTCGAGAGGTCGTGCAGCACGGAGATGGTGTGCTCGCCCCCGGCGATGTCCTCGAGGTCGTTCTTCGAGAGGCTGATCGTCCCCGCCCGCTGATAGCGGGCGTTTCCGCCGGAGTCGCCGCTGAACACGTCGATATGGAACTCGGTGCCCGACCCCATCGCGTCGAGGTTGTCGAGCGTGTCGAACTCGAAGACAACGGCGGAGTTCTCTCCCCGTACGAGGTCCGGATCCGGCTCTTGGTGCCTGATCGTCGGGTTGCTACCCGTCTCCTCGACGCGGGTACTCTCGACCTGCTGGACGACCCGGACGTTCGTCACCGAGAGCTGTGGGACCGCCGTGGGGGTGTCGAACTCGCAGGCGCCCACACCGCCGGTCGGATCGTCGCTCAGCGGACCGCAGATGTCGACGTGCCCCCAACCGGTCGTGAGCCGGTCCAAGAACGCCCCCAACTGTTCGATCGGCAGCTGGCAATCGTCGTCGGCGCAGTCCTCGTCCGTCTCGATGGCGCCCGCAGGGGTGGCACGCCAGACGAACTCGCCGACCAGCACCACGTCTCCTTCGTTGTCGACCCGGGTAAGCTGGCTCAGCAGCGTCCGGGTGGCGTCGCCGTCGGAGACGACGCCGAGATAGCTTTCGGCGGTCGTCCCCGTCCCGAGCAGTTCGCCGTCGTCGGTGCCAACCCGCGTCGGTCCCCGGACCCAGTCGAACTCCGGGCTGTCGAGGACGCCCGCGCGGCTGACCAACCGTCGGCCGCGCTCGCCGGTCAGGAGTTCGGGGAACGGCTGTTCGGCGACCGGGTTGAGGCTCTGGCCGAGGAGGTCGGGTGCGGGCACGGCGAGTGTGCCCAGCGCGTGGGCGGCCGACTCGCTGACGTCGAACCGTACCGGGAGTCGGTCGGGCTCCTCCGGGCCGCCGTGGACCGCGAGGTAGCTGGTCACTTCCACCTCCGCCGGGGCGTCCTCCGGGGTCACCGTCCGGGTCGTCGCCTCGAACTCGAACGCCGACAGCCCGAGCAGCCCCTGTCCGCGTGGGGAGAGGACAACCGGCGTGGCCGCCACAGACCTGACACCTCCGAACGGATTCGAACAGCCTGCGAGGCCGGTTGCTGTGCCGATGGCGGCGACGGACGACAGCAGTGCCCGCCGCGACGGCAGCACAGACCCCCTTCGGTCAGTCTTGTCACCCGCGTCCTCCTCGCGGTCAGTCATCGTCCGTCACACCTCTCCGGGAGTTCACTCCTCCGATTAGCCATGCCGCCCCGTGGGTCGAGGCGGACCCGACGCATACCGGTCGTGGACTCCACCTCTCGATCGTCTTTTCCTGGTATTTGTAACTATTGACATGGTGGGCTACATGGCAGTCCCTATTAATAAATATATGGAGACGACTGTGAGTAATACGGTCTTCCAGCCTTCTATTCAGCGGGCCGCTCCTATCGGCGGATAGGCCACTCTGCATGTAACACAGGAAGGACGCCAGTCCCGTAACCGAGACGCGACTTCTATTCGGCAAAATTCGGCGGTACGCCCAATCCGCCAGCATAATCGACGAGCAAGTAAAGCAGTCCGAACGAGTCGCCGCCCAGGTAGGGGATATCGCAGCCGCAAACGAAGAACAAGCCGCCAACATACGAGAAATCCAGGACAGTGTCACCCGTCTTGACGACGAATCCACCTAGCGGCTGTTTGGACGGACTCGGTCGGTAATAGAGTGGGTCTGGGTCGTATTAGTTCGAGGTATCGAGTGTCGCGGCGGAAGTCCACGACGTCAGTCGCAGCGTGAAGCCGACAGCCAGCGAATCGTTGATTGTTTCCGCGTTCGTCGGTTGTGATTCCGAGGGAGGGAGACACACCCTTCGCGGGGGTCGATGAAACCCGCTATCTCGGTTGGGAGCCGTGCTGGCACGGCCCACAATCCCACCGCGTACGAGTGGGGACCCTCCCGCCGTGGACTGCCCGGCCTGTGTCCGGGACTTCCGTAGTTTTAGCCGTGGGAGGGTATTAGTGCCGTGGCCTGGTGCTTCAGTGAGAATCCTGCGAGCATGTGTTTTGGACAGATCACTCCCACGTCGAGACGGGTTTCGTCGACGTGTGCGTGGCACCAGGGTCCGCCCGTAGATTCTTCGAGTTTCGTACAATTCCTGGCGTGTTTGTAATTTAGAGTGCCTATTATCGTGGCTCGTAAGTCCACACATGCTGGATCTGTGAGCGAAACGGCCATATTCCAGTTACCGAGGTTTCGATACCCCTACATATACGTTGTCAGACAGTTCCTTGAGCGGCGATGGCTCCTTATGCTATCTTCTACGCCTGCTTTCGTGGAACCGACGGCGGAGTTGAGTGAATTCCCGGATCTGTTCGGGACGCGAATCTTCCAGGGTGCTGACTATAGTAGCGTTTGTAACTGTCCGCACACCTGATCGAACGCAGTCATGCGATCAGGTGTGTGATGACTTACAAAGGCTACTATAGAGTGATTCGCTGGGCCCTGGAGAGGCAGTCTCCACTGGTGCCGGAGTGTCGTCACGTGCCCAGCGTACCCCCGAAACGCCGTGTTCACTTGTTAACAGTCGCTTCACCCACAATACAGATTACTCAGTATCAATCCATAGGAATACTCGCCCCATTTATATATCCAATCAACCAAGCGAGGTGTATGGGTCAGGCCGATCTCGAAGCCAGTCCCTCAACGCAGTACAGTTTACAAGTCGTTCTCGATACACTCGATCTGCCAGCGTTCGCACTCGATGACGACGGACAGGTCGTTGCGTGGGACGAGCAAATTGCCGAACTGCTGAACGCGCCCCGGTCTCAAGTTCTGGGTAGTACGGCTCTTGGGGCAGAGTTGTACGGCGCAGACCAGCGATCGTTGACGCTCGCTGAGAAAGTCGTCGAACGGCCCGACGCCACCCACGAGGAATACGACGGCGTCTCGCTTGCAAATCAAGAGTACGCGCTGTTGAGCGGTGAATACGTCTACGAAGATACGAGCGTTATCGACGGGACCGAGATCTGGTTCCTCGCGACGCCAGTCTACCGGAACGAGGAGTTCATCGGTGTCCTAGAAATCGTTCAGGATCGCTCGGATTCCGCCCGGTATCAACAGGAGCTCGAGACGCTGTTCACTGAGCTCGTCGATACTATTGATGCCTACGGAGCGGGAGAGTTCTCGGCGCGCGTCGAGTATAACCGAGAAGACACACTCCTCGAGGACGAGTTCCTCGGAATTGTCGACGAGTTGAATGAGATGGGTGCCGCTCTCGAGGAGCATATTACCGAGGTCTACGAGGACGTCACTCAAATCAAGCAGTCATCGGAAGCTGTGGCGGAACGCTCCGAGGAGATCAACTCGGTGACTACCGACCAGGCTGAGAGTATGAATACCATCGCTGACGAGGTGTCGAATCTCTCGGCGACTGTCGAAGAGATTGCATCGACAGCTGACGAGGTCGTCGAGACGAGCGAACACGCGACGGATCTCGCGGAGTCGGGGAACAGTGCTGCGGATGACGCTGTCGATGTGATGGAAGACGTTGCGATGTCGGCGGACGACGTTGCGGATGACGTTCAGGGGCTTCAACGCCGGATCGACGACATCGACGAGATCGTGGAGGTGATTTCGGATATCGCCGAGCAGACGAACATGTTGGCGTTGAACGCGTCGATCGAGGCGGCACGGGCTGGGGAAGCCGGTGACGGATTTGCGGTGGTGGCCGACGAGGTCAAGGATCTTGCCGAGGAGTCTCAGGAGCACGCCAGTGATATCGAGGAGATGGTGAACGAGATACAGTCGGAGACCGACGAGACGGTCTCGAATCTGGTGGCGACGACCGAACAGATCGAGGAGGGAATCGACCAGGTCGAGGATGCGATGACTCGGTTCGACGAAATCGTGGCTGCGATTACGGAGGCGACGGAGGGCATCGGGCAGGTTTCGGATGCGACCAACGATCAGGCTGCGAGTGCGGAGGAGATCGCCGCGATGATCGATGAGGCGGTCGAGATGTCTGATGAGATTTCACAGTCGGTCGACCAAATCGTGTCAAATACTGAAGCACAAACGACGATGCTGCAGGAACTCGAAGACTCGGTACGGAACGTCACGACCAGAACACAGACATCGCCGTAACTGGCTGACGAGAGTATATTTGGCCATCCGTAGTAGCCACTCACAGTCGTCTGGAACGTGTATTGGGTCACTGAAGGATAGCTGCGGGATTTTCACAGCGAGTACAGGTCAAGAGGTACTGGACACGAGAAGTGACAAAGTCGATGTAGTGCTACTTGACCGACGGGGGGCCCGGGATGAGTGGCGACTAGGTACTCGCAACACTCCACAACCGTGGAAACGACGTCCCAGCGGCGATGGTGGCAGCTGTCGAGCCCGGTGAAGAAGTCATCGAATTACCCTTGGACGACCGCCGACGATACGTCGACCGATCGAACGGAAACCCACTTGTCGGCCGCCGACGAAGGGGTGGTATGAGCCTGTCCGAACCGCCGGCGGGGGCGCTCGCGGACGTGGTCATCGTCGACTACGGCCTCGGCAACCTCCGGTCGGCCACGCGCGGCCTCGAACGCGCCGGCGCGGACGTGACGATCACCGACGACCCCGACGACTTCGCCGCCGCCGACGGCGTCGTCCTGCCGGGGGTCGGCGCGTTCCGCGAGGGAATGGAGAACGCCGGGCCGTACCGGGAGGCATTGACCGACTCCGTCGAGCGCGGACAGCCGGTCTTCGGCATCTGTCTGGGGATGCAGATGCTCCTGACGTCGAGCGAGGAGGCCGACCACGCCGGCGAAGGCGAAGTCGTCGGCCTCGACTTCGTCCCCGGTCGGAACGTCCGGTTCGACGAGGGACAGAAGGTTCCCCACATGGGTTGGAACGAACTCTCCGTCGAGCGCGACCATCCGCTCGTAACCGGCGTCGAGGGCGGGCGCGGCGGCTCCGTCGACGGCGAGTACGCCTACTTCGTCCACTCGTACTACGCCGCCCCGAACGACGACCGGGCGGTCGTGGCCACGACCGATCACGGCCGCACCTTCCCCGCAGTGATCGGAAACGAGGCTGGTACCGTGTTCGGGACGCAGTTCCACCCCGAGAAGAGCGGCGAGACGGGGTTGACGATCCTGCGCAACTTCGTCGACGTCTGTTCCAAACGCTGATAATCGGAGGCTATTTTTTATATCGGCCGCATCGAAACGGCGAGCGTGACGGAACCGCTCACGGTCGGTGTCGAGGGAGGGTATCGTGAGCTCTTCGATCACGTCTCGGACGGGCTGCTCGTTCACGAACCGGACAGCGGCGTCGTCCACGACGTCAACGACCGGTTCGTCGAATTGAGCGGGTTCGACCGGGACGAACTCGTCGGTCGGCGGGTCACCGACCTCGTCGCCGACGGCCACCCCTCGGAGACCGCCCCGTCGGTCGTCGACGAGGGGACCGTAGAGCGTCGGATGAAGCGCCGCGACGAGGAGCCGTTCTGGGCGGAGCTGTCGGCGTCGCGGATCGACCTCTCCGGGGAGCCGTGCGTGCTGACGACAGTCCGGGACGTCACCGAACGGCGGCGGCGGCGGAACGAACTCGCTCGGTTCGAGGAACTGGTCGAACACGTCCCGACGGGCATCTTCCGGGCGGCTGCCGAACCGGACGGCACCTTCCTCGAAGTCAACCCGACGATGGTCGAGCTGTTCGATGCCCACTCGAAGGCTACGCTCCTGTCGACCGAGGTGGCGAAGGGGTACGCCGACCCCACCGACTGGGTGGAGTTCCTCGACGAGGCCGCCGACGGCGGCGTCCGCACGGAGAAATTCGAGTTCAGGACCCACACCGACGAGGCGTTCTGGGGGCTGGTCACTGTCTGTTACTTCGAGAACGCCGACGACGACGCCTACGTCGACGGCGCCATCAAGGACGTGACACAGACCCGCGAGCACCAGCGGGTGCTCGAGGAGCAAAACGAGCGACTCGAACTCCTCAACCGGATCGTCCGCCACGATATCCGTAACGACATCCAACTCGTCGAAGGGATGACGGACTTGCTGGACGACGCGGTGGACGAGGCAGCCCGCCCCCAACTGGAGACGATCCGGAGCCGATCCCAGCACGTGATCGAACTGACGGACGTGATGGGTGACCTGATGGAGACGCTCCTCTCCGAGACGGGGCCCGATCTCGAACCGACGAACCTGTCGTACGTCTTGGACAGGGAGGTTCGGGAGGCGGTCTCGGCGTATCCGGACGCGACGATACGAATCCGTGGAAACGTCCCACTGGTCGAGGTGGTCGCGAACGACATGCTCGGCTCCGTCTTCGGGAACCTGCTGAACAACGCCGTCCAGCACAGCGACCGGGCGGAGCCGACCGTCACCGTCACCGCCGAAGCGGACGACGAAACGGCGACCGTTCGCATCGCAGACGATGGGCCGGGTATCGACGACGACCGGAAGGAGACGGTGTTCGGCAAAGGCGAGAAGGGACTGGATAGCGAGGGGACGGGGTTGGGGCTGTACCTGGTCTACACCCTCGTCGAGGAGTACGGCGGTGACGTGTGGGTCGAGGACAACGACCCCGAAGGGAGCGTCTTCGTCGTTCGCCTCGACCGCGCGTAGACCCGACGCGTTTTTCCGCTCTCCCCGCCACCCTCGTGGCATGAAAGCCATCACGCTCGGACCGGAAGGGACCTACTCCCACCGGGCCGCGCGGGCTGTCGCCGACGAGGTCACGTTCAGCGAATCCGTGACCGCAATCGTCGAGGCGGTGGCGGCCGGCGACTACCGGCGCGGCGTCGTCCCCATCGAGAACAGCATCGAGGGGAGCGTCACCGAGACACTCGACGCGCTCTCGAGCCACGAGGTGAGCGTCGTGGAGGAGGTCGTCACCCCCATCCGCCACGCCCTGATCGCGGCCGGGGAGTCGTTCGACGTCGTCGCCAGCCACTCGCAGGCGCTCGCCCAGTGTCGGGGCTTCCTCGAATCGGAGTACCCAGACGTGAACCTCGAGGCGGTCGCGAGCACTGCACGCGGCGTCGAACGCTCCCGCGACGACGACGCGGTCGCCGCCATCGCCCACCCCGACAACGCCGGCGACGACCTGCGGGTGCTCGCGGAGGACATCCAGGACCGAAGCTCCAACGCCACTCGGTTTTTCGTCATCGCACCAGCCGGAGAGCGGTCCGACGCCGGCGGCAAGTCAACGATCATCGTCAACCCGAACGCGAACTACCCCGGGCTGTTGCTTGAACTGCTGGAGGCCTTCGCCGACCGCGACATCAACCTCTCGCGCGTGGAGTCCCGACCCACGGGCGACCGCCTCGGTGACTACCTCTTCCACATCGACTTCGAGGCGGGACTGTACGAGGACCACGCCCGCGCGGCCGTCGAGGACGTCTCGGACATCGCCGACGACGGCTGGGTCCGTCGACTGGGCTCTTACGACACCCGACACGTCGTCTGATCCGGTGATCCGGGCGCTCACCGGGAGGCCTCGTCCCGCACCGCCCCGTTCGACGCCGCTCCATCGGCCGCCGTCTCGACGCACAGTTCGACCGCGACCACGGTGCCCCGTGGATCGTTGTCCTCGATCCACACGTCACCGCCGTACTGGTCGACGAGGGTCGAGACCAAGTACAGTCCCAGCCCCGTCCCCTCACTGCCGAGGCCCGTCTCGTCCTTCCGAAAGACCGACTGCCGTCGCTCCGCCGGAATCCCGGGGCCGTCGTCGGCGATGCGGACGACGACCCGATCGTCGCGTCGCTCGCCCGAGACCGTCACTGTGGGGTCGTCCCGATCGCTGTGCTGGACGGCGTTGTTCAGGAGGTTCCGGAAGACCGACGAGAGCAGGTCGTTCGCGCGGACGGTCACGTCGGGGAGGTCGCTCTCGACGACGAAGGTGGCGTGATCGAAGGCGGACCGGCAGCGGTCGAGTTCGGATTCGATCGTCTCGGCGGGCGATACCGGGTGGAGCGGGGGGGGCTCCTCGCCGCCGAGCGTCCGTTCGAGGTCGCGCGAGCTCCGGGTGAGTTCGACGACGTGTTCCCCGGTATCGACGATGGTTCGGAGGTGGTCCCGCGCGGTGTCGTCGCCGAGTCGCTCGTCGAGGAGTCCCGCCGTCCCGAGGACGATCTGCATGTCGTTGCGGATGTCGTGACGAAGGACGCGGTTGAGCGCTCGGAGCCGATCCCGGGCTTCGCTCAGTTGGCGCTCGGAGGCGCGGCGACGGCTCACGTTCCGGGCCACCGAGAGTACGGCCGGCGACCCGCAGTACCGGACGTATCGGGCACTCATCTCGACGGGGACCGTCTCGTCGTCGGCGGTGGTGTGGGCCGTCTCGTAGACGATTCGGTCGTCGATGACGACCCGGGACCGAACCTCGTCGCCCTCGATATCGGTGATCCGACGGTCGGTGAGCGCCGTGTCGTCGCCCAGCCTGTCGGTCGCCGCGTCGTTGGCCGCGATAATACGACCACGGGTGTCGTGGACGACGACCGCGTCGCCGATCCCGTCGAAGAGTTCCCGATACTCGTCGCGAGAGCGCCGGAGTTGCGCCGTCCGGGTTCGGAGCGTCCACGTCGTCGCCGCCAGCAGTCCGGCGACGAGACCGAGGGCACCGCCGGCGCTGACGAAGTTCAACAGGAGGATGGTCGTCGGGACGGTGGTCGTCGCGGGGAGGAGTTCCGTCGTGACGAAAGTGGTGAAGGCGGCGACGGCGGCCATCCCGCCGACGGTCGCCGCGGGGATGTAGAACACGGGGAGTGCGGCGAGGTCGCTCCGGGGAAGCCAGCCGGCGACGACGAACAAGACGAGAGCGAGGCCGACGGGAGCGACGTCGCTGACCGGCGTGGCCCGGGGGAGGCTCCCGAACCGGAGTCGAACCGCGAGTAGCGCCAGTCCGATCCCCCCGACTGCGGCGGCACCGGCGACCCGACAACGCGTCCCGTTCACGGAGGGTCTCCACTCCGTGGAGACGCATAGGTAATAGCCACTTACCGGTGGGGATAGGGAACATTGATCGACGGATACGACTCGTTGTGGCGGTATCAGTGGCTGTAACCCAGCCGGATACGACTCGTTGTGGCAGTATCAGTGGCTGTAACCCAGCCGGATACGTCGGGGGTCGTCGGCGGACGAACCACTCCCCGCAGGCCCCCGAAGGGCGCCGGACCGAGACGGGGCGGTCGTCTACGAGGCCGACCCCCAGAGTTCGACGTCGCGGTGTACGACGAGGACGCCATCCGACCGGTAGAGTGTCGCTCCGACCGACGAGTCACCTCGAACGGGCGGTTTCGAGCGGACTCCGTCCGGGAGACCCGTTCACTTATAAAGCTTTCTTCGGAATACTTATTTTGATTGTACGGTACGTACGTGATAGTATGCTCGACTCGGAGCCACTGACGCGACGCCGAGCGCTGGCGGCGATGGGCGTCTCGCTCGGCGCGACCGCCGGATGTGTGGGGACCGGGAGCGAGGCCGAGAGCGCGGACGAGTCGTCCACACAGTCCGTTTCGGTGATCCTGAACTGGAAACCCAACCCCACGCAGGCCGGCTACTTCGTCGCCAGAGAGCGGGGTTTCTACGAGGAGGAGGGCCTCGACGTGGAACTCGTCTCCGGGCAGGGTGGCGGGTTCGCGGCCAAGCAGGTCGGACTCGGCAACCAAGACATCGGGTTGGGAGGTGGGGTCGCCGTCCTCCAGGCCCGGGCAAACGACCTGTCGGTGCGATCGGTCGCGGGCCCCCAACAGACGTCGAACGCGGCGCTGTTCACCGTCGCCGAGCAGTTCGACGGCTCGTTCGAGGAGCCAAGCGACCTCGAGGGGACGCGCATCGCCGTCGTCTCGGACTCCTCGAAGACGAAGACGTACATCCGGTCGATGCTCAGCCAGGAGGGGATCCTCGACTCGGTCGAACTGGTGAGCGTCGGCACCGAACAGCAGACGTCGAACCTGCTGGCCGGCAACGTCGACGTCGGGACCGGCATCTTCTCGAACGCGCTCGCTCTCGAAATGCGGGGGTACGAGGCGTCGCTGATGCTCATCGGTGACCACACACCGACGGTAGGTCGGCGGGCGTTCACGCGCCCGTCGTACGCACAGGACAACCCCGAGACGATCCGGTCGTTCCTCCGGGCCACCGCCCGCGGGTGGGCGTGGGCCTCGAACAACCCGGAGGGGGCCGAGGACGTGATGATCGACGTCAAGCCGGAACTCGAGGAGTCCCGCGAACTCGGGATCGCGAAGATCAAATACACCGCCAAGAACCTCATCATCACACAGGGCGTCGAGGAGAACGGCTGGGGTTGGCAGTCGGGAGACGACTGGGAGACGGTGTACCACACGCTCGTCGACGCCGAAGTGTTGCCGACCGGGCTGTCGACCGACCGCGCCTGGACGAACGAACTGCTCCCGGAGGAGTCGGTCGTCCGGGACTACGCCAGCCAGGTGTCGACCGACTACGACGTCGACGTGTAGATGGGTGTCGGCCACCGGCAGCGCGAGATCGCTGGACGTCTCCCCGTGCCGCGGGCGTACGCGAACCGCGCCGGACAGGTGCTCCTCTCGGTGGCGGTGTCGCTGCTCGGGTGGCACGTCCTGGCCGTCGTCTCCGGACTACCGACGGTCATCCTGCCGACGCCGCTAGACGTCGCGGCCGCCATCCACGCCAACGCGGGATCGATGTGGGAGCACGTCCTCTACACGGCCGGGGAGGTGGTGCTGGGGTGGACCACCGGCGTCGCCGCCGGCGGCCTCTTCGCGTTCGGGATGGCGGTCTCCCCGCGACTCCGGCTGGTGGCTTACCCGTACCTCATCGCGATCCGGATCCTGCCGCTCGTGGTGCTCGTCCCCATCCTCATCCTCCTCACCGGGCCGACGCTGGTGACGCGCGTCCTGATCGCGGCGATCCTCGTGTTCTTTCCAGTGACCATCGCCACGCTCGACGGCCTGCTGTCGGTGCCCGACAACCAGGTCGCGCTGTTGCGCTCGGTCGGAACGCCGGCCTGGAAGCGACTGCTCTTCGTCAACCTGCCGAACGCGCTGCCGGGTGTCTTCGCCGGCCTGAAGATCGCCACACCACTCGCCGTCGAGGGCGTTATCATCGCGGAGTTCCTCGCGGCCTCCCGCGGGATCGGTTTCCGGATGCTGCAGGCCGCCTCGAACCTCCGAACCCCGCTCCTGTTCGGATACATGGTCGTCCTCGTCGCGCTCGGGGCGGTCGTCTTCGGTGCGGTGCTCCTCGCAGACCGCCGCCTCCAGTGGGACGACGCCGACGACGTGGTGAGCGACAGCCTCTGGGGGGGCGGCGGGGTCGGCACGTCGTGGGACCTGTCCTCGCGGGCCCTGTTGCTCGGCACCCTCCCGGGACTGATCGTCGTCTGGCACGTCACCGCCGGGATCATTCCCCACGCGCGGCTGTTTCTCCCCACGCCGGCTGCAGTCGGAGCGATCCTCGTCTCGTCGAGTCACCTCTTCGTCTCGGCCACTGTCGAGTCGGTGGTCACGTTCGCCAACGGGTGGACCGTGGGCGCGGGCGTCGGGTTCGCGCTCGGGGCCGTCGCCGCACTCGTCCCTCGAGCCCGAGCGGTCGTGTACACGTACCTGGTCGGGTTCCGGGTGATGCCGGTCATCGCCTTCGCACCCGTCCTGCTGGTCTGGCTCGGCGTCTCGGTCGAGGCGGCCGTCGTCCTGGTCGCCGCCGCGACGTTCTTCCCGGTCGCGATGGGGGCCGCGACCGGACTCGCCCGGCTACCACCCGCCCACGCCGACCTCTTCGCGTTGGTGAACGCCCCGGCCTGGCGCATCTTTCTGGTCCGGCTCCGATACGCGACGCCGGCGCTGTTCAGCGGGCTCAAGCTCTCGATCATCACCGGTATCTCCGGTGTCGTCGTCGCGGAGTGGTTCGTCTCCAACGCCGGGCTGGGCGTCCTCGTCCTCCAGCAGACCCGGACCTTCCAGCCCGACCTCGCCTTCGCCGCCATCGTCTGGCTGTTCGCGCTCGGTGCGGGAACGTTCGCGGCCGTCTCGGCGCTCCAGCGCCGGTTGACGTGGTAACATGAACAGGAACGCACGCTCCAACCGACGGTCGTACCGACGCTTCGACGACGCCGAGTACGAGCGACGCTGGGAGCGGCTCCGCGACCTGCTCGAGGAGCGCGACCTCGACGCGCTGCTCGTCTACTCGGACGGCGGATTCGCCGCCCACAACGTGGCGTACCTGTCGAACTACGCGCCGTCGTTCGCGACGTACCTCGTCGCCTTCACCGACCCGGACGAGCCGGCGACGCTGTTCGTCGGCCTGAACAACCACCTGCAGGACGCCGCCGAGCGGGCGGTCGTCGACGACCGCCGGGTGTTGCTCCCGGAGCCGGGGGAGCGGGTGGCGGACCGACTGCGGGCCGCGGGCGTCTCCCGGGTCGGGATCGCCGGCTACGACGCCCGGTACGACCTCTCGCTCCCACACGGTCACTACCGGACCCTCGAGACGCGACTGGACGCCGACCTCGTCGACGCGACGGTGCCGTACGCCCGACTGCTCGCCACGAAGGGAGAGGCCGAACTCGACCGGATCCGGAAAGCGGCCGACGCACTCGACGACGCGATGGCCGCGCTCGAACGGGCGGCCGAACCGGGACTGTCCGAGCGCGAGTTGCGCGACGCACTCGGGGCGGGGGTGGCCGACTCCGAGGGACACGTCACCACGACGTTCCTCTCGACGGCCCCGATGGAGGGAGCGCAGTCGGGCGAGCCACTCCCGTGGAAGCGGAAGCCGGCGTCGCGGACGGTGAGCCGAGGCGACGTGATCACGACCGAGGTGAGTGCCGCCGTCGGCGGCTACGCGAGCCAGATCCACCGCCCGTACGCAGTCGGAAGCCCGCCCACCGACACGTACCGCGACCTGTACGCGGTGGCGGCGGAGACGTACGATGCGATCCGGGACGCGATCGAACCCGGCGCGACGACCGACGACGTCGCCGACGCGCTCGCGCCCATCCAGGAGTCCGAGTTCGACGGCTACGACGTGATGGTCCACGGTTACGGCGGCGGCTACGGCCCGCCCCACGTCGGCACACCCGACGCGACGTACTGGCCGGGGATCGACGACCCGGCGACGGAGGGCTGGACGTTCGAGGCCGGCGAGGTGCTCGTCGTCCAGCCGAACGTCGTGACTCCCGACGAGGGACACGGAGTACAACTCGGCACGACCGTCGTCGTGACCGACGACGGGACCGAACAGTTACACGACTACCCCATGCAGTTCATCGAACCATGAACGACGACACTCACCACGACAGCGAGGAGCCACACTCCTCGGAACAGAGCGAGGAGCCACGCTCCTCGGACGGTACGGAGAGCGAACAGCGCGGCCGCGACTTCGTCGAGGATCGCTTCGACCGCTGGTGGACCCGCTTTCTCGCGAAGGGACTCGACCGCTACGACCTCCGGACCCTCCGCTCGGAGATCGAGACCTGGGACGAGTGGTGTGAGGCCTTCGCTGCCGTCGGCGAGGACCACGCAGAGCGCGGCCGGGAGGCCGAGGCAGCCGGCAACGAGACCAGTGCCGGCGAGCACTTCCTCCGGGCGTCGATGTACTGCCACTTCGGCTCCTTCGCGTGGTTCGTCGACGAGGACCGCCGCGAGACGGCCCACCGACGCGCCGTCGAACTGTGGGAGCGGGCCGCCCCGTATCTCGACCCGGCGGCCGAGCGCGTGGAGGCACCGTACCCCGGCGGCGCGGACATCCCCGGCTACCTGCGGATCCCCCCGACCACACCCGATGGCCTCGACGAGTCACCGCTCGTGATCCTCCTCTCGGGTCTCGACTCGACGAAGGAGGAACAGCACACGCGAGCGTCCGACTTCCACGCCCGCGGCGTGGCGACGCTCTCCCTCGACGGGCCGGGCCAAGGCGAGGTGTGGTACACGCGACCGATGACGCCGGACTACCACGAAGCCATCTCGGCGGCGGTCGACCACGTGACGGGAATCGACGGCATCGACGCCTCGCGGCTGGGGATCTACGGCGTCTCGATCGGCGGCTTCTACGCGCCACACGTCGCCGCGAACGACGACCGGTTCGACGCCTGCGTCGGGTTGGCCGGCCCCTTCAGCGTCGGCCCGGCGTCGCTGTATCAGTCGGTCTCGATGCGTGACGGCTTCCTCCACGCGTGTCAGGTTGACTCGTTCGTCGAGGCCGACGAGGTGACCGAACGGATGACGCTCCGTGGCGACATCGAGGCGTTGACCGCGCCGACGCTCGCCATCGCCGGCGGCAACGACACGGTCATCCCGCCCGAGCAGACGAAACGGGTCGCGAAGCGCGCGCCGAACGGCGAGTTACTGTACTATCCGGACGGCGACCACGTCTGCAAGAACCGGGTGAGCCAGTACCGGCCGTACGCGGCCGACTGGATGCTGGACCACCTCGTCTAGCGTCCCAACAGGTCGAAGGCGGTCCCCGCGTCCGCCTCGGTCGCCCGCTCGTAGACGACGCGAGCGGTCGCCACGTCCTGCACCGCGAGGCCGGTGCTGTCGAAGACGGTGACGCCGTCGGCGTCGGTCCGGCCCGACTCCGCCCCGATCACCACCTCGCCGAGGTCGGCGTGGATGTCGGCGTCGGTCAGGCGCCCCCCAGCGTAGGGGACGTTGATCTCTCCGGAGTGGGTACACTGCTCGCGGTCGTCGACGACGAGTTTCGCGGCCGCCAGCAGGTCGTCGGCGAGTTCGTGTTTGCCCGGGGCGTCGGCACCGACGGCGTTGATATGGGTGTGATCGCCGACCGCGTCGGCGTCGACGATGGGCTCCCGAACCGGCGTGACGGTCGAGACGACGTCACAGGCGGCGGCCTCCGGGATCGATCCGACGCGGGCGTCGAACCGGTCGCCGACCGCCTCGACGAACGCCTCGGCGCGGGACGCGTCGGCGTCGGCGACGACGATCGTCTCGACGGGACGGACCGTCGCGATAGCGGTGAGTTGGGCGTGAGACTGCGCGCCGGCACCGACCAGCCCCAGCGTCGACGCGTCCGCCACTGCGAGGTGGTCGGTCGCGACGGCGGCGGCCGCCCCCGTGCGTTTCGTCGTCAGGGTGGTGCCGTCCATGATCGAGAGCGGAACCCCCGTCTCGGGGTCGGAGTAGAGCATCGTCGCCATGACCGTCGGGAGGTCGTGGCGGCGTCGGTTCTCGGTGTGGGAGTTCACCCACTTCAGCCCCGCGGCGTCCCAGTCCTCGGCACGGAGGTACGCCGGCATCGACCGGAAGTCGCCGTCGTACTGGGGGAGGTCGACGTACGACTTCGACGGCATCACCGTATCGCCGCGGGCGTGGGCAGCGAACGCGGACTCGACGGCGTCGACGACGGCCGCCATCGGTGAGTGTGCGTCCACCGTGTCGGTGTCGAGAAGCAGAACCGTCATGCACGGGGGTAGTGCGGCCGGAAAGTTACCAGTTTCGCGTGGACCGTCGGCGGGCGACACCGGTCGTCGTGTCGGTTCCCGCGGGCGCCCCACCGCCTTCGAGGGCCGCCTCGAAGAACTCCGAGATGTCGGGGCCAACCACGGCGAACTGGACGTGACCGGGCGCCGCGTCGGCGTCGAGGTAGTAGTCGACCGTCGTCTCGTGGGTGGTCGACTCCCCGGCCGCGAGCGAGCGGTCGATCCCTGTGACCCCGTAGCGCGGGCCCTGATGGTTGATCGCCGCGCGGAAGACGCCGGGGCCGTCGCCCGTGTTCGTCACGTCGAGCGTGACTGGGATCGGTTCGGCCGCCGGGACGGCGTCGGGCACGTCGACGGTTGCCGAGAAGACGGGCGGGGGCGAACGCAGGGGGGCGGCCGACGACGAGGGGACGATCCACCTGGCGACGATGTCGTCGGGTTCGGGTCGCATGTCAGTCCGCTCCGGACCGTGGCTGGTCAGAATCACCGCGACCGACTCGGCGTCCAGCGGCGCGGGCACGCGGAAGCCGAGGAAGCCCTGGAGGTTCGACTCGCTGTACCGGCGTCCGGTGACGGGCGCGTCGACGCGGGCGGGCCCGAGGTACTCGATGCCCGGGTCGTAGCTGGTGTCGTCGACGACGAGCCCGAACCGGCGTGGCGGCGACGACGCCCCCGAGTCGACGGATACGTCGACGAAGACGAACTGGTCGTCGGTCGTCGGGAGGACGTCCACGGCGTCGGGCGCGCTCAGATAGCGGACCGAGTGGGCGGCCACGAGGTCGGAGACGGTGACGGTCACGCCGTCGAGAGATACGGGGTCACCGAGCGTGACGGCGTCGTCAACGGGCGTGTCCGTCGGGGTGACGGTCGGCGTTCGCGTCGGTGATCCGGACGACCCGCCGTCGAGACACCCGGCCAGCCCGGCCGCCGCGGCGCCGATGCTCGTCAGGAACGCGCGTCTACCGGAAGGCATACCTCGGGCTACCGGCGGAGCAGGTGAAGGGCTTTGTGTCGAAACGGGGGAAGAAGCGTGTGTCGGTCGGGAGAGTTGGCGTGTGCCTACGTCACATCGCGCCGCCCATGCCACCCATGCCGCCCATGCCGCCGGCACCGGCACCGCCCTCGTCGTCGTCGCCGGACGTCGAGAGGTCGCCCGCGGAGATGATGTCGTCGATTTTCAGCACGAGGTTCGCCGCCTCGGTGGCGGAGGAGAACGCCTGTTCCTTGGAGTGAGCGGGTTCGACGACGCCGGCGTCGTAGGTGTCGACGACGTCGCCGGAGAACACGTTGAGGCCGGCACGGGCGTCTCCGCCCTCGTGGGCCGCGCGCAGGTCGACCAGCGTGTCGATACTGTCGAGACCGGCGTTGCTCGCCAGGACGCGCGGGACGACTTCGACGGCGTCGGCGTAGGCCTCGACCGCGAGTTGCTCGCGGCCGCTGACGCTGTCGGCGTAGTCGCGCAGGCGGCTCGCGATCTCCACCTCGACGGCACCGCCGCCGGGGAGGACGCGCCCGTCGGCCGCAGTCGCGGAGACCACGTCGAGGGCGTCCTGGATGCCGCGTTCGAGTTCGTCGACGACGTGTTCGGTCGAGCCACGGAGGAGGAGCGTCACGCCGTGGGCGTCCGATCCCTCGACGTAGAACAGGCCGGCCTCGGCGTCACGCTCGATGGAGCCGGTGCCGAGGTCGGCGTCGGTGGCCGCGTCGAGGTCGGTGACGATCCCCGCCCCGAGGATCTCCTGCAGGAAGCCCATGTCGGACTTCTTGGTGCGCCGCACCGCGAGGATGTCCTCCTGGGCGAGCAGGTACTGGGCGAGGTCGTCGATGCCCTTCTGGCAGAACACCACGTCCGCACCGGTGGCGACGATCTGGTCGACCTTCTCGCGGAGTTGGCGCTCCTCGCTGTCGAGGAACTGCTGGAGTTGGTCGGGGTCGTCGATGCTGACCGACGTGTCGGCATCGGTCTCCTCGACCTCGATGGGCTCGTTCAACAGGAGCACGTCCGCCGACTCGAAGTCGACGGGCATGTCGTCGTTGACGGGGTCCTTGTCGATGACCGCGCCGTTGAGGAGTTCGGACTCCGAAGCCGAGCGGCCGGTCTGGGTCTCGATCTCGACGAACTCGAGGTCGACGACGTGGCTCCCGTCGTCGGCCTCGACGGTGACGGCTCGGACGGCCTCGACGACGATACGGGCGAGCAGATCCTTGTCGAGTTCGGAGCTCTTGCCGGTCATCGAGGTTTCGGCGACCTTCCGCAGGAGGTCCTCGTCGGTGGGGTCGACGTCCTCGGCGACGGAGTCGACCTCCTCGCGGGCCTTCTCGGAGGCCATGCTGAATCCCTTGATGATCGCCGTCGGGTGGATGTCCTGTTCGAGGAGGTCCTCGGCGTTCTTCAGGAGTTCGCCCGCGATGGCGACTGCGGTGGTGGTGCCGTCGCCGGCCTCGTCCTCCTGTGTCTCGGCGACTTCGACGATCATCTCCGCGGTCGGGTTGTCGATGTCCATCTCCTGGAGGATGGTGACGCCGTCGTTGGTGATGGTGACGCTGCCCATCGAGTCGACGAGCATCTTGTCCATCCCCTTTGGACCGAGCGTCGACCGTACCGACTCCGCGACCGCCCGAGCAGCCGAGATGTTGTACTCTTGAGCGTCCTGATCCTTGACACGCTGGGCGTCCTCGCCCATGATGATCATCGGCTGACCCTGTTGCATTCGCTCACTCATAGTTCACTCCAAGATTGTTTGTCCTTCTATATAAAACCACGCGTTACCCGCAACAGTACGATCCGTCGTGACGACCGACGACCGTGACGAAATCGCGTGACCTGGCCGCTCCCCCGAGAGTCTTGGCAACTGTTATCACGAACCGATTCGGTCGTGATCGGCGACCGATCGTCCGGGTTTAAATATCGCGGCGACGGGGCGGGTGGCGAACGTTACGCGTCGCTCGGCTCTCTCCAGTGGACGGTGACGGTGCCGACGGCGAAGGCGTCGTCGGTGTCGGTGTCGCGGGCGATCCGGAGGTCGTTCACCCCGGCGACGAGGGAGGCGGCGTCGCCGAACGTGTCGACCCAGTACTGCCAGCCGTCGCTGGGTGGGATGTCGAAGCCGCCCGATCGCTGGCCGTTGATCAGGATTTCGTGACCGTACGCGCCGACGTCGAACGCCTGGATTCCGACGTACGTGTCGGCGGCGTCGGCCGTCGGCACGTCGAACTCGTGGGCGTCGGTCTCGTCACCGACGTCGTCGGCCCAGTCGAGGTCGAGCGTCCGGGTCTCGGGGCCGAGCTGTGCGCCGACGTGGATCGTCGCGTAGTTCGCACGAGGTGGCACGGGTGGCCGATTCGAACGGGACCGATATAAGCACGCCGACGGCCTACTCGTCCTCGCCGAACTCCGGTAACTCGCCCTCGTCGTCGAGCGTTTCGAGCTCCCGCTCGTACAGGCGCTGGCGCAGTTGTTCGCGCTTCTTCCGGCCCTTTCGCTCGCGACCACTTTTCGTGTCAGGCATTGTCACCCGTGGAGACGACCCCACGGTACATCAACCTTTCTCCGATTCCGACGCCGTGCGAGGCTGTCGACCCGGGCACCGAAATCCGAAAGCGGTGCCCGATCGTCCAGTGATCTGGGTATGATTCCGTCGTGTGACTTAAGTGGGAAGAGTGTCAAGCGTTACCATGTCCCTCAAAGACGGCCACGGCAGTCCCGTCCCCGAGGAGCCGTCGCCGGTCGAGAAACACGTCGCGGAGTGGGTCTGTACCGACTGTGACCACGCCGAGTACCGGACCACGACGGGCGTGACCGGATCACTCGTGCGCTGTCCCGAGTGTGGCGGTGATCTGATCATGCCCCGAGACGCGATGTCGTAGCTGTCGTCGAAAACGGGAGACGCCGGGACAGGGATTTGAACCCTGGATCCCAGAGGGAACACGCTTTCCAGGCGTGCGCCTTACCACTCGGCCATCCCGGCCCGCAGTTACCGACTACTCGCTCGGCCCTTTAACTCCTTCCGTTTTCCCGCATCCGAGGCTCCAGGACGTAACTGAGACCGGTCGTCGCGCCGGCGACGGCGAGTGTGACCACGGCGACGACGGCCGTGCCGACGCCGAGGGGACCGAGTAGCAGTCGGTAGCCCTGGACGAGGACGAGAAAGGAGAGCGCCCCGACCACTCCCCACAGAGCGCTCGACTTCTGTCGGGCGTTCATACGCCGGTCGCCCGAGCGATCACGCCACGTCGGCGATGGCCTCGATTTCGAGGGCCGCACCCTTCGGCACGTTGCCGACTTCGACGGCGCTCCGAGCCGGGGGTTCCTCGTCGAAGTAGGTCCCGTACGTCTCGTTCATCTCGTCGAAGTCGTCGATGTCGTCGAGGAAGATGGTGACTTTCAGCAGGTCGCTCGCGTCGGCCCCCTCCTCGGCGAGGATGGCCATTACGTTGTCCAAAGATTGCTCGGTCTGAGTGGCGACGGACTCCTCGTCGAGGAGGTCGCCGTCGGTCGTCAGCGGGAGTTGGCCCGCGGTGAAGAGCAGGTCGCCGTTCGTCGTCGCCTGACTGTACGCGCCCACCGCCGCGGGGGCGTCGTCGGTGCTGATGGTTCGTTTCACGCTCGTCCGGTCACGCGCGGGAGAGTTAAAAGTAGGCGGCGACGGCCGTACCTGCCGACGCCGGCCGAGTCAGACCGACATCTGGTAGCCGTTGACGATCTCGACCTCGTAGCCCGCCTCGCGAAGCGACGAGAGCAGGTCGTCGACGTGGTCCGGGCCGCGCGTCTCCACTTCGAGTTCGACGCGGGCGTCGTTCATCGCCACGTCCCGCGAGGTGCGGTCGTGGTGGAAGGCGGTGATGTTGGCTCGGTGCTCGGCGAGGGTCGTCCCGAGTTCGACCAGCGCGCCGGGCTGGTCTTTCAGGATGGTCCGGAAGCGGAGGTAGCGGCCCGTCGCGACGAGCCCCCGCATCACGACCGTCGTGAGCACGTTGAGGTCGATGTTCCCGCCACACAGCGCCGGGACGATGACCTCGCCCTCGTCGTACTCGACGGCCCCGGAGAGCAGGGCCGCAAGCGAGATGGCCCCCGCGCCCTCCGCGAGTGCCTTCTCGCGTTCGAGCAGGTAGGTCAGGGCGATGGCGATGGACTCGTCGTCGACGGTCACCACCTCGTCGACGCGCTCTTTGAGCACCTCGAAGGTCAGGTCACCGACGCGGCGGGTGGCGATCCCGTCGGCGATGGTGTCGACGCTGTCGCGTTCGTAGATCGCGCCTCGGCGGAGCGACTCGGCGGCACTGGAGGCACCCTCGGCTTGGACGCCGATCACACGCGTGTCGGCGTCGTGGGCCTTCACCGCCGTGGCGATGCCCGAGATCAGGCCGCCGCCGCCGATGGGGACGATCACGGTGTCCAGATCGGGGCAGTCCTCGACGATTTCGAGGCCGATGGTCCCCTGCCCGGCCATCACCATCTCGTCGTCGAAGGCGTGGACGTAGGTTCGATCCTCGTCGCGTTCGATCCGGTGGGCCTCCGACTGGGCTTCGCTGTAGTCCGCGCCGTGGAGGACGACCTCGCCGCCGTAGCGCTCGGTCGCTTTCACCTTCGAGACGGGCGCGTGGTCCGGCATGACGATCGTCGAGTCGACACCTGCACGCGTCGCGGCCAGGGCGACACCCTGGGCGTGGTTGCCGGCGCTCGCCGTCACCACGCCCGCCTCTTTGGCCTCCTCGGACAGCGTCTCGATCCGGTTCATCGCGCCGCGTATCTTGAACGCCCCCGTGCGCTGGAAGTTCTCCAGTTTGAGGTGTACCTCCGCGTCCGTCATCTCCGAGAAGGCGTACGAGTACTCCAGGGGTGTGTGGCGCGCGACGCCCATGACCCGGTCCCGGGCGGCGACAACGTCCTCGAACGAGAGCATACCGCACCATTCCCGACGGTAGCTGTTAACGGTTTGTGTACCGCGGGATATGGCTATCGCTCGACGGTGTGAAAGGGGGAATGCACGCGTGTGACGTGCGTATAGTCAATGACCGCCGGAGTATAAAAACGTCATGAAGGCGCAGTGAAAGTGAAAGTGGACGACGACGAGGCCGTCGGCGGTCGACTCCGACGGTCGGTGTCAAGAACGTTGTGGCCGGACGACGACGGCGTCGGCGTCGAAATACCGACGGACGCGTTCCTCGAAGGGGCCGTCACCGGGCCACTCGGCCGGACCCTCGTCGTCGGACGCCAACCCGTCGGCCGGTCGGTCACCGTCCACCAAGACGTCCGGATCGCCGACGTAGACCGCCACGGTCCCGCCGTCGGTTCGGGGGACTGACATCCGGACGTAGGGGCCCGTCTCGACGCCCTCGTAGGCGTCGAGGGCGTCGATATCGGCCGTTCGGAGGAGACGACCGGCCGTCTCGCCGCCCGGAACGAGCGTTGGATACCGCCCGACGACCGGGTGACAGCCCTCGAGAACGGCCGAGCCAACGAACACGAAGGAGTCGACGACCGTCGCCACGCGGTCGGGGTCGGTGAGCGTGCCGTAGACGAAGACGTCCATCCCGCTACCGCTCGTCGAGGGGGACGAACTCGCGGCCGCGCTCCCCCACGTAGCGGGCGCGGGGCCGGATGAGGCGGTTGTCCTCGTACTGTTCGAGGACGTGTGCGATCCAGCCACCGACCCGTGACAGCGCGAAGATGGGCGTGTAGGTGTCCAGCGGGATGCCCATCTGGTAGTACATCGACGCCGAGTAGAAGTCGACGTTGGGCGCGAGTCCCTTCTCTTCGGTCATGAACTCCTCGATGGTGACGGAGTACTCGTACCACTTGGGGTCGCCCGAGATGTCGCCCAGTCGCTCGGAGTACTCCGCGAGGATGTTCGCCCGGGGATCACGGACGTTGTAGACGCGGTGGCCGAAGCCGGGGACCCGCCGCCCGTCGTCGACGGCGGATTCGATCCACTCCCGGGGGTCGGCGTCGCTCTCGTCGATCTCCTCGAGCATCCGCATGACGTTCTGGTTCGCCCCGCCGTGGAGCGCGCCCGCGAGCGTGCCGATGGCGCTCGTGACGCCGCTGTGGAGGTCCGACAGCGTAGAGGTGGTGACGAGCGCGGAGAACGTCGAGGCGTTCAGCCCGTGGTCGGCGTGTAACACCAGCGCGGTGTCGAACGTCTCGGCCGCGATGTCGTCCGGTTCCTCCCCGTTCAACATGTAGAGGAAGTTCGCGGCGTGATCGAGGTCTTCACGGGGGTCGATCGGGTCCCGGTCGTTGCGCAGGCGCTCGAACGCCGCCAGCGCGGTCGGCAGTTTCGCCGTGATGCGACACCCTTTCGAGAGGTTCGCCTCGCGGTCGGTCGTGTCGGCGTCGGCGTCCGGATCGTACGCCGAGAGCGTGGACACCACCGTCCGCAACATCGCCATCGGATCCTCGTCGCGGGCCGCGAGTTCCTCGATGAGGTCGTAGACGGCGGGGTCGAGACCGCGCTGTGCGGCCAGTCGGGTGGCGAAGTCGTCGTGTTCGGCGCGCGTCGGCCACTCCCCGTTCCAGAGCAACGACAACACCTCCTCGTAACTCGCCTCGTGAGCGAAGTCCTCGATGGCGTACCCGCGGTAGCCCAGTTCGCCGGCGTCGCCGTCGATGTAGCTCAGTCGAGACTCGGAGGCGACCACACCCTCCAGTCCCCGCTGGACCTCATCAGACATACCACACCAGTTTCGGACCGTCTCAAAAAAGCGTTGCCGTTCGCCGTACCCCGCCAGTGTGGACGAGGGGAACGAGAGCACGCCCCCGGAGACCCCCGATCGGGGGGATTTTACCCCTCCACACCACGCCCTATGTATGATCCTGTCGGACACCGACATCCTCGGCCGCCTCCACGAGGGGAGTCTGGTGATCGACCCGCTCGACGACGTCGATCAACAGGTACAGCCGGCGAGCGTGGACCTCCGCCTCGGCTCGGCGTTTCTGGAGTTCCAGCGCACGAACATCTCCTGTATCCACCCCACACGGGAGGGCGAGGTCAGCGAGTACATCTCCGAGACGGTCGTCGAGGACGGCGAGGAGTTCATCCTCCACCCCGGCGACTTCGTCCTCGGGACGACCAAGGAACGCGTCGAGATTCCCCGGGACCTCGTCGCCAACGTCGAGGGGCGATCCTCGCTGGGCCGTCTCGCCGTCGTCGTCCACGCGACCGCCGGCTTCGTCGACCCGGGCTACCGCGGACAGGTGACGCTCGAACTGTCGAACCTCGGTACCGCTCCCGTCGCACTCACCCCCGGGATGCGGGTGTCACAACTCGTATTCACCGAACTCTCCTCGCCCGCCGACCGGCCGTACGGGTCGGATCGCGGCTCGAAGTACCAAGACCAAGACGGGCCACAGGCCTCCCGCATCGGGGACGACCCCGAGTTCGACACATGAAGTTCGTCGAGGAGATCGTCGTCGAGGAGTTCCTCCCGACGGTACGGTCGATGCTCGCCGCGGACCTCAGGGAGCGTGGGTTCACCCAGCGCGAGGTCGCGGACGCACTCGGCATCTCCCAGTCGGCCGTCTCGAAGTACGCCCACGGCGAGGTGACGACCAGCGACGCGATCCGGGAGGACGACCGCGTCGGCGCGCTCGTCGAACGGATCGGCGAGGGCCTCGCCACCGGCGACATGAGCCGGGTGCAGGCGCTGATCGAGACGGAGGTACTCATCCGCCGTCTCGAAGCCGGCGACCTCCTCGCGGAGCGCCACCGCGAGGTCATGCCCGAACTCCGGGCGGTCGACGACTCCTTCGACGTCCACGATCCCGAGAGCGACGTGCGGACGACCGAACAGGTCCGCTCCTCGGTGCGCCGGGGATTGCGCATCCTCCGGAACACCGCGGGCTTCGCCGACCTCGTTCCCAACGTCGGCTCCAACCTCGTCGAGTGTCTCCCCGACGCGGCCGACGTCGAGGACGTGGCTGGCGTCCCCGGCCGCATCTTCGACGTGCGCGGGACGACCACGGTCCCCTCGGACCCGGAGTTCGGCGTCAGCGAACACGTCGCCTCGGTGTTGCTGTCGGCCCGTGCCGCCGGCGCGCCGGTCCGGGGAGCCGTCAACGTGCGACACGACCCCGCCCTCCTCGACGAGTTGCGCGCGGCGGGCTACCGGACCGTCGAGTTCGACGCGGAACGGGAGACGGGGAACGACGACCACGACCCCGTCCGCCCAGCCATCGTCGACGCCGTCGGCGATGCGACGCCGTCGTCGCCGCTCGTCCTCTACCAGACCGGCGGCTTCGGCATCGAGCCCATCACGTACGTCCTCGCCGACGACGCCCCGGCGGTCGCACGGATCGTCCGCGACCTGTGTCGATGACCGCGCCCGCACCCGGTCGCGCGGCGGCCGCCCAAGCCTTCTACTCGCGGTGGGCCCCCGGCTACGACCGTCTCGCGCGCCACGCACCCGGCGTCCGTCGCCTCCGGCGCCGTCTCGCCACCGCGCTCTGTCCCGACACCGGCGACGTCGTCGTCGACGTCGGCTGTGGCACGGGCGCGACGCTCCCCTACCTCCGCGACCGGGTTGGCACCGAGGGACGCGTCGTCGGCGTCGACTTCGCCCCCGGCGCGGTCGCTCGTGCCCGCGACCGTATCGACCGGGCGGGCTGGGCGAACGTGACCGTCTGTCGGGGTGACGCCACTCGGCTCCCCCTCGACGACGCCGACGCCGTCGTCGCCGCCTTCCTCGTCGGGATGCTCCCCGACCCCGCGGCGACGGTTCGGACCTGGCTCGACAGCCTCGAACCCGACCGGATTGCCCTACTGGACCTCGCTCGGAGCTACCGACTCCCCGGCCGGCCGCTCGACCCACTCTTTCGCCTCGCCGTCCGCGGGTCGGCCCCACCCGGGACGGCGACACACCACGGCGAGTCGCCGACCCGCGTCCTCGACCGGCGGGTCGCCGCGGCACACCGGACGGTGCTCGCGGCGTGTGCGGCGACGACCCACGAGACGCGGGCCGGTGGATTCGCCTACCTGAGTGCGGGGCGTCCCGACCGTCGGTGACGTTCGACCGGCGGACGACCGCCGTCGGCCGGACGACACGTGGTGGGGGAGGGGTCCGACGCCGCTGAGACGGCTCAGAAGAGTTGGTCGTCGGTGTCCGCCTTCATCCCGTACGACTGAACCCCACCCAAGATGGCGTCACAGTTCGGGCAGACGAGTTGGCCGCGATAGAACTGTTCGTGTTCGCCGTCGTGACTCCCCAGTTCTTCGAGCGTCGCCTCGCCGGTGAACTCGCAGTGTGGGCACGAACCCATATCCGACCGTACCGAAGGGAGGGACATAACGATACTGCCGTCGGGTGCGGAGGTGGACGCTACTCGTACCGCGCGGCGTGGGTGTCACAGAACGCGGGGGCGTGCAACTGTGCCCGCACGACACCCGGCTGTCGGTGGGCGTCGTACAGCCGACACCGCTCGTCGTCACAGAACGCGCGTCCACTCTCCAGGAACTCCACCGCGGCGAGGGCGTACCCCTTCAGCGCGTCGGTCGTCCGTGGGTCGTCGGCGACGAGGAAGTCGCCGTCGATCTCCGCCTCGAGCACCTCGCGGGGCGGTGCGTCGCCAGTCAGCAGGGCGTGCTTGCTCTTGGCTTCGTAGTACGCCTCCGGCTTGGCCGGGGCCTCGTACAGCCCCGGCACCGAGAGCGCGGCCGGTTGGCCGAGGACGGCCACCCGCTTGTGCCACCGCCTGTCGTGGTCGCCCCACGTACCGAGGACGCGATCCAGCAGGGGGAGATGCAGGTGATCGAGTCCCTGCTCGTCCGGGAGGCGGGCGTTCAGCGCCCGCTGGACGGCGTGCCCGTCGTAGACGACGCCACCCGCCCGCTCGGGCGACTCCAGCGCCCGCTCCTCGTAGCGGACGATACCGACCATCGTGTTCCCGGTCGACCGCTCGTAGGGATCGGTGACGCGGGCCGCGGCCATCGCCTCGGCGAGGTCGTCGTCCCCGACGGTCCCCAGCAGTCGGTCGCGCACCCGCACCTCGGCGTCGATCCGGTCGCGGAGCCAGTCCGCGATGGCGTCGGCGTCCGCGGCCGTCGTCGGAGCGCGATAGAGGGTGACCGTCTCGACCATTCCTCGGACTCAGTCGTCCGCGGGAGCCCGCGACGTGAGTTCCACGTCGGCGGCGTCGACGCCGAGTTCGTCGATGGCGACCTGGGCGGCGCGCTTGCCCGAGACGAGCATCGCGCCGAAGGTGGGGCCCATGCGCGGCAGGCCGTAGGTGGTGGCGACGGCCATCCCCGTCGCGATCAGGCCGTCGTGGACCAACCCCGTGTGTTCGACGACTGCGTCCTCGCTCTCGCCGACCCACATGGAGTCGTGACCCGGCGAGTCGTGCCCCGGCGCGCCGTAGGAGTCGTCGTCGGTCTGGTCCATCCCCGTGTTGTGTTCCTTGGCGTGCTGGATGCCCGGCGCGTCGAGGACGCCCCGCTCGTCGAGTTTGGTGACCGCGACGGCGTCGTGGCCCGTCGCGTCGATGACGAGGTCCGCCTCGACGGCGATGGGGTCGACGCAGGTGATCTCCCGGGGCAGGGCGTGGACCGGCGTCCAGTTCATCACGATGCCGCCGACGCGGTGGTCCTCGCGGATCACGATGTCGGTGAACTCCGTCATGTTCTGGATCTTCGCGCCGGCGTCACACGCCGCCTTGATCAGACCGGAACACGCCTCCGGCCCGTTGGCGACGTACAGCCCCTCGGTGTCGTTGGCGGGCTTGTAGTCCACCTCGAGGTTCTCCAACACGTCCTGTGCGGGGTCCCGTACCGTCACCTTGTTCATCAGGAACCCGCCGAGCCAAAAGCCCCCTCCGAGATAGTTGTTCTTCTCGACGACCATCGTCTTCACGCCGCGCTCGGAGAGTTCCTTCGCCGCCATCAGCCCCGACGGGCCACCGCCGACGATGAGCACGTCCGAGTCCGAGAAGTCCATGAACTCCTCGGTCCACTCCTGACCGATCGCACGGGTCACGTCCGCCTCGCCGACCTGACTGAATTCGCTGAACGAAGACATACCACTCGCTACTACTATCGGGTGGTTGATATACGTTCCGAAGGGTCGGCACCGAACCCCTTTTCGTCGCGAGGCGACAACGAAGAGACATGAGTTACGAGGAGATCGACCGATGAGCGGCCTCGTTGACGGCGAGTGGGTCGGGACCGACTACGCGACGGACGACGACGGTGAGTTCCAACGCCAGGAGACGGAGTTCCGCGACCGGATCGGCCCGGGCGAGGCCTTCCCCGCCGAGGCGGGACGGTACCACGTGTACATCTGTCGGGCGTGTCCGTGGGCCCACCGGGTCGCGATGACGCGCGCACTCAAGGGACTCGACGACGCGATCTCGCTCTCGCTGGTCCAACCCGAACGCTACGACCAGGGCTGGGAGTTCTCCGAAGCCAACCCCGATCCGCTGTACGGCGAGGAGTACCTTCGGGACGTCTACGTCCGGGCGGATCCGGACTACACTGGCCGGGTGACCGTACCCGTCCTCTGGGACCGGGAGGAGGAAACCATCGTCAACAACGAGTCCCGGGAGATCATGCGGATGCTCGACGTGGCCGGCGACGACCTGGCGACCCGGGACGTCGACCTCTACCCCGAGGGGTACCGCGACGAGGTCGACCAACTCCTCGACGACATCTACGACCCCATCAACAACGGCGTCTATCGCGCCGGCTTCGCGGACTCGCAGGCTGCCTACGACCGCGCCGTCGGCGAACTGTTCGACGCCCTCGATCACTACGACGACGTGCTCTCGGAGCAACGCTACCTCGCGGGCGACCGCCTCACCGAGGCCGACCTCGCCATGTTCGCGACGCTCGTGCGGTTCGATCACGTCTACCACACCCACTTCAAGTGCAACCGGCGGGCGATCCACGAGTACGAGAACCTCTGGGGGTACACGAAGGACCTCTACACCACGCCGGGTATCGAGCGCACCGTCAACATGGATCACATCACCCGCCACTACTACGTGAGCCACGGCGACGTGAATCCCAAGCGACTGGTGCCGACCGGCCCGGACATCGACTTCACCGAGGGACACGACCGGGATCGGTTACCGGGCGAGCCGCCCGAGGCACGTCGCTAAAGGACCGCGACCACGCCCGCACCTAGCGCGAGCGTGACGAGCAGTCGGCCGACGCTCCCGACGAAGGTGGCGGCGGCGAACCTGACGTAATCCTCCTCGAGGACGGCGAAGGCGTATATCGAGAGCGTGTCCGGGAAGAAGGGGACCGACAGCGCGACGGCGAGGCCGGCGTAGCCCCAGCGCCGCGCGACGTCGACGGTGCGTCGCTCCGACCATTCGATCACGTCGAAGCGGGAGCGCCGGAGCCACCGGATCACCGGACCGGACTCCTTGGCTTCCTGCCCGATGTGGAAGGCGAAGACGCTCCCGGCGGCCTTGCCGACCGCCGAGACGAGGATGATGATCGCCAGGCGCGCCTCGGTCGATAGCCCGAGGTTCAGCGGAGCCAACAGCACGACTTCGCTGACGCCGGGCAGCGCGAAGGCGATGAGGAAGGAGTAGACGAAGATGATCGCCAGCCCGACCCACCCGGTCGCCGTGCGGACGAGGCGCGTGAGCCACTCGAAGCCGAGGAGATCCGTCGCCAACGGGATGACGAACGCGTCCACATCCTCCCCTGGGATGGGGTTGACCTAAGTCTTTCAGGTTTCGAGGGAGCGATCCGGCGGCCTCCCCTCCATCCCGACCGGGATGGCTACCGCACCGCGTCGAGGATCAACTGCTCCTCAACGCCGTCGACCGTCTCTAGGACGTCCTGCACCGCGTCGATGTTGGCGCTGATCGAAGTGATGCCGTTCCGGACGAGGAACTCGACCATCTCGGGGGTCGATCCGGCCTGCCCACAGATGCTCGTGTCGACGCCGGCCGCGTTGCAGGCGTCGAGCGTCTCGCCCATAATGTCCAGCACCGCGGGGTGGAGTTCGTCGAAGCGGTCGGAGACGTGTTCGTTGTTGCGGTCGACCGCCAGGACGTACTGTGTCAGGTCGTTCGTCCCGAAGGAGACGAAGTCGACTCCCTCCTCGACGATGTCCTCGACGCCGAGCGCACTCGCCGGCGTCTCGATCATCACGCCCCAGTCACGCTTCTCGGGATCGATCCCCGCGGCCGCCATGCGGTCGCGAGCGCGGGCCACGTCCTCGCCGTCGTTGACCAGCGGGAACATGATCTCGAGGTTCTCGTACCCCATGTCGTAGAGGCGGCTGAACGCCTCGAGTTCGTGTTCGAACACGTCGGGACGGTCGAGGCTCCGCCGGATGCCGCGGTAGCCGAGCATCGGGTTGTGCTCGTGGGGTTCGTCGTCGCCGCCCTCCAACTGTCGGAACTCGTCGGTGGGGGCGTCGAGGGTGCGGACCCGGACGGGACGGGGGTAGAACGCCTCCGCGACCTGCCGGATGCCGTCGGTGAGTTCGTCGATGTAGGCCTCGGCACCCTCGTCCTCGATGTACCGCTCGGGGGTCTTCCCCAGCGAGAGGACCAAGTGCTCGATCCGCAGGAGGCCGACGCCGTCGGCACCCGTGTCGGCCGCACGCTCCGCGGCGTCGGGGATGGAGACGTTCACCTTCACCTCCGTCGCCGTCACCGGCTTCGGCCGTGGGCCGGACGGCGAGTCCTCGGACGGCTCGACGGTCGGTTCCGACTGGGCCGCACGCCCCTTGACCACAGTCCCCATCTCGCCGTCGACGGTGACCTCCTGTCCGTCTTCGAGCGTCTTCGTCGCGCCACCGGTGCCGACCACCGCCGGGACGCCGAGTTCCCGGGAGACGATGGCCGCGTGGGAGGTCATGCCACCCTCGTCGGTGACGATGGCTGCCGCGCGCTTCATCGCCGGCACCATGTCCGGCATCGTCATCTCGGTGACGATCACGTCGCCCTCGCGCACCTGATCCAGGTGGTCGAGTTTCGTCACGATCCGGACGGGACCGACGGCGATGCCCGGACTCGCGCCGAGACCCGACAGCAGCGTGTCGTCGTTCCCGCTCTCGCTCTGGCTCTCGGCGTCGGCGTCCTCGCTTTCGCCCTCGTCGATGGTCGTGATGGGGCGGGACTGGAGCATGTACACCTCGCCGTCGACGACTGCCCACTCCACGTCCTGTGGTTCGCCGTAGTGGTCCTCGACCTTCTTGCCGAGTTCGACCAGTCTATCGATCTCCGCCTGTTCGAGCACCTGCTGGTCGCGTTTCCCTTCGGGCACCTCCGTCTCGACCGTCTCGCCCGTCGCCTCGTCTTTGACGTGCATCACCTTCTTGGTCGCGACGTTCATCGCCTCGACCTCGCTCGTCGTCCGATCGACGACGTAGTTGTCCGGGGAGACCGCGCCGGCGACGACCGCCTCGCCCAGTCCCCACGCCGCCTCGATGATGATGCGCGGATCGCCGGTCGAGGGGTGACTGGTGAACATCACGCCGCTCTTCTCGGCGTCGACCATCTTCTGGACGACGACCGCGATGTCGACCTCGTCGTGGGGGAACCCCTTCTGGTTGCGGTAGTAGATGGCGCGCTGGGAGAACAGCGACGCCCAACACTCCTTGACCCGTTCGACCAGGTCCTCTTCGGTCACGTTGAGGAACGTCTCCTGCTGACCGGCGAAGGAGGCGTCCGGGAGGTCCTCCGCGGTGGCAGACGACCGGACGGCGACGAACGCCTTCCCGTCGTCGAGGTCGCGGTACGCCTCGAGGATGCCCTCGCGCACCGACTCGGGGACGGGCGTCTCCATGATGAGTTCGTGCGCGCGGTCGTGGGCCGCTTCGAGCGCCGCCGAGTCGTCGGAGTCGACGTCGACGGCCTCGAACAGTTCGTCGTCGATGCCGGCCTCCTCGATGAAGGTCCGATAGGTGCCGGCCGTTACGACGTATCCCGGCGGAACGGGGAGTCCAGCCTCCGTGAGTTCGCCGAGCGAAGCCGCCTTGCCACCGACCGTCCCCAGATCGGTGGCCCGTACGTCCTCCAGCCAAGCTACAGCCATTTCGTAGGGAGAAATCCCGCGAGTGGCACAAAGAAGGTTTCGAAGCGTGCAACTACGGCCGACCACGTTTCGTGGTACCACACGCCGAGCCACGCGTCGGCGTGCGGGGCAGACGCCGCCGGCAACGTGCTGGAGACACCGACCGGATCAGGCTTCGACGATGTCGTCACCGTCGCTCGACGGAACCACGAGTGTGCCGTCGAGGGCCGTGACCGCGCGCCCGCCGACCCGGACCCCCTCGTCGACGCGGACCCGGACCAGTCCCGGTCGGTCGACGAAGTGGCCCTGTTCGAACCGCATCTCCTCGGGCGGGTCGTCGAACGCGTCGACGGTGTGGAGGTACGCGCCACAGGCACCGCTGGCCGTCCCCGTGACGGGATCTTCCGGCACGCCCGCCCCCGGCGCGAACATCCGGGCGTGGAGCGTCGACGCCGCGTCCAGCGTGTCGAACGTGAAGGTGTACACGCCCGTCGCGCCGTGGGCGGCCGCGAGGTCGGCTACCGCGTCCGGATCGGGGTCGGCGTCGGCCAGGTGTTCGAGGAAGTTCACCGGCACGATCAGGAAGGGGAGACCGGTCGAGGCCACCGCTGCCGGGAGGTCCGCGCCCACGTCCCGGAGCGCCGCCGGGTCGACACCCAGCGTCTCGCCCACGCGGTCGTAGTCGAGGTCGACGGTCTCGACCGACGGATCGTCTTGGGCCATCCACGCGACCCCCTCCTCGACCGACACGTCGAGGACGCCGACGTTCGTCCGGAGCGATCCCTCGCCGTCGAGGACACCCTGGTCGTGCAGGTGGGCGAGACTCGCGACCGTGGCGTGTCCACAGAGGTCGACCTCCTGTGTGGGTGTGAAGTAGCGAATCCGGCGGTCCGAGTCGTCGTCGTCGGTGAGGAAGGCCGTCTCGCTGGCGTTGAGTTCGCGGGCGATCGCCCCCATCTGTGCGGCGTCGAGACCGGCAGCGTCGGGGACGACACCCGCCGGGTTGCCCGTGAGCGGTTCGTCGGTGAAGGCGTCGATCAACAGGGTCCGGCGCGTGTCCATGCCACCGACCTGAACGCCGCGGGTCAAGACGTTGTGGGTCGGTGGAACCCGTAAACCCTTACCCCCCGGCCGTCCGACTCGCCGGCATGAGCGACCTCCCGGACGATTTCACCTGCACGATCACGAACTGGGAGTACATCTACGGGCTCTGCCGGGACGTGGCCGACGAAGTGCGGGCCGCGGAGTTCGACCCCGACGTGATCGTCGCGCTCGCTCGGGGCGGCTGGTTCGCCGGGCGCTGTTGCTGTGACTTCCTCGGCCTCGACGACCTCACCAGCCTCAAGATGGAGCACTACGTCGGCACCGCGGCGAAGGGGGCCGACCCCGAGGTCCGGTATCCGATGCCCGAGGGGAGCGTCGCGGGCAAGGACGTCCTGATCGTCGACGACATCGCCGACACGGGCGAGTCGCTGCGCCACGCCCACGAGTACGTCGCCGACCGCGACCCCTCGGCGGTGCGGACGGCCACCCTCCAACTTCTCGACACCAGCGAGTTCGATCCCGACTTCGTCGGCGAGCGTCTGGAGGAGTGGGCGTGGATCGTCTACCCGTGGAACTTCATCGAGGACATGATCGACCTGATCGAGGGTGTGATGGAACGGGCCGACGCCGACCGATTCGACCGGGCGGACGTGCGACACCTGCTCGCGGACGAACACGACATCCAGCGCATCGAGATGGAGATCGCCCAGCCCGACCGTCTCGGCGAAGTGCTCGCGGAGATGGAGCGCCGGTCGGTGATCGAACCGACCGACCACGCCGAGGCCTGGCGACTCGCCTGACGTGGTCCGGACGGGACGGCGGCGGGCCGGATGCGACTCCCCCGAGGACCATCGAGTTGGGGGTGGCGCGTGACCGCACTGCTCTCCATCTTCGCGACGGCCATCCTCCCCATCGTCGCACTGGCCGGCGTCGGCGTCGTCCTCGGCCGCCGCCGCGAGGTGGCCATCGGCCCACTGAACACCGTCACGGTGTACGTCCTCGTTCCGGCGCTCGTCTTCCACAGCATCGCCACGGCGACGCTCGCACAGGCGACGCTCGCCCGCATCGCCGTCGCCACCGTCGCGTTCATGCTCGTCATGCTCGTCGTCGCGGAGCTCGTGGGGCGGCTGCTGGGCGAGTCCGAACCCATCCTGAGCGCGCTCGTCCTCGTGAGTGCCTTCCCCAACTCCGGCAACTACGGCGTCCCGCTCTCGGAGTTCGCCTTCGGCGTCGACGGCCGAGGTACCGCCGTTCTCTACCTGACCGTCCAGGGAGTCGTCCTCTACACCGTCGGCGTCTACGTCGCGGGACGCGGCGGCGGGTCGCGCGGAATCGCGGGCATGAAACGTGCACTCGAGATTCCGCTGGTCTACGCCGTCGTCGCCGCGGTGCTCGCCCGCTGGCTCGACGCCGTCCCCCCGGCGGACGGCACCGCCATGGAGACGCTCGCGCTCGTCGGCAACGCCTCCATCCCCCTCATGTTGCTGATCCTCGGGGTCCAACTCGCCGACACCGACTACGGAGCCGCGCTCTCCCGCGTCGGCCCCGCTGCGGTCCTGAAGATGGGTGTCGCACCCGTCGTCGGCGTCGCCGTCGTCCTACTCGTCGGGTTCGAGAATCCGACCGTCGCACGCACGTTCGTCCTCGAGTGTGCGACACCGGCGGCGATCACCCCGCTCCTCCTCGTCGTCGAGTTCGGCGGCGAATCCGCCGGCGACGGTCTCTCTGTCGCCGAGTACGTCAGCACGGCCGTGCTCGTCACGACGCTCCTGAGCGTGCCGCTCCTGACCGTGTTGATCGCGGTGCTGGAGAGTGGCCTGCTCGTGTAGCCGCCGGCCGCGACGTTTAAGCCACCGCCCCTCGGACATCCGAGGAATGCGAGAGAGAGACGGCCTCGACTACGCGCTCCTCGTCGTCGTGACGATACTGGTAGCGGTACACGTCCCGCCGTACGCGGTCGCAAAGCGTGAGACCGTCGAACTGGCCCACGAGACCGGGCTCGTCGCCGTCGCGAACCTCCTGCTCGACGTCCGCGTCGCCGTCGTCCTCCTCGCGGTGCTCGGCCTCGCTATCGTCCTCGTCGTCACCGACACCATCCCGGCACGGAAGTGAGGCGGGTCCGCGACGGCTCCGTCGCCCGGCGACTCGAAGCCGTGGATCCCTCGGTCGTCCTGCACGACGTAGGGCGGCCTCAGTCCGCCACGGCTTCGTCTTCCAACGGCTCGAACCCGTGGGTCCCCTCGGCCGTCCTGCACGTCGCGGGACGACCTCAGTCCGCCACGGCTTCGTCGCCGACCCCCGGTGCCGACGGGTCGCGGATCCAGAGGTCGCCGAAGAGGTCGTCCTGCCGGAGCCTGATCTCGCCGCGGTGGGAGAGAAAGAGGAGGGCGAGGAACGTATCCACCGGCGCACCGGCGGCCTCACGCACCTCGGCGAACAGCACCTCCGCCCGGCCGGCGTCGTAGTGAGTGCGGACCGCCTCGCGTACCGCCTCGATCTTCGTCTCGATGTCCTCGGCGTGGGTGGTGCCGGTCACGTCGTTCTCGGTCGGCTCGCCGCCCTCGCGAAGGTCGTCGGCCGCCCGGTAGTCGAGCGTCTGTGTGCCGCGGTCGTAGCCGCCGGGCGACGCCGAGGTGTCGTAGGAACGGGACTCCTTCCACCACGAGTCGCGCTCCGCCTCGCGGAGCTCCCGGACGAGCTCGTCCAGCGTCTCGGGCGAGCCGCGGGCGTGTTTGCGCTCCAGCCGGCGGTCGAGTTCCGCGTCGAGGGCGTCGATGGGGTCCGGCCCGTGTGGGCTCCGTGACCCCTCGCCGCCCTCCATGGCCGCCTCCCACGGCTCCATCTCCGCGTTTTCCTCGCTCCCGTCGTCGAGGATGCCGTCGCTTTTCATCCGCAGGAGGACACTCGCGTAGAACAGCGCCCGCCCGGACGTGCGGAGGTCCGTCTCGTCGAGGCGGTCGAGGAAGGCGTCGGTCACCTCGACGATGTCGATGTCCCAGGGATCGATCTCGCCGTCTTCGGCCAGTTGGACGAGGAGTTCGACAGGTTCGACCTCGTCCTCGTCGGTCTGCGGGAGGTCGACGTCGTCCGGGAGGGGATCCTCAGTCATCGGCTGTCGCCTCCGGGGTGTCGTCGAGTTGGATGCCCGTGACCGCGCTCACGTTGTCGCCCTGCATGGTGACGCCGATGGCCCGCTCCGACCGATCGAGCAGGGCCGAGCGGTGCGAGACGACGACGAACTGCGCCTCACCGGCCAGGTCGTCGACCATCTCGCCCACCCGCTCGGCGTTGGCCGCGTCGAGGAAGGCGTCCACCTCGTCCAGCGCGTAGAAGGGCGCGGGGTTGTGGCGCTGGATGGCGAAGATGAACGCGAGCGCGGTCAGCGACTTCTCGCCGCCGCTCATCGCGTCCAGCCGCTGGACCGGTTTGTCGCCCGGCTGGGCCTTCATCGTCAGGCCACCCTCGAAGGGGTCGTCCTCGTCTTCCAGATGCAACTCGCCCGTCCCCGCCGAGAGCCGCTCGAAGATGTCCTGGAAGTGGTCGTCGATGGCCTCGAACGCCGCCATGAACGTCTCCTTCTTCCGTTGCTCGTATCCCTCGATCCGCTCCTGGATGGCGTCGCGCTCGTCGACGAGCGTGTCGCGTCGCTCCTGTAAGTCGTCGAGTTCCGCCTCCACCTCGTCGTACTCGTCGATCGCGAGCATGTTGACGGGTTCGAGCGCGTCCATCTCCGACTCCAGTCGCGCGACGTTCTCCTCGACGGTCTCGTGATCCGGGATCTCCTCGGGATCGTACGCCCCGACCTCGCTCTCGAGCTCGTCGATCTCCCACTCCAGGCGGTCGGCGTCCTCCTCGAGGTCGTCGAGGTCGCTCTCCACCTCGGCAACGCGCTCGCGCTGGGCGTCGCGCTCCGACTGCGCCTCGCGGAGGTCGCTCTGGAGGCCCTCCCGCTCGGCCTTGAGGTCCGCGAGTTCGTCCTCCAGATCCTCGATCGCCGCGCGCTTCTCCGCCAACGTCGCCTCCCGGTCCTCGACCTCGGCCTCCAACTCCTCGATCCGGTCGGCGGCCTCGCGCTTGCGCTCTTTGGCCGCCTCGATCGTCGATTCGAGGTCGTCGACGGCCTCCTCTGCGTACTCAGCCTCGACTCGTGTCTGGTTGAGTTGAGCGTCGAGGTCGTCCATCCGGTCGTGCAGGTCCGCGAGGTCTGCCTCGATTCCCTCCTTTCGGTCCGTGAGTTCGGGGATCCGCGAGTCCGCGAGATCGGCCTCCAACGCCTCGATCTCGGCTTCGATCCCCTCGATCTCGCCGTCCAGTTCGTCGATACGCTCCTCCAACTCGCTCATCTCCGCGTCGACCTCCTCGCGTTCGTCACGGAGACCGTCGAGTTCGTCCTCCAACTCCTCGATTTCGGCCTCCGTGTCCGCGAGTTCCGTCTCGACGTCCTCGATCTCCGCCTCGACCTCGCGCACCCGCTCGGTCGCGTCGGCCTTGCGGTCGCGGGCGTCGTCGAGGCGGGACTCCACGTCGCGGATCTCCTCGCGGACCGCCCGGCGGTCGTCCTCCAGACTCTCTATCTCCTCGGCTAGTCGCTCCAGTTTTCCCTTTCCGCTCTTCGTGAAGGAGTAACGCGACCCGCCGCCGGAGCCGCCGGTCATCGCGCCGCTCTTCTCGGCGAGGTCGCCGTCCAGCGTCACGAGGCGGTAGTCGCCCATCAGGTCCCGCGCGGTGTCCATGTCCTCGACCACGAGCGTCGACCCGAGGACGTAGGAGAAGACGCCGGCGTAGCGGTCGTCGTAGTCGACGAGGTTCCGCGCGAAGTCGACGACGCCGGGGTGCGAGGGCTTCGAGGGGAGCCCGCGACGGTCCATCTCGGTGATGGGGAGGAAGGTCGCCCGCCCCGCCGACCGGGATTTGAGGTGATCGATGCAGGTCGCGCCGACGCCGTCGTCGTCGACGACGACGTTCGCCAGTCGGCCGCCGGCGGCGGTCTCACACGCGGTGGCGTACTCGGGGTCGACACTTCCCAACTGGCCGACTGCACCGTGGACGCCGTCGATGCCGCCGTTGAGGACGGTCGTCACCGACCGTGGCCAGGAGTCGTCGCCGTCGCGGTCCGCGCGCGCCTCGAGTTCCGCGTACTCGTTCTGTTTCGTCCGGAGGTCGTCCTCGATTTCGCCGAGGTCGTCGTTCAGGTCGGCCTTCTCCGAGCGCAACTCCTCGATCGCGTCTTCGATCGTCTCGCGATTCCGCTCGGCACGGTCGAGTTCGCCCCGCAGATCCGACAGTTCGGCTTTCAACTCGGGCACCCGCTCGTGGGCCGCCTCCAGTTCCGACTGGGCCTCGCCGATCCGATTCGAGCGCCGGCGTGCCTCGTCGAGGAGGCGGTCCTTCTCGCGCTGGGCGTCGTTGCGCTCGGTCTTGCGCTCTTCGAGGGTCTCCTTGTGCTCGGCGAGCTCCGCCTTGAGTTCGTCGAACGCCGTGTCGACGTTCTCGATCTCGTCTTCTACCGCTTGGAGCTCCGACTCCTTCTCCTCGATGTCGCCTTTGACCGACGCCTTCTCGACTTTGATCGACCGGATCTCGTCTTCGAGGTCGTCGAGTTCCTCGTTCTTGCGATCGAGGCTGACGAAGGCCTCCCGGCGCTCCTGTTCGGCGTCCTCGATCGTCTCTTCTTGACTCTCGATGGTCGCTTCGAGGCGACCGATCTCGCCTTTGGTCTCCTCGATTTCGCCTTTGATCCGGAGCTGTTCGTCCTCGCCCTTGCGCTCGATCTCCCGAGTGAGGTCGTCGAGGTCGGCTTCCAGGCGGTCGACTTCGGACTGGTGTTCCTCGAGAGTCGCCTGCCGGTCGGCGAGTTCCTGTTCTTTGGCCTCGGTCCGTTTCTCCGTCCGCTCCAAGGCGGTTCGCTTCTCTTCGAGTTCGGCGGCCTTCAGGTAGCCCTCGTACTCCGCCTTCTCCTCGCGGAGCGACTGGTACTCGAGCGCCGTCTCGCGCTCGTCCTCGAGTTGATCGAGACGAGTCTCCTTCTCCTCGATGCGGAGGTCCGCCTCGTCGATGTGCTCCTGGACGACCTCCAGTTCCTCGAAGGCGTCCTCCTTTTTCGCGTCGAACTCGGCGACTCCGGCGATCTCGTCGACGATAGTCCGGCGTTGACCCGCCGACATGTTGATGATCTCGGTCACGTCGCCCTGCATGACGACGTTGTACCCTTCGGGCGTCACGCCCGCCTGCGCCAGCAGATCACGGATGTCCGAGAGGTTGACCGACCGCCCGTTGAGGTAGTAGTAGGAGTAGTAGTTGTCCTCGGTCTCCTTGACGCGACGCTTGACCGATATCTCGTCGACGTCGCCGACGTCCTCCGTGCCGGCGGCGTTGACCACCTGCGAGCGGTCGAGCGTGCCGTCGCCGTTGTCGAGGACGACGGTGACGCTCGCCTCACGGGGGCCCGACCGGTCGTCGTCGGCCTCGTGACCGGGGTTGTAGATGAGGTCGGTCAGTTTCTCGGCGCGGATCCCGCGGGTCCGCGCGAGGCCGAGCGTGAAGAGGACGGCGTCGATGATGTTGCTCTTCCCGGAGCCGTTCGGCCCCGTGATGACGGTGAAATCCTCGTAGAACGGGATGCGGGTCTTCCGGCCGAAGCTCTTGAAGTCGTCGAGGACGAGTTCGGAGATGTGCATGGGGCGTGGCCCCGATCAGGCGACGATGATGTCGTTACCGTCCGAATCGGAGTCGTCCTCGGACTCCGTCTCGGCGTCGGCCTCGCTCTCGGCGTCCGGCTCGGACGCCACCGACTCGGTCCCGGCGTCGGCGTCGGCGTCGGCGTCGAGGTCAGGGGACTCCCGACGGTCGGGCGTCCGCGTGTTGTCGACACCCTCGTCGGCTTCGAGTTTGCTGAGTCGCTCCCGCGTCTCGACGAGTTCCTCGGTGAGACCGTCGACGGCGGCTTCCAGTTGCGCGACCCGCGATTCGAGCTCCTCCACCCTGTTGCTCATGCCTCTAGCAGGCGGCCCCGGACGTATAAAGGTACGTCAGACGTTCACTATGTCGAGCCGGCGTGCGATCCGAACCACGAGGGTTTAGTGTCCCGAGACTGGACTCTCGCGCATGCGTCACGTCGGACTCAAAGTCAGGATGGCCGTCGTCGGCTCGCTCCTGTTCGCGTTCTACGCCGTCGCGGCAGTCGTCGTGATGGCGATGTTCGGAACCGGCGTGTGGCCGCTGGTCATCGTCGGCAGCATCGCCTTCGTCGGCGTCCAGTACAAACTCGGCAAGTGGATGGCGCTCCGGAGCGTCGGGGCCGAGGACCTCCCCGAAAACCAGTACCAGGAGATTCACCACCGCGTCGAGTCGCTCTCACGCGACATGGGGATCGACAAGCCCCGCCTCATGATCGCTCGAATGGGCGTCCCCAACGCCTTCGCCGTCGGGCGCAAGGGTGCGGGAACCGTCGTCGTGAGCCAGGAACTCCTGCGGACGCTCGACCCCGACGAGGTCGAGGGCGTGTTGGCCCACGAACTCGCCCACATCCGCAACCGCGACGTGGTGATGATGGTGCTCGGGCAGGGCGTCGCCTCCATCGTCGCCATCGTCGCCCAGTGGGCCGTCCTACTGACCGGCGACAACGACCTCGCTGACTTCTTCCTCGCCATCGTCGTCGGACAGATCACCCAGATGCTGGTGATGGTGTTCGTCTTCGCCATCTCGCGGTACCGCGAGTACGTCGCCGACGCCGACGCCGCCGACGAGATCGGCGGCGGCGAACCCCTCGCTCGCGCGCTGGAGAAGATCAGCCGGAGCGCCCAGCGCGGTGACACCGAAGTCGACGACCAGGTGAACGCGCTGTGTATCTTCGGCGACGGGAGCGGCCTCGCCCGCCTGTTCGCGACGCACCCACCGGTCGAGAAGCGGATCGAACGCCTGCGGGCGTAGATGGTCGACGTTCGGACGCTGCTGGCGGCCGTCCTCGGCGTCCTCGTCGGGGTCGTCTGTCTCGTCGCCCCCGACGCCGTCGTTCGCGTCCACACCGCCGGACGTCGACCCCACGACGGGCGGGGCGAGTACGGCGCGAACGGGGCGGCACCGACACGCTGGCGACGGGTGGTGCAAGCACTCGGCGTCGGCTGTCTCGCGGCGGGCTGTTACTTCGGCTACGTGGCGCTCGTGTAGGCCGTGTGGCTCACGCGGGGTCGTGGCGGACACGGTCGAACAGCGGGCGCAACCGATCGACGGTGTCGGGTTCGTGGGCGCGCCCGTGGAGGTGGAAGTGCGCCGTCGCGTCCGGGGTGTCGGACGCGTCACCGTCCAGATGTCCCAGGAGCGTGTGGAGAAACTTGTACACGGTGTCCACATCCGACCACTGGAGGAGGACCGTCAGCGACTGGAAACAGAGCGTGGTCGGGGAGTCGGCGGTTCGGTACGCGTCCAGTTCCTCCACCAGCGTGACGCCGAGGTCGGTGAGGTTGCCGACGGAGTCGACCGTCTTGACGGCCACGTCGGTTCCGGACGGAGCGGCGCGGTCGATGCGTTCCCGGGGCCGGCCGGCGACCCAGTCGACCGCCTCCTGGACGACCACGGTCGCCCGACCGCCGCCGTCGAAAGCGATGCCGTCCCACTGTGCCAGCCACGCGGCCGGCGATCCGGCCAGTGCGACGACGACCACGTCCGGATCGTCGTCCAAGGACCGGGGTGTCGCGTGGGCGCACTGCTGGGCACGGATCGTCGTCCGGGCGTCCGTCACGTGGAGCGTGGTCACGGGCGGAGTGTCGGCGGAGATGGAATCACCTCGCGAAGTGTATGATACGATGACATAAAACCCCCTCGGCCGGTGCCTAGCCGCGGGCCCGCCCCACGGCGCCGAGGCCGACCAAGGCGACGACTGCGACCGGGACCAACGGGAGGTCGATCGGTCCGACGACGGGGATCGGGAGCGACACCGACGCGCCCAGGACCGACGGGACGGGAACCGTCACACCGATCAGCGGAACGGTCACTCCCGAGTCGTCCGTGTCCGGGACGGGAGTTGGCGTCACGGTCGGTGGCTGCGGGGTCGAGGACGCGGTGCTGGGGTTCGGCGTCGCCGTCGGCCGCGGGGTCGACGCGGGCGTCGCCGTCTCGACGACCAGCGTGCGATCGAGCGAGGTGACGTGTTCCGTCCCGGCGGAGTCGATGACGCGGAGGCGAACCGTCACGTTCCGGCCGTCGGGGGCGTCGAGGCGACGGTCGAAGCGGAGGTCGGTCGTAACGGCGCCGTCGTGGAGCGACGCGATGTCGATCACCTCGCCGGACGATGGATCGACCGTCTCGACGGTCGCACTGACGACTTCGCCGTCGGTCGCCCGACCCGAGACGGCGACGGAACTCGCGTTCTCGAACCGGGTGGCGTCGGGGTCGAGGCTGAGTTCGGGGTCGACGTTCCGCCGGACGGTGACGGTCCGCTCGACGGAGTTCCCCGCCGTGTCGGTGGCGTTGACGACGACGGCAGTGACACCGGGGGAGAGGGAGACGTTCGTCCCGAACGTGACCGACCGCCGCGTCGGGTCGGGCTTTTCCAGCGACGGATCGACCAGATACGCCGAGTCGGGGCCGTCTTCGGAGCGGAGCGTGACGCTCCGAATCTGGCCGTTGTCGGTGGCATTACCGTGGATTCGGAGTTCCGACGGCGACGTCCGGACCGCGGTCAGGTTCGACAGCGTCGGCGGGGCGGTGTCCTCGACGGTGATATCCAGTCGGTGTATTCGGGGGTGCCCCAGCTCGTCGTAGTACCAAGCGGTGACGTTGTTGCGGCCGACGCCAAGAAAGATGGACTGTTCGAACGAACCGTTGAGTTCCGACTGCTCGTAGACGTCCCGATCGGTCCGGGTCGCCGTCCCGACCGCGTACGTGGTGGTTCGGAGGATGCGGAGGTGCGTAACGCCGCTCACGTCGCTGAAGTTGCCCGCGAGCGTGATCCGCGACGTGTTCACCGTCACCACCTCCGGAGGCGGGGCGTACAGTTCGGTCTCGAACGGCGAGGTGTAGCGGACGTACGGCCGCTGGTCGTCTTTCGTCACCGTGATCGAGTGGGTGGTCGTGGTGCCGCCGGCCTCGACGACGACGTCGAGGGTGTGCTCGCCGCTCCGGAGGGCGAGGTCGAACGACTCCTCGAACGAGGTGGCGTTGGGTGTGTACTGGCTACGGGTCGTCCCGTCGACGCGGACGGAGACGACGGAGATCCGATCGTCGGCCTCGACCGAGACGTCGACGGTCGGATCGGACTCGACCAGCGTGTCGTCCCCGTCGGCGACCGTCGACCCGTCGACCGAGACGGTGATCTCGGGGGGTGTCTGACCGACGGCCGTCCCGCCGACCCCGGTGATCGGGGGGACGACGAGGACGAGGACGAGGAGTGCGACCGCGGCTCTGACGGCTGTCGGTCCCATGGAGCGGTGTGCCTCGTCGGAGTGTAGTGGCCGGGGGATTTCAACATGTGGTTCGGGTTCTCACCGCTGAGAACCCGAGTGGAGCGCCGCCGCTGGTCGACGGGAGCCGGTACAAAAAACGTGGACGTCGGGAACGCGTCGCCCGAAGGCGAACCTTACAGGCGAACGACGTTCGTCGCGCGCGGACCCTTGGGGGAGTCCTCGATTTCGAACTCTAGTTCCTGTCCCTCTTCGAGGTCCGGGCCGCCCACGTCCTCCATGTGGAAGAACACGTCGTCGTCCGCGTCCTCAGTCTCGATAAAGCCGTAACCGCCAGTGTCGTTGAAGAAATCGACCGTACCAGTTGCCATTGCACTCTAGCGAAGGCCCCGTCCACAGATAAGACTTCCGTGAGTCGCCGGCACACGGGGCCGGTCGCAGCGCGACCGAACCGAAGCTTTGGTTAGGCGGCGGTCGCTACCAGTTTCGGAGTGCCAGTCGGAGTGTCGCCCGCGACCGGATACGCACTGGTGTTCGTCGCCGCCACCGTCAGCTGTGCCGCCGGCGTCGTCCGCGCCCGCGACGTGGAGGACGCCGAGACGCGGCGCGGACTGGTCGTCCTCCTCGCGACGAGTGGCGGCTGGGCCGCCAGCCACGCCGCACTCCTCGTCCTGCCGGCCGAGGCTCTGAAGACGGCGGTCTACCTGTTCGGGCTGATCCTCGGGTTCAGCACCGTCTTCGCCTGGCTCTACTTCTGTTCGGCGTACACCGGCCGGACGTACCACCGGCGGACTGCATACCGGTGGGCCGGGGTCGCGCTGTATCTCGGCGTCGTCGCCGTGAAGGTCACCAACCCCATCCACCACCTCTACTTCACGACCGGATTCGTCTCGACGCCGTTCGACCATCTGGCGATCCAGCAGGGAATGTTCCACTGGGTGGTGACGGGGCTGTCGTACGCGCTGGCCACCGTGGGGATGTTCGCCCTCTTCGAGGCGTTCGCCGACGCCGAGTACGACGCGACGCCGCTTGCCGTCCTCGTCGGGTTGGCCGGCGCACCGGTCGTCCTCGACATCGTCGGCTACGCGACACCGCTGTTGATCGACATGATCCACGCCCCCCTCGGCGTGGCGGCGTTCGCCGTCGGCGTCCTGTTCGTCTTCGAGGATCGCTTCTTCGCGGTACAACTCACCGAAGGGGTCGAGGGCGCGACGATCTTTCTGGACGACGACGGCCGGATTCGCGAGTACAATCACGCGGCCCGTCGGCTGTTTCCCGCCCTTGACGGCGCCGTCGGCGATCCGGTGACCGCCGTGCCGGAGATCGCAGAGGCGCTCGACGACGACGACGACCGGGACGTCGTCGACGTGGACGTCGACGGCGACCGTCGCCACTACGTGGTGAGCGACAACGCGTTCGAGATCGGACAGGGGTCGCTGGGCCGGATCGTCGTCCTCTCGGACGTGACCCGAATCGAACGACAACGGCGGGAACTCGAGCGCCACAACCAGCAACTCGAGGACCTCTCGGAGGGGATGCGCCACGAACTCCGGAACGCGGTGATGATCATCCGCGGCAACGTCCGGTGGGCGACGGAGCAACTCGGCAGCGGTGACGTCGACGACGCCCGGGACGCGCTGCGGACGGCGACGTCGACGACCGACCGGACGACACAGCTGATGAACGACTTCGCGACGGTCGCACAGTACGGACAGACGATGGCCGACGCCGTCGAACTCGACTTCCGCGAGGCGGTGACGGACGCCTGGGAAACGGAGGGGTCGCCCGACGTCGACCTCACCGTCGAGGGTGACGGATCGATCGAGGCGGATCCCGCACGCTTCCGGCTCCTCTTTGCGCGTACCTTCGAGTTCGCCGTCGACAACGGCGCGTCGTCGGTGGTCGTCGCCCGCCGACCGGACGGGATCACGATCACCGACGACGGTGAGCCACTGGAGGGCGATCCGGACCGGTACTTCGACTACGCCGACGCCGTGTCGGCCGACGTGTCCGGGACCGCACTCCCGCTGGTCCGGACGCTCGCCGAGGTGCACGGCTGGCGGGCGACCCTCGACTCGACGTACCAAGACGGCGTGCGCCTCCGGCTCTCGTGGTGAGCGGCGAACTTTTTCGTGTGCACCGTCTGGTAGTGCGTGATGAGCGACGATCCGCTGTACGTTGGCGCCGACGTCGCGTCGGGCTCGTGGGTCGCCGTCGCGTTCGACGCCGAGGGGTTCGACCACGCGACGGTGTTCGCAGAGGTGGGCGACCTCTGGCTGGAGTACGAGGAGCGCGCCGACCGCATCCTGCTCGACGTGCCGATCGGTCTCGTCGAGGATGGATCTACCGAACGGACCTGTGACAGGCTGGCTCGGGAGGTACTGGGGCCGCGCCGGCGGGCCGTGTTCACGCCGCCGGTTCGGGAGGCGACGCGCAAGCGACGCTACCCAGCGGCCAAGCGGGTCAACGAGCGAAAGAGCGGCAAGAGCCTGACGAAACAGGCGTTCGCAATCAGCGACGACATCGCAGCCGTGGACGAACTGCTCCAAGAACTGCCGGAAGCACGGGACGTGGTCGCCGAGGCCCACCCGGAGGTGTGCTTCCGGGCGTTCGCGGGCGAGCCCCTGCACTACTCGAAGCGGACGGCCGCGGGGTACGCCGAGCGGATGCGCACGCTCGCCGAGTTCGACCGCGACGCACCACCGGTCGTCCAGTCGGCGGCGGAGGCGACCGGCGGCGAGGACGTCGGCGTCGACGACGTCCTCGACGCCGTCGTTCTGGGCTATACGGCCCGTCCTGGCCCCGGCGACCTGCGGACGCTCCCGTCCGAACCGGAGCGTGATCCGACGGACCTCCCGATGCGGATGGTGTACCGAGCCGCGGGGTCGCTACGCGACGACCCGAAGTGAGGGGTACGATTTTGTGGTCGGGGCGACGAGGGTGGAGTATGGCCGACGGCTCACTCGACTCGACGACCCTCGTGCAGCGACTCACCCTGATCGGCGTCGGCTCCCTCTCGACCCGAGGAGAGGCACCCGCACACGCCGGGCGAATCGCCCGCGTCTGCGACGAGCAGGCCGAGGCGATCGACGGCGACGTGGTGGGGAGCGTCTCCGAGGCGGAGGTGACGCGCGCGCTCAACGAACTCGACGCGGCCGGCCTCGTCGACACCGCCGAGACGGACGACCGCTCGCCCGTCGGGAAGGGACGACCGGCGTACGACCTGGACTGCGATCCCGAGACGCTCGTGGAGCGGTTCGAGTCGGACGACCGGCTCCAACAGTTACTCGACCGCCTCGACCCGTAGGCACGCCTCACGCGTCGAGGACGTAGCCGAAGGCGGTCCGGGCGTTGTGGCCGTCCTCCGTCGCCCGCACGCGACGGGTCGTCCCGACGGCGTCGACAGCGACGAACCCACGGTCGACGAGTGGATCGACGACGTGCCGGCGGAGGCGCGCGTAGGACTGCTTGGTCGGCTTCCCCGACGCGTCGAACGGACGGTCGCAGTCCCGGACGAACGGGAGGTCGCGCTCGGCACCGAACCGGATCAACTCCCGTTTCGACCGTGGCCCCTCCTCGACGACGTGGTCGAGGACGGCGATCTGCTGGCGGTCCGGTCGCTCCATCGGGTAGGTCGGGAGATCGATCGCGACCTCCATCCCGTACCCCACCGGCTCCGTGCCGGAGGCGTACCGTTCGGCGCGGACGTAGTACGGCCGCGCCTCGCCGGTGACCATGCACGCGATCATGCCCGCGATTGCGGTGATCTTACTTCCGGTCGCGAGGTTGACGTACACCTCGTTACCGAGGTCGGCGTCGTCGGCCGGTCGTGCCTCCGCGGTCACGATCTCCGCGATGACGCCGATGGAGTCGTACAGGTCGAAGAGGTTGCAGTCCCGACGGTCGACCTCGACGCCGGCGGCCTCCAGATCCGCCACCACGTCGTCGTGGTAGTCGGGGCGCTCGACGTCGGCGGCCAACCAGTCCAGCAGGACGACCCGGTCGGCGCGGTACTCCATCGCGGGTTCGACGATGCGGTCGTGTTCGAATCCGAGGGGCATCACGTGGACGCGCTCCGCGACGTTCATCGAGCGGACCGTCGAGCGCCGAGCGCAATTAAGTAACGGTAGTAACAGTAGTAACGATAGTAACGGTAAAATCCTTAACTACTCGCCGTCGGAACGGATGTCTGTACACCGCCGCGGCGGTGTACGGGGGGAGGAGACGACGGCCGGACGGCGCGCCACGGGTCGGCGGGGGTGCCTCGACCGGGCGACGGTCGCCTGGGGGACGCCGCTCCGTGGCGTGTGCGGTATCCGTCGTGGAGAGAGTGCGATCCGCGGCGGACAGCACCGCGAAACGAAATCAGACGTAATCGTAGTACTTCAGATAGCTCACCAACACGAGCCACCACGCGACGACGAGACGGAGCACCAGTCCGGGCAGGGAGAGCGACGACCCCCCGAACAGCCGGTAGCCGATGGCGACGAGATAGAGGACGCCGACGACGCCGTACCCCCACCACGGGATTCGTTCTATGAGCGAGCGCATGGTTGTGGGAGTCGAGAGAGGACCATATCAGTTTTCGTCCACGGTCACGCGCCAAGACCGGCGGTCGATGTCGTTCCCGGTACCTCCCCCAACAGTTATCTTATATCCGGAAGTTCGCCCGCGTATGGACCCCGTCAAACTGATCGGAGATTTGATAAGCGTGCTCACGCTCCTGGCCGTCGTGGGAGCCGTGATCTGGTTCGTCGCCACCCGCCTGCTCCCGTTTTTCGGGTAGGCGACCGTCGGCGTCGAGGGTCTTTCAGTCGGCTGCGACCCCACAAGGGTCCGTCTGTGACGACTCGGGTAGCCCGGAAACGTCGACGCCGGGGAGGCTTCGACCCCACAAGGGCCCATCTGTAACCATGCCCGATTTCGGGCACACAGGCCCGATATCTGCTGCTTAGTTCAAGTAATTTCCGTCGACCTCAAATAATCTCCGAACCCCCTGGGGGGTCGACTGATAGGGCACCGATCCGGCGATCGGATTCGTGTGTTTCGATGTAGTCTCATTCTGGCCCGGTCGGAACGCGAGTGAGGTCTCTGTGCCCAAACGTACGCTCTCGCTTGGATGAGGTGCGAAATTTTGTTCGATCTGCCGACACCACAGGCTGATTGGGCCGCAATTCCCGACGGTGAGACGGAGACCGCAGTCGACCCCGAAGGCGTCTACCAGTCTTGCTCTCTCGTCACCTCCCACCTACTCGGGTCACATGGCTACCGGCCGGTCGCCCGTCGTCGTCTTCGGGGTCGGTCGCGTCGACGATCTCGATCGCCGGTGACCCACACTCGCAGACGAGCGTCACGGCCGACACCTCCCTTCGTGCCGCGCCGGACAGTCTTCGCGTCCGTCACGGGGGATCGGTAGGCCGCAGTAGTAGCAGACGGCGAGCGGGTAGGAGTCGGACGGACGTTCGGTCCGGCTCACGGCCGCTCACCTCCCCGAGTTAAGCGGGTGCTCGCCGGCTGGTGTTTCGCCCCGATAACGGTATGGGGCGCCCGGATTGCGAACCACGGTCGCTCCGCTCGCGTCGCTCGCTGATTCGAATCTTACCCCGCGGTTTTTCACCACGTTTTTGCGAGGGAGCGCAGCGACCGAGCAAAAAGTAGGAGTGGGACCGCCCGGATTCGAACCGGGGTCACGGGCACCCAAGGCCCGAAGTATACCAGGCTAACCCACGGTCCCGCGTCCCGAGTTCGTCCGCGCGGGCGCTAAAGGATTTCGTTCCCCCCATCGGACGGGGACGGATCAGTTCCGGCCGTCGTCGACGGCGTGGTGTGACGAGGACGAGAGACGGCGTCTCAGTCCGCGCTGATCGCACAGCCGTCGGTGTATTCGATGTCGTCGATGGTCTCGATGGGGTCCTCGCCACACACCGGACAGCCCGGATCCTCGGCGTAGGGCACCGTCTCGAAACTCATGTCCATCGCGTCGTAGAAGAGCATCCGCCCGACGAGGGGATCGCCGGCGTCGAGGAGAACTTTCACGGCCTCGGTCGCCTGGATGCAGCCGACAGTACCGGGGAGTACGCCGAGGACGCCCGTCGTCGCGCAGTCGGGAACGGTCCCCGGTTCGGGGGCTTCGCGGAACAGACACCGGTAGCAGGGCCCGTCGGGGTGGAGCGTCGTGACCTGTCCCTCGAACTTGTAGATAGCGCCGTGGGAGACCGGAATCCCGGCGAGGCGAGCGGTGTCGTTGACCAGATAGCGCGTCGGAAAGTTGTCGGAAGCGTCGACGATCACGTCGTGGCCCTCGACGATGTCGGCGTTCGTCCGGTCGAGTCGCGTCTCGTAGATGTCGACGTCGACGTCGGGGTTGAGCGTCGCGACGAAGTCGCGTGCGCTCTCGACTTTGGGACGGCCCACGTCGGCGTCGCCGTGGATCACCTGCCGCTGCAAGTTCGACCGCTCGACGACGTCGTCGTCGACGATCCCGATCCGGCCGACGCCCGCGGCCGCGAGATACTGGATGACGGGCGCGCCCAGTCCCCCCGCACCGACGACGAGGGCGCTCGAATCCAGTAGTCGCTTCTGCCCCTCGGGACCGACCTCGTCCATGATGATGTGCCGGGAGTAGCGATCCAGTTGCGTGGCGTCGAGCGAGAGCCCACTCATATTCTTCTTTCGGAGGCGCGGATGGATAAATCCGTGTCGTCCGGACGAGCCGCCCACACTCGTAAATGGAATGTCGCGATATCGAATCGCGATATCGGCCCCGAACCGCCACGAGCGCGGACCACGCGAAGCGTACGTTCTTGGGTCGGGCAGTCGAAGGGCGCGTATGGCCCTCCAAGATCGACTTCGACCCTGGCACGCCCTGATGGTCCTCGTCTTCCTCGTCGGAACGACGGTCGTCCTCCTGCGCACCGGGAGTATCACGACCCGATCGGTGCTCAGCGCGGTCGTCTCGGGGCTGTTCGGACTCCTCGTGTTCCAGTTCACCGCCGGTAGCGTCTGGGGATACGCCGTCGAGTACCACAACACGGGCGGGGAGTGGACCGACCTCCCGTTCCTGCTACCGTTCGCCGCCGCCGGCCTCGCGGGCGTGGTCGTCGGCGTCCGATCGGGGAGCGTCGGCGCCGCGGCGTGGACGGCGTTCTGGGCGTTCGTCGTCGTCGCCGCCGTCGTCGCGGTCGGCGCGTGGGTCGCAGCGGGGTATCGGCAGGCGGGGACGTAGCCGAACTCAGTCCGCCAACTCCGCCATCCCGAGGGCGTCGAGCCGCTCCGCCGTGGGTACGCCGTCGTCGTCCCAGCCGCGGAACGCGTAGTACTCGTCGAGCATCGCGTCGAGTTCCTCGGGCGGACAGTACATCCCCTCGGCCGGGCCGTCAGGGATCGGTTCGTGCATGACGCGGTGGGAGAGCGTGTCGGTCTCGCGGCGCGCGACCCCGCGTTCGACGTTGATGAGGCGTTCGAGGTTGTAGACCCGTTCGCCGATCCGTTCGACCTCGTCGGTGGAGAGGTCCCACCCCGTCGCGGCGTTGATCGCATCACGGTAGCGGTCGGTGACGCGCTTGCCCCACCCGCCCTCGCTGACGAACCGGCACTGGGTGAGCGAGTCGCCCAGCGCGGTGAAATGCTGGGTCCGGGCGGCGAACTCGGGTGTCCCCTCGGTCGTCTCGTCGTGTTCGCCGTCGTACTGGAGTGTCGGGCGGGTGTCGTGGTGAGAGCCGCCACGCGTCGCGGTGGCGTAGCCGATACTCATCCCCTTCAACCCCCGCGGGGAGTGGGCCGCGAACTCCAGACCCTTGACTCCGTGGAGGTAGCGCTCGGCCTCGTCGTCCAAGTCGGCCGCCAACCGGAACGACCCCTCCGCGAGCCGGTCGCCGAAGCCCTCACGGTGAGCCGTTTGCCGGGCGAGTTCGACCAGTCCGTCGGCGTCGCCGAATCCGAGGTGCGGGGAGTCGTCGTCGGACAGCAGTCCCTCGTCGTGACACTCGCGGGCGAAGGCGACGGTGACGCCCCACGAGATGGTGTCCATCCCCAGCCGATCACAGCGGTCGTTGGCCTCCATCACTCGCTCGATGTCGAAGACGTCGGTCATCGTCGCGGTGGCAAAGAGGCTCTCGAACTCCGGAATCTTCGCCTCGGTGATCCCCTCGCCCTCGACGGTGACGTGTTTGCCACACGCCACGGCACAGTTGGCACACGTCGTGTCTTCGGTGACGTACTCCTCGCGGAGGCGTTCGCCGCTGATGGCCTCGGCGTCCTCGTCGGGAGCCTGTTCGACCCGGTTGTTCCGCCGGCCGAGTTTCCCCATCTCGTTGATCGGGTTGACCAGCCCACTCGTGCCGTAGTCTTGGAGCATCTCCGTCTCGGCCATCAGGGGCCCCATCCGACCGCCGGCCAACTCGCGGAGGTCACCGTCTGCGACGGGGTCGGGCCGGAAGTCACCCTCCTCTATCGCGACCGCCTTGACGTTTTTCGACCCCAGCACCGCGCCCGCGCCGCCGCGGCCGGCGACCCCCTCGCGCATCTCGGAGTCGTGGAGGAGACAGGCAAAGCGCACCAAGTTCTCGCCGGCCGGACCGGCGGCGATGACGTGGACGTCCTCGGCGTCGGCGTCGGCGTGTTCGACCGCTCGAGACTCCACCTCGGCGCACGTCTCGTAGGTGTCGAGTCCCGAGAGATCGGCCGCGGAGACCACTTCGGCACCGTCCTCGTCGACGTGGACGTACGAGAGGTCGTCGGCCGATCCGTGGAGGACGACCGACTCGAACCCGGTCGTCTTTTGAGCCCGGGGGAACGTGCCGCCGAACGTGCTGTCGAAGAAGCCGTTCGTCTGCGGACTGACGAACCCGACGACGCCACGACTCGTCGATTGGAACGGCGTGCCGTTCATCGGGCCGACGGTGAAGGCGAGGACGTTCTCGGGATCGAACGGATCGGCGTCGACGGGCACGCTCTCGTGGACTGCCTTCGCCGCGAAGCCGTTGCCGCCGAGGAACCGCCTAGCGTCCGCGGGGTCGATCGACTCGATCTCGTGGGTCCCGTCGTCGAGATGGACGTGCAGAACTCGCCCGCCGTAGACTGGTGGGAGGTCGGACACGTTACGTGTCCCCCTCCGTCCGCCACACCGTTTCGATGGTCCTATGTAGCATGAAAGGCCGTCGTCACTCCGACTACAAAGGGTTTGCTGGTAGTTTAGTGGCGAATCCGAAAAACGAAGCATCCACACCGAGATCCGGTGTAGTATAACACACCACGCAGACGAGACCACAGCAGTCCCGATCGGCGACACCGGGCTGCGGTTCGATCCCGTGCCCGACCGACGACGCAGTTCGTCGTCGAAATCCGGTGGGGGTATCGACGAGTGCCGCCTTCTGTATCGCGATATACAGTTTATCAGTGCGCGACCGACGGCACGGGAGCTGATCGACGTGAAACCGAAGAAGAACCGCGAAGGGAGTTACTTGCCGCGACGCCGGTCGCCGCCGATGCTGGGTCGGGTGTGTTCCGTACCCTTCCCGCGCTTTCGCTGGCCGCGACCCTTCTGGCCGGCGCTCGTCTGCCCGCGGAACGCCCGACCCTTGTGAGAGTCGTCACAGATCCAGTTCAGGTCGTCGTCGGCCTCGATGGCCGGGTGGTGGGGGTCGACGAGGATCACTTCGTGCCACTTCTGGGAGCCGTCTTCCCCGACCCAGTAGGAGTTGAGTACGCGGAGGTTGGGGTACTTCCGCGACGTGCGCTCCTCGGCGATGCGCTGGATACTCTTACGGCGACCGATCCGATTGACGCCCTGACGCTTCGAGCGGCGACCGGCCTTGAACCGGCGCTTGCGGGCCCCCCCCTTGCGGACGGCGGTGCGAGCCACGACGATGCCCTGTTTGGCCTTGTAGCCGAGGTTGCGAGCCTTGTCGAGGCGGGTCGGACGCTCGATCCGTTCGATGGCGCCCTGGTCGCGCCACTCCTGTTTTCGTTGCCACTGCAGTTCGGCGAGGTCCCCGTCGTCGGGGTCCCGCCACGCCTCTCGGATGTGCGAGTAGAAGCTTCGTGCCATGGGTTGTCCACGGGCGCTTGCGATTCAGCCCCGCCGGCGACGCCGGCGGGCCACATGTCGTCCCGACGAATCGGGTGCCCGCTGGAGGCCCGTCTACCAGCGAGTTGTCGCGTCTACCCCCCGACTGCGCTTAAGAACTTCGACTCGTCGCGAACGCGCGGATCGTCTCGAACTCGCCGTCGGTGACGGCCTCCGCGACGGCGGCCGTATCGACGTCGGGGACGACGGCGGGGTACTTGCGCTCGAAGAACCCGATCAGGTTGTCGACGTCCCGTTCGAGCAGTTCGTCGGCGTTCGCGTGGTCCGTCGACACCGACTGGGGCCAGTCGAAGATGGTGACGCCGGACTCCGAGACGGCGACGTTGTGTTCGCTGAGATCGGCGTGGACCAGTCCGGCGTCGTAGGCGGTGGCGGCCTCCCTGAGGACGAGGTCGACGACCGGGAGGACGCCGTCGTCGTCGAGTTTCGATCGCGCGAGTTCGACGCCGTCGAACTTCGCCATCAGGACAGCGTGGCGGTTGTGGTCGACGGGCTGGGGCACCGACACGTCGGGGTAGAGCGTCTCCAGAGCGTCGTACTCGGCCTCGGCCGCCTTGCGCGCGGTGTAGAGCCAGGAGACGTGGTGGTGGTCGGCGGTGTACTCGCGTTCGCGGTTGACCTCCCGGAAGTTGGTGTACCCCTCGCGGTGGAACTTCAGGGCGAGCGGGCGGTACGACCGCACCTCGTACACGTCGCTCTCCTTCCCGACGCCGAGCGACGACCCCATCCCCTCGACGGTGTCGCGCTCCGCGAACGTGTGGAGGGCGAGTGCATCGTACCCCTCGAAGGAGAGCTGGTACCCCTCGTACTGGATCGTCCGGCGCTCGATCAGGTCGCGTTTCATACACCGGTCCAGCCGGTAGTCCACTTCCTCGGCCGTCAGCCCCGCGTAGTCGGGGAGTTTCTCCCGGTTGACCCACTCGCTGAACCGCATCCCCTGCTCGACGCCAGAGAGGAGGTAGAAATCCTCGGGTTCGAGTTCGGCGACCACGCCGGCGACGTTTTCGACCATACCTCGACTCCGCGCGCGAGGGACAAAAGCCCCCCGCGTCGCCCGGATAAATCGTATATCGCGATACAAAACTGCCCGGGGCGGCGTCACAGAGCTTCAGTAGATGAATTTCTACAAATCAAAAGATACTGATAGGTTAGTTCTGAAGCCGTTGAGGTAACAGTTGAAGACAGTTCTCGGAAAATTCGGAAACTACCCCCTTCCGTTTATCCGAATAGTTTCCGAATGACTACATACGATTACCAATGCTTGCGTGTTACAAGCTGAGTTCATTCATCGGGAGGTGAAACACCGATCCGCCGAGGTGAGCCACCTCTCAGATACATTGCGGCCGATCATGACCGATAGCCGCCCCGAGCTATCGTTCCTGTACGGGCCGTCGGGGGCGGGGAAAACCTGCATCGCCAAGTGCACCGTCAAGCAACTCCGCGAGAACGTTGTTGACCCGAATACCAGTATGTGAACTGCTGGAGGATTACAGCCGATTCAAGACACTCTACCGAATTCTCGACGGTATCAACGAGCGTGGGACATCCATATTCCGCAGGTCGTGAGACACCGCGCTTGCGAACTCGTCGAGTTGTTCTTTCTGGCTCCGGAGCCGTCGTTGCTGTTTGACCCGCTCGGTGAGGTTCCGCGTGATACCGATAGTCTCGGCCGCTTCGCCGTTCATACTGACATCCTCCTCCGCGTGAACGCGGAGGAATCCCAAGCGTTAGGAGTGTCAAATACACGAATAGATCTCGCTGTGTCTCTGTAGACACACTGACCGTCTCGGAATCACAGGAACGCGACAACGACGCCGACGAGCAGAATGAACACGAAGAGATAGATGAGGATCACGAGGACATTCCGCCTGTGGGCGTCACGGGCTGTCCCGGGGAGGCGGAGAGATCCTCGACTCGTTCTGCCGGGCACCATCAGGTGGTACCGGAGTCGTCGGACGAGCTGTCGTTCGTGGATCCAGACCCGTTAGAATCGGAGCCACCGTCGGAGCCACCATCGGATCCACCATCGGATCCACCGTCGGAGCCACTATCGGAGCCACCGTCGGAGCCACCATCGGATCCACCGTCGGAGCCACCGTCGGAGCCAGATCCGTTAGAATCGGACCCACCGTCGGACTCAGACGAGCCACTATCGTCGGACCCGCCGTCGGACTCAGACGAGCCACTATCGTCGGACCCACCGTCGGACTCAGACGAGCCACTGTCGGTGGACCCTGACGAGCCACTATCGTCGGACCCGCCGTCGGACTCAGACGAGCCACTATCGTCGGACCCGCCGTCGGACTCAGACGAGCCACTATCGTCGGACCCGCCGTCGGACTCAGACGAGCCACTATCGTCGGACCCGCCGTCGGACTCAGACGTGGAGTCAGCTTTTTCAGATGATCCCTCTCCGTCGGCCGATGAATCCCTGCCATCGGTGGACGCGTCGCCGTTGTCATCGGATTCGACCGAATCGGTCCGTTCGTCATCCACGTCCTCGTCGGACGCGTCGTCGGTCGACTCCGATCCATCGTCTTGTGGGGTGGACACAGGCGACCCCGAGTTGTCGTCGGTGACGTTCCCGTCGCTCTCGTCGACTGCAGTCGTGGCGTTCCCGTCCTGAGTCCCGCTGAAACTGGACGAACTGTTCCCGTCGGATCTTGGGGGTTCTCCCGTCGCGTTCCGAGAGGTATCATTCGAGTCGACGCTGGCCGTTAGTCCATCGCTTGCAGCGTCCAACGTAGCCTCCGGATCGCCGTCGAGCGCGACTGCGTCCGGGTTCGGAACATCGGCGCTGAAGCCGATCGAAACCGACTCCTCATCCGACAGCAGCGCGACCGACACGCCGGCGGTTGTCGAGGCGAACACGACAAACAGCGCGCAGATGAAGGCGAGCATTTCACTCATCGTCCGCCTCCGCCCCCCCGCTGCCGTCCGTCAGAGCGGGGACCGAGTCGGTGCTCGTAGCGGACGGTTCGGAGCGCGATGCGCGGGCCGCCCGCCATGCGGTCACCGTCACCGACCCTGCGAACAGGAGGCCGAGGAAGCCCGCCGTCAGCGCCCCGACCGAAATCGGGGTCGGCGCTGCGGTCAGGGAGAACTCGCGGTACACGTTCCACCCTGCGTACGTGCACAACGCTCCCATCGCCAAGAGCGTGAGCTTTAAATCGACCGCGGCGACCGTGGCAGACCGGGTGGGTTGCAGCCCGCCGTTGACCTCCGATACCGTAGCCTCCGGGACCCCCCAGTCGTCTGCGGTCGCGTCGCCGTCCGCCGTGTCCGGGTCCGGTGACGATCCCTGTTCGGACGCTGGATCCTCGCGTTCGCTTCCGGTCGGCTCCCGCCGAGCCCACGCGAAGAGTTCGTTCGCGCCGAGCAACACCAGCGGGCCGACGACCAGCGTGACGTATCCCACGGGCGTGTTCGCCCACAGGATCACGTGGCCGATGACGGGGATCGCGAGGACGACCCGTCCGATGATCGCCTCGGAGCCGACCAAGCCCGAGTCGGCGTTCCCGTTCGCGTCACCCTTCGTCTCGTATTCGCCGTCTTGCACGCCGATGACGCGGTGGGTCGTCGGGACGCCGTCGGCGCCAGTCCGGTAGGTGATAATGTCGCCAACCGTCACGGGCGCGGAGGCATCAACAATCACGACATCACCGGTCGACAGCGCCGGTTCCATACTCCCTGAGAGGACGACGAACCCCTCGTCGGCCCCGATCACTTGCGGGACGGCGAAGACCACGAACGGCGAGACTGCCGCGAGCAGGACGATCATCGCGAGCAACTGTCTGGCGCTCGGGAGTGACGGCGTCGGGAGCCGGGTCATCGGTCACCTCCGGGCGGAGCCGCCGACGGACCGCTGCGTCCGGCGGGGTCGTCGGAACCGTCGGGCTCGGTGCCACCGCGGCCACCCAGTCTACCGGTGGATCCGTCGGCGTCCCCACTCGGTTCGCGCTCGTCTCTGTCAGCATCGTCGTCCCCGCTCGGGCCGCCGGAGCCGGAGTTCGTGAACGAGGGATCCGTACACCCGGGACAGTCCGCCTCCGGCTCGGTGGTGCAGACGCAGACCGTGACGTGGCTGATCGCGCTCCCGTCCGGCGCGTAGACGAGCCCGTCGGCGTCGCTGCCGGGAAGTCCGGCGGTGTCGGCGAGCGTGTCGTCGTCGCGGTCGTACTGCTCGAACCCGGGGCCGTTCTTGATGGCCACCGTACAGAGGCTCGGGACGGCGTCGCCGACGAGGTGCACGAGCCGGAAGGCGACGCCGACGGTCTCGGTGCCGGCGTCTTTGTCCGCGGTGTCGTAGATCTCCAGGCCGTAGTCGGTATCGCCATCGGTGAAGACGTAGGTTCCGGGCTCGACGTAGCTATCGTCGATCCCGGGCTGGGTGCCGGAGTCGAGTTCCAGTTTGCCGAGCGTCCGGCAACACGTGCAGGGGTCGCCGGGGGGACACGGGTCGGCGTCGATGCCGGCGAAAGGGTTCGTCGGGGTGGCGTGCCGGCACTGGACCGCCGCGAACCACAACGGAAAGTCGACCGTTTCGGTCCCCACGTAGCCGGCGAGTTCGTACTCGACGAGCAGGCAGACCTCCTCCACCAAGCAGTCGGGCTCGGTGGTCGTCGGGTCGCTGTCGACACGGCGACCGTCACGGAGGTCGTCGGCGACCTCCCGGAGCGAACCGCTGACGATCCGGGAAAGCGGCGTCCCCGACTCGCAGTCGGCGTACGACAGCGTTACCCGGATCGCCTCCCCCAGCCCTGTCGCCTCGGGCACGGGGCAGTCGGTCGCGAGCCACAGCGCAGCGGGGTTGTTGATGGCGTCACCCCGTTGTGGGAGCGCGAACGTGAGGAGCATACTCCCGGCGTCGTCATTGGGGGCGAGTGAATCAACCGGGAGCGTGATGCGGGGGCCGTCGACGGTGCCGCTGCTGCCGGGGCCGCCCGTACCGGGGCCGGTCAGGAGTTCGTACTCGACGACTAGGTCGACGGTACCGGCCGTGATCGACGCGCGAGAGCGCTCGCTGTCTCGAAACACCGCGGCGGTTCCGGTCCCCGCGAGCGCGCCTGCGCCACCAGCCGCGGCCAGCGCTGCCAGCACGCGGCGTCGGCTCAGGATCATCGTTGTGTCCCCCCGACGGTGAAGGGGCTGTCGCCGTCGCAGGGGCCGCCGCCGAACGCGAACTCGAAGCCGAGGGAGTCGCCTTGGGCTTGGTTCCCCGTTTCGGCCGGGATCTCCCACCGGAGCGCGACGCACCGCAACGACCCCGGTGGAATGCAATCCAGCGCGAGTAGTCCCTCGGCGTCACCAGCATCGGCTGTCGGCGCGAACGCATCGGCGAAGGGGGCGGGAGCGACGAGCGGCGATTCGAGCGTCTCGTCGAACTCCTTCGTGCCGTTGCAGCCCCCCAGCGGCGAGCCGTCGAGCCACACCTCGACGACAGCGACTTCGTCGAGTTCGCCGTCGTCGTCCGTGGTGTCGCCGGCGGCCCGTTCGGGCCCGTTCACGCCGTTTTCACCGTCGTCAGTCAGCGACGCGCGGAACCACACATCGAGCGCTTCCGCGTCGCTACCGTCGACTACTTCGAGGCCGACGACCAGCGTGCCCGTGTCTCGGGGGAGGACGTTCCCCACGGAGAGAACCGGGCCGGTCGCGTCAGTCACGAAGGTCGCCTCCTCGACGTATTCGGGCCCGCTATCGGGATCGAGCGTCGTGTCGAGGCTATCGTTCGTTCCGGCGTGGTTCGCGACGAAACCGCCGTTGTATGTTTCGTACCAAGCGACACGGAGCCGCCGGTCGTCGGTGTCGTCCTCCGGTGCGGCATAGGTGTACTGAGAGAAGGGGGGTGTGCGCCGACGGAGGGAGAGTCCCCCGACACCGATCGCACCGGCTCCGATTCCCATCAACAGTTCTCGACGTGTGAGTGTCATGTGAGTTGTCCCGGATACGCCGGGTCGGTGGGTGGATCGGGCATCCGATCCGTGTTCTGTGGGCGATACGACATCGGAGGGCATAGGTATGGGTCGGCTGCACAACCGATACGACGCCCGTACTCCGCGGCATGGCGTCGTTACCGGGACGATGGTGCCGGCCCGAGCGGCCGACCGCGGCGGCGCGGGGCGCGCTGCGGGAGCGGCGGCGGCAGCCACCGGGGTCGGTGTCAGTTGTCGGTGGCAGTCGAGTTCGCCGCTCGCCTAAGGGTGCGCCGCTCGGGCTCGGTCGTTCCGTTCTCAGCGGTCGCCGTTAGCGCGAGGTGGAGCGCCAGCTCGGCGTTCTGGAGCGAGTCGCCGTCTTCGACGAGGGTCGCGCGCAGGGTGACGGCGCCGGTATCGCCGGGCAACACCGCCTCGTCGACGACGACGACGCCGGCCCCGCCAGTTACCTCGATCGAGACCGTAGCCAGATCAGTGTCCTCGACGACGGCCACATTGACCGTCTCGCGCCAGTCGAGCGCGACAGCTGGCAGCGAGTCGCCCGACTGGATCTGAGCGGTCTGGTTCAGTTCCAGTGGCGCGAGGCCGGCGGCCGCTCGGGCCGGCGCAGCACCGACTGCGATGAGGCCTGCGCCTGCCGCGGCCGTGAGTATCCGTCGTCAGAAGAGGTGTTTTTTCATTGGGGTGTTCGTGAAGGCCCACCGGCGGCGTCGAACCGCCGTCTCGGCCGCCGAAGTCGCGGACGCGACGCGTCGGATCCGAGTGGGTCCGTGTTCGTGGTCGAACCAGTTGTTCTGCGAGCCGGAGGTGGGTCAGTAACTCAGACTTCCGCCTCCGGGGTCTGCTCGTTGTTCCGGCACTGCTCGGCGTAGAACCCGACGTCGAAGCTGACCGAGTCCGACTGGATCTGGTTCTCGACCTCGGTGGGGATCCACCACGCGAGTCCGACACAGTGAGTCTGAAGGCCGGCGAAACAGGACCGGCCCTCGGTCTCGATGTCGCCGTCGAGTGGGATCCCGTCACCGTCTTCGAGCCTGAGCAGGAGGTCGCGGAGCGATCCTTGGTGGAAGACCTCCTCGCCGCCGCTGCTGACGGTCCCGCCGATGTTCCGGAAGACGGTCTCGACGTCCTCCGTCGTCGCCCCGAATGCGTACTGGGACTCTGGGCTCTCGGGCGGATTGTTCGGGTCGCTCGCCAGATCCGAGAGGCTCGGCGCGCTCGTACCGTATGCGATGGTGAAGATCTCGATGCCGTCCGCCTTCGCGTTGGAGGCCTCTTGGACGGGGTCCTCGTTACCCGAATCAGTCACGTCCGTTCCGGCGTTCTCCGAGCCGTCGCCGAGGAAGACCATAATCTGCCGTGCGCCGGGGCGGGCGCTCCCGCTCTCGGTGTACTCGGTGAAGATATCGGCGACTGTGAGTTCGTCATGTGCTCGTTCGATCGCGGCTTCGATATTCGTCCCGCCACCGGCGGAGAGGCCGTTGATGGCCGTCGAAACGTCGTTGTGGTTGCTCGTCAGTCCGACATCGAGCGATGAGGACGACGTGCTCGGTGAGGAACTGGAGAAGGACACGAGTCCGACCTGGTCGTTCGGCCCGAGGGCCGCGACGAGTTCGTTCGCGCCGGCCTGCGCGTCGGCGAGTTCGCCGTCCATCGAGCCGGAGACGTCCATCACGATGACGACGTCTGCGAATTCGCCTCCGGTGGCTTCCCGGCTGCCGTCGAGGACGTTGTCGCAGTCGCCGTCGTACCAGGCGACGGTCTGGATTTCGTCGAGGAGTTCGACGCCGTCGCTCTCGGTGAGATCGGTCACGACCTCATCTGCGGGGCCAGCGTCGCTGGAGTCGCTCTCGGCTTCGGTGATGCCGCTCTCGCGGGCCTCGACGAGACCGCCGTTCATCCAGATGTATCCCGGGTTGTCACAGAGGTGGAGACTGAGGGTGAGCTCCCCGAAATCGCCCGGTTTGACGTCCGAGAGGTTGACGAGCGGTTCGATCGTCTCCGTCTCGGGTGTATAGGTATCGACGTTGTTGGTTCGGAAGGCACCGTCGCCGAAGGGATCGAGCCCGCCGTTAAGGTCGGCGCCGTCGGTACAGAAGTCGCCGACCCCGTCCATTCTGAAGGGATCCTGAATCCCGTCGTCGTCCACGTCCGGGTAGGCCTCGATCGCAGTGTTGTCCATATACGCGTTGAGGTCGTCGTTGTGGACCCAGACGAGCGGGTTCGACGGATCGGGGAGCGCGGCGTAGTCGGTCGTGTCTGTGGGTTCGGATCGGGTGACATCCAGCCCGGCCGTCGGATCGTCGAACCCGTAGTACTGCGGGAAGGAGTAGTGTTCCTCCCAGTCCATCTTGAGATCGAGTTCGCCCGCGACGAGTCGGTTGTCTTCGAACGTTTCCTGGTCGCTGAACAGCGCGCTCGTGCCGAGGCCGGCGCCCGCTGACGCCGCGCCGATAGCACCGATCGCGCCGAGGACCTTGCGTCGGGAGAGGTCGAATTCGTAGTCTTTCATTGGTTTTCCTCGTGTGTGACCGTCGCACGACGGTCGGTCCCCGTCTTGGGGAAGCCCATCGACGGCTTCGAACCGTCGGGCGGCCGTCCGATCCGCGCGGCGCGGGTCGGATCCGAATGGGAGAGAGCGGTGATCGGTTACTGTCCCGTGTCGCCACCAGCCGTCGGTGTGACTGGCTGCCCGCCGCCACCGTCGTTGTTCCGGCACTGTTCGGTGTAGAAGCCCAGATCGAAGGTGACCGAATCCGACTGGACTTCGTTGCCGACGTCCAGCGGGAGCCACCACGAGAACCCGAAGCAGTACGTCGCCCCGGCGAGGAAGCAGTCCCGACGCGGGTCGGTCTCTGCGTCATCGGCGAACTCGTCGAACGACGGGTCACCGTCGGCATCGAGCGGGATCCCATGCTCTGTGGTCCCGAACGCGGTTTCGAGTTCCTCGAGGGTGCCCCGGAACACGATCTTCTCCGCGTTCCCGGTGCTGGCCAGCGTGGAGATCCGGTTCCCGATCGTCTGGGCGATCCCCTCGAGGTTGCCGCCGTTGCCGTTGGCGACGGTCGCGTCGAAGGCCTCGTTCGGGGAGGTCGCGATCCGGTTCTCGAGGAACGAGCCCAGCGTCTGTGGCCCCTCGAAGATCGAATTCACCCCCGTCCCGCCGACCGCGACGGTGAAGATCGCAATCTCGTCGTCGTCGATGCTGTCGGCGACGTCGGCGGTCTGGTCCTGCTCCTCATTCGAGCTCGTCCCGTCGTTGGTTCCGGCGTCGACATACTGCGAGGGGACCGTGTACGTGTCCGTCCCGGTCGTCGCCTCGTAGGTGACGTCCGGGTAGTCGGGGCCGCCGTCGGTGACGAGCAGGATCACTTTCCGGGCGTTCGGGCGCGCTTCCGCGTTGAGGATCTGGCGTGCGACGTCGAGGGCTGCCGGCATCGGCGTGCTTCCGTTCCCGCTCTCGGGGAGGAATTGCCCGATGTCGCCCGGCTGGGTCGGGTCGTCGTTCTGGAAGAACGGATCGATCGGCCCGAGGTCCAGCTGGACGGTCACGCCGGAAGCGGATCCTTCGCCCGGACCGGCGAAGGTGATGAACCCCGCCTCGACGGTTCCGTCGGTCGGAAGCTCCTCGACGAAGGCGTTCGCCCCGTCCTCGATGTCGTCCATCTCGGGGGGGTCTATCGACCCGGAGACGTCGGCGAGCGCGATGAGATCGATCGGCTGTCCCCCATCGTCCGGGAGGTTATCGCAGTCCGTGTCGTACCACAGCGCGGTCTCGATGTTCTCCGCGAGCTCGCCGCTCGTCTCCGCGTCACCCGGCAGATCGTCTTCGCCGGGGGCGGCCGCCTCCGGTTCGGTCACGTCGTTCTCGTGATCGGTGAGGCCGCCGGGCATGTTCATCCAGACGTAGCCGGGGTTTCCCGGGTCGCTGCAGAGGTGAATACTGAACGTAACCTCGCCGAAGTCCCCGGGTTTGACGTCGTGGAGATTGATGAGCGGCGCTCCCTCGCCGGCGTCGAGACGGGTGTCTTCGTTGTCGGTTCGGCCGACGGTCTCTGCGCCGAAGTTCGAGAGGCCGCCGCTCTCGCCGCCGACGTTGGCCAACAGTTCACAGGCGCGCGTCCCGTTTTCGGCCATCTCCTCGACCGGGAACTCCGCCGTCCCGTCGTTCCCGGCATCCGGGAACGAGTCGATAGCGGTGTTGTCCATATACGTCGGGACATCCTCCCTGTTGACCCAGATCGAACCGTCGCCGTCGGTTCCGTCGGTCGCGCCCGCAGGATACCGCTGGTACAGGTCCGGAACGTTCGGTTCTTCCGTTCGGACGTCGAGGCCGGCCGCCGGATCGTCGAACGCCTCGTATATCTGGGGGAAAGAGTAGTGCTCCTCCCAGTCCATTGTGAGGTCGAGTTCGCCGGCGACGAGTCGGTTGTCCTCGAACGTCTCCTGATCGCTGAATAGGGCGCTCGTGCCGAAGCCGGCGCCGGCTGACGCCGCACCGATGGCTCCGATCGCGCCGAGCACCTTCCGCCGTGAGAGGTCGAATTCGTGTTCTGTCATGGTCTGTCTCCCTCGTTCGGGTGGGACCGTCGCCGAGACGAGTCCAGTCCCCACTGGGGGAAGCCCACCGGCGGAGTCGAACCGCCGTTTCACGACCGTCGAGCGAGCACCGCGTGAGTGCCGGGCTATAGTAGCGTTTGTAACTGTCCGCACACCTGATCGAACGCAGTCATGCGATCAGGTGTGTGATGACTTACAAAGGCTACTATAGGGATCGTGCCACGACTGCACGCGAGAACGCGTGTGTCGTGCTCCGAATGGGTGTCGGGTGGCGTCGAACGCCCTACGAGGTCGAATTGTTGAACGTGATGCCACTCCGTGGGTCGCCGTTGTTGCGGACCTGTTCGGTGCTCCAGCCGAGGTCGAACTGGACGCTGTCGCCTTGGACCTCGTTACCGACGTCGAAGGGGAGCTCGATCAGCATGTAGTAGGTGAACGTGCCGGAGCCGAGTCCGGTGTTCGAGCCGCCGACTTGGAGAGCCGGTGCTGGCGAGCCGCCGGCCGTGTCGTTGCGGATGAGGACGCCGGAGCTGTTCGGCGGGTCCTGGGTGTTGTTGAACGGCGCGCTCGTGGGATCGGTGTCGTAGGTCTCGACGAACTCCCGCAGGGTGGTGTACTCGACGGGGGTCGAGCCGACTGTCGCCGTCCCGTCGAGTGCGGGCACGCCGTACGCCCCTTGTGCGATGCCGCCGGCAACGTTGGTCGTGCTGTCGAGATCCTCGAGGTCGAGGCGCGAGTTGCCGGCGATCGTCCCCGCGTTCGTGACGTTGCCGCTGCCGTCATAGGTCGGGTCAGTTCCGTTGAACGTGCCCCAGTGGGTCACGAGCAGCGCCTCGCCGAGGTCGGCGCTGTTGCTGCTGTTGCCTTCCGCTTCCTGCTCCGGTTCGGGGTTGGCCCCGCCGCTCTCGAGGAGGTTGTCCGCGTGGATCGTCACGTACCCGGGGTTGTCCTCGACGTCGATCTCGAAGCAGTAGATCACCCAGTCGCCGGGCTTGACGTCGTCGGCCTGCAGCCGGACGCCGTCGCCGTCACCGGGCGATGCACCGATCGTGGCCTGAAGGCCGAGGTTTTCGTAGTAGATCTCCCCAAGCGCGTCGGAGCTGTTCGCGACCTGCGTCGCGCTGACCGTCATATCGAGGGTGCCCGCCGTGATCGTGTTGTCCTCAAACGTCTCCTGGTCGCTGAACAACGCGCTCGTACCGAGACCGGCGCCCGCGGAAGCGAAGCCGACGGCACCGAGGCCGGCGAGCATCTTGCGGCGTGAGAGGCTGTACAGTTTGGGGTCGTTGTCGTGCGTCATTGGTTTGTCCTCCCGTCGGACCGTGGAACCGCCACTGGTCGTCTCGGGACAAAGTACCCCACATCCGGGGGGGTATTACCTATGCGCTGATTCAGGCGTTAGAGCCCCTAAAACGGCTTTTTATAGGGTCTCGTTGCCTGATTCGGCCGTCGGATACGGGGTCCGTACCGCCGCGTACTGTGTTCGTACCGGAACAGGTGTGCGTGCGTACCGGTAGGATCCGGAGTGCGTACCGGTTAGTCCGGTCGACGTACCGATCGAGAACGGCTCGGTTCGGGTTCTGTACGGTGAGCGTTCCGTGTGGCACGGAACGGCAGTCGGCCCATAGCTATGCCCCAAGAACCCGTCGGAGGAGGTGATGTTCCAGCGGGCCGTCCTGTCGGAGGTGGAGGTGTATCACGTCCTGAGTAACGCGCGCCGGCGGGAGGCGCTCGCCGAACTGTGGACCCAATCGGAGGCGCTTTCGCTGCGTGAACTGTCCGAGCGGATCGCCGCGGCCGAGTCCGGACAGCGCCCTGCACCGCGGGCGCTCCGTGAGAGCGTCTACAACGCGCTCCACCAGACCCACCTCCCGAAGATGGACGGCCTCGGGCTCGTCGTCTACGATCCCGATCGGAAAGTGGTGTCCGCCCGTCCGGAAGCGAGACACCTCGGGCGGTATATGGATGTCACCACCCGCGTGGGCGTAACATGGGGCGAGTACTACCGCGTCTTGGGCGTCGTGGGGCTGTTCGCGACCGTCGCGTCGCTGGCCTCGGTACCCGGCTTCGCCGCCGTCGACCCACTCGTTCCGGCGACCTGGTTCCTCGTCTGCTTTGCCGTCTCGACGGCGTACCAACTGATGGCCTCACGGATCGGGGCGCGGGGACGGCTCGCGCGGCTCCGTGCCAAGCTCTTCTGAAGACGGGCGTCCCGTCGAAAATATAGTAGCGTTTGGAACTGTTTGCACACCTGATCGCCAGACTGCATGCGATCAGGTGTGCGATGACTTACAAAGGCTACTATACTCCTGTGTCTGTCGAGTTAGCCATTCACTGACTCCCGAGTCCGCCGTCCCCGGGTCGTGTGTGTGACTCGCTCGAAATCGTGTCGTCGGCGACGCTCGCGTGACGGGGTTCGACGCCCTGTGGTATCGGACATCCCCCACGTAGGTGTCGCCGACGGTGTCACTCCACGGCGGCGAGGCCCCGTGCGTCGGTCTCGAAGAGCCGGGCGTCGCAGCCGGAACAGGTGGCTGCGACGACTTCGTACTCGCGACAACACGAGCGTACCGTTTCGGTCCCGAGCCGGATATCGCCCGCACACGTTGGACACGTGTCGAGGCAGGCGCGGACCGCCAAGAGCGTCCGGCCGCGGGCAGCCCCCGGGACCGACGCCCAGTCGTCGGTCCACCCCGAGAGCGTGCGGTGGGCGGCGAGGTCGGCGACGAACGCCACCTTCGACTCCCACCGCCCGAGTATCGATCCGTCGACCAAGACCCGCCACGACCCGCTGTCGCTGGCAAAGGACACCCGCTCCGGGTCGACGTCGAGCAGGTCGGCCGAGGCGGCGGTCATGGCCGCCTCGGTGTCGAGGGCGAGCGCGGCGGCGTCGAGACGGCGCTCGAAGGTCGGTGCGAGGGCGACGTCGTCACCGGTGTCGACGACGACTGCCGCGCGGTTTAGGAAGGCCACCGCGTCGAAATCGATATCCGCGGCGGGACCTAGGGTGTCGGCCTTCCCGAACCACCCGAGGACGCGTTCGGGGAGGTACCGCTTCGTGAGTTCGGGCGTCCCGGGCACCAGATACCCTCGGAGGTAGATGCTCGCGAGCGACCCGACTACGACAGCGACCCCCAGTGGGAGAGATACGAGCGCCGCCGCAGCGGCCAGTGCCGCCGCGAGGACGAGGTTGATCACGGTGCAGGGCAGACACCGGTTCTCGCCGGTGTACTCCGGTCGACGAAGGCCTGTCAGTACGTCCGTAGTGTAGTGCCGAATCATCGTTCAACGTATGTAGTCAGTAATCATAGGTATGAGAACCGTATCACCCGTCGGGGCCGAACAAACCACACACGATGGCCATCTGATCGAGGAGCGGCGGCTGATCCGTGAGGTAAGGTACTGTTAGTTAAGTTCATAAATCGTCATATAGATTTTTATACATGGGTGAAGATACACGAATATGAAGACGGGGGCACAGATAACGGACTTCGGAACCACAGCCGGTAAGGGGAGACTATCGGACGAGACGCACCTGACGACAGAGGTAGTTTTCGACACGCTGAGCAGTCGGCGGCGTCGGTATACCCTTCATAGTGATTAAGTCGGATCTTTACCGGTAAGATACGGCCAGATATTTGGTTCGGTGATTGCGCTCAATCCTCGTGTAATGGAGTCTTTCAGCGTCGAGAGATCTGGGATAAGGCGGTATTTGAACCACTCCTGGAGCTGATCCCAGCACCCTTCGACGGCGTTCAATTCGGGTAGCTTTGACGGGAAATACCACACTTCGAGATTGTCCCCGCGCACGCACGAGACCGAACTGTCTCCGACAGTTTCGGTCTCGCGCTCACCGCTGACGTGCTCCCAGAGATCCCTCGCATAGAAGTAGCCCGCTCGGTCCAGAAACACCACTAATTCCTCACCGAACTCGTCTTTCAACGCTTCTAACAACCGAATTCCGTGGAACCTGGTCAAGTTCTCTTCCGTCCAGCAGAAGAGGCTATCACCGTTATCGGTGACAGCGCCAAGCACTGTCACCGACTTCCAGGACGTTGCAGTCTCTATCGTCGGATTTGAACCGATTGGGTACCAGCCACGCCGCTGGACGGTTCCAACGTGCTTGGTGAATTGATCGACGACAACGACGGTTTTCTCGCTCAGTTCGGGCCGTTTTTTTCGACTGTGTCTTGGAACTCGGCCTTCTCCTCGGGGTCGGCCTCGTGGTGTTGAGGCCGTGCTGTCCGCAAGGACAGCCCGGCCTCTCTCAATAACTCGTAGGCGTAGTTCTCGTGGTATTCGACGTCGTACTCCTGTTTGACGTGGTGAAGAAGGAGCTTCGCTGACCACGCTTGCTGGTCGTAGCCGAGTTCGGTTGGCGGCTGTTGCAACTGTTCGAACAGCTGTTCCCGCTCTTCTCCCTCGATCTTTGCTGGGCCTCCTGGTCGAGGAGCATCGTAGGGAGCTTGCTCGATCGGTGTTTCCTCGAACCGATCGAGCCAGTTGCGGATCGTTTTTTCGACGACTCCATGGCGGTCAGCCAAGGTATCGATTTGATCGCCCTGCTTGCGCCCGATCGCCGCGAGAACACGTTCTCGCGGCTTACCCTCGTCTATCTGCTCTTTGAGGTCGTAGAGTTCCTCAAGCGTGATCTCGTCGAACTGCCCCATTATCGACCCCACTACGTCTAACAGTAAATAACTTCCTTAATCACTATCACTACCTGCGGCAGGTGGACGACTCGGTGACGATCCGCGACCTCTCCGAGCAGATCGCGGCGTGGGAGAACCGCATCGACCGCCGGGCCGTGACGCCGAAACAGCGCAAGCGGGTGTACACCGGTCTCCATCAGACGCACCTGCCGATGATGGACCGGGTGGGGGCCGTTGTCTACGACAAGGACCGTGGGACGATCACCATGACGGGGGATCTCCGGACGTTCGACGTCTACCTCGACGTGGTGCCGCAGGACGACATCCCTTGGAGCCAGTTCTATCTCGCGTTGGGAGCCGTGTTCTCGGCGTTGGTAGCGGTCGCCGCGCTCGGGTTCGCGCCGTTCTCGTACGTGGGTGGGTTCGGATACGCCCTGTTCGTCGCCGCGGGGTTCACGCTCGTCGGTTGTGTGCACACCCTCCGGGACCGGCGGACGCTTGTCGGAAGCGCCTCGACGCCGACGGACGTGGAACCTCCCCGTGAACTCGTAGAGGAAATGTAGTGCGGAGCGATAGTAGCCTTTGTAAGTCATCGCACACCTGATCGCATGCAGTCTGGCGATCAGGTGTGCAAACAGTTCCAAACGCTACTATAGTAATACTGTCTGGTTACTCCGAGACTGGTCGAATGTGGGGCGTGACGACTCGAAATGACGTTTTCGCTATACAGGCTATGCAGTCACCGAACGGTTCATGCTGAAGACGAAGTACTTCTACGATGTGGGAATCTCGAAACGTTCCGCGACGAGTATGCTGAACTAATACACGGTACGAGTCGATCTTCAATTTCCCTATTAACAAGTCACAATATAAGTAGTCATTCTCGTTTGTAGCTTCCCCATCTACGAAAAATGTGGCGTCACACCCAAACCGATATACCGACCGGGCGGGTAAGGAGAGTATGACGAGACCCGCCGAGCGCACGGAGGACCGGTAACATGCCGTGGGGAGTCAACACGGAGTTCACAGAGGAGGAGGGCCCGGAAGTCGAAATAGACGAAGACCAAGAGGAGACGGTCGACCGCGGCGAGGAAGGGTCGGAGACGACGGACGCGTTCGACGTCGACGAGGCACTCTCGAATCTGGACTGAGCCGGGCGGTGCGACTGGGCTTTGTTCGAACGCCACGCGGGACGGACGACGTGTTCGCCGTGGGTCGGATGTCGCCACCTGCCGTAACCGGCGGCATCTCGGCAGTTCGATCGCCAGAGGCTTTGAACCCCATCAGTCGTCGGGACGGGCGCTCGACCGGAGCGCGACCGTCGCGACGGTTCCGCCACACTCGGCAGTTCGGGCGAGCGTCGAGACCACCCGCGAGAGGACGTATCCGGCGGGGGGAGACCGCTCCAACAGCGCCGTATCGAACGCGTCGAGGTCGTCGAGGACCCGGTCACGCCGGATCAGCGCCTCGTGGGCGTCGTCGCGCGACCCGTCGAGGATCGCTTTCGTCGCCGTCTCGACGACGGCCCGCGACGCATCCGCGAGCGCGTCCACCTCGTCCAAGACGTCCGCAGGCGGCGGATCGTCGACGCGGGCGGCGAGCGAGCCGATCCGAACCGCGTGATCCGCGACCCGTTCGAGTTCCCGGGCCGTGAGGTAGTGGTCGAACAGCGACGTCCGGGGGACGTCGAGGCGGTCGACCTCGCCGAAGTCGACGAGCGAGCGGTTGAGGTGGCGGGTCACCACGCCCAGCAATCTGTCCGCACCGTCGTCGCGGCGGTCGAGGTCGGCCGCGTCGCCGTCGGGGAAGGCGTCGACCGCGGTCCGGTGCATCGAGAGCGCGGTGAACCGGAGTTGGGTCACCGACTGTCGGATCGAGAGCTCCGAGGCGTCGAGCAGGCTCTCGACGGTGATCCGGTCCGCGTCCTCCTCGACGACCGACAGCCCGAGGGTCGACTCCGTCAGCCGCCGGACGAGGCGGTAGTCGTCGCCGTCGAACGACGCACCGTCCGGGGCCACGAGCGTGACGGCGTCGTACCCGACGGCGTAGGCGGCAGCGAGCGAGCACCGGATCGCGTCGTCGTCGACTCGGGGGAGCCGAACCTCCGTCGAGGCGAGGGGGCCGCCGTCCTGTTCGACGCTCCGGACGACGAGCGAGCCGTCGGCGTGGGGATAGAGGTGGATCGGCATCCCGGCTTCGAGATGGTGGTCGGTCGCCCACTCCTTGGGGAGCGACACCGAGTACGTCGAGCCGCCGACCTTCTGGAGTTTGCGTGTCTCCATGTCAGACGAGTTCCGGGTCGCTTTCGACCATGTACAGGGTGCGGGCGGCGACGTTGACCGCGTGATCCCCGACGCGTTCCAGATCACGGACGATGAGCAGGAGCCGCGAGACGTCGTCCAGTAGCCGTTCGACCGTCCAGGCGTCGCCGTCCTCGGCCTCGCCCTCGATGAGTTCCCGAACGACCCGCTCGCTCGAGCGCTGACACAGGGAGTCGAGTTCGTCGTCACGGGCCGCCACCTCGCGACAGAGCGCCGCGTCCTCGGTGCGGTAGGCGGTCATCGCGTCGTCGAGCATCGCGCAGGCGAGGTCGCCGATCGCCGAGAGGTCGACCTGCTCGAAGCGCTTGCGATCCGCCTCGAGGGTGTACTGTGCGAGGTTGACCGCGAGGTCGGCGACGCGCTCCAGGTCGGTGATGATCTTGAACGAGGCGGCGACGACGCGGAGGTCACCCGCGACGGGCTGTTGTTGGGCGATCAACTGGATACACGTCGACTCCAACTCCAGATACCGGCGGTCGACGGCGTCGTCGCCGTCGATCACCTCCTGGGCGGTCGCCTCGTCGACGGTCTCCAGGGCGGTCAGGGCGCGGTCGAGTCGGTCGCCGACGAGGTCGCTCATCGACAGCACCTCGGCGCGCAGGTCGGCGATCGACTGTTGGAACTCGTCTCGGGGCACGGTTATCCGAACTTGCCGGTGATGTAGTCCTCGACGCGCTGGCTCTCGGGGTTCTCGAAGATCTTGTCCGTCTCGTCGTACTCGACGAGTTTACCACCGGTGAGGAACACGGCGGTCTGGTCCGAGATGCGTGCGGCCTGTTGCATGTTGTGGGTGACGATGACGACCGTGTACTCCTCCGCGAGGTCGTCGATGAGGTCCTCGATCTTCGCGGTGGCGATGGGGTCGAGCGCCGACGCAGGCTCGTCCATCAGGATGACCTCGGGATCGACGGACAGACACCGGGCGATACAGAGCCGCTGTTGCTGGCCGCCCGAGAGGCCGAGGGCGTTGTCGTCCAGCCGGTCGTGTACCTCGTCCCAGAGTGCGGCCTGTTTGAGCGCCCGCTCGACGAGTTCGCGCTCCGCTTCGTCGTCGTCACGGCCGAGCACTCGGGCCAGCAACCCGGTGTCGATGTCGCCGTGTTTCCGCGGCCCGTAGGAGATGTTGTCCCGGATCGACTTCGGGAACGGGTTCGGTGACTGGAACACCATGCCGACCCGTTTGCGGAGTTCCACCAGGTTGATGCCGTCCTGATAGACCTCCTTCCCGTCGAGTTGGACCGACCCCTCGACGCGGGCGGCGCTGATCCGGTCGTTCATCCGGTTGAGACAGCGGAGATACGTCGACTTTCCACACCCCGAGGGACCGATGAGCGCGGTGACGCTCTGCTCGGGGATCTCCATCGAGACCTCCTTCAGGGCGTGGTCGTCGCCGTAGTACACGTCGAGGTCCTCGGCGACCATCTTCGCCGTCCCTTGGAAGTCGTACTCGACCCACTCGTCTTTGGTCTCCTCGACCGTCTCGCCGCTGGTGGTTTCGAGGGGCTGGTCGCTGCCCGTCGTCCTGGTCTCCGTCCGGGTCTGACTTTGAGTCTGCTGTGAATCGCTCATCGTTATTCGTACCTGAGTCGCTGTCGGAAGTAGTATCGCGCGCCGATGCCGATCGCGTAAAAGGAGAGGACGACGAGAAGCAGGACGAGCGCCGTCGCCCACCGGAACCCGTCGGGGTCGGCGACGTTACTCCCCAGACCGACGCCCGCGGTGATGAGGGCGTACAGCTGGTAAGGGAGTGCGGACGTCGCCTGCAGGAGTTCGGGGTTGGCGACGAAGGGCGGCGAGCCGGTGAACTCGAAGCCGCCGATGACGTCGACCGTCTGTCCCCCGGGGACGAACGTCCCGCCCGCCATCGTCAGCAGGATCGGTGCCGTCTCGCCTGCGATCCGGCCGACGCCGAGGATGACCCCCGTCATGACGCCCGGAAGCGCGGCCGGGAGGACGACGCTCCGGATCGTCTGCCACTTCGGCACGCCGAGCGCCGCGCTCGCGTCGCGGTACTCGTCGGGCACCGAGAGCATCGCCTCGCGACTCGTGATGAGCACCAGCGGCAGGAGCATGAACCCGAGCGTGAGCATCCCGGCCAGCAACGACTTCCCGTTGCCAAAGCGCGGGATGAGGAAGGCGTACCCGAACAGCCCGAAGACGATGCTCGGCGTGCTCCAGAGGCCGTTGGTCGCCACCTCGACGGCCTGAGTGAACCGGCCGCGTTCGGCGTACTCGGTGAGGAAGACCGCCGCGCCGACGCCCAGCGGCACCGCGAACAGCACCGCGCCGATGACCAGCCAGATCGTCCCCACGATCGCCGGGAGGACCCCCTGGAAGTCGTTCAGGAGCGCGACGCCGTTCATCACGAACGGGACGTACACCGGCAACTCGAACGACCCGAACACTTGCGGGCCGACTCCGGCACCGACCTGGACGCCGTAGAGCAGGCCGGTGATCCCCTGGACGACGACGAAGGCGATGAGGATGAACAGGAAGGCGACGATGGACATCGCGTTGAGGTAGACGAGGACGTACGCGCCCATGTGGCGGCCGCGCGCGCCGAACCGTCCGTAGGCCTTCGCGGCGGCCCAACCGCCGTAGAGGGCGCAAAACAGCGTCGCAATCGGGACGAGGAACTCGGCCGTGATCGAGGCCTGCTGCTCCCAGCCGAGGTCCCACAGCCACTCCGGACCGATCGTCCCGGTGAGGAAGACGGTCCCGACGAACGTGAGCAGGACGCCGAGGGGAACCGTCGAGCCCACGTCCTCGCGGGGGACGGCGGTCCCGACGAACGCCAAGCCGCCGACGAGGACGCTCCCGACGACGCCGGCGGCGGTGCCGAGCCCGAGCGTCCCCGAGACGACGCCGCCGCCGATGACGAACCACGGCATCGCCGCGCCGACGCTCGCGACCAGGCCGGCGCTCGCGTCGGGTTCGGTCTCGACGTAGCCGAACCGCGAGCCGAGGCCGAAGAGGGACACCGCGATGCCGAGGCCGATCAACAACCCACCGAGTACCGTCACCGTCGGCAGACCGACGACAGTGCCGGTGAGACTCACCCACTCGAACATCGCGGCCACCGCGAGCGCGAACAGGACCGCCGAGAGGCCGACCGTCGCGCCGGCAACCGCGTCGGTCGCCGTCGTGTCGCCCTCAACGAGCCGCGACCGGGTCGCGCCCGCCATCAGGCTTCACCTCCGAGCTTGCTACGCATCCGCCACTCGATGTACTGTGCGCCGACCGAGATGACGAGCACGGTGATGAAGAGGATCACGCCGGCGACGAACAGGGCGTCCATCTGGAGGCCGTCCGCCTCGCCGTAGTTGCGGGCGATGAGCGACGTGAGCGTCTCCATGCCGTAGAAGACGTTTACCAGCGGCTCTGTGAGCCGCGGGACGCCACGTAACATGACCGTCGCGGCCATCGTCTCCCCGATGGCGCGTCCGACGCCGAGGAGGACCGCGGCGGAGACGCCGGAGAACGCCGCGGGAAGGGTGATCGAGGTCATGGTCTGCCAGTCGGTCGTCCCGACGGCGAGCGATCCGCTCTTCATCGACTCGGGGACGCTACTGAGAGCGTCCTCGGCGACGGAGACGACCGTCGGGAGCGCCATCAACCCGACGACGATGCCGACGAAGAGGTAACTCCCCTGGCCGGTGGTCTGGAACTGGTCCGACGCCCACGGGCTGAGGATCGTGAAGCCGATGAAGCCGTAGACGATGGAGGGGATGCCGGCGAGGATTTCGACGCCCGGCTTGACGAACTCCCGGACGATGTCGGGTGCGATCTCCGAGAGGAAGAGCGCGGCGGCGACGCCAAGCGGCCCGGCGACGGCCGTTGCGACGACGGTCACCATCACCGTCCCGTGGATCATCGGTACCATCGAGTACCGGATCGGCGGCGACACCGCGTCCCAGTTGGATTCGACGAACATCCGAAGCCCCGGCACGCTCACGCCGAACACGGTCGCGCTCTCGTACTGGAGGACCGGGACCGCCTCACGGAAGATGAACACGACGATCAGCCCGAGGATCAACAGGGTCGAGACGGTCATCGTCAGCGTCACCACCAGCGCCGTCTCCTCTTGGTGTCGCACCCAGCCGTACCCCGTCGCCGCGACGAAGGCGGCAAAGGGCAGGACCGTCAGGTTCGACACCGCGAGGAACCCGACGAAGGCCATCAGCAGGGAGAGGGCGATGATCGTGACGACGACCAGCGCCGCGGGTTCGGTGTCGTCGACGAAATCGCGAACCCGCTGAACCTGCCGTTCGGCGGCCGCGTTCAGTCGTTCGCTACGTGTTGCTGCTGTCATGTTGCGTGTGCGAGGTGTGTCGGGTTGGGAGGTGTCATAGAAATGGACGGTGGGTAGTCGCGGACGGCGAGCCGATCCGGACGGGTCGCCGGATCAGGGCATGACGAGGTCTTCGGTGGCGAGCGGCGACACCTGCTCCTTCATTGCCTCCAGGTCGCTCGTCGGCAGTGGGATGTAGTTGTTCCCCTCCACGAAGATGGTCTGCCCGAACTCGTTGAGGAACATGTTGACGAACGCGGCCTCGCGCGCGTCGTACCCGCCGCCGTTCGGGTTGGAGTCCTCGATCAGCGTGTACATGTGGAGGTCGCGGTTGAGGGGGTAGGCGCTGTCGAAGATGGTGTTCTCCGCGTCGCGGTCCGGTTCGTAGAGCGTGCCTTCGAATTCGATACCGATCGGGGTGACCGTCTCGCTCGTGAACGCGAGCGCCATGTACGCGATGGAGCCCTCGTTTTGAGAGACGGCCTGTGCGACCTGCTGGTTCTGCCCGAAGCGGGTGTCGACGCCCGGCATCGCGGCGTCGGCACCGCCCAGCATGTTCAGGCGGAACGAGGTGTCCGTCCCGGAGCCCTCTGCGCGGCCGATGGCGTAGATCTCCTGGTCGTAGTCGATCCCCTCGATCTGACTCCAGTTGGTGATCTCGTCCTGGTAGATGCCGCGGACCTGCTCGCCGGTCAGTTGGGTGACGCCGGCGTCGACGACGTCCGAACTGACGACGACCGGCTGGCCGTCGCGGCCGACGACGTTGTCGACGACCCTGTTCTGGGCCTCTTCCTCGCTCCAGCCGAGTTCTGCCGTGATCGGTCCCGAGGAGTTGCCGATGTCGACCAGGCCCTCCGCGACGGCCTCACAGCCGGTCCCCGAGTGACTCAGGCCGACCGTCGTCGGGAACGGCGGACTGGAGCGCTGCTCGGTCGGCTCGAAGCCGAACTTCGAGGCGAAGTAGTCCGCGATGAGCATGTCCGGCTCGCCGAGTTGGCTCCAGCCGGGGACGGTGCTGTCCGAGTTCGACCCCCAGTACTCGCCGTCGCTCGGCGGTGCGTTGGAGTTCCAGTAGGAACTGCCCGTGTTCGAAATGGGATAGACGGTCGAGGAGCCCTCGGCGTTGAGCAGCGAGGTGTTCAGGCCGTCGTCGCTGCCCCCGTCGGACTCGGATTCGGTCGCAGTGGGATCGGACCCGCCGTCGCCACCGTCGCCGCCATCCCCGCCGTCGCCGCCATCCCCGCCGTCGCCGCCAGACTGCCCGCCACAGCCGGCCAGGCCGGCGATGCCGGCGGCGCCAGTCGCTGTGATGAACCCCCGCCGTGAAAACCGGTCGTGCTGATCTCCGCTGTTGTCAGACATCACCCGAGAGTCGCGGAGTTCCAATAAAGATCGTTTATATGAGGGGTAGTTGGCACTACGGGGCACCGATGAGAGGCACGTAGCACTATATATGACAAAATAGTTCTAACCGGCGTCGAGACGGAAATTATAACGCCGCCTCGACGAAACTGGGCCCCGTGACCGACCACGACGACTCGCTCGACGGGCTGTCGCTGGACGCGGCCGTGGACGGCGTCGTCGCCCGGACCGGCGACGACCCCGACGCGGTTCGGGCGGCGCTGAAACGAGTTACCGAGGAAGGGGAGGTTCGTCGCGACGCGGTCGACGACGCGCTCGCCCACGTCTCGAAGGTGGTATCCACCCCCGAGACTCGGGTGGAGAACGCCGGGATGCTGATCGACGACGCTCGCGAGGCCGCCGCCGCGGTCGATCACCTCGACGGCGTGGCCGAGCGTCTCGACGACTTCGAGGAGCGCCACGCCGCAGTCGCGTCCCGCGTCGACGACCTCGGTGACCGACTCCAGTCGGTCGTCGACCTCGCGAACGAGCCCGGCGCTATCTACGAGACGGCCCTCGAGATCCGTCGGCTCACCGCCGCGGCCAACTCGGCCCAGCACACTGCGGACAAACTCGGCGTCGACGCCGAGGAGTTCGAGGCGTGGATCCGGACCCCCGACCGGCGGCTGGACGCCCTCGACGACGACGCCGACGCAGTGGCGGACGTCATCGACGGCGTGGCGGGGACCCTCGACGCGCTCGCAGCCGGGGACGTGGATGCGGACGTCGAGCCCGCGGCCGTCGGGTTCGACACCGCCCTCAGACACCGGGTAGCCCGGCTCCTGCTCGACGACCTCCGTGCCGAAGTCGACGACCTCCGGGCCTGGCCCGACCCCGACCCGGACGACGCCCACGGGGCCGTCGACGCCGAGGGCCTCGCCGCCCTCGACGACCGTCTGACGAGCCTCGACGACCGATGGCAGTCGATCGACGACCGCTTCGACGGGGAACCGGCGGTCGGGTGGCGGGACCGCTACGGCGACCGGCTGGCCGACTTCGAGGCCGCGCTCGCCGATCACGTCCCGCCGGTCGACTGGCGGGCAGTCGAGTCACTGCTCGGCGAGTACCGTCCGGAAACGTTGGACGCGGAGTCGGCCTGATCGGGGTCGCCGCCGACCACCGACCGCTCCGCCCGGTCGGCCGGGCGGATGGATCGCCGATCGGGTCAGTCCGATCGGTCGCGTCGCCGACCCGAACGACGCTCACCCCGCTCAGTCGACACGTCCGGCGAGGTCCAGCGCCGCGTTCGCCAGGACGTTCGCCGACCGGTAGCAGTCCGGCCAACTCGTGAACTCGTCTTCGGTGTGGCTCTTGCCGTCCTCGCTGACGGAGAAGACCATCGCGGTGTCACAGACCGACGCCGTGTGCGTGGCGTCGTGGCCCGCGCCGCTCACCATCCGGCGGCCGTCGTAGTCGAGGGCGTCGACGGCGTCGGCGACGGCCTCGACCGGCCGGTCCGGGAAGTCGACCGCCGGGGATGCCATCGTGTGTTCGATGTCGTATTCGACGCCCTCGCGGTCGGCGGCGGCGGCCACCTCCGCCTCCATCCGCGTGACGCCCGTATCGAGGACGGCCTCGTCGGGGTCGCGGATGTCCGTCGTGAACGTCACCGTCTCGGGGACGATGTTGACCGAGTCGGGCTGGACGTTCAGCGACCCGACCGTCGCGACGGTTCGCTCCCCGAGCGTCCCCGGGAGCCGCCGGATCGCGGTCACGACGTCCGCGGCCGCGACGAGGGCGTCCTCCCGGTAGTCCATCGGCGTCGTCCCGGTGTGGTTGGCCTGCCCGTGGAGCGTGACCTCCGCCCACCGAAGCCCGACGATGCCGGTGACGATGCCCACGTCCGCGCCCGTCTCCTCCAGATACGGCCCCTGCTCGGGGTGGAGTTCGAGGTACGCGTGGTAGGGTTCGCGTGGCTCCGCGGGTTCGTCGCCGCGGTAACCGATCCGTTCGAGTTCGTCGAGGAGTCGAGTTCTGTCGGCGTCGGTCTTCTCGTACTCCTCGTCGATGTCGTGTGCGCCGGCCCAGACGCCGCTGCCCTGCATCGCCGGCTGGAAGCGCGATCCCTCCTCGTTGGTCCAGTTGACCACCTCGACCGGGCGGCAGGTCTCGATCTCCCGGTCGTTCAGCGTCCGGACGAACTCCAGTCCGGCGACGACGCCGAGCGCACCGTCGTAGATGCCGCCGTAGGGTTGGGAGTCGAGGTGGGACCCGACGAGCACCGGGGCGGCGTCGGGGTCGGCCCCCGCCCGGCGAGCGAAGGTGTTTCCGAAGGCGTCGACGCGGACCTCGAGGCCCGCGTCGCTCGCGCGGTCGACGAACCAGTCGCGGGCCTCGGCGTCGGCGTCGGAGAGCGCGAGACGGTGGAGGCCGCCACCCTCGGTGCCACCGATGTCCGCCTGCTCTTGCATCGTGTCCACGAGTCGGTCGCGGTCGATATCGACGCGCATGACCGACCCACGGCCGTCGGGGGCTTAAATCTCCGCGATGGGGACGACGGTCACTCCGCCGACGGCAGCGTACGCTCCCGGAGCGTCTGTATCTCCGCCCGGAGCCCCTCCGTCGTCGGCGCGCCGACGTACCGGGAGTCGACGTCGCCGTGGAGCGTAAAGAGGAGGGTCGGCGCGACGCTCACGTCGAACTCCCGGTCAAGCAGTTGCGGACAGTCCGGGCCGTACACCGCGAGTGGGAGGACGTCGCCCGGCGGCCCGTCGGCGAACAACTCGTCGAAGTCCGCCTTGATCGTCTCGCAGGGCGGGCAGTCCTCGCGCCACGCGTAGACGACACACCGGTCGTGGAGCGCGACGAGGCGCAGGAGGTCCTCGCCGTCGACCGACAGGAACGCCTCGGGTGCGCTCTCGTCCCGCGGGCGGCCGGTCTCGAACTGTCCGAGGACGACGGCGAGGGTCGAGGCCTGCGTCGCCGAGAGGTCGTCGTCCCGCTCCCGGAGGGCGACGTAGCGCGCCAGGAAGTCGGGGTCCGACACCTCGGCGGCCGCCAGGGCACTCGCCGTCTCGGGGTCGCCCAACAGGTCGCCGACGGCCTCCGGCCGGTCGGCCGAGTCGTGATCGGAGAGCGTCGCCCGGTGTGCCTCGACGGTCTCCCGGAACGGGTCCGCGACCTGCAGTTCGTCCGCGCCGTCGGTCCGGAATACGTCGCGTTCGACGAGTCGCTCGACCGCGTCGGTAGCTGACATACCATCACCTTCCGCTTCGGAGTGATAAAGCGTGCGCCCGTTCAGTCGCCGAGCGTCGACGCGACCCGGTCGGCGGTCGCGAGGAGGTGCGCGTCGTCGAAGCCGGCACCCATCAGTTGGAGGCCCACGGGGAGACCGTCCGCCGTCCCGTTGGGGAGGGTCACCGCGGGCAGGCGAGTCACGTTCGCCGCGCGCGTGTTTCGCGCGTAGTCGTACTCCCAGTCGGCGACGTCGTCGATCGGTGGTGCGACGTCGGGCATCGTCGGCAGGAGGAGGGCGTCGACGCCGTCGAGCGCCGACCCGAACGCCTCGCGGAGTCGCTCGCGGGCGGCCTGTGCGCGGACGTACGGCCGGCCGTCGTGGGCGTCGACGACCTGGGCCCCCGCGAGCAGTTTGCTCGTGTAGAAGTCGCTCAGTTCGCCGCTGGCGGCGGCGCGTGCCCGCGCGAACCCGGTCTGGAGCGTCTCGTCGACGCCGCCACGGCGGTACGGCGCGGCCCCGTCGCGCCAGTGGGTCGCGAGTTCGACGAAACTCAGCGCGTTCTTGATCGGGCGGCCGGCGTGGAACGACTCGACCGACACCGACCGGACGGCCGCGCCCGCGTCGTCGAGACGGTCGGCGGCGGCCGCCGTGGCGTCGACGACCCGGTCGGCGACACCGTCGCCAAGTCCCTCGTCGAGGAGGCCGATCCGGAGGTCTTCGGGGGCGGGCGGGGCGTCGACGGCGTCCCGGTAGCCGCCGGCGCGGTACGAACTCCGGCCGGCCGCGGCCAGGCTCGCGGGGTCGGCGTCGTCGGGACCCGCCATCGCTTCGAGGAGCGCCGCGGCGTCCGCGACAGTGTCGGTGAACGTCCCGACGTGGTCCTGCGTGTACGTGTTCTCGACGACGCCGGTGAGCGGTACCAGTCCGTAAGTGGGCTTGTAGCCGACGACGCCACAGAACGAGGCGGGGATGCGGACGGAGCCGCCGGTGTCGGTGCCGAGGGCGGCGTCGACGCGGTCGGCCGCCACCGCCGCCGCGCTGCCGCCGGAGGAGCCACCGGCGGTCCGGCCGTCGTCGTGGGGGTTGGTGATCGGCGCGCCGTGGCCGGTCGTCCCGCGGGCGCTCCCGGCGAACTCGTCGCAGGCCGTCTTGGCGGTGACCGTCGCCCCCGCCGCCCGGAGGCGGTCGACGACCGTCGCGTCCCGCGCCGGGACGAACCCGCGCATGGTCGCCGAACCACACCGCATCGGGACGCCGGCGACGGCGACGACGTCCTTGATGCCGACGTCGACGCCGTCGAGGTGGCCGTCGGCCGACGGGGGGACCGTACAGTCGACGGCGACGGCACCGTGGGGGTCCTCGGCGGGGTCGGCCCAGGTGCGCTCGCCGGCCGGCGCACCCGTCGGCGACGGCGCGTCGTCGACGATGGCGAGGTCGTCGAGTGCGTCGAGGTCGTCGAGCATCGCGTTGACCGTCTCGGTGAGCGCCGCCGCTCTGGCGTCGTCGACGTCGATCCCGAACCGCTCGCCGAGTGCGATCAGTTCTGCCTCGGTGAGGTGTCGCATAGCCCCCTCTCACGGCCAGGGCTCTTCAGGCTGGCGCAGTCGTCGCGTCGCCGAAAAAACTGGCTCGGGGGAGACTACGGGTCGAGACCCAGTTCCTCGATGCAGGGGAACTGCTCGGCGGACGGCACCTCGCCCTGGGGCCACAGGGGGTCGAGGTCCGCGTCCGGCGGGTAGTGGAGGTTGTCGTTGTTGTCCCAACCCCAGCCCTCCTCTTCGAGCATCTGCCGGGCCATGTCGGGGTTGCCGGTCGGGTCCTCGGCCTGCTTGTAGAGCATGTCCTCCGGCGGGAACATCGGGTGGTTCTGGGAGATGTACGTGGGGTACATCTCGGGGTCGACCCGTCCGGCCAGCGCCACGTCGATCATCTTCTGGCGGTTGACCGTCGCCGCGACCGCCTTCCGGAACTCCGTGAACTTGCACGGCGCGGTGTGACAGACGTACTGCAGGTTGTACGCCGTGTGCGTCGCCGCGAACTCCGCCTCGGCGTTCTCGAACTGGTTGTTGACGCGCTGGGCGCTCGGCGGCGAGATCTCCGGCGTGATCATACACTCGCCGGCCTGGAGGGCGTTGATCATCGTCTCCTCGTTGCGGTAGGCCTCGAAGACGACGGGCTGACTGGCCTCGTAGGTGGGGTGGCCGTCGTGGGGTTCGGTGACGACGCGCTGGCCGCGCTGGAGTTCGGTCACCTCGAGCGGGCCCGAGGAGACGATGGGCGTCTCGAACTGCGCGCCGCCGGGGTTCTCGACCGCGCCGGCCTCCTCGAAGGAATCCTTGTGGAGGATCCCCCACCGCATCAGCGTCGTGCGAGCGAAGGGGATGTACGGCTCCGTGAATTTAAACCGGACCGTCTTCTCGTCCGGCGTCTCGATGCTGTCGTAGGGAACTGGCGCGGCACCGGGGTACGCGCCGGCCTCGCCGCCGCGTTTGATCTGCTCGAACGTGAACTTCACGTCCTCGGAGGTCACGGGGTCGTCGTTGGAGAACTGAGCGTCGTCGAACAGTTCGACCAATATCTCCTGGGAGTTGACGACCTCGACCGAGCCGAGCAGTTCCGTCAACTCGAAGTTCTCGTTGTACTTGTGGATCGGCGAGTTGATCATGTGCTGCCACATCGCCTCCGGCATCGAGGCGGAGTGGGTCAGCCAGTTCGACGTCTCCGTGGCGATGGGGTTGATCGCCACGATCATGTCGTCGCCGCTCGTGGTGCTGGACTTGAACGCCCACTCGGCGTTCGAGCGGGCGATCCCGCCGTTGCCGATGCCGCCCATGTCGACCATGTCCGTCCGGTACGCGCCGATGTTGGCGACCGGCGCGAGGTTGCCGATGGCGCAGTCCTCGGCCATCCGTGCGATGGTCTCGTGGATCCCCTCCTCGCGTGCCTCCTGGGACTCCGCGGTCGTCTGTTCGAGGAGCAGCCGCGTGTACTCGCAGTCCGCGTAGTTCGAGTAGTTGCTCTTCCCGTTCGCGCCCGCCCAGTCGAGGCGCATGTTGTTCAGCAGTTCCTGCGGGTCGAGGCGGTCGGCCGCCGGCACCCACCACGTGAAGGAGATGTTGTTCTCCCGGTTCGTGTCGTTGGCCATCTGGGAGAGTTGCGTGGTGATGCTCACCGGGACGACTTCCATGCCGACGCCGATCTCTTCGACCCCGTCCGAGATGATCGGGGCCATCTGCTCCTGTGTGGTCGTGAAGCCGCCGTAGTCCGACCAGTACTCCATCTGGAGCGTCGACACCCGCTCCCCGAGGTCACCGCCACCGCCGCCACCGCCACCGCCGCCACAACCGGCGAGGCCCGTCGCGCCCGCTACACCGATCGCTTTCAGCACCGAGCGACGGTCGACACCGCCACTGGCTCCGTCATTTGCTGACATACACCAGAGAACTAAAGCCGACGAACATAAAACTGTCGCCGAGTAGAATGGACAGATAACGAATTATAATCCGTGGAAAACTAAATATTTGTTACTATATCAGTCTTCGACCCGTATTCTCGGGTCAATAACTCCGTATAACAGGTCGATCAAGAAATTCGAGATGATGACGAACGCGGCGACGAGGAAGAAGACGAACTGGACGACGGGGTAGTCCCGACCCAGTACCGCCTCGACGAGCGTGAAGCCGATGCCCGGCCAGTTGAACACGGTTTCGATCAACACGAGACCGCCGAGCGCGCGCGCGAGCGAGACGGGGTAGATGGTGATCACCGGGAGGCTGGCGTGTTTGGCGACGTGACGGAGGCGCTTGCCGACCGGCAGGCCGGTCAGACGGTGGTACTCGGTGTGGTCCTGGCCCATCACCTCGACGACGCTGGTCCGCATGATCAGCGAGGGGATGAACAGGTACCGACAGACGACGGCGACGAAGGGGAGGACGTAGTGGATGCCGAAGTCGGGCGTGACGTACGGTCCCCACCACGTCCCGGCCTCGCTCCCGCCGGCCGACAGCATCCCCGAGGTCGGGAAGATGTTGAGCCAACTGGCGAACACGACGACCAAGACGATGGAGATGAAGAAGGCGGGGAAGGAGCCAGCGCCGATGACGGGGATCAGGCCCAGTTTCTCGAGGCGGCTTCCCCGCTTGCTCCCCGCGATAGTGCCGATCAGCGCGCCCAGGATGTACGTGAACGTCATCGCCGGCGCGACGAGGATGAACGTGTTGAAGATGCGCATCTTCACGAACTCCCAGACGGGGACGCGGTAGACCGGCGACTCGCCGAGGTTGCCCTGCGCGAGGTTCGTGATGTACCGCCAGTACTGGACGTAGAGGGGTTCGTCGAGTCCCCACTGTGCGCGGAGCGCGGCGAGGGACTCCTGACTGGCCCCGGAGACGGCCATCTGCGAGGTGAAGTCGCCCGGCATCGACCGGAACATGACGAACAGCGCCGTCAGGACCAGCCACAGCGTGAAGACGGTCTGGAGGCCTCGGACGACGACGTACCGCTTCATCGACGACACGGGCGACTCACCTCCCGGCCGAACTGACGGCCGTCCCCGGCCGTGGTCGTCGCGCTCCGTACCTGTCCGTCACGGCGTCCGTCGACCGCCGTCCGTGCCCCGTGTCCGGGACGGGACCCGAGCCGTCGGCGTCGGGACTCAGTCTGTCGTGGGTGCATGATCCTCTGTGGTCCGCCGGTCGTGGTCGTAGTACTGGTGGCAGGCGACGTGCCAGTCAGTCTCGTCCTCTATGGAGCGTGGGGTCTGCTCGCAGACGCTCTCGAACCGCGTTCGGAGGCGGTCCGCCGCCGCGTCGAGGTCGCCGCCGGCGACGTCGTCGAGGGCGGCCTCGACCGTCGCCTCGTTCTCGCCGCGCAACTCCGCCGAGAAGTACTCGTCGCGGATGGCGGCCGCGAACGCCGCCTCGTCCGAGGCGTCGAGTCCGTTCCGGATGCGGTCCAGCGGGAGGTCGCCCCGTTCCAGCGCCTCCCGGAACGCCATCACCTCCCGATAGGCCGCCTGATTCACGTCGATGTCGTCGGGCGGGATCACCTTCGGACACCGATCCCGGAACCGACAGCCCTCGCCGAGGTCGATCGGATCGCGCGGCGCGCCGGACATCTCCGTCCGGGACCGGTCGTGGTGGGGGTCCGGGACCGGGATGGCGGAGACGAGCGCCTCGCTGTACGGATGCTTGGGGTTCTCCAGGATGTTCTCGGTCGGGGCCGACTCGACGATCCGACCCAGGTACATCACGTTCACCACCTCCGAGATGTACGACACCGTCGAGAGGTCGTGGGAGATGTAGATCATCGAGGCGTCGTAGTCGTCGATGAGGCCTTTCAGCATCCGGAGGACCGAGGCCTGCGTCGACACGTCGAGCATCGACACCGGTTCGTCGGCGAGGATGATGTCGGGTTCGAGCACCAGCGCGCGGCCGATGGCGACCCGCTGTTTCTCGCCGCCGCTCAGGTTCATCGGCTTGCGACGCAGGTACTTCTCCGGCGGGCGGAGTTCCACGTCCTCGAGCACCTGGCGGATCCGCTCGTCGCGGTTCCCGACGTCGTGAATCTGGAGCGGTTCCTTCAGCGACTCCTCGACGGTCATCTTCGGGTCCAGCGAGTTGAACGGGTCCTGGAAGATCACCTGGACGTTGCTCCGGTAGTCCTTCCAGTCGTCGGCGTCGAACTCGGTCATCGGCGTCCCCTTGTACATCACCTCGCCGCCGGTGATGTCGTGGAGACCGATGAGCGTCAACAGCAGCGTCGTCTTCCCACAGCCACTCTCGCCGATGACGGCGATGGAGTCGTTCCGTTCCAGGGTGAAGGAGACGCCGTCGACGGCCTGGATCTTCGAGGGGTCCCGACGCATGAGGATGTCGAGGACGTTGGCGCTCTCCTCGAAGTGTTTCTCCAGGTCGCGGATGTCCAGGAGCGGCGCGTCGTCGGCCATTTCAGTCCTCACCCCCGTCGGCCGCGACGTCGGGGTCGACCGCCCCGTGTCGCTCGTACAGGTCGTACGCCTCCTCGCTCCGGAAACACGACGCGGCGTGTGTCGCGTCCTCGTCGCCGACGGGTTCGAGGGGCGGCGCGCTCTCGCGACACTCCTCGACCGCCCACGGACAGCGGTCGGCGAAACTGCACTTGGACACCTCGCCGGTGAGTTCGGGCGGGTAGCCTTCGATCACCTCCAGGTCGCGGTCCGGTTCCCGGATGTCCGGGAACGCCTCCTTGAACAGGAACGCGTACGGATGCCGAGGGTTGTCGTGGACGGACTCCGTCGTGCCGCGCTCGGCGACCTGACTGGCGTGCATGATGGCGACGCTGTCACACGACTCGAAGATGACGCTGATGTCGTGGGTGATCAAGAGGAGGCTCGTCTCGGCGTCCGCCTTCATCCGGTCGAGATACTTGAAGATCTGATCCTGCATGATCACGTCGAGCGCGGTCGTCGGCTCGTCGGCGATGACGAGGCTTGGCTCCAAGAACAGCGCCAGTGCGATGATCGCCCGCTGTTGCATCCCGCCGGAGAACTGGTGGGGGTAGTCGTCGATCCGGCTCTGCTGGAGGCCGACCACGTCGAACATCTCCTTGAGTTTCTCGCGGATCGCCTCGTTCGAGAGGTCGGTGTGGACCTGTCCGATCTCCATCGCCTGCTCGCTCACGCGCTGGAGGGGGTCGAGGCTGTTCATCGAACTCTGGGGGATCCAGGAGACCTCCTTCCAGCGCAGTTCCCGGTTGAGTTCCGCCTCGGAGAAGTCTTGGATCTCCTCGCCGCGGTAGCGGATGGTGCCCGAGTCGATCCGGCCGTTGTCGTCGAGCCCGCCGATGATCGCCTTCGCGGTCGTGCTCTTGCCGGAACCGGACTCGCCGGCGAGACCGAAGAACTCGCCTTCGTCGATGCTGAAGGAGGCGTCGGACACCGCCGTGAGATCGCCACCGTCCGTCTCGTACCGAATCGTGAGGTCGTCGACCTCGAGTAGTGGTTGACTCATGTCAGGCACCCACCGCGTCGGCTTCGACCGACTCGCCGTCGGCCGTGATCAGGTCCTCGTACCCGCGTCCGAACATGAACGTCGACAGCACGGTGATGCCGATCAGGAGACCGGGCGTTATCGACCACCACCACGCCTCGGACATGTAGCCGGAGTTGAACGCGTTCCGGATCATGACGCCCCACGACGGCGTGAACGGGGAGGCGACGCCGAGGAAGGTGAGACTCGCCTGAAGCATGATGGCGTACCCGACCCCGAGCGCCAGGAAGAAGATGGCCATCGGGGCCACGTTCGGGAGGACGTGTTTGATGATGATGCGCCGCCTGCTCGCCCCCGTCGCTTTGGCGACCTTCACGAAGGGGTACTGCTTGATCTGTAGCGTCTGGGCGCGTATCACCCGCGCGCCGCCACGCCACAGGATCAGGCCGATGACCAGGATCGACGAGAGGAAGCCGACCCCGAGGAAGGTGATCATGACGATGCCGAAGGGGATGAGCGGCACGCCATAGACGAAGTCGGTCAGCCGCATCAGGAGCGTCTCGGTCCGGCCGCCGACGTACCCGGCCGTGATACCGATAGAGGTCCCGATGGTGAGTATCAGACCACCCCCGAGGATGCCCGTGATCACGGTCGGACGGGCACCCACCAACAGCCGCGATAGCACGTCGTACCCCGCGAACGTCGTCCCGAGCGGGTGATCGAGTGACGGCGGTGCGGCGGACAGCACCTCGCCGGTCTCGTCGTCGTACTGGGTCTCTTCGATGCCGTACGGAGCGAGCGCCGGGCCGACGATCCCGAGGATGGTGATCCCGACCAGGATCCAGAAGTACACCGCGGTCGTCCGGTCGCCGAGCATCATCCGCAAACCGCTGACGAAGTTGCGTACGATGTGGTTGTTCCGGGCGGTATCGAACGCCCGTGTTACGCGTGTTGGTACCAACTCCCCTGATAGCATACTGGAGGCAAACGCGACCGGGGGGAAAAATGTTCTCCTTGATTACTAATTGTATAGTCATTTTAACACTCCCCATACGAACACACAAACAATCAGATAAACGAGGTTTTTTGTGTTGTATCCGTTCAATAATGTGCCGCGATTGCGGGAGAGAACTTTTTACGTGATTCGGTCGTACGCGCGGGTATGGTGTACGAATCCATCGGCTCGTCGTCGGTCGAATGGGCCGGGACCCCGTATCCGGCAGTTCGGGACCTGGCCGAGCGGGAGGGATCGACGGCAGTCGTTCCGGTCGGAAGCCTCGAACAGCACGGCCACCACCTCCCGACAGCGACGGACACGATACTCGCCGACGCCGTCGCGACGACGGCGGCGGAACGCGTCGCTGCGGAGCAACCGGTGCTCGTGACACCGCCCCTCTGGACGGGCCACTCCCCACACCACACGCCCTTCGGCGGGACGGCGAGCCTCGACGGCGGTGACCTGCTCTCGCTGCTCGAGGACACCGCGGCGTCGGTGCTGGACAACGGGTTCGACGGACTGCTCTTTTTGAACGGCCACGGCGGCAACGGTGCCGTCGTCGCGAGCGCGACGAGCACCGTCGGGGCCGCCCACCGCGACGCCGACGTCCTCGGCGTGACGTACTTCGATCTGGGTGCAGACCGGATCGGCGAGATACGGGAGAGCGACCGCGGCGGTGCCGGCCACGCGGGCGAGGTGGAGACGTCGATGCTTCGCCACCTCCGTCCGGACCTCGTCGACATGGAGGCCGCCGAGGGGACGCCCTGGGACTCGCCGTACGACCGGGCGCGCGACGACCTCTCGCACCCGGGGCCGCTGGCGGCGTACGCCGACTTCGACGCGTACAGCGAGACCGGAGCCGTCGGAACGCCGGAACTGGCGACGCCCGAGAAGGGCGAGCGGTTCTTCGAGGTGTTCGTCGACGAGGTGGCGGACGTACTCCGCCGCCTCCACGAACAGGCTCGCTGACGCCGACCGCGAAACCCTTTGCCGTCGGGCCCGACCTGCGTGCATGGACGCGAGCGCCGGGGCGTACGCCGACCGTGAGTGGCGGCTGATCCGCGAGGAATCGTGGTCGGGACCGATGAACATGGCACTCGACGAGATCGCAGCGGAGACGGCCGCCGCGGGTGGCCCCCGAACCGTGCGCGTCTACCACTGGGAGCCGTCGACGCTCTCGCTGGGGTACCACCAAGACCCCGACACCGTCGACTGGAACTACTGCGAGCGCGAGGGGATCGGCGTCACGCGCCGTCAGACCGGTGGCGGCGGGATCTACCACGACACGGACGGGGACATCTCCTACACGATCGTCGCGCCGGACGAGGAACTCCCGGGCGACCTCGTGGCGTCGTACCGACAGCTCTGTGCCCCGATAATGGACGCCTTCGACCGCCTCGGCGTGCCGGCACAGTTCGCCGAGTCGGGGCGACCCGCAGTCCACCAGCCGGCCTGCTACCTGCGCGGACTCCACCCCGCACACGACGTGGTCGTGTCGGGCGAACGTGGGCCACGGAAGGTGAGCGGGAACGCCCAGCACCGACGCACGGACGCCGTCGTCCAGCACGGGTCGCTCACGTACTCGGTCCGCCCCGACAGACACCTGTCCGTGTTCGCCGAGGGCGACGTCGACATCGGAACGTTCCGTGACCGGGTGACCGGGATCGACGAACACACGGAGACGAGCCGTGAGGACGCCGTCGACACCGTCGAGGCGGCTCTCGGGGCGTGGGCCGACGCCGATCCGGGCGCGTGGACCGACGACGAACTCTCTCGGGCGCGCGAGCGGGCGGAAGAGAAGTACGGGAGCGTCGAGTGGACGCGGCGTCGGCCACGGTGAACCCGACGACTCGGCCGCGAGTGAGAGACGGGACGGCGACCACACCGAACTAGAACCCGAACGTCTCCGGCTCGCCGACATCGAGGGTCTCGGTGATCGTGTCGTGAATCTCGTCGACCGGCGGGGTGTCCCGCGTGGGGTCGAGCCAGTGTTCGCCGACCCAGCGGTACCGAACGGTCAGATCCCGGTCGACGAGAAAACAGGAGCGACGCGACCGCTTCGAGACGCCGAGCGCGCGGTAGGTGACGCCGAAGGCGTCGGAGACGCGGAGGTCGGAGTCCGAGTAGAGCGGGAACTTGAGTCCGAGGTAGTCGATGAACCGGTGGTGGACCGGGACTCGACTTGCTACAGCCGACGACCCGGACGTGTTCGCCGCTGGAGAACCAGTCGAAGTCGCGAAACGAACACCACTCGTCGATGCAGTCGGGGCTGAAATCCGCGGTGTAGAAGCTGAGCAACACCGGGCGATCCGCGACGAGTGTGCCGAGCGAGACCTCCTCGTCGGTACCGTCGGGATCGACGAGCGTCGCGGTCACGTCCGGGACCGTCTCGCCGACCTCGATCGGGCCGTCCCTGTCCATACACCGTCCTTCGACGGGGGGTGACAAAACCGTTCGCCCCGGAGTCGAAGCCCCTTTGCTCGCGCGCCCCGACCGCCCGGTATGCGAGTCGGAGCACACGTATCCGTCGCCGGCGGCGTCGACAACGCGGTGGACAACCAGCGTGACGTCGGCGGCAACTGCGGACAGATCTTCACCCACTCGCCGCAGGTCTGGCAACACCCGAACGTCGACGACGACGAGGCGGCCGCCTTCCGCGAGGGGACCGCCGCCCACCTCGACGGCCCGTGGGTGATCCACTCCTCCTACCTGGTCAACCTCTGTACGCCGAAGACGGACCTCCGCGAGAAGTCGATCGACAGCATGCAACGTGAGGTGGACGCCGCCGAGGAACTCGGCATCGAGTACGTGAACGTCCACCTCGGGGCGCACACGGGCGCGGGCGTCGAGGGCGGCCTCGACAACGCGGCGAGCGCACTCGACGAACTCGACGTCCCCGAGGGCGTGACGGTCCTCGTCGAGAGCGACGCGGGGAGCGGGACGAAACTCGGCGGCGAGTTCGAACACCTCGCGGCGGTCCGCGACCGCTGTGACCACGATCTGGGCGTCTGTCTCGACACGGCTCACGCCTTCGCGGCGGGCTACGACCTCTCGACGCCCGAAGGGGTCGACCGGGTCGTCGCCGAGTTCGACGACGTGGTCGGCGTCGACGACCTCCACTGCATCCACCTCAACGACTCGAAACACGCCTGCGGGACGAACAAGGACGAACACGCCCACGTCGGCGAGGGGGAGATCGGCGTCGACGGCATGCGCCGGATCGTCAACCACCCCGATCTGCGGGACCTGCCCTTCGTCCTCGAGACGCCGACCGAGGACGGCAAGGGGTTCGCCTGGAACGTCGACCGCGTCCACGGACTGCGGGAGTGAGCACGGTGGTGTCGATCCAACCACCCGGTGAGGATGGCGGATGAGACGGGTCACCAGACGCGGCGTCCTCGCCGGGATAGGTTGGGCCGGCGGACTGGCGGGCGTCGGAAGCGGGCGCGGGCGGGCACGGACGGACCGCCGGACGGTCACCGTCGCCACGCGCAACTGCTATCTCGGCGGCGACCTGTTCGACCTGTTCGCGGCGGCGGCGGGTGACGAGACGATCCAGTCGGCGGTGACCGATCTCGTCGCGGCTGTCGACCGGAGTCGCGTGGGCCGTCGCCTCGACGCCATCGCCGGCGAACTCTCGCGGACCGAACCGGACCTCGTGGGGATACAGGAGGCCGCCCTGATTCGGAGCGGCCCCCGGAGCGACGGAACCACGCCGACGGCGACGGACGTTCGGTACGACTTCCGGGAGCGGCTGCTGTCGGCACTCGACGCGCGCGACCTGCCCTACCGCGTCGTCGCCACGACTGAACCCGCGGACGTCCAGTTGCCGGCGACTGTCGAGGGCGAACCCCGAGACGTGCGCCTGACCGACCGAGACCTGATACTCGCACACGAACGGGTCGCGACCGACGGGACGACGACCGGCACCTTCGACGCCGGCCTCTCGCTGTCGGTGGACGACCGAACGGTCGCCGTCGACCGGGGGTACGAGGTCGTCGAGGCGTCGGTCGGTGACCTCGCGGTCACGTTCTGCAACACACACCTCGAATCGGCGTCGGCGGAGGTTCGGGCGGCGCAGGCGGCGGAGCTGCGCGACCGCCTCGTCGACCGCGCCGGTCCGGTCGTCCTCGTCGGCGACTGCAACAGCGGTCCCGGCGGATCGACCGCGGCGTACGACCACCTCACTGCGGACTTCGGCGACGCCGCCGGCGACGCCGGAGTCGGTGCCACGTGCTGTCACGCGGCGGATCTGCGGAACGCCGACCCGTCGCTCGACGCCCGAATCGATCACGTCCTCGTGGGGGATAGACTGCGTGTGGCGGACGCGACGCGGGTCGGTGCCGATCCGACGGAGCGGATCGCCGCCGACGGCGAACGCCTCTGGCCGTCGGACCACGCGGGCGTGGTCGCGACGCTCGTTCCCGCCGACCCGACGACCGCGTCGCCGACGCCGTCACCGACGGAACGGGAAACCGAAGCCGGGACCGAAGCCGGAACCACACCGACGGTCACCGGGACCGAGTCGGACGCCGACGCGCCGGGATTCGGGGTCGTGGCGACCGTCGTCTCGGTCGTCGCGGCCGCCACCGTCGCCGCACGCCGCCACGACGACTGACTTTTGAGTCCCGACGCGGTACAGGGGGCGTGCGCAGATTCTCGGCCGACTACCTCCGACGGACGCGGGCGGGCCTGTGGTCGTCGCGGGCGGCACTCGACGCCCTGGACCTGCCGGACCGAGACCGGGTGCTCGACGTCGGCTGTGGCTCCGGCGAGTTCACCCGCGTTCTCGACGAGGAGGCGGGCGACGCCGAGGTGATCGGCGTCGACGCCGATCCCGAACTCCTCGTCGCCGCCCGCGAGGAGACCGGCCTGCCGGTCGTCGCCGGTGACGCCACTCGGCTCCCCTTCGGTGACGGCGCGGCCGACCTCGTCGCGTGTCAGGCGTTGCTCGTCAACCTGCCGCGACCGGACGCGGCGGTCCGGGAGTTCCACCGTGTCGCCGCCGACGCCGTGGCCGCCGTCGAACCCGACAACGCGGACGTGGCCGTCGAGTCGACGGTCGACCGCGAGGTCGACCTGGAGCGTCGGGTCCGCGAGGCGTACCTCGAGGGTGTCGAGACGGACGTGGCGCTCGGCGACCGGACGGTCGAGGCGTTCGAGGCGGCGGGGCTGGTCGGCGTGACGACGCGCCGCCACTACCACCGGAAGGTGATCGAACCGCCGTACGACGAGGGTGACCTGCAGGACGCGACACGGAAGGCGACCGGAGCGGGGTTGGCCGACCACGAGACGGAGCTCAAGCGGGCGGTCGGTGACGAGTACGACGACCTCCGGGCGGCGTGGCGGGAGATGGGTCGCGAAGTGGTCGCGGCGATGCGGGCGGGGACGTACCGCCGCGCGGAGGTGGTGCCCTTCGACGTGACGGTCGGGCACGTCCCCGAGTGACGGCGTCAGGATCGCAGGAGCCGTTCCCGACGGTCGGCGTCGGCGGCGACGGTGGTGATCGTCTTGACGTGTGCTGGGTCGCCGTAGCGGTCGTGGATGCGTCGATCCCAGAGGAACTCGTTGGCGTCCGGATACTCCCGGGAGCGGCGGGATCCCCGCACGTCGGCGAACGTGTGAGAGAGGGTCTCGTCGCCACAGAGGAAGTGGAGCACGCCGTCCGGATCGGTCACGTCGACGCGGTCGGTCAGGGGATGCTGGAGACCGCCGATCGCCGCCACCCGAAGCGATCCGATCCGGCCGGATCGGGTCGCCAGCAGGATGTCGCCGTACCCGAGATCCTGACCGGTCGGCCGGAGCATCGCCTCGGCGCAGTCGACGATCGCACTCGCCACGAGTGCCCGACCGTCGGGGGGCGGCGCGGCGTCGGGATCGATCGGGAGCAGGAAGTCACAGCCCTCGACGATCGGTTCGGGCCGGTCGGTCGTCCCCTCGAGGAAGAAGGAGGTGTGTCCCTCGGTGGCGTCCAGTATCGTCTCGGCCGCGTCGACGACGGCCGGGTCGCTCACGTCGCCGGTGAGATAACAGAAGTCGTCGGCCGCGACCGAGGCCGCGACCGCGGCCGCGTCGTCCGGACCGTCGACGGTGGCGAACGTGGTCGCCGTCGGCGTGGTGACCGCGTCGACCGTCTCGGTGCCGGCGTCGCCGAGGCCGACGACCGAGACCGAGGGCGTCCACGCCGGATCCGCGGTGTCGTCCGACACAGAACGACCGACGTCGGGGATCGGCATGTGTCTACCGACTACACCACGTCGCCACGGACCGTCCGCCCCGTCTCCTCGGCCCGGCGCGCCCGCATCACGTCGGCGGCCTCGGCGGCGGTGGCCTCGTCGAGCCCCAGCATCTCCAGAGCCTCCGACAGGGTCGGGAAGGCGAGTTCGCCCCCGCGGAGTTTCGCCATCGCGTCGTCGTCGCGGCGGCCGTCGGCCCACAGACAGACGCCGCGGGGGTCGAGGATCTGTTCGTAGTTCTCCCGGGCCATCGCTCCCTTCAGACGCTGGGTGACGTTGTCCGAAAAGGAGGCGTTGCACACTTCGAGGTGGATCGGTTCGTCGTCGTCCAGGAGGTGAGCGGCGAGACACCGTTCGGGAGCGGCGTGGCCGTTGTCGTTGGCCCGGACGTGTTCGGGGTAGGCGGCGGCCCAGTCGGCGTCGACGCTCTTGCCGACCCCCGAGACGCCGTACTGTGCCTCGAACTCGGCCTCGCGGTCGGCGTCGCCGCGCATAAGGAGGTCCTTGGTGACGTACACGTCGAGGCGGTCGATCGGATCGAGACCGAGGGCGACGTCGCCGTACACCCACACCTCGCGGACGGGAACCGGGAGGAGGGGTGGATCGGCGTCGGACGCCGTCGGACGGTCGGCGGCGCCGGTTGGGTCGTCCGTGGCGCTTCGCTCCACGCAGTCGACGATCTCGGCGGCCCGGTCGAGTGCGGCGTCCCGATCCATCACGCTCACTTTCGTCCCGGCGGGCAAAACGGTTGTCCAACGAAACCGTGATACCGTCCGCCCGGCAAGGGCGCGTGATGGACTGCGACAGGTGCGGCCGCGAAGCGGTGATGCACGCGGCGTACTCCGGCGCTCACCTCTGTGAGGATCACGTCCGCGAGTCGGTCGAGAAGCGGGTTCGTCGGCGGATTCGCGAGGACGGCCTGCTGCCGTCGGACGCCTCGCCGGAGACCCCACAGACGTGGGTCGTCGGACTCTCCGGGGGGAAAGACAGCGTCGTCCTCACCCACATCTTGGAGGAGACGTTCGGCCGCGATCCACGGGTCGAACTGGTCGCGCTCTCGATCCACGAGGGGATCGAGGGCTACCGCGACGAGAGCCTCGACGCCTGTCGGGAACTGACTGAGGACCGCGACCTGCGCCACGAGGTGGTGTCCTACGCGGACGAACTCGGGGTTCGCATGGACGACGTCGTCGAGAAGGATCCCGAGGACATGGCGGCGTGTGCGTACTGTGGTGTGTTCCGGCGCGACTTGCTGGAGTCCTACGCGGAGGCACTCGACGCGGACAAACTCCTGACGGGGCACAACCTCGACGACGAAGCACAGACCGCGTTGATGAACTTCTTCGAGGGCGACCTGAAACAGATGGCCAAACACTTCGACGCGAGTCTGGGACCGTTCGACCGACGAGCCGAGAGCGACCACTTCGTGCCGCGGGCCAAACCCCTGCGTGACGTGCCCGAAAAGGAGGTGGCGCTGTACGCCCACCTCGCGGACCTGCCGGCCCACATCACGGAGTGTCCACACGCGAGCGAGGCCTACCGGGGGGAGATCCGGGACCTGTTGCTCGGGATGGAGGAAAACCACCCCGGGACGCGCCACTCGATCATGGCCGGCTACGAGGAACTCGCCGAACTGGCCGCACGACGGTACCGGGACGACGGCGGGACCGACCTCGGCGAGTGCGACCGCTGTGGATCGAGTACGGGCGGTCGGATCTGCAGGAAGTGTCGGCTCGTCGAGTCGATCGAAGCGGTCTGACGGACCGAAAGGAGAGTCGACGGCGACGCTACCGGACGACGTCGACGCCGTTGCGCTGGTCGATCTGATCGCGACCACCGTCCGACCAGGACGCCTGGTCCTGACCGACATTCTCGCTCGCGTCGAATTCCGAAACGTCCTCACCGTTGAGGCTCTTGCGGGACTTCTCCGCCTGTCGCTGGGTCGACGGTCCGAGCACCTGGGCGCTCTGGACGCCGGTCATGATGGCCATGACGCGGACCTTGCCCTTGTACTCCTCTTGGATGCGCGCACCCCAGATGACGTTGGCGCTCGCCTCCAGTCGTTCGGTGATGTTGTTGGCGATGCCCTCGGCCTCTTTGAGCGTGAGGTCGGGGCCGCCGGTGATGTGGACGAGTCCACCGGACGCGCCGCGGTAGTCCACGTCCAACAGCGGGTGGTTCATCGCGTCGCTCACCACCTCTTGGCTCTTGTTCTTGTCCTGGGTCTCGCCGACGAGCATCACCGCGACGCCTCCCTGATTCATGATCGTGGACATGTCCGCGTAGTCCAGATTGATCAGCGAGGGCTGGGTGATGGTTTCACTGATCCCTTTGACCGTCTCGGCGATGATCTGGTCCATCACCGAGAACGCCTTGCCGATCGGCAGGTTGGGGACGTAATCGAGCAGGCGGTTGTTGTCGAGGACGATGATCGAGTCGGCCTCGCCGCGGAGCTTCTCGAGTCCCTCCTCGGCCTTGACCGTGCGGGCGCGCTCGACGTTGAACGGCGTCGACACCATGCCGACGACGATCGCACCCTGCTCTTTGGCGATCTTGGAGACGACGGGGGCGGCACCGGTACCGGTCCCACCGCCCATGCCGGCGGTGACGAACACGAGGTCGGCCTCGCCGAGGACCTCCTTGATCGTCCCCTGGGCCATCTCGGTCGCACGCTCGCCCATCGAGGGGTCGCCACCGGCACCGAGCCCCTGCGTGAGCGACTTGCCCACGAGGATCTTGGTGTCGGCTTCGATCATCTTCAGGTGCTGTTTGTCGGTGTTGATGGCGATGGTCTCGGCGCCGTCGACACCGAGGTTGTACAGCCGATTGACCGTGTTGTTCCCGGCACCGCCGGCCCCGACGATGACGATCCGCGGATCGCCGAAGTCGTCGCCCTCGTCGGCGTCGCGCTGCTCTTCCTCCTCGCGCTCGATGGCGTCTTGGACGAATCCCTGCATCGTCTACACCTTCGCCCAGCTGCGGTTGCGTTTGCGGTTGTCGTCGCGGGACTCGCTCTGTTCGTTAAGCATCTCGCGGACGGCCGACCGGATGGCTTCACTTCGATTCGGGAACTCTCCCGTCTCCACCATCTGTTCGACCTCCTCGATCTGCTGTTTCGGAATTCGTAGTGTCACACGCTCCATGGTTGCATTCCCCCGGTAAGACGGATGGGGATCACCCCCGTTGTTCTGTCTTACACGCCGAAACCGACCGACGGCAACGGGACACCGCCGGAGTCGGTTGGCCTGTAAGACGACCGTCTTACACAGACATACCAACAGGCCAATACCTTATAAAACTAACGGCAGGTGTAAGACAGATGTGTGAAACGTCCGTTTACAGGACTTTCACGGCTGTTTACGTCGGTCTAACACGTCCGCTGCGGGGGTTCGGCGGCCGCAACTCGGGCAGAACGCCCAGTCGGATCGGAGTTCGTCGCCGCAGTCACAGAAGACGCGGTGGGCAGACTTCTCACCACAGTTCGGGCAGTAAACGTGTTCTGAAGACATGTTTTCGCCACATTGGGAGCACGTGTTACGCCCTGTTTTCGCGTCGTCGGCCGTGTTTTCGGACTGCGTCTTACGCGTCGTCGGCTCGCCGTCGCGTTCGACGGACACGTCCGACGGATCGGCAGTCTGGCCGTCGAGCGTGACGTTTACGTTGATCTCGGGTGGGTCGCGCGGCGCAAACGCGTGTTCGGCGAGCAGCGCCTCCAGCGACCGGTCGGGCGACGACCGCTCACGCTCCGCGCCGTCGAGGTACGTGCGCAACGCGTCGCGCATCACCTCGCTCTTGGAGGCGTCGAACCCCTCCAAGCGCTCGACGAGGTCGTCGTCGGCGCGGAACGTGATCTTGCTCATCGTTCTCGGCCACGTCCCCCTCTCATATCAAACCTTCGTGCGTGTCTGACGGATGTCTGTCGCTGGCGGCGAGTCGCCGTCGCTCCGCGTCGAGGAGCCGCGCCCACCCGCCGAACAGCCAACTGTCGAGGCCGTACGCGGCGTCGACGTCTCGGACCCACGCCCCGTCCGAAAAGAGGAGCCGCTGGAAGCGACGGACCCGGGGGGACAGCGTCGGACGCGCCCCGGTGTAGTAGTCGACCGTCTCGCGGCGCGCCCGGGCGAGAAACCCCGCGGGCAGGTCGATGCCGTCCGCGACGGCGGCGTGGCGGAACCACTCGAGGTGAGTCACCGCCGCGGCGAGGACGAATCGCTCGCGAAAGCCCGAGACACCGTCGAGGGGCGACCGACCGGCGACGAGGACGTCACGCGGGCGGGAGAATCGCGGGGCCGAGACGGTCAGCGACGTCGACGACGCGACGGTGCGAGCGATCCGTCGGAGGCGACGGCGGAGGAGACGCGCCGCCGGGAGGAGCGCGAGTTCGTACCACGTCGGCATCCACGCACAGAACGGTTCGGTGTAGACGGAGTCACCGAGGAGGACACCGACGGCCGACTCGGCCTCGCGCACCGACAGGGTCGCAGGGTCCGTCCGGAGCGCCGCGGCGACGGCGTCGCCGTCCACGGCGTCGACGCCCGAAAAATCCATCCCGGCGGCGACGCGGCGGGTGTACGCCCGCCCGGCCGCGTACCAGTCGGCGGCGTCGGCGGGCGTGTCGATCGCGAGTAGTCGGGCGACGGTCACGACACACCTACCGTCGCTCCCGACTTATACGTGCGGCCGGACCGCGCCGACCGCGACGGTGAAGTAGCTCCGCGCCGATCCTCCGCCAACCGTGACCGCCGCCTCCTTCGACCTCTTCGGGACGCTCGTGACGGCATCGACGCCCGACGACCCGGCGGCCGCCGTCGCTAGAGAGCTTCGCGACCGCGGCGTCGCCGTCCCCGAAGCGTGGGCGACGACCTACCGGACGCCCCACGTCGACACGCCCGACGGCGCGGAAACCCCACTCCCGGCGCACGTCGCCGCCGCGCTCCGGAGCCGCGGCTTCGAGGCGTCCGACACCGTCGTCAGACACGCCGTCGTCGCCGCGTTCGACCCCGACGTGCGCCGCGTGGAGGGGGTCGACGCCGCCCTCCAAGCCGCGAGGGAGCGCGGTCCCGTGGGCCTGTGTTCGAACTGTAGCGTCCCGGAACTCGTCCCGCGGACCCTCGTCCGCGCCGATCTCAGGGGGACGTTCGACGCCGTCGTCACGAGCGCCGCCTGTGGCTTCCGCAAACCGCACCCGCGACCGTTCGAGACGGTCGCGGCCGACCTCGGCGTCGACCCCTCGGCGCTGGTCCACGTCGGCGACGATCCGGAAACCGACGGCGGGATCGAGGCCCTCGGCGGCCGGTTCGTCGACGCGACCGAGACGCCGCTGTCCACGCTGGGAGATCGGCTGGGGGGCGAGCCGTGACTCCCGTCGTCGCCGTCGCACTCGCGGCCGGGCTCGACCGACTCCTCGCCGAACCACCCGCCTCGGTGCATCCCGTGGCGTGGCTCGGGCGAGGGATCGGCGCGCTCGACCGCGCGTGGAGCCACCCCCGGGTCGTCGGCGTCGCGACGGCGCTCTCGGTTCCCCTCCTCGTCGCCGTCGTCGTCGCCATCGTCGTCGCCGTCGCCGCCGCCGCGTCCCCGGTCGGTGGGGCCGTCACCGCCGGCCTCGTCTGTTTCGTCTCGACCAGCCGGCGGATGCTCGTCGACGAGGCGCGGGCCGTCGTCGCCGCAAGCGGGACGACCCTCCCGGCCGCCCGGAAGCGCCTCCGCTCGCTCGTGGGGCGAGACACGACCGACCTGTCGGCCGGCGAGGTGCGGAGTGCGGCCGTCGAGAGCGCCGCCGAGAACCTCGCTGACGGGCTGGTCGCCCCACTTGCCGGGTTCGCCCTGGTCGCACCCCTTTCCCTGCCCGCGGCGGCGGGCGCGGCCGCGGCGATAAAGGCCGTCAACACGCTGGACTCCACCTTTGGCTACCGGTCGGAGCCGATGGGCTGGGGGCCCGCGCGCCTCGACGACCTCGTCATGTGGGTACCCGCCCGCGCCAGCGCGTGCCTACTGGCCGTCGCCGGGGGGCGACCCGGCGCGGTACTGCGCGCGCTCCGAGCCGCGGACGAGCCGTCGTCGCCGAACTCCGGGTGGCCCATGGCGACGCTCGCGGCCGTGCTGGGGGTTCGACTGGCGAAGCCCGGGGCCTACGCGCTCGACGGGGGACCCGATCTGCCGACGCGGGCCGACGCCGACCGGGGCGTCGCCGTCGTCTCGCGGGCCGGATGGCTGGCGTTCGGGCTGGCAGCAGTGGGGGTGGTCGCGGCGTGTTGACCGCGGTTCGGGGGGCGCTCGCCTTCCTGACGCGACTCCCCGTCGGCGGCGGCGAACGCGCGTGGGACGCCTTCCGGACGACGCCCGTCGCCTTCGTCGTCGCCGGCTACGTCGTCGGCGCACTCGTCGCGCTCCCCCACACCCTCCCGGTGCCCGTGCCGACGGTCGTCGCGTGCTACCTCGCGACGCTGTATCTCGTCACCGGCGTCACGCACGTCGACGGACTGGGGGACCTGGGCGACGCCGCCGCGGTCCACGGGACGGCGGTCGACCGACGCGACGCCCTCGAGGACCCGGGGACCGGCGTCGGCGGGGCGCTCGCGGTGGGGCTCGCGCTCGTCGCCCTCGCACTCGCCGGCCTCGGCGTCGCCGGCGCGGGACCGCGGGTCGCCGCCCGCCTCGTCCTCGCGGCGGAGGTGAGCGCCAAGGTTGGGATGGCGGTGCTCGTGGCTCTGGGGTCGCCCGGCCACGAGGGACTGGGGTCGGCCGTCGTCGGAGAGGCCGGGGGCGCGTCGCTCCTCCCGGTCGTCGCCGCGGCCGTCCCCGCCGCGCTCGCCGCGCCGACCGGAGCGACGCCGGCGCTCGTCGCGACGCTGCTCGCGGGGCCGACCGTCGCGCTCCTCGTCGGCCGGTGGGCGACGCTCGCCCTCGGCGGCGTCACGGGCGACGCCCTGGGCGCGGCGAACGAACTCGGGCGGGTCGCCGCGCTCCACGCGGGGGTGATCGCGTGGACGCTCTGGTGATGTGTGGTGGGCGGGGGACGCGACTCGACGTGGAGGGGGAGAAACCCCTCGTCGAGGTGGGCGGCGTCCCCATGGTCGACCGCGTCCGGGACGCCCTCGGAGCCAGTCGGGTCGGGACCGTCCACGCGGCCGTCTCGCCGCACGCGCCGGCGACGCGCGACCACCTCCGGACGGCCGGCGTAGCCGTCGTCGAGACGCCCGGCGAGGGGTACGTCGCCGACCTGACCACGGCGCTGGACCGCGTCGACAGACCGACACTGACCGTCGCCGCCGACCTGCCGTTGCTGGCCGCGACCCCCGTGAACCGCGTGCTCGACGCGGCGACCGGTGGCGGCTCGCTCACGACGGCAGTGCCGGTGGACCTGAAGCGTCGACTCGGCGTCAGCGTCGGGACGACGTTCGACCACGAGGGGCCGCCCCTCGCGCCCACCGGCTGTAACGTCGTCGCCGGAACCGACGACGACATATACGTCAGCGACGACCCACGACTCGCCGTGAACGTAAACCGTCCGACCGATCTGTGGGTCGCGGAGGCGCTCGTGTGACCAGGTTCGTCCTCGTCGCGGGGACGACCGAGACGGCCCGGATCGACGGGATCAGCGCCGCCGGCGCCGATCCCGACGTCGTGGCGCACACGCCCAGCGCCGACGCCGAACTGATCGAGTACGGCCACCTGGTGCGCGCTCCGGTCGTCCCCGTGAGTCCGACGGGGTGTCCGACGCCCGCAGCCGTCACCCGTGCGGTCCGCGAGCGAGTCGGCTTCGAGACGCTCGTCGTCGACGCCGGCCTCGCCGAACCGACCGGCGCGCCGACGGTCGGCGTGGGAGCGAAGCCGGGGCGTGACGTCCGCGAGGCCGACCCCGTGCCGACGGCACCGGGGTCGTGGGTCGCCGCCCGCGAACTCGGGCGAGCGCTGCCGGACGACGAACTCGTCGTCGGGGAGACGATTCCCGGTGGGACGACGACGGCACTCGGCGTCTGCCGGGCGCTCGGCATCGACCTCGACACCTCCTCGTCGCTGCCGGAGAACCCGATCGACCTGAAACGGGAGGTGGTCGAGACGGCGTTCGAGGCGAGCGACCTCGTGCCTGGCGAGGCGGCCTACCGTCCGGAGCTCGCCGCGCGTTTTCTCGGTGATCCCGTACTGGCGGTCGTCGCCGGGCTGACAGCCGGCGCGCTCGAATCCGGAACCGAAGTCGTCCTCGGCGGCGGGACGCAGATGATCGCCGCCGTCGCGCTGGTTCGTCACGCCGGGGTCGCCACGCCGCTAACCGTCGCGTCGACGACGTACGTCGCCGCCGACACCGACGTCCGGCGCGCGGCGGCCGACCTCGACTGCGAGACGGTCGTCACCGACCCCGGGTTCGAGGGGCGGCCCGACGCGCTGTCGCGCTACGCCGCCGGCGAGGCGAAGGAGGGCGCGGGGATGGGCGGTGCGCTCCTGCTCGCGGAGCGGGCCGGCGTCCTCGACGGCGTCGCGGACGCAACGCTTGAGGTGGTGGAACGCATGGATTCGGGCGATGGACCCTGACGCCGTTCCCGACGTGGACCGCATCCCACACGGGGGCGCGTCGGACCCGTCGCTGCTCGACTTCAGCGCCAACACGAACCCGGAGCGACCGAGCGGAGTCGCCGACGTCTACGACGCGGCCCACCGGCCGGCCACGCGGTACCCCGACGGCGACTACCCCGAGTACCGCACCGCGGCCGGCGAGTATCTGGGGTGTGAGCCGTCGACCGTCGTGCCGACGGCCGGGGGCATCGGCGCGCTCCGCCTCGCCTTCGAAGTGACCCTCGACGCCTCCGATAGGGTCCTGCTCCCGAAGCCGAGTTTCGGCGAGTACGCCCGCGAGGTCCGCCTCCAGGGGGCCGACCCGACGTTCGTCGACCACGACCGCCTCCTCGGAACCGATCCCGCGGGGCACGAGGCCGTCGTCGTCTGCAACCCCAACAACCCGACCGGCGACGCGTACCCGCGGGCCGACCTCGTGGCGTACGCCGAGGCGTGTCGCGCCGCCGACACCCTCCTCGTCGTCGACGAGGCCTTCCTCGATTTCACCGATCGGCCGACGCTCGCGGGCGAACCCGGCGTCGTCGTCGCGCGGTCGCTGACGAAGGTGTTCGGCCTGCCGGGACTCCGGATGGGCTTTGCGGCCGCGACGGGCGACCTGCACGACCGACTCGAGGCCGCGCGGCCGGCGTGGGGGCTGTCGACGCCCGCCGCCGAGGTCGGTGCCTACTGCCTCGGGCGGACGGCGTTCGTCGCCGAGACGCGCGACCGGGTCCGGCGCGAACGCCGCCGCATGCGCGACGCCCTCGACGGGGCGTTCGACGTCCACCCCTCGGAGGCCCCCTTCCTCCTGCTGGAGACCGAGACGGAGGTCGAGGACCTCGTCGCCGACGCCCGGCGAGCGGGTATCGCAATCCGCGACGCCACCACCTTCCGAGGCCTCGATTCACACGTCCGGGTCGCCGTGCGCCGCCCGGCGGAGAACGACCGCCTCCTCGACGCGTTGCTGTGAGCAAGATCTTCGACGCCGAGGTGCGGGCGGGCGTCTGTCGACTCGGCCGCCCCGACACCCGGTGGCTCTCGACAGGGGCCGACGGCGGCGTGAGCGTCGCACCGGCGGCCTACAACTGCACCGTCCCGGAGGGGTGGGCCCGAACCGACCTCGACGCCTACGTCGCCGACCGACTCGCCGAGGCCGGCTTCGACCCCGAGGCCCGCGGCCCGGCGCTGTTGACCGGAGTCGACCAGCGCCACGCCCGGCGGGCGCGACTCGACCCCGTCGAGGCCGTCGTCACGGCCGGCGTCTCGAACCCCGCGGCGCTCCCGGTGGACAGGGAGTGGACGACGGTGGACGGCGGGGGCGACGACCGCGACGAGGGGACCACACACGCCGGCACCGTCAACGTCGTCGTCGGGACGACTCGTGCGCTGGCGCCGGGTGCGCTCGCGAACCTGCTGACGGTGGCCGCGGAAGCGAAGGCGGCGACGTTGCTCGCGCTGACCGGCGTCCCCGGAACGACGACCGACGCGGTGGTCGCGGCCTGCGATCCGGCGGGCGAGCCGGCGCGGTTCTCGGGGAGCGCGACCGACGTCGGCGGGGCCGCCCGCGCCTGCGTCCGCGACGCCCTCGTCGCGAGCCTCGAGTCCCGGTACGGCGACGCGACGGTCGACGCCGCGGCGGACGCGCGGGCTGGCGCGGGCGTCGTAACCGACGAGCGGGCGACGACGTCACCGGTCACACCGGACCATTGAAGGCCGATCCGGGCCGAGTCGGGACGATGAACGACACGGTCGAGGCTCGCGTCCCCGAGGAGTTCGGCCTCGCGCAGGTGTGGTGGGGCGACGGGAAGGGAAAGACCACCGCCGCCCTCGGCATGGGGTTTCGGGCCGCCGGCCACGGCTACCGGGTCCACTGCCTCCAGTTCATGAAGGGTGGGGCCGAGAGCGTCGAGGACGTCCGCGGCGAGTACGCGGCCATCGAGCAGGTTGCGGGGTTCAGTTACGAACACACCGGCCACTACGGCTGGCACGGCTTCGCCGACGGGAGCGACGACGACGACCACGCCGCGAAGGCGAAGGGGGGGTTGGAACGGGCGCGCGACCTGATCGACGCGGCGGCCGAAGCCTCCGAACCGCTCGCCCTCGACGGCGACCCCGAGGAGGGCGTCCACATGCTGATCCTCGACGAGGTGCTGTACGCCGCCAACCGCGACCTGATCGACCCCGCGGACGTGGTCGACCTCGTCGACCGGAAACCCGACGACTTGGAACTCGTCTGTACCGGCGGTCACGAGCGACCGTCGTACCTGACGGACGCCGCCGACCTGGTGAGCGAGGTGCGGAAAGAGCGACACCCGATCGACGCCGGCCAGCGGGCGCGGAAGGGAACGGAGTTCTGAGTCCGAGCCGAAGGGTTTTGCGCGCCCGCCCGTATCGGACGGTATGACGGGCGACGCGTTCACAGACCGGGTCGCCGCCCTACATCGGGACGAACGGGCGGCTCTCGTCGCCGCGGTGTACGACGCCCGCGGGTGGGCGGTCATACGGCACGGGGACGAGGTGGTGGCGACGCCGCCGGGATCGGCCCGTCCGCGGCGGTTCACGGTGACTGCCGAGGGAGCCACCGTCGCGACGAGGGGCGACGACGCCCCGCTGGACGCGGCCGAACTGCGCGAACTGCTGACCTACGCGCTCGATCCGACCGATCGGGGGCGATTGTGCCGACGCTTCTTCGACGCCGATCCCGACGACCTGTGGTCGATCGACGGGTGCGACGGGGCGACGATCGCTGAGGACGATGGCGACGACGCGTCGGCCGGGACGGTGGAGGCCGGCGACGGGGGCGCGAACGACGGCGTCGCCGGCGACCCGGGGACGGCGTCTCGGGGAGCCGCGGCGACCGACAGGGGACGGGCCGGCGCGGACGGCGAGAACGGCGAGAACGGCGGTGATGGGTCGGCGACGGGAGGAGGGCCGACGAGCGGCGAGCGGGGTCGGCGAGTCCTCCTCGTGGGGGCCGCGGTGGCGCTCGTGGTCGGGAGCATCGCGGCGGCGGCCGGGCCGACGTTCGCGCCGGCGGTCGACGCCGGCACCGACGCGGACGGGGCGAACGAGACCGACACGCCGGGCGTCGGGAGCGACGGGACGGTCGGAGCGTCGTTCTCACCGGGGGTCGACGACGAGGGCGTCACCAGCGCGATTTCGGTCGCCGGCGCACACGCAGAGGCGCTCGCGGGGCGGTCCTACCGGATCCACATCCTCCACCGGGAGTACGTCGACGGCCGCCTGCGCGGCGTCGCCGAGGAGCGCATCGCGGTCGAGTCGACCGATCGCTACCGATCGCGCGTCCGCGTCGTCGGCGCGGTCGAACACACCTCGCCGCTCGTCGCGGAGGAGTCCGTGTACGCGAACGGGACGGCGCTGTACGCCCGGCCGGTCGACGGCCTCGACACGTCCGAAAGCGACCGGTCCGTCCGGAAGACGACGCGGGAGACGACCACCCCCAACCGCGTCGTCGACCGCTCGCGGCGGTACGTGCGCTGGTATCTCGGCGTCGAGGAGTCCCGGGTCGTCGGTCACGCGACCCGCGGCGGGCGGGGGCAGGTGCGGGTCGCTCTGGAGGGCGACTCGTGGTCCGGGTCGCGGAACGTGACGGGCGAGGCGCGGATCGACGAGCGGGGGCTGGTTCGATCCATCCGGCGGGAGTCGACGCCGACGGGCGAACCGTCGGTGCGGGTGGTGGTGACGGTTCGCGTCACGCCGGAGCCGGTGACGGTGACGCGGCCGGCGTGGGCCGATCGAACCGAGTCGGACGCCGGTGCCGGGGGACCGACCCCGACCACGACCACGGTCCGATCGAACACCACCGAGTCGGCGACGCGGCGGGTGCGCCCATGAGCGACGCCCGCACCCTCCTGATCGCGGGGACGGCGAGTCACGTCGGCAAGTCGACGGTCGCGGCGGGGCTCTGTCGCCGCCTGGCCGAGGCTGGGTACGACGTCGCGCCGTTCAAGGCACAGAACATGTCGAACAACGCCCGCGCGGTCCCGCGGGCCGACGGCGAGGGGTTCGGCGAGGTCGGCGTCTCGCAGTACGCCCAGGCCCGCGCCGCGGGCGTCCGGCCGACGACCGACCACAACCCCGTCCTGTTGAAACCGCGGGGCGACGGCGAGTCCCAACTCGTGATCGACGGGGAAGCCCGGGCGCACGTCGCCGCCGACCGGTATTACCAACGGTGGTGGGACGAGGCCCGCGACGCGGTCGAGGCTGCCCACGAACGTCTCGCGACCGACGCCGACGTCGTCGTCGCCGAGGGAGCGGGGTCGATCGCCGAGATCAACCTCCACCACCGCGACCTCTCGAACGTGGAGACGGCCCGGTTCGCCGACGCCGACATCCTCCTCGTCGCGGACGTCGAACGGGGTGGCGTCTTCGCCGCCATCGTCGGCACCCTCGATCTGCTCCCGGAGGACCTCCGCGACCGGGTCGCGGGGGTCGTGATCACGAAGTTCCGGGGTGATCGATCGTTGCTCGCGGATGGGGTCGACGCCGTCGAGGAGCGGACTGGCGTCCCCGTCCTCGCCGTCCTGCCGTACGAGGACCCGGGACTTCCCGAGGAGGACAGCGTCGCCCTGCCGGCGCGGGGCGACCGCGGCGTCGTCGGGGGCGACGACGGCGTCGACACCGAACGGACGGCCACGGTCGCCGTGCCGCGGCTCCCCCACCTCTCGAACGCGACCGACCTCGAACCGCTGGCGCGGGTCCCCGGCGTGCGCGTCGTCTACGCGCCGCTCTCTGCCGACCTCCGGACCGCCGGACCCGGTGGTCGGGGGGCCGACACCGTCGTCCTCCCGGGGACGAAAAACACCGTCGACGACCTGCGCGTCGCCCGCGAAGCGGGGCTCGACGAGCGGCTTCGGGCGTTCGACGGACCGATCGTCGGGCTCTGTGGTGGCTACCAGTTCCTCGGCGAGCGGATCGAGGGGGCGTCGGTCGAAGGGACCGGCGACGCCGAGACCGTTCGGGGACTGGGACTACTCCCCGTCGTGACCCGGTTCTCGGCCGACAAGCGGGTCGAACCGGCGACGTGGACCCTCGACGGCCGCGGCCACGGACCGCTCGCCGGCGTCTCGGCGACGGTCGAGGGCTACGAGATCCACGCCGGTGAGACGCGGGCGGTCGGCCGGGTCGACACCCCCTTCGCCGCGCCGGACGGCCGGGACGGGACCGAACTCGGCGCGGCACGAGACGGCGTGGTGGGGACCTACCTCCACGGCCTGTTCGCGAATCGGCAGGTCCGCGAGAGGGTCGTAGAGGCGGCGTACGGCGCGCGGCCGCGACCCGACGCGTCGGCGGAGGAGCCGTCGCCGTACGAACGCGCGGCCGACCTCGTCGAGCCAGTCGACCTGAGCGCCCTCGGGTTCGGGGACGCGTAGGCGGTCAGCGCCACGACGGCGGGTCGGCAGTGACGTTCCCCGTCGTGATCCGGACGGTGGTCGTCGTCCGGACCGACGACTCCCCGATGGGGACGTAGGCGTACTCGCGGTGGTGTTCGTGGACGAGGCCGCGTTCGTCGACGAGGACGCTGCCGAGGGTGACGGCGCCGCTGGGGGGTCGCGCACGGAGTTCGATCCAGACGTACCGCGTCCCGTGGCGTTCGTACGCTCCGAGCAGCCGCGAGTTCTCGACGTCGAGCGCACGCCGCAGATACGACGCGGTGCGGGTCGCGAACGGGTCGTCCTCGCGGGTGATCGCGACGCTTCGCCACCCGTCGCCGCCGGCGGTGCCGTCGTCGGAGTTCCGGTCGACGAATCGAATCGTCCCGTCGGCGTCCGTCTCGGCGGTCAGGCGGACGAACCGCTCGGTCCCGTCGGCGTACGTGGTGGCGTCGGCGACCCCTCGCGGTTTCTCCCGGAACGTCCCCGCCACTTCGACCGTGGAGCGATACCGGGTCGGACTCTCGACGACCGTCCGCTCCCACGCGGCGGCGGTGGGCTGTCCGCCGACGAACTCGCGGTCGACGACCGAGAGTCGGTAGGATCGGCCGGAGAGTTCCTCCCGGTGGGCCGTCGCGAGCGCCGAGGCGTTCTCGATCCCGTCCGCGTCGACGCCGGGCGGGTACGGCCCCTCGACGGCTCCCGCCGATCCACCGACGTCCTCGACGTCCGAGGCGTCGAGCGGCGGGTCGCGGTTCGACACCCCCGCCGGGTCGGCGGTGGGTGTGGGTGTGGCCGTCGTGTCGTTCGGGGCGGCGTCGCCCGCGGTCCCGCCGTCGGTCGTCGGCAGGACACCCGTTCCAGGACCGACGGCGAGGCCGACGACGGCGGCGAGGAGGAGGAGGACGCCGAACAGGAGGGGACCGCGAACGGGGAGGTCGTCCGCGTCGTCGGCCGCCGAATCGTCCGACGACCGCCCGACGCCCGGCCGGTGGGTGTCGTCCCGATCGGTGACCGCCGACGTCGTCGACGGCGGGGACTCGTCGGTGGTCGGTCGGGGCGACGTCGACCGCGTCGGATCGCCGCCCGCGCCGCGGGTATCCGGATCCGTCTCGTCGCCGACCTCGTCGGGGGTGACGCCGAAGAAGCGCCGGAACAGGCGCGTGCGGTCGGGGTCGTCGACGGCGTACAGCGACATCCGCCTGAGGTCGTCGGCGTCGACGACGTCGTCGTCGTCCGCGACGATCGGAATCACGACGGCGTCTGCGTCGGCGTCGCTCGCGGCGGTCGACGGGTCCGCGCCACGTCGGACGGCGAGCCGTCGCGTCCCCTCGCCGTCGGAGACGAGGACGTCGCCGTCGACGCGGTCGGTCTCCCGGCCACGGGCCTCGTAGAGGGCCGCGACGAACGCGGCGAGCGCGTCGGGATCGAGCCCGTCGAGGAGCTCCCGAAACGCCGCCGAGGAGGGTGGCATACCCCCGGAACGGCACAGATCGGCAAAACTCTTGGGCCAAGGGAACGTTTAACCCCAGCGCCCCGCAACCCGTCGCCGATGGTCGAGGCGTTCGCCGTGGCGAGCGGCAAGGGTGGTACGGGGAAGACGACGAGCACGCTCGCGTTGGGGATGGCCCTCGCCGAGGACCACGACGTGACGGTCGTCGACGCCGACACCGGGATGGCGAACCTGCTCTTTCACGCCGGGCTCGACGACGCGACGGTGACGCTCCACGACCTGTTGGTCGAGGACATCGACGCGGCCGTCGACGATGCAGTCTACGAGCGGTTCGGCATGAAGGTCGTCCCCTGCGGGACGAGTCTGGCGGCGTTTCGAGCCGCCGATCCCGAACGCCTCCGGGACGTGGTAGCGGAGTTGGCCGCCGACACCGACGTCCTCCTGCTGGACTCGCCGGCGGCGCTCGGATCCAAGAGCGCGGTCCTCCCGGTCGTGCTCGCCGATCGGACGGTCGTCGTCCTCCAGCCGACGATACCGGCGCTCTCGGACGGCCTGAAGGTGCAGGAGTACGCCCGGTCGTACGGCACGGAGACGGCGGGAACGCTGTTCAACCGCGTCCGCGACGACGAGGGGATCGACCGGGTGATCGACCGGGCGGAGCGCTACTTCGGCGGCGAGACGCTCGGGGTGGTCCCGGAGAGCGACGACGCCCGGAGCGCCCGGGCGGCGGGCGAACCCCTGCTTGCTCACGCGCCGGCGTCGCCGGCGTCGCGGGCGTTTCGCGAGGCGGCGAATCGTCTCGACGTTCGCGACGGAACGAGCGAGACGGTGGCCGACCGCTTCCGGAGCGCGGTGGTCCCGGACGACGTATGAAGATTCCCGACGGCGACCTGCTCCGGTCGCGAGTCGTCGACGATCCGGGAGCGACGCTCGCGACGGCGCTGGAGCGACGGCTCACGGGGTACGCCGTCGTCGAACCACAGGACGCCGTCCTGCTCGGCGACGAGACGCGGGGTGTCGTCACCTTCGAGGACGGGATCCCGGTGCTCGCGTACTGCACCACGACCGACCGGGGTGGCGCGGACGCCCTCGAGGACGTCGCGGGACCGGGGCCGTACAGCGTCGACCTCTACGAACTCGACCGCTCGGCGCTCGCGGCCGCGCACGAGGCCGACGACCTCCGCGTGTCGCCTGGACTGCCGGCGGAACGACTCGCCGACGACCGTGACCTGGTGACGCGGACTCGCGACGCCGCACCCGACGAGCGGTTGGGGAGCGACGACACCGACGCGGTGGAGGCGTTTCTGGACGACGAGGCGCAGATCGAGGCCATCCGTGAACAGGCTCGGGAGGAGGCCCGCACCCGCGCCGAGGAGTGGGGACTGACCGACGCCCTCGACGAGTCGTGACCGACGGACTGCAGCGGATCACCGGTGCGAACGGACACACACTTTTTTATTTAGGGGCCGTATCAGTCGGTAACGACAGTCGTTTCACCATGCCGGACTCCTCTCCGACGGACGGCGGCCGAACGGCCCAGTACGACCCGGACCGCGGCGTGTACGTCGCCGATCACCGGGAGACGGGCGACCGGGAACTGAGCGTCACGGTGGTCCACGCGGTTCTCGACGCGACCGGAAAAGAACCGACCGAGGTGAACCTCAACGACGCGATCCGACCGGACGCGCTGAACCGAATCTTCGGCCCGAAACACGACGGCACGCTCCGCGACGACGGGACGGTCGCCTTCGAGTTCGCGGGGTGTCACGTCGCCGTCGACGCGGACGGCGAGGTTCGGGTCGACCCCGATCCGTAACTACTCCTCCCCGGACGGCCAGTTCAGCAGCCGTTCGAGTCGGTCGAGGTCCGCCGTGCCACCGCAGAGACGAACCCGCTCCGTCTCGCGGTCGAACGTCACGAAGCTCGCCTCGGCCAGTCGTGGGACGTGGATCGACGCGAGCGCGGTGTACGACCGCTCGCGCTCCGCGTTCGTCGGGTCGTCGGTGTCGTTCTCCCAACGGGCGAGGTCGGCGGCCAACTGGTCCAGCCCGAGTTGGGACTCCTCGAAGAGCCGCCGGAGGACGAACCGCCGGCGGGGGTTCCCGAGCAGGTCGTGGATGGTGTCGAGGTCTATCCCCGAGGCGTCGTCGGTGTGGTCGGCCACGTGGTCGAACAGCGGCTGGAGAGTGTTCGCCGTCCGATCCTCCACGGCGTCAGGGTCGAGTCGGACGACCAGCGCGGCGCCGGAGTGCTCGACGCTCCGGGTCAACAGGTGGAGAAACTGGAACGCCGACTCGACGTCGTTCTCCTTGATCAGCGGGGAGAGGGCGTCGACGTAGACGACGGTCTCCCGGTCGGAGTCGGCCCAGTCGTCGAGATACAGCGTCACCGCCGTCCCGAGGCGTTGCAGGTTCCCCGGGTTCGCCATCGACGTCAGCGTGATGTCCCCGCCCGAGACCGACCGTCGGGCGGGCTGTCCGCCCGCCGTGTCCGCCGGCGCTGCCGAACGCGTGAACTCCGCGAAGGTGACGAGACCGAAGCCGGCGGGAAGCGACCCCACGGCGGACCGCCAGTCCCGCACCACCTCGGTCATCGACCGCGACGTCGACACCACGAGGACGTTCACCTCCGGTGGCGACACCTCCAACAGGTCGTCGCCGTCGCTCGTGGCGCCGCAGAGTAACCGTAGCGTTGCAGTCGGTCGGTTTGACATACTCTCCCCACTCGACGTATCGCCATTCGCGCCCCCCATGGCTAGCTGTCGAGTCGTTATTGTCACGAGAACTGTAATAAATCCCCGGTCGACCTGTCGCCGAAAATTTATATCCGCGCACGTGCAATTCACGTGGGATCGTTCCATGTGTCACCACACATCCGTCGAACTGATCGCGAACCGCGAGTCCGAGTCCGAGTCCGAGTCGGCGACCGACGACGGTGACGCGGCCGCCGCGACGCCACCTCCGCTGGTTCCGACCGCCGACTGACCGTCCACCGTCACCCGAACCGTTTTGTCTCCGGTCCCGACACCTGCGAGTATGGACGTCGGCGCCGACGAAGCGGGGAAGGGACCGGTACTGGGACCGATGGTCGCGGCCGCGGTGCGAGCGCCGGGCGACACGCTCCCGGCGGGAGTCGACGACTCCAAGCGCCTCACCCCCGAGCGCCGACGCGAGCTAGCCGCCCGCCTCCGTGACGACCCGGCCGTCGATATCGGCGTCGCGACGGTCGAACCCGCCCGGATCGACGACCCCGAGACCGACATGAACGGGCTGACGGTCGCCGCCCAGGCCGAGGCGATCCGGAACGTCGCGGCCGACGACGACGCGGTGACCGTCGACGCGGGCGACGTCGACGCCGACCGGTTCGGCCGGCGGGTCCGCGAGGGGGTCGACGCGACGGTGTCCGTGCGGGCCGAACACCGCGCCGACGAGCGTCACGCCCACGTCGCCGCCGCGAGCGTGATCGCCAAGGTCGAACGAGACGCGCGGGTCGCGGCGATTGCGGACGCCTACGGCGAGGTAGGGAGTGGGTACCCGAGCGACGAGCGGACGCGAGCGTTTTTGGCCGACTACGTCCGCGACCACGGCGAGTTACCCGCCTGTGCCCGGACCTCGTGGGCGACCTGTGAGGACGTGCTCGCCGCCGCCGAGCAGTCGTCGCTGTCGGACTTTTAGCGACGGAAAACCGGCGACGCGGCGCCCTACCGCGTGAGCAGCGCCCGCAGGATGTCACCGTACGCCGGCCGCGTGAGCAGGACGCCCACGACGACGCCGAGGATGGTGAAGATGGCGAAGCCCTGCAGGTCGCCAAGCGAGAGGACCGCCAGCGGACTCATCGCGATGATCGTCGTGGCGGCGGCGGCACCGATGACCCAGAACGCCTTGCGGAAGCGAGACTGGAAGACCCGGCGACTGTTGACGTCGCCCTGAGCCATCACCTCGTCGGCGATGATGATGAGGTCGTCCACCCCCGTCCCGATGACGGCGATGAAGCCGGCGATGACCGAGAGGTCGAGCGGGTAGCCGATACCCGCCGCGAAGCCGAGGAGGATCACCACCTCCGAGAGCGCGGTGACGATCATCGGCAGTGCCACCTCGATTTCGCCGTACCGGAGGAAGACGACGCCGGCGACGGCGAAGACGGCGATGATCCCCGTCAGCAGGGAGTCGGTCCGGAACTGCTGTCCCTGACTCGGCGCGATGAACGAGGAGGTCCCCTCCCCGTCCGGGCCGATGTCGAGGCGTGCCGGGAGCGCGCCGGCCCGCAGGTTGATGGCGACCTCTCGGGCCCCGCTGAAGTTCTGCGTCTGGAGGATGAACTGCGGGTTGGTCGCCCAGTCGCCGCTCCGCATGTCGCTTGCCAGTCCCGGACTCATGCCGAAGGAGTTGACGACCTGTCCGTCGACGACGAGCAACAGACACGGGCCAGTGCTCTGAGGGTCCTGCTCGTAGTTACACCGCGACCCGCCCTCGCCCGCGACGCCCGTCTCGACCATCCGCTCTTGGAATCCGGACGCGGCCTCCTCGCGCACCGTGACCGGGACGTTCGGCAACTGTCCTTGGCCGCCCTGCTGGGCGGTGCCGATGCTCTGGAAGTCGTCTCGTTCGAGCACCGTCGTCTGTTCGTAGGACTCGTCCTCGGTGGCGTAGTACGCGTCGACGCGGACGGTCCCGCGCTGGTTCACCAGTTCCACGACGCGCTGACGGTTCGCGTCGGGCACCTCGACGAGGATGAAGTTCTCACCCGTGGGGGTCGTGATCTGTTGGACGGTCCCCCCGGAGAGCCCGGCCTCGTTGATCTTGTTCGAGAGGATCTCGACCGTCTGGGACCGCGTCTCCTCGGTGACGCCGTCCCGCGTCTCGCCGTACGAGTAGCCGGCCGCGTCCAAGGTGTCGCCGAGGTCACCCGGCGAGACGCCGTCGGCGGTCACTTCGATCGTCCCCTCGGCCTCGCCCGTCGGTCGGACGATCACGTCGGCGACGCTCACGCCCTCCAGTTCGTTCGCCACGTCGCGTTCGACCTCCGGAGCCTCCGACTCACCCAGATCGACCTCCTCGGCGGTGACGCCGATCAGCGGCGCGCGGATGCGCGTCCCGCCGGAGAGTTGGAGTCCGTACTGGAGGTTGGTCGATCCGCTGCTCTCCAACCCCGGCGCGTCGGTGCCAGAGTCGCCCACCGTCGGTGAGAACAGCGCGAAGAGGCTGCCACAGAGGACGATGATCAACAGGAAGATCCGCCAGTTGTCACGGATCGTTCCCATCAGTTCGCCACCCCTTCGTACTTGTACCAGCGCAGGAGGCTGAGGTTGAGCATGTAGGTGTTCATCAGGTCGGTCGCGAGGCCGAACACGAGGACCGTCCCGATCGCGGCGAGCAGTTGGATGCCGAAGAGCGTCGCCACGATCGTCATGACGACCATCGCCGACAGCGACGTGAGCGTCATCGTGACGCCGGTCCGCATCGCGCGGTGGGTCGACTCGTAGAAGTCACCCGACCGTCTGAGGATGTGGTTGTTGAGCAGGATGTCGGAGTCGACGCTGTACCCGATGATCATCAGGAGGGCGGCGACGGTCCCCAGCGTGAGTTCGATCCCGAGGACGTTCATCAGCGCCACCGGAATGACGATGTCCGAAAAGGCCGAGATGACGACCGCGATCGAGGGGACGAACGTCCGGAACATCAGGAAGACGAGTGCACTCATCCCCAAGAAGGCGAAGGCGACGCCACCGAAGGCGAGTTGCTGTGTCCGGGAGCCGAAGGCGGCCGAGACGGTGTAACTCGACTCCACCTCCATGCCGGCGTCACGCGCCTGTGTCTCCAGCGCCGACACGCCCGTCTCGTCGGTCTGGAAGCTCAGGATGTACGTGTTGTCGGAGGGCACACTCCGGATCGTCTCGGGGGCCGGGTCGAACGTCTGTTGAATCTGTTCGCGCGCCTCGCTGTCCGAGCCGTCGACGGCGACCCGAATCTCCGCGCCACCGGTGAAGTCGAGTCCCGGATCGACCGGTGCGCCGGTCGCGACGTACCAGCCGCCGATGATCAGGAGGGCGACGACGAGGACGCCGAGCGGTACGGCCGCGAGCTGGCGATTCGTGTACCGGGTGTAGTCGATTTCCGGTACTTCGAACGCTACCATGCCCGCCGGTCCACCCCGACGCCTACTAAGCCTTTGTATGTCCGCTGGAACGGACGGTCCGGCACACTCCGGAACGACACCCCCCTGCGCCACCGACACGCACACTGGCGACACCGGTCATCAGGGACGTATGGGACTCGTCGCCGAGTACGAGATCACCTGCGAACACCTGCCGCTCGTCGGCGTCGCCGCGGACGTCCCGACGGCGACGCTGGAGGTGGAGATCCAGTCCAATCACGGCGACCGCCCGCCCTTCCTCGTCCACGCGACGGGCGAGTCGGAGACGGCGGTCGAACGCGCCTTCGAGTCGGCGGCGTTCGTGGCGGAGTACACGCTCGTCGGACGGGCGGGCGAGACGCGCCGGCACTCCTCCTGGCCAAGAGCGAGGGGCCTGCCCATCTCCACGACGGCGTGCACGCGGTTCGCGACGCTCTGCCCGACGCCCGACTCGTCGAGATCGAGGGCGTCGGCCACAGTGGACCGACCGAGGCACCGGCCCGCGTGGCCGACGAGGTGCGGGCGTTCGTGGAGGCGGCCACTCTCCGGATCCCGTAGGCGTCGGCTCCGGACTAGGGCAGATAGCGGACGCTCACGACGCCGGGTGCCGAGCGGACGACCACGCGCTCGACGCCGAGGCGGGCCGCTCGCGATCGGAGGCCCTCGTCGTCGTCGAGGACGTCCGCGACGGCGGTGTCGGTCTCCCCCTCCGGAACGGTGAGGACGTGAATCTCCCCCGTCCCGGCGCGTTCGCGCTCGGTGAGCTCGCCCACGGCTTGGTCGGCCGCCACGTCGCGTTCGAGCGTCGTCGGCGACTCGGAACTCTCCTCGACGCTGATCGTCCACCGGTCGACCACGTCGACGACCCGCCACGCCACCTCCAGCGGTTGCTCCGGTTCGACCGTCGCCTCGACCGCCTCACAGGTTTCGAACCCGGGGTTCTCGGCGAGCGTGTGTATCTGGCCGTCGGCCACGTCCCTGAGGACGGCCGAGCCGTCGTCGCCGGCCGTCACGAGAAAGGTCCCCGTCTTCTCCCTGTCGTCGGTCATGGGACGACGTAGGCAGTCGAGCGGTTTCGGCGTTTCGTCACGCTACTGGAGGGCGCGGTGGCAGAGCGGGATCAGCGCCGCGGCGAGTAGCGGCGGCACCAGTCCCGCGAGCTGTGGCAGCGCGTACAGCGCCGCGACGACCGGCGCCAGCGCCCCCGTCGGCGTCGTCTGCTGGTCCGGCGGCACGGAGACGACGAGGCCGGCGTAGAGCGCGGCGACGAACAGGTAGCCGGTGGTCGCGAGGGCGGCGTCGTACCGGTCGGTCGCGGGGTCGTCGCGTCGGTGTCGACGCGCCACGAACAGGACGGGTGCGACCAGCGGAACGACGACGAACAGGCCGACGACGGCGACGAAGGAGCGCGAGAGCGTCAGGCTCCCACCCCGGCCGCCGGTCGTCCCCGCGATGATGCCGATCACCGCGGCGATGAAGAGGACGCTCACTGCGACGGCCAACAGGCCACCGACGGCGACGTACGACCGGCAGAGCCACGAGTCCGTCGCCCGGAAGGCGTAGGGGAAGGCCCCGATGATTCCCCCGTAGTCGTCGGTCATCGGCGGTCGTAGTCGTCGACACGAGTTAACGGGACCGGATTCCGGTCGCTCACCGAGCGACGTACGCCGGGGTGTCGGCGACGCGGTCGGCGACGCCCAGAAGCACGAACCACCCCAGCAGACGCGACACGCGCTCGCGCCACGCGTCCGCCCACGAGGGATTCCGGTGGCGCTCCCAGACGGGCACCCGGTCGCGGACGGTCTCGAACGCCTCGTCGACGGTCAGGGGGTCGTCCGCCGAACGAAGCGCGTCGCGGAGGGAATCGGCGGCGAACACGCGGTCGAGGAGCGCCTCGCGACAGCCCTCGACGGTCGGCTCCCGGTCGGTCCGGCGGTAGCCCGAGTCGGTCTCCTCGGCGAGTCCGAGCGCCCGGAGGAAGGTGAGCCACGTCCGCGCCGCGTCGCGACTCGGGAGGTCGAGACGCGCCACGAGGCGGGCACAGCAGTCGGCCTCGGTGTCGGGGACCAGCGGCACCGCCCCCTGGGCGCGGTCGACGACCGCGAACTCGGCGGGCGCAGGGGGGACGGGTTTGAACTTCACAGCCCGAACGACTCGGCCAGCAGGTCGTGGTTCGTCTCCCCCAGCGCGTACGTCGGGCCGTCGACGACGTCGACGGTCACCTGCGCTGGGGCGAACACCGACTCGGGCACCTCGTAGAAGTCCCAGTCGGCGTCCTCGAACACCCGTTCGAAGGGGGTGTCGTACTCGGCGGCCGCGGTGGAGGGCACCTCGTCGAACCGGTCGAAGTCCTCGCGCACCTGGAGGTACACCTGCCCGCCGTACGCCAGGGCGTCGTTGGTGCGGCCCATCGCCACCCCTTCGTCGTGGCTCACGGGCGCGACGGGAGCACTCCCCGCCGCCGACACCACGTCCGTGGGGTCGTAGCCGAGTTCGAAGAGGCGAAAGAGCGCGAGTTCGGGCGCTCGCGCGGCGGCGCTGACGCTTCCGGCCACCGACCCCGTGGCGTACGCGGGCATGAACACGCCGCTCGGCGCGACACCCGCCCGGTCGGCCACCTGTTCGGCGGCGGCATCGCCCGGGAGCGTCGCCGCCTCGACGGCCAGGACCGTGAGGTCGAACTCGTCGTAGTATCCTACCGCTTCGAACTCGGCCTCCTCGCCGACGAGCGCCCGCGCGGGCCCGGAGCCGAGTCCGTCGACCCCCTCGGCGACGAGTTCCCACCCCGCCTTCTGCGAACAGAGCAGGGCGAGCGCCGGCTTGTCGGTCGTGAGTTCGACGTGGGGGAACGGTGTCCCCGCTACCTCGTCCATGCGGGTCTGGATCGTCGCCAGCCCCGCCGTCTGGATCTCGGCCAGCAACAACCCCGCCTCGATGCCGCCGGCCGCCTCGACGCCGAAGTCGAGTACCGTCGCGCCCGAGTCGAGTTCGACGACGTCGACGTTGAGTTCGCCGGCGAAGTCGATCGCCTCGTCGACGAGTTCGACGGCCATCCGGTTGAGACTCTCCATGCGCTCGAGTTGGTCGCTTTCGGTTAAATGGGTTGTCGATGTGGCCCGGTTCACTCCCGACGCCGCTTCGCCGGCCGCCCCAGCGCCGCCTCGACGCCGGCGACCTTCTCGTCGGCCGACGCGTCGCTCCGGCGCTTGTCGTCTACCTTCAGGACGGTGCTCACGCGGTCGGCGTCGACAGCGCGATGGGCGGCCTCGCACGCGTCGAACAGGACCCCCACGTCGTCGGCCTCGATCACCGTCCCCATGGGGTTGGTCTCGTACGCGACGTCGAAGGAATCCAGCGCCGCGACCGCGTCCGCGACGTCTTCGGCCATACTCCCCTCCCGAACCGGTGCGACACTCAGGAGTGCGACGACGGTCATGGGCCGCGGTACGGTCGCCCGACGGACGTGTGTTTCGCCCGCCCGACGGCCGAGCGGTTAGGAGGAACGCGACGCTACGTCCGCGTATGGACGACTGCACCTACTGTGGCTGTGACGTGACCACCCACGACCCGGTGTACGTCGACACCGTCGTCGACGGCGAACGGGTGTCCGACGGCCAGTTCTGCAACTACGGCTGTCTCGCGGCCCACATCTCGAAGGCGGGGCTGGCCGAGGGGACGACCTGTCGGATCAACTAACTGCGTACCTCGACCACCGACGGGTCGTCGTCCAGTCGGAGCGCGAGGGTGTCGCCCTCGCACTCGATTCGGACGGTCCCGCGCCACGGATCGGTCCCCGTGGCCGTCGTCCGTTCGTCGGAGGCGGCGAAGGGGAGTCGCCAGACGCGCCGCCCGGTCACGTCGACGCCGTGGTCGTAGAAGAAGGAGACGACGGCGGGGTGGGTGACCAACAGGTCGCCGGTCCGCGTGTAGACGGTGCCGTCGCACGTGTCACACGTGTGCAGGACCCGGTGTTCGATCGCTGGATTGTCGCGCTGGGGAAGCTCCGCGTCCGGGGGGAGGATCCGTGCCTCCATCCGGCCACAGCACCACGGACAGACGCCGCTGGCCACCGATCCGAGCTCGCGACGGATGCGCTCGCTGACGGCCCGGAGGATCACCTCGTGATCCCGGTCGGTCAGACTGCTCGGCGGGCAGAAGTAGCGGTAGAACACCGCGTCACAGCCGTCTGCACACCGCACCCGGAACAGGCAGTCGTGGTAGGCGGCTTCCTGTGGCCCACCACAGACGTGACACGCCGCGTCCAGTTCGAACGGCTCGATCCGACAACTGTCGGTGAACGTGCCGGCCTGTATCGCCTGGTACACCCGCACCCCCGGATAGCTCAGCCGGTAGCCGTCGTCCGTCTCCTCGACGAACTGTCCGACCAGTCGCTTCAGGTGGTAGTTGAACCGGCCGCTCCCGGAGATGTCGGCCCGGCGGCGAAGCTCCGAGAAGGCGAGTCGGTCCGGAACGCCGGGCGTGGCGGCGTCGCCGAGCGCCCTGATGATCTTGATGCGTGTACGGTCGGCCAACAGGGTGAAGGCGTCGTCGGGGCGCAGGTCCTCGGTATCCTCTGTCACCATCCGGTGTGGGGGTCGCCGCGTACATATACGCTTGGCCGCCGGGTCGACCACTTGTCTTGCACGGCGAATCACGCGTGGGTTTTACACGGACGAGCGTGGTGACGTCCAACGATGTCCGACACTGCCCTCGACTACCTCGTCGGATCGCCCGTCCGCGTCGAGACGCTTCGAGCGTTCCGGGCGGACGGGATCCTCTCGGCCCGTGAACTCGACGATCGGTTGTCCGCCTCACGGCGTACGCTGAAGCGGACACTCCGGGAAATGTGTTCTCGGGGCTGGATCCGCGAGGTCGACGACGCGTACGAACTCACGTCGCTCGGGGGCATGCTCCTCTCCGCGTACGAGGAGTTCCGCGACCGGGAGTGCACCGCAGAGCGCCTCCGACCCGTGTTCGAACAGACGCCCGCGGCGGCGGTCGACCTCGACGTCGAGGCCGCGGCCGACGCCACGGTCGTCGACACCGACGACGACCCGACCGACCCGATCGATCACCTCCTCGACCTCCGGGCGAACGCGACGGAGCTTCGGGAGTGTGCGCCGTACCTCCTCTACGACTCCGTCGAGCAGTTGGCCGAGCGGGTCACCGACGAGTCGTCGCCCCCCGACGTGACGCTCGTCCTCGGGACTACCTCGCCGCCGATGGAGCGGTTCCCCGCGGGGTATCGGGAGCATTTCGATGCGATGGTCGACGCGCCGAGCGTCGACGTCTATGCCCACCCCGACGACATCCGGTTTTCCTTCGGTATCGCCGACGACCACGCCTTCGTGGTCGGGGTGAACCTCGACGGAGTCGCCCACACGCTCCTCGAGAGCGACGACCCGGCAGTCGTCGACTGGGCGACGCGGCGGTTCGAGACGTACCGCGTGGCGGCCGCCCCGCGGTCGTGAGCGGCCGACCGCAACGACGGCTTCATTACCGGGTGCGCACAACCCGCGAGCATGTACGCGGTGGTCGGGTGTGCCGACTGTGGGGGACTGTGGCTGCTCTCGAATCCCGACTCGGCGGAGACGGCGACCTGTCCGACCTGCGGGACCCGTCACCGGACGGCACGGCTCAAGCGCCTGTTCACCGCCGAGGACCGCGAAATCGCGAGAGAGGCCCGAGCCACGATGCTCGCCGAGCGTGCGGACGCGACCGACGCCTTCGAGTCGACGCCCTCCGTCGCGGAGTCGGAGCGAGCGGCCGACGATCCGATCGTCGACGACCGGGAGTATCTGGACGCGTCTGGCGTCGACGCCGGCGAAGTCGCCGAAGCGGGAGAGCGCACGTCTCGCGGGGCGGGATCGGGCAGCGGGAGCCGTCCCGAAATCGTCCGCGAGGCCATCGAACGCCTCGACGACCCCGACGAGGCGGCCGTGGTGGGGTACGCCACCGAACGGGGCGTCCCCGCCGACGCCGCCACGGACCTCCTCGACCGTCTCGTCCGTGGAGGCGAAGCCACCGAGTCCGGCGGCACCTACCGCCTCCTGTGACTACCGGCCGAGGTCTTCGTGGGCCGAGGAGAGGTGTCGGGAGCCAAGCGCCGCGATCAGGGAGAGTTCGCCCGCCAGCGCGCCGGTCGCCACACACTCCGCGAGGGCGTCCGCGTTCGATCCGGCGGGGTCGCCGCCGCCGGCCACGCCCAGTAGTTCGAGCGCTTCGGCCTGCGTCGGGAGGGTCGTCCCGCCGCCGACCGTCCCGACCTCCAGACTGGCCAGCGAGACGCTGACGTAGAGGCCGTCCTCGCGCGTCTCGGCGGTCGTGATGGCGTTCGATCCCTCGACGACCTGGGCCGCATCCTGTCCCGTCGCGAGGAAGACGGCGGCGACGACGTTGGCGACGTGGGCGTTGAACCCGAGGCTCCCCGCCTTGGCGCTGCCGACGAGGTTCTTGCGCGTGTTCACCTCCGCGACCGCCTCCGGCGTCGTGTGGAGACGCTCCTCGACGACCTCGCGGGAGATCGTCACGTCGGCCGTGACGCTCCGTCCCCGGCCCTCGACGGCGTTGATCGCCGCCGGCTTCTTGTCCGTACAGAGGTTGCCCGAGAGGGCGACCAGCGACGCCGGCGTCTCCGCCTCGACGACTTCGGCGGCCGCCCGCGTCGCGATGGTGGCCATGTTCATTCCCATCGCGTCCTTCGTGTCGTACCGGAACCGGAGGAAGACGGAGTCGCCGACGACGTAGGGCGTCACGTCCGTGAGTTCGCCGTGGTTCGTCGTCGCCTCCGCGGCCTCGCGGAGGCGGTCCTCCTCCGCTCGCACCCACTCGACGAGCGCCTCGGCCTCGGCCACGTCCGCGACACGAAAGACGGGGGCGCGGGTCATCCCCGACTTCGTGACGCGGGCGGTCGCGCCGCCCGCGGCGTCGATTACCGAACAGCCCCGGTTGACGCTCGCCACGAGCGCCCCCTCGGTGGTCGCCATCGGGAGGTAGCGCTCGCCGTCGACCGCACCGCCGTGGACGGTCACCGGACCGGCGACGCCCATCGGCACCTGCGCCGCGCCGATCATGTTCTCGACGTTGGCGTCGGCGCGGTCGGCGGGGAAGCCGTAGGAGCCGACTGCGTCGAGGTCGACGCCGGCGTCGGATTCGATCAGGCGTCGTCGAGCGGTCGCCGCCGTGTCGGCGTCGGCGTGGGTTTCGAGTTCGTGGAGTCGGAGGTCATCCTCGCGGACCCGGTCGACGAGCGCGTTCGCGTCGGTGTCGGTCATACGCGTGGGTGGACGCCCCCGCGCCTAATGGTTACCGTTGCGCCACGGGTCGCTCGCCGATCCGACGGGCAGACGGTGCGACCGGTGTACCGGAAGTGTCTTGTTGGATGTGTGACTCGTATCCGTATGTCCTCGTCAGTCGACTTCGACGACCTCCCACTCGTAGAGGGGTTCGTCGCCGGCGCCGCCGCGTGGGTCGTCGGCTACGTGCTCACGGCCGTGGTCGTTCTCGCCCGCCTCGAGAACTCCGAACTGGGCGAGCTATCGAACGGCGTCGACGGCGGTGGCAGTAGCATCGACCTCGTCGGGTGGGTGTTCTTCAACGGCCACTTCGTCGAGACGGTCGTCGAAGCCGACTTCCTCGGGTTCGGCGGGTCGAGCACGACGTCGTTCGTCGGCGGCGACGGGTTCACGCCGCTTCTGTACCTCGTTCCTGTGGCGTTGCTCGTCGGGTCCGGGCTGGCCGTCGGCCGTTCACGAGGCGTCACCGACACGACCGAGGGCGCGGTTACCGGCGTTCTCGTAGTCCCCCCGTATCTGGCGTTGTCGGCCATCGGCGCGGTGCTGTTCCGCGTCTCGAACGAGGCGCTCGGTGCCAGTTTCGGCGGCCGGCCCGAACTCCTGCCGGCTGTTCTTCTGGCCGGCGTCGTATTCCCGTCGGTCTTCGGCGCTCTCGGGGGTATCATCGCCGCGAACACGGGTCCCGGATCGGAATGAGTGTCGGTCGACGGGGCGATGGTCGGTACGAACGGTTCGGGTGAGACCGTGAGGCGGGCGGATTCCGACGGAGACGATCCGACGGTCGACTGGGAGCTCGACGTGACGGATTCTCCGCTCTTAGGGGTGCTGGCGTATGTGGGACCCAGTCTCTTCGGTGGCGTCGCGATGCTCGCCGGCTGGTTGGGTCTCCGACTGGTCGTCTCGGCGGTGCTGGACGGGAACGTCGCTCGAGCAGCCGGGGTCGTCGCCGCGGCGCTGCTCGCGGTACTTTCCCGTCGCTACCTTCTGGCGGTACTCGCGACGAACCTCACCGACCCCCTGTGGAGCCGATACTCGCGGCGGGGACTCGTCACCGGGAGCCTGTTCGGCGCACTCGTCCTGTTCGGAAGCGCGCAGGTACATCCCGTGGCACCGTTCGCTGTGGTCGTCGCCGGTTGGGTGCCAGTCGTCCTCACCGCCGGATTTCCGACGAGTGGTCGTGCCGACCGGGTGGCGGGGACGCTCACCGTCGACGGCACCGGGATACCGCCCGACTCGGTCCGCACCGTCCGGGCGGTCACCATCGACACGGTTGCAGTCTGCTGGCTCTCGTACACGCGGGGGGTTCCGACTGCACCCCGTCTCGTACTCGTCCCCTCCGACTATCTCGATACCGTCTCGACGCTGCTCGGGACGGGGGCGGCCGCTTCGAACCGGGATCACTCGACACTCGGCCGACCGGAACGACTTGTCGCCGGACTGTTCGGATTCGGTCTGGTCGCCGCGGGCCCGGTGCTTTGGGTACTGCTCCCGGCAGGGGACGGACAGGTCGTCGCGCTGTACGCCGGGGCGACGTTCGGACTGCTCGGGGTGGTGTTACTCCGGTACGCATACACCGCCTGATCCGCTCGAAACGGTCAGAAGTGTTCGCGACTGCAGGTGCCACACAGCGTCTCCTCTTTCTTGTCGACCTCGCGCACGGTCGGGGAGAAACTCATCACGCACCGCTCGCGGTCGCAGTGTTCGAGGCCGAGCGTGTGGCCGATCTCGTGGACGACCTCCTTGCGGACGCGGTTGGAGAACACCTCGTTGCCCGACGTCGTGGTCATGCCGCCGTCGGAGGAGGTCTGGAGTCGGTAGGTGGAGATGACGGAGCCGTTGCCGTTGAGATAGGCGAGGCCGAAGACGTAGTTGCGTCGCCGGTAGTAGAGGTCCTCTGTCGTGATGCCGATGTTCTTCTCGCCCGTGCCGATCCGACTCGTGAGTTCGATGAACTCCTCGGCCCGGTACTGGTTCCGGTTCCGGTCGAACGCGCCCTCGGGGAGGGTCTGGGCGTCGTGGACCGTCACGTCACAGTCGTACACGGACCGCAGACCGGCAGAAGCTTCGCGTTTCACCCGTGCCGGGACGTCCCCGATAGGCACGATGTCGACGAGCATGCGAGAGCTTAAGCGCGGCCCCGCTATAAATATCCCGACGTGACGGCCACACGCGCCGAACTCGCCGATCGACTCGCCAGCTACGACAGCGTCGTCGAGGTGGGGATCGGTCGCCGTCCGGAGGTGGCGGCCGCCCTCGTCGACGCCGGCGTGGACGTGACCGCGACCGACGTGTTCGACGCGCCCGTCCCCGAGGGCGTCCGCTTCGTCCGCGACGACGTGGTCGACCGGGCGGCGGGACTCGGCGAGGAGGCACGCTCCTCGGACGCCACCCACCCCGGCGAACCCTACCGCGTCGACGCCGTCTACGCGCTGAACCTCCCCGCCGAACTCCAGGCTCCAGCCCGGGACGTGGCTCGCGCCGCCGACGCTGACTTCCTCTTCACCACCCTCGGGTTCGAGGAGCCCGCGGTTCCGGTCGAACGCGAGTCGCTTGCCCGCGAGACGCTGTATCTCGCCCGTCCGAGATAGCGGGCATCGTTGCCGAGGGCTCAACGGCAAAACCGCTCGCGACCGTACTGCCACACATGTCGGGAGATTGATACTACGGCGACGTCGACCGCGAACCGGGGCACCACCACGCCTACGTCGACGCTGGCGTCGACGCGCGCGACGACTGGGCGCGACGCCGGCGGAAGGGCATCCCGACCGACAAGCAGTTGCTCGTCGTCGCGTGCATGGACGAGCGCATCCCCTCGAGGAGGTACTCGGCCTCGACCTGGGCGACACCCAAATCTACCGCAACGCCGGCGGGAAGGTGATCGACGACGTGGTTCGCTCGGCGGCGCTGACGACCCAGTTTTTCGACACCGAGGAGATCATCGTCGTCAACCACACCGACTGCGGGATGATGAGCGCCCCCGACGACGCCGTCGGCGAGGGACTCGAAGCCGCGGCGGGCGGGAGCCTCGACGACGTCGATCTGGATCCGGTCCTACCGGAACTGTCGATCGGCGACGCCTCCGTCGCCGACTGGGTGCGAATGACCGACGACATCACCAGAAATCAGAGATTTCTGGTTAGCAGTCAGAACGCGGTCGCGTTCTGACGATATAGACGAGGCGTGTGCTACACAGGTGTGGTATCCGGACGAACATCCACTCGTCGACGCGACGGTCCACGGCTACATCTACGAAGTCGAGAGTGGCCACCTCCGCTACCCCGGCGGCCGGATCGCCGAGGAGATCAGCACCCGGGGCGACTGACGGCGTTCACGTTTATCAGCCCGGCCGACCATCCGGCCGTATGGACGTTCTCCACACGGCCATCGAGGTGTCGGACCTCGACGCGACCCGGGCGTTCTACGAGGAGTTGCTCGGCCTCGAACGCTCCCGCGAGTACGAGAAAGACGGCGTGCAGAACTACTACGTCACCGGGAGCGGCCCGGGCGAACTCCAGTTTCGGGTCGTCGAGTCGGTCCCCGACCCCACGGGCATCGAGCATATCGCCATCGCCGCCGACGACGTCGACGACGCGGTCGCGGAGGCGGTCGAAACGTTCGGCGTCACCGTCGAGGAGGAGCCACGGACCCTAGAGCGAGTGAACCGGCGGCTCGCCGCCCTGACCGACCCCGACGGCTACACCGTCCATCTGATCGAGGAGGTATAGAAAGGCCCTTGTCCCGACGCCGCCGTCGCCGTGATATGAACGCGGACGCGGTCGTCCTCGACGTCGACGGGGTGCTCGTCGACGTCGCCGACTCTTACCGCCGGGCCATCGTCGAGACGGTCGACCGAGTGTACGGGGAGACCGTCGACGACGAGGGCGTCCAGCGGTTCAAGAACGCCGGCGGCTTCAACAACGACTGGGAGCTCACGTACGCGGCGGCCCTGTTCGTCCTCGCTCGGGACGCGGGCTACGACGCCGACGTGGTCGCCTTCACCGACGCCGTCGCCGCCGCGGGTGGAGGGTTGGAGGCGGCCGAGGGCGTCGTTCGCGACGCACCGATCGACGCCGCCGCCGTCTTCGACCGCTGGGATCCCGACCACCTCCGGGCGGTGTTTCAGGCGCTCTACCTCGGGACCGACCTGTACCGCGACCTCGAGGGCGGCGATCCGCCCGTCGAGTCGGGTGGGTACATCCACGACGAACCCGTGCTCGTCGAGCGGTCGACGCTCGACGCTCTCACCGAGCGGTTCGCGGTCGGCGTCCTGACGGGGCGGCCGGCCGCCGAGGCCGACATCGCCCTCGACCGCGTCGGCCTGTCAGTGGCCGACGCTCACCGCTTCACGATGGACGACTGGGCCGAGGGTAAGCCCCACCCGCGGGCGCTGACGAGGCTCGCGGACCGCTTCGACGCCGACGCCGTGGCCTTTGCGGGCGACACCCTCGACGACGTGCGGACGGCGACGAACGCGGCCGACGCCGACCCCGACCGGACCTACCACGGTATCGGCGTCCTCACCGGCGGGTTGACCGGCGAGTCGGGTCGCCGGGCCTTCGCCGACGCCGGTGCCTCGGCCGTGATCGAGACGGTGAACGACCTGCCCGCCCTCCTCGAGCGACCGTGAGCGCCGACCACCGTCGGTTCGCCGCCGTCGCCGCCGTCCTCGTCGCCGTCGTCGTCGTCGTCGTCGCCGCGACGACGCCGCCCGACCCCGTCACACAGGTCCGCTCGGTCGTTCCAGGTGTCGTCGTCGCACTCCTCGTGGCGTACGTGGTCGCTATCGGCGGAGAGTAGGGCCACTCCCGGCAGTTCGGAGTTATCGTAGCCGCGATAGCTGCTCGCCAGGCCCGACGGCGAGCGGCTATCAGGACCTACGATAATCCTAACCCTTACTTCCGCCCCGACCACAGTCCGACCATGCGAATCGCGCTACTCGGCGGGACCGGCGACGTCGGCGAGGGACTGGCCCTCCGGTGGGCCTACCACTCCGACCACGAGGTCGTGATCGGCTCCCGCGACCCGGAGAAGGCCCGCGCGAAGGCCGAGGAGTACGAGACCGAACTGTCGAGTCGTGGCGTCGACCGCAAGATCAACGGCTTCGAGAACGGGATGGCGGCCGACCGGGCACGAGTGGTCGTGCTGGCGGTCCCCGCCTACCACGCCACCGACACGGTCGAGGAAGTCGCCGACTCGCTGGACGAGGGGGATATCCTCGTCACCCCCGCGACGGGGATGAAACGCGACGAGGACGGCTTCCACTACAACCGCCCCGGCGCGGGCAGCGTCACCCGACTCGTCGCCGACGCCGCCCCCGAGGGCGTGTCGGCCGTCGGCGCGTTCCACAACCTCGCGGCCGGCCGCCTCGCGAACCTGGACGCCGACCTCGGCATCGACACGTTGCTCGTCGCCGACGACGACGACGCCAAGGAGACGGTCCGTCTCCTCGCGGCCGACATCGACGGCCTCCGGCCGCTTGACGCCGGCGGCCTGGCCAACGCCCCGGAGATCGAGGCGCTGACGCCACTCCTCATCAACGTCGCGATGCACAACGACGGCCTCCACGACCTCGGCGTGCGGTTCGACTAGAAGCGAGCCTCCAGTTCCGTGCGCAGGTCGTCGACGTGCAGATCCTCCATCGCCAGTAGGACGAGCAGGTGGTAGACCAGATCCGCGGACTCGGCGAGCAGTTCCTCCCGGTCGTCGTCTTTCGCCGCGAGGATCACCTCGGTCGCCTCCTCGCCGACCTTCTCCAGCGTCGCGTTCTCGCCTTTCTCGTGGGTGAACAGCGAGGCGGTGTAGGAGTCCTCGGGGAGTTCGTCGCGGCGGTCCTCGATGGTGGCGAAGAGCGCGTCGAGGACGGCCTCGGGATCGGGATCGTCGGTCATGTCCGCCCGGACGCCCGGCGGGGGCAAGGGCCTGTCGCTACGCTTCGGCCCGAAGCGGGTCGAACAGCGCGAGGCGGTGGAGGCGGTCGTCGTCGGTGAGTTCGGGGTGGAACGCGGTGGCGACGACGGGGCCGTCCCGGACCGCGACCGGCCGGTCCTCCCACGTCGCCAGTACCTCGACGTCCGGTCCCACCTCGTCGACGACGGGCGCACGGATGAACACCGCGTGGAAGGGGTCGTCGAGGCCGGCCACGTCGAGGCCGGCCTCGAAGCTGTCGACCTGTCGGCCGAAGGCGTTGCGGTCGACCGCGGCGTCGATCAGGTCGAGCGTCTCGACACGGTCGTCGCGGGCGTCGTTCGAGGCGACGATGAGGCCGGCACACGTCGCGAGGACCGGCTTTCCGGCCGCGGCGTGGGCGCGGATCTCCTCGTCGATCCCTTGGGTGTCGAGGAGGTGGGAGATGGTCGTCGACTCGCCACCGGGCAGGACGAGGGCGTCACAGTCGGGGACGATACCGGCGTCACGGATCTCGACGACGTCGACGTTCTCGTTCGCCGCGCGCCGGACTGCGGTGACGTGTTCGCTCACGTTTCCCTGGACGGCGACCACGCCGATACGGCGGTCGGCAGTCACAGCGAGACGAGGTTCAGAACCTGCACGAACACCCCGAACAGCACGCCGAACGCGACGATGGTCTTGGGGTCGATCCTGATGGCGTTGCGGTCCTCCGCGTCGAAGTAGCGGACCAGTCCCGCACTCGACATCAGTCCGCCGCTGTTGCCGCTTCCACTCATACTCCGTGGTGAGCGCTTCGGTCGCCTAAACGTTTCGCTCCGCCGATATCCGGTCGCCGGTTGGCAAACGCTTATCAGCGCCGGCCGGGAAGCCGACGACGGATCAATGACCGTGCGACTGCTCGATTTCTACGCCGACTGGTGTGGCCCCTGCGACGCACAGGACCCCATCCTGGAAGAACTGGCGGCGGACTACGGCGACGTCGAGTTCGAGAAGATCGACGTCGAGGCCGACCAAGCCACCGTCAGCGACTACGAAGTCCAGTCGCTCCCGACGGTCGTCGTCGAGAACGACGACGGGATCGTCGACCAGTTCGTCGGTGTCACGCAGCGACCGGAGATCGAGGACGCCCTCGAACGCGCCGGAGCCTGAGGTACGGTTCGGTCCGAACCAAACATTCTATCAGAAAAATGCGCGTGTAGCCACAGAATTTCCGATTCTAAGTTCGAAAACCGAGTGAAACTCTTCTATACTACCAAAATACACACATATACCAAAATTATTTATTTTGTCGTGCGTACGTGGAGGTATGAGCCGGAATCACACCACGTCCCGCATCGCTTCCCACACCGAGTACGTTCGGTCCCGGTACCGGTGTCCCGGCTGTGGCGAGGTCGTTCCCCGCGACGGCGACCGGGTCGAAGGCACGCTCTGCGTACACTGCCACAACTGAATGGAGACGACAGACCTGCCGTCGCCCGACGAGGCGTCGGGTCCGGAACTGGAGTGTCTCCTCGACGACCCCACGGACCCGTCGAAACTGACGGTGTTCGCCCCCGGTACTGACTCGCTCGCGACCGAGTGGCTCACCATCGACTGGGAGGCCGCCCGCTCGCTCGACCGACTCCGGTAGTCAGACCACCGCCGAATCCGCACCATTATGCCGATCGAAGCCCAACCTGTATTTAAATGGGCATCCTCGAAGACAAGTCCCGGGCACGCCTGTTCTACAAGTACCTCTCGACGGTGTACGACCGGGTCAACCCCTTCATCTGGAACGAGGAGATGCGCGCCGAGGCGCTGGAACTCCTGGACCTCGATCCGGACGATCGAGTGCTCGACGTCGGCTGTGGCACCGGCTTCGGCACCGAAGGACTCCTCGAGTACACCGAGGACGTCCACGGCCTCGACCAGAGCATCCACCAGATGGAGAAGGCCTTCGAGAAGTTCGGGCGCACCGACGACGTGAACTTCTACCGCGGCGACGCCGAACGACTCCCCTTCGCGGACGACAGTTTCGACGCCGTCTGGTCGTCCGGGTCGATCGAGTACTGGCCAAACCCGGTCGACGCCCTCGAGGAGTTCCGTCGGATCGTCGAACCCGGCGGCCCTGTCCTCGTCGTCGGTCCGAACTACCCGAGCAGTTCGGTGTTCCAGCGGCTCGCCGACGCGATCATGCTCTTCTACGACGAAGCGGAGGCCGACCGCATGTTCGCCGACGCCGGCTTCGACGACGTTCGGCACGTGACGATGGGGCCGTCGTACAACCCGGACATCGCCATCACGACGCTCGCCCGGGTTCCTACGCGGTAGCCGACAGGCGGACGAGTCGGCTCCCGTCGTACCGGAGTTCGACGACCACGCGGTCGCCCACCCGAATCGCCGGTCGGTTCGTCGACGCCACCCTGAGCGACGCCCGCTCACCCGGGTCCCACGACGGGTCGGCGGCGGCGTTGAACGGCCCCGTCGGGCCGGGACGGAATCCCGGTGCGGAGAAGAAAGGCACCGGCGGCTGGTGGCGGAGCGGCGTCCCGTCGACGTGCACCACCACGTCGAGGCGGCGCACGTCGACGGTCCGGCCAGCACGGTTGGTGAGCGCGATTCGCTCCCCGTCGACCGAGAGTGAGGCGGCCACGGTCGGCGGCCCGCCGGGGAGGGTACCGACGGAGACGGCGACGGCGGCCGTACCGAGAGCGACGGCGATCAAAAGCGAGACTGGGACCGTGCGGTCGACCATCGCCACCGAGTGGCCACGTCACCCGTTATAAATGTCGGCGGTCACCCCGTCGGTGTCGGGGTCGCCGTCGCGTTGCCGGACCCACCTCCGCCGTCGTTCCCGTCCGCGGTCACTCGCTCCACCCGTGGCAGGGTTCCCGGGGCGATCACCACCTCGGCCGACTCGCCCAGTGCCTCGACTGCGACGGTGTACTGTCGGTTCGGCGAGAGCGTCCAGAGGACGCCATCCTCGCCGGTGGTGCCGACCGGTGCCGACTCGCCGGAGCCGACCGCCATCGAGACGTCGGCATCGAGCGGGTCGCCAGTCGATTCGTCGATGGCCTGGATCCGGACGGGGCCGCCAGGGTATGTGTGGTTCACCGAGAGTCGGATCCCGCCGTTCGACCGCTCGAATCGGTCGTCGGCGACGACGGTATCGAGGGAGCGACGCTGGTGTTCCGCGTAGACGACGCGGGCGTTGCTGTCGACGAAGGCGGTCAGGTCGCCCCGACTGTGTGCGATGCGCACGGGGTACGTCTCGCCGCCGCCGAACACCTGTGTCTGTTCTCGCGTCGTGTTCCAGATGATCGGGTAGCTTGCCGAGACGATATCCAGCGCCACCTCGAGTTCCATGGCGTTGCCCTCGCCGTTGCGGAGGTCGCCGCGGTACGACTCGCGGAGGTAGTCCCCGTCGACGACGGTGGTCACGGTGACACTCTCGGTGCCGGTAGCGAGGTAGAACCGGGTGGGATCAGCCTCACCGCGCAACACCGCCCCGGCGTGGGTCCGGACCGGGCCGGTGAACGCCGAGAGTCGGTTCCCGATCGACGCCAGTCGGCCCCGGTCGAGTTCGAATCCCGGCGTCTCGGCGGCCAGCGATTCCAGTCGGGCCCGACGCGTGTTGTACTCCTCGGCCACGGTACTGAAACGGACGAGCGAGACGAGCAGTTCCCGCGAGGAGAGGTCGTTCCGGTTGTACGCTCGGATCTCGGCCGTCTGTCTACGGTCGAGGTCGTCGACGTCCGCTTCGAACGCCCGAAACGCGGTCCGGAGGCGTTCGCGACGCTCCGTGGCCGTCTCCGCGGCCTCGACGCGTTCGACCATCTCCAACGTCCGAAGCCGGTCCGTCGTCGCGTTCGTCGAGAGGCCGACACTCGGTCCGAGGTCGACGTAGTGGCCCCCGACGGACGACCGCTCGACCCCCGACGCCGGCACGTCGAGGACGTTGATCTGCTGGAGGGTGACGGTCCCGTCTGCTTGTGCGACGACGGGGTCGTCGGCGACCGCTCGGTCCGCGGGGTCGGCGGGTGGGGAGCCGCCGAGACCGCCGGCCGCCCCGACCGCAGCCACGGGGACGAGGAGTGCGGCCACGAAAACGAGGAGGGCTCTCATCGCCCGACGGTACATCCGCATGGTACTAAAACCCTCCTTCCCGCTCGTCCCACGACCGCTACCGCGTCGGCAGGCGTTCTGAGTCGATGGAAAGCGTTTTGCCGCCTCATCGAGACGCACCACACAATGCGGATTGCCGTGCCCCTCCTCGCACTCCTGATCCTCCTCGCGGGGACGCTCCCCGCAGTGGCGGCTACCGGAGTCGACACTCCCGCCACCGACTCCGGCGGCGCTGCGACGCCGGCCGACCGCCCGGCACTCGTCGGTCCGTCCCCCGCCCGCATCGATTCGCCACTCCTCACCGAGATCCACATCGCCCCCGACCCCGGCGGCGACGCCCGGTGGACCGTCTCGGTCCGGTACGACCTCTCCAACGAGACCGACCGGGCGGCGTTCGACCGCTACGGCCGGGACTTCGAGGCAGGCGACGCCGACGTCGGCCTCGACGCCGACTTCTTCCGAACCCTCGCCAACGAAGCCAGTCTGACGGCCGGGCGAGAGATGGAGATCGTGCGCACGACACGCAACGCGACCGTCAGGAACGGCACTGGCGTCCTCTCGCTCTCTTTCACCTGGACGAACTTCGTCAGCGACGCCGGCGACGGGTTCGTGATCCGGGACGCGGTGTTGATGCCCGGTGATCGGACGTGGCTCACCTCGATCGGGCCGGGCCAGCGACTGGTCGTCGAGACGCCCGACGGCTACCAGGTGACCGACACCCGATTCGGACTCGAAAACGGCTCCGTCGTCGTCGACGGCCCCCACACGTTCCAAGAGCCACTCACCATCTCGTATCAACAGGCCGTCGTCGAGGAGCCGTCCGAGCCGCCGTGGTCGCTGCTCGTCGGCGCAGTGGTGGTGGTCGGCCTCTCTCTCGTCGCCGCCATCGTGTACACCCGGCGGTACCGCGGTGACGGCGCCGGCCAGACGGCTCGCTCCCCGGACGCCGGAGACGCCGCTTCCTCCCCCGACTCCGCCGGCGCGAACGGGGACGCCGCCGAGACGGACGCGAGCGGCGCGGCCGACGGTGACGCGGACGCCGATGCCGACGACACCGACGACGTCGACCCCTCGTTGCTCTCGGACGAAGAGCGGGTCGAACACCTCCTCGATCGGAACGGTGGTCGGATGAGGCAGGCCCGGATCGTCCGGGAGACGGGATGGTCGGACGCGAAGGTGTCGCAGTTGCTGTCCACGATGGCCGACGACGGACGGGTCGAGAAGCTCCGGCTGGGCCGCGAGAACCTCATCTCGCTGCCCGACGAGGAACGCTGACCGTTCGGAACACGTTTACTCCCGGCCGGGGAAGGTGGCCGTATGAAGGTTCTCGTGACCGTCAAGGAGGTCGCGTCGGTGGCCGACGACTTCGAGATCGAAGAGCTGGCGATCCCGGAGACGTATCTTGAGTACGACCTCAACGAGTGGGACGACTACGCCGTCGAGGCGGCCGTCCGAATCGCCGAGGACCGCGACGAGGCGGTGGAGGTCGTGGCCGTCACCGTCGGCCCGGAACGGAGCGAGGAGACGATCCGCAGGGTACTGGCGAAGGGTGTCGACCGGGCGATCCGCGTCTGGGACGACCGATTGGCGGAGGCGGGCGTCACCGACCCGACGACGACAGCTCGCCTCCTCGCGGCCGTCGCGGAGCGCGAGGATCCCGACCTCGTCCTCTCGGGCGTTCAGGCCTCCGACGACGGCTACGGCGCGACGGGTGTCGCCCTCGCCGAGCGACTCGACGTGGGCTGGGCGGCCGTCGTCAACGACTTCGATCTGGGCGACGGCGAGGTCGACGTGCGGCGCGAACTCGAAGGCGGGGTCGAGGAACTCACGACCGTCTCCCTGCCGGCCGTGCTGACGATCCAGACGGGGATCAACGACCCGCGATACGCCAGCCTACGGGGTATCAGACAGGCCCAGAAGAAGGAGATAGCGGTCCGGACGCTCGCCGACCTCGGCCTCGATCCCTCGATCCTCGACTCCGACCTGATCCTCAGGGAGGTTGCGAAACCGGAGGCCGACGCCGACCCCACCATCTTCGAAGGGGGGCCAACGGAGACCGCCGCCGACCTCGAGACCGTTCTGCGGGACGCGGGGGTGGGCGCGGAATGAGCGGCGACGTCCTCGCTGTCGCCGAACACCGCCGTGGCGACCTCCGTCCGGTGAGCTACGAGCTCGTCAGTGCCGGACGGGAACTGGCGGACGCCACGGGTGGCGACCTGCACGTCGCCGTCGGCGGCGGCGACGTGGAGACGTTCGCGGACCACCTCGCCGTCGAGGGCGTCGACGTCGTCCACACGGTCGCCGAAGGCGAGGAGTTCAACCACGACGTGTGCGCGGCGGTGACGACGGCACTGTTCGAGTCGCTCGCGCCGACGGCACTCCTCGTGCCACACAGCGTGAACGGACTCGACTACGCCCCCGCGGTCGCGACGCGGCTGTCGATCCCGCTCGTCACCGACGCCGTCGCCATCGACTACGACGACGGCGTGACCGCGGTCCGCGAGACGTACGGATCGAAGGTGGAGGCGACGGTCGAGGTGGAGACGGAACCGGTCGCGCTGACGATCCGCGGGGGCGAGTGGCCGGCGGCCGAGGGGAACGGGGATCCCGGGATCGAACCGTTCGACGTCGACCTCGACGAGTCGGCGCTCCGGTCGCAGGTCCGCGGGTTCGAGGAGGTCGGGACCGGCGACGTCGACATCAGTGAGGCGGACTTCGTCGTCGCGGTCGGCCGCGGCATCGACGACGAGGAGAACGTCGACCTCGCCGAGGAGTTGGCCGACGCACTCGATGCGACGCTTGCGGCGTCCCGGCCCGTCGTCGACAACGGCTGGCTCCCCAAGAATCGGCAGGTTGGCCAGTCGGGTACGGTCGTGACGCCGGACGTATACCTCGCACTCGGCATCTCGGGGGCCGTCCAGCACGTCGCCGGCATGAAAGGGTCCGAGACGATCATCGCGGTCAACACGGACCCCGACGCCCCCATCTTCGACGTGGCGGACTACGGCGTCGTCGGCGACCTGTTCGAGGTGGTCCCCGAACTGATCGAGCGGTTCGGGTAGCGGGGGCCGCGAGTCGTCACGTACTTGCCTCGGCCGCCCCTTCGACCGGGCGATGAAGTATCTGGATCGCCGGGTCGGGCTGGTGAACGACCGCCTCGAATCCCTCGTCGAGGCGGTCGAGCCAGCGGAACTCGCGGCGGAACTCGAACACGTCGCGCTGGCTGGGGGAAAGCGGGTCCGGCCGGCGGTGACGGTGCTCACCTGCGAAGCGGTCGGCGGGAGTCCGGAGGACGCCGTCGACTTCGCCGTCGGGATCGAACTCGTCCACAACGCCTCGCTGGTGATCGACGACATCATCGACCGGTCGGCAGTGCGCCGGGGCACGCCGAGCGCGTGGGAGACCTTCGGCTACGGTCCGGCCATCGTCGCCAGCGACGGCTTGCTCGGCGAGGCCTTCGCCCTCTTCTCGCAGGACGAACGCGCGATGCGCATCGTCGCCGAAGCGATGGTCGAACTCGGCGAGGGCGAGGCGACCGAACTGGTCGACCGCCCGGAGACGGAGGGGGAGTACATGGAACTCGCGCGACGGAAGACGGGTGTACTCTTCCGTGCGGCCGCGGAACTGGGCGCGGTCGCCGGCGGCGCCGACGCCTTCACCGTCGAGTCGCTGGGCGACTACGCCGAACGGGTCGGCGTCGCCTTCCAGATCCGCGACGACGTCCTCGACGCGACGGCCGACCCGGACGACCTGGGCAAGCCGACCGGACAGGACGCCGAGATGGACCGCCCGTCGCTGGTGCAGGTAACCGGGCTCTCGCCGGGGGCGGCGAACGACCGCGCGCGCCACGAGTCGGACCGTGCGCTCTCGGCGCTCGACGCCGCCGAGACGCGGGACGTCGACGCCGTGGAGTACCTGCAGGACCTCGCCGAGTTCGTCGTCGTCAGGGAGCGTTAGGTCGGCTCGACGCTCGTCGGGTGGCGCGACTCCGCGATGGCGAACGTGAGCGTGCTCAACACGCCGAGTAGCGTCCCGACGGTGAGCGCCACCGCGAGGTCCGTGAGGGAGAGCGACGTCACGCCCGGGACCGGCGGGAGCAGGAAGCCCGTGACCGCGTACAGGACGACTGCGATGGCGGCGACGTAGAAGGGTGCGTTCAGGTAGCGCCACTTGAACCGGTCGGCGAGATACTCGTCGGTCACTTGGCCCAGACTACTGGTGATCCCGGCTGCGGCGAACCACCGGATCGCACCGTTGACCAACGCCGCGAGCACCGTCACCGCCGACGGCGACCCGCCGAGTCCGGCTCTGACGGCCCGCAGCGTCTCGATCCCCTCCGCGCCACCGACGACGAGCAACGCCGCCGCGACGACGTAGGTGATGATGGTCACCCGACCGGCGTAGAGGAGGTTTCTGGCGCGGTCGGCGACGTCGTCGACCGTCGACTCCAGTCCCAGTCCCCGGAACAGCGTGTAGAGACCGAGCAACGCCGAGAGCAGGCCGATGACGGCCGCCCCGGGCACGTCGAAGAAGGTGGCGATGGTGACGAACGGGTAGATCAACAGGAGGATGCCGAGCGGAACGAGGAGCGTCCCACGGGTCTCGGGGTCCGCGAGCACCTGCTTCATCGTGTAGTACATCGATTCGAGGTCCTGTGCCTGCCTGACGACGACCCGACGGACGCTGTCGATCGGGACCCGAGACCGGATCACCGGGAGCACCGACTCGTCCTGTGCACCGTCGGTGATGACGATGGCCCGGACGGACTCGCCGGTCGAGAGCCCCGCGAGCACCGTGTCCACTTCGTCGCCGACGGCGCGTGTCGCCCGCACCTCGCTTCCTTGCAGACCGGTGACCGCGGCCACCTCCACCTGTTCGTCCTCGTCGGCCCGGAGGTCGTCGAGGACGTGCAACCCCTGGAACATGACGTTCACGTCGGAGTCCTCCGGGTCGGCCGTCGCGAGGGCCACCGCGCCGTCCTCGACCGCTTCCCGTCCCACGACCGGCGTCTCCAGGCCGGTCTTGCGGCCGAGGTCGTCGTCCAAGTCGACACAGAGCACCAGGAGCACGTCGAGTGGTATGCCGGCCGGCTATTTTTGTTTTCGGGCACTCGCCGCTGCGAAGCATTGATCTACTATCACGGTCATTGGTAGCGTATATCAATCACGAACCGGCACGGCTCGACGCCGTTCGGACGGCTGCGATCCCACTACGAGCAGTCCCGTTCGACGTGTCCGGCCTGTGGACACGAGGACGACGTCGAGTGGCGCCCGACGACCACGGGGCGGCGGATCGAGTTCCGCCACCGGTGTCCGAGTTGTGGGGCCGTCGACCGGTGCGAACTGCGCCTCTAGGTGAGGAAGAAGACCAGTAGACTTGCCGCCATCGCGATCAGGGTAACCGCGACGGCGAGGGCGCCGCCCATCGAGACGACGGCGTTCGCGTGACTCGCGAGCGTCTCGGTGCGGTCGTTGCCGAACACCGTCACGGTCGCGCGCTCGGTCGCCAGCCCCGCCTCGACGGGTTCGAGGTCGTCGACCGCCTCCCCGACGAGTCGTTCGATCAGTCCGACGAACGCCCCGTGGTCGATGGCCGCGCCGACCTGGTTGTCCGCCTCCACCGTGTTGACGATGTGTGTGTCGGTCGTCATGATCTCCGCCACGTCGATCGGTTCGTGGGCAGTGACGGACTCGACGATCCGCTCTCGGAGTCCGGGCACCATGTTGTTGCCGTCGACGAGGACGTACGCGGTGTGTTGGCCCTCGACCTCGACGACGGCCACACGGACGCCGAGCGGCCCGACGCCGTCGAGTGCGTCCCACTCGGTTCGGTCCCACGCCACCCCGAGTCGGATCGGCCCGCGAGGGCTCTCTCCCAGCCGGCGGCCGGCCTGTCGTGCCGCGGTGAGCATGTCGAACGCCCGCTCGCTGCCCGGCGTGACGTGGCCGAGGTCGTCGCCCTCCAAGCCGTCGTTCGAGTTGTGGGCGTCGACGAGCAACACGTCGTCGAGCCCGGTCGTCCGGGCCTCCGACATGACCGAGAGGCCGACGCCGTACTCCACGTCGTCGGCGAACCCCGGCGCGTAGGTGGCGACCAGCAAGGCGTCGTCGCCGAACCCCTGGCCGAGCATCGTCGCCTCGCCCGACTGCGTCCGGACGCTCCGGGTCGCCGTCGTGTCGTAGGTGAGGCGGTCCTGTGCCGCGTCGATAGCGTCGAGGATGGTGTCCACCTCGCGTTCGGTGACGAGGTTGAAGTCGTGGCCGGCGGTGGCGTGGGGCGGGAAGACCAGGCCGTCGGTGTGTTCGGCGACGCGAACCGGGAAGTTCCCGCCGCCGATCTCGCCCATCGGTCCGGGGTGGATCATCGGCAGGACGAACCGCGCCTTCTGCGTGCCGTCGAGACGGCGGAAGGCGAGCACCGTCACCGGGACGACCGCCTCCTCGCCGAGTTTCTCGAAGAAGTCTTCCAACTCCCGTGACCCTTCGGCGACGTGGCCGACGAACCCGCGGATGAAGTCGAGCACCGAGACGCCGAGGCTCTGCTGCCACGGGCGGTCGATCACCCTGATGAAGACGTAGACACCGGCGGCGTAGATGACGCAGGTGACGACGAGCAACCCGAAGTGGTCGGGGCCGATCACCCACAGCTCCGGGGGGGCCTCCGAGGCCCGCGAGAGGTACGGCGTCAGGTAGGCGTCCGTGAGCGGCCCACCCAGTTCCATGAACCGGACGGTGCCGCTGTAGACGAAGAGAAACACGGCGGCGACGACGGTCTGGAGGCTGGCGGGGACGGCGGCGATCAGCAGCGACGACTGGGAGACCGCCATGACGACGAGCAGTCGGAAGGCGAAGATCGAGGCCAGCGCGACCACGAGGGCGTCGTAGACGAACGTCTGTCCGAGCGGCGTGACCAGTGCGATCAGTCCAGCCCCCGTCACGATGACGACGAGGATCAGTTCACAGAGGAGGGCGAGCAGCGACGACCGGTTCGGCGTGAGTTTCCCGCCGACGAAGCGGTCGACGCCGGTGGTCCCGAGCGAGGCGATGACCGTCGGCAGGCCGATGAAGAAGATGCCCTGCCACGCGTCCTGGCCCAGGATGAGCAGGTTGCGAACGGTCGGCGAACTGGTCCCCGAGTCGAAGGCAGCGACGCCGGCCATCGCCGCGATGATCAGCGCGAACCCGAGACTGGCGTACCACCGCGGCGCGGTGAAGATGTACCGCGACAGTCCGGCGAGGTCGGACTGGGTGGTCGTCATCGGTGGATCCGACGCGGCGCGGCGTGGTAAATCCCTCCCCTCGCGTCGACGGGGACGCCCCTCCGTCGACGGCCCGGTCGCGACGACGGACCGACCGGCATCGTCACCGACAGCAGTCGATGAAGTTCTCGAACAGTTCCTCGCCCTCGGCCGTGTGCGCGACCTCGGGGTGCCACTGGACGCCGTACAGTTCCCGATCCGTATCGCTCATCGCCTCGATGTCACAGACGCCGCTCGTCGCCGTCCGGTCGAACCCCGTCGGCAGGGCCGTCACCTCGTCGGCGTGACTCGCCCACACCCGCGTCTCCGGGGCGAGCGACCCCACGACCGGGTCCTCGGCGTCGACGATGTCGACGTCGACGTCGGCGTAGCCGCCGTAGTCGCCCGAGCCGACCGCGCCGTCGAGTTCCGTCGCCATGATCTGCATCCCGAGACAGATGCCGAGGACCGGCACGCCCATCCCCAGATACTCGTCACAGCGCCCGATGCGATCCATGTCCGGCCCGCCCGAGAGGACGAGTCCGTCGACGTCGAGGTCTTCCGGTGGCGTGGTGTTGTCGACAATTTCGGTGTCCACGCCCGCGTCGCGGAGTGCGCGACGCTCCAGGTGCGTGAACTGTCCGTGGTTGTCGACGACGACGATCCGAGTCATTGGCTCCCGGTAGTTCGCAGGCGCGTAAAAGCGGATCGGAAGCGCGGTCGACGCGTCTCAGTCGCGGTCGTCCCGCTCCGCGGCCGTCCGGAAGCCGAACTCCGCCTGCTCCCTGCTCCGGCGCTCCTCGCGCGCCGCCAGCGCCTCGGCGTCGGGGCCGGCGTCGTCGTCAATCCGTGCCCATCCCTCGTGGACCTTCGCGTGACACCACCGACACAGCGCCACCGTGATCTCGTGGGCCGGGTCGCCCTCGTCGCCGCCCCCCGCCGACCCGTAGGAGAGGTGGTGTTCCTCCAGCAGCGGCCGCGCGTCGTCGTGGGCCATCCGGACCTCGTCGAGGCCACAGCGACGGCACTCGCGCCCGTCGGTCGTCGAGCGGTAGTGTGGACAGTCGCGCCACTCGGCGTCCTCGTCGGCGGCGACACACGCGTAGTCCTCGGCGCGGCGCTCGGCCGCGAACGCGGCGTCGTCACCGGCCGACGGCCGGCCCCTCGGGAGACGTTGTTCCCCGTTGTCGCCGGTGCGTTCGAGCGCGAACCGGCAGCATCCGTCCGAGGTCAGGTGATCACACCGCCCCGCGTGGTCGTAGGGGTCGTCGACACCGACGGGCGTGCCCGTGGGCGTCCGCTCCATAGGGATCGTCGGGCCTCCCTCCGGATGAACCTGTCTACGCCTCGTAGCCCGCGTAGTCCATCAACTGAGCGAAGACGTCCGAGTCCATCGCGTCCTCGTAGACGACGGCGTTGACCATCCCACCGGGGTAACTGGTGCCGTTCATCGCGTGGCTCACCTTGTGGCAGTGCATGAGGTAGATGCCCGGGTCGGCGTCGGCCTCGAACTCGATGGTCTTTCGCTCGGCGGGCGACAGGGGCATGACGTCCTGTTCGATCTGCTGGTCTTCCGGGATCTGCGAGCCGTCCTTCTCGACGACCCGGTACCGGTGGTTGTGGACGTGGATCGGGTGTTGCATGTAGCCGTTGTTGCCGAAGTGGACCCTGACGGTGTCACCTTCCGAGACGAGCACCGGCGACCCGTCTTCGGGGTGGAGCGTCCGCGGGGCCACCCGACCGTTCATCGTGAACACGTCGGGGCGGCGGTCCCGGGGACTGTAACTCACGTCCTCGCCGGCCATCTGCCGGTTGAGCCGGGAGTCCCAGTCTTTCACGGTCATGAACAGTTCTTGATCGGCCGGCTCGTACCCCTCGGGGTCGACGCGGAAGAAACCGTACATCCCCATGTCGATGTGCCGGTGGGTCTGGTAGTGGCAGTGGTAGAGGTGGGTGCCCGGTACGTTCGCCGGAATCTCGTAGGTGTGTTCCTCACCGGGCATGACGGTCATCCCCGTCGTGGTCGGGACGCCGTCGTTCTCCCACGTCTTGCGGACGCCGTGGAAGTGGACCGTGTGGGGCATGTTCGCGTCCGTGTTGTCGAGGGTCACCTCGATGTCCTCGCCCTCCGTGGTCCGGATGACGGGGCCCGGGACGCTGGGGGTACGGTCGTCGGCCTGCCAGGCCCACACCCGCGGCAGTTCGACGGGACCACCCATCGCGTCGCCGGGGTGGGCCGGCATCCGCGAGGTGACCGCCCGCAGCGTCACCTGGTTGTTCTGTTCGTTCACGTCGACGATCTGTGGCTTGCCCGATACGGGCAGGTCGCTGCCCCCCTGTTGGGGTGCCGTCCCGGTTCCGGCCCCGGCCCCCTGCCGTTCGGGGTCGCCGTTCGTCGGGGCCGCACACCCCGCGAGACCACCGATCCCCACCGTGCCGGTCGCCTTCACGAACTGTCGGCGCGAGAGACTCGTCCCGGGTGCTCCGATGTTGTCAGTCATAGACGGATAGGCATAGAGGCCCCGAAGGGAAAGCACCCCCGAGAGTTCTCAAATGCTGGAAAAAGTCAGTTTCGAGGCCTGTGATCCAACTTCTCCTCAGCACGGAAACCCCCGTCGCCGAACATGTTCGAACGGGGTGACCGTCGGCCCGTCACCGGCGGTCGCCGTCGTCCACGTCCCGGCGTGCGGTCCGCTCGGCCGCCTCCCGGTCCATCACCTCGCGCTCGTCGTGTTCCGCCCGGACCAGCGCGTAGAGGAGGAGTGAGGCCCCGATACCGACGGCGAAGACGAGGAGGACCACCCCGGCTTCGGCCCCGGCCATTCACCCGAGGAACACGTCGACGATGTCGCTCCCCGCCGATCCCGTGTCACGGTACAGTTCGGAGTAGCCACACGACGTACACGACACCACCCGAAACGAGTTGGTCTGAATGTCGAACATCTTGCTGAGGCCGCCGCCGGTAGTGGATATCTTCCCCACGTCCGTCTCGGTGTGACCACACTTCGGACAGCCACGGTCACCGTCGTGATCCATGTCCGGACGCTCGCCGCCCTCGATCAAAACCCTCTCGGTGGGTCAAATGACCGTTTGGGCGACGCGGTCGCCGGTTCCGCTCGCAGGCGCTACGCGTACTGCTCGTAGATGGTGTCCGCGTCGTCGGCGCTGCGCGACGCGAGATAGCGCATGTCGTCGACGACGTCCTCGAACGCGTCGGCTCGCTCCGGGAACTCGTCCAGCAGTTCGTCGAGTCGGTCCTCGACGTCGCTCAACACCTCGTAGGCGCGGTCTGCCGTGTCGGCGGCCCGGTCCGTCCGGTCGTCGTCGATCTCGTCGCGGGCCCGCTCGACCATTTCGATGCCGTTCCGGATGTCGTCCGCGTCGCCGGCGAGCGTGGAGAGCACCTCGGCCTCGTCGGACAACTGCGACACCTTGTCCTCGTACTCCGACTCGCCGATCACGTCGAGGGCCGTCGCACTCGCGGCGTCCATCTCCTCACGAACGGTTCTCGTCGGGCCGTCGACCTCCTCAGCGGCAGTCTCGGCGGTCTCGATGTCGTTCTCGGCGGCGTCGAGGTCGACGTCGTCCAAGTGGGTGTACGCCTCCGACAGCGCGTCGTGGCCGTCGATGAGCCACGACTGGGCGTCCGTCGCCTGCGTGAGAAACCGCTGCATCGTATCGAGCGACTCGACGGTCGATCGCTGGTCGTCGGTCGTCGCCTCGGCCTCGGCCTCGGCGAGCGAGCGCTGTACCCCGTCCAGCCGCAGGAGGACGTCCCGCGCCCGGAACGACTCGGTGGCGGCCGTCACGGAGAGGAGGTCGTCCGAGACACCGCCGGTGTAGACGTAGACGGCCTCGGTGAGGTGTTCTTGGACGCTCTCGATGCGCTCGGCCGCCACCGACGACGCTTCGGGCTCCGGCGTGGCCGTCGCCGTCGGCGTCTCGGTGGGGTCGGGGGTGGTCGTCGGCGTCGATTCGGCGGTGTCGGTCGCGGTGGGTTCCGGGGTCGACTGGCTCCGCTGGCCGCCGAAACAGCCGGCGACGAAGGGGGTCAGGGCGACGAGGAACGTCCGTCGATCCATGCCCCCGTCTACCGCTCGATTTCAGTAAAACGTATCGATCTTGTCAGACATCCGTACGACGTGTATCGGCCTCATAACGACGTTGAGCGCCTCTGTGCGACGCGCGTCAGACACATATCAGATAGCGATAAAAATCTATAGGTCGGCGTCGCTCCAGACAACGGAACGATGCCCCTCCAGAATTCGTCCGCCGGCCGTCGCGCCGTCGATGGGGTCGGTTCGCGGGCCGTGGCACTCGTGGTCGCGCTGTTCGCCGGCAACGTCGCGTGGAACGTACTGCTCAACACACTCGTCGCCCGCTCCGGGGTGGCGACGACGGTTCGACTCGCCTACGACGCGACACTCCCCCTCTCCGCGACCGGAGCGGCCGTCGGCCTCGCCGTCGCCACCGTCGCCCTCGCCGTCCTCCTCGCGGCGCTCGCTCGAAGTGTCGCCCCCCTCGGTGCCGGTGAGACGCTCGACGAGACGGTCCTCGCCTACGGTCGCGCCGTCGTCGTCGCCGTCGCCGGAACCGTCGCCGCCGGCGTCGGCCTCGCGGTGCTTCTCCTGCCCGGACTGCTCCTCTTTCTCCACCTGCCGCTGGTGTTCGTCGCCGTCGCGACGGACGGCGACTCCATCGGCCGGGCGGTCGGCCGCGCGTGGTCGCGGACCCGCGGTGCGCGCGCCCGGCTCGCCGCCGTCGGTCTCGCTGTCGCCGCCGTCCCCCTCGCTGTCGCGCTAATCGCTCTCTTCACCGACCTGCTCTCGCCGGTCGCCGAACTCGCCGTCGGCGTCGTCGTCACCACCGTCGCCGCCGCGGGGGTCGTCGCCGTCACCGCCCTCGCCGACTCGTTCGACGGCTCCTCGACCGGCGCGTCGGGAACCGACTCGGTTACCCCCACCGGTTCGCGACAGCTCTGACGCCGATGGCACGGGTCGTCCACCGGCGCGGCGACGACCGGCGTGTTCTCGCGACCGACGCGGCCGTCGCCGACTCACTCCTCGGCAAGGCGCGTGGCCTGATGTTCCGCCGCTCCTTTCCCGGCGATGCGCTGGTGTTCCCGTTCGGTGACGCCGGCATCCGCACGCTCCACATGGTCTGTGTGCCATTCGACATCGACGCCGTCTGGATCCTCGACGGCCGCGTCGAACGCGTCGCCCGCCTGTCGGCCTGGACCGGTCTCGGCCGCGGGGCCGCCGACACCGTGATCGAACTCCCCGCCGGTGTCGCCGACGACGTCCACCCCGGCGACGAGGTCCGGGTCGAGGAGGCGTGAACCGCGCTCCCGCCCGGAGATTTAAGCGCGCCCGCTCTCGACCCGGTGTATGGAGATCCGTTCGAGCGAGGACGCCGAGACGGTCGAAGCGGTCCCCGACGTCCACCTCTCGCAGTTGGCGACCGGCGACGAGATGAGCGTTCAGGGGTACACCATCGATCCCGGTGCGACGGTCCCCGAACACAGCCACCCACACGAGCAGGCGGGGGTGGCCACCCGCGGCGAGGCCACCTTCCTGGTCGACGGCGAGGAGCGCGTCGTATCCGCCGGCGACACCTACGTCATCCCGGGCGGCCACGCTCACGCCGTCGAGAACCGGGGCGACGAACCCTTCGAGGGTGTCGACGTGTTCAGCCCGCCCCGGACCGACCCGGACTGGCGGGACTAACCCTCGCGGCGCAGGCGCGTCACGACGAACGACTCGTCGAGTTCGCCGAGGAACTCGCCCAGTCGTGGGCCCTCGGTGTCGTCGAAGAAGAGCCGATAGCCCGCGGCGAAGAAGTCGCCGACTTCGACCTCGTGTTCGCGGGCGGTCTCGTACATCCGGCCCTGAATCTCCTCGCCGTCGTGCCCCTCGACGACGAAGTCCGCGAGGTCGTCGAGGGCGGCCCGCACGTCGGCGTCGAAGTCGGTCTCCGGTAAGTCCGCCTGCAGGCGGTAGTTGTAGGCGTTGTCCATGCGCTCGGCCCAGGTGCGCGCCCGTTCGACCCGCTCCATCACCGCCTCTATCGCCCACTCGGGCGTGTCGTCGTCGACGAAACCCTGGTTGTGCGCCATCCGGACCCGCAACTCGTGGTCGTCGGTCATGCCGAGCACCGCCGCGAACGTGTACGGCAGGCGCACCCGCTCCTCGCGCACCTCGTCGACGACGAAGGGGTAGGCGCGGTCGGCGAGGGGTTTCAGGGCCTCGTCGGTCTCCTCGCCGAAGTACACCCGCTCGAAGCGGTCGAACTCGTCGACGAGCAGATCGATCCGCTCGACGTCGAAGTCCTTCGCGCGCTTCGGGTTGCGGACGAAGAAGTACCGGAGGACCTCGGGTTCCAGCAACGCGAGCACCTCGTCGACGGTGACGACGTTGCCCGCCGACGAGGAGAGCGGGTCGCCGTTGAGCGTGAACCACTCGTAGGTCATGGGGACCGGCGGCTCCGCGTCGAGCACCCGGCGGGCGATCTCCTGTCCGCTGGGCCACGACCCCTCCGCGTGGTCCTTTCCGAAGGGTTCGAAGTCGACGCCGAGGGTCTTCCACTGGGCGGGCCACTCGAAGCGCCAGGGGAGTTTCCCCTCCCGGAGGGTGGCGGTCCCCTCGTGGCCACACCCTTCGATGTGGTCGCCGCCGGCGTCCAGTCCGGAACACCGGTAGTCGACCGTCCCCGCCTCGGTGTCGACACCGCGGACGTCCTGCGTGAGACGGCCACACTCCGAACACTGGGGCATGAAGGGGACGTAGTCCTCGTCGACGCCGTCCTGGTACTCGGCGAGCACCTCGCGGGCGAGGTCGCGCTTCTCCAGAATTTCACGGGTGACCGCCTCGAACTCACCGGCTTCGTACAGGTCGGTGTTCGACACCATCTCGACGGGGACGGAGACTGCCTCGGCGCTGCGAGCCAACAGATCCGTGAAGTGTGCGCCGTAGGAGTCGGTGCCGCCGAACGGGTCCGGGATGTCGGTGTACGGCACCCCCAGATTCCGGCCGAGCGAGCCGGCGTCCACCTCTCCGAGGCCGACGAGGGTCCACTCGTCGTCGGCGAGGGTCCGGGGGACGCTCCGGAGGGCGTCGCGGTCGTCGCTCGTGAACACCTGTCGGACCTCGTGCCCCCGCTCCCGGAGGACGCGGGCGACGAAGTAGCCCCGCATGATCTCGTTGAAGTGACCCAGGTGCGGGACGCCGGAGGGCGAGACACCGCCCTTGATCACGATGGGGTCGTCGGGGTCGCGGGCTTCGACGTCGTCGGCGACGTCGTCGGCCCAGAACGCGTTGTGGTCGTCGGTCATCGGTCCCAGGGGCCCGCGTCGTCGCAGCCGGCCGGGACGACGTCGGTGCCGGAGTGGTCGCCACGGAGGACGGCCGGCGCGATGCGGCCGGGATCGGTGCCGTCGAGGACGACCGTCCGCATCTCCGAGCGCTCGATGAGTTTCGCCGCGAGCAGATCCACGGGCGCGGAGGCCCCTGCGCCCCGGCTCATTGGGGTGATCAGATCGACCAGTTCGGCCCCGGTGAGGCAGTCGTACTGCTCCGCGTCCCCGTCGCCGTTCGGGTCGGCGCTGAACACACCGTCGACGCTCGTGGCGTACACCAACAGGTCGGCGTCGACGTACTCGGCCAAGGCCGCGGCGACGGCGTCGGTGGTCTGTCCGGGCATGACGCCACCCATCACCGGCACGTCGCCCCGGCGCAACGCCTCGCCAGCCGCCTCGTAGTCGTGGGCCGGCGACGGCGCCGACAGGCCGGAGAGCGCCGCGATCAGCAGGCGTGCGTTGATCCGCGTCACGTCGATTCCGATCTGGTCCAACTGTACCTCGTTCGCGCCGAGTTCGCGCGCCGCACCGATGTAGTCACGCGCGACGCCACCGCCACCGACCACCGCGCCGACCTCGCACCCTTCGTCGACGAGGCGCTCGACTGCCGACGCGTGGCCCGCGACGCGGTCGGCGTCGAGGTCCGGCGCGAGGACGCTCCCGCCGATAGAGATCACGACTCGCATTACCCGTCGGTAGCCACGAAACCGGCTTAAGGGTTGTCAAGCGGGTATCGTGCGTGAGCCGTCCGCGTGGCTCCGGTTCACAATCGAGTCACAGTTAAGGATCCGCGCCCGCGTCATCGAGTATGAAGATACTCAACCTCGTCGGTCCGGGTGCCGTCGACCTTGCCGACCGACTCGTCGCTCGACTCGACGGCCGGGTCGCCACCGTGGAGATGCTCCCCGAAACCGCCGCCCACGACACCGACGCTGCCGCTGCCTTCGGGCTCTCGACCGACGGCTCGTGGATCGGGGCGGGCGACGGTCGGAGCCTCGACGACCTGATCGGCTCGCTGACTCCCGCGTACGACCACGCGCTCACGATCGGTTTCGAAGAAGCGCGACTCCCGACGGTCGCTCTCGGGGACGCCGACCCGACCGGCGACGTGGTCGCCACCGCCCCCACCGCCGACGCCGCCGACGTCGACGGAATTCTCGGGGCCATCGACACGCTCGAACCGCACGTGACGCTCGAATCCCTCGTCGCCCGTGCGAAGGCGTCGCCACGCGCCGACCGTGCCGGGGCCATCGCCACGTTCACCGGCCGCGTCCGGGCGAAAGACGCCGAGGACGACGATCCGACCACGCACCTGGAGTTCGAGAAGTACGAAGGGGTCGCCGCCGACCGCATGGCGGCGATTCGGACGGAACTCGAGGCCCGCGACGGAGTCTTCGAGGTGTTGATGCACCACCGAACCGGCGTCATTCCCGACGGCGAGGATATCGTCTTCGTGGTTGTCCTCGCGGGTCACCGCACCGAAGCGTTCCGTACCGTCGAGGACGGCATCAACCGCTTGAAAGACGAGGTGCCGATCTTCAAGAAGGAGTCCACGACCGACGAAGAGTTCTGGATTCACGAGCAGTCCTGAGCGGCGATCCGACGGAGTCACCGGCTCGATCGGAGTTATATATTCAATACAGCTGACGATGAATAGATAACTCAAATCGTTTTATAAAATGTCTCGCGGCTTCGTGAAACGTCCTAAACGTTTTCCGAAAACGGGTAAATCGTTAAAATCGCTCGAACTACACCGAACGTTCCTCCCTTTATAACATCCCCCGACCCGTACGGAGAGTCGAGGCGACAACAAATGAGCGCAACCGCAGAACCCTCCACCGACGCCGACGATAGCACGCCCAAAGAGGAGCGACTCAAGGAGTACCTGCTCTCGAAGGCCCAAGACGGCGAACACTACTTCAAGAGCAAGTTCATCGCCGACGAAGTCGACCTCTCGCCCAAGGAGATCGGCGCGCTGATGGTCAAGCTCCGCGACTCGGCGTCGGACCTCTCGGTCGAGAAGTGGTCGTACACGAGTGCGACCACCTGGCGTATCGAACCGGCCTGATACCTCGGTATCCGCGACCGCCCGCTTCCCCGCATTCCCCCGCGGGTCCCCGCCCGCTGTCACGGGTTTTATACCGCTGAGCGATCTACCGAACGGTAATGGACGGAGCCGACGGACCACCGTCCGACGCGCTCGAAACGGTGTTTTACGTCCGTGAAACCGAACACGACGGTGACCGCATCCGCTACTACGGCGAGCCACTGGTCCCCAAGCGTTCGCTCATCGGCGAACTTCGAGGGCCGTTTCGTCGGTCCGGTTACCGCCTCGACCTCGAAACGGGTCGCGAACCGTACGAGACGGCGGTCGTCGCGACGCCGGCCGACGGTCGCATCGACGGCGTTCCGTGGCTGAATCTCGTCCTGTTCGTCGCCACGGTGGTCTCGACGCTCCTCGTCGGCGCAGTCGCGTGGTACTACATCCCTCCGGCCGACATCGCGTCGAACCCCCTGCTCGCACTGCGGGCGTGGCCCTTTACCGCCGCCGTCCTCGGCGTGTTGACGACCCACGAACTCGGCCACTACCTCCTCGGCCGCTACCACGGAGTCGACGTCTCCTTACCCTACCTCATCCCCTTCGTCGTCCCCTTCGGGACGCTCGGGGCGGTCATCCGCATGCGCGGTCGGATGCCCGACCGCAAGACGCTGTTCGACATCGGGGTCGCCGGCCCACTCGCCGGGCTCGTCGCCACCGTCGTCGTGACGGCCGTCGGGCTCTCGCTGGAGCCGATGACCGTGCCCGCGAGCGTCGTCGACGCCTCGGGACAGGTCATCATCTTCAACGATCCACCCCTGCTCGATCTGATCGCGACGGCGCTCGGCCAGCCGACGGAGTACGCGGATCCAACCCGGACCGTCCACCCCGTCGTCATCGGCGGCTGGGTCGGGATGTTCTTCACCGTCCTCAACCTGCTCCCGGTCGGGCAACTCGACGGTGGACACATGGTTCGTGCGATGCTCGGCCGACGCCAAGAGACGCTCGCGTCGCTCGTCCCCCTCGCGCTGTTCGGCCTCGCGGCCTACCTCTACTACGTCCGGGACCTCGGGTTCAACGAATCAGTCGGCCTGTGGGCCGTCTGGGGGCTGTTCGCCACCGTCATCGCGTACAACGGGCCCGCGGACCCCGCGGACGAGACGCCCCTAGGCTGGAAGCGACAGGCGCTCGGCCTCGTCACCTTCGGCCTCGGCGCGCTCTGTTTCCTGCTGGTTCCGATCCAGTTGCTGGGTTAGTGGGTGTACCCCCGGTCCGGCAGCGGGTCGCCGTCGACGACGACTGTGTTCTCGGTCACGGTCCCGATGCGAGTGATCGGAGTCGACACCGCCGTCCTGACCGTCCGTAGTGCCGCTTCCGGCAGCGTGAACACGAGTTCGAAGTCCTCGCCGAAGAAGGCCGCCAAGTCCCGTCGGTCGGCGGCGTCGACGGCGACGGCGTCGACGACCCGGTCGACGGGGAGGCGATCCCACTCGACGCTGAACCCACAGTCGCTCGCGGCTGCGAGTTGGTGGAGCGACCGGGCGAGACCGTCCGAGGAGTCCATCATCGCGGTGGCGACGCCCGCGAGTTCGCGCCCCGCCGCCACCCGCGGTTCGAACCGAAAGAGGTCGTTGCCGCGCTCGGCGTCCCCGCGCTCGAACGCACGGAGCGCGGCCCCGCTCCGTCCGAGTGTGCCCGTCACGCAGACTGCCTCGCCGGGGGCCGCGCCGTCCCGGTACACCGGATCGTCGACCCGCCCCACGACCGTCCCGGCGACGGTAAACTCGTCGTGATCGTCGAGGTCGCCGCCGACGTACCGCGCGTCGACCAGTTCGCAGACGTCGACGGCACCCTCGACGAACGACCGGATCGCGTCCCGGTCGAACGCCGGGGCACCGTAGGCGGCGACCCCGGCGACCGGCCGGCCGCCCATCGCCGCCACGTCCGACAGCGACGCGCCGAGCACCCGCCAGCCGGCCGTGTACCGGGTCGTCCCCGCGGGGAAGTCCGTCCGGTCGTGGAGCATGTCGGTCGTCACGACCAGCCCGTCGATCACCGCGGCGTCGTCGCCGGCCCCCTCGACCCGCTCGGCGACCACCCCCAGCGCGCTCCGTTCGTCCATGGCCGTCGGTTCGCGGAGGCGACGGAAAAACGGTGCCGATCCGGTGGGTTAATGCGTCGGCTTGCCCTCCCGACGGACATGGCCGCCGGCAGACTTCGAGCCACGATCCTCGGGTTCGCCGGGGTAGCCGTCGTCTTCGCGGTCCTGTTCTCGGTCGCGGGCGTCGACGCGCTCCTCGCCCGCCTCGCCGCCGCGGACCGCCCGCTCGTCGCGCTCGTCGCGCTCGTCACCCTCTGCTGGCTCGCGGCGTGGGGCGTGTCGCTCTGGGTCGTCCTCGACGCGCTGGGGGTGCCGGCGTCGGTCCCCGACGCCCTCCTGATCTTCGCCGGCGCGATGTTCGCGAACAACGTCACGCCGTTCGGGCAGGCGGGCGGCGAACCCATCACCGCCCTGTTGATATCGCGGATCACCGACACCGAGTACGAGACGGGGTTGGCCGCCATCGCCAGCGTCGACACGCTGAACTTCGTCCCCTCGATCACGATCGCCGTCGTCGGCGTCGGCTACTACGTCACCGAGACGGCCTTCGGGACGAGCCAGCGACTCGAACTCGCCCTGGCCGCGGTGGTCGGCCTCGCCGTCGGCGTCCCCGCGCTTGGCTACCTCGCCTGGACCCGTCGCTACCGCCTCGAAACCCGGGTCGTCGGCGTCGTGACCACCGTCGCCCGACGGGTCGCCGGCCGTCTCCCGCGGGTCCCGACGCCGACCGCCGAGGGGATCGAGCGCCGCATCGACGGCTTCTTCCGCGCCATCGAGCGCGTCGCCGATCACCCCCGACGGCTGGCGCTCGCGCTCGCACTCTCGGCGGCCGGCTGGCTCTTCCAGATGCTCGCGCTGTGGCTCGCCTTTCGCGCCATCGGCACGCCGATTCCGCTGTCGGTCGCGCTCTTCGTCGTCCCCATCGGGGCCATCGCGGGCGTGACGCCCCTACCCGGCGGTGCCGGCGGCATCGAGAGCGTCCTCGTCGTCCTGCTCGTCGCCGCGCCCCTCGCCGGCGTCACCGAGCCCGTCGCCCTCGCCGCCGTCGTCGTCTTCCGCGGCATGGTGTACTGGCTCCCGACGATCATCGGGGGCGTCGTCGCCGCCGTCGTCGGCTTCCGGGCGCGCGCCTGGAGCGTCTGAGCCGGCGTCGACGATACGATGGGTTTAAACGCCGTCCGACGGAACCCTGAGCCAATGGTAACCCTCTACGACGTCCCGGCGGACGAGCTCATCGACGAGCTCGCCGACCGGCTCGAGGACCGCGTCGACGACCCCGAGTGGGCGAACTACGCCAAGACCGGCTCCAGCAAGGAGCTCCCTCCCCAGCAGGACGACTTCTGGGCGGTTCGCGCGGCCAGCCTCCTGCGGAAAGTCGCCGTCGACGGCCCCGTCGGGGTCGACCGCCTCTCGACGGCGTACGGCGACCGCAAACAGGGCTCGACCCGCTACCGCGTCGCTGCCACGCACACCGAGGCCGGCAGCAAGAACATCATCCGGACGATCCTCCAGCAACTCGAAGACGAGGACCTCGTCTCGACCGCGCAGGGCGAGGGTCGCGTCGCCACGCCGGAGGGCCGGAGCCTCCTCGATCAGGTGGCCAACGACGTGCTCGACGACCTCGACCGGCCGGACCTCGAGAAGTACGCGTAGACCGAGCCAGACGGGGACGACCACCTCGGCCTCCGAAATCGTTTTCACCGCTTCGACGGAACGGGTACGTATGAGTGGCAACCCCGACGACGAACGGATCGAAGAGCTTCGCCAGCAGAAGATGGAGGAACTGAAAGAGCAGGCCCAAGAGGGCGGTGCCGGCGGCCGTGGCGAGGGCCAGGAGGCCGCGCGCCAGCAGGCCGAGGCCCAGAAGGAGGCCCTCCTGAAACAACACCTCACCGACGGCGCGCGCCAGCGGCTCAACGCCGTCCAGATGTCGAAACCGCAGGTCGCCGACCAGGTCGAACAGCAGGTCGTCGCGCTCGCCCGAAGCGGCCGTATCCAGGACCGCATCGACGAGGACCAGATGCGGAAGCTGCTGAAGGAGCTCACCCCCGACAACAGCTTCGACATCCAGCGACGCTGAGACGATGGACGCCGCCCTCCTCTACAGCGGCGGCAAGGACTCGACGCTCGCAGCGCTCTCGCTCGATCCCTTCTACGACGTGACGCTCGTCACGGGGACGTTCGGCGTTACCGACGACTGGCGACACGCCCGATCGGCGGCCGACCGACTCGGCTTCCCCTTCCGGACCCTCGACCTCAACGCCACCGTCGCCGCCGACGCGGTCGACCAGATGCTCGCCGACGGCTACCCGCGCAACGGGATCGGGGCGGTCCACGACCACGCACTCGAACGCGCCGCCGACCTCGACGTCGCGGCGGTCGCCGACGGCACCCGACGCGACGACCGCGTCCCCTCGCTCTCCCGGGCAGAGGCCCGGAGCCTCGAGGACCGACGCGGCGTCGACTACCTCGCCCCGCTCGCCGGCTTCGGTCGGGGAGCGGTCGATCGGGTCGTCGACGGCCGCCTCGACGTGACCGCCGGCCCCAGCGAGTCGGTGCCGAGCGCCGACTACGAGGCCGAACTCCGGGCGTTGCTCGCCGACCGCGAGGGCCCCGACGCCGTCGCCGACGTGTTCCCCGACCACGAACAGACCCGCGTCCGTGGCCCGCGGCCCTGACGCCGGCGTCGATACGCCGAAGTGACTGGGGGCGAAAGCCCGCACATGAACCTCGTCGAGGCACTCTCGGCCGACACGGAACTCGTCTGCGTCGTCGGTGCGGGGGGCAAGAAGACGACGCTGTACGCGCTCGCGACCCGGCTGGACCGGGCCGTCGTCACCGCGACCGTCCGCATCCCCATCTTCGACGACCGGGTCGCCGACGTACGCGTCACCCGCGACCCCGTGGGGGCGCTCCGGACAGCCGACCGGTGGCCGCTGGGACTCGTCCCCGAACGCGAACGCGACGACCGCTATCTCGGCTACGACCGCGAGACCGTCACCGCCATCCGCGCGACGAAGGAGGCGGGGACGGTGCTCGCGAAGGCGGACGGCGCGCGGACGCGCCTGCTGAAAGCGCCGGACGACCGCGAGCCACAGGTGCCGGCGACCGCCGATACCGTGATCCCGGTCGCCAGCGCCAAGGTCGTCGGCAAGCCCCTCGCGCCGGAGCACGTCCACCGCCCCGATCGAGTGGCCGACCTCACCGGACTCGACCTCGGCGACACGATCGGTCCGACCGACGTGGGGACCGTCCTCGCGCACCGACTGGGCGGCCGCAAGCGCGTCCCGTCGACCGCGACGGTCGTCCCGCTGGTGAACATGGTCGACGACGAGGAGCTGGCCGGGACGGGCCGCGAGATAGCCGCCGCGGTCCACGACCGCGCCGACGTGGCCCGGGTCGTCCTCGGGCGGATGAACGAGCCGACGGTCGTCGACGTGGTCGAGTAGTCACTCCAACCGTCGTTCGGCGTCCTCGAAATCCGTCTTGGTGTTGCAGTTCTCGAACGTCCGCGGGTGGCCGTGGTCGCGCACCGCCTCGGCGTCGACGACGACGAAATCGAGGTCGAACAGCGGCGCGACGATGCGCTCTTCGCCCGCCTCGAGTGCCGTCTCGCAAGCGTCGGCCATCGCCGCCGCCCGGTAGACGGCGTGGGTCGTCTCGAACCACTGCTCCGGCCGGGGGACCGCGGCGTCGTGGCCCGCCGCTCGCTCGAACAGGTAGTCGACGAAATCGGCCTCGACGAACGGCATGTCGCAGGCGACGACGAAGGCGTACTCGGTCTCGACGGCCCGCAGACCCGTCGCCATCCCCGCCATCGGCCCCTCGTCGGGGTACTCGTCCTCCGCGAACGAGACGGGGAGATCGACCCCCTCCAGTGTCGCCCGGATCGCCCCGACCTGTTTTTCGCGGCAGTTGACCACGACGGCGTCCACCGCGGGTGCGACCCGGTCGACGACCCGGCGGATCATCGGCGTCCCCGCGAGGTCGGCGACCGCCTTGTCGTCGTCGCCGAACCGGGTCGACCGTCCCCCGGAGAGTACGACGGCAGTGCGCGCTGACATGGGGCCGGCTACACGCCCCACCGTTTTACGTCGTCGGGTAGCGCCCGCCCGTCGCTCATTCCCCGATTCCGCCACGGAGGTCGTCGACGACCCGCGCGGCCGTCATCGCAGTCACGCGTCGCTCGTCGAACACCCCGCGTGCGCTCTCGACGGCGTCGGGATCGGGCTCGAACCCGACGTTCGGATACGTCACGTCGGCGAGGACGAGCGGCGTCGCCGGGGCGGTCGCGACCCCCGCCGCCCCGTCGATCGGATCCGGCCCCAACACCCGGTCGATTCGATCGAGGTCGCTCGCGCCACACCCCACCGCCCGGACGAGCGAGACGATCCGGCGGACCATGTGCCGGGCGAACCCGCCCGCCGACAGCGTCAAAACGAGGAAGTCGCCGTCGCGCCGACAGCCCGTTTCGAGGCGGCGGACGGTCCCGTCGTCGTCGGTCGTACAGTTATGGAAGTCGTGTTCCCCGCCGAGGCGGTCGAGCGCAGCCCGGACGCGGCCGTCGTCGAGCGTCGGTGCGTAGCAGTGGTAGCGGTACGTGCGCCGGGTCGCGTCGCGGGTGGCGTGGAACCCCTCGCTCACGTCGGCGCTCGCCCATGCCCGCACCGCCGCCGGCAGCGTCCCGTTGAACGCCGCGGGCGTGAGCCACGCCGGTGCCTCGAAGGCAACCGTCTGAGCGAGCGCCGAGACGCCCGCGTCGGTCCGTCCCGCGGCGGCGTAGTTCGGCGGCGTGTCGGCGTCCCCCGCGAGGACGTCGAGGTCCCGCAGGGCGTCGAAGAGGGCGTCCTCGACGGTCGGCACGTCCGGTTGGCGCTGAAAGCCCGAGTACGGCCGGCCGTCGTACGCGAGGCGGAAGGCACGGGTCGGCATCGACGGAGGTCGGGTTGCCCGGCAGTTAACCCCTACGCGAAGTCGCCGTAGGTCGGCCGGTCCCGGTCGCCCGGGAACTCCTCGACCGGTGCGGTGGTCTGGTCGCCGCTCGCCATCTCCTTGACGGTCACTTCGCCGTTCTCCAGGTCGCGCTCGCCGACGATGACGACCGTCTCGGCGTTGATGCCGTCGGCGTAGGACATCTGCGCCCCGAAGCTCCGGTCGCCGAGGTCCGTCTCGACGACGTGGCCCCGCTCTCGCAGGTCGCGGGCCACCCGCGCGGCGGTCGGCCGCGTGTCGCCCACCGAGAGGACGTAGTAGTCCGTCGACAGCGCCTCGTCGGGCCAGACGCCCGCCCGCTGGAGGAGCAAGGAGAGAGTGGCGTGACCGGGTGCGACGCCGACCGCGGGGGTGGGCTGGCCGCCGTAGCTCTCGATGAGGTCGTCGTACCGGCCGCCGCCGAAGACGGCCCGGGACACCTCGCCCTGCGTGTCGAAACACTCGAAGACGGTGCCCGTGTAGTAGTCGAGACCCCGGGCCGTCTCCAGCGAGACCGTGCAGTACTCGCGGACGCCGAAGTCCTCGGCCGCGTCGAGCACCGCCCGGAGGTTCGCCACCGCGTCGACCACGTCGTCCGTGCCGGCGAAGTCGGTGAGGTCGTCGAGGTCGTCGGTCGAGAGCAGCTCGTCGAACGTCTCGGCCTGATCGTAGGAGAGGCCGGCGTCGTAGAGCAGGTCGTAGTACTCCGCGGGGTCGATCTTCTCCGATTTGTCGACCGCGCGGATCGCTTCTCGAACCCGTACGTCGGCGTCGAACGCCCGCAGGAGGCCGCTCAGGAGGTCCCGGTGAGAGACACGGAAGTCGAAATCGTCGCCCGAGAGACCGAGGGTCGTCAGCGCGTCGGCCGCGAACGCCAGGATCTCGGCGTCCGCAGTCGGCTCGCTCGACCCGAAGACGTCGACGTTCGTCTGGTAGAACTCGCGGAAGCGCCCCTGCTGGACCTGCTCGTACCGCCAGAACGGTCGGGTCGACATCCACTTGATCGGCTTCTGGAGCTCCTGGCCCTTCGCGACGACCATCCGCGCGACCGTCGGCGTCAGTTCGGGTGTCATGGCGACGTGGCGACCACCCTTGTCCTCGAAGGCGTACAGTTCCTCGACAATGTCCTCGCCGCTCTTGTCGGTGTAGAGGTCGACTGGCTCCAGCGTCGGCGTACCGATCTCGCGGAACCCGTACCCACGCGCGGTCTCCTCCAGCACGTCGGTGACCGCCCGCCGTGCGGCCATCTCCTCGGGGTAGAAATCGCGAAAGCCCTTGAGTCGGTCGTACATACCGCGTGGTTGGCGAAGGCCGCGCTTGAAACCTGTCCTTTACTTTCGGATACCGGAAGCCCTTGCTCCCACAGCGGGATTCAGTCTTCAGCGTGGCGAGGCGGGGCATGTGTCACTCGTCTCGGCGTTCACCTCCGCGGTGCTCCCGATCGTCTCGGTGATGGCGCTTGGCTACGTGCTGTCGTTGGCGGTCGACCTCGACGTCGATCCGCTGAACGACGTCGCGCTCTACCTGTTTCTCCCCGCGCTCATCTTCCACAGTATCGTCACGACGACGCTGAGCGGCGACACGGTCGCCCGGATCTTCGCCGGCGTCGGCCTGTTCGTCGTCGCCATGATGCTCTTCTCCGAAGTCGCGGACCGCGTCCTCGGCGTCCCGGAACCCTACCGGAGCGCGGACGTGCTGGCGGGCGCACTCCCCAACGCCGGTTTCTACGGCATCCCGCTCGCGGAGTTCTCCTTCGGCGACATCGGCCGGACGACCGCCGTCATCTACATCACCGCACAGGCGTTTCTCATGTACACCCTCGGCGTCTACGTCGCCTCCCGGGGCGGCGGGCGGGCCGGGATCGGCGCGGTCAAGGAGATCTTCCGGCTGCCGCTCGTGTACGCTATCGCCGCCGCCGGCCTCATTCGGGTGCTCGGCGTCGCTCCCCCGACTGGGGGAACCTTCATGACCACGGTCAGCCTCGTCGGCGACGCCTCCATTCCCCTGATGCTCGTCATCGTCGGCGTCCAACTCTCGGAACTGGAGTCCGGGGGGGTCGTCCGGGCGATCCGCCCGTCGATCATCAAACTCGTCGTCGCGCCGGCCGTCGGCCTCGCAGTCGCGCTCGCGCTCGGGTCGTTCGGCGACGTCGCAGTCGCCCGTGTGTTCGTCCTCCTGTGTGCGACCCCCGTCGCCCTCATCCCCCTCGCACTCACCCTCTCGTACAGCGACGTGGCCGACCGCGAGGGGGTGTCCGCGTCGGAGTATCTCACCATGGTCATCTTCGTCACGACGCTCGCGAGCGTCCCCGTCCTGACGGTGTTGATCACCCTCCTGCAGGACGGCGTGGTGGTGTAACCGCCCGGGCGTTTTTTACTCGGCCGGCGAGTCCCTCCCGTCGATGACCGCGACGATCCGAGAGACGGTTCGGGGAATGGGACGGCGAGCGAATCCGGCCTTTGCGGTCGGTGCCGTCGCCGTCCCGGTCGCCGCACTGGTCTACGCGCTCCTGTTCGCGTCGGTCGCCCAGCACACGTACGTCCACGTGATGGCCGGCGTGCTGTGGACGGGGATCGACCTGTTCATGGCCGCGGTCCTCGGGCCGGTGCTCGGCGGCCTGTCGGTCGAGGAGCGCGCCAGCGTCTTCGAACGGTTCACGCCCAAGATGGCGTTTCTGATGCCGTCGCTCGCCTTAGTCACCATCTTCGGCGGCGTCACGCTCGCCGACCGGATCGGCGTCTTTCCGTACGCGGAGGCGTGGATCGCCATCCTGACCCTCGCGACGACCGTGCCCGCCCTCCTGATTCTGGGCTGGCAGTTCGACGCCTTCGACGATCCACGGTGGATCGTCGCCTTCGCCGTCGCCCTGCTGGGCGGCGGTGCCTACCTCGCGGTCACGGCCTCCACGTTCGGCATGACCTCCCCGACGATCCTGCTGACACTCGCCATCGTGACCGTCCTCACGGTTCTCGGCTTCGGCGTCCTGCTCCCCGGCGAGGTGCGCATCTACCTCCAGTTGGCCTCGGGCGATCCGGACTCGGACGTGATCAGCCGGATCGGGATGCGAAACGCCCGCCTGAGCGGCCTACAGGGACTCTTCCAACTCGCCATCGTCGTCGTGATGGTGTACCTGCGGTGGGGCGGGATCTAACGAGAAATCGTTTTACCGCCCGCCGCCACCCTTCGGGTATGCACGTCGATATCGGCAACGCACTCGGAGGCGAACCCCGCCTGACGCGAGGATCGCTCGAACGCCTCGACGACCGCGTCGCCGACGCCCACGACCGCATCGAGCGCGGCCGCGCCGACGCCGACCACGGCTACGCGGCGCTGAACCTGCCCGACACCGTCGATCCGGCGGCGGTCCACGCGGCGGTCGACCGCTTCGACGACCCCGAGGCGGTCCTGACCGTCGGTATCGGGGGGAGCGCCCTCGGCGCGGCGACGCTCGCCGAGGCGCTCGGGGGCGCCGTCGACCACCACGTCCTCGACAACGTCGACCCCGCGGCCGTCACCGCACTCCTCGACTCGCTCCCACTCGCGGACACCGTCGTCCACGTCGTCTCCCGGTCCGGGACGACCGCCGAGACGTTGTCGAACTTCCTGCTCGTCCGCGAGGCGATGGACCGGGCGGGCGTCGACTGGGCCGAGCGCACGCTCGTCACGACCGGGCCCGACGGCAACCTCCGAGCCCTCGCCGACCGTCACGACCTGCCGGCGCTCGACGTGCCCGCGGGCGTCCCCGGTCGCTTCTCCGCGCTCTCGACTGTCGCGCTCCCCGTCGCCGCCATCGCCGGCGCCGACCTCGATGCCCTCCTCGCCGGCGCGCGCGACGAGGCCGACCGCCTTGTCGGATCGCTGTTCGAATCGCCCGCCTACGCCTACGGCGCGACCTGCTACGCCCTCGAACGCCGCGGCGCGGGCGTCAACGCCGTGATGCCCTACGCCGAATCCTTGGAGTCGTTCGCGGAGTGGTTCGCCCAACTGTGGGCCGAGAGCCTCGGCAAGGACGCCGTCGGGCAGACGCCCGCCCGCGCGCTCGGTGCGACCGACCAGCACTCCCAGTTACAGCTCTACCGCGCCGGCCCGCGGGACAAACTCGTGACGCTCGTCCGCCCGCGGGAGCGACCCGACGCCCCGATTCCGGAGACGGAGCTCGACGGCCTGTCGTATCTGGGGGGCGGGAGTCTGGGCAAGCTGCTTGACGCCGAGTTCAGGGCGACGGAGGCGAGCCTCGCCGCCGCCGACTGCCCGAACGTCCGGATCGAAATCGACCGCGTCGACGAGCGGGGACTGGGCGAACTCCTCTACGGGATGGAGGCGGCCTGTGTCATGTACGGCGAACTCGCCGGCGTCGAGACGTTCACCCAGCCCGCCGTCGAGTGGGGGAAACGCGCCGCTCGCGGTCTGCTCGGCGGCGGCGACTTCGAGGAGGCCGAGGCGGTCGGCGCGAAGCGGCGGCTGATCGTCGAGTAGCGGGCCGACCTCGACTCGGAATCCGACGATACTTACTCCCGGGGCGACTTGCCCTCGTATGGTCAACGACCTCGTGGTCGTCGGGGGGATACTCCACCTGCTCGGCGGACTCGTCCTCGGGTCGCTCGTCCACCAGGACGCGACGCTCCGCGGGAGCGACCGCCCCCTCGCTCCCGCGGTTGGGGCCCTCCTCCTCGGCCTCGTCGGTGCGGTCGGCTACTACCTCCTCCGGGATCGGATCGGGCCCCTCTCGCCCGACGCCGATCGAACCCGAGCGCCGACCGGTCCCCGTCTGCTCGACTTGCTCCGGAGCCTCCTGCTGGTCGTCGCCGTGTTCCTCACCGCCACCGCCGTCGCCGGCCTCGGGGCGGGCGGACTGGTCGCGGCTGGCGTCGTCACGGCCGGCGGACTGGAGTACCGGGTCGCCGCCTCGGTCCTACAGTTTCTGGGTTTCGGCGTCGCCGTCGCCGGCTACCTCGCCATCACCGACGAGTGGGACCTCGTGGAGGTCCGTGTTCCGACGCTCCGGCACCTCGGCCTGATCGTCGGCGGTCTCGTCGTCCTCGTCGTCGCGCAGGTGGTCATGGCCCGCCTGCTGACCGTCCTCGAGGTGCAGGCAGCCCAGAACCAGGTCGTCGCCACCGGACAGCAGAACCCCCGATACTTCCTCTACATGATCCCCGTGGCCGTCCTGCTGGTCGGCCCCTTCGAGGAACTCGTCTTCCGGGGCGGCGTGCAAGGTATCCTCCGGCGGACGTGGGGTCCCGGCGTCGCCATCGTCGTGGCGAGCATCCTCTTTGGCTCCGTCCACATCTTCGCGCTCCTCGGCGGCGGCGGGACCGGCCAACTCGCCTACATCGCCGTCGCGGCGACGCTCGGCCTCGTCCTCGGCTACCTGTACGAACGGACGCACAACCTGGTCGTCCCCGCAGTCGTCCACGGTCTCTACAACGCCACGCTGTTCGCCGTCCAGTACGCGTCGGCGACCGGCCTCGCCTAGCACCGAAGACGCCATTAGCCTCCCCGTCGACACGGCACACATGAGCGCGAACGATGGGGGCGACGCCGAGGCGGCCGGCGCACACCCCAACGCCGAACAGGAAGTCATCGCCGTCGACGCCGACGACCGTGAGCAGGGGACCGTCAACCGACTCGACGCCCACACGGGCGACGGCGTCCGCCACCGCGCCTTCACCGCCCTCGTCTTCGACGGCCAGGGGCGGGTCCTGCTCGCACAGCGCGCCCCCGGAAAGCGCCTCTGGGACACCCACTGGGACGGCACCGTCGCCTCCCACCCCCGACCGGGGCAGGGACAGAAGGAGGCCGCCCGAAACCGTCTGGTCGACGAACTCGGCGTCACGTCCGACCAGTACGGCGACCTCCGGGTGACGGACAAGTTCGAGTACAAGCGCTACTACGAGAACGCGGGCCTGGAGTGGGAGATGTGTGCGGTGTTGAAACTGACCCTCGACGACGTTCGCCTCGACCCCGACACCGAGGAGGTCGCCGGCCGCCTCTGGGTCGACTACGACCACCTCCACGCCAACCCGCAAGCGTACCGGCAACTCCGGCTCTGTCCGTGGTTCGAGATCGCGCTCCGCCGTGACTTCGACTGATACCCTCCGGCTCTCGTCGCTCGTCCGGGACGCGCTCCTCGACCACGCGGTCGAGGGAGCCGACCGCGACCCCCCAGAGGAGGTGTGTGGCGTACTCGTCGGGGGGCGTGCCCCCGACCGGGCGACCGCGACCCGGCGCGTCCCGAACGTCGCGGACCACCCCCGCTCGCGGTACGAACTCGACCCTGAGGCGACGATGGCCGCCGTCGACGCCGTCGAGGCCGACGGCGACGAGGTGGTTGGCTTCTACCACTCCCACCCCGAGAGCGCGCCGGTCCCGAGCGCGACCGACCGGGCGCGGGCGACGTGGACGGGGTACGTCTACGCCATCGTCTCCCCGCCCGACGCGATCCGCGCCTACCGGTACACCGGCGACGGGTTCGACGAACTCGCGGTTCAGGTCGAGGACGACAGCCGCGCGTAAGCCGCCCACGAGGCGTCGACCGCTGGCGCCTCGATCCGGTCGCCATCGACGTACGCGCCCTCGCCCTCGGTGACCCGCCCGACACGCTCGACGGCCGTCCCCCGGTCGTCGAGCGCCGCGATCACGGCGTCGGTCCCCGCGGGGTCGACGGCGAGGACGAGCGACCCCGACGTCGTGGCCGTCCACGGATCGATCCCGAGGGCAGCACACGTCTCCTCGACCCCCGGTCGGATCGGCACGCGGTCGCGCTCGACCGCGAGTCGAACGCCCGCGCTCGCTGCCACCTCCGCGAACGCGCCGTGCAGGCCGCCTTCGGTGGCGTCGTGCATCGCGGTCACCGATCCGGCGGCCGCGGCGGTCATCGCGTCCCGGACACAACTCGCCTCGTCGAGGCGCGCCCGTGCCGTCGCCAGCGTCTCGGGCGGCAGGTCGACCCCGTCGGGGAACAGCGTCGTCAGGAGGCCGGTCGTCTCGACGGCCGGGCCACGCGTCACGAGGAGGTCGTCACCCGGTCGCGCCCCGTCGGGTCGGATCACGTCCGCGGGGTCGCCCACGGCGAGCGCCGTCGCGCCACCGACCCACGGGAACGAACACCCGTCGTAGCGCGCCGTGTGGCCGGTGACGACGCTCACGCCCAGATCCGACGCCTCCTCGTTGATCGCCTCCCAGACGGTCGCGAACTCGTCGTCGGTCATCGTCGGTGGGAGTGAGAACGAAATCGCGAGGTGGGCGGGTGGCAGGCCGCTGACGGCCACGTCCGCGAGGACGACGTCGAGGGCGAACCGGCCGGCGCGCGCGAGGCCGAGGTCGGGCAGGATGGAGACGGGATCGGTCGCGAGAGCGAGGACGCGGCCGCCGACGTCGATCAGGCCGAAGTCGACGCCGGGCGTCGGCCCCAGGCGCACGTCGTTCCGGTCCGCCCCGAGGTTCGGACGGACGTGCGTCTCGAAGAAGTCGCGGTCGATCTTTCCGGGGTCGGGCATACCGGCGCTCGCCGCCCGCCGGCAAAAGGCGTGGCGCTCCCGGTCAGGTCACCTGCGACTTGCACGTCTCGGCGAACGACGCGAGGGAGACGTCGGCGTCGGCGTCGATGCTGACGAACGGACCGGAGACGTCCCCGCCGACGAACTGGAACGCCGCCAGGTCGTCGTGGAGGTCATCCGCGATAGCCGCGAGACGTCCGAGCGCACGTAGAACGCCTCGTAGCCGTCGGCGCCGTACGTGGCGACGACCCCGAGAGCGTCGCCCGCCTCCGTCCGGAGTGTCGCCACGAGTTGGTCCCGGTCGTCGACTACCATGCGTCACGGTCCACGGCAGGCCGCGCCAAAGACCGGTTTGCGAAGTTAGTGGTCGCCGTCGCCCGGATCGGCGAGCAGAACGCAGGCCGTCCCGACGACGACGCTCCCGACGGCGACGGCTAGGAGCGTCCCGCGGACGGCGACACCGAAGCCGTATCGCGGCGTGGCGAAGGCGACCAGACCACCCATGACGACCGGCGCGAGGGTGCTTCCGGTCCGGCCGGCGGACTCGCCGACGCTGACGAGCGATCCCCGGTGTCGGGGGGGCGCGAGCGTCGAGATAGTGCTCCGGTAGAGCGTCAGCACGACGCCGAACCCCGCGCCGACGACGAGCGAGCCGACGCCAGCGACGGGGAGCGACGGGGCGAGGGCGACGGCGGCGAGTCCGACCCCCGAGACGGCGGTTCCGACGAGCAACGGCGTGCGCCGGGTGTCGAAGGCGGCGGTGAGTCGCCCCACCTGTGTCCCGCCGACGGAACTCGCGACGCTCGTGAGGCCGACCAGCGTTCCCGCGGCCCCGGGCGTCCCGCCGAGCAGTCGGACGACCACGATCGAGTTGTACGTCAGGAAGCCGAACCAGAGAACCGACGGGACGGTCCGCCCGACGAGCACCAGTCCGATCCGCGGGTCGCGGACGACGCCGGCGAGTCCCCGCAGGTCGAGGCCGGTGGCGCGTTCGTCGTCGCCGGCGTCGGCCGCCGACTCCTCGAAGTGGACGTGGACGACCGCCGCCGCCGGCAGTCCCAGCGCGAACAGGTAGAAGGGGTACTGCCACGCGAGGGAGACGAGCAGTCCCGCCAGAACGGGAAAGACGGCGAGCGAGAGGCCGACCGTGGTGAAGCGCAGCCCCTGTGCGGTCGCCTCGCGGTCGCCGGCGAAGAGGTCGCCCGTGGCGGCGATGAGGATCGGTGCGATGCCGGTGTAACCGACGCCCTGCAGGAGGCGGAGGGCGACGGTCGTCCGGAAGTCGGCGGTGAACGCGAGGCCGACGCCCGCCGCGCCGAACAGCGCCAACCCCGACGTGAGGATCGGTTTCCGGCCGTAGCGATCCGACGCCAGCCCCACGAGCGGGATGGCGACGATGGCGGGGGCGGTGAAGGCCGCCATCACGAGGCCGATCCGGGCCTCGCCCACGCCGTAGACGCCGGTCAGCGTGTCCAGCAGCGGCGAGACCAGCGCGGCCCCCATGGGGGAGACGACGCTCCCCAGCAACAGCACTCTGAACCGTGGGTCGGAGACGACGTCGGCGTCGTCGCCGACGAACCGGGCGGCGAGTCCCACGCCGGCAGTCGTCGGTAACGGGGGTTGAACCTTCCCGTTTCAGGGCGTCGGTCCCGCCCGTCGGAACCCCTCGCGGAGGTGGTCAGTCACGCGGTCCGGGACCTCGTGGTGGATCCAGTGGGTCGCGTCGTCGACCAGAATCGCCCGCCCGTCCCGACAGTACGCGACGCTCTCCCGAGCCATCTCCGTCCGGAGATACTCGTCGCCCGTCCCCCAGAGGACGAGCGTCGGCGGGTCGACCGGGTCGGTCCGCTCCGGCGGCGCGTGGCGTGCGATGGCCCGGTACCAGTTCACCATCCCGGTGATCGCGCCGGGTTTCGACCACGCCGCCCGGTAGCGTTCGAAGTCGGCGTCGTCGAAGGTCCCCGGCCGACTCGAAGCCCGCATCGTCGTCTCGAAGAGCCGCCAGTCCCCGGCGCGGGCGACCAGTTCCGGCAGGCGGGGCAGTTGGAAGAAGCCGAAGTACCAGCTCCGCAGGCGCTGGTCCCACGACCGCCGGAGCGTCCGCGCCATCACCGTGGGGTGGGGGACGTTCACCGCCGACAGGGTCGCGACCCGGTCGGGGTGGTCGAGCGCCAGCCACCACGCCACCGCAGCCCCCCAGTCGTGGCCGACGACGTGGGCCTCGCCGGCGTCGTCGCTCCCAACGGTGTCGATCAGTCCCGCGACGTCGGCCGCGAGCGTCGGGAGGCGGTAGGCGGCGACGCCGCTCGGCTTCTCGCTGTCGTTGTACCCCCGGCCGTCCGGGACGTACACGCGGTAGCCGGCGTCTGCGAGGCGGTCGGCCACCTCGTGCCAGCCGTACCAGAACTCCGGGAAGCCGTGCAACAGGACGACCGGCGGGCCGTCGTCGGGACCGACCCGGACGACGTGCAGGCGGACGCCGTTGGTCTCGACGACGGTCGACTCCCCCTCGGACGGGCGGGGACGGGCGAGGTCCGGCGACATGTTTCGGCGTAGGGGTACAGCCACAAAAGCGCGCGCCCCGGTCAGGTACCGAGTCGGTCGCCGTACGCTCGCTCGACGAGCAGCAGGCCGACGAGCCCCAAGATCAGTATGGTGTAGCTGACGGCGGCGAACAGCGCGTCCTGTGCGGTGGCGTACTCGCCGGTCCGGAAGATGATCGTCTTTCGAACCATCGCGATGACGCCGGTGTAGATCACGAGACGGACGATCCGGCGGGTCTCGCTCTCCTCGGTGTAGGCGATCACCGTCTCGTACACCTCGACGATGATGAGGAGGAGGAGGCCGGTGTCGATGAAGCCGATGACGACCAACGGGTCGGTGATCTGTCCGGCCCGAATGGCTTGGACGATCTGGAGCATGAGGTCGACGACGCCGATGGCGAACAGCAGGGCGAACACCGCCGCGGCGACCAGTTCGGTCGCGTGGACGAACTGCCCCGTCACTTCGGCGAACCGACTCGACGAGAAAGGCGTCGACCGGTCGCCGTGGCCGAGGCCGGCTTCGGACGAACGCTCGCCACCGTCCTCGCTCTCACCCTCGTCGTCGGTCACGTACGCTCACTCCGCTCGTGTGGGCTCGGCACGCACGGACGTACGTCTCCCCTCGAAATAAAACGGGCGGGGTGGTCGTCGGCCGAAGGTATAGGTACGTCGACGCGTAACACACTCCCACTCGCCGCCGGTCGGCCTCCCGGCTCGCTGGCCGCCGTCGGCTCCCCTATCATGACGGACGCAGGCACCCCGGGACCGGGAACGGATGCGGACGGCGTAGCGGTGGATGGCAACGACACCCCGCCGTCGTCGGTGTCGGCGGTCGCCGCGCTCACGGACCGCATCGTCGACAACGTCGAGGACGTCATCGTGGGCCACCACGACGCCATCGAGCACATCCTCGTCGCGGTCCTCGCGCGGGGCCACCTCCTGTTGGAGGACGTCCCCGGCGTCGGCAAGACGGTCCTCGGGCGGGCGGTCGCCACCTCCGTCGACTGCTCGTTCAAGCGGGTTCAGTTCACGCCCGACCTCCTCCCCTCGGACGTGACCGGCGTCAACGTGTTCAACCAGAAGACCCGGGAGTTCGAGTTCCAGCCCGGTCCCGTGTTCGCGAACGTCGTCCTCGGCGACGAGATCAACCGCGCACCGCCGAAGACACAGGCCGCGTTGCTGGAGGCGATGGCCGAAGAGCAGGTGACCGTCGACGGCGAGACACGCGCCCTTCCCGACCCCTTCACCGTGATCGCCACCCAGAACGACGTCGAACCCGGCCGCACGTACGACCTGCCGATGGCGGAGGTGGACCGCTTCATGAAGAAACTCCGCCTGGGCTACCCCGACGAGGACGAGGAGACGGCGCTGTTGCAACGCGTCGCCGGCGAACACCCGATCGAGTCGCTCGACCCCGTCGCCTCGCTGGACGACCTGCGGGACGCCCGGCGGACGGTCACGACCGTCACGCTGAGCGAACCGGTCCGCCGGTACGTCTCGCAGTTGGCCTCGCACACGCGGGAACACGCCACGCTCGGCGTGAGTCCGCGGGGCGCGATCGCCCTCGTCCGCGCCGCCCAGGCACGGGCCGCCCTCGACGGCCGCGACTACGTCGTCCCGGACGACGTCCAGGCCGAAGCGCCGAGCGTCTGGAGCCACCGCATCGACGCCGACCGCCCGGGACGGGCCGTCGTCGACGCCGCCCTGACGACCGTTCGCGTCGACTGAGATGCTCCCGATCCGCCCCACTCGACGCGGACTCGCGGTCGCCCTCGCCGCCGCCGCGGGCGTCGCGATGGCCGTCCGGTTCGGCCCCCGATCGCTCGACGCCGTCGTCGTCGCGGCGACCGTCGCCCTCGTCGCCGCCGTCGTCCAACTCGCCGCCGTCGACGCTCCCGAGGTCGATCGCACCACCCCGCCACCCAGCGTCCCGGGGACGACCGGCGTCGTCGGTCTCGCTGTCGCGACCGACACCCCGGCCACCGCCGTCGTCACCGATCGGCTCCCGGCGGGAGTCGGCGGGACTGCACGCGCCGCCGGCCTCGTCGGCGACGGAGCCGACCCGCTCCGGTACGAGATCACGTACCGCGAGCGCGGCGAACACGCCGTCGGTCCGGCGACCGTCCGGATCCGTGACCTCCTCGGGCTGGCGGAGCGGACGTTCGTCGGCGCGGGCGAGGACCCGGTGCTGGTGTATCCGCGGGTCTACCGGCCGTCGCCCGCGGTCGCCGAGCGGTTGCGTGCGCTGTCGACGTCGGTCGCCAGCGCCGAACGCGGCGCGTTCGACCACCTCCGCGAGTACGCCCGCGGCGACTCGCTACGGGACATCCACTGGAAGGCGAGCGCCAAACGCGACGACCTCGTCGTCCAGGAGTTCGCCGACGACGAGGGCGACTGCGGGACGGTGACCGTCGCGGCGAGCGGCGCGTCCGGCCACGCGGACGCGATGGCCGAGGCGACCGCGAGCGTCGGGATTGCCCTCCTCGACTCGGGCGTCGGCGTGGCGCTCGTATCCCCCGACGGCAGACTGACGGCGACGCCGGGGGAGGCCGACGGACTGCTCGCTCACCTCGCGCGGGTCGACGCCGGCCACCCGGACGACGAGGCGGCGGACGTGGTCGTCGACGCGACGGCCGAGGGGGTGACGATCCGCGTCGACGGCGAGCGCTCGCCGTTCGATCCCGGGCGGCGCGTCCGCACGTCCCGGGAGGAGGTAATGGCGTGAGCACCGGGACCGCCGACTCCCGCCTCGCCACAGCCGTCGGTGTCGACCCGACGTACCGCCTCGCCGCGCGCGTCGCCCTCGGCGTCCTGACCGCGGCGTACGGGAGCGTCTTCTACCACGTGACCGACGTGGTGGGCGGGAGCGAGCTCATGCTGGCGACCCTCGTGGGCGCGTCGGCGCTCGGCCTCGCCGCGGGGCGACTCCTCCGGGCGCGGACGGCCGTCCTCCTGACCGTCCTCTTCCTCTCCGCCGGCGGTGTCGTCTACTACCTGTCCGTCCCCGCGAGCCAGCGCGCACTCGTCTCGGTCGGTCGACTGGCCTCCGACTCGGTTGCGCTACTCACCGGACTGTCGGTACTCAGGCTCACGGCGGCGAACGTCTGGGCGCTGTCGGTCGTGCCCGCGCCGGCGTTCCTCTCGTGGTACCTGATCGGCCGGCGGCGGTACGTCCCGAGCGTCGTCGGCGGCGGGTCGCTACTGGCGCTCGTCGTCCTGACGGGCGACGCGGGGACGCTCGCGACGCTCGCTGGCGTGGCCGGTGCGACGGCCGTCGTCGGCCTCGGAACGTTGGACCGCTACGGCGGGACGGCCGCGCAAGTGGACCGACTGGCGATACTGCTCGCCACGATGGTGTTGATCTCGGCGGCGCTGTCCGCGGTGCCGGCGACGCGCTCGGACCCCGTCCTGCCCGATCGAACGACTCCCACGGGACAGGCCAGCCTCGTGGACGCCGGCGACCGCATGGAGGTGGTTGGGACGATGCGGCTCTCGCCCACGGTGCAGTTCACCGTCGAGAGTCCCGCCGAGACGTACATGACGACCGCCACCTACGACCGCTACACCGGATCGGGGTGGGTCCGCTCCGGCGACACCGACCCGTACGTCGGCCGACTCCAGCGACCCCCGGGCGAGACGCGCGACCTGCGACAGACGATCACCGCCGAGACGGAACTCGGGTCGATGCCGGCGGCGTGGCGACCGGCGACGGTCGGCGGTCTCTCGAGCGGCCGGATCAGGGTCACCGATCAGGGGACCGTCCGGCCGGCCGGGACGATCGACCCGGGCGAGTCCTACACGGTGACGAGTCGGGTCTCGGAGGCCTCGACCACCGACCTACGGCGGGCGGGCACCGACTACCCCGACCGGATCGTCGAGGAGTACACGCGGCTCCCCGACTCGACGCCCGATCGGGTGCGCGACCGGACGGCGGCGGTGACCGCCGACGCCGAGACGCCCTACGAGAAGGCGGTCGCGATAGAGCGCCACCTGGAGTCGACCAAGGAGTACTCGCTGACGGTCGACCGACCGGACGGGACCATCGCCGACGCCTTCCTGTTCGAGATGACCGCCGGCTACTGCACCTACTACGCGACGACGATGGTGACGATGCTCCGGTCCGAGGGGGTGCCCGCACGCTTCGTCACCGGCTACACGCCCGGCGAACGCGTCGGCGAGGACCGGCGAGTGGTTCGTGGCTTCGACTCCCACGCGTGGGTGCAGGTGTACGTCCCCGACGTGGGGTGGGTGCAGTTCGACCCGACGCCGGCCGACCCGCGCGAGGCGGCAGAGAGCCGCCTCTCGGAGGCGCGCCAGATCAACGAGACGGGCGTCGACACGAACGACTCCCTCGCGACGACCCCCGTCTCGACGCCAGCCGGCGACGTCGACGGAGCGAACGCGACGACGACCCCCGGAGCCAACGCCTCCGACGACGCCAACCTCACCGACGCGGTCGGCGACTCGGGTCCCGATCCAACCGTCCCGACCGACGGCGGGCCGACGCTACCGTCGACCGAGACGCTCGCGCTCGTCGGCGTCGCCGTCGTCGGCCTCGGGGCGGCGATCAGACGCACCGGCGCGGACCGGCGCGCACTCCGGGCGGTCTGGCTCCGCCGCCGCGGGCCGCGGCGCGACCCCGACGCCGACGCCGTGCGCGCCTTCGACCGCCTCGCCTACCTACTCGAACGGCAGGAACGACCCAGACACCCCGGGGAGACGCCGCGGGCGTTCGTCGAGAGCGTGACGACGGACGACCGTGCTCGGCGGGTTCTGGACGCGTACGAGCGAGCCAGGTACGGCGACGGCGTCGACCGTGCGACCGCCGACGCGGTGACCGACGCCGTCGGCGAACTCGTCCGCGAGCGGACGCTTCCGACCCGTCCCTTCGTCGACTGACGGGGCGTCCGCGGGCTCGCGGGGTGCGATCCCGATACTGTTTAATATCCCCGACCAGTATTTTTACGCTGTAATGTCGGAAGTCTGCTCGACGTGCGGGCTGCCTGAGGAACTCTGCGTCTGCGAAGACGTGGCCAAGGAGTCTCAGGAGATCAACATCCGCATCGACGAGCGCCGTTACGGGAAGGAAGTAACGATCATCGAAGGGTTCGATCCGAAAGACGTCGACATGGACAGCCTGTCGTCGGACCTGAAATCGAAGTTCGCCTGCGGTGGGACCGTCGAGGACGGCTCGATCGAACTCCAAGGCAATCACCTCGGGCGCGTGGAGGACTTCCTCCGCGACAAGGGTTTCAACGTCGCGTGATCGGACTCTAGGCCCGCAGTCGAGCGAGCGGTTTTTCGTTAGAACGGCGAGTCCGGCGTCTCGCGGTCGTCCGCCTCGTCGGCGTCGAGGTCGCCGCTCCAGGCCTCCAGCCCCCCGGCCATGCTCTCGATCCGCTCCGCGGTCGTCCCCTCGTAGGAGCCGATGAGACGGGCGGCCTGGACGCTCGCCTTGCCGTGGGGACAGACGGTGACGATGTGGTCCGCGTCGGCGAACTCGTCGATCCGGTCGGGCAACTCGTTGAACGGGACGTTCTCGCTCCAGGGGATGTGGCCGCGGGCGAACTCGGCCGGCGAACGGATGTCGACGATCCGCGGTCGGTCCTCCGCGTCCAGCAACGATTCGACCTCCTCCGGGTTGATCTCGTCGTCCATACCTCCCCCGTGGGGCGTCCCGGGAATAAGCCCCCCGATGTCCCCGGTGGCTCCGTCCCGGTCCGGAGCACCGCCCGCGGGGGTCGTTCGCGCCGTTCGACCGGATCGGATGCTCCGTTTTCAGCTTTTGATAATCGACCGCAAGTTTGTCACGTTCCCGATCACTCGGGTCACGCATGGACGAGATTTCCGCGCTGTACCGACGGGCCCTCTGGGGGTCGATGGATCGACTCGGCGTCACCGAGTCGGTCGAACGCAAGATCGTCGCTGCCGTCACCATCCAGTTCGGCGTCGCGGTCGTGCTCGCGGGCCTCCCGTTCGTGCTGTCCGGTGGCGTCCGATCGCTCGCGACCGCCGTCCTCCTCGGAGGGGCGGCCGTCGCCTTCGGCAACACCCTGTTGATCACCCGCCGAGACTTCATCACGCCGATCGCGGAACTCGAAGCGGCGGCGACGACCATCGCCGAGGGCGAACTCGACGCGGCCGAAGTTTCGGAAACCGATCAGATCGACGAGATCGGGAGCCTCGTCCGCGCGTTCGACGAGATGCGGGCGTCGCTGGAGACGATTTCGGCGAAAGCGGACGCCCTCGCTCGGGCCGACTTCGACGCCGACGTCCTCGACGCGCCGGTGCCGGGGTCGTTCGGCGACGACCTCGACCGGATGACGGACAACCTCCGCACCAACACGCGCGAACTGGAGGAACTGACCGACCACCTCGAACGCACCGCCGACGAGTACGGCGACGTGATGGCCGCCGCCGCAGACAAGGACCTCTCGGTCCGGATGGACCCCGACGACGAGAGCGCCGCCATGGCGTCGATCGCACGCTCGTTCAACCGGATGCTGGACGACCTCGAGGGGACCATCGCGGAGGTGTACGCGTTCGCGGACACCGTCTCCGAGCGGACCGTCGAGACGTCGAGCGACGTCGACGAGGTGGTGGGGGCGAGCGAGGATATCAGCGCGGCGACGGCCGAGATAGAGGCCGACGCGGACGAACAGCGCGACCAACTCCAGCGGATCGTCTCGGAGATGAGCGACCTGTCGGCGGCCGTCGAGGAGATCGCGGCCTCCGCCGACAGCGTCGCCGAGGTGTCGACCCGAACCGCCGAAATTGGCGAGTCGGGGCGCGAATCCGCGACCGACGTCCTCGAGAAAATGGACGCCATCGAGAACCGGACGACCGAGACGATGTCGCAACTCAGCGAACTCGACGAGCGGATGACGCGGATGGGCGACATCGTCGCCACCATCTCCGACATCGCCGAGCGGACGAATCTGCTCGCACTCAACGCTTCGATCGAGGCCGCTCACTCCGAGGAAGGCACCGAGGGGTTCGCCGTCGTCGCCGACGAGGTGAAGTCCCTCGCCGAGGAGGCCCAGTCCGAGGCGACCCGGATTCAGGAGATCATCGAGGGAGTCCAGGCACAGACGACGGCTACCGTCGAGGGGATGCAGCGCACGACCGAGGAGGTCGACGGTGCGGTCGAGACCGTCGAGGACGCCATCGACTCGCTGGAACGCATCGCCGAACACGCGACCGAGACCGACGAGGGGATGCAGGAGATCACGGACGCGACCGACCAGCAGGCCGCCTCGACCGAGGAGACCGTCTCGATGATCGAGCAGATCGAGGAGACGAGCGCCGAAACCGCGACGGAAGCGACGAACGTCGCCGCCGCCGCCGAGGCACAGGCCGACGCCCTCGCGGACGTGTCGACGCGCATCGACGACCTGTCGGAACAGGCCGAGGCCCTGCAAGAACTGCTCGAGACGTTCGACCTCTCTACCGACGCCGAGGCCACGACCCGGACCGAGTCGGTGTCGGTAACGTAGCGGTCGCTCCCCGACCCCGGCGGCGCCCTTGCGTGCGTGGTTCGTGTCTTTCTTCGGGAACGTCGACCGGGGTTGCGACCGAAGCGACGAAAGCCTGCTTCCGGTCGACGCCGCCCGGCGGTTATAATACCCCCCACTGTTGGGGGAGAGCCGTCACCCCCGTCGCGTCCCTACGACCGGCAGACGACGGCGAGACAGCTCCGTCGCCACACCATGGTCACGACACACCTCGACTCCGAATCGGTCGCAGTCGTCGGTGCCGGCATCGGCGGCCTCTCGGCGGCCTGCCACCTCGCCGACGCCGGGGCCGACGTGACGGTCGTCGAACGGCGCGACGGCCTCGGCGGCGTGGCCGGCCGCATCGAGCGCGACGGGTTCCAGTTCGACACCGGCCCGTCGTGGTACCTGATGCCCGAAGTCTTCGAGCGCTTCTTCGGCCGGTTCGGTCTCGACCCCGAGTCGTACTACTCGCTGACCCGACTCGATCCGAACTACCGCGTGTTCTGGAAGGACGGAGACAGCGCCGCGGTCCCGGCGGATCGACCCGGTCAGCGCGCACTCTTCGAATCCTACGAATCGGGAGCCGGGGACGCGCTCGACCGCTACCTTGCCGACGCTGCCGAGGCCTACGAGGTCGGCATGGAGGAGTTCGTCTACCAGCGCCGGCCGCGACTCCGCGACTGGATCGATCCCGGCCTGTTGCGGGCGGCCCGCGGGGTCACCCTTCTCGGGTCGATGGACGACCACGTCGGCACGTACTTCGGCCACCAGAAGTTGAGACAGCTCGTCGAGTACACGCTGGTCTTCCTCGGCGGGTCGCCGTACAACACGCCCGCACTCTACTCGCTGATGAGCCACGTCGACTTCGACCTCGGCGTCTACTACCCACAGGGTGGGATGGCGAGCGTCGTCGACGGAATCGCCCGACTGGCCCGCGACCTGGGCGTCACGTTCGAGACGGACACCCTCGTCACCCGGATCGAACGCGCCACCGACGGGGTGGCCGTCACGGCCGAGGGTGAGAGACGAACCTTCGACCGCGTCGTCAGCGACGCGCCACCGGCCCACGTCGACCGGGAGTTGCTCCCGGCGGGAACGGCGGATCACGACCCCGGTTACTGGGACGACCGGACCTACGCCCCCGCCGCGTTCCTCCTGTATCTCGGCGTCGAGGGCGACCTCGATACGCTGGAACACCACACGCTCGTCCTCCCGACGGACTGGCGCACCCACTTCGAGGCCATCTTCGACGACCCCGCCTGGCCCGACGACCCCTCCTACTACGTGAACGTCCCCTCACGCACGGACGACACCGTCGCCCCCGACGGCCACTCGACGGTCGTCGTCCTCGTCCCGGTCGCCCCCGGACTGGACGACGGCCCGGAGCGACGCGCCCGCTACCGCGAGACGATTCTCGACGACCTGTCGGCACACACCGGCGTCGACCTCCGCGACCGGATCGTCGTCGAGGAGTCGGCCTGCCTCTCCGAGTTCACCGAGATGGGCTACCCGAGGGGGACTGCGCTCGGCCTCGCACACACGCTCACCCAGACCGGGCCGTTCCGGCCGAATCGTCGGTCCGAGGCCGTCCCCGGGCTCTACTACACCGGCTCGTTCACCGATCCGGGCATCGGCGTCCCGATGTGTCTCGTCGGCGGCGAACAGACCGCCGCGGCGGTTCGGGAGGACGCGACGGAGGGGGCAGGGTCACGCTCGCTCGTCAAACGGTTCCGCGCGGACTGATCAGGGGACGTGCCAGATACCACGTCCTCGGTCGAGGACGCTCCCGACGACGACGTGCGGGAGTGCGATCACGCTGATGAAGACGCTCCAGAAGGCGACCCCGCCGAATCGGAGCGACCCGCCGGGGAGCGGGTTCGGGACGAGTAGCCAGAAGGCGACGGCGACGGCCGCCGTCGCCAGCGCACCGGCGACGAGGACGCCCCACGCCCGGAGCGCGACGGCCCCCGTCGACACCCCGTCGCCACCGAGCAGGTCCGGCCCCTCCTCGACCGGGTCGTCGACGGCGAGTTCCCGCGCGACCTGCCGCGCCGAGTACCAGAGCGGGAAGTACAGCCCCACGGCGACCACGACGGGGACGACTGCGAAGTACGCCACGAGCAGCGCCGTCTCGGCGGCGTCGGCGGCCCACGCCCCGGTCCCGGGCCGGCGGCGGTAGCCCACGCCGACGTGAGTGAGTACCGCCGCGCCGTAGACGCCGGCGATCAGCGGCCGCGTCACGTCGAACTGGGCCGCCACGCCCGCCAGCCCGCCGGGGTCGACCATCCCCACCATCAGCGAACTGAACGTGTGGAACGTCGCGGGGAAGGCGACGATGGGGACTGCCATCACCGCGCCGCCGCGTGCGACGACGGCGAGTAGGCGCTGGCCCCGGGTGCGGAGGTGGCCGGTTCCGGTCGTCGCCTCGAGGACGTACAGGTCGCCACCCCCGCCTTTCAGGACGGCGACGCCGACGGCGAGCGCCAGTCCGACCACCGGCGCGACGAGGAAGAGGCCGAGAAACGCCGCCGCGAGACAGAGGTAGCCGGCGACGTAGCGGCCGCGGAAGCGCTGGGCCCGCCGCCGTAAGTTGGCGAAGTGTTCGTACCCGCCGTGGGGCAGGTTCAGCGCCACCATCCCGACGAGGTAGACGGCCGCCTGTGTCCGGAGCGACACCGTCTCGCCGAGGAGACGAGCCGCGCCGAACACGACGAGCAGTCCGGCCAGTGACGCCCGCGAGAGCGTCACGGCCGTCGGTCCGGCGTCCGTCGAGAACCGAGTACGTACGGAGCGCATCGGTCCCACTTGGGATGCGACCGGGTTGGCGACACCCCCGCATAGTTTCGGGCCTTTTTCCGTCGCGGCCGCGGCCCTTATTGCCGACCGGCGCTCAGAACGAGCGATGCCCGGAGGCGTCCGCGCCGAACTGGCGATTCACGGCCCGGAGAACTGTCCGCTGGCGACGCTCTCGGAGCGAACCGGCGCGTCCGTGACCGACGTCACCTGGGCCGAGGCCGGGGACGGCGTCGCCGAGGAGTTTCGGATCCCGAGCGACGCCGACATCGACGTCCTCGCCGACGCCGACGCCGACGCCGTCGTCGATATCGGCGAGGAGCGTGTCTATCGCTTCGACCGCGACGCCGAGGCGACCTGTCCCTGCGACGTCGTCGAGTCGCTCGGCTCCCCGCTGGCCGACGTTCGCCTCCGCGACGGGACGCTCCGTCTCACGCTCCACCCCAAGAGCGTCGAGCGACTGCGCACCGTCGTCGCGGCGCTCAACGACGCCGCCGACACCGTCGAACTCCGGTATCTGGTCCACACGGGCGACGGCGACGACGCCGACCGGTCGGTCGTCGACTGGAGCCACCTCACCGACCGCCAGCGGGAAGTCCTCCGGACCGCCCACGAGATGGGCTACTTCGAGTATCCCCGTCGCGCGAACGCCACCGCCGTCGCCGACGAACTCGACATCGGCCTGTCGACGTTCACCGAACACCTCACGGCCGCACAGGGGGCGTTGCTGGACGAACTGCTCCCGGAGTGAGCCACCCCGAGTATTATCACTGATAGCGAGGTGACAACCGATATGTCGGTTCCGAGACCGGGGTGTGGTGACCGATGACCGACGGATCGACTGCTGGACCCGACGGCTCGGATCGGGTCGTGCCAGCGCCCGTCCCGCCCGGGGACGCCGAGGCGTGGTACGCCCCCGACGTGGTCGCACAGTACGAGGTGTCGCCGGGCGTCGTGGCGACGGTCCGCGAGGTGCCGGGCGATGCGGGGTTCGAGTACGCGGTCCGCGAACCCGGACTCGGCCCCGAGGACCGCGCCGCGATGGAACGCATCCGCGAGCACTTCACGGTCGTCAACCGCCGGCGGCCGCTGACGCGGGAGGGGACCGCCGAGCGCGCGGCGGCGGGCTTCGAACCCAAGTATCGCCGGGCGCTGGACCGCCTGATCGACGCCTCGCCCGCCGCGTGGCGACGCCTCACCTACCACGCGCTGTGTGAACTCCGGTTACTCGGCCCGTCGACGCCGCTCGCCCTCGACGACCGGATCGAGGTGGTCGACGTGGGGCGGGCCGACGACCGGGTGGTCGTCCACACGGAGAACTACGCGCCCGCCCGGACCGACTTCGACGCCGACGCGGACTTCGTCGACCGGGTCGCCGGCGAGCGACTCCGGCGCTACACCGTCGACTTCGCGGGGTTCGACGTCGACGTGGTCGTCTACCGCGACCACTTGCTCGGGAGCGACCACTTCTCGACGAAGTACGCGGTGCTCGAACCCGACCTGTTGCCCGGCGACGAGCGACTCATCGAGGAGTGCAAAGAGCGGATTTGGGAGGCGAACGTCGAGGACGTGGTCGAGGACCGCCACGCGTTCGTCCGGGAGCGCGCCCGCGGGTTCCTCTCCCGGCGACTCACCGCCCGCAACACGCGGGCGTGGGTCGCCGCGACGAAGTACCGCGTGACGACGGCACTCGCCGAGTACGGCCTCGCGGTCCCGCCGGTCGACAGCCGCTACGCCACCGACCGCCTCGACGACCTGGTCTACTACGTCCTCCGCGATTACGTTGGCCACGGCGTCCTCACCGTACCGATCCGCGACCCGCATCTGGAGGACGTGGAGGCGAACCGCGTCGACGAACGGGTGAAGGTGATCCCCCGTGCCGACGACCTCCCCGTCGGACGGATCCCGACGAACCTCGCCTTCGACGACGAGACGGCCTTCGTCAACGTCGTCACGCAACTGGCCGCGAGCGACGGGACGGAACTCAACGCGAGTCGCCCGAGCGCGAAGGTGAACCTCGACCTCCGGGGCGTCGCGGAGACGATCCGGTGTGCGGTCGCCCTGCCCGTCATCTCGGAGGGGGGTCCCCACGTCTCCATCCGCAAGCAGGCCGGCGACCCCATGACGCCCGTCGACCTGATCGAACGCGACGCCATCTCGACGGAACTCGTGACCCTGCTCTGGATGCTGTACGAACACCAGGGGGTTGTCCTCTTTTCTGGACCGACGGGCGTCGGCAAGACGACGCTGATGAACGCCCACATGCCGTTCGTCCCCTACGACGACCGGCCGGTCTCCATCGACGAGGGGAGTCGAGAGGTCCGTCTCCCCCACGAGACGGGCGTCTCGCTCACCACCCGGGACCACGAGAACGAGTACAAGCGGGTGTCGATGGCCCGACTCATGACCGAGACCAACTACCTGAATCCGGACGTGGAGGTGATCGCGGAGATCAACACGCCCGCCTCCTTCGAGACGTTCGGCGAGACCCTGAATACGGGTCACGGCGTCATCGGCACCACCCACGCCGAGGACGTCGAGACGCTGATCAACCGCGTGATCGAACAGGGACTTGCCCCCTACCTCCTCCGGGAGATCGACCTCGTCGTCTTCCCGCACCACGTCGACGACGACCGCTACGTCGCCGAGGCGGTCGAACTCCTGAGCGAACGCGAGTACGAGGCCCTCGACGGCGGCCGACTCCCCTCGGGCGTCGTCGAGAAGGGTGACCGCACGCTCCACTGGAACGTCGTCGCGCGCCGGGACACCGACGGGCGGTTCGACCTCGACTACACCCACCCGCACCTCGACGACGGCCGCCGCTCGCTCGGCGTCCGCCTCTTCCACCGCTTGGCCGAGGCGAGCGACCGCGAGGTCGAGGCCGTCGAGGAGGAGTTCCACCGCAAACACCGCTACGTCCGCTACCTGGTCAAGGAGGGCATCGCCGACGTCGACGACCTCTTCGGCTTCGTTTCCGACCTGCGGACCGACGAGGCGGCGACGGTCGAACGCGCACGGAGCGAGACGGCCGGGAGCGAAGGCGACTGACCCGCCCCCGGCCCCATTCGGCACCGATTTCGGGATCGATGGGGTGGTTCCGCTCGTGACTCGGTCGGTCGTGTTACACCCCTCCCGTAGATTCGGATAGTTCTAAGTCCGCCAGGTGGTCGAGGGGTAGCGTTCAAATAAGCAGGCGAAACTGGGACTACCTCGAAAGCCCCGACTCGCTGAACTCGGGGGTAGCGAGGCGGCACAGCCGCCTCGGACACGCGCACGGCAGAGCCGTGCGCGAACCTCGCTGCGCTCCTCGGCCTTCGGCCTGTGGTGCTTACGCCGGCCGCCGTCCTCCAGCGAGTCGCCCCTTTCAGTCCCGCCCGGCGGCGGCCGGCCAGCCGATGCGGGCGGGACTGAAAGGGGCTGGCGTCTCGGCGAACCCGGACGACGCAAGCACCGCAACGCAGTGAGGAGCGTAACGAGTCCCGGGAGCCGAGACGGTCACAAGACCGGAGCCCTTGTGAGCCAATCAGAACGCGTTGCGTTCTGATGACGCCAGGGGCTTTCGAGGTATCCTCACTCCGATCGCGCTCATCTGAACAGTATCGTGGTCGAGGGCCTGCTCGGTGTATTCGACGGCCGTCGTTCCTCGGCGTCGCCGTCGTCGACGATCTCCTCGGCGAGCACACCGACGGGCGGCCCCAGGTCGTCGCGAGCAGATTCTCACTCCACTCACGTGCCGCCGCGCCACGGGCTCCGGTAGTCGATGGATTTGTTCGCGCTGTCGTCGCGCTTCGACCCTCGACTCGCTGTCGCTCCACCGGGTACATCACAGGGTATTTGTAAACGGAAGATAACGCCAACCGTAGCGTCGAATCTCAGGATCTATAGATGTCTCAACAGGAACGTCAGGGAGAGGAGCTGATCCCACACAGGAGACGCGAGGACTTCGACTACGCGGTGCCGGCGGACGTGCCGCCGTTCCACGACACGGGGCAACTGGAGCGGGTGAAGGCCGTCGTCCGGAACGCCCGCGGGGCCGAGAAACTGCCGCGGTTCTGGTTCACCGGGCCGACGGGGTGCGGGAAGACGACTGCGGTCCGCCGGCTCGCCGAGGACCTGGACGCGCCGCTGTTCACGGTGCAGGGGCTGTACGACATCCGCGAGACCGACCTGCTGGGCAGTCCGACGATGCTCGACGGGACCGTCTACTGGCAGGACGGGCCGGTGACTAGGGCGCTCAGGTCGAGCCAACAGCGCCGAACGGTCCTTCTGTTCGACGAGGTCAACCGCGCCCGGCCGGAGGCGAAGGGCATCTTGTTCCCGATCCTCGACGGTCGCGCCAGAGTTCACACTGGACGGGGCAACGAGATCGTCGAGGCCGACCCCTACAACCTGGTCGTCGTCGTCACAACGAACGAGGGGCCCGATTACTTCGTCGAACAGCTCGACCTCGCGGAGCAGCGTCGCTACGGTAGCAAGTTCGAGATGAGCTACCTCGCGCAGTCGGACTTCGAGGCCGCGGTCGAACTGGTCACGAACCGGACCGAGGCGCCCGGCCCGCTAGTGCGGGTCGTCCTCACTACGGTCAACGAAGTGCGCGACACCGCGGCGCGCTCGGGGTCGTCGGTCGAACGGGGGGTCCCGACGGCGCTGGTGCTCGAGTGGCTGAAGACCGCACGCGTCTACGACGACGAGGGGATCGAGGAACCGATGATGACCGCGTTCCGGGACGCCTTGCTCCGACCGTTCTACGACGAACCGGACGCCGTCTCCACGGTCGCCTCGACGGTCAAGTCGTACGTCCAAGGCGCCCCGCTCGGCGAGGACGCCGCCCGGGAGTGGGTGGCGTCCGACCTCGCCGGCCGCGTCTCGGGCGACGAGCGCTCGACCCTCGTCGAGAACGTGCTCGCGGGGAGCGCGATCGACGAGGACGACATCTGACCGATGGCCACCGACGAGGGCGGTTCCGACGCCGGGCGGGCGCAACTTCGGCGCGTGCTGGAGAGCCTCGGGTCGGTGTACGGCGACGAGGAGGTCGACATCGGCTTCGGCGACGAACTCAGGGTCGAGGAGAGCCGTTCGTGGGCGGACGGGCCGTCCCACGAGTTCGTACTCCCGGCCAGCGTCGGCGAGTACCTGGACGCCGACCTCTCGCGCGACCGGGAGTACGAACTGCTGCTCGACACGGTCAACCACCTGTCGTACTGTCGGCGGGTGGACAGCTGGGACCGGACCGAGTCGTTCGCGGCGGGGGCCGCCCACCCTGAGCCAGTCGCGACGTTCGTCCACCGTATGGTCGAGCACGCCCACGTCACCGCGGCCCGCCTCTCGGAGTACCGGGGGCTCGCGGGGCCGTACGCCCGGCGGATGGAGGCGACGTTCGACGAGCAGCCCCGCGTAGACGGGCTCCGTGAGGACGCCGCGCTCGTAGAGGGGGTCCGCGAGTTAGCCTACACCGGGCGAGTCGCGGGACTGGAGTCGACCTCGGAGGACGTCCGCGGGACGCTCTCGTACGTCGGGACGGAACTCGACCGGGTTCGCGACCCCGGGGCCTCCGCCGAGCTCCGCGACGAGGTCGCCGACCGGATACTGGAGACGGTGGTCGACCGGCTGTACCATCCCCGGACCGCCGAGCGCCACCTCCGGGAGGATTTGGACCTCCCGTTCCAACACACCTCGACGCTGGCTCCGGAGACGGACACCGAACCGCGGGGAAGCGGATCGGAGGAGTCCGACGAGCCGACCACGGCGAGCGACGTCTTCGAGTGGATCGGGACGGTCCCGCTCTTCCCGGTCATCTTCGCGGCGTCGCATCTCGGGTACGAGGACACGCTGGAAGCGTTCTACAGGCCGCTCCCCCAGGGGCCGTTCAACCTGCTCTTCGTCCTCTATCCGCTCTTGCTCCCGGTCTTCCTCGTCTGGGGAGCGTGTCGGTCCGTCACGAGCCGCTTCGGCTACTGGGAGCCGATAGTCGACCGCGCCTCCGGGGCGTGGGACGGTATCACGGACATGACCGCCCGGATTCGAGGGGGCCTCAGCGGGGGCGTCCAGCGGGCTCGGAGCGCCGTCGCCTCGTCCGCCGGCAAGGTCGCGAGCGCCGTAAACGCCCGTCTCCCCGGCGATCGGGAGGTCGACCTGGATTCGCTACTGTTTGGGTACTACATGCTGTTCATGCTCCCGTACGTACTCGCCGAGTACGTCGTCGGTGAGGAGCACGTCGACCCGTTCCTCGAACCGTTCGCGGACCGGGTGCCATCCGATGGCATCGCACGCGTCCCGTATATGCTCTTCCTGGTGGCCTTGGTAGGCGCTCTGTTCCCGGTGTTCCTGGTCTGGCTGCTCGTTCGACTGCCGGCGCTCGCCGCCGGCGTCTGGGAGCCGTTCGTCGCTCGCGTTGTGGCGCTGTGGGGCGCCGCCGTGGGGGCGGTCCGTCGGTTCGGGAACGCGCTCCGGGAGGGACTGCGCCGCATTCCCGTGCTGATCGGATCCGCCCTGTATCGAGCGGCCGAACTACTGCGCCGGTGGTGGAACGGGCTCGTCTACGCCGCTCGACGCGGACTCGCACGTGCCCAGGGTGACCACTGGGAGCGCTCCCTTCCCGAACGCCTCGACGAAGAGCGTCTCTCGGCTCAGATCGGGGACGACACGGACGCAGTCGCCGAGTCGAGGCAGGCCGAGAGTGCGCAACCACGGGACGCCCCTCCCGAGTCGACTCCGGACCGGGAAGACACAGAGACCGAAACGGACCCGGGGGAGAGCGCCGGCTCCGACGGGAAAGGCGGGAGCCGCGACGGCGAGCGTGATGATGAGGGGGACCCGAGAAGCGGTGAGCGGGACGCGGGAACGGAGTCGGCGCTCGAGGACACGACGACCGACGGGGCCGAAACCGGCGAGGAGGACCTGGTCGCCGAGCCGGCCGAGCCGGACGAACGGGCGGACGACGCGTCGGTCGCCTCCGACACCCCCGTGGAAACGGCCCCAGCGGGGACAGGTGAGGCCGAGTTCACCGAACAGCTCCTTGTCGACGCGGGGCGCCGGTCGGCATCGTCGCCGGGGGAGGTGAGCATTGTGGACGTCGAATACGAGGAGGGCGACGGGACGGTTATCGACGACGCGCTGGGCGACCTCGCGAGTCTGGACCGGCGGACGAGCAGCGAACTGCAGGGACTCAGGGCCGACCGCGACGACCGGATCGGCCGGCACGGCGACCCCCAGGAGATCCTGGACGCGATGAGCGAACGGGGGCTCGACGAGACGATCCGGGAGCTGCTCGCGCAGTTCCCGCCCGAGGAACGGCGCGAGGTGCGCGCACACACCGGCCACCGGCTCGACCTGCCGGCGGTCGCGCGGTCGGCGGGCGGACGCCTCCCGAACGACGGCCTGTTCACGCGCCGCCGTCACACGGGGACCGGGTCGCGGTGTCTCGGCGTGGCGATCGACCTCAGCGGCAGCATGGACGGGTTCGAGGCGAAAGTCGCACTCGCGTCGCTCGCGGGCGCGGCCGACCTCCTCGGCGACGAGTTCGTCGCGGCCGGGTTCCACGGGCGCGACCGCTCGGTCACGCTCGTGACCGGCCCGAACGAGCCGTTCGAACCCTCGCACCTCTCCTCGGTCGGAACCGGCGGGAGGACCCCGCTCGCGGACGGGATCCGGGAGGGCCGTCGGCTACTGCGGGCCGCGAACGCGAACGAACGGATACTGCTGGTCGTCACGGACGGCGCGCCGAACGTCGGTCTGACGGACGGGTCGGACCCGGAGTCGGACGCCCGATCGCAGATCGAGCGGAGCCGCCGGGACGGGATCGGGGTTATCGGGATCGGCGTCGATACGGGGTACGGGATGTCGGACATCTTCGGCGACGACGCCTACGTCGAAGTGAACGACCGGGCGTTCGCGGACCGCCTGCTAGACGTATACCGCGACCAAGTCCTCCGGACCCAGCGGCACTGACAGACCCGATTTCGACGTGGCCCGAGCTTCGAACGGCGGACCGCCGCTGGTTCGCAGTCACTCTTCCGGGGGTGGTCTCCGAAGCCCGCCCTGATCGCTCGCTGTTCGCCGGAGCCGGTAGAGCTGCCTCGATTCGAACGGGACTCCTCCGCGGAGAACTGCGGTGTGTAAGTCAGCGGTGTCCGGCGGTCTCCGGACGTAGATCCCCGCGGAGCACTCGCAGGGGCCCCGCAATCGGGGCAGTCGCGTTCGCCGTCGAGCGAGCGGTAGAAGTCCTCGACGGTGTCCATCCGCTCGAACCCCATCTCCTCGAAGAGGGCTGACGAATCGACGGTGTGCGGCCGGAGCCACGCCGTCCCGACGGCCGAGCCGACGCCGACTTCCCGGGCGAGTGGGGTCTCGCGTTCATTAGAAGATAGCGGCCTCCTCACCCAGTGGATACTCGGTCAGCGGACGCTGAATCGGTCGTCGGCGTCGTCGCTGGGCAGACAGATCACGACGCCGAAACCGATCACCCTCTCGACTTCTGTCGCGGCGAACCCGTAGGCCAACTTCTCGTCGTGAAAAACGGCGTCCAGCACCTGGGAGATGCTGAACCCAGTCCGGGACTCACAGAGCGATTCGATCTCGCGTCTATCGATCGCCTCGGCCGCCCGTACCTCGACACCGGCCGGCAGGACTGGGGGATCGTCGAGACCCGTCATGACAGTTCGATTTGGCTTGTTGCCGAACTGGAGACGATTTCGAATCCGTTCGATCGATCCGTCGCTCATTGCTGTCGGCTCCTTCGTCATCGTGGCCGTGTCCGGAATAGCCTTTCTAGAGCGTGTCATGGAAGCGTTTCCTGGTTTACTGAACTAACTCTAACGGACTGAAAGCACCGTGCACTTAGTGCACGCTGTTCTTAGCTTGTTGTAGCTATGGCGAAAGAGAAGTTCGGGGTCGCTGTTGACGAGGAAATCGTGCGAGAAGTGGATGAACTGGTCGCTGAGTGTGGCGATCTCGGAGTTAGCCGCTCCGAGATCGTCGAAGCCATCCTCATAGCATTCGTTCAATCTGAGGCGAACCACGTTGAACGAGTGCGAGAAATCATTATTCGGAAACGAAAGGGTACTCTCTAACCAGCTTCAAACATTGTGCACCTAGTGCACGCAATTTTAAGCGAGTAATCCGCTATAATAGTAATAAAATTGACTGTGGTATGTGAAGAGTTCGATGACACGTTCGGTCCGCTATCTGGTCAAGGAGGGCGTCGCCGACGTCGACGATCTTTTCGGCTTCGTTTCCGACCTGCGGACCGACGAGGCGGCGACGGTCGAACGCGCACGGAGCGAGACCGGATCGGCGTCGGCGTCGGGGCCCGCGGAGTCGGGCGAGTAGCACCGACGGGAGTCCCGCCCGCTGGGGAACGTTTACAGGGGTGAGAGGCGGACCCGGGACAGGGGTGTCACAAGAACGCAATGCGTTTTCTCGTCGGGGACACGCACTTCGACCACCGGAACATCATCGACTACTGCGACCGGCCGTACGACTCGGTCGAGGGGATGAACGAGGCACTCGTCGCCAACTGGAACGACGCCGTCGCCCCCGACGACGACGTGGTGTTTCTGGGCGATCTCACGGTGACGGACGATTTCGCGACGTTCGCCGACCGTCTCGACCGCCTCAACGGAACGATCGACTTCGTCCTCGGGGACCACGACGAGACGGTGATGCCGACGCTCGATTCGGTCCGCATTCACGAGCAGTTCCGCTTCACGCACCGCGACGTCCCGTTCTACTGCGTCCACGACCCGGCCGACGCCCCCCGAAAGTGGAAGGGGTGGACGGTCCACGGCCACCACCACAACAACTGGCCCGACCGGTTCCCGTACCTCGATCCGGACCGGCGGTCGGTCAACGTGTCGGTGGAGGTGATCGGATACGCGCCGGTCGGCGTCCCGGAACTCCTCGACCACATCAGGCAGTTCGAGTGGCTGGCCACCCGTCCCTCCGGGGACGGCGGGTCGGCGTGACCCCGGGCGCGTCCACGACCGTCGGCGGGGGCGAGGCGCGAGTCGGACGGGGGTGACCCGACCACTCCCCGTGGTCCCCGAGACGACCGTGCAGGCGATCTCGCTGGACCCGCCGCCCGTCGCGTTTGTGTTAACAGTTTTACGCGTCCAGTCCTCAGTCGTTCGTGGGTGACGTGACCATGTGCCACCACTACGAACGCGAGTCGTGGACCGACGAACGGGTCGAGGACGAACCGACGGCGGACGTCGACGCCGAGGACGACGACTGGGTGCCCGACGAGTTCGAGGAGGAACGCGAGACGGAGGTCAGCCTCCTGACCGACGGCGGCGACGAGGCGTAGCCCCACCCCGGGTCGTAGCCGCCAGGTCTGCCATTCTTTGGTGAGCGGTCAGAGTCCGTACGGATCGAACGATGGCCGCGTATCGGCGTCCAGCGGACAGTCGTAGGCGTCCCTGATCCCCTCCGCGACGCCCGTCGACGGCCGGGTGAACAGGAAGACGACGCCGTACGGCCACGCGTGTGACGACGCGTCCGGGGGGTCGGGGTCGAGAAACACGGCCTCGACGGCCGGGTCGCCGACCGTCGGGACGGACTCGAACTCGGCTTCGAGGGGGAGGAGACCGGTCAGAACGCTGGGGACGAAGGCACCGCCGTTCGGCAGTGGGTCGCGGGGTTGGACGCCACAGACGCCGACCGGGTCGCCGTCCTCGGTCAGGACGGTGTACGACGGCGTCCGGGAACCGGGCGTCCAGCAGTCCCGGGCCACCTCGGGCGGGTCGACGCCGACGGCGAAGGCGGTCCGGACCCCGCCCACTCGCTCGACGGCGGTCAGCCGCCACGGGTCGGCCTCGTCCGCCGGGTCGCCGGCGATCGTCGCCTCGATCAGGTCCCCGGTTTCGAGGGCGTCGACGGTCGACTGGCCGTCGGCGTAGCCGGACCGGTAGACGGAGTACAGCGTCGGGTCGTCGACGGCCTGGACGTTGATGTGGGGCACCGATTCGACGCCGCGGTACACCCGAAACCGCCCGGTCCGTTCCATGTCGACGGGCGGGGTCCCGGGGGGTATACGTTTCGCTCACGGTGGTCGTCAGTAGTCGCCGAGGACCCCGAGACGGCGTGCCCGCCGCGTCGCACGCTGGAAGACGAGGTAACCGAGGCCGAGATAGACGACGGCGACGCCGACGAGGACCGCGAGGTCGGCCACCGGGAACTCCCAGAGTCGGACGCCGTCGACCATCGCCCGCTGGAGGAGTGCGCTCCCGTGAGCGAGCGGCAACGCTCGCGTCCACCCGAGGTCGAACGCCGGCGCGGAGATGAGGACGATGAACCCGAACTGGAGCAGGTTCAACCAGTTCCCGATCCGCTTGTACAGGACGGTGATGCCGCCCGCCGCGAGGCCACAGCCGAGCACCGAGGCGACGCTGAGCGCGGCGACGACGGTCACGGTCGGGACGTGGAGGCTGAGGCTCGTCCCCGTCACGACGAGCATCACGCCCAGGATGACGGCGGAGGTGAGGAAGGTTCGGACGAGTTTCGCCACCCCCTTCAACAGCGCGACGGGCGCGAATCCGAACGGCGTCATGACGTGTCGCTCCAGTGTCCCCCACTGTACTTCGCTCCCGATGTCGTTCGACATCGACGAGTAGGCCCCGACCGAGAGCGTCCAGAGGAAGTAGCCCACGACGATCCCCTCGATGGAGTCGGTGAGTGCGCGCCCGGCCACCATCCGCCCCCCGTAGAACAGGACGCCGAAGAAGAAGAGCGCGACGACGACGACGCCGACGGCGTTTGCGGGATACCGGACGAACACGAGCAGTTCCCGGTAGAGGACGGCCCGCGCGAGGGCGAGGTAGCCCGCCCGCCGTGCCGGCGGGTCCGTCGACGGGTCTTCGGCCGTCACGCCTCCGGCCCCCCTGACTCCACGCCGTCCGTGAGGTCGAGCAACACGTCGTCGAGTCCGGGGTCGACGCTCTCGATGTCGGCCAGCGTCACGTCGTGGCGGCGGAGGTACGCCATGAGCGCGTACAGCCCCTCGGTGTCCGTGGCCACGCCGACCCGCGTGCCGTGGGGCAGCCGTTCGACGCCCGTCACGTCGACCCGGTCGCGGAGCCCCGCGAGCAGGTCGGCGTCGAACGCCGGACTCGTCAGCCGGAGCGTGTGGCCCTCGTCCCGGAGCAACGCGGCGACGGTGTCGTCGGCGACGACCCGGCCGTCGGCGACGACGACGACCCGGTCACAGACGGTTTCGACGACGCCCATGTCGTGGCTGCTGAGGATCACCGTCAGCCCCGTCTCGACGGCCAGTCGGCGTAACTCCGTCCGGAGCGTGCGGGCGCTCGCCACGTCGAGGCCGAGCGTCGGTTCGTCGAGGAAGACCACGTCCGCGCCGCCCGCGAGGACGCTCGCCAGCGACACCTTCTGTTTCATTCCGCGTGAGAGGTTCCGGACCGATTCGTCGGCCTTGTCGGCCAGGTTCAGCCGGTCGAGGAGGCGTTCGTGACGTGTCGCGACCGAATCCGGGTCGACGCCGCCGACGGTCGCGAAGTAGCGTAGGTTCTCCCGGACCGTCAGTCGCCAGTAGTCGTTTCGTGCGCCTTCGAGCATCGCGTCGACGTGTGCGTACGCCTCGCGGGGCGCGTCCCGAACGTCTATCCCCATGATCCGCACGTCGCCCTCGTCGGGCAACACCATGCCGAGGATCGACTTGATGAGCGTCGTCTTCCCGGCCCCGTTCGGGCCGAGGAGGCCGACGACCGATCCCCGCTCGACGTCGAGGGTGACGCCGTCGACGGCCGTCACCGCGTCGGACCCGCTCCCGAACCGCTTGCGGAGGCCATCGACGGCGACGGCGGGCGGCGCGGTCCCGGTCGCCCACTCGTCCTCGTCGGCGTCGCGGCCTCGATGTCCCGTGGGCACGGCCCCCCTACGTCGTGGACGAATAAATGCGCGAGGTGGGGTGGTCCGAGCGCTCTTCACGGTCGAGTCACAACCGCCGGTCGTGCTCTCCGACCGCGACCGGGCCAAACTCGACCCGAGCGACGACGGGGCGTTCTACGACGCGCCGCGGTTCGTCACGCACGCCGACGACGCCTTCCTCACTCGGCTCACGGCCCTGTACGACTCGGTGACCGCACCCGGCGACCGGGTCTTCGACGCGATGGGTAGCTGGGTGTCGCATCTCCCGGACACCGACTACGACCGGGTGGTCGGGCACGGACTCAACGAGGCCGAACTCGCCGAGAACGACGCCCTCGACGAGTGGTTCGTCCGCGATTTCAACGCCGATCCCTCGCTCCCGTTCGACGACGGGTCGTTCGACGCCGTGTGCTGTGCGCTGTCGGTGCAGTATCTCCAGTACCCCGGCGACGTCTTCGCCGCGTTCGCCCGCGTCCTCGCCCCCGACGGCGTTCTCGTCGTGAGTTTCACCGACCGGATGTTCCCGACGAAAGCGGTCCGGGCGTGGCGCGACGCGCCGATGGACGGCCGGGCCGACCTGGTCGCGGGATACTGCCGGAACGCGGGCCTCGACGTCGAGACCGTCGTTCGCGAGCGACCGGGGGACGACCCGTTCTACGCCGTCGTGGCGCGACACGCGCCGGCGGACGTGTGAGTCACGACACGGAACGGCGGGCGACGCCCTTGTCACGGTCCGGGCCCCACGACCGGCATGGAGACCGACACCGACGACCGGGTCGCCGCCGCCGTCGCCGCCCTGTCGGACCGAGCCACGGAACGCGCGGGCGACGAGTTCACGCGAGCGGCGTGGCTGTCCCTCGCTGACCCGCGCCCCCCGGAGGAACTGAGCCCGTTCGACGCCGACGAACGAGGGTGGGTCGGCGCGGGGCTCCGGTGGCTGGTCGTCTCGGCCGTCGCCTACCGCGTCGCGGGGCGGGACGCCCGCGCAACCCGCCGAGGGGCCGAAGGCATCGCCGTCGCGCGCGACCTGCTGACCACGCTCGACGCCCCGGCACAGCGGGGCTGTCTCGCCGAGTTCGTCGCCGACTTCCGAACCGTCGCGGCGATGGACGGCGTCGACGACGCGTACGCGGACGCCGCCGACGCCTACCGCGACGCCGACGGCGTCGACGACCCACGACGGGTCGCGACCAGTCCGCTGTTCGAGGCCGCCGCCGCCCCGATAAAGCAGGTGGCCCGCGGCCCGGCGAACGGCGAAATCGCCGTCGAGTGGGCCGACCTGCACGGGAGCGACCCCGCCGACGCCGGCGCGTTTCTCGCCCGGCGAGCGACGTACAAACGCCAGCGCTTCCCCTCGCTCGTCGACCGCGTCGTCGACGACGGACGGCTGGCCGCACCCCGCGGGACCACCGCCTACGGCGACGACAACCACCGCTGTCCGGCCTGTGGCTCGACCGACGTGAACTGGATCGCCGACCACGTCCTCTGTCTGCGGTGTTCGGCCCCGATGGAGCGCGACTAACCCCGCCGGGCGAAGACGAACGCCGAGCGACTCCCGAGCGGGTCGGTCACCGTCTCCGTCCGCAGGCCCTCGAACCCCGCCGCACGCAGGTGATCCAGCGTCCGGTCGCGCCCCGGTGACGAGAAGACCATCCGCCCGCCCATCCACCCCTCGCGCACCGTCTCGAACCGGCCGCTCGGGAGCGTCATCAGGAGCGTGCCGCCCGGCCGGAGGACGCGGTGGAACTCCCGGTACACCTCGGGCTGTCCGTCGCGGGGCACGTGGAAGACGGCGTGGTACGCGGTGACGGCGTCGACGCTCCCGTCGGCGAGTGGGAGGGCCCCCATGTCGGCCTGCACGAGGTGGGCATCGGGGACGGTGTCGCCGGCGAGTTCCAGCCCCCGCCGCGAGATATCGAGGCCGATACGCTCGCCGGACAGGTTCGCGAGCGTCCGCGCCCCGTCGCCACACCCGGCGTCGAGTACCGTCGGGTCGGGCGGCAGGTCGGCCGTCAGGTCGTCGAGCAGGTCGGCGTCCGAGCCGGTCGGGTCGCGCCGCCAGGCGTACGTCTCGGCGATGTCGTCCCACGCCCGTCGGATCGCATCGCGGTCCATGGCGGCGTGATGGGCCGGAGCGGCGTAGGGCTCTCGGTTCCGGCCACCTCGCTTCGTGCCGTGTGACGCCGCGTCCGAGTGACCGCGTGGCCGCGCTAACGGTTAATACTGCACACCCCCACCTTCGACCGTATGTCGGAGCAGATTCGACAGGAACTCGACGTCGACCAGTTCACGCTCGGCCTCGTCGGACCGGACCGGAAGTGGGCCGGAACGGTCGCCGACGGCGGGACGATCCGCACACACGCCGCCGGCGTGTTGGGGGCCGATGGTCACCCCCGAGTTCCGCGGCGGACACGAGGTCACCCGACCGATCCGGGTCGAGAACGTCGAAGCGGTTGGACTGGCCGACACCGTCCGCGACCAGTACGGCCACTAACCCCCACGCATCGCCGGAAACAGCGCAACCTCGGCGTCTGGCGGGCAGTCGGCGTCGAGGGGGCTCGCTCGCCGTCGACCCTGACGCGGACGCTCGGCCGGAGGTCGCCCGACTCGTCGACCAGGTGCGACGCCGCACGCGGGTAGGCGTCGACGAACGCCCGCACGACTGCCTCGACCGTTCGCTCGGTCGGATCGACGCTGACTCGCTTCCCACCGGTCGCCGAGCGGAGCGGCCCGTAGACGGTCAGTTCCATGGGTCGTGGTGGCGCTTCGCGCACCTAACTGTGTGGGCTCGGACCGTTCGGATTCCGTTCACCCCTCGAACCGTCGCTCGGTCCCCAGATACGCCGCGTCGACCGACGCCCCCACGTCGGCCGCGAACAGCGCCAGCGTCGCCTCCAGGTCCGTCCGCAGGTAGTGGTCGATCACCTCCGAGAGCGTCGCTCGGAGCCGCGCCCCCGTGTCGGTCCCCAACGTCCGGAGGTACGCCGGACCGATCTCCTCGCCGAACCGCTCGTTGGTGACCCGTTCCCCCCGCCAGACCGTCCGCGGTGGTGTGTAGCCGTAGGCTTCGAGGCACGCCTCCAGACTCGGCCACGGCTCTCCCGACGCCTCGGCCCGCCGTTTCCGGTCGCGAAACAGGTCGACGTGTGCCGGTGGCTCCGTCACCGAGGGCAGGTCGAGGTCGACGCCAAGTCGGTCGAGTCGCCCGCGGACGAACGGGAGGTCGAAGCCGACGCCGTTGTACGTGACGAGGGCGTCCGGGTCGGCGTCGTCCAGCCACGACATCGCCCGGCGGATCACCCGGCCCTCGTCGTCGCCCCGTCGGTGGCAGAGTTCGTACGTCGCGTCGGACAGCGGCCGCGCGCGGTCGTGGACGCCGACGCCGACGGCGACGAGTTCACCCTCGCTGGGGTCGGTGGCCGTCGTCTCGATGTCCACGGTCACGACCCGACCGTGGTCGGCGTCCGGACGCTCGTAGCGCATCGTCTCGTGTGGCTACTCGACTGGACATGAAGGTTCGTGTCTCGGTCGACCCGATCAGTCGGAGTCGCCCGGTTCGACGCCGTCGAACTCGAAGCGTGCCCCGCCCGCCGCGCTCTCGGTCGCACGGACCTCCCAGCCGTGGGCCTCCCCGATGGTCCGGACGATGTTGAGGCCGAGGCCCGTCCCCTCGGGGTCGGTCGAGAACCCCGCCTCGAACACCTCGTCGCGCTCGCTCTCGGGGATGCCCGGCCCGCCGTCGGCGACGTAGAACCCGTCGTCGGTTCGACCGACGGTGACTGTCGCCCCGCCCGTGCCCGCGCTTTCCTCCGTGCCGGTTTCGGTCGAACCGTGCTCCACACTATTCCGAAACAGGTTCTCGAACACCTGGACGACCCGCTTCTCGTCGCCGCGGACGGTACCGAGGTCACCCTCGAATCCGAGGGTCGCGTCCGGCGTGTCGGTGGTCGCCCACGCCGCTTCGGCGACACCCCGGAGGTCGAGCGACTCGAACTCGCTCACCGTCCGCCCCTCCCGCGCCAGCGTGAGTACGTCGTCGATCAACTCGTTCATGCGGTCGAGCGCGTTCGCCGCCCGATCCAAGCGGTCGTCCTCCCCCGTTCTGGCGAGTTCGATGTTCCCCGTCGCGACGTTCAGCGGGCTCCGAAGGTCGTGACTGACGACGCTGGCGAACTCGTCGAGTCGCTCGTTCTGTCGGGCGAGTTCTCGCTCGCGTCGGGAGAGTCGGTCCCGGGCGCGGATCGAGTCGATGGCGTTGCCGATGCTCTCGCCGAGTTCGGTGAGTGCCTCCCGTTCCGGGGCGTCGAACACGAACGTACGATCGGCGTACACGCTGAGAATGCCGTGAACGGCGTCGTCGCCGACGAGGGGAACGACCGCCAGCGACGCCACGTCCCGTTCGGCCAACATGTCCCGCCACGGCTCCAGCGTCGGCTCCGCGGCCACGTCCTGAACGGCTTGGAGCTCGCCGGTTTGGATGGCCTCCCCGCCAGGCCCCTGCCCGATCGATTCGTCCGGGTCGACGCTGACCTCGAGCGACTCGATGTACGCCTCGTCGTGGCCCGCCCACGCGATGGGGGCGACGGTAGTCGCCCCGGGGCTGTAACGGCCGATCCACGCGGCGTCGTAGAGCGCCGACCGAGTCAACCGGTCACAGACACCCTGTTCGAGCCCCTCGCGAGTGGTGGCGTTCACCACCTCCCGGGTCGCGGTGCGGAGCGTGTCGTTGACCCCCGTCAGTCGGTCCCCGCGCCGCTGTTCGCGCCGCCCCCGGCCGTCGTAGATTCCGACGACGACCCCGACGACCGTACCGAGCGTGGCCGCGCTGACGACCATCCGCCTCGTCTCCGGCACCGGCCGTCCCCGAACGGCGGCGTCGACGAACACCCATCCCGCGACGGCACCGAGTACCACCGTCCCGATCCCAGCCCACACTAGCATCCGGTCCGCGAATCGATCCAAGCACAGCCGCTCTTCGACCGCCAACACCCCGACGAGCGCCACGATCAGCGAGAGCTCCAGCGGCACGAACGCCTCGACGACCATCACCGTCGGCTTCGACCACAGATCGAGCGCCGTGCGGACGTGAATCCCGGCGAGGAGAACGCCCACGGCGGTGAGGAGTGATCCGTACGTCCGAGCCGACAGTCGCGCCATCTCTACGATACGGTTCGCTAGCCGAATATATATGTGCCCCCTGACAGAATCATTCGTGAGAATCGCGGGGTCGGACTGTCGGCGGTAGAGCTAACCGCATCGACGCCCACGGTCGAGCATGCCGGCTTCGAGAGCACGGACCGCAAGGTTGCGACACGCGACGGCCCGCGTCGTCGTTCCGACCGCTCACGACCCCGCGGGGACGGACCGATGACCGACGTACTCGCCAAGATCCGGCGCGACGGCCCGACGATGGCGCTCGCCGCCCTCGGCGTCGTGGTCGTCGTCGCCGTCGGTTTCGGCGTCTTCGTCGCCTCGATTCGCCTCCTCCTGCCCGCGGTGTACTCGCTGGTACCCGGTACCGATCCGTCGCTCGTCGCCGCCGTCGTCGGGTTCGGTCCCGCCGCCGTCTACGGCGTCACGGTGGCCACCCTGCTCCGCCGGTTCGTCGTCGACGGCGACTGATCGGGGGCACCGACGTGCGTCCGTGAGGGGCGGAGCCGCCGTCGCCGACCCGACCGCGATCGTCAGTTTTCAGCGCTGATAGTTCGCGGGACAGCGTTATACGCGACGCATCGTCAGGTGGGGACGAACGCACACGGGCCACTACCGTGGGCACGGTCCACACCGGACGGCGGCCCGAACTCAACCGAACACGCATGTCAGACGAATTCACCGCCCGGACGCTCGAATCACTGCCGATCGGTGCGGCCATCGTCGACGAGGATCGGACGCGGATCACGTCGAACGCCGCGTGGGAGGAGTTCCTCGACACCACCGGCGTCGACCCGTCGGTCGAGCGGACGGTGACGAACTACCTCGGGACACTCGCCACCAGTCACCACGAACCGCCGACCGATCCCGACGCGAGCGACGCACTCGCCATCACGCTGACGCTCCCCTACCACGCGAGCGACGACGACCGAACGCACCGGCTGCGCATCGAACCCTTCGTCCACGACGGCGACTGGTACGCGAGTCTGAGCGTCGCCGACCGGGAGTCGCCCGGATGGTCCCGGAGCCAACTCAAGGAGCGAGCGATGGACGAGGCGCCCGTCGGGATCACCATCTCGGACTACACCGTCCCGGACAACCCGCTCATCTACGCCAACGCCGCCTTCGAGCGGATCACCGGCTACGACGTGACGGCAGTTCTCGGGCGGAACTGTCGGTTCCTCCAGGGCGAGACGACCGACCCCGAATCCGTCGCCCGGTTTCGCGAGGCCATCGACGACAACGAGTCGACGACCGTCGAACTCCTCAACGAGCACAAAGACGGCGACCGGTTTTGGAACGCCGTCACGCTCGCACCGCTCCGGGACCGTACCGGCACCGTGACGAACTGGGTCGGCTTCCAGCAGGACGTCACCGCCCGCACGGAGGCCGAACGAGCGCTCAGTACCGAACGCGATCAGTACGCACTCCTGAACCAGATCGTCCGTCACGACATCCGCAACGACGCGACGGTTATCCGGGGCTGGGGATCACAGCTCCGCGACGACGTGTCGGGCGAGAACGCCGAGGCCCTCGACCGCATCATGGACGCGGCGACACACACGCTGGAGTTGACCGAAGCGGTTCGGGACCTCGCCACCATCGTCAGCACCGAGGACCCGACGCTCGAACCCGTTGCCCTCGCCGACATCCTCGGCACGGAGTTCCAGCGCGTCCGATCGAACTTCGCGTACCAGGCCGACTCGCTCTCGCTGCAGGTCGACGGGGCGCTCCCCGACGTCGAGGTGTTGGCGACGCCGCTCCTGTCGTCGGTGTTCACCAACCTGCTCGACAACGCCGTCTTCCACAACGACGCCGACGAGATCAGGATCACCGTCTCGGTCGACGTCGGCGAGACGGTCCGCGTCCACATCGCCGACAACGGCCCCGGCATCTCCGACGACCGGAAGGAGGAGGTGTTCGATCAGGGCGAACAGGGGTTGCGAAGCTCGGGGAGTGGCCTCGGCCTCTACCTGGTCGACCAGTTGCTCGAACGGTTCGGTGGCGGCGTCCGACTCGCGGACAACGAGCCACGCGGAACAGTGGTCACCGTCGAACTCCAGCGAGCCTGAGATGCCGACGACACGCCCCACACGTTCGACCGCGACCGACGCGACGTCCCCCGGGAGGGACGCATGTCGCTGAAGCGCTTTCTCGACCGAGCCGACGAGTCCCGGCGCTCCCTCCTCGTCGCGAACCGGTCGAGCCCCGACCCCATCCTGAACGTCCTCGAAGCCACGTTCGACGATCAGCCGGTACGGGTCAGCGAACGAGCCGTCCCGGACGTCGAAACGGACACCGTCCTCCTCGTCGAGGACGGCGAGGTGCTTGCGACGTCGCCCCTGTCGGCGCTCCGTGACACCATCGTCACCGTCAACTCCGACCTCTACCGCACCGGCGCCATGGGCATCGACGACCTAGACATGCCCGCGGTGCTCGAACGGCTCGACGACGTCCGGTTCACGCTCCGTGGCTATCCGAAGTCGAACACCGAAAAACTCCTCCTCGTCGTCGTCTCCCGGTACATCGAAGGGATCGCCTGGCAGGCCGGGCACGGTCGCCACCGGGCGTCGTTCCAGTACCTCTCCCGGATCAAGGACGAACGCGGGACGCGCCGGGTCTACGAGCGCCTCGCCGAGACGGACGTCGACGTCCACGTCTACGGTCGTCCCGACTGGGTGCCGTCGGAGCGCTTCGACGTGACGACCCACGTCGGCCACGACGCCGACTTCCGGGATTCGTGGGTCGTCCTGTTCAGGCCGAGGCCACCGACCCCGGACGCGAACGCGCCCGACTCGCCGTCGACGGACCACGACCCAGTCGCACTGCTGGCGATCGAGACCGAGCCACACGTGTGGGAGGGGTTCTGGACGTTCGATCAGTCGCTCGTGGCCGATCTGGACGCGTACGTCGCGCGGGAGTTGTGAGTCACGAGTACGTCGGGCATCGGTGACGGTTCGGATGGGACGACCGTGACCACCTCGACGATTCGTTCGAACGCTATAGTAGCCTTTGTAAGTCATCACACACCTGATCGCATGACAGCGTTCGATCAGGTGTGCGGACAGTTACAAACGCTACTATAGTAGGATCGGCCCACAGAGCCGTACTCGACTCGGCGACTACCGCCACACGCGGCGCACACCGGACCGCGACCCGGTCGACCGCGTCCGACGGGACGAAGCCCGCCGCGCTTCCGGATCACGGATGCCGGGATGGACGACCCCTCGCGACGGCCGAGGCAACGCGACTTCAATTCTGAGAACTGCGTCCAACGTTTAAGTGTGATCGGGCGACAGGTCGCCGCATGTCGGACGACGTGGGGACGACGTCGACGACGGACCGGGTGTCGTCCCCGGAGTCGGTGGGGCCGACCGGGTACACCACCCCGATCGACCGCCTCCTGTACGCCCTCTTCGCCCGCCACGCCGACGACCGACGCCACGTTCGTGACCGAAAACGGTACCGCGGCACCGACCTCCGTCTCAGTTTCGACGTGTATCTCGCTCGCGTCTACGGGCTCTCGTGGGTCGTCGCGCTCGCCGTGACCGGTCCCGCCGTCGTCGCCGCCGTGACGCTCGCGGACGCGCTCCCCGAATCGGCCGTGGGAGCCCTCGATGCCGTTCTCCCACTCGCCCGGTTCGGGCTTCCGACCCCCTCGCCGACGCTCGTCGCGGTGACGGCCGCGCTGGTCGCCGGTGGGGGAGTCAAGGCCGCGATCGTCCGAGTCGGCGGCCAGTATCTGCGCTGGGTGGCGAGCGCTCGTCGGTCCGACATCGAGCGCACACTCCCCGGCGCGGTCCGGTATCTACACGTCCTCTCCTCGGGGGGTGACGGCCACCGCGCGATGCTCCGGAAAGTCGCCGACACCGACCCGTACGGGGAGACCGCGGTGTCGATCCGGGCGGTGTTGAACACCGCCTCGCTCACGGGGAGCCTCCACGAGGGCCTGCGGCGCGTCGCCCGCGACACCCCCTCTCGAGACCTACTCGCACCCTTCCTCCTGAAGTTCAGCGAACACGCCCAGCAGGGTGAGGCGGAACTCGCCAACTACCTCCGAATGGAGAGCCGGATGCTCGCCCACCGGCAGGACCGCGCCCGACAGCGAGCGACCGGATTGCTCGAACTCCTCTCGGAGGTGTTCATGGTCCTGCTGGTGTTGCCGACGCTGCTGGTGATCGTGCTGACCGTCCTCGCGATCATCTCCCCCGGCCTCTCGACGCCGGTCGCGACGCCACTCGGGACGACCACCCCCCGAGCGCTCGTCGTCTACACCAGCGCCTGCTTCGTCCTCGGCCTCGGTCTCGGCGCGAGCATCGTCGTCGCCGGACTCCGACCACCCGGACAGACCGTCGGCTACGATCGGCCACCCGGCGTCACCGCGACGCTCCTGACCGCGACCCGAAACCCAGCCAGCGCCGCCGCCGTCGCCGTCGCCCCCGCCGTCGCCGTCGGCGTCGCACTCCACGCAGTAGGGCTCGGACCGGTCGACGTCTCCCTCCTCGGCTACGCCGCCTACGCCCTCCCAGTCGGTGTCGTCGGCGTCCGACGCGCCCGCCTCGACGACGCGAAGGACCGCGAGATCAAGGACTTCGTCCACGCCGTATCCGGCCACGTCAACCTCGGTCGCCCGTTCCCGCGCGCGGTCGAACTCGTCGCCAGCGACGTTGACTTCGGGCCGCTCGACCCCGACGTGGCCGACCTCGCACTAAATCTGGGGTTCACTACGCCCGAGACGAGCACCGACGAGAACGCCCGCGCTGCGGCGCTCGACCGGTTCGTCGAAGGAGTCGGCACGCCACTCGCCGAGCAGACGGTCGGGCTGGTGACGGGGGCGCTCGACGCCGGGAGCGACGCCGGCACGGTCTTCGACACGCTCCAGACGGAGATCGGACGCCTCTACCACGAGAAGCGCGAACTCCGGGCCAACCTGCTCGCGTACGTCGCCGTCGGGTGGACGACCGCGTTGTTGGTCGTCGGCATCGCCGTCGCCGTCGGCCTCCACGTCTTCGACGGGTTCGAACAGCTCGCGAGCGTGCGTGGCGCGGGCGGCTACGTGATCGAAGGGTCGGCCATCGACATCGCCCGCGAACGCTACCGGCTCTACGTCGTCACCCAGGCGACGATGCTGGCGTCGGGGTGGTTCGCCGGCACCGCCAGCCGGGGACGCTACGAGGCGCTGTTGCACTCCGGTGCGCTCGTCGTGGTCTGTCACGCCGTCTTCGCGGGGGTGGGAATGATATGACCGATCGTGGCCAGTCGGCGATCATCGGCGTCGCCGTGTTGCTCGCTGTGACCGTCGTGAGCATCACGGCACTCACCGTCGCCGTCGGCTCCGTCGTCGACGAGAGCGCCACCGCCGCCGAGAGCCGAAGCGTCGCGTCGGCGATGGGCGACGCCCTCGACACCGAGCGCAGCGGCCCCCACGAGCGTCGCCTCCCCGTGGCCGAGGGACGACTCCGAACCGTCGAGCGGACGGTCAGGCTCCTCGACGGCACCGAACCGGTCGTCGAACGGTCGGTCGGTGGCCTCGTCTACGCCGCCGGCGACCACCGGGTCCGCTACGTCGCCGGGGGGACCGTCCGCGACACCGGGAGCGGTGCCCGCCTCCACACCCCGCCACCCGTCTCGACACGAAACCGGGCGCTGTTCGTCGGCCTGCCCGTCCTCGATGCCGACGCAGTTGCCGTCGACGGCGACGCGGTCCTGCGGACGAACGTGACCCACGAGCGTCGGCGGCTCTCGGGCAGGGGCTTCGGACTCGCGGTCGAAACCCGCACACCCGGGGTCTGGGAGCGGCGGTTCGACGCCGTTGGTGCGACGACCACTCGTCGGTCGTTCGACGACGACGGTGTCCCGAGCGTCGTCGCGCGGTTCCCGGACGTCGAGGAGGTCTACCTGTTCGTCCACGACCTGAACGTGGAGGTGGGTGGATGAGTCGTGACCGCGACCGGGGGGTCACGCCCGTCGTCGGGAAGGGACTGGAGGCCGCGATCGTCCTCCTGTACGTCGCCTCGCTGGTGACCACCCTCCACGGCGGCGTCCTCCCCGACTACCGGACCGCGGCCGCCACGGAGGTGGGCGACCGAACCCTCGCGTCGGCCGCCGAGGGAGTCGAATCGTCCGTCCCACCGCCGTCGACTGCCGTCGACGTGACCCGGACCGTCTCTCTCCCCGACACGATCGGGCGGTCCACCTACCGGATCCGCGCGGTGAACCGGACGCTCGTCCTCGACCATCCCGACGCCGACCTCGGCGGGCGCGTCCGCCTTGCGCTCCCCGACCGAGTTATCTCGGTCGAGGGGTCGTGGGAGAGCGACGACCCCGCCCGGATCCGCGTTCGGGGTGGGAACGACCGTATCCGGGTGATCCTCTCGTGAGGGGACAGACCAACCTGCTCTCTCTCGCCGTCGCGCTCGTCCTCCTGACCGGCGCGACGGTCCTCGGGGTCACGTTCGCCGACGCCGCCCTCGCCGAGGCCGACCGCGACCCGGGCGAACGCCACGCCGCCCGAGCGACCGCGGACCGACTGGTCGCCGCCGACGCCCCGACGACCGTCCGGGCGAACGCCCTCGACGCCGACGCGGTCGGCGGCCTGAACGCGACGCACCTCGACGACCTCTCACCCCCGGTCGCCGGAGCCGACGTCCGGGTCGCCATCGACGGCGACCCGGTCGTCGTCCGTGGCGCGCCCGGCGGCGGGACGACCGTCCGGCGGAGCGTCGTGGTCGTCTCCCGGTCCGAGGAGACGCGACGAGTCGACGGCCTCGACAACGGATCGACGATTCGCGTCCCCCGACGCGTCGATCGGGTGACCGTCGACATCGACCCCGGGCCGAACACCACGATTCGGACCGTCCGGGCGAACGACCGGGTCGTCCTCCACGACGACGGCGGCCTCGACATGAGTGCGACCACCCGACTCTCGCGGTACGAACCGACGACGCTCCGGGTCGACGCCGGCGCGAACGCGACCGGGCGCGTCGCAGTGACGTATCGGCCGGTGACCGTCGAGGCACGGACGCTGACGGTGACCGTCGATGCGTAGGGGTCGGGGACAGCTCTCGCTGTCGGTCGTCGAGGCGGCCGTCGGGGTCCTCCTCGTCGTCGGCGTGGCTGCGGGGTTCACCGTCGGTGTGACGCCGACACCCTCGGCGGAGCCACGACTCGACGCCCTCGCACACGACACCGTGACCGTTCTCGGTTCGGAGCCGGCGGCCGAGAGTGATGGCGCGCGACTGGTGGCGCTCGCACGAACCCAGTCCTCGTTCGAGGAGGTCCGCGGCCCGACCCGTGACCGGATCGAGCGCCTGCTTCCGGCCGATACCGCCTTCCGAGTCGTCACGCCACACGGCGCATTCGGCCACCCCCGGCCGCCCGGGCGAGTCGTCGGATCGGCGACGGCTCCGACGCGACACGGTTCGGTCACCGTCAGGGTGTGGTACGGATGACGCGCCGACGGGGACAACTCGTTCTCCTGGCTGCCGCCGTCGTCGTCACCGCCCTGGTGCCGATGTTGCTGGCGTACGCCCAACTCGGCTACGCCGGCGACGCGGCCTCCACGCCCGACGCGCGGACGACGCTCACCGACGCCGAGCGATCCCTCGAACGGTCGGTCGGCGACGCGACGACGGCGCTCTCCAACCGGACCGACGGCGGCAGACACGCGTTGCTCGCCGATCTGGTCGTCGACCGCCTCGCCCCCGCACGGGAACGGATCGAGTCGTCCGGCACGGACCGCGGCCACGCCGTCGCCGTCGTCCGCAACACTACCGCCGCGACGCGGTGGGCCGAGCGAGCGTGTCCCCGCGGCGAGGCCCGCGAGTTCGGCGACTGTGTCGTCACCGACGGCGTCGTCACGCAGACGCGGGCCGACACGACCGCCCTCGTCGCCGTCGCCGTCGACGTGCGCGTCCGCGGCCCCGACGGGACCGCCGAGACGACGCTCGTGATCCGGGGCGTCCGGGGCACGGTCGGGGTCAGTGCGCGGTCGACGCCGGAGTGACTGGACCGCGCCGTAGCATCGACGCCGCGTCGCCGTCGGGACGCGACCCGCTCGGGGCGACCCGCTTATGAGGGTCCGATCCCTTCCTCCGGCGTATGGAGTTCACTCTGCCAGTCGCTCTCGGAGTACTGCTCGTGATCGTCGCCGTCGGCGTCGGCGGCCTCGCCGCAAGCGGCGTGATGGCCGTCGGGACGATCATGATGATGGTCGCGCCCTCGATGCTCGTCTTCGGCCTGGTCGCGTTCGGCATCGGCGTCAAACACGGCGAGTTCCGCGCGACGGCCTGAGGCGGGGACCGTCGACCGTGGGACGGGGACGGGGACGGGACGCTACGCTACGCTACGACTCCGTCGCGAGTCGCTCCCGCGCCACCTCGACGTCCCGGAGGCGACTCCCCGGTGGACACGCGTCCAGCACGCTCGTCACCGTCTCGAGCGTGAGCGGCCGGAACCCCAGCAGTTCGCTGCTCACGTTCACCCGGCGCTCGTCGTACGCCACGAAGGGGTACGTCTCGGTGTCGTTGTTGTGGATGTGACCGTGGAGGACCCACCCGTCCCACGTCTCGGGGACGTCTTCGGGGCGGTGGGTGCAGTAGAACTGGTAGTCGCCGTGTGAGAGGATACAGGAGTCGAGCACGGGAAACGGGGCCGCCGCAGCGTCGAGGCCGACGTCGTGGTTGCCCCGGACGAGGACGTCGCCGTCGAGTCGCTCGAAGTACTCGATCGTCTCCCGGCCGTCCTGCATGTCCATCGCCACGTCGCCGAGGTGGATCAGCAGGTCGTCGGCCCCGACCGTCTCGTAGTGGCGGTCCAAGAGCGCCGTGTCCATCTCGCCGGCGCTGCCGAACGGCCGATCACAGTACCCGATGATGTTGTCGTGGCCGAAGTGGTGATCGGAGATGACGTACCGGGCCATACGTCCGCGTGGTCGCCCCGTGGATTAACCGTTCGGGTGGAGGGTCCGCGTCGTCCGGTGCTTCGCGGGGGTTCGAACCCCTGGAAGATCTGCCGTCTCCCCGAAAGCCCGGCATATTTCACGCCGCGTCCCTGCGGGTGAGGTATGGCCGACGACCACGGCGGGTTCGAGGGCGTCCGCGAGAACGTCGACGGCCATCCGATGGTGAACCTGCTGGCCTACGCAACGGCCTACTGGCCACGCCTGTTCGTCGGCATCCTGTCGGCGTTCGTGACGCGCTTTGCCCGCCTCGTCCCGCCGATCATCGTCGCCGCCGCCATCGATCGGGTCGTCCTCTCCAGTGGCGAACCCGGCCTGCTGACGACGGTCGGCCTCCTGCCGCCGGGACGGATCACCGGCGAGGCCGCGAAGATCGACTTCCTCCAGCGACTCGTCGTCATCGCCGCCATCGCCTACCTCGTCCGGTCGGTCACCCGCTTTACCTCGCGGTATCTCCTCCAGTCGACCGCCCAGAAGATCCAGCGCGACCTCCGAAACGACACGTACGACCACCTCCAACACCTCTCGCTCGACTTCTTCACCGACCACCAGACCGGCGGGATGATGTCCATCCTCAACAGCGACATCAACCGACTGGAGTCGTTCCTGAACACGGAGTTTCGACAGCTGATCCGCGTGGTGGCGACCGTCGGCGGCATCGCGGCCGTGCTGTACTGGCACTCGCCGACGCTGGCGCTGATCGCGCTCGCACCGGTCCCGATCATCGGCGTCGCCAGCGGCTACTTCCTGACGTGGATCGAGCCACGGTATCGGTCGATCCGACAGACCGTCTCGCGGCTCAACACGCGCCTCGACAACAACCTCAGCGGCGCTCCGGTGATCAAGGCGTTCGACCGCTACGACTTCGAGCGCCGGCGCGTCACCGACCAGAGCCAGCGCTACCACGACGAGAAGGTGGCCGCCCTCCGAATCAGACGGGCCTTCTTCGCCGGCCTCCGCCTGCTGACCGGCGTCGTCTTCGTCGGCATCCTCTACGTCGCGGGGATGGACTTCATCACCAGCGCCGACGGCGAGGCCGCCCTCCAGACCGGGACGTTCGCGCTCTTTTTCCTCTACCTTCGCCGCCTCTACTCGCCGATGCGCCGCGTCGGTAAGTCGGCGAACAAGTACCAACTCGCCAAGTCGAGTGCCGAACGCGTCTTCGGCCTGCTGGGGCGCGAACCGACGATCACCGACCCGGAGGACCCCTACAACCCCGAGGCCGTCGACGGGGCCGTCACGTTCGACGACGTCACCTTCGCCTACGGCGACGAACCACCCGTGGTTCGGGGCGTCGACCTCGACGTCCCCGCCGGCGCGACGGTCGGCCTCGCCGGACGGACCGGTGCGGGCAAGTCCACGCTCCTGAAGCTTCTCCCCCGGTTCTACGACGTGGACGCCGGCTCGGTTCGGGTCGACGGCGTCGACGTCCGGGAGTACCGCCTGCGAGCGCTCCGGGACGCCGTCGCGGTCGTCGAACAGCAGCCGTACCTCTTCTCGGGGACCGTCGCCGAGAACGTCGCCTACGGCGACCGCGAGGTGTTGGACGGCGAGGAATCGGGTGATCCCGACGCACGCGAGCGGGTCCGTGCGGCCACGGTAGCCGCCGAAGCCCACGAGTTCGTCGCCGACCTCCCGGACGGCTACGACACGCGGATCGGGGAGCGCGGCATCAAGCTCTCGGGCGGCCAGCGCCAGCGGATCGCCATCGCGCGCGCGCTCCTGAACGACCCCGAGATCATCATCTTCGACGAGGCGACCAGCGACGTCGACACGGAGACCGAGGAGCGCATCCAGGAGAGCATCGAACGACTCGTCGCGGACCGCACCGCGTTCGTCATCGCCCACCGTCTCTCGACGATCAAGGACGCCGACCGGATCGTCGTGATGGACGACGGGAGGGTCGTCGAGCAAGGGAGCCACGACGAGTTGCTCGCCGGCGGCGGCGACTACGCCGACCTCTGGCACGCCCAAGCCGACGAGCGTCCGGTGGGAACCAACGCCCTCGACGACTGAGCCGGAACGCGCCGCCGACGACCGCTCCGCCCCGCAGAGACCTCGTCGCTCCGAACGAACCGGTATTGAACTATCGAACCACCTTTTCCGTCGGGCGTCGTAGTCGGCCGACATGCGTCTCGCATCCGCGTCAGCGATGCTGGTCGAAGCCGGCGGCTCGCCCGGGAACACACCCCGGGTCGCTGGCCGCGTCGACGGCGATCGCATCCTCGTTCCCCTGCTGTCGTCCGGGGTGCCCGCGGCGTCCGACCAGGTCCGTGTCGCGGCGTCGCTGGCGCGCGCGTCGGAGTCGGTTCTCCACGTCACCGATCCGACTACGGCGGCCGACCGATCGACGACGGTCCACGGCGCAGACCTAACCGTCGGCGACGAACCCGACCTGTTGGACCGGGCGGTCGAGGACGACACGCCCTCGGCGTCGCACGCCGACACGGGGCTCCGGTACACACACCGCCTCGCGAACGGGCTGTTGCGATCGATCGATCGACACGACGTCGACACCCTCGTCCTGCCCGGTCGGACCGGGTCGGGACTGCTCCGCCGGGGACTCGCCGAACGGCTGGCGCTCCACGCTGGCTGTGACGTCGTCACCGTGAGCGGGGAGTGTGGCTACGAACGGGTTCCCTCGATCCTCCTCGCCGTCGCCGGGGGACCCCACTCCGGTCTGGCGGCGGACGTGGCGGGACACATCGCCGCCGACGCCGATGCGTGGGTCGACGTGTTTCACGTCGTCGACGAGGACGCGTCGTCCGAGCGGCGTAGCCGAGCGGAGGCACACGTCGAGGCGGCGGCCCGCCGGATCGCCCGCCCGGACGCGACGTCGACGCGGATCGTCGAGGCCGAGAGCGCCGCCGAAGCCATCATCACCCAGTCGGCGTACTACGGGCTCGCGGTCGTCGGCGCGCCGACCAAGGGACGCCTCCGGCAGTTCATCGCCGGGTCGACGAACCGGACCGTCCGGGACAACGCCCGGAGCGTCGTCCTCTCCGTTCGGGCCGACTGATCGCCGCCCTCACCCGAGCAGGTACCGAAGCCAGGGGTAACGCTCGATCAGCGGCCGGCCCCCGACGTCGTACCCCTCGACGTACGCGTCCAGCCCGAGGATTCGCCCCGCGCCGAACGCGGCGACGGAGAGGAAGACGAGCATGTACGCGAAGTCACCGTTGATGTAGCCGTGGGCGATCTCCCAGTTGCCGAGATAGAACAGCAACATCAGGAACGCCCCCCAGAAGGCGGCGAGGCGTGTCAGAAGCCCGACTATCAGGCCCAGACCGATCAGCACCTCACCCCACGGGACGGCCACGTTGACGAACTCGACGAACCACGGTGTCTGTCCCATAGTGACGAACAGATCCGCGGCCGGACTGCCGTTCGACGGCGGCGCGTTCTGCAGGTACCCCGCCGCGTCGAAACTCCCCGAAAGTACCTTCTCGATTCCACTCTGGAAGAAGGCGATGCCCATCATGAGCCTGAGCGCGAGGATGAACCAGACGCTCAGCGTGTGGATCCTCCCCTCGGCCGTGATCCCGCCGATGGTGCTTCGGATGTTGATTTCGGTGGCTGTGATATTCGGCTGTTCACTCGGATCGGACATAAAGTCACACGCCGATAGTCAGACACCGGGACTTGGCCGCAGCCTCCCGTTTGGACCGCGCTCCGGGACGGTTTTTTGTCGGTGCCGGAGAAGGAGTCCGACATGAAGCGGACGGACGGCGACCGACCGGCAGGCAGTCCCACCACGGCCGACGACCCACCCGACATCGACGACGTGTTCGAAGAACTCGAGGAGTTGGCGGAGTTGGTCGACTCGCCGGACGAACGAAAGCAAGTCATGGAAACCATGCAGACGCTCCGCCGGTCGCGGTCCGGCCGACTGGTCGGTCACCTGCGGGACACGTTCGACAGCCGCGACGTCGGCGAGGCGCTCGTGGGGAGTTTCGTCTTCGGCATCCCCATGGTCGTCGAGGAGGGAACGCTCGAAGTCGGCGCACACATCGCCACCCATCCGCTCTTGCTTGGGGTGACACTCGCCTTCGGCGCGACGCTCGTCTACGGCATCCTCCACGCCGTGGAGTTCGAGCGGATTCGGGAGGACATGCTGTTCGGCGTCGTCTCGGTCCGTCTGGTGACCATCCCCCTGCTCGCGACCGCCATGGGCTTCGGACTGATGACCGCCTGGGGGCGGGTCGACTGGGGGACCCCCCTGATCGCCGCCGGACAGTGTCTCGTCACGTCGACGGTGATGGCCGTCGGTGCCTCCCTCGGCGACGTGTTACCCGGGTAGGTGCTCGCCGTGGCCGCGCTTGACCGCGTCGGCCGCCGGGCAGCGCGCCTCACTCCTCCAGTTCGCTGACCGCCGCGTCCGCGGCGACCCGCTTGACGCTCTCGATGCCGCGTTTCGCCCCCTGTTTCGAGCTGTACCCCTCGCCGCTGTCGGCGATGATGTTGCCGTTCGAGGCGACGAGCCGCCACCGCCACTCGTCGGCCGCGTCGACGAACAGTTCGAATCGTGCGTTCGGCATGGCTCACCGTTCGGCGGAGCGCAACAAGAAACCCGGGGTGGAAACGGTAGTCGTCGGACTGAAACCCGTCGCGCCGGTAGTGGACGTATGACCGACACGGACGACTACGCCGACCGCCTGCGCGCGAACCGGGCGGAGAAGGACCGCGTCTTCGCCGAGGAGCGGAGTTCACCGATCCCGCCCGAGAAGCGCGAGGGCTTCGACGGCCTCGACTACTTCGCTCCCGACGCCGACTACCGGGTCACGGCGACCGTCACCGCCCACGACGACCCCGAACCCATCGAGATGGAGACGAGCGACGGCCGGACGGTCCGGTACCTGCGTGTCGTCTCCCTCGACTTCGACCTCGACGGCGAGAGCCACACCCTCCACGGCTACCGCCAGGACGGTGGGGACGGGGAGCTGTTCGTCCCCTTCCGCGACAAGACGACCGGGCAGGCGACGTACCACGGCGGCCGGTACATGGAGCTCGCCCCCGACGGCGACCTCTCCGATGGCGACGAGGTTCCCATCGACTTCAACCTCGCGTACACGCCGTTCTGTGCGTTCAGCGACGCCTTCTCCTGTCCGCTCCCGCCCGAGGAGAACTGGCTGGAGACGACGGTTCCGGCGGGCGAGCGGACGCCCGACGTCTAACCCGCGGTCGGACTCGATCGCTCACGGACCGAACGCGCGTTCGAAGCGCGTGGTGGCCTCGTCGGTGCCGACGACGACGACCCCGTCTCCGGATTCGATCGTGAACGTCTCGGGGTCGAACCCCGTGATCGTTTCCCCGTCGCGTTCGACCGCGACGACGGTACAGCCGGTCTCCGCCCGAACCGCTCGTTCGGCGACCGTGTGGCCCGCCAGCTCCCCCGCCGGGAAGCGGACGACGTTGACGCGCTGGTCGTACGCGAGCACCTCCTCGTCCTCGAACACCGTCGAGGCCAGCATCCGACCGCTGACCGTCGCCAGCGACTGGACGTACTCCCCGCCGGCCCGATACAACTTCTCGACGTTCGCCTCCTCGTTCGCCCGGACGAAGATGTGGAGCTCCGGGTTCAGTTCGCGGGCGATGAGCGTCGTGAGGATCGCCGTCGTGTCGTCGCCGACGGTCAGGATCAGTGCCGAACTGTTCTCGATCCCCGCCTCCCGGAGCACGGCCGGGTCGCGCGTGTCCCCCACGACGTCGATGTCGTCACCGTCCTCGGCGTCGATGACGGTCGGCCGCGCGCCGGATCGCACCAGCGCCTCGTGGGCCGCCGCCCCCGAGTCGCCGTGGCCCGCGAGGACGATGCGTCCCGAGGCGGCGAACTCGTGGACCGTCGCGCCCGTCGCCCGTCGCAGGCGGTCGACGGCCTCGGCCTCGCCGACCGCCAGGAGCCGCATCCCCCCCGCGAGCCGTTCGTACGGGTCGACTGGCGTCCGGAAGTCGCCGTCGACCCACGTCCCGATCACGTTCACGCCGAACCGTTCGCGGAGCCCCGCGTCGGCGAACGTCCGCCCGCACAGGTCGCTCTCGGGTGCGACCGTGAGTTCGACGAGTTCGAACTCCTCGCCCAGCGCGACGGTTTCGGCGTCTCCCGCGACGACGGTCGGGACGCGCCTCGCGAGGCTCGACCCGAGCAACTGCCGCGGCGAGAGCACCTCGTCGACGCCGGCCGCGCGGTGGTAGCGGGCGAGCTCCGCGTCCTCGACGAGCGTGATCACGGGGACGTCCGGGCGACGGTCCCGGATCGACAGCGCGATGCTCGCGTTCGTGTCGTCGGCCGCGTCGGCGACGACGGCGATAGCCGAGTCGATCCCCGCGTTCGCGAGCGACGCCGTCGACTCGGGGTCACCGTGGACGACCCGGTAGCCCGACTCGTGGAGGTCGCTCGCCGTCGCCTCGTCGGGCTCGACGAGGACGTACGCCCGCTCTCTGGCCTCCAGTTCCGTGACGAAGGCGTCGGTTCGTGAGGTGTGTTTACAGATAACGACGTGGTCGTCGAGGTCCGGAATCGCTTCGGGAGCGGTCGGCGCGAGCGCCTCCCGGAGCCACGGCACGGCGAACACGTCCACGGCAGTGAGGATGAGCCCGATACCGACGAGCTGCATCGTGATCGCCAGCAGGTTCATCTGTGGCGTCCGCCACGGTGCGTCCTCGCCGTACCCGGTGGTCGTGAAGCTCTGGATCACGACCTCGAGCGAGCGATACAGCGGCTGTGGCCGCCCTTCCCACGTCGCCATCCCGACGTTGTAGGTGACGGTGAACAGGCCGGTCGCCGCGGCGACCAAGGCGAGATAGTAGACGGTCCGGCGGGTCCGAAACGGCATACCGGAGCCAACAGCTCGGGGGTATTTATACGGTCGATGTGCGCTCGCCGCGGTCGCTCACTCCGTGAGGTGGTCGCACAGGTCGTCGGTGACGGCGACGGTCTTCGCGTCGCCGCCGATGTCGGCGGTGCGTGGCGCGTCGGGGTCGGCCAACTGGTCGGCGACGGCCCCCCAGAGCGCCTCGGCCACCGCGTCCTCGCCGAGGTGCTCGAACATGAGCGATCCGGAGAGCACCGTGCCGAGGGGGTTGGCGATCCCCTGACCCATGATGTCGAAGGCGCTCCCGTGGACCGGTTCGAACATCGAGGGGAACTCGCGGCTGGGGTCGATGTTCGTCGACGGCGCGAGGCCGAGACTCCCCATGATCCCCCCGCCGAGGTCGGTGAGGATGTCGCCGAAGAGGTTGGAGGCGACGACGACGTCGAACTCGTCGGGGCGGCGGACGAAGTCCATGCTCGCGGCGTCGACGAGGAGGCGTTCGACCTCCACGTCGGGGTACTCCTCGCTCACTTCGGCGACGATGTCGTCCCAGAAGACCATGCCGTGGGCCTGCGCGTTGGACTTCGTGACGTTCGTCAACTTGCCGTCGCGCTCGCTCGCCGCCTCGAAGGCGGGGCGGACGACCGCCTCGGTCGCTTCGCGGGTGAACACCGACGCCTGCACCGCCACCTCGTTCCCGAAGCCACGGTGTTCGCGCCCGCCCACGTCGGCGTACTCCCCCTCCGTGTTCTGTCGGTAGACGACGAAGTCGATGTCGCCGCCCTCGTAGCCCCGGAGGGGACTCCGGACGCCCTCGAACAGGTGCGAGGGGCGCTTACAGACGTGCTGGTTGAACCCCTTCGTGATCGGGAGGCGGAGGCCACGGAGCGTGACGTGGTCGGGCACGTCGGGGTGGCCCACCGCACCCAGGAGGATGGCGTCGAACGACTCCAACCGGTCCAGGCCGTCCTCGGGCATCATCGACCCCTCGTCGAGGTAGCGCTGGCTCCCCCAGTCGAACCAGGTCGTCGCCACGTCGACGCCGTGGGCGGCCGCCGCGTCGACCAACAGCGGTTCGACGGCGTCGACGACTTCGTTGCCGATCCCGTCGCCCGGAATCACTGCGATATCGTAGGACATGGGCGTGCGTCGCCGGGCGTCCTGATAAATGGTCCGGGGACGGGGCGGCAGTCACACCCCGCCCGCGGCGCAGTTGTTCGGCCCCAGTTCGAGTTCGAACGCGGTCTCGTCGTCGACGGTCTCCACGCCTCGGTTGACGGCGGCGATCCGAGCGGCGTTGGCCGGTTCCGCCCCGGCGCGGGTGACCCGGTCGACGAACGTCGACTCGTCCGTGCCGAAGAGGGGGAGTCGGCCCCGGAGGTCGCCGAGTCGGGCGACTGCCGGCGTGTCGTCGCCAACGCCCGCGTCGGTGTGACCGGGCGCGACGAGGACGTCGTCGCCGAACGCGCCCAGTCGCTCGGTGAGCGTCGCGTACAGCTCTCGGGCCTGCACAGCGGGGTCGGCGTCCTCCTGTAGGTCGGGTCGGGCGACGGCGTCGAGGAAGAGGCTATCACCCGTCAGGAGGGTCCCGCCGATCCGGAACCCGGTCATTCCCGTCGTGTGGCCGGGGAGTGCGACGGCCGCGACGCTCGCGCCACCCACGTCGAGGACGTCGCCGTCGCGGACCATGTCGAACGTGCCGACGACGCCGCGCCCGACCGCCGACGCCGACAGCACGGGCGTCGCGTCGGTCGCCGCCGAAAGCGCCCGCACCCCGCTGACGTGGTCGGCGTGGACGTGCGTGTCGACGGCGTACGTGATCGTCGCGCCCAGATCGGCGGCGTCCGCGCGGTACCGGTCGACGAAGGCACGCAGCGGGTCGATCACGGCCATCTCGCCGCCCGCGACGACGGCGTAGCCGAGACACCCACTCGCGGGGCGGTGGTACTGGTAGACCGTGGCGTCACCCCCCTCGGCGGGCACCGGCGAGCGACCGAGCAGTCGCGCCCACGCGTCCATGCCACCCGCGAGGTTCTCGGCGTCGACCCCCGCCGCCGCGAGTCCCGCGGCCACCTCCGCGCTCGCCTCGCCCCGCGGGCAGACGACGACGATCGGTTCGCGGGCGTTCGCCGGCACAAGGTCCGCGGCCCCACCCGTGGCACCGGCGGCGACGAACTTCATATAGGGGACGTGGTGGCGGTCGACCGACGGCCCCTCGATCCGCCAGCGGTCTACATCGTCGCGGTTTCGGACGTCGAGCAGCGTCACCGGGTCGCCCGCGGCCAGTCGATCCCGGAGCGCGGCCGCGGTGACGCTGCCGGCGGTGTCGGTCATCGGCGTCCCTACGCTCCCGAGGGCGTTAAGCGTTGGAGTCGCCGACAGAGTGAGGCGTATCGCCACCCAAGCGGAGGGTATGGACGGCGACAGCCTGGTCGAGACGGTGACCGACCGCACGACCACGGAACTCGACCGCCTCGGCTCGGAGAAGGCACTGGTCGCGACGACGGAGGCGCGCCTCGACCGCACGCACGTGGTGTCGGCGACCGTCGACGCCGAGCGCCGCGCCGCGGCGACGTTCGAGCGGTGGGCCGACGCCGAGACCGACCCCGAGGCGCGGGCCGCCTTCGAACGCGTCGCGGCCTTGGAGCGAGAACACGCGGAGCGGGCGGCCGCGCTGTCGGAGACGGCGGTCGACGACGCCGAGCCCGATCCGGATCCGATCCACGACTACCTCCGGGGGCTGGAGACGACGCCGGAGCGAGTCGCCGCGGGACTCGTCGCGCGCCCACTCGTGAGTGCCCGATCGCTGCTCCAGGTGGTGAACTTCTTCGTCAACGAGGCCGACGAGACTGCGGCCGACACGATCCGGGACCTCCGCGCGGAGACGGAGGCACTCGTCGACGAGGGGGGTGCCCTCCTCGAGGACTGCTGTGCGGGCGAGGCGGACTGGGAGCGCGCGGCGACGGCCGCAGAGCGGACGGTCGACGTCGCCTACGAGGAGTACGAGCGCCGACTCGACGGCCTCGGGATCGATCCGAAACCGGTGTGTTGAGCGACCGGGGAGTCGGGGTCACTCCGCGCCCGTCGTCTCGTCGACGGCAACGTCCCCGAGCATCGCTCTCTCGACGTGCCCGTGGGGACGCCCGCCGCCGACCTCCTCTAAGCGGCGGGCGGACCGATCGGCTCCCTCTCGGATACCGAAGTCCTCCTGCATGGGGGCCCGGGGTGGTGTTTCCGGACCGACGGCGCGCCCGCGACGTTCCGGGCGTCCAAGCGGACCAACGGCCTCCTCGTCCTCGACACGGATACCGTAGCCGCCAACACGTACGGCGAGGGTCGGATCGACGTCCTCGACACCCGCGGCTGGACGGCGGGCGATCACGAGACCGACCCGACGCGACTGGTCCCCGACGCAGTCGGCGTCCCCTCATGACCAACGGCGGCATCGGCGTCGTCGGGGCCGGGAAGCCGGTCGTCTCGCCCGGCGACGAGGTGGCCGCGGGCGAGATGGTCGCCACGCCCGGCGACGGGGTCAGCAACGCCCACCACGTCCCCATCGAGGGGACGGTCACGGCGATGGACGACGGCCGCGCCGAGGTCCGGTCAGACGTCTGCCCGGTCGACTAGGGGTCGAGCGTCGTCGTCGCCGTCGCCGCCCGTATCCACGCGGTGGGGTTCGTCCGGTCGCAGATCACCATCGACGTGCCGTCCTCGTAGGCGGCGTAGTCGTCGAGGTCGATCGGGTCGGGGGCGGTACCCCCTCCGGCGAGCGGTCGGTCCTGCATTGGTCGGTGGTCCACCGAGCGACCACGTCACTCGACCGATTCGCTCCCGTCGACGCCGTCTTGGGGGTCGGGATCCTACGCCCGCCGTGTCCAGCGAGTTCTCCGGCGACGTGATGGACGTCCTCGGCCAGTTGTTCGAGTCGGCGGTGACGGCGCTCGACGACGGCGACCCGGACACCGCTCGACAGTGCCTCACGAGCGCCGAGACGGTGGCGACGAACAAACTCCCCGAGTGCGAGTTCCGCTCCCGCCTGCTCCAGGGCTGTGACCGGGCGCTGGCGGCGGTCGACACCGATCCGCCCACGGCCATCGAGCACTGTCGGGCGATGGCTCGCGAGGTCGACTCGCGCCGGTAGTCCGGATCGAGGGTTTATTTCGACCCGCCCCTATCGCCCGGCATGCGCCTCCACTGGCACCGGACCGATCTGCGACCGTCCGACAATCTACCCCTTTCGACGGTCGATTCGGACGAGGAGCCACGCTCCTCGGGAAACCGGCGCGCTCCGCGCGCCGGTGACGAGCCGATCCTCCCAGTGTACGTGTTCGACCCACGGATCCTGGACCACGCCGCTCCCCCACGGATCGCGTTCGTCATCGACAGCCTCGAACGGCTCCGCGAGTGGTACCGCACCCGCGAGAGCGACCTTCTCGTGGTCCGGGGATCCGCACCCGAGGAACTCGCTCGCCTCGCCGACGCGTACGACGCGGACGCCGTCTCCTGGGCGCAGGCATACTCCGGACTCGGCCGGCGACGCGACCAGCGCGTCCGGGAGCGCCTCGACGCCGACGGCGTCGAGAGCCACACCCTCCACGACCACCTCCACCACGAACCGGGATCGATCACGACGAACGAGGGGGAGCCGTACTCGGTGTACAGTTACTTCTGGAAGAAGTGGCGCGACCGGGAGAAACGCGAGTCGGTGCCGGCACCGGGAGCGGACCGCCTCGCCGCGCCGGACCGCGACACACCCATTCCCACCCTCGACGACCTGGGCTTCGAGGAACCCGAAGCGACGGTTCCGACCGGCGGCTACGAGGAAGCTCGTCACCGACTCAACGAGTTCTGCTCGGGGCCGATCTACCGATACGAGCGGGCGCGCGACCGGCCGGCGGCCGACGCCACCTCCCGGCTCTCGCCACACCTCACCCACGGCACCGTCGGCGTCCGGACGGTCCACGACCGGGTGGTGCGCGCCCGCGAGGACGCTCCCGACGCCGACGCTCGCGAGGCCGTCGAGACGTTCCGTGGCGAACTCGCGTGGCGGGAGTTCTACCACCACGTCCTCTATTTCAACCCCGAGGTGGTGACGGAGAACTACCGTGACTACGAGAACGACATCGAGTGGCGCGACGACGCCGGCGAACTCCGCGCATGGAGGAACGGCGAGACGGGGTACCCCATCGTCGACGCCGGGATGCGGCAACTCCGCGAGGAGGCGTACATGCACAACCGCGTGCGGATGATCGTCGCCTCCTTCCTGACGAAGGACCTGCTGATCGACTGGCGGGAGGGGTACGACTGGTTCCGCCGGAAACTCGCCGACCACAACCCAGCGAACGACAACGGCGGCTGGCAGTGGGCCGCTTCGACCGGCACCGACGCCCAGCCCTACTTCCGGATCTTCAACCCGACGACACAGGGCGAACGCCACGACCCCGACGCCGAGTACATCCGCGAGTACGTTCCGGAACTCCGCGGCGTCGACCCCGACCTGATCCACGACTGGACCGACCTCTCGCCGACCCAGCGACGGCGGACCGCTCCCGACTACCCGGCGCCGATCGTCGACCACGGCGACCGACGAGAACGAGCCCTCGCCATGTTCGAACGGGCGCGCGGCGAGGCCGACGACGACTGAGCCACCGACATCCTCAGGTCGGCCGGGGCACGTCGTTGCGGTATGGACCCACGACCGACCGAACCGTTCCCCGACATCGCCGATCGAGACGGGATCGCCACCCTGTCGAAGCGGCTCCGCGATGGCGTCGATCCCACCGACCACACGCCGATCGTGAGCATCAGCGACATCCACGGCTACCTCGACGACGCGCGGCGTGCGCTCCTGACACTCGCGGACCACCCGGAGTACGATCCGGTCGTCGTCCCGGACGACGACGGCCGCCTCCACTGGGCCGACGGGGGGTACGTCCTGGTGTTCAACGGCGACCTGATCGACCGCGGCCCCGACAACGAAGCGGTCGTCCGACTGGTCTCACGACTGCTCGCCGAAGCCCCGCCGGGTCGCGTCCGCGTCACGCTCGGCAACCACGAGATGGGCGTGCTCACCCCCGACAGCTTCGGCTGGCGGGACTGGTACTCCGGGCGGATCGGCGACGACGGTCGGCGAGCGTTCTGTCGCGCGATCCGTGACGGCCACGTCGTCGCGGCCTACGAGGGATACGGCGTTACCTACGCCCACGCGGGTCGCCCCGACCCCTACGACGTGGCGGCCGCCAACGACGCCCTCGCCGCGGCCGCCGAGGACGTCGCGGCGGCGGTCGGGACACCCAGCGACGAGACCACTCAGCGCCGCGCCATCGAGGAGTACCCCCTCGTCCTCGGTCTCGGCGGCCGCGGGGGACGGGGCGAGGGGGCCGGTCTCGCGTGGCTGGACTTCTCCCGCCTCCCCCCGGACGCGCCGCCACAGGTGGTCGGCCACACGCGCCACGACCGGCCCACGCGCACCGGCAACGTCGTCTGTGAGAACGTCATCCGGCGTAACCGACGGACTGCAGGGGGTGAGGCCGTCCTCGTCGAGACGGTCGACGGCCTCTCTGCCCTCCGTCGACGCCCCGACGGGAGCGTGGCCGAACGCTCCTTCGATCACCCCGGCGGCCGCCGAGGGGAGCGCAGTTGACCCGCCACGACACGGCGGCCGTGTTCGGTGCACGGTCCCCGTCGACCGTCGATAGTCCCGAACTCCCGGGGGGGGCGATCGTAACGCGCACGGAAACTGTTAAGAGCGGATTGGGCTAAGGACGTGGTAACCGATGTCGCTCGATACGATGGCTTCTGCCGACGCGACCTGGACGGGAAGTGCACGCCCCGACACAGGAGGGGCGTGAGATGGGATTCGACGAGATGCTCGAGGCAGGCGACGTCGACACCATCTGGATGGACGGCGAGTTCGTCGACTGGGAGGACGCCCAGATCCACGTGCTCACACACGGCCTCCACTACGGTACTGGCGTCTTCGAGGGGGTCCGGTGTTACGACACCGAGGAGGGACCGGCCATCTTCCGGTGGGACGAACACCTCGACCGCTTCTACCAGTCGGGACAGCCGTACAACCTCGAGATTCCCTTCGATCGGGAGGAACTGACCGCGGCGACGAAGGAACTCATCCGCCGACAGGAGTTGCACTCCTGTTACATCCGACCCGTCGCGTTCTACGGCTACGACATGCTGGGGCTGGGTCCCGAGGACTGCCCGGAACGGGTCGCCATCGCCGTCTGGCCGTGGGGGGCCTATCTGGGCGAGGACGCCCTCGAAGAGGGTGTCGAGGTCACGGTCTCCTCGTGGCGCAAGTACGCCTCCTCGCAGATTCCGACGAACGCCAAGACGACCGGACCGTACGTCAACAGCGTCCTCGCGAGTCTGGAGGCCAAACGCGAGGGCTACGCCGAGGCCATCCTGCTCAACCAGGAGGGCAACGTCGCCGAGGGGCCGGGCGAGAACCTCTTTCTCGTCCGTGACGGCGAGATCTACACCCCCGGACTCGCCGAGGGGATCCTCGACGGGATCACCCGAAACACGGTCATCACCCTCGCGCGCGAACTGGGATACACCGTCCACGACGACGCCACGATCAGCCGCGGCGAACTCAACACCGCGGACGAACTGTTCTTCTCCGGCACTGCAGCCGAGGTGACGCCGATCCGGAAGATCGACAACGTCGTCATCGGCGAGGGGACCCGTGGTCCGGTGACGACCGACGTTCAGGAGGCCTTTTTCGACCTGATCGAGCGCCGGACCGACGACCACGCCGACTGGTTCGAGTTCGTCGAGACGGACGCGTAGGTGTCTACCGGCCGTCGTCTTCGTCGGCGGCGTCCACGTCCGCATCCGCGCCGTCGACGGGGTCGACGGCGATGTCGACGCCGTGAGCGGTGTCTTCCTCCGCGAACCCCGCGCTGAGGATGCGCGTCAGCGCCTCCTCGACGCTCTCGCCCGTCTCCTCGATCCGGTCGGGGTCGACCTCGATGACGAAGCCGGTGGTGATGTTCGGTGCGGTGGGCATGAACAACACCACCTCGCCGTCCGGCGTGGTCTTCCCCGTCTTGAACGCGGTCATGTTGATCCCCGGCCACGTCTCCAGTCGAACCGGCTTCTGGAGGTCCTCGGTGCCGGTGAGAGCCGTCTCGACGGCCAGTTTCGAGGCGTTGTAGAGGATGCGGACGAGCGGCACGCGGTTCATCGCGCTGTCGAGGACACCCTCGAACAGGCGTCCAGCGGTCGTCCGCATCAGGTAGCCGACCGACAGCACCAGCATGGCGAACACGACGAGGGCGACTGGCACGCCGTAGTACGGCGGGAGCGTGTCGATGATCGGCAGATCCGCCACCCGGGAGTACAGCCAGTTGAGGACGAACACGATGACGAGGATCGGCACGAGCACCACCAGCCCGCTGGCGATGTCGCGTCTCCACGAGGACATTGGGGAGTGATGGGCAGCCGGGGTCTTCAGCGTGTTCACACGAACGGGACGAACCGCCGGGGATTAACACCCCGCGGACACCACACGTCCGCATGATCGTCTCGCTGGTCGCCGGTGCGCTCTGGGCGATGCTGCCGGCGTACGTGCCGAACAACGTCGCGGTCCTCGCCGGCGGGGGTCGGCCGATCGACGGCGGACGAACCCTCGGCGACCGCCGCCTCCTCGGCGACGGCAAGACCTGGCGCGGCACCGCCGCGGGGACGCTCGCGGGCGTCGCACTCGCAGTCGGGCTGAACGCCGTCCGGACCGCCGTCGGCGACGCCCTGGGGACGACGCTCCCGGCCTTCCCGCTCCGGGCCGCCCTCGGGTTGGCGCTCGGCGCGATGCTCGGTGACATCGGTGCGTCCCTAGTGAAGCGTCGCCTGGGTCGAGAGCGCGGCGCGGCCGTCCCGGGGCTCGACCAACTCGACTTCGTCGTCGGCGCACTCGCGCTCGCGGCGCTGCTCGCGCCGGCGTGGACGCCGTCGACCTTCTCGCTCCCCCGACTGGGGGTCGTCCTCGTCGCCACGCCCCTGCTCCACGTCACGACGAACGCCGGGGCGTATCTCCTCGGCCTGAAATCGGAGCCGTGGTGAGACCGGATCGTCCGGTTTATGTCGGTTCGCGGCCCCGAACACCCTAATGACGGACCAGGACCTCATCGACGCGCTCCGGGCGGCCGAGGCCGTGAAGTTCGGCGAGTTCGAACTCTCGCACGGCGGAACGAGCGACTACTACGTCGACAAGTACCTCTTCGAGACCGACCCGCAGTGTCTCCGTCTGATCGCGTCGGCCTTCGCCGACCGCGTCGGCGACGACACGACACTCGCCGGCATCGCCCTCGGTGCGGTTCCCCTCGTGGCGGTGACGAGCGCCGAGACCGGCCGTCCCTACGTGATCGCCCGCAAGCAGGCCAAGGAGTACGGCACGGGCAACCGAATCGAGGGACGCCTCGACGACGGCGACCGCGTGGTCGTCCTCGAGGACATCGCCACCACCGGGCGGAGCGCACTCGACGCCGTCGAAGCGCTCCGCGAGGCCGGCGCGACAGTCGACCGGGTGCTCGTCGTCGTCGACCGCGAGGAGGGCGCGAGCGAGTTGCTCGCCGATCACGGGATCGAACTGGAGTCGTTGCTCACGGCGACCGAACTCCTGGCCGACGAGTGACTCACATCGAGGGGCCGACACGCGTGATGGCGAAGGTCGTCAGCCCGTGTCGCTCGGCACAGGTCCGCTCGCCGCCGGCGACACGCCCCACCGTCGACGCGAGGTCGGCGGCGCTCGCCGCCCGCGCGTCGACGTCGATGTCGCCTTCGAGTGCGGCGTAGGTCTCGCCGTCCCCGGTCACCTTGCAGACGGGGACGATGGGGTGGCCGGTCGGGACGCCGTCGGCCGTGGCGTGGACGACGACGTGCGCGCCGGCGGCCGCCAGCCCCGTCGCGGCCTCCGCGAACTGCGCCGGCGCGTCGACGAGCGCCACGCCCGAGTCGTGGGTCGCCGGCGCGCCGTACGGCACCAGTTCTCTGATCGGTCGCCCACCCCACGCCCGCGTGACTTCCTCGACCGACCGCTCGGCCGCTCGGCGGGCGGGCCCCGCCGTCCGCGGCGCGTCCCCGCCGCCCAGCACCGCGCCGAGGCGGTCCGTGCCCTCGACCGCGTCGGCGTGGGGGCGGAGCCGTTCGGTCCCCGCGACGACGACCCGCCCGCCGGCCTCGACGACGCGGTCGACGAGCGACCCCACCAGCGGGTCGGCGCGCTCGACCGTCGAGTCCCGGAGGTCGCCGCTCACGACGCCGACGGTGAGGTCGCCGAGACCGGCCGTCGCCGTCCGCGACCCCCGATCGATCAGCGCGCGAGCGTGGTCGACGCCCCTCTCGACCGCCTCTGCTGACCCGCCGACCCCCTGGATGGAGAGTTCCCGAACCGGGACGCCGTCGTCCGCGAGGGTCGCCGCCAGGGCATCGCTCTGGACGCCCTCACACCCCAAGCCGACGACGACGGCGCCGGCGACGTTGGGATTGTTCGCGACCCCTCGGAGGCTGCGCTCGGTCTGTGTCTCGTCCGCACCGAGTTGGGAACAGCCGTGGTCGTGGGACGCGCTCACCGCGCCGTCGACGGCGTCGGCGATCCGATCCGCAACCTGGTGCGAGCAGATCACTGACGGGAGCACCAGCAGCCGGTCGCGGACCCCGACGCCGTCCGGGCGGTCGTAGGCGTCGACCGGCCACGGGTCGCCGTCGGTCGCGGGGCCGTCCCTCGACTCGTCGACCGTCGACGGCGCGGTCACACCGCCTCACCGCCCGGATCGTCGGCGCCCGCATCCTCCAGATCCCCGCGACCTCGGGTGCTCTCGCAGTTGTGCGTGTGGACCCACTCCCCGGGAGCGATGCCGTCGCTCGCCCGCCCGATCACCTCGCCGTACTTCTGCACCTCGTCGCCGGCGTCGATCCGGACGAGCGCGACCTTGTGGCCGAATGGGACGTCCTCCTCGAGTCGGATCGGCTCGTCGATCGGCGTCCCCTCGGCGGGCGGGAGTCGGTCGCCTGCGTCGAGGTCCGCGAGCGCCGTCGCGACCACGTCGCCGGCGTCCATGACGAGTGCGACGTCGTCGACGACGGTCCCCTTCACGATCCCGTCCCCCCTCTGGGGGCCGTCGCGTGGACCTCGTTGATCGCGAACTCGGTCAGGCCGCGGCGCTCGGCCTCGGTCCGGCGGCCGTCGGCGGTGTCGAGGATCGTCCGGTAGATCCGCTCGCCGATCGACGGCAGCGACTCGCCGTCCATCACCGTGCTCGCGTTCACGTCGATGTTGTTCGCCATGCGATCCCACGTGTTGGGGTTGCCGGTCACCTTGATCACGGGGGCGATCGGGTTGCCGGTGGTGCTCCCCCGTCCGGTCGTGAACGCGACGACCTGTGCGCCGCCGGCGACCTTGCCGACGACGCTCTCGACGTCGAATCCCGGCGTGTCCATCAAGACGAGACCGCCGCCGGTCGGGAGGGACTCGGCGTAGTCGACCAGTCCGCGGATCGGTGTCGTCCCGCCCTTGACGATCGCGCCGAGACTCTTCTCCTCGATGGTCGTCAGCCCACCCTCCTTGTTCCCGGGGGTCGGCTGTGCGCCCCGGAGGTCGACACCCATCTCCCGCGCCATGTCCTCGCGCGCCGCGACGCGGTCGAGGAGGCGGTCGCGGGTCGTCTGGTCCACACAGCGCTCCGCGAGGACGTGTTCCGCGCCGATGAACTCAGGCGTCTCGCTGAACGAGACGGTGCCGCCGGCGGCGACGAGGCGGTCGCAGGCGTCCCCGACGGCGGGGTTGGCGGCGATCCCGCTGGTGGCGTCGCTCCCGCCACACTCGACGGCGAAGATCAGCTCCGACGCGTCGGCCGACTCGCGACGCGCGCCGTCGGCCTCGGCCCGGAGCCCGCGGGCCCGCTCGATCCCCGCCTCGACGGCGGCCGCCGTGCCGCCGACCTCGCGGATGCTGAGCGTCTCGACCGGCTTGCCCGTCGCGGCGACGTCGTCGGCGATGGCGTCGGTATCGATCTCCTCGGTCCCGAGCGCGACGACGAGCGCTGCGCCGACGTTCGGATTGCGACCCACGCCACTGAGGACGCGCCGGGTCTGCTCGCGGGCCGGGGCCGGCTGGCGGGCGCCCATCCCGTGTGGCGTCGCGCGGACTCCGTCGCCGGCATCGTTCGCCACGCGCTTTGCCAGTCCGCTCGCAGTCACCGATATCGGGATCACCGCGACGTGGTTCCTGACGCCGACCGCCCCGTCCGGACGACGGTAGCCCTCGAACTCGTCCATACCGGATCACGCGCCCGCCAGACAATAGAGGTTCGCACGTCGGTCATGCCAACCGTTAAGTTCCGAATGTGGGATACGGGCTGTATATGCCACTTCGCGAGTCGCTGGCGTCGTACTTCGGGTTCGAGGAACACGGCACCGACCTCCGTACCGAGGTGCTCGCGGGCGTCACCACCTTCCTGACGATGTCGTACATCGTCGTGGTGAACCCGAGCATCCTCGCGGGGATTCCGGGCGAGAAACCCGGCATCGTCGTCTCGGGGTACGGGCCCGGCGAGGTGCAGTCGATGCTCGCCGTCGTCACCATCGTCGCCGCGGCGACGGCGACGCTCATCATGGCGCTGTACGCGAACCGACCGTTCGGACAGGCACCGGGACTCGGCCTGAACGCCTTCTTCGCGTTCACCGTCGTCGGCGCACTCGGCATCCCCTGGCAGACGGCCCTCGCCGCCGTCGTCGTCGAGGGGGTCGTCTTCATCGTCCTCACCGCCGTGGGGGCACGCGAGTACGTCATCCGAGCGTTTCCCGAACCCGTCAAGTTCGCGGTCGGCACCGGGATCGGCCTCTTTCTGACCATCATCGGTCTGCAGGCGATGAACATCGTCACGGCCGATCCGGCGACGCTCGTTACCCTGGGCCCGGTCGCCTCGGACCCGGTCGCCATCGTCTCCGTCGTCGGCCTCTTCCTGACGCTCGCGCTCTACGCCCGCGGTCTCCGTGGCTCGATCGTCCTCGGCATCCTCGCGACGGCGGCACTCGGGTGGGGCGTCGCCACCGCCGGCCTCGTGGGTGGCGACGCCGCCGGGCGACTCGTCGCCGGCGGCGCGGGTGCGACCTACGACATCACGCCGCTCGCGGGCGCCTTCGTCGTCGGTCTCGCCGACATCGAGGCGTTCACCTTCGCGCTGGTCGTGTTCACCTTCTTCTTCGTCGACTTCTTCGACACCGCGGGCACGCTCACCGGCGTCTCACAGATCGCCGGCTTCCTCGACGAGAACGGGAACCTGCCCGACATCGACCGGCCGCTGATGGCCGACGCCGTCGGGACGACCGTCGGCGGCATGCTGGGCACGTCGACGGTCACCACGTACATCGAGTCGGCCTCGGGCGTCGAGGAGGGTGGCCGAACGGGAATGACCGCGCTGGTGGTCGCCCTGCTCTTTCTGGCGTCGCTCGCGGCCGTCCCACTCGCGGCCGCCATCCCGCTCTACGCCTCCCACATCGCCCTGGTGGTCATCGGCGTCGTCATGCTGAGCAACGTCGTCGACATCGCGTGGGACGACCTCTCTTATGCCATCCCCGCGGGGATGACCATCCTCGTCATGCCATTCACCTACTCCATCGCGACCGGCATCGCGGCCGGCATCGTCACGTTCCCCATCGTGAAGGCCGCCCGCGGCGAGTGGAGCGACATCCGCCTCGGCCACTGGACGCTCGCGGCGGCGTTCGTCCTGTACTACGTGGTTCGCACACGCACGCTGGCGTAGGGCGTCCGCCGTGGTCGCCGGACGCGCCCCGCGCACACGCCCGCCGACCTCAAGTTCTCCGAGACCCAAGCGGACACGATGGCAACGCTGGAACTCTACGAACTGCCCGGCTGTCCGTACTGCGCAAAAGTCAAGACCAAACTCGACGAACTCGGTCTCGAGTACACGTCCCACGAGGTGCCACGCTCCCACTCGGAGCGGACGAAGGTCGAAGACGTGAGCGGTCAGACCGGCGTGCCGGTGCTCGTCGACCCCGACAACGACGTCGAGGGCATGGCAGAGAGCGACGACATCGTCGACTACCTCGACGAGACGTACGGCGCCGGCGCCGCGAACTGACGGCCCGACGCCGACCACGTACGACCCGAAAACCTCGGCGCGTGCGGGAGGCTAACTCTCGGCCGGTGCGCGGGCACGCTCCAAAATGAGGTCGCGGAGGTCGTCGGCGTCCCGGAGTGCCGAGAGTTCCTCCTGGCTGACGAGGGCGGTCCCCTCGACGGCGTCGCGCTTCTCGCGTTCCTCCGTGACGTACACCGACCGCGTTCGGGTCACCTCGCCCAGCGAGGACATGATGCGGGCGCGCTTCTCGGCACTCCGGGTGAACGCGGAGTGACCCGTTAGCAGGTTCTCGATCTCGTGGTCGCCGTCCTCGCTGACGGCGGTGAAGGGGGCGCGGTTCGTCGGGTGGACGGTGAATCCGACACGGGCGAGGACGGCGAGGACGTGGTCCTCGTCGGGGTCGACCGCGGGGTCCTCGGGCGTCGGCTCGGCGTCGCGGACCGCCTCGGCACCGTCGAGCACCTCGACGGGGTCGCTGAACGGCTGGTCGAACAGTTCCTCGAGTTTGATCGCCACCTCGATGCTGGCGTTCATGCCGTCCTCGTACTTCGAGACGGTGCGCCGCGAGACGCCGAGTTCGGTCGCCAGCCGACCCAGACTCCAGCCGCGCTCCTCGCGTTCGTCCGAGAGCAGGTCGCCGTCGATGTTGACGTACAGACCGCCGGGGGCCGCGTAGATGAGCGGCGGGACGTTCTCCACGAACAAGTCGAAGGCGGTGTCGGGGTTGATCGCGGGGACGCCGTGCCGGAAGTAGACGACTTCGGGCTTGAGCTCCTCGTCGCGGGTTCGCAGGCCGATGACCAGCGGCGTCGCCGACAGGTACGATCCGAGCCGACGCATCTCGAGGCCGGTCTCGGCGTCGAGACCGTCGACGTTGGCGAGGATCTTCACCAAGAGCAGGTCGTCGCCCCGCCGTGCGGCGAGGTCGAAGCTCTTGGGGCGGATCGAACACCGGTCGCTCACCACGAACCCCGCGTCTTGGAGCATCGCCGTGATGTTCCCGACCAGTGCTGACCGTGACATACCCAAAGGTAAGCGTTCCGTGACATATATAAGTTGTGTAGCCATCGGACTTACGTCTGGCGATTGGCAGGACCGAACGACGGATCGCCCCAACCGTCCGATCGCCGGCCGTCTCCCACGGCCGTTCGTGGGGCCGTCGCCCCACGCCTTTCCCGTGGGCCGTCGCCCCACGCCGACGCGAAACGGCTTTGATCGTCGGCCCGCTCCGTCCGTCCGTGACACTCGTCGGCCTCGACGACACCGACTCCCGAGAGCGCGGGATGTGTACGACATACGTGGCGACCCGCGTGGCCGCCGCCATCGAGACGGCCGGTGGGACGGTCGATCACCGGCTTCTGATCCGGCTCGACCCGTCGATCGAGTTCAAGACCCGCGGGAACGCCGCTCTCTGTCTCGAAACCGACCTCGACCCCGACCGCGCGTTCGACCTCGCGGTCGACGCAGTCGAGTCGCTGGCGGCGGTCGAGGACCCGAAGACGAGTCCGGGCGTCGTCGTCGCGGACGCGTCGACGGGGACCGTCGCCGATCCGGTCGCGGCACTCGCCCGCCGGGCGGTTCACGAGCGAGTCGACCGTGACGAGGCGCTCGGCCTCGCCGACCGCCTGGGCTACCGGCACCGCGGTTGGGACGGCGGCCGGGGGCGGATCGGCGCGCTCGCGGCGGTCGGTGCCGGCCGCGCCTTCGACGACTGGACGTACGAACACGTCGCGTACCGGGAACTGGAGCGGTGTGGCACCCCCCGCGAGGTCGACCGCGAGAGCGTTTTCGCGGCGGCCGAGGCGGCCTACCCCGACGCGTGGGACACCGTCGACCGTGCCGAGGACGAACTCGTCTGTGTCCCCTCGGCACCGGGGCCAATCCTCTACGGTATCCGCGGTGACGACCCCGAGACGGTCCGGGAGGTGGCGCGGGCTATCGGGAGCGAACCCGTCGATCGGTCGGCGACCTTCCGCACCAATCAGGGGACGGACGCCCACCTCCAGTCGGGGACGGTCGAGACGGTCCGGGACGGACGAGCCTACCGGATCGACGCCGTCGTCGACGACGCCCCGGAGACGCGGGCGGGCGGCCACGTCCACACGACCGTCCGGGACGGCGACGACCACCTCCCCTGCGTGGCGTTCGAACCCACCAAGCGCTTCCGCGACCGAGTGCGTTCCCTCCGCCCCGGGGATCGGGTAACCGTGTGTGGCGAAGTAGGCCAGGGAACGCTCAAACTCGAGAAGTTCGCGCTCCGGGACCCCGTGACGACCGAATCCGCCGTGCCGACCTGTCCGGACTGTGGGCGGTCGATGGAGAGCGCCGGCCGCGACCAGGGCTACCGCTGTCGGGACTGCGGGACGACCGCTCCCGGTCGGGTCGAGCGCGAACTCGACCGACGCCTCGACCCGGGCTGGTACGAGGTGCCGCCGTGTGCCCGTCGCCACGTTGCGAAGCCCCTGATCCGGGGAGGCTTCGACACGCCGACCTACCCCGAGCGGTGACCCCGACGAGCCGTTCAACGACCCGTTGACCGGCGGTAAGAAGCACATATCGAAGTGGGGTCGGCTGCTCCGTGTGGACGATGCTCACCCGCCTCGCACGCCACCGGGGGATCGAGCCGTGAGTTCGACCGACGACCCCGACGTGACGCCCGACAGTCCCGCCCTCGATCGGTGGCCGACGTTCAGGCTGGACCACGTCATCGACGACGAACGGTGTACGATCTACCCTTCGGACCGTTCGGCCGACCGTCGGACCGGCGCGTGGATCACCGCCCACCGCGACGCGTTCGTCGCCCTCGACGGGGTCCGATAACCTCACTTCGCCCGCCCGGTGAGGGGGACGACGACGTCCGCGTCGTCGTCGACGACCCCCCGCTCACGGTAGGCGCGGAGCCCCGCGGGGGCGGCGGCGGCCGTGGGTTCGACCCGCAATCCGCCGCGACCGAGGTCGGCCACCGCCCGTTCGACGGCCTCGGCCGGAACCGCTATCGCGTCGCCGTCGGTCGCGTCGAGCGCCGTCTCGATGGCGCTCCGCCGCACCGGATCCCGGATCCGGATCCCGTCCGCGAGGTCGTTCCTCCCATCGACACCGCCGCCACGGTCGGCCGCGACCGGGGCGTACCCCGCCGCCTGCACGGCGAGCAGTCGGGGCATCCGCTCCGTCCACCCCGCGTCGACGAGGGCGCGGAATCCGCGGTACGCGCCCAACAGGAGCGTGCCGTGCCCCAGCGGGACCACCACCGCGTCGGGGACGGCCCAGTCGCGTTGCGCGGCGAGTTCGAGGCCGAAGGTTTCGGTGCCGGCGAAGAAGGCGGGGTTCCAGGCGTGGCTGGCGTACCAGCCCTCGCCGGCCTCGACCGCCCGCCGACACGCCGCCGAGACCGCCTCGCGGTCGCCGTCGACGGTGACGGCCGTCGCGCCGACAGCCTCGACGGCCCGGCGCTTGGCCGGTGTGACCGACGCCGGGACGTAGATGTCGGCGTCGAGGCCCGCGCGGGCTGCGTAGGCGGCGACCGCCGCGCCGGCGTTGCCCGAGGAGTCCTCGATCACGCGGTCGACGCCCAGTTCGACCGCCCGGGAGACGACCGTCGCCGCGCCGCGATCCTTGAAGCTCCCGGTCGGGGAGACGTACTCCAGTTTGAACGTCGCCTCCCACGCCGGCGCGTCGACGAGCGGGGTGAACCCCTCGCCGAGAGTGACGCGTGACGGGACGGGGAGGAAGTCGTCGAACGCCCACAGCCCACGCCGGCTATCGAAGTCGTCGAACGGGGGCGCGGATCCCTCCGGTCGGGGCACCGACGCGAACTCGAGGGGCGATCCACAGGAACAGCGCCAGCGGTCGGCGTAGGTCCGATCACAGCGCGGGCAGACGAGATCGGTCGCCATCCTAGTAGCTGTCGACGTTCTTGCCGACCGAGCAGACGTACTCGCCGGTGGCGACCTGCGGGAGGCGACGACTCCGCCAGAAGATGCCGTCGTTGTCGGCGGTGATCCGAGCCTTCAACTCCCCGAAGGGGTCGGTCACCTCGAACAGCGTCTCGTCGGCGCTGACCCGGTCGCCGAGGTCGTGTTCGTAGCGGACGAGGCCACCGACCGGCGAGCCGTACTGGTCGAACGCCTTCGCCCGTGTCTGGGGTTCGACCGCCCCGTCGCCGTCGAGGAAGCCGTACCCCCGGAGGACGTTGAACACGCCCTCGACGCCCGTGGCGATACTTCCCTCGTTCCAGCCGACGGCCCCGCCGAGTTCGGGGTCGATCGCCGGCGTGCCGTCGGAGGGGGCGACCCGGGCGAGTTGGCCGTCCGGCCCCTTCTGGTCGAGGACGTAGCCACAGCCGAACGTCTTCGCGAGGTCGAGACACTCGGAGTGGAGACGGTGGCGGCGGCCACACCGCACCCGGACCTCGTCGATCATGCGGCTGGTCGACCCCTGGTGGAGGTCGAGGACGAGGTCGGCGTCCCGCGCGACGTCGTAGGTGGCGGCGGCGATGCGCTCGCTCGACGTGCCGTTCTCGTCGCCGGGGTACGCCCGGTTCATCTTCGTGTCGTCGATAGGGTTGCGGTGTTCGGCCACCTGGAACGCGTGGTAGTTGACGATACCGACCAAGACCACGGTCCCGGCGAGTTCGTCGGGGTCGAGTCGCGGAACGACGCGTTGCACCACTCCGACGCCGTTGAGCTCGTCGCCGTCGCTGGCGGCCTGGATGTAGAGGGTCTTCCCGTCACGTGCCCCCTCGACGACGGCCACCGGGAGTCCGAACGTACTGCCGTCACGCGTCTCGCCGGCGTCGAGACGGCCGGTGTCGACCGTCCCGGGCGAGGCGTCCGCGCTGCCCACCGAAGTCATTGTCCGACACACGAACTCGGCCCCTTTGAGCGGTTCGGTCGCGGTCGAGTCGCCCGGCTTCCCGACCGGAACAACGATGGGGATTTGACCGTGGGGCCCCAGCCTCCCCCCGTGAGCGACGACCCACCGGAGCGCCCGCCGTCGGCTGGACTGCTCGACGCACTGCGGGTTCGGCGAAACGCCGCCGTCGGCGGCGTCGTCGGCGTCACGCTGGCCGTCCTCGGCTACCTCGTCCGCGTCTTCGAACTGGCCGGGCCCGCCGCCGGTACGCAGTCCTACCCCGTGGTCGGCCCCGAGGGTTGGTTCCTGATTCTCGGGGTCGTCCTCGCGTCGGCGACGGCGTTGCTCGTGACGGCGGCACTGACGGTCGCGACGGCCTACCGCCTCACCCGCCGTCTGTAGGGTCGTCGTCGCCCGCCAACTCCGAGAGCCGCGACGCCCCGGCGCGGGTCCCCTTCGCGATGAGGACGTCGCCGGCGTGGACGGCCGTCTCCGGCCCGGGAGAGATGGCCCAGTCGCCGTCGCCACGCCGCACCGCGATGACGCGCATCCCCGTCGCCGTCTTCACCTCGAGTTCGCCCAGCGAGGCGTCCGCGAGCCGCGCCCCCTCGCCGACGGCGACGCGGACGATCACCTCGTCGGACTCCTCGACTGCGGCGGCGACGACCGGGTGGGTGTCCAACCCCCTGAGAACGCCCTCGCTGATCTCCAGGGCGGCGTCGCTGATCACCTCCGTCGCGCTCGCGAGGTGAACCAACCCCCGGAGCGAGATGGGGTCCTCGACCCGCCCGGCGGCGCGCAACACCCACGCCTCGAACCTCGATTTCAGCGCGTCCACCTCGGCTTCGAGTTCCACCACCTCGGCGGCGACCCCCTCGCTGTCGAAGAGGACGGAGCCGTAGGCCAGATCCACCGCGAGTTCGCTCATGTTCTTCATCAACACGATGGAGTCGACCGCCCGGTCCAGGTCGTCGATGGTCGAGTCGACCGGTTCCGGCGGGTCGTAGGCGTCGCCGGTGACGGTGCCGTACGCCGACTCCAGCGCCGCCTCGGTCCCGCGGAGGAGGACCACGTCGTCGACGTCGAGTGTCGTCTCCCGGTCGGGGTTGACGATCCACTCGCCCGCCCGCCGGATCGCGATCACCCGGACGCCCGTCTCCGTCTCCAGATTCAGCCCGCCGAGCGTCCGGTCGGCGAACTCGGAGTCCGCGGCGACCGTACCCCGGACGACCGTCTCGACGGCCTCCGGGATGGCCGTCCGCATCGCCTCGGGGACGCCGATGTCCTCCAGGACGACCTTGGCGATGTCGCCCGCGGCGTCGCTGATCTTCTCGGCGGCCCCGACGACGCCGAGGACGGGCGCGAGCGCTTCGGCGTCCTCGGGGCTCCGGGCAGCCATCAGGAGGCTCATCCGCGCCTGCATCTGTAATACGTCCATCCGCTCTTCGAGTTCCAGCACTTCCGCGGCCACCTCGTCGCTCCCGTGGAGCACCGCGGAGTACGACAGGTCGATGAGGAGTTCCGCCGTGTCTTTCATCTCCGCGAGGACGGCTTTCACGCTGACTGGCTCGTACGCGACGTCCCCGGGATCCATACCCCAACACCCGCGCCCAGACACCAAAAGTCCCCTGCCGGACGCGACCGGATCGGTGGCTTATTGCCACGCTCGCGGAAAGGTGGCCGGACGAACGATGGACGTGTGGACGGATCCGCGGCGGCGACGCTGGATCGGGTGGGCCGTCCTCGCGGCGAGTTTCGTCGTCTTCAGCTTCCACCGGGTGTCGACGTCGGTCATCGCGGACGAACTGATGCGCGCCTTCGACACTACGGGGACCGAACTCGGCGTCCTCCACTCCTCGCTGTTCTACATCTACGCGCTGTTGCAGGTGCCCGCGGGAGTGCTCGCCGACCGCCTCGGCACGCGCCGCATCGCCACTGCGGGGACCCTACTCATGGGCGTCGGCGTCCTCGGCTTCGCCGCCAGCGACGGCTACCTCGTCGCCTTCCTCGCGCGCGCGACGATCGGCCTCGGCGGGAGCGTCATCTACATCTCCGCGCTCCGGTACTGCGCGAACTGGTACCGGGCCGACGAGTTCGCGACGATGACCGGCATCACGTCGGCGATGCCGGGCATCGGCGGCATCCTCGCCACAACGCCGCTCGCGGTGGCCGTCGCCGAACTCGGCTGGCGGGCGACACTCGGTGCCGTCGGTGTCGTCGGGCTCCTCGCCGGTCTGGGTATCTACGTCGGCGTCCGCGACACACCCGGAGACGCCGGTCTCCCCGCCATCGAGGGCGTCGACCCGCCGTCGGAGACGTCGTTCCGGGCGGCAGCGACGAACGCCCGACTGGTGCTCGGCGACCCCACGACGTGGGTGCTCGGCGTCGTCTTCCTCGCCTTCGTCGGCACGACGTTCACCGTCCTCGGCATCTGGGGCGTCCCCTTCCTCGTCGACCGGTACGGGATCACGGTCCGCCGGGCGTCGACGTACGTCCTCGTCGGCAACCTCGGCTTTCTCTTCGGCCCGCCGGCGATGGGACGCCTCTCGGACCGACTCGGCGTCCGCGCGCCCATCGTCGCGGCCGCAAGCGTCTGTTTCGCCGCCGGCTACGGCTTCGTCGCCGTCGTCGGCCGCCCACCCCTCCTCCTCGTGGGGGCTCTCCTGTTCGCCGTGACGTTCGTCGGTGGGGCCGGCTTCATCACCTTCACGCTGGTCAAGGAGCGCCACCCCGCCGCGGCCAGCGGGTCGGCGACTGGCGCGGTCAACAGCCTCGGATTCGCCGGCGTCGCCGCCCTCCCGGTGGTGATGGGGTGGCTCCTCGACGCCTTCTGGACGGGCGAGGTCGTCGACGGCGCTCGGGTGTACACCGCCCTTGGCTACCGGGCGGCCTTCGCCGTCGCCGCGGCGATGGGGCTCGTCGCCCTCGCCGGGTCGACGTGGTACTGGTGGGCCGCGGACGGCACGGACTGACCGGCCCGCGACGGGCGAGCGCAACACCGAAAGGGGTGTGGAGAGACGTCGAGACCGATGGCTACCTCCGGTGGCTGGGACCTCCTCGGCGCGACGACCGCCGCCTTCTTCGTCACGATGGTCGCCCGACTCGCGCCGAGTCCGCTCGTCCCCGACGTGATCGCGGCCCTCGGCGTCTCGACGGGAACGGTCGGACTGGCGCTCACGGGCATGTGGGCGGCCTACGCACTCTTCCAGTTTCCCGGCGGGATCGTCACCGATCGCTACGGGAGCCGCCGGGTGATCCTGTTCGCGATGGGGAGCATCGCGGTCACGAGCGTCGGCCTCGCGGTCTCTCCCGGCATCGGCGGCTTCGCGCTCGCGGCCGTCACGCTGGGGGCGTCCGCCGGGCTGTACTTCACCGCTGGCACATCCCTCCTCACCCGCCGGTTCGAGAACACCGGCCGCGCGCTCGGCGTCCACGAGGTGGGTGCGTCGGCGGCCGGATTGCTCGCCCCCGTCGCGAGCACCGCCGTCGCGACCCGCCTCGGCTGGCGGGCGGGGCTGCTCGTCCCCGCCGCCATCGCACCCGTCGTCCTCGTGGCCTTCGCGTGGCGGGTGCCGCGGTCGTCGCCGTCCCCCGACGCCGACGCGACGGGGGTGATCGGCCTCGGGCAGTTGTTCGCCATGCTCCGCCGCCCGGCCGTCGCCTTCACCACTCTCCTCGCCATGGTCGCCTTCTTCACCTGGCAGTCCTTCGCCTCCTTCTTTCCGACCTTCCTCGTCGAGTTCGTCGGCCTCTCGACCGGTCGAGCCAGCCTCGTCTTCGGGGCCATCTTCGCGCTCACGCTCGGCGTCGCACCGGCGCTCGGGTGGGTGTCGGACGCGACCGGTCGCGACCCGGCGCTCGTCGTGTCGCTGCTCGCGGGCGCCGTCGGCTACCTCACCTTCCTCTTCGGCGGCGACGGGGTTCTCACGGTCGGGGTCGGCGCCGTTCTCGTGGGGGTCGGCATCTCCTGGCCGGGCGTTCTCAACTCGCGGTTCATGGACCACCTCGAGGCCGACGAACGCGGCACGGGCTTTGGCCTCGTCCGGACGGCCGTCCTGCTCGTCAGTTCGCTCGGGAGCGTCGTGACCGGGACGCTCGCCGGACGCGTCGGCTGGCTCGCAGCCTACGGCCTCGTCGCCGGACTGCTCGCCGCCCTCGTCGTCCTCGTCGCCGGCACCCGGACGCTCGGCGTCGACGTCTGAGGCGTCGGTCTGGGGTTTCTAACCCCTGCGACTCGGCCGAAAGGTCGGCCGTCTCAGGGTCGGGGTCGATGGGCCGGGTATATACGTCACCCGTCCCGGGCCGAACGCGCCGAGTTTAACCGTCACAGCCCCGAAGGTGGCGTATGTTCGAGGACCGCCCGGACCGCGACGAGGTCGTCCTCGTCGGCCGGTCGAACGTCGGCAAGTCGACGCTGATGCGGGAGTTGACCGGCCACCAGGTGTCGACGGGGCGCAAACCCGGCGTCACCCGCCAGCCCAACCACTTCGACTGGGCCCCCGAGAGTTTCATGTTCACCGACCTCCCCGGCTTCGGGTTCATGTCCGGCGTCCCGGAGGAGCAACGCGAGCAGATCAAGACCGACGTGGTGCGCTACGTCGAGGCCAACGCCGACGACATCCTCGCGGGCGTCCTCGTCGTCGACGGCAAGAGCGTGATCGACATCATCGACCGCCACAGCGGCGAGGGCGAGGTTCCCCACGACGTGGAACTGTTCCACTTCCTGCAGGACGTCGAGGTGCCGACCGTCGTCGCCGTCAACAAGATGGACAAGGTCGACGACCGGGACGAGCGACTTGACGACCTCTGTGACCGGTTGGGACTGTTTCCGCCGTGGCAACAGTGGCAGGAGACGATCGCGCCCATCAGCGCGAAACGCGGCGACATCGACGCGCTGACCGACGCGCTGGAGACTCACTTCCACGACCGGAAGCGCGACGACCTGCTGAAGTTCCTGTAGTCGCCCCTACACCACCCGGTTCGTCGCCGACTCCCCGGCCGCGAACCGCCGCAGGTTCTCCCGGACGATGGTCGCCACGCGCTCGTAGTACTCGTCGGTGAAGCCGGCGGCGTGGGGCGTGACGATCACGTCCTCCCGGTCCCAGAGCGGGGAGTCGTCGGGGAGGGGTTCGGTCTCGAACACGTCCAGTGCCGCGCCCGCGATGGCGTCGTCCTCCAGGGCGTCGACGAGGGCGTCCTGGTCGACGACGGGGCCGCGCGCGACGTTGACGAGGTAGGCGTCGTCGCGCATGGCCGCCAGTTCCGCGTCGGCGATCAGCCCTTCGGTGTCGTCGTTCAACGGGACGGCGACGGCGACGAAGCGGGCGTCGGCGACGGCGTCGTGGAGTCGTTCGGGCGGGACGACGCGGTCGACACCGTCGACCGGGATCGGCGTCCGCTTGACGCCGGTGACGTCCATTCCGAGCGCCGACGCCCGGGTCGCGATGCCGCGGCCGAGCGTCCCCAGGCCGACGACGCATGCCGACGCCCGGCGCAACGGGAAGGCGTCGTCCCACGCGGGCTGTTGCCACTCGCCGCGCTCCTGGTTCGACCGGTGGACGTGCAGTCGGCGGGCAAAGGCGAGCATGCACCCGACCGCCGTCTCGCCGACGACGTCGCCGTGGATACCGGTGCTGTTGGTGAGCGTCACCCCCCGCTCCTCGAGAGCGTCGAACGGGAAGCGATCCACGCCGGCCTGGATCGAGTGGATCCACGAGAGGTCGGCGTCGAGAAACCGGTCCTCGTAGGTGAAGGTGACGAGGGCGTCACACGCCGAGAGGTCGTCGGCCGTGCCGACGATCCGAACCGAGGGCCCGGCGTCGTCGAGGGCGTCGCGAAACACCGCGGGCGGAAACACTGTACCGACCGACTCGTGGACGCCGAGCGTCGAAACATCGAGCGTGGGCATGCGGTCGCGTACCGAATCCGTCGGCAAAAGCCTGTCTTCGAACGGTGGTGGCTCAGTGTGAGTGATTCATCACACGGGGCTGAGTGGGGGTAACCGTCATCATCGCCACCGGGCCGTCGTACTGCGTCCGGCGGTAAAAGTCGCTCGTCGTGTCGCCCCCGGGTTCGGTCCCTCCGTTATTCGTGTTCCACCCACGCCGCGTTCTCGCGGTGGTCCGCGGCCACCGATCGGACGTCGTCGCCGTCGAGGACGCCGCGTTCGGTGACGACACCGGCCACGAGGTCGGCTGGCGTCCGGTCGAAGACGGACGTCGCGACGGTCACCGGCGCGTCGCCGTCGTAGACGTCGGTCGGATCGGCCGTCTCGGTGTGGGCGCGCTCGTCCGGCCGGATCTTGGCGGTGTCGGCGACGACCCACAGCGGGACACCCTCGCGGGCCGCCGCGAGCGCCAGTCCACGGGTGCCGACCTTGTTGACGACGCTGCCGTCCGCGAGCACCGCGTCCGCACCGACGAGGGCGGCGTCGACCTCGCGCTCGGCGAGTTCCACCGGGAGCGCTGTGTCCGTCGTCAGCGTCACGTCGAGGCCGGCGTCGGCCAGTTCGACGGCCACGTCGACGCCCTCCCCGCCGGGTCGGGACTCGCCGATCAGGACCGCCGGTCGCGCCAGTTCGAGGGCCGTCCGGACGGTGCCCGACCGCGAGAGCGTGACGACCGCGTCGCCACACCGGCCGGCCGCGTTCGTGGCCGCCGACTCGCCGGCGTCGAGGGCCTCCCTCGCGACCGTGTCGGCCCGCTCACGGACCGCGTTGGGTGACCGCTCGGCCGCGGCCATCACCCGGTCGATCCGGGCCACGACGGCGGCCATACTCGGCCGGGCGGTCCGGAGGTCCTCGGCGACGGCCGCGACCGACGCGTAGTCCTCGGCGACGGCCGCGCGGTCCCTCAGGACTTCGAGTGCGCGGACGGAGAGCCACGCGGAGCCGTGAGTGGTGTCCTCGGCGACCGTCTCGACGGTGGGTGCGACGGCAGTGTAGGCGTCCCACAACCCCGGCACGGTCGCTCGCGCCCGGATCTCGGGGGGAGACACCCACTCGTGGGTGACCTCCCCGTCGGCCACGACCGACCGCGAGTCGACGGCGACACCGAAGGGGTAGACGGTCCGGTCACCGACGGTCAGGGGGTCGCCGGCGCGGACGAGTGTCGCGTCCGTCCGACCGGTGGCCTCGCGGACGGTGCGGCGGGCGGCGACCTCGGGGGTCGTGTCCGAGTCGATCCGGGTCGCAACGGCGTCCCACCGGCCGGCCCCGCCGCGGCGACGGAGCAGGACGGCCACTCTGTGTCGGAGGAAGCAGGTGACGACGCGGGTCACGGGAGCGCTTCGGCCGCCACCGACACGACGCTTGCGCTCCGGTGGGACAACGATTTGACGCCTCCCTGCAAACGGGAGTGTATGGACGTGGCGATCATCGGCGATACGCACATTCCGGATCGATCGACCGGGATCCCGGATTGGGTTCGCGAACGGGTCGAAGCGGCCGATCACACGATCCACACCGGCGACTTCGAGACGCCGGCGGTCGTCGACGAGGTCCGCTCGCTCGCGGACGGGGCCTTCACCGGCGTCCGGGGAAACGTCGACGTCGCGGGGGTCGACCTGCCGGCCGTGGCGACCGTCGAACTGGGCGGCGTCGAGTTCGTCGTCACCCACGGCACGGGCGACCGGATTGGCTACGAGGACCGCGTGATCGCCGCGGTGCGGGAACACGCCGGCGACACAGACACCGCCGTCGGCGTCGCGGGCCACACCCACGAGTACACCGACGAGGTCCACGACGGCGTGCGACTGTTGAACCCCGGGTCGGCGACGGGGGCCGCACCAGCGACCGAGACGACGATGCTGACGGCGACGGTGCGGGACGGCGACATCGACGTGACACGCCACCGGATCGGCGGCCGGTAGCGTCGCCCACGACCCGGTGACGCGAGTCTTTTATTCGCCCGCTCCGCAGGGAGGGTATGAACGTCTTCGCCGTCCCCGGCATCCCGGAGGTGCGCCGGGGCGACTCGCTGGCGGCGCTCGTCGAGGAGCGGGTCGACCTCCGGCCCGACGACGTGGTCTGTGTCGCGAGCACCGTCGTCTCGAAGGCCGAGGGCCGGGTCGCGGACCTGTCGTCGTTCGATCCGGGCCCACGCGCCCGCGACGTCGCCGCCCGACTGGAACGCGCCACCGGCGACGAGAAGGACCCCCGCTTCGCGCAGGCGGTCCTCGACGAGAGCACCGACCTCCTGATGGACGCCCCCTTCCTCCTGACGGAGACGCAGTTCGGACACGTTACGGTCAACTCTGGTATCGACCGTTCGAACGTCCCGGACGGCGATCTGTTGCTCCTGCCCGAGCGACCGGGCGAGAGCGCCGCGCGGATCGAATCCGGCCTCACCGCCGACCGCGTGATCGTCACGGACACCTGCGGGCGGCCGTTCCGCCACGGGCAACGCGGCGTCGCCATCGGGTGGGCGGGGCTGCCGGCCGCCCGCGACTGGCGCGGGGAGCGCGACCGGGAGGGGCGCGAACTCGGCGTGACGGTGCAGGCGGTTGTCGACGAACTCGCGGCCGCCGCCAACCTCGTCGCCGGCGAGGGCGCGGGCGGGACGCCCGTCGTCGTCGTCCGCGGGTTCGACTTCGGCGATCACGGCGACAGCGACGCCCTCTTCCGGGACGTGGAGGGCGATTTCGTCCGGCAGGCCCTGCACGAGTGGTCGTACGACGCGGACTGACCGACCAATCTTTTTGTCGTCGCCCCGCCTGCGGATCCGCATGGAGTACACCACTCTCGGCGACACGGGGACGAAAGTGAGTCGCATCTGTCTAGGGTGTATGAGCTTCGGGTCGAGCGACTGGCGCGACTGGGTGCTCGACGAGGCGGAGAGCCGCCCGATCATCGAGCGAGCGATCGATCTGGGGATCAACTTCTTCGACACCGCCAACATGTACTCGAAGGGAGAGTCCGAACGCATCCTCGGGAACGTCCTCGCCGACTACGACCGCGACTGGCCGGTCGTCGCGACCAAGGTGTACAATCCGATGGACGAGGACAATCCCAACGCCCGGGGACTGTCGCGGAAGGCCATCGAGCAGGAACTGCAAAACAGCCTCGACCGGCTGGGAATGGACACGATCGACCTCTATCAGATCCACCGCTGGGACTACGACACGCCGATCGAGGGGACGTTGCGCGCCCTCGACGACGCGGTGCGGCGCGGGCAGGTCCGCCACCTCGGCGCGTCGTCGATGTGGGCCCACCGGTTCGCCGACGCACTCCACACCAGCGACCGCCTGGGTCTCGATCGGTTCGTCACCATGCAGAACCACCACAACCTCGTCTACCGCGAGGAGGAACGAGAGATGATCCCACTCTGTGAGCGCGAGGGGATCGGCACGCTCCCGTGGTCGCCGCTCGCGCGTGGCTTCCTCACCCGTCCCCACGAGGAGTTCCTCGACACGACCCGCGGGGAGTTCATGGACGACCACGACCGCATGTCCGACCGAGTCGCCAACTACTACGCCGGCAACGGCGACGAGATCAACGACCGCGTCGCCGAACTCGCCGAGGAGAAGGGTGTCACGATGGCACAGATCGCGCTCTCGTGGCTCCTCCACCAGGAGACGGTGGACGCCCCCATCGTTGGCACGACGAGCGTCGAGCACCTCGAGGACGCGGTCGAGGCCCTGGAGATAGAGCTCTCGGAGAGCGACCAGGCGTACCTCGAGGAGCCGTACGAACCGGTGCCGGTCGACGGCCACGACTGAGCGGTCCCGACACGCCCGCGACACCGACGGCGGCAGGGACCGCCACCGACGAACTGTTTTTCCGCGTCGACACCAACCGACGGACGGATGAACTCGACGCGCTCGCTCACGACGACCGCTCTGTGTCCGCCGGCCAACCACCACCCGGGGTGTGACCGCTGATGTTCGGGATCGAACTCACGCCCGAGCACCCGATCGATCGGGTGGTCGACCTCGGCACGACCGCGGAGGCCGCCGGCTACGACACCCTCTTCGTCTCCAGTCACTACAACAACCGCTCGCCCTTCGCCGCCCTGTCGCGGCTCGCGGCCGCGACCGACGAAGTCCGCCTCGGCCCGGGCGTCGTCAACCCCCTCGAACGACACCCGGTGACGCTCGCTGGCGAGGTGGCGACGGTCGCCGAGGCGAGCGACGGGCGGGCTGTCTTCGGGATCGGTCCCGGGGACCCCTCGACCCTGGGGAACCTCGGGCTGGCCGACGACCGGGGGCTCCGGTCCGTGCTGGAGGCGTTCAAGGTGGCCCAGAAGCTCTGGGACGGCGAGCGCGTCACCCACGACGGCACCTTCGAGGCCACGGACGCCGGCCTCAACTTCGACGTGCCGGGGCCGATCCCGACGTACGTCGGCGGCGAGGGGCCACACATGTGCAAGATGGCCGCCAAACACGCGGACGGCCTCCTGTTCAACGGCTCGCACCCCGCGGACCTGCGGTGGGCGCGCGAACAGGTCGAGGACGGCCTGACCGACCGTCTCGACGGCCTCGGCGCGTTCGACCTCGCGGCGTACGCGAGCGTCAGCGTCGCCGCCGACGCCGAGGTCGCCCGCGACGTCGCCCGTCCGCCGGTCGCGTTTATCGCCGCCGGCGCGGCCCCGCCGGTCCTCGCGCGCCACGACCTCGACGCCGACCGCGCCGCGGAGATCGGTGACGCCATCGGCACTGGCGACTTCGAGACGGCGTTCGACCTCGTGACGCCCGCGATGATCGACGCGTTCTGTATCGCCGGAACGGTCGACACCGTGGCCGACCGACTGGCGGCGGTGCTGGACCACGCCGACAGCGTCGTCGTCGGATCACCGCTCGGACCGGACCTCGACGAGGCGATCGACCTCGCGGCGACGGCCCACGCTCGCGCGACCGACCGCTAGCCGGCGACGGCGTCGCGGAGGGCGTCGAGCAACGCACCGACGGCCAGTAGGCCGAGGAACCCGGCGGCGACCGTCGTCAGGACCGCTCCGGCCAGAAAGACCAAGAGACCGATCGGGTCCTGTGGCGCCACCTCGGTCGCGAAGATGACGACGAGGTCGACGACGCTCCGGAGCAGTTCGGCGACGAGTTGCGTGACCGTAGCCATGGAGATGGAAAGCGCGGCGCTCACTTGGCCGTTCCGCTCACCGACACCGATAACGTGATCGTCGCCGTGGTGTCGGGCGTGACCGAGAGATCGCTCGACGAGTTCGTGACCGAGAACGGCGGGGCCGAGGCCGAAATGGAGGCCGCGGAGCCCGCGGAACCCGTGGAACCCGTGGAAGCGAGCGCCCCGACCATGCGCTGGTCGGGCGCAGGCGCCCCCTGTGCCGGCTGTGGCGACACCGTCACCCGGCGGTGGCGAGACGACGGGTCGTTCGTCTGTGCCGACTGCAAGGACTGGTAGTCAGCCCCGACGGGGGTGGCGGTCGAACCCACCCGCGAGGTGGGCCTCGTCGATGGCGAGGACCGTCGGCCGGCCGTGCGGACAGGCGAAGGGGTGTTCGCACGCGCCGAGGCGGTCGACCAGCGCCGCGGCCTCGTCGTCGTCGAGGGCGTCGCCCGCCTTCAGCGACGGGTGACAGGCCAGATCCGCGAGGAGGACGTCCCGCCGGCCGGCGTCGTCGCCGTCGCGGAGGGCGGCGAGCGTCTCCCGGAGCGCCTCGGGTTCGGCGACCCGGCCGAGGGGTGCGGGAACGGCCCGGACACGGACGGTGCCACCGCCGAAGGGTTCGCAGTCGAATCCCAACCGCGAGAGGTCCGCGGCGTGGCTCTCGACGGCCGCGACGTCGGCGGGCGACAGCGACAGCGTCGCCGGCGGGTCGAGCGTCGCCGACGGCACGCCCTCCTCCTCGACCGCGGCCCGCAGTCGCTCGTAGTTGATCCGCTCGTGGGCGGCGTGTTGGTCGACCACCAGCAGGTCGTCGCCGGCGTCACAGAGCAGGTAGAGGCCATCGAACCGGCCGAGGTACTCGGCGTCCGCGAGCGCCGACTCGCCGGCGTCGGCGTCGACGGGGTCGAGCGCCGAATCGAGGTCCATCGCCACCTCCGCCGATCGCCGGAGGTCGGCCGTCGAGAGGGCGTCCTCGACGGCCGCCTCGACGGCGTCGGTCAGGTCGTCCGTCGAGCGGAGCGCGACGGTCTCTTTGGTCGGGTGGACGTTCGGGTCGACGGCGCGGGGCGGGAGCGAAACGGACAGGGCCGTGACCGGGTGGCGGTCACCCGGGAGGAGCGATCCGTAGCCGCGTTCGACCGCCCGCCAGATCGGGGGGAGCGAAACCGGCCGGCCGTTGACCGCGACGCGGACGTGGTCGGCCGTCGCCCGCGTGACCGAAGGGTACGCGAGCAGGCCACGGAGGGCGACGTCGGTCTCGCGGTCGCCGACCGGGACCGTCGTCGCGGTGTCGAGTGTCGTGCTCTCGCGGGCGACCTCCCGACCGTAGACCGACAGCGCGGCGTCCGTGAACGCGCCGGAGCCGGGCGTCGCGAACACCCGCCGGTCGTCGTGGTCGAGGGTGAACGCGGTCGACGGGCGACAGAGCGCGTACGTGGCGACCCGGTCGCTGATGCGCTCGAACTCCGTCGACGGCGCGGCCAGTGACTCCGCCCGGGCCGGGCGATTGTGGAACAGGTCCCGGACCTCGACGGTCGTCCCCCGGCCACGCCCGACGGAATCGACGGTCACGCCGCAGCCATCGACTCGGACGCGCGTCCCGCGGGGGCCGCCGTCGTTGGTCGACAGCGTGAGTCGTGCCACGTCCGCGACGCTGGCGAGTGCCTCCCCGCGGAACCCGAGGGTCTCGACCGATTCCAGGTCGCCGTCCGGAAGCTTGCTCGTCGTGTGGCGCTCGACCGCCAGTACCGCTTCGTCGGTACCCATCCCCCGGCCGTCGTCGGCGACGCGGAGCCGTTCGGTGCCGTCGCCCCACACCTCGACCTCGATCCGGTCGGCACCGGCGTCGAGGGCGTTCTCGACGAGTTCGACGACGACCCGCGCCGGTCGGGTCACCACCTCGCCGGCCGCGATGCGGTCGACCGTCTCCCGGTCCAAGCGTTTCATGACTCCTCGATCCGGTCTTTTAGCTCGGCGAGCAGGTTCAACGCCTCGATCGGCGTCGTCGTCGCGAGGTCGGTCTCGCGGAGGGCGTCGGCGACGGCCGGGTCGGCGTCCGGGGAGCGGTCGGTGGCACCGTTCGTCGCGGTCCGTTCCGCCCCGTCGAGTGTCACCCCCGTCCCGTCGGCGTCGCCGTTCGTCGCCGGGTCACGGTCCGGTGTGGTGGCGTCGGCGTCGGTGGCGTCGACGAGCGCCCGCGACCGCTCGACGACGGGGTCGGGGACGCCCGCCATCCGCGCCACCTCGACGCCGTACGACGAGGAGGCGGGGCCCTCGTCGACCCGGTGGAGGAAGGTGACGCCGCCGTCGTCGCGGTCGGCCGCGAAGTGCAGGTTCCGGACGCGCTCGCGCTCCGCGGCGAGTCCGGTCAGATCGTGGTAGTGAGTGGCAAAGAGCGTCGTCGCACCGATCTCGTCGTGGACGAACTCGGCGGTCGCGCGGGCGATGGCGCGGCCGTCGGCGGTGCTGGTGCCCCGACCGACCTCGTCGAGGAGGATCAGCGAGTCGGCCGTCGCCTCGTGGAGGATGGCCGTGAGTTCCGTCATCTCGCGCATGAACGTCGACTGGCCGCCCGCGATGTCGTCGCTCGCGCCGATGCGGGTGAACACGCGGTCGACGACGGGCAGCCGGGCGGCGTCCGCCGGCACGTAACTCCCCATCTGTGCCAGCACGACGAGCAGGGCCACCTGGCGCATGTACGTCGACTTCCCGCTCATGTTCGGGCCGGTGACGAGCGAGACGCTCCCCGGCGGGAGGTCGGCGTCGTTCGGGACGAACCGCTCCTGGGTCGCTTCGACGACCGGGTGGCGGCCGGCCTCGATTTCGACCCCGCCGTCGTGGAACGTCGGCCGGACGTAGTCGCGGTCGACCGCGACCGTCGCCAGCGTCGCTAGGCCGTCGAGTTCCGCGAGGGCGTCGGCCAGTGCCTGCAGGCGGTCCGTCTCCTCGGCGACGGCGTCGCGCACCTCGCAAAAGCGCTCGTACTCCAGGGTGTCGGCTCGCTCGGCCGCCCCCAGAATCTCGTCCTCGTGGCGCTTCAGTTCCGGCGTGTAGTACCGCTCGGCGTTCTTCAGCGTCTGGCGCCGGGTGTAGTCGTCGGGCACCCGGTCGAGGTTGGGATCGGTCACCTCGATGTAGTAGCCGTGGACCTGGTTGTGCCCGACCGACAGCGAGTCGATTCCCGTCCGTTCCCGTTCCCGGGCTTCGAGGTCGGCGACCCACTCCCGACCCTCGCGCTCGGTCGCCCGCAGGTCGTCGAGTTCGGCGTCGAACCCCTCGCGGATCACGCCCCCCTCGGTCACTTCGACCGGCGGGTCGGGGTGGATCGCCCGGTCGATCAGGTCCCGAACCGAGTCGAGCGGGTCGATCCGATCGCGGAGGTCACGCAGGCGCGTCGCCTCGGCGTCGACCTCGTCGAGTGCCGCGGGGATGTCGGGGATCGCATCGAGCGTCGCCGCCAGCGATCGCAGGTCGCGGGCGTCGGCGCGCCCCCGCGAGACGCGCCCAGCCAGGCGTTCGAGGTCGTACACCTCGCGGAGCGCCTCGCGGATCGTCTCGCGGGGAAGCGGCGCGGCGACGAGGGCGTCGACGGCGTCGAGTCGCGCCTCGATCCGGTCGCGGTCGACGAGCGGCCGCCGGAGCCACGCGTCGAGTTCCCGCCGGCCCAGCGCGCAGGCGGCGTCGTCGAGGACGCCGAACAGCGTCTCGCTCGCGCCCGTCCCCCGGTTCTCGAACAGTTCGAGGCTCCGAACCGCCGTCGCGTCGAGGCCGAGGGCGTCCCGCGGGTCGTACCGGCCGATCCGGGTGACGTGGGAGAGCGGGCCGCCGTCGCCCTGACTCCACTCTGCGTACGCGAGGACGACCCCACAGGCCCGCAGTTCCGCCGCCGACTCGACGACCGCCTCGGGCGCGGAGACGTAGGCGCCGACCCGTTCGGAGGCCGCCTCGGTGTCCATCCGGGCGGCCTCGTGGTCGGTCACCATCGGGTCGGCCGACAACGCCTCGCCGTCGACAGTGGCGTCCGGGCCGACGAGCAGTTCCTCGGGATCGAGACGGTCGAGTTCGTCGCACAGCGCCGCGTCCGTCTCGACGCTCGTCACCAGACAGTCGCCGGTCGAGACGTCGACGGCGGCGACGGCGCGGGTCGACCCCTCGCGAGTCACGGCGGCGACGTAGTTGGTCGTCCCCGTGCCGAGGAGTTCGTCGTCGACGACCGTCCCCGGGGTCACGACCTGTGTGACCGCCCGGTTGACCAGCCCCGACGAGTCCTCCGGGCGTTCGACCTGTTCGGCGACGGCGACCCGGTAGCCGGCGTCGAGGAGGCGGTCGACGTAGGCGGCGGCGTCGTCGACCGGGATGCCGGCCATCGGGTAGGTGCCGGTGCTGTCCTCGCGGCGCGTGAGCGTGAGTTCGCACACCCGCGCGGTCTCCTCTGCGGCCTCGCAGTACGTCTGGTAGAAGTCGCCGTTCTGGAACAGGAGGAGGGCGTCCTCGTAGGCCGTACAGAGCTCGAAGTACTGACTCAGCATCGGCGTCAGTTCCTCGCGGACGTCGACCATCCCGTCCGGGGGGCCGGTCACGGCGTCGGCGACCGTCCCCGCGTCGGCGTCCACGTCGGTATCGGCGTCCGCGTCCGCGTCCATACCCCCAGTCCGGCGGTCGAGGGATAAAAACCGTCAGGGTCGGTGACGCCCGACCTTACACCCCTGCTACCCAGGCGCGGTAGTCGTCGTCGAGGTCGTAGGTGGCCTGGAGGGCACGGTCGGCGAACTGTCCGAGACGGTTGGGGTCGGAGCGGGCGGTGATCCGAACGTTCGCGCCCTCGGCCTCCTCGGGGCGCTCGATCCGGTCGATGCGACACTCGGGGAACTCCGAGAGGACACCCTTGAGGCGGTCGAGTTCGGCGTCCGTGCAGTCGAGGTTGAACGTCTGGTCGGCGAACTGGATCCACGGGACCTGCGGCGGTGTCTCGTCGTCGTCCTCACCGTCGTCGGCCACGCCCGGCGCGTCGGCGGCGTCGACCTCGATCGTGAGAAACGGGCTGGCGCGGGTCCGGTGGGCGATCACGGCCTCGGCGAACAGCTGCCGGCGATCGGTGGCGTCGGCGGCGTCGAAGCGGGTCATGTGTGCGGGTCGGTCCCCAGCCGAAAAAGCCGACCGGGTCGGGCCGGAGGTGGGACGGGAAGGGGTGAGGTGGCGGGGCCGTGTGGGGTGTCGAACGTGGCGTATCCGAACGCCTTTTGCCGTCGCGACCTTCCTTCGCGTCGATGAACACGCTGCTGTGGGTCCTCGTCGGCGTTCTCGTCTACTCCCTCGTCGCGAAGGCGCTCCAGATCCGCGGCTACCTCCCGGACGCCGTGCGCCTTCAGGGGCCGATAGCGACGATCCACACCCGGCGCGGGCGGGCGCTGCTCACCCGCCTCGCGGAGCCGAAACGGTTCTGGCGGGCGTACAGCAACATCGGCGTCGGCGTCGCCCTGGTCATCATGGCCGGCATGTTCGTCCTCCTGTTGGTTCAGGCGCTGGCGATCCTCCGGAACCCGCCGTCGCCCTCGGCCGTCAACCAACCCCAGAACTTCCTGGTCGTCCCCGGCGTCAACGACTTCCTCCCACTCGCCGTCGCGCCGGAGATCGTCTTCGGCCTCCTGATCGGGCTGGTGGTCCACGAGGGGGGCCACGGCCTGCTCTGCCGGGTCGAGGACATCGACATCGAGTCCATGGGTGTCGTCCTCCTGGCGTTCGTCCCGCTGGGGGCGTTCGTCGAACCCGACGAGGAGAGCCAGAGAGAGGCCAACCGCGGCGCGCGAACCCGGATGTTCGCGGCCGGCGTCACCAACAACTTCGTCCTGACGGCCGTGGCCTTTGCCCTCCTCTTCGGGCCCGTGGTCGGCGCCATCGGCGTCGCGCCCGGCGTCGCCGTCGACGGAGCCTACGAAGGGTCACCCGCGTCGACGGCGGGGATCGAACACGGCGACCGCATCACGGCCGTCGCCGGAACGGAGGTGCGGACGGAGCGTGACCTCGACGACGCCTTGCTCGCGGCCGAGGATCGGACCGTCGAGGTCGAGGTCGACGGCGAGCGGACGGTTCGGGTCGAGCGGTCGCTGGCGGTCGTCGGGAGCGTCGGCGGCAACCCCGCGAACCTCTCGGTCGAGGGCGGCGACGACCCGATCCGCGTCACCGCGGTCAACGGGACTGCCGTGAACACCCGCGGCGAGTTCCGGGACGCGACCGCGAACCGCACGTTCGCGCGGATCGAGACGAGCGAGGGCGACCGGGTCGTCCCCGTCGGGGCGTACGTCACGCGCGTCGCCGACGGCGGGCCGCTGGCCAACGCCAGCGCGCCGACGAACGGGAGCCTGATAGTCACCGGTATCGGCGGCCAGCGGGTCACCTCCTCGGCCGACCTGTCCCGAGTCTTGGACGACTACGGCCCGGGTGACCGGGTCGAGGTCGACGCCCACGTCGACGGCGAGTCGGAGACGTACGACGTGGTCCTCGGCGAGAACCCGCGGGACGGCAACGGTTTCCTCGGCGTCGACATCTTCCCCGGGACGAGCGGCCTCCTCGTCACCGACTTCGGCATCCGGGAGTACCCGGCCGGCACTTACCTCGAACTGCTCGGCGGGTCTGGCGGGGGGGACGCCGCCTCGCCGCTGTCCGGGCTGACGGACTCGCCGTTCACCCTCGTCTACGTCGCGCTCGTGTTGCCGCTGGCCTCGCTGGTGCTCGGCATCCCGAACTTCCCCGGCTTCACCCCGTCGGTGACGGAGTTCTACGTCGTCGAAGGGACGCTCGCTCCCCTCGGTGATGGCGTGTTCATCCTCGCGAACGTCCTCTTCTGGGCCGCGTGGGTGAACCTCCAACTCGGCCTGTTCAACTGCATCCCAGGCTACCCGCTCGACGGGGGGCGTATCCTCCGGATGTGTGCCGAGGCGGTGGTGTCGCGGCTCCCGGTCGGCGACGGCGAGCGACTGGTTCGGACGATCACCACGGGCATCGGCCTGACGATGCTCGCGTCGCTGCTCCTGATGATCTTCGGACCGCAGTTGCTGTCGTGAGCCGATCCGCCGGGAGCCGACGGCGTCGGTCTTATCGCTCCAGCGCGTCCGCGAGGAACGACTCGACGACGTCGTAGTGGGCGTCGGGGGTCTCCCAGAAGGGCATGTGGCTCCCCCCCTCGAAGACGTGGAGTTCGGCGTCGGGGAGGCGGTCAGCGATGTCGCGGGCGATCGAGGGGTCGATCTCGTCGTGTTCGCCCGAGAGGACGAGCGTCGACGTCCCGACCTCGCTCAGTCGGTCACGGACGTCCCAGTTTCGGAGGCGGGCCGTGTCGAGGAGGACGTACTCGTTGGGGCCCCACATGAGACCGTACACGTCGAGGCTGATCCGTTCGAACGTCGACTGGACCGGAGCGGGGTACTCCTCGGTCCGGCAGACGTGCTCGCGGTAGGCACCGTTGAGGGCGGCCTCGTACTCCGGGGCGTCGTACGCCCGTCTGCGCTCGCAGTCCTCGATGGTGTCCCGGTCGGCCTCCGGGAGTTCGTCGAGGACGCCTCGCATCGACTCGTAGGCGGTCCGGGTGTCGGCCAGGGTGTTCGCGAGGATCAGGGCGTCGAGGGTGTCGCCGTACTCGAGGGCGTACTCCTGAGCGAGCATTCCCCCCCACGACTGGCCGTAGACGGCGAACGAGCCGTCGGGGTCGATCGCCCGACGGACCGCGTCGAGTTCGTCGCGGTAGTGTTCGACCGTGTAGCGGTCGAAGTCGCCGGGTGCGGGCGTGTCGGACCGGCCGACCCCGAACTGGTCGTAGAGGTAGACGGTCAGGTCGTCGCCGGCGTGTCGGACGAGGGGAGCGAGGTAGTCGTGGGGCATGCCGGGGCCGCCGTGGACGCCCACGAGAACGTCGTCGCCGTCGCCGAACTTCCGGTAGTACAGTTCGTAGTCGTCGACGTCGAAGTAGCCCTCGGTGTGTTCGTGGGTCGCGAAGTAGTCTGGGTACGTCGTCATCGGTGTGCGAGATTGTTGGTCTCCAGGCGAAAAAACTAGTCGTAGCCCACACGCCTCGGAGGAGTACCGGTAGAGCCGTATGCGGTAGATCGGACTTGGAACCACCTCGAAAGCCCCGCTTCGCTGGAGTCGGGGGGCTCGCTGCGCGCGCTCCCGACGGTCGCGTGCTTGCCTCGCCCGCCTTCCTCCAGCGAAGCGCCCCTTTCAGTCCCGCCCTGTGTCAGCCGGTTGGCCAGCCGATGCGAGCGGGACTGAAAGGGGCTTTCGAGGTGTCTTCACCAGCAGCTCCCTTATCTGAACACGACGCCGCGTGCGGGGCCAAAATATAACTGACCATGTGAAACAACCCCACGTATGGCACTCTCGGAAATCGAACAGGTCGTGTTGTGGGGGCCACCGATCGCGATGTTGCTCGTCACCGTCGGCTACTACGTCCGATGGGGGAAAGAAGCGGACGAACGGGGAGAGGAACGTGCGGACGACTCCGAGCGCTCGTCGACGGGAGGTGACCGCTGATGGTCGCCGCCTCGACGGTCACGTTCGCGCTGTATCTCGTCGTCGTGTTCGGTATCGGAATCTTCGGCTACGTCGCCACCAAGACGTTCGAGGACTTCGCGCTCGGCGGTCGCGGGATGAAAGACTGGGTCGTCGGCCTGAGCGCCCAAGCCTCCGACATGAGCATCTGGTTGCTCGTCGGCCTGCCGGCGACGGCCTACGCGATGGGGTTCTCCGCGGTCTGGATCGGGATCGGTGTCATCTGCGGGACGGCGTTCAACTGGTTCTTCCTGAGCAAGCGAATGCGCCGCTACAGCGGCCTCCTCGGGAGCATGACGGTCCTTGACTTCCTCGAAGAGCGCGTCCGTGACGACTACGGCGTCATCAAACTCGTCGGCTCGGTGTCGCTGGTGCTGTTCTACACCATCTCGACGTCCGGCGAGTTCATCGGATCGGGGAAGATACTGAACGCCGTCTTCGGCTACGACTTCTTCACCGGCGTCCTCATCGGCGGCGCACTCGTGTTGGTCTACACGCTCGTCGGTGGGTTCATCGCCGTCTCGTACACCGACGTCCTGCAGGGGGTCGTGATGGTCGTCGCGGTCGTTCTCCTGCCCGTGATCGGCTTCTTGGGCGTCGGGAGCGTCGCCGGCGGCCTGACCGAACTGCAGGGAGTGTCGGGCGCGGCCCCCGGCGTGTTCGGCGGCAGCACCGGATTCATGGCGCTGGTCGGCTTCCTCGCGGGGACGCTCGGCATCGGCTTTGGTTACCCGGGCCAGCCCCACATCACGGTCCGCTACATGAGTATCGACGACCACCGGAACCTCCGGCGGGCGTCGCTCATCGGGATGGTGTGGGTCATCTTCGCGACCTACGGTGCCATCTTCCTCGGCTGGGCGGCCGGGGCGTACGTCGGCGCCATCGAGAACACGGATCAGGTGATGCCGCTACTCGCCCAGGAACTGCTCCCGGGGTGGCTGGTCGGCATCCTCATGGCCGGCGCCATCGCCGGCATGATGTCGACGAGCGACTCGAAGTTCCTCGTCGCGACCAACGCCGTCTCCTACAACCTCTACAAGCGGTTCGTCGACCCGGACGCAAGCGACCGGAAGACACTCTGGGTGTCCCGCGCCGTCATGGCGGTCATCGTCGTCGGCGCGATCGCGCTGGCCCAACCCTCGGGCGTGGTGTTTACCGTGATCCTCGGGGGCTGGGCCGGGATCGGGGCGTCTTTCGGCCCGCTGCTCATCGCGGCGCTGTACTGGAAACGCCTCAACAAGTGGGGTGCGTACGCCGGGATGATCGTCGGGATGGTGACCGTCGCCGCCTGGCTGTTCTTCGACATCGGCGTCGTCTACGAACTCATCCCCGGATTCGTCTTCGCCAGCATCGCCATCGTCGTCGCGAGTCTGGCGACGGGTGAACCGCCGGAGACGGTCAAACAGGAGTTCGAGGACGCGACTGGGGCGAGCGGCCTCCGCGTCGAGGACCGCGACGAGGTGGGGACACCGAGCGACGACTGATCGGTCGATACCGCCGCGCCCCACGGCGCGGGAAGACACGCAACTCCCATACCGCACCGGCCCTAATCGACGACCATGCGCGAGCCACCCCAGACGGACGAAGGCTGGTACGTACTGCACGACTTCCGTCGGATCGACTGGGCGTCGTGGCGCGACGCCCCCGAACGGGAGCGGGACGCAGCGATCGAGGAGGGTATCGACTACTTCGAGCGCCACGAGGCGGTCGCCGACGCCGACGACGGCGCCTCGGCCGTGTTCTCGACCCTCGGCCACAAGGCCGACCTGATGATCGTCCACCTGCGGCCGACGCTCGACGCCCTCTCGACGGCCGAACGCCGGTTCGACCGCACGGCGCTCGGTGCGTTCACCGAGCAGTCCACCTCCTACGTCTCCGTCACCGAGGTGAGCGGCTACGTCTCCGACGCCTACTTCGCCGACGACGAGGAGGAAGTCGACACGGGGCTGCGGCGGTACATCGAGGGGAAACTCGAACCCGACGTGCCGTCGGACACGTACGCGAGTTTCTACCCGATGAGTCGCAAACGGGGCGAACAGGACAACTGGTACGACCTGCCCTTCGAGCGCCGCCGAGAGATGATGGAGGAACACGGCGAACACGGCCGCGAGTTCGGCGGTCGGGTGAAACAGATCGTCGCCTCCTCGGTCGGCCTCGACGACTGGGAGTGGGGCGTCACCCTCTTCGCCGACGACCCGACCGACCTGAAAGATATCGTCTACGAGATGCGCTACGACGAGGCCAGCGCCCGCTACAGCGAGTTCGGCCCCTTCTACGTGGGCCGCCGGTTCCCGCCCGAGGACCTGCCCGCGTTCCTTGCGGGCGAGACGGTCCCGGCCGAGGCGGCCGACGACGACGGTCACGGCCACGCCCACGGCGAGAGTGGTAGCCACCACGGCGGCGACCACGCTCACGGCGACGATGGCGGTCACCACGGCGGCGACCACGCTCACGGCGACGATGGCGGTCACCACGGCGGCGACCACACTCACGGCGACGATGGCGGGGACGAGGAGGACGACATCCGCGGCGAACTCGAAGACCTAGACATCTACGCCGGCAAGCCCCACGGCGAGGACGTGTACGCGACGGTGCTCTACTCCGAGGCCGACGCCGACGGGTTGTTCGAGGAGGTCGACGGTCTCCGATCGAACTTCGACCACTACGACACGCACGTCAAGACCGCAGTGTACGACGCCCTCGACCGGGACCGGCGGGCGGTCGTGAGCATCTGGGACACCGCGAGCGCGGCGGACACCGCCGCGGGCTTCCTCTCGGAACTCCCGGACATCGTCAACAGGGCCGGCGAGGAGTCCGGCTTCGGGACGATGGGGATGTTCTACACGGTCAAGCCCGACCACCAGGAGGACTTCGTCGAGAAGTTCGAGACGGTCGGTGGACTGCTCGCGGACATGGAGGGTCACGGCGAGACGGACCTGATGATCAACGTCGAGGACGAGAACGACATGTTCATCGCCAGCCAGTGGCGCTCCCAGGAGGACGCCATGGGCTTTTTCCGCTCCGACGAGTTCGCCGACACCGTCTCGTGGGGGCGTGACGTGCTCGCCGACCGGCCGCGACACGTCTTCCTGGCGTAGGTCGTCGACTCCCGGTCGGGCCCCTCGAAACCACCGCCGCTTTTGATCGTGGGCGGAGACGATCGACCGATGCCCTCCATCACGCGCCGTCATCTCCTCGGTGGAATCGCCGCCGCTGCCGGCACGTACGGCACCTACCGCCTGCACCGCGGCGCAGCGAGCGCCACCTTCGAGTCGTGGACCCCGGAGTCGGGGACGTGGCCGCTCCGCCGGTACGACCCCGAGGGCACCGCCCACAACCCGAACGCATCGCCGCCGCGCCGGCCGCCGACTGCAAACGAAATCGCGTCCGTCCTGGATCCGGGACGACGGCCACGCCTCGACCCGGTCGTCGGGCCCGACCACGTCGTCGTCTCCGGGACGGGGGCCGCGGCGTACCCTCGCACCGGCAGCGAGGGGTCCGTCCCCGTCGGTCCGGCCGCCCTCGCCGGGTTCGGCCCGGACGGTCGCCTCCACACGGTTCGACCGGCCCCGGAGCCGGCGGTCGTCGACCACGGTGCCGACGGCCTGCGCGAACGCTCCCGCGTCCCACTGGGCGTCGAGGGCGGCGGGAGCGACCCGACGGCCATCGTCGTCGGTGCGAGCGAAGTGTACGTCGGCGTCGCGAACGGGACGCTCCAGGCCGTCGACAGGGCCGGACGAGACTGGGACGTCGACGGCTCGTTGCCCACCCTCGCGGAGGGACGGCTGTACGCCGCGGACGCGCCGCTCGCGGGGACGGTCGCCTACTCGGGGCGTCGGGGACTCGACCGCCGTCTCGAGCCCGGACCGGAGCGGGTCTGGAGCGCCGGGCCGGTCGACGGCTTCCCGCACCGGCCGGCGGTCGCCGACGGCCGACTCGTGATCGGGAGCTACGCGGAGGACGGTGGGGCGGTCGTCGCCCTCGACGCCGACACGGGCGACCGCCTGTGGGATCCTCGTGACCTCGGTGCCGACGTCTCCACGCCCGCCGTCGTCGGCGACCGCGGGTACGTGACGGTGGACCACGGCGACGGCTCGGGACACGTGGTCGCCCTCGACCTCTCGACGGGCGAGACCCGCTGGGGCGACGCGGTCGAGTTCGGTGCCTTCGGGCCGGTCGTCGGCGGCGACACGCTCGTCGTCGCCGGCGAGCGGCGAGGGGATGGAGGCGGCGTGGTCCGTGCGTACGACACCGAGACGGGGGACGTGCTCTGGACCCACGGCGTCGACCACGGACCCGGCGGTCTGGCGCTCGTCGACGAGCGGGTGTTCGTCACCGCCGGTCCGTCGCTGTACCGGCTCGCCTGACTCGGCCCGCCCGTGGACGGGATGCCAGTCGTCCTCGCGCGCGACGCGCACACCCGAACCCCTTTGAACACCCGTTGCTTACGACGGGTGAAATGACGAAGCGACACGTCTCGCTCCCCGCCGAGGCCACCGCAGGCGTCGGGGAGTTCATCGACTACGTCGACGAGCGACTCTCCTCCGAGGAAGACACGTGCCGGGTCGTACAGGACGTGTTGGTCGACCTGTTCGGGGACCGCGAGGCGTACGAGCGGTGGGAGGACGGCGAGTCGGTGTCGCCCGCCGAACGGGTCCGGCTCCAGGGGTACGACCCCTGTAACGCCACGCTGGAGAGCGAGTACTACGCCGAGAAAGACGAAGACCTGTTCCAGGAGTCGAAGTACCTCCAGTGGCTGTGGCGGCAGTTCGACGCCACGCCAATGGCCGACAACGTCGAGTTCGCGCTCCAGTTCCGGCGGATGCTCGCGAACCACCTCTTCGAGGAGTGTGGCGAGGGCTGTCGCTTCTTCAAGGGAATCTCGTTCACGTACGGCCACAACATCTCCGTCGGCGACAACGTCGTCGTCCACGACGACGTCCACCTCGACGACCGCGGGCGACTCACCGTCGGGGACCGCGTCTCCATCTCCGACGGCGTCCACGTCTACAGCCACGACCACGACGTCGTCGATCAGACCGAGGTGCGGAACTACCACACGGTGATCGAGGACGACGCCCGTGTCACGTACGACGCGATGGTGAGCGCGGGGTCGAAGGTCGGCGAGAACACCGTCGTCGGCGCGCGGGCGGTAGTGCAGGGCGACGTGCCCGCTCACCACGTCGCCGTCGGGATGCCGGCGAAGAGCGTCCGCGTCAAGCCGGGGTGGGAAGAGGTCGCCGACCCCCTCGACGCCGGCGGGGAGAACCGCCGGGAGGACCGCCGCATCGAGTACGACCTCCCCGACAACCTCGACGTCTTCGACGAGTTCCAGCGGGATCGGACGCCCCCGAACCCGAACTAGCCGGCCGCTTTTCACGCTCGGGGCCGTCGGTCGCGTATGGATCGACGACGCTATCTGGCGACCATCGGCGCGGCGGCGGTCGGGGGGTGTGCCGGTCGGCCGCCGGACGGGTGGGGCACGTCCGACGACCCGACCGCCGTATCGTCGACCGACGGCGACGACGGGACGGGCGAAGCCGCCGCCACGGCCACCGACGGCGACGTTCTCGCCGAGACGCTCGCCACTGGACTGGAGATTCCGTGGGGCGCGGCCTACCGCGACGGGACGCTGTATCTCACCGAGCGACCGGGACGGATCGTCCGCCTCGACGGTGGGGCTGTCGATCCCGTCGTCGACGCGGTGTCGGGTGTCGAACACGTCGGCGAGGGCGGCTTGCTCGGGCTCGCCTTCCACCCCGAGGAGCCGTACGCGTACACACACCAGACCTACGATGACGGGGACGGGAACACGGCGAACCGCCTCGTGCGTCACGATCTCGACGACGGCTGGGCGGGCGAACCCATCCTCTCGGGGATCCCCGGCGCACCGATCCACGACGGCGGGCGACTGCTCGCTCACGACGGCGCGCTCTACGTGACCTGTGGCGACGCGGCGGTCGAGGCGAACGGTCAGGATCCCGACGTCCTCGCCGGGTCGGTGCTCCGGGTGACGTTCGACGGCGACCCCCACCCGGACAACCCGTTCGACTCGCCGGTGTTCAGTTACGGCCACCGAAACCCGCAGGGACTCGTCGTCCGGGAGGATGAACTGTACAGCACGGAACACGGCCCGCAGGTCGGCGACGAGATCAACGTCCTGCGGGCGGGGGAGAACTACGGGTGGCCCGCGGTGACCGGTCCGAGCGACGACGACCGCTTCACGGATCCGGTCGCGAGTTACACGCCGACCATCGCGCCCGCGAGCGCCGCGGTGTACGACGGCCCAATCGAGGCCTGGCGGGGCGACCTCCTCTTCGGGACGCTCGCCGCCGAACACCTCCACCGCGTCCGGTTGGATGGCGACGCCGCCGCTCCCGAAGTACTCGAGGAGGAGCGCCGCTTCGAGGGCGAGTTCGGCCGGATTCGGACGGTCTTCACGGGGCCGGAGGGCCACCTCCACGCCGTAACGAGCAACCGCGACGGCCGGGGTGCGCCGGTGGAGGGCGACGACCGCGTCGTCCGGTTCGTCCCCGCCTGACGACGTGGCCCGAGCCGTCGCCATCAACGTCGGAGCGAACACCACTCTCCCGGGCTTTCGCGGGCCGGTCCGTCCGGACGGCCGGTTCGCGTACGTGCCCATCCCCGAGCGCGAACCGACCGCGGACGCCGTGCCGACGTACGCCGACCTCTCCTTTCCGCTCGACGTCGACGTCTCCGAGGTGGCCGACCGCCGGGTCCACCTCGACCCCGAGTTCGCGGGCGTCCACGGGTCGACCGACTACACCTACGGCGACGAACACGGCGTGAAGGCCGGGCCGCTGTCGGCGCTCGACCCCAGCGACTCCCTCTTCTTTTACGCCACGCTCTCGCTCCGGGGCGACCCCGCCGAGAACCCCCAATTCCCGCCGGAGTGGGGGGCGTACCTGATCGGGGAGTTCCGCGTCGAGCGAGCGATCACCGGCGAGGCGTACCGGTCGCTCGACGCCGCCGAGCGCGGGCGGTTCGCGAGCAACGCTCACGTCAAACGCGAGGCGTTCGACGCGAGGGTGTTGGTGGCCGGCGGCGAGCGGTCCCGACGCCTCGACCGGGCAGTCCCCCTGAGCGCGCCGTCGTCGGGGGCGACGGCGGGGTCGCTCGTGACCGATCTCTCGGAAGATTCGGGGAAGGGACCGTGGTGGCGTCGTGTCCTGCGGTTCGACGCCGACGCGACCGCTCGACTTCGGGACGTCGTCGACGACGAACAGCCGTGATGGAACGACAAACGACGGAAAGGAGTGCGCCGTCCGGGAGTCCCGTGAGGGAAACGAACGGGACGTCGGACGACAAACGACGGAAAGGAGTGCGCCGTCCGGGAGTCCCGTGAGGGAAACGAACGGGACGTCGGACGACAAACGACGGAAAGGAGTGCGCCGTCCGGGAGTCCCGTGAGGGAAACGAACGGGACGTCGGACGACAAACGACGGAAAGGAGTGCGCCGTCCGGGAGTCCCGTGAGGGAAACGAACGGGACGTCGGACGACAAACGACGGAAAGGAGTGCGCCGTCCGGGAGTCCCGTGAGGGAAACGAACGGGACGTCGGACGACAAACGACGGAAAGGAGTGCGCCGTCCGGGAGTCCCGTGAGGGAAACGAACGGGACGTCGGACGACAAACGACGGAAAGGAGTGCGCCGTCCGGGAGTCCCGTGAGGGAAACGAACGGGACGTCGGACGACAAACGACGGAAAGGAGTGCGCCGTCCGGGAATTGAACCCGGGCTAGTGGCTTGGGAAGCCACTGTCCTACCACTGGACCAACGGCGCTCGTGTACGTCGCTTCTGTCGCTCCCCACTTGAACGTAGCGTTTCGTCGAACGAGCGCGTCCGCCGTCCGCTTCGGGACGTCCGTCGGTCACGATCGCTCCCGCATTTCGTCGGTTTTCGCCGACGACCGTCGACGCTCGTTCACTCGATCGGTCCGACGGGAGAGTATTTCAAACTGGCATCCGTACAGGCACCCGATGAGTCACGAATCCGTCGTTCTGGAGGAGTCGGCCCCGCTCGACCTCCGTCTCTCGGAGGCGGAACTGGAGGCGACTCGCGACCACCTCGTCGCGTTCGTCGAGGATATCGTCGACGATGCGGGGGCCGAGGGTGCCGTCCTCGGCCTCTCCGGTGGCATCGACAGCACGCTCACCGCCCACCTCGCGGTCGAAGCACTCGGAGCCGACGGCGTCCACGGCCTCGTGATGCCGAGCGAGGTGAACACGGCGGACAACATGAGCGACGCCGAACGTGTGGCCCGCGACCTCGGCATCGAGTACGACGTGATCGATATCGGGGCGATCTACGACGCCTTCGTCGAGGCGTTCCCCGGCGACACGAGCGACCGCATCGAGACCGATCCGCTCCGGACCGCCGCGGGCAACGTCCGGGTCCGGATCCGGGCCGTCCTCAACTACTTCGTCGCCAACGCCGAGGATCGGGTCGTCCTCGGGACGGGCAACCGGAGCGAGGCGCTCACGGGCTATTTCACGAAGTACGGCGATGGAGCCGTCGACTGCCACCCGATCGGCAACCTCTACAAACAGCAGGTGCGACAGCTCGCCGCCCACGTCGGCATCGACGAGGACCTCGTGACCAAGACGCCGTCGGCGGAGATGTGGACGGGGCAGACCGACGAGGAGGAGATGGGACTGGACTACGACACGCTCGACGCCATCCTCGCGCTCCACGTCGATGGCCCACTCTCGCGGGCGGCGACGATCCGCCAGTTGGACGTGAGCGCCGACGAGGTCGAGCGCGTGGTCGACCTGTACGAGCGGAGCGCACACAAGCGGTCGGTGCCGCCGACGCCCGAGTCCCTCTACCTGTAGCCGCCGTCCCGGGTGCCGTTTCCAAAGGTCTTTGCCTCTCGCACCGCTACCGGTTGGCGATGGACAACGCCGTGCGGGCCCGGCGTGCTGCCCGTGACGCGCTCGCCGATATCGAGCCCGAACGGCTCGGCGAGTTGCTTCAGGACCGGATCGACGACGCCTCGATGACCCCCAGCGTGCTCACACTGATGAGCGCCGACGCGTTCGACGTCGCAGTCGACGTCGACAGCGTGGCCAGACGCGGTGCCGGCGTCCAACTCATCTACGAGGGGCTGCGACTCACCCGATCACTCGCCCACGACGAACCCTGGAGGGAGGGCGACGACGCCGCGGAGCGGGCCGACCTCGCCATCCTCGCCGCCGACGTGTTCGTCTCCCGCGGGTTCTACATCCTCGCACGGACGGAAACGGCCGAACGCGCCGTCGGGGTGGTGCGGTCGTTCGGCCGGGACCAGACGCTCCGTCGGGAGAGCGATGCCGATCGCTCGGCGATCGACCGGAACCTCGAAGCCGACGTGTTGGCCCTCGCCGTCGCCGCCGGCACGACCGCCGCGGGCGTCGACCCCGGCGACGACCTCCTCGCGTACGCGGCGAGACTGGCCCGCGAGGGCGATGACGACCTGCCGCCGGCCGGGTCGCTCACCGAGACCACCGCCGACCGCATCCTCACGCTCGCCGGAAACGACGCCGCCTCGCCCGCCGCCGACCCGTAATCGAAACGTCAAAAAACGACTCCGGCCAACCGATGTAGGCGTGCCTGGGTAGCTTAGCGGTAAAGCGCGTCCTCGGTGAGAACTTCGTCGATATTAGCGACGCGGGTCCCGTTCGGGGGAATAACCCGAGTAGCGTCAACTGGTTGTATTCTCAGATTATGTCGGGGAAATAGGGTTTCAGCGGGGCATACTGCCCGAATCCGGGCGGAACTGTCACCGTGACAGTTCTATTCCGACGATGTTGCCGGCTGGCGAATTCTCCTCGACTGTGATGGTACCGCCCGATCGAGCGGTGAGTAATTTCACGAGCCACAACCCGAGCCCGCTCCCGTGGTACAGCGGTGTTTGTTCCGCTTGATCTACCAGTATGTCTCGCTCCATCTCGGGGATGCGTGGCCCACTGTCGGCTACTGCGAGACGAACCGTCTCATCAGTCTGGGTGACGGTAACAGTGACTTCAGGCGACGGCGAATCGTTGTGGATGACCGCGTTCGTAACGAGTTCTTTGATCGCCTGCCCAAACTGTGGCATCGCCTCAACAGTTACGTCGCCAGGGCATTCAACGGCAATTGTCGCGTCCGAGTACTCAGAACCAACACTCGAAACGACGTCCTGGAGACGATCACATACGTTGATTTGGTTCTGTGTCGGGTCCTCCCGAAGCAGTTCCGTTATCTGACGTTCTTTTTCTGCCAGTTCGATCAGTTGATCGCTCGTGTCCACGATCTTCTCTGCGGATGCTGCAACCTCGCCCGACGTCTCGACGTTGATCGTCTCGGCTCGTCCTCGAATCACGTTCATATTGTTGCGCAGGTTGTGGCGTAACACTCGATCGAGAACGCCTAACTGTCGTTGGCGCTCCTTGCGCTCCGTGACATCCTGCTGGAATCCAATGTAGTTGACGACAGCACCCGCATCATCTCGTACGGGCGCAATTTCGAGGTGGTTCCAAAACTCCGTTCCGTCCTTGCGATAATTTTTGAGGTCGATGGATATCGGTTCCTCCGCATCGATCGCCTCCCGAATCTCGGCAACCTTGTCCGGGTCGGTGTTCTCGCCCTGGAGGAATCGACAGTTTTCCCCGATCCCCTCCTCACGTGGGTAGCCCGTCATATCCACGAACGCATCGTTGACGTAGATCATCGGGTTGTCCTCCCGTTCCGGATCGGTGATGGTGATGCCGACTGGCGCTTCGTCGATCGCGTGCGTCCGCCGTTCGAGTGTCTCCTCCTGCTCTTTGCGTTCCGTAATATCGTCCTGGACTGCCACGAACGCGTGAATCTCGTCACCGTCGGTGACGGGTGCGACCGTCTGCATCGCCGTGTACGTCTCCCCGTTTTTCCGACGGTTGACGATTTCCTCTGCCCACACCTCCCCAGAGAGGATGGTGTCCCAGAAGTCCTCGAAATACCCCTCCGGCATCGCACCGGAGTTCAACACGTGCGGTGTCTTACCGACGACCTCTGCCTGGGTGAAGCCGGTTATCTCCTCGAAGCCCGAGTTGACGTACTCGATTCTCCCGTCGGGGTCGGTGATAAGAATCGCGTGGCCAGCGGATTCGACCGCTTGCTTGATGCGCTGGAGGTCGAGTTCGCGTTCCTTGCGCTCGGTGATGTCCTGTATCGTCCCCCGAATGCGGACCATCTCCCCGTCTTCGTACTGCGGTTCTCCCCTCGTTCGCACCCATCTCCAGTTGTCCTCCGCATCGATGAGTCGGACTTCGAAATCGTACGGTTCACCCTCCTCGACAGCCGTCTCGAATGCCTCTTGGATGATCGATCGGTCCTCGGGGTGGAAATGTTGGAGGCTCAGTTCCGGTGACGGCGGCGTGTCGTCCGGGAGCGCGTGGATGCGGCGAGCCTCGTCGGTCCACCACCCCTCCTCAGCATCCAGGTCGTACTCCCAGGCGCCGACGTTCGCAATATCCTGGGCCTTCTCGAAGAGATCGACCTGGCGTTCGAGCTCACGCTCTCGCTCCCGCAAGGTGAGCGACTGACTCCGCAGTCGGAGCAACGCTTCCAGTCGCCAGTTGAGTTCGGCCTGCTGGATCGGCAGCGAGACGATCTCGTCGATCGTTTCCGTGACCACGTTGTCGGCAAGCTGACCGGCGTCCGAATCGATGATATCAGTCCCGGACTCCGGGAGCAACAGGAGATACGGAAGCAAGACGGGGGCCGCCCCAGTCTTCTTCGCACGGAGCGCATCGAGGTGCTCCTGGAACGCCCCTTTGTCGATAATACAGACATCGAAGTCCGCGTCCTCGATGTCTCCCGAGGCGTCCACGGATTCGTAGGAGGGGTGGTCGTCGATCCACTGTTCGAGCAACTGGCGATTGCCCGAATCGAGGGTGTCATAGAACAGTTCGCATACCAAAGAGCAGGGTGAACGCTGAGGTGGAATGAGTTCAGCGACCCTGCAAGATGATCCTTCGGTAGAATCGTTCTTCAATGCCGTGGAAACGGAGACGTTGGCGTTGTTCGAGCACCTCTCCTTCGAGTTTCTTGAAGGGTTCGACGTGTTCGCCCCGGCGGAGACGGGGCGAACACGAGATCTTGAGCCGCCCGAGATGATGCGTGGCTTTCTCCATTGCTATTACAAGAACATCTACGGTATCCGTCCGGTTGCACGAGAACTGAACAACACCGTTGTCTGGCTCAGCTGTAGCTTCGATCGACCGCCGTCGAGAGACGCGGTCGATCGATTCCTCACTGATCTTGAGCACGTTGTTGACCGGGTCTTCGACCATCTCGTCGAGCAGGCCGCCTTGCGGGGCCTGCTCGACTTGACGTATTCTATCGATTCAACCGACGTGAGAGCGATGCCCGCCGATCCAGACGCATCGAAGTGCTATGATCCAACCGATGACGAGTACTACTACGGCTACGGCTGCACGATCGTCTCAACCGGGCAAAAGATCCCGATTGCAGCCGAGTTCACCGAGAGCAAACAAGCACCAGAAGAGACGGCGATGCGCGTCACGCGTGACGCGCTCGCCGTCGGGAAACCGATGTGGATGCTTGGAGACAGTGCCTACGACACGCTCGACTGGCACGACCACCTGCTGGCCGCAGGGGTCGTGCCAGTCGCTCCGTACAATCCACGAAACACCGACGACCCGAAAGATATCGAGTACAGGGTAGAAGACCGCATTGAAAAACACAGCAACGACGTTCAGCTGAAGCAATCAACGCTAGACGAGACGTACAACCGCCGGAGTGGCGTCGAACGAACCAACGAATCAGTCAAGGGCTGCGGCCTCGGGCGAACGCACGCCCGAGGCCGCGTCCATGCACGAGCGCAGGTGTTCCTCGCGTTGTGTCTGCGCCTCGTCGTCGCAATCACCAACTACGAACGCGGAGACAATCCGGGAAGCACAATCATCACGGTGTGAGAAGAGTTCTATGACACCCTCCGAATCCGCAATGAGCGGGAGGACCCGGTTCCGGGAATCGGGCACCGCTTCAGGAGTCATTGTCATCGGTATTCATCCCAGTCGGTTGCTCTTTGCGGAGTTCGATCTCGATACTGGCCCCACCCAGATCAGCGTCGCTGATCTGTAGTGTGCCGCCGTACTGCGTGACGAGTGCATCGACGAGGTAGAGACCGAGTCCCGCTGCAGGATGATCAAGTCCCCGGTCGGTTCGGCCCAGGACGGCGTCCCGCTGGGCCGGTGGAATTCCCGGGCCGTTGTCGGCTATCGTGATAGCAACCGTTTCGGCGCCCTCTACGACGGATATCTCCACTCGTGGTGTGTCGCTGTCGTTGTGCTGGACGGCATTATTCAGGACGTTTCTGAACACCGACGCCAAGAGGTCGTTTGCGCGGACGTCTACCCGTGGAATGTCACCATCGACGACGAACTCGGCGTCCTCGAACGTAGCGCGGCGTTTCGTGAGTTCGTCGGTTACCGCGTCTTCGAGGGCGACCGCCTCCAGGTTCGGGGCATCAGCCGTCTGGAGTGCGTCGACGAATTCCCGCACGGCTTTCGTGAGATCAGCGACGTGCTGGCTACTGTCCAGGATTCGTTGGCGTATCTGATCGCCTGCGTCGTCAGTGTGTTTTGCGAGTTGTTCGGTCCAGCCGATGACGACGTTCATCTCGTTGCGGATATCGTGCCGACTGATGCGATTCAACAACAGCAGCTGGTTAGTCTTGCTTTCTAGTGCGATCGACTGGGCCCTGATGCGCCCGAGCGTATCAAGTCGATTTCGTAACTCCATGGTGTCGATCGGTGTCGTCAGAACTTCATCGACAAGCTCCGAGACCGCCGGCTCCGTCTCAGTCTGCTCCCGACTATCAAGTGTATCAGCGCCGGTGTCGGACCCCACGAGCAGCACCGGGAGTATGGCGTCTGCGTCTGCCTTCCGCTCTCGGATCTCGGCATCGTACGCACGGAGCGACTGGGCATCGAGAACGACGATGTCGATGTCGGCCTCCGGGAGTACCGCGGCGTCGTCCGAGACGACCTCGTACCGGTCCTGTTGCTGGAGCCAGTTGACGAGTACTCGTTGGTTGTCCACATGTGACAGTATCTGCACAACTCTCGCGGGTGATGTCGCTGTCCCGAGCCGGTCGGCGGCTCCAAGCGCCGGTGACTCAGTCTCCATCGTCATTCCAGGTCGGTGTGCCGGTGAGAATCCCTCGGAGTTCGGGAAGCGAGTCCCCGACTCGCAGGCCGTGCTCGGTGATCTCCAGTTCCCGGAGCTGGTTTTCGTACTGGCTGGTGCGCATCTTGAGGACGCCGATCACCTTCCGGAGTGAGCCCTTGTATTCGACATGGCGTAGGACGACGATGCTGTCAGCAAGGTAGCTCATGCCTTGGTCGGTCGCGCGGAACTCACCGGTGATATTGTGGACTTCGTTCGTCACCAGTCCGGTCACGCCCATGTTGCGGAGATAGCGACCGATCTTGACGAGGTCCCGCATCGGATCTTCGTCGACGCCGCGGAGCGACTGCTCGAACCCGCTGGTCCCGTCGATCATCACGATCTCGGCGTCGTTGTCTTCGACTTCCGATCGGATGTGGTGGGTGAACTCGTCGACGGTGAGTTCTTCTGGGCCGATCACCTCTACGTTGAGCGTCCCCCGGTCGATCATTTCGGTCACAGGGATGTTGACGGCTTCCGCACGCTCGAAGAGGGTGTTGTGGTCTTCTTCGAAGCTGTACAGGATCGAGCGCTGGCCTCGGCCTGCGGCCTCTTTCATGAACTGGAGGCCAGTCCTTGTCTTGCCGACCCCTGTCGGCCCGCTCAGAAACGTGATCGTTCCAGTGGTGAGGCCACCCGACAACAGTGAGTCCAGTGCCGGAACACCCGAGGAGAGTTTGGTCGACTTGTGCTCGCGCTCGTGGCGGTTGGGATCGAGTCGTGGCCACACCCGCATACCATCGTCGGTGATCTGGAGCGTGTGGTGACCGGATCTGACAGAGGAGCCACGGAACTTCGAGACGTGGATCGTTCGCCGATCCGGCTTCGCTTGCATGTTTATGACGGCATCGACGAGAAACTGCAGATCGTCGTCGGGCATCGATGCGGCAGCTTGTGACGTGAGCAGGACCGTCGCGCCCTCGCTTTTGAGAAAGTTGATCAGGCCTAGGATCTGAGATCGGAACTGGTGTTCGTCGGGGGTGAGATACCGGAACTCGGTGACTGGATCCACCACGACACGATCCGGGTTGATCTCCTTGACCTCTGCACGAATGCTCTCGACGAGCGAAGGCGTTTCGACTTCACCGGACTCGAACAGGGTGTACGTCTCCTCACCCTGAAACTGGTCGCCGGAGGCAGAGAGGTTGAGGAACTCGATGGCATCGATAGCGAAACCGAAGTGCCGGGCAGTATCCCGAATGTAGTCCTCCGGTTCGCCAAGGTTGATGTACAGCCCGGTCTCGTCCGTATCCAGACCAGCAGCGAGAAAGTGTAACGAGAAGATCGACTTGCCAGAGCCGGGTTCGCCTCGCACGAGCGTGGCGGATTCGGGGAGATAGCCGCCGTCAAGAATATCGTCCACGCCCGGAACACCGGTTGCGGCCCGCTCTTGGTCCTTACTCTCCGTTTTGCTCATGTATACACTGGGACTCTGGCAGCATATGTGTCTTCGCACTTGATCTAGAGTAACCGCCGGAGAGTTCGGTCATAGATGTCGAACAGAACTCCCATCGCAAAATTGCTCCGAGCGGGGTTCGGAACCGAGGTGACCGTGCTCAACGTCGCTGCAGACCGCGAGGCAGGCGAGCAGTTCCTCACAGAGTGGGCAACACACGACGGATCAGAACCGAGAGGTTCGATTCGGAGAATCGGCTCTGGTTGCTATAGTAGCGTTTGTAACTGTCCGCACATCTGATCGAACGCAGTCATGCGATCAGGTGTGTGATGACTTACAAAGGCTACTATAGTGCTTTGCAGACTCGTGTCGACTAGTAGGTTCTCGATGTGGAACGCCGTTTCCACTGTTGTCCCTCTCTCGGTGTGCGGTCACCACACCAGAGAACTGCTAGTAGTCCACTCTCAGCGCTCTTGCAGGTGTCCCAGTAGTTTGTAATACGGGTTCGTTATTCAGACTGAAGGCTGGAATCAGTTGCCAAGAAACCTGTTCAGCTCGCTAAATTCGTCGGCTGAGAGGATGACGTCGGTATCGAATGCATCAATCCGTTCGAAGTCGTCGTCAATCGTCAACACAGTACTCACTCCTTCGTCGATCGCTACCTGAGCGTAGTACCCATCCCAGCCACCAACGTTCGCCTCACCCGCCCAAGACAGTCCACCTTTGAATAAAGAAATCATATCACAACTACTGTTACAAGCCTCCTCAGAGGCGGCGGGCGAGATATGCACGGTACGTTTAGTCGGTTTTTGAGAAGTCCCGCCTACCAAGGATCCAACGAAGCGGTTCATAGAAACATTCACACCCGATTTACCGCAGTGCAATCAAGAGTGAAAACGTTGAGATAGATATAGTTACAGAAGACAGTACAAGATACAGAGGGTGAGTTCAGCAGCAGGAGTTGTTAAGGGCGTCACTCCGTGGCTGCCGCCTCTGTGAGTGGAAGTTCAACGAAGAACACGCTCCCTTCTGGATCGTTATCTTCGACCCATACATCGCCACCGTACTGCTCGACGAGCGTCTCGACCAGATAGAGCCCGAGCCCGGTTCCCGGGCTGTCAAGGCCTTTTTCCCCCTTCCCAAAGATCGTCTCCTTTTGAGTATCGGGAATACCGGGACCGTTGTCTGCGACCCTGACAGTGGTAGTCCCTTCATCAATCCTCGTCGAAATCCGCACCTCGGGTTTCTGCTTGTCGTTGTGGACCACCGCGTTGTGAATGAGGTTCCGAAACACCGCTTCAAGCAACTCGTTTCCCCGAACTTGGGTTCCCGAAATCTGATCCTCGATAGTAATCACGGCCGTATCAAACTTCTCACGGACGTTCTCAATCACTGAGTTGAGACACTGATCCAGCCTGACAGGTTCTACGTCTTCTTCAGTACTTAGCATGACCTCGGAGAGATCACGAGCCGTCTTTGTCAACCCGGTTGCGCTTTCGGCCGAGTCCTGGATCGACTCTAAATGCTTTTTTCCAGCCTCTTCGACGTGTTCTTCGAGCAGGTCCGCTCGACCACTAACGACAGCCATATCGTTGCGAATATCGTGACGTACGACCTGATTGAGCACTTCGAGATTATCCCTTTGCTCTTCAAGTTTTCGCTCGTATTCCTTTTGCTGAGTGGTGTCTTGGCTGACAGCGACGAACTTCTGTGGTTGTCCGTCTTCGTCGGTGATCGGTGAGATCGTCTGATTGAAAATGATTTCTTCGCCGTCGGCTCTTTCTTCAAGCATTTCGTCGGCCCATTGCTCGCCTGAGAGGATCGTCTCCCAGAGGTCTTCGTAATACTCCTCGTCGTATTCACCCGACTTGAGGATACTCGGATCTTGGCCCACGGCTTCGGATTCGCTGAACCCAGTGATCTCCTCGAATGCCGGATTGACGTACTCGATAGTCCCGTCAGTATCAGTAATATACACCACGTGAGCGGTTTGTTCGACGGCTTTCCGGAACTGTTGGAGTTCCTGCTCGCGTTGTTTCCGTTCGTCGATATCGATGTGAATCCCCACAGCACGAACGGGGTTGCCGTCTGCATCCCGTTCGACAATCTTACCGACATCGCGAATCCACTTCCAGTCGCCGTCGGCGGTCCGCATTCGGTGTTCGGTGTCGTAGTAGTGGGTCTCACCTGCGATGTGTGCATCGAGGGCCGCCTCGACATCGTCAACATCGTCGGGATGGACGCGTTTCTCCCAGGCGTCGAGGTGTGGCTCGATCTCATCGAGCGAGTAGCCAAGCATCTGCGCCCATTGCTCGTTGAACTCCACCTCGTCGGTGGTCAGATCCCAGTCCCAGATGCCCAGTTCAGCGCCCTCGATTGCAAGTTCGAGCCGTTCCTTGAGGTGCTTAATTTCCTCTTCTCGCTCTTTGCGCTCGGTGGTGTCACGAACGACACAGATGAGACCACCGTTGTCAGTCTCAGTCAGCGATAGGTCCTGGTGGAAGGTTTCACCATTCTTTCGTCTTCCCGTGGCTTCGCCACGCCATTTTCCCCGATCTTCGAGGGCTCTGAGGACCTCGCTCTCGAGCCGCTCAACCTCATTGTCCTCGTAAAATATTTTCCATGTGTTCCCGACCAGTGCTTCGGGATCATCGTATCCGTAGATGTCCGCGTGGGCCTGATTTAAATAGATCAATTCGTTGTTTTCGTTGAGGATCGAAATCCCGTCCATCGATGCGTCCATCGCTTCCGCCCGTTCAAGCACCGACTGGGCGCGCTTGCGATCGGTAATGTCGACGTACAGTGTGTGAGTCCCGATAATGTCGCCCTCTTCATTCCGGCGTGGCGTCGCCTGGAGGAGTGTGACTAATCGCTCATCGTCGGCTGTGACAAACTCGCGCTCTTGAGGTGTGAACTCGCCTTCGAGAGATCGCTGATACCCGCCTTTATTTAACAGTCGCTCGGCAGACGTTTCGGTGTATACGTTTGCAAGTGGTTGTTCCTGAAGCTCCTCTCGTGAGTAGCCCAGTTTGTCGGCAAACAGCGAATTACAGTCCTCGATAATCGGTTCGCCATTCGCCTCGCGCGTGAAGGCCATCATTACCGGTGCGTCCTCGAACAACTCCCGATACTGAGAATCATACTGGTCTCGGATCTGAATGCGGTAGTACGCATGCGCGATGGTCTCGCTGAGATCTTCGAGTAACGACTGTTCGTCACCATCGAACGCTTTTGGATGGGCAGCGTAAACGTTCAACACGCCATAGAGGGTTTCGTCGTACTCGATCGGGATCGCAGCACTCGATTGATAGCTCCGTTCGAGCGCCGCCTCGCGCCACGGGTCGTAGGTTGAATCCGCCGAAATATCTTGAACCACCTGCGTTGAGCGAGTTTTAATAGCCTGCCCCGTTGGTCCCTGCCCAGTTGCACTGTCATCGACAGTCATCTCAGTCGTATCAAGATAGCCCGCTTCCTGTCCAGCCGACGCTCTGGTACTCACATGGGCAGTGTCAGCATCGAGGCTACCAATCCAGGCAAATGTGTAGGGGTCAGCGTCGACGAGCCGCTCACAGACGCTAGTCTCGAATTCCTCACGTGTCCGGGCCCGGACGAGATCAGACTGAATATCTCTGATGAGGGCAGCAATGCGTTCGGACTCGCTTGCTCGTTGCTGTTCGGTTGCAGCGATGATTCGCTGTGCGAGAAATGCGAAATGTTCGGTCGAACTACCTTTCGGGACGTAATCAGTACTACCCGTCGACATTGCCTCGGATACGACCGTCTCAAAGTCCTCGTTGGTGTAGAAAATAAACGGTAGGCCGGGATACTCCTCGCGGACAGTCTCAAGAAAGCTAAGCCCATCGCAGCCAGGTGTGTCGTATTCGGAGACGATACAGTCAATGTCGTGATTGCTTAAACGCGCTAGTCCCTCGTTGGGAGTGGTTGCGGTACGAACGGTGATTCGGTCGTCGCTATGGCTCGGAAACTCAGCGGCCATGCTATCGAACGCCGGGTCATCATCGACATGAAGAACGTGTATTCTATCGTCCGTTGTGGTCACAGCTTGCCCCCAAATCGATTTTCTTGAACCGATAACTTAAGTAAATAGGGATACTTCCGTTGCCGAATACGCGCTTCTTGCACGCGAGTCTTGACAAGAGTTGGATAGGCAATGCGTGCGAATTTTTCTATGACACGCTCTTACTACCAGTAATTGCTCGCTGTGTGGTCACAACACTTGAGCGCTGCTATAGTAGCGTTTGTAACTGTCCGCACACCTGATCGAACGCAGTCATGCGATCAGGTGTGTGATGACTTACAAAGGCTACTATAGTAGTTCCGCTCCGTTGATGCAGCAGATGGCGTGTATTCATCGCGGATTTCGACGCCAGTAAACTCGAATCGTGCACCACCGGACTCGCTGTCAGTCAGCGTGACGTCCCATCCATGTGCTTCAGCGAGGCGCTGAACGATAGTCAACCCAAACCCAGTTCCATCAGGATCGGATGAATGCCTTGGAGCAAACACCGCAGCCTGTTCGTCTTCAGGAATGCTTGGTCCGTTACCGTGAGATGGAACAGAGTCAGTGAGGGAATCGATGGAAACTATCTCACCTGGTTTGGCTTCGATGAGATCGTCGAATCGGCGGAATACCTGTTCGTAATACTCAGTGGATTGGTCTGACTTCGATCTGTACTCGAAGCCGCCGCCTGCTCCGGGTTTAATTGGTCCAAGATTAGCCATTTCCTTGGCAAGGCTGAGAACGTTGATGTGTTCGAGTGCAGGAGAAGCGAACTCGTCGTCCGCGAGATCATATTTAAGAGAGCGGGCCGGGGCGTACCCATTCGAGATTCCGTATCGACTCATCAACATGTGTTCTGTCTACGGGGATACCGTGCTTGACCCGTTCTTGGGAACAGGGACGCCTTCGTTCGCCGCGATGGTCGCGGGGCGAAATTCCGTCGGCTATGAACTGGACGAGGAGTTCGTACGGTTGTTCAAGCGACGAGCCGACGACGTTCCAGAATACTCGCGTGAGACTTTCAAGAAACGGTTAGACGACCACGAAGAGTTCGTCGAGGAGCGTCTGTCCGAGGGGAAGGACTTCAAATACCAGGCTGATAACTACGACTTCCCCGTCACGACGAAGCAAGAAAAACCGATCCAGTGCTACGCTGTCTCGGATGTCCCAGAAATTGAGGAAGAGTATGCGGTGTCGCACACCCCCTGTAGAGGATACTGCGGTCGGGATCGAGGAAAACAAACGAGGTGGCGAAGTCGATTCACTTTCTGGTTGCTAACCGCGTTCGTTGCGCCTGAAACCGCTTGACGAACGACTGAACGAAAGGGTAGCCTCATTGAGGGTGGGAGCTTCGGAAGGTTTCCGGTCGTTGCTTTGGCACGGCACGGCACGCCCGGTGGCTTTCATCACATTCTTATACGACTGTGTAATAGAATCGGGTGCAGAAGGCGAGAAATCGGGGTGTACGCACCCTGAGTGCCTGGGTAGCTTAGCGGTAAAGCGCGTCCTTGGTAAGGACGAGACCCCGGATTCAAATTCCGGCCTAGGCTTAGTGGAGTTACACGGCTTGTCTCTTCATTTCACGGCGTTCTTATTGGAGAAACAAACACCGCTCAAGAACGCGCCCTTCTACTACACGGGTATCCCAACGCCGTCTTGCGATTCGTATAGTTGTCCGGTTACTGTTACATCTGCCACCTCGCCGTACAGCGGTTCTAGTTTGGAGGCCGGTTTATGAACCCGACCGGCCCGCTGGATACCGCCCGCATCCGGGGGGTAGGTATCTGCTCGTGACCCGACGCTCCGAAGTGGTCTTCGGATGGATGTATGGACGATCACTGTAACGCAAAGCACGAACTCCGCGATGGCTCGCGTTACTGCTGAAAATAATCGCTGTAATACTGCTGGCGATTCTGTACTAGTGTTTGACGGCCTTCGTGGCGGTGTGGGAGCAGTTCGGACAGTCCCAGTGGGACTGGGTCTTGGCAGAACTCAAGATCCACCCGCTCTCCGTGGCTCCTTCTCGTAAGTACCCCTTGCTTTTTCATGTAGAACGGTGCGATAGCCACGAGATCGACGAGTAGCATCGGCTTGGTCGCGAACCGTAATCGACCGACTGCTGGCCCGGCACCGTCTTCGACGCTCGTCCAGAGGCGTCCCAGATACTCGGCGGTGAAAATGGCGACGGAGAGAGTCTCGAACCAGTAGAACAACTCCCCGTAACTCGCCCTGAGGCCGTCGACCGTCTCGAGGACGACCATAACGACGTTCAGACAGATGAGAGCGATGATGGCTGCGTCGACGTAGTACCCGAATTTCCCACCCTCTTCGGGCGTCAGGAGGTGGTAGGTCCGTCGTCGGACGTAGGAGTACATAATCGATACGAGACTGTTCACCCACAGTACTAATTATCTTAGGTCCGGCGTCCAGCCGTCCGGTCGGAGGGTGATCCCTCGCCGTAGCGGGCTTGGATTGCCGCGTAGAGACAGCCTCCGTGTGGTCGTCCCGTGGCGAGCGAACCGGTTCGGGACGAGCGCAGACCTCGGCGCAGTCGGGAGCGCTACCTCTCCGTCGCGCGGTCCGTCTCGTCGCCCCCACGCGGGAGACGGATGCTGAACCGGCGGTCGTCCACCGGATCGGCGTCCATATCGCCGTTCGAGTTGAGGACCGCCCACCGAACCAGCCAGAATTCTAGTCCGTCGGGATGTTCGGTCGACGACTCCGATTCCCTGGCGATCACCTCGAAGTCGCTCTCGGGGATGGTCCGTCCGTGGTCGATCAGGTCGAGACACACTCGGTCGCCCCCGACCCGAACGACGAGTTCGACGTCGGCGTCGGCCGGGCCGGGCCTGACCGCGAGTTCGAGGACTTCCTCGAGTGCCGCCGGGAGGAGTCGACTCCCCCGGATAGTCGCCGACTCCGGGCTGTCGAGGCGGACCGTGGCCGCCGGGTGCTCCGCCCGGACGCCGGCGACGACCCGTTCGAGGGCACTCGCCAGATCGTACACCGTGGGTCCCTGGTCCGACCGACTGATGAGCCCCTCGAACTCGGTGATCTGCTCGCTGATCGAGAGGAGACTTTGTCCCGCGCGTTCGATCGTTTCCGCCGTCTCGACGACGGCCGGATCGTCGTCGGACTGGAGTCGTTCGGCGTGTCCGATGATCACGTTCATGCGGTTGCGCAGGTTGTGGCGCAACACCCGATCGAGCACCTGCAGGCGCTCCTCGCGCGACTTTCGTCGGGTGATATCGCGCTGCAACCCGAGGAAGTGCGTGACCGTCCCGTCGTCGTCGGTGACCGGCAGGAGGTCCACTTGGTTCCAGAAGGCCGTGCCGTCCTTCCGGTAGTTCAGCACTTCGACGGTGACCGGGGTTCCGGTGTCGATGGCTCGTCGCATCCGTGCGACCGGTTCGTCCGCGGTTCGACTCCCCTGTAGGAACCGGCAGTTCCGTCCCAGTGCTTCGGCCTGGGAGTAGCCCGTGATCTCCTCGAACGCCGAATTGGCGTAGACGAGCGGGGTGTCCTCCCGTCGTGCGTCGGCGATCGTGACGCCCTGGGCCGCCGACTGGATCGCCCGTCCGAACAGGGACAACCGCTGTTCGCGCTCGTGTTCGGCCGTCACGTCGCGGACGAGCAACTGCGTCGCCGGTTCCTCGCCGAAGACGACACGGGTCCCGGCCACCTTCGTCCGGACGTGGTCGCCGGCCGTCGTCCGCATGCGGACGCTCCGGAACCCCTCGACCCGCCCGTCGCGGTCGATGTCGCGCAGCGTCTCGGTGAACCGGTCGAGCGCGTCGTCCGGGACGAGCGTCGTGACGGAGCGCCCCTGCAGATCGGCGTCGTCGCCGCCGGCGAAGGTGTCGGCCGCGGCCGCGTTGCTGTACACGATCTCGTGATCGCGGAGGACGAGGAGCGCCTCGGGAGTGAGGTTGACCAGTCGTTCGTACTGCTGTTCTCGCTCCCGGAGGCGAGTGGCGGCCCGCCGGGCGTGCAACAGGTTCTCTATCCGGCGGCTGAGGAGCGACTGCTCGACCGGGAGCGGAACGATGTCGTCGACGAGCGACCGGCCGTCGTCGTCCTCGACGGCGAAGTGGTCGCCGACGGCGTCGCGTGCGGTCGTCACGAGCAGACAGGGCAGGAAGACGGGGTCCGATTCGGCCCGGTGACCGAGCAGTTCGTCGGCGGATCGGGCGAGCGCGGCGTCGTCGAGGAGACAGAGATCGTACGAGTCGGGGTCGGGAAGGGATCCCCCCGGATCGCGAACGACGACGCGGTACCGGGACAGCGAGTCGAGCCAGTCCCGGAGGAGCGTCCGATCTTGGCCGGGGTTAGCGATCAACAGGATCCGCTCGTCGGCCGGACTCCGCTCGACCGACTCGGCGGACCGATCCTCCATACCACGTTGGTGTAGGGCGGGCGAATATAAAACACCGGAGGCAGTCGATGGATCGGAGGGCGTGGCGTGTCGGCCACACCGGACGCGACGTCTCGTCGTCGCGGTTGGGTTCGGGTTATAACTCGTCACGACCAGTAACGGACGGCATGTCGTCACCGGAGCGTGTCTCGACCGGTATCGAGGGGTTGGACGGGGTTCTCGGCGGTGGCCTCCTCAAGCGCCGTGGATACATGGTCGACGGGTCGCCCGGCGTCGGGAAGACGATTCTCACGCTACACTTCCTGGAGGCGGGGGTAGCCGCGGACGAGACGGTCCTGTTCACCAACCTCGAGGAGGATCTGGACGACCTCAAGTCGAACGCCACGTCGCTCGGGTTCGACGTCGAGTCGATGGCGTTTCTAGATCTGCGCCCGACCGCGGAGGTGTTCACCGAAGACCAGTCGTACGAGGTGTTCTCGGCCGCCGAGGTCGAACGCGAACCGCTCACCGAGGAGATCAGTCGGCGGGTTCGCGAGGTCGAACCGGATCGCGTGGTCGTCGATCCGCTGACGCGGTTGCACGGCGTGCTGTCCGGAACGCCGGAGGTGGTCGAGCGATGGGGCGACTCGGGCGAAGAGTAGCGAGCCACGGAGCGCGGGGTGACGATCAGGAGTCGTCCAGATCCCGAAACGCGGCGTCGAAGTCCGTCTCGTCGAAGTCGCTCACGGCGAGGTCCGTCTCCGCTTTCAGATCGGCGATCCGGGCCTCCAGATCGGCGAACTCGGGGTTCGAGGCGAGTTCGCCGGCGTCCTTCTCGGCCACGAGCGCAGCACGCTGTGCGACGAGTCGGTAGTATGACTGGAGTTGCGCGTCGTACTCGCGGCGCGTGAGCATCCGCTCGACGACGCTTTGCAGTTGATCACGGTCGACGGGTTTGGTGACGTAACCGTCGAACCCCATCTCGAGGATGTCGAAATCCGGGTCGACTGCCGTCACCATGACGACCTGACAGTCGGACCCCTGGTCGCGGAGTCGCTCCAGGACCTCGTCGCCGGACAGGTCGGGCATCCGCCGATCCAGCAGGACGACGTCGACCGCGTCGTCGTGTGCGGCGAGGGCCTCCTCGCCGCCGTAGGCCGTGCGGACGTGGTAGTCGTCGGACAGCCACACCTCGTACAGATCGGTGAGGTCGCGTTCGTCGTCGACGACGAGGACCGTCGGTCGATCGTCCGGCGAGTCGGTCATGGCAAGGTCGAATTCCGAGCGTGCAGGTGTAAGCCTGTCCCGAGTACGGGGCGTTTCGAGAGGTAGTCGGTGCGGTGAGTCCCCGAATCGTGGGACACCGCGGTGTCCCCGGACGGCGAGTCGAGCCAGTTCCGATCGAACCTCGGTCGGAGTGCGAGGAGGTTCGACTCGTCGGGGTAGATTGATTCGGGCGACCGAGCGACTTCACCGTCCATTCCCCTCGGTGTAGGAATCCGAGGACTAAAAACGGTCCGGACGACGCCCCGACGCGGCGGGGTGGCGGCCGCACCACGAAGTGAGCGTCGACCGACTCGTCGGAGTAGGAGGTCAGCCGCCCCGCACCACTCCGGATGAACGCGCGGACGGCCGGAGGGAGCCACGTCGGGACGGCGGTCGTGAGTACGACCATGCCGACCAGTTCGACGAGCGTCTGGGTGACGACGATGGGAACGAGTTCGTACCCTGGTGGGAGCGCGAGCGTCAGCGGGAGGGCGACGAGCGTCAGGAACGTCTCGACGAACGGCCCGGCGTCGACGACGGCCGCGACGGCGGGGCCGACGAAGAGCCACAGGTACGCGGGCAACGCGAGGAGTTGCGCGAGCATCAGGGCCGGCGTCGTCGCCGTGAGTCGTTCGGCGTCGCCGCCCGCGAGATGCGTGAAGGTGATCACGTAGCCGATACACGGCGTCAGGAGAACGAGCAACGCACCGGCGACCACGACCGGATCGGGTGAGAGCGCCCGCGTGAGCGTCCAAGCGACGACGGGAACGACGAGGAAGTTCGTCCCGAGTGCCGCGGCCACGAACCGCCCGTCGGTGAACGCGCGGCGAAACCGGACGAAGGGGACGTCGAGGAAGGTGACGTGAGGAGCGTCGCCAACACGGGGTCGACGACCCGTTCGGCGGTCGAGGCCGACGCCGGACGGATCAGAGCGACGGCGTACAGGGCGACTTGGTGTCGCCGTAACCGGTGCTTGGCCTCCATTCGAGTTGGCTTCGGGGCGGAAGAGGAAGCCACCTTCTCCGGTGTGGCCGGCCTCGTCGCGTCGCCAGCTACCAGTCAGTCCCGTGACAGGACCGAACGGCGAATGAAAACGGGAGAGGTTCGAATCGCCACCCCGAACTCGGTGCCCGGGCCCGGGAGCGTGGAGTGACCTCCGGGACGGCGTCGTCGAAGACGGTGCCGTGGGGGAACGGCACCGAGCACCGAGGTGCCAGTGGGGTGTGCCGGGCGCGCGGGTGGGGAGGATGGGAACTGAAGCCGGTGTGCGCGCCCGGTCGGACGATTGCCGTCCCCCCAACTTAAATATACGTCAGACATCGGTGAGGTCGCCGACACGTCGACGAAGAACGATTGTACCGAGAGGCCCGTGTGTCCACCGGACTGCGTGGGGATGTCTCCCCGTTACCGCGGTCGGAGGCTCGACGCGGTCTGGATCGTTCGAAAACCAACGGGAACCGTCGTATCTCTCGTAAATCGGATAGACACTGATTCGGAGAGCGATGTCGGAGCGACCGAGAGACAGCGGATATACTGTTTACGGAGGTTGTTCTAGATGGTATTGAGAGAGCAGTATCGGAGCATACCGGGAAATATCAAAATTATAAACAGTATTTGAACACTGCCGACCAGCAGTATTCGGATGTCGATACTAAACCAACAGGAGGAGGGGTTGTTCAGTTTCGATAACCAGGATATGATGGTGTTCATACTCGTCATGTCCCTCCACGGGTTGCAGATGATGTTCGCGGAACTGCTCCCGTCGTTCTCGCTCGGCGGGTTGGAACTCGAACTCGGGCCGTTCCTCTTCATTTCGTACACGCTCGTCTTCCTCTTCCGATCCTTCTGGGCCTGTCTGGCCGTCCCGGTCGGTGGTATCGTCTTCGGTGAGATCCTGATCGGCGATTTCAGTGCGTTCGGGGCCGTCGAGAGCCTCCTCATGATCACGGTTTCGCTGTACATCGCGACGACGATGATCTCCGACCCGGAGGACGTGACGTGGCTCGCGGTGCTTGCGGTGGTCGCCAAGGGACTGGAGGAACTCGCGGCGCAGTTCATCGACGTCGGGAAGTTCTACGTCGGGGTCGAGTCACTGGAGGCTATCGAGTGGCTCCCGGAGACGATCTGGGCCGTCGAAATCGCGGGTGCAACCACACAGGTCATCATCGCGGGGATCATCTTCGGCGCGCTTCCGATGATGTACTTCTATCCGCGGATGCGCGGGAAGATCGAACCGCTGCTCGGGATGGAACCGGTCGACGGTCACCCGAGCGGCAAGCGGATCAACCGTGATACGTACAAGGGGCTTCTCGCATGGGTCGTCCTGACTCCCATCGCGTTCGTCTTCGAGGCCTTCAGCGAGACCAGTGGGGCGTTCCTCGTCTTCGAACCGCAGTTCGTCGAATCGTACGGGCAGGTGTTCTTCGCAGTGCCGATCGTCGCCGCCGCAATCGTCGCCTACGGCGTGGTGTACTACCGCCAGCAGGACACCGCGTAATCACTCCGTTTCACTTTTTTGAAGTTCAATGACTTCAACGACAATCACTGTCGACGACCTGACGTTCCGGTACCCGGGCAGCGACGACCCAGTGTTACGGAACGCGAACGTCGAGATCGATTCCGAGGAGTTCACCGCGATCATCGGTGCCAACGGGAGCGGCAAAACGACGCTGTGCAAGGCGTTCAACGGACTGGTACCCCATTTTTTCGACGGGACGTTCGAGGGGACGGTCACAGTTGGGGACACCGTCACGACCGAGAGCGACGTCTCGGCTCTCTCCCGGACGGTCGGCTACGTGTTTCAGGACTTCGAGAACCAACTCGTCCAGCCGATCGTCCGCGACGACGTGGCGTTCGCGCCGAAAAATCACGGGGTGGTAGACTACCGGACCCGTGCGATGGATGCACTCGAAGCGGTGGGACTCGACGACGCCGCCGATCGGTTCATCTGGGAACTCAGCGGCGGCCAACAACATCTGGTCGCCCTCGCTGGCGTGCTATCGATGGACCCGAACATCATCATCGTCGACGAGCCGGCGGCCCAACTCGATCCTCACAACGCCCGACGAACCTACGAACAGCTTCGCGATATCCAGCGGAACACCGACGTCGGCGTGATAGTGATCGAACACCACACGGAGTTCATCGCCGACTACTGTGACCGACTTGTCATGGTCGCCGACGGCGACGTGGCGTGGACCGACCCGGTCGACATCGGACTGAACCGGGTCGAGGAACTGCTCGACGCGAACATCCACCCGCCACAGGTCACCCAAATCGCCCGGCAACTGTCGGAGGAGGACGGAACCTTGCCGAACGGTCGGTATCCGGTGACGGTCGAACAGGCCGCCGATGCCTTTCCGACGGCCGTCCCCGAAAAGGATCACACGGTAACGCTGGACGGTAGCGGCACCACTGAGACCCTTATTAGCGTCCGCGACGTGACCCACGGCTATCCGACGCTTCGCGAGGGCCGAAAGACGGTTCTCGACGGGTTCGATTTGAACCTGTACGCCGGTAACAGGGTTGCCCTCGTCGGAGCCAACGGTGCCGGGAAATCCACGCTGCTCCGGTTGCTTACCGGCCTCGAATCGCCGGACGAGGGAGCTGTCACCGTTCTCGGCAACGATACGAACGACACGCTCCCCGAGGAACTGGCCGAGGAGACGGTGTACATCCACCAGAATCCCGAGGAGATGTTCGTCGAGGAAACGGTCCGGGACGACGTCGCGTACTACTTGGAAAACAGGAACGCTCCGAACGTCGACGAGCGGGTCGACGACGTCATCGAATTCCTCGACCTCGAAGACATCGCCGACCGAGATGGCCGACTCCTGAGTATCGGCCAACAGCGGCGTGCGTCGCTGGCGATCGGTCTGGCGACCGACCCGACCATCGTACTGCTCGACGAACCAACCGGGAGCCTCGACCTCCAGAGCCGCCGCGAGGTGACACGGATGCTCTCGCGATCGGAGTCCCGCACGGAGACGGTCGTCGTCGCCACACACGACCTCAAGCTGGTAGCCGAGTGGGCGGATCGAGTGATCGTCCTCGGCCCCGACGGAATCCTGGCCGACGAAACGCCACAGTCGATATTCGGTCGGCCCGACCTCCTGGAACGGGCCCACCTCCGACCACCGCAAGTCGTCGAACTCAGCGAACGGCTCGGGATCGACCCGCCCTCGCTATCGACATCGGAACACCTCGAACGGCTGCCGAGACGGGAGGTCCAGTGATGGGGTATCTCGACGCGCTCCGGAACATTACGATCGCCGATATCAAGGTCGACCTCATGCGGACGGCCTACGACAACGAGGGGGCGTTGCTAAACAAGTTCGACCCACGTGTCGTGATCGTCTGGTCTGCGATCTTCGTCATCGTCCCTTGGTTCTTCTACGAACCCGAACCGCTGTTCGCGATGCTGGTTGCGTCGCTGACGCTGGCGTACCTCTCACAGACCAGCGTCTACCTCCTCGTGCTCCTGATCTGGGGGAGCCTCTCGAACATCGGATTCATCGTCATCCTCAGTTCCGTCGTCTACTGGTGGCAAGGGGGAACTGGGGGGCTCCGGGGCGCGGTCGTCGACAACAGCGTCGCACTCCTCCCGTTTACCATGAAACTGACCGTCATCTCGGTCGTGAGTCTAGCGGCGTTCTCGGCGATGAGTCCGAAGAAACTCGCCAAGGGACTGTTGAGCCTCGGTGTTCCTCGGCCGTTCACCTTCGCGATCGCGTATGGCTACCGGATGATGCCGGTCCTACTCGAGGAGTACCACGACTTGGTCAACTCGTTGCGGCTCCGAAACGAGGCTCCCGAGAACCGCGGTCCGTTTCGGTGGCGATACTACCTGTATCTGCTGAAGCTCTCGATCAAAGCCTTCTATCCGATGGCGTTCAACGTCGCCAAACGCTCTAGAGTCACCGTCGAGGCGATGGAAACCAAGGGGTTCTCCCACTCTCTGGGCGACGAAGCCAGCCGAGAACTCAGGCTGGGCGACCTCGAAATCCAGCCACGCGACGTGACGTTCATGTTGGTGTCGCTGCTGTTCGTCGTCGTCGTCGCGGTATTTCTGTAACTTCCGTCGCGGTTCCCGTTCGGAACGTGGACGCCGATCGCTACCCAAGCAGGTCGTCGATTCCGAGGGGTTCGATATCCGCCTCGGCGACGAGTTCCCGGAGCACCGGGACGCGGTCGGTCAGTTCGTCGGGTCGGTGGCTGTCGCTTCCGAGGACGAACCCGACACCGCGGTCGTCGAACGGGTCGAACATCGACGGATCGGGATGTGGGCGACCTAGCGTCCGGTTGATCCGCCCGGCGTTGAGTTCCGGGACGGTCCGCGAGTCGGCCAGCGCCGCGGCGACGCGTTCGTAGTCCTCCCTGTGTGAGTGGCCACGCAGCGTCTCCAGTCGTTCGGGCAGGTCGAGATGGCCGAGCACGTCGAACAGTTCCGATTCGACCAGCCCGACGACGGCGTCGTAGTAGCGTTCGACCGCGGCCCGACGGAACTCGTCGCTCTCGCCGACGTACGGGACATCGCTGGTGTAGTCGTACGCGTCGGCGAAGTGGACGCTGCCGATGGTGTAGTCGAAGCCGGCGGTTTCGAGGAACGCCTCGGTCGCGTCGGTCTCGCTCTCGACGTAACACACCTCCGCGGCGTCGTACAGCGTCAGGTCGACCCGCTCTCGGGTCGCCTCGATGACCTCGCGCCGCCGCTCGTACGTCTCGACGAGGTCGTACTGTGCCCGGCGACCGAACGCGTCGTCGGTCACGATGCAGTGGTCGGTCAGGCCCAGAGCGTCGAGGCCGGCGTCCGAGGCTGCCCCGATCATCGCCGACAACTCGGACCCGTCGGAGAAGGTCGTATGCGTGTGGACGTCCGCCCGCATCACGCGTCACCGGCGACATCGTACAGTTTCTGCCCGTCGAGTTTCGGCACGATATCCCGGCTGTCGACGTTTAGTGCGTACTCGTAGAGATCGGTGCGCTTGATCCGGGGCCGCCGTTCGTACTTCGGACCCTTCGAGAACGCGACCATCTCGTGATAGACCGCCAGTTCGCGGTCGGTCGGCGGATCGTCGAGCAGATGTCGCGCGATGAACAGCGCGCCGGCGACGTCCTCCGGCGACGGTTTCCCGTTGGACCCGGCGGCGACGAAGTACGTCTCCCCGTCCCGTTCGCGGAGGTGATCGGCCACCGCGACGCCGTTGGTCAGTCCACCGACGTAGATTTCGACGTCGCCGTCCCCAGCCAACCGAAGATCGGTGACGGCGTTGCCGCCGTTCGTGGACGTCATCGCCGTCGGACGGCCCGCAACGTCGACGTCTTGGACGAAACTCGGCGAATTGAAGAAGTCGTAGCCCGGTTCACCCCGGTAGTTCGGACCGGAGCCACCGCCGATCTTCGCCCGCGGGTGGTCCGCTTTGAATGCCGGTTCGTCGCCACGCGTTTCGGTGATATGGACGTACGTAGCGCCGTTGGCGAACAGTTCGGGGACCGTCGTCGAGAACTGCGCCACGTCGACGACGACGTAGTTACCCGGGTTCGGATCGTCGGGAATCTGTGCCCTTGCTGGAATCAGGCGGTCGATAGGGAGCGACTCCGCCGTCCCGTCTGCGAGTAGACTCACACACGTGCCACGGCGGATGCGCACATGAGTGTGACTAAGAGGACTATATGCTGCTACGAAGACCTCGGCAGCGACGGGGTGTGTGAGCCGGTATCCGTCGATCCGATGAGTCGGCGGTCCCGTTGGATGCGCGCCGAATCGCCGTCGCTCGCTCTCGGGGCACACTCGGACCGACGAGGCCAACCCTCTTTATCGGGGGGGACCCAGCGTCTCCCGTGACCTCGACTTGGGCCGACCTCTTCGTTCGTGCCGACCGCTACGACCGGACCGAGACGGACGTGACCGACGCGCTGGCGCGCCACCGCGATGGGGAGTGACCCCTCACCCGCGCGGGTCGTCGCCGACGCGGACGTGCTCGCGGTGGATCTGCTCGTCGGCGGCGACGCCCGCGCGGCGCTCGATCACGTCCGCGAACACTCGTGGGTGACGCTCGTCGCCAGCGACCACCTCCTCGACGAGGCGGCGGCGGTGATCCGGGAACTCGGGGACGACGACCTAGCACGGGACTGGCGGGCGCGCGTCGAGGAGGCGTGCACCCTCGTCGACCACCCGGCGGAGGATCGGCCAGCGCTCGCCGCCGCCTATCGCGGCGGCGCGATGCACCTCCTGACGCTCGACGAGTTCCTGCTGTCGGCGTCGGCCGGGGCGAACATCCGGAAGCGCGTGGAGACGAGCGTGCGTCATCCCCGCGCGTTCGCGACGCTGTTCGACGCCGAGAGCCTCTATCGGGAGGTGGTGAGCGGCGAGTATCCGGGGCCGGACCGCGATCCGCGGGCGTGACTACCGCGTCGCGTACCACTCGGCGAACTTCGCGAGCGCCCGCCCGCGGTGCGAGATGGCGTTCTTCTCGGCGGCGCTCATCTCCGCGAGCGTCGTCCCGTCGTGTTCGAAGATCGGATCGTAGCCGAAGCCGCCGTCGCCGCGGGGGTCGACGATCCGTCCGCGGACGACACCCTCGAAGAGTTTGACGGGGAGGTCGTCGGCGTCGCCTCCGTCGTCCGCCGCGGCCGCGGCGGCGCGGTCCCCGCGGTCGACCGGATCGGGGCTGGTGTCGAAGGGGTCGCCGTCGCAGTAGGCGAGCACACACCGGAAGGCGGCGCGGGCCGGGGCATCGTCGCCGCCGCCGGCGTCGCGGGCCAACTCGCCGACCCGCTCGATCCCGAGCGTCTCCTCGACGTAGGAGGAGTAGGGACCGGGGAAGCCGTCGAGGTCGTCGACGAACAGGCCCGCGTCGTCGACGAGGACCGGTTCGTCGGCGTGCCGGTACGCCTCGCGAGCCCCGTGGGCGGCGATGGGGTCCAGCGTCGGTGCTTGGATCTCGGCGTAGTCGAAGTCGAGTTGGGCGACCGAGCCGTCGTCGAGGTACTCACGGGCTTCGCGAACCTTGCCCGCGTTCGTGGTGACGTAGCGGAGCACACCGGGCCATGGATCGGTCGGAGCAAAGAGCCGTCGGTCCGGCCGTGAGGCCGGATTCGAGGCCGATCGGACGCGGTCCCCCGACCACACGAGTCGGCGACCGTGACGGACGGCGAACCCGCGTCGGCAAACAGCAAGTTTATCACCCGCAGGGAGCGAAATTCCTCCAAGATTACTCTCAATGGCGACGGAAACACACCAGCAACCGGAGGTGAACATCGGCCTCGTCGGCCACGTCGATCACGGCAAGACGACGTTGGTCCAGGCCCTCAGCGGGTCGTGGACCGACCAGCACTCCGAGGAGATGAAACGCGGCATCTCGATCCGCCTTGGCTACGCGGACGCGACGTTCCGAACGTGCCCCGGCCTCGACGCCCCCGACCGGTTCACGGTCGAGGAGACCTGTGCGGACGGCTCGGAGAGCGAACCGTTGCGGACGGTCTCTTTCGTCGACGCGCCCGGTCACGAGACGCTGATGGCGACCATGCTCTCCGGTGCGTCGCTCATGGACGGGGCCGTCCTGGTCGTGAGCGCGACCGATCCGGTGCCACAGGCCCAGACCGAGGAACACCTGATGGCACTCGACATCATCGGCATCGACAACATCGTCATCGCCCAGAACAAGATCGACCTCGTCGACCGCGAGGGTGCGGTCCGGAACCGCGAGGAGATCGAGGCGTTCGTCGAAGGGACCGTCGCCGAGGACGCCCCCATCGTCCCGATCAGCGCCCAACAGGAGGTGAACATGGACCTCCTCATCGGCGCCATCGAGGAGGAGATCCCCACGCCGGAGCGCGATCCCGAGGAGGCCGCGCGGATGTTCGCCGCCCGGAGTTTCGACATCAACCGGCCGGGGACGACCTGGGGGGACCTCCAGGGCGGTGTCGTCGGTGGCAGCCTGGTCGACGGGACGCTCGAGGTCGGCACGGAGATCGAGCTCCGGCCGGGTCGCGAGGTCGAGGAAGGGGGACAGAGCGAGTGGCGACCGATCACGACCGAGGTGCGGTCGCTCCAGGCCGGCAACCAGTCGGTCGACGTGGCCCGCCCCGGCGGACTGCTCGGCGTCGGCACCGGTCTCGATCCGGCGCTCACGAAAGGCGACGCGCTCGCGGGCCAGGTCGCCGGCGAACCGGGGACGCTTCCTCCGACCCACGAGGCCTTCGAGATGGACGTCGATCTGCTCGATCGGGTCGTCGGCGAGGAGAGCGAGGAGATCGAGGAGATATCCACGGGCGAACCGCTGATGCTCACCGTCGGCACCGCGACGACTGTGGGCGCGGTGACGAGCGCCCGATCCGGCGAGTGTGAGGTGTCGCTGAAACGCCCCGTCTGTGCGGAGGCGGGGGCACAGATCGCCATCAACCGCCGTGTCGGTGCGCGGTGGCGACTCATCGGGATCGGCACCCTCAAGTGACTCGCCACCCCGTCGCAATGGACACCAGCGCGCTCATGATGCCCGTCGAATGTGACGTCCGCGTGTTCGACGAACTCGATCGGCTCCTCGAGTCGGTCGCGTTCGTCACGCCAGCGACGGTGATCGAGGAACTCGACTCGCTCGCGACGGGTGCGGGCGAGGAGGCAACCGCCGCCAGCGTGGGACGGGACCTGGCCGAGCGGTGCCGCGTGGTGGAGACCGACGCATCGTACGCAGACGACGCCCTCGTCGAACTCGCCGACCGTGGCGACTGCGACTACGTCGTGACGAACGACGGCCCCCTCAAGGACCGCGTGCTCGGACGTGACGTTCGGGTAATCGGTTTAAGGGGTCGGAACAAACTGACCATAACACAACCTTAGCATGTACAAACGGGTACGACTCAAGGACACGGTCGAGGTGCCCCCGCGGCACCTGGCCGACGTGACGCCCGAGCGGGTGAAGCGCCTGCTCCAGGACAAGCTCGAAGGACGGATGGACGAGGAGGTGGGGAGCGTCGTGAGCGTCGTCAACGTCCACGACATCGGTGACGGCGCGGTCCTCCCCAACCGACCCGGCGTCTACTACGAGGCCGAGTTCGACGCCATCACCTTCGATCCACAGATGCAGGAGGTCGTCGACGGCACGGTCGTCGAAGTCGTGGAGTTCGGCGCGTTCGTCGGGATCGGTCCCGTCGACGGGCTGCTCCACGTCTCCCAGATCTCCGACGAATACCTCGCCTACGACGGCGAGAACCAGCAGCTCGCGTCGACGGAGACCAACCGAACCCTCGGCGTCGGCGACGAGGTCCGGGTGCGAATCGTCACCAAGAGCGTCGACGAGCGCAACCCTCGGGACAGCAAGATCGGTCTGACGGCGAAACAGCCGGGACTGGGCAAGCACGGCTGGCTCGAAGAGGAGCGACAGGAGCGCGAGGCGGAGATGGAGGGTAACTGATGGCCGAGGACCGCCTCGCCTGCCGTGAGTGCCACTACATCAACGAACCCGACAAACAGACCTGTGCGAGTTGCGGGTCGTCGAGTCTCACGGAGGACTGGGCGGGCTACGTCATCGTCACCCACCCCGACCGCTCGGCGGTCGCCGAGGAGATGAACGTCTCCGAATCCGGCGGCTACGCGCTGAAGGTCCGCTGACCGTGCTCGAACTCCCCGACGACCTCCGGGGAGCGTTCAAGGAGCCGCTGGGTCGCGTCTTCACCGACCCCGAGGACCTCCTCGCCGACGACGAGGCCGGCTCCCCCCTCGTCGCCGTCGGCGACGTGGTCACCTACCACCTGATCCGGGTCGGTCGCCACCCCGACGTGGCGGTGATCGACGGCCGCACCGAGCGCGCACGGGTCGACGAGGCGGTCGCCGAGGGTCTGCCCGAGCCGGGAATCGAGGTCGACAACCCGCCGGGAACCCTCTCCCGTGACTTGCTCGACGCCCTCGTGACCGCGCTCGCCGCCGACGATCCGACGGTCGTCGGCGTCGACGGTGAGGAGGATCTGGCGACGCTCCCGGCCATCGTCGCGACGCCGCTCGGCGGGTCGGTCGTCTACGGTCAACCGGGGGAGGGGATGGTGCTCGTCCCCGTCACCGAGTCGACGCGAGCGACGGCGCGGGACCTCCTCGACCGCATGACCGGCGACACCGACGCCGCGCTAGCCCTGTTGTAGCGGGGCCGCCGCCCGCTTCGTAATCCTTTTGTCCGGTTCGGGACCACGTACACGTAACTGAACGATGGAAATCAATATCATCGAGGAAGACGACAACCCCATGTTGCACCGAACGGACGTTCGGTTCCAGACCACACACGACGAGGCGACCCCGTCCCGTCTCTCGGTTCGTGACAGTCTCGCGGCCAAACTGAACAAGGACTCCGCCGAAGTCGTCGTCCACGAACTCGACACGAAGTTCGGGATGCGCAAGACCATCGGCTACGCCAAGGTGTACGAGAGTCCGGACCACGCCCGCGACGTCGAACAGGATCACATGCTGGAGCGGAACAAGATCACCGCGGACGGCGAGGACGCCGACGCGGAGGACGCCGACCCCGAAGAGGCCTGAGCGTGGCTATCGTCGTCCCGCGGATCGATCGCACGGCCGCGTGTGATCGGCCCGCGGGCCGACCGACACGGGTGCGATGACGACCCGAATCATCGGCATCGAAGGCACGGCGTGGGCGGCAAGCGCCGCGGTCTTCGAGTTCGACCCCGACGACTTCTCCGACGCCGCCGCGCCGACCGTCGAGACGGACGCCTACCAGCCCGACAGCGGCGGCCTCCACCCGCGCGAGGCGGCCGAACACATGAGCGAGGCGATTCCAGCGGTGATCGAGACGGTCCTCGATGGCGCCGAGGGACCGATCGACGCCGTCGCCTTCTCGCGAGGACCGGGACTGGGGCCCTGCCTGCGGACCGTCGGCACCGCCGCCCGTGCCCTCGCGGGGACGCTCGACGTACCACTCGTCGGCGTCAACCACATGCTCGCCCACCTGGAGATCGGTCGCCACGGCTCCGGCTTCGACGCGCCGGTGTGTCTGAACGCCAGCGGCGCCAACGCCCACTTGCTCGGTTACCACGGCGGCCGGTACCGCGTCTTGGGCGAGACGATGGACACCGGCGTCGGCAACGCCATCGACAAGTTCACCCGGCACGTCGGCTGGTCCCACCCCGGTGGCCCCAAGGTGGAGGAGGCCGCGAAGGGGGGCGAGTACGTCGACCTCCCCTACGTGGTCAAGGGGATGGACTTCTCCTTTTCGGGCCTGATGAGCGCCGCCAAGGGCGCCTACGACGACGGCACGCCCGTCGAGGACGTCTGCTTCTCGTTACAGGAGACGACCTTCGCGATGCTTACCGAAGTCTCGGAGCGGGCGCTGTCGCTGACCGGTGCGGACGAACTCGTCCTCGGCGGGGGCGTCGGTCAGAACGAGCGCTTGCGTGGGATGCTGGCGGCGATGTGCGAGGAACGCGGGGCCGAGTTCTACGCGCCCGACCCACGCTACCTGCGGGACAACGCGGGGATGATCGCGGTTCTCGGCGGGAAGATGTTGGCCGCGGGCGAGACGATCGGAATCGACGAGTCGGCGATCGACCCGAACTACCGGCCCGACGAGGTGCCCGTGACGTGGCACGCCGAGGAGTCGGTCTCGGTGGGGGCCGTCGACACCGCCGAACGACAGGGGGCGGAGGCGGTCGTCACCGTCGCGGACGACCGCGTCGTCAAGCGACGCCTGCCGAAGGCGTACCGCCACCCCGACCTCGACGCGAGACTGCGTCGCGAGCGGACGGTCGCCGAGGCCCGCCTCACGAGCGAAGCGCGCCGCCACGGGGTGCCGACGCCCGTCGTCTACGACGTCGACGTGGCCGACGCGACGCTCACGCTCTCCCGGGTCGGCGACCGCGACCTCGCGGCCGACCTCTCACCCGCCCACGCACGGGCCGTCGGCGACCACCTCGCGACGCTCCACCGCGCGGGCGTCGTCCACGGCGACCCGACGGTCCGGAACGTCCGGATCGGAACGGACCGCCTGTTCCTCATCGACTTCGGCCTCGGCTACCACAGCGGGCACGTCGAGGACCACGCGATGGACTGTCACGTCTTCGGTGGGAGCGTCCGTGGCACCGCCGACGACCCAGGCACGGTGCTGTCGGCATTCGAGGCCGGCTACGCCGACGCCGGTGACGACGCCGTCCTGTCCCGACTCAGAGAGATAGAGGGTCGGGGCCGGTACCAGTAAACCGTCAGCAGTCGGCCGACCGACGGCCGACGACGAGCGTCGACCACGCGGACAGACACCGCGACCAGGCGTCGGCACACCACCGGGCGGGTGCGCCGAAGGGACGGGCGCGTGCCGGAACGCGCCCCGCGTCGCGGCGGTCGATCACACACCGACACTCGGGACAGCGAAGCCGTCGGCGGCTGGCTACGGTTCGAACGTCCCAGTCCCCGTCGGCGGGACTGGCGTGGCCACAGTCCGGACAGAACAGCGTCGACTTGCGGCCGTCGGGTGCGTCGTTGCCGGCCGACTGCGACGGAACGGGAGGGGAAGACATTATCGACACCTACGTCACCGAGAGGGATAATACTGGCGGCAGAGCGTCCAGAACGGTAGATAATGAACGATACGGGGGATCGGTCGTGTAACGGTTCGGCGGTGGACGCGCCGCCGTGAGCCGAAACGATTTATCCAACGAAACCGTACGGTGTCAGCATGGCCGACAAACCGCAGTCCGGATCGATCCTCGGAATCCCGTACAACTTCGAACGGCCGAGCCTCGGACGACTGCTCTCCGCCCACTGGAAGCCCGGCGAGGGGATGGTCGTCGAGAAGCCCTTCGGCATCGGCTACACGCTGAACCTGGCGAACTGGCGGTCCTGGATCGTCGTCCTCGTGGCGGGTGTCCTGCTCTGGCAGGAGGGCGACGACGGCGGCATCGAGACGGTCGACGACGACGAACCGGTGGAAGTCGTCGTCGACGACTGAGCGGTGTCGGAGTACGCGTTCGAACTGGCGCTGTGTTCTCACCTCGAACGCAGTCGCGACTGGGTACTGGGTCGGCAACTCGGCGCTTCGGTCGCCGACCCCGGATCGCGCGTCGTCGACGTCTGCGGGGTGGTCCCCGGCGACGAGTTCGACCGCCGGGCGGCGATCACGAGCGAGACCATCCCACCCCGTGCCGTCGAGGGCGACGTGGGACCCGGCCGTGCGGTCGATCCCGTCGACGCCCTCGACTTCCCGCCCGCCGTCGCCCGGCGGGTCACCGACCGCGCCGTCGACGTCGGCTTCTTCGAGGCGGAACGCCGCGGGAGTCGCCGTCACGTCCGCGCGACGACCCGGTATCCCGACTGGTTCGACCGTCTGATCGGCATCGAGAACAAACCCGATCTCGGGCGGCCGGGTGACCTCCAGCGGCAGTTGCGCCGCGACGTGTCGCTCGGCCTCTTCGACGCCGTGATCCTCGCGACGGAGAGCTACGTCACCGGCGCACACCTGAACCGCATCCCCGACCACGTGGGGGTCTGGCGGTTCGTGGCGGGAGAAGATCGATCCACGGATCGCCGACTGACGGTCGTCCGCGACCCGACGCCGATCGATCCCGGTGGGACGGGCGTCGAACGCGTCGACGAGCGACCCCTCCGGACGGACGTCGCCTTCGCGTCCCCCGAGGCGAAGGCGCGAAAACGGCGCGCGATCGCCGAACGCGCCTACGGCAAGGGGTGGCGGCCCAGCGCAGACGACTACCCGGCGTGTGCGTCGATGCGGCCGACCGACGACGGCCGACCCTACTGCACTACCTTCGACCGAACCGTCGACCCGGCGAGCGACTGCAGCGAGGACTGTCCGGCCTACGAACCCGGCGGCGCGCCGACGGTGGACCCCGAGGGACTGCGGGACGCGCGGACGCCGTGGGTGGCGGACCCGGCGGGCGTGGCGCGCCGACAGGCCGGGCTGGACCGGTTCACCTGAGGCTGGCGAGTTCGGTCGCGACGGCCACGGCGACGGCCACGGCGAGGCCGGCGACCGCGGCGCGACGGGGGTCCGGGACGCCGAGGAAGAGCAAGGAGACGGCGGCCCAGACGAGAATGCCGGCGAAACCGCTCGCCGCGCCGCGGCCGAGCGCGGAGACGTGCGTCATACGGGCGGGTGGGCAGCGAGGCTTAAAGTTCGTACTGCTCGCCGTCGACCGCCAGCGGGTCGTCGAACGCCTCGTCGGCGGGGTAGAAGTGCGCGAGGTGGACCAGCCGCGTCCGGCCGGCGTCGAGGTCCGCCGCCAGGTCGAGTGCCCCCTCGCGGGTCATGTGTTTCGACCCGAAGGTGCGGGGGACGCCGTCGGCGTCGTGGTGGCTCCCGCCGAGCGGGTGGTGCTCGCAGGACGACGCAGGAACGATGGCGTCGGCCAGCAGGAGGTCGGCGTCGGACAGCGCCGCCCGCGACGCGTCGGGAACGGCGTAACTGGTGTCGCCCGTGAGCGAACACCTCGCACCCGTCTCGGGATCCTCGATCACGACGCCGTAACACAGGAGCGGTGGGTGATCGACCGGGACGAAGCGCACGTCGAGCCCGCAGACGCGGAAGGGCTCGGTCGGGACGTGGTCGTGGACGCGCACCCGGTCGAGGTAGTCGTACTTCCGGCGGATCGTGTCGGCGACACTCTCCCCGGTGACCGGATCGACCTCGTTCGCGGCGTGGACGGGCAGGTCGTCGAACACGCGGTAGGCGTTGCCCAGACCGTCGAGGTGGTCGAAGTGGATGTGTGTCACCAGCGCGGCGTCCGGAAGCGGTACGTCGTGAGTGAGAAACTGGTGGCGGAAGTCGGGACTGCAGTCCACCAGTAGCGACTCGCCGGTCCGCTCGTTGGTCACGTGGACGGAGAACCGGGAGCGCTCGACGCCGCGGTCGCGGGCCCGTCGACAGGTGGCACAGTCACAGCCGACGGTCGGCGTCCCCGTCGTGTCCCCCGTTCCGAGTAGCGTGACGCGCATTCGGTCGGGATTGCCGCCCGTCGGTCTTAGTGGTCGCGGTTCGGGCGGGGGCGAGAGCGGTAGTCGTGGCCGACGACCAGCGCCACGGCGTTACACGCGAGGAGGGCGAAGACGACCCACAGGTCGGCACCGACGGCGATGAGGCCGAGAGCCGGGACGGGGAGCGCGACGGCGGCCCAGAAGGCGAGCGCACGGGTCGCAGTCCCGGCGCGGGCGGCGAGCGACGCGGAACGGACGGAGGGCATCACTCCAGCGTTCGGTCGCCGGACACAAAAGCCCGGGCAAAGCACAAGCGACGGTTTGAGTGATCCGACGAGCCGTCACGCCCCGCCGTCGGCGGCGACCGCGGGGGACTCGATGGGGTCGTCGCCCGACACGTCGGGAGCGGACTCGCTCGACCCGAACCCCCGAGACGAGTTCGCCACGACGAGCAGGCTGCTCGCGGCCATCGCGACGGCCGCGACGAGGGGGTTGAGCGCGCCGATCAGCGCGACCGGAATCGCGACGGCGTTGTAGACGAACGCCCACCCCAGGTTCTGCCGGATGCGTCGTTTCGTCGCCGCGGTCAGGTCGAACACCTCGGGGACGGTCGTCAGATCGTCGGTCGTGACGACGGCGTCGGCGGCGTCGGCTGCGAGTCGAGTGCCACTCTCCAGCGAGATGCCCAGATCGGCGGCCGCGAGCGCCGGGGCGTCGTTGCTCCCGTCACCGATCATCACCGTCGTCCCGTCGGCCCGGAGTCGGTCGACGGTCGTCGCCTTCGCCGCCGGCGGCAGTTCGGCGAAGACGTCGTCGACCGCAGGGTGGTCACGGAACCGCGCCGCCGCCGCTTCGCCGTCGCCCGTGAGGACGACTACCCGGTCGACCTCACGACCGACGGCCGAGACGACCGACTCCCACTCCGGCCGCGGTCGGTCGCCGGCGACGAGGATGCCCCGCACCGCCCCGTCCCAGCCGACGTACGCCGCGACGCGTCCCGCCTCGACTGCGCGTTCGTACCGCTCGCGGTAGCGGTCGGGGACCGTACAGTCCTCGAACAGGTCGGCGCGGCCGACGGTCACCCGGTCGCCCGTGTCCGAGGACCGTGGCTCCTCGCCTGTGCCCGAGGACCGTGGCTCCTCGCCAACCACCCCACTCACCCCTCGACCCGGGTGGCGCTCGAACGCCGAGACGGGCAGGTCCGGGGGGTCGACCGCCTCGACGATGGCCCGACCCATCGGGTGGTCGGCGAACGTCTCGACGGCCGCGGCGCGGGCGATGGCTTCCTCGTCGCCGCGGGCGTCGTGGAGGCGCATCTCGCCGGTGGTCAGCGTCCCCGTCTTGTCGAACGCGACCACGTCGGCGTCGGTCGCTCGCTCGAACACGTCGCCGTCGGTGATGACGACGCCCGCGTCGAGGGCCTCCCGGACGCCCGCGGCGACGGCGAGAGGCGTCGCCAGACCGAGCGCGCAGGGGCAAGAGACGACGAGGACGGCCAGTCCGGTCAGGAGGGCGGCGGTCGGCGTCGCTCCGAGAGCGAGGTGGGCGACGACTGCGGCGGCGGCCAGGAGGACGACGACGGGGACGAAGACGGCCGCGAGGCGGTCGGCGAGTCGCTGGACGCCCGACTGCGAACTGCGGACGCGCCAGAGGTGGGCCACCAGTCGGTCGAGCGTGCTCGTCGCCTCGGCCGCCGCCTCGACGACGATACCGCCCTCGGTGAGCAGGCCGCCACCGATCACGTCGTCACCCGGCGACCGACGGACGGGGATCGACTCGCCGGTGACGAGCGACTCGTCGACCGCCGCGGTCCCCTCGACCACGCGACCGTCGACCGGCACCCGATCCCCCGTCCCGACGACGAGCTCGTCGCCCGCCGACACCGCGTCTAGGGGGACCGTCTCCTCGCCGTCCGGGGTGCGCCGGGTCGCCTCGTCGACCCGGTTCTCCGTGAGTTCCGTCAACTGGCCGGCGGCCCGCGACTTCAGTCGTGTCTCGTAGTACCCCCCGACCGTCACCACCAGCACGACGACCGTCGTGATGTCGAAGTACACCTCCGTCCCCCCGAGGAGGAGCGTCAGCGTACTGTAGACGTACGCGGTCCCGGCCGCGAGTGCGACCAACAGGTCCATGTTCGGTCGCCGGGCCAGCAGGCTGACGTACGCTCCCCGAAGGATCGGGAACCCCGTGTAGCCGAGGACGACGCTCGTCATCACCCACACGTTCCAGAGGAGGTATCGCCCGGCCGGACCGTGGACGTCGAACAGGAGTGCGTCGGGGTCGACACCGAGGTAGACGGGGTAGAGAAAGAGGGCGTACCACGCCATCGTCATCATGCCGAAGAAGCCACCGATGATCAGGCGACCGATCGTCTCGGTGGTGTCGTCCTCCCGGTCTGCGGTCGGATCGTCGGCAGCCGCCGCGTCCTCGGCGCGGCGGGCGCGATAGCCCGCACCCTCGATCAGCTCCGGGAGGTCGGTCGCGGCGACACGGTCCGGATCGTAGGCGACCCGCATGAGGTTCGAAGGGTACGACGCCGACGCCGCGAGGACCCCCTCGTGGTCGGTCGCCCGAGCCTCCAGAAACGCCTCGCAGGTCGAACAGTGCATCCCGTCGACGGCGAGGAAGGCGGTGTCCGCGTCCTCGGCGGCGGCCACGTCGTCGACGGTCGGAGTATCGTCGGTCGTGTCCGCGTCCAGCGACGCCTGCACCCGATCCGGGTCGACGTCGACGTCGTCCGCGTCGAGCGCCCGCGTCACCTCCAGACAGCCACGACAGCAGAACGTCCCCTCGACGTCCTCGTCGGTGACGGGCGGGTCCGGCGTCGGCAGATCACAGAGGTGACAGGGCATGGTTGGGTCAGCCGAGGGGTTGGTAGACGGGGATCGGGGGGTGTGGGATGTGAATCCCGAGGAGCATCAACCCGTGTGCCAGCGGCAGGTACCCGAGCACCACGAAGGCGATGCCGAGGGCGCGGTGGAGGCTCACCCGACTCCCCGTTCCGAGCGACTGGAAGACGGTCCCGTAGGCGAGCAGCGTCGGGACGGTTCCGACGCCGAGGACGGCGAGCGAGACGGCCCCGCGGATCGGTGACCCGACCGCGAAGGCGTAGAGGAAGGCGGGATAGAGCAGGGGACAGGGGAGGAATCCGTGGAGCGCACCGAGAGCGAGGATTCGAGGGCCGCCGACCCACGTGTCGACGCGGGTCGTCACGGCGGCGTACACCCGGGGGAACGCGTCACCGACGAGGGGAATCGAGACGCCGTGTCCGACGGTGCCACGGAGGAGATAGCCCGCGCCGGTGAACACGATGAAGCCGCCGGCGAGGATGCCCGTAATGCCCCGGACGTCGGTCGCGAGAGTGGCGACGGCGGCGACGTCGAAGAGGACCGCCCCGAGCGCCCCCATGAGCGCGCCGATGGCGGCGTAGCTGAGGGTTCGGCCGGCGTTGAACAGCAGATGTTGACGGACGTCGACGGGGCTGACACGGTCGGCCTCCGAACCCAGTCGATCCGCGTACAGCGTGACGAGCGGTCCACACATCCCGAGGCAGTGCGCGCCGCCCAACACACCGATGGCCAGAAACACCAGCAGCCCGGGATCGCTCGCTGCCGCCGCCGCTGCACCGGTACCCGGACCGGAAAGCGGAATCATCGCTTACGCGGACGTGGCCTTGACGGTCGCCTCGCTGGGGAGGAACATCGTGTACACGCTCGCGGAGATGAGGACGACGTTGAGGAGCGCCACCACCACGATCGCCTCGACCGAGAGTGCGTACACTGCGACGGGGAGCAGTGCGAGCAACCCGACGATCGGCACGTGCTGAACCGAAACCATACTGCATGGGCCGGTCGGCGTCCTAATAGGTGTCACCGTTATTCCAGCGGCGTGAAAATCGGTCCGGCGTATTATATGGACACCGTGGCGTCGTCGGACGTATGGCGTCAGTCGACGGGAACGAACGGCAAGCTGACTCGTCACGCGGGGGTGACGTCGGGGGACGACCGAGCGACCCGGACGTGCCAGCGACGGACGGTCCGCCGCCATCCGACCACGCGCGAACCGAGCGACGACGGGAGACGGGGACGAGTCCGGCGCGATCGGACACCGACCCCGACGACGGAACGATGACGCGCCGCGGGGCGCTCCGGACGGCGGTCGGGAGCGCGGCCGCCGCCGTCGGTGTCGGCGCCAGCGCGAACACCGCCGCCGCACAGAACGGCGTCGACTACGGCGGCTGGTTCGGCAGCGAGTCGGGCGGGGAAACGCAAAACTTCGACGGGACCGTCGACCGGACCGGACAGGACGCGGTGACGGTCGAGGTCGGAGCCGATGGCAACGGGGGACCGTACGCCTTCGCGCCGGCCGCGGTCAGGGTCGACCCCGGAACGACCATCACGTTCGAGTGGGTCTCCGACACCCACAACGTGCTTATCGAGGAGGGACCGTCGGAATCAGACTGGAGCGGCGTCGAGGCGATCGAGAACAGCGGGTTCACCCACGAGCGCACCTTCGAGACCGAGGGGGTGTACAAATACTACTGCCAGCCCCACCTCGCCCTCGGCATGAAGGGGGCGGTCGTCGTCGGTGGCGAGGGTGGCGGTGGTGGCGGCGGCAGCGGGGGCGGAAGCGACAGCGGCAGCGGCAGTGGCAGCGGGGGCGGAGGTGACTCCGCGGGCAGCGGCGGTACGTCGCCGGCGCTCACGTTCGCCTTCCGACTCGTCGGCGGTGCCGTCGTCGCCGCGCTGGTTGCCGTCCTCGGCGTCACCGCGTGGGTGTTCGCGAACTACGACCAGTTCACGACCACGGGCGACTCCGCGACGACGCCGACGGCGGCCGAACGCACCCCGTCGGAGTCGGTGTTCGAGTCGGCCGTGATCCGGGAACTCGGCCACGACGAGTTCGATCCGACCGGCACGGCGACCCTGATCGTGATCTACGTCGCGATCATCAGCCTGCTGTGGGTGTTCATGTACTTCGTCGAGTTCCTCGGCGGCGGACCGACGGTGATCGGCTAACTGGAGGTGACGAGATATGGAAATCCATCGCTACGAGAAGATATGGACCGCAGCCGCACTACTGTTGATCGTCGGGCTTATCGCGACGGTTACGTACGGGGCGGTTGGCCCGGGCGTGAAGATGGTCGACGACTCCGGCGGAACGATCGACGCCGGATCGCTCGACGAGACGGAGTTCGCCGACCCCGGTGTCGAGCGTGTCGGTGAGAATGAGTACGAGGTGCACGTCGTCGCTCGACAGTTCCTGTTCGAACCGGGAACCTCGGAGCCGATCCGGGTGCCGGCCAACTCCGAAGTGACGTTCTACGTCACCAGCGCCGACGTGACACACGGCTTCGAGGTGGCCGGTACCAACGTCAACGTGATGGTGATCCCGGGGCAGGTCGCCGAGGTCACCGTCAGGTTCGACGAGCCGGCGGAGTACGGCATCGTCTGTCACGAGTACTGTGGGGCCGCCCACCACACCATGGCCGGCCAACTCGTGGTCGTGCCCGAGGACGAATACGACACGGAGGGTAGCTAAATGGCATACGTCGACGACTTCCCGACCGACGCACGCATCGTTCGCTGGAACATGGCCGTCGCCTTCGCCGCACTCGGGGTCGGCGGCCTGTTCGGCATGATACAGGCGCTCCATCGAACGGACGTCTTCCGTGGGTTCGTCAGTTCCGCGGACTACTACACGGTGCTGACCGGCCACGGCGTCCTCCTGGCGCTCGTATTCACGACGTTTGCGCTCTGTGGAATGTTCACTTGGGGCGTCACACGGAGCCTCGACCGCTCCCTGCCGAGCGCACGGTTCGCGATGACGTGGTTCGGGCTGATGCTCGTCGGGGCCGTGATGGCTGCGGCGGCCATCCTGGGCGGCGTAGTGCCGTCGATACCGATGAACGCAGACGTGCTCTACACGTTCTACGCCCCGATGCAGGCACACCCGGCCTTCTACACGGGCCTCACGCTGTTCATCGTCGGGTCGTGGCTCGCCGGCCTCGACTGGTTCCGCACCTACTGGCGGTGGCGGGGCGACAACCCCGACGAGCGCATCCCGCTCCAGACGTTCATGGTGCTGACGACGATGCTGATGTGGTACATCTCCTCGGCCGGCGTCGCCGTCGAGGTCATCTTCTTCCTCCTGCCGTGGTCGCTCGGCCTCATCGAACAGGTCGACCCCCTGCTCACGCGGACGCTGTTCTGGTACTTCGGCCACCCGGTCGTCTACTTCTGGCTCATGCCGGCCTACTTCATCTGGTACACCGTCCTGCCGAAACTCTCGGGCGGTCGGCTGTTCAGCGACCCGCTCGCACGCGTGGTGTTCGTCCTCTTTCTCCTCCTCTCGACGCCGGTCGGCTTCCACCACCAGTACACCGACCCCGGCATCCCGGAGGGGTTCAAGTTCATCGCGATGACGAACACCATGTTCCTGCTGTTGCCGAGCCTGCTCACTGCCTTCACCGTCGTCGCCAGCATGGAACACGGCGCGCGACAGCGCGGTGGTGAGGGGCGGCTCGGCTGGCTGCGGAAACTCCCGTGGGACGAACCCGCGTTCGCCGGCTGCGCGCTCGCCGGTCTCATGTTCGCCGCCGGCGGCTTCTCCGGCATGATCAACGCGGGCATGAACATCAACTACCTCATCCACAACACGCTGTGGGTGCCGGGGCACTTCCACCTCACCGTCGGCACCGCGTCGGCGCTCACGTTCATGGCGGCGGGCTACTGGCTGTTCCCCCAGATCACCGGCAACCGCCTGCGGTTCCGGTCGCTCGCGACAGTCCAGCCGTACCTGTGGTTCGTCGGTATGACCCTGATGTCGAACGCGATGCACCGCGCCGGCCTCGCCGGCGTGCCGCGCCGGACCGCCGAACCACAGTACGATAGCGTGACGTTCCAAGGAGTCGTCGGCGGCGTCAGCGAGATGCGTATCCAGATCGCCGTCGGGGGGACGCTGCTGTTCGTCGCGCTCGTCCTCTTCCTGATCGTCATCGTCGGGACGTGGTTCGGCGGCGACGGCACCGACACCATCCGAGTCAACAGCGCCATCCCCACACCGCTGTCCGGACCGGAGCACAGTCCCCGCATCCTCGACAACCTGAAACTGTGGACCGCCGTCGCCATCCTGCTGATCGTCCTCGCGTACGGCCTGCCGCTCTGGGCGCTGGTCGGTGACGGTCTCCTGACTCCGGGGAGCCCACCGATCCCGGTCTGACACGTCCGAACACACGCGACACCACTCACTCGTGACCGACGACACCGACGACACGCCGACCACCGACACCGACACCGAGGACGGAGCCATCTCGAAGCGGACACTGATCCGTCTCTTGGTCGGGTTCGCCATCGGCGTCCCACTCGTCATCGAAGGGGCGACGTTTTTCGAACTCTTCCGGCAGCAGTTCGCCGGCGACGACAATCCCGAGGACACGACCGACACGGGGACGCCCACGCCGGAGTCGGACGCGGTCGGCGTCGGCGACGACCTCCTCCCGACGACGGACCGCACCGAGACGCTCACCGAGGCGACCCTGCGGGAGGCCGAGGGCGACCGGTGGTCGCTCTCGCTCACCGTCGACGTGACCAACGGCGGGGAGACGGACTACGAGTTCCAGTTGCTCAGCGTCGTCCTCCGCGACGGGCGATCGATCAGCGGCCGGACGAGCACCGATCGAGTGCCGCCGGAAGAGAGCCGAACCGTCACCGGCGAGTGGTCGATCCCCGCCGGGTCGACGCCCGACGCCGTCGAGGTGGTGGCACTCGTCTACCCGGAGGACGATGGCTCGGTCGAGACGATCGAACGGCTCGTCGAACTGGCGAAGATCCCGGTACAGGGCGGATAGCCCTCGCGCGAGCGGCGTTGCGGGACGTCCGTCGTCCGACTGATGCCGTTCTTCCTCCCGCCTGTCGGCTTCGCACGCCCGTCGTCACTCTCCTCGTGGTCGGTCGAGCGATAGGCACCCGCGACGGAGCGCCCACTCCGGGGACGGAAAGACGCCGGTTGGCCGACGGTCCCGCCGAGACGAAGCCGTCGTAGCGAGAGGGTACGGAGAAAGGGACGCCGCGTCGTCAGTACCGCGAGGGCATGTACGCCATGCCGAGCAGCATGACGGCCGTGGCGAAGCTCACGATCGAGACACCCCAGAGCCCGTTGACGTGGTTCTCGTATCGGTCGATCTCCTGAGTCTGGCGCTCGTAGGCGCCGTAGTCGGCTTCGAGGACGAGCGTGCTATTGTCGGGGAAGTGGGCGAAGTACGTCTGCCCGTTCACGGTGACGTTCGCGTTGTGGTCGACACCGACGGTGTTGGTCTTCGATCCGGTCCACGCGAGCGTCGCGCCGTCGCCGGTGACGCTACTGACCGTCGTTGCGTTGCCCTGGTACTGGATGGTATCGCCCTCGCCGTACTCGGTCGAGGACGGTTCGGGGAAGTACTCGCTCGACGGGATCAGCGTCCGGCTGTCGCCCTCCTCACGGACGACGTACTCCGTGCCGTTCACGGTGACCGTCTCGTCGTTCACGGTGTCGTCTTCCTGTAAGATGGCGGTGCGATTGAGCTCCTCCTGCAGTCGGAACGTCGAGGGGTCGTCGCCCTCGGCGACGAGGACGCGGTACTCCTCGTCTTGGTACGTGACGGTGGCGTTGTGCTCCCACGTCTGGGTGTAGCGCGCGGAGTCGTTGGTCCAACTCAGTTCACCCGAGCGGGTGACCTCTCCCTCGGACGTCTCCGCCGTGATCGACGAGACGGTGTACTGGCGGTCGTCGACCGTGATCCGGTCGCCCTCGGAGAGGCTGTGATCGGGGTTTTCGAACGTGACCGTCGGCGCACTGGCCGTCGCGATAAGCGAGTACGACGCCGCGCCGAGAACCACGAATAACGCGACGTAGATCGCTACAGCGCGTCGTTGCATACGTGGGGCCTAGTTCACCCCGCGTATAACGATTACTAACTGTCGACGGCGACTCGCGCCGTCTGCCGTGAGTCGGCCCTCGAATCGGGGGGTGACCGACGGCATCACTCGGGGTCGTCGAGCGCCTCGACGAGTTGGAGTGCCTGGCGGAGGTGATAGCGAATCTCCCGATCCTCCGCCCCCTCGAGCGCCGCGATCAGTTGGGTCTCGATGGCGGCCGCGGTCCCCATCCGCTCCGATTCACCGTCCCGCGCGTCGGTCGTCGACTCGGAAGACACACGGCCTCCTCGTCCCCCATCGGATATAGGTATCCGGAGCATACCGAGGGAGCCACGCGAGAACGGCCGACCCGTCGGGGTGCCGCCCCGAGACGTTCTGGCGTCGACCCGGCCGGCGGTCGATCCCGACCGCCGAAGGGACTACACCGGTCGCGACGCACGTACGATCGTGCACCGAGCGACACGACCCCGACCGAACGGCGGTTCGACCGGGGAATGACGGGGCAGGGCCGTCGCCGGTTCCTGCGTCGAGCGGGGGGTATCCTCCTGACTGCCCTCGCCGGGTGCGGGAGCGACGGCGGGACGACGCCCACCGCGACCGACGACGGGCCGACGGACACGCCGGTGAGGTCGCCCGATTCGGCAGGGGTCGGAACCACCCCGGTCGCGACGGGGTTTACCGCACCGACGGACGTGGCGATGCCGGCGGGGATCGACCGACGGTACGTCGCCGATCAGCCGGGGCAAGTGTACCGAGGCGACCGCGAGCGCCCGGTTCTCGACCTCTCGGATCGGATCGTCGCCCTCGAAGAGGAAGGGGAGACACGGGGCCTCCTCGGAATGGCGACCCACCCCGAGTTCGCGGCCACCGGACGGCTGTTCGTCCGGTACAGCGGACCGGCCGGCGAGTCGACGCCGGCGGGATACTCCCACACGTCCGTCCTGTCCGAGGTCCGTCTCGATCCGGAGACCGACGAGGTCGGCGAGGAGCGCTTGCTGCTGGCGGTCCCACAGCCACAGTCGAACCACAACGGTGGCGCACTCGGATTCGGGCCGGACGACCGCCTCTACGTCGGCATCGGGGACGGTGGTGGCGGTGGCGACGTGGGACGGGGCCACGCCGAGGACTGGTACGAGCGGACCCGCGGTGGCAACGGACAGGACCTGACGACCAACCTCCTCGGGAGCGTCCTCCGGGTCGACGTCGACGCCGACCCGTCGGCGACGGCTGGGACGGTGAGCGAGTGGGGCGACGGCTACGCCGTCCCGGCGGACAACCCGCTGGTCGGTCGGCGCGGCTTCGACGAGCAGTGGGCGTGGGGGTTTCGCGACCCGCGGGACCTCTCGGTCGACGGCGAGGTCCTCCTCGTCGCGGACGCGGGCGGGAGTCGCTACGAGGAGGTGAACCGCGTGACACGGGGCGGGAACTACGGCTGGAACGTTCACGAGGCGACACACTGTTTCGATCCCTCGGCACCGACCGATGAACCGACCGGCTGTCCGAGTCACACGCTCTCGGGCGAGCGCCTCCGTGATCCGGTCGTGGAGTATCCGCATCCGGGGAGAGCGGCGACCGACACGCCGACCGGCGTCGCCGTCGTCGGCGGCTACCGGTATCGCGGGTCGATCGACCCGCTGGACGGACGGTACGTCTTCGCCGACCGACGGGCCGACGGTCGCCTGTTCGTGGCCGACCCGACGGCGGACGGCCGCTGGCCACTCTCGACGGTCGCCGTCCGGGACGTCGGGCGAATCGTCCGCGGGTTCGGTCGGGACCCGGACGGCCGCCTCTACGTCCTGTCGAGCGAACGGTCGGAGCCGACTGGGACGACCGGCGCGCTCCACCGACTCGGCGGGTGACCGTTGATAAATCGTGGGGTCGAACTTCGGATCGTCGTGACGACCGACAGGTTTTGTATCGACCTCCCCCTAGGCGAAGCGTATGACAACCGGAATCGTCCTGCTCAACTTCGGTGAGCCGTCGGAGGGTCGAAGAGACGTCGTCCTCGACTATCTGGAGCGCATCTTCATGGCGAACATGTCCATCGAGGGCGAGACGAGCGAGGAGGCGGCCCGGGAGCGGGCACGGGAACTGGCCAAGCGCCGCGCGCCCGGCCTCATGGAGGAGTACGACGAGATCGGCGGCTCCCCACTGATCGACCACGCGACGACGCAGGCGACGATGCTCGCCGAGGAGGTCGAGGGGCGGGGGTACGACGTCGAGACGTACTACGGGATGCAGTACACCGACCCGTTCATCACGGACGCAATCGAGGCCGCCCGCGAGGACGGCGTCGACCGGCTGATCGGCCTGCCGATCTACCCGCTGTGTGGTCCGTCGACCACCGTCCAGTCGCTGGACGAACTCGACGAGGCCCTCGACGAGGCGGCGTGGGACGTCCCCGTCGAGGCCGTGACCGGCTGGCACAAGCATCCTGCGTACAACCGGGTCCGCATCGACAACATCCGCAACTATCTCGACGACAACGACCTCTCGCTCGGGGACGGCACCCGACTCGTCTTCTCCGCACACGGCACGCCCCAGTACTACCTCGACGAGGGGAGCCGGTACGTGGAGTACGTCGAGGAGTTCTGTGACGTGGTGGCGACGGCGCTCGACGTCGACGACTACGAACTCGGCTACCAGAACCACGAGAACCGCGACGTGGAGTGGACCGACCCCGACGTGGAGGAGGTTATCGAGGCGGTCGAGGCCGACCGCGTCGTCGTCGAACCGGTGAGCTTCATGCACGAACAGAGCGAGACGCTGTCGGAACTCGACGTCGAGCTCCGGGAGGAGGCCGAGGAGCGCGGCCTGGAGTTCCACCGCGTCCCCGTCCCGTACGACGACGAGCGGTTCGTCGGCGCGCTCGCGGACCTGGTCGAACCGCTCGTGGCGGGGTACGATCCGGAGTACGCCGGTCTCCACCAGTGTGAGTGCCGCGACGAGCCCGGAACGGTGTGCCTGAACGCCCCCCACGAGACATGACCGTCGGCGTCGTCGGCGCGGGGATCACGGGGCTCGCGCTCACACACCACCTCCGGGAGCGCGGCGTCGACGCCGTCGCGTTCGAGGCGTCGGCGGAGCCCGGTGGCGTCATCCGGTCGACGACGGTCGACGGCCGGGTGCTCGAACACGGGCCACAGCGCACGCGGTTGACGCCGGAGATAGAGTCGCTGATCGAGGCCTGCGGGATCGAAGACGACGTCCGAACCGCCGACACCGACCTCCCGCTGTACGTGTACGCCGACGGTCGGCTCCGGCAGGTGCCGTTCTCACCCCGGGAGTTCCTGTCGACGGACCTCCTCTCGGCCCGCGGGAAACTCCGGATGCTCGCCGAACCGCTGACCGACGGGGCCCGCGACGACGAGACGGCCGCCGACTACTTCGTCCGGAAGTTCGGCCGGGAGGCGTACCACAACGTGATCGAACCCCTGTTCGGCGGCATCTACGGTTCCGACCCGGCCGAGATGCCGGGGAAGTACGCGCTGCGGACGGTCAGTCGGATGGAGCGGTCGGGGAGTCTCGTCCGCGCGGCCGTTCGCCGTCGACTCGACGGGAAAGAGCGCCAGCCGCCGGTGTCGTTCGACGACGGGATGGCCCAACTCCCCCGTGCGCTCTACGACCACAACGCCGAACGGGTGGAGTTGGAGACGCCGGTCGACGGGATCGCGGCCGCCGGCGACGGCTACCGACTCGACACCGCCGGCGGGAGCCACGCCGTCGACCGCGTGGTCCTCACCGCGCGGGCGGACGTGACCGCCGGCCTGCTGTCCGAGGTCGACCCCGAGAGCGCCCGCGCGCTCCGGCGACTCTACTACAACCCGCTGGCGTACGTCCACCTCGTCTCCGACGCCGACCCCGCGGGCTACGGCTACCAAGTTCGTCACGACGAGTCGCTGCGGACCCTCGGCGTGACGTGGAACGCCAGCCTGTTCGACCGCGACGGCGTCTACACCTGCTTCCTCGGCGGGATGAGCGACCCGGGGCTGGTGGATCGCTCCGAGACGGAGATCGGCCGTATCGCCCGCGAGGAGTTCGAGTCGGTGCTGGGCGCGCCGGCCGAGGTGATAAACGTCACCCGACATCGGCGGGGGATCCCCGCCTACGACGGGTCGTGGACGGCGATGGAGGCGGTCGACCTTCCCGAAGGAATCACGCTCGCGTCGAACTACGCCGGACGGATGGGCGTCCCGGCACGAGTCAGGGAGGGGAAGCGCCTCGCCGAGCGGTTCGCGTCCGAGTCGGGGACCGGCCGGGCCGTCGCAGAGGCTACCGGCTGATCGACTTCGCCGTCTCGACGAAGGCCCGCACGGACTCTACCGGCGTGTCGCGGTGGACGCCGTGGCCGAGGTTGAGGATGTGTCCACGCGGCCCGGCGGCGTCGATCACCTCGCCCGTCCGTTCGCGGACGAACTCCGGCGAGCCGAAGAGATACTGCGGATCGAGGTTCCCCTGCACCGGTCGGTCGCCGAGTTCGGCCCGCGCGTCGGCCATGTCGACGGTCCAGTCGAGACCGACCACGTCCGCGCCGGTGCGTTCGAGGCTGTCGAGGCGGCCGGCCATGTTGCGAACGAAGACGATGGAGGGGACCGAGAGGTCGGCGAGGATCTCCCGGTGGAGGGGAAGGACGAACTCGCGGTAGTCGGCCGGCGAGAGCACGCCCGCGTACGTATCGAACAGTTGGACGACGTCCGCGCCGTGGTCGGCCTGATACTCCAGATACTCCCGGACGACGTCGGCGAACGCGGCGAGGAGCGTCCGGAACGCCTCGGGATGGCGGGCGCGGAACCGCCGTACCGGTCCGTGGTTCCGCGACGCACCGCCCGCGACGGCGTAGGAAGCGAGCGTGAAGGGGCCACCCGCGAAGCCGACGATGGCCGTCTCGTCGCCGACGTCCGCGACGAGTTCGTCCAAGAGGGAGCCGACGAAGTCGAGGTCGGTCTCGACCGATCCACGGGGGCGCTCCGCGTCTCCGGGCCCCTCGACCGGGTTCTCGACGACCGGACCGACGCCGCTCTCGACGTGATAGTCGAAGCCGAGGGGTTCGAGGACGGTCAGGATATCGGAGAACATGACCAGGCCGTCCGGTTCGTACAGGTCCCACGGGAGGAGCGTGATGCGTTTGGCAACCTCGGGCGTCTCGATGGCCTCGCGGAAACTGTACTCCGAGCGGATCTCCCGGTATTCGGGGATGTGGCGGCCGGCCTGTCGCATCAACCACACGGGCGGGCGCTCGGTCCGTTCGCCCCGGGCGGCGCGGACGAGGAGGTGCGTCATGGGCAAGGGTTGGACCGAGGCCGGCTAAGTATGTCGCATCGAAGCGAGGGTGTCAGGCTGGCTGTTCGTCGAACTCCGCCTCGGGGTCGGCGACCCACTCGCGTGCCCAGTCGCCGATGGCGTCGAACACCGGACAGAGCGACCGCCCCTTCTCGGTGAGCGAGTAGTACGTCGCGACCGGCGCGTCCTCCTCGAGGCGGCGGTCGACGAAACCCATCTCCTGGAGGTCGTCGACGACTCGGGAGAGCGTCCGCGAACTCGCACCGGTCGAGCGCTTGAGTTCGTTGAACCGCTTCTCCCCGTCCTGCAGGTCGTGCAGGACGGCCAGTCGCCACTGCGAGCCGATCTGTTCGAGCGAATCGATGACGTAACACGTGTCGGCGTCGGCGTTGCCGCCGGTCTGATTCGACATACCCGGACGACGACTGCCGGGAGGTTAGGGATTTCGATACGAACCAGGTAACGAAACGCTACCGCACCGGTAACACCCGCGTCACCCGGTGACGCGGATGTCAGATAACACATATATCGTCGCGCGGCGTAGCGGCAGTCGATGACGGACGATCACCACGACGACGGATCGCTTCGACCGACCCCACCGACGACGGAGGTCGCCTGATGGTCTTCGACACCGCGGGCGGCGGCGTCGTCTTCCTGTTGGCTCGCGTCCTCTTCGGGGCGGTGCTCGCCTTCACCGGGCTGAACCACTTCGCGGACGCGGAGGCGATGATCGGCTACGCGGAGGCCAAGGGTATCCCCGCCGCGTCGCTCGGCATCCCCATGTCGGGGGGGCTCTTGCTGTTCGGCGGTCTCGGCATCGTCCTCGGCGTCTACCCGACGATCGCGGCCGGCGCACTCGCGGTCTTCTTCGTCGTCGCCACGCCGACGATGCACGACTTCTGGAACGCACCCGAAGAGCAGTACCAAAACGAGTTCAACAACTTCCTGAAGAACGTCGCACTGCTCGGTGGCTCGCTCGCCTTCCTCGTTCTCGCGAGCGAGACGTGGCCGCTGGCGGCGAACGTCGGTCTGTAGCGACGGCCGAAACTGCGCGGAGCCGAATTTTTAACCGCGGTGTCCCCGTAGAGCGACCGTGAAGACCGACTGGTTTCGTCGCGTCGCGACAGGTGTACTCGCCCTCACACTGGTCGCCTCGCGACCGGTGGCCGCACACGTCGACTACGTCACCGAGGGGTCGGGTGATCCGGTGGACGTCGTCGAGTTCCTGCTGGCCGTCCTTTCGGAGCCGCTGAACGTCGCGCTCCTCGTCGCCGGCGGCGTCGGTGTGGGCGTCGCGACGGCCGGGTGGCTCCGCTACGGCGACCACCTCCGGGACGTGACGGTGATCCGGCGGACGCTCCGGTCCTACCAGCCGTATCTCGGCTGGCTGTTGCGACTCGCCACCGGACTCCCGCTCATGGGGGCCGGCTTCGGGGGGTACTTCTTCACCCCGAGCGTGCCGGTCGAGGCGCGTCTCGTCCAGATCACCCTCGCCTTCCTCCTGCTGTTCGGGTTGGCGACGCGACTGGCGGCGGGGGCGGGACTCGTCGTCTACGCCGTCGGGTTGGCGACGCAGTTCCCGACGCTCCTGCTCGCCTCCGAGTACGTCGCCGGCTTCCTCGGCATCCTCGTCGTCGGACCGGGACAGCCGAGCGCCGACCTCCTCCTGCGTCGGCTGGTCCTCACCGACGGGACGATCATGAGCCGGTTCCGAGACGCCCCGACCGTCCCGGGCCTCCTCTCGAAAGCCGGTGTCGAGAAGGGCGTCGCACCCCTGCTCATCCGCGTCTTTCTCGGGTTCAACTTCGCCTACCTCGGCGTGACCCAGAAGTGGCTCAACCCCGGACAGTCGCTCCAAGTCGTCGAGAAGTACGGCCTCACGGCCGTCCTCCCGGTCGCCCCGGAGATGTGGGTGTTCGGGGCTGGTCTGGGCGAACTCGTCGTGGGACTTTGCATCCTGACCGGCACCTTCACCCGGAGCGCCGCCGGCGCCGGCTTTCTCATCCTCACCACCACGCTCTTCGGGCTTCCGGACGACCCGGTGCTCGCCCACGTCACCCTGTTCGGACTCACCTCGGCCCTGTTGATCACGGGAAGTGGGCCCCTCGCTATCGACCGATCGGTGATCCCCGCCCTCCGTGCGCGGTTCAGCACCGCGGGCCACGTCGACGCCGCGGCTACGCCGACCGACTGAGCCCACGCCGTTATCAGATTCTGTATTCGGAGGGGTGCGGTTATTAAACACGGCGTGAAAGACGGCCCAAGCATGGGCGTTCCACTCGTAGAGAGCATGCGCGAGCGGTACGGACGCAAGCTGGCGGTGGCGTTCGTCGCCGTGCTTCTCGTGACGGTATCTGTCGGGGCGGTCGTGAGCGCCGACGCGTCGTCCCAGTTGCAGTCGGACGTCGAGGACGACATGGTCGGGACGACCGAGCAGCGTGCCGAGCGCCTCGACGCCTGGCTCACCGGCGTGACGACACAGGCCCGGACGGCCTCGGACCACCCGGCGATCCGGAGCGACGACCCGGCGACGGTGAAGTCGTATCTCGACGGACTCGCGAGCGACGAGCGGGCACCTCCTGGCGTCGTGGCCGTCCACTCGGTCGACGCGGAGACGGGCGAAATCGTGACGAGTTCCACCGACGAGATGGCGGGAGTCGACGCACGAGCACAGGGCGCACCCTTCGCACAGGAGGGCGTCACCTTCGACGGTTCGGAGGACGTCCTCGTCACTGAGCCGTTCCGACCGGACGTAGTCGACTTCACCACGGTTGCGATCGCCACGCCGGTCGACGGCCGTGAGGACCGCCTGCTGGTCTACATGGTCAACTTCGACCGGCAGGTCGGCGCGTTCAGCGGGGCGAGCGGCGAGACCGAGACGGCGGTCGTGAGCGACGGCGGAACGATCGTCGCACACCCCGACGAGACGCTGATCGGAAGCGACGCGGCCGAGGCGTCGGTCACCGTCCCCGAGGCGGCGTTCGACGGCGGCACCTTCGAACGGCGGGACGGGGAGGCGGTCGCCGCCGCCCCGATCACGACGACGGGGTGGACGGTCGTGACGTCACAGCCCCTCTCGACGGCGTTCGCCGTCCAACGACAGGTCGTCTCGGGGATCGTCGGGCTCATCCTCGTGGCGGTCGTCAGCCTCGCGCTGATCGGCGTCACGGTCGGCAGCCGGACGACGCTGTCGCTCCGTCGTCTCGCCGGGAAGGCCGAGGCGATGGCGACCGGGGATCTGGACGTCGACCTGACGACCGGTCGCTCCGACGAGATCGGACAGCTCTACTGGTCGTTCGGGCAGATGCGCGACTCGCTCCGGGAACGAATCACCGAGGCCGAAGAGGCGCTCGAAGAGGCCGAGACCGCCCGTGCGGAGGCGGAGGCGGCCCGTGCCGAGGCGACGCGGACCAACGAGCGCCTCGAACGCACCGCGGAGTCGTACGGCGACGTGATGCAGGACGTGGCAGACGGCGATCTGACCCGCCGCATCGACGTGAACGAGGAGAACGACGCGATGGCCACCATCGGCACCGCGTTCAACGAGATGGTGTCGTCGATCGAGTCGACCGTTCGCGAGGTCCAGGCGTTCGGCACCGACGTGGCCAACGCCGCCGAGGCCGTCGACCACAACGCGGCGACGGTGAAGGCGGCGAGCGAGGAGATGAACGACGCGGTCACGGACATCGCCGACGGCGCACGCAACCAGACCGAGAGCCTCCAGGACATGACCGGCGACGTGAACGATCTCTCGGCCAGCGCCGAGGAGATCGCCGCGACCGTCGACACGGTGGCGGACACCTCGAAGCGCGCGGCCGAGGCGGGCGTGGACGGCCGATCGGCCGCGGAGGCGGCCGTCGAGGAACTGGACGGCATCGAGGCGACGACGACCGACACCCAGGAGGAAGTCGAGGCGTTGCAAGCGGAGATGGCGGAGATCGGCGAGATCGTCGACGTGATCTCCGACATCGCCGAGCAGACGAACCTGCTGGCGCTCAACGCGTCGATCGAGGCGGCACACGCCAACGGCGACGGTGCCGACACCGACGGGTTCGCCGTCGTCGCCGACGAGGTGAAGAACCTCGCCGAGGAGACCAAAGAGTCCGCGGGCGAGATCGAGGCGCGCATCGAGTCGGTCCGCGAGCGGACGAACCAGGTCGTCTCGGGCACCCAGGAGACGGGCCAGCGCGTCAGCGAGGGCGTCGAGACGATCGAGGGAGCGATCGAGGCGCTGGAACGGATCGCCGACTACGTCGAGGAGATCGACACCAGCATCCAGGGCATCGCCGACGCCACCGACGGCCAGGCGGACTCCACGGAGCGGGTCGTCGAGAGCTTGGACGAGGTGGCGTCGATCAGCAAGGACACGGCGGAGCGTGCGACCGACGTGACGGAGACGGCGAGCGAGCAGGAGCGGACCATCGCGGAGGTCGACGACGCGGCCGACGATCTGACGCGGCGGGCCGCCCGCCTGCGCGAACAGCTCGCCGACTTCGACGTCGGCGAGACGGCGACGACGACGGAGGACGGCCGAGCGAGCGCGCTCGGCGACGGCGGGCGGCAGACCGGAGGTGACTCATCATGATCGGAACGGCAACGACGTGGGCGGCGCTCGGCGCGATCGGTATGGGCCTCGGAACGTTGCCGCCGCTGTGGGGATTGCGGACCGATCCCGACCGGCGCGAGCACTATCTCGTCTTGGCGGGGGTGACCGGCGTCGCGGCCGTGGCGTACGCGCTCATGGCCGTCGGCGTGGGGACGGTGTCGGTCTCCGGCCGGAGCGTCTCGATCGCTCGCTACGTCGACTGGCTGATCACCACGCCGCTCATCCTACTCTTCCTCACGATGCTCGGGGGGACCGGCCGCGAGCCGCTCGTCCGCCTGATCGTCGCCGACGTGGTCTTGCTCGTCCTCGGTGGCGTCGCCGTCGTCGTCCCCGGGCCAATCCGCTGGCTGGCCTTCGCCGGCGGCGTCGCGGCGTTCGGAGTGCTGGTGTACGATCTCTACTACCATATCCCCGCGCGGGCGGCGTTCGAGAGCGAGCGAGCGCGGACGCTGTTCGTCACGCTCCGGAACCTGACCATCGTGCTGTGGACGCTGTATCCGATCGTCTGGGTGTTGGCACCCTCGGGTATCGGCCTGCTCACCCGGGACATGGCGATGCTGGTGATCGCCTACCTCGACCTGATCAGCAAGGCCGCGTTCGTCGCCCTGGCGGTCGACGGCTTGGGCGCCCTGGCCGACGAGGCAGGGACAGCGTCGACCGACGCCACGGCCGGAACGTCGACCGCAGACTGATCGGCAGACGCCGACGCCCGCCGGTCCCGAGCCGACACGTCGAGTGCGACCGGACCGGTCACGGGGCTGTGACGGAATTCTTGACCGATGGCGTGTCGAAGCGAGGGAGACACGAGTGTCGACCGCGTCGAGGTAGTGTTCAGAGAAGCCATCGGCAGTGGACGACCCTCGAAAGGGGCTGGCGAACCCGGACGTTCACGAGAGCGTCGCTCTCGTGGGCGGGTCAGAACGTGAAACATTCCGATGAGCCCAGGGGCTTTCGAGGTTCCTTCGCCGGAAGCACTGAACAGTGTCGCCTCGGCAGGAGCGTGGCTCGTGGACGTAGCGCGGCGAGAGAACGGAAACGGCGTGGGCCGACCGACGGGACTCAGGGTGCCTCGCCGGTCTCGATCGTGAAGTCCGCCTTCGGGTAGGCCACGCAGGTCAGCGTGTAGCCGTCGTCGAGTTCGCCGTCGTCGAGCATCTGCTGGTCGTCGTGGACGACGTACTCCTCGCTGTTGCCGCCGGCGGTGATCTGTCCGGCACAGGAGACACACTGGCCCTGCCGACAGGCGTAGGGCATGTCCCACCCCTCGTCCTCGCCGGCTTCGAGGACGGTCTCGTTTTCGGCCACCTCGATGGTGTCTCCCTCCTTGGCAAACTCGATTTCGAACACCTCGGCCTCGTCGTCGGAGAGGTCCCACGGCCCGGATTCTTCGGCGGCCCCGGCGTCGCCTTCGAGCTCGGCCCCCTCGTCGCCGGCGACGGCGCCGGCCGCGACCGCCCCGCCGCCACCGCCGCCGATTGCGCGGTTCATCGGTTCGGGGAACTCCGTCTCCGGGACCGACTCGGCCCGGCGTTCGAGCACCTCCCCCGAGATGTCGGTGGTGGGGGTCCAGCCCGTGCCCTTCGAGAGATGAAGGGCGACGGCGGTGAGCGTCAGCATCGCACCGACACTCAGCCCGATCAGATTTACCTCGACCATGCGCGGCGCTACGGAGTCGGGGGTTAAGGGGATTGTGATCCGCGCGGCGTCGGCGGACGACCCCGACCGGAACGCCGTGACCGGCGGGGTTTACGCCCCGTCTCGGCGGGCGACATCGTGCCGGCCGAACCCGTAGCGCAGGCGATTGGCGAGGCGACGCGAGAACCGGTCCCGTCGTGAGGCGAACCGCTCGGCGAGCGCTTGGTGAATCAGCGGCACCGGCACCTCGCGTTCGAGGGCCTCCTGGACCGTCCACGTCCCCGTCGACCCGCCGGCGACGTGGTCGGCCACGTCGCCCAGATCGGTCCCCTCCTCGCGGAACGCTTCCTCGCAGAGTTCCAGCAGCCACGACCGGATCACGGCCCCGTTGTTCCACGTCCGCGCGACCGCTTCGAGGTCGAGGTCGTACCGACCCTCGTGGAGCAGTTCGAACCCCTCGCCGTAGGCCTGCATCAGCGCGTACTCGACGCCGTTGTGGACCATCTTCACGTAGTGGCCCGACCCCGCCGGGCCCATGCGAGCGTGGCCGTCGGGACCGGTGGCGACGGCGTCGAACGCCGGCCGCATCGTCTCGTACGCGTCCTCGGGCCCGCCGACCATGAGCGAGAAGCCCAGTTCCGCCCCGGCGGGACCACCGCTGGTCCCGCAGTCGAGATACGCCGCGTCCGTCGACTCGGCCCGCCGGACCGAATCCTCGAAGTGGGAGTTGCCGCCGTCGACGACGACGTCTTCGGCGGAGAGGTGTGGGTCGAGGTCGTCGAGTGCGGCGTCGACTGCGTCACCCGCGGGCACCATCAGCCATATCCGCTTCGCCTCGCCGAGGCGGTCGGCGAGGTCGGACAGCGAGTCCGCCGGCTCCGCCCCGGCCTCGGCGGCCGACGCCACCGCCGCCTCGTCGATGTCGAACGCCACCACGTCGTGGCCGGCGTCGAGTACGCGGTCGACGACGATGCGCCCCATCCGTCCGAGTCCGACGACTCCGAGTTGCATACCGTTTCGTCCCGCGTGGCGGGAGGTAGTGGTTCCGGTTCGGTTTCCCCGACCGCCGGGGTTTTGCACCCCGCCGACCATCCCCCCGCATGGACGACCGCATCCGCGCCCACGCCGAGACGCTCGTCGACTGGAGCGCCCGCGTCGGCCCCGGCGACGACGTGGTGGTCCGGGTCGCCGAGGGCGCACACGACCTCGCCGTCGCCGTCGCCGCCGCCCTCGGCGACCGGGGGGCGAACCTGCTCGCCACCTACGGTTCCGACGAAGTCAGTCGGGCGTACCTCCGCGCCCACGACGGCGACTTCGCCCCGGCCGACGCCGAACGGGCGCTGTACGAGAGCGCGGACGTGGTCCTCTCGCTGGGCGGTGGCCGCAACACCGCGGCGACGGCCGACGTGCCCGGCGGGACGCGGGGCGCGTACGACCGCGCCCGGTCGGACGCCCGCGAGGCGCGAATGGCGACCGACTGGGTGTCGACGGTCCACCCCACCCGTTCGCTCGCGCAGGCCGCGGACATGTCCTACGAGGCCTACCGCGACTTCGTCTACGACGCCGTCCTCCGGGATTGGGAGGCCCTCGCCGCGGAGATGGCCCGACTGAAAGACGTCCTCGACGCCGGCAGCGAGGTCCGACTCGTCGCCGAGGGGACGGACCTCTCGCTCGACATCGGGGGACGGACGGCGGTCAACAGCGCCGCGAGTGTCGAGTACGACTCCCACAACCTCCCGAGTGGCGAGGTGTTCACCGCGCCGGCCGGGGTGGAGGGCGAAATAGAGTTCGACGTGCCCATCACCGTCCGTGGCCGTCGGCTCCGGGACGCCCGCCTCGTCTTCGAGGACGGCACGGTCGTCGATTATGCCGCCGCGGAAGGCGAGGCGGCGCTCGGGGAACTGCTCGACACGGACGAGGGCGCGCGGCGGGCGGGCGAACTCGGCGTCGGCATGAACCGCGGCATCACCCGACCGACCGACACCGTCCTCTTCGACGAGAAGATGGCTGGGACGGTCCACCTCGCGCTCGGCCGCGCCTACGACGCCTGCCTGCCCGACGGGGCGGCGGGTAACGACAGCGCGATCCACGTCGACCTCATCAGCCGGATGGACGACGGATCGCGGCTGGTCGTCGACGGCGAGACGATCCAGCGGGACGGCCTCTTCCGGTGGGAGGAGGGGTTCGAGGGAGCGTGACGACCGTCGTCGCCCACCGCGGCTTCGCGGGCGCCAACCCGGAGAACACCGTCGCGGCCGTCCGCTCGGCCGCCGCCCACGCCGACCGTGTCGAGGTGGACGTGACCGCCTGCGCCGACGGCACGCCGGTCGTCTTCCACGACTCCCGCCTCGACGACCGTGGAGAGAGCCGCGGGATCACCGACGGAACGGGTGCGGTCCGGGAGCTGCCGCCCGAGACGGTGACGGCCGCCACGGTCTGCCCGAGCGACGAGCAGGTGCCGACGCTCTCCGACCTGTGTGAGGCCACGGCGGTCCCGCTGGACGTGGAGCTCAAACACCCCGGAGCGGGAACGAGACACCGGGGATCGCTCCCCCCAGCCGACCGCGACGCCGCCCGCGAGCGATGGGCACCGTTCGTCGACCGGGTCCGCGGGGCAGTCGGTGACCGCGACGTACGCATCTCGTCGTTCTACGAGGGTGCGCTCGCGGCGGTCCGAGCGGAAGGTCCCGACGCCCGCCTCGCGGCGCTCTGTCGGGACCTACCGACCGGTCGAACCCTCGCCGACCGGTACGACGCCGAGGCGATCCACGCGTCGCTGTCGGCCGTCCGGGACGCCGACCTCTCGGCCGTCGACCGCACGGTCAACGTCTGGACCGTCCGGACCTGGCAGGAGGCCGTCGCCGCGGGGACGGCGGGTGCGGACGGACTGATCGCGGACTATCCGGGGCTCGCGTCGCGGGCGTGAGGCGGGTGAGGACGGGCTACGGCCGGCGGCGCGGTCGCTGGGCGGGTGAGTGGCTGAGAGGAGTAAGCCCCCTTCTGTTCGACCCGGCATTCGGCTGAGCGTCCGCCTCCGCGTCCGGACTACCTTGACGAGGCGGACTTGCACCGGTGGGGATTCGCCGTTCCATCCGTTCTCGGTCGTCGCGGAAGACGCGTGGCGTCTCCCTGCTCGCGGCTGACGCCGCTCGCATATCCCGTGATCGCTGCGCGATCACGCGGTTCACGGCTTGCGCCGTTCACCTTCCGGAGACGCGTGGCGTCTCCCTATCCTCGGTGGGTTAACTCCCCTCGCTCGCGCTCGGGTTCGCACACCTCATCGGTCGGGCCGAGTGGTCTCGTCTCTGTTCCAGAGCCAGCCGTCTCCGACTCCGGGCTTGCGCCCGGTCACCTGTCCGGACAGTGGGGGGACTTTCCTCGTGCCCGAAGGCACGGGGGCCGGGCTCTCTCTGCCGGGTTAGGTTACGCCTGATCGAGGAATAAGGCGTTCGGTCGGGAACCCGACGCCGCGAATAGGTTGTGTATAATACATCACGATTCTTTTTACGGAAAGGAAGGGTTCAAGTCAGTTCGGGGCATCGTACGCGGTATGTCCGAGGCGCAGACGGTACACCTTTCTTACGACGATGGGGCCCGGGCGGTCGAACTGGCTCGTGAAGCAGTGGAAGCGTACGTGCTTCAGGGCCAGCGAGAACAGCCGGGGAGTATGCGCGACGCGTTCTACGCGCGAACTGGAGCGTTCGTCCGGATCACCTCGACACGAGGGCGGGGACGACTCCGAGGCTGTTCCGGGGCCTATCGCGGCACCGACCAACTCGGACACGCTATCGTCGACGCCGCAATCACGGCCGCCTCCGACGACTCCTGTGGCTCGGAAGTCGAGCCCCCGGAGCTAGAGAGCCTCAACATCTCCGTCTGTGTCGTCGGCAACCACGTCCTCACCAACGATCCGGCGGCCGACCTCGAACTCGGTACACACGGCATCGCCGTCGACGCCGACGGGCAACACGCCTGGATGTACCCCACGCTTCCCGTCGAGAACGACTGGAACGAAGAACAGTTCCTCACCCACGCCTGCCGGAAAGCCGGGGTCGCCCCCCTCGCCTGGCAGGACGACGACACCATGATCACCCTGTTCGACGGGCAGGTATTCCGCGAGCGTCCCGGTGGCGGTAGCGTCGAACAGCTCTAGGACCCGAATCCCGTGGCCGACGCGTCGGCCAGCGCCCGCTCCGTCGCGGCGTCCAGGTCGAACTCACGAACGACTTCTCCGTCCCGGATCAGGGGTTCGAGCAGCGGCTCTCCACCGGACGGCCCCTCGCGGGCGGCCAGACCGACGTGGTGGCCGCCGTCCGGCGTCCGGTAGGCCTGTTTCGCCCCCGAGAGCTTCCCCCGCTTGGCCGCCGGCTCTCCCTCGATTTCGACGATGTCGAGCGCGAAGTCCACCGGATCGGCGTTGGAGACGTGACCGCCAACGCCGAAGCCGTCGGCCACGTCCCGGAGCGAGCGCAGGGCCTCCGGACCGAGGCCGCCGCTCGCGAACACGTCCACGTCGCCGTAGCCGCGGGCGTCGAGTTCCCACCGGATCTCCCGGATGATATGTCGGAAGTCACCCCGGCGGGACCCCGTGGTGTCGATGCGGACGCTGTCGAGGTCGTCGCCCAACGTCTCGACAGCGCGCAACACCTCGTCGACCTCGTCGCCGTAGGTGTCACACAGCGCCACGCGGGGTACCTCGGGACCGACCGCCTCGTCGAACGACCGCCACGCCGCCTCCTGGTTCCCGCGCCCGAAACAGATCACCAGTGCGTGGGGCATCGTCCCCCCGGCCTCGCGGCCGAGCACCTCACCCGCCGCGACGTGGGAGAACCCGTCGAGGCCGGCGAGGAGTGCGCTCCGTTCGACGACGGCCGCGATGGAGGGGTGGACGTGGCGCGCGCCGAAGGAGAGCACCGTCGACTCGGGGGCGGCCCGCCGGGCTTCCATCGCGGCCGTCGCCATGCCGCTGGCGTGCGAGAGGAAGCCGAGCAGCGACGTCTCGAATCGGGCGAACTCCAGGTACGACCCCTCGATCCGGAGCACCGGGCCGCCGTCGAACAACTGCCCCTCGCACATCGCGTCGACGTCGACGTCGCGACCGGAGAGGAGAGTGGCGGCGTCTTTCACACCCGCGAACAGTTCGAAGTCGCCGTCGGGGAACTGATCGGCCGTCACTTCGGCGACGACCCGTGGGTTCCGGTCGGCGTGCCGGAGAGTCGTCTCCGTCCGGAGAAAGTACGCGTCGGTCGCCGTCCCCGTGCGGATCGCCTCGGGGCCGACGATGTCGAACGGTGGCATCGTCACAGCTTCGCCCCGGCGAGTGAAAAATCCGTCTGTTCGGTCGACACTGTCGAAGAGGATTCCTCTTCAGCCCGCGTGGACCGCGTCGAGGTCGGCGACCGTCGGCGCGTTCGTCACCGTCACCGTCGTTCCCGACCGCTCGACACGGAAGGCGTCGGCGTACGGCCCGGAGGGGACCACCAGTACATCGCCGTCGCGCCGTTCGGCACCCCAACGCTCCCCCAAAAGTCCGCGATAGGCGATGGCGAAGGCGGCGGCGTCGCCCGTCGTCTCCCACTCGGTCCGGAAGACGTAGCCGTACTCCCCCTCTACGCTCCGGTAGGGGACGAGTCTGTCGCCGACCCACCCCGTCGACGTGGGGTGGGTGTAGTTGTAGCGGCGGTGGGAACGGGTGGGTCGCTGGAGGTGGAACGGCTCCACCCCGCCGTTGGCGTGGAGGGTCGCGAACACCGACGCCTCGCCGACGGTCGTCCCCGGCGGCGCGCGGTCGAACCGACTCCAGTTCCCGGCCGACCGGTCCTCGATGCGGACCCGTTCGGGCGACCACTCGGAGTAGCGGTCGGGGTGAATCACCTGCGACGCACTCGTGGGCGGGGCGTCGTAGGCGGCGTCGACGGCGCTCCAACCACCCCGCTCCCGGAGATGGTGGACGAACGCGGGGCCGTCACTGTAGGGCTGGTAGGCCGCGACGTAGACGCCCATGTCGCCGTCGAGACCGGCGACCGGACCGCCGTCGGGCCGGGGCAGACACGACCACGTCGTCCCGCAGCGCTCCTCGTACAGGTCCGCCACGTAGCCCGCGTCGCCCTCGGTCAGCGCCTGCCGTGCCAACCGCGCGTCGCGGGGCTCGCTCGCGTTCCGGTCGAATCCGAAGTGTTGGTCCTGCAGAGCGTGGACGAGTTCGTGGGTCAGCGTCCGGCGGTCGATGGTGGGACGGTCGGCGTCGCTCACCACCACGATGCGGTCCTCGCTCGGTACGTACGACCCCTGCACCGACGCGCCGTAGAACGACTCGAAGACCGCCTCTACGGACCGGTCCTCGCCGACCAACAGGAGCGCCTCCCACACCTGCTCGTCGAACGCCGTCGCGGTCACGTTCTCGCGGGCGCGGTACGCTTCGCGGTCGACCACGTCGACCGGAACGGCCGACTCGAACTCCAGATTCCGAATCCGCTCGATCCGAGCCATCGTCCGCGCGACGACCGCCGCCCGCTCGCTTTGGTTCAGGCCGTCGCTCGCGTTCACCTCGAGCGGTTCGTCGTACCAGTAGCCCGCCTCCCAACCCAGTCGGTCCGTCTCGGGGTCGGCGAAGCCGTCGCGGTCCGGCGTGGGCGTCGGCGTCGCCTCGGCGGTGGTGGGTGCGGGCGTCCCGGTCCCCGTCGGCGTCGGTTCGGGAGTTGCGTCACCGCCAGACGACGGCCCCCCACCACAGCCGGCGAGAACGACGAGAACCGTCACCAGGAGGGTGAGACGAGCGGAGCGCACGCTCCGGTGGTCGGCGTCGCGGCGTGAAAAGGGTGCCGTCGGTCGGCGGTCGCCAGCCCTCAGTCGCGTCGGCGGAGCGCCACGAATCCCGCGGCGACGAGCGCGATGATGGCCGTCAGCGCGCCGAATCCGGGTGCTTCGAGACCGGTCGATCCCGCGTCGTCGCCGTCACTGGCGTCGGTCCCGTCACCGGTGTCGGTCCCGTCACCGGCACCGGCGTCGGCCCCGTCACCGGCACCGGCGTCGGCCCCGTCGCCGCCGTTCGATCCGTCAACGGGCCGGATGTCGGACACCGCGTCGGTCGTCGGCCCGTTGACGATGGTGACGCGGGTGCCGTCGCGGTCGATGCGGAAGGCGTCCTCGAACTCGCCGTCGGGGACGACGTACACGCCTTCGCCGTCGACGTCCGAGACGCCCTGCGCTTCGAGGATGGCTCCGTACGCCTCGACGAACTCGTCGGCGTCCTCTTCGGTGTCCCACTCCGTCACCCAGACGTAGCCGTTCCGGGCGTCGTCACTGCTCCCCTTCTGGTAGGGGAACACCCGGTCGTTCCCCCACCCGGCCGAGGGTTCGGCGTCGTAGTTGTACATGTCGAGGGGCCCGCTGGTCTGGGTGATGGACCGCACCGGGACAGTGTCGGCCCTGGCCGTCCGCGCCTGGTACCAGAACATCACGTACATCGACGCCTCGCCGACGGTGTCGGAGCCTCTTTCACCCTGGTTCGGGAACGTCTCCCAGCCGTTGCGGGCGCGGTCCTCGTACTCGATGGGGACCGGCTCCTCGTCGGTCCGGTGGATGATCTGTTCGCTCGATTCGGGCGGAGCCTCGAACGCCGCGTCGACGGCGCTCCAGCCACCCTCCTCGCGGAGCCAGTCGATGTACACCGGGCCGTCGGAGTAGGGGTGGAGAAGCGTCAGCAGGATGCCGAGGTTCGGCGGCTGACCGGGCGAGGAGTCGTCGCTCGGCGTCCCCACACACTCCCACTCGGCGCCACACCGTTCGGTGTAGCGCTGTTCGATGTAGTTGGCCTCGCCTTCGACGACGCCGTCGACCGCGAGGTCGGCGTCTTGTGTCTCCGTATCAGCGATCCGCTCGCCGAGCGCCCCGTTCTGGTCCTGAAGAGCGTGGACGAGTTCGTGGACCAGGGTGGCGTTGTCGATGGTCGGACTGTCGGGCGAGTCGGTGATGATTCGGATGCGGTCGTCCGCCGGGGCGTAGAAACCGGCGGTCGACTGCCCGGAGGCACTCTGGAGGGCCTCGTTTGCCTCCCTGTCCTCGCCGACGATGAACAGCGCCTCCCACACCTGGTCGTTCCAGGCGTCGAAGGAGGCGTTGCTCGACGCGTTGTCGGACTGGCGTTGCTGGAACTCGTCGCGGGAGATGATCTCCACGGGCACGTCGGAGTCGAACTCCTTTTGCCGGACGTACTCCACGCGCGCCATCGCGCGACTGACGTAGGCGTCGATCTCCTCGTCGGTCAGCCCGTCGGACTGATCGACGTCGATGGATTCGTTGTGCCAGTACCCGCCTTCCCAGCCGACCACGTCTTCGCTGGGATCGGCGCGCTGGGGTGTTGTCTCCCCGTCACCGACGGCCGCCGGGCGTTCGCCGACGGCGACCGCAGGAACGACCGACGCGAGGACGATCAGTACCGCGAGACCGACGGATACCCGCTTTCGCATACCCCCCGTTAGGAAGCGGAACGGAAGTACCTTGCCCGGACCGCGGACGGGGGACGGCGGGGCACGCCGATCGAGAGCGGTCGCGCTCGCGCCGACGGCAAACGCGACCGCGGCGTCGATCCCGACGCTGTCGGTACATCGCGCCCGCGGCACTCCCCATCGTGTGATCGCGTCGACGGTGATCGGCCCGGTTCGGCCGCTATTCGTCGAAGAGGTCGTCGACGGCGTCGCGGGCCGTCCGGGCGGCCTCGTCGGCCACCGTCTCGGGGTCCGCGTCGTCGGCGGCGCCCGAAGCCACGTCGTCGGGGACGTTCAGGTACACGTCGACCTCGAGGACGCCCTCCTCGAACGTCACCGTCACGTCCAGGTCGCGGACGGAGGACTGGCGGTAGTGTGCAAAGACGACGCCCTCGGCCGCTTCGGCCGCCGTCCGCACGACCGTCTCGTCGTCCGGTTCGTCGCTGTCCGACACGACCTTACGCGCCGCCGGCGCCGCCAGGTCCCATCGGACCGCCGCCGGCACCGCCCTGTAGCATCTGCTGGAGTTCCTGCTGGAGCGACTCGAACTGCTCGCGAACGCGCTCTTCCTGCTTGCCCAGCTGTTCGACGCGGACCTCGAGGTTCTCGACTTTCTCTTCGAGGTCCTCGTGGGCGTCGGCGTACTCCGTCTCGACGAGGAGTTCGCCGACCTCGCGGTACATCGGGGTGTCCTCGTCGATGTCGCCGAGGGCGTCGAGTGCCGTCTGGGACTCGTTGAGCGTCGTCTCGGCCTGCTGTTTCTGGGCGGCAACCTGCTGGGCCGTCTCCTGCAGGTCCTGCAGTTCCTCGAGTTTCTCCTGGGCTTCCGGCGGCATATTTCCTTGCATGGACGAACGGTGGTGACCCGGAGTGAAAAAGCCCCGTATTCCGCGACGCTACCGGTTGGCCGCCGACGCGACGGATTCGGCGACCGACAGCAGGCGGCGCCAGGTGTTCGCGCCGGCCCGCAGGGCGACGAGGTCGGCCGCGCCGATCCGCACGCGGACGGTGTCGTGGGCCGACGAACCGTCCGATCGAACCCGATCGACGCGCGCCGCCGACCGCGCGTCGTCGATCTCGCCGACCTCGACGCGGACGCTCCGCTCGACGGTTCGTGCGCGCCGGGCGGTGTCGTACGCGAAGCGAAGCGAGAGGCGGTGTGGCGCGTCGTCGACGTCCGACTCGTCGACCACGGCCAGTTACTCGACGTCGACTTCCTTGATCGTCGGGGCGCGCTCCTTCAGGAGCACCCGGTGGCCGCAGTACGGACACCGGACCCCGCCGTACTCGTCGAGTTCGACGTCGCGCTTACACCGGGAACATTTGTAACTCATTACTCGTCGTCGGTCGAGAGTGCCGCGCGGATCGACCGTTTGACGGTTCGGCCGCCGGGCGTCTCCGGCCGGTACGCGCCACCGGTGAACGTCTCGCCCGTCTCTTCGTTCTTCCAGATACCCGTCCCGATTCGGGTGACGTCGTCGCCGTCGAGGGTGGCGTTCTGCATGTCGCTCTCGATCTCCTTGACTCGTCGGCGGGCGACGCGCCCGTAGCGGGCGCCGAATCGGCCCGCGCTCCCGGTACTGCGTGCCTTGTTCTCGGCCATAGTACCGCGGAATACCGGGAGCGAACGGATAAACCCTGCGAGTCCGGGCTACGGCGACTGCAGGTCGGCGGCCGCGAGTTCCTCGTTCAGGTCGTCCCGGACGCGTTCGCCCGTCTCGCGATCCATCGCCGTCGTCACGATGCGGTTCTCCTGAACGCTCGATCCATCCCGCAGGAGGAGGCGAACGTTGCCGTTGCCGTCGGCCCGGGTCACCTTCGCCCGCAGGCCGGACTGCGATCCCGTCCCGCTAGCGTCGATCGGTCCGGGAACGATCTTCTTGACGTGTGGGTGGTCCGCCACCGTCGAGATGGCGCGACGGCCCTCGCGGTCGCCGATCAGCGTCGTGTGTCGACCGCCGAGTTTCTCCTTGGGCGGCGTCTCCACCACCTCCAGGGCGCGGTCGCCGCGTCGCTCCAGTACCGCGGTCACTGGGTCCTCGCCCGCGACGCGGAAGAAGTCGTAGCGGGTCTCGGCGCGGGTCGCCCGGATGATCTCGCGGTCGCCGGCCGCGAACACCGTCTCCGGGCGCTTGCGCCGGAGTTCGTCGGCGATCCGCCCGGCGAAGTTGCGTCGCTCCACGACACGGGGCTTCCCCTCCGGTTCCGGGTGGGTCGTGATCGTCGTCTCGCCGACCCTCGTCTCCTCGTCGAGCATCGTCAGGTGGGCGCGGTCGGCGTCGACGTCGAGGACGACGGCGTCGCAGTTGGCGGTGTGACAGACCAGACAGTAGTCGCCCGGGCGATCCAGCGGGGACCCACACCGCCGACACTCCATACGCGTCGCAGGCGGTCGCGTCGGATAAATCCGCCGTCACGACGCCGCGTGGGGCGCCGATCGTGGGGATCGGATCGGAGTCCCCGCTACAGGTCCCGCGGATCGACTTTCAGATACTCCCGGAGAACCGCCGTCGCGTACGCCCCCCGCGGGAGCGAGAAGGAGAGCGTGAGGGGGTCGCGGTCGACCGTCGGCGTCGCCCCGACGAGGATCGCCCGCCGCGTCCCCGTCGAGTCGAAGTTGCCCGGCAGGTCGAAGTCGGCGGGCGCGAGGTCGAGGTCCTCGAGCACCGCACGCTCGATCTCGCCGGGGTCGCCCTCGCCCAGTTCCGTCTCGGTACCGACGAGCGGCGCGGTGACGAAGGCACGGCCGCGTTCGCAGTGACGGGCCACCACGTCGACCCGCGACTCGGTCACCCGCTGGAGGCGGTCGGTGTCGGGAAGGGGGAGGTCATCGGGGGCGTCGGCGTCCGCGAAACACACCACGTCGCCGGCGACGGGGCGGTCGAAGGGGAGCCCCCGCCGCAGGCGCGTAGAGAGGATGCGGTTGAAGACGTAGGACTGCGCCGCGTGGACGAACAGACGCTGGAGGTTCCACGGCACCGCTTCGAGGGCCTCCCGGAAGTCGGACAGCTCGGTCCCCCCGTTCTCGACGAGCGTGTGGAGCATCGACCGCTCGTAGCCGAGGTGACCCGGAGTCGCCGAGAGCGCCTCGTGCCAGTCCGGATCGGGGCCGGACGCGACCGCCTCGACCGTCGTCCGCGCCGCCCGGGTGCGCTCGGGTTCGGTCTCGGCGGGGTTGCCGACGTAGGTCAGGACCGCCTCGCGCCACTGGCCGCGGACGACGTGGAGGCCGACCTCGTGGGTGACGGGGCGTTTGCTGCCGAAGCGCTGGTGGCCGAAGACGTTCGGGACGGCGACCCGGTCGCCGCCGAACGCGGCGAGGTCGTCGGTGACGGCGTCGACCGCCTCCGGAGACTCGGGATCGCGGATCGTGATCTCGAAGGCGTTGCCCGCGAGGTCGCCGAACTCCAGGTTGCGGCCGATCCGACCGACCGGGTCGAGGGTCGTCCCGGAGAGGTCTGGCAGGTCGGCCGGCGCGACCCCGCGAATCGAGATCAGTTGTGTCGTGACCGCGCGCTTGTCCTTCGTGCCGGCCCACGACACCCGCTCGCGGCTGATCCCGACGGCGTCCGAGAGCGCGCCGACGAAGTCGTTGGTGTCCCAGTCGGTGAGCGTCGCCCGGACCAGCAGGTGGGGATACGACGACGGGTCGGCGTCGAGGGGTTCGGGGTTGATCGCCCCGCTCTCGATCTCTCGAACCCGGAACTCCGAGGGGTCGTCCCGGAGTCGCCCGCCGACGCCCGGCCCGTCGCTCACGTAGTGGTCGATGCCGACCTGCCGTTCCAGTGGGTGTGCCTCGCGCATCGAATCGTGGTCGGCGGTTCGGGCCGCCGAGGGGAGTCGTTGTCGGTCGCGATCAGAACGGGACCGCTCCGACCTGTTCGACCACCAGGAGGAGTCCGGCGGCGACGCCGACGACGCCGGCGACGCCGCGGAGCGCGCGGTCGAATCCGGTCGAGAGCGTCCGCCCCCACAGCGCCGACACCGCGGCCATCGTCACGACCGAACAGAGCCCGAAGGCGGTCAGGAAGGCGGCGGCGGTCGGGAGGTCAGGTGCGGTCGAGACGAGTGCGATCACCAGCGCACCGCTCCCCGCGACGCCGTGGAGCGCGCCGACGACCAACGAGTCGCCGCTCAGGTGGGCGTGGCCGCCGCCGACGGAGAAGCGGCCGATCCGGACGTGCGTGTGGATCGACCGCGTGCCGTGGGTGTGTTCCTGTAGCCCCACCACGTCGGCGAGCATCCGTGCCCCGAGGTAGACGAGGACGATACCGACACCGACCTCGAACAGGCGCGTGACCGATTCGGGGAGGCGGATCCCGAGGAGGAGGAAGGCGACGCCGAGCGCCGCGATGGGGACCGTGTGACCGATTCCCCACGACGCCCCGACGAGGCCCGGGTGAGCGTGGGCGTCGCTCTCGCTGTTCGCGCCGTCGGACGACGACCCGGACTCGACCGTGTCGCCCTCGACCAGCGTCGTCACCGCGGCGAGGTGGTCGGTCTCGAGGGCGTGCCGAGCGCCGAGCGCACCGCCCGCGACGAACGCGGCGACCAGTGACATACACCCCTCGTCGCCCACCGACAACCTATGGGTTGCGGTTCGACGCCGCTAGTACAGCGACAGGTCGCCGGTCACTCGGTCCACCTCGTCGTCGTCGGCCGGCCCGACGGCGAGCGTCGTCACCGTCCCGGGTTCCAGTTGCGTGTGCCCGGCGTCGCGGACGATGGCGTGGGGGAGTCCCGCCCGCTCGGCGGCGTCGGCCAGTTCGAACAGTTCGCGCTCGCCGGAACCTTTCAGCACCACCTTCTTCTGTCCCTCGCCCTTCCACGCCCGGCGAGTGCGGTCGTCGGCGTCCTCGTAGGCCGACAGCGCCGCGTGTGCGACCTGTGCGGCCAGCTTTCCCTGCCCCATCCCGAGGTCGGTGCGGGCGACGATGGCCTGTTTCATGGGTATGGGTGCGGGGCGCGGGACAAAGCGTCGTCGGTCTCGACCCCCGAGAGCGGCCGATCCGTCGGAGGGAGTGGCCGTCGGCGGTGGCCGACGTCGTCACTCGAATACTCCTCAAAGCAACGGTTATCTCGGTCGTGTCCAAACCGTCTTCGATGGAGCAGCCGCTTACGACACCCATCCGCGTCCTCCACGTGGACGACTCCGCGGCGCTGGGTGACCTCCTCCAGCGCTACTTGGAACGCGGTGAGAGCGACCTGGACTGCGAGGTGACGACCACCACCGACCCGGCGGACGCACTCGAACGGCTCCGGGACGACGACGCGGCGTTCGACTGCGTGATCAGCGACTACAACATGCCGAAGATGAACGGCGTCGAGTTCCTCGAACGCGTTCGCCAGTCACACCCCGAACTGCCCGTGTTGCTGTTCTCCGGCGAGGAACCCGACGACGTGGCCGCCGAAGTGATCGGTGCGGGCCTCACGGACTACCTCCGGAAAGGCGGGGCCGAACAGTACACGATGCTCATCCGGCGCGTCGAACACGCGGTGGGGTCTGACGGGGAGTTCGACGCGGAAACCGGGACCCAACTCGACGGCGTCGGCGTCGTCGGCGTCGACGAACGGTTCGACCGCGCGGACGAGACGTACGCCTCGGCCTACGGCTACGATCCGGAGGACGTGGCCGGGAAACACTGGACCGACCTCCACCCCGAGGAGGCGGTCGAACACATCCGCACGCACGTCCTCCGGTCGTCAGGAACGGCGGGGAGTGGCGGGGGCGGAGCGAGGGCCTCCGGTCGGACGGGAGCACGTTCACCGAGTCGAAACTGGTCACCGCACTCGACGACGGGCGACTCCTCATCGCCGTCTCGGAGCTGGACGACTCGGGACTCGGCGACGAGGAGTGACGGGACCGCGCCGCCGGATCAGTACGCGTCGGCGTCGACCAGCCGCTCCGCGATGCGCTGGGCACCCACGGCGGCCGACAGTGCCGGTTCGTCCGGGGCGACGGCGGACACCTCGCGGTCGAGTTCCTCGGTCAGGCGCTCCTCGAACTCGTCGACGATGCCCGGGATACAGGCCATCCCGCCCGTGAGGACGATGGGGCGGTCGAGCGCCAGTTGGTACACCTTGATGTGGTCGTTGGCGAGTTCGGGCAGGAATGCGTTGGCCACCTCCTCGACGGCGTCGTCGACGTACTCGTCGACGGCGTCCATCACGCTGCGCTCGATGGTGAACTCGTGGGACCCCCCGCCCGGCTGTTGGATCACGTCGGTGAAGGGTTCGAAGTCGACGAAATCCGCGTGCTCCTCCTTGTACTCCCGGGCGGTCGTGTTGTCGATGTTCACTCGGCCCTGTGTCTCCTCCTCGACGTAGTTGGCGATCATGCGGTCCACTTCGTTGCCCGTCACCGCGCCCGTCGTGAAGGGGACGAGTTGTTCGCCCCGACGGTAGGCCGAGGCTTCGAGGTTGGTCGAGCCCAGGTTGACCGTGACGAAGATGTCGTCGACCGCCTCCAGCCCCTCGCCCAGCGCGGGCACCGAACCACACAGCGACTCGGGATAGCTCCGGATCAGCGCCTCGCCGATGGTGCTCCCCTCGATGACCGACTGGAGGTTCGCCAGTCCCTGCTCGTTGTCGATGGTCGGGATAGCGTAAACGACGGCGCTGTCCGCGGGCACGTCGTTGGCCTCGATGACCTCCTCGAAGAACGTGGCGGTCAGGTCGGCGCCATCCTCGTCCTCCGGGAGGCCGGACCGGAGGGTGTACTGGACCCGGTCGGGGTACTCGGTCGCCGCCTCGTCGCCGTAGAGGACGCGCTCCTCGCCGGTGATCACGTCCTCGTACGTGGCGAGGCAGGTGAGTGTCTTCACCGTCCGCAGGCCGTCGCCGTCGGGGATGGCGATGACCGTCCGGGTGCTGCCCAACTTCACACCGATGGGGGTCGGCGTGCCGGTTTCGGCGTCGGCGTCCTCGCTCTCCGCGGCGGAGTCGTCGGAGTCGTCGGAGTCGCTCATGTGCCCGGCGCTACACGGGGGGATGGTAAATAATCACTCCCGACTGGCGACCGACGCCAAGCGTGCGACGTAGTGGAGACTCACGCGGTGGTCGTCGGCGTCGAGGTCGTTGGCGGCGTTGGCCCGGTGGCCGTCCAGCCCCGAGAGGTACGCCTCGAGGGCGTCGGCGGCGTCCGTGCCGATCCAGCCGACCGACTCGTAGAACGCGATGGCGTCGGCCACCGACTCGCGGCCCGCCTGCAGAAGCAGGAACTCCAGCCAGTCGAAGATCAGGAGTTCGGCGGGCAAGGTCGCCGGCAGCGCGGGGAGGTACGGCCGGTCGAGGGCGTCGGTTCCCCGGTCCAGCGTGACCAGATCCCGGGTCACCGACGCCTCGAACGCCGCGTCGGCCGCCGGTCGCTCCGTCTCGTGGGACGTCGACCGGCGGTCACGAAAGCCGTCGTGCCAGTCGCCCGGCCAGCCGTCGTCGGCCACGTCCGCGTCCGCACTCGCCTCGGTCTCCGGGTCGGCCGTCCGCGGTGCGCCGCTGGCCGCCCGAAGTTCGTCGAGGTCGTAGTTGCGCGGGTCGATGGCCATCGGTCGACAGCGACTACGGTCGCCCGCGAATTAAAACTTCCCGCAGTACTCAGTCCTCGTCGCCGCCGTCGAGTCGCGTCCCGTCGCGGGGACAGTACTCGACCGAGGGGTCGCGGCTGGTGAACCCACACGCCGGGCACGCCCGGCGCGACGGCGCGTCGTTGCCCCGCCCGAACAGCACGGGGACGAACGGCAGGAGGAGGAACGCGACCAGCGTGTCGAAGTAGTACCACGCCGCGACGCTCACGGCGACGCTCGCGATCAGGCCGACGGCCGCCGTTACGGTCCGCGATCCGACCATGCGCGCCGGTTGCGGCGACGCGAGCAAGTGCGTGTCGGTCCCGTCGGCGGCGAACGGTACGTCGGGGGGTCGGCCGCCCACCGGTGACGACGGAGCGTGTCCTCTCCGGTCGCGTGGCCGTCGACGTCGTAGCCGGCGTTCCGCGCCGACGCCGGCCGGCGGCGGATCCACGGGGTGTCCACTCGCCGTGGCGCCGGGTCGCGGCCCCGGGAGATCACCGAGCGCGAACCGCCACGGCGACGAGTGCGAGGACGACGAGGCCGACCGGAGCGAGCGGCAGGTCGATGGGTCCGACGAGGGGGATCGGAACCGACAGCGACGCGGCGAGCGGTGCGGGAACGCCGACGGACGGGATCGGAACCTCGACGCCGACGACGGGGATTTCGAACGTGGCTGGGCCGTCCCCGGCGGCGGTATCGGCGTCGTCCGCCCCGGTTCCGTCGGTCCCGTCGCCGCCGTCGGACCCGGACCCGGACGGAGTCGCGGGCGCCTCGGCCGGTGCGTCGACGGTCACCGACTCGACGTGTTCGGCTCCGCTCACGTCGCGCACCCGGATTCGGAGCCGCGTCGCGTCCGCGAGGCCGTCGAGTCGCGTCCCGAAGGTCCCGTTTCGTCCGAGTTCGACCGACCGGATGTCGACGGTCCGGCCGGTCGACGGATCGACCGCCTCGACGCTGACGTCGTCGATCTGTCCGTCGACGACGCGGCCACCGATCGCGACGTCGTCGTCGACATAGCCCGTCCGCTCGTCGTCGACGGTGATCGTCGGCGCGAGGAAGGTCGACAGCGAGTAGTTGCGGACCCGGTCGTTTCTGGCTGTGTCGTTCACGCCGATCACGACGGTGTCGTCGCCCGGCGGGTGGTAGACGGTGGTGTCGAAACTGACGTTCCCCCGACTCCGGTTCGGGATCGTCGTCTGACGGAACACCAGTCGGTGGCGGACCGTCACGTTCTGGGTTTCGTCGGGGTCGTCGTCCGCGTCGCTCCCACGCTCGGCCTCGGCCTCGGTCTCGGTCTCGCCCAGTTCGTCCTCGTCGCTCGTGTTCCGGTACTCCTGTAGCCAGACGTCGTTCACCTGCACCTCGTCGGTCGCCCAGCCACTGATGCGGAGTCGCGTCGGCGACACGTACTCGATGTGCGTCACGTTCAGCGTCGGGCGCGTGTCGTCGGTGACGGTGACCGCGAGGTGGGCGGCTTCCGTGTTACCGGCCGCGTCCTCGACCACGATCCGGAAGTAGTTGGTGCCGAGCGCGAGCGTCAGCGACTCCTCGAACCGAGTGCCCGGCGAGGCGACGAGATACTGGTCGCGCCGCTCCAGGTCGTCGGCGTCGCCGTCGTCGCTGGTGTCGCCGTGACTCGTGTCGACCGGCAACTGTTCGTCGGCGGAGAACGGCGCCTGATTCTCGATGTCGTAGGCGAAGTCCCCATCGTCGTCGTCGCCGTCGCGGGAGGCGGCACGTTCGTACTCGTAGGCGTGGTCGATGCGGACGTACTCGATCGGCGACGCATCGTCGACCGTGCCGGCGACGGTGAGCGTCGAGTTCTCGACGGTCACGGTCGGCGGGTCGTCGCCGAGCGGTGCGGCCTCGAGCGGGTCGTCGTAGGTGACCCGCGGGTCGACGTCGTCTTTCACGACGGTCGCCTCGTGGACGGTGACACCGTCGGCTCTGGCGACGACGGTCACCCGGTGGTCGCCCGTCGCCAGATCGAGGGGGAGGCTTCGGTCGACCGACTCGCTCGCCGGTTCGAAACTGTGCCGGGTCGTCCCGTCGACCCGCACCTCGACCAGCGAGACGGGTGCGTCCGCCGACGCGGTCACCCGAAGCCACGGATCGTTGGCGGTGTGGTACGCCTCGCCCTCGTCGAGTGGCACCCCGCCGACGTCGACCGAAACGGTCGGCGAGCCGCCGTCGCCGGACTGGGCCGCCGCGGGCGCCCCCGCCGCCACGGCGCCGAGCGCGACGAGTACCAACACGGCGACGACTGCGCGGTGTTGCATGGGAAACCGTCCTCGACCGGAGACGAGGGTGGGGTGGCTTATCAGTGACCCGCCCCGATTATCAGCGGCGGAAACGCGGGGTCACGACGGCCGCTCCGGGCGCGTCCCGAGTTCCACCTCGACGCGCCGCTCGCTCCCGTCGCGCAGGACGGTGAGCGAGACGGTGTCTCCGGGATCCGTCTCCAGGGCGAGGTGACTGCCGAGGGCCTCGGCCGTGTCCGTGGTCGTCCCGTCGATGGACAGCATCACGTCGCCGCCGACCGGTATCGACTCGCCGTCGACGACCGCCTCGTCGTCGCTCGGGCGCAGCGTGCCCGCGGCCGGGCCGTCGGACAGAACCGACACCACGAGCAGGCCGCGTGGCTGGTCGAGGTCGTTCGCCTCGGCGACCGACGGGGTGACGGACGTCAGCGACACCCCGAGGAAGGAGTGGTCGAACGACCCTGTTTCGACGAGTTCCGGAAGCACTCGTCGGGCGAGCGCGGCGGAGACGCCGAAGGCGATGTTGTCGCCGCCGCCGGAGTTGACGACGGCGACCACGCGGCCGTCGAGGGCCACCAGCGGTCCGCCGCTGTTGCCGGGGTTGGCGGCCGCGTCGGTCTGGATTGCGTCGGGGATGCGGTAGCCGGTCGGCGCGGGGATCGAGCGGTCGGTGCCGCTGACGATACCCGTCGTGACCGAGCCGTTCAGGTCGAAGGGGTTGCCGATGGCGACCACCTCCTGTCCGACGGTCGCGGGCTCCTCGGCGAGGGCGAGAGGCGTCGCCGCCTCGGGGAGCGATCCCGTCTCGACGACCGCCAGATCGCTGTTCGCGTCGGTGCCGACCACCTCGCCGTCCAGCCAGCTGCCGTCGCCGGTCCGGAGGTCGACTCCCGTCGCCTCGCCGACGACGTGGGCGTTCGTGACGACGTGGTCGTCGTCGTAGACCCATCCGGTCCCGCTCCCCTCGCCCGTCCGGATCAACAGCACCGAGTCGATGGTGTCGCGGTAGACCCGGGTGTACGGGCTCGTGTCGCTCGCTTCACCGTCGTCTGCCGTCGGCGGCGACGGGTTACAGCCGGCGAGCCCCGCGGTCAGCGCCAGGCCACTCAGTCCGAGAAACTGCCGTCTGCTCGCGCGTGAATCGGCCATCACCCGGTCTAAGGAAACGATCGACAAGAGGGTGTGGGGTCGGCCTCAGGCCCCGTCGACCAGCCGCGACAGCTGCGCGGGCGGGACGGCTCCGCGGGCGGCGTGGCCGTCGTACGCGAACGTCGGGACGCCGGTGACGCCCTGTGTTTGGGCCTCCTCGAACAGTTCGTCGATCCGCGCGTGGAGGTCGTCGTCCGCGAGGGCGTCGTCGACGACCGACGCGTCGAGCCCCGCCTCGGTCGCGCAGTCGACGAGGACGTCCCGGTCGCCGATGTCCCGCCCGTCGAGCCACAACGCCTCGAAGACGGCCTCGTCGAACGTCAGCCAGGTCCCGTAGGGTTCGGTCTCGCCGACGTGGTAGGAGACGATCTGTGCGGGCCGGGAGTCGACGTCGGTGGCGATCTCCTGTGCCATGTCGGCGTCGTACTCGTCGGCGAGACGGCGGACGTTCTCGCGAGCCTGATCGTAGTAGTCGTCGCCCTTCCCGTCGTCGGCGTCGGGGTCGATCTCGCCGTCCGGGCCGCGCTTGCCGGCACGGAGGTCGAACGGTCGCCAGTCGATCTCTAGCGCCTCGTCGCGGTCGTCCTGGTACTCGGACAGCGACTGTCGACCCAGGTAACAGAAGGGACAGACGTAGTCGGAGTAGATCGTGATCCGTTCGGGCGCTCGTGTGTCGGTCATGGGTGTCGTTGGCGGCGTGGACGGTAAAAGAACGCGGCTGGGTGCGGCCGTGCGCACGGCGAGGACGACCGCGGTCGACGACTCACTCGACGACGACGGCGCCTTTCATTCCCATCGAGCGGTGAGGCGTGCAGACGTACCGGTCAGTGCCCGACTCCTCGAACGTGTGCTCGAACGTGAACCCCTCCTCCTGGGTGAGGTCACTCTCGAAGTCGGCGTCCTCGGCGGCCACGTTGTGCTGGGCACCCTGTCCGGTCCACTCCCAGACGACGGTCGTGCCCGACGAGACACGGATCGCCGGCGGATCGAACGCGAAGTTGCCACCGTTGCCCGCCGCGCCGACGGCGACGCTCACCTCGCTGCTCCCCGTCTCGTCGTCGACGCCGTCGTAGTTGTCGACGCCGTCCATCCAGCCGTCGAAACTGGCGGGGTCGCCGCCGGAACCGTCTCCGCTGCCTCCGTCTCCGCCGTCGCTTCCGCTTTCGCCGTCGCTCCCACTGCCACCACCGCTACACCCGGCGAGAGCGGTGAGACCGCCGAGAGCGACCGTTCCCGTCGCCGTTACGACCGACCGTCGCGTGGATTCGGATTCGACCATCGTCCCACGTGGATCCTGGGCCCAGTCGGGAACGAGGGTTCCGTCGAACGTGTTCGTCCTCAGCCGTCGTCGAGCAGGCCCATGTCGTCGGCCACGAGGTCGGCGAGGCGTTCGGAGACGGCGGGATCGACCTCGGCGATCGACTCGCCGTCGTGGACGGACTCGTTGTGGCGTTCGACCGCGTCGGCGACCGACGGGAGGGGAACGCGGGTGGTCGTCTCGCACGCCGAGCAGACGATCGGGACGGTGGGGTCGTCGTCGGTCATCGTGCCCCCCACTCTCGCCACACGATAAAAAGGACGTGGACGATCACTGGCCCCCTCGTGAACCGAAGCGGACGGGGCCGAACGGAACCCGATCGCCCCCCTCAGCCCAGCGCCCGAACCAGCGTCGCCCCTTCGACGAACGGCAGGTCGTGCCGGCGGGCGTAGGTCCGCGCGTCGGCTGTCGAGAGCGCTCCGCCGGTCTCGTCGTCGAGCATCTCACAGCCGGCCACGGCGGTGACGGTGCCGGCTTCGCGAGCGAGCGCCAAGCCGAGTTCCGTGTGGCCGCGACGGTCGGCGAGCAGTCCGGGCGATGCCCGCAGGAGGTGGACGTGGCCGGGCGTCCGGAACTCCCGGGCGAACGCCTCGACGTCGTAACTCTCGTCGCCGCTCACCTCACCGAGGCGACGGATCGTCAGCGCCCGGTCGTCGTCGGTGACGCCGGTGAAGCCGTCGCGGTGGTTGACCGTCAGCGAGAACGAGGGGTGGGCGTCGTACCCCAGATCGGAGTGGTCGTTGGCCGGGTGGTCGATCACTTCGTGGAGGAAGGGGAGGTCGAACCGGTCGGCGACGGCGGCGGTGAACGCGACGAAGATCAGTCCACCGCCGTCGTTGCGCATGCGGGTGACGGCCGCGGGCGTCACCGCCGCGGCGGGGTAGAGGAGGTCGGTCTCGCCCTCGCGGTCGTCGGCGTCGTGGACGAGGACCGGACCACCGGCCCGGAACGAAGACACCGCACGGTCGAGCGAGTCGGTGGACTCCCCGTGTCCGTGCATCAGGCCTCACCCAGGTGGACGGTCAGCGTGTCGCCGTCGTCGACATTGAGGGTCTCGCGGAGCTTCACGGGGGCGATCAGTTCGAGTTGAGTGGCGTCGTGGTGGGTCCGTTCGGGGACGATGACGTGGGTGCCGTCGTAGGCAGCGTCGTCGGCCTCCGCGCGGGCCGCGTAACACGTCGCCGGCCCGAACGTCCGATCGTCGTCCTCCCAGCCGTCGATGGGCGTCGCGTCGGCTTTCAGCGCGCCCAACTCCCCGCGAGCGCGGACGCTCTCGGCCGTGAGGTCGACGTTGAGCGTCCCCGGGAACGGCTCGTAGCCGAGACGGTCGCGGAACTGCGCCATGTAGCCCGACAGCGAGATGTAGTGGCGACCCTCGCCCATCCCGCTCGTGACGGTGCCGTCGAGCGTGAGGGTGGTGTCCGCCTCGAACAGCCGCCGGTAGTCGGCGTACTCCCGGTGGAGGGCCGCCGCGCCGTCGTCGGTGAGGGCGACGCGTTGCCCGTCCGACAGCACCTCGCGGTCGAGCAAGCCCGCGTCGTCGAGTCGCTGGAGGCGCCGGGACGCCGTCTGCGCCGAGGCATCGAGGCGGTCGCCCAGCCCCGAACACGACACCTTCGTTCGAGCGGAGAGGCCGCCGTCCAGGGCGACCTGCTTCAGCGCGGCGAGTTCGTCGTTTCCGACCGTCGACGCCGCTGCGGTCTCTGCCATACGCGCGAGTTACCGTCCGATCGGTATAAGCATATCGAATATGGAATGCATAACGATATCGTTAGGACGGAGAGGAGGGGACGGAGGCGAACCTAGTCGTCCGACAGGAGTGAACTCGCCGGCGCGTTCGACCTACGCCGGGACGAGGACGCTGGCGATCAGTGAGCCACCGACGGCCGACACTGCGAACGCACCGATGCCGAGCGCGAGCACCAGAAACAGCAGTATCCACCAGAGCGGGATCGAGTTCGACTCTTGCATACGCACCCGTCCTCGTGGCGGCCCCAAAGAACTTCCCGTTCAGCGGAGGAGCCAGCGCAGGAACCCCGTTCGCTCCTCGTCGTCGGCCGCCTCCGACGCCTCGGCCTCGCCGTCGTCGGCCACACCGGTCGTCGACTCGCTCCCGTCGGTCGCCGGGGCGAGCGAGTCGTCGCCGGTCAGATCGGCCCCGAGTCGACGGTACGCGTCGGTCGCCGGCGCGTCGGGCGCGGCGACGACGAGGGGCTCGCCCGCCTCGGCGGCAGCCGACACCGCCGGGTCGTCGGGGATCGTGCCGCGGATCGGGGCGTCGAGACGCGCCCCGGCGGTCGCGGTGTCGGTGTCGGCAGTAGTGCGCGTGAGCACCACCCCCGCAACGGTCGTCCCGAAGCGGCCGACCACGTCGCGAGTCTTCGCCGTGTCGCCGAGTGCACCCCGCTCCGGCGTCGACACCAGTAGCACCTCGTCGGCGATCCGGAGCGGTTCGACGCTGTCGTGACTCAGCCCCGCGGAGGTGTCGACCAGGATCGTTTCGGCGTCGATCACGTCGAGCAGGGCCGACAGGTTGGCGGGATCGGCCGCCCCGAAGTCGTCCAAGTCGTCCGACGCTGGAATCACCGACAGACCCACCGGCCCCTCGTGGACGGCGTCGTCGACGCCGGCGGCCCCGGAGAGCACGTCGTGGACCGTCGGTCCGGCGTGGGTGTCGATACCGAGGACGCCGGCCAGGTTCCCCATCCCGAGGTCGGCGTCGACGACCGCCGTCTCGTGGCCAGCGGCGGCGAGCACCGCACCGAGGTTCGCCACGGTGGTGGTCTTCCCCACACCACCCTTCCCACTGGCGACCGCGTACACCCGTCGCATAGGTCGTCAGAAACCTCCCCCGACGGGCATATAACTCTACTCCCCGAGCAGTCGCGGCGGACCGCGTGCAGAAGCCGTCGCCTCGTGCCCTTCCCGCGAGCCGTCGCCTCGCGCACTTCCCGCGAGCCGTCGCCTCGCGCACTTCCCGCGGGCCGTCGGCCTACGCCCCCAGTCAAAGATTACTTAGCGCCGACCGGACTAGAGACGACAATGAGTACTGACGCCCAAGAGGCCGACGATGACCGTCGGAAGTACGAGTTCCGGAAGGTCATCGAGGACCTGAAGGAGTACGAGGGCTCCGGGACCCAACTCGTCACCATCTACATCCCCCCGGACAAACAGATCTCCTCCGTCGTCGCTCACGTCACGCAGGAACACTCCGAGGCGAGCAACATCAAGTCCAAGCAGACGCGGACGAACGTCCAAGACGCGCTCACGAGCATCAAGGACCGTCTCCGCTACTACGACACCTACCCGCCCGACAACGGCATCGTCATCTTCAGCGGCGCGGTCGACGCCGGCGGCGGGCAGACCGACATGGTGACGAAGGTCCTGGAGAGCCCACCCGATCCGATCCAGTCCTTTCGCTACCACTGCGACTCCGACTTCCTCACCGAACCCTTGGAGGAGATGCTCTCCGATAAGGGTCTGTTCGGACTGATCGTCCTCGACCGACGGGAGGCGAACGTCGGCTGGCTCAAGGGGAAACGCGTCGAACCCGTCAAGAGCGCCTCCTCGCTCGTTCCCGGCAAACAGCGGAAAGGTGGCCAGTCCGCCCAGCGGTTCGCCCGCCTCCGCCTCGAAGCCATCGACAACTTCTACCAAGAGATCGCGGGGATGGCCGACGACCTCTTCGTTCCCAAGCGCCACGAACTCGACGGCATCCTCGTCGGCGGCCCCTCACCCACCAAAGACGAGTTCCTCGACGGCGACTACCTCCACCACGAACTGCGGGACAAGGTGGTCGGCAAGTTCGACGTCTCCTACACCGACGAGTCCGGGCTCTACGACCTCGTCGACGCCGCACAGGACGTCCTCGCGGACCAGGAGATAATGAAAGACAAGGTGGAGATGGAGGAGTTCTTCGAGAACCTCAACACCGGCGACCTCGCCACCTACGGCTTCGAGCAGACCCGCCGCAACCTCGTGATGGGGTCGGTCGACCGCCTCCTCATCAGCGAGGACCTCCGCAAGGACGTGGTGGTCTACGACTGCAACGGGCAAGAAGAGTTCGAGGTGATCGACCGCCGACACTCGACGCCGGACCACGACTGTTCGGACGGGAGCGACGCCGAGGTACAGGAACGCGAGGACGTCATCGAACACCTGATGGCCATCGCCGAACAGCGGGGGACCGAGACGAAGTTCATCAGCACCGACTTCGAGAAGGGCGAGCAACTCCACGACGCCTTCGGCGGCATCGCCGGCATCCTGCGGTACTCGACCGGAATCTAACCACAGCTTTTTGTCGGTACCGGTCGACGGTCCCCCGCCATGTCAGTCCTCCGCCGTCTCCTCGCGCGCCGCGGGGACCGGCCAGTCTTCGTCGCCGTCGCCCTCCTCGCCTCCCTCGTCCTGTTCGTCCACCCGGCCGTCGACCACTACCTCCGCCTGGCCGGGATCGCACCGCGCTTTGGCTTCTGGGACTTCGGCGCCTACAGCAACGCCGTCGGGCGCTGGCGGGCCGGCGAGAGTTTCTACGTCCAATCCGATGGCGGCGGCTACCACGGGAGCTACCTCTACCCGCCGGTCGTCCTCCTCGCGTTCGCCCCCTTCGTCCTCGCGTTCCCCTTCGCCACCGCCGCGCCGACGTGGGCCGTCTGCACCGTCCTCGTCCTCTGGGTCGCGATCCAGCGTCTCGCCTCGGCGCTCGGCTGTCGGCTCCACCCCGTCGAGCGACTCCTCTCGCTCCCCGTCGTCGCCGGCTTCCAGCCACTTCTCCTGTCGGTGAAGATGGGACAGACCGCCGGACTGCTCGGTGCGTTGCTCGCGTTCGCGGCGGCGACGTCGCTCCGCGGCCGGGGGTACGCCAGTGGAGTGTTCACCGGCGTCTGTGGCGTGATCAAACTCCCGTACGCACCCGCCGGCACACACCTCCTCGCGGACCGACGGCGGTTCGCCGGCGCGGTCGGCGGCGGCGTCGTCCTCCTCGTCTGCTCCGTCCTCGTCTTCGGCATCGGGGCCCATCTGACCTACCTTGAGGTGCTGGAGTGGGGAGTCCGGATGGGAAGCGACGCCCGGTCGCCGCGCCTCTGGCTCCCACCGTACTACCGGCCGCTGTACGGCGTCCCGTACAGCCTGGCGCTCCGCCTGCTCGCCAGCCTCGCGGTCGTCGGGCTCGCGCTCCGGGCAGCCGACGACGGCGACGCCGTCCGCGAGACGACCGCCCTCGGCTTCGCCGCTGTTCCCCTGCTCGCGCCGCTGGCCTACGCGTACTACTTCGTCGCCGCCGTCCCCGCGGTGGTCCTGCTGGTGGCCGCGGAACTCGACCGGCCGGAGGGCTCGCCGACCCTGCCGGTCGTCGGCCTCCTCCTCTTCCACGCCCACTCCTACGGCCTGCGGACCGCCGTCAAACTCGCACCGGAGTGGGTGCCGGCGGGGCCGCTTCAACCTGGTCTCTGGGGGAACCTCCTCCTCGTCGGCCTGGCCGCCCTCCGGGTCGCCCAAGCGGGGGCCGGATCCCCGCTCTCGCTCCGGAGGGCCGTCACGACCGGCCGGGAGTGATCACGCTAGCATCTCGGCCACCTGGACCCGTCGCCGGTCGGCGTCGAAGTGGGGATCGACCCCCTCGGCTGTCGCCAGGCGGTCGAGCGTCAACAGTACGTCCGCGCCCGCGCGCTCGGCGTGCGAACAGCAGTCGTCGATGTCGGCCCGGCGGAGCGCGAGGGAGTCGAGGAGGCCGAGGGCAAGCGCGAGTGCCGCCCCGGCCTCGCCCGTCGGGAAGGCGGGGTGGATCGACGCGAACGGTGGCTCGGCCGACACGCTGCGCTCGGTCGTGGGGGCGTGGGTCCGAAGACAGGAAGAACAGATAGCGGCCGTCTCGCCCGACCCGGGGGCGTGCGAGCGAAGCGCCGACGGGACGGTGAAGACGACGTCGGCGTCGCCGCCGCAGGCCGGACACGACATCTAGTCGTCGGCCGTGACGACGTCGGAGTCGGCGGCCTCGGCCTCCGCCTCCGCCTCCGCTTCGGCTTCGGCTTCGGCTTTCTCCTCGGCTTCCTTCTTGGCCTTGATCTTCTTCAGGCGGAAGATCTCCTCGCGCTCCTGTTCCTCCAACTTCTGCTCGATGTACTCCTTGTTCTCGTGGAGGTCGGGCAGGAGTTTGAACTCCAGGGCGTTGACACGGCGCTTGGTGGTCTCGATTTCGGTCAGCATCTTCTTCATCGCCGTCTCCACCTCGGCGGCGAGGATGATGGATTCGAGGAGTTCCTCGTAGGCGTCCGCGGCCTCGTCGATGCGGGCGGAGGACCCGAGCAGGCCGTACCCCCGCTGATCGAGGCTCTTTTTCACGCGCGAGGACTCGATCTGCGGGACGACCACGCCCATGATGTTCTTCGACTGGGTCGTGATCTCGGGGTGTTCCTTGAGCGCCGCGGCCGCGCCGCGGACGGCCACGTCACCCTCCATCGCCCGCGCCATGTTGATCTTGCGCTGGGCGGTCTCGTAGTTCGCGTCGAGGTCCGCGCGGATATCCTGGGCCTGATCCAGGATGTCCATGAACTCCATGATGAGGCCGTCCCGCTTCTGTTCGAGCGTGTCGTGGCCCCGCTCGGAGAGTTCGATCCGATCCTCGATCGCCATGAGGTTCTTGCGAGTGGGTTTGACGTCCTCGGCCATTGCCGTACAGTTGTGGACGGAGGCGGTTAACCTTTTACTGTTCCGTCCCGTTCGGCCCGGTCCATCCACGTCACGACCGCGACGTGTGGGAGCGTCAGGACTGCGATGAAGACTAGATACAGCGCGGCCAAGCGGCCGGGAACCGTCTCGATGCCGACGACGACGCCCGCCCCGACCAACAGGACGACGGACAGCCCGGTCAGCGGAGCCGCCTCCCGACCCGTCCGGAGGAGCGCCGCGACCGCCCCCCGCTCGACGAAGGCGACACGCGCACCGTCGCGGTCGATCCCGATCAGTCGGGCGATGTGTCGGAGCGAGTGCCACAGACAGAAGTACACCCCGATGGCGACGAGCGGCGGGACGACGAGGAAGTACACCCACAGCGAGAGCGTCTCGACGGCGTCGTGACGCCATGCCGGGCCGTCCGCCCGCCGGTAGCCGGCGAGGAGCGTCGCCGCGGTTACCGCCGCGAACGCGACACCCAGGCCGAGACGGGCGTCGACGGTGACGGAAAGCGCGAGATGGCGGCCGAACAGCGACACCCACGCGTCGACCACCTGCCGGTACCGCTCCGGGTGGGCGAGGAGCGGAACGAGCATCGGCAGCCCACCGCGAACCAAGAGCGTCCCGGCGCGGACCCCGCGCCCGTCGAGGTGGTCGGCGCCGAGGGCGTCCAGCGCGTAGAGGTCGCCTTGCCCCCAGTGGAACCACGTCAGCGCGACGAACAGCGCGGCCGAGACGACCGGAGCGACCGTCCACAGGACGGCGTAGCCGCCCCCGAGCAGGAGGTACGCGACGCCGACGAGCGCCATCCACCGCGGCGCCGTCGGTCGGCCGGCCGCACGGGGCGGCGCGAGGTGATCGACCGCACCGTGTGGTAGCCCGAAGAGGAGCAGGCTCGCCGCGAGGGGCAGGTACCGAACCCAGGGCGGGAGCGTCGCCGCCACGTCCAGGGCCGCCGCGACGACGGCGAGGAGGGCGACGAGGGCGACGGCGGCCCACGCCGGGCGACAGCCGACCGCGCGCATGATCGCCGCGAGTTCGGGATCGGACGCCTGACGGTCAGCCATCGGCTACGGGTAGCGGGGGTCGTCGTCCCCGACGCGGAGCGTCGCCACCGAGCCGTCGGCCCGGCGGTCGAGCACCCACCGGTAGAGGACGAGTCCTTGGACGACGAACAGGTTCGTCACGAGGAAGAAGGTCGCTTCCTCGACGGGGAGGCCGGCGACGGTCAGGCCGGTGGTGTACTCCTCGGAGAGGATCCAGATGCCGTACTCGATGGCGATCCGATCGACGATACACAGATACGCCGTCGGGACGAGCACCCCGATGGCGACGAGTCGCTTGCGCGCCCACAACTGGGGTGCACCGACCCCCCACTGCAGCGCCAACACCGGGGCGGCCCACGCGAGGATCGCCCCGAGGTAGAACGTCGCCGCCGTCCCGAGCAGTCGCCAGCCGGCGACGCCGACGAAGGCGGCGAGGCCGACGGCAGCCAGCCGCGGCCGCCACCGGAGCGCTCGCCCGGCGTCGGGCCACGACCCCGGGAGCGAGAGGTGCGAGAGCCACAGCGCCGTCAGCCACGGCTGAACGAGGATGAACAGGTACTCCTCGACCGGCGCGTGGCCGACCGTGGCGAGCGTGCTCCCGTCGCCGTACCACCAGACGCCCCTCGCGATCAGGTAGTTGTCCCAAGGAATCGTGTACACCAACGCGACGAGAGTGACGATGGCGACCCCGCTCCAGTACCACCGGCCCGCGCCGATCCGTGGCACGGCGTCGGGCAGTTGCGCCCGGCTCACGAACGCGGTTGCGATCATCAGCATCACTGCCGGGACCAGAAACGCGATGTGGAACTGGAGGTACGTGGGGCCGGTCATCGTGGGTCTCCCGTCGGTTGGGTGTGGCGCGGCGGTTGGTCGTCCGCGCGTATAACTCCGCGGGTCGAAGTATCACGAACGGAAACGCCGACTGACCGTCGACGCCGTCGTCAGTCGGCTGCGTCCGCGGCGGCGGTGCTCGATCCCGCGGCGTCGAGCACTTCTCGGCTCGACAGCAGGATGATCCCGAAGCCGACCTTCGCGACCAGATCGAGCACCATGAATCCGGCCGTCTCGATGTACAGCGACACCATCTGGAGCCCCTCGGTGCCGACGATCCACCAGACGGGGTAGATCAACCAGACGACGACGATCAGCGTCCGGAGCGTGCTGAACGTCGACGCGGCGTCACCCGAGAGCCGGCTGGCCTTGTTCCCGAGGGAGCCGTACAGCATGTACAGCAACACGAGCAGGAAGCCCGTGGAGACGCCCCACCAGATCAGCCGGCGGGCCCCCTCACCGAGTGCGCCCGGGCCGGCCGACAGCGTCGCGACGACACCGGTACCGATCATCAACATGTCCAGACCGACCAGCGCGGAGAGCTGGTTCCGGCTCGCCCCGGCGAGCAAGCCGAGGTCGAGCAACAGCAACGGCGTCGTGAAGAACCAGTCCGTGTACCGCGCCCAGTAGATCGGTAGCTCCTCGCCACCGACCGTCACCATCGTCAACCCGAACCCCAGCGCCATCGCGAGATAGTTCGTGAACGCGATGGCCGTGATGAATATGGTGACGATGTAGAACTCCTGACGCCGTTCGTTCGTTTCTCCCCAGCCCCTGGCGATGAAGTACAGCATCCCCAGGAACATGCCGAGCGTGCCGATCCAGAGCCATATCCCCTCGCTGCCTGGTTGTGGCATAATGCAACTGGATACATAGGGGGGAACGGTTGTAAGCGGCGTACACAACTAGTTGGGTTCCGGGGCGATCGGCCGAGGATCAGCCGTCGAACATCGCACCGACGACCTTCCGCTGTGCGGCCCGCAAGTGCTGGTGGAACGTCGACCGACAGACGCCCATCGCCTCGGCGATGTCGTCGCCGGTCGCCTCGTGTGGCCACTCGAAGAAGCCGCCGGCGTACGCCCGAACCAGCGCCGCGCGCTGCCGGTCGGTGAGGTCGGCTTCCAACCGCGCGACGAACTCCGTGTGGGTCTCGGGGCGTCGCTCCCGCTGGCGATACCGGGTCAGGTCCGCACCCTCGAAGCGGTCGGTGACGGCGGCAGCCAGCGACCGAGCGATCGACTCCCGCCCGACCTCGACGGTGAACTCGGCGACCGACGGGGTGATCGTCGCGGCGTGCAGTTCGGCCCCGTACTCGACGAGGAGGTCCCGGATCGACGGGGCAGTGACCGACAGTTCGACGAGACAGTCGTCCTCCCCCTCGACGAGCGCGGCGTGGAGGTCGACCGGGACCGTTCGGGTCGCCGCCCGCGCCTCGTCGGCGTCCGCCCCGTCGACCTCGAACAGGTCGGCCGGATGGTCCCTGTCACCGACGCTCCCGGCGTACTCCAGGCGACAGTCGGCCGCCGCCGCCACCGAGCGCAACGGGTGGTCGCCGACCACCGAGAACTGGAGTTCAATCCGCTCGTCGGCCCGGAGCGTGCGGTGGCTCTCCAGTGCGTTGATACCCGTGGCGACCGTCCGGCCGAGCGCCGTCAGGACGGCGCGTTCGTGGTCGTCGAAGTCGGCGCTGTTCCGAACGTACACGCAGACGACGCCGTAGATGGCGTCGCCGTAGTGGAGGGGAACGACACCGACGGCGGTCGACGCGTCCGCGAGCGGTCGGATGCGGACGGTGCGGTCGTCGACGGCGGTCGACACCGCCGCCGCGACGGGGGAGGGGTCGTCGTCGAACCCGGCGTCGACCGGGATTCGATCGAGACCCTCGTCGTCGGCCATCCAGCCGGCGTCGGCCTGCGGGACGATAGCCTCGTCTGCCGGGTCGTAGCGACCGATACGCGCGCCCGCGTACGTCTCCGACAGTCGCGTGACGACGTCGCGTTCGAGCGACGCCTGTGACCGCGCCTCCGCGACCACACGGGTCACGTCGACGACGACGCCGTCGAGTCGGTCCAGCAGGCGCTCCTGTGTGTCCCGTTCCCGGTCGAGGCGCGACGCGCGCCGGGCGGCCGCACGCTCGGCCCGCTTGCGGCGGGTCACGTCCTGTTGGAACCCGACGTAGTGTGTCACTGCCCCGTCGTCGTCGTAGAGGGGCGCGATGGTCACCTCGTTCCAGAACAACTCGCCGTCCCGCCGGTAGTTGCGGAGTTCGACCGTCGTCGCCTCGCCGGCCTCGATCGCTGCCCGCATCTCCGCGACCGGCGCGTTGCGGGTCCCCTCACCCTGGAGGAACCGACAGTTGCGGCCGACTGCGTACTCGGGTGGGTAGCCGGTGATCCGCTCGAACGCCGCGTTCACGTACACGAGTGGCATGTCCGGTTCGGTCGCGTCGGCGACCGTGATCCCGACCGGTGCCTCGTCCATCGTCCGGGTCTTCAGCGACTCGTCGACGGCCGGCGCGCTGGCGGTGACTCCGGCGTGTGACTCCTCGGCGTCCGGTTCGGCGTCAACCCCCCGTGACATAGTTCCCCACGGGAACGGAGCAACAAATGCGTTTGGTCGGTGTCAGTACGAACCGTGGTGGCGAAAGGACGTGTGGTCGGAAGCGGTCAGTCCGCCGTCGCCTCCTCTTCGACCGCGTCCTCGCGGTAGTACGTCTCGATGAACTCCTCGTCGATCCGGTTGAGTTCCTCCGTGGGGAGTTGCGAGAGGAGGTCCCAACCGATGTCGAGGGTCTCGTCGAGTTCGCGGTTCGTGTCGAAGCCTTGGTCGACGAACTCCGTCTCGAAGGCGTCCGCGAAGTCGAGATACTTGTTGTCGCGCTCGGACAGCGCCTCGCGACCGACGATGTTCACCAGGTCGCGGAGGTCCTCACCCTCCGCGTACGCGGCGTACATCTGGTCGGAGACGTCGGCGTGGTCCTCGCGGGTGAGGCCCTCGCCGATGCCGTCGTCCATCAGCCGCGAGAGCGAAGGGAGCACGTTGACCGGGGGCTGGATGCCCTGGCTGTTGAGGTCGCGGTCGACGTAGATCTGTCCCTCGGTGATGTATCCCGTCAGGTCGGGGATCGGGTGGGTGTCGTCGTCGCCGGGCATCGTGAGGATCGGGATCTGCGTGACCGAGCCGTCACGACCCTGGATCCGACCGGCGCGCTCGTAGAGTTGGGCCAGGTCGGTGTACATGTAGCCGGGGTAGCCACGGCGTCCCGGCACCTCCTCGCGGGCCGCGCCGATCTCTCGGAGCGCCTCGCAGTAGTTGGTCATGTCCGTCAGGATCACCAAGACGTGGTAATCCTTGTCGAACGCGAGGTACTCGGCGGTCGTCAGCGCCATCCGCGGCGTGACCGTCCGCTCGACGGCGGGGTCGTCCGCGAGGTTCATGAAGACGACCGACCGCTCCAGGGCACCGGTGCGCTCGAAGTCGTCCATGAACTCGTTGGCCTCCTCCGCGGTGATCCCCATCGCGCCGAAGATGACGGCGAACTCGGAGTCCTCGCCCTCTTCCTCCTCCTCGGGCACGCTCGCCTGTCGCGCGATCTGGAGCGCGAGCTCGTTGTGTGGCAGCCCCGATCCGGAGAAGATCGGGAGCTTCTGTCCGCGGACGAGGGTGTTCATGCCGTCGATGGCGGAGACGCCGGTCTGGATGAACTCCTCGGGGTACTCCCGGGCGTAGGGGTTGATCGCCGCGCCGACGATGTCCCGTCGCTCGTCGGCTTCGACCGCCGGGCCACCGTCGATGGGTTCGCCCGACCCCGACAGCACGCGCCCGAGGAGGTCCTCGGTCAGGTCCATCTTCAGCGTCTCGCCCTCGAACCGGACGAACGCGTTCTTGTCGATGCCCGAGGTTCCCTCGAACACCTGGATGGCGACGAGGCCGTCTTCGGACTCGAGGACCTGCCCGCGTCGGATCTGGCCGTCCTGGGTCTCGATTTCGACCATCTCGTCGTAGCCGATCGGCTGATCGACCTCGGCGAACACCAGCGGACCGCTGATCTCGGTGATCGTCTTGTACTCTTTCATCTCAGTACAGCTCCCGGATCTGCTCGGTGATGTCGTCTTTCAGTTCGTCCATGTACGCCTCGTACTCCTCCTGGACGCCGATGCGGTTGATGCGTGGCAGCGCCTCGACGTCGCTGATCTCCTCGACTGGGACGCCCGCCTCCAGCGCGTCGAACGCCTCGTCGCTGAACGTCTTGATGGTCGTGAGGATGAGGTAGGTCTTGTCCGGTTCGCAGTAGGTGTCGACGTCGTGGAACGCGTTCTGCTGGAGCCACGCCTCGCGGATGTACCGCGCGATTTCGAGGGTGAGCTGCTGGTCTTCCGGCAGGGCGTCCTTGCCGACGAGCTGAACGATCTCTTGGAGTTCGCCCTCCTCGTCGAGGACGTCGACGGCCCACTGGCGGACCTCGGGCCAGTCGTCGGAGACGTTCTCCTCGAACCACGGGTCGAGTTGTTCGCGGTACAGCGAGTACGACTCGTCCCAGTTGATCGAGGGGAAGTGCCGGCGCTCGGCCAGGTCGGCGTCGAGCGCCCAGAAGCACTTCACGATGCGGAGCGTGTTCTGGGTCACCGGCTCGGAGAAGTCGCCCCCCGGCGGGGAGACGGCACCGACGACCGAAATCGAGCCTTCGGTGCCGTTGATGTTGTCGAAGTAGCCCGCGCGCTCGTAGAACTGGGAGAGCCGCGCGGCGAGGTAGGCGGGGTAGCCCTCCTCGCCGGGCATCTCCTCCAGGCGCGAACTGATCTCGCGCATGGCCTCGGCCCACCGCGAGGTGGAGTCGGCCATCAGCGCCACGTCGTAGCCCATGTCGCGGTAGTACTCCGCGATGGTGATGCCCGTATAGACGCAGGATTCGCGCGCCGCGACGGGCATGTTCGACGTGTTGGCGATGAGCGTCGTCCGAGCCATCAGCGGGTTCCCCGTCTGGGGGTCGGGGAGTTCGGGGAAGTCCTCAATGACCTCGGTCATCTCGTTGCCGCGCTCGCCACAGCCGATGTAGACGACGATGTCCGCGTCGGACCACTTGGCGAGTTGCTGCTGGGTGACGGTCTTCCCGGACCCGAAGGGACCCGGAATGGCCGCGGTGCCGCCCTTGGCGATGGGGAACAGGCCGTCCTGCACCCGCTGGCCGGTCAGGAGCGGTTCCGTCGGCGTCTTCTTGTCGCCGGCGGGGCGCGGTTCGCGCACCGGCCACTCCTGGCGCATCCGGATCTCCTCGCCGCTGTCGAGTTCGACGACCGTCTCCTCGACGGTGAACTCGCCTTCCTCGACGGCCGTCACTTCGCCGCCCTCTGAGTTCGGGGGAACGAGCACCTTGTGCTCGATGGTGACCGTCTCCGGAACCGTCCCGACGACGTCACCCGGTTCGACTGCGTCGCCCTCTTCGACCTCGGGGACGAACTCCCACTCCTTCTCGAGGTCGATGCCGGGGGCGTCGACCCCACGGTCGAGGAAGGCACTGTTCATCTTGTCTTGGAGGACGTCGAGGGGGCGCTGGACGCCGTCGTAGATGGAGTCCAGAAGCCCCGGCCCCAGGTCGACCGTCAACGGCTCGCCCGTGTTCTCGACGGGTTCGCCGGGGGCGACGCCCGAGGTCTCTTCGTACACCTGAACCGTCGTGATGTCGCCTTCGATCTCGATGACTTCGCCCATCAGTCCTTCCTCGCCGACGTAGACGACGTCGTTCATTCGGGCGTCGAGATCGACGGCGGTCACGACCGGACCACTCACGCTGTCGATGATGCCGTCCTCTCGGACGGTCGTGTCTGCCTGACTCATGTTAGTCTTCCTCCATCAGATCGATACCGATGGCTCGCTTGATCTGCTCGCGCAGGCCGCCGCTACCGGCCCCGCCCCCGAGGGTGACGAGCACCGGTTCGATGCTCCCCTCGACGGCGTCCCGGACCTCCCGGGAGAGATAGTCCATGTCGTCGTCGTGCATCACGACGATGCCGACGTCGTCGTCATCGAGCGTCCGCATGACGGCCTCGTCGAGCGCCTCGTCCTTCTCGTCTTCGGGGACGTTCTCGAACGTCCGGACGCCAGCGAGTCGGAACCCCGTGGTGAATTCGGGGCTCCCGACGACGGCGATCTCCTGACTCATAGGATCACCAACTCCCCTTCGATATCGTCCTCGTCGAGCCCCGCCTCGCGGCCGCGGGCGATGGCGCGGATGTTGTCGACCTCGCGCTCCTTGGCGAGGATGTAGGAGAGGACCGGCGCGACCGACAGCGGGTGGACGACGCCGAGCCTGTCGGAGTACTCCAACAGCGCCGCGTCGAGCGCCCGCTCGAACGAGATGAGGCTGTCGGCCCGCTCGAACTCGTCGAGTGCGTCGGACAGCTTGTCACCGTACGGGCCATCACGGATCGTCGCGACGAGTTCGTCGAGGTTCGACGCCAGGGCGTTCAACTCGGTGGCGGAAAACAGCGTTCCGCCCGCGATATAGTACGCCGAGGGGTCGATGTCGGCCCCACTTCGCGCGAGTCGGAGCGCGTTGCGCGCGTTCCGGAAGTCGATCTCTGCCTCGAGGAACTCGCGGTAGGTCTCCGTCGCCTCGTCGACGACGAGGTCCGCGAGCAGCTGCTCGTAGAAGGAGCGGTCGACCGCGTTCTCGAGCGGCACCAACACGCCGCTGTCCTCGTAGTCGTCGAAGGCGTCGGCGAGGGGAGCACCGAACATCGTCCCCTCGAGCAGATCGACGACTTCCTCCACCGAGCCGGCGTCGAGCAGGCGACCGAGGAGCCGCTCCGAGAGTTCGCCGGCCCGGATGAGGTCGGTCTCTACCTCCTCGCGGGCCGCGTCGGAGTAGATCCCACGCAGCACCGTCTTCACGTTCCAAGCGTCGAACTTCCGGAGATACCGGGCGATCAGGTCGTAGAGCCGTCCGTCGGCCCACGACAACAGGTCGTTGAAGTGCTTCGCGAGGTTGCGGTTGAGCGCGTACTCGATGAGGTCGACCCCCGAGTGGCGCGCCCCGAGCGCGTTGATCTCGCGTTCGTACTCCGACTCCTCCATGAAGCGCGCGATCTCGGAGGGGCCCATTCGGACCAACTTCCGGTAGTCGTCGTCGCTGAACAGCGCCGCCTTCCGCGACCGGACGCGTGCCGAGACGTACTCCGGATTCGAACTGCCGGGGCTCGCGCTCATCGCTCGAATAGTCGGTCGCTCAGTTCCTTCAAGTTGTCCTCCCAGACCGCCTCGAGGATCGAGTCGAAGGTGTTGTTCACGCGAACGCGTGACTCCTCGCTCTCGACGACCACACCGCCCAGACAGTCGTACTCTCCGGCGACGCTGAAGCCGTCGTACTCCTCGAGCAGATCTTCGAGCAGTTCCTCGTCGTCCGCCCGACCGTAGACGGACACCGATTCGCCCTCGTCGAACTCCTCGGCGGCCGCGCCCAGAAGCGTCTCCGTCAGCGACCGACGGCGCTCGCCGTCGATGTCGACGACGGTGCTCTCGACCGCCTCGCGGACGTCCGCGAGCGCGTCGCGTCGCGCCTCGAGGCGGGCCTGCTTGGCCTCGAGTTTCGCGCTGGAGACGGCTTGGTCGCGGCGCTGTTCGATCTCGCGCTCGACGGCCGCCTCGCGATCCTCGAGGATCTCTGCGGCGTCAGCCTCCGCGTCCTCGACGATCTCGGCGGCGCGGTCCTCGCCCTCTTGGCGGATTTCCTCCGCACGCGCGCGTGCCTCGTCTCGAATGTCCTCGGCGACTGTTTCTAAACTCATGATGAAACGGGAGGAAGGTGTTCAGACCAGGAACACGACGACCAGCGCGAGGATCACGAGGGTCTCCGGCAGGACGGTGAAAATCAGGCCCTGCACGAAGAGGTCCTGATCCTCGGCGACGGCGCCGACGGCGGCGGCGCCGATGCCGCGCTCGGCGTAGCCCGCGCCGAAGGCCGCCAGACCGACGGCCAGTGCCGCGGCGGCCGAGGCCGGAATGGCCGGTGCGGCTGCCCCTTCTGCCTGCAGTGCGACGGATGCCAACTGCGTTGCAATTTCGTACATTGTGGATGGTAGTGTGGAGTTGTCTCCGAACAGTGCGTACTTGCCTCCACGACCGTCATAAAGCTTCCCAAACGACTTCGCGAAAATTGCCGAATACAGAGCGAAAGAGCGGTCTATCGGGGGCATCCGGTACCGTGACACACACCGAGTGCGCCGTCGACCCCGAGCAGGGTGTGATCCGCGACGGCAGAACGGGAGCGGGGGCGAAAACCGGGAGCGGTCAGTCCTCGGTGGTGTACGTCCGCTCGTAGCCGAACGGTTCGTACTCCTTGCCGCCGCCGCCGTAGAACTTGCCGAAGAACTCGACGTACTCGAGACGCACCGCCTGCAAGCCGGCGCTCGTCACGCCCAGCGCGAGAACGAGCAGGTGGCCGAGCACGAGGACGAGCAAGCCGACCACGAGCATCGCCGGTCCCGAGTGGACTAGGCCACCGAACATGATCTCGGTGACTTCGTGTCCGTGGTACATGCTCCCCACTTCGGGCATGTGGCCGAGGCCGAAGTGGTAGGCCGCATCCGAGCCCGATCCGGTGACGTACACGCCGAAAAAGAGGAGGTTGACCGTGAAGGCCATCCCCGCCTTCGCGAGCAACACCGCGGCGATCCGGGTGTACGACAGCGCGTTCACCAGCACGTTCAGGAACTCGATGATCTCGATCGGTTCGCCGACTGCGAGCAGGACGAGACCGACGGCGAACGCGGCGAACCCGACCAGCCCGACGAGTTCGGGGAAGCCGTTGAAGCCCAGCGCGTAGGTGGCGCTGATCGCCTCGCCGGCCTCGGGAGCCGCGCCCGACCCGTCGAAGATGGTGAATATGAAGTTGGGCTTGTAGCTCACGGCGCTCCGCGAGAGGATCCACACCCACAGCCCGTTGAGCATGAGGATCCACGACCCGCTCTCCAAGAGCGCGTGCTTCGCGTCGTGGTGTTCGAGGTTCTCGATGAAGTCGAAGACGTAGCCCACGTTGAGGTGGACGATGCCCATCAGGATGCTCACGACGAGCCACGTCAGCGCGTAGGACTGGCCCGACGGCGAGAGTCCCTTCTCCATCGGGGCGTGGGAGAGACCGACGACACCCTCCCAGAAGTACGTCGCGATCAGGTGTAGCCCGAATATCTCGCCGTAGAGGATGCCAAAGAGCATCGTAAAGAGGCCGGCGAAGATGGTGACACCGCCCATGCTCTTGAACGCGTCACTGTCGAAACTGCTGTAGAGGTAGTAGCCGATCAGGGTGTAGAGCGCCCCGTAACCGAGGTCGCCGATCATGAACCCGAAGAAGGCCGGGAACGTCAGGAAGAGGACGACCGTCGGGTCGAACTCGTCGTACTTCGGTCGACTGACTGCCTGCGTGAGTACCTCGAAGGGTTTGACGACCCCGGGGTTGTTCTGGACGACCGGCGGGGAGTCGTCGCGCATCACGACGCCACCGCCGCCGTCGGCGCGGACCGCCTCGCCGCCGTCGGCTGCCGCCGGCTCCGAGTCGGCCGGAGCGGAGACGTCCTCGCGGACCGCCTCGGAGCCGTCCGCGTCGAACGACGCCCGCTCGAGTTCCTCGACTTCCGCGTGGTCACCGACCGCGTCGGTGATGGTTTCCACGAGAGTCGAATACTCCGCGGCCGGGATCCAGCCCTCGGCGACGAAGGCGTTGTCCGTCGTCGCGAAGGAGAGCGGAGCCTCGCGCTTCTGGACGTCGATGGAGAGTTTCTCCTCGGCGGCCAGCAGGAATCCCGCGGCATCGAGTTTCACCTCGTCGAGTTCGTCCTCGACGGTGTCGAGTTTCGACGACAGCTGCTGTTCCCGGTGTTCGAGTTCCGCGACGTACTCCTCGGGGGAGCCCTCGGCGTCCGGCACGTCGAGCGCCGTGAAGTCCACACCGACGAGCGCGTCGGAGAGGGTGTCCTCGTCGGCGCCGTCGGCGGGACGGGCACAGATCGCCACCACGTCGTCCTCGGAGAAGACCTCGACGGCGGCGATGCCGTCGGCGTCGGCCACCGCACGCTCGACCTCGTCGACGTTCCCCTTGCCGACGACCACGTCGAGCGTGTCGTAGCCCGAGAGCAAGTCGAGGTCGATTCCGAGCGTGGCGAACGGTTCGACGGCCGCGATCCGCTCCTCGACACTGCCGAGTTCGTCGCGGATCTCGTCGCGTCGATCCTCCAGTTCGTTGACGCGCTGTCGGATCTCCTCGAGTTCCTCGTCGAGTGCGTCGTCCGTGACGATGCGGGTCGGACCCGCGTCCTCGCCGTCCACATCGAGGATGCTCTCGATGGAGCGAACGGTCACGAGTTTCTCGGAAGTGTCGTCGGCGCCCTCGGTCGGGGTTCCCGGTTCGAACCCCTCCCAAGAGCCGTCGTACTCGGTGACGTGGAGCAGGTTACAGTCGTGGATCGCCTCGACGACGTCGTCCATGACTCCCTTCGATCCCGTCACCGAAACCTTGCTCATCCGTTCAGGTCTGAGCATGCACCGCCTCCTCGAACTGGGAGATGGCGTACTCGACCACCTCGTCCATTCGTTCCTCGGCTTGGGCGATGAGTTCTTCCCGGGCCGCCTGCCCCTCCTCCCGAATCTCCTCGGCCCGGGCTTCGATCTCCGCCTCGGCCTCGCTCAGCCGTTCGTCGGCCATCTCCTCGGCTTCGGTCTCGGCCTCGGCGCGGATCTCGTCGGCCCGTTCGCGCGCCTCGGCGATACGTTCCTCGCGATCGGCCTCGGCTTCCTCGACGATCTCTTCGGCCTCGGTCTCGGCCGTCTTGATCCGTTCGAGAACCTCTGGTCTCGGCATACTACTGATCGTTGGAACGTTGCGGAACGGGCATATAAGGTGTTTGCGGAACGGACCCGCCCGGATCGACCGCGACACCCGACGCCAACGGCGTCCGCTCGGCCACGGTCCCAGTCCTCCCTGTTACTCGCTCCGTTCGCGCGGCAAAAACGACTGCGACTCAAAACTCACGCCAACGGCGTCCGCTCGACCACGGTCCCGTCGACGGTCGGATACTGCTCGACGATTTCGCCCTCGCCCACGTCGCCCTCGTCGACCATCTCCTCCAACAGCCACCACGCGAGCTCGACGTGGTCGGATTTGACGGTGTAGTACTGAGCGGGGACGCCCAGATCCTGCAACCGCTCTTCGGTCACCCACGTCTTGCCGTAGACGAGCGTCCCGTCGTCGGTCACTTCGTCGAACTCCCGGCGGATCTTCCGGGCCATCCGCTTCAGCCGGCGGCGGTGCTGGGCGGCGTCCTTGAACACCGAGGTGCAGAAGTACACCTTGTCGTGGTCGCCCATCACGTCGAGGATCTCCTCGGTCGGCGACTCGACGGCACTCATGTGGCCCTCCTTGCGCTCGAAGCCTTCCTCCTGCATCCGGCGGTAGTTGCCGTCGGACATCTCGAACTCGTTGACGTTACAGAAGTCGGCCGCGCCCTCGTCCAAGAAGTCGAGGAACTCCGTCTCGGCGCGGATGCCGGGGATCTCGAACGCGGGGGTGAGCCCCTCCTCGCGGGCGACGTAGAGGATCTCCTCCCACTCGGTGCCGTGGAGGTCGCCCCACAGGTCCAGCGGCGGGTGGAACCGAATCTCGTCGAGTCCGGCCTCCGAGAGGCGGCGCATGTTCTCGCGACCGCCCGTGATACCGGTGTAGAGGTGGGTGTGGTGGTCCTCGCCGAACTCGTCTTTCAGCAGGGAGAGGTAGTGACAGGTACGGTCCAGCGCCTCCTGTGGCTCCCCGCCCGTGATCGACGTACCGAGGGCGTCCATCCGGTGGGCCTCCGTGAGAACGTCTTCGTCCGACTCCACCTCGCGTTCGTTGGCGTAGACGGTGTCGACGTTCTTGCGATTCTCCCCGAGCGGGCAGTAGAAGCAGTCGCGCTGGTCGCAGTAGCCATAGACGAACAGCACCATCTTTCCGCCCTTGGCGCACTGTTCACAGCCCTTCGAGATCATTCGTTGTCGGTACGACGGCACCGAGGCGGGAAAATCCGTCGGTACGAATCGTGCGTCGGACTGGCTAGCGAGGTCAATCACGCCGGCGGGCCAGCAGGCTCGCCGCCAGCAACGCGACCACCGTGCCGCCGCCATCGAATCCGGGGCTGCTCTCCGCGGTCGGCGTCCGCGTTCCGGTGTCCGCCGTCGGCGTGGCCGTCGTGGTCGGCGTGAGTACCGCGGTCGAGGTGCGCGTGGATGTCGAGGGTCGCCGGAGACGACGGAGGACCGACGGCAAGCGACACCCCGACGCGCGTTCGAACGTGCTTTTAGGGTTCCGGCACTCTTACTCGCAATCATGCCATACGATCCCGACAGGACCGCAGTGGTCGTCGTCGACATGCAGAACGGCTTCTGCCATCCGGACGGGAGCCTCCACGCCCCGGCGAGCGAGGCGGCCGTCGACGAGGTGTCCGAACTCGTCGACCGCGCCCACGAGGCGGGCGTGCGCGTGGTCTACACCCGCGACGTCCACCCGCCGGAGCAGTTCGAGGACGCACACTACTACGACGAGTTCGAACGCTGGGGCGAACACGTCGTCGAGGGGTCGTGGGAAGCCGACCTCGTCGCCGAACTCGACGTCCGCCCCGACGACCACGTGGTCGAGAAACACACGTACGACGCCTTCCACGACACCGAACTCGACGGGTGGCTCTCGGCCCGTGGCATCGACGACCTCCTGATCTGCGGGACGCTCGCGAACGTCTGTGTCCTCCACACCGCCGGGAGCGCGGGCCTCCGGGACTACCGACCAGTCCTCGTGACCGACGCCATCGGCTACATCGAGGAGGCCGACCACGAGTACGCCGTCGACCACGCCGACTGGCTGTTCGGCGAGACCACCACCCGCGACGCAGTCGAGTTCCTGCCGGTCTGTTGAGCCCGACTCCCGCCGAACGTGGATAGCAACTGTTAATATATGAACGGCGATGATTTAATACTATGACGGTCGTCAGCGTTTCGATGCCCGAGGAGTTGGTCGAACGGATCGACGCCTTCGCGGACGAACACGGCTACACCGGTCGGAGCGAAGTCGTCCGCGAGGCGTCGCGGAACCTGCTCGGCGAGTTCGAGGACAAGCGCCTCGAGAACCGCGATCTGATGGCGGTCGTGACGGTCATCTTCGACTACGAGACGACGAGCGTCGAAGAGCGCATGATGGGCCTACGTCACGACTACGAGGGCCTCGTCGTCGCCAACTTCCACAGCCACGTCGGGAGCCACTACTGCATGGAACTGTTCGTCCTCGAGGGCCAGTTGGAGACCATCTCCACGTTCGTCGGCAAGATCAGGGCGACACAGGACACCCTCAGCGTCGACTACTCGGTGATGCCGGTCGACGAGTTCGGGCCGTTCGTGTCGCCGGAGTAGGCTACTCCTCCTCGACGACGAGGGCTCCCTTCGCCCCGAGCGTGTGGTGAGGGTCACAGGCGTAGCGATAGACGCCCGGTTCCTCGAACGCGTGTTCGAAGCCGACACCGGGGTCGGTCCGCACCTCACTCCGGACGTCGACGTCCTCGAAGACGACGTTGTGTGGGCCGTTTCCACGCCACACCCACCGGACGGTCGCCCCGACGCCGACCCGGACGGCCGGCGGCGAGAAGGTGAACGGACGCTCGCCCGCCGCGGACGCGACGGTGACGATCGGCGACGGGGTGTCCACGTCGTCGACGACCGTCCCGTCGTACGTGTTCACGTCCGCCAGCCACGAGTCGACCGCCGGGTAGTCGCTCTCGGGTGGGTCGGCGACGACGACGGCACCCCGCATCCCGTCGTCGCGACTCGGTTCCGAGACGTAGCGGTACGTCCCGCGCTCTTCGAACGTGTGCGCGAAAGTTTCGCCGTGGGTTGCGACGGGGTCGCCGCTGTCGAACGAACCGTCGAGGGCGACGACGTTTTCGGGGTCGCTTCGACCACTCCACGTCCACTCGACGGTCGTTCCCGGCGGGACGCGGATCGCCACGGGACCGAAGGCGTCGTAGCCGTGGCCGTCGCCGGGAGCGTCGCCGACAGTCACCTCCGGCGTGTCGTCCGGGCCGTACCGGTCGATCACCCCCTCGTACGCGTTCGCATCGGCCAGCCACTCGTCGAGACACCGGGGGGCGTCGTCGGCGTTCGCGTCGGTTGGTTGCCCTCGCGCCATGCAGCCGGCGATAGCGCCGGTGCCGAGGAGGGAAGCGGTCACGAACTCGCGCCGGGACCAATCGGACGGATCGTGCATAGCTATCACACCTCCTCTCGAACTCGGCGGCGACGTGTAAAGTACCCCGGGTCGCGTTCCCGGAATCCGGGACCGCGTCGGGTCGTCTCGCTCGGCCGGAGTACACCCTTTTGTCCGTCGGCCGCCATCGGTCCGGTATGACGGACCTGCGCTACCTCCCCGACGCCGACGACGTCACCGAGTTCGAGGCGACCGTGGTCGAGGTGACCGACGACTACCTCGTCCTCGACGGGACGCACTTCTACCCGGGTGGCGGCGGGCAACCGCCGGACTGGGGGACGCTGTCGTGGGACGGCGGGCGGGCGACCGTCGTCGACGCGGAGAAGAATCACGGCGACGTGCGCCACCACGTCGGGACGGTGGAGGGCGACCGCCCCGAGGCGGGGACGACGGTCACCGGTCGGATCGACGCCGATCGCCGCGACCGACTCCGGCGGATGCACACCGCCCAACACGTCGTCTCGCGGGTCGTCCTCGACGCGTACGGGGCGGCGACCGTGGGAAACCGGGTGTCGGTCGACGGCGCGTGGATCGACTTCGAACCGGGCGACTTCGACGACGAGGATCTGTCGATCATCGAGCGGCGGTCGAACGAGGTGATCGATCGGGCCCTCCCGGTCGAGAAGGAAGAACGACCCCGCGAGGCGGTCGAGGCGGCGGTTCCTGAGGGGCGGACCCAACTCGACCAGATACCCGAGCACGTCGACCCGCTCCGTGTCGTCGCCATCGGCGACTTCGACCTGTGTCCCTGTGGCGGGACGCACGTCGACCGCCTCGGGGCGGTGGGGCGGGTCCGGATCACGAACCGCGTCTCGAAGGGGGAGAGCGTCGATCGGATCGAGTACGAGTCGAAGCCGGAGAGCGAAAGCGACGGACACTAACGGCGCGGCCGGCTACCGACGGGCGATGAAGCTCCGGTTTCTCGGCGGCGCACGCGAGGTCGGACGAAGCGCCGTCCTCGTGAACGACTCCCTCCTCCTCGATTTCGGTATGTTGACCGACACGCCGCCGCAGTTCCCCGTGGAGACGCCCAGCCCCGACTCGGTCGTCGTCTCCCACGGCCACCTCGACCACGTCGGCGCGATTCCGTCGCTGCTGTCGGGCGACGCCCGGCCGCCGATCCACTGGACGCCACCGACCCGAGAACTCGCGCTCACGCTCGCCCGCGACACGCTGAAACTCCACGGCGTCTCCGCGAGCGGAGCGAGGGGTGGCTCGAAGCGTCAAGGACGCTTCGGCGGCACGCTCCAGTGTCCGTTCACCGAGAACGACGTCAAGCGGGTCACCGAGGTGTCCGAAACCCACGGCTACGGGGAGTCGTTCGAGGCCGCCGGCCACGAGGTGACGTTCTTCGACGCGGGACACATCCCGGGGAGCGCGCACGTCTCGGTCAGCGACGGCGACACCCGTCTGCTGTACACCGGCGACTTCCACACCGACGACGGGGGGGACTCGGGGAGTGCGGACGACCGGAACGGACCGAACGGCCAGCGACTCGTCCCCGGGACGACGGCACGCCCCGAAGCCGACGTCGTCGTCTGCGAGAGCACCTACGCCGACGTGGACCACGAGCGCCGAGGTGTGGTCGAGGAACGGTTCGCCGAGAGCGTCAAGACGACGCTGTGGGAGGGCGGGACGGTCGTCGTCCCGGCCTTCGCCATCGGACGGACTCAGGAGATGATGCTCGTCTGCGAGGCCCACGACATCCCCTGCTACGTCGACGGGATGGGTAAAGACGTCACCGAGATGCTCCGGCGCCACCCCGAGTTCGTCCGCGACGCGGACGCGCTTCGGCGGGCGAAGTCCCACGCTCGCTTCGTCACCGGCCGCGACGGACAGCGCGAGCGGATCACGGACCAGCGAGCGGCGATCATCACCACGAGCGGGATGCTCTCCGGCGGCCCCGCGATGACGTACATCCCCGCGATTCGAACCAATCCGACCAACAAGATCACCATGACCGGCTACCAAGTGGAGGGGACGCCGGGTCGGAGCCTGATCGAGACGGGGCGAGCCGAAATCGACGGACGGGTAATGCCCGTCGCTGCGCAGGTCGAACAGTACGACTTCTCTGCCCACGCCGACCGTGAGGGGCTGGTGTCGGTGCTCGATTCGTACCGCGACAGCCGGATACTGGTGAACCACGGCGACCGGTGTGCGTGGTTCGCCGAGGAACTCCGGGCCGACGGGTTCGACGCCGAGGCACCCGAACTGGGCGGGACGGTCGTGGTGTGAGCGGCGGTCCGACTACTCCGCCGTGTCGACGACTTCGTAGTTGATACTGTCGTCGCGGAGGTGATCGAGGTGGGTCGAGAGTTCGTCGGCCACGGCCAGAAGCAACACGTCCAACCCGCGGGCGGCGGCCTCGCCGACCGCCTGCGGGGTACCAAAGCGCACGTCGGGAGCGAGGCCGGCCGCCCGCGCGGTCGCCAACGCCTCGGTCCCCGCAGTCGCCACCAGGTCACTCTCTGTGGCGTGGTCGACGACCGTTCCCGTCGCCACCGCCCCACTCCCGCCGTCCTGTACCCGGGGGATCGAGACGGCCGTCACCCGCCCGAGGTCGTAGTCGAGGACGCCCTCGAAGTCGGTGACGCCGACGTCGCCCTCCGGGTCGGCGCTCGTGACTGCAACCGCAGTTGTACTCCCGGCCGCGCCGGGGGTCGCGCGGAGGACGCCGTCCCGCATCGAGAGCGAGACGGCGTCACCCTCCTCGATCCGGGCGGTCGCGAGGGCGGTCTCGATCTCCACCTGACCGATCACGTCCTCGGAGACGTGGGTGACGAACTCCCGGAGCTCGTCCGTCCGGCCGATGAGCCAGTCGACGCCCTCCTTGGTCACCTCGTAGCGGCCCCGTCCCGGACTCCGGACGTACCCTTCCTCGACCAGGTCTTGGACGTAGTCGCTCACCGCCTGGGCCGTGATGCCGACGGCGTCCGCAATCTCCTGCTGGCTGACCGCCGGCTGTCGCTCGGCGATGCCGACCAGAATCTGATACCGTGTCGCCGAGCGCTTGCTCCGGAGGACGCCCGACCCCCCGTCGGCGTTCTCTGCCATCACGCCCACTGCGAACCGGCTACTCAAGTATTTTTGCCATAGTTGCGTCACTCCGCCGATTTTTGAAAGTGCAGTTTTATTAAATCAACCAAAATTGTTTTACGGTCCACGGTAGTTGTTTCCGTCGATGTCCAGCGTAGCGCTCCCTCACGACGCGAAGGCCGGCCCGACCAAGTCGGAGGTCCGGGCGGTCCTCCTCGACAAACTCGACTTGCACCCGGACGACCACTTCGCCGAGGTCGGCCCGTGTACCGGTGCCGTCACGGTTCAGGCGGCGCGTCGTGCCGGGCGCGTCACCGCCGTCGAGCGAAAGCCCGAACGGCTCTCGGTCGCGCGCAAGAACCTCGACGCCAACGACGTGACGACGCCAGTCGATCTCCGGGAGGCCGAAGCCCCCGAGGGGTTGCCCGACGACGCCGACGCCCTGTTTCTGGGCGGGAGTCGAAACTACGAGGCGGTGCTCGACTACGCCGTCGAGACCGGCGTGGACCGGGTCGTGATGAACGTCTCGCGACTGGAGGTGGCGGGCGAGGCGACTCGGGCCTTCCGCGACCGGGACTTGCTCGACGAGGTGGTGCAGTTTCAAGTGAGCCACGGCTACGACCTCGCGGGCGCGACGAGTTTCGACTCGGACAACCCGGTGTACATGCTCGTCGGCGGCGTCGACGAGGGGGAGCGATGACGCTGTACGGCGTCGGTCTCGGCCCCGGTGATGCCGACCTCGTGACCGTTCGGGGCAAGCGCGCCCTCGAGGGCGCGGACGTGGTGTACTCGCCCGGCCGCCTCTCCAAGACCGTGGCGACCGACCACGTCCCGGAGTCGAAGATCGGTGACCTCGACTTCCCGATGACCCGCGACGACGACGAACTCCGGCGGGCGTGGAAGGCGGCGGCGGCCGAAATCGCCCCCCGTGCCCGAGAGGGCACCGTCGCGTTCGTCACCCTCGGCGACCCGAACGTCTACTCGACCTTCGGCCACCTCCGGCGGACGCTCGATACCTTCCACCCGGCCGTCGACCTCGAGGTCGTGCCGGGGGTGAGCGCCGTCACCGCGTTCGCGACGGCGCTGGGCGTGGAGGTCGCGGCGGGGTCGAGCCTCGCGCTCCGCGAGGCCGCCCGCGGCGCGGCCCCGACCGGGCCAGACCGCATGATCCTGTTCAAGGTGACCGACGTGCCCGCGACCCACGAGGGCCTCGTCGACGCCGGCTACGACGTGCAGTACGGCCGCCGCCTGTTCATGGAACAGGGGGAGACGGTCGTCACCGAGGATCCGTCTGCGCTCGAGGACCGGGACTACTACACGCTGGCCTACGCGGAGAAGCGGGAGTTGGAGACGACGCCGGCGACGGCGGCGTTCGACGAGGCACGGACGGCCACCGACGGGGGCGAACCCGTCGACGACGAGGACGGGGAGGGGACTTGCGGGTCGCCCGTCGACCCCATCGCGTGGGAACGCGCCGAGGGCGAGGCCTGTGGCGACGTGGTGCCGGAGGTGCCGCCCCGATGACCGACCCACAGGCGGCCATCGACGCCGAGGCCGAGGCGCGCCGCGAAGAGCGCGACCCCCGCATCGCCGAGCGGTCGGCGGGCGACCGCGGCGAGGGCATCCCCTTCATCGGCGCGGGGCCGGGCGATCCCGGCTTGCTGACCGTCACCGGGCGCGAACTCGTCGAGGCGGCGGACCTCGTGGTCCACGCGGGGTCGCTCGTCAACAGCGAACTGCTGGAGCGCTACTGCGCCGACGCCGAACGGGTGTCGAGCGTCGGGAAGGACCTCGAGGAACTGATCCCGCTCATGCGCGACGCCTACGAGGACGGGCGGACGGTCGTCCGCCTCCACAGCGGCGATCCGGCAGTCTACGGCGCGGCGCTCGAACAGATGGACGCCCTCGAACGGGAGGACGTCCCGACCTACATCGTCCCCGGCGTCACCTCGGCGTTCGCCGCGAGTGCGACCCTGCGGACCCAGTTGACGCTCAACGGCGTCGCCAACCACGTCGCCTTCACCCGGCCACAGGGGAAGACCCTCGACCCCGATGAGGACCACATCGCGGAGTTCGTCGGGATGGGCGACGTGACCACCTGCATCTACCTCGGCACCCACGCGGTTGCGGAGACGATGGACCGCCTGCTGGAGGCCGGCCACGACCCCGAGACGCCGGTCGCGGTGATCTACCACGCCTCGTGGCCCGACGAGGACGTAATCGAGGGGACGGTCGCCACCATCGGCGACCGGGTGGCCGAGGCGGGCTACCGTGCCTCGGCGCTGGTCGTGATCGGCGAGGCGGTGCGGGGCGGGAGCACCGAGGGGTACGAACGGTCCTACCTGTACGGCGACTGGGCGAGCGGCGACGCGACGGAGGCCGACGACTAATGAGCACGGACAGCGACACCACGACGGACGGAGACGACTCGGGCGGCCACTGTTCGACGCCGGATTCGGACGGCGAGGTGGCCGAGGAGATAGCGATCATCAGCTTCGAGCGGAAACTGGACACGGCCCGAGAGATCGAGGCGGGGATCGGTCAGGGCTACGAGACGGTCGACGTCGTCGAGTACCACGGCGACGTCTTCGCCGACCTCTGGGGCGAGTACGACTGCTTCGTCGGCCTGATGGCCTCGGGGATCGCGATGCGCAAGACCGCGCCGCTGCTCGACGACAAGTGGGACGATCCCGCCATCGTCGTCGTCGACGAGGAACTGACGTGGGCCATCCCCATCACCGGCGGCCACCACGGTGCCAACCAGGTGGCGAACGACCTCGCGGAGATGGGCGCGGTGCCCGCGATGACGACCGCCAGCGAGGCGGCGGGCAAGCAGGGCGTCGAGAGCAAGGCCAAGGCACTCGACACCCACGTCGTCAACGGCGACTCGACCGTGGCGACCAACCTCGCCGTCCTGAACGAGGAGCTCGGCCCGGTCGCGCGCCTCGACGGGCCCCGAGCGGTACTGGTCGGCGACGACGTGACCGTCCTCAAGCGCAACGCCGACGAGGGGGTCGTCCTCGGCACCGGCACGGTGTCGGGCGTCGACGCCCACCAGGTCCGCGAGGCGTGGGAGGCGGCCCTGTCCGACCTCGATCTGACCCTCGACGACGTCGACTTCGTCGCGACGGGCACCCGCAAGGAGGGCGAGGCGGGACTCTACGAGGCGGCCCGGGAGGCCGGTCTCGGCGTCGTCCTCTTCGAGAAGGGGACCTTGGAGGCGTTCGAGGGGCCCAGCCCCTCGCGGTCGAAGGAACTCATCGGCTGGCCGGGCATCGCGGAGGCGTCGGCCATCGCCGGCGGCCGCGACCACGAACTCGCCCGCGAGAAAGAGCGGTTCGACGACGCGGTGACCGTGGCGGTGGGTCGCTGATGGCCGCCGACACCGACGGGATGGGGACCCTCTACGTGGTCGGCATCGGCCCCGGCCTCCCCCACGCGATGACCCAGCGAGCGACGGACGTGATCGCCACCGCCGACTGCGTGATCGCCTCGACGCTCTACCAGGAGTTCCTCCGTCGCGACGGCACGCTCCCGCCGGCGGACGCCGTGGCCGACGGGGGGAGCGAGGCGTCGGGGACGCCTCGGGGGGACGGCGAGGAGCGACGCTCCTCGGGCAACCGGACGGAGTCCGGTGACGGCGAAGCCGTCGACGCCGTCGAGAGCACCCACACCGACGCCGAGGGCCACGTCGCGGTCCGGCCGGACGGTAGCCGGCAAGAGATCGTCAGGTCGTCGATGGGGCGACAGATCGAACTCGCGCGCGAGGCGTTCGAGCGGGTGCGGGCGGGCGAGGACGTGGTCCACGTCTCCGGAGGTGACCCGAACGTCTACGGCAAGAGCGACCTGCTCTACCTGATGGCCGAGGAGGACGACGTTAGGGACGTGCCGATCGAGGTCGTTCCGGGCGTCACCGCGGCGCTGGGCGGCGCGGCCAACGTCGGCGCGCCCCTCTCGAACGACTTCTGTACGGTATCGCTGTCCGACAAGTGGCGCGGGTGGGACGAGATCGAGGAGAAACTCCGCGCGGCCGCGATCAGCGGGTTCGTGATCGTCCTCTACAACTGCTGGCGGGACTACGAGCGAGCGATCGACGTGATCCGACAGGAACGCGCCGACGACGTGCCCATCGCAATCGTCAACGACGCCGGCCGCGAGGACGCGGGGCGCAACCGCGACGGCGAGACACACACCATCACCACTCTCGGCGAGGCGACCGCCCACGACGACGAGGTCGGAGGCATGGGCACTTCGATCATCGTTGGCAACGCCGAGACGACCATCTGGACGAACGACCACGGCGACCACCTCGTCACCCCGCGCGGCGGGCGTGACGTCGACGACTTCTGACAATGAGTACCGAAGACACTGACACGACGGCGAGTACCGAGACGGAGACGACCTGCGGGGCGTCGGCGACGACCGAGGCCGAAGCAACCGACTCGAAATGCGGCGCGTCGACAACGACCGACACGGAGACGACGGCGTCGAAATGCGGCGCCTCGGCCGACGATTCGTCGGGGAGCGGATCGTCCTGTGGCGGCGGGTCGACCGACGAGAAGGTGGGCTCGACCGTCGACGACTTCGACGCCGACCCCGGCCGCCTCGTGGCGGTCGGCCTCGGCCCCGGCCAACCCGAAGGAATGACCGAGCGCGCCCGCGGGGCGTTGCTCGACGCGGAACACGTCGTCGGCTACACCACGTACGTCGACCTCCTGCCCGACGAGGTGACCGAGTCGGCCGACGAGCTGTACGACACGCCGATGTGCGGCGAAGTCTCGCGCACCGAGGAGGCCATCGACCGCGCGCTCGCGGGCAACGACGTGGCGATCATCGGGAGCGGCGACCCGAACGTCTACGCGCTCGCGGGGCTGGCGCTGGAGATCCTCGAATCCAAGGGTGGAACGGCCTCGATGGTCGACTTCGAGGTGGTTCCCGGCGTCCCCGCCGCACAGTCCTGTGGGGCACGGCTGGGCGCGCCACTGGTCAACGACACCGTCTCCATCTCGCTGTCGGACCACCTCACCGACATGCCGACGATCGAGTCGCGCCTCCACGCCGCCGCCAAGGAAGGGTTCACCGTCGCCATCTACAACCCGTGGAGCCGGAAGCGCCGCGAGAACTTCGAGAAGTGTTGCGAGATCCTGCTGGAACACCGCGATCCGGAGACGCCGGTGGGGATCGTCCACGGCGCGGGCCGCGAGGACGAGAAGACCGAAATCGTCGACCTCGGCGACCTGGAGGGCCTGGGCGAGACCGACCTGATCGACATGACGACGACGATCATCGTCGGCAACGAGGAGACGTACGTCTGGGACGGACGGATGGTCACGCCGCGGGGCTACGAGAGCAAGTACGACTACTGATGACCCGCTATCGCATCCGACTCGACCGCGGCGCCTGTGAGGGCATCTTCGCCTGTCTGGTCCGCGACGACCGCTTCGTCGAGGCCGACGACGGGCTGGCGACGGTCGCGGGGGCCAAGACGGAGGGGACGGTGGCCCTCGACTGCGACGACGACCGCATAGCGGACGCCCGAGGGGCCGCCGCGGCCTGTCCGGTCGACGCCATCACCGTGGAGGAACGATGAGCGCGCTCGACCCACCCGCGGACATGCTCGCGGCCCACCCCGAGACGGCGTACTTCTGGGGGCGGGTCGCCGGCGACGGCGACCTGACCGCCGACTGCGTGACCGTGCGGACGAACGACGGGACGGCCGCGGAGCGACTGGCGGCGGTCGCGGGGGCCGACGACACCGTGGGGGGGACCGGCGTCGACGACCGCATCGTCGAACGGGAGTACGCCCACGACACCTCGATCACGCGCGCCGAGGAGGAGTTCACGGTGCAGGTGTTCGGCGACCTCGCCGACCGGGCGAGCGCCGCCTTCGGCCTGCCGATCGACGGCCAACCGGGGGGGTACCGCCTCGACACCTTCGACGAGCACCGCCGCCAACTCCTACGGGGCCTGCTGGAGGGGTGTGGGACCGTCTGTTTCAAGTCCTCGGCGGGGACGGTGGGGATCTCCTTTGTCCACGACGACCGGCGGCTGTTGGAGCGGATCGACGCGCTGCTGTCTGCGATACCGGTCGCCGCCCCGACCGGCGAGGTGTCGGAGAGCTCCTCGGGTGGGTACTGGTTCGGCCTCGCGGACGACGCCGCCCCGGACGTGGGCCCGTGGCTGTACGAGGGCAGCGGGGGGAGCGGACTCTTCGCGCCGTCGCGACGCGCGAAACTGCTGCGGAGCCTCGACCGGATCGACGCATGAGCGGGCGCACCGACGACTCGGCGGAGACGACGCCCGCAGGGGTATCGGGAAGCCTCGACGACGAGGCGGTGTTGCTCGTCGGCCACGGCTCGCGCCGCGAGAAATCGAACGAACAGGTTCGCACCCTCGCCGTAGGGCTGGAGGAACGCCTCGGCGTGCCCGTCGACGCCGGCTTCCTCGAACTCGCGGAGCCGTCGATCACGGACGCCATCGCGGGGCTCGCACCCGCCGTCTCGACGATCACGGTCGTCCACCTCTCCCTGTTCGCGGCCAGCCACGTCAAAAACGACGTGCCGCTTGCGGTCAAGCGGGCGCGGACGACTCATCCCGACCTCACCATCCACAACGGCTCGCACCTGGGTATCCACCCGGCCATCGTCGACCTGCTCGACGAACGGGCGGCGGCGGTCGAGGCCGACCTGGGCGTCGACCGCGGGAGCGACGACGTGGCGGTCGTGCTCTGTGCCCGGGGATCGAGCGACCCCGACGCCAACGCGGACGTTGCGAAACTGGCGCGACTGCTCGCGGAGGGACGGGCGTTCTCGACGGTCCAGCCGGCGTTCATCGGCGTCACCGACCCTCGCCTCGACGACCGCCTCCACGACGTCGCCAAGCGCCGTCCGGACGCGTGTGTCGTCCTGCCGTACATGCTCGGCGACGGCGTCCTCACCGGCCGCATCCGCGACGGGGCCGAGGCGTTCGACGCCGACTACCCCTACGTCGACGCCGCCGCTGGCGATCCGCTGGGCACCGACTCGCGACTGCTGGACGTCCTCGGCGACCGCTGGCAGGCCGCCCGCACCGACAGCGTGGACATGTCGTGTGACACCTGCAAGTACAAGGTGGAACTCGACGGCTACGAGGAGGACGTCGGCGGCGCTCGCGCGACGCTGCGGGCGCTCACCCACCAGGCCGCCCACGCCGACCGCTCGACCGTCGACGACGAGCCCCACGCCCATGACGCGCCGGAGAAGCACGTCGCGGTCTGTACGAACCAGACGTGCGCGGCCGACGGCGCGCCGGCGGTACTCGAACGCCTGCGACAGACGGCTCGCGACTCCGAGGCCTGCGACGCCCGCATCACGCGGTCGTCCTGTCTCGGGCGGTGTGGCGAGGGGCCGATGGTCGCCGTCTACCCGGACGGCGTCTGGTACGGCGGCGTCGACGAGAACGACGCCGGGCGTATCGTCTCGGATCACCTGGATCGCGACCGAATCGTTTCTGAACTCGTAGACCAAACCCTGTAACGATGACCTGCCACGAGATAGAAGCACTCCGACTCGGACTGATGAACGTCCTCGGCACCGAGGACCGAAGCGCGCGCGAGCACGCGAAGACGGAACTGGAGGGCCACCTGGACGGCCCGATCGAGGCGCTGGCGGAGGCGGAGACGCTCGCCGGGATCGAGCGCCACCTCGACGCCGCGCTGGTAGAGTTGGAAGAAGAGATCGCCGCGGCCGACGCGGACGACGACGAGTACGACTACCTCCGAGGGCGACTGGTCGCCGTCCGCGACGCCGAACGGGCGGTCGGTCGCCTCACCGGCCAGGGCGAGGACGTCCTCGCGGGGCTGGGCGAGGCCCACGACCTCCTCCACGAGGCGTTCCCGGTCGAGGACGAGGCGTGACGTGAGCGACACGTCGACCGACCTGGGGACGATCGATCCCGCCGGCTCGCGCCACGGTGGCCGGCGGTCGGCGACGACGCTCGTCGCCGACCTCGCAGTCGTCGGGAGCGCGGACGGCGATCTGCTGGCGCTCGACTCGGCGACCCTCGAAGGGCGCTGGCACGTCCCCTGCGACCGGGACGCGACGAGCGTCGTCACCCTGACACCGTTCGCCGGCGGCGTCCTCGTCGGCGAGCGGAGTCCGCGCGGCGAGGTGCGACTCCACGACGCCGCGGACGGCGAGGTACGGTGGCGGCTGGCGACCGCAGAGACCGTCGGCCGCCCGACGAGCGACGACCGCTTCTCGCTACCGTTCGTCGTCGACGCTGTGACGGCCGGCGATCGGGCCGTCGTCGCCGCGCGGCGGTACGAACGCGCGGGCGAGACGCGACGCTTCGAGGGTGTCGTCCTCGCGTTCGCCCCGGACGGGACGGTCGAGTGGCGCGCCCGGACCGACGCCTCGCCGGTCGCCCTCGACACGGACGGGGACCGCGTCGCCGTCGCCTACAACCGTTGTCCCGGCGACCACGACGACGGACTGGTGTTCCACGACGCCACGACGGGGGCGGTCGACCTGCGGTGGGACCCCGAGGCCGAGGGTGACCGGCGCGTCGGCGACGTCTCGCTGTGGCCGGGCGGGATCGCCGTCGCAAGCCACGCCGACCACCGGGGCTACCGACTCTCGCGGTCGGGCGACACCCGCTGGCGGGTCGACGCCGCGACGCCGACGGCCGTCGACGGCGACCGGGTGTACGCCTACCCGAACCACGTCCACGCGACGCCGGACGGCGTCGTCGTCATCACTGGCAACACCTACCCCGTCGAGGGGCGGGAGACCGAGGCACGCCACGGGCGAGCGACCGCTGCGATCGGCTACACACCGGACGGACGCCACCGCTTCACCGCGGCGCTCGGCGGGTTCGCGTCGGAAATCGCGACCACTGGACGCCGACTCGTCGTCCCCGTCGCACAGGGGTTCCGCGTCCGCGACCCTGGCGTCCACGGCCTCCGGGTCGTCGATCCGGTCGACGGACCCGTGAGACGGGTTGACACGGAGGGCGTCGTCACGGCCGTCACAGCCGGGGACGACCGGATCGTCGCCGTCGAGGAACCCGTCCGCTACCACGACGACGGCGTCGAGCGGGGGGCGTACCGCGTCCACGCCGTCGGAACTAACTGAGCCACGCACCTCTCGGCGGTATGTCGCTCGTCGACACGTCGCTCCAGGAGCGGTTGAATCGCCGGATCCAAGGCCTTCGGGACGCCCGTGAGATCAAGCCCGGTCACCCCAGCGTCGAGGCCGAAACCCTTCGAAATTACCACGCACGGGCGCGAGCGGACGGGTTCGTCTTCGATGCCGACGAACCCGTCTCGAAGGTCGGGGGAACGGGGACGGCGCCGCGACCCCTGCGGTACTTCCTCGCGGGCTTTGCCTTCTGTCTGCAGGCCCAGTACGTCCGCAACGCGATCAGGCTGGGAATCGAACTCGACGAGCTCTCGGTCGACGTGGAGGGGGAGATCGACCGCCGGGGCGGACTCGGCCTCCGTGACCGCCCCGCGGACTTCGAGGGGATCGAGTACGTGACCACCCTCCGGACCGACGCTCCCGAAGCCGACGTTCGGCGCCTGGTACGTGCGGCCGAAGCGTGCTGTTACGTCCACGGCACGCTCTCTCGGGCGGTACCGCTGGGGGGAACGACGATCCTGAACGGATCGGTGTTGGACTGAGGACGGTCAGTCCGCCGCGACGGGGTCGCCGCTCGTCGCGGCGTCGGCGTGCGAGCGGTCGGTGTGGAGGCGTGCGTGAGTCGCCGCGAGACAGAGCCACAGGAGCGCCTGTCCGAAGACGATCAGGCCGACCAGACCGGCAGCCAGTTCCGGTGGGAGGTCTCCCGCCACGCCGGGAGTGGGTGCGAGGGAAGCGGGGACCGCGAGCGGCGTCAAAGCGAGGCCGGCGACCATCAGGGCGACGGCGCGACCCCGGGGACGGAGCCGGTCGTACGCGACCAGCGCGAGCAGACAGAGCAACGCGCCCGCGACCATCATCCCGCCGTAGAGGGCGAGTCGGGTCGCCGCGGGGAGCGCCGTCTCGACGCCGGGGCGGGGCGGGAGGACGAGCCACGGCGCGCCGGAGACGGAGACGAACCCCGCCGCGGCGAGGACGTAACTCCGGAGGCGTCCACTCCCCGGCAGGAGCGGTTCGAGGAGGTAGAAGCCGACGCCGAAGACGACGGCTCCGAGCAGCACGGCCCACAGCACGCCGGAGAGGACGCTCACCGTCTCGGTGGCCGCGAGCGAGACGACGCCCTCGCCGCCGGAGTGGTCGTGTCCGGCGACGTCGTGATCGTGCCCGTGGCCAACGGCCTCAGCGTAGCCGACCATCGGATTGACGACCGTCGCCACGAACAGGCCGAAGACGAGGCCCGCCACGAGGCCCGCCTCCACCCCTCGGGTGACGTAGTCGACGAACACGGTCAGTGACAGGTGATTCCCGCGCCGTGCCTGAAGTTGTGCATCGCGTCGTGGACGAGCGGATCCTGCACGAACAGGAGGGTGAAACCGAGTGCGACGGCGACGAGCATCCCCGCGGCCAACTGCGTCGGCGTGAGTTCGGTTCCGAGCCGTTCGATCCGTCCGTGGACGGTGTCGCTGGTGGCCGGCATACTAAAACACAGTTGGTGAAAGACAAGTTAGATTGTAAATCTTGCGGATGCGGACAACTCAACTTTCGTCGACCGCCCCGGCCGCGGCGTCGACGGCGTCGGCCGAGAGCGCGTCGAGGGGGACGCGACGGCCGGTCGTCCGCTCGACGACTTCGGGAACGAGGCCGGATCGGTCGCCCGAACCGGCGTCGACGACGAGGACGCGCGCGTCGAGGTCGGACAGGCGGTCGGCGGCACGGCGAGTCGCGGCGACCGGACTCCCGTCGGCGACGTTCGCCCGGCCGTCGGTGACGAGGACGACGACGCTCGCGGCGGGATCGGCGCGTTCGATCACGTCGCCCGCGGTCCGCAGGCCGGCAGGGAGTGGCGTCCGATCGCCTGTCGGGAGTTGCTTCAGGTGGCGCGCTGCGAGCGTGACGCTGTCGGTCGGGGGGAGCAACACGTCCGCGTCCTCGCCGGCGAAAGCGACGAAACTCACGCGGTCGCGTTGCTGGTAGGTGTCCTCCAGCAGTTCGAGGACGGTCCCCTTGGCGGCGCGCATGGCGGGACGCATCGACGCGCTGGCGTCGACGGAGAAGACGACGAGCGTCGACGCCTCGGCGGCCCGAACCGATCGCCGGAGGTCCCGCGATTCGACGGTGTCGACGCCGCGAGCGGCCGCCGCGCGCACCGACGCCGCGGCGTCGACGTCCTCGCCGTCGGTGGGTCGGGTACGAACGCGGGCGCCGGTCCCGTCGACGCTCGCCCGCGCCCGCGCCCCACCACTCGACGACGACGCGTCGGCTGGATCGTCGGCGTCGGGGAGTGACGGGGCACGGCCCGATCCGACCGCAGCCGGGCGTTCGCCCGGGACGCGAGGGGTCGGGTCGGGAGCGTCGTCGTCGGCTCCACCCCCGGCATCGGCGTCGGGGTCGTCGCCGCCCGCGTCGTCGCCGGCATCGGAGAGGTCGCCGGATCGGGACGAGGACACCCCGCCGGGGTCGTCGGCGCCGGTGGGTTCGGTGGAGTCGTCGGCCGCGGAGCCGTCTGCTCCGTTCGCCTCCTCATCGCTCGCGTCGCCCTCGTTGGTCCGGGCTCCGCCGTCGGCGTCGGCATCGTCCGCGTCACCCCCACCGTTCTCGGCACCATCCTCGACGTCCCGGTCGTCGGTGTCACCGTCGTCCCCCTCGTCGAAGTGGTCGTCGACGACCGTCTCCAGGTCGGGCGCGTCGTCGAAGGGGAGGGATTCGAGGCGGTGAGGGAGCGCGAGTTCGGCCGCGCGCCGCACGTCGGACTCGATCACCGTCGGTCGGTCGTCGAGGGCGGCGAAGGTCCGGGCCGCCCGCGCCGTCGCGATGTCGGCTCGGTGGCCCTCGACGCCCGCGTCACGGCACAGTTCGACGAGGTCGCGGACGAACGCGTCCGGAAGCGTCACCTCGGAGAGTCGGTCCCGCGCGGTCGACAGGCGGGTCGCCGGGTCTTCGATATCCGGAGTGCGTGGCTCCTCGCTCTTTGCCGAGGAGCGTGGCTCCTCGCTCTTTGCCGAGGAGCGTGGCTCCTCGCTCTTTGCCGAGGAGCGTGGCTCCTCGCTCTTTGCCGAGGAGCGTGGCTCCTCGCTCTCGCGTCCGAGCGCCCGGTCGACGATGGCGACGCGGTCCTCGATGTCGTCACAACCGGTCACCGTCGCCTGGAGTGCGAAGCGATCCCGGAGTTGTGGCCGCAACTCCCCCTCCTCGGGGTTCATCGTCCCGACGAGGGTGAACGCTGCGGGGTGGGCGACGCTCACGCCGTCGCGCTCGACCCGGTTGACGCCGCCCGCCGCGGCGTCCAACAACACGTCGACGAGGTGGTCGTCGAGTAGGTTCACCTCGTCGACGTAGAGGATGCCGCCGTTCGCGCGGGCGAGGAGGCCGGGATCGAACTCGTAGTCGCCGTCGAGGGCGTCGGCGACGGAGAGCGTCCCGACGACGCGCTCCCGGGTCGCCCCCAGCGGGAGGGTGACGAGCGGCACCGACCGCGTCTCGGTCGGCGGGTCCGCCCGCTCCCGACAGTTCGCACACTGCCGGTCGGGGTCGCCCGCCGGACAGCCGTAGGGACAGTCGGCCACGACCCGCCGGTCCGGGAGCAACGCCGACAGCGCGCGGACGGCCGTCGACTTGGCCGTCCCCTTCTCCCCCCGGATCAGGAGGCCGTCCAGCGCGTCGTTCGCGCCCACCGCGAGTAAAGCACGCTTGAGTTCGGATTGCCCGACTATCTCGTCGAAACCGACTCGCTCACCCCCGATCCCCGAAGAGTTTTTGTCCTCGGTGTATTCAAGCACAATTGCAATAACTCAACAGAGGTTTAACAACGTTATGCCCACCATCGGCTTGTACACCGCGACGGAGAACGAACTCGGGGCCGTCCAGCGCGCCGCGGGGGAGGTCGACGGAGACCTGGTCGCCCGATCGGAGAGCGACCTCGACGACGAGACGGCGGTCGAGGCGTTCGTCGACGCCGTAGAGGACGCGACGGCGGTCGTGTTGTGGCTCCACGGCTCCGAGGAGAGCATGCCCGGCTACGACCGGGTCGTCGACCGCCTCGACGACGCGGGCATCCCGCTGGTCGTCAAGTCGACCGGCGACGCCTACGCGATAGAGGACACGACCGTCGCCCCGGCGGACCGGGACGCGGTGTACGACTACCTCGACCGCGGCGGCACCACCAACGTCGCCAACTGCCTGCGGTACCTGATCGACCGGTTCGGAGCCGTCGACCGGAGCTACGACGACCCCGTCTCGCTCCCCACCGAAGGGGTGTACCATCCCGACCACCCCGGCGCGGGGTACGACGACCTCGTGGCGACGTTCGACCCCGGGACGCCGACGGTTGCGGTCTGGTTCTACGAGTCCCACTGGACCCACGAGAACACCCGCTACGTCGACGCGCAGGTGCGGGCCATCGAAGCGCAGGGCGCGGACGCGCTCCCGATATTCTGCAACCCGGCGACCGACACCGACGAGCAGGAGGACGCCGAGTGGGTCACCGACGAGTGGCTCCTTGACGGCGGCGACCCCGTCGTCGACGCCGTCTGCTCCTCGTTCATGTTCTCGCTGTCGATGGAAGAGCGGGGCCGGTCGGCCGCCGACGAGGGCCAGGGTGCAGAAGAGGTCTTCCTGGATCGATTGGGCGTTCCCGTCCTCCAGACGGTGACGACGATGCGCTCGCGCTCCCGGTACGAGGGGAGCGACACGGGTGTCATGGGCTTCGAACTCGCGCTCTCGGTCGCGCTCCCGGAGTTCGACGGCAACGTCATCACCCACCCCATCAGCGGGAAGGAGCGCACCGAGGACGAGGCGGGCATCGGCACCTCCCCCAAACAGCATTTCCCCATCGAGGACCGGATCGACCACGTCGCTCGCCTGGCAGTCAACTGGGCGCGCCTGCGTCACACCCCCAACGAGGAGAAACGGATCGCGGTCGTCCTCCACAACTACCCGCCGAGCGACGACGGCATCGGCACCGCCTTCGGCCTCGACACCCCCGAGAGCACGATCAACCTGCTCGAGGAACTCGACGACCGGGGCTACGACCTCGGAACCGGGGCGCCCGACGACGGCGCGACGCTCATCGACCGCCTGACCGCCCAACTCACCCTCGACGACCGCTGGGTCGCCCCCGAGGACGTCCGGGAACTGAGCGTCGACACCGTCTCACCGAACCGCTACTGCGACTGGTTCGGCGACGTGGACGACCGCTTCCGCGAGAACGTGATCGGGGAGTGGGGCGATCCACCCGATCGACCCTTCGCCATCCCCGGCGTCGAGTTCGGGAACGTCCTCGTCACCGTCCAGCCCCCCCGCGGGTTCGGGATGGACCCCTCGAAGGTGTACCACGACTCCGACCTCCAGCCACCACACGACTACGTTGCCTTCTACGCGTGGCTCCGGAACGCGTACGACGCCGACGCCGTCGTTCACCTCGGCACCCACGGCTCGCTGGAGTGGCTCCCCGGCAAGACCGTGGGTCTCGACGGCACGAGCGCACCCGACGGCCTGATCGACGACCTGCCGAACGTCTACCCCTACATCGTCAACAACCCCGGCGAGGGGACGCAGGCCAAGCGCCGCGCCTACGCCGCAATCGTCGACCACCTCACGCCCGTCATGTCGAACGCGGGGACGTACGACGGCCTCGCCGAACTCGAAGAGTTAGCGGACCGCTACCGTGAGGCGGGGATGGCAGACGCGAGAACCGACGACGGCGCGGCGCTCGAACGCGAGATCCGCGAGACGGTCGCCGACCTCGACCTCGCGCTGGAACTCGGAATCGAGGGCACCGTCGAGAAGGCCGACGTGCGCGGCCCCGACGCGGCGGGGTCGACGCTCGCAGACGGCGCGGTCGAAGGCGACTCCCTCCCCATCGACGAACTCGTCGAGCGGATCCACGAGTACCTGACCGACGTGAAGACCACCCAGATCCGGATGGGGCTGCACACGATGGGCGAACCGCCCGTCGACGATCGGTTGGTCGAGTATCTGGTCGCGCTCACTCGCCTCGAGAATCCGGGCGCACCCAGCCTCCGCGAGAGCGTCGCGGGCGTCCTCGGCGTCGACTACGAGCGCATGCTCGAAGAACCCGGCACCTACGACGAGTCGCTGGGGATGACCTACGCGCAGGCGGCCGACGAGGTGTACGAGACGAGCCGCGACCTCGTCTCGACGCTCGCCGCCCACGACTTCGACGTGCCCGAGTCGGAGCGCGAGGCCGGCCCCGACGACGAGGTGAACATGAACCTGCTGGTCGTCGACATCGACCCCCTCGGCGACTCGCGGGCGCGGGCGGGCGAACACGACGACCTCCGCGAGGCGCTCGCGTACGTCTGTGCGGAGGCCGTGCCCCGCGTCGCCGGCGCGAGCGAGGAGATCCCCCGCACCGCCGACGCACTGGCGGGCGAGTACGTCCCGCCCGGCGGGAGCGGCGCGCCAACCCGTGGCGGCGTCGACCTGCTCCCGACGGGGCGGAACTTCTACACGCTCGACCCCCGCAAGGTGCCGGCCAAGAGCGCGTGGCGGGTCGGCCGCGAGGTGGCCGACGGAGTGGCGGAGCGACACCGCTCGGCGGAGGGCGAGTACCCCGAGGAGATCGGCGTCGTCGCGTGGGGGACCCCCACCGTCCGCACCCGCGGCGAGACGGTCGCGCAGGTGCTCGCGCTGATGGGCGTCGAACCCGAGTGGACCGACGCCGGCCGGATCGACGACGTGACTCCGACTCCGCTCGACGAACTGGGCCGCCCGCGGATCGACGTGACGACGCGGGTCTCCGGGCTGTTCCGCGACGCCTTCCCGCAGGCCGCGAGCGTGATCCACGACGCCGTCGACGCGGTGGTCGCACTGGACGAACCCCACGACCGCAACTACGTCAAGAAGCACGTCGAGGAGGAGAGCGAGGAGCTGATCGCTGAGGGGATGGATCCCGACGACGCCGAGACGGCCGCGACCCATCGCGTGTTCACCACCCGACCCGGCGGCTACGGCGCGGGGACGAACAAGGCCGTCGACGAGGGCGAGTGGGACGACCGCTCGGACCTCGCGGACGTGTACGTCCAGTGGGGCGGCTACGCGCTCGGCTCGCGGGGGCGCGTCTCGGAGGCCCACGACGCCTTCGAACGCCGCCTCGGAACCGTCGAGGCGACGGTGAAAATCGAGGACACGGGCGAACAGGACGAGTTCGACTCCTCGGACTGGTACGCCTTCCACGGCGGGTTCATCACCGCCGTGACCGAGGCCCGGGGCGAGGAACCGGCCTCCTACGTCGGCGACTCCTCGGATCCCGACCACGTCGACGTCTACACGAACGAGGAGAAAGTACGCAAGGCGATGCGCGCCCGCGTCCTCAACCCCGACTGGCTGGACAGCATGGAAGAACACGGCTACAAGGGCGCGGGCGACCTCTCGACGACGGTCGACGTGGCGCTGGGGTGGGACGCCACGACCGGCGTCGTGAGCGACCGGTTGTGGACGGACGTGGCCGAGAAGTACGCCTTCGACGACGACCGCCAAGAGTGGCTCCGCGAGGTGAACCCGTGGGCCTTGGAGAGCATCACGGACACCCTACTGGAGGCGATAGAGCGTGGCCTGTGGGACGCCGACGACGCGACGGCCGACCGCCTGCGCGACCTGAACCTGCGGGTCGACGGGGATCTGGAGGCGCGGGCGTCGGGTGGCGGTGCGGTGGAGTCGGAGACGGAGGTGACGAGCGATGACGACTGAGGTCGGTGGTCGTTGCGTGTCGGTCGGAACACGTCGTCATCGGGAGGGAGAGCGATGACGACTGAGGTCGGTGGTCGTTGCGTGTCGGTCGGAACACGTCGTCATCGGGAGGGAGAGCGATGACGACTGAGGTCGGTGGTCGTTGCGTGTCGGTCGGAACACGTCGTCATCGGGAGGGAGAGCGATGACGACTGAGGTCGGTGGTCGTTGCGTGTCGGTCGGAACACGTCGTCATCGGGAGGGAGAGCGATGACGACCGAGGAGTACGCCGATCTCGGTGCCACCACCGCGGACGCGATGGAGATCGCCGAGACGAGTATGGACCGTGTCCGCGAACTCGTTCCCGACGCGACGCTCGCGGACAGAATCCGACAGAAGTCCGTCCACGCGACCGGCGATCCAGAGTTCCAGCACCTGATGCGGTTCACCGGCGACGATCCCGACCACCCGGTTCGGGCCGGCGCGCGCGCAGTCCTCGACGAGCGACCGATCGTCACGGACATCACGATGGTGAAGGCGGGGATCACCGGCCGGGGTCACGACTGCCCGGTTCGGAAGGCCATCGGCAACGGGAGCGAACTGGCGGCGGAGACGGGGATGACCCGGACCGCCGCGTCGGTACTCGAACTCGACCGTGCGGGCGTCTACGACGGGGCAATCGCGACGGTCGGCAACGCGCCGACGGCAGCGCTGGCGCTCGCGGACTGCATCGAGTCGGGCACCCGGCCGGCCGTCGTCGTCGCCACGCCCGTCGGCTTCGTCAAGGCCGCCGAGAGCCGCGAACGCCTGCGGGCCGTCGCCGCCGACCACGGCGTCCCGGCGGTGACGAACGTGGGCCGGCGCGGTGGGAGCGGACTAGCGGCCGGCCTGACGAACGAACTGGTCCACGTCGCCAGCGACGCCCGCAACGGGGCCGTCGATCTGTGAGCCGCGACCGCGACCCCGCGGCCGTCGCCGCGAACGAACCGGAGGGCGACGCCACCGATCCGGTCCACGCGGTCGGCGTCGGGCCCGGGAGCCCCGAGTATCTCGTCCCACGGGCACGGCGCGCGATCCGCGAGGCCGACGTCGTCGTCGGCTTCGAGACGGTCGTCGACGTGGTCCGGGGCGAGGTCGACACCGGCGCCGACTGGCTCACCTGTGGCTACACCGACGAGGGCGAAACCCTGTCGGCGTTCGCCGACCGTGTCGACGCGGGGGCGTCCGGGGTAGCCGTCCTCATGGGCGACCCGAACCACTCGGGCTACCAGTTCGTCGGCAAGGTAGAGTCGGCCGTCGAGGGGCGAGTACGGGTCGTTCCGGGCATCTCCTCGCTGCAGGTGGCCGCGAGCCGCGCCCGCACTCCGATGGAGGAGACGACGTTCGTCACGCTCCACAAGCGTGGGTCGCTCGACGCGGACCTCGCGCGCCTGCGGGCCGACGCCGGCGACCGGCACCTACTGGTCCTGCCGCGACCCTACGACTGGATGCCGGGGGATGTGGCTTCCCACCTGCTGGAGGCGGGGGCATCGCCGGGGACACCGGCGCTGGTGCTGGAGCGGTTGACTCACGACGACGAGGCGACCACTCGGTCGACGCTCGGAGAGCTGGCGACTCACGAGGGGGGATCCGATCCGGAGGACACGCCGTTTTCCGATCTGTCGGTCCTCGCGGTTCGACGCGAGCAGGGACGCCCGCCCGAGTGACGGCCGTAGGCGGATCCGCCTCAGGCGCGTGGAATCCGGATGTGGACGCTGTTTCCGCCGAATTCGCTCGTGTCGAACGACAGCTTACCCCCGAACAGTTCCGTGGTCCACTTGGCGAGCCAGAGCCCCAATCCGCTGCCGTGCCGTAGCGCCGTGATTTCGGTGTCGCCGGTGACGAGGTTTCGCTCCTCTTCGGGGATCCGGGGGGCGTCGTCGTCGACGTGGATGTCGACCCAACCGGCGGAGTCCGGAGTTCCGATCCGGATCCGCACCGTCGGTGTGTCGCTCGGATTGTGCTGGATCGCGTTGTCGACGAGGCTCTCGACGGCGAACCGGAGACGGACATCCGCGTTCACCGTCATCGACGCGGGCAGCGTCGTCCGAAGGGCCACCTCGGGGTGCTGTCGGGTGTACTCCGAGACGATGTCCTCGATGAGAGACACACAGTCGATCGACGGATCGTCAGTCGTCGCGTTGATGACGGTGTTGATATCGTTCGCGTCCTGCGTGAGCGTCTCCAGATCCCTGATCGCGCTCTCGACGGTCGCCACCAGTTCGAGTCGTTCGTCCGTTCGGTCGTCGAGTTCGGAGACGAGACGGTCGGTAGCCCCCGAGATCACGTTGACGGTGTTCCGAAGGTTGTGACGGAGCAGCCGATTCAGCACCTGCAACTACCGTTGCTGCCGGGTAATATCGGTCAGATCGGTGTAAATAGCCAGGCCGTCCATCCCGACCGCGTGGTGTTCGTAGGGGATGCCCCGATACAGAAACTCCCGGATCCCACCCGCGGTTTTCCGCTCCACCTGTCGGTAGCTGACCTCGCCCGACGCCGTTCGTGCATCGAGTCGTCGTGATTCCTCACGACGCCACTCCGGAACGATCCACTCGTTGAGAGACTCCCCCTGCAGTTCGGCGGCGTCGTACCCGAAGATGTCGACGAAGGCGTCGTTGGCGTCTCTGACGACGGGGTCCCCCCGTATCAACTCGAACTCTACGACTGCGTCGTGAACGTGTTCGATGAGGTGACGATACCGAACTTCGTTGGCATCGTGTCCGGAATCCGTCTCTTTGTCTCCCATGTGTACCGGGTCGAGGAGGAAAAGGCCGGAACGTAAAGTAAGTGTGCCGGAGAGGAACACACTCGGGAACGTTCCGGAGGCCCCACGACGTCGACATAGAGGAGAGTACCGGCCCGTCGGAAGGAGACTAGTCGGACGGTCCCTCGCCGTCGGTAGCGAGGGGCGTCCGAGACGACGCGAGCGTCGACTCGAACGTCGACGGCGTCGACCCGCCGGCCGAGAGGACGCGCTGTCGGGTTACCTCCGCCTCGAAGGCGTCGGTGACGCCGGGGTGGGTACCGAAGGGGTCGGCGTACTCGATACCGCCTCGGTCGAGTTCGAGTTTCGCGGGAACCTCCCGCTCGGTGGCGTCGCTGCGCGAGACGAACAGCGGGACTGCGACGACCCGGTCTCCAGTCACGTTGTAGCGCGCACACTCGACGGCGGGGTTCTGGAGCAGAAAGCAGCTCCGCACCTCACCGTAACCCGTCCGCTCGCGCAGACGGGTCGCGTGGTACTCCGCGGCCTGCCGGTGGTAGGACTGGGAACTATTGCCGAACCCGACCAAGACGACCGACGACGACGAGTCGGCGGAGACCCGTTCTGTCGCTCGGTCCTCGACGACGCCCGTGATAGCCGGGCTCCGGCCCACGGGTTCGCAGTAGCTGACCTCGCCGGGGACGTAGGACAGCGCCGCCGGGAGGTCCTCGGTCGTCTCGTAACTGTGGGCGAGCGTCGCGGGGAGGGCGTAGACGCGGTCGGCCGAAAGGTCGGAGAGCGTCTCCCGGAGCTCCCGGACCGGTTCGTGGTCGTACGTCGCGGCCACCACGTCCTCGGCGACGTCACGCGTTCGCAACCGCTCGGCGTGTGTCTCCAACACCGATTCGGTGTTCTCGCCCCGTCGTCCGACGAGCAGGACTGTCTCGTGTGTCATCTGTGTGTCTCCGGCCGGACATCAATTTATTTTGAATTAATCCAAGCCGGCTTGTTTTCAAGCGTCGCCGGCGACCAGTAAATAAGTTGGGGAGGAGACTCACCGGTAGGAACTGCGCGTGATGTCCGCGACGGCGACGACGGCGACACCGACCGTCAGCGCCGCACTGCCGCCGACCGTGACGGCCGTCTTCACCAACGTCCGGACGGCCGAACACGAGAGTTCCAGGCTCTCGGTGCCGGAGGATCCGACGACCATCGCCGTCTCCGACGGGCCACCGCAGGCGACGAGGAAGCCGACCAGAGCACCGGTGAACAGGTACAGGAAGACGGGTGCGAGGATCGCGACGCCGAGCAACGCGCCGAGCCACCCGAGGACGCCTCGGTACATGCACGGCCAAACCACACCCGGGTATATATACTGTGAGTCGTCGGGGGACGCCCCCGGGCGGTTGCCGCGAACCGTACCCTTTTTATTTTAGGTATCCCTAAAGACTGTCAATGCCCACTGGTACGCAGTCGCGCACGGACGACGACGGGGAGCCATCGTTGCCCGAGACGCCGACGGTGTCGGTCTGTGAGAGCTGTCCCGGCCGGACGGTTTTCCTCGAATCCGGCAACACCGACGGCTGGATCGCGAGCGATCTGACCGTCGAACCGACGCGGTAGCCGGAGCCACCCTCTCGACGCCCCCCACCTCTCGGATCGGTTCGCACGGCTTCCGAGCCGCGAAACCCCTCGCGGCGTGTGCGGTGTTCGCGTACGCGTCTCGGTCGTGAGAAACGAGTCCCGGACCGTACCGATCCTCCGGTCCGAACGGCCGTAGCCGTTCCGCCGTCCGGCCTACCGCATCGTGACGTACGTCAGGAAGGCGAGCGCGACGAACTGGAGAGCGCGCATCGCGAGCACCGCCGTCTGGGCACTCGGTGCGGCGGCGTACAGCATCCCCGAACTGAGGAAGAAGCCGATAGCGACGACGTTCTCGACGGCGAGGACGAGAGCGAACGCGACGAGCCCCAGCGTAAGCGGCGTCCGGAACCGGCGGTAGTTTCGTCCCCACACGACCAGCAGGGCGGCCAGCAGGCCGATGTTCAGCGCGGACAGGACGGTCGCGACGGTGAGTAGCGGTGTCATGTTCATCTCAGACGTGCTCCGTTATCCGCTCGAACTGGTCCCGGTGGCGGTCGAACCGATCGGTGAGGAAGTAGAGCCGGCCGTACTCTTGGTCGCCGCTCTCGATCACGTCGTGGTCTTCGAGCATGTCGAGGTGGTGGCGCACGGAGTTGTAGTCGATGTCGAGTGCCTCGCAGAGTTGGTTCGCGTTGCGCGGCCGCTCGTCGAGGAGGCGGATGATCCGTGCGCGGTTCTCCCCGCCCCGCGTCCCGGCGAGCAGATACCAGAGTGCCTTCTCCATCGAGACGCCGTGTCCGTGGTGGTGTGCGGTGGGTGCAAAACGCTTCGCCTCGGTCACAGGGCTCGGGGGTCGACCGTCTTCGAGACCCACCCACTCGGGCCGCTGGGGTACGCCTCCGCCTCCTCCCGTGGCTGGACGGTCCCCGTCCCGTCGACGGCGCGAACGACGACCTCGTGGCGACCCTCGGCCTCGTAGCGGTGGACCCACTGTCGCCACACGTCGTCGCCCGGCAGCGGCTCCGAGAGCTCCGCCTCGACCCACGTCGTCCCGCCGTCGGTCGACACCTCGACGCGCTCGACCCCGCGCGTGCCGGCGTAGGCCGCGCCACCGACTTCGATCCTCCCGTCGGGACGGCGGTTCTCCACCCAGAGTTTGGCCACCGTCTCGACCGGGCCGGTGCCGTGCCACCCCCGCTCCTCCCAGTAGCCCGTCGCGGGTTCGTCCAAGATCTCTATCTCGGTGAGCCACTTGACGTTGATCTCCCCCCAGTGTCCGGGGATCAGCGCCCGCGCCGGCGCGCCGTGGGCGCGGGGGAGCGGTCGACCGTTCATCCCCACCGCCAGGAAGCCGTCTTCGAGCGCGTCGACCGGAAACTCCTCGTAGAAGCCGTCAGCCGCCCGGAGCATGACGTACTCGCCCTGCGGGTCGGCCTCGTCGAGGAACGCCGTCAGCGGGACGCCCGTCCAGAGCGCGGTGTCGAGTTTCTCGCCGTTGAGCGACTCGCCGACACACCGCAGCGTCTCTAAGCGGTGGTCGTGGTCCATCGCCTCGGCCTCGGAGAACGACACCGTCGTCTCCTCGGCGACGGCCCCGTGGATCCGCACCGACCAGTCCTCGCGGGCCGGATCGGGGTCGACGTTGGCGACGTCGACCCGGTAGAAGGAGTCGCTGACCAGGGGTTCCAGTCCGTCGACGGACAGCGACTTCGACTCGGCCTCGTCGAGGAGGGCCGCAACGTCTTCGGGGATCGGGGCCGATCCCGCGCCTCCGTCGATGCTACTCCCGGCCGCGCCGCCGGGTGTCGCCCGCCGTCCCGCGACGCCGACGACACCGACGGCGAGAGCAGTGGCCCCCGAGAGCACCGCCCGCCGCGAGTCGTCGACGGCGGCTGAGGCCGTGGCCGTCTCCCGGAGGTCGGCGGCGACAGCCACCAGCGCACCGCCGACCGCGGCCCCGAGCGCCGATTGCAGCGACCCCGACAGGCCGACAGAGACGACGGCGACGGCCACGCCGACGGCCACCGGCGAGGCGGTCGGTCGGCCACGACGGGCCACGGCGAGGCGCGCACCGCCGGCGACCGTCCCCAGTACCGCGGCGGTGGCCGCGAGCCCCGAGAGGTACGCGATGTCGCTCCCCAAGTCACCGAGGACGGTGATCGCAAACGTGACCAGAACGGCCGGTGCGAGCGTCACCGTCGCGTTCGCTATCGTCGTCGCGACGAACGCCGTCGAGTCGCCGACGACGGCGTACGATCCGGCGACGGCGGACACCCCACACGCGAGCGCGACGGTCCCGCCGAGGGCGGCCCGCCGCCACGAGGAGGGTAGCGTCACGCGCCACCCCGCCGGTCGGTCGCAACCGCACCCGTTCGACGACGGTGTCGGTTCGGTCGACGCATACCCGAAGCGAGGCCCCGAGACGTGTAAGTCGTTTCTCAAGATCCGTCGGGATTCCGTCTAGAATTCGGCCCAGCCGGGTCGAAAGACAGTAGGCGCCGGCCTCGGTATCGCCCCCACGTGTCCTCGAGTCGACTGCGGAGTCGCGCCGCCCTCGCGACGGTGGTGTACGCCGTGTTGTTGGCACAGGTTCTCCTCTACCCCGGCGTCGACACGCTCGTCGCGGCGCTGGGTGCCGAGACGGCCGGTCTCGACGCGAGCATGTGGTTTCTGACCGCCGAATTCGCCGCCTTCGTCGTCTTCGCCGTCCCCTGGGGGGCCGCGAGCGACGCCGCGGGTCGACGGGTCCCCTTCGTCGCCGGGAGCGCCCTCCTCGGGGGACTGGGCTACGCGCTCCTCGCGGTCCTCCCCGCCGTCGTCGCCCCGTCTTTCGAGGCCGTCCTCGCACTCCGCGCCCTGCAGGGCGCGGCCACGGTCGGCGCGTTCTCGCTGTCGATGACGATGCTCATGGATCTGGAGGGCTCGCACGGCCGCAACATGGGAGCCGGGGGCATCGCCATCGGCCTCGGGACGGCCACGGGCGCACCTCTCGGCGGTGCGCTCTACGAGGTCGGTCCGCTCGTCCCCCTCTACGTCGCCAGCGGCGTCCTCTGTGTGCTCGCCGTCGCCGTCCCCCTGCTCGTCGACGACGCGCCCCTCGACGGGCGCTCGTCCGGCCGGTCGCCGTTCGACGGCCTCCGCCGGACGCCACGCCTCGCCCTCCCTTACGCATTCGGCTTCGTCGACCGCCTGACCGCCGGCTTCTTCTCGCTGGTCGGGACGCTCTACTTCCGGACCGTCTTCGGGCTGAGCCCCGGCGCGACCGGGCTGACGCTCGCGCTGTTTTTCGCTCCCTTCGCCCTCCTGCAGTACCCCTTCGGCGTCGTCTCCGACCGGGTCGGGAGACGGCTCCCGATCGTCGCGGGGTCGGCGCTGTACGGTGGGGCGGTGATCCTCGTCGGTGCGGTGACGACGGTCCGGGCCGCACAGGCCGCGATGGTCGTCGTCGGCGTCCTCGGTGCGCTGATGGTCCCCGCGACGATGGCGCTGGTGACCGACCTCGCCGCGCCGGACGAACGTGGCGTCGCCATGGCCGGGTTCAACATCGCCGGGAGCGTCGGCTTTCTCGCCGGCATCCTCCTCGGCGGCGTCGCCGCCGACGCCTACGGCTACCCGACGGCCTTTCTCCTCGTCGGCGGCCTCGAACTCGCCATCGCGGCGGTGACGATACCCGTATTCCTCCGGGTCGGCGACGGGGGTGGTGGGGGTCGTCACGCGGTCGAGGCCTGACCCCACTACAGCGCGTACGCCAACCGCTCGCCGGTGTCGAGGCCGTTTCGGAGGGCGGCGTGGAGACGCGCCTCGCCGACGACCCAGTCGCCGACACAGTACAGACCGGCGTCTTCCGCCCCACCGAGTACCCCCGTCCGGAGCCCCGACTCGGGGAGGGCGTAGCGCCACCCCTGATGGTCGGTCCACGCCGGATCGGTCAGGCGGCCGTCGCCGACGATATCGGCGGCGTAGTCGGCCAGAACGGCGACGTTGTCGGCCGGTGGTTCGTCGTACCGGCCGGCCGACCACTCGCCGTTCGCCTGCACCACGAGCACCGACTCGCCGTCCGGGACGTGGCCCGGCTTGCACTCCTCGCGGCTGATCCAGCCGACCGCGTGTTCCTTGTCCGTGTTCACCAGTCCGTAGTACGGCCGGTCGAGTTCGAACTCGTAGCCGAGGACGGCCGTCCAGACGGTGCGGTAGTCGACGTCCCGGGCGGCGGCCACGAGTTCGTCCCTGGCCTCCGTATCCCAGTCCGCCCCCGCCAGCAGGTCGGCCGTCTGGGGGGCTGGCGGGTTGCAGAGCAGGGCGTCGAACGGTCCCCACCGCTCCCCGTCGGCGTCCGTGAGCGTCCACGATCCGTCCGCCCGCGCGACGCCCTCGACCCGCGTCCGTCGGTGGACGGTCGCGTCGGTCGCCCCGAACAGGTGCTTGGCGAGGCGGGTCAGTCCCGTCCGGTAGGTCAACTTGCGCTCGTCCGACTCGCGGCCCTCGCTCACCGTCCCCGTCCGATCGAAGACGTCGATGTCGCCCGCCACCTCGACGAGGCCGTCGTCGAACTCGGAGACGAGGTCGAGGGCGCGTTCGTCGTCGTCCTTGAGGTAGTTCGCGCCGTAGTCGTAGGTCACGTCGCCCTGGCGACGGGTCGCCGCCCGGCCACAGACTCCACCCGACTTCTCCAAGACGGTGATCGAGGCCTCGGGCACCGCCCCGTCGAGGACGTAACAGGCCGCGGCGGCGGCCGCTCCAGCGCCGACGACGCCGATTTCGGTCATACATCCACTTCGGCCCCAGCACCAAAACCCCACGGCAAGCGAGTGGACCACTCGCGGTCGCCTCGCTGCGGCGCACCCAGTGGGTCGGGCGTCCACGCCGGCGAACGAGGTCAGTTCGTCGCCGCCGACGGTCAGTCGCCGGCCGCGACGTGGGCCCGACCGATCGCCTTCCAGCGGTTCGACCGGACGCGGGCGACGTTCAGTCCGGCGGGGACTACAGTTTCGACGACCAGCGCGACCAGCAGCGCCGTCGCTCCGAGCGGCGTCACGAGGCCAAGCGTCGCGACGGGGAGCGCACAACCGTACCGGCCGAACAGCGACGCGACGAAGGGGTATCGGGTGTCGCCCGCGCCCCGGAGTGTCCCGGTCGCGGAGCCGTCGATACCGAGGAAGACGACGCTGATGGCCGCCGCGGCGACGAAGCCGGGGGCGACGTCGACGACGGCCGGGTCGCCGACGAACAGGCCGGCGATCGGTCGGGACAGCGCGAACGCGGCCGTCGCCGTGACGACGAACACCGTCGCCGCGAGGCGGATGATCGCTCGGCCGTACGCCTCGGCGTCGGCCGCGTCGCCCGCGCCCAGACGTTGGCCGACGAGCGTGCTCGCGGCGATGGAGAAACCCCACGAGAGGCTGTCAATCAGCCCGCGGACCCGCCGAGCCACTTCGTAGGCGGCGACGACGGCGGGGCCGAACGTGGCGGCGATGGCGACCAGGGGGAAGGCGACGAGCATCTCCGCGGTTCGGCGGGCCATCAGCGGCGCGGAGACGACGAGGATCCGCCGGGTCAGGGCTCCGAAGCCGTCGAACCGGAGCGTCGCCCGCGAGATGGAGACGGGGCACGCCCCCCGACCGGCGTAGGTGCGCCCGGCCAGCCCCCAACCGAAGACGAGGGCAACGACGCCCGTCGCGAAGGTCGTCCCGAGAGCGGCCCCCGCGACGCCGAGGCCGTAGCCGAAGATCAGCGTCGCCGAGAAGACGACGTTGAGCACCGCGCCCCCCGCACGGACGACCATCGGCGTCACCGTGTCGCCGACGCCGGCGTACGTCCGGCTGGCGATCAGATTCGGGAACTCGAAACACAGGGCGGGCGCGGCGAGGGCCAAGTAGGTCGCGGCGTGGCCCAGTGGTTCGGGGTCCGAACCGAGAACCGCGACGAGGTCGGGTGCGAACCCGACGTACGCGGCCGTCATGGGTATCGCGATGGCGGCGGCGACGACCAGGCTCACCGCCACCGTCGCACTCGCCCGCTCGTAGCGCTCCGCGCCGTAGGCCTGTGAGACGAGCGTGACGGTCCCCCCGGCCAGGCCGATGCCGAGGAACTTTCCCACCTGCCAGTAGGCATTGGCGAAGGCGAGGCCGGCGACGGCAGCCGTTCCCACGTCCACGCCGACCATCGCGAGGTCGACCGTCCGCTTCGACATGATGGCGACGCCGGTGACGATCCGGGGCCACGCGAGGTCGAACGTCTCGCCGAACCGTCGGCGGTCGATGACCCCGGCGCGGTCCAGGGCGCCGGCGACGGCGGCGAGCGGTCGACGATCCATCGGCGGTTGTAACGGCGGATTCGTCTTGGAGGTTGCGCCGCCTGTCGGCCACGACCCACAGTCCGCTCCCCGGCGAACGGCCGCGCGCATGCTCCAGGCAGCGCTCGACGCGTGTCGCGACTACGGTGTCGTTCACGTGGAGGGCGGTCCGGGACCGGACCGCGTCGAGGAGTGTGTGGCCTGTGACGGGCGCGTCGACGGGGCGGACCTCGACGATTCGCTCGACCCTAGGCGACCCGGTTTCGGAGGTCCTCGCCCGCCTGGTACTGGGCGAAGATTTCTTTCACCAGTTCGGCGATGTCGAGGTGGTAGCGGTTGGTGGCCGACCCGCGGTGGGGCGAGATGATGACCTCCTCGAAGTCCCACAGCGGGTTGTCCTCGGGGAGCGGTTCGGTCTCGAAGACGTCCAGTCCCGCGCCGGCGATGGTGCCCGACTCCAGCGCCTCGATCAGGTCGTCCTCGTCGGCGATTGGGCCGCGGGCGATGTTGATGAGGTAGGCGTCGTCGCGCATCCGCTCGAACTCGGGGGCGGAGAACATCCCCTCGGTATCGGGTGTGTGCGGGACGGCGATGACGACGAAGCGTGCGTCGGCGATGGCCTCGTGGAGGTCGTCGGGGTCGTAGAGTTTCGAGACGCCGGGGACGGGGTCGTCGGAGCGGCGGACGCCGACGACCTCCATCCCGAGGGCGTCCGCCCGCTTGGCGACGCCCTCGCCGAGGGTTCCGAGGCCGACGACACACACCCGCTCGTTCTCGACGGTGAAGGGGCGGTCGTACTCGGGGTCGGCCAGCCAGTCGTTCTCGGTCTGGTGGTCGCGGTAGATGTGGAGCATCCGCGCCAGCGACACCATGTAGCCGACGGCGAGTTCGCCGACCGTCGTGTCGTGGATGCCCGTGCTGTTGGTCAGGGGGACGCCCGCTTCCTCGTGGGCGTCGGTGTCGAACTCGTCGTAGCCCGCGCGGATGCAGTGGGTCCAGCCGGCCTCGAGGAACGCCTCGCGGGGTCGAAAGGACGCCACCGCGTCCGTCTCGTTGAACGTCTCGTCGTCGCCGACGATCTCGACCGGCACGTCCAGGTCGGAGAAGGCGTCGGCGAACGCCTCGATCGGGATCTTCTCGTCTACCGTCTCGTGGATGCAGAGCCGTTCGAGGCTCGGTCGATCGGACATACGTCCGACATCCGCGCTGTGTGTATTCAACGTTTCGACAGATGCCGAGTGACGCTTAGGTATCTGTCCTTATCTTTAATAAAAATTAACTTTACAACCCCGGGGAGTCATGTACCTCGTTACGATGAACGTAACAGAGGCCATCGCCGAAATATTGGCCCAAGAAGGTGTCGAACACGTGATCGGATTCCCGAGCAACCCGCTGTTCGACGACGACGCGGCGGAGGAGGCGGGGATTCGCCCCATCGTCACCCGACAGGAACGGACCGCCGCACACATGCTCGACGGCATCGCACGCGTCACCTCGGGCGATCAGGTGGAGGCGTTCGCCTGCCAGCACGGCCCCGGAACGGAGAACTCCATCGGTGGGGTCGCCCAGTCCTACGCCGAATCCGCTCCGTTCGTCGCCCTCCCCGCGGGGTACTCCCGCGCGAAGACGAACACGGACCCCAAGTTCAGTTCGCTGGTCACCTACCAGTCGGTCACCAAAACGACCGAGCAGTTGACCGATCCCGACGCGGTCGAGGAGACGCTCCGGCGGGCGTTCCAGGCGGCCCGCAACGGACGACAGCGCCCCGGACTGGTCGAGATCCCCGTCGACGTCTTCCCCGAGGAGGTCGGCGACATCGACTACGAGCCGACGTCGTCGACACGGACGGCCCCGGACCCGGACGCCGTGAGCGAGGCGGCCGACGCCCTCGTCGACGCCGAGATTCCGGTCATCTACGCCGGACAGGGCGTCCACTACGCCAAGGGCTGGGACGAACTGCAGGAACTCGCGGAACTGCTGGAGGCGCCGGTTGCCACCAGCCTCAACGGGAAGAGCGCCTTCCCCGAGGACCACCCGCTCTCGCTCGGTGCGGGTTCGAAGAGCGAACCCCGACAGCTCAACCACTTCCTCCACGAGGCGGACGTGCTCTTCGGCATCGGCTGTAGCTTCACCAAGACGGCGTACGGCATCACGGCCCCCGAGGAGGACAACACGATCATCCACTCGACGAACGATCCCGGCGACGTCGACAAGGACGTCAAATCCCAGATCGCCGTGATTGGCGACGCGAAACTCACGCTCGCGGCCCTCGTCGACGAGATCGAGGACCGCGTCGACGACGACCGCGGCCGGTACGACGACGTCGTGAGCGAGATCGAGTCCGTCCGCGAGGAGTGGCTTGCCGACTGGGAGGACGACCTCACCGACGACTCGACGCCGATCAACCCCTACCGCGTCGTCAACGAACTCGACGACATCGTCGACAAGGACAACTGCATCGCCACCGCGGACGCCGGCAACCCGCGGGACTTCATGTCCCCCTTCTTCGAGGTGACCGAACCCCTCTCCTATATGGGCTGGGGGAAGACCACGCAACTCGGCTACGGCCTCGGCCTCGCGATGGGTGCGAAGCTCGCCCACCCCGAGAAGCTCTGTCTCCACGTCTGGGGTGACGGTGCCGTCGGGATGACCGGCATGGACTTCGAGACGGCCGCCCGCGAGGATATCCCGATCCTCACCATCTACCTGAACAACCGCGAGATGGCCTCCTACGACACGCCGTTCTTCGGCAACTACGCCGAGGTGGCCGACGCACTCGGTGGCTACGGCGAGCGGATCGAGGACCCCGAAGAGGTCGGCCCCGCCATCGAGCGCGGGATCGAGAAGGTCGAGAACGGCACGCCGACCGTGCTGGAGTTCATGACCCAGAAGTACACGAAGCTGTCGCGACCCGACCTGGAGTGAGGCCGCCCGGGGCGTAACTCCGGGGAGTTACACCTCGGCCCGATAGTTATGGTTCGTGGTTACTTTTACGTCGCTCCGTTCCGTACGCTCCGCCATGCCATCGAGCGTCGGGATCCGTCGGCCGCGGCAGGCGCGCTCCCGCGCCATCGTGAAGACGCTCTGCTACCGACTGGTGATGGTCGTCGTCACCGTCGTCGTCGCGTTGGTCGTCGTCGGCGACCTTCGGGAGGCCGCGAGCATCGGCCTCGTCGCCAACGTCGCCAAGACGGGGACGTACTACGCCTACGAACGGCTGTGGGACCGGATCGCGTGGGGCGTTCCCGACGCTTAGTCGGCGCTAGCGTCCTCGTCCGCCACGTCGGCGAACTGTTTGCGGGTGTGGGGGAGTTTCCCGCCGCTCACCAGCAGTTCGCGTTCGCGCTCGTTCGCGTCGAGGCTCGCCGTCGCCTCCCAGTCGCCGTCGATACGGACGGTGAACTCCTCTTGGCCGCTCCGAACCGCCTCGGCGGCGTCGTCGACGAGTTCGACCTCGTCGCCCTGGTCGATCCGGTCGTAGGTCTCCGCGTCGATGGTCAGGGGGAGCAGGCCGAAGTTGATGAGGTTTGACTTGTGGATGCGGGCGAACGACTGCGCGAGGACGCCGTGGATCCCGAGATACATCGGACAGAGCGCGGCGTGTTCCCGGGAGGAGCCCTGCCCGTAGTTCTCGCCGGCGACGAGGAAGCCGCCGTCGGCCGCCGCGGCCCGCTCAGCGAACGTCTCGTCGACCCGCTTGAGGGTGAACTCCGAGAGCTTCGGCACGTTCGAGCGGTAGACCGACACCTCCTGTGTCGCCGGGATGATGTGGTCGGTGGTGATGTTGTCGTGCATCTTCAGGAGCGCCGGACCCGAGAGGTCGCTCCCCAGCGGCTCCTTCAGCGGCACTTCGTCGATGTTCGGGCCCTTGACGAGGCCGTCGTCGACCGCCTCGTCGGGCATGATGAGGTCCGCCTCGCTGGTGCCGATGTAGGAGTCGGGCATCTCGAAGCCCGGCGCTTCGATCCCCAGTTCGTCCGCCAGATCCCGCGGATCCGTGATCTCGCCCGTCAGTGCCGTCGCGGCGGCCACCTCCGGCGAGCAGAGGTAGACCGCGTCCTCCTCCATCCCCGAGCGGCCCTCGAAGTTGCGGTTGAACGTTCGGACGCTCACCGAGTCGGAGGCGGGGACGTGCCCCGCACCGATACACGCCCCGCAGGTCGCTTCGGAGACGTTGACGCCGGCGGCCATCATCTCGGCGGTGTAGCCGTTCCGGGCCAGCATCTCGGAGGCCTGCTTCGATCCGGGGGCGACGATGGTCTCGGTTCGCTTCGCGGTCTCCCGACCGTCGAGCATCTTCGCGACCGGGAGGATGTCCTCGTAGGCACCGTTGGTACAGGAGCCGACGAGCACCTGATCGACTGCCTCGCCCGCCACCTCGCGCACCGGAACGACGTTGTCCGGCATCGACGGCGCAGCGATCAGGGGCTCGATCGCCGAGAGGTCGACTACGACCTCGTCGTCGTACTCCGCGTCCTCGTCGGGCGAGAGTTCGACGTAGTCCTCGCCACGACCCAACCGTTCGAGGAACTCCTCCGTTCGCTCGTCGCTGGGGAAGATGGAGGTGGTCGCGCCGAGTTCCGTCCCCATGTTCGTGATGACGGTGCGCTCGTGTGCAGAGAGACTGTCGACGCCCGGGCCCGTGTACTCGAACACCTTGTCGACGCCGAACTTGACCGAGAACCGGCGCAGGAGTTCGAGAATTACGTCCTTGGCGGTCGACCACTCGGGGAGTTCCCCCTCCAGTCGGACGTTGACGACCTCGGGGACGTCGATGTAGAACGGCGCACCGCCCATCGCGGTGGCGACGTCCAGACCGCCGGTGCCGATGCCGAGCGAACCCAGGCCGCCCGCTGTCGGGGTGTGGGAGTCCGCCCCGAGCAAGGTCTTGCCCGGTGCGGTGTAGTTCTCCTTGTGGACCTGGTGGAGGATGCCCGTCCCCGGCCGTGCGAAGTACGCACCGTAGGTGCCCGCCGCCGAGCGGAGGAAGCGGTGGTCGTCGGAGACCTTGAAGTCGGGCTGGTAGGTTTGGTGGTCACAGTGCTGGCCGGCCACCTCGACTTGCACCTCGTCGAGGTCGAGTGCCTCGAACTGGAGCCACGCCATCGTCCCCGTCAGGTCGTGAGCGATGGTCTGGTCCACCTCGATACCGACCTCCTCGCCGGTTTCGACCGTCCCGTCGACGAGGTGCGATTCGAGAATCTTCTCCGTGAGCGTTCGTCCCATAGTACTCCCGCTTGCAGACTCCGTCACATAACCGTTTCCACCGCTCGAACCCCTACAACAGCCCGTCTTCGCGTGCCAACAGGATACCCTCGACGGTGGCGTCGTTCGTGGGGGCCCGGCGCGCGACGGCGACGGCCTCCGCGACGGGGACGGTCCGCACCGAGAGGAACTCGTTGCCGTCGAGGTTTCGGTCCGTGGGGACCAGTCCGTCCGCGAAGACGATGCCACGGCGGTGGCGCAACAGGCCGGTGGTCGTCCAGAACTCCTGGAGCAACGCCGTCGAGTCGGGGTCGAAGCCCGTCTCCTCGCGGAGTTCGCGCGCCCCCGCGGTCGTGAACGACTCGCCGTCCTCGACGATGCCGGCCGGGAGTTCGAGTTGCGTCTCGCGGATCACCGGCCGGTACTGCTCGACGAGGACGAGTTCGTCGTCGGTCCGGGCCACGACCACGACGGCGGGCGACAGTTCCGCCCAGTAGTAGCGCTTGGTCGACCCGTCGGGCTGTTCGACGAGGTCGTAGCCGCCGGTGTACCACCCGGTCTCGTACTCGACGACCGACTCGACCACCGACCACTCCGCGGCGTCGGCCGACGGGAGGTCAGTCACCCCGCACCACCTCGATCAGATACCGATCGTCGCCGTCGACGACGACGATCCCCCCGTCGCGACGGGCGTCCGGGTTCCGGGTGAACAGCGCGTCCTCCTCGTCGAACGGCGAGTGGGTGAACGACTCCTTCAGCCCGAACGGGCCCTGCCGATACGGGTCGGAGCGGCCGCGCTCGATGGCGGTCGTGAGGTAGGGGTAGCGACGCTCCGAGAGACCGGTGACGTTCACCGCCGGACCCTCGCTCTCGGTCGGCGTCGCGGTCAGGTAGTACGCGTCGCCACTCCCCGAGAAGGAGGGGAGGGCTCCGAGGGCGAGGAGGCAGACACAGACGACGACGAACCCGAGTACCGCACGGCGCGTGATCGGTCGCACGGGACCGTTTGGGCCGCCCGGAGTAAACCCGTTTCGCCCGTCACAACCGGTCGCGGTAGACGCGCCCGAACGCCTGCCTGCGAAGGGTCGCGACCGCCGCCTCGCGCTCCGCTTGGAACGTGGCGGCGACGGCGGTGTCGGCGGCGGGAGCGACGTGCCAGACGACGCGGTCCACGTCCGGACTGCCGAGGGTCGTCACGTCGGCGTCCGCCTCCTCTCGCCACGACTCGAAGGCGTCGCGGTCGGCGACCCGAACGACGAGTAGGGAGGCGAAGATGGCGTCACGGGCCGTCTCGACCACGTCGCCCGTCACCCGGTCGCGGTACTCCTCGCGGTCGAAGTCCATCGCCGTCGCCGTCTCGCGGACGGCCGTCTTGGCCGCCGGTCCCACCGACTCGTAGGCCTCGCGGGCCGCCTCGAGCGTCTCGGGTTCGAACACACCCTCCCGTTCCACGTCCATACGTCCCCTCCCGCCGGCGGCGGCTTACGCCTTTCCGTCGTCGTCGCCGTCGTCGTCCAACATCTCCCGGGTCATCTCGCGGGCCTCCGCGAGGACGCGGCGATCGTCGTCGTCGAGACCCTCCACGTCGACGGTGGGCGCGGCGGTGCCGGCGTCGCCGACGGGGGCCTCCGCGTCGTGACCGTGGTCGTGTCGGGGGACCGTGTCCTCGAACACCTCCTCGTAGGTCGTCTCCTCGGCGTGGTCGGCGACGACCGGGGCCAACTCCGCGACGCCCGCGTCCGCCCACTCGGGAACGTGGTCGTCCAACCACGTCTCGTGGGCGTCGCCGTGGAGCATGGCGGTGAAGGCGAGGTGGTTCGCGAGATGTTCGGCGTCCCGCTGGGGAGTCTCACACACCGGGCAGGCGTATCCCATGGGGCGTGGTACGCGTCCCCGCCTGAAACGTCCGGCGACCGACGTTCACCCGTCCTGCCAGTCGGGGACGTGCAGCATCATCACGAGAGCGTCCTCGCCGTCGCGGTAGTAGCCGGAGAGTCGGCGCGTCGCTCGGAAGCCCACGTCCCGGTACAGCGTCTGGGCGGCCTCGTTGCCCGCCCGCACTTCGAGTTTTACCAGGTCCGAACCCTGGACCGCGAGTGCGGTGAGCGACCGGTTCAGGAGGGTTCGGCCGATGCCTCGCCGCCGGTCGGACGGAGCCACCGCGAGGTCCTTCACGTGCCCCAGATCACGCCCGAAATCGGGCGTCACGTCGCCGACGACGTAACCCACGACGTCGCCGTCGCGGTCCGCGACCAGGAATCCGGGTTCGTCGACGAACCGGTCGAACGCCGCGTAGGGCCACGGCTGGGCGAACGACGCCCGTTCGATACGGACGACGCCGCCGAGATCCCCCGTCTCGGCGTCGCGGATGGTCACGTCCGCCGGTTGCGTGTGAACGGCCACAGGCCGGCTACGGCGGTGGGGAGCAAAAGCCCTCTGGCGATCCGAGGACGGTCAGTCGTCGGCGGGTGTCGCGCCGCCCGCGTCCTCGTCGTACTGCTGTTTCGTGAGAGTGAGTTTGCCGCCGGCGGCGAGAATCTCGCGCTCGCGTTCGGAGGCGTCGAACTCGGCGGTCGCCTCCCAGTCGTCGTTGACGCGGACGGTAAACTCTTCTTGGCCGCTCTCGACGGCCGCGGCGACGTCGTCGACGACCTCGACGTGGTCGCCCTGTTCGATCCGGTCGTAAGTCTCCTCGTCGATGGTCAGGGGCAACAGTCCGAAGTTGTAGAGGTTCGCCTTGTGGATGCGGGCGAACGACTGCGCGAGGACGGCCTCGACGCCGAGGTACATCGGACACATCGCGGCGTGTTCACGGGAGGAGCCCTGCCCGTAGTTCTCGCCGGCGACGAGGACGCTACTGCCGGCGGCTTTCGCGCGCTCGGCGAACGTGTCGTCGACCCGCGAGAGGGTGAAATCGGAGAGCCGGTCGATGTTCGACCGGAACTTGAGGATCTCCGACGTGGCCGGGATGATGTGGTCGGTCGTGATGTTGTCGCCCATCTTCAGGAGCGTCTCGCCGTCGATGTCGGCCCCGAGGGGATCCTTCAGCGGCACGTCACCGATGTTCGGTCCCTTGATGAGTTCGTCGTCGACGGCCTCCTCGGGTTCGATGATGTCGGCCTTGGAGCCGTCGTACTGGTCGGGGAGTTCGACGCCCGGCGGTTCCATGTCGCCGAGTTCCTCCGCCAGGTCGCGCGGGTCGACGATTTCGCCGGCCAGCGCCGCCGCCGCGGCCACCTGTGGCGAGCAGAGGTAGACGGAGTCGTCCTCGATGCCCGACCGGCCCTCGAAGTTGCGGTTGAACGTCCGCATCGACACGGAGTCCGAGGCGGGGACGTGCCCGATGCCGATACAGGGGCCACAGGTCGACTCGGAGACGTTGACGCCGGCGGCCATCATCTCGGCGGTCCAGCCCTCGCGGGCCAGGAGTTCGCCGGCCTGCTTCGAGCCCGGGGCGACGATCATCTCGAGGTCCTTCTTGATCTCGCGGCCCTCCACCATCTTCGCCGCGGGGAGGATGTCCGCGTAGCCGCCGTTGGTACAGGAGCCGACGATGACCTGTTCGACGTCCTCGCCCGCGACTTCACGGACGGGAACGATGTTGTCCGGCATCGACGGTGTGGCGACCAGCGGTTCGAGGTCGGAGAGGTCGACGACGATCTCGTCGGCGTACTCGGCGTCCTCGTCGGGCGAGAGGTCGACGTACTCGTCGCCGCGGCCCTGCCGTTCGAGGTACTCCTTCGTCCGCTCGTCGGTGGGGAAGATGGAGGTGGTCGCGCCGAGTTCCGTCCCCATGTTCGTGATCGTGGTCCGCTCGGGCACGGAGAGGCTCTCGACCCCCGGCCCCGTGTACTCGAACACCTTGTCGACGCCGCCCTTGACCGACAGCCGACGGAGGAGTTCGAGGATCACGTCCTTCGCGCTCGCCCACTCGGGGAGTTCCCCTTCGAGGCGGACGTTGACGACGTGGGGCATCTCGACGAAGTAGGGCCCCCCGCCCATGGCGACGGCGACGTCGAGGCCGCCAGCGCCGATGGCGAGTTCGCCCAGTCCGCCCGGCGTCGGCGTGTGAGAGTCGGACCCGAGCATCGTCTTCCCGGGCGCGGCGAAGTTCTCCTTGTGGACGTTGTGGCAGATGCCGTTGCCAGGCCGGGAGAAGTACGCGCCGTAGGTGCCCGCGGCGGAGCGGAGGAAGCGGTGGTCGTCGGTGTTCTTGAAGTCGAACTGATACGTCTGGTGGTCGCAGTACTGCGCGGCGAGTTCGGTCTGGACCTCGTCGAGGTCGAGCGCCTCGAACTGGAGCCACACCATCGTGCCGGTCGTGTCCTGCGTGAGCACCTGGTCGATCTCGATCCCGATCTCCTCGCCGGGTTCGAGTTCTCCCTCGACCAGATGGTCGTCTAGAATCTTCTCCGTGAGCGTCTGTTCCATAACGTCCGGCTATCCCTCGCCGACGGATATAAATCCCGCGCCTTTCGCGCCGCCAAACCCCGCTCAGCGGCCCGTATCGTAGAGTATGCGCCATCTACGACCGATTCCGGGCGGTCGACCACTGCCGCGATCGGCACGGTTTTGTCGGCCCTCGCCGTCCGGCCGGTATGTTCCGTGCCGGCTCGTTCGTGGCCGATCACGTCTCCCCGGTCGAGACCGAACAGGTGCAGCCGAACGGCGTCGATCTGACCGTCGACGCGATCTTCGAGACGCGTGGTGGCCGCATCTCCCGCGACGGCAAGCGGATCGGCGACCGCGACCTCGTCGACCCCGACCCCGACGCCGGAGCGTACGCCCTTCCCGTCGGCGGCTACGTCCTCCGCTACGGCGAGACGATCCGAATCCCCGAGGGTCACGTCGGCTTCGTCTACCCCCGGTCGTCGCTGCTGCGCAACGCCTGCATGCTCCACACTGCCGTCTGGGACGCCGGATACGAGGGACGGGGCGAAGGCCTGCTGGTCGTCCACCGGGACGTCGAGATCGAACCCGGCGCACGGATCGCCCAACTCGTGTTCGCCGAGGCCAACCACGACGGCACGTACGACGGCAGCTACCAGGGCGAGAACACTTAGGGCCGGACGACGACCGCCACCCGGTCGGTTCCCCACGCGACGACGACCCGGGTCTCCTCGCCGGCGGGGGCCCTGATCCCCGGCCGCTCGCGGTGGGTGACCGTCTCGCCCGCCGGCACCTCGACCCCGACGATAGCGTTGCCGTCCTGGACCTGCGATCCGCTCACGTTCGCGTAGAAGGTTCCATCGCGGTCGCCCGCGTTCCGGACGACCAGGGTCACCTCCGGGTCGGTCTCGTCGGACACCGAGGCCTCCTCGACCTCGAACCGTGCGGCGGTCCCCAGCGAGCCGACCACCTCCTCGGGCAGCGCCCACACCGCCGACTTCGGCAGGCCCCGCACCCACGCCACGCCCGCCGAGTCGACGGCGTCGACCGCGACGGGGACGCCGACCGGCCGCCCCCGCTCCGCGGGGTGGACGTCCGATCGGAGCGACGCGGACCCGCCCTCGGCGGGCGTCCCGTCGGTCAGCGCCCGGAACCGACTCGACGACCCCGGATCGGCGTCGTCCGCGCTCTCGACGTCGACGACGACGAACTGGCGACCGGCAGTCATCCCCACCGGACTGGTGTGCTGGTCGATCACGACGGCCGTCCGGAGCCGCGGGTTGCGGACGGTCACCGTCGGTCCCGACCGCGGGTCGTGGGATTCGCCGAGCGACCGCTCGACGGTCGGGTAGCGCTCGGTGTCGTCGGTGCCGGTCCCACCCCCCGCACACCCGGCGAGACCGACGAGTCCCGTCCCCAGGGCGGACAACACGGCACGGCGGGTTCGTGGCGACGTGGAGGGCTGTCGCATGGCTGGGGAGTCCTGACGGTCGAGGCATATGTCTTGTGACGGCTTCGAGGTGGGAAGGGACTGGATCGGGGGTGGGAGGAGTAGCCGCTTCTGCGCGACACGACTCTTCGCGTCGCTCACTCCGTTCGCTCCGCTCGTCGCGTAGTGTCGCGCAGAAGCGGGCCGGGAGGGAGTTGAACCCCCGACCGTCTGGTTAAAAGCCAGACGCTCTGCCTAACTGAGCTACCGGCCCTCGCCATCCCGTATCCGTGGCGGACCTATAAGCGTTTTCAGCGACGGCCGGTCGATCAGAGACCCAGATACGCCTCGAGCGCCTCCGCCACCAGGTCGTCGGGGTCGCGGTTCTCGATGGACGCCCGCCGCCGGAGTTCGATGTACTGGGCTGGAGGGAGGGTGAGCGACATGTGCCCGAGGGTGAGGCCGCGGTCCGCGAGCGCCGCCTCGACGGACGCGCCGTTGCCCACCTCGCTCGCGAGACTGCGGATCTCGCGGACGGTGAGGTCGTGTTCGAGCGTCGCCCACGCCAGCGCGTAGCGGTCGTCGCCCGAGACGCGCGCGATGTGTTTCGCGGCAGTGGGAGCGACGGTGCCGCGGGCGACGTGTCGGCGGATGGCCTGTGGCAGGTCGTGGACCCGCGCCCACTTGCGGATGAAGGCGACCGACACGTCGCCGCCGGCGCGTTCCGCGGCCGCCTTGTAGGAGCCGACGCCCCGCACCAGCGCCGCACACGCCGCCGCCCCCCGGAGCATGTAGACGTGGTCCTCGGAGCCGACGGTGTTCTCCGCGAACGAGCGCACCACGTCGGCGGCGAGTTGGACGCTCTCGGGGTCGTCGGGGTCGAACCCGACGGCCTCCTCCGCACGCTCGCCGGTCACCGTCGGATCGGCGCGGACGACCGGTTCGCCAACCGGCGACTCCCGGTCGACCGGCCGGTCGAACGTGTCGGACTCGTCGCTCATCCTACTCGCCGTTTGGCGGGGATAGTGAAAAGTTTCCCGTGCGCGTGTGTCCGGATCGACCAGCCCGGTTCACGACCACCGGATCGACAGTTCGATGCGGTCGCCGACCGCGAAGTCGTGGTCCGGACAGACGACCTTCGCGCCGAACGTCGCGTCGCGGGCGACGAACAGCGACAGCCCCGTCACCGGCCGGCCGTTCGCACGGGGCGTGACGGCGTCCCACGTCACGTCGCGACCCTCCGCGACGCCGACGCGCGTGCCCGCGACCGACACCGGCTGGCGCTCGCCGTCGGTCGTCGGCAGTACGCCGCCGCCGTCGTAGTGGGGACAGCCGCCGTCGAGGACGACTCCGGACGCGCCGGCCAGCCCCGCCCACGACCCCGGATTCGGGTGGCTCGGCTCGTCGAGGACGACGTACGTCTCGCCGACCTCGCGGACGACGCCCGATCCGTCCCACGGGATCGGGCGGGGGTCGACCGCTACTTCGACCGGCAGCGACCCGGCCGCCCGGTAGGGGTTCGCGTCCGGCGTCCGGAAGCCGAGGTGGACGTGCCCATCGACCCACGGAGCGAAGAACCCCGACCGGACCAGCGCTCCGAGGTCGTCGCCGACCGCGACTCGGTCGCCGGCCTCCACCGCGGGGTCGACGTGGAGTATCCGAGCGACGCGCTCGCCAGTGTCGATCAGGATCAGGTGGTCGTGATCGGCGGCGTACGATCTGGACGGCGCGCGGACCGTTCGGGTGTCGACCACCTCGCCGGCGACGGGCGACGGCCCCCGCTCCCCGGTGGGGTAGAGGTCGATCGCTCGGCCGTGGTCGTGGGCCGTGTACGGGGAGTTGTAACGGGAGAACCGCTCGAAGGGGGCGAGCGTCGACGCCGGCACGGTGACCATACGGGTCGTTCGGGCGGGCGGAGTGATAGGTCTCGCGACTCGGAATTAAAACGTCTCCGTCGATCCGTCGATCGATCCGAACGCCCGCCCCGACCGTTCGGTCGGCGTCAGTCTGTAGGGGTCGAACTGCAGGTCCTGGGCCGGCGAGTCGGGACTGACGTTGAACTGGGGGACCGCCGCGTTCGACGCGATGGCGTCGGCCGCTTCCGGAGCATCCACCTCGGAGAGCGGAGCGATGTCGCCACGGACGACGACACTCCACGCGGGCCGTTCGCTGAAGACGGTGAGCGTCGCGAGGTCGGTCGTCTCGGCGAACGCCATCTTTTGGCTCCCCTCCTCGTAAGCGAACTGGAAGTAGAGGTTTTCTCCGTCGTACCCGAACGACTCGGGGATCGCGTACGTCTCCGCGCCGTCGGTCAACGACAGCACGCCGACCCCCGACTCGTGGAGGGCGGCGTCGATTTCGGCACGAGTCATCGCGTTGGCGGTCATCGTTTGATCGCGTTCGGTGACGCGTATATATGTTGCATTACTACGCGATGCGAATTCCCGGAGTATTTATGCCCGACGGCCGGCGGCGTCTCTCGTCCCCGCCCCTCGCGCGAGCCAATTATGTGTCTCCCGGCGCTCCGATATCGTATGCGCGTCGTCAGGGGTCGAGCCGGAACGGTCGCGGCAGACCGCCAGCGAACCGGCGCGATGCTCGCACGGACGGCCGAGACGGGCGACCCGGCGGTCCGCGTGTGGACGCCCCCGCGACACGTCGCATTCGGGCGGCGCGAGGCCGCCACCTCGGGGTACGACCGGGCCGTCTCGGTCGCCCGCGACCGCGGGTTTCCGACCGTCCAGCGCCGGGTCGGAGGGCGGGCCGTCGCCCACACGGGGTCGACGGTCGCGTTCGCCCGCGCCGTTCCGGTCGACGACGCCCGAACCGGGCTGACTGCCCGCTACGAGGCGACGACCGCCCGCCTCCGTCGTGCGCTCGCGGCAGTCGGCGTCGACACGACGGTCGGCGAGCCCGCCGGCTCGTTCTGTCCCGGCTCCCACTCGCTGCAGTGTGACGGGAAGGTCGCGGGCGTGGCCCAACGGGTCCGGGGTGACGCCGCCCTGGTCGCCGGATGTGTCGTCGTCGACGACCGCGAGGCGTTCGCCGGCGTCCTGGCTCCGGTGTACGCCGCCCTGGGACAGCCCTTCGATCCCGAGAGCGTCGGGAGCGTTGCGGCCGTGGGTGGGCCGGCCGAGACGGGCGCTGTCGGGACCGCCATCGAGGGGATGCTGGTCGGTGACGCCGACCCGACGGTCGTCGTGGTCGAAACCGAGGCCGAGACCGAAGCGTGAGCGGGAGACTTACGACGGCAGGGTCACAGGTGGGGGTATGCTCGTCAGGAACGCGACGCTCGCGGATGGCCGCGTCCGGGACGTTCGCGTCGACGGAGGACGCATCGACACCGTCGGGATCGACCTCGACGGCGACGGTCGGACGATCGACGCCGACGAATGCCTCCTGCTACCGGGGGCGGTCGACGTCCACGTCCACTTCAGGGAACCCGGCGCGCCACACAAGGAGACGTGGCGGACGGGGTCTCGGAGCGCCGCCGCTGGCGGCGTCACGACGGTCGTCGACCAACCGAACACCGACCCCCCGACGACGACCGGGACGGCCTACGACCAGAAGGAACTCCTCGCGCGGGAGTCGCTCGTCGACTTCGGCATCAACGGCGGCGTGACCGCCGACTGGGACCCCGAGACGCTGTTCGACCGCCCGATCGTCGCGCTCGGCGAGGTGTTTCTGGCCGACTCCACCGGCGACATGGGGATCGACGGCGACCTGTTCGCCGACGCCGTCGCCCGCGCCGCCGACGCCGGTGTCCCCGTGACCGTCCACGCCGAGGACGCCACCCGCTTCGAATCGGGCGTCCACGGCACCGGATCGGGGACGGGTCGGAACGCCGACGCCGACCCGTGGAGCGCCTACCGCACCGCCGAGGCCGAAATCGTGGCCGTCGAACGCGCCGTCGAGATCGGCGTCGACGCCGGCGCGCGACTCCACGTCGCCCACACCAGCACGCCCGAGGCGGTCGACATCGTCGCCGACGCCCCCGACCGCGTGACCTGCGAGGTGACACCCCACCACTGCCTGCTCTCGCGGGCCGACCTCAACGAACTGGGGACGTTCGGGCGCATGAACCCGCCTCTGCGGAGCGAGGAGCGTCGGGCCGCCCTCTACGACCGGATCGTCGACGGCCGCGTCGACGCCGTCGCGACCGACCACGCGCCCCACACGCGGGCGGAGAAGGAGACGACGCTCTGGGAGGCTCCGAGCGGTGTCCCCGGCGTCGAGACGATGGTTCCGCTCCTCTTGGCCGAGACGCTCGACGGCCCGCTGACCGTCGAGCGGGTCCGCGACCTGACGGCGACGACACCCGCCGAGACGTTCGGGTTGGTGGACAAGGGACGGATCGAGGCCGGGCGGGACGCCGACCTCGCGCTGTACGACCTGGACCGGCCGCGACCGGTTCGGGGGGAGCGTCTCCACTCCAACTGCGGGTGGACGTCGTTCGAGGGCCGATCGGCCGTCTTCCCCGAGTGGACGACGGTTCGGGGCGACCGCGTCTACGACGGGGCGATGGACACCTTTCGCGCGGCCGAGGGCGAGAACGTGCGCTGAGTGCGGAGTGGTCGTCAGTCGAGGTCGCTCCGGACCTCCTGGCTCGACTCCCGCACCTCGCGCATGACCTCGGAGATGCGGTCTTCAGCGTCGAGTTCCTCGGCCGCCGCGAGGTCGACACCCTCGACCTCGAGGAGGAACTTCGCCACCTCCGTCACCTCGTACATCATCTCGTCGAGTTCCTCGGCGGTGAAGAAGCCGGACATCGCGCCGTAGAGGAAGGTCGCGCCGGCTTTCTGGACCTTCTCCTCGAAAGCGGCACGGGCCTGATTGACCGCCTGTGGCGAGTAGGTGTCGGTCATGAAGGGGACGAGTTGGGGGAGGTTCTCGCCAATCTTCGTCATCTCGACGCCGGTCTCGGTGCGGAAGTCGACACAGAGGCGGGCGATGGCCCACTCGCGGGCCGTGACGTACGTCCGATCGCGGAGGAAGTCGTTGACGCGGTCGTACTGTGCGCCGTCGATCTTCTTGAAACGCTCGTACTTGCGCACGTCGTCCGGGACCGACGATCCGGTCGCGCCGTCGCCCTCGGGGGTGGCGTCGTCCCCGGCCGCGGGCGCGTCGTCGCTCATGCGCCGCGGTTCCGTGCGCCGATTCAAAAGTGTTCCGTCGCGTTCGAGGGGCGTCCGACGCGACGGCCACCCTTTTTGACTCGGGGCCCCGAGTTGGTGGGCATGAAGATACTGCTGGGCATCGGCGGGAGCGACGACTCGCTCCGCGCACTGGAGCGGGTGGTCGACCGCGTCACCGAGACCGGAGACGACCTGACGGTCGCGATCCTCCGGAACCCGGCAACCGAGGCGACCCCCGATGGGATCGAGGAGCGAGTGCGGGCGACCCTCGACGAACGGGAGGTGACGGCGTCGGTGCGCCATCTCGACGGCGATCCGGGAAGCGAACTGGTCGAACTCGCCGAAACCGAGGGGTTCGATCGGATCGCCATCGGTGGGGGCGAGACCAGTCCCATGGGGAAGATCAAACTCGGGAGTATCGCGGAGTTCGTCCTGTTGAACTCGCACGTTTCGGTGACGCTCGTCCGATGACCGACGACACCACCGGCGAATTCCCGTCGCCACCGCTGACCTTCGACGACCGCGAGGGGCGGACGATAACCGTTCAGTCCTACGACCACGAACGGGAGTGCGAGGCGTTGACGGCGATGTACGAGGCGTTCGATTCCGCCGACCGCGCACAGGGCATTCCGCCCACGACGACCGACCGGATCACCGACTGGTTGGACGCGATCACCGGGTCGGGGACGGTGAACGTCGTCGCGTGGCACGGTGACGACCCCGTCGGACACGCGACGCTCGTTCCCGACGACGAGGACAGAGTCGCCGAGCTCGCCATCTTCGTCCTCCAGGCGTACCAGTCGTCGGGCATCGGGACGCGTCTCGTCGAGGCGTTACTCGGCGCGGGACGGGAGGCGGGCTTCGAACGCGTGTGGCTCACCGTCGAGCGCTGGAACGACCCCGCGATCACCCTCTACGAGAAGATGGGCTTTCGCCCGACCGACACCGAGAGCTTCGAACACGAGATGGAACTCCAGTTGGCTCAGACCGACAGCACCGGCTGACTCGCGTAGAGAAGGACGTACTCGGCGGCTTTGCCGAGCACCTCGTCGGGGTCGCCGGAGACGGGTTCGCGCGGGACGACGAGGAAGTCGGCGTCGACCTCCTCGGCGGTGTCGAGGACGACGCTACCCGGATGACGGGACAGTCGCGCCGTCGAGAAGCCGTGCGTCATCGACGTCGAGAGCGGAACGCCCGCCTCGGCGACGATGTCCGCGACCGCCTCCAGGAACGCCTCGGTGTCGGCCGCGAGCGTCTGGTCGTCGACCGCTCCGGTGCCGATGGCGCGGGCGAGATCCTCGCCGACGACGTAGAGCGCGTGAATCCGGGCGTCGTACTCGGCGGCGACGGCGGTCGCGTACTCGACGGCCGAGAGCGACTCCTCGCTCCCGTCGACGGGAACGAGGACGAGCGACGGGGAGAGCGGATCGGTCATGAAGACGTGTGCGCGGCCCACGCTGAAAAAACGCTCCCACCGCGCCGCGACGCGGGCTTTATCACTCGACCGGGCGAACCCACCCCCATGTTCGACACTATCGTCGTCGCGACCGACGGGTCGAAGAGCGTCCGCCGGGCCGTGAGCGTCGCACTCGACCTCGCTGATCGGTTCGACGCGACGGTCCACGCCCTCTACGTGATCGACGAAGGGGATATCGAGGCCTCGCCCGAACGGGTCCGCGACGAGATGCGAGACGCCTTCGACGACTCCGCCCACGACGCCCTCGAAGAGGTGGCGGCGGCGACGGATCGGTCGGTGACGACGGCGGTCCGCGAGGGTCGACCGGCGACCGAGATCCGCGAGTACGCCGAGTCGGTCGACGCCGACGTAGTGGCGATGGGGACCCGCGGTCGCCACGGCGAGAACCGGTTTCTCATCGGGAGCGTCGCCGAGCGGGTGGTCCGAACCTGTCCCGTACCGGTGTTGACCGTGCGACAGTTGGACAAGGGCGAGGTCGGGAGCGACCAGGCCGCCGCCTGACGGGGTGGATCGCGGGATACTTCGGGTCGGCCCCCGACTTCTCGGTATGGACGACGATCTGATCGACGCCGACGGGCTCTCGCTCTCGCGGAAATCCCGGCTCCCGGGTGCGGGCTTCTTCTACCCGGATTCGCTCGACGAGGAGTACGCGGACCGGCGCGCTCGTGAGGCCATCGAGGGCGCGGAGGTGGTGGTGATCGCGGACGGCGACGCCGACGGCCTTGCCTGCGTGGCGTTGCTCCGCGAGGTGTACGACGCCGCCCTCGACGTCGCACCCTTCGAGGAATCGCTCGCGGCCCGCGTCGATCCGGCGCTGGACGGCGACGGCGAGGTCGGAGACGAAGACGAGGACGAGGACCGGGAGGAGTCCCCGGTCGGCCTCGTCACCGCCAGTCCGCACTCGCTCCCCGAGGCCCTCGACCGCGTCGCGGAGTACGCCGACCCCGGCGTCGACGTCTACGTCTGTGACCTCTGTCCGGACGACGCCACCATCGGCGAGACGGTCGACACGGTGGTCGACCGCGCCGACGTAGTGCGGTGGTTCGACCACCACCAGTGGGACGACGCTGCCGCCGCCGCCGTCCGCGACGCCGGCGTCGACCTCGTCGTCGGCGAGTCCGACGAGGAGTGTACGGCCGACGTGGCACTCCGCTCGCTCGATACGGCGTTTCCGGACCACCTCGAGGCGTTGGCGGCGGTCACCCGGGATCACGACCTCTGGATCAAGGAGGACCCCCGGGGCGACGACCTGGCCGACTACGCTCACTGGGCGAGCGCCGAGGAGTACGTCACCGTGGTCGGGCGGTACGGACCCGACTTGCCCGACCCCGTGGTCGACTACCTCGAGGACCGGCGCGTCGAGAAGAAGCGGTTGATCGAGGCGGCGGTCGACCGCGCCGAGATGCGGTCGGTCGGGCCGTGGACCGTCGGCGTCACTTACGGTCGCTGCTCCCAGAACGAGGTGGCCGAGACGCTCCGCGAGCGCGGTGCCGACGCCGCCGTGATCGTCAAGCCCGCCGGGAGCGCGAGCATCCGGGGGAGCGAGGGGTTCGAGCGGTGCCACGAGGTCGCCGAACAGGTGAACGGCGGGGGCCACCCCCGCGCCGCCGGCTGTAAGCCGGACATCTACGACGACATGCTCGACTACGCCCACCACTGGTCGTCGGAGGGGTACGCGACCCGACAGGTGATCCTCGCGGCGTTCGAGCGGCTCGTGGGACGGGACACGGAAGCCGACGAGTAACTACGCCTCGCCCACGAGCCACCGATCCGAGAACGCGTCGCCGTCCGGACAGGCGGCGTAGGCGTGGATAACGTCGCCCTCGGCGTAGATGCCGCCCACCTCCTCGTTTTGGGCCTCGGCGAACGCGAGGACGAACGCCGCGCCCTGGCCGCAGTCGGGACAGGTGCCGCCCTGCAGCGTGTGGTCGACGTCGCCCTCGGTACCCATCGCCTCCTTGGCGAAGGCCATGGCGTCCATCCCGGTACCGGCGGAGAAGAGGTCCCGCCCGCGGTCCCCGGGCACGACGAGGACGACGCCGCCCTCGACGGCCGTCCCGTGGGACGACAGGGCGTCGTCGTCGAGGTAGTCGTCGGTGAGATAGAGCGCGACGTGGTCCAAGCGGTCGCCCGCGAGGAAGTCGTCGAGGTCGGTGTCGGTCATACCGGTCCGTGGCCGCCGAGGGGTAAAGAACGGTCGTTTCGGGGCGACGGCGGGTCGCGTCCGACCGCCCACGATCCTATAGCACCGGGTCGCCATCCCCGACGGTTCCCACGAGCCGAGCGGCGGGACCGCCACGCTCCTCGGCCGAGTCGCGTCTCACACCGATAAATGATATTGAACAATAATTAAGTAATTGTCAACTAGATGGCCGACCGGTGTTCGTCAATGAACGACATCGACCCGACCGGAGCCGACGGAACCGGCGTTACACCGGCCGAGGGGGCGTCGACGGGGCGGGACCCCTCGTTGGAGGACGTGTTTCTGGGTGATCCCCGGCTCGTGTTCCTCCGTGACCGCGAGTCCGGCGATGCGGTCTGTTACGAGTGGGATCCGCGTTCCGACGACGACACACTCGTGATGAAAAACGAGCGGATGCTCCCCGAGGGCTTCCCGTTCACGACTCGGCTCGTCCTCGACCGGCGCGAGTACCAGATGATCACGACTACGGTCGTCGAAGAGTCCGACCGGATGACGACCTACGCCCTCCGGCACGAATCGAGAGGGGAGACCGGAGAGAACTACCGACTCTCCGTTCGGACGTACCCCGGTCCCCGGGACAAGGACCAGACGTACTTCGGGGTCTTCCACGACCTCAAAGCCGACAAGCAGTACGAAGTGTTCGCCGCCGTCGACGCGAACCCCGTCATCGTGGCCATCGTCGCCATCGCGATCCTCTGTGCGGGTGTGATCGCCATCGACGCCATCAGGGGCGAGTGCGCCGAACGTTGCAAGACGGCCTGTGGCGGCGGGGGGAACGTAGCTTCCTGCGAGGCAAACGTGACCATCCTCGGCAAGTGGAGCAACGGGTTCAGCAATTCGTGTTCCGTCCAGTGCAACGCCACGTGTAAGACCGCTGGTGGCGGTGGCGGCGGCAGTGGTGGTGGCGGTAGCGGCAGTGGTGGTAGTGACGGCGGCAGTAGCGGCGGTAGCGACGGTGGGAGTGGCAGCGACGATGGCGGTAGTGGTGACGAAATCGGCGGTATCAGGCCCGTGGATCCGGTCGTGGAGATCCCCGAAGGGATCGATATCGTCGATCCGACGGAGGACTCCTGACGACGTATCGATCGGCCGTTCTCCGTGGGAAACCGAAACACACCTGTTCCCGGACGATCGACTGTCGGTATGGACGCCGACCGAACCCGACTCACCGGCGCGGTCTACGCCGCGTTCGGCGCGGCGGTGCTGGCCGACAGCGCACTCGATCTGGCGTCGTCGGTCACGCTCCTACCGGCCGCGACCGCCGTCTTGGGGCTCTGGATCGTCGTCGCCGCCGTCGCCTCCCTCGTCGACGCGGACGCGACGGTGTTCGGGGTCGAGGTCGGCGTCGGCGAACAGGCCACGTGGCTGTTGCTCCTCCTGACGCTCGGGACGGCGTTTCTGCTCGTCGGCGTTGCGCTCAGGGTGTGGGCACTACTCTAAGTCCTCGGCGATGGCCGAGAGTGACGAGTCCGGTCGGCTGGTGACCGAGTACACCGTCCGCGTTCCCGGAACGCGGACGCCGTAGAGGTAGCCCGGCGTCACCTCGTCGAAGTCGACGCTCTGGCCCGGGTCGCGGTCCGTGTCGCGGAGCCACGAGACGAGTCGGTTCGCCCCCTCGCCGTCGGTCCGTGCGAGGCGGCGGTTGTCGTAGGCCCCGCGGAGCAGGCGGCCGTCGGCGTCGGTTCGGACGGGCGCGTGGTACTCGGTCCCGTCGAGGACGAGGCGGAGCACGTCGCCCTCCCCGAGGTCGACTGCCTCGGGGAGGCGCAGACAGGGGCGACGAGTGCCGCCGCTCCGGGCGACGCGGGCGCGGTAGGTGGTCACCCCGTCCCCGTCGCTGGCGACGCGGTCGGACACGGCTACTCGTCGTCGGTCAAGTCGTCGAAGTCGGCGTCGCCGTCGACGACCTTCGCGTTGATCTGGGCGACGGCTTCGCTGATCTCGCGACCCCGGACGGTGACGCGCTTTCGCTCGCCGTCGCGGGACGGGTCGTAGCCGACGCCACCTTCGAGGAGGAGTTCCTTGAGCGCCGACCCCGAGACGTCCGTCCGGAGCGGCCGCCCGGCGTCGTCGGACCCGCCGGTCAGTTCGAGGGTCGCACCGTCGAGGCCGACTGCCTCGCCGTCGACCTCGTCCCCGAGTTCGCGCCCGAGAAACCTGTTGGCGTCCTGTCCCTCTACCTCGACCTGCGTGGTCCGACCCGTGTTCGGGTCCGAAACGACGACCTTGAACTCTGCCATGCCCGGATTCAGACGGCGACCGATAAAAAGCACGTCGAAAGCGTGCGTCGCCGGTGTGGGCGTCCCTTCGCCGTCGCCGTCGCGCGATCAACCCCCGTATTAACAACTACGCGCGAAATTTTTGTTAATGATTCGGCCAGTAAAGCCGATTTGCTGGCAGGAGCGTTAATAAGGACGTGGCGATTAGGGCGACCAATGAGCGACGAGGACGACGCCGGCGGGGGGGCGACGGTCCGCGCGTCGGTGCCGGAGATGGACTGTGCCTCGTGTGCGAGCAAGGTCGAGCGGAGCGTCCGGTCGCTGTCGGGGGTCGAGTCGGTCGACCCGCGGCCGACGACCGGGACGCTGGTCGTCGACTACGACTCGGGGGTGACGGCCCCGGATGCCATCCGGGAACGCGTCGAGGCCGCGGGCTACGCCGTCGCCGAGACGACGACGGAGACACTCTCGGTGCCGGAGATGGACTGTTCGTCGTGTGCCGGCAAGGTCGAGTCGGCACTGGCGTCGGTCGCGGGCATCGTCGACCACGACGCCCGCCCCGCGTCGGGCCGGGTCGAGGTCACCTACACCCCCGATCGGACGACCCGGGGAGACGTGGTGGCGGCCGTCGAGAACGCGGGCTACGAGGTGGTCGAGGGGGAGCGCGAGTCGCCCTCGGCGTGGCGAAGTCGCCGGGCGCTGAAGACCGCCGCCGGCGCGGTCGCACTCCTCGCCGGCGTCGGCTTCGAGTATCTCCTCGTGGGATCAAACGCGACGCTGACGACCGTCTTCGGTCGATCGATCACCGTCGCGTGGGCGCTGTACGTCCTCGCGGCCGCGGTGGCGGGACAGGCCATCCTCCGCAACGGGTGGTACTCGCTGCACGCCCGGAGTCTCGACATCGACTTTCTGATGGGCGCGGGCGTGATCGGCGCCGTCGCGGTCGACCTCCCGTTCGAGGCTGCGACGCTCGCCGTCCTGTTCTCGGTGTCGGAACTGCTGGAGCGGTACTCGATGGACCGCGCTCGGTCGTCGATGACGGAGTTGATGGACCTCTCGCCGGATACGGCGACGGTGCGTCGCGGTGGGTCGGGGGCGGACGAGAGCGAGAGCGAGGAGACGACAGTCCCCGTCGACGAGGTGGCCGTCGGCGAACTGGTCGTGGTGCGGCCGGGCGAACGCGTCCCGGTCGACGGCGTCGTCCGCGAGGGGACGAGCGCCGTCGACGAGTCGCCCATCACGGGCGAGAGCGTCCCCGTCGACGTGGCCGCGGGCGACGAGGTGTACGCCGGTAGCATCGTCGAGGAGGGGTACCTGGAGGTGGAGACGACCGCGCCGGCCGACGAGTCGACGCTCGCGACGGTGATCGACCTCGTGGCCGACGCCGAACGCGACAAGTCAGACCGCGAACGGTTCGTCGACCGCTTTGCGTCGTACTACACGCCGGTCGTGGTCGTCCTCGCTATCGTGACCGCGGCCGGCCCACCGCTTCTCGCCGGCGCGCCACTCGACGTCTGGTTCACGCGCGGGTTGACCCTGCTCGTGGTCGCCTGCCCCTGTGCGTTCGTCATCAGCACGCCGGTCAGCGTCGTCTCGGGCATCACCAGTGCCGCCCGCAACGGCGTCCTGATCAAGGGCGGGGACCGCCTGGAGGCGATGGGCGAGGTGGACGCTGTCGCCCTCGACAAGACGGGGACGATCACGACCGGCGAGTTGGGCGTGACCGACGTGGTGGCGCTGAACGGCCGCAGCGACGACGACGTCCTGGCGTGTGCCGCGTCGCTCGAACGGCGGAGCGAACACCCGATCGCGACTGCCATCGTCGACCACGCGACGGATCGGGACGTCGACGACCGCGAGGTCGCCGACTTCCGATCGATCACCGGGAAAGGCGTCCGGGCCGACCTCGACGGGGTTACCCACTACGCGGGCAAGCCGTCGCTGTTCGAACGCCTCGGGTTCGACCTCGAACACACCCACGTCGCGACGGACGGGGGCGTCGCCGTGGGCGACGACTTGGCTCCCGAGACCTGCGACCACGGACCCGGCAGCTACCTCGACCTGGTCAACGACGTGGTGCCGCGCCTGCAGGCCGACGGGAAGTCGGTCGTCCTCGTCGGCACCGAGGACGAACTCGAAGGCGTCATCGCCGTCGCCGACACCGTACGCCCCGAAGCCGAGCGAACCGTCGCCCGCCTGCGCGAGTTGGGGATCGACCGCGTGGTGATGCTGACCGGCGACAACGAACGGACGGCCCACGCCATCGCCGCCCGGGTCGGGATCGACGAGGTGCGTGCGGACCTCCTGCCCGACGAGAAGGTGGCCGCGGTCCGCGAACTGACCGCCGACTCGGAGGCGGCGGCCGACGAGACGACGCGCCTGCCGTGGAACCGGGCCGGCGGGGGCGTGGCGATGGTCGGCGACGGCGTCAACGACGCCCCCGCCCTCGCTGCCGCCACCGTCGGCGTCGCCATGGGCGCGGCTGGCACCGACACCGCCATCGAGACGGCCGACGTGGCGCTGATGGGCGACGACCTCACCCGCCTCCCCTACCTCGTCGCCCTCGCCCGGAAGGCGAACGGGGTCATCCGGTCGAACGTCTGGTCGTCGCTCGCGGTGAAGGCCGTCCTCGCCGCGGGCGCGCCCCTCGGTCTCGTGAGCGTCATCCACGCCGTCGTCATCGGCGACATGGGGATGAGCCTCGCGGTGACCGGCAACGCGATGCGACTGGCGAACGTTCGGCCGGACGGCGACGCCGAGTCCTGATTCCGCACTGCCCGAACGGTTTTCTCCCCGCGTCACCGACGGACGACAAATGACGGCTCGTCGGTCGCCGCTCGCACCCACGCTCGCACTCGCGGTGCTCCTCGTTCTCGCGGGGTGTGCGACGCCGTTCGTACCGACGCCCACCTCGCCCGATTCGACGACGGCAGGGACGAACGCCGACACCACGCCCGCCACCGACGGCGTCGACGACGGTTCGGGTGGGGGAACGAGCAACGTGACGGCGAACCCGTGGGGGAGCGATCCGGTGGTCGTCGCCGTCCGGAACGAGGGGAGTCGCGACCGCACGTTCGCGCCACTGGTGCGTGAGGCCGCCGACTTCTGGGAAGCGAACGACGACCGGTATCTCGGCTTTTCGGTCGACTACGAGGTGCGACCAGACGCAGAGGAACCGGACCTCGTGGTCGCCTTCACCGACGACGTCCCCGACTGTGGCGACGTGAGCGACGCCGTCGGCTGTGCGCCGCTGCTCACCGACCCCCGGCAGGTGGACCGGCCGGAGACGGTGTGGGTACAGACCAGTCTCGGAAACGAGTCGACGACGCTGGTGGCCAAACACGAACTCGGGCACACACTCGGGCGAACCCACGCCGACGCGCCGACGTCCGTGATGCGGGCGAAGTCGGTCATCTACACCGAACCCCAACCGAACGCGACCGAGCGGGCGTTCCCGTGGGACGACACCGACTTCACCGTCCACGTCGACGCGGCGAACGCCTCCGACCCCGACGGCGTGGTCCGACAGACCGACCGGGCGCTGACCTACTACGAGGACGACCCGCCGGGGATGCCCGACAACCTCTCATTCGAGCGGGTCGGGTCGCCCGGACCGGACACCGAGGTGCGAATCCGATTCGGCGCGACGTCTTCCTGTGCGTCGTCGACCGGGTCCTGCGTCGAGTCCTACGGCACGGACCCCGACGGCGACGGCGCCATCGAGACGTACACCCGGATCGACGTTCGACTCGTCGGCATCGACACCGACGCCGTGGGGTGGCACGTCGGCTACTGGCTGGCCCACGCCCTCGGCGCGGAGGCGGACGCGGAGAAACCGCCGCCGTTCCGGGACGCGAGTTACCGCGAACGGCGGGGCGCGTGGTGGGAGTGATGGACGAGACGCGCCTCGACTCCGAACTCGCGGGCCGGTACGACGCCGACGAGGGGGAGCGGCGGGCGGTCGTTCGGGCGGCCCGGGACCTGGCCGACTCCGGGAGGCTCGCCGCCGACCGCGGCGTGAGTCTCACCGCCACCGGTGTCGTCGACGAACTCGGCGACGCGCCCGAGGGATCGCTCGCCGAGCGCTGGAACTGGTGGATCGGCGCGCTGGAACTCGCGTACGGCGGCTACGGCGAGTTTCGGGTCCGCCGGCACCCCTAGAGCCCGTCGAGGAAGGCGTCGAACGCCCCGCTCTCGGGGTGGACGTGACAGTAGGTGCCGAGCGTCCGCTGGACGGTCAGGCCGTCGTGGTCGCCGTCGACGCCATCGCCCCGTTCGACGTCGAACGCGAACCGGGCGTCGGCGTCCACGTCGGCGCTGGAGTAGTGGAACTCGTGGCCCCGGAGCGACGTCCCCGACGCGGCGGTGAGGCTGTCGTCGCGGGCGCGGAGTTCGACGTGATCCAATGCTTGATAGCGGTCGTGCATCCGCACGTCTGCGGGGAGGACGCCCGCCATCGCGTGTGTGTCGCCCTCGGTAGTCGTCAGAGACCGTGCGAGCGCCATCAGGCCGCCACACTCCCCGAACACGGGCAGCCCCTCGGCGGCCCGGTCGGACAGCGTCGACAGCGCGGGACTCGACGCCAGCGCCTCGCCGTGGAGCTCGGGGTAGCCACCGGGGAGGTAGACGCCGTCGCAGTCGGGCAGGTCGTCACCGGCGGTCGGTGCGAACGTCGTCACGGTCGCGCGCTCCCGGAGGCGTTCGAGCGTCGCCGGGTAGACGAAGCGGAAGGCATCGTCGCGGGCGACGGCGACCGTCGCATCCGTCGCGGGGTCGGGGGCGACCGACTCCGGCCGCGGTGGTTCGCGCGACACCGCGCGGAGGCGGTCGGCCCGCACCGTCTCCGCCGCGGCGTCGAGGGCGTCGTCGTCGAGCGGTGACTCGTCGCCCATGTGGAGACCGAGATGTCGGTCCGGAATCTCCAAGTCGTCCCGTGGCGGGAGGCGGCCGAAGTACTCTAGGCCGGCGGGGAGGGCGTCGCGGATACCCTCGGCGTGGCGGCCGCCGTGGGCTCGCTGGGCGAGGATGCCCACCACATCGATGTCGCGGCCCGCCTCGGCGGCGTAGCGCTCGAATCCCAGGACCGTGGCGGCGACGCTCTCCATCCCCGCCTTCGCGTCGACGACGAGGACGACGGGGAGGTCGAGCGCCTCGGCGACGGCGGCGGTGCTGGAGCCGTCGCCGTCGTACAGCCCCATCACCCCCTCGACGACGCAGACGTCGGCGTCGCCGCGGTGGTAGTTGCGGCGAACGCCGTCGACGCCCTCTAGCCACACGTCGAGCGTCCGGGAGGAGCGGCCGGCGACGGCGGCGTGGTGGCTGGGATCGATGAAGTCCGGGCCGGCCTTGGCCGGCTGGACGGTCAGCCCCTCGGCCTCCAGCGCTCGGATCGTCGCGAGCGCCGCGACGGTCTTGCCGACGCCGGAGCGTGTGCCACCGATGACGACACCGTTCACGTCACCTCACTCCCCGCCGACCGCGTCCGCTGTGTCCACATACGACCGGCTCCGCGGCGGACGCATCTACCTCTTGCGGTGGGGGTGTCCAAAGATCTGGCCGCCCGTGGCCCAGCCGACCCGTGGACCGGAACCGGTGTGTGCCCGGCCCGTTCCGGCGTCGTCGGGGATCGAACCGGGCTCCGTCCGGACCGCATTCCCGGTGGGTGTGAGTGCGATACGGCGGAGTGTCACGGGCGGTCGGGCGAGTCGGGCCGGCAAGACGTTTTTCACTCGCGACGCCGTCACGTCCGGCCGGGGTGACGGTAGATGACCCTCGTACCACACGTGCCAGCGGACGAACCGACGCGTGACCGGACGCTTCCCGATTTCGACGAGATCGTCGAACGTATCGTCTACGGTGACCCGTCGTCGGCGCGTGGCCGAGGCGACCGGCACACCCCGACGGCGTAACCACCGACTGTTCCGTCGGCCGCCAAACTCCGGCGGCCGACACCGTCTCGACCGGTCAGAGCAGGATACCGCCGATGACGAGTAGGCCGACGGCCGCGACCGTCGCGGCGGCGAAGAAAGGCTTTGCCGCGCGTGCGGGGGCGCGAACCTTCCGTTCGTCGACGCCGTCGAGGAGGCGGCCCGATCCCACCTCGACGAGACCGGTCATGGCGAACCACAGCACCACCATCGCGACGACGAGGTAGCCACGCGTCGATCCCAGGAGCGTCTCGGCGGTGTAGCGCGTCCCCGCGAGGTGACCGCCGGTGAAAAGGAGGACGACAGAGGCGATCCGCGACCCCCACCGGAAACGGCCGATCAGCCCCCCGAGCACCGTCGCGCCGAGGTCACCGTCGCGGGCGGCCGGCAACAGCCCCCCGGCCACGAACAGGACGCTCCCGGCCCACAGACCGGCAACCAGTAGGTGTATCGCGTTCACCGCCGTGTCGACGATAGCCATGGTCGTCGCTCGGGCTACGGCGACTTCAATCCGCGGGATCGGGGGACGGCATCGAACCGAAACCGATTAAACGCCCGCGCGCTCACGTTCGAACGAGCCGAGGTAGCCTAGCCCGGCCAAGGCGGTTGCTTCGAGAGCAACTGTCCGTTCAGGACACATGAGTTCAAATCTCATCCTCGGCGCTTCTCTCGAACGTCCACTCGGTAGTTACGTCCGGCGCGTCGACGAGCGTCCGGTACACCACGCAGTACCGCTCGGTCGCGTCCTGGATCGACGCCGCCGTCTCCGGGTCGAGGTCGCCCGATAGCGTCGCGTCGAGGCGGACGTCTTGGAAGCCGACGGGCACGTCCGCGACGCCCATCGTCCCCCGGAGGTCCAAGTCGCCCTCGACCCGGACGGACACGTCGGCGTCGACGCCGAAGTTCTCGATCACCGCTTGCGCGGTCAGTTGTGCGCAGGCGGCGAGAGCGCCGAGCAGGAGGTCGCCCGAACAGGCCGCGGTGCCGGATCCGCCCGCGCCCTCGTGGAGTTGTGCCTCGTAGACGGCCTCGCCCACCTCGACGCTACAGGCCGTCGCGTCGGCGGCCTCGTCGCCGGTGGCCGTGAGCGTCACCCGCGCCGCGTCGGGATCCGACTCGTAGGTCTCTTTCAGCGGTGCCTGTCGCTCGCGGAGGTCTTCTGTCATGTGGTACCGTGAAACGAGGGGCGAAAAAAGCGTTCCGGGCGGCGTCAGGTCTCGTGGAGTGGTTCACCCCGGGCGAGGCGCTGAGCGATCCGGAACGTCTGTTCACCCTCCCGACGGGTCGGCGTGTGGGCGGCGAGGTAGCGTGCCGTCGCGACGAGGTGGACGCGTCCCCGGCGCTCCCGGCCGTCGGCGACCGCGGCGTCGTACCGGGACACGGCCGCCTCGACGTTCTGTCGCGGGTGGAAGCCGGCGTCCTCGCGCAACAGCGCCTCGCCGAGCGCGCGCTTCAGGCGGGCGGCGTCGCCACCAGCGGCGAGGTACTCGGCCGCGTGTCGGCCGGCGCGGGAGACGGTGTCGTCGGCCTCGATTTCGAACGTCTCTAGGAGGTCGTCGAGGGCGGCGTCCGGGTCGGCGTCGCCGTCGGGGTCGGGGAGGGGCACGGGTGGCGTGTTGAGGAACCGATCGAGGTAGACGCTCATCGCCCCGTCGAAGACGGCGCGGTACAGTTCGGGGGCGTCGGTGCGCGCCGCGAGGCCACAGACCGCGTTGGCGTAGGTGTAGGTGTGGTGGACCGTGTTCCAGTCGCGGAACTCGTTTGCCGTGCCGAACTGCGCGATCCGCCGGGCGGCGGCATCGGCGACCGCCCGGGCGAGAGCGGGGGCGGTCGCCCCCGCCTCGATAGCGTCGGTCAGCGCGTCCATCACGGCGTGGGGGTCGTCGTCCAGCAGGCGGTCGACGAAGCCGTCCGGTTCGGTCCACGTCTCCCCCTCGCCGCTCGCGACGAGGTCGGGAAGGGTGTCGCTCGCCTCGAAGACGAGGCCGGCCACGTCGACGGGCTGGCGCCACGACGACCGCTCCTCCGCACGGTCGGCGGAAGCGAGGGCGGACACGAGAGTGGGGAGGACGGCGTCGGCGTGGTCCCAGCCGATCCGGTCCAGCAGTTCGAACGCCTTGTTCGCGAAGTCGAGGCGGTGACCGGAGTCGAGATAGCGGTGGTCGGTCGCCGCAGCGACGAGGGCGCCGGCCAGCGCCGACTCGTCGGCGTCGCTCGCGATGGCCGCCCGGAGCACCCGTTCGGCGCCGTCGGCGTCCCGGAGGTCGATCGTCTCGCGGAACCAGTCGGCGAGGCGGTCGGGGGCGACGCCGTCGGTCGACAGCGGGTCCTGTACGAAGAAGGGGGGTTCGCCGGCGCAGTCGTCGGCCACCGCCCCGAGACCGACGTAGAGGGCGCGGCGGCGGTCCTCGGGGCGGAGCGCGTCGTACAGGTTGGCCATCGCCGCCATCGTCGTCAGCCCGCTCCCCCAGCCGTCCTCGCGGTACCCCGTCCCGAAGGCCGTCCCCACCTCCAAGGGCACCGTCGGGGCGACACCGGCGTCGTCGAGGCCGATCACGGCTTTGGCGACGACGAGGTCGATCGACTCCCGGAGGCCGTGGTCGAGGCGCTCCTCCCAGTGGGTCGACGGCGACTGCCCGCGGTCGGGATCGGGGTCGACGTACACGTCGCCGTCCCGCACCTCGACGGGGAAAGCGGTGACGTCGTCGGCGAAGGGGTCGAACGTGTCGCCACAGGAGAGTTCGAACCGGGCGTGGTGCCACGGACAGGTGAGGATCCCGTCGTCGACGGAGCCCTCGGTGAGGGGGAATCCCATGTGCGGACAGCGGTTGTCGACGGCGTGGAACGACCCCTCGTGGTAGAACAGGCCGAGGGTCCGGCCGGCGGCGGTGACGACCTGTGGACTCGCCTCGCGGGCCTCGTCGGCCGTGACGACCCGTTCGAATCCGGACATGGGTCGTAATACCACACCAAACGGCATAAGCGTGTCTCGGATCGGGGCTCAGGGCTTCACGAGCACCTTGATCGCCTCGCGGTCGTCCATCAGCCGGTACCCCTCGGGAACGCCGTCGAGGTCGACGGTGTGGGTGAAGACCGGCGAGGGGTCGATGGTGCCACCCAGCACGTCGGCCATCAGGTCCTCGGCGTACGCCCGGACGGGTGCGACGCCGCCGCTGAGCGTGACGTTGTCGCCGAACATGCCGTAGAGGTCGAGTTCGTCGACGCCGTGGGGGACGCCGACGTAGCCGACGGTACCGCCGGGGCGAGCCATCGAGACGGCGGCGTTCATCGACGACGACGCGCCGACGCACTCGACGACGTGGTTCGCACCGCCGTAGGTGAGTTCCTGCACCCGCTCGATGGCTGCGTCGCCGCGGTCGGCGACGGTGTCGGTGGCGCCGAACGACTCGGCGACTGCGAGGCGGTCCTCGTGGTGACCGACGGCGACGATGCGCTCCGCACCGAGTCGTCGGGCGGCGAGGACAGCACACAGGCCGACCGCGCCGTCGCCGACGACGACGCAGGTCGATCCGGCCGAGACGCCGGCGCTGACGGCGGCGTGATGTCCCGTTCCCAGCACGTCGGTTAGGGGGAGGAGCGCCCGGAGGGTGTCCTCGTCGTCGGCGTGGCGCTCGGGCACCCTGACGAGCGTGCCGTCGGCGTGTGTCGAGCGGACGTACTCGCCTTGCCCGCCGCCGTTTTTCCCGCCCCACGAGTCGCCGTTCACACAGGAGGTGTACAGCCCCTTCCGACAGAACTCACAGGAGCCACAGCTGATCCGGAAGGGTGCGAGGACCCGGTCGCCGGGCTGGACCGAGCGGACGTCGTCGCCCACCGCCTCGACGATGCCCATCGGCTCGTGACCGACGGGCGATCCGACCTCACGGTCGCTCTCGCCCCGGTAGAACCAGAGGTCCGAACCACAGATCGCGGTGTGGGTGACTCGGACGATGGCGTCGGTCGGGGCCTCGAGTTCGGGTTTCGGGCGCTCCTCGATCCGGATGTCGCCGGGGGCGTGGTAGGTTGCGGCGCGCATACCCCACCACCGCCCCCGAGGAACAAAACGGACACGCCGGGGCACCGAAGGGTTATGCCTCGGGCGGGCACACGGGGAGGCGTGTCACGAACGCGCGGCGTCGTGCTCTCGGGTGGCGGGGTCGACGAGGCCCGCAGCGCCGCGATCAGGGCCGAGGATCTGGGGTACGACGCCTGCTGGACGGGCGAACTCTGGGGGCGAGACGCGTTCGTCGCGCTGACCGCGGCGGCCGAAGCAGTCGACCGGATCGACCTCGGCACCGCCATCGTCGACGTCTTCTCTCGGTCGCCGGCGACGCTCGCGGCCGCGGCGGCGTCGCTCGCGGAGGTGGCGCCGGCCGGTGTCCGACTCGGGATCGGACCCAGTACGCCGAAGGCCGTCGAGGACCTCCACGGCCGGTCGTACGATCGCCCGGTGCGTCGCCTCCACGAGACGGCGGAACTCGTCGCTGCCTTCACCGAGAGAGAGGGGCGTGTCACCTACGAGGGCGAGACGGTGTCGGTCGCGGACTTTCCGGCGCTCGACGCCGACGTGTCGGTGTACACCGCGGCGCTCGGGCCGGCCGCCCGCCGCGCCACGGGCCGGGTCGCCGACGGCTGGCTTCCCCACAACGTCCCCTTCCGGGAACTGGCGACGGCCTTCGAGACGGTCGCCGAGACGGCACGGGAGTCGGGACGCGCTCCCGAGGAGATCACCGTCGCGCCCTACGTCCCCGCAGCAGTCGCCAGCGACCCTACCGACGCTCGGGCGGCGATCCGGGGGCACGTCGCCTACTACGTCGGGAGCGGCGAGGGCTACCGCCGCGCGGTCGCGTCCGTGTTTCCTGACGCCGCCGAGCGCATCGCCGAGACCTGGAGCGCGGGCGACCGCGACGCCGCCCGTGACGCGGTGACGGCGGAGATGGTCGACGCGCTGGGCGTCGCGGGGACGCCCGACGGCGCGCGAGAACGGTTCGAGTCGGTGGCGTCGCTCGACGTCGTGGACCACCCCATCGTGGTCGTTCCCGAGGGGGTCGACGCGGCGACGAGGGAGCGAACGGTCGCGGCCCTCGCCCCTTAGGCGGGGTTCTTCCGCGAGAGGTCGCTCCCGCAGATCGGACAGCGGTCGCGGTGGTCGTCGAACTCGCGGCCACAGCCCTGGCACTGGAAGCGCCAGTCGCGCTGCTCGGAGATACCCTCGCGGGCGATCACCTCGACGGCGACGCCGAGGTGTTCGGCGACGTTCTGCATGGCGTAGTCGTCGGTGACGAGTGTCCCGTCGAGTTCGAACGCGGTGGCGACGAGACGCACGTCGGTGTCGGAGAGTTCCTCGCCGTCACCCGTCTCGATGGCGGCCCGTTCGATGGTCTCGACGGTGTTGTCCGCCGGGATGTGGATGTGCATCCCCGCGCCCTCCATCGCGTCGAAACGGTAGGCGCTCTCGTCTTCGAGTTCCGCCTCGACCGCGGGGATCGAGGCCATCGACTCGGAGGTGTGATACTCGTGGATGAACGCGGAGGAGTCGAGGACGTGCATCTACCGGTCGATGACGATGTAGTCTTTCACCGCCTGCACACGGGAGACGGGAACCTCGAGTCGGCCCTGGTCGTCCTGCTGGAAGCGGGAATCCGCGGCGGGGAACTCCTCGTTGGGGGAGACGAGCAGGTCGTTCAGCGCGCCCGTGTTCAGGTTCATGGTGATGTTGTACAGCATTCCGAGTTCGGTTCCGTCGGAGCCCATCACGGACTTCCCCGAGAGGTTTTCGGCGAGTACGTCGGACATAGGCTGGATATTCGGGGGCACGACCTTAAACGCCACGGGGTCGGGGTCGCGGCGGACGGGGACGGGGGAATGTTGAAAGACTTAACTTCGGTCCACGGCTCTTCTCCACCAAGCAACCTTCTGCCGGGGGACACCATGTCAGATTCGGACACACGCGACCGACCGGACGCGCTTCGAACCCCCATCGTCGCCGTGCTGGGGCACGTCGACCACGGGAAGACCAGCCTGCTCGATACGATCCGCGGCTCGGCGGTCAGCGAGGGCGAGGCCGGCGCGATCACACAGCACATCGGGGCGACCGCGGTCCCTCTCGACACCATCTCTGGGATCGCCGGCAGCCTCGTCGACCCCGACGACTTCGACCTGCCGGGGCTGCTGTTCATCGACACGCCGGGCCACCACTCCTTCTCGACGCTTCGCTCCCGCGGCGGCGCACTCGCCGACATCGCCATCCTCGTCGTCGACGTGAACGACGGGTTCCAGCCCCAGACGGAGGAGGCCATCGACATCCTCAAACGAACCGGGACGCCCTTCGTCGTCGCGGCCAACAAGATCGACACCACGCCGGGGTGGAACCCACAGGACGGCGAGCCGATCCAAGTGAGTTACGAGTCCCAGAGCGACCGCGCCCGCGAACGGCTCGACGAGAACCTCTACGAGATCATCGGCCAACTCTCGGACTCGGGCTTCTCGGCCGACCTCTACTGGCGGGTCCAAGACTTCCAGGGCAACATCGGCGTCGTCCCCGTCTCCGCGATGACCGGCGAGGGGGTGCCCGACCTCCTGACCGTGCTGATGGGGCTCTCCCAGCGGTACATGAAAGACCAGATGGCGATCGACGTGGACGGCCCGGGCGCGGGGACGGTCCTCGAAGTCAAAGAGGAGAAGGGATTCGGAACCACCCTCGACGCGGTGATGTACGACGGGACGATCCGCGAGGGCGACGAGATCGTCGTCGGCGGGACCGGCGACCCCATCGTCACCGAGGTGCGGGCGCTCCTCCAACCCAAACCCCTCGCGGAGATCCGGACCGAGAAGCGGTTCGAACGGGTCGACGCCGTCGCCGCCGCCGCCGGGGTGAAGATCGCGGCCCCCGACCTGGCCGAGGCCATGGCCGGCGCACCCGTCAGGGTCGTCCGTGACCGCGACCGAACGGCGGTCGTCGCGGACGTGGAATCCGAACTCGCCGAGATCGAGGTCGAGACCGAGGAGAACGGCGTCGTCGTCAAGGCCGACACGCTCGGCAGTCTGGAGGCGATCGCCAACGCCCTCGTCGACGCCGAGGTGCCGATCCTCCGTGCGGAGGTGGGCGACGTGGCGCCCCGCGACGTGGCCGTCGCCAGCACCGCCGCCGAGGCCGAACACCAGGTGATCCTCGGGTTCAACGTCGACGTCCTCGCGAACGCCGAACGGGAACTCGAGGAGGGTGACGTCCGCCTGTTCCACGACGACGTGATCTACCAACTCGTCGAGGAGTACGAGGCGTTCGTCGAGGAGCGCCAGCGCGCCCAACAGGAGACCGTCCTCGACAAGATCGTCCGGCCCGCCCGCTTTCGCATCCTCGACGACCACGTCTTCCGCCAGTCCGACCCCGCCGTCGTCGGCGTCGAGGTGCTCTCGGGCACCCTCCAGAACAACTCCTACGTCGGCGGCTTCGACGGCAACGAGTTCGACCGTGTCGGCCAGTTGAGCGGCATCCAGAAGCAGGGCGACGACGTCGACGAAGCGCGGGCGGGCGAACGCGTCAGCGTCGCCATCGGCGGCCCGACCGTCGGCCGCGGGATCGACGAAGGGGACGAACTCTGGGTCGACGTGCCCGAGAAACACGCGAAGATCCTCGAACAGGAACTGACCGACGAGATCACCGCCGACGAACTCGAAGCCCTGCAGGGGTTCCTCGACAACCACCGGCGGCGGGATCCGTTCTGGGGCAAGTAGACGACCCGAAGATCTCCGACCGAATCGGGATCGAATACCGCACTCGTATTATTCACGTAGGTTTTTCGAACGTTCGGTCGACGCCACGGGTACGGTCGGCGAAACGTTTTAGTCTGCAACCTGACGACTAGAATCCGAGGTGAGTCCGATGAGTGTTCGAACGACCCGGAGCGACAGTATCGGCCTGCCGACGACGACGTCCCGATACGATCTGTTGCTGGCACTGTTCCCGGTGCCGTTGCTCCTCGGGGCGTTCGTGTCGGCGATGACTTCGATTCCGACCGCCGTCGGTATCGGGGTCGGGAGCGTTCCGCCGGCGGTGGTGTTCTGGTACGCAATCTCGGTCGCCGCGCCGACGGAGCGGGAAAAGAGGGTCAGCGAGCGGTCGGCGTGATGCCGTCGCCGACGGCGTCCATCACTTGGAGCGCGGCACTCGCTGCCAGTCCGCGCGCGACTTCGTCGCGTTCGTCGGCTTCCAGTCCGGTTTCGAGGTCGTCGAGGTCTGGGGTGAACCCCGCGCTGACGGGGTGGCCCGCCGGCGGCCGGACGGCGACGGTCGCGGTCGGCCCGTTCGACCCGTAGGACAGTTCCGACCCGACGGTGTAGCTGTCGGGCAGGTACGACCGAGTCTGCGAGACGATGCCCGCCACGGCCCGCTGGAGGGACTGTCGCTGGTTCTGGGTGAGTTCGACGTCCGTCGACGGCTTTCCGGCGTCGACGACTCCCGGCGCGCCTCCGTACGGCGTGTTTCCATTCATCGCGGTCAGTTTGGGTATGGGGAGCGCGGCTAAAAAGCCGTCGCCGCCGCGAGAACTCGCCTCGAGTCGCCCCTCGGTGTTCGGGAGGCTCCCGGTGTCGCGGGGATGTCGGTACGTCCTCAGATCGGCGGCAGAAGGGGGTCGACGGAGTCGTCGACTCGGCCGGAGTCAGTACTGGTAGTCGGTGAAGGCCATCACGGGCCCGGAGTCTTCGTTGTCCTCGATCTTCGCCTTGGCGTCGCGGAAGTCGGCCATCGTGACGAGGGTGCGGTCGTCGCGGATGGCGAACATCCCTGCCTCCGTCGCGAGGGAGGCGAGGTCGGCACCGCTGTAATCCTCAAGGTCGTCGGCCACTTCAGCGAAGTCCACGCCGTCGTCGACGTTCATGTCGCGAGTGTGGATGCGGAGGATCTGGGCCCGTCCCTCGGCGTCCGGTTTGGGCACCTCGATGAGACGGTCGAACCGCCCCGGACGGAGGATGGCCTCGTCGAGCATGTCGAAGCGGTTGGTCGCGGCCATGATCCGGATCTCGCCGCGGTCGTCGAAGCCGTCCATCTCCGAGAGCAGTTGCATCATCGTCCGCTGGACCTCGGCGTCGCCCGACGTTTTGGAGTCCGTCCGCTTGGCGGCGACCGAGTCGATCTCGTCGATGAAGATGACCGCCGGCTGGCGCTCTTCGGCGAGTTCGAACAGGTCACGGACCAGCCGGGAGCCCTCGCCGATGAACTTCCTGACCAACTCGGAGCCGGCCATCTTGATGAAGGTGGCGTCCGTCTCGTTCGCGACGGCCTTCGCGAGCATCGTCTTTCCCGTTCCCGGCGGCCCGTGGAGCAGGACGCCCGACGGCGGGTCGACACCGACCTCCTCGAACAGTTCCGGCGTCAGGAGGGGGTCCTCGACGGCCTCGCGCACCTCGCGCACCTGGTCGTCGATGCCGCCGATGTCGTCGTAGGTGATCGTCGGCGACTCCTCGACCTCCATGGCCTGTGCCCGCGAATCCGTCTCGTCGTCGAGCACCGCCTGCACGCTGAAGGAGTCGTTGACGGCGACGCGGTCACCCGCCGCGAGTTCCTTGCGGATACGCGGGGACGGTTCGGTGAGTACCTCTTGGTTGTTGCCGTGCTGTTTGATGATGACGCCGTCGTCGGCCACCTCCTCGACGGTGGCGACGTACAGCGACGAGGTCTTCAGCACTTCGTTGCGTCGCTTGAGGTGGTCGACCTCCTCCATCAACTCCTCGCGACGGTCGTCGGTCTCGTCGAGGCGCTCGGACAGTTCTTCGTTCACCCGGACCATCCGCTCGAAGTGCTGACGAATGGCGTCCAGCCGCTCCGCGTCGGACATCTCGGGATCCAGATCCAACCGCGGGCGGTCCGGAAGCGACGGACTCCGTGACATTGGTTGTCCGTGCTACGTAGCGGGCGTAAATGTGCCTTTGGGTACGCGAACCCGCCGAGCGCCGAGACGCCGCCGACGGTACCGGTGTGGCCCTACCGGACCAGCCGCGCCATCTCGTCGAGCGTCTCGTCGTACGTCTCGAGTGCCGTCTCGATGTACCCGGCGTCGGTCGTGTCCACGCCCGCCCGTTCCAGCACCTCCGCCGGATAGGCGGAGCCGCCCATCCGCAGCGCCTCGCGGTAGTCGGCGGCGGCGTCTTCGCCCTCGGACCGGATCCGGTCGACGATTGCCGTCGCCGCGCTGATGCCCGTGCTGTACTGGTAGACGTAGTAGCCGTAGTAGAAGTGGGGGATGCGCATCCACTCGCGGGCGATGCGGTCGTCGACGACCGCCGGCTCGTAGAAGTCCGCCTTCAGGTCGCGGTAGAGTTCGTCGAACCGGTCGGGCGTGAGCGCGCCGTCGTCCTCGACTATCTCGTGGATCCGGAGTTCGAACTCCGCGAACATGGTCTGGCGGAACAGCGTCGACCGGAAGCGTTCGAGATACTCGTCGAGGACGTGCCGGCGGACCGCCTCGTCGTCGACGGTCCTCAGTAGGTGGTGGGTCAGGAGCGTCTCGTTGACCGTGCTCGCCACCTCGGCGACGAAGATGTCGTAGTCGCTGTACTGCCACGGCTGGGCCTCGTTTGTCAGTTCCGAGTGCATCGAGTGGCCGAGTTCGTGGGCCAGCGTGAACATCGACGACACGTCGTCCTGGTAGTTCATGAGGATGAACGGCTGGGTGTCGTACGTGCCCGCCGAGAACGCACCCGACCGCTTGCCGCGGTTCTCGTAAACGTCAACCCACCGGGAGTCGAGTCCCTCGGCCATCCGCGCTTGATACTCCTCGCCCAGGGGTTCGACCGCGTCGACGACGTACTCGACCGCCTGCTCGTAGGGGATTTCCGGCGGGTCGCCGCCGGCCATCGGCGCGTAGAGGTCCCACATCCGCAGGTCGTCGACGCCGAGGGCGTCGGCCTTCAAGGCGGCGTGGCGGTGGAGGTAGTCGAGGTTCGCCCGCACCGTGTCGACGAGCGTGTCGTAGGCGTCGACGGGAACGTTCGGGCCGTCGAGCGCCGCCTCGCGGGCGGTGTCGTAGTTACGGGCGCGGGCGAGTTTCACGTCCGAGGTCACGCTCTTTTTCAGCGCCGTCCCGACGCCGTTACGCACGTCGGCCCAGCGGTCGTAGAAGGCCTCGTGGACTTCGCGCCGGAAGGCGCGGTCCGGGTTCTTCTGGAGTTTCGTGAAGTTGCCGAGCGTGATCTCGACGGTCTCGCCGTCGGGGTCCTCGACGGTCGGGAACTCCATGTCCGCGTTCGAGAGCATGGAGTAGACGTCGCTCGCAGCGTCGGTCACGTCCGAGAGGTCGGCCAGCAGTTCCTCCACCTCCTTCGAGCGGGTGTGGGGCTTCGCACGGAGCACGTCGTCGAAGTAGTGGTCGTACTCGGCGAGGGCGGATTCGGCGTCGACGAAGTCGTCCAGGTCCTCGCGGTCGAGTTCCTGCAGTTCGGGTTCGACGAAACTCGCGGCGCTCCGGGCGTCGGCCGCGAGCGACTCCGCCCGGGCCGACATGGCCTGGTACTCCCCCTCCCTGGTGTCCTCGCTGCTCCGCAGGTTGGCGTAGGTCGACACCGTCGACACGTCCCGCAGGAGTTCCTCCCGGAGTTCGAACAGTTCCAACAGCGTCTCGGGGCTCTCGGTCACGCGCCCTTCGTAGGCCGCGAGGTCGTCAATCCGGTCGGAGACGTCGGCGAGGGCCGCCTCCCAGTCCTCGTCGCTCGCGAAGATACTCTCCAGATCCCACTTGTTCTCGTCGTCGATGTCGCTCCGTTCGGGAACCGAACTCATCGGCGGGCGTTGGGAGGCGGTCGCCGTAAGGGTTCGTATGTTACGGGCGCAGCGTCGCACGCGTGATCGACGCTATCAGAGCCATTCGTCCTCACTGTGTCGTGACTTCGGGATGTGTTCGTAGTATCTGACGCCGGTACGACAGTCGCCACAACACTCGGAGTCTCCGGGACAACCCGGATGGCGACCCGACATTCCGTCCGGATGTACGATCGCGATATCTTCGGCGAACTGCTCCGCCAGATCGTGATAACGGTCGCAGTTTCGCCAGAACCTCGAGGCGGCGCTTGCCGTGTGCCGTCGCTCCGTCGTCCCGGTGGAGTGAGACGTTCGTTCGGTCATGGTTGGGTGGTGACCGGAACGGACACCCAACGGCGCGGGGACGCCGGCGACGCCCGCAAGACGTCCGGGGTGCGGTATCGGTCGGCGATCCGGAGTCGGACCACCAGACTGCGAGACGGCACCCCTCTCTCACGGGGCGGTTCCGTTCCGATCTCTGAACCCCAAACCGGGACCGGGAAGACCCATACTGCGCTGTTCCCGGCAGAAGAGTATAAATTTGGCGTGCGAAGTCGGGTTACAGGAAGTACGCCTCGTCCTCGAAGGGTTCGGCCTCGCCCTCGACGGCGAGGACGTCGAGGGCGGTGACCCGTGCGCCGACGCCGAGCAGTCCGGCCAAGCTCGGCTCGGTGCGTCCCTCGTCACCCGAGACGAGTTCCTTCACGTAGAGGCCGCCGGCGCCGTGGACCTCGACGGTCGCGTGCCGGGGGTCCTCGAGGTCGCCGTCGGCGCCGTACACCTCGCGGGTCCGGGTCAGGTTCGCCCGGCGGTGGTCGACCCGGCTCGGCGTGTACTGTTCGATCGTCGCGCCGTCGAGTGTCGAAAGCGCCGTGTCGAAGTCGTCACCGTCGACGTCGGCGTCGAACTCGACGGCTGCGCGGTAGGTCTTGCTCGCGTCCAGTCCCTTCACGCGCTCGACCATCCCGTGTGTCGCCAGCCGCAGTCCCTCCACCTCCACCGCACCGTCGGCGAAGGCGTTCACGTCCGCTTCGAGGCGGTCGACGTCGACCCGGCGGCGACGTGGCTCTTTCACCTCGACGACGAACGGCCGGCCGGTGCCGAGCATCCGGGCGTCGACGTCCTCCCGGCCCGCGCCGTGGAAGACGGCGTCGACGCCGTCCATCACGTCCTCGACGACCGGCGCGGTCAACTGTTCGACGCTGCGCTCGTAGAGGTAGCCCGATCCATCGCAGTGGTCACAGGGCTCCCGCCCCTGCCGGCCGCTCCCCCGACACTCCCGGCAAGGCCACTCCGTCTGGGGGATGTCGCGTTCGAGTTTTCGGTACCGGCCGTAGACGAACGCGGAGTTGATCTCCGTCTCGACGCGGTCGGCCGCGAGGTCGAGGACGAACTGCACGTCCGGGCGCTCGAAGTCCACCTCGGCGTCGACGAGGCGACCGACCCGTTTGCCGACCTCGCGGTTGAACTCCATCTTGAAGGGCTCGCCCGCGGCGTCGCCGTCCGGGTCGACGTCGGGGTCGCGCCCGACCTCCTCACGGAGCAGTCGCTCGTTCTCCTCGATCAGCGGCGGCGTCCGGGTGCCGACCTGGTAGGTGTCGAACTCGACACCCTCGACGGATTCGGCGGCACGGGCGGCCCAGTCGTCGAACTCGCCACACAGCCCCTCACAGACCCAGCAGTCCTCGACGGCGACGGGGTCGAAGTCGTCGTCGTCGTCGAGGGCGGCGGCGACGCGGAGCGACCGCCCCCGCTCGGCGTTGGTCAGTCCGAAACTCCGGTCGGCGAAGACGCGCCCGAGACAGGCGTCACAGACGGGACCGGTCGCGGCGAGCCGTCGGGCGTCGTCAAGGAGGCTCATACCGGTCGAGGGGTCGGCTCGCGTAACTGTCTTGCCATTCAGACCACCCCAGCGAGCCACCACCCGAACGCGACGGCCCCGGCCAGCGCGAGGCAGCCGAGCAGGGCGACGAGGATCCCGGCCCGCCACAGATACCGGCGGTCGGCGGCCGCGCCCGCGGGGTCGGCGAGACGGGCGTCGATGAGACGGGTCGACCGCAGGTTCGCCTTCCAGTAGGCGTCGAACAGGTCGCCGAGGAGGGGGATCGAGCCGACGGCAGCGTCGATCCACAGCGTCAGGACGATCCGCCCGAGCGTCGCCCGTGGGACGCGTGTGCGGACGGCGACGACGAGGACGTACGCCGAGAACGCGAGGCCGGCGGCGTCGCCGACGACGGGGAGGAGACCGATCAGGGGTTCGACGCCGACGCGGTAGGTGGTGCCGGGGACCCGGATCGAGTCGTCGAGGAGGTGGCTCACGTCCCTGAGTCGCCGGAGGTCGGCCGCGACGTCGGGGTCGGCGGGGGCGTTCTCCGACGGGGCGGGCGGACGGGGCACGTCCGATCCGTGGCGCGCCGGGGTGAAAGCGTTCGGGGTGGCGTCCGAGCTGGAAAACTGAAAGGTTCTTGCCGGCGGCGCGCGCGAGACCCACACATGACGAGCGTCAAGGAGTTCCGCGTCGAGCGCGAACCCACGGCGACGGCGACGGGGCGCGGACGCTTCGACTTCACCGACGACTACTCGGTCTTCGACTGGGGGGCGATGCCCGACCGGATCCCGGAGAAGGGCCGGAGCCTCTGTACGATGGGCGCGTTTAACTTCGAACTGCTGGAGTCCGAGGGCGTAGCCACCCACTATCGCGGTGTGGGCCCGGACGCAGTACCACTGGGTGCGCTCGACGACGCGCCGCGGGAACTCGCCATCGAGCTCGTGCGGGTGCCCGACCTCCCCTTCGAGGATGAGGCGTACGACTACGACGCCTTCCACGGCGCGGCCGGAAGCAACTACCTGATCCCACTGGAGATCGTCTTCCGCAACACCGTCCCGGTGGGGTCGAGCCTCCGGACGAGGGGCGAACCGGAAGAGTACGGGCTGGACCTGTCCGCGTGGCCCGAGGGACCGGTCGACCTCCCCGAACCGGTGGTGGAGTTCTCGACGAAGTACGAGGAGCAGGACCGCTACCTCGACCGCGCCGCGGCCGACCGGATCGCGGGCGCGGCCGACCTCGACGCCCTCGACACCCTCGCCCGCGAGGTGAACCGTATCGTCACCGAGCGCGCGGCGGAGGCCGGGTTCGTCCACGAGGACGGCAAGATCGAGTGTTGCTACGTCGACGGGACGGTGAAGGTCGCGGACGTGGTCGGGACGTTCGACGAGAACCGCTTCGCCTACGGCGACCAGGAGGTGTCCAAGGAGGTGGTGCGCCAGTACTACAAGCGCGCCGACCCCGAGTGGGTCGAAGCCGTGAGCGAGGCGAAAGCCGAGGCGGACCGTCGGGGCGTCGCCGACTGGCGCGGGCTCTGTGCGGTCGACCCCGACCCCCTCCCGTCGTCGGTCGTGACCGCCGTCTCGGAGCTGTACGCCGCGGGCGCGAACGCCTACACCGGCGGGGCGTGGTTCGACGCGCCACCGGTCGACGACGCCGTCGACGCCGTCCGCGACCTGTAGCCTACGGGAGGACCGACGGCCACGGCAGGTCGCGCAACAACAGCGTCGCGAACCGGTAGAGCGCCGCCGCGACGAGCAACGACAGCAGGATCAAAATGAGGTGGTGGATGCTGTCGAGGCTCCGGACGGACATACCGGCCGTAGGTGGGCGAGACACATGTAGGGTTCGGACGGTTCGGAGGTGGCGGTGTCCGGTCGTGGTCCGTGTACCGTGTATTTTTTATCGATATGATCACGACACCGTCGGATGAGGCGTCTCGACAGGGACGAAATCGACGAGGTCCTCGTCCGGAACGGTATCGGCCTCCTCGCGATGGTCGACGACGGACGACCGTACGCGGTTCCGATGTCGTTCGGGTACGATGCCGACCGGATGGTGTTTCCGATGCAGTGGGGCGGCGGACGGCAGAGCCGGAAGAGTCGGATCATCGAGTCGAATCCGAACGTCTGTCTCACCGTGTACGAACAGGGCGACGACGACGAAGCCATCTGGCGAAGCGTCGTCATCACGGGTGAACTGTACGAGATAGCGGACGACGAACGGGAGCAAGCCTACGCGAGTTTGGCCGCGAACGCCGAGTTTCCCCCGACTTCGGCGTCTGGGGCATCCCCTTCGATGACGTCGAGTTCCGCCTGTTCGGGTTGGACACGGACGATTGCAGCGGACGCGAGTTCGCGACACAGTACGGAGGCTGGGACTGAACGCGTCGACGCAGTCCCGAAGGGACGGTCGTGTGCGCCCGGGCCACTCCAAAACGGCTTTGCCCCGTGGCCACCCACGGTCGACCGATGACGGCATACACCGCGACGGTCACGGTGCGACTCAAACACGGGGTCCTCGATCCCGAGGCCGAGACGACCCAGCGGGCGCTCGAACGACTCGGGTTCGAACTCGACGACCTCCGGTCGGCCGACCGGTTCGAGGTAGACCTCGACGCGGAGGACAGGGAGGCAGCGCGCGACCGGGCCGACGAGATGGCCGAACGACTACTGGCGAACCCGACCATCCACGACTACGAGGTCGAGGTCGCGGACCGATGACGGTCGCGGTGATCCAGTTCGGCGGCAGCAACTGCGACCGCGACTCCGTGCGCGCGCTCTCCCACCTCGGGATCGACGCCGACCGCGTCTGGTACGAGGACGGCCTTCCCGAGGACGCGACGGGCGTGATGCTCCCCGGCGGCTTCTCGTACGGCGACTACCTCCGTGCCGGTGCGATGGCGGCTCGTACCCCGATCATCGACGAAGTGCGCGAGGCGGCGAGCGATGGTGTTCCCGTCTTGGGCGTCTGCAACGGCGCACAGATCGGCTGCGAAGCCGGCCTCACGCCGGGCGCGTTCACCGTCAACCGGAGCGCACGCTTCCAGTGTGAGCGGGTCCACGTCCGGGTGGAGACGACGGACTCGCCCTGGACGCGGAGGTACGACGAGGGACGGGTGCTGGAACTCCCCATCGCCCACGGCGAGGGCCGGTTCGAGGCGAGCGACGACACCTACGAACGGCTGGTCGACGAGGACCGGATCCTGTTGCGGTACTGCGACGCCGAGGGTGCGGTCACCGACGACGCCAACCCCAACGGCTCGCGGGACAACGTGGCCGGCGTCGTCGGCGAACAGCGCACGACTACGGTGATGATGCCCCACCCCGAGCGGGCGACACTCCCCGACCTCGACGGGACGGACGGGACGGGGATCCTCCGCGGGTTCGAAGCCACGCCGGTGACCGTCTAGAGCTTTTCGGCGGCCGCCGCCTGGTTCGCCCGTCGCTGGGCCTCCCGCAACTGCCGGTCCGTCGCGGCCGCCCGGTCGGCCGGCAGCGTGTCGCGAAGCCCCTCGAAGCGTTCGACCGCGCGTTCGAGGTTCGACGCCAGCGCCGAGAGCGCCCGGTCCGACCCGCGCCGGTCGCCCGACTCGGCCCGCTCCGCCGCGCGGCCCGCCGCGCCGCTGACCGCCTCCAGCGCTCGGAGCAGGCCGCCGAGAGTCTGGGTCGTCCCGCCGCCACCGGACGTGTCGTCGCCGCCGCCCTCGTCCGCGTCGTCGTCCCCAACTTCGCCGAGGTGGTTCGTCGTCTCGCCGACCAGCGTCTCGACGAACGACGCCAGCGACGCCGTCCCCGTCCGCGGGCGGGCGATCCGGATCGGGTCGGTCCCCGAGGGGTTGACCCGGAAGGCACCGACGGCGTCGTCGACGTCGCGAACCTCCGCCGTGTACGCCCCGCCGCGGTGGACGTAGACGGCGTCGGGGCCGTCGACCGACGCCTCGTAGAGTCGGCCGCCGAAGTCGTCGTCGACGGCGAACGTCTCGAGGTCCGCGTCGGCACCGTCCGCGTCGACCTCCACCTTGGTCGCCTCGCCGGCGGGGACGAGGGGAATTTCGCCCTCGACGCCCGCGAGGGTGAGGGTGTTCGACCCGTCGGTATCCGCCGACGTCGCCGTGTCCGCCGGCGTCCCGCCAGCCTCGCCGCCGTCGCCGACCGTCACCGGTTCGGTGTGGGGGGCGACGCCGGCGCCGTTGACCGTCAACTGGTGGTCGCCAGCCTCGACGCCGCGGAGCATCGCCACGCCGCGGAACGTCGGCGCGGCGACGGGGTCGCTCCGGAGGAGGGTGATCGCCTCGACGGAGGCGTCCGTCGTCTCGACGCCCTCGTCCTCGGGCGCGTCAGGCGACTGGATCGTCTCGGATATCGTCGCGACGAGATCGTTGATCGGTCCGGGTGGTTCGACGGCGTCGTAGCGATCGGACAGCGCCGACCGGTGTGCGGGTTCGGTGATGTCGGCGGCCGGATCGTCGTACCGCTCCTGGTTCCACGGCGTCCCAGCCGTCGTGATGTGGCCCGCGACGGCGTCCTCGGCGAACGCCGGGATGGCGAACTCGAAGCTTAACTGGGGGCCGGTGAACTCGTCGATGTCCTCGAGTTCGCGCGTCGGGACGAGGTCGTAAGTCACGTCGACGTCGTCGTCCGTCGACGACCCGCCGTCGGGGGCGAAGACGAACCCCGTCTCCCGGGCCGGGAGGTCGGTCGGCGGCGAGGCGAGGGCGTCGAACGACCGCACGGTCAGCGCCTCGGAGACGAGGGCGTCGCGGTCGGCCGACGGGAGGTCGGCGTGTTCGTAGATCGGTTCGTCGTCGAGTTCGGGGACGACGTAGGGGAGGCGCAGGCCCTCGTCGCGGGGGAGGCCGTACGCGGCCGGGAGTTCGGCCAACTGTTCGATGGCGCCGAGCGCCCGGTTCGTGATGTCGGCCGGGAGGTCGTCGAGGGGCAGGCGCTGGAAACTGTTCCGGCGGTCGTTCAGCGACAGGGCGCTGGAGTGCGAGCCGAGTTCCGAGAGGATTCGGGGGGCACGGTCGGGGCCCGGATCGAGGTGTTCGTTGTTCGGCACCCGCCCCGAGTGGGAACTCGCGACGAACAGTTGTGGCTCCTCGGTGTCGGTGTCGACGAACACGTGCAACACCTCCCAGTCGTGCCAGTGGAAGTTGGTGGTGAACTGGTCGAACGCGGAGTAGTACCAGAACTGGACGACCGCGAGCGGCGAGTCGCCGTACTCGACGACGTGGTAGAACACCGTCGGTTCCGGCGGATCGCTCGCCTCGTCGTACCGCCGGGTGTAGCCGTCGAAGGCGTCAAAGCCGTCGACGACCGTCCGACCGTCGCGCTCGCTCGTGTACGTCCGGGGGTCGGTCGGGAGCCACCGCTCGGCGGCGTCGAACGCGAACGTCGGCGCGAACCGCCCGGCCAGTCGACGCGCCGTCTCGGGGTCGGCCGACGTCGTGGGGGTAGGATCCTCGCCGTCGCCGCCGTCGCCCGGGCCGTCCCCGCCGTTCGAGGCCGGACAGCCGGCCAGCGACGCGGTTCCGGCACCCGCGAGGGCGGAGAGCAGCGACCGGCGGCGGAGGCCGGGCCGAGCCGGGTCCGGATCGGTGGGAGCGGCCGCGTCGGCGTCAGGGTCGGTCATTCGACTCACCCGGGCGGGTCGGACGGGGCGTCGGCCGGACCGAAAGAGCGTCCCGGGGTGGATCCGGGGTCGCGACTGCTCGGGACATAGGTCCACCTGCGGCCGGCGAGCGAAAGGTGTTGTGGCGAGGTCGTCAGCGCGCGAGCGGCATCGCGTAACTCGCCTCGGCGTCGAGCACCGTCTCCCACGTCGCCTCGCAGTCACAGGACACCTGCTCGAACACCGAGGGGTCCCCGCGGAGGCTGAAGTCCTTGATGGCTCGTTCGACTCGCTCGTCGCACTCGCCGCAGTTGTGCGGGCCGCGGTCGCTCCCGCCTCCGACGGGGTCGGAGACGACGATGGCGTCGACGTCGGCCGTGCGTTCGAGCACCGCGGCGACCGACCAGAGCCACGGCGGCCGGTAGCCACCCTCGAAGTAGAGGTCGTCGACCATCGTGTACCGCTGGACGTTACAGGGGTTCATCGAGACAGTGTGGCAGTACTCCGCACACCGGCGCACCGAGTCGACCATGTCCTCGACGGCCTCGCGCTCCGAGAGGAAGGGTGGCTTCATCAGGAGATACGCCTTCACGCCCGCGCCGGCGGCGTCGGCCTCCTCGGTCGCGTCGACGAAGTCCTCGAAGTCGAAGTACTTGTTCACGCAGTCGTGGCGCACGCGGTCGGTGGCGGTCTCGAGTCCGACCGCCACGTCGGTCGCGAGGCCGCGGTCTGTGAAGTCGGCGAGTTTCTCTCGGTCGACGAAGTCGGGGAGGGACTCGACGACGATTCGCTCGCGGTCGGCGAAGGTTTCGGCGATGGCGCGGCGGCTCTCCGCGCCCACCTCGCGCTCGTCGAGGAAGGAACCGGAGGTGTAGATCTTGATCAGCCCTGCGGGATCGTCGGCGTTCTCGCGTTCGTGGGCGAGGCAGGCGTCGATCTGATCCATGAGGGCGTCGTGGGTGACCGACCCGCCTTCGACGGACTCGGCGACGTAGCCACACATCGTACACCCGCCGGCCCGCGCCCAGCGACAGCCGCCGGTGTTGAGGATGATAGTCAGCGACCGAGAGACGCCGTCCGGCGTCCGATCCTCGTCAAGCCACACCCGCGTCGGCTCGTGTGGGTCGTACGTCTCGTCCTTGCGGGACCGAATCCCCCGCATCACCTGGTTGTGGGCGTCCATCCCCTTCCCCTGCTCGTACACGTCGGGGCTCGGTTCGCTCATTGCCGGGGATAGCCGACCGACGCGTAAAGCGGCTTCGGGGTCGGTGCAGCGACGCGAACGCGCTACGGATCCGTGGAGGGCGACGGCCACAGGCGGCGGACGGCACGGGCGACCGTCACGCCGGCGACCGAACCGACCGCATTGAGGGCGGCGTCGGCGACGCTGCCGGTTCGGTACGCGAGGCCTACTTGGACGAGTTCCACGCCGGCCCCGAACCCGGTCGCGACGGCGACGGCCGCGCCGACCCCGCGCCACCCGGGACCGAACAGCGGCCGGACGGCCGCGGCGAGGGCGGCGTAACCGACGAGATGAAAGATCCAGGAGAGCGCCGCCGCTCCGTCGCCCGGAGACCCGAACCACGCGGGGTTCACGATCGATCCCAGTAGGACGACGATACCCACCGCAACCGTGATGGTCGATCGGTGCATTCGTGACGCGTTTTCGTGACATTAGGCGGGCCTAAAAGCACTTGGGTAATCGAACGTGGTTACGTCGACGGAGCAACGACTAACAGCTTGGAAGTATAACCAACTAACGCACGTTACCATGACAGACTTAGGCGGATTCAGAGATCACGTAGCACAGGTGGACCTCGGCTCGGGCGACGTCGCCTATCAAGGCGTCGACGACGAGGACGCGAAGAAGTACATCGGCGGGCGCGGGCTCGGCGTCAAGTACGTCTTCGACGCCGGTCCCGACGTCGACCCGCTCGGGCCCGACAACCGACTCGCCTTCATGACCGGACCACTGACCGGCTCGCAGGCCGTCATGAGCGGTCGGATCGCAGTCTGTACGAAGTCCCCGCTCACGGGGACGGTGACGGACTCCCACCACGGTGGCTGGTCCGGTGCCCGACTCAAGTGGGCCGGCTTCGACGGCATCCTCTTCGACGGCCAGGCGGACGACCCCGTCTACGCCGTCGTCGAGGACGGCGAACTCGAACTCCGCGACGCCTCCCACCTCTGGGGCAAGGGCGTCCACGAGACGCGAGAGGCCCTCGAGGAGGAAGTGGAGGGGTCCTACGGCAAGAACCTCTCCTGTATGGCCATCGGTCCGGGCGGCGAGAACGAGGTCCGCTACTCCTCGATCATCAACGAGGACGACCGCGCCTCGGGCCGCGGTGGCACCGGCGCGGTGATGGGCAACAAGGGCGTCAAGGCCGTCGTCGTGAAGGCCGGCACGGACATGCCAAAGCCCGCGGACTCCGATACGTTCGGCGAGGGTGCCCGGCAGGCGATGCAGGTCATCCAGGAGTCCGACGTCACCGCGCCCAACGAGGGCGCGCTCTCGATGTACGGCACGAACGTCCTGATGAACATCACCGAGGAGATGGACGGCCACCCGACCAAGAACGGCCAGTACACCTCCGGCTTCGCGATGAACGAGGAGGAGGGGACCGACATCGTCGCCGAGCGCATCAGCGGCGAGAACGTCCGCGAGAACATCCTCGTCGACGAGCCGACCTGTCACTCCTGCCCGGTCGCCTGTAAGAAGGAGGTCGAGGTCAACTACGAGCACAAGGGTGAGGACATGAACGTCCAGATGGAGTCCTACGAGTACGAGTCGGCGTGGGCCCTCGGCACGAACTCGGCCAACGACGACCGGGACTCCATCGCGATCATGATCGACCGCTGTAACGACATGGGCATCGACACCATCGACATGGGGAACATGTTCGCCATGTCGATGGAGATGTCCGAGAAGGGCTATCTCGACGGCCTCGACGACCAGATCGACTGGGGCGACGAGGAGCACATGATCGACCTCATCGAGGAGGTCGGCCACCGCAACAGCGAACTCGGCGACTTCCTCGCGAAGGGCCCGGAGCGCGCCGCCGACGAAGTCGACGGGCACGACACCCGCCTCGACGTCAAGGGCCAGACCATCGCGGCCTACGACCCGCGCTGCATGAAGGGCATGGGCATCGGCTACGCCACCTCGAACCGTGGCGCCTGCCACCTGCGCGGCTACACGCCGGCGGCCGAGATCCTCGGCATTCCGGAGAAGGTCGACCCGTACGACTGGGAGGGCAAGGGTGAACTCTGCGCCACCTTCCAGGACCTGCACGCCATCTCGGACTCGTTCGACATCTGCAAGTTCAACGCCTTCGCGGAAGGCATCGAGGAGTACATCAAGCAGTACAACGGTATGACCGGCCGTGACCTCACCGAAGAGGAACTCATGACGGCCGGCGAGCGGGTGTACAACCTCGAGCGCTACTTCAACAACCTCGCCGGCTTCGACGGCGCGGACGACTCGCTCCCGGGTCGGTTCGTCGAAGGCGACGACGAGGCCATCCCCGGTCAGGGTGGCTCCGAGGGCGAACTCTGCGAGCTCAACGAGATGAAAGACGAGTACTACAGCCACCGTGGCTGGGCGGACGGCGTCGTCACCGACGACACGCTCGAACGGCTCGACATCGACGTCGGCCCCGGCACGGGCGTCTCCGGCTCCGGCGGTCAGGCTCCGGCCGACGACTGAGGCTTCCGCCTCATCGCGACTTCTCGCTTTTTTCACACCGGCCAGCGACGGCTACGTGTCGGCGTCTCGTTCTCGGAGTTCGTAGCCCGTGACTGCGGTGATCGTCCGACCGTCGTGCAGGGCGTCGGTGATGGCGGCCGTGAGCAGGTCGTCGTACGCCGTCGTGGAGACGCGGATGCTCTCGTTGAAATCGAGGTCGCGCGATCCGGTCGGGGTGCAGTCGCGGGCGACGACGTAGTGGTGGGCCGAGTTGGCGATCCCGTTGGTCGGCTCGACCGAGAAGAGCCGCGACACCGTGCCGGCCTCGTACCCCGTCTCCTCACGGAGTTCGCGCCGGGCGGCCGCCTCAACGTCGCCGTCGTCGTCCTCCATCGAGCCGGCGGGGAGCCCACGGTTCACGCGGCCGACCGCCTGCCGCCACTCGTCGATGACGACCACGTCGCCGTCCGCGGTAAAGGGAAGAACCACGACGGCCGCGGGTTCGTCGACGTAGTGGTAGTCGGTCTCGGTGCCGTCGGGCAGGGTGACCTCGTCGCGTCGTACGTCGAACCCGGGACAGGTGTAGTCGACGGCCGAGTCGGTCGTCTCCCAGCGGAGGTCGTCCTCGTCCATACGCGACGGTGGGGTGGGGTGGAGGAAAAACGCGCCGGCCGACGAGTCACCGGAAGCGCCGGCGCAGGCGGAGGACGACCCCGGATCCGACGAGCGCGAGCGAGACGAGCGTCGTGAAGACGTGGAGTTCGCTCACCCACAGCGGGAGGCGCACGGCGGCGCTTGCCAGCCGAAGCAGGGGCGTCAGCACCGGGACGTTCCCGCCACCGGCGTTCGCCGTCCCGCCGTCGCCGTAGGTGGGTCCTCCGACCGTCTCGCCCTCGGGCAGGCGGTCGGCCTCGTAGGGGAGGGTGCGGTAGTCGAGTTGCCGTTCCCAGACGACGCGGCCGGACTCGTTGACCTCGACGAGGCGGGCGTTGCGCGTGTCCGTGATCAACGTGTTGCCGTTGGGGAGGCGGTCGGCGTCGCGGGGCCAGTCGAACTTCTGACCGCCGGCCCCCTCGAGCACCCACGCGGGTTCCCAGTCGCCCGAGTCGGTCCGGTGGAGTTCGACCACGCGGTGGTTCTCGCTGTCGGCGACGAGGACGGCACCGTCACCGAGCCACTGGGGATTGTGCTGGTGGTAGAGGACCGACGGATCGCCGGTCGGGTCGTCGGTGTCGCCGTCGGGGTCCTCGTTGATCACCTCGACGACGCCCTCGCCGTGTTCGAGGACGAGCAACTGGTTCGCGTTCCGCACGGAGACGAGGAATCGCCCGTCGCCGATGCGGTCGACGTCGTTGATGTGGAGCCAGTCCTCCGTGGTCGGATCCTCGGGGGCGTCGTAGCGCGTACTGGCCTCCCACTCCCACGTCACCTCGCCGTCCTCGACGATCAGGATCCGTTCGTGTTCCATATCCGCGAGGACGACGCCGCCGCCGGGGAGGGGTTCGACGTCGTGGACCTCGCTGGCGACGCGGGTTCGGACCGGGAACGACCACTCCTCGACCACCTCTGGCGAGGGCTCGGGGTCGATGACCCGGTAGCCGGTGCGGTGACACGGCGACTCGTAGGGACCACACTCCTCGTAGCCGCCGGCCATGTAGCCCGCGAGGACACGGCCGTCCTCCAACTGAGTCACGTCGAAGTAGACGGGGGCCGACGACTCGCGCCACCGTTCCTCGGTGCCGTCGAAGTAGCGGACTGAGCCGCCGTCGTGGTAGCTTCCGACCCCTTGGACGCCGACGAGGGTCTCCCGGACGTCGCCGGAGGTGTTGTCGGTGGCGGTGCCGGTCGTGCCGGGCGGGGCCAGCGCCGCGCCGCCGACGACGGTGCCGACGAGACAGAGACAGCCGAGGACGACGAGTGCGTCGCCCAAGCGAAGACTGGACCGGGAGGGCATCGTAGATGGGTCGGCGAGTCCGATGATAAGCCTTCGGATACGGCGTCAGACCCGCGTCAGACGGTCGCCAACAGTCTTGTGTGATGAGCCTGTAGACCCATCCGATGACCCCCGACGGCACCCCCGACAACGTACTCTTCGAGTGGTACGGGCGATACATCGGAGATCCCGAGACCGAGACGGACGTCTACCTCGGGTTCGCGCTCTTCTTCGGCGGTATCGCCCTCGGGGGCGTCGGTATCGTCGTGTTCTTCCTGTCGGCACTCGCCAGCAGTCCGGGGGACACCGCCTTCGCCCTCCGCGAGGTGGCGGTGGTGGCGTCCGCGGGCGGCTTCCCGGTACTCCTGCTCGGTATCGTCGTTCTCCTCCCGGGCGACGACCGGATGCGGTACGCCGCCATCGCCGGCCTCGGGGTGTGTTTCGTCGCCGTCGGGGCGTTCACGTCGGTGTACCCGATGAACTGGAACGTCTCGCGGTCGCCGGACTACAGCGCACAGATCATCGCCGTCTACGCCGTCGGTCTCGTCGCCGTCGTCGGGGCGACGGGGGCAGCCCTGGTGGGCCACCAGGTGGCACGCGCCGGGAGCGCCACCGACGGGGCGGCCGCAACCGGCGGGGGGGCGGCGAACACCGGCGGGAGCGACGCCGGGACCGCCGCCGACGGGACGACCGAGTCCGTCTCCGAGGAGCGAGTGCGTCGCGACATCGACGAGGCGATGGCGGGCGCCGACCTCTCGTGGGGCGGTGTCGACCGGAAGAACACGAAGCGCCTCGAGTTGAACACCGACGCCGACGTGGAAGTCGACCGCGAGGCCTTCGAGAACGCGGAGGCGACGACCGTCCGGTCGTCGAGTGACGGCGTCGACGACGCGCTCTCGAACCTTCGGAAACTGCAGGGCCGCGAGCAGAAGACGGACACCTCGTCGGGTGTCGACGACCAGACGGCGGCGCTGAGCGAACTCCGCCAGCAACAGGAGGCCGAGGAGATCGCCACCGAGGACGACGAGGGACTCGTCGACCGCGCGAAGGACCTGTTCTCGCGATGACGCCGCGGGCGTGCCGTCGCTCCATCTCCGCGATCACCCGATTTCGGGCGTCTGACGTGCGTCAGACCTAGGTAATCCGTCGGACACTTTGGCGAACGTTTATGATGGCGACGGGGCATCACACGGGTATGGCAAAAGGCCTAGACGTCGGCACCATGAACCTCATCTCGGCACAGCAGGAGGGGGCGGAGACGGTCTTCGTCCAGCAACGCAACTCCTTCGTCGAAATCGAGTACTCCGACATGGCGGAGCAGATGCTCTCGCGGAGCGACGTCCTCCACATCCGAAAGGACGACAAGGTGTACGTCGTCGGCGACGACGCCCTCAACTTCGCCAACATCTTCAACGAGGAGACGCGCCGCCCGATGCAACACGGCATCCTCTCCTCCGAGGAGTCCTCGGCCATCCCGATGATCAAGCTCATCACCGAACAGGTGGTCGGTCAGCCAAATCACCCGGGCGAGCGCCTCTACTTCTCCAGTCCGGCCGATCCGATCGACTCGGATCTCTCGACGCTGTACCACGAGAAGACCCTCGAATCGATGCTCGGGGACATGGGTTACGAGACCGAACCGATCAACGAGGGGATGGCGGTCATCTACTCCGAACTCGCAAATCACAACTTCACGGGCCTCGGCGTCTCCTTCGGCGCGGGCATGACCAACGTCTGCCTGTCGTACTACGCCGTGCCGGTCATGAAGTTCTCCATCGCCCGCGGTGGCGACTGGATCGACGAACAGGCCGCCCAGGCGACGGGCACACCCGTCGACAAGGTCACCTCCATCAAGGAAGACGACTTCGAACTCGACTTCCGCACCGACGTGGGCGGCGTCGAGGGGGCACTCGCCATCTACTACGAGAACCTGCTCGACTACGTCATCGAGAACATCGCCCGGGAGGTCGACGAGGAGGACGTCGAGGAGGACCTGGACGTCCCCGTCGTCGTCACCGGCGGCACCTCCAGCCCCCGCGGCTTCGAGAAACTGTTCGAGGACCACCTCCGCGACGCCTCGATCCCGTTCTCGATCAGCGAGGTCCAGAGCGTCGACGAACCGCTCTACAGCGTCGCGCGCGGTGCACTCGTCGCCGCCCGCTCCGACGAGGAGCAAGAAGAGGACGAGGGCTCGCGACAGGCTCAGGAGTCGTCCGCCGAAGACTGAGACGGCCGTGGCCGGGAGGTCGACTCCTCGGTCCCGCTGCTGTCCGTCCCGTCCGTAGTGTCGCCGGCGGTCGCCGACTCCGCGTCGACCGCCTCGCTGCCGTCGTCCTCCGTCCCTTCGGTCCGTTCGGTCTCGTCCGCCCTCTCGACGTCGTCCCCACTGCCGGTCCGTCGGTCGTAGAACCGACGGAGTGCGTCGTCCCACGACTCCTCACCCGGGCCGTCGCCCGACGGCCGGGACAGCGGGGGACGGAGTTCGACGGTCGGGTCCTCGTCGCTCCCGTAGAACCGGCGGAGCGCGTCGTTCCACGACTCGATCCGACGGGTGTCACCCCGGTGTTCGGCCGCGATACCGACGTAGCCACAGTCCTCACAGACGGACGCCTCCCGGCCGCTCAGGGCGTAGGTGGCGAGCGTGCCGCCACACTGCGGGCAGTCCATGGATCAGGGTTTCCACGCCACCTATTTAGCCTTCTCCCCGCCACTCGGCGCATTGGACGACTTACATTTATGTCGCTGTGGGCGAAACATCGGAGAGTGATACCGGACGTGACACGGGCGGTCGTGCCCCTCCTCGTGGTTCTCCTCGTCGGTGCAGTCGCTCTCCCCGCAGTCGCCGTGGAAGAACCCAGAGGCGCACCGAGTTCGGCGCCGCCCGCGCGGATTTACATCGGCGAGACGCTGAACATCTCGGCGGTGGAACTGACGGGCGACGACGACACCATCGGCACCGAGCCGACGACGTTCAACGCCGTCGGCGGCGGGCCGACGTTCACCGTCGACGACCCCACAGCCGCCGACTTCGACGGGGTCGAGCCCGGATCGTACTACGTCGCAAACGACAGCGATATCCGGGCGGAGATCAGCGTTCGTCGACCGACGATCGATTCGGTCGAACTCCGGGATCGGCGGGGGTCGACCGTCACCAACGGAAGCACCGACCCCGAGAACCTCGGTCGACTCTCGATCAGCGCCCAGTACAATTTCGACGCCGTCGACCGCCTCGACGTGACGGTGGTCGGGCCCGAGGGGACCGAAGTGGCGACCGAACGCATCACCCGGAGTGGCGGCCGGGTCACGGTGGACATGGGCGACCCCACGCCGGGCAGATACACCGTCACCGCGACCGGGAGCAACGCCGACGCCGCCTCGCGGACGGTGACGGTACGGGTCAGAGGCGCGACGTCCACGCCCACGCCGACGTCCACGCCCACGCCGACATCCACGCCGACGTCGACACCGACACCCACCGCAACACCGACGCCCACCGCCACGCCCACGCCGACGCCCACGCCGACGCCCACCGCAACACCGACGCCGACACCCACCGCGACGACGACGGTGGCCGACGGGCCCGGCTTCGGCGTCGTGGCGGCCCTCCTCGCGGTGCTCGCGGTGGCGGCGCTCGCTCGACGGCACTGAGCCGGACTCGGTTCAGTCGTCCGACCGCGACCGCTCGAACCGGTAGGGCGGGAGTTTGAGTTCGTCGAGGTCGGGCATCCCCTTCACGTTGTAGACGACCCGAAGCGTCTCGGTGGTCGGTGCGCCGATACAGGAGAGCCGGATGCCGCGGTCGACCATCTCCGTCGACAGGACGTGGTCGACGGGTGTCGCCATCTCGCCCTCGACGACCGCGACCGCACAGTTCGCACACGCGCCGCCCCGACAGGCGTAGGGCCACGCGAATCCCCGGTTCTCGGCCGCTTCGAGCAGCGTCTCACCCGGATTGACCAGGAACTCCCCGTAGGCGGTCGGGGCGAGGTCCGCCGCCGACGCCTTCGAGAACAGGTCGTCGTCGTCGATCGACCACCCGCGGTCGTCGATCACCTCGTAGTCCAAATACTCGACCCGGGAGACGACGTCGCGGTGGCCGTCGGACGCTTCGGTCCCGGGGTCGGTCCCCGAGTCCACACGGTCGTCCGGCGCCGAGTCGTCTCGGTCGTCGAGGATGGCCTCGTAGGCCGCCTTCACCTGCTGGAAGGCACGCGCCGAGCCACCCTGATCCGGGTGGGTCTCCATCACGCGCCGCCGGTACGCCCGGTCCAGCTCGGCCTCGTCGGCGCCCGGATCGACTCCCAGCACGTCGTACGGAGCGTCCACACGTTCGGGTAGGGTCGGAGGCATAAACACCCTTCCTTGCCCTCCGTATCCATCCGTTGGAGTCCGACGGTGGGGATGTCAGCCGTGTGGCCCTCACGGGACGAGTTTCCCGCCGCTGGGACGCGGTTCGTGTCCCCCCGTTGGGATCGATCCGCTCGAGGGACGGTGGACCGGAAACGATCGGTCGGCGTCGCCGGCTCCGTGCTCGATACCGACACCGCGGTGAAACGCCGTCCGTCAGTCGTCGCTCGGGCTAGTGATGTCGTACTCGGTGTGACACGGTTCCGGCGGGAGCGTGATCGACTGGTTGCTGTCGAAGAATCCCTCGGGTTCGAGACTGAAGCTCGCGATCTCGGCCGACAGGATCGGCCAATCCTCCGCGCTCGGAACGTGATTGACACCCTGCGTGTACCAGACGACGAGGTCCTCGTCGACGAGCGAGCGGTCCGCCTCGGTCCACTCGGGGAGCCCGATCGTCTCGTCGTTCAGGTTGGGGTAGTCGCCCGCGGCGAACCGTTCGTCCTCGTCGAACGGCGTCACCCAGAGGTTGTTCTGGACGAACCCGGAGCGCTCCATGACGCTCGACGTCGGCTTCATCGGCGGCGAGACGTTGTCGTGTGGGTCGAGTTTGTAGCCACAGTTGCGCCCGTAGGAGTTCTCCGTCTCGCTGCTCTCGATCCGCCAGTATCGCCCGCGAAGCGGGTCGATGTCCTGTCTGGCCTCGTTTTCCCGCTCCAAGAGCGTCTCCTTCGCCCGGAAGCCGTTCTTCCGGTTTCGTTCGCTCCCCGTCCGCTCGTTGTGCACTTCCCGGGCCCGCATCGGCCCGCCGTCGATGTCGAAGTCGAGGCGGAAGTTGAAGAAGTGCTGGTGGATCGGCGCTTTGACGCCCGGCGCGACGAGTGCGTACTGACCGTAGGTGTCGTCGGCCGTCTCGTCGACCGGCACGACGCCGTTCGAGTCGACACCCGTCAGCCGGACCTCCGCCTCGATGCTGCCGTCGGGGTAGAAGTACCAGTAGAAGCCGTAGTCGTAGTTGTACACCGTCGCGATGAAGGAGATGACGAGACGACGGCGGCGGCGGACTTCGGTGTGTGGCTTGCGCTCGTCGGTGTGTTTCCAGAGGATGCCGTCGTCTTCCTCGTGCATACAGATGGCGCTCTCGAGGGTTTCGGACTCGCCGTCCATCGTGTTCATCTCGACGTCGAAGTACTTCATGACGCCGAGACAGTCACAGCCCTCGGTGAGTTCGTTGGCCATCCGACCGACGTGGTACTCGCCGATGTCGAAGGCGTTCTTCCAGGAGTGGTTCGGATCCGGATCGCCGTACGGAACCGCCATCTCACACGCCGACGCGCGGTGGAGGATGCGTCGGGACTCCCCGTCGTCGTCGAAGGAGACGTCGTGGAAGACGAGGCCTTCCCGGGCGTTCCACCCGACGCGCATCTCCCAGTCGAGCCACTCGATCTTGTTCCCTTCGACCTCCCAACTCGGGCCGTCGGGCTGGACGACGTCGAGGTGTTCGAAGTCGTCGCGGGTGTCGACCCGGTCGGCCCGGTAGTCGGCGTCTTCGGGCGGAAGTGGGTTGTCCGGGTCGGGGATTCCGTTGTCCTCGATCTCGACGACCTCCATCTCGTCGAGGTCGACGAACGCGAACAGGCCTTCGATCGGTCGCGCGCGGCCGTTGTCGTCTTCGCTCGTTCGCACCCACGAGATCGCTCGACAGAGTCGCTTGTCGTCGTGTTCCTCGGGTTCGAACCCGCTGGCCGACCACGGGTCGACCATGACGAGATCGAAGTTCTCGACGCCGCGTTTCTTCGCTGCCTCCCGCCACTCCGCGTCCGCTTTGACGGTCTCGCGGGCCGCCTCGATCTCTTCGGGCATCACGGCCGGTTCGACGCCGGGAACGTGCTCACAACGGAGGAGTTCGTTCTCGGTGAGCGACACCGTGGCCTCGTACGTTTCGCCTGCCTCCCGCGCGACGATGTCGATCTCACGGTCGAACGAGTCGCCGGGTTCGAACGACCTGACCTCCGCTTTCGGAGGTTCGCTGAGCGTGACGTTGTGGTACTGGACGTAGTCACCGAGTTCCGATTCCGACTCGAAGAGGTCGACGGCCGACTCGATCTCGTCGGCCGTGAGTTGTTCGAGCGGATGGTCGACGGATAGGTTCTGTTGCTTGCTCATGGTTGGGAGCCGATACCCAATCGTTCGGACGATCCCGAGTTGGTCGTTACTTACAACTGAACGGTAGTGAACGGTCACCAGTTGGGCTCGAGGCGATACGAAGCTTCGAGACGGTCCCGCTACCGCTAGGTGGTCGTCTCCCGTGCACCGTCGCCGCTACCAAGAAATTCGAAATATTTTACTTGAGGGCGGAATGACAGACATATACGGAAACTATCTGACGTTATATTCCGATTTACTACCCGTCAGTCCGAAGTATTGTGGACGAAAGAAAAGCACTTAACTGAAACGGCGGTCACCTGTGGCATGGACGACGAGGCGCTGATGTATCTCAAGGAGGTCGGGCTGTCGAAGTACGAGGCCTGCGCCTACCTCTGTCTCCTCCGACGAGGCGTATCGACGGCACAGGAGGTCTCGGACGGGGCGGACATCCCACAACCGCGCGTGTACGACGCGCTCGACGAACTGTCGGAGAAGGGGTTCGTCGACGTCCAACCGGGGCGACCGAAAATGTTCGGTCCCGTGGACCCGGAGCCAGCGATCGAGCGGTTCTGCGAGTTCAAACGGCGTCAGTTCGACGAGGAACTCGCAGGCATCCGCCGTCTCGGTGCCCAGTTCGCCGACGAAGTCGAGGGTGATTCCACGCCGCCGGAGCGTTCGGAGATCTGCTGGACGTACTCGAACCGCCACCACATCCTCGACAAACTCGCCGAGCTCACGGCTGCGGCCCGGTCGGAGATCCGCATGGTCACGACTCCGTTGAGCTTCAAACACATCCTCAACCACCACGTCGAAGCGCTCACCCGGGCAGCCGAGGACGGGACCACGATACAGGCCATCGTTTCGGAAGAGGGAACGATCCCGTCGACCGTCTACGACCGCGCCGAGGAGATCATGGATATTCGACGCGTCGAGAACATCGAGGGACGAATCTATCTCTACGACAACGCACACGTCCTCGTCGCGTTCGCTGCCAGCGACGACGACGGCTACGTCGGCATCTCGACCACGAGCGACACGCTGTACAAGACGAAGTCCCAACTCTTCGAGTTGCTCTGGGCGGATGGGCGGGTGGCGACGGGGCGGTCTCACGACGACACACCACTGATCGAAGAGGACACCGTCTGAGGGCCCCGCGTTCGAAGCGATGCCCCGACACGCGGGCCCCGGACAGTCGCGAATTCGTTCGTCGACAGAAACTGCTTCTCACACGTGAAAAATCCGGGCAAATCCGCCTATCAGACGAAATTTTGAACTGTATCCGGTCAGAATCGCTGATACGTGGGAACTGCCGACATAGGTGATCCAGATCTGTTCGTCGTCCGAAACGAAGTCGATACGGAGTTCGCGTACCACTGTGACGAGTTGGCGGCGCGGTTTCCGGACGCCACCGAAGTGGACTACACCGCCGGTGACCGTGTCCCCCTCGACGGGGCCGACGGCGTCGTCCTGACCGGGAGTACGGCTGCCGTCCACGAGACTGACAGCTACCCGTGGATCGCCGAACAGGAGACGCTCGTCCGTGCGCTCGTCGACCGAGCGATTCCGACCCTCGGCGTCTGTTTCGGGCACCAAGTCGCCAACGTGGCACTCGGCGGGACCGTCGAGAACGTCGGATCGACGGCGACGCTGGTCGAAGCGAGCCTCGCCGACGACCCGCTGTTCGAGGGCGTCGGTCCCGTCGTCGTCGCGTTGCACGGCGACGCAGTGACGAAACCCGGACGGGACATGGCGGTGATCGCGTCGGCGGCTCACGACCGCGTGTTCGGGACCCGTCACCGGACTGCACCGCTGTGGACCGTCCAGTTCCACCCGGAGATCACCGCCACACGCCGCGAGGACCTCGTCGACGACTTCGGCTGGCAGGCGGGACAGTGCTCGTTCGCGGACGTGACCGCAGAGCGGGTCTTCGAGAACTTCGAACGACTCGTCTCCGAGACGGTGGGGTGAGCGGCGGGGAACCGGGCGGGACTCGCTCGACACGGCCGCCAAGGATGGTATCTCCGAGTGAGAACGGAGGTTAACCCTCGCTCTCGAGGCGTTCAGCCTCTATTTCGGTCCCCGGTTCGAGCAGGTCCGACATGGAATGCTGGTCGAAGGTGTCGAGAAGGACGTGTACCTCTTCGATCGCCTCGCGGGCGTCCGACCGGAGTCGGTAGTGAGTCTTGCTGTCGATCCTCTGCCGGTCGAAGAACGCGCTCGAACCCGGTTCACCCGTGACTTCGGCCGTCGCGTTGATTCGATTCCCGAACGCTCCTAACACGCCGGGGAATCGCTCTTCGTTCCCCCACCGAATCCGGTCTACAAGTTCGCTACTCGATACCCACTCGGTTTCGTCTCGCTCGTAGAGTTCTTTCAACAGGGTGAGTTGCCCACGTGGAATCGACTTCCGCCGAAGGACTTGTTCGAGAGCATGGGAGTCCATCGCCGGTAACCGTTCACATACCAGTCGTTAAAATCTTCGTGACTGTAGTTCCCGCGGAGACGCAATCCCGTGACTCCTGAACGGATGCGGAGACGTGGGCGGGCACGAGAACGAACTCCCCTCTGGAGATTCCGAGCCCGAGTGGATTCGACAGGATGTCGACCTCGACGAGTTGTACGAGTCGTATCAGTGGGAGGAGCGCGTGCTCTCGTCGTGGCGGCAGTTCGGAAGGAGGTCGACCGACTCCTCGACGCCCATGCGGACCACCCCGTAGAGCGGCCGCTACCTGTCAGGAAATGCGGGAAAAGGGCATGTACCCAGTGGGCCGGCACGAATTTGAAATCACGCGAGACTCGCTACGCTCGTCTCGCTGGCTCTCGCTCGCTTCGCTCGCGAGAACGCGGTTACGGCCACCCGAAGGCCGAAGGATACCCGCGTCACCTTGCGCCTGAATGGGCTTCGGAACAACCCATGTCCAAGCCCAATCGAAACCTTACGACGACGACACCAGAAGAAGCGCTTGACCTGTACCTACGGGAACGGAGTACCGACGTGACCGAGAGTACCCTACAGGCTCATGAGTACCGTCTGAACCATTTTGTCCGATGGTGCAACGGTGAAGGGGATGTAGAGAACGTGAACAACCTCACCGGTCGCAAACTTCACCATTACAAACTGTGGCGGAAGGAAGATGGCGACCTGAACAAAGTCAGTCTCAAATCTCAAATGGATACTCTTCGAGTGTTCATACGGTTCTGTGAGACTGTAGACGCCGTAGAGACTGACCTTCAATCGAAAATCATTTCGCCAACGCTCGGAGACGGCACCGGCCAACGCGATGTGAAACTTGACGCCGACGAAGCCGAGGCGTTGCTTGACTACCTCGAACGGTACGAGTACGCCTCGTTCAGTCACACCCTCGTTCTCCTACTGTGGCGAACGGGAATGCGTATTGGGTCGATTCGTTCGCTGGATGTATCGGATTTCCATCCGGACGACGAGTACCTGTCAGTAAACCACCGACCGAATACCGACACTCCGCTCAAGAACAAGAGCAAAGGTGAGCGATTCGTGGCGCTCACCACCTCGGTCTGTGTCGTTATCGAAGATTACATCGACGTACACCGCGATGATGTTACTGACGACTACGACCGTGAACCACTACTGACGACGGAGAATGGACGGCCCATCAACAACACGCTTCGACAGACGGTCTATCGGTGGACGCGTCCCTGTCAGTATCAGGGTGAATGCCCTCACGGGGAAGAGATAGACGAGTGTGAGGCGATAACTGACCGAGGAAGAGCCAGTAGGTGTCCGTCGTCAGTATCACCACACGCAATCCGGAGAGGGAGTATAACCCATCATTTGACCGAAGATGTTCCGGAAAAGGTAGTATCAGACCGGATGAACGTAAGTCAAGGCGTGCTTGACGCCCATTACGACCGTCGGGATAAATCGGTTCGAGTTGAACAGAGACGCGACTACCTCGAAGGGGTGTGAGAGACTCATGCCCCACGCCCAACGGGTAGACGCGAGTTGTCTGAAATGCGGCGACGATAGCGACGTGTGGATGTTCACGAAGGACGAGCCGACACTCGTCAAAGAACACTACACCTGTGAGTCCTGTGGGTGCGAGTGGACTGATACGGTCGTGCGTTAAATTTTACCGGTACTCATGGACAGAGATAGTTCCAGATATTCGGTTCAGACACTGTAGAGAGTCCTCGTTGAATCTGCTGTTTTAGCGCTGAGAGATCAGGAATGAGACGATGCTTGAACCATTCGTTGAGTCGATCCCAGCACCCTTCGATCGGGTTGAGTTCCGGCAATTTCGACGGAAAGTACCAGACATCGAGATGCTCTTCACCTTCCTCATCTCCGCGCACGCACTCGACCGAACTGTCTTCGACAGTCTCGGTCGAGCGCTCATCACTAACATGCTCCCAGAGATCTCTGTTGTAGAAGTACCCAGCACGGTCAAGAAACACAACCAGTTCTTCACCGAATTTCTCTTGGAGCGCACCAAGCAGCCAAATGCCTTGTTTTGACGTGAGATTCTCTTCGGTCCAACAGTAGAAGCTGTCACCGTCGTCGGTGACAGCGCCAAGCACTGTCACCTTATCCCATGAGTTCGATGTCTCTATCGTCGGATTTGACCCAATCGGGTACCAGCCACGGCGTTGAACAGTGCCGACGCGTTTGGTAAACTGATCGACGACAACAACGGTTTTCTCGGTCAGTTCAGGTCGTTTTTTTGAACTGTCTGTTGAAATTCGGCCTCTTTCTCTGTGTCAGCTTCGTGATTGCGCGGCCGTGCTGTCCGGCAGGACAGCCCGGCCTTCCCCATCAACTTTCGTCCATGACCCTTGCTGTATTCGACATCATACTCCTCTCTAACGTGGTGTAACAGGAGCTTCGTTGACCACGCTTGCTGATCGTAGCCCCGCTCAGTTGGTGGCTCTTGCAGATGATCGAACAACTCCTCGCGCTGATTGTCTGCAAGTTTCGAGGGCCGTCCAGGTCGAGACTGGTCGTAGGGTGCCTGCTCGATCGGTTCTTCGTCGAACCGATCGAGCCAATTGCGGATCGTTTTCTCGACAACATCGTGGCGTTCGGCGAGTCTGTCGATTTCATCACCCTGCTTCCGGCCGATCGCCGCGAGAACACGTTCTCGCGGGATCTCTCCTTCCGTTTGCTCACGTAACTCGTGGAGTTCTTCCAGAGTAATATCGTCCAGCCGGCCCATTACGAGAGAATACGACTACTGTAGTAAATACTTTCGCACGACCGTATGAAAGGAGACAGGACTAACTCGCCCCCGTCACTCTTCTACGCTATGCAACGGTTCTCCGAGGGCGACCACGTTCGTGTGGATATTCCCGACGAGACTGACCCGGATTTTGAGCGCTACCACGGGGTTCAGGGGACGGTCGTCGCCGTCCTTGAAGACGACGCTGATAGGGCTACTGGCGACGAGCGTGATTCACTACTGTTCAGGGTCGAACTCGAAGATGGCGACGTAGTGGACTTTCGGTGGAAGGACTTGAGGCCGCCGTGACCGTAATCAGCCACCCGACCAGCGAAAGAAGTTCACGTATCGCGGCTGATAGTACTGGTTCTGTTCGTCGCCCATATCAGAATGAGATTTGCACACCAGCCGACGAAGAGGAAGACATGGCTGGCGCGGAAACAGACGAGGAAAAGAATCTCGCGGTTGCACAGGCTCGCCTTATCGCGGGCATTGACTGACTGTCCCCCGACCGTCGCGGTCTACTCGGGAATCTCGTACCGGACGAACTCGGTTTCCCCACAGTCCGGACATTCCTCAATCCCCGGCGACAAACTCGTCCCACAGTTGCGACACTCAACTACCACTTTCGACCCACCGCCGGGAAGTAGCCGAGTTATGGCTGTGCGGACACCCATTGTCCTTCAGACTACAGGTGACGGTGAGTTAACCGTGGCGGACAACTCTTTTCCCCGGAATCTGGTGTTTTCGGGCGGTAAACCCGCCAAAGGCTTACATTCAAGGCCGATTGAAATCCATATGGAAGGAACACGTCACACGCTTCTTCCACCCCTTTGCATGAGTACCGACGAATCGTCACTCGGCCGCTGTCCGGATTGCGGCGAGAGTATCTCTGAAGCGTGGCTACTGGTTGAATACGAGAAGGACGACGAAACCAGCGGCGTGTGGGCGGAGTGTCCATCTTGTGAAAAGGTGGTTGCGCCGGAGTAGTCCGAGACAACAGCATTAACTCTTCCTCGTCGCGTATCCGTTCTAAGGTCTACAAATGGAAATTTCCGACCAACTCCGTTGTCTGTTTTCGGCTAATATCGAAGAGAGAGGCGATTCCTACGTTGTTGAAGTTCCCGAGCAAGAGATTCAACTTGGCGACGTTCAGGAAGGCGAGACGTATCGCGTAGCCGTTCTACCGTCACCTTCGACCGAGGAATCCGATGTGATTGACGACGACGAGACTGAAGCCGACACACAGCCCGAGCCAGCCCGACAGACACCACCTGTCGAAGAGGGCGAACAGCGAACCGTCGAAATCGAAGACCTCGGAGAACAGGGTGACGGTATTACGCGTGTCGAACGTGGTTTCGTTGTTATCGTACCCGACACCGAACAGGGCGAACGCGTCACCGTTGAAATTACTGATGTGCGCGAGAACGTCGCCTTCGCGGAAGTTGTCGAACGCGTGAGTTATTACGAGTGACCAGCGCGGAATCGTTACTTGTCAACGGGGCATAGAACTCGGTATGTCCTTCGGCCTTTCCGAAGACGAAATTCCGGACGAGCAACCGTGGCGCGACAAAGACTTTCTCTCGTACTGTTACAACGAACTCGGCCTGTCCCCCCGAGCAATCGCTTACGCACTCGGTGTCTCGAAAAGCCACGTCACGGTGTTCTTAGAGCGACATGGCATAGTTCGACCGTGGCGTCACGAACCGACACTCCGCCGACTCTTCGAGGATAAAGGCCTTACAGCGGAAGAGATAGCGGCGCTTGAAGAGTTCGATTGCTCGCCAGTTACAGTTGAACGGTACTTGGCGAAGTACGAATTGAGCGACGACGACCCCGACGACGTGTCCTACGGTCGGCTGGACGAACTCAACACCGTGTGACTGAAAAATCCCTGACCTCGGGATTCTTATCGGTGGCCCCGATTGCTTCGTTTATGTCACTCCTTTCGCCATATACTCCGTTCTTCGATTGGTTACTGAAATGGGGTCAAGTTCTCGGAGCGCTTGGTTCGTTGATTTTGAGCGTTCTACTTGTGTGGCTCTATCGCCAGCAATACAATCTGTTAAAAATAGAACAGACTCCTTCGATTGAAATCTCGGATTGGGAAATGAACGGAGACGAGATTACGCTCTACCTCTCAAATTTCGGTGAGGGTTTAGCCAAGAACTTACGTCTCCGTACAATGGTCGAATTCCCCACAGAAGCCGATGTGAACATGGTTTCCGATTCTCGAAATCGGGATAGCATTGAGGTGTTCACAGTCGAACACAATATACACCGGTACGAAGAAGGAGAGAAATTGAGGGAACGCGACATTATAGGTACTGAAAGAAAAGTAGAGTTTCGAGGGAAACCACCGTTCCCTGACCCGAGTGGTCAGGGCTACGGAGATTTTCAGTCGGGAGTCGGAGAATCATTTCGAGAGGAGTTCTATGAGTTCTGTTTTTGGATTGATGTGGTGTATGAGACGGAGTTCAATGAAGAGAAGACTGAACCCATGACGGTTCCCGGACGCTGGTTCGAGATTGAACCGAAAGAAGGGAAGAAACTCTTTGAGACACGACCCAATGAGATTACCTACGAATACATCTTCAATAAGAGTGCGTTCGCTTCAAGCCGACCGGACAAATGACGGTCGGGGCCGAGTTGCTCGGAGCGGTAACATGGATATTAAAATTATAAAAAAGCCATTGATAGACGAGTTTTCTAAAATAGCACACTCTATGACCGCCACAGGCCCATTCTCGTCCGCCAGCTCGCCCCTGTCGCCGTCGAAGCCCTACATCGACGCATTCCTACGCCGTCGAAGGGGGCCGTCACGACCGGCCTGAACAGCCTGTATGGGCCACGAACGGTCGACAGATTTCCGCTGAATATGACTGTCAGAGCGAGAGTGGGAGCAAGTTCAGAAAATCGCGTCTCTCTATCACCACCGAAACTCTCGATACCCAACAGCGCTAATAGTGGTCTGTGACCTACCCTATGGACGCCGTTTTCGAGGGCGTCAAATCCGGTCGTCGCCTGACGAAACGCCAACTCGGATATGGGTGTTGGAAAGAGGGTATCTCTGTAGAGCGCGTCGAAAGGGGGTATCTCGTTGACGGCGAGCGCTACAAACGTGTCCGCGAGTAGGGGGGTAGTCTGTCCCCCAACACCCATCCCCCACCGGGGCCCCCTGTCCATCGGCGCCGACGACGCTGACCATCGACGCCCCATCGACGCCGAAGACGCCCTCGAACCCCTGACCCCCACCGGGCCAGTCCCGGTGGCCTGACTACCAGTCCCGGTGGCCCCGACGGGTGTCCCCCGGTACCCGGTGGGTATGGGATACGGTATTATGCGCTCTACTGGCTATCTATACTATACGAGCGTGTAGGTCGGGTGGCCACCAGAGAGACGGCCCTAAAGGGCCGTAGAGGTGTGCTACACGCCTCTCTACCTATCTCTTAGTCGGCTATAGAGCCTCTGAAAACCGGTTTTCTCCGTCCACCCACCTATCAACATATTGAGGGGTTGTCGGTCAGAGTCCGCGACCTATTTCAGAAGATTGGTAATTTCAGATTATAATTTGATAGGTCTATAGACGGCCCGGCGGGGTTCTCCGAAAACACCCCCCGGTGTCGATTTCAGAGCGACCGGGTAGGAGTCCCACATTCCAACCTAATTTTGACCGGTTCGGCCTTCAGCGGAGCGCTATTGTCTCGGTATGTCGTGTTTCTCGCCACCAGTTCGAGTATACTCGGCTTCTTTAGGGTCAGGTAGGTCAGACGGGTAGTAGCGGTAGTCAACTCCGTATTTTATACAAGCCATTGTGAAAGCCCCGTCGCGCCGAAACCGCTTGAGAGCGTTATCGTGAGAGTCCCTCGAACGGGTGGGATTGAGAATCTGTGCGGCGTCAACTACCTCTTGCTTGGTCGGGTATTTCTCTGGTGGTAGACACCCGCCGTTCCCGTGGAAGGGGGTACTATTGTTACACAGGGGGTGCTCCCCGTACAGCGCCGAAGCCCGGTCGCGTTCGAGCGTGAAGCCGTAAACCGAAGCCAATTCACAGAGTTGGTCAACAATGTCGGCGTCTGTATCTATTGGTAGTTCCCCGACGAGATAATTCTGTGCGAATTGAACGACACCATAGATTATCTTGCCGTAGTCGTCGGTATCTGTGTCGCGGTCGCCAACTCGTTCCTTGTTGCGAAATCGTGAGAACTGGTTGCTGTCGAAGTAGTCTACAGCCGCTTCAATCGTACTTCGTCGGTACGCTTCGTCACGGTTCCATTTCCGAGGACGACCGTCTTTCATCCACACCTGTTCGTTACAGTAGTCCGAATAGACCGCGTAAGCCAGTTCCCTTGCACGCTGTTCGTCTACCTCTCCACCGTACTGAAGCATAACGCCGAACAGGTCAGAAACGGTCACGAGGTCTACTTGACTCCGGTCGATTCGTCCTTCTGGTAGTCGTAGACCGTCTTTGAACCCGGTTCCACCCTGAAGACGACCCATGAGGCACTTGAACGCGACCGTGGCGTCAGATTGCATTTCAGTCAGACACGCTTCAGCGTATGCCACGTCGGGCTGGTCATAGTCGTAGTCCGGGTCTGTCTCGTCGTTTTGTAGGCTGGTTGTCCCTGAACGACCTTCTAAATCTATTCCAAGGTGTTCAGCCAACTGGTCGGCTTTCGATTCGGTCAAGAGAGGTGCTTCGGGATTCGTTGTCCGCAATTCGTACCGTCCTATCCCTTCGCTCGGACAGTTCTGTTTCGAGTCCTCGCAATGGCTATGACTAATTCGTGACCCCGGCCCAACGGCTTGGACTCCGGTAATCAGTTCCACGTCATGACCGGCGTCGTCGGTGAGACTGACTTTTGTTTTCCAATCAAGGATATGAAATGCGTCTTCGGACGCGCGGAGCAATCGGTTGTGTCCACCGTGGGGCGACTCCCACGACATGAGGGCATATTCATTGACTAATGTGTCCGCGTCTGGCGGTAGCACACCAGCCTTCTCTACGTCAATCACGACCAGTTTTCCGAACTCGTCGGTGCCACAGCCGACTGACAGTCCGTAGTTCCCCCCACCGTGAACTCTCGCCATTGCGCGAGCGGGAGAAATACGATTCTCGGTCTGTTGCCACCCCGTTCTTTCTGGCCTTTTTGACCCGCGTTGAATTGGTATACATAGTGGCTCACCCTCGGGGAGAACGTCCAACGAGTGCGATTTATCCGGTAGTTCTATATTCTTATAGACGCTATTTTGATTTGGCATAGTTGTCTGTCACAGCGATTAGTTGGCGGGCAATACCACCGGGCCGGTTGGACTTGGACACTCTCCGGCCACGGCGCATTCCTTCGGTCAATCATCGGATACGAGTCACACTTATCGACGAGACGTGAGTGGAGTCATTGAGTCGAAGAAGCCCCTTGTCGTCACGGTAGAGAAGCCCCTGTTCGACGGTTTCGGAAATCTGAATTGCCTGTTCTGGTTCGTCGGTCAACTGGCCTACAGCCGGGTGATTCGCTACGAGTTCACGGCGAAGACGCTCTTCGGGAACTGATGTTGACGAATCTCCCGCAATCGCCTCAATCGCACGGGCCAACTCGCCCTGACTTGGCAACACTTCGATTTCTGTCGACGTAGGGTGATTGGAGTTCATTGGTTCGCCTCCGGGTTGTACTGGTCGGCCATTTTATTCAAAAGTCTGTCATAACTCTCGCCGCCTCGTTTGAGTGACTGAAGCCGTCTCCGAGTTTTCAGGTCACAACCGATTGTTGTTCTTTGAAACTGGCTCATGTTCCAAGTGGTTCTATGAGATTTATGTGTATGTATGTTTTGTTTTTGGCTATTTAATTTGTCTTCTTTCATTCCAATATAGGGAATGAACGACAATATGGCTACTGACAGAGCGACCAGCCAACCGATTTAGAATATGCGTAGGTACGCTTCGGCAACCTCGCGGTCGTCCCCGAACTTCACCGGAGCAAATAACACGCCCGCGTGGAATGGTACAACTATGACTATCTCGCTGGAAGAACTGGACACTCACCTCTTCAAGTGTGCCGACATAATTCGTGACGCTGTAGACTCAACAGATTATAAGTCATATGTTTTACCATTATTATATTATAAATCAATCTCTGACGAGTTCGAGGTACAATACGCCGAGAACGTCGAAGAGTATGGTGAGGATTTCGCCCGCCAAGAGAATCTATACGATATTCCAGTCGTCCCCGAGGGACATTCGTGGGAAGACGTTCGCTCTGTTTCAGATAACGTAGACCAAGCCCTAAACGAAGCCTTCGACGCGCTTACCGAGGAAAATCCGGAACTGAAGGGAGTTTTTGAGGGAACAGATTACATCGACGCCGACGCGCTGAACGACAACCGGCTCGGGAAACTCGTTGAACACCTCTCGAAGCACGACCTTGACCGAGACAGCATTCCGCCGGACATGCTCGGTGAGGCGTATATGGACTTAGTTCGACATTTCGCTTCAGAAGAAGGGAAGGATGGGGGTCAATTCTTCACACCCCCGCAAATCGTCAACCTCTGTGTCCGACTCGTAGACGAGTTTGAAGACGGCCACACGTTCCATGACCCGACTGTCGGCTCCGGTGGTATGCTAATTGAGGCGGCTCGATACTACCGCGAGAAACAGGGTGGCGACCCGTCGAAAATGACCTTCACCGGGCAAGAAATCAATCCGGACATTGCGGCTATCGCCAAAATGAACCTCTCTATTCATGGCCTCAATGGTCAGATAGAGCGTGAGGATTCGTTGGCGAGTCCGGAGTTCACCAATGACGAGGATAACGAACTGACGCGTTTCGACCGGGTGCTGGCGAACTTCCCGTTCTCGGCCAACTGGTCAAAAGAAGAACTTCAGGACGACCCATGGGGGCGTTTCCATTGGCATGAGAAACTCCCCCGCGCCGACAGAGGGGATTACAGTTTCATTATGCACATGGCCGAGCAACTGAAAGACCCCGAGCGAGGCGACGATTCGGGCGGGAAGGCGGCTATCGTTATTCCCAACGGTGTGCTGTTCCGTAAGCACGAAGCAAAGTATCGGGAGTATATGTTGGAGAACGATATGGTGGAAGCGGTTGTCGCACTTCCCGAGAACCTCTTCCAGAATGTTCCAATCCCGTCAGCAATCCTTGTTCTGAATACTGACAAGCCCGCCGAGCGTGAGAACGAAGTACAATTCATTCACGCCGACGATGAGGCCTTCTATCAAGATGAATCCAGTCAGAATATTCTAATTGACGAAGGTCTTGACCACATTGTAGAGAATTTCAACAACTGGACGAGTGAGGAGCGTGTCAGTCGAACGGTATCGCTGGACGAGATTCGAGAGAACGATTACAATCTAAATGTGGCACTCTACGTCGACACGACCGAGCCGGAAGAAGAAATAAACGTACAGGAAGAACTTGGGAAACTACGTGAGTTACAAGCCGAGCGGGACGAGATAGAGAATAAAATGAATCAGCATATGGGGGTGCTGAACTATGAGTGAGGACGCGACTCTGGATGAGTTTCAGGACAATACAGAGAGTAGTCAGGGTCAGGGGTGGCAAGTCGTGCGGCTTGAAGACGTGTCTCGAAAACGGTCGGAAAATGTTGACCCGCAAGAGGTGGATTTAGAGAGGCACGTCGGACTTGAACATATCAACCCAAATATGCCGTACCCGGGGTGGGAACCGATTGACGGCCTGTCAAGCACTAAACGATATTTTAAGGCCGGAGATGTTCTATTCGCAAAACTCCGCCCCAATCTTGAGAAATCCGCACAGCCCAGTTTTGAGGGGGTTGCTTCGACCGACATTTTCCCCATCGTTGGTAAAGAGAGTGTCAACTCGAAGTACCTATTGTACCGCTTGAGTTCAAAAACCGCCTATGACTACGCTCGGCGCACCTCGGCTGGCACGCGTATGCCGCGAACCTCATGGAACCTCTTCAGTAACTTTGAGTTCGGCCTTCCACCACTCTCGGAACAGCGCAAAATCGCCACCGTACTTCACAACGTTGACCAAGCGATTCAGAAGACCGAGGAAATCATCAATCAAACTGAAAGTGCCAAACAGGCTCTCATGCAATCTCTCTTGCTGGACGGCTATTATGAACATGATGAAACAATTGACGCTCACCATCGGAACCGGCTACCTCGGCACCCGAGTGAATGGATAACGAAACCAGCCGAAGAGATAATGAATGTGACGCGGGGGGCACATCCCCGACCAAAGAGCGACGATTCCCTGTGGGGTGAGGATATTCCTATCATTAAGATTAGCGACAGGGACAGGGGAGACTCCCGCACAATCACATCAACAGACGATATGGTAACTGAAAAAGGAAGTCAAAGTAGTAAATTAGTAGATGAAGGTACTCTGATTGTGTCAAACGCTGGTACTGTCGGAGCGGCCCGAATCACGGGAATGCAAACCTGTATCCATGACCATTGGCTTATTCTCCGCGACTATGAAGAACACCTCACCACGCGTTATCTCTACTATTTCATTAATTGGAACCAGAACTTCTTGGAAGCACTCGCATCTGGTAGTACGGTATTAGACCTTAATACCGACGATTTCCGGCTCTTTGATGTGACTTTCCCTACCTTGGACGAACAGCGAGAAATTACAGACGCACTCGACAGCCTACATGAACAAAAGATGGTTAATTTACAATATGCCGACCGGCTACGGCGGGTCAAACAAGGCCTCATGCAAGACTTGCTCTCGGGAACAGTCAGTACAACCGACACTAACATAGAGGTGCCTGACGAAATCGCACAGCATGGTTAGTATCCCATCCGAACAGGGCGTTGAACGCTCGCTTCTTTCGTGGCTTGACGGCGTTGGATGGGAAACTCACGGTCAAGACGGCGACCGAGGTGCGAACGTGCTTGACGACGCTTACGAACGCCAAAGCCACGAAGTAGTCTATTGGAACTTGCTGGCCGAACAGGTCGTCGCGCTTAACGAGGACGTGACCGAAGAGAACGTAGACAAGTTCATTTCGTCGTTGAAGCGCGACCTCGACACCGAGAACTTGATGGACGGCAACCGAGCCTTTCACCAACTACTCACCAAAGAGGGTGTCATAGAACTCTTCTCACACCGTGATGATTGTGCTTCCCGGATTGTCTCCGCGTTCGTAGTTGGTGATTGCGACGACGAGGCGCAGACACAACGCGAGGAACACCTGCGCTCGTGCATGGACGCGGCCTCGGGCGTGCGTTCGCCCGAGGCCGCAGCCCTTGACTGATTCGTTGGTTCGTTCGACGCCACTCCGGCGGTTGTACGTCTCGTCTAGCGTTGATTGCTTCAGCTGAACGTCGTTGCTGTGTTTTTCAATGCGGTCTTCTACCCTGTACTCGATATCTTTCGGGTCGTCGGTGTTTCGTGGATTGTACGGAGCGACTGGCACGACCCCTGCGGCCAGCAGGTGGTCGTGCCAGTCGAGCGTGTCGTAGGCACTGTCTCCAAGCATCCACATCGGTTTCCCGACGGCGAGCGCGTCACGCGTGACGCGCATCGCCGTCTCTTCTGGTGCTTGTTTGCTCTCGGTGAACTCGGCTGCAATCGGGATCTTTTGCCCGGTTGAGACGATCGTGCAGCCGTAGCCGTAGTAGTACTCGTCATCGGTTGGATCATAGCACTTCAATGCGTCTGGATCGGCGGGCATCGCTCTCACGTCGGTTGAATCGATAGAATACGTCAAGTCGAGCAGGCCCCGCAAGGCGGCCTGCTCGACGAGATGGTCGAAGACCCGGTCAACAACGTGCTCAAGATCAGTGAGGAATCGATCGACCGCGTCTCTCGACGGCGGTCGATCGAAGCTACAGCTGAGCCAGACAACGGTGTTGTTCAGTTCTCGTGCAACCGGACGGATACCGTAGATGTTCTTGTAATAGCAATGGAGAAAGCCACGCATCATCTCGGGCGGCTCAAGATCTCGTGTTCGCCCCGTCTCCGCCGGGGCGAACACGTCGAACCCTTCAAGAAACTCGAAGGAGAGGTGCTCGAACAACGCCAACGTCTCCGTTTCCACGGCATTGAAGAACGATTCTACCGAAGGATCATCTTGCAGGGTCGCTGAACTCATTCCACCTCAGCGTTCACCCTGCTCTTTGGTATGCGAACTGTTCTATGACACCCTCCAACACGTGTTAGTGACCATCGCAAGATCAACTGGTTCAGTCTCACCGAGTTCTTCACCCTCGCGTGCCAACGTCAGTACATCATCAAGGATCGCTTGAGCCCGCTCCAGTGCCGACGCCGCTTCTGAAAGGTGATCGCTCTCATGCTCTGTTTGGGCCAATTCAATTCGCCCCTGTACAACATTTAACGGATTCCGAAGATCATGTGAAATTGCGCTTGCGAACTGCTCCAGTTGTTCGTTCTTGTGCTGGAGTTCGCGCTCACGGCTGGCCAGTTCGGAAATGTCTATAAACGAGGACATAATGTAGGCTGGCTCCCCATCTTCATTCGTTACGACGCTGGCTGAGGCCTGGGCCTCGAATGTATTCCCGTCTTTTGTTTCCGCAACGAGTGTCCCTTCCCATTCGCCATGTTCAATAACATCCTCTGCTACCGAGGCTGCTTTGGCAGGATCCGCCCAAAAGTCGGTTACTGGCTGGTCAATGACTTCGTCTTCATCATAGCCCCACATATCGGTGAACGCAGGGTTCACTTTGCATAAGTTGCCCTGCAAATCTGCGATTGCGATGCCCGCAAGTGCCGATTCATAGGCTAACTTGTATATATCAGAGACGCCTTGGACACCCTCATCCATCTGAATAAACTGTATAGAAACACGTACTGTGGAGCCATAGTCGCTTTGATTAGTCTATTCATCCTACTTGGTTCTCCAGGCACGTTTCTTGTCTGAAACAAGCTGGCTATGCGACCGATTCGCGCGTTCTATTCAGCACTCGCTGAATTACTTCCCCGACTTTGTCAGAAAGTGCGTGCCCGACTCAGAGCTTGTAGTCAGCAACTCCACACACGGGAGCGTTTACCTATCGGTTGTCCATATGTACAGTATGTCGGATAATCCGTCCGATTTCGACCCAGAGTCGCCTGAAGAACGCGAGATTGCCGGTGAGGTAGCAGGTGAACGCGGGGATTTTCTCTCGCTCATGGGCCACGCATATCGTGGTGAGATGGGTCGCACTACGTCCTGGCGCACACGGATCGATAGGACGACCAACTGGGCTGTTGTATTGACAGCGACGTTACTCACGTGGGCTTTCTCGGGAGAGTCACGCCCGCACTACATCCTCATCATAGGGATTGTTATGGTATCTGTATTTTTAGGCATCGAATCGCGTCGCTACCGCGTGTACGATATCTGGCGGTCTCGAGTACGCCTCATCGAAGAGAACGTGTTCGCAAACGCCCTCGATCCGGATGGCGTAGAGCAATCCAATTGGCGTGAGCTTCTCAGCGGCGATTTTCGAGACCCAACGATGAAAATACCAGTAGTCGAAGCTGTTTCGCGCCGGCTTCGACGGGTCTATTTCGCTTTGATTTCCGTTTTGATCGTCGCCTGGCTCGTCCGGCTAACCGTGTTTGCAACAACGTCCACCGGACTCCTTGGAACTGCGACCGTTGGCCAAGTGCCGGGTCAATTCGTTCTCGGAACTATTGGGGTGTACTATCTCACTGTGCTGATTCTGACCTTCTGGCCAGACAGACGGCAAGCAAAGGGTGAGTTGCAGGCAGAATCGGAGTCCGAAGAGTGGAAGTAAGGCTCAGAGAGCGATGGCCATGCGAGCACCAATTGCTGAATTCGCGCGTTGTATACAGCACGATCATCCGAAGCTGACAGATGCCTGGACTCTCGGCAGACCTCATTCCAGACTCGTCATCATCGGCAGTTTCCGAGATACGAAGAGAAAGAGCGGCTACTACGGATGAATCTCATTCCACGATAGACTCTGGCTGAAGCCATCTATATTATTTTTAGATAATTCTAATAGTATATCAGAAATGTACGCTCGGAACACTACCGGGCGAGGAACTACTAGTAGGCTCGGTGGAACTAAAATCGAGTGTTCTATTGCCAGTGTTCGATGGTCGTCACGGTGAACAGAGAATCCTCTGAAAGGACAGCTTGGACGCGGCCGTGCCAGACTTCTGCGAAGAGTTCGCGTTCTTCCTCGCTGGCCGTCCCATCGATGATCTGTTGGAGGTTGCCGAGAGCTGGCCCGCCATCCGGAACGTCGCCGACGTGGTAGGTCACCTCGACGGTTTCGTCGGTGTCGGTCCGGCGGAACCGGAACGTCGGGGCAGCACTATCGGGGTCGAACGCATCGAACGTCAGCATGTTCTTGCGATTACCGTGGCCGCCGGCGAGCCCACCGAAGCCGTCTTCTTGGGCGGCGCCGGTCACGTACGAGATGAGCCGTCCCATGACGCCGTACGTCGCGTCGTCACGCGGCCCTGCTGCGAGTACCTCGACCTCGCTTCGGACAGCGACGTCGTCGGGATACAGCGCGTCGAGGCCCAGTTGGGCGATCCGGTAAGCGCCGGACGCGGTCGGACAGGAATGACCCGCTGCTTTCACGACGTCCTCGTAGGTGACGACGAACGGGTCGCCGGGTTCGAGGACGGCGAGTGCTTCCGCGACTGGGTCGCGGATCCGGATCGGTTCGACATCGTATTCGACGGTCCAGTTCGATTCGGGGCGGTTCGTGTCGGTCGGAGTCGTGTTCTCTGTCATTGTGATTGTATTCGCTCGTTTGTGATTCGATGCTGTTCAGTACCGCAGTAGTCGCATTCCGTTGCCGATCACGGCGAGGACGCTGGCTTCGTGGACGAGCATCCCGAGCGCGAGCGTGACGTAGCTCGTCAGGACGCCCGCCAGCAGGAGCGTCACCGTCAGCACCGCGAGGCCGACGTTCTCGTAGATGTTCCACCGCGTGGCCTTGCTGAGTTTCACAGCGTACGGGATGCGTTCGAGGTCGTCGGCCATCAGCGCCATATCCGCCGTCTCGATGGCGGTATCCGTACCGGCGGCGCCCATGGCAATGCCGACGTCGGCGGTCGCCAGCGAGGGCGCGTCGTTGATGCCGTCGCCGACCATCGCCACGACGTGCCCGTCGTCGCGGAACTCCTCGATGACAGCTTGCTTGTCCTCGGGCAGCAGTTCGGCGCGGTAGTCGTCGATACCGACTTCTTCGGCCACTGCGGCAGCGACGCGCCCGTTGTCGCCGGTGAGCATCACCGTCTCGATACCAGCGTCCTGAAGCTCCTGGACGACGCCGGGCGCCGCCTCTCGTAGTTCGTCACGCATGGCGATAGCGCCGATGACGACGCCGTCACGCACGATGTGGACGACAGTCTCGCCGCGCTCCTCGCGCTCGCGGACGTATTCCGCAACCTCGCCGGGGATCTCGATATCGCGCTCGTCGAGCAACGAGCGGTTCCCGACGACGATCTCGCGGCCGCCTTGGTGAGCGATGACGCCCTTGCCGGCGACCACGTCGAAGTCGTCCGGGTCGGGGACTGAGCGTGCTTCCGTGGGTGCTGATTCGGCGTCTGCCTGAACAGCTTCCGTCCCGCCATCGGTGACTGCGGCCGGACGGTCCTGTGCCGCCTCGAGGATGGCGTCGCCGAGGTGGTGCTCGCTCTTCTTCTCGGCGATGGCTGCAAGCTCCAGCACGTCGCTGGCTTCGGCGTCGAACCCGGCAACGTCGGCGACAGTCGTTTCGCCTTTCGTGAGCGTCCCGGTCTTGTCGAAGGCGACAAGGTCGATCTTGCCGGCCCGTTCGAGGTGCTCGCCGCCTTTCATCAGAACGCCGCTCCGAGCTGCATTCCCGATTGCAGAGACGATGCTGACTGGCGGCCCGATCACCAGCGCGCCGGGACAGCCGATAACCAGCAGCGTCAGCGACAGAATCGCGTTCTGCGTGACTGCGTAGGCGCCGATGGACAGCGCGAGTACACCGGGCGTGTAGTACTTCGCGAAGCGGTCGATGAGGCTCTCCGTTGGCGACTGTGCCTCCTGGGCCTCTTCGACACGCTGGATGATCCGCTGGAGCGTCGTGTCCGACCCAGCACCGGTCGTCCGGACCTCGAGGGCTCCTTCCTGGTTGACCGTCCCGGCGTACACCTCGTCGCCGTCAGCCTTGTGAACGGGCGCGCTTTCGCCAGTGACCGGCGCCTGATTGACGGCGCTCTCTCCATCGACGACGTCACCGTCGACGGGGATTTTCTCGCCGGGCTTGACGATAACTATCTCGCCGTCTTCGACCTCGCGGGCGGGCACTTCTTTTTGCTCGCCGTCGCGGCGCACAGTGGCTGTGTCTGGCGTCATTTCGAGGAGTTCTTCGAGGGCGTTTCGCGTCTTGCGCATCGTCCGCCCTTCGAGGTACGATCCGAGTGCGAACAGGAAGACCACTGCGGCGGCCTCCCAGTACGACCCGATAGCTATCGCGCCGACGGCGGCCAGCGTCACGAGCGTCTTGATGCCGAGCGTCCGGCTTTTGACCTCGTGGTAGGCGGTCTTGGCGATGTCGTAACCGCCGACGATAGCCGCGAGGATCAAGATCGCGGCGCTCGCCGTGTCGAAGGCCGAGACGTAGCCGAGCGTCCAGCCGCCAGCGTACAGCAGGCCGCTCACCGCGACGATGATGGCCTTTCGGTGTTTACGGTAGTCCTGTTTGATTGATTGGGTATCCATGATTTTCCTCGTTATGCGGGCTGGGGCGAGTAGCCCTGATTTTCGATGGTCTGTTCGAACGTATCGGGGTCGGCGACGCTGTCGTCGTAGTCGATCTCGACGCGGCCGGTCGAGTAGTGTACCTCGACGTCTTCGACGCCGTCCTGATTCGACAGGGCGCGTTCGACGGTGCTTGCACAGCTCGGACAGTCGAAGTCCATTACGCGGAATTGGGTCGTTTCGCTCATCACAGTTCTACGTAGCACCCATACCCACTAAAGTATTTTTTAGATGATATGTTTGAATGTAGATACGGGATGTTTGAACGGACAAACGAGTCGTCTAGAGCTTTCACTGGGCCCTCGGAAGAAGGCGTCAAACAGAATCTATGCAGCGGTCGTCACTACTTAGCGTGTACACGCCGTCGAATCACATATGAGCACGTCCGATGCCGAACACGAGCTTGAGGACATCGCCGTTCGAGATACGCGGGTGTCCGATGCTATCGACGAACCGATGCGGACAATGATTCTCGATATACTCGCTGATGAGACGCTAACGGCGAGCGAGGTACACGAGCGTCTCTCCGACCGGGGAATCGACCGGACTGAAAACACGGTTCGTCACCATATCAACGAGCTTCGGGATGCGGGACTCGTTGATGTTGTCAGGTTCGAAGAGGGACGTGGTGGAACGACGAAATACTACGGAGCGAACACGACCGTCCTCTCGTACTCGCTGCCAGAGTCAGCCGAGCCAGCCATCGAAGACATGACCGACGCTGTCCGGCCCCAGATCGAAACAGCACTTGACACGCTGACCGACGAGTACGACGACGTGATCGATGATATCACGGCCGAGATGCAACCCTGCGAACACTGCCGAACCCAAAAATACGAGACGTACGTACTGTTGACAGTCCTCCGACGGGCGTTCGTCCGAGCACATCAAGACGGAGAGCTCGCTTGACATCCTCTTTTGCGTAAACGCGGAGGAATCCCAAGCGGTGGCAGTTTCAGGTGTGCAGTCCAATCACTGGACTACCAGTCCTTTCGGGCGCGGGTAGTCCCACAGCGTCGGACGGGTGGGCTTACGATATTTGCTGTCGCATTACAGAACTATTCACGGATCGGTCGGGGCAGGGACTTGCCACGGACGTTCGACGCTGACGGTTATTCCTCTGGGATGTCCTCTGACGTGAGTTGTTCTTGAAAACGGGCAGTAGGAACGGGGTCGATACCTTCGTCTTCGAGTCTGCGGTTTTCCTGTTCGACTCGGACGCTGAGCAGCCGCTGAATTTCCCGCATCCGGAACGACATCGTACGGAGCTCATCGCGCTCAGATGTTTCTGAACTCGGTTCGCTATCGGGCTGATCTGAAGTATCACTCATCGTGTTACTGTTGCACATGCTGTTATTTAGTACTCGGGTCGAAACACGGTTCCGAGGTGTGCTAGGAAGTGAATACTACTACAGTGACCTACTGCTCATCCGGTCAGCGATAGACAGCTGGAGTGAGCAGTAGCTTCCTGGTGGTAGGTATCTAAAGAAGAAGATCTCACCAGAGCAGGGCACAATTCCCGTGGAGTCAAACGACCGTAGTCACCTCGAATACCAGCCGATCCCAGTCAGTTTAGCTGGCGGATCCAGCGGACTCGATGGGTAGGATTTGTCGGCCTGGTATTGGTGATATACAGGTGGTGCAAGGTCGTTTGGACTGTTTGGATAGAACAGCGAGGCTATTGCCTGTGAGTGCGCTCGGCCGGCATCAAGTTCGAACATGCCACCTCCATAGAGTTCGATGTCGTGTTGAAAGGCATAGTCGAGAATGCGACAGAGGGACTTGAGTCTCCCAGACTGACACGGTTTGATGTTGAGGACAGTCGGTTCCCACGGCAGGTCCTGGATGCTTTCCACACTTGTTATCGGGGCGTCCCAGGAGATTCGGTCAGAATGTTTTTCGAGTACGTGTCGTGTCGCATCTGTGACGGCCGGATCCTCAATGAGCGCATTCGGGAAGGCCTCGAACAACCGTCGGTAGAGTTCCGGATCAGCGGGGGCACCGACGTTCGAATCATACTGTGCTTTCAGGTCAAGGACTCGAATTGCACCAGTATCTGACAGAGCCGATAGTAACTCATCGCCTGGTGTGTCAGGGACATCAATTTTAAACTCTGTATCTGGGTTCGCTTCGAGAAAGCGGTTCACGGGACGCGTACGTGGAGGGTCACCAAGCCGTGGACTAACGACAAATGCCATCGGCTCGTACACTCGGTCCAGCACCGCGGCCAAGGTTCGTCCTGCTTGTTTGAGTGCTAGATCCAGGACTGCGCTCTCGATTGCCCAGCGCAAATGCTCAGGTGTCTCTCTGGGCACCCTCTGCTCCAAGCGAACCGGATCGGTATCGAGGGCATCCGAGAATGTTCCGATAGTCCACTCACCAGTCGGAAGGGATAGTCCCTCCTCACGGAGTCGCTCGTGTGCCTCTATGGGTCGAGTGACATCCTCCCCGAATCCGGTTTCGTCATCTCCCCGAACGCGAATGATGGTCCGCTCGAAGGTCTGCCCTTCCGTCTCGATATGCTTCCCCTCGATCGAAACAGCTTCGACAGTGACCGGTAACGATTTGATCTGCCCATAGAGATCGGAGAACGCGCTATTTGTCGCATCCACTTGATTCCCACCAGTTGTATCATCATCCATACGTCCAGTTCGTGCTCCGAGCCGAAATACCCCCAGACGACTACCTCTCACAGAACTGGAGCGGAGACACCACCAAACCCCTTATACGACTGGCAGATCGATGCTAGAGGATGGCAAGTCATTCCCACGATCACGGCGACGACCACGAGCACGCACACGAAGAAGCCGAATCAGTCACTGACCGAACCCACGACAACTCCTGGTCCGCAAATCTGGAAAAGCCACAGTACGAAGACGACCTCACGCTACTCACCCAGCACGGGATCGAAGCGGTCGAACAAACGACCAGCGGTCACCATGTGAATCTCGTCACGCACAAAGCACACGGCCATCCCGAGAAATTCCTTTACGATGCGCTCGACGAACGATTCGGAGACGAAGATATCCAGTGGGAGTACATCGAGCAGTGCGGATGTGGTGGCCACGTCGTACGCGTCCACGTCAACTAACTGGCGGAGATGAGACATTCTCGTGCTGGGGTGACGATTCTCTTTGACCTACTACGGCACTTGCCCGGTTCGCCTGTAGAGTCTTACTCGTCGTCAACCAATTCTGTCCGGACGTAGTACGGTCCATCCCAGTTTTGTACCCACTCTGGAGCTGTAGGGTGAGATTGCAACTGATTTGCTTCGTACGACTCGTCCGGGAAAACAGTCCCCTCCTCATCGGTTCCATCTTCCCAGGGCACTTCGAACGTCACTGAATCCCGATTGTCTGCGGGAGCCAGTTGCTTGTCTGCCCCATCGTCTAGATGAGACGGTCCGTCAGCCCATTTTTGCAGATTGAATGTAACGGCTATTTGAGGTTTGTTGGTTGCCATATTTATTGTTAATCTAATGTGTAATCTAAATTGTTCGTGGAAGGCTAAAAAGCATATGTTGACCACCGACGACGAGAGCGGCCGGAGCGGCTACGAGGGTGACGGTAATCCGCCCGAGATCGTTGACGGCCACAAAAAGAGGTAGTCGTCTTATTCTTCACGGCGTTCAATAGCCGCTTGTACTGACTAGGCTGAACTGCCTCGAACAGACCGAGTCATCGTGCGAGACTCGCGCACAACATCTTGCACGCGTCCAGAGAGCTATACGATATCAAACAGGTATATGAGTGGAGTTCGAACCCGCAAATCCACGGTTGAAGCTACACTGAGCCATATGGAAGACGGCAGCTCGACCAAGATCCTCTCAAAGTGCTCACTGAACAATTGATCTTCTGTAAGTGGTTCCCTGCTGGATACACCCTCCGTATCGGTCACACCCGGACTGACAGACACTGATAGTGATTAGGGAAGTGATTTGCTTGTTGAGACGCTAAAGCCAGTAATGGGTCGGCTTGACGATATCACACTCAAAGAACTCTACGAGCTCAAGGACCAGATCGACGAAGGAAAGCCGCGAGAACGTGTTCTCGCGGCGATTGGCCGTAAGAAAGGAGACCAATTAGACACGCTGGCTGACCGCCACGGTGTTGTGAAGCGAACGATTCAGAACTGGCTCGATCGGTTTGAGGAACAACCGATCGAGCAAGCGCCCTACGACGCTCCGCGACCAGGCGGCCCAGCCAAAATCGACGGCGAGGAGCGTGAACAGTTGTTCGAACAGTTGCAACAGCCACCGACCGAACTCGGCTATGACCAGCAAGCCTGGTCAGCGAAACTCTTGCTGCATCACACCAAAGAGGAGTACGGTGTTGAGTATCACGAGACCTATGCGTATGACTTGTTGAAAGAGGCCGGGCTGTCCTGGCGGACAGCACGGCCTCGTCATCACGAAGCTGATCCTGAAGACAAGGCTGAGTTCGAAGAGACAGTCGAAAAAACGGCCGGAACTGACCGAGAAAACCGTTGTTGTCGTCGATCAATTTACCAAGCACGTTGGCACCGTCGAGCGGCGTGGCTGGTACCCGATCGGCTCGGATCCAACCATCGAAACCGCAACGTCTTGGGAGTCGGTGACAGTGCTGGGCGCTGTCACCGACGACGGTGACAGCTTCTTTTGCTGGACGGAAGAGAATCTCACCAGATTTCACGGAATACGACTGTTAGAGGCGTTGAAAGATCGCTTTGGTGACGAGCTAGTGGTGTTTCTCGACCGGGCAGGCTACTTCTGGGCACGAGATCTCTGGGAGCACGTCAGCGGCAATCGAGCGACCGAAACTGTCGGAGACAGTTCGGTCGCGTGCGTACGCGGTGACGATCTCGAAGTGTGGTATTTTCCCTCGAAACTCCCCGAATTGAACGCTGTCGAAGGCTGCTGGGACCAGCTCCAAGAGTGGTTCAAGCATCGACTCATTCCCGATCTCTCAACGCTGGAAGAGTACATTCCACGAGGACTGAACGCGATCAGCGAACCAAACATTTGGCCGTATCTCACCAGCAAAGATTCGTCCTAGACACTATCAGTAATATCGTCAGAAAGAATGGTACCGCAGCTTGGACATCTAGGAGCACTTATTTTCGTGAAATCTGGTCTCTTGACTGGAACCTTTGAGCTTAGCCATTCTCGGCCTCTTTCCATCGGACCGACGATCAGTGGTATTTCCATTACACGGTGATTGGACTATCGCCTCTTCAAATCACGGCACGAAGCTCACTGTACACACCCTCTGTGTTCAGCACAGAATCTCTATCAGCCTCTGAGAATTTCAACAGAGCCTCACAATTCACTCAGGAGATAATATGCCACTGCTGGTGCGCCAACCACAATTGCTGGTATCACGAATTTGCTGGCTCCTTCTATTGCTACAGTAAGTTGAGAGAATGGGCCTGAGATTGGAAGATATGGCCACAAGGCAGCAAGAATCAGAACTACGGTAAGTGCGAAGAGAACAGACCTTCCGATATATTCGGGATTCACGGTCCAACCCCCCGAAGGATCAGAAGAGCAGTGACAGCAATACCGGTACCACCAACTGCTAACACGACCACATCAGCCGCATCGATCAACAGTTCTTCTCCATTGCCGGCAAGAGGACCTGTAATCGTGACTGTCTGACTGAATTCTGAGAACAGGTAAATTCCGAGCATAGAGATGATTGCCACTATGGTGACCGTGATGATCGCACCCACTGGATCACCCTGCCCGCGGTTCGTCCACATATCATCATGATAGGTACAGAGTCTTTTGAGGTTTCCTGGGCCGCGCGCTCATACTGAATCAGTTCGTGACCGATGTGTTACCATACCTTTTTGTGGGCGGATGGTGATTTTGATTCTAGCGAATCGCATGACCGCGTCGACCCCCGTTCGGGAAGTGAATGAACTCTTTCGCGCGCAGCGGGAGTTCTTTATAAGGAATCCGACGCTGTCTGTTGATTGTACATCGTTCGATAAGCGAATGGGCGCTGCAGGCTCCTGTTCGACTGTCGAACGAATCGACCTTTGAGGCGTGAGGCGGCCGAAATCGGCCGTCTCAAAATGGGTGTTCTGACGGGGGTTCGCGTGGGACCAACAAATGAGTCTCGAACCCATCGAACCCGAACGCGCGCTCGAACTGTACATCGCTGACCGAGAAAACAACGTCTCCCAAGCGACGATTTACTCCCACCGTTCACGGCTTGGGCATTTCATCCGGTGGTGCAATGACGAGGCTGAGATTACGAACCTGAATAATCTGTCCGGTCGCCAGCTGCATGAGTTCCGGATCTGGCGACGAATGGAAGGGGATCTTTCTCCTGCCACAGAGAAGACTCAGATGGATACACTCCGGGTGTTCATCAAGTGGCTGGAGTCGATTGACGGCGTCGAGCAGGATCTCCATACGAAAGTTCTGTCTCCGACGCTGAGCGGTGACGATAACATCCGCGATGAGATGCTGGACTCTGACCGAGCAGAGCAGATCCTCACCTACCTCGAAAAGTACGAATATGCTTCGCGGCCGCACGTCGTGATTACCCTGATGTGGCACACGATGATGCGTGTCGGTGAGATTCATGCGTTAGACTGCGGTGATTACGACTCAGTCAACCAGTCATTACAGGTGGTGCATCGTCCGGAGTCGGGAACGACGCTAAAGAATCAAAAGAAAGGCGAACGGTTCGTCGCACTGTCCGACGAAGTCTGTGAGATACTAGACAACTGGATGGAAAAAACTCGACCAGCCGTAACTGAGGATGGACGAAAACCTTTGATCTCAACCTCTGAAGGAAGAGCTCACACGACGACGCTGCGCGGTGACTGCTACCGGTATACCCGCCCCTGTGTGATCACGCGGGAATGCCCCCACGGTCGTGACCTTAACGAGTGTGAGGCGAACTCGTATGATTCAGCCTCTGAATGCCCCTCGACTGTGAATCCTCACGCCCTTCGGAGAGGTGGGATCACACACGCGCTGCAAGAAGGGTGGCCGATGAAAGCCGTAGGCGATCGTGCTAATGTGAGCGAAAAGGTACTTTCGATGCACTACGATTCGCGTACTGAGGAAGAAAAAATGGAACAACGACGCGAATATCTAGACGATCTCTGACCCACAATAGCACCCAAAGATAGCTGCTTACAAGAGCACATCACATACTATCTCTGCTTTTACCATTCGTTCTAGTTTAAAACCAGCAGTAATAAAAGATACAAAACCGACAGACAGCATAGAGGTTTAACGCTTGACACAGCAATCGTTCCAGCGATCAGCAGTCGAGAAGCCACAAGCGGATCACCGATTTGTTTCAAGTGGTTAAAGAAGAGACGATTACGCTGTCAGAAAAGCGTGCACTTGGTGCACGCTTTTCTAAAGACGTTAGAGAGTTCCTTTTCGCCGTCGAATAATGAGTTCACGCACCTGTTCAACGTGATCAGTGTCGGACTGGATGTACGCTGTGAGGATTGCTTCGACGATCTCGGAGCGGCTGGCTCCGAGATCTTCGCACTCGTCAACCAGTTCATCGATCTCTCGGACGATATCTTCTGCAATCGCAACGCCGAACTTCTCTTTTGCCATCTATGAAACACACTCAAAACGCCGTGCACCAAGTGCACGACGATCTGCTTCCGTAAACGTGATTCTTGACGTGAGTCCACTCAGAACGCCGACTACCGCACTGCTTCTGAGAGAAACGCAATGGAACAGGAGTCCGAGATGCTCTGGCTGTACAGCGATTCATCACCATATATTACTGGTAATATTAAACTAGAACGAATGCTGCTTTTACAGATTCTCGATTCAGATGCGTTGTAGTATATAAAATTAAGGCCTGAAGGACGATTCTGGCAGAAGAACCAGGAACTCTACAAAATCCACTCCACGTGCTATGCGCGATAAACATAGCGGTGAAGAGGTAGAACACGTTAGTTGTGCGGCGACGCTCCCAGACAGCTATGAAGAGATTAGCAAGGAGCGTGGCAGATCTGTTATTAAGCTTGATTCGAGGGTGATGGAATTCACCCACGAGTCAGGAGCAGGGTTCACCCTCTACGAAAAACAGGGCGCTGGATACGTTGGATGTCTTATGACCTCAGCATACGACGCGACATATTACGAGGTCGATCCCAGAAAAGTAGTTGGCGAGGAGATTGAATGGCCTGACTCCGACTGTCAATTAGTAGAACTTGCAGTGTTACCACTACGGAATTCCAGTTGGCTACTCACATACTACGATGAAGAACATACGAAAACACAGATGTATCAGCTCATCAACGGCGACAGTATAGATGAGATCTGGAAGTCGCTTTAGTCGGCCAGTCGCTCATTCACTACGCCATTAACCTGATGCAGAAGCTCAAGAAGGTCATTCTCAGCGTTCACTCGATACCGTTCCGGTGAGGAATCTTCGACGGGTTCGAGAACACCCAGTACCAGCAAGAGATCCAAATGAGAATACACGGACTGGCGACTGACGCCTGCCTTGTCGGCAAGTTCCGATTTCGTGAATTCGGATCCTGGTAGCGCATCCATTAGCGCATCAAGGATATAGCCGATGCTTTCGTTCTGGACGAGAATTCGCCATCCACTGGGGTACTCGTCGCGGAGTTCGTCCATTGAGAGGTTCTCAACCGGGTCGGCAGGGGGTTTCTGGCTTGACATAGTGTGTTCGATCGAGGGGTACTCTGGTACCCTATCTTGAACGCGGAGTGTGTTAAACCTATTGGACACGGGTGTTCGCTTAGTTTGTATATTTATAAATATCCACGGCACGAGGTGTACCGCAATGTCGGATACTGCGGCGAAATTCGTCTGGAAACTGGCTCGCCGTCATTCGTGGGGATCACCGGTCCCAGCTGAACAGCTGATTCGATTAGTAGCAGGAACAGAGGACCACGACGAACTCATCCGTATTCTCGAAAACGAAGTGCTTGACCTTCCATTCGTTGTACAGTCTCCAGATGGGATCTATATTCCAAACGGACAAGACGCCCATATTGAGGCGGCTGACTGGTTGCGGGAACAGACAGATCTCGGGAATCTCACGATCAAGGCAACCTTGTCACGGCTTCCAGATGACTGGCCTAATGACGGATGAGATTGCCCATAAGGCTCTGTATAGGTGTCATTCAATCTAACGCCTGCCAACCAGTAGTAGCGGCATCGATCACCTCTAGGGCGTCCCGACTTCCATCCGCCTTCCCTTTCTCGAAATCATCCTCAGTCTGCCCCATCTGATTAGTCACGTGTGCGAAACAAACAACAGGCTGTTCTCGTACGGCCGCGAACGTATACAGTGCTGCGGCTTCCATCTCAACGGCGAGAATCCCTTCTGATCGGGCGCGGTCAATCGCAGTCTCCGTTTCTCGGAACGGAGCATCCGTCGTCCAAGTACTCCCTACGTAGACGGGTCTGGACACTGTTTTGCAGGCCTCTTGGACCGAAGTGCTGAGATCACTATCAATATCCGCATAGCGACTCGCCGAACGGTAATGATGACTCGTACCTTCATCACGGAGCGCCCGTTCAATAAGAACAAAATAAGGTGGGTCGTCCTTCGGAATAATCTGGCCCGAGGAAGTTACACTAATGAGGAATTCACACCCGGCAGCGAACAGTTGTTCTGCTACTATAGTAGCCTTTGTAAGTCATCACACACCTGATCGCATGACTGCGTTCGATCAGGTGTGCGGACAGTTACAAACGCTACTATAGTACAGCGAACGATGCTCCAACAGCGCACCCCACGATTCCGAACTTCTCACCATTCCGTTCGAAACGATAAAGATCGGTGTGATACCCGGGCCACGTTTCGTCTTTCTCAGCTTCATCAGTGGCCGCCAAGTGACGTACGATGTCTCCATCAGGATCGAGGATGCAGATTTTCGGAACAGAGTGCTCTGAGAGCCCCTTCTGGCGTCGAGCATTCTTTAGGAGTGCATTCGGCGTGAACACAGATGATTCGTCGAATTCTTTCGCTTCGAAAAGCGGAGATGACTCAGATCCCGGTGACTCAGTCATATAGTCCGTGTTCACGGAACGCAGGCAAGGATATTGTGGTCACTCATGCGGAGTTCCGACTATCGCTGAGATCGCAGCAGTCGTTGGATCAGTACTCTCGAAGACTTCCTCATCGGAGATTCCCAAAAAGAACTCCTGCTTCCCATCAACGTATTCCAAGATGGTTTTCGTCACGGCGTCAGAGTCCCGGTGGACCATCCGCTGGAAGTACGAACCCTCTCGCTGAAGGTTCGATTGTACATACTCCGAGCGCGTGTTCAACACGAGTGCAACCAGCGTCCCACCGGAAGCGAGGACGCGAGTCGCTTCCCTAAGTACTGCATCGAGACGAGGGATGAATTCGAGCGTTGAGACGAAGACGACCGCATCAATCGACGCGGTTGCGATCGGGAGCGCAGTCGCATCGCCAAGAACGAACGGTGCAGAAACTCGATTTTGAGCTGCTTGTACCATCGCCGCCGAACGATCCAGTCCGATAATCTCGTGCTCGGGAAAGCGTTCTTCGAGCGAACCGATGCCGCATCCTACATTCAGAATTCGGTCATCAGTAGCGATTTGCTGTTTCACGTACGCAGCCTCGCGGTCCATAACCGCAGTCCCGAATTCGCTGGTCGCGTTAAGTTAGAGGATGAGGCGGACGAGTTCTGAGTGCTTATGGCAGAATTCGACCGCCTCAACGGATGTATCGAGTGGATCGACTTGTCGTTTGTGGAGCGAAAGCGGACTCCCGAGTGGGCGATTCAAGTGGGCATCCGGTGTCATCTCGCCGGTATGTCAACAAGGGATGCCAGTCAGTTTCTCGATGAGTTGGGAGTCAAACGTAGTCACGTCGCGGTTCACAACTGGGTGCACAAGGCCGATCTACAGCCGATGTCGACGGTGAGTGCGGATCAACTTGCGGTTGACGAGAAAGTGATCCGCATCAACGGCGACGACTACTGGCTGTACGGTGCCGTCGATCCCCAAACAAACGAAATCCTGCAGTTCAGGCTGTTTCCAGCGACAACGAAACAGACGACGCGATGGTTTCTGACCGAGCTTCATCGACGATATCGGCTAGATGGCGTCGAATTTCTCGTCGATGACGCCGATTACTTGGTGAACGTCCTCGACGAAGACGGGTGCCGATTCCAGATGATTTCACACGGGAATCGGAATGCCATCGAACGTGTCTTTTGGGAGATAGAACGACGAACCTCATCGTTCGCAACTAGTTTCAGCCATGTCGAACCGCAGACAGCAGAATCGTGGCTCCAAGCCCTCGCCGTCCGGCACAACTCACGCCAAAGTTAACGCGACCGTTTCATCAGGGATGTCGACTCGGACGCTATCTCCTTTCTCGAACCGACGCATCATCTTGATAGATGATAGCGTACAACCTGACCATTACGGTCGCGCGCGACATCCAATGACCCAATGATTATACCCTTTCCACCGGGTTTGGATGTACGCGAACCACCAGACGGCACCCCACTCAAACGGAATCGTTCGACTATCGAACGAAATCAAATTCGGCAGCCAAAGTCGGTTTATAAACAACCCGACGCCGTCTGTCGGATGTTGGTCGTTCGATAAGCGAATGGGCGCTGCAGGCGCTCGTTCGGTCGGTGAACGAAGTCCCTTGCTGGGCCTGAGACGGTCGATATCGAGGGATACTGAATACACCGATGGGGAGAGATCCGGTCGTACGATAGCCCTCCGCGCGCTCGTAGAACGTTGATGTCAGTGACGACTCCATCTCAACAAGACTTATTGCAATTTGCGCGCAACTTGCTATTACTGATGGCGACGAGAGAAGCTAACTGGGATACCCCACTCGATACTGGTGGCGAGGTGTTCGCGCTCCTCGAGAATCCCCGAAAAGCGTGGATCTACACCTATATCGACCATCATCCGGAGACGACGATCCAGGATGTCGTCGAGACGCTCGATCTCCCACAACGAACGGTCTACGAATACGTCGACGACCTCGAAGCCGCAGGCTTCGTCGAACAGTCGAACGACGGACGGCCGGCGGAATATACGGCTCACGAGATCGACCTCCAACTGGTCGCGGGCGATGCCGAACGACGAATCACGCCGGAGCTAGTCGAGGCGATCGCCCGTCGAATTCGGGATGACGGCGTCGATACGTACATCGACCGCCACGGACTCGACGGGCTCGCCGTCGCACTCGACTACGCCCGCGAATACGCCGAGGGGTCCGTCACACACCGGATTATGGCTCGTGAACAGGACCTTTCCCCCTTGGAAGCAGGCGTCGTTCTGGATGCACTCCGCCCCGTCGTCGAGGCCTGATCCAGTATGGGACGCGACGGAGAAGTCGTCTTCATCGATTCGTCGGTTCTCATCAGTTGCGGTCGACGTGACGGTACGCGGTTCCAAGCACTCGCCCGCGAAGCCCATCAGCGCGATACCGTTTTTCGCATCTCGCCACAGGTGTACGCCGAGGTGACTGGTGATCCTGCACTCGACGCGTACTCTCCGGATCAATCCCCTGTCGACGAGGCAGTACAGGAGGGATGGATGAAGGTCACCGAGAGTCCGGCCTATTCGGACTCGGACGTCTCAACGGTGATGGATCGGGCACGGAACTTCATCGCGAACTCCAGTGATCGATCAGAGGATGTCGTCGAGAAAGCGGATACCGAAATCGTGGGACTGGCCCTCGAAATCCTGCTTGATGGGGTCGGGGATCGAGTTCTCGTGGTCACGAACGATATTCCACTCGGCGAAGCAGCCGAATCGCTACTCCCGAACTACGGATTCGACGACGAGCAAATCACCTGGCTCACCGGTAGTGAACTCGCTCCCGAACTCGCCGAGGATTTCGTCCCCGAGTTCGACTGACTCAAGGGCAAGATGACCGAGTGCGTCCTGTATTCGGTCTCATCAACTACCGGCAGTGTCGCGTTTCCGTGACCACTACCGCCTGATTTTACCGGGACACAGTTGCTCGTAACCGAGAGGCATTAATGACCCAATGATTAGCAGCCATGCACCACGCCGTAGAGACAGCGAACCACGGGACAAAACCGCCGTCGTTCGGAATCGTTCGGTGACTGAACGAAATCAACGGCAGTGCACTCAGAGACGACGACGTCGACGATTGCTCCGTCGCAGTCGTGCGATCACGGGCGAGAAATCGTCGATGGGCGCTCCAGGACTTGACTTTCGCGGGTTCTGCCGGGCGTGCGGCGCTAACGCGCCGTTCCGGGCGGACTTCCACGCTCGGTTCTCGGCGCGCTTCGCGCGCCTGCGCTTCCGGCACCGGAAGCCGACCGCTGGTCGGCACCCGAAGCTAAGAGGGCCGCGCCAGTCGCCATCCTCGGGCTGTTGTGGTGGAACACGATTCAACACCACCACTAGCATGACTGACGCAAGCATCCCTTCCGACCCCGAGGGCGCACTTGAGCGCTACCTCGACTCCCGAGACGTCACCGAAGCAACGCTGTATAGCCACCGCTCACGACTCGGCCACTTACCCGTTGGTGTCGCGAGGAAGCCAACATCGACGACCTCAGCGAGCTTGAAGGGGCGGCTATCAACCAGTACCGAAACTGGCGTCGAGACGACGGGGATCTCAACCGCGTGACGCTCAAAACCCAGATGGAATGATGAGAATGAGCGCGACGTGATGCTCGATTCCGACGTCGCAGAATCACTCCTCGACCACTACGACACGTACCAGTATGCGTCCCGCGAGCACGTCGTCCTTCACTTGGCATGGAGAACGATGCTGAGGCGAGGGGCGATTCGGGCGATTGATCTCGACGACTACCACCCACGAGACGAGTACCTGGAGATCAGACACCATCCCGAAGCAAACACACCCCTGAAGAACCAGCACGAGGGTGAATGAACTGTCGCCCTCAAATCAGATACGGTCACACTGCTCAACGACTGGACCGACCACAAGCGATCCGAACGAACCGATGACTACGGGCGCGAGCCGCTCATCACCACCACCTATGGTCGCATCCATCGCAACACGATTGCGGTCGACATCTACGCCGCTACTCGCCCGTGCATAAGTACGGGGGAGTGCCCACACAATCGAGACGTCGAGAACTGTACAGCCGCTACTGACCGTCAGCAAGCCAGCAAATGCCCGTCAAGCGTCTCGCCACACGCTGTGCGGCGTGGAGGGATCACCCACTGGCTCTCAAACGATGTGCCCCGACCAGCTGTGTCTGACCGTGCAAACGTGAGTGGCGACGTGCTCAACAAGCACTACGATCGTCGCACTGAGCGTGAGAAGATGGAACAGCGCAGACGGGATCTGGACGACATTTAACAAACTCTCAATTCAATTCTTTAACCACGGAGAAACAGCGCAACTCAACAGCTACCGGGAGGGGTACAAACCGGGAAATTTTGGCATATCAGAATTTTTGGTCATTGTTTTCGTAACTACCACCCTGATGGAGTTGCGAGGCGATACTTCACTTTCCTCCCAACTCTTTCCTTCTCTACTACGCCCAACTTGTGGAACCAGCTGTTGTAGTAACCCGTGTAGTATTTTCCAGACCCTTCATACTCGTCTACGAGTGCTTCTTCAAGGTCTTCCCTAAGTAGACCGCCGTCCTCGCGGTTCTCCTCAAGCGTACTGAGATAGAAGAACGCGCTTCCATATGGCTGCATACCGATTAGTAATGTGCGTTCGATGGGGCGAAGGTCGGGGGTTTCATCGAAGACGGCTGCGACTTCTTGCCCGGTATTTGTTAGCGAAATTTCTGTTTCCGGTTCACGGTCGCCCGTAGTGTTGAAAAACACTCCATCATCAGTTTCCACGATTCCGAAGTTGTACGATCCCTCTTCCGCATCGATATGCCCCTCGCTCTGGAGGTAGGACCGTAACTCTTCGAACGTCACAGTTCCCTCGCGCTCAACGAAGTTGAACGCAGCCTTAACTGCCACAGGGTTCGAGGACCATCGGAGTATCGGTAGTTCTTCTTCAGACTCTACCTCTTCCAATAGTTTTCGCCGTTCGTCGGCTGGGAGTTTCTTCAGTCTCTCTGCGAGGTCTTCCCGATCTGGGTTATCGTCTTCGGTCATTTGGCTTGCCTCAACACTCACTAATACGGTCTATGTTGGTATATCTTACTCTGACATAGACTGATTAAAGTTGACTCCAATTATGTTGGTTTCCTTCAGATGGGCGCATCAGTCTATTGGCGAGAGGTTTCAGCGAAACAGAACTAACCGACCATACCGGACACTCTATTGTTCTAATTGGCACCAATCAGCGCCCGGACTACCACACTGCCCCTCACCAGTATTGACGCCAATTGCTAGAGATAGTAGTTGAGCAACGTGAGTCGGATGTATTCCGCCGTCTGGTCATCTACCTCGGGGTACGGTGCAGTGATGACCGCCTCATCACCACGGAATTCGATGGACCGCTCACCCTGTTCGTCCTTCAGCAACAGACTGGTCTCAAAACGTTGTTCCTGAATCCAGTCGTCGAGGGTCAAATCATTCTCCAGCATCCCGACCTTGAATCGACTTTCCGTAACTGACCTCACATTGAACTCGTCATCCATGCTCTCCCGAAGAAATTGCGCGAAGGTCCCGACGTCCATGAGTACGCCCTTGAGATTTCTAAAATCGAACTCAAAGCAAATGTCAACGCCGATAGAATCCAGTTTCGCGTCAGCAACCGAGTTCACGTCTGAGTGTGAGAACGAGCTGTTGTCCTGTATGAGGTCTATCGTGATCTCGAAAGGATCGCTGTTGAGGTAGTCGACGGTCACGCTGGCCGTTTTCTCGTCTATCTAGTGGAATTCCTGAACTTCCGCCGCACCCTTGCTACGCGAGACACTGCTTCTGATGGCTGATTCTACAGCCTCAGAAGCTTCATTGACCGTACGACTGTCGGTTACATACGCACTGAACTCCAAGTCCGCCTTGATTTTCTTATACCGCGTTTGGTATGCCTTGGCCTTCTTCTTGGCCTGTGAAATCCATCGATCAACGATTCGATCACCGATTAGGCGAGCGAACACCGAATTGAGGAAGGTTTTCACGACAAACAGCGCAATCGCCAGCAGAGAGATTCCCCCGACAAGTTCGAGAATCGACTGTTGTCCGGGGAACGGCATAGTGTGCTATTCAGTTTTGGTCGGCGAAGTCGTTTACCGTTGACTGGTCACCTGGTGCCGTGAAGTCAGTCACCGTCGATTGTTTTGAGATTTGGGGGAGAAGGTACTCTTGGATCAGCGTAAGATAGGTCTCCAGTTCCATGTTAGAGTAGCTTCGAACCAGCGCATCCTCCGAGATACTGATGACCTTCTCGCCTTCGCCGATTTCCTGTGTTGCCATCATGTGAGTGCGCACCGATCCCCGTTTCTTTTCCTCCTGGTATTCCGGCTCGGACTGATAGCCACGACCAGAAATGTACTTCTTGTTTATCGAGGACTGAGGGAAGTCTTGGAATGTAGTGTTCAGGAGTTCTTCGGCGAGCTGGTCGGCAATGTGTTCGATGTCGTCTGAACTGAGGTTGACCTCCAGAAGTGAGAGATCCAGGTTTCCGAGTTTCTCACGGATGATCTCGAGAACGTTTTCAACGAGGTTCCGTCCGGCAATCAGCACCATGTAGTAGTCATCACCGTCGCTAAAGGAGAGAAAGCGGACCGATTCGGTATCCAAGATCAAGACTCGATCATCTCGAAATACGACTGAACCGGTTTCGTCGAGCACGATATTGCCGGAGAGTGCTCTTAGGCTGCCGTCCCCAACGATTTCCACGTCTTCGATGGTGGTGATGATCTTGATTTTACCGTCTTTCTTGAATACATCCGGTTTAATCAGGTCATCATCTTCCTCGTACTCAGATGGTGGGTCTAGATGAATGGTTGTACCGTCCAGTTGGTCGCGAAGGAACTCGAGACTGAGCGATCCTTGAGTGCTGGAGAGCCGATACACTTTGCCCGAATACGTAGAAGATTGCGTGAGGGGATTGTCCGGGGTACCGACCATGTTTGTATACTCCCGAAGTGAAATTGGATGGTTATGAAGGTATGTGAGGGGCTGACGGTCGCGTTAAGTTAGAGGATGAGGCGGACGAGTTCTGAGTGCTTATGCCAGAATTCGACCGCCTCAACGGATGTATCGAGTGGATCGACTTGTCGTTTGTGGAGCGAAAGCGGACTCCCGAGTGGGCGATTCAAGTGGGCATCCGGTGTCATCTCGCCGGTATGTCAACAAGGGATGCCAGTCAGTTTCTCGATGAGTTGGGAGTCAAACGTAGTCACGTCGCGGTTCACAACTGGGTGCACAAGGCCGATCTACAGCCGATGTCGACGGTGAGTGCGGATCAACTTGCGGTTGACGAGAAAGTGATCCGCATCAACGGTGACGACTACTGGCTGTACGGTGCCGTCGATCCCCAAACAAACGAAATCCTGCAGTTCAGGCTGTTTCCAGCGACGACGAAACAGACGACGCGATGGTTTCTGACCGAACTTCATCGACGATATCGGCTAGATGGCGTCGAATTTCTCGTCGATGACGCCGATTATCTAGTGAACGTCCTCGACGAAGACGGGTACCGATTCCAGATGGTTTCACATGGGAATCGGAATGCCATCGAACGTGTCTTTTGGGAAATAGAACGACGAACCTCCTCATTTGCAACTAGTTTCAGCCATGTCGAACCGCAGACAGCAGAATCGTGGCTCCAAGCCCTCGCCGTCCGGCACAACTCACGCCAAAGTTAACGCGACCCGCTCGACGGCGGGAAGGACCGGCACGGGCGGACGAAAAGCGGTGACGCTCCACCGGTAGCGAGTGTGAGCGTCTGCCACGAACTGAACGGGGATATGCCCAGGCGTAACACGCTGGAGACTGACCAAGCCTCATTCGGTAGTGGCAGTATGCTGTGTTCTACCGATAGTTCGTGTCTGTATGTCGGTCACCTCCGCGATATGGAGAACGGACGGCCAGTATAAAGTAGTTTATTGAAACGAAATAATATTGTTTAATCCCATTTCATCGGGCGGCACGGCCGACACGAAGGGCCATGTCAGGCGGAGCCGATGGTCTCGGCCAGGTCCGCGAGTTCGTCGTCGGCCACGTCGGGGCGGTCCTCGATCAGGGCGTGGATCGGTCGCCCGCCGTCGGCCTCGGATCGGGGGACGACGTGGGCATGGACGTGAGGAACTTCCTGACCGGCGGCGGTGCCGTTGTTGAACGCGATGGTCGTCGCGTCGGCGTCGACGGCGCGTTCGATCCGGTCGGTCAGGTCGTGGACGGCCGCGAAGACGTCCGTCGCGAGGTCCGCGGGCAGGTCGTTCACCCGCTCGTGGTGGGCCTTCGGGATGACGAGCGTGTGGCCCCGAGCGAGGGGGTTGGCGTCGAGGAAGGCCATCACACGGTCGTCCTCGTAGACGGTGTGACTGGGGATGTCGCCGTCGACGATGCTACAGAAGATGCAGTCGGTCATGCGCGGCCGTAGCACGGCCACGCTAAAGAAACCACGCGACTGGCGGGAGGATCGGGTCGCGACCCGACGTTACGGCCGCGGGCGAGTTTCGACCCCGTGGGCCGCGAGCAGCGAACGGATCCACCGTCCGGAGTGTCGCGAGGTGTACGCCAACCCCGAGCGGTTGCCCCCGGGCCAGTCGTCGTCGGTCTGGTCGCCCGCGGCGGGGGCTTCGCCCACCACCATCACCGCGGCGTCCCGCGGCCCGTTCCCCCACGCGATCCGGTCGCGGGCCTCGACGAGGGCGGGACAGCGCCGGCAGTCGGGGGCGAGGACGAGGGCGTCGTCTGGGTCTGGCGGGTCGGGCGACGGGGCGGGCATCTCACAGGGCGTCGGCGACGGCCGGGGCGACCGAGGTTGCGGTCACGTCGCGCTCGATGGTGTCGGTACCGTAGATGGCCGACACGCCCGCGCGTTCGAGTTTCGACCGTGCGTTCCGTGCGAACAGCGGGTGGACGCAGGTGACGTACACCCCGGCGGCCCCGCGGTCGGCCAGGACGCCGACCGACTCGCTCATCGTCGTCCCGGTGGCGACGATGTCGTCGACGACGACCACGTCCCGGCCCGACACGTCGGCGTCGCCCGGCGTAACCTCCACCTCGGTACCGGAGTGGCGCACCTTCTCAAAGTAGTCCACGTCGCCCCGGCCGTAGGCGTCCCGGGTCGATTCGGCGATGGCGACGGCGCCCGCGTCGGGCGAGAGGAAGAGCGGCTCCTCGAGGTCGGGGGGGAGGGGGTCGGCAAGTCGGGGGGCGGCGTCGACGACCGAACAGGGGGCGTCGAAGAAGTCGGTCACCGACGCCTCGTGGGGGTTGACGAGGACGACACGGTCCGTGCCGGTCGAGACGGCGCGGGCCACCGCGCGGGCCGACACGGGTTGGCCGTGTTCGAAGGCACGCTCCTGTCGCCCGTACCCCATGTAGGGGAGGACGGTCACGAGTTCGTCAGCGCCGGCCTCGCGGGCGGCGTCCTGCAACTGGAGGAGCTCGACGTGGGCGGCGTCGGTCGTCGTCGAGGCGACGACGACCGCCCGGTCGACGCCGGAGTCGATACCGGGTGTCGACGCCATGCGTTCGCCGTCGGGGAACCGCTCGTACCGCACGTCTGCGAGCGGATAGCCGGTCTCGGCGGCCAGCGCCGCCCCGAGCGCCTGCGAGTTCGAACCGGGGACGATCATGTGGAGTGGATCGACGGCCGCCCCGAAAACCGTTTCCGTCCGCGCTCACCCGCGAACCGCGAGCGCCGAGACGCCGCCGACGCCCAGTTCCCGCGTCCGCCACCCCTCGCCCGCGTCGGCCAACAGCGTCCCGCCTTCGGTCACCGCGACCGTCGCCCGGTCGGTGTAGGCCACGTCGACGGGATCGCCGGGCGTCTCGACCGCCCGCCACTCGCCGACCGCTTCGCGGACGAACGTCCCGTCCTCGCCGACGGCGTGGGCGCGGTCGTCGGCCGCGTCGCCGGACTGCGTCCGGCTGCTCGCGGAACGTCGTTCCGCGCTGTCGACGCTCACGACCCCGAACGCGTCGCTGCGTTCGTCCATCCAGCCGTTGCCGAGGCGGTAGAGGCCGTCGTCGGTGGCCGCGAGGGGCATCCCCCGACCGTGGACGTCACGGACGTCCCCGAGGCCGACGTTCCGCAGACCCTGATCGACCATCCAGACGCCGTCGGCGGCCGCGACCATCCCACCGTGGACGGCGCGGGGCGTCTCGACGGTCCCCAGCGTCGTCCACCCGTCGTCGAGGCGAGCGACCCGTCCGTCCGGCCCGGCCGCGAGGAGGTCGTCGCCGTCGAACCCGACCGCTACCGCCGGCCCGAACCCCGTCGGCTCGTACCTGCCGACGAGGACGTCCTCGTCGGTGGCGACGGCGCGACGGTCCCCGTTGGCGGCCACGTCACGGGCGGCCGTCCGGTGGTCGAGACGGAACTCGCCGACGCGGTCGGCCGACAGCGACGCGACGACGACACCCCGCTCGGACGCGATCAGCACCGTCTCGGCCCCCGTCCGGTCGGCGTAGACGCGCTTCTCGTCGATAGTGTGACCCATACAGCCACCTCCGGGAGCGGCCCCCAAAACGGTTGGCAGGTCGAGACAGGCGTCAGGCGTCGGGAGTTCCCGTCCCCGTCCGCTGGCCGACGTACGCGACGAAGTTGTCGAAGAGGCGCTTGGTCCGGCAGGCGGCGGCGTAGGTGTCGTCGTCGATGCCGGCGACGACCGAGTCGATGCGCGCCTCGGGGAGATCCTTCCCTCGCGTGACCGTCTCGGCGCTCGACCGATCGTACTCGGGGTGGAACTGCACGCCCCAGCAGTCGCCGCGGCGGAACGCCTGGACGCCGCGGTCGTTCTCGGCGAGGAGCGTCGCGCCCGGCGGCAGGTCGACCACCCGATCGGAGTGGGTCTCGAAGGCGACGAAGGTGGCGTCGAGGCCCGCGAACAGGGGGTCCTCGGTCAGGCGTCGGATCTCGCGGTAGCCGAGTTCGACGTCGTCCATCGCCTCGACGCGGCCGCCGAGTGCCTCCGCGAGGACTTGGTGGCCGTAACAGACGCCGAGGACGGGCATGCGGTCGGCCGCCTCCCCGACCCAGGCGACGAGGGCGTCGATCCAAGGCTCGTCCCAGTAGACGGAGGACTTCGACCCGGTCACGACGGCGGCGTCGTAGTCGAAATCGGTGGGCAGTTCGCCGGCCGACGCGTCGAACTCCGCGAGGTCGGCGTCCAGTTCCCGACGGAAGTTCCGGCGGGTGTGGTCCGCACCGTGTGAGGCGTCCAAGAGCGCGATCCGAGGTCGACTCATCGTGTGTCCCCTGGCGGGCGGGGCGTTAGTCGCTTACGCCCGGTCGGTCGAGCCGACACCCTCGAAGAACCCGACGAGGCGGTCGTTCACGTCACGGGAGCGCTCGATACCCACGAGATGTCCCGCGTCGACGCCGACGAAGTCGCCCCGGGGGAGCCCCTCCGCGAGTCGCCGGCCACGGTCGACCGGCCAGACGGCGTCGTCTCGGCCATGGACGACGAGCGACGGGAGCGTCACCTCGTACAGCCAGTCCGAGGCGTCGAAGGCCCCGACCCCGGCGGCCTGTGCCGCCCACGCCTCGCGGGTGGCGTCCTCGTCGGCGCGCCAGTCGACGATCCGGTCGACCGCCTCGGGGTGGGCGCTCAGGAAGTCGTCGGAGAGCGCCGCCGACAGCGACGACGTCAGGTCGTCGGGGTCGGCCGGCGACCCGAACAGCGGGTCGAGCGACAGGCCCTCGCCGGTCGCGGCGGTGCCCAGAAGCGCCAACGACTGCGGACGCGTCGACGCCCGCGCGAGTTCGAGTGCGACCATCCCGCCCAGCCCCGCGCCGACGACGTGGGCCCGCCGCGCCCCGTGGTCGTCGAGGACGGCCTCGACGTCGGCGACGAAGTCCTCGATAGCGTAGGGCCCCGACGGTGCGTCGGACCGTCCCGCACCCCGGAGGTCGGGCACCACCGTCTCGAAGGGGCCGGTCAGACCGGCGTGTTGCCAGCCCCACTGCCACGCGCCGTAGCCCACGTCGCCGAGCAACAGGACCGTCTCCCGGTCGGCGTCACCGTCTGTGGCGTAGTGGATCGACACCGCGCCGTTCGATGCGGTCGGCATGGCTGGTCCTACGGCCCCCGGCCGTTAGTGGCATCGGTCACGCGGCGCGGGCGGTCAGGAGTGCCAGTCCGATCACCGTGGCGGCGAGGAGGAGTGCGAGGCCGACGCCGCCAACCGCCAGAACCGGCGACATCGGTGGGCGACCGGTGAGCAGCGCCGTCGGCGTCGGATCGTGCGACGACGCGGCGGCAACCGAGCGCACCCAGAGGGCCGTCGAGAGGGCGAGAAAGAGGCCGTACGCCGACAGCGGGATCGACGGGAGCCGCGACGAGGAGGTCACGGCGGGCGTGGCCGCGGGATCGGGTATGAACCTTCGCCCGCTCTCAGGTGCTCCGTACCGTCCGAAGCACGTCCGGTGCGTCCTCCAGAGTGTCGTCCAGGGCGTCGACGTCGGGGCCACCACCCTGCGCGAAGTCCGGCGGGCCGCCGCCACCGCCGCCGACCCGTCCGGCGAGTCGCCCAACGACGTCGCCGGCGTTGATGTCGACGCCGTCCGGAACGCCGACGACGAACTGAGCGCTCCCACCCCGGGCGCTCCCGAGGACGGCCACCGCCCCCTCGTCGACGACGGCGTTGGCGGTGGCGCGGAGTTCGTCGGCGTCGGCGTCCATCCGCCGGATCACGGCGTCGACGCCGCCGACGTCGACCCCCTCGGCGTCGGCCGCGGCCGCGGCGCGTGCCTCCGCGAGTTCCCCAGTCAGGCGGTCGATCTCCTTGCCGCGGGCCTTCCACTCCTCGAAGAATCGCTCGGCCGTCTCCGGGACGTCCGCGGGCGAGACGTCGAGGACGTCCGCGGCCTCGTAGAGGGCGTCCTCGGTCCGCTGGGTCGCCTCGATGGCGGCGTCGCCGGCGGCGAAGGTGATGCGCTCGACGCCGTCCTGGATCGGTTCGGTGTCGATCACTTTGATCGCGCCGATGTCACCCGTCCGGGCGACGTGCGTGCCGGCACACGCCTGCACGTCGTCGTCGACGTGGACGAGGCGGATCTGCTGGCCCGGCGGGACGCCCCCCTGATACAGGTCGAAGCCGTGTTCGGCCTCGGCCTCGTGGCGGTCGGGCCACTCCTGGGTCACCGGTTGGTTCTCCATCACGATCTCGTTAGCGACGCGTTCGATCTCTTTGACCTCCTCGCGGGAGATGCGCTGGAAGTGGCGCACGTCGAGGCGGGACCGGTCGGTCCCCTTCTGTGCGCCGGCCTGTCGAACGTGGTCGCCGAGCACCCGTCGGGCGGCGTGGCCGATCACGTGGGTCGCGGTGTGGTGTCGCATCAGGCTGAACCGCCGCTCGGCGTCGATCTGTCCGCGGACGAACTCGCCTTTGCCGGGGTTGCCGTCGGTCCGGTGGAGCACCACCCCGTCCCGGCTCTCGACGTCGGTCACCTCGACGGTCGTCTCGTCGGTCGAGAGGACGCCCGTGTCCGCCGGTTGACCGCCACCCTCGGGGTAGAACATCGTCTGGTCGAGCACCACGTCGTACCCCTCCTCGCGCTCGAACACGTCGAGGACGACCGCCTCGAACTCCGTTCGATCCTGGTCGTCGTAGAACAGCCGGTCGGTCTCCGGGAGGTCCGTGAACCGACCGTCGCGGCCGGCGGTCGTCTCGTCGTCGTCGTCCCCGCCGTGGCGGGCGGCGACCAGTCCGTAGAAGTCGGCGGGCACGTCGACGGTCGCGCCGTGGTCGGCGGCGATGTCCTCGACCATGTCCGGCTGGATACCGTGGGAGTCGTACAGTTCGATCAGCGTCTCGCGGGGGATGGGTTCGCCGCGGTCGGCGTACTCCTCGGCGATGCTCTCGACCTTCCGGGAGCCGCGTTCGAGCGTCTCGCGGTACTTTCGCTCCTCGGTGCGCACCATGTCGCGGATCGTATCGCGGTTGGTGTAGCCGAGACGGTCGGCCTGCATGTCGACGAGTTCGTCGAGGGGGGCGTCGATGCCGAGGCCGTCGACGAGGCGTTTGGTCCGTCGGAGCACCATCCGGGCGAGATAGCCCGTGCCGACGTTCGAGGGGACGATGCCGTCGCCGAGCATGTACGCGAGCGTCCGGCAGTGGTCGGCGATGGCGTAGACGTCTTCGAGGGGTTCGAGCAGGGCGGTGAGGTCGTCGGCGTCGACGCCGAGTTCGTCGGCCACCTCCGCCCGGGCCGTGGCCAGGTCGTCGACCTCGTCGACGTCGAGATAGCCCGAGAGGCGAGCGGCCTTCTCGATCAGCGCCCGCTCCTCCTCGAAGTGGTCGATCCCCGCTCGATCGGTGAGGAAGTCGATCATGTCGGGGTAGATAGCCTCGTAGACGGTCGGCGTCCCCTGACTCATCCACGTCCACCGCTCCAGCCCGTAGCCGGTGTCGACGATGTAGGTGTCCATGTGGCTGTAGCGGTTGCCGTCTTTCATCTCGTACTCGCCGTCGGGGTCTTGCTCCATCGACATGAAGACGAGCGTCGCGAGTTCCAGCCCCCGGTAGATCACCTCGAACGCAGGGCCGGCGTTCCCGCCGCCGACCCACGGATCCTCGATGTAGGTGAGGTCCGTGGGGTCGACGCCCATGTACTCGAAGAAGCGGTCACAGTACTCCACCGTCTCGTCTTTCCAGTACACCTCACCTTCGTAGGCGTAGTCGTCGGGGGCGTCCTCGCGGGTGTTGAACGCGTGGTGGGCCATCATCTCGAAGGCCATCGTGTGTCGGCCCGTCTTGCCGACGTTGTCGATGTCCTGCATCCGAATGCAGGGTTGAGAGATGGTGAGGGGGTTCGCCGGCGGCGGCGTCTCGCCGGAGGTGACCAGCGGCTGGAAGTCATAGACCGACGCCTGGGTCAGGAGGACGTCGTCGCGCCAGCGGTTCGCCGCCACGGGGTAGGGGTCGATGCGCTCGTGGCCGTTGGCCTCGAAAAAGGAGAGGAAGGCCTCGCGCATCTCCTCTAAGGTGTACGACTCGTCGAACCCGGGGTTGCCGATGAAGTCGTAGTCGTCACAGGGTGGCTCGCCGCAGGTGTCGCGCTCCACCCGCGCCCAGAAGTGGACGCCACACGAGGCACACTCCTGTCGGGTGAATCCCTCCTCCTCGAAGTACTCGAGTCGGTAGGCCTCTTCGAGTTCGCTCATTACCACCTCTTTGGCCCGTCTCCGCCTAAAACAGTTCCGGGAACGCGTGTTTCGGGGAGGGAAAGGGACGAGACCGGACTGCAGTCCCCGCGACGGCACACGCCCGGGCGTCGATCCGCGCCCACCGGCGGCCGTCCCGTCCCTACACGAGGGAGTCGTCGTCCGCCGCCGTCAACTCCCGGACGGTGTCGGCGATGCCGTCGAGTCCCTCCACTTGCTCCCGATTGGCGGTCGCGACGTCGTCGATCTCGCTCTCGATTCGGGCGGCCTGCGAACTGGCCTGATCGATCATCGACGCGAGTTCTTCGGTGCTTGCGGCCTGATCGTCGGCCGCGTCGGCCACCTCCGAGATACCGCTCGACGTCTCGGTGACGGCGTCGGCGATGTCGTCCAGTTTGTCCATCGAGGATTCGACCCGCTCGACGCCGACGTCGATCCGCTCAGTCGTCGTTTCGAGGCTGTCGACGGTGTCCGCCGTGTCGGTCTGGATCTCGTCGATCATCTCCTCGATCCGCCCGGCCTGTCGCTGGGACTCCTCGGCGAGGCTCTTGACCTCGTCGGCGACGACGGCGAACCCCTCGCCCGCCTCGCCCGCTCTGGCGGCCTCGATCGAGGCGTTGAGCGCGAGGATGTTGGTCTGGTTCGCGATGTCGTTGATCACGTCGACGATCTCGTCGATCTCGTCGATGCGCGTCTGGAGACGTTCGACGTCGTCGGTGACGCCGTCGGCGGCCTCCCCCACGTCGTCCATCACGTCCATCGCCTCTTCGGCGGATTCCTTGCCCTCGACGGCGAGATCCTCCGCGCGGGCGCTTGTCTCCGCGACCTGGTTCGCCGTCGACGCCACCTCCTCGACCGTCGCGCTGAGGTTGGATATCTCGGTCGAGATCTCCGCCATACTGTCGGCCTGGTCCGCCGTGATGTCGCTGATCTCCCCGGAACTCGTCGCCACCTCCTCGGAGGCGTCGCGGAGTTCGTCCACCGACGATTCGATCGTCCGGGCGACAGTCTGCTGGCGGTCCAACTCGGACTCGATCCGCTGGCTGTACGAGTGGATGTAGGTGTCCATCGCGACCTGCTGGTCGAGGTTGATGAGTTTGAGCACCGAGAGCGCCCGATCGACGACCTCATCGACGGCGTCGTCGACGGCGGTCCCTGTCCCGTCCGCTCCGGCACCGACCGCGTCGCGTTTGACGTCCTCGGCGATGGCCTCGAGGATCCCCTCGTAGTACACCGAGTACGCGCCGAGGTAGATCTTGGGCCCGAGATCGAGCATGTCGTGGATCTTCCCGATCCGTGCCCGCCTGCTGAAGTAGTCCTGTCCGTACTCCCCGCGCCCCAGATCCCGCAGGTACTCGGCCTGACTCCGCTTCAGCGCCTCGACCGACTTCGACGACGAGTCGAGGATCGAAACCGACTGCGAGTACGACTGAATGTGGCCGTAGAACTCCTCGACGAGGTCGTCGGCGATGTCGTCGAACACGTCCGAGAGGTCCGCCACCGTCCGCTCGTCGTCCCCGTCGAACTGGGTGAAGTCCTTCCGCCAGTTGATCTCGCCCTCGTCGATGCCGATCCGCTCGGTGAGGCGGTCCCCGTTTACCTGCCCCCGCTCTCGCTCCGAGATCTTGAACTCCGCCATGGGGATCGGGTGTCACACGGACATATATAAGTACAGGATCAGGAAATAATACGGATATCCAACCTACGTACTCCGGGGAGACGCGGGAGGCGAGAGGGTCCGGGGTCGCCGGCGCACACTACTCCTCTAGGGCCAGCGCCGCCAGCATCGCCTCCAGTTGCACCTGCTCGTTGGCACCCTCGGTGATGCGGTAGTCGGCCTCGCCCAACCGCTCCATCAGACGGACCGTCCGCCGGTCGTCGAGGTCGAACTCCCAGGCCGACCGGTGGAGTTGGTCGATCACGTCGCCGCCGGCCATCCCCGAATCCACGAGGAGCGTCTCCAGGGTCGACCGCGCCCGCGGGAAGTCGCCGTCGATGGCCGCCTCGATCATGGACTCGATCTTCTCCGGGCGGACCGTCGAGGTGACGGTGTAGACGGCCTCCTCGTCGACCGTCTCGCCGGTCGTCGCCGCCGCTTGGAGCGTGTTGATCGCACGCCGCATGTCGCCCCCGGCGGCGTACACCAGGGCGTCGAGACCGGCGTCGGTCACGTCGATCCCCTCGGCGGCGGCGATCTCGCGGACCTGTGCTCCGACGGCGTCGTCCGGGAGCGGCGAGAAGCGAAAGACCGCACACCGGGACTGGATCGGGTCGATGATCCGACTGGAGTAGTTACACGAGAGGATAAAGCGGGTGTTGTCGGCGAACTGCTCCATCGTTCGGCGGAGCGCTGACTGAGCCGCATCTGTGAGTGAGTCGGCCTCGTCGAGGAAGATGATCCGGTAGTCGAACCCGCCAAAGGAGGAGCGCGCGAAGTTCTTGATCCGGTCGCGCACCACGTCGATGCCGCGCTGGTCCGAGGCGTTGAGTTCGAGGAAGTTCCCCCGCCAGTCGTCGCCGTACACCTCGCGGGCGATGGCCGTGGCGCAGGTTGTGTTGTGCATCACCGTCGGCACCCGTCCGGCGACGTAGTTGCGCGTCTCGGGAACGGTGAGGTCGTAGACGCGACGCGTCCCGTCGATCGGTTCGACCGACTCGACCTCGTCGAAGTAGAGGTCACCGCTCGTGAGGGTGTGTAACGTCGTGAGATCTTCGAGTACGTCCTCGGAGAGCATCCCGGTCGCGATGGATCGGACGCGGTCCGCGACGGTTCGGAACCGGGGGAGTGACCCGAGGTCGTTGCCACCGTCCAGGAGGTTCTGCACGTCAGTCCCACGCATCTCGGTTCCGTCCGCGACGCGAGCGTACGGAACGTTCAGGCCCTCGATGATCTCATCGAGCGCCGTTCGAACGGGTTCGATATCGACGCCGGCGTCGTGTTCCCCGAGCCGGTCGAGCAGATCGACCGCACGCTCGCTCGCGGGAGTTCGCCGTCCGTCGGCGTATTCGAGGAGACGGTCTGATCGAACCCCTACCTGCTCGGAGAGGATGCGACGCGTCTCGATGGGCTCCAGTTCGTCACGCGTCCCGACCCACGTTGCGGGGACGGCCGTAACCGCCTCGAGGTCGGAGCCGAGTTCGTCGATCCACTCGAGTGCCCGCTCCGCTTCGTCGAGCCGTGTCTCCGCGGCGTCGAGAAGGCTATCGAGACAGTCGAGGTACCGTTCTCGGCCCGGCGAGGTGGCGTCGAGGGAATCCGGAATGTGATCCGTCTTCCGCAGATAGAGCGACTCACAGAGCGTTTCGACCGCATCCTGTGTTGGAATCGTGTCGTCGTTCGGATTCGAGTCTCGGTCGGCGTTAGCCGCGAGTCGGGCCGATTTCCGGTCGATACTGAATCCGACGTGTTCGGCGAACGCTTCGAGATGGCGGGAACTGGAGACGTAGAGTGCGTGGTACTCCCGTTCTTCGTCTGAACCGTTGGTCGCCGCGTTCTCCACTCGCTTCCGACGGCTCGGAACGCCGAACCCAGCGAGCAAGTACGAGAGTAGCGTGATGAGGCTACCGTCTTTTTGTGTCAACTCGACGACCCCCTGCTCGGTGACGTGGCCCTCGGCATCGAAGACGGCTCGAAGGAACGCCGCCCTGCTCGCCTCGTCGGCACGAACGAGCGTGGAGCCGGCGCCGGACGTCTCGTCGACGACGTCGAAACAAGCCTCCAAGAAGTGCGTCAACGTCCGGTTACAGACCTCCCGGTACGGAACGTCGCTCTGAACACCCCGTCGAGGTTCGACGTCGAACGTCGACCGTGCGGTGGTGTCGAATCGGTCGAGCAAGCCGTCGTCGGTGTTGTAGAACTTCACCCGACCGCCGTCGAGTCGAGCCTCGCTCACCGTCAGTCCGACGAACGCAGCCAGTTCCGGGGTGAGTTCCCACGGCGGCGAGATCGGCTCCGACCGCTGATTGTTGCGGTTGACGTACTGGATCTCGGTGACGTGGGTCCGCAACGCCTCGTCGGCGGCGTCCAGTCCCCGAAGATACGACAGTGAACACGTAGTGCTCGGTTCGTGTAGCGACGCGTCGAGCGAACGGCGATACGACTGGACCGTTTTCTCCGTCGTATCGGCCGCGTCCGCGATAGCGGCCGTCGACTCGCCGCGTCGGAGTCCGGCGACCACGCGCCGTTTCTTGCCGACGTAGTTCTTCTCGGCCGGGATCCCGTGCGTCGCCGCGAACTCCTCGGTGACGTGGACGAACGTTCGGTCGCCGTCCATGGCGTCGAGCCAGTCCAGTCGGCCGTCACCATCCGGGAGCGACGCGTGTCGGGGCCGAACGACTCGCGAACCGGCGTCGAGGTCACGTGCGGGAACCCACTCCAACCCGTCTCGCCCGACCGTCAGTAGTTCGTGTTCCGGTGTCACGGTCATCTCGTTTCCGTCCCGGGTCGTGACGCGGACGAGGTCGTCCGCGTCCTTCCCGAAGACGTGTGAGGGTTCGGCGTACCCGAACGAGCCGTCGTCGAACGTCAGTACCTCCAAGCCGTCGTCGGGAGTGGCGAATCCATCCGTACCCCCGACCACATCGCCGATCCGTTCGACGCCTCGGTTCGTCACCACCGGCGACTCGCCCGTCACGCACTTCCCGATGCCCGCCGGCCCCGAAAAAAGGAGGTGCGGCAGGTCGTCGCGCTCGATGTAACTCGACAGGCGGTCGACGATGTCGTCCTGTCCTTTCACGTCGTCGAGGGTCTCCGGGCGGTACTTCTCGATCCAAATCTCCCGTCCCGGCCCCGACCCGTCGGCCTCGCTCATACCGTACCGAGGGGTCGGTCGCCACATAAACTCCCCGAGACGGGGCGCGACGGCCGGGGCGGGACGGGGTGGGTCGGGAACGCATTTACGCGTCACGGCCGTACGCCGGCGCGTATGCCATCCGCACTGTTCGTCGTCAGCGAAGAGGGGTACTGGGGGGAAGAGTGTACCGAGCCGTTGACCACGCTCGGCGACGCGGGGGTGGAGGTCACCGTCGCCACGCCCACCGGCGGGCGGCCGGTGATCGACGAGCGGTCGGTCGACCCGGCGAACGTCGGCAGGGAGACTGCCGACCGCGTCCGGGAGGTTCACGAGACCGACCCGAGACTCGACGACCCCGTGAGCGTGACCGAGGTGGACGCCGCCGACTACGACGCCGTCGTGTTCCCCGGCGGCCACGGCACCGAGTGGGACGTGAACCAGGACCGACACGCCCGGGCGCTGTTGCGCGACGCCGTCGAGGGGACGGACGGCACGGCACTGGTCGTCTGTCACGCCGTCGGCCTCCTCGCCTTCACCCGCGACGGGGAGGGCGACTTCCTCGTCGCCGGGCGTCGCGTCACCGGCTTCCCCAACGCCTGGGAGGAAGGTATCGTCGACGACCGGGACCTGATGCCCGACGGCCGGAAACTGCCGTACTGGGTCGAGGACGAGGTGACGGCCGCGGGCGCGGAGTGGGACGCCGACCTCGGATCCGACCGGTCGGTCACGGTCGACGGCGACCTGGTTACCGCACGCGGCCCGGAGTCGTCGGCGCTGGCCGCCCGGACGCTCCTCGACGAACTCGGGATCGACGCGCCGGAGGCGTAGCGAGCGTCGACCGGGGTGGTCGGGGATCCGAAGGTTCAGGACCGCCGCGTCCCTCCGTCGGTCCATGCAGACGGTACGCGTCGAGGTGGTCGGCGAGGGTGAGCGGGAACTGCGTCTCGACGACGGCGCCACGTACGGCGACCTGCTGGCGGAACTGTCCTTTAGCCCCCACGAGGCAGCCGTCCTCGTCGACGGGACGCCGGTCCCCGAGGACGACGACGTCGACGCCGGCAGGGTCCGTATCCTCCGACTCGTCAAGGGGGGCGCGTCGACCGGCGACGCCGTGGCCGACCGCATCCGAGTCCGGCCGGCCACCGCCGACGACCACCTCGACGTGATGCGAATCGTCGACGGCGCGGTACTCGACGCCGACGCGACGGCGGTTCGTGCGCGGATCGGAGCGGGGAGCGTCCTGGTGGCGACCGTCGACGGGAGCGTCGTCGGCGCGCTCGTCCGCGACGGCGACCGCATCACCGCGGTGGCGACGCGCCGCCGGTGGCGCGACCGCGGGGTCGGCACCGCCCTCGTGTCGCGGGCCGCCGAGGACCGGGACCGCCTCGTCGCCGAGTTCGACCCCGGGGTCCGCCCCTTCTACGAGTCGCTTGGGGTCGACGTCGTCGAAACCGAAGCGGCGGACGACCGACTCCGTGGGGAGTTCTAGAGGCGACGCGAGACGGCGGCCCCCACCTCGTCGGCCCAGTAGAGGAGGGCGACGGTGAGGACGAACACGAGCGTCGAGAGGTCCCACGCGAGGCCGGTGAGCGTCGACCCGAACAGCGTCGTCGCGCCGAGCAAGGGGAGCAGCAGCGAGAAGGCACAGCCGACACAGGAGAACAGCCCCAACACACCGGAGAGGACCGCTCGCGTCGCGTCGAGGAGGCGAGCGTAGACGAGGTAGGTCATCGCCACGTAGCCGACGACCTTGAACGGGATGACCGACAGCCGAACCCGCGGCGTGCCGTAGACGACGATCGGTCCCAGTCCGGGGATGTTCCAGTGAATCGAGGCGACCGCACCGCCGTTGAGCGGCCCACCGATCCCGAACTGGAGCGTGCCGCCGGCGACGAAGAGGAGGAGGAGATACCCGCCGGCCATCGCCGTCGCGAACGCCCACTGTCGGCGGTCGACGCTCGGCGTCCCCGTCCGGAGCATCGCCCACACGCCGACGTTGATCCAGACGAACGGGTAGACGACGTACCGCGGTTGGGTGACGATGGTGCCGGTGAGGTCGATGTACGCAGTCACGACCGCGAGTTCGGCCGCGACGACGAGACACCACCACCGGACTGCGGCCATGTCCGGGAGGCGGCGAAGCCGCGACAGGGGGCCGAGTGCGTTGCTCACGCCCGCGCCTCCCGTGGGTCGCGATCGATCGTGTCCATGCACGGGGCTGAGGAGTGGAGGAATATGAGAATGTCGACTTCGACGGACGGGGGGTCAGACCAGCCCGACGACCAGGTCACGACCCTCAGCGAGCAACGCGTCCACCCGGTCGCGGCTCCGGGCCTCGGCGTAGACGCGCATCTTCGGCTCCGTCCCGCTCGGACGGACGAGGAGCCACGACCCGTCAGACAACAGGAGTTTGAAGCCGTCGAGCGTGATCACGTCGTCGACGGCGCGGTCGGCGACCGTCTCCGGGATGGCGTCGCCGAGGGCGTCGACGACCGCGGCCTTCCGGTCGTCGGGGCAATCGACGCTCACCTTGTCCGCGACGACCCCGCCGTGGGTGTCGAGGAGACGGTCGACGCGGCGGTCCAGCGGGTCGGCGGCCGTCGCGTCGGCCGCAAGCAACGCCATCAACACGCCGTCCTTCTCGGGGACGTGACCGCGGAGGGTGAAGCCGCCGGACTCCTCGCCGCCGATCAGGGCGTCGGCCTCGACCATCGCCTCGGCGACCCACTTGAATCCGACGGGCGTCTCGATCACCTCCTCGCCGTGGGCGTCGGCGACACGGTCGATCAGGAACGTGGTGGAGACCGACCGAACCGCCGGGCCCGAATCGGAGTCGAGGAGGGCGTCGTAGACGGCGGCGAAAAACAGGTTCTCGTCGAGGAAGCCGCGGTCGGGCGTGACGACAGCGAGGCGGTCGGCGTCGCCGTCGTTCGCGACCCCGAGGTCGGCGTCGTGGGCGTCGACGGCGTCGACGAGGCCGGCGAGACGCTCGGGGCTCGGCTCCGGCGACCCGCCCCCGAAGTCGGTGTCCCGTTCGCAGCGGCGCCGGATCACCGTCGCTCCCGCCGATTCGAGGAGGGCGTCGGTGACGCCCCGACCGCTCCCGTGCATGGCGTCGTAGACGACGGTCAGCTCCGAGCAGTCGGGGTCGACCAGTTCTCGGGCCTGTTCGGCGTGGGAGCCGAGGAAGTCGACGCGGTCGACCGACCCGCGGGGGCCGTCCGTCGACGGGTGGACGAGGCGGGCCTCGATGGCGTCGGTCACCTCGGGGAGCGCGGGTGCCCCGTCCGAGGGGATGAACTTCACGCCGTTGTACTCGGGCGGGTTGTGGGAGGCGGTGACCATCAGCGCGCCCGCGAGGTCGCGGTCGACGATCCCCCACGCGATCACGGGCGTCGGGCAGTCCCGCTCCGGGAGGAGCACGTCGAACCCGTTGCCCGCGAGGACGTCCGCAAGCGACTCGGCGAACCCCTCGGAGGTCGCGCGGGCGTCGTACCCGACGGCGACGGGGGCGTCTACCCCCTCGTCGGCGAGGTAGTCCGCGACGGCCTGCCCGACCATCCGCACGCGCTCGTCGGTGAAGGTGTCGAGACGGGCGCGCCACCCGTCCGTGCCGAAGGAGATGGCGTCCATACGACCCGGTTCCGGGCGGACGGCAAAAAGGTGCTCACGCGTCGTCGTCCGTCGCGGGTGCGTCGCCGGCGTCGCCCTCGACCAAGCGCTCCTTCGCCTGCCGGGAGAGCGACTTGATCTCGTGTTCGCGGGACATCGCCGCCGACCGCGTCTCGTATCGCTCGGCGTGGACGAGTTCCACCGGCGTCCGCCCGCGGGTGTACTTCGCCCCCTCACCGGCGTCGTGTTCGGCGACGCGTCGCTCCACGTCGGTCGTATAGCCCGTGTAGTAGGTGCCGTCCGCACACTCGACGACGTAGACGTAGTGCATCCGTCGGACGCTCGCTCCGGCCGTACATAGTAGTCCGCGTCCCGGCCGTGGCGTGTGTCGGCCCGCACACGGCGTCCGGAAGGTGGCTTCGCGTGGTGGTCGAACGTCGCTACAGCGGTTACGCGTTTGGGGTGCGTCGTCTCGAGGCTTCCGCGATACCGGCGTTGGCCGAACAACTCGGGCAGGCGAGGATGCGCCCGCTCGCGTCGGCGAACACCCGTGCGAAGCGTTCCGAGACGTGTGACCCGCAGTGATCGCAGCGTGCCATGATCGTGCCGGCTACCGGCGGCCGGCGGCGTCGGTTCGGGTCACAGTCGTAAATACCTGCCGCGCGCGCACGCGTACTCCGGACAAGCGTCCAATTGTCATCCGAAAAGGAACAAGAACCGGCGAGATGTGAAGGTATCCGGCTCAATCGTCACGAGCACCGTCGACGGCGCGGGCGATCAACCCCGCCTGTGCGCCGGCGGTGAAGCCGGCGTCGACGTTGACGACGGAGAGCGCGGTACAGGACTGGAGCATCCCGCCCAGCGCCGCCTCCCCGTCTCCCCCGAAGCCGTAGCCCGTCGACACCGGGAGACCGATCACCGGCGTGTCGACGAGACCGGCGACGACGGTCGGGAGCGCCCCCTCACGGCCGGCGGCGACGATGGTCACGTCGGCCGCCCGGATCGTCCCGAGGTGGTCGACGATCCGGCCGAGGTGGGCGACGCCGACGTCGTCGACGCGGTCGACCGTCGCACCGATGGCGCGGACGAGGACGCCCGCCTCGCCCGCCGCCGCCGCGTCGGAGGTGCCCGCGGTGACGACGGCGACCGTCGCGTCGAGGTCCGGCGGATCGAACGCGGGCGTGCGGACGACGAGCGTCCGGGCACGGTCGTCGCGGTCGACCGTCGCCTCCGCCGGCAGGTCGTCGGTGACGGCCGCGACGTGGGCGTCGTCGGCGCGGGTGATCACGGCTCTCCCGGTCGTTTCGAGGGCCGCCGTCGCCATGGACGCCACCTCGTCGGGCGTCTTCCCCTCCGCGAGCACCGCTTCCGGGATCCCCCGTCGGCGCTCGCGGGCGGCATCGAATCGTCCCGCGCCCGTCGTCGCGTAGCCGGCGAGTCGGACCTCCGCCTCGGCCGGCGAGAGGTCGCCGTTCGCCACCGCGTCGAGTACGTCGCGCATACCGGCCGTGGGGCGGTGAGACACTCGTAGGTGTCGGTTCCCGGCACAGTGTTTATATAGCCGTATCGAAAGGCGGCAGAACGGCATCTGTGACGGTACGTGCGGCGGATTTGGGAAATCTTATTAAGTGGGGTTGGCTTGTATAGGTCGTATGGCAGACCTCATCGTCAAAGCAGCCGTCAAGGAAGCGCTCCAGGACAAGAACGTCTCGTCGGACTTCTACAGTGCCCTCGACGAGGAAGTCGAGGAACTCCTCGAGGACGCCTCGCGCCGCGCAGAGCAGAACGACCGGAAGACCGTACAGCCCCGCGACCTTTAGATCGGCGTCCGTTTCTCCGCTTTTTTCGACCGCGTAGCGAGCCGTCCGGTCAGTCGCTCCCGTCGGCCGTCCGGACGGTCACGCCGTCCTCGCGGCCGACGTGAACCTCGTCGGCGAGGCCGACGAACAGGCCGTGTGCGACGACGCCGGGCACGGCCGAGAGTTCCGTGGCCAGCGAGTCGGGGTCGGAGACGGGGCCGAAATCACAGTCGAGGACGAGGTTGCCGTTGTCGGTCACGACGGGACCGTCCTTGCGATCCGCGGCGCGGAGCGTCGGCGTCCCACCCAGGTCACGGAGCGCACGGCGGGCGGTCGCCCGGGCGTCGGGCAACACCTCGACCGGGACGGATCGGTCGAGGGTCGGCGTCTCCTTCGAGGGATCGACGACGACGACGAACCGGTCCGCGGCGGCGTCGACCACCTTCTCGCGGGCGTGGGCCGCGCCGCCACCCTTGATCAAGGCGAGGTCGTCGCTCACCTGGTCGGCGCCGTCGATGGCGAGGTCGATCCGCTCGACGGCGTCGAGGGCGACGAGCGGAACCCCGACCTCGCGGGCCAGATCCCGGGCGGCGTAGGAGGTGGCCACACCCCGGATATCGAGGCCGTCCTCGACCGCCCGGCCGAGCGCACGGATCGCGTGCGCGGCGGTGCTGCCCGTCCCGAGACCGACCGTCGTCCCGTCCGCGACGAGGTCGGCGGCGTGTTCGCCCGCGCGACGCTTCGCCGCGTCCGATCCACCCGGCGTCTTCATACACACGGCTGTGCGGGCGGCGGGCAAAAACGACCCGGTCGGTGACGACGCGGGCTCAGATGCTCGTGAACGCGAACAGGCGGCCGTCGGTCGTGGTGGCGTAGAGGTAGCCGTTGGCGGCCATCACGTCCACGATGGGGTCGTAAATCTCCTGTTGCCACCGGCGTCGACCGGACTCCACGTCGGCCGCGACGAGGAGGATGCGCTGTGCCGTCGGATCGGTCCGGCCGATGGCGAAGAGGACGTCGCCGACGAGGATCACGTCGCCGCGGACGCCGAACGTGAACGACCAGCGCATCTCGCCGGTTCCGGTGTCGATGCCGTGGAGCGTCCGCCGGGTGCCGTACACCGCGATGCCGTCGGTCACCGCGAGCGTTGCCGGGCGGACGGCGGAGTCGGCGGCCGCCGTCCAGAGACGCGTGCCGTCTTCGGGATCGAACCCCGAGACGCCGTGACCGGTCGTCGCGAGAACGACCCCGTCGGCGACCGCGAGGCGACCGACAGGCCCCCCCAACTCGACGTGCCACTGGATGCCGCTGACCGACGGATCGACCGCGTACAGGTGTCCGGTGTCGGCCGTCGGTGCTCCGTCGGGGTAGCCGGTACCGACGTAGGCCATCTCCCCACCCACGGCAGCAGCCCTGATCGTCCGGTCGCGGCGCGTCGCTTCGCTGACGTCGTTGGGCGAGAACGACCAGCAGTGTCCCCCCGTTCGGGCGTCGACGACGCGGTAGGAACGGTCGGTCGGCACCACCAGACTCGTGCCCGCCGTCGCCAGTCCACCCACGAACCGGCCGGGGAGGGCGTACTCGGTCAACGCGGTGCCGTCGTCGCGGTCGACGGCGACCACGCGGGCGTCCTCGCGGGTGCCGAACGGGACGTACACCGCGTCGTCGGCCACGACCGGCGGGCCGATTGGCGTGGCGTCGACCGTGTGTCGCCACTGGATCTCGCCGTTTCGGCGCGGGTCGTGACAGAGCAACGCCGAGTTCGGAACCCCCTCGGCGTCGGCGTTCGCCGCGACGGCGTAGACGTACTTCTCGTCGGAGACGGGAAACGTCACCTGGGATTCGAGCGCCGACATCGTCCACCGCTCGTTGAGTGGGAACGACGTGGGGCCGTTGGCCTCGGAGGCAGCGTTCGTTCCCGCGGGGTCGTGGTGTGGCATCGGCCACGTTCCGTCGGCGATGGGCGCCGAGTCGAGGGCACAGTTGCCCGGACCGCGTTCGAACGACGCACTCGCCTCGGCAGTCACCTCGTCGGCCGCCGCCGCCGTACTCGTCGGCGTCGACCGGCGGTCGGTCGGCGTCGACGTCGACACCGAGCGGCCGCCACACCCCGCCGTCACCCCGGCGGCGATGGTGGCGAGCCACCCGCGTCGTGTGAACGTGTCACGCGGCATCTATGGTCGCACGCAGGATGCCGCGGATAAATGTGTTCCGGCCGTCAGGATCACAACCGATCGAGCACCGCGTCGGGATCGTACGAGAGCGTCAGCGACCGCGAGCGGCCCCGACCCTCCACGTCGGCGTAGTCGGCCTCGATGACGCCCAACTGGTCGAGTTTGTTGACGATCTCGGTGTAGCGGGTGTAGCCCAGCTCCGTCGACTCGTGGAACGCCTCGTACACCGTGCCGGCCTGCTGTCCGTCGTGTTCCGCGATGGTCTCGACCAACGCTCGCTCGGAGTCGGAGAGTTCGCGCAGACACCGCGAAAGGTGGACGTACTTCGACTTGTCGTAGGCTTCCTCGACGTCCTCGATACTGATCGTCTTGCTGGCGCGCATCTCCGCGTTGAGCCCCGCCCGCCGCAGGAGGTCGATCCCGACCCGGAGGTCGCCGCTCTCGGCGGTGAGTTCGGCCACCCGGTCGAGTTCCCGCGTGCCGATCACGCCGTTGTGGAACCCGCGGTCGATCCGCTCCTGCAGGATGTCGACGATTTCGTCGGCGTCGTAGACGGGAAAGTACGTCTCTTCCGGCCGGAAGACGCTCTGGACGCGACCGTCGAGTTCGTCGAGCATGTTCAGACCGAGGTCCGACGAGACGACGATGACGCCGATCCGGACGCCCGCGGATCCCTCGTGGGCACGCAGCAGCGAGTAGAGCGTATCGGAGGCTTCGTTCTCGTAGAACAGATAGTTCACGTCGTCGAGCGCGACGACCAGCACCTCGTCGTCGTCGACGAGGCGGTCGGTGATCTGGCCGAACAGTTTCTTGAAGGAGATGCCCGAGGAAGGGGGTTCGTAGTCGAAGACACTCTCGAAGACACGGGAGAAGACGGCGTAGCGCGTCGAGTCGAGTTGGCAGTTCACCCGGACGGTCCGCACTCCCGGCTGTCCCGACAACTCGCCGAACAGTTTCAGGATCGCGGTGGTCTTGCCCGTCCCGGGCGGTCCCCGAACCATCGTGTTGAGGGGGCGCGAGCCACGAACCGCCGGCCGGAGGGCGTACTTCAGGCTCTCCAGTTGGGACTCGCGGTGGTCGAAGGTTTCGGGGACGTAGTCGATTTCGAACACGTGTTCGTCCCGGAACACCGACTCGTCCCACGACAGCATCCCCTCGTCGGGGTCCTCCGTCATCACTTTCACCTCGCTCGCGTGACCACTTAATGGTTGCCGCGGCGAGGGGACGACCCTCTCAGAACTTCTCGAGGAGGCGCGCGTAGAACCCGTCGCGGTCGGAATCCTCGGCCAGTTTCTCGACGATGAGTTCCGGCGTCGACCGGGCGAGGTGGTCGGTGACCGGCGAGCGGTTCACCCGGAGTTCGCCGTCGACGAGGCCGACGGCCTCGATGCCGTCGACGGCCACGTCGATCCCGGCCGCGTCCCGTATCTCGCCCGCGAGGTGGGAGACGAAGACGGCGGTGACGTCGCCACCGTCGAGCGATTCGAGGATGCCGGCGATGATCTTCGCGCTCGCGCCCGGTTCGGTGATGCTCTCCAGTTCGTCGACGAGGACGAGCCGCGAGTCGGTGCCGTCGGCGAGGTCGGCGAAATCGCGGAGCGTCGCCTCGAACGCGCCGGCGTCGAGGGTACCCTGGCTCTTGGCGTAGTAGTGGAGTTCGTCGACGCGTTCGACCCGCGCGGCGTCGGCGGGCACGGGCAGCCCCATGTGTGCGAGCGTCGTCACCAGCGCGAGGAGGTCGAGCGTCGACGTCTTCCCGCCGCTGTTGACGCCGGAGAGGAGCGTCACGCCCGACGCCGAGTAATCGACCGGTTCCACGTCCGCGAACGCCACGTCCAACAGCGGCGAGCGCCCGCCCTCGACGGCGATCCCGGTGACGTCGTCGCCGATCTCGGGGAGCGTACAGTCGAAGTCGTCGGCGAACCGGGCGACCGCGAGTTCGACGTCGCGTTCGAGCGCCGCCCGAACCAGCCGCTCCACGGGGTCGCGCAGCGCCCGGAGGTCGTCGGCCAACTCGCTTTTGAGCCGGGCGGCCCGACGGTCTCGCGCGGCCGTCAGTTCGGTTCGGAGCCGTGAGACGGCGTCCTCGTCGTGTTCGACGGGGAAGGTGAGGTCGCCGCCGAAGACGCGTTCGGCCAGATCCGCCTCGTCTTCGAGGGCGAGGGCGTCGACGAGACCCTCGCGAGCCTTCTCGACCGCGCGGTCGAACTCGTCTTCGAGTTCCCGGGAGAGGAGGGCGTCGACGCGGGCCCCCTGTTCGACCAGCGAGAGGAAGTCCGTCCCCTCGATGGTCACGTCCCGTTCGCGGATGGCGGTCCGGAGGTGGTCGTTGGCGGTCGACTCCGCGGTCCCGACGGCGGCGTCCAGGTCGTCGACGGCGGTGACCAGGCGGTCGAGTTCGTCGTCGCCGACGGGGGTGCCGTCGTCGTCGAGGCGGGCGAGGGCGTCCCGGAGGGCGTCGAGATCACAGGGGGGCTCGATCCCCGCCGTCTCGTGGACGCGGGCGGCCGCCAACAGGGTGTCGCGGTTCGCCGCGAAAAAGGAGAGGAGTCGCTCGGGGACGATTTCGGCGGGGTCGTCGAGGGCGTCGGGGCGGACCCGGACGTCGCCGGCGACGTCGACGCCCGCGAACGTCTCGTCGAGGGCGATCACCGTCGCGTACGAGCGGGCGAGTTCCGCCAGGTCGCGGGCGTCGTCGACGACTTCGACGGAGAGTTCGGGGACGGCTTCCTCGGCTGCGGCGTAGGTCTCGGCGTCGGTCGTGGCGAGACACCGGTCGCGAACCCGGGTCGGCGGCGGGTCGGCGAGGGGTTCGACGCCCGCCAGCGCGTCGAGGGTCGCCTCGTCTATCTCGTGGCTCGTCGCCCGGTCGACGAGGTCGCGCACCTCGTCGATCCGGGAGGCCGCGCCGGTGGGGACGAGCGTCGCCATCCGGTGGGCGGCGTAGTCGGTGACGGTCCGGGCCTCGAGGAGGTCGAGGATCGACTCGTAGCAGTCGCGGGCGCGGTCGGTGGCGAGGAATTCGCCGTCGACGCCGTGGTCGTGCCGGACGGCCGCGCGGGCGATGGCGGCGGCCCGACCGGTCGAGACCCCCGGTGCGTCGGCGAGGGCCGCCACGTCACCTTCCCGGAGCGCCCGCTCGGGGTCGTCGAGGTCGGCGAGTGCAGCCGCCGTCTTCTCGCCGACGCCCGGGATGGCCGTGAGCTCCATGCGGCAGGGAGTATCGCCCCATCCGGCAAAACGTTGCGGGTCGGGGTGTTTCCGTCGAGCGACCCGGAAGTGCCCGACCACCAACAGTTATCAGACCACAACAAGAGCGACGGTATGGTCGACCTCTCGGGCGCCTACGAGGTAGACGTTGACGACATCGAACCCGACGCGGCGCTTCGCGGGACGAATCTCACCAACGCCGACCTCACCGGTTCCCAACTCGCGGGGGCCGCGCTCTCCGGGGCCGACCTCACAGACGCCACCCTCGCAGGGGCCGACTTCGAGGGCGCCAAGTTGCGGACCAGTACGACGGCGACGAGGGCGGCGAGGCGGTCGACTGGTCGGACATCGCGGACGCCGGAGCCAGGACTGGCGACGGAGCGTGATCCCGGACTGGCAGGGCCGGCGTCCGGCGCGTCCCGCGACCGCTCGCGGGACCCCGTTCACTCCCCATGGCGGCCGACGTGGTAGACGACGCCCCACAGGAACGACAGCAGGACGACGACGACGAGGCCGCCGGCCATCTCCCGCGGTAGCGGTGCGCCGATCAACAGTTCGAGTTGCCGGCCGATGGTCGCACCCGCTTCGGCGAGTGACGGAGTGTAGGTCCAGACGTACTTCGAGAGCATCGAGCCGACGATCAGGCTGACGAACGCCGAGAGCGCGTGCGAGGTTCCCGTCTTGGCAGGCATCGTATCGTCTCTCCCGAGGGCGAATTGGTCGGTCCGGTGAAAGAAGTTTTCCTCTTCGTCTGCCGGTCACTCCACCATCCGCTCCAGAACGGGCTGGAGACCTCGAAGCGAGTAGTGATCGTCGTCCCAGTCCAGCTTCGGCTTGAACATGCCACGTTCGGTTCTCGGGTCGGCTCGGTCCGGTTCGAAGTAGACAGGGAACAGATCCCGGTGGTCGAGTGTCCCGTCGTATCGGCCCGGCTCGAACCACTCAGTCCGGCGAACCTGACGCCACACGTACTCACGAAACGAATCCCACGAATCGGTCGGGTCTGACGCCCCCGAGTCGGCGTCCCCGAACGTCTCCAGAAACACGTCGCTCATCGTTCCCAAGAAGAAGGAGTTGTTCGCCTCGTACAGATCGGCGTAGATCTGTAGATACCCCGTGCCTTGCGGATCGATCTGTGAGATCAGTCTCGCTCCCTGCCGGGTCTCGAGTTCGGCTCGTGAGAGATACTCCGGCAGGTCCGCGTCCGTCATCCCTTGGGCGAGCGCGAACTCGTCCATCGGCAGGACGAATCCGAGCAGGTCCGCCTCGTGAACCAGTACCGACAGGAGCGAGAGGACTTTGTCCCGTGAGAGCGGCGTAGCTTCGATTTCGTCCACCGACTGGAGTTGATGGCGGTCCCACACATCCTTGAGCGCGTCCCACGCTGCATCCGGATCCCGAATCAGCAAGTCGAGAGAGCCGCCAGCGTAGTCGGCCGTTTGTATCGTCGTCCGCTTCTGACCGAGAGATCCCTCCCGAGCCACTTGGAACGTACAGAATCGGATATCCGTCAGATAGTTCGATTCCAGCAACGGATGGTCGAAGTCGCGTGCGAGAAAGACATCGCGAAACTGTTCGAACTGAGAGTTTGGCTTCGGATCCGCGTTTCTGTCGTCCTCGAGACAGAACGCCGTCCCGGCCAGAAACCAGGTCAGTCCTGCTTGATCCGGGGACAAGAGGAGACACGTTCTGTCGGTATTACGAACCGACTCGGTCATTAGCGTGCCACACACCGGCGTCACACTTAGAACTTGCTCCACCTCACTCGACGCCGTCAGCCCGCGTGACACACTCGGACGACGCGCTTTTGCCCGTCGACGCGGTAAGGGGGCCAATGACACGCAGTCTCGACGCGAAACTCGACGCCGCGCGGGCCGACCTCGCGGAGCGCGACGGCGTCGTCGTCGCCTTCTCCGGCGGCGTCGACTCGAGCGCCGTCGCCGCCCTCGCCCACGACGCCCTCGGCGACGACGCCGTGGCGTGCACGGCCAGAAGCGAGACGCTGCCGGGGGAGGAACTCGACGACGCTCGGCGCGTGGCCGACGAAATCGGGGTTCGCCACGAGACGGTCACCTTCTCCGAACTCGACAACCCGGACTTCGTCGCGAACGACGACGACCGGTGTTACCACTGCCGGACGATGCGGCTGGGACGGATGTACGACGTGGCCCGCGATCTGGGGTTCTCGACCGTGTGTGACGGGACGAACGCCTCGGACCCCGGCGGTGGCCACCGCCCCGGCCTGCGCGCCGTCGAGGAACTCGAGGTGTTCTCGCCGCTGCTCGCCCACGACATCACCAAGGAGGACGTCCGCGAGGCCGCGGATCGCTACGGCCTCTCGGTCGCCGACAAGCCCTCGATGGCGTGTCTCTCCTCGCGCATTCCGACGGGGCTGGAAGTGACTGAGGAGCGACTCAGTCGCGTCGAGAAGGCCGAGACGCTGTTGCGGACATGGGGCTTCTCGCAGTTCCGCGTCCGCGACCACGACGGCCTCGCCCGCATCGAGGTCGCCCCCGACGAACTCGACGCCGCCCTAGACGAGGAGTTCGTCCGCGCGGCCCGCGAACACCTCACCGACGCGGGCTTCGACCACGTCACCCTCGACCTCCACGGCTACGAAACGGGGAGCGTGAGTCCCGAGGACGACGGGGAGGAGCCGGTCGTCGAGGACGTGTTCGAGCAGGAGTACCCGATCGGCGAGGACTGACCGACGGCGGGCGGCCTACGCGGGCGGCGTCTCGAGGAAGTCGGTCCGGTTCTCCGCGACGAGCGTCGTCGTCCCGTGCGCTACCCGAACTTCGTTCAGCGCGCAGTTGTCCTGCTCGCCGTCGGCGACGGCGGTGACGATGTCGCGGTCGTCGACGGCCCCGACGAGGAGGGAGAGCGGTCCGCCGTGACAGACGACGACGACCGTCTCGTCGGGGGCACTCTCGGCGAGGAGGGACTCCCACCGCGAGCGGACGCGGTCGTCCAGATCCCGAAGACTCTCGCCGCTCTCCGGGCGGGCGTCCACCGCGTCCCGACCGGCGCGAGGGATGGACAAGCGGTCGTGGTCCTCGAACACCGTCGCCTTGGGGAGCCCCTGGTAGCGGCCGAAGTCGCGTTCGCGCCACGCCGATTCGACGGTGGGGTCACAGTCCACACCCTCCGCGAGGTGTGACGCCGTCTGTCTGGCGCGCCGGAGATCAGAGGCGAGCACCCGGTCCACGTCGTAGTCGGCGGCGACGTGGGTGGCGAGCGACCGAGCCTGTTCGTGGCCGCGGTCGGTCAAGGGCGTCGGGGCCCACCCCTGGAGACGGCCGGAGCGGTTCCACGTCGTCTCACCGTGACGGGTCAGCAGGACGGTCGTCATGTCCGGCGATACTGTCGTCCCGTACAAGAGCGTTCCTGCAGACCGAGGGTGAGTACGTCCGGGCAGTCGGAGTGTGAACCGATCACACAGTCAGTTGTCAGTCCACCGGAGGAGGGCAAGTGTCCCCTCGAACAGCGTGATCATCGTCGCCGCGACGATGATGGGAGCCATCCCCGTCGGATCGGGGCTGACGAGGAACGCCAGTCCGAGGAAGCCACCCCAGAACAGCAGACGACGCCCCTCCAACCACTCGCGGGTGGTGAGGTTCATCATGATCGCGAGCATGATGAACAGGGGGATCTGGAAGACGAGCGCCATGTATCCCATGAGGACGAGGATGAGGCCGAACGTCTCCTTGAGACCGAAGGCGACGACGGCCGTGCCGGTGGTGTAGGAGGTGAAGTACGCGAAGATGGCGGGCAGGACGACGAAGTGGGAGAAGGCGACGCCGATCAACGCGAGGACGAGACTGGTTGGGACGGCGGCGAGGTAGTAGCGGCGTTCGCGGGGGAAGAGTCCGGGGCGCATGAACAGGTACGTCTCGTAGACGGCGATAGGGAGGCCGACGACGAATCCGGCGAGCGCGGCGACTTTGAGTTCGGTGACCAGCAGTTCGAGCGGGCCGTAGAGCCGTGGCCGGCGGTCGGTGATCGTCTCCGCGCCCGGGATGTGGGAGTTCCAGAGGAAGTTGATGAGTTGATCAGCGACCGGGAAGACGGCAAGAGTGACGACCCCACCGACGACGAGGACGACCGCCAGCCGTCGGATCATCTCCTCGATGTGGTCCGCCAGCGGCATCTCCTCGTCCGAGGCCGGACCCTCGCCGAGCACCCCGTCCTCGACGTCGTCCATGGCGGTGGGATCGGCCGGCGGAGACTGGGCCGTCGGCCCCGCTGCCGGCGCGTCGGCGGTGTCGCCGTCGTCGGTGTCGTCGGTCGTCGTCGACCCGTCCGAGAGGTCGATGTGGTCCGGAACCGTCTCGGAGATGGGGGTGGTCGAACCGGTGGACGTGTCGGTATCCACGTCCGTGTCGGCCGACCCACCGTCGGTGTCGTCCGTGTCCGTGTCGGCCGACTCCGCGTCGCCGTCCTCCACCGCGGCTGCCAGTTCGAGGTCCGGGTCGTCCTCGAGTTCGTCGTCCGGGACGGGTGCGCCGACGGCGTCGGAGACGCTTCGGCGTTCGTCCCGGTCGTACGGGTCGTCGGAACCGGTCGCGCCGGCCGGGGCGAGTTCGTCGGCCGCGATGGTCTCGTCGTCGTCGAGGAAGTCCTCGATGGACCCACCCGCCTCGGGAGCGTCGTCCGGCGTGTAGACGGTGTCGGTCTCCGGGTCGATATCGGCGTCGGGGTCGTCGTCACGGTCGGCGGACTCGGAGGTAGACGGGGGCTCGGAAGGGTCGTCGTCCGTCGGCACGGATGGCGATTCCGACTCCGAGTCCTCAGCCATTCACCCGACATATTCCCCGTGCTGTTATAGGCCTTTTTCCATCGGTCTCCGGGGGCATCCGACCTCGAGGCGGCCCGTCCGGGGGCGAGAGGAGAGAAAAGATTGATGACGCCGAGACGGGTTCGATGCTGTATGTCGAGCGCGCTGGACGAGGACACCCGTCAGACGCTGGACGCCGGTCGGGAGACGGCCGGCGCGATGCTCCGGTCCGCCCAGAAGGACCTCCAGAAGGTGTTCATCGTCTTCCTCGTCGGTTTCATCGGCTCCTTTTACGCGCTTCGGTTGTACGTCTGGGGCTTCCTCGAGGGGATCACCCGGTCGCGGCTGGACGAGGTGGCGTCGGGCGAACTCCAGATCATCGCCCAGACGCCGTTCGACGTGATCCTCCTGCAGGCGAAGATCGGTCTCGTCGTGGGGATACTCATGGGACTCCCGGTGTTCGTCTACTTCTCGCGGGACGCACTCGAAGCCCGCGGCCTGTGGCCCTCCTCGCCCGTCCCACGGTGGAAACTCGCTCTCGGTGGACTGGTGGCGACCGGCCTCTTTTTCGCCGGGTTGGCCTACGGCTACCTCGTCTTCTTCCCGGTGATGTTCGCCTTCCTCGCCAACAACGCCCTCTCTGCGGGCTTCACTCCCACCTACTCCATCGTCCTCTGGGCGCAGTTCATCTTCCTGCTCACGCTCTCTTTCGGCCTCGCGGCCCAACTCCCGCTGGCGATGAGTGGGCTGGCGTACGCCGAAATCGTCCCCTACGAGACGTTCCGCGACCGGTGGCGATACGCCGTCGTCGGTATGGTCGCAGCCGGGGCGCTGTTTACCCCGCCGGACCCGTTTACCCAGATCATGTGGGCGCTGCCGATGATCGCCCTCTACGGGTTCAGCCTCTACCTCGCGAAGGTCGTCGTGACGGCCAGGCGTGGGAGCGCACAACTCGACGTCGGGACGGCCGCCGGCCGCCACTGGAACGTCATCCTCGGCTTCGGGGTCGTGGGTGGACTGCTCGCGTACGCCTTCTTCACCCGAGGCGGCGTACCGGCCGTCAACGACCTGCTGGCGTGGGCGGGGAGTTCGCGACGCCTCGGCGGACCGGGGGCGAGCCTCCCCGTCTCGCGGGGTGTCGGACTGGCGCTGTGGACCGCGGCCGGCACCCTCGCCGGGACCACCGTCGCGTTCATGTACTTCGTCTACGCCGAACTGGAGGCGGCGGTCGACCCCGCGACGGTCGGGGAGCCGGGCGACATCGACCTGTCGGAACTCGACGCCGCGGGGATCGAGGCCGCGCCGTCCGAGGCGTTCGCCGACTTGAGTGAGGACGAGGCCGTGGCAATGGCGGGCGACGCGATGGAGGCGGGCGACGAGGAGCGGGCACGCGCCATCCTCGACCGGTTCGACGAGGCCGAAGAAGCCGAGGGTGACGGTGGCGACGAGTCGACGGCGGACGAACTCGGCGACCGGGCGAGTCGCGCCGGCGGCACCTTCCTCGACGAGTTCACCGGCGGTGAGACGGACGAAGACGACATCGGCGGCTACTACAGCGACGTGACGTTCGTCCTCGACAGCCTCACCTCGCGGGCGTTCCGCATCGCCGCCGTCTTCGGCATCGTCCTCGCGGTGACGTTCGGCTGGCTCTACACCGGCGGCATCGGCCGCGTGTTCGAACAGTTCCTCTCGCAGTTGCCGAGCCAGGTGACCCCCGAGGACATCAACGTCGTCGCACTCCACCCGATGGAGGCGTTGATCTTCGAGGTGAAGTTCTCGACGCTGATCGCCGCCCTCGTCACCCTCCCCGTCGTCACGTACTACGCGTGGCCGGCGCTGCGCGAACGCGGGTTCGTCCGTGGCAACCGCAACGTCATCTTCGGCTGGGCCGCGGCGCTCGTCGTCGGTCTCCTCGGCGGGTTCGCCCTCGGCTACACCACCGTCGCGCCGACGGTCATCTCCTACCTCGTCGCCGACGGCGTCCGAGCGGAGATGATAATCGCCTACCGCATCACCAACTTCTTCTGGCTCATCTTCTTCACCACCGCGGGCATCGGCCTGCTGGCGGACGTCCCGGTCCTGATGCTCCTGCTCAACACCGCCGGCGTCTCCTACCGGACCATGCGGGGACGGTGGCGCGAGGTGGTGGTCGGCATCATGGGCTTCGCCGCCGTCGCGACGCCCGCCGACGTGACGACGATGTTCCTCGTCACGATTCCGTTGATGGTCGCCTACGGTGTCGGCCTCGGCGTCCTGTTCGTGGTGACACTCGGGGGGCGTCGTGACCTGGCCCCGGAGCGGGACGTCGTACCGGAGCCGTAGCCACCGAGCGTCGCGGGCGTGGCCCCGGGTCGCCGTCACACCGCGAGGGGAGGCGACCGGGTTCCGGACGAAGCCGTCGCGTTTAAGCGTCCGATCGAAGAATATGCTCGAGAGAACACCATGCGAATATCAGAACCCGTGACCGACCGCGGCCCGGAGGGAGCGGCGTGACCAAGATCAGCGTCGAGATCCCCGACGAACTGCTCTCCGATCTGGACGACCACGTCGGCGAAGACGGCAAGTTCGTCAACCGGAGCGACGCTATCAGGGCGTCGGTCCGGAAGACGCTCGACCTGTTGGACGACATCGACGCCCGCCACGGGCGACTGGAGTCCGAGGAATGAGCGCCGGCGAGGACTGGCCGGTCGGCCGTGTGGCGATCCTCGCGCTGTTCGTCACGGCGCTCGTCACCGCACAGTTGACCGCCGCGAAGGTGCTCGCGATCCCGCTCCCGACCGACCTGCCGCGGATCGGCGGGACGATATTTCTCCCGGGAGCGGCGCTGGCTTACGCGCTCACCTTCTTCGCGTCGGACTGTTACGGCGAACTCTACGGCCGGCGCGACGCACAGGTGATGGTGAACGTCGGCTTCGCGATGAACTTCGTCCTCCTGGCGCTGGTGTGGTCGACCATCCTCGCACCCGGCCGGAACGCGGAGTTCGCCGCGCAGTTCGAGGGCGTCCTCGCCCCGGCGACCAACATCGTCGCAGGGAGCCTGCTGGCGTATCTCGTCAGTCAGAACTGGGACGTCCTCGTCTTCCACCGCCTCCGGGCGGCGACCGACGGGGACTTCCTCTGGCTCCGAAACATCGTCTCGACGGCGACGAGCCAAGCCATCGACACCGTCATCTTCGTCGGCGTCGCCTTCTACCTCCTGCCGACGTACGCGGGAATCGGGGACGTCACCCCTTGGAGCGTCGTCGTCGCGCTGATGCTCGGTCAGTACCTGCTCAAACTCCTGATCGCTATCGTCGACACGCCCTTCGTGTACGCCGTCGTCGGGGTCGTGCGGTCGCGGGCCGACGCCGCGGCGAAGGCCGCCGCCGCGAGGGCGGCGAGCGAGCGCGAGGCGGATCGGCCGGTCGACGAGTTCTAGTTCCGTCGCTCCGCGAACGCGAAGCGGGGTTTGACGTCGTCGATCCGAACCTCGACCTCCTCGCCCACGTCGGCGTCGGGGACGAAGACCGTGAACCCGTCGACGCGGGCGATGCCGTCGCCCTCGCGCCCCTCGTCGACGACCTCCACGGTGAATTCGTCGCCCGACGTGACGGGCGCGGTGAGATACCCCTTGGCGACGAGGTAGAGTTCCGACGACGCGTCCCGCGAGGCCTCCGGGTGGACCGCCCGGACGTATTCGAAGGTCTCCTCCATCTCCGCGCGGAGGTCCGCGAGGTCCGGTCCCTCGAACACCTTGACCGCCAGGTCGCCGCCGGGGGCTAGCAGGTCGCGAGCGACGTCGAAGGCTTGGCGGGCGAGATACACCGACCGCGCGTGATCGACGGAGTACTCGCCGGTCATGTTCGGCGCCATGTCGGAGACGACGACGTCGACGTCGTCACCGCCCACGGCGTCGCGGAGGCGGTCGACCGTCCCCTCGTCGGTCATGTCGCCGCGGATCGTCTCGACGCCGTCGTGGTCCAGCGACTCGATCCGCTGGAGGTCGACGCCGACGACGGTACCCTCGGGGCCGACCGCCTCGGCGGTGACCTGAAGCCACCCGCCCGGTGCCGCGCCGAGGTCGACCACGGCGTCGCCCGTCTCGAACAGGTCGGCCGTCCCGTCGAGTTGCTTCAGTTTGTAGGCCGATCGGGCGCGGTACCCCTCCTGTTTCGCGCGGTTGTAGTACTCGTCTTTGCCGGTCATGCTACCACCGCGACCGGTCGCTGGCTCCCCGCGTGGTGTGAGGCTCGGCGTGTCGGTTGCATACCGGAGGGACGCCGTCGACGCTGATAGACGTGACGCACCGCAGTTCCCGTCAGCGCCCGTCCAGCCCGACACCCTGGGCGAGCAGTTCGTGAGAGCGGAGCGCGTCCTCGTGGTCGCCGACGACGTGCTGTATCATCACCTCGGCGACGCCGACGCGGTCGGCCAGTTGGTCGAGGAGGCCGGCGAGTGTCTCCGGACTCCCGGAGATGGCCCGCGGCCACTCGTCGGCGTCGAGCGTCGCGGGCGTCGGGTCGGGGACCTCACCCAGTTCCTCGATGGCTTCCTCGACGGTGGGGTGGGTCCCGACGACGCCGCGTTGCATCCGCCGATACGACGCCTCGGCGACGGCACGGAGCCGCGCCGCGTCGTGGTCGGTCTCGGCACAGACCGCGTTCACCGCGACCGTCGCCCGCGGTTCGTCGACGCCGCCGGCCAACCGTGACGCCCGGAAGCGGTCGCGGTAGGTCTCGACGGCGCGGACGGCGAACCCCGGCCGGATGAACGCGGCAAAACAGTAGGGGAGGCCGAGTTCGCCGGCGATGGCTGCACTCGACGGACTCGATCCGAGCGCCCACGGGACGGGAGGTTCGGCACCGGACCGCGGAATCTCCAGGTCGGCGTAGGCGTGCTCCGCCGGATAGTCGTCGTAGAGATGGTTGACGACGGCTTCGAGTTTCTCGGCATGGTCCTCGTCGGGGTTCTCGACGCGCCGCTCCGTCCCGAGGGCGCGGTCGACTGCCGGCGAGCCGTTGGCTCGGCCGAGGCCGGCGTCGATGCGGCCCGGTGCGAGGGCGTCCAGCGACCCGAACAGTTCGGCGATCTTGAACGGGCTGTAGTGGTTGAGCAACACGGCTCCGGAGCCGAGGCGGATCGACTCGGTCTCGGCGGCGAGGTGGCCGAGCAACGTCTCGGGGGTCGTCCCCGCGAGTCGGTCGGCCATGCCGTGGTGTTCGGCGACCCAGAACCGGGAGTAGCCGAGCCGTTCCGCCTGCTGTGCGGCCGCGACGGTGTTGGCGTAGGCGTCGGCCGCTGTGCCACCGTGGGGGACCGGGGAGAGGTCGACGGCGGAGAGCTTCATGCCACCGGTCGGCGGCTAGGGGGGATAACGGTTTGGCCGGGCGAAGCGGTTCGGGAAAGGGCCTTTCCGGACGCTGGGACTACGTCGCGCCATGACGGACACGTTGGAGCTTCGATCGGCGTCACGGGCGGAGCGCCGAGATCGCCTCTTCGAACACCTCGACGACGCCGACCCGGAGTCGTCGACGACGGCCGTCACCGACGCCGACCCCGTCGAGACGGCGACTCTCCTCGACCGGTATCGGATCGAGCGCGGTCGACGGGTGGACTGGGAGGCCGACCGAATCGACGCGGAGACACGGGAGATCCGGATCACCACGGGCGAGGCGTTCGACGCGGACGAGTGGCCGGCGTTCGACGTGCGGGACCTCCCGCCCCAGCGACGCCACGAGGAGTTGACCGGCACGTTCGACGCGCTGGAGGCGGGCGAGGGATTCGTCCTCGTGAACGATCACGATCCGAAGCCGCTGTACCACGAACTGCGGTCGACGCGCGGGGAGACGATCGAGTGGGAGTACCTGAGCGAGGGAGCCGGCGAGTGGCGCGTCCGGATCGGCAAGACCGGAGACGGCGACGGAGCGGTCGACGACGCGGCCGACACGACGTTCGACGTACGGGAGATTCCGAAAGCCGAGCGTCACCCGACGATCCACCACCGGTACGGGACCCTTCTCGAGGGGGCGACGATGGAACTCGTCGCACCGCACGAACCACGCCCACTACACCGCGAGTTCCGCCAGCAGTACGGGGAGTCGTTCACGTGGGCGGTCGTCGAGGAGGAACCGGGACGCTGTCGTGTTCGGATCACGAAGGAAGACGAGGCCAACGGGGACGCGTCGGGCGGGGCGACGGCGGAACCGTCGGCACCGCCGGAGGGGTCGCTGTCGGTGACCGAGAAACTGGACGTGCGCGAGCTCCCCCCTGCACGGCGTCACGAGGCAATCTTCGAGGCGTACGAGGGGCTGGCGCCCGGGGAGGCGTTCGTCCTCGTGAACGACCACGATCCGGAGCCACTGTACCACCAGTTCGACGCGGAGGCGGGGCCGGCGTTCCGGTGGGAGTACCGACGGCAGGAACCCGGCGCGTTCGAGGTCCTGATCGGGAGAGCTGAGACGGACGACCGAGACGGGACACCCCTCTGATCGGGTCGGCGGTCAGACGGCCTCGACCTCGACGTACCACAGCCCCGGTTCCGGGTTGACCGTCTCGTACGCGAATCCCCGGCGTTCGATCACGTCGTACAACGGTTCGGGTTCGAACCCGTTCACGAGCAACAGCGATTCGTCGGCGGCCAGCTCGTCGAGAGCGGACATGATGTCAGCGAACGGCTCGCCGTCGATATCGCGGACGTCGAGTCGTCGGTCCGCGTCGGTCGGTTCCGCGCCCATACCAACCGAGACACGTCCCGGACGGCTGTGGGTTGTCACGAACCCGTTCGTGTCCGGGCCGTCCGTCGCAGTCGGCGCCGGCGCCGCGCGCGCCCGCTCGCGAACGAACAGCGGGTATTTTTAACACCAGGGGCGTACCACTCCGTACATGTTCAAGGCCATCGTGAGCGCGTCGACGCTCCGGGACGCCCTCGACTCCGTGAGCGTGCTAGTCGACGAGTGCAAGGTACGACTCAACGAGGACGGCCTGGCGATCCGTGCGGTCGACCCCGCGAACGTCGGGATGGTCGACCTCTCACTGGAGGCGGCAGCGTTCGAATCCTACGAGGCCGATGGCGGCGTCATCGGCGTCAACCTCTCCCGTCTCGAAGACATCGCGGGAATGGGGAACGCCGGTGACCTCGTCCACCTCGAACTCGACGAAGAGACCCGCAAACTCCACATCCGGATCGACGGGCTGTCCTACACGCTCGCGCTGATCGATCCCGACTCCATCCGACAGGAACCGGACATCCCCGACCTCGACCTGCCGGCGCTGATCGTCGCCGAAGGGAACCAACTCGACCGTGGGATCACGGCCGCCGACATGGTGTCCGACCACATCAACCTCCGCGTCGACGAGGACGACGCGACGTTCCACATCGAAGCGGAGGGCGACACCGACGACGTGGACTTCGAGATGGGGGCCGACGACCTCATCGACCTCGACGCCGGTCCGGCCAGTTCGCTGTTCTCGCTCGACTACCTGAAGGACATGAACAAGGCGATTCCCGGCGACGCCGAAGTGACGGTTGAACTCGGCGAGGAGTTCCCGGTGAAACTCCACTACGACTTCGCCGAAGGGCTCGGGAACGTGACGTTCATGCTCGCGCCGCGCATCCAAAGCGAGTAACCCCTCGGACGGATCGGCACGCGTCGTCTCCACCACACCCGACGACACACCTCACAGGCCTGTCACCCCGGTGCGGAGTCACCCGGCAGTCGCGACGGTCCCGTTCGAGTCCGCTCGGGTTCGACGCCGGGTCGCGGTACGATGAATTCCTCCGGAAAACCACGGACCGTGCGAACTGGCCCGCCACGGCACACGAAACTTTATATGCAATTGCGTTTTCCTTCTAACTATATGACAGTATTAATCACCGGATAGCCGAGTATATTATGTATTTTCGGCTATTTCGACCGAGCATTTATATGTTTAGAAGACTAACTATGTGTCAAGAAGAATCGCGCCGTTCGGGACCGGCCCGTACGGTCGTGACATCCATTATCCACCATGACAGAAACACGCATCTGGACGGCGGACGAGACGGACCGAGGGGAGAGTACGCGGCCGGAGACGACCGACCGCGAACACGAACACGGCTGCCCCGAGTGTGGGGGATCGCTCGTCGCCGACGAGGAACACGGCGAGACGGCCTGTCGCGACTGCGGCCTCGTCGTCGAGGAGAACGAAGTCGACCGCGGCCCCGAGTGGCGAGCCTTCGACGCGGCCGAACGCGACGAGAAGGCACGGGTCGGGTCGCCGACGACGAAGATGATGCACGACAAGGGGCTGTCGACCACCATCGACTGGCAAGACAGGGACGGCTACGGGAAGACACTCTCGTCGCGCCAGCGCGAGAAGATGCAGCGCCTGCGTACCTGGAACCGACGGTTCCAGACCCAGAACCACCAAGAGCGAAACCTGCGACAGGCGCTCGGCGAGATCGATCGCATGGCGTCGGCGCTGGGTCTCCCCGAGAACGTCCGCGAGACCGCGAGCGTGATCTACCGCCGCGCGCTCTCCGACGACCTCCTCCCCGGCCGGTCGATCGAGGGCGTCGCCACCAGCGCACTCTACGCCGCCGCCCGACAGGTGGGCGTCCCCCGAACCATCGACGAGGTAGCCCGGGTCAGCCGGGTCGACGAGGAGGAGTTCAAGCGGACCTATCGGTACGTCGTCCGGGAACTCAACCTCGAGGTCGCCCCCGCGGATCCGGTGAGCTACGTCACCCGATTCGCCTCCGAACTCGGCGTCTCGGACGAGGCCGAGCGACTGGCCCGCGAGATGCTCGAGGCCGCCAAGAACCGGGGTGTCCACAGCGGCAAGAACCCCGTCGGCCTCGCCGCCGCGGCCGTCTACGCCGCGCCGCTGCTCACCAACGAGGAGGTCACCCAGAAGCAGGTGAGCGAGGTGGCGGACATCTCGGAAGTGACGATCCGGAACCGCTACCGCGAACTGCTCGAGGCCTACGAAGGAGACGAACGGGCCGTGCCGGCCTGAGCCGGCCCGGAATCCTTTTACTCGACAGTACCCTACCCGGACGCAACTATGGGTATGGGCTCGGATATGTACCGACAGCAGATCCTCGATCACTACAAGAACCCCCGGAATCACGGGGAACTCGATGATCCGACGTTCTCTCACGTCGGCGAGAACCCGTCGTGTGGCGACACGATCAAGATCGACGTACGCCTCGACGACGACGGCGAAACCATCGACTACGTCAGCTTCTCCGGCGACGGCTGTGCCATCAGTCAGGCGAGCGCGAGCATGCTGACCGAGCGACTCCCCGGCACCACGCTCGACGAACTCGGCGAGATGGACCGGGACGACGTGGTGGAGATGCTGGGCGTCGACATCAGCCCCATGCGGATCAAGTGTGCTGTCCTCGCGGAGAAGGTCGTCCAGGACGGCGCGAAGATCCACGAGGGAGAGTTGGAGATCGAGGAGACGACGACCGAGGAGTGATTCAGCGGTCCTGTCGATCCAGTTCCCGACCGATTCCCCGCGCGAGCGCCACCAGAAACGCCAGCCCTCGCTTGACCTCCGGATCGCGAAGCGCCCGCAGTAGTCCGAGCGAACCCACACCACGATAGGTCGTGTCGGGATCGCCCGCGTCGCCGAGCGCTCGCAGGAGCGTCCGCGCCCCCCGAACCGTTTCCGGCTCCGCGGCCTCGTCGGCCAGTTCGCCGAGCGATCCGGCGGTGCCCGCCACCGACGACACCATCTCGTCGTCGGCCGCCTCGGTTGCGAGGGCCAACACGTCGAGCAGTTCGTTCACGTCGTCGAGGCGCTGAACGAACGCCGCCACGGCCTCGGGGTCCTCGGCGATGGCGGCCGCCAGCGCGTCGTCTGGGGCGTCGGCCGCCGTCTTCGACGCCTCGTCGTCGGCGTTCATCTCAGATCAACCCCCGTGCAGTCAGCCAGTACGACTCGTTGTACGCCCCCTTCGCCCAGTGGACGAGTTTCGACTCCTCGCGCAGATCGGGGAGGGAGTCGTAGTCGAAGGAGACGAACGTCGCCTCGTCCAGGCCGGCTTCGAGGAAGCAGAGCACCTTGCCGTCGTAGGTCGCAGTCGGCGTGTGTCCGCGAACGCTGGCGGCGATGCGGTCGGCGACCGTCCCCGCCTGGTAGTGGGCGACGCTGCCGGCCATCGGCCGTTCGATGTCGGTCGTGTCGCCGATGGCGTACACGTCCTCGGCATGGGCCGCCTCCAGCGTTCGGGAGTCGGTCTCGACCCAGCCGTCGTCGCCCAGTCCCGCGTCGGCCACGAGGCCGACGCCCGCGTGTGGCGGGATGGTCACGAGCAGGTCGTAGTCGAGTGCCCGGCCGTCCGCCGCGTGGAGCGTCCGCTCGTCCGGGGCGACCCGTTCGACGGCGAAGTCGGTGTGGGCCTCGATGCCACGGGCGTCGAACCGCTCGTCCGTCCAGTCGGCGACGGGCGGGAGTTTGTGCGACCGCTCGGTCGATGCGGTGTAGACCACCTCACTGGCCTCGCGCAGGCCCCGGTCGCGAAGCCAGTCCTCGACCATCAAGGAGAACTCCACCGGTGCGGCCGGGCACATGTGCGGCATGCCAGCGACTGACAGGACGAGACGGCCGCCGGAGAAGTCCGCGAGGGCGTCGCGGAGGCGTTCGGCCCCGTCCGCGCTGTAGAAGTCGTGAGCGCCCTCGGCGAGTCCGGGGACGCGGTCGGGGACCAGACGTGCCCCGGTCGCGAGGACCAAGTGATCGTACTCGAGCGTCTCGCCGTCTCCGAGAGTCAGTCGCTTGCCAGCCGTGTCCACGTCGGTCACCCGGCTCGTCCGGAGCCGAACCCGACGGTCGAGGAGGTCATCGAGCGGTCGCAGTCCCTCGGACGGGTCAGCCCGGCCGAACGCGACGTAGAGCCAGACTGGCTTGTAGACGTGGGTCCCCGTCTCGTCGATCAGGATCACCTTCACCTCGTCCGCGTCGAGTTCCGCGGCGAGTTTCGACGTGAGTTTGTTGGCGAGGACCGTGCCGCCGGTGCCGCCACCGACGACGGCGATACGGGTTGTCATTGAGTTATCACCGTTCTCGACAACGCACCGGAGGGTGGTAAAATTGTTCTTCGGTTCCAATACTATGGGACCGACACGCGACGTCGGCGAGAGTCGTTACTCGGGGACGAGTCCCGCGTTCTGTACCCGCATCACGGCCTCGCCGTCGGCGAGGTTCGGCGCGTCGACGAGGCGGACGATCCGCTTGTCGCCCTTGGACTTGCGGAGATACATCCGGAACGTGGAGGTGTGGCCGAGGATGTTGCCGCCGATGGGCTGGGTCGGATCGCCGAAGTAGGAGTCGGGGTTGGAGGCGACCTGGTTGGTCACGAGGACGGCGGCGTTGTAGAGGTCACCGATGCGCATCAGGTCGTGGAGGTGTTTGTTGAGTTTCTGCTGGCGGTCAGCGAGTTCCCCGCGGCCGACGTACTCGGCGCGGAAGTGGGCTGTCAGCGAGTCGACGTTGAGCAGGCGGACCGGCCACTCGCTGTCCTCGTGTTCGCTCGCGAGGTCCTTCGCCTTCTCGGCGAGCAGGATCTGGTGGTTGGAGTTGAACGCCTTCGCGACGTGAATCTTGTCGAGGACGTCGGTGACGAGTGCCTCCATCGCCTCCTCGTCGTCGGGCGAGCCCTCGATACCGCGGTCGTCCATCGTCGCCTGGATGGTCTCGTCGTCGAGGCCCCGGACCATGTCGTCGATGCGTTCGGGCCGGAACGTGTCCTCGCTGTCGACGAAGATGGCACTCCCCCGGAGGCCACCGTGCTCCTTGGGCAACTGGACGTTGACCGAGAGTTGGTGGGTGACCTGGGACTTGCCCGCGCCGAACTCGCCGTACACCTCGGTGATCGACTGGGTCTCGACGCCGCCGCCGAGGAGTTCGTCGACTTCCGGGACGTTCCACGTGAGTTTGCCGATCTGTTCGCGGCGTTCGAGCACGGCCGCCCCGCTCTCGAACCCGCCGACGTCCGCCGCCTCGCGGGCCGCGTTGATGATGTCGCTCGCCGTCGACTCGCCGATGTCGGCCGTGTTGGAGAGTTCCGCGGGGCTGGCCACCGCGATGCTCTGGTAGCTTTCGAAGCCGGAGTCCACCAGTTTGTCCGCCGTCGCCGGTCCCACGCCGGGGAGGTCCTCGAGGTCGTCTTCTGCCATGTGACTCGGCTTGTGCCCCTCCGTACATAAAGCCTCGTTAACACCAAGGTGAAAGTGAAAAGACGGGACGGCACGGTGACCGATCACACGGGGCCACGGGGATTCATCCGCGGTGGCGCGCTACGTCCACGGGTGGCCGCCGTCGTCGCCGGGCCACAGCGGATACCAGTAGTTCTCGTCGTCCTCCACGTCGAGTTCGCCGTCGAGGACGGACTGGAGTTTGAACTCCAGTCGGTTGTCGCGTTCGTGGTCGCCCGTCGGGACGAAGGGGTAGTACGCCCCCCGCCGGAAGGAGTAGAGCCAGTAGGCGCGCGTCCCGTCGCGGGCGCGTTCGAACCCGAAGACGGCAGCCAGCAGTCGGGAGCCGTACCCCCGTTCGACGAACGTGTCGGCGGCGAAGTGGACGCTCGTCACCAGATCCTCGGGGTCGTCGTCCTCGAGGACGACCCAGCGGTAGCCGTGGTCGTCCTCGTGGCGGTAGAACGTCGTGCCAGTCTCCGCTTCGCCCGCCCGGAGGATCTCCTCGACGTCGTCGACCGTCGTGTCGAAGTCGGTGCTGTCGACCGAGGAGAAACAGAGCGCCGCGGCGTCGACGGGGACGAAGTCGAGGTCGGCCTCCATGGTGACGTAGGCGGTGCTCATGCCGAACAGGTCCTCGGGGTCGGCGTCGCGGGTCGCGTCGGCGTCGGTCCGGACGCCGAGCACCGATCGGAGCGAATCGAGCAGGCCCATCATCGGCGTTCCATCTCGCCTTCGAGGTCGCGCAGGCGGTCGACGCGTTTCTCCGTGGGCGGGTGCGTCGAGAACAGGCGGCCGACGACGCCGCTCCGGAGTGGGATGACGAAGAAGGCGTTCATCTCCGACTGCTCGCGGAGGTCCCGGTCGGGCACGTCGTCCATGCGACCCGAGATCTTCAACAGCGCGGACGCGAGCGCCGACGGCCGACCGGTGATCGCGGCGGCTCCCCGGTCTGCGGCGTACTCGCGGTACCGCGAGAGCGCCCGGACGAGGAAGAACGAAACGATCCAGACGACCAGCGAGACGACGATGGCCACGACGACACCACCCCCGCCCTGACGGTTGCGCCCGCCGCCGAACAGCCACCCCCACCGCACGACCATGAACGCGAGCGTCGAGAGGAAGGAGGCGATCGTCATCACCATCACGTCCCGGTTTTTGACGTGGGCGAGTTCGTGGGCCATCACGCCCTCGAGTTCCTCCTCGTCGAGGGTGCGGAGGAGGCCCTCGGTGACACAGACCGTCGAGTTCTTCTGCGAGCGGCCGGCGGCGAAGGCGTTCGGCATCGTCGTGTCCGCGACGGCGACGTCGGGTTTCGGGAGGTCGGCCTGCTGACAGAGGCGGTCGACCATGGCGTGCAGGCGGGGGTACTCGTCGGCGTCGACGCGTCTCGCGCCCATGCTGTACAGCGCGAGTCGGTCGCTGAAGAAGAACTGTCCCAGCGAGAACAGCCCCATCAGGGCGACGGCGAAGAACAGCCCCGCATACTGCCAGAGGATGGCGACGAAGACGATGTAGAGGACGAACAGCAGGAACATCGTCAAGACCATCCGACCCCGAAGCCCCCAGTCGGGTTTCCACTGCATGGTCGGTAGTACTCGCCGGGCGGAATAAACCCTGTCGACACACAGTTGCGCCCCGAATCGCCCGGTCGCGGCCGAGCGGACGCCCCGAGCGAAGCCCGATAGATTATTTGTTCACTGTGATCTATTGCCACGCAACATGGCCGTGATCGCTGAGGGAACGTGCCCGAAATGCGGCGACTCGCTGTCGAACGAACACCGGTACCACCACCACTGTCCTGCCGGCGGCGGACGGGTCACGCTGGACGGGGACACCATGGTATGTGACACGTGCGACGACGAGATCGATCCGGACGGGCAGTATCTGTTGGAGTGTGGGAAATGCAACAGGATCACGTTCGACTTCACGCTGACCGAGGCCTGACCGACGGAAGCGGATCGTAGCGCGCCACGGCCGACCGTCGGCACGAACGGGACGCGGGCACCGAACGGCCCATTCGCGGAACTTAACCCCGCTGACCCACTCCGGTCACGTAATGAGCGACGCCGACTCCCGGGAGTTCTGTCCCCGCTGTGGCGATCCGGTGCCGGCACGCCCCGAGCCGTTGCCGGGCGCGCCCCGCGACCGGGACCGCCGCCTCTGTGACGCCTGCTACTTCGAGGACTTCGACCTCGTCGACGCACCCGACCGGATCGAGGTACTGGTCTGTTCTGGGTGCGGTGCGGTCCGCCGCGGGAACCGCTGGGTGGACGTCGAGGCCCGCGACTACACCGACGTCGCCGTCGACGAGGTGAGCGAGGCCCTCGGCGTCCACGTCGACGCCCGGGACGTCACGTGGGCGGTCGACCCCGAACAGGTCGACGAGAACACGATCCGGATGCACTGCCAGTTCACGGGCGTGATCCGCGAGACGCCCTTGGAGGAGACGGTGGTCGTCCCGGTGAAGATCTCGCGGGGTACCTGCGACCGGTGTGGCCGCATCGCCGGCGGCTACTACGCGAGCACCGTGCAGGTGCGGGCGGTCGACCGGACGCCGACGCCCGAGGAGCGGAGCCGCGCCGTCGAGATCGCCGAGTCCCACATCGCCGACAAGGAGGGCGACGGCGACCGCGAGGCCTTCGTCACCGAGGTGAAAGAGACCGACGACGGCCCGGACGTGAAACTGTCGACGAACGGCCTCGGCGAGGAGGTGTCCCGCCGCATCGTCCGCGAACTCGGGGGGAGCGTCGAGAGCTACCCCACCCTCGTCACGGAGGACGGCGACGGCAACGAGGTGTACCGGGTCACGTACGCGGTTCGGCTCCCGGCGTTCACGCCCGGCGACGTGATCGATCCCGAGGACGGCGACGGGCCCGTCCTCGTCCGGAGCGTCAGCGGGAACCTGAAGGGCGTCCGCCTGACCACGGGCGAGGACTACGAGGCACCGTTCGACGAGGAGGAGTCGGACGCCCGGCGGGTGGCGACCCGCGACGACGCCGTCGAGACGACGGTCGTCGCCGTCGAGGACGACCACGCGGTGCAGGTGCTCGATCCCGAGACGTACGCCGCCGAGACGATCCCCAGACCGGACTTCTTCGATCCCGACGCCGAGACGACACCCGTCGTCAAGACGCGGACCGGCCTGTTCGTCCTGCCCGACTAGTCCGCGCCGGCCGGTCCGGGGCGCCCGCCCGCCGCGGGTGCGTCGATGCCGTCACGTGCGCTCTTGGAGGGCGTGGGCGCGCCGTCCGCTCCGAGCGCCGCCGCCATCGCCGCCTCCGAACAGCCGGCGTGTCGCGCCGCCTGCGAGAGCGAGAGGGTTCCGCTGCGGTACAGAGTCAACGCCGTTCTGAAGGAGTTCGTGACCATCGGGGCGTGGTCTGCGATAGGCGTCGAGCGGGGGTAAGGGTTGCGTGGGATAGACCCCCAGCCCACCGTAGCAGACCCGCAGAGTACGCTACGCACGGGTGTGGATGTCACGGTCACTCGCCCCACACGTCCGAGAGCGGGTGGTCGTCCGGGGCGTCGTCCCCGTCGGCACTCGCCCCGGAGTCGTCCGTCGCGTCCCGCGTCGTGGGAGCAGCCGTCGACCCGGTCGACCGGGATCGCGACCGAGACTGCCGACCTGCGCCGGAATCGGGCGTCGCGTCGACCGCCACGAGCGCCGCCTCGGGGTCGAAGGCGGGGAGGTCGGGGCGAGTCGACCGGTCCACGGCGTCGGCGAACCAGTCCGGCATGTCGCCCCGGGCGCGGTCGAACAGGTCGAGCAGGCTCGAATCCGCGAGGTAGGTCGCGCCGTGGTCGTCCGGCGCGCGGACGATCCGCCCCGCGGCTTGGATCACCGTCCGGAGCGCGGTCCGGTAGTACCACGCCCACTGCCCCTCCTCGAGGCGGCGGGCGACCCGCGAGTCCGACGTGTTGAGGTAGGGGGCCTTACAGAGCACCTGCCAGCGCGCCAGATCGCCGCGCAGATCGAGCGCTTCCTCCATCTTCACCGAGAGGAACACGTCGGGGTCGTCGGTCGCCTTCCAGTCCTCGAGCGCCCGGTCGCGGTCCTCGCGGTCGTGGGTGTGGACCCGGGCGTCGACGCCGAAGTCGGCCAGTCGGTCGGCCAGTCGCTCTTGGATCGCGTAGGAGTGACAGTGGACCAGTCCCTTCTCGTCGGCGTGACGAGCCAGCAGTCTGACGAGCAGTCGGGCCACGTCGGGGAGGGTGTCGTCGCGGTGCTCGTAGGTCATCTTCCCCTGGGTTACGTCGTACAGTGGGCGATTGTCGAGGGGGAACGTGTGGGGCACGTCGACAAGGGCGACGTTCGCGGGGTCGAGGCCGACGCCCCGACAGAACGCCGCCTTGTCGAGGATGGTCGCCGACAGGAGCGCGAACTTGTTCCCCCGGTCCCAGACGGTGTGGTGGAGGTAGCGCTCGGGGTCGAGTGGCTTGATGGTGATCGCCGTCCCCTCGCCGTCGGGTTGGTCGACGACCCACGTCGTCGCGCTCGTGGGATCGCGGTAGTCGGAGACGAACCACTGGAGTTCCGACCGGAGCTCCTGGAGTCGGTCGCGGCGGGCGGCCTCGGCGGGCGTGAGGTCGTCGCTCGCGGTCAGGTCCCCCGCCGCCCGCTCGCAGACGCCGGCGAGCGTCTCGGCGAACCGCGCGGTCCGGTCGACCGGGTCGTCGGCCGCGGTCACGTCGGGGACGCCAACGTCGTCCCAGACGGGGACGGTCGACGGCCGTAGGTCGACGGTGGCGTACATCTCGGCCCACTCCGCGAGGCCGTGGGCCTCGTCGATGACGACCACGTCGCGCCGGCCGAACACCTCCGAGCCGGCGGTCTGCATGAAGTACGCGAGCGTCATCGCAGCGATGGATCGGTTCGAGGCGACGGCGCGGTCGGCGTAGTAGGGACAGCGGTGCTGTACCGTGCAGTCGTACCCCGACTCGCGGGCACAGGGGGCGCGATCCACGGGCGTCGTCGTCTCGTCGGGCAGGATGCAGGTGTAGTTGCTCTTCCCCCGGATTACGTTGAGGTCGTCGAGCAGGTCGTCTTCGGCCACGTCGTCGAGTTGAGACACCTGCGGCGTGGTGTAGTACGCGCCGGTCGCGTCGGCCGGATCGACCTCCTCGGGCGTGCGGGCCGCCCCGGCGACGGCGCGGGCCAGCAAGGACTTCCCGCTCCCCGTGGGCGCGCGGACCAACACGACATCGTTGCCCGCGGCGAAGGCGTCCCGGATGGCGTCGAGGGCGGCCTCTTGATTGCCGCGGAACGTCGGGGCGGGAAAGGACGGACGGATGCGGTCGGGGTCCACGGTGACTCCTGCCGGCCGCCGCAGGTAAACTATTCGGACAGCGCCGCCACGTCGTCGGCGGTCACGTCGCGGTCGTCGGGGAGGCGCTCGATACAGTCGAAACAGAGGAAGTGCTCCGTACCGTCGGCGAGTTCGAGCGTGATCCCGCCGGTCGACTCCGCCTCGAACGTCCAGAAGTTCCCGGCGCCGCCGGCGACGGGAACGTCCGTCCCACAGCCGTCACAGGGGTCGGAACTCATCGGTCGAATCGAACAGGTCGAGACGGAAAGAGGTGCGGGTCGGCGGGCGGCCGGTCGACCGGATGCCGGGCGACGGCCGGAGTGCGCGACTGCCGTCGCCGGCGACGACGCTACTGCTCCGGGCGGAGAGCGACGGCCCGTGACTGCGAGGCAGTCACTCCTGTAGTTGCTTGAACTGGCTCAGGAGCGCCTCGGTAGAGTCGCCCGACTCGTAGGAGAGGGTCCCCCGATACTCCGAGCGGTCGTCGTCGAACTCCGTGTCGACCTGCCCGGTCTTCTTCGCGCGGCGTTCGTGCTCGTCCTCGTCATAGGCACCCATTGACATGGTACGTTGTGACTTGGAAACCTCCGAATATATATGTAACGGACGTTCAGTCGTGTTCGACGCGGAACGCGTAAACCGTCCGGCGACGTAGGGTGGTCGTGGCACGACCCCTTCGCTTCCGACACGCCCCCGGCCGCTGGACCGACGGCAAGGTCCGAGCCGAGGTGTTCGAACCGCTGGACGCCAACCTCGGCGCGACCAGCAGCCGACCGTGGTTCAAACCGCCCGAGGGGTACGACGCCCGGCGGTTCGACGTCGACAACGGCGACACCGCCCTCTTCTGTTGGTCCGACGACGACGGCTACTGGCTGGGCAACACGGAGACGCCCCGGCCTCTCTGGCGAACCGACAAGTACGGCTTCCACGAGGTGCCCGAGAGCGTCTCCGACTGGGCCGAGCGCGAACTCCGCGCCGAACTGTTCGAACAGTCGCCGTGGCTGGCGGAGTACCCCCACCTCTCGTGGTTCTTCCTCCCCGTCTTCCTCTCGAAGGACGGCCGGTGGACGACACGCGACTTCTTCGCGGACCACGAGGCGGGCTTCCCCGACGCCGACCGGGACGACGTCCTCGCGTTCTACGAGTCCTTCCTCACCGAGGGCGTCCTCGACGACGACCGGGAGACGATGGCGAGCAAACTCGGCACCTCCGAACGCCTCGACCTGACGCGGATGGCGGCGACGATGGGCGAGTTCAACACGGCGAAGCTCCTCGTCGACGCCGGCTACGACGTCGAACCGGAGATCGAGGTGACGACCGGTCACTCGATCGACTTCAAGGCACGGAGCGAGGGGGGCGAACAGCCGCTCGTGGAGGTGACGCGGCCCCTACCGCCGAATCGCCGCTCCGCCGGAACCCCGAGTGCGGCGGTTCGGGACACCGCGAAGACGAAGACCGACGGACAGCTAGCCGCCCACGCGGGCGGGGTCGTCCTCTTCGTCGACTGCTCGTCGTTCCCGGACGACGACTGGTTGGCCGTCGCCGACGAGCGACCGGACGTGGGCCACCGACCTGCGGTGGTCTACCGGATGCGGCCGAACGGGAGAACGGCGGGATACACCAAAGGCTCGGTGCCGCTGGATCTGGAGTCGGTCCTAGACTAGAGCGACAGCGGCGTCGGCCCCGACTCGCCGAGCGCCGTCGGGTCGCGGTCGCTGTAGAAGCGCCGACCGATCGCCTTGTGTCCGACCGCCGAGCGAACGGAGAGACGGACTTCCTCGGGAGTCTCGAACTCCTCCGTCGCCAGTCGGTCGAGGACGTCGCCGACGCGTTCGGTCCCGCGCTGGAGTTCGATCTCGTGTTGACCGTGCTCGTCGATGATTTCGTCGGTGGTCGTCGGGTACTCGAGGGCGTCGATCATTTCGCCAGTGCCGTTGAACTTCATCATCGTATTCCACACGGTCGATAACTATAATGGTTTTCCATGTACGACCTTAAACAGAGCGAAATGTATAATCATCCTTAATTGAGGATGCGTCTCACTAGGGGTGGAACCACGGGCCAATCGGCGCAAACCATATCGTCGGGGATCGAGAGGGGACGGTATGGGCGTGGTTGCCGACCTGCACGTACACACGACGGTCTCCGACGGCCGGTTGTCCCTCCGGGACGTGCCGGCGGCCGCACGGCGGGCCGGTGTCGAGACCGTCGCGATCACCGACCACGACCGCATTCACCCGGAACTGGACGCGCCCGTGACCGTCCGGGACGGCGTGACGGTGATCCGGGGGATCGAACTGCAGGTCGAGACGGCGACGGGCCGGGTCGATCTCCTCGGTTACGGCGTCGAGGAGACGCCGGAGTTGCGAGCCGAACTCGACCGGATTCAGGCCGACCGGGTGAGCCGGGCCCACCGCATGACCGAGCGGATCGAGACACGACTGGGTGTCGACCTCGACGTGTCGTTCGAACCGGGGGTCGGCCGACCACACGTCGCCCGCGCGGTCGACGAGAGCGACGCCGACTGCGACTACGACGGCGCGTTCGACCGACTGATCGGCGACGACGGTCCGTGCTACGTCTCGCGGGCGGTGCCGCCGGTCGAGCGAGGGGTGACCCTCCTCTCGACGGCGTGTTCGGTGGTGTCGCTCGCTCACCCGTTCCGGTACGCCGACACCGAGGCCGCACTCGACCTCGCGACCGGACTCGACGCGGTCGAACGGTACTACCCCTACGACGACCCGGTCGACGAGACGCGACTCGACCGGGTGATCGAGGATCACAGTCTGCTGGCGACCGGGGGGAGCGACGCCCACGACGATCGCCTCGGGATCGCCGGCCTCTCGACCGAGGCGTACGGCCGCATCGCGGCACGTCTGCCGGATGCGCAGGGTTAAACGGGAGGGAGCCCGTATCGGGGGTATGAACTGCCACTACTGTGATCGCGAGGCCGCCTACGCCGCGGAGAAGGAGGGAATCCGGGTTGGCCTCTGCGAGAACCACTTCCGCGAGCGTCTGGAGGAACTCGCGGAATCCGACGACCTCGCGGCACTCCGCGAGAGGATCGACATCGACCGCACGGAGTAGCGCTCTTTTCCCGTCCTACAGCACGGTGCCGAACCAGAGATACAGGCCGGCGAGGATCGACTGGAAGGAGAGCGTGCCCAGCGCCGACAGGAGGACGAACTGCCGGTCGTCCATGTCGGCCAATCCGGCGGGGACGGTCACCATGCCGCGCGTGAACAGGAGCGTGTTGGTCAGGGGAACGACCACCGGCCCCCACCGGTCGAACCAACCCTCGAAGCGGGCCAACGCGTCGTCGCTGACGCGGAACCAGCGGGACCGGAGGAGGCGCTCCCGGCCGACACGCTTCGTCACCGAGAACAGCGCGTACTGGCCGACGGTCGCGCCGACGACGGCGACGGCGACGACGGCGACGACAGTCTCGACGGAGCCACCGAGCAGGGCGAGTGCGCCCGGCACCACGAGTTCGCTCGGGACGACGTAGAGGAGCATCGCCCCCTCGAGGACGAACACGCCAAGGAGGACCAAGAGCCCGTAGTCCGTCGCGAGCAACTCGCGGAGGTCGGTGGGGAGCTGTGCGATCTGGAGCGGGGTGAACACGCTCCGACGTGGGGCGTCGAGGATCATATCTATTGCGTCACGACGCGGGGAACGACGGGATTTTGTCCGTTCCGACCGAGGCCACCGACGATGACCCACCGCGACCGACCGCGACGACTGCGCCGCGACGGCGTCCGCTCGCTGGTCAGCGAAACCGACCTCGAGGCGACCGACCTCGTCGCCCCCGTGTTCGTCGACGCGACGACCGACGAGCGAGTGCCCATCGAGTCGATGCCCGGTCACGAACGGGTGCCCGTCGCCGACGCGGTCGACCGCGTCGAGGAGGTGTTGGCGACGGGCGTCGAGGCCGTGATGCTGTTCGGCATCCCCGAGTCGAAGGACTCGGAGGGAAGCCGCGCCTGGGCCGAGGACGGCGTCGTCCAGCGGGCGACGCGGGCGATCACCGCCGAGACCGGCGCGACGGTGATCACGGACGTCTGTCTCTGCGAGTACACCGACCACGGCCACTGCGGGGTCCTCGAACCCGACGCCCGCGACGACCCGACGCTGACCGTCGACAACGACGCGACGCTCGACCTCCTCGCCCGGACCGCCGTCTCCCACGCCGAGGCCGGTGCCGACGTGGTCGCCCCCTCCAGCATGACCGACGGGATGGTCGGGGCGATCCGGGACGGCCTCGACGAGGCCGGCTTCACCGACGTGGCGATCATGTCCTACGCCGCGAAGTACGAGAGCGCGTTCTACGGCCCCTTCCGGGACGCAGCCGACGGCGCGCCCGCCTTCGGCAACCGCCGCCACTACCAGATGGATCCCGCGAACGGCCGCGAGGCGCTCCGCGAGGTCCGCCTCGACACCGAACAGGGCGCGGACGTCCTGATGGTCAAGCCCGGCCTCCCCTACCTCGACGTGGTGAGTGCCGTCCGCCGGGAGTTCGACCACCCGGTCGCCGCCTACAACGTCAGCGGCGAGTACGCGATGCTCCACGCCGCCGCCGAGAAGGGGTGGCTCGACCTCGACGCCGTCGCGCGGGAGTCCCTGCTCTCGCTCAAGCGGGCAGGGGCCGATCTGATCGTCACGTACTTCGCCGAGGACGTCGCGCGCGGCCTCTGACCGGGGCGCAGCGGCGGCCACACCGCCGGGCGACAACGACACTACGTTCGTTCGATTATTCGGGCGTTCGAACCGCAGGAGTGTCCACTTTACGACCTTATACAGTATCTATTCGATAGTATATCGGACGAATACCCACACTAATCACTATATACGAGCGTTTGTAAACGCAAATCCTTATATTGTGCCGTTGTCCTACGTACTATCGCGATACGGAGAACGAGCATGCTGGAAAAAATCGAAAACGCGAACGTCTGTCCAAGTACTGACACCGAAACACCACCCGTGGAGGTGACCGTATGCTGACGGCACTCCAGGTCGACGCCTCGGCACTCGCCTCGGGCGTCAACAACGTCTGGGTGTTGACCGTCACCTTCCTGATCTTCTTCATGCACGCCGGCTTCGCCATGCTGGAGGCGGGGCAGGTGCGCTCGAAGAACGTGGCGAACCAGTTGACCAAGAACATGCTGACCTGGAGTATCGGCGTCATCGTCTACTTCCTGATCGGCGCGGGCGTTTCCGGCATGGTCGGCGGCGCGTCGGACCCGTTCGGTTACATCACCGGCGGCTCCGACGTGTGGATCGGCTGGCTCTTCGGCGCGGTGTTCGCCATGACCGCGGCGACCATCGTCAGCGGGGCCGTGGCTGGGCGCGCGAAACTCCGCGCGTACGTCACGTACACCGTCGTCCTCTCGGCGGTCATCTACCCCGTCGTGACGGGGCTGACGTGGGGCGGCGGCTACCTCTCGACCGTCCTCGGCGTCGGCTTCGGTGACTTCGCCGGGGGGATGATCGTCCACGGGATGGGCGGCATCGCCGGGCTCACGGCGGCGTGGGTCCTCGGCCCGCGGATGGATCGCTACAACGACGACGGCTCGTCGAACGTCATCCCGGGTCACTCGATGACCTTCGCCGTACTGGGGACGCTCATCCTCTGTTTCGGCTGGTACGGGTTCAACGTCGGCACGGCCGCCTCGGTGTTCGTCGTCGAGGAGGGCTCGGTCGCCCTCGGTGCCTTCGCCGACACCGTCGGCCGCGTGGCGCTGACGACGACGCTGGCGATGGGTGCGGGGGCTATCGGCGCTGCCGGCGTCTCGCTGCTGCAGACCCAGAAGGTCGACACCCTCTACGTCGCCAACGGGATGCTCGCCGGCCTGGTCGGTATCACCAGCATCACCAACCTCTCGACGTGGTGGGGTGCCCTCGTCGTCGGGCTGCTGGCCGGCGGTCAACTCCCCATCGTCTTCAAATTCGTCGAGCGGAACCTCAAGATCGACGACGTCTGTGCCGTCTACCCCGTCCACGGGAGTGCGGGCGCCATGGGGGCGGTGCTGCTTCCGTTCGTCTCGATCAACGGGTTCTCGACGCAGGTCCTGCTCGCACAGGTCGTCAGCGTCACCGTCATCGGCGCGTGGACCATCGTCTCGACCGCGCTCGTGTTCGGTGGCCTGAAGGCCATCGGGCAGGCTCGCGTCTCGCCCGACCACGAGCGTGAGGGACTCGACGTCGCCGAGCACGGCGTCGACACCTACCCCGAGTTCGGCGATCAACCCGAAGCGGTGCCCGACGGCGGCCCGGAGATCCGGACCGACGGCGGCGAGGACGACCGCGAGATCAAGATGGTCGTCGCGATGATCCGCCCGGAGAAACTGGGCGACGTGAAACAGGCCATCGCCGAGGTCGGCGCGCCATCGATCACCGTGACCAACGTCTCCGGCCGGGGCTCCCAGCCCGCCAAGAAGGGCCAGTGGCGCGGCGAGGAGTACACGGTCGACCTCCACCAGAAGGTGAAAATCGAGTGTGTCGTCGCCGACGTGCCTGCCCGCGACGTGGCCGAGGCCATCCGCGAGGGGGCCAACACGGGCGAACCCGGCGACGGCAAGATCTTCATCATGCCCATCGACGACGCGATCCAGGTCCGCACGGGCAAGGAGGGTCCCGACGCGGTCTGAGTCGGCAAGGCGGCGACCGGTTCGAGCACCAGCGGTGTGGCTCCTTTCGACGCGACCCAGTACATTCTTTCCGCAGTGGCACGCAGCCGTGAGTATGACCCACGACGAATCACGGGCGCTGTACGACCGCGCGCTGTCGGTGCTGGCCGGCGGCGTCAACTCGTCGGTCCGCGCGTCGATGCCGTACCCCTTCTTCGTCGAGGACGGCGACGGCGCGTACGTCATCGACGCCGACGGCAACCGGTATCTCGACTACGTGATGGGGTACGGGCCCCTGCTGTACGGCCACGACCTCCCCGACCCGGTGGAGGCGGCGATCCAGTCACACGCCAGTTCCGGACCGATGTACGGCGCGCCGACGGAGGTGGAGGTCGACCTCGCGGAATTCGTCGCCCGGCACGTCCCCTCGGTGGAGATGCTGCGCTTTGTCAACTCCGGCACCGAGGCGACGGTGTCGGCGGTCCGCCTGGCGCGGGCGTACACCGGTCGCGACAAGATCGTCGTCATGCAGGGTGGCTACCACGGCGCACAGGAGTCGACACTCGTCGATGGCGGGCCCGACGGGGCCACACCCTCCTCGCCCGGCATCCCCGACTCCTTCGCCGAGCACACCATCCCCGTCCCGTTCAACGACGCCGACACCGTCGCAGACGTGTTCGAGGAACACGGCGGCGACATCGCGGCGGTCCTCACGGAACCCGTCCTCGGGAACATGGGCGTCGTGATGCCGGTCGAGGGCTTCCACGAGACGCTGCGGGAACTCTGTGACGAGTACGGCTCGCTTTTGATCTTCGACGAGGTCATCACCGGCTTCCGGGTCGGGGGTCTGGGGTGTGCCCAGAGCGAGTTCGGCGTCACGCCCGACCTGACGACGCTCGGCAAGATCGTCGGAGGGGGGTTCCCGGTCGGGGCGGTCGGCGGGCCGGCCGAAATCGTCGAGCAGTTCACGCCCGGCGGCGACGTGTTCCAGTCGGGCACCTTCTCGGGCCACCCGGTGACGATGGCCGCCGGGCTCGAAACGTTGCGTTACGCCGCCGAGAACGACGTGTACGACCACGTCGACGCGCTCGGCGAGCGGTTGCGCGCGGGGATCACCGACGTGCTGGAAGAGCGAGCCCCGGAGTACACCGTCGTCGGCACGGGGAGCATCTTCAAGACGGTCTTCACCCGCGACGGTCGGGGGGGCGAGGGACGCTGTGAGGCGGGCTGTCGACAGCGCGAGGACTGTCCCAACTACGACGCCTGTCCGAAGACGGGTGCGGACGTGGCCGCCGCCGAGACGAACCGCTGGGAGCGGGTGTTCTGGCAGGAGATGAAAGATCGAGGGATCTTCCTCACCGCCAACCAGTTCGAGGCGCAGTTCGTGAGCTACGCCCACACGGAGGCGGACGTCCAGCGGACGATCGACGCGTATCAGGAGACGCTGTAGGGACGGCTCACACCGCGTCGCAGTCGCCGTCGCCGCCCTCGCGCTCGTGGTACGGGGGGACGAAGATCCCCGCCTCGACCATCTTCTCGATCTGTGTCTCGGTCACCTCCTCGGCGTACGTCTCGTGGTCCACCGGCTGGCGGTCGAGCCACAGGTTCTTCGGGTAGATCTCCCGGTCGTAGATGGGGCGGATCAACTCGGTACGGAGGTCCTTGATCCAGTTGGTCAGCGGCGAGGAGGTGCGGAACTCGCGGAGCCCCTCGACGTCTATCGTCGCCGCACAGTACGAGGAGCCGGCGCCGTAGGCGTGTTCGGCGAGGATCGACCCCTTGTGATCGACGACCATCGACCCGCCGCCGAAGGTGTCGACGGGCGTGTCGGCGTCCGGGCTGACGTAGTAGGTGCCCAGGTTCGGCGCGACGACGTAGCAGGTGTTGTCGAGGGCGCGCGCGCGGTTCTGGATCTCCCAGCTATCGTTCGCCACGAGCGGCTCCGGACACGCGATTCGGCAGACGATTTCCGCGCCGTTCATCGCGAGCCCGCGGACGTACTCCGGATACGCGCCTTCGATGGCCAGCGAGATGCCGATCCGTCCGATCTCGGTGTCGACGACGGGGAAGATGTCGTCGAGGTCGTCGCCGTGACGGTCCGTCCAGTCGTCCCAGACGTCGTGGGGCGACACCGACCGCTCGACGGGCAACAGGGGAGTCACCTTCCGGTGGGTGTGGATCACGTCGCCGTCGGGGTCGATCACGAACGCGGTGTTGTAGAACTTCTCGTCGTACTCCGGGGCCTTCTCCTTGGCGGAGGCGACGATGAACGTCTCGAACTCCTTGGCGTACTCCCCGAGGGTCTCCGTCTCGGGGCCGGGGATGTCTATCGCGATCTCCTCGCGGTAGGTCGCGTGGTCCATGTCGAACACCTCGTCGGTGAACCCCTGCAGCGCACCTTCCGGAAGCACAGCGAGTTTGACCGGGAGTTCCAACCCGCTGAGCCACGTGGCCGCCGAGAGCGCCTCGTGGATGTGCTCCAAGTTGGTCTCGATGTCGCTTCGCTCCTCGACCCCCCACACCGTCGGGGAGAGGCCGACCGCGTTGTACTTGGGTATCCTCGACATCGTGCCCGGCTACACCGGTCCGCGAGGAATAGGTTCCCCTCTCGGAAGGGACGGAACTGGTGCGCTTTTCACCCTCGGGAGCGACGGTCCGAGTATGAACACGCGCGGGAGCATACGACTAGCGACGCGCGGGTCCGACCTCGCCCTCCGGCAGACCGCGAGCGTCAGCGACCGGTTGGCGGGGCGACGCCGCACGGTCGAGACGGTCGAGGTGTCGACCCGCGGCGACGAGATCCGTGACGAACTCATCCACCGCCTCGGGAAGACCGGGGCGTTCGTCCGGGCACTCGACGAACGAGTCCTCGACGGCGACGTCGACGCCGCCGTCCACTCGATGAAGGACATGCCCACGGAGTCGCCGCCGGAGTTGGTGGTCGCCGGCGTGCCGGACCGCGAGCAGGCGGGCGACGTTCTGGTGACCCGCGACGGCGTGGCCCTGGAGGACCTCCCGGAGGGAGCCACCGTCGGCACGTCGTCGCTCCGTCGAGGCGCACAGTTACGGGCCGAACGATCCGACCTGACGGTCGAACCGCTCCGGGGCAACGTCGACACACGGCTGGAGAAACTGCTCGCGCCGAACCTCCAGCGCGAACACCAGCAGCGGCTGGACGCCGAAGACGAGGCGGAAGGGGAACACCCGGACGCGTTCGACCGGTCGGCACAGGAGTGGTTCGACGCGCTGAGCGAACTCGAACGGCGGGCACTGGAGCGGACGGTCGAGACGGAGTACGACGCCGTCGTCCTCGCGGAGGCGGGGCTGGCACGGAGCGGCCTGCTGGAGAGGGTCGGGACCGTCCGCCTCCCCAAAGAGCGGTTCGTCCCCTCGCCGGGACAGGGGGCCATCGCGGTGACGGCCCGGGCGGGGACCGAGGCAGTCGAGACGATCCGCAACGCGGTAGACGACCCCGTCACCCGGGTCGAGACGACCGTCGAGCGGACGATCCTCGCGGAACTCGGCGGTGGCTGTATCGCCCCCATCGGCGTCTACGCCGTCGTCCAGGGGGAGTACGTCCACGTCGTCGTGCAGGTGTTGTCGCTGGACGGGACCGAGACGGTCGAGCGGACGGCCAACCTGCCGGTCGAGGACCACGCCGACGCCGCCGCGTCGCTGGCAGCCGACCTCCGGGAGGCTGGGGCGGCCGAGTTGATCGACCGCGCACGCGAGGAGGCCGAGGAGTGAGCGAGCGCGAGCGTGAGCGTGAGGATCGGCCGCACGTGGCCGTCTTCCGCCCCGACGACGAGCGACTGGCGACCGCCCGCTCCCTCCTCGAAGAACTCGGGGCCGACCCTGTCGCCGACCCGATGCTCGCGGTCGAACCGACCGGCGACCGGCCCGTGGACGCCGATTACGTCGTGTTCACGAGCAAGACCGGCGCGGAACTCGTCGCCGACGACTGGGAGCCGGGGACGGCGACGGTCGTCGCCATCGGGCCGAAGACCGCCGACGCGCTCGAAGCGGCGGGCTACGCGGTGGATCTGGTGCCCGAGGAGTTCTCGTCGACCGGGCTGGTCGAGGCGCTCGCCGACCGTGCGGCTGGCGCGACCGTCGAAGTGGCCCGCAGCGACCACGGCAGTCCGGTCCTGCTCGACGGCCTCCGGGACGCTGGCGCGACCGTCGACGAGACGGTTCTCTACCGGCTGGTCCGCCCGGCCGGATCGGGCCACTCGACCGAGGCCGCCGCCGCGGGCGACCTCGACGCCGCCTGCTTCACCTCGTCGCTGACGGTCGAGCACTTCCTCGAGGCCGCGGCCAAGCGAGGAGTCCGGGACGCCGCCGTCCGAGGGCTGAACGCGGCGGTCGTCGGCGTCATCGGCGACCCGACCCGCGAGACGGCCGCGTCCCACGGGATCGACGTCGACGTAGTGGCCACGGAGGCGACGTTCGAGACGCTGGCCCGCGAGACGGTCGCGGCGCTCGACGCCGACCGATGATTTATCAGCGGTGACGACCCACTCCCGGCCGATGGGACCCGTCCCCGAACTCGACGCGCGGGCCGAGGCGTGTGCCGACCGCCTCCGCCGAGCCGACTCCGTGCTGCTTTCCTCGCACATCGACGCCGACGGGTTGACGAGCGCAGCCATCGCGGCGACGGCGCTCGAACGCGCCGGGATTCCGTTCGACGCGGTCTTCGAGAAACAACTCGACGAGGCGGCCATCCGGGAGGTCGCGGCGACCGACCACGAGACGGCCTTCTTCACCGACTTCGGGAGCGGGCAACTCGACATCATCGTCGAGTACGACGACGCGTTCACCCCGGTGATCGCCGACCACCACCAGCCGGCGGACGCGGAGACGGAGTACCACTGCAACCCCCTGCTGGAGGGGCTAAACGGCGCGAGCGAACTCTCCGGGGCGGGCGCGACCTACGCCGTCGCCCGCGCACTCGAACCCGACGGCGTCGACAACCGCGACCTCGCCGGGCTTGCGGTCGTCGGTGCCGTCGGCGACATGCAGGGCGGGAGCGACGGCCTCACCGGAGCCAACGAGGGGATCGTCACGGAGGGGATCGAGGCCGGCGTCCTCGCCGAAGGGACGGACCTGGCGATGTACGGCCGGCAGACCCGACCGTTGCCGAAACTGCTGCAGTACGCGAGCGACGTGCGGATCCCGGGGATCACCGGCGACGAGAGCGGCACGGTGTCGTTTCTGGCGGAGCTAGACGCCGACCTCCGCGAGGATGGCGAGAAACGCCGTTCCTCGAACAACCGGACGCAGTCCGGTGATGGCGAGTGGAAACGCTGGGTCGACCTCGCGGACGACGACCGGCGGACGGTCGCGAGCGCCCTCCTCAAGCGAGCGGTCGCGAGCGGCGTCCCCGCCGAGGGGGTGAACGACCTGATCGGGACGACCTACACCCTCACCCGGGAGGAGGTGGGGACGGAACTCAGGGACGTAAGCGAGTTCTCGACGCTGCTGAACGCGACGGCGCGCTACGACCGCGCCGACGTTGGGCTGGCGGTGTGTCTGGGCGACCGGGGCGACGCCCTCGACCGCGCGCGGACGCTCCTCCGGAACCACCGCAAGAACCTCTCGGAGGGGTTAGACCTCGTGAAATCGGAGGGCGTGACCGTCGAGGACAACCTCCAGTGGTTCGACGCCGGGACGAAGGTGCGGGAGACCATCGTCGGCATCGTCGCCGGGATGGCGCTCGGAACCGACGGCGTGCGGGCCGACAGACCCATCGTCGCGTTCGCGTCGGCGGGCGAGGAGCCACGCTCCTCGGAACACGACGAGGACGAGGCGGTGAAGGTGTCCTCGCGTGCCCCTCACACCCTCGTCCGGCAGGGACTGGACCTCTCGGCGGTGATGCGGGAGGCCGCACGGTCGGTCGGCGGCGACGGCGGGGGCCACGACGTCGCCGCGGGAGCGACCATCCCGGCGGGGACACGGACGGCGTTCGTCGAGGCCGCGGACGACGCCGTCGCCGACCAGTTGTAGGCGAACACGTACGGCTCAACGCTTACCTGAGCGTGCGGAGTAGTCTCCCCGATGAGCCCGACGGACCAGTCGGAACGGAACGTCGTCGGTTCGGTCGAGGAACTGATCGGCGAGACGCCGTTGCTTCGACTCGACGGCGTCGCCGAGAACCTCCTCGGGAAGGTGGAGGCGGCGAACCCCTACTCGGTCAAGGACCGGATCGCGCGGGCGATGACCGACGCCGCGGAGGCGGCCGGCGAACTCCCGCCCGGCGGGACGGTCGTCGAGGCCACGAGCGGGAACACGGGGATCGGACTGGCGATGGTGTCGGCCGCTCGGGGGTACGACTGCGTCCTGGCGATGCCGGAGTCGATGTCCGAGGAGCGTCGGACGATGCTCGCCGGACTCGGAGCCGACCTCGAACTGACGCCGGCCGAGGAGGGGATGGGCGGCGCGAACCGTCGGGCCGCGGACCTAGCGGCGGCCGACGACGCCGTCGTCGCGGGCGTCGGCACCGGCGGGACGATCACCGGTGTCGCCGAGCACTTCGGAGAGCGGGAGGGGGCGGTGACGACCGTCGCCGTCGAACCCGAGTCCTCGCCGACGCTCTCGGCGACGTCCTCGGACGGTCACGACGTTCAGGGGATCGGCCCGGGGTTCGTCCCCGACGTGTTGCGGACGGAGTTGGTCGACGAGGTGCGGTCGGTGACGGCCGACGACGCGCGGACGGCGGCCCGCCGCCTCGGTCGCGAGGCGGGGTTGCTGATCGGCATCTCCTCGGGGGCGGCGCTGTCGGCCGCGGCGGGCTACGCGAGGAGACATCCCGTGGAGACGACGGTGGTGGTCCTCCCGGACGCCGGCGAGCGGTACCTCTCGACGGACCTGTTCGACGCCTAACCGGGACCGTCCCACTTTTGCCCGCGCCACGGGTACGGGCGGCCATGGCCGACTTCGACCCCGAGAAGTTCGAGGACAAGTACGCCAACTACTTCACCGAACTCCAGCGGGCCTACAAGAACGCCTTCGAGACGATGAACGAGCGGTTCGACTCGGAGCTCGTCCACGCCATCGACCAGCAGGTGCTCAACGAGTCGGAACCGTTCTACGAGGACGGCGCGTTCCGGGTCGAACTCCCCGACGACCCGGTGGATCGGGTGACGGCCATCGTCGTCGAGGACGAGAAGGTCGAGGCGACGCTGGAGCGGTACGTCGAGGAGATCGAGGCCGAACTGCGGGGCGTGTTCGGCCTCGACGAGGGGGACGAACCAAAGGCCTAAGCCCGTCGGAATCCAACCGTCGCGTATGAGTACCGACGCTCAGGACGCCGACGACGACCCCGAGGACGAACTCCGCGAGCGCGTGACGAACTTCCTGCGCCGCAACTTCCCGCAGATCCAGATGCACGGCGGGAGCGCGGCGATCCAGCACATCGACATGGAGAGCGGCGAGGTGAGCATACAGCTCGGCGGCGCGTGTTCGGGGTGTGGCATCTCCCCGATGACGATCCAGGCGATCAAGAGCCGGATGGTCAAAGAGATCCCCGAGATCACGAAGGTCCACGCCGACACCGGCATGGAGGGGATGGGCGGCGAGGGGGGCGACGGCGGCATGGAGCCCTCGTTCCCCGGCGAGACGAGCGACGACGGGGCCGACGGCCGCGACGAGGGCCCGCAAGCCCCGTTCTGATCGGCGCGTCGTCCGAGAGTCGTCCGCAGTTCGGCTCGGTCTTCGTTTTTCAGCCGACGAGCGGCCGCACCGAGTAAGGTTTAATCCGACCCCGGTCGTGTCGCGTCTATGGACGCTCGTGAACTCGCCGTGAGTGCGGAGTATCTCGTCGCCGTCGAGGACGGCGACGACTGGCGCGAGGCGGTCGAGGAGGCCGCCGCCGCGGAGGGAGTCGCGTCGGCGTGGTTCACCGGAACGGGGACCGTTCGGGACGCCGACGTCTGGTACTACGATCCCTCGACAGAGGAGCACCGATCGGTCCGGTTCGACGAACCGCTGACGGTCGCCGCCTGCGTCGGCGACGTCTCCCGGCCGGACGGCGACCCGTTCGCGCGGACACACGCCGTCCTCTCGCGACCGAGCGGGCAGGCGGTCGGCGGGTATCTCAACGCGGCGACGGTCGTCGAGGGGCGAGTCTACCTCCGTGCCTTCGAGGACGAGACGCCGTTCGCGGGGACGACCGAGACGTTCTCACCCGGATCGTGACGTCCGACGACGAGCGGTACTTCGAGGGGATCGAACGCCGTCTCGACGAGGCGTTCGAGCGGGCCGAACGCGCAAAATCGCGGGGCGACGACCCCGAACCGGAGGTGGAGATTCCGGTCGCACGCGACATGGCCGACCGGGTCGAGAACATCCTCGGCATCGACGGCGTCGCCGAACGGGTCCGCGACCTCGAAGGGGAGATGTCCCGCGAGGAGGCGGCGCTCGAACTGGTCACGGACTTCGTCGAGGGGACGGTCGGCGACTACGACACGAAGGCGGGCAAGGTCGAGGGAGCAGTCCGGACGGCGGTCGCGCTCCTGACCGAGGGGGTCGTCGCCGCGCCGATCGAGGGAATCGACCGGGTCGAGCTGCTGGAGAACGACGACGGCAGCGAGTTCGTCAACGTATACTACGCCGGACCGATCCGCTCGGCGGGGGGAACCGCACAGGCGCTGTCGGTCCTCGTCGCCGACTACGCCCGGTCGCTGCTGGACATCGAGGCGTTCGAACCCCGCGACGACGAGATAGAGCGCTACGCCGAGGAGGTGAGCCTCTACGACGACGAGACGGGGCTCCAGTACACACCGAAGGACAAGGAGACGAAGTTCATCGCCGAACACGCGCCGATCATGCTGGACGGCGAGGCGACGGGCGACGAGGAGGTGTCCGGCTTTCGTGATCTGGAACGGATCGACACCAACGCCGCCCGCGGGGGGATGTGTCTCGTCCTCGCGGAGGGCATCGCGCTGAAAGCGCCGAAGATCCAGCGCTACACGCGCAACTTGGAGGAGGTGGAGTGGCCGTGGCTCCAGGACCTCATCGACGGGACGATCGGGACGGACGAGAGCGGAGACGACCCCGGCGAAGAGGACACGGAGACCGAAACTAACGCGGAAGGGACCGAGGGCGACGACGATACCGGGCGGGTGGGGCCGCCACGGGTCGATCCCTCCGGGAAGTACCTTCGCGATCTGATCGCCGGTCGGCCGGTGTTCGGCCACCCCTCCGAGTCGGGGGGCTTTCGCCTCCGGTACGGTCGCGCCCGGAACCACGGGTTCGCGACTGCGGGGGTCCACCCGGCGACGATGCACCTGGTCGACGACTTCCTCGCGGCCGGGACACAGATCAAGACCGAACGCCCGGGGAAGGCCGCAGGCGTCGTCCCCGTCGACACCATCGAGGGGCCGACCGTCCGCCTCGCGAACGGCGAGGTGCGGCGGATCGACGATCCCGACGAGGCACGGGCGGTCCGAAACGGCGTCGAGGAGATCATCGACCTCGGCGAGTACCTCGTCAACTACGGGGAGTTCGTCGAGAACAACCACCCGCTCGCGCCCGCCTCCTACACCGTCGAGTGGTGGATACAGGAGTTCGAGGCGAGCGGCGCGGACGTACAGGCGCTCCGGGACGACCCTCGGGTCGACCTCGCGGAGCCGACACCGTCGGAGGCGCTCGGGTGGGCGACGGAGTTCGACTGCCCGCTGCACCCGGCGTACACCTACCTCTGGCACGACGTGAGCGTCGACGAATTCGAGGCGCTGGCGGGGGCGGTCGCCTCTGGCGAGGTGGTCGCCGGCGGGGGCGACGGCGAGGAGCCACACCGTCCGAACGACCGTGCGGTCGGGGACGGCGGGGTACAGTCCGTCCCACCGGGGAACGACGATCCGGCGGCCGACAGCCTCGTCATCGACGACTCGGTCGGACGGATCCTCGAACGTCTGTTGGTCGAACACGTCGCCGGTGGCGGCCGGATCCGGATCCCGGAGTGGCGGCCACTCGCCCGGTCGCTCGGCGTGACGACGGCTCTCGACCGCGAGTGGTCGGCCGACGACTTGCCGGCGGTCGCCCGCGAGTACGACGGCGGCGAGAACGCGATCCGTGCGGTCGAGGCGGTCGCTCCCTTCACGGTCAGGGAGCGCGCACCGACCCGCATCGGCAACCGAATGGGTCGTCCGGAGAAGTCGGAGAGTCGCGACCTCTCGCCGGCCGTCCACACGCTCTTTCCGATCGGCGAGGCCGGCGGGAGTCAGCGCGACGTCGGGACGGCGGCGACCGCCCGAACCGACGAGGGTCGGGGCGTCGTTTCCGTCGAGGTGGGTCGGCGGGTGTGCGACGACTGCGGAGGAGAGACCTACCGGACGCGCTGTCCGGACTGTGGCACGCATACGGAACCGGTCTACGAGTGTGGCTCCTGTGGGCGGATCGTCGACCCCGACGAGTCGGGGCGGGTCCACTGCGACCGCTGTGACCGGGACGTGACGAGCGCACAGCGCCGGGCCCTCGACGTCGGGGAGCGATACCGCGAGGCCCTCGAGGCCGTCGGCGAGCGCGAGGCGGCGTTCGAGATACTGAAGGGTGTGAAGGGACTCACCTCCGCGAACAAGACGCCCGAACCGATGGAGAAGGGGGTCCTGCGCGCCAAACACGGCGTGAGCGCGTTCAAGGACGGCACCGTCCGCTACGACATGACGGACCTACCGGTGACTGCGGTCCGGCCCGAGGAACTCGACGTGACCGCCGAGGACCTCCGGGAACTCGGCTACGAGACGGATATCGACGGCGACCCGCTCCGGTTCGACGACCAACTGGTCGAACTGAAGGTGCAGGACGTCGTCCTCTCGGACGGCGCGGCCGACCACCTGCTCCGGACCGCGGACTTCGTCGACGACCTGCTGACCGAGTTCTACGACCTCCCGGCGTTCTACGAGGTCGAGGAGCGGTCGGAACTGGTGGGCGAACTCGTCTTCGGGATGGCGCCCCACACTTCGGCCGCGGTGGTGGGACGCGTGGTGGGATTCACGTCGGCGTCGGTGGGGTACGCGCACCCGTACTTTCACGCGGCGAAACGGCGGAACTGCTTCCATCCGGAGACGAAGGTGTGGTATCGGGACGAGGATGGTGCGTGGAACCACGAGCGGATCGGGCGGTTGGTCGAGGATAGGCTCGACCCGGAAACCGTGGAGACGGACGACTTCGGAACGCTCGTGCAGGAACTCGACAGCGACGTTCACGTACCAAGTATCGACGCCGACGGTGGGCAGGTGCTGAAGCCGGTCGAGGCGGTGTCGAAACATCACGCGCCGGATCACCTCGTCGAAATCGAGACCCGGAGTGGTCGAGAAATCACAGTTACGCCGGATCACGAGGTGCTGCGGTGGAGCGGCGGTATCGAGCGTATCGAAGCGTGCAAACTGGAAGCCGGTGACGAACTGCCGCCACCACTCGACGCACCACCGACCGAAGTCGAGGAAACTGCGGCGGCCGCGGCCGATGGTGGGAGAGCCAATACCGACGCAGTAACGCGGGTTCGGACCGTTCGGTCGGCGGTCGACCACACCTACTGTCTCACCGTCGCGGATACGCACACGCTCTATGCGAACGACCTGCCCGTAGCGCAGTGCGACGGTGACGAAGACTGCGTCATGCTCCTCATGGACGGCCTCCTCAACTTCAGTCGGGAGTACCTGCCGGACCAGCGAGGGGGGAGCGTCGCCGCCGATTCGCGGCTCGTCGCCGTCTCGCCCGAGGGCGACGTCCGGTTCATGACCGTCGAATCGTTCTGGGAGGAACTGGGCGGCGAGGTGGTCCGAGACGGGAAGTTCCGGAAGAAGCCGTGTCTCTCGGAGGGCTGGCAGACGTACGTCTTCGACGACGACCACCGAGCGTCGCTCGCACCCATCGAGAAGGCGATCCGGTATCCCGCCGACGGCGACGAGATGCTCCTCCGCGTCGAGACGCAGTTCGGTCGCTCGCTCGACATCACCGCTGATCACAGCCTGTTCCGGTACGACGACGGGATCGAAGAGGTTGCCGGCGAGGATCTGGAGGAGGGTGACCTCGTACTGGCACCGCGACAGCTCGACGTCGATCCGGTCGAAACGACGGTCGACGTCGCCGAGGTCGTCGACGATCCGTACGTCTTCATCGACGACCACGTCGAGGACCTACTCCGGACCGTCTGGGAGTCGACCGATCACGGGAGCGATGCGCACGACGAGTTCATGCGGGGGCTGTCGTACCGTCTCGCCAAGCGCAAGATCGGGTACGAACGGTTCGAACGTATCCTGAACGCGGGTGGATTCGAGGGCGCTCCGGGGGACGTCACGATGGGGCGGTCCGGCTCCGAGACGGGTATCGACCGCGAGATCGACGTCGACGAGGAGTTCGCCTGGCTCCTCGGCCTGTTCGTCGCGGAGGGGACGCTGTCGAGCACCTATCCGGCGATCCACAACAGCGACGAAAGGATCGTCGAGCGTGCGCGCTCACGTGCGGAGTCGGCACTCGGTCACGACCCCTCCATCAGGTGGTCGAACCGAACGTACGAACTCCGATTCCCGACGGTCTTCGAGGACGTACTCCACGACCTCGGGTTCGTCGACGCCGAGTCGTACGACTCCAGCGAGAAGGTGATCCCCGAGTCCATCCTCCGGGCACCGCGTGAAACCGTCCTCGCGTTCCTGCGGGGATTCATCGCGGGCGACGGGAGCGACTCGACCGACGACAACGTCACCACGGTCGGGTTCCACACGACCAGCGAGGACGTCAAGGACGGCATCGTGTTCCTGCTCCTCCGACTCGGGCTGGTAGCCAACGTCTCGGTCAAGACGGAGCGCGACGGAAACAGGCAAGACCTCTACACCGTGACGGTGTCCGGTGGAGCGGGCGACAACCCGCTGCACAGAGTTCTGGACGGTGACGAGCCCTATCACTCGAAGAGCCTCGTCGTGTCGGTTCCGGACGCCCTGATGGCGCTCCACGGGATGGAGATCGAGGGAATCAAGCGGACGATTCCGAAGTACCTCAAGCGCCGCGAGAACGTGTCCTTGGAGAAGCTTCGAGAGATCGTCACGGACCTGGACGGCCGAGACCTGCCGGAGACCGCACAGACTCGACTCGACGAACTCCGCCCGCTCGTCGACGGCGACCTCTCGTACCTCCGGGTACAACGCGTCGAGGAGGTCGACTACGAGGGCCACCTCTACGACCTGCAGGTCGGCGGCGAGCCGATCTTCACCGCGAACTGGCTGTACGCACACAACTCGATGGACGCCCCCCTCGTCATGTCCTCGCGGATCGACCCCACCGAGATCGACGACGAGGCCCACAACATGGACGTGGTGCGGGAGTACCCCCGGGAGTTCTACGAGGCGACCCGCGAGATGGCCGACCCCGAAGACGTCGACGTCGAGATCGCGGAGGCGTCGCTGGGGACCGACTCGGAGTACCACGGCTTCGACCACACCCACGACACGACCGACATCGCGCTGGGGCCGGACCTCTCGGCGTACAAGACGCTGGGGTCGATGATGGAGAAGATGGACGCCCAGTTGGAGTTGGCGCGGAAACTGCGGGCCGTCGACGAGACGGACGTGGCCGAACGGGTCATCGAGTACCACTTCCTCCCCGACCTGATCGGCAATCTCAGGGCCTTCTCCCGCCAGAAGACGCGGTGTCTGGACTGTGGCAAAACGTACCGCCGCGCCCCGCTCTCGGGCGACTGCCGGGAGTGTGGCGGGCGGGTGAACCTCACGGTCCACGAGGGGTCGGTGAACAAGTACATGGACACCGCCATCGAGGTGGCCGAGGAGTTCGGCTGTCGCCCCTACACCAAGCAACGGCTGGAGGTGTTGGAGAAGAGTCTGGAGAGCGTCTTCCAGAACGACCGGAACAAGCCGTCGCGACTGGACGACTTCATGTAGCGGGTGGGCGATCGGCCATCCACCGGGCCGTCCCGACCCCGATCGGGAGTCGGAACGTCGTCGATCCGGCGGCGGGCGGCGATCGGCGTGTTCTCCACGCAGTCGTGCGGAACACTTAGTGTAATCGGTCGATACCGAGGGAGTATGGGGGGGACTCGTACGGGTCGCGTCGCGATCGTAGTGCTCTGTCTCGCGCTCGTGACTGCACTCGTGCCGACGGTCGCCGCGGACCCGAACGTCGACGTGCGTATCGATCGAACCGGCGTACAGGGTGGAGAGACGATCACCGTCACCGACGATCCGACGGTCGAAATCGACGCCTCGGCGGACACCTCGATCGAGTCGGTGGCGATCGAAGTGGACGGGGAGACGAGGCGGTCCTTCGAACCGGAAGCCGAGACGTTCTCCGAGCGGATCACGCTCGACCTCGACGACGGCGAACACGAGGTGTCGGTCGTCGTCGAGGCGAGCGACACGCGTCGAGTGACCGCGACGGTCAGGAAGGACTCGACGGCACCGCTGGTGACGTACACGTCGCCGTTCGAGTCAGACGGGCGTCCGCCGGATGGAGAGGTGACGATCGGAACGGCGGACACGACGCTCGCGGCCGACCTCAGCGACCGCAGCGAAATCAGCCAGGTTCGGATCGAGCGCAACTACGAGTGGATGTTCGCCGGAGGGTCGAACCGCGATCGGACGGTGTACCGCATCGACGACCCCGGAGAGAACGTCTCCAAGCCGCTCCTGTTCGGCCTCGGGGAGAACGACCTCCGAGTGGAGGTGACCGACGAACACGGGAATCGCCGCACCCACGATCTAACCGTCACGGTCGAGGACTTTCAGCGGCCGGTGATCGACGTGGATCGGTTCGAGCGGACCGCGAACGACCGCCTCGAAGTCGAGGGCACCGTCAGCGACAACGTCAAAGTGAATTCGCTGGAGTACCGGGTCGAGAACACGGGCGACCGGCAGGATGCGGTGAACCCGACGTCGAAGGAGCCGACACGAGATCGGGTCGAGACGGAGTTCGAGTTCGACGCCACGGTCAACGAGGACACCGAGTCGATCACGCTGGTGGCGACCGACGTGGCGGGGAACACCCGGACCAAGGAGATACCCATCGACTATCGGGGGCACCTCGTGCCGACGATCACGATCGACGAGACGGCCACCCGCGTCGACGGTGACGCCGTCACGGTCGAAGGGAGCGTCACCGACGGCCGCGTCACTCGAGTCGTCGTCGAGGCGCGAGATCCCGACGGCACCACGGTCGACACGGTCACCGCCTACGACGGGGAACCGAGCGAGGAGGTCGTCGTCCGGGAACGGGTCGCCGCCGCGAGCCGCGAGACGACTGTCGTGATCCGTGCGGTCGACACCGACGGTCGCGACTACCGGAAGTCGACGACACTTGAGACGCCGGTTCGGACGGCCGAACCGCCGACTAGCACGACGACGGCCACGACGACGGCCACGACGACGGCCACGACGACGGCCACGACGACGGCCACGACGACGGCCACGACGACGCCCGTCGCGGGCGAGAGTGGAGACGGCGGGAGCGATTCCGGATCGCAAGGGATCGTGGACGGAGGACAGGAGTTGTCGGCGCCGCTCGTGGTGGCCGGTTTGATCGGTCTCGTACTCGTAGCCGTGGTCTTCGTCCACGTGATCGTCGCTGTCGGGTATCGAGTCCGGGACGCGGTGGACAGCCGGCGCCTGCGCGAACTCTGGCCGCCGAGGTGAACGCGGACGGGCGAGCGCAGAGCGCTAATCGGTGCTAGGTTGGACGGGCGACGGAGGACCCACCGCGGGACCGACACGGGCGACGCCTACTCCAGATACCCAAGGTCCCGCAACCGCTCTTGGGTCTCCTCGTCCATGTCGTCGACCGCGTCGTCGGTCACGTCGGCGCCGTCGGCGTCGGTCCACGCGCCGCCGACGCGGTCCTCGAAGGCGGCGAGCGCGCGGTCGGTCGCGGTGACGGCGTCGTCGTCCGCGCCCGCGAGGTTCGTCGTCTCACCGGGGTCGTCGTCGAGGTGGTAGGCCTCGTCGTCGATCCGGTCGATCCGGACGTACTTCGCGTCCGGGCGTCGCGCGGCGCGCATCCGGGCGTAGAACCGCGAGTCCTCGGGGAGGTCGATCCCCGCGCCAGCGGCCTTCTCCTCCAGTTGCTTGAGTTCGACGACGGGCCGAGAGTACTCGACGAAGCCGTACGCGCCGTCGGGGGCGGCGGCCTGTCCGGGGTCGGGGTCGGTCGCGGCGTCGAACGCACGGTAGTTCTCGGAGAGCAGGGAGCGCGTGGAGTCGCGTGGGACGGCGCGTTCGCCCGGTGCAGCGGGGTCGCCACCCGGTACGTCCACGGCGTCGAGGACGGTGTGGTACAGGTCGACGAGTTCGACGGTGTCGGTCCGCCGGTCGGCGTCGAGGTCGGGGTGTTTGACCATCAGGGGGACGTTCACCAGTGGGTCGTACAGCCCGAACTCGTGGCCGTAGAGGCCGTGTTCGCCGTGGAGTTCACCATGGTCGGCCGCGACGATCACCGTGGTGTCGTCCCACTCGCCCTCGGCTTTGAGCCAGCCGAACAGACGGGTGAGTTGGGCGTCGATGTGGGCGAGTTCGGCGTCGTACAGGTCGCGGATGTCGTCCCACTCGTCGTCGTCGATGTCCCGGGCGCCCGAGTTGTACTCCTTCGAGTTCTGGCAGACGGCCGTCGAGTCGACGCCGGGGGCGAACTCCTCGGCGAACTCGTCGGGCGGGTGGTAGGGAAGGTGGGCGTCCATCAAGTTGATGAAGGCGAACCACTCCTCCGAGCCCTCGACGAACGACTTCGTGCGGTCGACGACTGCCGGCGTCTTGGAGTCGGCGCCCTCGCCACCAGCGAGGTACTCGTGGGCGACGTTGCCCAGCGAGACGAGTTTGTCCGCCACCGCACGAAGCCGGTCGCTGTCGTTCATCGTCTTCCACGCGCGGGCGAGCGGGCCGGACAGCAGGTCGCCGGGCATCACCTCGAAGAAGTTGTCCTGGGCCTCGAAGCCGTCGGTGAGGTGGGTGTAGGGCGTGATCCACGCGTTCGAGGAGTAACACGCGGTGTCGTAGCCGGCCGCCGAGAGCGTCTCGGCGAGCGTGGTCGCCCCTTCGAGATAGGGGTTCTCCTGATCGGCACCGTGTTGGCTGGGGTACAGGCCGGTGAAAAGCGAGGCGTGGACGGGGAGGGTCCACGGAGCGGGAGCGACAGCCTCCTCGAAGACGGTCGCCTCGTCGGCGAAGTCGGCGAGACCGGGGGTGGTCGGCCGGTCGTAGCCGTAGGGTGTCAGGTGGTCCGCCCGAACCGTGTCCATGACGACGAAGAGGACGTTCCCGGGGGCGTCGGACATGTCTCTCCCTGGGCGGGTAGCGTGAATAAAGCCCGCGGATCCAGAACGCCGTGGGTTCCGGCTACCGCCAGTCGTCGAGCGTCGGGGCGTCGGGAAGATCGATGGAGACCCACGCGTCGTCGCGGGACACGTCGGCGATGACGAACTCAGGGGCCCCCCTACCGTCGTCCACCGAAGCCATGACATCCGAGCACTGCCCCCCTGCTGCCGTCACATCGGGCGCCATGTGTGTTAGATACTCACAACCTCATATAAATACATCGATACGATGACCCCGTCGGCGTGTTCGCAGAGTATTAGAGGGTGGACGGCCGAACGGGGGACATGCACGTAGCCGACGCGATGACGCCCCGCGAGGACGTCGTCACGGTCGAACTTCCGGGCACCCGGGACGACGCTCTCGAGTACCTGCAGGAACGGGGCTTCTCCTCGATTCCCGTCGTCAAACCGACCGACGGCGGCGAGACGTACCGCGGGCTCGTCTCGCGGGACGATCTCATCGAGAACCCCGACGAGGATCAACTGGCGCTGTTGATGCGTGATGTACCGACGACGACGACGGACGCCGACCTCGTCGAGGTGGCCCGGATGATGGTCGCCGAGAGCGCGCGCCGAGTGCCCGTCGTCGGCGACGAACTCGAGGGGATCCTCACGGTGACCGACGTGGTGCGGGCCATCGCTCGGGGAGACGTCGACGGCGACACGCGGGTCGACACACTGGCGCGGCGGGACGTCAACACCACCCACCGGGAGACGCCGCTGACGGTCGCCGAGCGCGAGATCAACTACGCCGACGTGCCGTACGCGGTCGTCCTCGACGACGAGGGCGGGATGACGGGGATGGTGACCGAGGTGGACATCATCGAGGTCGCACGGGTAGTCGAGGGCGAGGACGACACCGGGGAGAGCATCGCGAACGAGGACGACGAGTGGATGTGGGAGGGGATCAAGGCCGTCGGCAACCGCTACTTCCCGACCCGAAGCGTCGAGATTCCGCGCGAACCCGTCGCGACGTTCATGACCGAGGAGTTGGTGACGGTGTCGGGACACCGGACCGCCAAGGAGGTGGCTCAGCTCCTGCTCTCGAACGACATCGAGCAGGTTCCGCTGGTCGACGGCGGGACGCTCGCGGGCATCGTCCGCGACATCGATCTGCTGGAGGGCGTATGAGCGACGCGCGAGCCATCACGGAACTCGCCAAGCGTCGTGGATTCTTCTTCGGGGCGAACGAGGCCTACGGCGGGGTCGCGGGCTTTTACACCTTCGGCCCGGAGGGGGCGGCGCTCAAGCGCAACGTCGAGTCGGCGTGGCGCGACCGCTTCACCGTCCGCGAGGGCAACGACGAGATCGAGGCACCGACCATCGCCCCGGAACCGGTCTTCGAGGCGTCGGGCCACCTCGACGGCTTCGACGACATGCTCGTCGAGTGTGGCGAGTGTGGGGAGAGCCACCGCGCCGACCACCTGATCGAGGACGCGAGCGACGTCGAGGAAGCGGAGAGCCTGCCGATTCCGGAGGTGGAGGACCTCGTCGCGGAGTACGAGGTCGCCTGCCCCTCGTGTGGCGCACCCCTCGCCGGCCGATCGATCGAGGAGTTCAACCTCATGTTCGAGACGGCGATCGGTCCCGGATCTGGACAGCGGGGCTTCCTCCGTCCGGAGACGGCACAGGGCATCTTCGTCGAGTTCCCCCGACTGAAAGAGTACGCCCGCAACACACTCCCGTTCGGGATCACGCAGATCGGCCGCGCCTACCGCAACGAGATCAGCCCCCGCAAAGGGATCGTCCGCACCCGCGAGTTCACGCAGGCGGAGTTGGAGCAGTTCGTCGACCCCGACGACGACGACCCGCCCCTAGAGCGGGTCGCGGACGTGTCGCTCCGCCTCTACCCCGCGCCCGAACAGGAGGACGGCGAGGGATCGGAGATCCCTCGGGCAACCGGCGAAGCCGGTGACGGCGGCTACGTCGAGGCGACCGTCGCCGAGGCCGTCGAGGAGGGGATCGTCACCAGCGAGTGGGTGGCGTACTACCTGGGCGTCGCCCGGGAGTGGTACGAGCGGATCGGCGTCGACATGGATCGGTTCCGGTTCCGACAGCACCTCGCGGGGGAACGCGCCCACTACGCCGCCGACTGCTGGGACGCCGAGAGCGAGGTGGGCGGCGCGGCCGACGACCCCGAGGATCCGACGGACGGCGACTGGATCGAGATCGCCGGCTTCGCCTCGCGGGGTGACTACGACCTCTCGAAACACGCCGAACACGGCGACGACGACTTCACCGTCTTCGAGCAGTACGACGATCCTCGAACCGTCGAGCGAGCGGTCGTCGACCCCGACATGAGCGTCCTCGGCCCGGAGTTCGGTGGGCGGGCCGGCGACGTCGCCGACGCCCTCCGTGACCTGGCCGAACGCGACCCGGACGCGTTCGAGGGCGAGACCGTGACCGTCGCGGTCGACGGCGAGGACGTGACCGTCGAGAGCGAGGTGGCGAACTTCCGGATCGAGGAGCAGACCGAGGCGGGCGAACACGTCACGCCGTACGTGATCGAACCCTCTTTCGGCGTCGACCGAACGGTGTACACGCTGATCGCACACGCCTACGGGCACGACGAGGTGGACGGCGAGGAGCGGACCTACCTCTCGCTGTCGCCGGAGGTGGCTCCGACCGACGTGGCCGTCTTCCCCCTCGTGAGCGACGACGCCTTGGAGGCGTTGGCCGACGAGGTGGTCGCCGACCTCCGCCGGGCGGGACTGTCGGTCGCCCACGACGACTCGGGCAACATCGGCCGTCGGTACCGCCGGCAGGACGAGGTCGGGACGCCCCTGTCGGTCACCGTCGACCACGAAAGCGTCGAGTCGGAACCGGGGACGGTGACGGTTCGGGACCGCGACACGACGGCGCAGGTCCGCGTTCCGGTCGACGACTTGGCGGCGGCGCTGGAGTCCGTCCTCGAGAGTGGGGAGAGCTTCGACCGACTGCTCGAGCGCTACGACCCCGTCGACACCGACGTGACGCGGTCCTGAGATGGCAGCCCGCGGCGAATTGAAACGGCGGGCCGTCCACGCCAGCGGCGTCGGCTTCCCGGCGCTGTACCTGCTCGAACTTGCCCATTGGGTGACACTTGGCTACGTCCTCGTCGCCGCGTCGGTCGTCGCGGCCGGTCTCGAGGCGGTCCGACTCGGTGTCGGCCTCGACTGGACGATATACGAGACGCTCACCCGGGAGTACGAACGGAACAACGTCGCCGGTTACGCGCTGTACACCTTCAGTATGACCGGCGTAGCTCTACTCTTCGATCCGGTAGTCGCGGTTCCCGGCATGCTGATGTTGGCCATCGGCGATCCGGTCAGTGGTTTGCTCGGGTCGAACGAGGCCGGGCGCGCCAAGCGCGCGGGCGTCCTCGTCACGATGTTCGCGGTCTGTTTCTCGCTGGCCGCCGCAGTTCTCGTCGGACACGTCGCGCTCCCGACGGCACTCGCTGCCGCGGCCGTCGGCGGCGCGGGGGCGACGGTCGCCGACGGCTTCACCCCCGTGATCCGGGGGTACGTGGTCGACGACAACCTCACCATCCCCCCGGTGGCGTGTCTGGGTATCCAGGTCGTCCTGTGGGCGAGCGGCGGGTAGGGGCGACGACCCGATCAGGCACGAAGATCGACCGATCGTCGTCTGAATCTCCCCTCCCCCTTTTATTCTCAAATGATATTGATATATCTTCAGTACGTACTGATATGTCCATGTACCTTAGAAAAAATTAAACCTGCAACGGATAGAATTATATGCCGAAGATACTATCGGTTTCTCGCACGTATATGAACGAAAAGGAACCTGTTTCGAGATAGTCGATACGATCGTCCAGAAAAGTTTGGTCATCGATGAGGGTCAGACCGAGTCTGGGACTGATCGTGGCGAACGTCTCACGGGGACCGACGGCGGTCGACGAGAGGGACGAGTAGATGTACGGCGACGAACTCGCCGACATCGGTGATGCAGCGGCGGCACAGATCGAACTGATCGACAAGCGGCTCCCGGCATACCTGATCCACGCGGGAATGGCGGGGGCGTACATCGGTCTCGCAGTCCTCCTCGTCTTCGCGCTGGGGACCCCGATGGTCGGAACGCCGCTGGAGCCGCTCCGCGGCGTGGTGATGGCGGGAGCGTTCGGCGTCGCCCTCAGCCTCGTGATCGTCGCCGGTTCCGAGCTGTTCACCGGCAACGCGATGATCATGGGCGTCGGTGCCTTGGAGGGGCAGACGAGTTGGGCGGCCCTCGGAAGGGTGTGGACGTGGTCGTGGATCGGCAACCTCTTTGGGTCCCTGCTGGTTGGGGCGATGGCGGCCTGGGGCGGCGTCTTCTCCGATCCCACGCTCGTCTACGCCGTGGCGGAGACGAAGATGACGCTCTCGCCGCTGGAACTGTTCATCCAAGCCGTCTTCTGTAACTGGTTGGTCGTGCTCGCGGTGTGGTGCAGCTTCCGGCTCGAGAACACCATCGCCAAACTCGTGATGATCTGGTGGTGTCTGCTCGCGTTCACCGGGACGGGGTTCGAACACAGCGTCGCCAACATGACCGTTCTCTCGCTGGCGAACTTCCTGCAGATCACGACCGGACAGGCAGCCCCCGCCGCCGTCGATTGGGTCGGTATGGCCTACAACATCTCAATCGTCACGCTCGGCAACGCCTTCGCGGGCCTGGTCATGATGGGGGGCGCCTACTGGTACATCAACGAATCCTACAAGGTCGACCTACCGAACGGCAACCCACACTCGGGGACCTTCAGCAGCGCTGACGACGACTGACGGCGCGCGCTCCGTGGCTCGACCGAACCATCGGCCGTGGTCATCGTGCGGCGAACCGTCCTACGATCGTCCACTCTTTCGGCTTCAGATCGACGAATTACAACCTTATACACGGTATATCCCATAATAAACCGAACGAGCATGGAGTGAGGGACAAATAAAACCCGTTTTGTGAACGGATATCCTTATACGCAACGGTCAACAGATACTCTTCCGTGAGAAATATTGAATCCCCGAATGTGCGGCGGAGAAAGATGGACACACGGCTGGTTCCGGAAGTGAGGCCCGATGAGCAACGAGAAGGAGGCGTGGAAGGAGGGGATGTACGGCGACGAGGTTCGCGAGAAGATCCTCGAGTTCGCCGAGAAGGGGTGGGAGTCGATCCCCGAGGACGAGCGCGACATGTGGTTCTCGCGGTTCAAGTTCTGGGGCGTCTTCCACCAGCGTGACGGGCAGGAGTCCTACTTCATGATGCGGCTGGCGAACGCCAACGGCCAGTTCAACGCCGAACAGCTCCGGGCCATCGGCGAGGTGGCCCGCGACTACGCCACGGGCCCGGTCGAGAATCCCGAGTTCGGCGACGCGTGGATCGATCTCACGACCCGGCAGTCGATCCAGCTCCACTGGATCAACCTGGAGGACGTGCCGGCCATCTGGGACAAACTGGAGTCGGTGGGCGTGACGACGCGGTCGTCGGGGGGCGACACCATGCGCAACATCGTGGGCTGTCCGGTCGCCGGCAAGGACGAGGCGGAACTGATCGAGACCCAGCCCCTGCTGGAACGTCTGCAGGAGGACCTGCGTGGCGACGACGGACTCGCCAACATGCCACGGAAGTTCAACATCAGCGTCACGGGGTGTCGGGAGGGCTGTGCGCAGGACGCGATCAACGGCATCGGGCTGGAACCGGCCGAGACGGAGATCCAGGGGGAGACGATCACCGGTTTCAACGTCCGGGTCGGCGGCGGGACCGGCAGCCGCGAACCCCGTCGCGCGCGGAGCATCGATACGTTCGTCCGTCCGGAGAACGCCTACGAGCTGGTTCGGGGCTTCGTCGAACTGTACCACGAACACGGCCGGCGGGACAACCGTCAGAAGAACCGGAGCCGTTTTTTCGTCGACGACCACGGGACCGAGGAGGTCCGCGACCTCCTCGAGGAGTACGTCGACTTCGACCTCGACGAGGCGGGGCGGAACTTCCGCGGCGAGTACACGTACAACGCGGGGCGCCCGCCCGAGGCGGGGAAGGTCGACCACGTCGGCGTCCACGACCAACCGGACGGCCGGACGTACGTCGGCCTGAACACCCCGGTGGGTCGGGTGACCGCACGGGAGGCCATCGCGCTGGCCGACGTGGCCGAGGCGTACGGCTCCGGCGAGATCCGACTCACCCGTCGGCAGAACCCGCTGATCATGGACGTCGAGCCGGAGGCGGTCGAGCCGCTACTCGCCGAACCCCTGCTGGACACCCACCGGCCCGAACCGACGCCGTTCGAGCGCGGCGGGATGGCGTGTACCGGCACCGAGTTCTGCGGCATCGCGCTCACGGAGACGAAACTGCGCTTGACGCGGGTCCTCCGCTGGCTCAACGCGAACGTCGACGTCCCGGACGACGTGGAGGCGGTCAAGATCCACTACTCCGGCTGTACCGCGGACTGTGGCCACGCCCAAACCGCCGACATCGGGCTCCAAGGGATGCGGGCCCAGAAGGACGGCGATATCGTCGAAGCGCTCGACATCGGCGTCGGCGGCGGCCTCGGCGCCCGTCCCGAGTTCGTCGAGTGGGTCAGCCAGCGGGTGCCCGCCGACGAGGTGCCGGGTGCGATCCGGAACCTGATCGGCGCGTTCTCCGCCCACCGCGAGGAGGGTCAGACGTTCCGAGAGTGGGTCGAGGACTTCGGTACGGAGTCGATCGTCGACCTCTGCGAACCCGAGGAAACCACCTACGAGGACCCCTACATGGACGACGCCAAGCAGTCGTGGTACCCGTTCGCGGAGGGGGAGAGTCCAGCACCGACAGGCGTCGACGACGTGCCGGTCTCGTCGGACTGATGGCGATCAGACTACTCGACGTGAGCGCGTACACGACGCTCGACTTCGCGACTGGACGGATGTTCGGCCCCGACTGGAGCGACGACGCGGCGGCCGTCGTCGACGTGGACCGCCCCGAATCCGCGCCGGGAAGCGTCAGACTCCGACTGGAGTTCGACGGCGAGGACGTCGACCACGTCGGCCACCACGCGGACAGCGTCTCGCTCCCGCCCGACCAGGCCCGGGCGCTCGCCGCCGACCTGGAGCGACAGGCGGCGAACGCGGAGGCCGGGGCGGACGTGTCGGGTGGGCGGGGTCGATGACCGTCGACCTCGCCTGCGCCGTCGCACCCGTTCCCGGTCAGTGGACGGCCAACAGGCGGAGGTCCATCACGTTCGTCCCCGTCGCCCCCGTGACGACCGCGTCCCCCAGTCGTTCCAGTGGGGCCGTCGTGTCGTGGCGGGCGACGTGGTCGGACAGATCGATCCCGAGGTCGGCGGCGCGTTCGTGGGTCCCGTCGTCGACGAGTCCGCCGGCGACGGTCGTCGGGCCGTCCGTCCCGTCGGTCCCGAGGGAGAACAGCGTGACGCCGTCCAGTCCGTCCACCCGGGTGGCGAACTGGACGGCGAGTTCCTGGTTCGGTCCCCCGCGTCCGGGGTCGTCACCGACCGTCACGGTGGTTTCGCCCCCGGAGACGAGGACGCAGGGCGGTTCCAGCGGCCGGTCGCGTCTGGCTATCTCCGCGGCGATTCCGGCGAGGACGACGCCCACTTCGCGGCTCTCGCCTTCGAGCACGCTGGAGAGCACCCGCGTGTCGTAGCCCAGTTCGGCGGCTTTCGCCGCGGCCGCGTCGCAGAGGTCGGTGGCGTCGCCGAGGACGACGACCTGGGAGTCGGCGCGCCGAAGCGTGTCTCGGTCGGGCGTCTCGGGGACGCTGCCGTCGGTTCCCCGCCGGAGGTGGGCCCGGATCGGGGCCGGCGTGTCCGTCCACAGCCCGTGTCGTCGGAGGACGGCCACCGCGTCCGCGAAGGTCGTGTCGTCGCCGACGGTCGGTCCCCACGGCTCGCCGGCGACTTCGTCGACGAGGACGAGCGTGACGAGTCGTGCGGGGTCGACGAGTCGGGTCAGCCGCCCTCCTTTGATCTCGGAGACGTGTTTTCGGACGGTGTTGATCTCGTGGATCGGGAGCCCGGCGTTGAGCAGCGTCTCGGTGAGCGCCGCGAGGTCGGCGGTCGAGACGCCGTCCGGCGGCGCGGTCAGTTGTGCCGACGCCCCGCCAGTGACACAGACGAACACAAGGTCGTCCGCCGTCGCCGTTTCGGCCAGTTCGATCACCGCGTCGCCGGCCTGCCGTCCGTCGTCGTCGGGGATCGGGTGGCCGCTCTCGCGGAGCACGATATCCCGGACCGGCGTCCCCTGCCCGTGTTTGTCGACGACGATCCCCCCGGTCAGATGCCCCCCCAAGACGGTCCGGAGCGTCGAGACGAGGTGAGAGGCCCCCTTTCCGGCACCGACCACGTAGACGTCGTCGATAGCCCCGAGATCGTACGAAACGCCGTCGACGTCGAGCGTCGACTCGGCCACCGTCACGTGGGACGGAACGGTGTTCTCGGGGTGGACGGCCCGCACGGCGTGGGCCCCGACGGCCAGCATGTCGGCTCTGGCGTCCGCGTTCCCGTGGTCACGGAGGGTCCGCTCGTTCTCGTACACGGTCACAGCCCGTCGGGAAACGAGATGGCTCCGTGGGCTGCCTCGATTTCCAGCAGTCGGTTGTACTGCTCGGTCCGCTCGCTCCTGGAGACCCCCGTCTTGATCTGCCCGGCGTTCAACCCGACGGCCAGGTCCGCGAGCCAGGTGTCGGCCGTCTGCCCCGAGCGTTCGGAGACCTGCACCGCGTAGCCGTGCCGGTGGGCGGCCGCCGCGGCGTCGAGTGCCTCCGAGACGGTCCCCACCTGATTGACTTTCAACAACAGCGCGTTCGCGGCCCCTCGGTCGAACCCCGTCCGTAACCGCTCGGGGTTCGTGACGAACAGGTCGTCACCGATGATCTGGATGTCGAGTCGCTCCGTCAACTCGGCGAACCCGTCGAAATCCGCTTGGTCGAGCGGGTCTTCGAGCGACACGACGGGGTAGGTCGACGTCAGTTCCTCGTAGAAGTCGAGCAGTTCGTCCCGGTCGAACCGGCGATCCATCAGTCCGTACGTGCCCGTCGCCTCGTCGTAGAAGTGAGACGCGGCCACGTCCGCGGCCAGTACGAACTCGTCGTCGTATCCGCACTCCTCGATGGCGGCGAGTTCGAGTTCGAACGCGTCGCGGGGATCGGTGACGTCGATGGGAGTGTAGCCGCCTTCGAACCCGACGTTGCGCGACGCCTCACCGTGTCGCTCCGCGAGTAGGTCACCCAGTTCGTAGTACACCTCCGCGCTCATGCGCACGGCCTCGGTGACGGAGTCCGCGCCCACGGGGACGACCTGGTGCTCCTGGAACGCGAGCCCGCTCGAAGCGAGTTCGCCGCCTTCGATCAGGTCGAAAAACGGGATCGGGAGCACGCCCGCGTCGGCCCCGCCGATATACCGGTAGAGCGGGAGGTCGACGCTGTCGGCCGCGGCCTTGAGTACGGCCAGCGAGACGCCGGTGAGCGCGTTGCCGCCGAGGGCGGACTTGTCCGCCGTCCCGTCGAGGTCGATCAGCGTCCGGTCGATCGCCCGCTGTTCGAGCGCGTCCCGCCCCGTCAGCGCGGGCGCGATGGTATCCGTCACGTTCGACACCGCGGTCCGGACGCCGAGGCCGTCGTATCTGTCGTCGCCGTCCCGGAGGTCGACGGCCTCGTGCTCCCCCCGAGAGCGACCACACGGCACGTCGGCCCGACCACTACCGGACTCCGTTTCGACCGTCACGCGGAGCGTCGGCTCGAGACGGCAGTCCAGTATTTCGCGGGCATCGACGCGTCTGATTTCTACCATTACGAACGGCCGTTTTCCCCAGCCAGTATTTAATTATTCGGCACCGATCCGGCGGATCGATTCGACAGACTGGAGTTCCCTCCGGATCGTGTGTGGTAGCGCCCGGGTCGTGTCACACACCACACCGCGGACGGACCGTCCCGGCGAACGACGTCCGACGCCCGAACGTTATTTCAGTCCTCCTGCCGTACGCGACGACCGTGAGCGAAGAGTTTCCACTCCCGGACGACCTTCCGGAACCGACGGACGACGGTGCGGCGGATCACCTTCCGGGGGCGACCGTACCCTCGGTCCCGCTCCCGGCGACGGACGGGCGGACGGTCGACCTGTCGAGCGTCTCCGGCCGGACCGTCGTCTACTGTTATCCGAAGACGGGGCGCCCGGACCGGGACGTGATCCCGGACGGGTGGGAGGAGATACCGGGTGCGAGAGGCTGTACACCCGAATCCCGCGGGTTTCGCGGGCGCTATCACGACCTCCAAGACCGGGGAGTGGCCGAGGTCTTTGGACTCTCGGTGCAGTCGAGTGACTACCAGCGGGAGGCCCGGGATCGGCTCGACCTCCCGTTCGAACTGCTCAGCGACGAGGACGGGGAGTTCGCCGACCGACTCGACCTGCCGACCTTCGAGGCCGGCGGGGAGCGCTTGCTCGAACGGCTGACACTCGTCCTCTCGGACGGCCGGATCGACCACGTCTTCTACCCCGTCTTTCCGCCGGACGACCACGCGGACGAGGTGGTCCGGTGGCTGGACGGCCGGTCGTCGGGGTGAGCGGCGGGGCGCTCCAATCGCCGATGGAACGACGGTGATTCGGGCCGAGAAGCGGGTCTGGACGTCACACCGGTCACACTCGACGGCGACTACGTCCGTCTGGAACCGCTGTCGCGCGTCGACCACCTAGAGAGGGATTCGCGGAACCACCGGTCGATAGCCGCCATCCGACGCGTCGGCGGGACCGAAGAGGCGACGCTCCGCGACCACATGCAGACACACCAGAAACCCAGGGAGAGGCGGTGTATTTCGGCATCCTCGCCGACGAGTGGCCGTCGGTGAAGGCGAACCTCGAGGCGAAACTCTCGCGGTCGTGGCCGCTCGTCAGGCGGGGTAGCGGTCGGCCCACGGACGAACACGTTCGAACGCGGCACTCGCCGCGAGGACGTCGGCGTCGGCGAACCGCGGGGCTGCGACCTGCATCCCGACCGGGAGCCCGTCGACGAACCCGGCGGGGACGGACGCGGCCGGTTGTCCCGTGAAGTTGTACGGTTGCGTGAGGACCCACCCTCGGAACGGTTCGACCGCCTCGCCGTCGATCTCGTGCGGTTCGTCGCCGTGTGGGAACGGCGTCGTCCCGAGCGTCGCGGACACGATGAGGTCGTACTCCTCGAAGCAGTCCTGGAGGCCGTCGAAGACGTCGGTTCGGACGATGTCCGCGCGCTCGTACTCCCGCATCGTCGGGGTGTCCGCCTCAACGACGAGGTCGACGAGGTACGGGCGCAGACGGTCCCGGTCGTCGCCGCGGGGGTCGAACCCCTGCCTCTCGAGGTCGTCGAAGAGCGACTCCCAGAGGACGGTCGCCATCGTGTAGTAGGCGTCGAGGATCGCGTCCCGATCGTGACCCAAGTCCGGATCGACCCTGTCGACGGTCGCGCCCGCCCGTTCGAAGGCGGAGACGGCGTCGTCCAACGTCTCCCGGACCGCGGGGTCGACCGGATAGGTCCCCAGACCGGGGCTGTAGGCGATCGTGAGGTCGTCGATCGGTCGGTCGACGGCGGCGTGGTGGTCGGTCCGTGTCGGCACCGAAAAGGGGTCGCGCGGGTGGACGCCCGCCATCACGTCCAGCATGATCGCGGCGTCCTCGACGGTCCGAGCCATGGGGCCCGTGTGAAACATCGGCGTGTGGGTGGCGAAGGCGTTCGGTCGATCGACGATCGGAACCAGTCCGTAGGTCGGTTTCAGCCCGAAGACGCCACAGAAACTCGCCGGCGTCCGTATCGAGCCACCGACGTCGGATCCCTGTGCGATCGGCACCAGTCCGTCCCCGAGCGCCGCCGCCGACCCACCGGACGACCCACCGGAGACCCGGTCGGGGTCGAACGGCGTTCCCGTGGGGCCGGCCACCCGATTGTCCGTCGTGGTTCCGAGGGCGAACTCCGGCGTGTTCGTCTTCCCGACGATGACCGCACCCGCCTCCTTCAGACGGGTGACGAACGGATCGTCGGCGTCCGCGACGTGATCCTCGAAGAGGAGCGATCCGGAGGTCGTCCGGACGCCCGCGACGTCGTCGAGGTCCTTGATCGCCACCGGGACGCCGTGGAGCGGTCCCAGGGGGTCGCCCCGGTCCATCGCCCGCTCGGCGTCCGCCGCCATTCGACGCGCGAGGTCGTCCGTGATCGTGACGAAGGCGTTCGTCCGGTCGTTGCGCTCGTGGATACGGTCGAGGACGGAGTCGACGAGTGCAGTCGGCGAACACGTACCGTTCCGGACCCGGTCGACGATATCAGCGGCCGTCATCCGTGTGGAATCTAGTGTCATGTGTGTGGCTGTCGTGCCCGCGAGTAAAGTGTTCGTGCTGTCCGTCTCTCGGTTCGTTCACTCGCCGGTGCCGTCGCTCCCGACGGCTCGGTGGGGCTCCGTGTCGGGCCGTTCGTCGCGTGGGCGCGACCGGGGACGGAGGGTGACCCCGACCCGCCCAGAGGGCGGTTCGGACTCACGCCGTCGCTAGATCCAGAGCCGCGTTCGCGAACGTGTCGGTGGCCCGGTAGCAGTCGCCCCAACTGGTGAACTCGGACTCGTTGTGGCTCGTTCCGTTCTCGGAGCGGGCGAACACCATCCCGGTGTCCATCAGGTCGGCCATATGCGTCGCATCGTGACCGGCACCGCTGAAGAGGCGCACGCTGTCGTACCCGAGTCGGTCGGCGGCGTCGTCGATGGCCCCGAGACAGGCGTCAGCGAACTGCACCGGGTCGGCCCACATGCGGTCCTCGTACTCGACGTCGACCCCCTCGCGGTCGGCGGCCAGTTCGGCCCGACGAGTACGCCGTTCGACACGTCGAACAACGCCGGCGGCTCGTCCGGGGGGAGCGCGTCCGCCCGTGGGCCGACAGCTACCCCGACCCGTGAGCGGGGCCGGTCGCGTGTGGCTCGCCGGGGGTTCGCAAGTTATTAGTACGGAGCGGTGAAAGTCGCAGGCAATGGACCGGACGCCGCCTGTACCGTCCGAACTCGTCCGCCCGCCGTTCGTGGCCCGTCGACCGCGACGACCGGGCCGTTAGGCCCACCTATCTCTCATCCCCCGTCCCGTCCCGTTTCGTTCCCCAGAATGCCACCCAACCGTCGTCGTGAGCGCGACGCACCTCATTTTATTTCGATTACAGAAACGCAGAATTTAAGTCTCTAAGGGGTCGAGAGGTCGGTAATGACACGTGTGGCACTCGCGTTCTCCGGCGGACTCGACACGACAGTATGCGTCCCGCTCCTCGAAGAGGAGTGGGGGTACGACGAGGTCGTCGGCGTCACGGTCGACGTCGGCCAGCCCGAAGCGGAGTTCGCGGAGGCCGAGGAGACGGCCGAGGCGTTGGATCTGGAGCACCACGTCGTGGACGCGCGGGCGGAGTTCGCGTCGATGTGTCTCGAATCCGTGCGGGCGAACGCCACCTACCAGGGCTACCCGCTGGGGACGGCGCTGGCGCGGCCGGTCATCGCGGAGGCCATCCTCGAGGTGGCCGAGGAGAACGACTGCGACGCAGTCGCCCACGGCTGTACGGGCAAGGGCAACGACCAACTCCGGTTCGAGGCGGTGTGGCGCGCCTCGGACCTCGACGTCATCGCGCCCGTGCGCGAACTCGGCCTGACCCGCGAGTGGGAGATCGAGTACGCCGACGAGAAGAACCTGCCAGTGGAGGGCGGCAACGAGGGCGTCTGGAGCATCGACACGAACCTGTGGAGCCGGTCGGTCGAGGGCGGCGACCTCGAACGCCCCGGCCACGTCCCGGGCGAGGAGATCTACGAGTGGACGCGCTCGCCGGCCGGCGACACCGAGGAGGTCGAGATCACCTTCGAGAACGGCTATCCGGTCGCCGTCGACGGCGAGGAGATGGACCCGATCGGCCTGATCGACCACCTCAACGACGTCGCCGGCGAGTACGGCGTCGGCCGGACGGACATGATGGAAGACCGGATGCTCGGTCTGAAGGTGCGCGAGAACTACGAGCATCCGGCGGCGACGACGCTGCTGAACGCCCACGAGACCCTGGAGAGCCTCGTACTCACGAAAGAGGAGCGTGACTTCAAGCGCCTCGTCGACGACGAGTGGTCTCAAAAGGGGTACGAGGGACTGGTCGACGCGCCGCTGATGGGGGCGCTGGAGGCCTTCATCGACGCGACCCAGACCCGCGTGACGGGGACGGTGACGATCCGGTTCGAGGGCGGCCAGGCCCGCCCGGTCGGCCGGGACAGCGACTACGCGGTGTACGACGAGTCCTTCGCCTCGTTCAACACGGAGGACGTGGGGTCGATTACGCAGGCTGACGCGACGGGCGTCGCGAAGTACCACGGCTTCCAGGAGCGTCTGGCGGCGAAGGTGCTCGCGAAGGCCAAAGGGAACGAGAACGAAGCGCTGACCGACGGCGCGGGAGCGGAGTGAGCATGCACGTCGGCCTCCTCTACTCCCGGATCAGGCGGGACGAGAAGCTCCTCCTCTCGGAGTTGCGCGATCGCGACCACGAGGTGACGAAGATCGACGTTCGGAAAGAGCGGTTCAACATCAGCGAGCCGCCGGCGGCGTTCGAGGACGTCGACGTCGCGGTCGACCGCTGTCTGGCGACGAGTCGGAGCCGCTACGTGACGCGGTTCCTCGACGCCTACGATGTGCCCGTCGTCAACGGCGCCGACACGGCGGAACTGTGTGCCGACAAGGTGAAAAACAGCCTCGTCCTCGACGCCGCGGGCGTGCCGACGCCGAACACGGACGTCGCTTTCACGACCGACAGCGCCCTCGAATCCATCGAGGACTTTGGCTACCCCTGCGTGCTGAAGCCCGTGATCGGGTCGTGGGGGCGGCTGATGGCCAAGGTGGAGAGCCGGAGCGCGGCCGAAGCGATCTTGGAACACAAAGCGACGCTCGGCCACTACGAGCACAAGGTGTTCTACATCCAGGAGTTCGTCGAGAAGCCGGGGCGGGACATCCGCGTCGTCGCCACCGACGGCGACCCCGTCGCCGCCATGACCCGGAGTTCGGACCACTGGCTCACCAACGCCGCGAAGGGCGGCGAGGTCAACGAGTTCGAGGTCGACGACGAGGTGGCGGAACTCGTGGAACGGGCCTCCGACGCCGTCGGCGGCGGCTTGCTCGGCGTCGACCTCATGGAGACGGGCGACTCCTACACCGTCCACGAGGTGAACCACACGGTCGAGTTCAAGGCGCTCGACTCCTGTGTCGACTTCGACGTGCCCGCGGCCATCGTCGACTGGCTCGAAACAAAAGCCGACCGGAGCGTGGAGGCGGAGGCGTGAGTTACACGGCGAGCGTCGTCGGCGGCAGCGGCTTCGCCGGCGGCGAGCTCCTCCGTCTACTCGACGGCCACCCCGAGTTCGAAGTGGTCCAGGCGACGAGTCGGAGTTACGAACGCAAGACGGTCGGCCACCAGCACCCCAACCTCCGGGGGATGGACCTCCGATTCAGTTCTCCGGGGGACCTGGAGTCGGTCGACGTTCTCTTCGCGGCGACGCCCCACGGCGTCTCGATGGAGCGCATCGACGACTTCCGGGACGCCGCGGACACGGTCGTCGACCTGAGCGCTGACTTCCGGCTCTCGACCGAGGGGCAGTACGACGAGTGGTACGACGGCCACGACCGGCCGGACCTGCTCGCGGACGCGGAGTACGCCCTGCCGGAGATCAACCGCGAGAACCTCGCCGGGGCCGACCTGATCGCCTCGGGTGGCTGCAACGCGACGGCGACCATCCTGGGACTCAAGCCCCTCTTCGACGCGGGGGTCCTCTCGGGCGACGAGGATGTCGTCGTCGACGTGAAGGTCGGCTCCTCCGAAGGGGGCGCGGGCGGGGGCGCGGCCTCCTCGCATCCCGAGCGGTCGGGGATCGTCCGTCCCTACGCCCCGACGGGGCACCGCCACGAGGCCGAGATCGAGGAGTTCCTCGGGCTCTCCGTGTCGTTCACCGTCCACGCGGTCGACATGACCCGCGGCGCGGCCGCCACCTGTCACGTCTTCCCCGACGACCCGGTGACGAAAAAGGAGATGTGGAGCGCCTACCGCGGGAGTTACGGCGACGAGCCGTTCGTCCGAACCGTCGCCGGCGGGGGAGGCGTCTACCGCTACCCCGAGCCGAAGGCGGTCGCCGGCACCAACAACGCCGAGGTCGGCTTCGAGATCGACCCCGGAAACGAGCGGCTCGTGGTGTTCTCGGCTATCGACAACATGATGAAGGGATCGGCGGGGCAGGCGGTCCACGCCGCCAACGTCGCCCTCGGCATCGAGGAGACCGCAGGCTTGGAGTTCCAGGGGCTCCACCCCGTGGGCGCGCCATGACCGTAGTGGTGAAGATCGGCGGCGCGAAGGCGGTCGACCCCGCGGGCGCCGTCGCGGACGTGGCCGACCTCGTCGCCGAGGACGAACCCGTCGTCGTCGTCCACGGCGGGTCGACCGCCGTCGACGACCTGCTGGATCGACTGGGGATCGACTCCACGTACGTCGAGACGCCGGACGGCGTCGTCGGCCGGTTCACCGACGAGGCGACGATGGAAGCGTTCACCATGGCGATGGGACGGGTGAACAACGACCTCGTCGCGACGATGCGGGAGGCGGGCGTCGACGCCGTGGGGCTCTCCGGCGTCGACGGCGGCCTCGTCACCGGCGCGCGGAAGTCGGCGGTGCGCGTGATCGAGGACGGCAAGAAGAAGATCAAACGGGGCGATCACTCGGGGACGATCGAGTCGGTGAACGCCGACCTGCTGGAGCGTCTGCTCGGGGACGGCTACACGCCCGTCGCGGGGCCGCCGATGCTGGCCGACGACGGCGTGCCGGTGAACACGGACGCCGACCGGATGGCCGCGGCCGTCGCCGGCGCACTCGGCGGCCGGCTGGTCGTTCTCACGGACGTGGCCGGCGTGTACGCCGACCCCGACGACCCGTCGACGCTGATCGAATCGGTGACCACCCCCGCGGAGTACGACGCGCTGACCGACGCTGCGGAGGGCTTTATGATCAAGAAGGTAATGGCCGCGACGGAGGCGTTGGAGCGGGGGGCGACCGAGGTGGTCGTCGCCGACGCCAACGCCGACGCGCCCGTCACGGCCGCACTGGGCGAAAGCGGTACACACATCCACGCGAGCGCACTGGAGGACTCATGAGCGGATTCGTCTTCTCGGAGAAACCAATCGGCATCGAACGCGGCGAGGGGGCACACCTCTACGCCGACGACGGCACCGAGTACCTGGACTTCGGCGCGAGTTACGCCGTCGCGTCCGTGGGACACAGTCACCCGCGGGTCGTCGACGCGGTCAAATCGCAGGTCGAGGACCTCATCTACGTCCAGGCGTCGTACCCGGTCGCGGCGCGGACGGAACTGTACGAGAAGTTGGCGACGGTGTCGCCGCCGGGACTGGACAACGTCTGGCTCTGTAACTCGGGAACGGAGGCCAACGAGGCCGCGATGAAGTTCGCCCGCAACGCCACGGGGCGGGAGAAGATCGTCGCCACCCGCCGTGGGTTCCACGGGCGCACGCTCGGCGCGCTGGCGATGACGTGGAAGGACAAGTACAAGGAGCCGTTCGAACCGCTCGCGGGCGGGGTCGAGTTCGTCTCCTACGGGGACGGCGAGGAACTCGCCGAGGCGGTCGACGAGGAGACGGCGGCGGTCTTCCTCGAACCCGTCCAGGGGGAGGGCGGGATCCACCCCGCGTCGACGGCGTACTTAGAGCGGGCACGCGAGGTGACCGAGGAGACCGGCGCTGCGCTCGTCTTCGACGAGATCCAGACCGGTGTCGGCCGCACGGGGACGCTGTGGGCCGCCGAGGGCGCGGGCGTCGAACCGGACATCCTCACGACGGCGAAGGGAATCGCCAGCGGCCTCCCTCTGGGTGCGACCGTCTGTGCGGACTGGATCGCGGACGCCGACCCCGAACACGGATCGACGTTCAGTGGCGGGCCCGTGGTGTGTGCGGCCGCCAACGCCACCCTCGATGTCGTCGTCGAGGAGAACCTCCCGACCCACGCCGCCGACGTGGGAGGGTACCTGATGGAGTCCATCGAGGACGCCGACCTCCCCGTGCGCGAGGTTCGGGGGCAGGGGCTGATGATCGGCGTCGAGGTGAAACGGGGGGCCAACCGCCTCCTGCGGGATCTGGCACTCGAGGAACAGGTACTCGCCCTGCCTGCCGGCCGGACCGTCCTCAGACTGCTGCCGCCCCTGACGATCGGGGAGGACGAGGCCGACAGCTTCGTCGCGTCGCTGGAGGCGGTGCTGGAATGACGGTCAGCGAGACGGGCGAGGCGGAGTCGAGCGCCGCCCAACGACTCCTCGTCGACCTGGTCGAGACCCCCTCGCCTTCGGGCGAGGAGGACGCCGCGGCCGAACGGCTCGTCGAGTTCTTCGAGGGCCACGACCGCGAGGTGTGGCGCGACGAGGTGGGGAACGTCCACGCACCGGCGGACGACGCCGTCCTCCTGACCTCTCACATCGACACCGTGCCGGGCGACATCCCCGTCGAGATCGACGAGGGCGCGGACGGCGAGCGATCGCTGTGGGGCCGCGGGAGCGTCGACGCAACCGGGTCGCTGGCGGCGATGGCCGTCGCCGCGGTGGAGACGGGCGTGAGTTTCCTCGGCGTCGTCGGCGAGGAGGTCGACTCCCGGGGCGCACGCCACGTGATCGAGAGCGACCGGCCCGAACCCGGCGTGGTCGTCAACGGCGAGCCCAGCGGGTGGACGGGCATCACGCTCGGCTACCGGGGACTGCTGGCGGGGACGTACGTCGCCACCAGCGAGTCGGGACACACCTCCCGCCCGGAGAACAACGCGATCCAGGACGCGATGGACTGGTGGTCGCGGGTCGAAGAGGAGTTCGACCCCGACGAGTATCTGCCCGTCTTCGAGCAGGTGACCTGCAAGCCCACCGAGTTCGAGGGTGGCACCAGCGTCGACGGCCTTTCCGTCGAGGCGACGATGGAGGTGCAGTTCCGCGTCCCGCCGGAGTACACCGTCGACGACGTCCGCGAGATGGCGGACGGCCAACTCAACGGCGGCACCGTCCACTGGTACGACGCGGTCCCGCCGGTGATGGAGAGCCCGCGGACGGACGTCGCCCGGGCGTTCCGGGGGGCCATCAGAAACGCGGGCGGCGACCCCCGCCTCCTCCGGAAGACGGGGACGGCGGACATGAACGTCTTCGCGTCGACGTGGGACTGCCCGATGGTCACGTACGGCCCCGGGGATTCGGACCTCGACCACGCGCCGGACGAACACCTCCCGCTGGCCGAGTACGACCGCGCCATCGAGGTGTTGGTCGACGCCTGCGAGCGCCTGCGGGGTGACGACGGATGAGCGTCGAGACGACCGACCTGCTGGACGTCGACGACCTCACGGCCACGGAACTGGAGACGGTGCTCGACCGCGCGGCCGCGATCAAGGCCGGTGAGGACGACACCGACCTCCCCCGACGGACGCTGGCGATGGTGTTCGAGAAGCCGAGTACGCGCACGCGAACCTCCTTCGAGACGGCGATGACGCGTCTGGGCGGCCACGCCATCTTCCTCGGCCCGAACGACATCCACCTCGGCCGGGGCGAACCGATCAAGGACACCGCCCGCGCGCTCTCGGGGTACGCCGACGCCATCATGGCGCGGCTGTTCGACCACTCGGAGGCCGAGGAACTGGCCGCCTACGCCGACGTGCCGGTGATCAACGGGTTGACCGACGACGCCCACCCCTGTCAGACGCTCGCCGACCTGCTGACGGTCCGGGAGGCGTTCGGCGGGTTCGACGACGTGACCGTCGCGTGGATCGGCGACGGCAACAACGTCGCACAGTCGTTCGTCCTCGGCGCGGCGCTCGCGGGCCTCGACTGCACCGTGACGACGCCCCCGGCGTACGGCGTCGACCGAGACGTCCTGGATCGGGCGGCCGAACTGGGACGGGCTCCGACGCTCGTCGACGACCCGGACCGGGCGGCCGCCGACGCCGACGTCGTCTACACGGACGTGTGGGTGTCGATGGGCGAGGAAGAGGTTCGCGAGGAGAAACTGGCGGCGTTCGACGGCTACCAAGTGAACGCCGACCGTCTCGCGGACAGCGACGCGAAGGTGATGCACTGTCTACCCGCCCACCGCGGCGAGGAGATCTCCGACGCCGTGATCGAGAGCGACCGGGCGCTGATCTGGCAGCAAGCCGAGAACCGCCTGCACGCACAGACCGGCCTGCTGGTCGAACTGCTCGCGTGAGGCGACGCGTCTGCGCGATTCTTGTTGATTCGATATCAAGACATATAATACGCCCGGCGGCGTGTGCGGGAGACGCCCGACTCCCGAAACGGGTAGTCACCACGCGTGGTCGACTCACCCATGGCAACAGAAACCAAATCAGCGGTAGCGGCGGAGATATCGAGCGGTAACTGGCAGGCTGGCGTGGTCGGCGGCGTGGTCGGCGCGTTGGCGATGGGTGGTCTCGTTCTCGCGATGAACGCGCCGACGCTCGCGGTGGCGATTCCCTCGCTGTACGCGCTCGCGCCGCCTCCGAACCCGGGATTGGGGATGGTCGTCCACGTCTCCCACGGCGCGGTGCTCGGCGTCGCGTTCGCGGCGGCCGTCGGCGCGCTCGATCCGAAATCGACCGGGAAGGTCGTCGGTCTGGGTGTCGCCTGGGGCGTCGCGACGTGGGTCGTCCTGGCGGCGTTGCTCATGCCCCTGTGGCTGAGCGCCGTCGGCTCGCCCGCCTCGCCGCCGTTCCCCAACTTCGCGCCGCCCTCGCTGCTGTGGCACGTCGTCTACGGCGGCGTCCTCGGCGGCGTCTACGCCGCGACGGCCGACGCGCTCTGAGCGCGGTCGACAGCGACGAACACGGCGGACGCGGCGATTCGGCTCCGGCGGTGTCGGTAGGCGGAGGCTTCGGAGCGCCGTAGTCGGGGAAATCCACGCTCCGTGCGGTCTATGGGGCGGCCAACGACGCCGGACGCCAGAGGGTTTTACTTCGGGCACGCGCAACTGATCCCCGTGGCAGACACGGCGGGACACGAGCGGTTCTTCCCCTACGACGAACCGTACCCGAACCAGCGGGGGGCGATGGATCGGATCGCCAACTCGCTGGCCCGCGGGCAGGACGTACTGATGGAGGGCGCACCGGGGACGGGCAAGACGCTGTCGGCGCTCGTACCCGCCCTCGCACACGCCCGCGACGAGGACCGGACGGTGGTCATCACGACGAACGTCCACCAGCAGATGCGCCAGTTCGTCGAGGACGCCCGCGCCATCGCACGCGAGGAACCCATCCAGGCGGTCGTGTTCAAGGGGAAGGCGTCGATGTGTCACCTCGACGTGGGGTACGAGGAGTGTCGGAGCCTCAAGGAGACCACCCGCTCGCTGGTCGAGGCCGAACGGGACCGCAAGGAACTCGCCGAGCGGAGCGACGCCCTCCTCGACGACGTACGGGCGGGCGAGGAGGAGGCCGCCGAGGCCCGGACGGCCGTCGTCGACGAACTCGAAGGGCTGGAGGAGGAGATCGAGGAGCTCGAGGCGGCGAACGTCTGCGAACACTACCGCGCGAACCTCACCCGGAACACCGACGAGTTTCGGGAGTGGCTGTTCGAGGACGTACGCACACCCGAAGAGATCTACGCCTACGCCGACGAACGGGGGCTCTGTGGCTACGAACTCCTGAAAGAGGGGATGGAGGGGATCGACCTCGTCGTGTGTAACTACCACCACCTCCTCGACCCGTCGATCCGCGAGCACTTCTTCCGGTGGCTGGACCGCGATCCCTCGGAGGTGATCACCGTCTTCGACGAGGCCCACAACATCGAGTCGGCGGCCCGCGAACACGCCACGCGGACGCTCTCGGCGCGGACGCTGGAGGGGGCACTCGCGGAACTCGACGACGCCGACGACTCGCGGGCCGAGAGTGCGCGGAACGTGATCGAAGCGTTCCTGACGGGACTGGAGAGAGCCGTCGACGACGCACTCGGCTTCGGGGAGCGCGAACAGGTCGGCGAGGAGTGGCACGACCTCGACATCGCCAACGACGACCGCCGGGACGACCTGACGCTCGGCTTCCTCGACGCCTACGAGGGCGACGGGATCGACGCCGAGATCGACCTCGCGCTCCAGTTGGGCGAGGCGATCGACGAGGCCCACGAGGAAGCGTACCGCCGCGGCGAGACGACGACACGAAAGGAGTCGTCGACGCTCCAGGCGGCGGGGTTCGTCGCCGACTGGATGGGAAAGGGGACGGACAGCGGCCGTCACCCGATGGCGGCGGTGCGGCGCGACCGTGGGACCGACGAGGTGTACGGCCGCGCGGAACTGTACACGGCGATCCCGCGGGAGGTGACCGAAGGGCTGTTCGACGAGGTGGCCGCGAGCGTGCTGATGAGCGCGACGCTTCGTCCGTTCGACGTGCTCTCGGACGTCCTCGGACTGGAGTCGCCGGCGACGCTCGCCTACGGGTTGGAGTACCCCGAGGAGCGCCGACGGACCTACGCCGTCGAGGGGCCGGCACTGTTCGCGAGCGACCGCGACGACCCCAAAACGCAGGCGACGGTCGCGGAGACGCTCGCCGGCGTCGTCGGCGTGACGCCGGGCAACACGCTCGTCTTCTTCCCCTCGTACGCGGAGGCCGAGCGATACCACGACCGCCTGAGCCTCTCGGACACCTACCTCGACGAGGCTGGGACGCCGACCGAGGCGCTCCGCCAGCGGTTCGTCGACGCCGACGGCGCCGCCCTGTTCACGTCGCTGTGGGGCACGCTCGGCGAGGGGGTGAGCTTCGACGGCGACGACGCCAGAACCGTCGTCGTCGTCGGCGTGCCCTACCCAAACCTCTCGGCGCGTCTCGAGGCGGTGCAGGACGCCTACGACCGGGAGTACGGCGACCGAACCTCGGACGCAGGCTGGCGGTACGCCGTCGAGATTCCGACGATCCGCAAGACACGACAGGCACTGGGACGGGTGATTCGCTCGCCCGAGGACTTCGGCGTGCGCGTCCTCCTCGACAAGCGTTACACGCGCGCCGCCCGCGACATGGGGAAGTACGGGGTCCGCGACTCGTTCCCGCCGGAGGAGCGCGACGAACTCATCGACGTCGCTCCGGAGAAACTACAGTTCGCGATGCTGAACTTCTACGCCGACCTCGACGCCTACGACGGCGACCCGCCGACGCCCTAGGGTCTCCGAAACGCATTTTCTGCTGTCGCCGTTCGATCCTCGTATGCGACGAGGCACACACGCCATCGTCGTGGTCCTCGTACTGTTCGGTGCCGGCTGTGCGGGGCTGGCACCCGAAGCCACACCCACCCCCTCCCCACAGGCCACGGAGACACCGACGGCCACGCCCCCGCCGACGACCACACCCGACCCCGTCGGCGTCGAGTACGTCGTCCGCGCGGGAACGGTGCCCGACGACGTCGAATCCGTCACCGTCACCTTCCAAGTCGTCTTCGTCGAGCGACGCGACGATATGGGGCCGTGCTGGCGGGAGACGTTCTCCGGGCCGTACAAGCCGACGGTGACGCCCATCCGACCGCCGAGCGGCGACTGTCACCGGTCGGCGCCGATCACCCTCGGCCTGACCGAGGTCGACGGCGAGCGCTCACTGGACCGAGTCACCGCGCCCGGTCGGTTCGACGCCGGGCACGCCCTCGTCGTGACGAACGTGACGGCGACGTACGAAAACCGGACGGCCGTTCGCGGGATGCGGATCGACGAGCGCGCGTCGGTGGTCGAGGGGTCGCCGGCGGGTCCCTACCGCGTTCGGCTCTCGGTCGCGTCGTATCTCGACGACGACCGGCCCTACGACTACTGGTTCGTCGCCGAGCGCGAGGGGTGAGCGGCCACGTCCTTATGTCGGTTCCGTCCTAACGGCCCGCGATGCCCCAGAAGCCTCGGTCGCGGCCACCCGGTCCCAGTGGGGAGCCGCTGTTCGGCAACAGCAGGCAGTACGCGAAGGACCCGTTCGGCTTTCTGACCGCCTGCGAGGCGGCGTACGGCGACGTGGTGCGGGTCGACCTCGGACCGATGGAGACGTACGTCCTCACCGACCCGGAAGAGATAGAGCGGGTGCTGGTTGGCGACCACGAGAAGTTCCGGAAGCCGGAGTTCCAAGACGACGCGCTCGGCCGTCTCCTCGGCGACGGCCTCCTACTGAGCGAGGGGGAGACCTGGCGAAACCAGCGCGACATCGCGAACCCCTCGTTCGACATGTCGCGACTCGCCGGCATCGCGGAGACGATGAGCCGCCACGCGACCGAGGCGGTCGACGAGTGGGACGACGGCAAGCGGATCGACCTCGAAATAGAGATGGCGCGGCTGACGGTGCGGATCATCGCCGACGCCATGCTCGGAGTCGACCTCTCCGAGGAACGGGTGCGGACGATCCAGGAGACGCTCGAACCCCTCGGCGCGCGGTTCGAACCGGACCCGATCCGCTTTATCACGCCGGACTGGCTCCCCACCCGCGGCAATCGCGCCTACGAGGACGCGGTAGCGCGACTGGAGGGCGTGGTCGCGGACATCGTCGCGGAGCGACGGGGAACGGAGGGCCACGCCGACGACGACGACCCGCCGATGGACCTGCTGTCGGCGCTGTTGCGTGCCCAGAACCGCGGCGACCAGACCGACGAGCAGATCCGCGACGAGGTGATGACGATGCTACTCGCGGGCCACGACACGACGGCGCTGACGCTCACCTACGCCAGTTACCTGCTCTCGGAACACCCGGCGGTCGAACGGCGCGTCCACGAGGAGCTCGACGCCGCCCTCGACGGCCCGCCGACGTTCGCCGACACCCGCGAGTTGACGTATCTCGACCGGGTGCTGCAGGAGACGATGCGGCTCTACCCGCCGGTGTACGTCATCTTCCGCGAGCCGACGGTGGACGTGAAACTCGGGGGGTACCGGGTGCCCGCCGGATCGGCGGTCATGTGTCCCCAGTGGGCCGTCCACCGGTCGCCCCGGTGGTGGACGGATCCCGAGGCGTTCGACCCCGACCGCTGGGAGCGCGACCGGGCCGCCGACCGCCCTCGCTTCGCCCACTTCCCCTTCGGCGGCGGGCCGCGGGCCTGCATCGGCCGACAGTTCTCGCTGTTGGAGGCGAAGCTCATTCTCGGGGTCGTCGGGCAGGAGTTCCGCCTGCGCTACGACCGTGACCGGCCGTTCGACCTCCGGGGGTCGCTGACGATGCACCCGGAGAACGGGATGCCGATGCGGGTCGAACGGCGCTAGGGCCGTGGGAGTGAGACCGTCCACGCCGCCTCGCGCCGGGTGCGACTCCAGAGGTCGAGCTCCGACACCGTCCACGTAACCGGGTCGGAGTCGGTCCCGCGGAGTCGGACGAGGGCGTCGTGGACCGCCGCGGCGTCGCCGCCGCGGGCGAGGGTGACGTGCGGGACGTACGCCTCGCCCTCCAGGTCGTCGTCGACGGCGCCGAACGCCTCGACCAGTCGGGCGTGGAGGTCGTAGAGTCCGGGGCTCTCGACGGCGAGGTAGACGACCGGGCCGGGGCCGTGGGTCGGCGTCTCGAAGGCGTCGATCCCCGTCACCGTCGCCTCGAACGCCGGGGCCGGCGAGAGCGCGTCGCGGAGGCGCTCCCGGAGGCGGTGGTAGCCGTCCTCGTCGGCCTCGAACCGCTTGCAGACGAGGCTGTGCCGGTCGCGGATCCGGTCGAACGCCGTCAGTTCGGGCAGCAGGTCGGCCGCGAGGCGTTCGACACGACCCGGGACCGGGACGTTGAGGCTGTACACGTCGACCCCTGACGCGGCGCGGAGAAGAGGGTTGCGGGGCAGGTCAGATGCGGTCGAGCAACCAGAGGACGATCAGGACGACGACGACGAGGCCGATGAGGTCCGGGAGGAAACCCAGCAGGCCGAAAAAGAGGTCGAATACCTCACCCGCGATTCTGAGAACGAGCCAGACGACCACGAGGACGAGGACGAGTTTCAACAGTGACTCCACGTCGAGGGAGGCGCGGTTCATGGCCTGAGGTGGGTGCGGTCGGAGGAAAAGGGTAGCGGCTGTTCGGACGACTTTTCACACGCCGACCGCGAGGAACCGTCGTGATCCCGCTCGTCCACGACTTCGAGGGCGAAGTGGTGCTGATCTTCGGCGGCGGACCCGTCGGCGCGCGGAAGGCGCGGCGCTTCGCCGAGGAGGCACGGGTCGTCGTCGTCAGCCCGACCTTCGCCGACGAGGCCTTCGGCGGGAGCGAGTTCGTCCGCGCCGCGCCCGACCCGGCGGACGTGCCGGCGTGGATCGAGGCCGCCGACCCCGCACTCGTCGTCGCGGCCACCGACGACGACGTCCTCAATGCCGCGGTCGGGCGGGCGGCGAGCGAGGCGGGCATCCTCGTCAACCGCGCGGACCGGAGCGGCGGCCGGGAGCGGGGGAGCGTCGTCGTCCCCGCAACCGTCGACGATGGTCCGGTCGGCGTCGCCGTCACGACCGGCGGGACGAGCCCCGCGGTGAGCCGGCACCTGCGCCGGGAACTGGAGTCGACGGTCGCGGGCGCGGGAGTGGTGGCGACGGTCGTCGGCGACCTCCGAGGGACGCTCAAAGCGCGGTCGATCGATCCCGAGCGCCGCCGCGAGGCCGTCCGCGCCGTCGCTGCGTCCGACGCCGTGTGGACCGTCGCGCGGGAGAGCGGCGACGAACGGCGGGTCCGCGAAGTCGCCGATCGGGTGGTCGCCGAGGCGCTGGACGGCTGATCACCAGTCGACACTCAGCGTGCCGTCACCCTCGGGGTCGGGAGCGAGCTCTTCGTCGGTCCGGCGGTCGATCACGTGGATGACCCCCCTGCCCTTCTTGGCCGGGCAGACCTCCGCAGCGCGGACGTTGTGGGCCAGTTCCTCCTCGCCGACGTAGTAGGTCCGGGGGCGCGCCAGCCCGGTGTCGAGGTCGAGGTCCCAGTTCGACGACACCTCGGCGCACTTGCCGGTGCCGATGCACTTGTTGGCCTCGAAGATGACCTTGTACGGTTTGGTCTCGACGGGCGGGGCGCCGTCGCCGCCGACTTCGCTCGGCCGGATGACGTCGTCGTCGCTCATGGGATGCGTAATCGAGGCGGGCTGTTAAACGGGCGGGTCAGAACGCCCGGAGGTCGTCGAGGACGGCCGCGGCCGACCCGTCGTCGATGGCGTCGCGGGCGGCGTCGAGGCCCGACTCCAGGGAGGCGGCGTCGCCGCCGGCGTAGATCCGGAACGCGGCGTTGAGGGCGACGGCGTCGCGCCAGTGGTCCGTGCGGTCGCCCGCGACCACCTCGCGGGTGAGGCGGGCGCTGTCCCCGGCAACGTCGGAGACTTCGAGGTCGTCCTCCTCGAAATCCATGCCGTAGGCCGCGGTCTCTATCTCGTAGTCGTCGAACTCGCCCGAGGCCGACCAGTCGGCCACCTTGGTGTAGCCGGGCCGGATGTCGTCGTACCCCTCCATCCCCTGGAACATGACGACGCGATCCAGACCGTGGAACTCGCACCGGTCGAACGTCTCGACCACCTTCTTCGCGAAGGCGAGGTGGTAGAAGGAGCCGAGGTGGACGCTCGCGCCGGCGGGGTTGGCGAGCGTCTCGACCGTGTTGACGAACGTGCGGACGCCCATCCGGTCGCGTCGGTCGAACAGGGCGTCGACGGCGGGGTTGAACGCCGGCTGGTAGTAGAAGCCGAAGCCGACGTCGTCGACCATGTCCGCGGAGTCGCGGGGCGAGAGTTCGGTCGCCACGCCGAGTTCGTCGAGGACGTGTTTGTACGCGTCCTGTTTCTGCGTGGGGACCCGGTCGCCGGAGTGGGCGACGACGGGCGTACCCGCGGCGGCCGCGACGACGCCAGCGGCGACGCCGAGGATCGCGGTCCGACCCTTGCCGTCGTAGTTGGCCCCGCAGTCGACGGGGTCGGCGTCGGGTTCGGCGTACTCGACGCGATCGCACATCTCGTCGACGAAGGCGGCGAGTTCCTCCGGCGTGTTGTGCTTCCAGCGGTTGGCGAGCCAGAACGCCCCGAGCGTCGTCGGATCGGGGTCGCCGTCGAGGATGCGACGCATGGCGTCGCCGGCCTGCGCACGGGTCATGTCCTCTGCGGATTTCGTCCCGGAGCCGACCACCTCGGTCATCAGGCGCTCGAGCGGCCACGAGTCGTCCGAATCGCTCACTGTCGGTTCACCTCCGCGACTTCGAAGTCGGTCGTAAAAGGGCCGTCGGCCACCGTGTCGCTCGCGTCGCCCGCGCCGAGGCAGTGTGCGACCGTCTCGCGGACGTCGACGACCTGACCGACGACGGTGACGGCAGGGGGGTCGATCCCGGCGTCCCGGGCGCGGTCGACGATGGTGTCGAGGGTCCCCGTGACGGTTCGCTCGTCGGGCAGGGTCGACCGCTCGACCATCGCGACGGGTGTCTCGGGGTCGACACCCCCCGCACGGAGGGCGGCGGCGTTGTCGGGGAGGCGGGAAACGCCCATCAGGATCACCAGCGTCCCACCGGCGGCGACGAGGTCGGAGAGCGCGCCCCAGTCGAGGGCGCTGTCGGCCTTCGAGGGGTCCTCGTGGCCGGTGACGACCGCGAGCGTCGAGGCGTGGTCGCGGTGGGTCGGCGGGATGCCGGCGCCCCCGGGCGCGGCGATGGCGCTGGTGATGCCCGGGACGACTTCGAAGGGGACGCCGTGGCGCGCGAGGTGTTCGGCCTCCTCGCCCCCGCGGGCGAAGATGGTCGGGTCGCCGCCCTTGAGGCGGACGACGTCGTTGCCCGCGCGCGCCTCGCGGACGAGGTGGTCGTTGATCTCCGCCTGTGGCGTCCGCTCGCCGTCGGCGCGCTTGCCCACGTGTTCGACGCGGGTGGCGTCGGGGATCGATTCGATCACGCCGTCGCCCACGAGCGAGTCGTGGAGGACGACGTCCGCCTCGTCGAGAAGCCGTCGGGCCTTCACCGTCATGAGTTCGGGGTCGCCCGGGCCGGCCCCGACGAGATACACCGTGCCGGTGGTCGTAGTACTCATCGTTTGGGAGTGTCGAGGTGGTTCGATGCCTGTTCGGTCGGGGGGTCACGGGCCGCGTCGGCCGGCGGTGGGGCGGTGCCGTCGGCGCCGAAGCCGGCGTCGAAGAGCGTGGCGGTCGGTGCCCGCGTCCGGTCGGTCATCTGTCCTCGGTATCGTCCACACGCTCCGCGGCCTTTTGTAGTTCGGTCGCGAGGGTGCGCGCCTCGTCGGCCGAGAGGCCGACCCGATCCGCGTGGGTCGGGACACCGTCGAGTTGCGTGTTGTCGAGTTCGAGTTCCAGCGTGACCTCGTCGGGGTCCTCTCGGGGCGTCCGCACGTTCAGCGTGGCGAAGGCCTCCTCCTCGAAGCCGTGCCCCTCCACGCTCCCGTCGAGGAGGTCGAACGTCGTGAAGGCGTTGACCTTCAGCACGCGGTCGGCCATGCTAGTCGTCCGAGGGGAGCGGCTGATCGTTGGGGTCCGTCGGCGCGGGCGAGGCACCCATGTCGGTGTCCTCGGCGTAGGGGTACCACGTCATCTTCGTGTTGCCGAGGTAGGGATCCTCGTAACTCGTCTCCTCGCCGTCGGCGAGGGCGGCGAGTTCGTCCTCGTCGCGTTCGGCGACGAAGTCGCGGAAGGACTGCTCGGAACTCTCGCGTTCCTCCTCGAACGCCTCAAGCAAGTTGGCGATGTAACCGGGCACCTCGTCGGCGGGGACACGCATCTTCACCCAGTCGGCGAAGGTCGGGTTCTCACCGAGGCCACCGCCCAGGCCGACGTCGAACGCCTCGACCGCGTCGCCGTCCTTCCGCGTTTTCATCCCGCGGAGACTGATGTCGGCGATCTGTGGCTGGGCACAGGAGGCGGTACAGCCAGAGAGGTGGATGTGGAAGTCGGCGACGCCCTCGGGGAGGGAAACGTTGTCCCGGAGCCACCGCCCGTACCGGACCATCCGGTTTTTCGTCTCGACGATGGAGAGCGAGCAGTACTCCGTCCCGGTACACGCGATGGACCCGCGCATGAACGGGTGGGGGTCGGGCGAGTGCTCGTCGAGGAGGTCCTCGGCGAGGAAGTCGTCTAGGTCCTCGTCGGCGATGTCGCCGACGATGACGTTCTGGCGCTGGGTCAGCCCGATCATCTCGGAGCCGTACGCCTCGGCCATATCGGCGAGGTCGATCACGTCGTCGGCGTTCATCCGACCGACGGTGACGTAGAGGCCGACGAAGTTTTGACCGTCGCTCTGGTCGTGGACGCCGACGTAGTCGCCGTGGGTGTCCGAGCGGCCGGCGTTGTAGTCGTACTCGTCGCGGAGCCCCTCCCCGGCGGTCGGGAGTTCGTAATCCATGTACTCCTCTTGCAGAACCGAACGCATCTTCTCGGGCCCCCACTCGTCGACGAGGAACTTGATGCGTGCGTTGAAGCGGTCGTCGCGGTCGCCGTAGTCCCGGAAGAGCGCGGACATGCCCGCGGCGACGTCCGCGGCGTTCTCGGGGCGGCAGAAGACGTCGATGTCGCGGGCGAAGCGGGGCTCCTTGCGGGAGAGGCCGCCGCCGACGTTGACGTTGAACCCCTCTACCTCCTCGCCCTCTATCTCCTTGATCGCCGGTTCGAAGGCCAGGTCGTTGATGTCGCCCTGACCGGAGCCACGGCGGTCGCCGGTCATGGCGACCTTCCACTTCCGGGGCAGGTTGGCGTAGAGGTCGTTGCCCTTGAACGTCTCGTGGAGTTCCTGCACGACGGGCCAGACGTCGACGAGTTCGTCGGCATCGCGGCCGGCGACGGGAGAACCGACGATGTTGCGCCACGAGTCGCCACACGCCTGAATCGTAGAGAGACCGACCGACTCGAGTTCGTCCCAGATGTCGGGGATGTCCTCGACTTTGATCCAGTGGAGTTGGATCGACTGCCGGGTCGTGAAGTCGGCGTACGCCGAGCCGAACTCGGGGTTGTCGACGGGGCCGGTGGCGTAGTCGCGCGCCACCTCACCGACGGTCCGGAGTTGTTCGGGCGTCATCCGGCCCATCGGCGTCCCGATGCGCATCATGAAGTAGCTCTCCTGTCCCTTCCGCTGGTGGTACAACCCCCACCACTTGAACCGCTCGAACCACGCGTCGTGTTCGTCGTCGGGGATCGCGTCCCAGCCCTCCTCCGCGAATCGGAGGAGGTGGTCGCGTATCTCCATTCCGTAGGTTTCGTCTTTCCAGCGCTCGACCTTGGACGGCATGATACCGTCATAGAGTGGACCCGAACGTATATACCGTCGGTCCCACCGCCAGCCTTCCCGCCTCTCCGGGGAGGAGACAATTGTTGCCGCTATATCGGAGCCTCAGGTCGTCGGTTCGGGACGCGTCCGACGGCGCGGGAGGTGGACGCTCTCCGGCACGACGGGTCTGAACTCCCCGGTTCTCGGATCGACGCGACCGAGCGTCAACCAGTCGGTGACGCCCTCCTCGCCACACTGGATACACCGGCCGGCGATCCGTCCCTCGACGTTCGCGCCGTCGGCACCCACTTCGACGAACCCCTCCGCGAGGAAGTCGGCGAGACGGCAGGCGCAGAAATCGTGGGCTGCGAGGCGCCAGAGGTCGCTCACGTTCACCTCGCGGGAGTCGTTGACACTGACCCATGCCCCGTCGTCGAGTTGGTGCACGTCCGTCGTCACGGGCGTCGCTTGTACCCCGACGGCGGTAAGGCCGTCGTCGTGGGCGACGATTGCCGGTCGTCGGACACGGTAGGACCCCCCTAATCGACCGACCCCAGTCGATTTCCGCCGTATCGGTCCGTCAGGGATACCGGAAAGCCCCGCCTCAATGTGGGAGAACGGGTAGCCATTACGCCTGAACGCGGCCTTATACGTGTACACGGCCTACCGGTGTTCGATGAGCGAGAACAGTAAGACCGTGAGCCGGTCGTCGGACGCAGACGCCGATCGAGATGCCGCCGAAGAGCGAAACCACCTCTCCGACGTCGAAGCCGGCGCGGGCTGTACGGAAATCTGGGAGCATCTGAGCGAGACCCGCGACGGCGCGGACCAGGACTGAAACCGGAGCTACGGCTTTTGACGGCCGCGTGTCGACCGACTCGGACGAGCGACCGGGAGCCGAGAGTATATGAGTGCCCCCGCTCAACGGCCGACGAGGAATGTTCGACGAGATCATGGAGAAGTTCGAGGGGAGCCCGAGTCAACAGGCGGTGATCCGGCTTCTCCTCGAGCGGGGGTTCTCCGTCAACGACGAGGGACGGGTCGTCTCCGGCGGCATCGAGATCCCCAACACGGGGATCGCCCGCGAGATCGACGTCGACCGCCGGGTAGTCGACTCGACGACGAACGCCATCCTCGACGACCCGCAACTCCGGCGGATCTTCCAGAACATCACGGCGATCCCGAGCCTGATGGATCTGGCCCCCGTCCTCGATCTGACGGTGCTGACGATCTGGGTCGACGACGAGACCGAATCCGGCATCGTCGCCGACGTGACGGCCGCCATTGCCGAGCGCGACATCTCCATCCGCCAGGTGATCAGCGAGGATCCCGAGTTCGTCGACGACCCCAAACTCTACGTCATCACGGACGCCGACCTTCCGGGTGAGCTCTTGGTCGGGATCCGCGAGCTGCCGTACGTCCGCCGGGTCGAGTTCTGAGATGTCGTCGTACCGCACCGTCGCCGGCGAGGGGGAGTCGCGAGTCGAGGTCGACGGCTCGACGTTCCTCGGGTTCGTCACCCCGGCCGACTCCGTCGGGGCGGCGGAGGCGTTCGTCGCGTCGGTGAACGAGGCCTACCCCGACGGCCGCCATATCGTTCCGGCTTACCGCGTCCCCGCCGAGGGGTCGGCGCCCGCGTCCGGGCGACTCCGGGAGTGGTGTAGCGACGACGGTGAACCCTCCGGATCGTCGGGTGATCCGGCGCTGAACGTACTCGTCCAGCGCGACCTCCGTAACGTGGCGAGCGCGGTCGTGCGCTACAAGAACGGTCCGAACTTGGGGGTCGGCGGACTGGCACGATCCTACTCGCGGGCGGTCGCCGCGGCCGTCGACGACGCCGGCGTGGTCGAGCAGCGACCACACGAGCGCGTGGCCGTCGCCGTCGACTACGACGACTCGGGGACGGTCCGCGGCGTCTTAGAGAGCGAGGGCGTCGAGTTCGAGGCGGCCTACGAGGAACGGGTTAGCTTCGACGTGCGGGTGCCGGTCGCCGAGGCCGACGCGCTCCGGGACCGCCTCCGGAGCGCGACGAGCGGCCGGGTCGACCTGTCGTAGCGGTCGGCTATCGAGCGCTCCGGAGCGCTACCGGGGTCGGCTTCGGTGGAGATCTACCTGGTCGAATCGGTGTGTCGTCCGCCGGTTCTCGACCGGAAAGGAGGGGGTCAGGTCGTCCGGAAGGCGCGATCACCGGCGTCGCCGAGGCCGGGGACGATGAAGCCGTCGTCGTCGAGGCGGTCGTCGATGGCGACCGTCAGGAGGTCGGCCTCGGGGACGGCCTCACTCACTCGGAGGAGGCCGTCCGGCGCGCTGACCGCCGAGAGGACGAAGAGGTTCTCGAAGTCGGTCGCCTCCTCGAGGACGTAGTCGAGGACCGCACACATGGTCGACCCCGTGGCGAGCATCGGGTCGGCGACGATGATCGTGTCGTCCTCGCCGATTTCGGGGAGTTTCACGTAGTCGACGGTGATGGGGAACTCGCCGTCCTCGTTCATCCCGGCCTCCTCGTCGCGGCCGGCGCTGATGACGCCCTGCTTCGCGCGGGGGAAGGCCTTCAGCAGGCCCTCGACGAAGGGCGTCGCCGCCCGGAGGACGTTGATGATGACCACGTCGTCGAGTCCCTTCACCCGTTCGCCGGTCGTGTCGGCCAGCGGCGTCTCGATGGCGACGTACTCGGTGTCCATCGCGCCGTCGATGATCTCGTAGCCACAGATGCGGCCGAGTTTCACCAACCCCTTCCGAAACGCCACCTGTTCGGTGTCGACGTCCCGGATCTTCGACAGCGTATCCTTTGCGAGCGCGTGAGTGACGAGGTGTGCCTCGTCGCGGTCCTCAATCGTCATCGTCGGGGAAGCGGCCGGAGGCGACTTAAAACGACTGCCATCAGTGCCGCGTGATGAGGTACGTCACACCGACGAGAGCGGCGGCCAGCGTGGCGACGTTGACGGCGGTGTAGGCGGCGACGTCGAGGACCGACAGGCCCCAAATCACGAGCCACGCGAACGCGGAGGACAGCACCAGGTTCAGCGCGAGGATCACCCGTGGGTCGCCCTCGGCGTCGGTCACCGCGTCGTCGAACCCCTCGGGGTCGTCGGCCATACCGACAGGCGTCCCGAACGGCACTTACTTCTTGTCCCTGGCGACCCTATAGTGCCCATGGACCGCCGCCCCACGAACCGGGATGGTCACCCGGTCGATCCCGTCCCGTTCGTCGTCGTCGCGGGACTGGGCGCGATGCTCACCCTCTCGGCCGGGCCGCTGTACGGTCTAGCGTACGGGCTCTCGCTCCGGACGGGGGTCGCGGCGGCGGCGGCGGTCACCGCCTCCCTGATCGTCGGCGCGTACTACCAGTTCGTCTGGCGGGCGGCGCCGGACGCCGTCGACGGCGCGGGAACGGACGCGACCCGCCTCTACTACATGGGGCTCGCGCTCGGGGCCGTGATCCTCGCGCTGTCGCTCCCGCTGTTCTGACTAGTTGTAAGTCCCCCACCGTCATAGGCGGGGGTGTGCGCGAAGTCGAACGCGAGCGATTCGTCGCAGCCACCCCCAGCGAACTCGAGCGACTGCTCTCGCCGCGGGACCTGGTGGCGTGGGAGGGGAGTTTCGACGTGGCGGACGCGGCCGACGCGGAGGGCGGAACCGTCGTCACGGCGACCGGTCCGGGGATGTCCTTCCGACTCCAGTTCGAACCCCTCGAGTCGGGCTACCGGTACGAACAGGTCGGCGACGGGCCGTTCGAACGGATGGAGACGTGGGTCACGGTCACGGCGGAGGACGAGGGGTCGCGGGTGCGGGCCCGGTCGCGGGTGTCGCTGTCCCTTCCCCTCCCGTTCGCCGATCGGATCGCGGCCTGGAAGCGCGGCGGCGAACTCGACCGCCTGCTCGACCGGGTGGCCGGGGCGGTCTGACCGGTTCGATCGTGCGTCCCCCTCACACGAACGGATCGGCTTTAGACCGCTGGCCGCGGTGCCGTCGGGTATGGGACTTATCGACACGGTGACCGAGGTGCTGTCCGCCTCGACCACCCGCGCGCCGGACGAGGGTGGGGACGACGGCTCGTCGGGCGCGTACTGGTGTGACGACTGCGGCGTCCGCGTGCGGGACGTCGCCGTCGACGAGGAGGGACTCGACCGGACTGGGGACGGAACGCCGCGGTGTCCGGACTGTGGCGGCGAGATGCGATTCGAGCGGGCGGCCGGATCGAGTTGTGCCTGTTAGGGCTCCCGGATGACGGCCGTCTCGCCCGACTCGGTCGGAAACGGGTCGTCGCCGTCGGCGTCGGCAGCGACGCCGTCGCCGTCGACGTCGACCCACTCGTCGTCGGTGACGAGGGCGGCGTCGAACCGGTCGCGGAGCGACGCCTCGTCGACGTCGGTGCCGATGACGACGAACTCGGTGCGGCGGTCGCCGTACTCCTCGTGCCAGTCGAGGTTCGGACGGTTGTCGCGGTAGGTCTTCCGCTCGATCTCGGGGAGTGCGGCGATCCACGGCCCCTGTGCGGTCACTCGCACCGACGGACCGGCCTGACTCGCCGACTGCCGGGCCTCGTTGCCGGCGACCCAGAGCGTCCCCTTCGACCGGACGACGCCGGCGGGGAGGTCGGCGAGCACGGCGGCGAGGCGGTCGGGGTGGAACGGTCGGCGGCGGCGATACGTAAACGAGGAGACGCCGTACACCTCGTCGGGGTGGGCGTGGGCGTGGTCGTGACCGGCCTCGATCGCTCGCTTCCACCCCGGCAGGTCCGCGACTGCGTCGGGGTCGAAGACGTCGGCGTCGAGGAGGCGGGCGGGATCGACGGCCGAGAACTCGGTGCGGATCGTCTCGGCGTCGGGTTGGAGTGCGGCGACCAGCGACTCGGCCCGGTCGAGTTCGGCGTCGGTACACAGGTCGGCCTTGTTCAGAAGGACCAGGTTCGACACCTCGATCTGTTCGACGAGGAGGTCCGAGAGGGGACGGTCGTCGTCGGTGCCCCGGCGTTCCGGCACTTCGTCGCCGCCGAAGGCGTCGAGAAAGAGTCGCGTATCGAGGACGGTCACGAGGGCGTTCACGCGGTATCGGGCGGCCGCCGCGGAGTCGGTGGTGAACAGGCGGGCGACCGGCGCGGGTTCGGAGATGCCCGACGACTCCACGACCAAGGCGTCGAAGTCGCGCTCTCGGGCGAGTCGGACGACCGCGGTCTCCAAGTCGTCGCGCAGTTCACAGCAGATACAGCCGTTGGACAGTTCGGCGACCCGACCGCCGTCGAGGTCGGTCCCCTCGGCGAGGAGGTCGGCGTCGACGTTCACCTCGCCCATGTCGTTGACCAGGACCGCCACGTCGCGGTCGGCGTTCGCGAGCAGGTGGTTCAACAGCGTCGTCTTGCCGGCACCGAGGTTGCCCGAGAGGATCGTCACCGGGATGCGGTCCGTGGTGGTCATGGGGGGACTGTGGGACCCGCGAGGCTTGAACGGTCGGGTGGGCGCGGCGACCGGACGACCGAACCGCTCAGTCGCCGGATCGAGCCTCGATCCGCGCTATCGCCCGCGCGACGGCGTGGTCGTGGTCGACAACGTTCCCACGTTGCTCGCGGAGGATCGAGAGGGCACGCTCGCCGCCGAGGTGACCGAGCGCCCGGCACGCGTCGGCCCGAACTCCGGGATCGGGGACGGCCACCGCGTCCGCCAGCGTGTCGACGGCCGAGCGTTCGAGGGAACGATCGGGGATCGGAGCGTCGGCGTCGGCCCGGACCTCGCCGACGACGGCCGCGAGGCCGTGACACGCACAGCGTAGCGCCGGTTGCGCGCTGAACGGGCCACCGGACTGGGCGTCACCGACCGTCGAGACGAGCGTCTCCGTGGCGGCCACGTACTCCGGGAGGAGTTCGGCCGCCACCGCCGGTCGACCGGTGGCGAGACGACAGAACGGCGCCATCGACGGGATGCCGTCGGTCTCGGCCACGTCGGTCAGCCGGTCCCGGAGGTGCGCCACGCCGTCGTCCCGGATCGCGGCGTCGTCGACGACGTCGCCGACCGTCGCCAGCGTCACCGCGGCCGCCGACCGGACGCTCCCGTCGCGGTCACCGTCCCGGACGATGCTCCGGAGAGTGGGGACGGCGGGACGGACCGAGTCGGGCGCGGCCGGAGCGACGTGGCCCAGCGTCGTCGCCGTCCGCCGAGCGACGAGTCGACTGTCGGCAGTGAGACCGTTCCGGATCTGCGGTGCGTAGGTCGCGACTCGCTCCGGGGCGAACGGGGCGAGTCGCAACACGACCTTCACCGCCTCCGCCCGGACGCGGACCGCCGGATCGCCGAACAGGGCGACCACGTCGGGCAGGGTTCCCCGGAGCCGTTCGACGACCTGCGGGGTTCCGTCCGGCGTCACCCCGTGTCTGCCGAGGTGCTCCTCAAGGAGCGCCCACAACACGGTACTCGCGTGTTCACGGACGTGCGGATCGGCGTCCCTCAGCCCGCGGTGGATCGGGTCCACGTGCGCCACGACGCGGTCCGTGTGGGACCGTGCGACGTAGTAGAGGGCGTTCGCGGCGTTGGCTCGGACCCGCGAGTCGGGGTCGGTTCGGAGGCGTCGTGCCAGCGTCGGCGTCGCCGCAGCGACGGGGGCCATCGGCTCGGTCTCCGGGCCCGGGCCGGGAGAGAAGTCGCCGTCGAACGCCCAGTCGGACCCGACGCGCAAGAGCAGCCCGGTACCGAACCGCCGCACTCCGGCGTGATCGCCGTCGGCCAGACCGACGGCCGTGGGAACGACCCCGGGATGGGTCGTGACGGCGTCGGCGAACCGAGTGGCGAGTTCGCGCTCGACCCGTCTCACGAACGACGCCGGCGTGTCCTGGTGAACGCCAGCCCAGACCGACCCGGACAGCCCGGTGACGAGACGCTCCCACGGAACCACGTCCCGCCGCTGGAGCCGACCGGGGACGACCACCCACAGGTCGGCGAGGACGGCGGCCGCGTCCGCCGACAGCCCCGCAGTCTCGAACGCCTCGACCGCCCGTCGGCGGAGGGCCGCGGCGTCGGTCGGCGAGCGGCGGGCGTGAAGCCGGCCCAGCAGCGCAGCCAACGTCGCCGTGTAGCGCTGGCGCTCGGGGGGCGCGGACCGGGACGCCCGGGTCTCGACGAGGTCGGTGAGCGGACGCCGGAGACCGGCCTCGATCACCCGTCCCGTCTCGCGCTCCTCGACGTGGTCGAGAAACACACGGAGTTGTCGTGTCGCGAGCCATCCGAGTTCCGGGGTCGCAGTGGCGTGGGCGGCCGTCGCGGCCACCGGGTCGACGAGTCCGTCGAGGTCGATCCGGTCCGGATCGTCGACACACCGAGCGACGGTCCCGAGGGCGCGCAGTCCGATCCGGCGGAGGAGGGGGTCGTGGCGGTCGCCCGCGGCCCACGCGGCGAGCGTCGAGCGGTGACGGGGATGCTGGGTAGCCAGCCAGCCGAGCGACACTCCGACGACCGCCTCGGGTCGGTCGGCCGGCCGCTCCCGCCCCCGGTCGGCCGTGACCGTCACCGACGACGGGTCGTCGACCACCGAGAACGCGTCGAGGCCGTCCCAGTCCTCGTCCCGGATTCCGGGGACCGATTCGAGTGCCTCCACGAGGTGGCGGACGGCCGCGGGCGCGTACAGTTCGTCGGTCAGAGCGAGCGCACCGAACGCCATCACCGCCGGGACGACGGTCGCGGCCTCGGCTGGCCGTCCGGGGTGTCGCTCGGTGACGGCGACGAACCGCTCCTGTTCGGCGAGCAACTGTGCGAGGCGGGGGACCGCCGACCGGACCGCCGCGGGTGTGTCGGCGCCGACGTGGGCGAGTGCACGGGCGACCTGGGGGGCCGCCTCGTAGTAGAGCCCCTCGGCCAACGCCGGAGCGACCGCTGCACCGGCCGCGGGATCGACGAGACAGCCGTCGGCGACCGCCGACCAGAGTTCCGGGGTGGCGTCCCCGAACGGGACGCGATCGACGGCGTCGGGCACCGTCTCGACGACCGGGACGCCACGCGCTTCGCGAGCGGCGTCCCGAATCGCTCGGGTCACGGCCTCGCGACCGGCGTCGGACCGTCCGTCGAGCGATTCCGGACCGTCGCTCATCTCGTTGCGGGGCAGGACCACTGTGGAGGTAAGTGTTCCGCCGAGAGCGGGTTCCGCGCGTCCGTCGCACACAGCCGGCACGGGGTTTATGTTTCGCCGCCGCGGTGGATGAGGGACGATGACAGTCGCCGATCGGATCGCGGCCTACCGCGAAGTCCTCCGGGAGTGGCTTCAGGGCCTGTACCACGGCATGATCTCGCACCCCGCCTACGAGAAAATCGAGAAGGAGGCCGAGGACAGCGAGGACGCGTTCCTCCTGGCCTGTTTCCCCGACGCCTTCGGCATCCCCTCGCCAGTGTCGTACTACACGGCCGAACTCCTCCCCTACCTGGAAGACGAGTTCGAGGCCTGGGAGCGTCGACTGTGGGACCGTGACTCGTACCTCGAACGCAAGGGCCAGCAGTACCACTTCTGAGATGCAACCGTTCGTCTTCTTCGGTGGGAAAGGTGGCGTCGGCAAGACGACCGTCTCCTGTGGATACGGCCGCCGGTGTGCGACGGCAGGCGTCGAGACGCTGATCGTCTCGACCGACCCAGCCCACTCGGTCTCGGACGTCTTCGATCAGGCGTTCGACGACGAACCGCAGGCGGTAGACGGGATCGACGGTCTGTCGGCGATGGAGATCGACCCCGAGACGGAAGTGACGAGACACCTCGACGAGATCCGACAACGCCTCTCGGAGCAGGTATCGGCGTCGATGGTCAACGAGATCAACCGACAATTGGAGATGGCCCACCAGACGCCGGGTGCCTACGAGGCCGCGCTGTTCGACCGGTTCGTCGACGTGATGCGCGAGAGCGACGACTACGATCGGGTGGTGTTCGACACGGCACCGACGGGGTCGACGCTCCGGTTGCTCGGCCTGCCGGAGTTCCTCCGCGACTGGATCGACCGCTTGACCCACAAACGCCGCCAGAGCATCGACCTCTTCGAGAAGGCGGCCATCGGCAACAACGAACCCCGACGGGTGATGGACGGCGACCCCGTACTCGAACGGCTGGCCGAGCGCCGGGATTTCTTCGAGTTCGCCGGCGGCGCGCTCCGCAACGACGCCGCCTTCTTCCTCGTGTTGAACCCCGACCAGCTCTCGGTCAACGAGACCGGGCGGGCGATCGAGGAGATGGAGGAGCGGGACCTGTCGGTCCGGGGACTGGTGGCGAACCGACTGACGCCGCCACCGGACGACGACGAGGACGGTCGGGGGGCGCGCTACCTCCGGGATCGGATCGAGACCGAGCGCGACCGGCTGGAACAGGTCCGGGAGCAGTTCGCGCCGCCGCTCGTCGCGGAGATCGAATCGCGGACCCGAGAGGTGCGTGGCGACCTGCTGGCGGCGGTGGCCGACGAACTCGCCATCGATCCGGCCGCCGAGGAGCCGACGTTCGTCGGGCGCGACGAGTGACCGCCGCCCGTGCACGCAACACCAACGCTTAAGTTGATCTTTAATTATCTTTCTGTCTGAGGCGACACATGACACAAGTAATCTGGATCGTACTCGCGGTGCTGGTGACGTTCACGATCGGCTACGTCGGATACTCGCGCTACCTCGCGCAGTTCGTCGACCTCGACGAGGACGCCGAGACACCAGCCCACAAGTACGAGGACGGTCAGGAGTACGTCCCGGCAAAGAAACCGGTGTTACTGGGGCACCACTACTCGAGCATCGCAGGTGGGGCCCCGATCGTCGGCCCGATCACCGCGGGGGCGGTGTGGGGATGGGTGCCGGCGCTTCTGTGGATCGCCATCGGCAACCCGCTGATGGGCGCGGTCCACGACTTCGTCTCGCTGTCCGGATCGCTCCGACACGAGGGGAAGTCGATCGGCTACATCATCGGCGAGTACGTCGGGCGGAAGGGGAAGAACATGCTGCTGTGGTTCGCCTTTCTCACCATCGTGCTGGTGGTGGCGGTGTTCGCCCTCGTGGTGGCCATCGTGTTCAACGCGTTCCCGCAGGTAGCGACGGCGAGTTTCGTGTACGTGGCGCTGGCGCTCGTGTTCGGCGTCTACCTCTACCAACTCGACGGGCCGTTCATTCCGGGAACGATCCTGTTCGTCGCCGGCGTCTTCGGCGGCGTCTGGGTCGGTCTCCAGTACCCGTTCGCGCTGTTCCCGCTGGCGGAGGGCTCTCACACCGCCGGCACGTTCGTGGTGTTCTCCGGAAGCGGGAGCTGGGTTCCCGCGTCGGGCGCTCTCGGAGCGAACACCGCGGCGTGGATCCCGGTCGTGTTGGTGTACGCCGGCATCGCCAGCGCGCTTCCGGTGTGGGTGTTGCTCCAGCCGCGTGACTACCTCTCGTCGTTCCTCCTGTACACGGGCGTCGGGGGAGCGCTGCTGGCCATCATCGTCGGCACGGTGCTCGGCACCAGCAGCCAGCCGCTCGTCGTCGACTCCTCGATCGGGATGTACAACGGCTTCTGGGGGGTCGAGGGCGTCTTCCTCCCGCTGTTCCCCCTGTTGTTCATCACCATCGCCTGTGGGACGATCAGCGGGTTCCACTCGCTGGTCTCCTCGGGGACCACGGCGAAGCAACTGAACAAGGAGACCGACGCCCGTCTCATCGGCTACGGCGGGATGCTCGGCGAGGGCCTGCTCGCGGCCGTCGCGCTGTCGACGCTCGCCATCGGTGGCTTCGCGGCCGACGCCGCGGCCGGCGGCATCGGAGGGGCGCTCCCCAACTTCGCCACCGGCGGCGGGATCATTCTCACCAGCTTCGGCCTCCCCCAGACGGCCGCGAGCGTCTTCATGGCGCTGGTGCTCGTGAGCTTCCTGCTGACCTCCACCGACACGGCCGTCCGCCTCGGCCGATACATGATGGAGGAGATCGTGGGCATGCCGGCCGGCCAGACCAGAACCGGTCTCGAGGGCTTCAGCCTCGGCAACCTCGCGCGCGGCCGGTACACCAACCCCGTGATCCAGTCGCTGGCCGCCTACGCGCTCGTCGCGTCGGGCGAGTGGGTCGTCCTATGGGGCCTGTTCGGCGGCGCGAACCAGTTGCTGGCCGCGCTCGCGCTCCTGACGGCGACGGTGTGGCTCGCCAACTGGGACGACTCGAAACAGCTCATCTCCACCGGCGTCCCGATGGCGATCATGACGACGATTACCGTCCTGGGGCTGCTGTGGCTCGCCGTCTACGAGAACATCTACTCGAACATCCTGCAGGGTGGAGCCGAATCGACGGCGGGGCTGATCTCCAGTGCCGTCCAAGCCGGACTGGCGCTCGTGCTCATCTACCTCGCGCTGTCGCTCGTCCGCATCGGCTACGGCAACATCCGGAGCGCCCGGAAGGAGGGCGGTGCGGTCAGCGCACCGAGCGACGACTGACGCGCGGCTCCCGACCTCGAATCGACTTTTTCGGCCGCTACGGATCGCGAGCGACGGCGTCGAACGGCGCGCGCACGGCGTCGGTCGTCGGTGCGAGCGCGACGGCGGTGACGGCGTCGTCGCCGGCCCGGACCCGGGCCCGGACGAACGCGAGGTCTCGGTCCCCGTCGGTCGCCGTCGCCGTCTCGCGGGCCGTCGCCGTCCCGAGGAGTGTGACCGTCTCCGACTCGCCGGGGTCGCTCACGGCGTCGACCGACCGGTCGGTCGCGAGGGCGACGACGTGGGCTGGATCGAGCGACGGGACTGGGTCGTACCGCGTCTCCGAGTTCTCGATGATGCGGACCGTCGGCGCGGTGACCAGTCCGAACCGTCGTCCGCCGTCTGCGCGGTAGGCCCGCCGGAACAGCGTCACCACCGCGTCCCGACTGGCGTTCAACTCCACGTCGCCACTGACGTTCGCGTCCAGTGTCGTCTCGACAGTCGTCGTCTCGGCGACGATCCGTTCGTACCCAGCGTCGGCCGCGGCGGCCTCGGGGAGTGTCGCCGGTGCCGTCGCGCTCGCCTCGACCGGGTCGCTTTCCTCGGGGACCAGCCCACAGCCGGCCAGTCCGACGAGGGAGGCGAGGCCGCCGGCGAGCAAGCGACGTCGGCGCACGCTACGACCAGAAGCGCCGCGCGATGCGTTCGAGGACGCCCGGATCGGCGTCGTCGAGGTCTTTCCAGAGGGCGAACGCCTGGACGGCGTCGGCGGCCTCGCTGGCGACCGCGGTTCGGCGATCCGGGTCGACGACGACGAGGTTCACCTCGTAGTGGCCGTAGTAGCCGAACTTCAACAGGGTTCGGTCGCGGAAGCCGTCGACGTACTCCCGGACCGGGTCGGGAATCGCGTCGGCGACGAGGACGAACGTGACGTCGGTCCGGTAGTGCTCCTCGTTGCCGGTGACACGTTCGTCCGCCACCTCGTGGCCGAGGTCGACCAGCCGTTCGAGTTCGGCGACGGTTGGGCGAGCGACACGGCGAGCGAAGAGGTACTCCTCGGACTCGTGGTCGGCGTAGGAGAGCGCCGGGTGGACGAACTGCTTCTGGTTCACCACGCGGAGTTCGCCGTACAGATCCCAGCGCTCGCCGCCGTGGGTCACCCCCTTCTCCAGATCGTAGCTGTGCATCAGGCGGTCGCTCACGCGGTCAAGGTACGGATCGTCGGTCCAGTCGGGGACTGCCTCGACCACCTCGTCGGGCAGGGTCGCGGCCCGTTCGGCCTCGCCGTCCGGCGCGCCCCAGTCGTCGTCGGGCGCGTGGTCGGCCGGCCCCTCGGTGGGGGTCGGAGCGTCGGCCGTCTCCGTCGCGTCCCCGGCTCGATCCCCGCTCATCGCCGCGGGCGTCGACGATGGCCGGTCGGTTCGAGCGACGTCGCGAGTCGATACATGCCGACGGGTACACCGGCGAGGGTCAAAAGCGCATCGCGGGCGGGAATCGAGAGCGCATCGCTGGCGGGATTTAAGACACTGGAGGCTCAATCCGGGACGATGGCGAAAGATACCGAAGCGTGCGGACGCTGCTCGATGAGCGTCGTCGTCGACGCGGTCGACGAGGAGGACCGTGATCCGTTCGGCGACGAGCGGATCGAGGTCGATCGGAGCTCGGTGGAGCGCGCCTCGCCCGAAGCGTGGCTGTCGCGGCTCTCGACGCGCGTCGACGACGCTGTCACGCAGTTCGTCTGGAACCGGTAGTTACGGCTCGTAAGCGTGGACGTCGCTGTCGACCGCCGGTGCACCGACGGCGACGACGTCGACGGTTTCGGTCGCGTCCTCGGGGTTGTAGGCGAACTGGGGGCTGTCCGGTTCGACCGTGAGCAGCGTGTCCGGCCCCGCTTCGAGGGTCCCCTCCGGCGTGTCGACGTGGAGGGTCCCCGAGATGACGTAGAAGGCCTCCTCCTGTTCGTCGTGGTAGTGGTACGCGAGCGGCAGTTCCTCGCCCGGTTCGGCCGTGTAGCGGTTGATCGCCATCTCCGAGAGCCCGGCCAGTTCCGACAGCGAGCGGCGCGTACAGGGGCGGTCGGGGTCCGGTTCGACTTCGTCCGTCTCGACGACGTGGTAGCCCATACGACACTGGTGTCGAGGGGTGAACAAAAATCCCGCCGTCGCGATAGGCGGCAAGATTTAATCGGTCGACGCCCCTATCGAGGGACACGATGGGCGGAATCGGGACACGAACGCGTGGCCGTGTGACGACGGCTCCGGTCGGCACGAACCGACCGAGCGGTCGGTAGCGGCACGGAACCGTTTTGTACGGCGACACCATGGGAGACTGACGAGCGATGGAAGAGAGCGTATCCGGATTCAAACGCCGGGGTGCGTGGGCAGAGATCGTCGAACACGGGGAGCGGATCACTCGGGCACTCCGCGACGCCGGCGCCGACGGCGAGGCCTTCGAGGAGTGGAACGAGTGGCGGCCCAAGTCCCACGAACGCCTCGGCGAGGACGTGAGCGAGAAGACCGCGGAGCAGGCGAGCGTCGGCGAGGGCGAAGGCGAGAAAGCGGGGAAAGAGCCGGACGAGGACCTGCGGACGGCCGGCGAGAAGCTCTCCGAGTCGTACGACCACGTCGAACGGGGCGACAACGGCGAAGCCGTCGATCGGTGGCAGGACTCGATCAACTACGTCGCCCGCGCCGCCGACTCGGCGGGGCGGAAGGCGCTCCGGGCGGTCGAGGGCACCGTCTACCGGAAGGTGATGACGCAACTCGCACCCTACTACTTCGACAACGAACTCGTGAGCGCGAACGTCCAAAAGACGACCCGCGGGGACGACGGGGACCAGTTCATCTTCGAGGTGAACGTCAACGACGACGAACTCAAGTCGGCGGTGAGCGACCGCCTCGCCGACTACGAGAGCGACGTCGACCGGTGGCACGTCGACACCGAGAAGGAGACGTCCGTCGCCGAGGCCGTCGAAGGGGTCGAAACGCCCCCCGAGCGTGACGACTCGAGGTCGACGACGAACTGAGTCGAACCGAGCCGGGTCGGACCCACCACGCCTATCCCCGTCTCGGTCCAACGGCCGGTATGCACGTCGAGTTCGACCGAGACACCTGCATCGGCATGTTCCAGTGCGTCGAGGAGTGGGCGGCGTTCGAGGAGAACCGCGACGACGGGAAAGCGGACTTGGTCGGGAGCGAGGAGACCGACCCCGATCTGTTCGTCCGCGAGGTACCGGAGGACGCCGAACTGGACGCCGAGTTCGCCGCGCGGACCTGCCCCGTCGACGCCATCCGCCTCTACGACGACGACGGCGACCGAGTCGTGTAGATTGGAGAGTGCGGGATACCGCTCTCGAATCCGTCGCGAGCGAGATCGAGATGGGTGTCGAGGTCGACCGGTCCCCCGGCCTCCTCGGAGGCTCCGAGACGCGATACCACTTTCACCGCGGTTCGCCAACCCTTAACTCCGGCGGCGACGAAGACGGGGCGATGGCGGCCACCGACGGCGGCGACGACGACTACGTCGACCACCCGTTGCTCGCGCCGGGCTTCATCGAGCGCCGGCGATACCAGCAGGAACTCGCCGACACCGCACGCGCCGACCACACCCTCGTCTGTCTCCCGACGGGACTGGGCAAGACGACGGTGAGTCTGCTCGTGACCGCCGACCGTCTCCACGAGGCCGGCGGGACGGCACTCTTTCTCGCCCCGACCAAGCCGCTGGTCCAGCAACACGCGACCTTTTACCGCGAGGCGCTGACGATCCCCGACGACGAGATTACGGTCTTCACGGGCGACGTTCGCCCGGACGACCGGGCCGACCTGTGGACCGACAGCCGGATCGTCATCGCGACGCCACAGGTCGTCGAGAACGACCTCATCGGCGGCCGTATCTCGCTTGCCGACGTGACACACCTCACCTTCGACGAGTGTCACCGCGCGACCGGCGACTACGCCTACGTCTACATCGCCGAGCGCTACCACGCCGACGCCGAGCGACCGCTGGTGACGGCGATGAGCGCCTCGCCCGGCGGCGACGAGGAGGCGATCCGGACGGTGTGTGAGAACCTCGGCCTCGCAGAGGTGACCGTGATGACCGAGGACGACGCCGACGTGGCCGACTACACCCACGACACCGAGGTGGAGTGGGAACGAGTGAGCCTGCCCGACGAGGTGATCGAGATTCGCGACGCGATCAACGATGTGATCACCGACCGACTGGAGTCGCTGAAGGAACTCGGCGTCACGAACTCGACGAGTCCGGACCTCTCCCAACGCGACCTCAACCGGATGCGTGGGGAGTTACAGGAGTTGATCGACGCCGACCAGTCCGAGGGGTACGAGGGAATGTCGATCCACGCGGAGGTGATGAAACTCCGTCGAGCGGTCGAACTCGCGGAGACGCAGTCGGTGGAGTCGCTACGGCGGTACTTCGAGCGACAGCGCAACGCCGCGCGGTCCTCGGGTGCGTCGAAGGCGAGTCAGCGACTGGTCGCCGAACCGACGGTACGCGAGGCGATGCGGAAGGCCGAGGCGTTCGACGACCTCCACCCCAAGTTCCGACAGACGCGGGTGTTGCTCGCTCAGACGCTCGGTATCGGCGGCGGGGAGCGGGTCATCGTCTTCACCGAGTCACGGGACACGGCGGAGGCGCTCACCGGCTTCCTGCGCGAGAGTTTCGACGTGCGTCGCTTCGTCGGCCAGGGCGACAAGGAGGGATCGGACGGCATGACCCAGAAAGAACAGGGCGAAACCTTGGACGCCTTCCGAGCCGGCGAGTTCGAAGTGCTGGTCTCGACGTCCGTCGCCGAGGAGGGGCTGGACGTACCCGAGGTCGACCTCGTGCTCTTCTACGAGCCCGTGCCGACGGCGATTCGGTCGATCCAGCGCAAGGGTCGAACCGGGAGACAGGACGAGGGACGAGTGGTCGTCCTCATGGCCGAGGACACCCGCGACGAGGCCTTCTTCTGGATCTCCCGGCGGCGCGAGCGGGAGATGGAGGACGAACTGAAGCAGTTGAAGGGGGTCGCCGACGAGGTGGCGGCCGACCTCGACGACTCCCAGACGGCGCTGGATGCGTTCGACGGGGATGGTTCGACTGAAACCGGGACCGAAGCGACGGAGGCCGACGGGGGAACGGCGGCCCAGCCGGGACTCGCGGCGTTCGACGAGACGGTCGGCGACGAAGCCGAGACGGTCGGCGACGAGGCGGACGGGGTCGTCGCCACCGCCGGCGACGACGACGACGAGGCGGTCGAAATCGTCGTCGACCAGCGTGAACTCGACTCGGCCATCGCGCGCGACCTCTCGACCCGCGAGGGGATAGAGACGCGACTGGAGACGCTCGCCGTCGGCGACTACGTCGTCTCCGACCGGGTGGCGATCGAGCGCAAATCCGTGGCCGACTTCCTCGACACACTCACCGGCGGCGACCGCTCGTTGTTCGAGCAAGTGGGTGACCTCTCGCGCCACTACGCCCGCCCGGTCGTCGTACTCGAAGGCGACGGCCTCTACGAGGAGCGCAACGTCCATCCCGACGCCATCCGAGGGGCGCTGGCGTCGCTCTCGGTCGACTTCGGGGTGAGTGTCCTCCGGACCGAGGACGAGAGCGACACCGCTGATCTCCTGGCGGTCGTCGCCGGGCGGGAGCAGACGGCGAAGGACCGCGAGGTCAGCGTCCACGGCGAGAAGAGTTCGAAGACGCTGGCCGAACAACAGGAGTACGTCGTCGGCGCCATCGCCGACATCGGCCCGGTGACCGCACGCTCCTTGCTGGAGGGCTTCGGGAGCGTCGAGGCCGTGATGACCGCGCGCGAAGAGGATCTGATGGAGGTCGACGGAGTCGGCGAGGTGACGGCCGAGCGGATTCGGCGCGTGGTGGGCAGCGACTACCGGTGAGTGACGGCGGTGGGTGCGCGTAGTGCCGTCAGCGAACGGGATCGAGCGCAGCGAGCGTCTCGGCCGCCTCGTGGGCGGCCCCGAGTAGTTCCGCGGCACGACGGGGGTCGTCCGCGTCCTCGGCCGCCCGCGCGTATCGGACGAGGGTCCGGGAGAGCGACGCACGGGCCGTCCCGACGGGATCTGCGTCCGGATCGGACGATCGCTGCGCCGGCACGTCTGCGGTCGCACCGTCGGAGTCGTAACCACGGCCACGGGTACCGGTTGCTGGTGTGGGTGACCGCTCTGTATCGGTACTCGACGGTGCCCTGCGGGATCCGCTGGTGGCGACGTCGGCGTCGGTGGCGCGGGCGTCGGGAGTACTGGACTCGACAGGTGTGGCCGACTCGTCCGGAGTGGGTCCGTCGGTCGACTCGGCGGACTGGCCCGGGGACGAATCGGTATCGGCCTGCGCGTCGGCCTCGGCCGTGTCGTCCGGCTCGGTGGCTCCCGTCCCCGCATCTCCAGCGGCGTCGCCCTCGCCCCGACACGTCGGACAGAACGCCCGTCCGTCGTGGCGGAAGATTGGGTCGCCACAGGTATCACAGTGGCTGTTCGTCATCGTCGCACCCTTCAACAGGAGTTCACTCATCCGCTGGGTGGCGGCGCGCTTCTCCTGGTCCCGTTCGTACTTCTCCCGGAGACGCTCGCGTTCGGCCTCCTTGTCGAATCCACTCATGGATCGAGGAAGGCGACCGAAGTCGAAAAACCCCACGGGACGGCACGCCGACGAAACCAACTGGGGCCGCGAACGTCGAGAACGAGGCCACCGTGGTGTGGGCACGGTGAACGTCCGGCTATCCGAAGCGTTTAATCGGAGTCCCGCGTCATCTGTACGCGATATGACGAAAGTGAGCGTCATCGGCGCGGCAGGGACCGTCGGAGCCGCAGCGGGGTACAACATCGCGCTTCGGGAGGTCGCGGACGAACTCGTCTTCGTCGACATCCCGGACAAGGAAAGCGAGACGGTCGGGCAGGCCGCGGACACGAACCATGGGATCGCCTACGACTCGAACACGGTGGTCCGACAGGGCGGGTACGAGGCAACGGCCGGGTCGGACGTGGTCGTCATCACTGCCGGCATCCCGCGGCAACCGGGACAGACCCGGATTGACCTCGCAGGCGACAACGCGCCGATCATGGAGGACATCGGCTCGTCGCTCGCCGAGTACAACGACGACTTCGTCTCGATCACGACCTCGAACCCTGTCGACCTGCTGAACCGCCACCTCTACGAGAGCGGCGACCGAGACCGCCACTCGGTGATCGGCTTCGGCGGCCGCCTCGACTCCGCGCGCTTCCGGTACGTGCTCGCCGAACGGTTCGACGTTCCCGTCCGGAACGTCGAGGCGACGATCCTCGGCGAACACGGCGACGCGCAGGTGCCCGTCTTCTCGAAGGTCCGGGTGGACGGCCGCGACCTCGACTTCTCGGCCGACGAGCGCGAGGAGATCCTCGACACGCTGCAGGAGTCCGCGATGGACGTCATCGAGCGCAAGGGCGCGACCCAGTGGGGGCCGGCGACCGGCGTCGGACACATGGTCGAGGCGGTGCTCCGCGATACGGGCGAGGTGCTCCCCGGCAGCGTCGTCCTCGACGGCGAGTACGGCCACGACGACACCGCCGTCGGCGTCCCGATTAAACTCGGAGCAGACGGCGTCGAGGAGGTCGTCGAGTGGGACCTCGACGACTACGAGGCGGACTTGATGGACGAAGCCACGGCGAAACTCTCGGAGCAGTACGGGAAGATCGACTGAGGTTTTTTATTCGATACCGCGGCCAGCCACCCCGTGACCTGACGTCCGGCCGCGGGGCGCTCGCGAGAGCGTGGCACACGTCCCGCGGTGAGGCCTCGCGCCACCTGCACGCTCACAACAGTCGGTCGAGCGCCCCCGCCGTCTTCTCGCCGACGCCGTCGACGTCCTGTAGGTCGGCGGTCGACGCCGAGCGGACGTTCTCGACACTGCCGAACCGTCGGAGGAGGCGCTTTCGCGTCTCGGGACCCACACCGGGTACGTCGTCGAGCGCCGTCGACACGTCGTCTCGGAGACTCTCGTGGTACTGGGAAGCGAAGCGGTGGGCCTCGTCACGGACTCGCTGGAGGACGTGTAGGTGGGGGGCGTCGGTGTCCCAGTCGTGGACGCCGTCCGGTGTGACGACCAGTTCTTCGGCCTTCGCCAGTGCCACCGCGGGGACGTCCAAGCCGGTCTCGGCGAGGGCGTCGCGGGCCGCCGCGAGTTGGCCCTCGCCGCCGTCGATCAGCAGGAGGTCCGGGTCGGGACGGTCGTCGCGGCCCTCGACCGCCCGTTCGGCGCGCCAGCGGACGAGCGCGCGCATGTTGGCGTAGTCGTCGTTTCGGTCCGGGAGTTTCTTCCGGCGATACGCCGCCTTCTCGGCGCTCCCATCGACGAAGCAGACGTCACTGCCGACGACCGCCGTACCCCCGGAGTGACTCACGTCGAACCCTTCGACGCGCTCGACGGCGTCGAGCCCCAAGGCGTCCGCCAGCGCCCCGAGTTCGTCATCACCGCCGGTGTGCCGCCGTGCGTTCTTCAACGCGAGATCGACCAGTTTCGCCTCGCGGCCCGCACCGGGCACGCGGACGGCGACGCCCTCACTCTCCAGCCACGAGACGACTTCGGGGTCGGCGGGCTGCTCCGAACACAACACGGCGTCGGGGAGGTCACGATCCGTGTAGTACTGCGGGACGAAGGCGGCGAGGAGGGCCCCGACCCGATCCTCGCCCTCGGGCGCGTCGAGGCGGTGCCGGGAGCGGTCGACGAGTTGGCCGCGCTCGCTGTGGAGGCGGGCGACCGTCGCGCGGTCACCCTCGACGGCCGCGCCGAGCACGTCGACGGTTCGCTCGTCGGCCGGCGACGCTACTGCGTCACCGCCCGATCCGTGGAACGACTCGACCGCGTCGAGGCGGTCCCGGAGGTTGGCGGCGCGTTCGAACGACCGCTCTTGGGCGGCTGCCTCCATCTCACGACGGATCGGGTCGGCGAGTACTCCCGTCTCTCCCTCGAAGAAATGGACGGCCGCGTCGACGTCCTCGGCGTACGCGGCCTCACCGATCTCTCCGGTACAGGGGGCGGTACACAGGCCCATCTCGTAGTCGAGACAGGGACGGTCACGATTACGGTACTCGTGGTCCGAACAGCCACGGAGTCCGTAGGTCTCTCGGATCGCCTTGACGGCCGTCTCGACTCGCCCCTTCCGGGTGAAGGGGCCGAACACGGTCGCTCCCTCGTCGGGATCGCGGGTCACCTCGATTCGCGGCACTGGGTGGTCGGTGAGTTGGACCAGCGGGTAGGACTTGTCGTCCTTCAGACGGACGTTGTATCGGGGCTGGTGGCGCTTGATCAGGTTCGCCTCCAGCAGTAACGCCTGCGTCTCGGTGTCGGTGACCGCCACGTCGATCCGATCGGCGCGGTCGACCATCCGACGGATGCGGTCGCTCCGTGGGTCGGCGTAGGATCGAACCCGTTCGCGAAGGTCGACCGCCTTACCGACGTAGCGCACGCCGTCACCCTCGTAGAAGAAATAGACACCCGGATCACGAGGGAGGTCGGCGGCGCGCGCTGTGACCGCAGTCGCGTCCATCACTGAACCCATAGCGTCCAGACGGTCATGAGGCTGACGCGTCGGGGCGGCGGACGAGAACCTGCGAGCGAGCGATGGAGCGAGGGCGAGGGAAGGGACGGAGATAAAGCGAGGGGACGATGGTCGAGAGCGAGGGTATAACACCACTGGCGTCGATGCCCGAGACATGAGCGACGACGGAACGGAGCGACTGTGGCTCGTCGACCGGAACTACGACGACAAGGGCCTGATCGTCCTCGCGTACGCGACGCTCGACGGGTCGGCGGTCCGGCGGATCGAGCGAGCACCGATCGCAGTCGAACGGATGGGAGGCGTCACAGCCGCCGTCGACGCCGACCCGGGGACACTCGAGTCGGTCGAGGACGACGACCGACGGGAGCGATACGCGTCGGAGGCGGCGCGGATGGCCGACCGGCACGACCCCGACGAGAACGTCTGATACGGTTTGTTGTAACTGTTTACCGGTGAGTCGCCAAGGTGGTCCGGCGACTCACCGGTAATGACTTACAATAATCCGTATGAATCGGGAGGGGACTCGATCCCAGGATGGAACGAGACGTCGACGAACGGTCGGATCGAGCGCGTGGGAGCGAGTGACGCCCATCCGCAGTCTTAAGTCCGTCCGCTCGGAGGGACGGATATGGATTACACGCTCGCCATCGACAACGCGCCGGAGACGATCCCCGGCGGGACGGGCATCCTGTTGCTCCACCCGAGCATCGGCGAGACCGACCGAATCGACACCGACTTTCTCAAGACCGATACGGACAACTTCTTCGTCGTCTCGACGCGAACCACCGCCCGCGAGGTCGAGCAGAAACTCGAACACTACGACGTCGACGAGTCGAAGGCGGAAATTCTAGACACGCTCTCCGTGGAACGGGGCTACTCCCGGCGACCGTCCGATCGAGTACACTACGTCGCCTCGCCCGACGATTTGGAGGGAGTCGTGAGCAAGACGCGGACGTTCCTCGAGAGCCACGAGGGGAAACGACGGGTGAGCGTCGACTCGCTCACCGAGATGGCGTACTACGCCGACGACGAAGGGGTGTTCGAGGCGACCGATCGGATCCTCGATCTGCTGGTGGAGTTCGACGCCGTGGGCCTGTTCCATCTCTCGAAGGAAGTTCACGACGAGGCAGTGTTGGCGCGATTCCGGGACCTCTTCGACGTCGTCCTCGATTTGAACGTTGACGGGAACCTGACTGTCGAGTTCGACGAGGAGTGAGTCGACGGCGGGTCAGCCCACGGTCTTCAGTCCTCGCGGTCGAGTCGGTCGAACGTCGTCGCCGCCCAACGGACGGCGTACTCGGGGCCGTGGTCCACGTAGGCCGTCGTATCGAGTGCAGCGAACGGGGCCGGGAGGTCGAGACCGTGCTTGATGGCGGCACAGGCGAGTTCGGTCGCGTCCGCGAAGTCGGTCTCGCCACGAGCGACCGCACCGGGAAGATTATCGACTCGGTCCCGGAGGCGGTCGCCGGCGTCGACCCACGCCTCGTGGAGACGAGAACGGTCCGCGGCCCAGTCGACGAATATCGGCCGAGTCTGACAGCCGAGCCATCCGACGTAGAGCGCGGCTCCGATCTGGTAGACCGACGCCGGATCGAGCGGGACCGCCGCGTCGAGGTCGGGATATCGAGCGCCGAAGAAGCCGAGAAACGACTCCGGGACGTCGAGGCCGAGTTCGACGAGGGCCTCGGCGATCAGGAACTCGAGGAAGTCGTCGGGCGTCCCCTCCGCCCGTGCCTTGACCAGAACCGTCGGGGGATCGGTCTGCCGGGTCCACATGACCGTCCCGTCGCCCGGGAGCCCGACGGTGAAGTCGGACCCCGCGTACCGGTGGAGCGGAGTCGGTGCGTCGTCGGGGACCCACTCGTCGGGATAGGTGGTCGGATCGAGTGCGTCGACCAGGAGGCCGAGGTCCTCGGCGGTCGCCGGGGGGAGCGTCTCGAAGTCGGCGTCCGTATCGAGGACGATGACACCCGGGACGTGACGGTCACGGACGGCGTTCAGATCCTCGGAGAGCGACCGTCGGTCGAACATCACCCCAGAAGGATCCCCAAGACGAGGGCGGCCGCGAGAATCGCCGACACGCCGACCGTTCCGAGTACGATTTTCGTCGCCTGGCTCATGGTCGACCCTCGGCGCGCCGTTTCATAAGGGTTTCACTCCCGGCGAGTCCATTCGACGCGCTTCGTTCGTCCCGTTGCCGACGTGCCGTTCGCTCACTGCGTCCGTCGCCGGCGCTTCGCGCCGGCTGCCAGCGGGACCGTCGGTCCCGCCCTGCTCACGGCACTCCCGGCGCGTCCGCGTCCCCCGTCACACCACTCGCTTGCGGGAGTCGGAGCGAGCGACATATCCATAATTTCAATTCGAACGAATATCCGTCTTTCGTCGCTTCTGTATCAAGTACGTTGAAGAATTGGAAGAGAAATGAAGGGGTACAGACGATGGTGATCGGCACGGGGATGGGCGGCTTGGAGGACGTCGACGGAGGCAAACGAACGTTCGGGGACCCGAGCGGAAGTGACGCCGGTGATCGTGGAAGGGAGTACAAAAGCGTGACGAGAAGAGACGGGATCGGAGGATGAGACGGTGGTCGAAGGAAACGACGAGCGAGGAACCACGGGTGTCGCGGAAAGCGAGATCAGCGGGGAAAGCGGGTCGACGGATCAGCGGAGGAGCGGACGGGTGGCGAGTCGGCGGAGGAGCGGACGGTCACGCATCGTCGCGCCACGCGTCGGCGACTTCGATGACGTAGTGACCGTCCTCCTGGAGCGAGATGATGCACTCCTGGCGGTCGTACAGTTCCATCAAGTTGAGTTCGTACTGCCCCGGTTCGAGGATCTTGATGCTCTCGAACTGGTCGTTCAGTTCCTCCCGGAGGTCGTCGATCCCCGGAGACTCGGCGTCGTCGGGGGAGATGGTTCGAGCGGCGTCGCCGGATTTTGGGGGTGATTCGGCCACGTCGTCGAGTTCGTCCCGGCTGACGACGTCCCGTCGAGCGTCCGCCTGAGCCGTGTCCTCCGTTCGGTCGAGGGCGGACGGATCGGATTCGGCCTCGATGAACTCACCGTCCGTGTCGGGCACCGACTCCGAACCCACGGATTCCGAGGTAGCGGGACCGGACGATGGGGGCGACGGCGACGAGGCGGGGGACGAATCGGTCGATCCGGTGTCGGACGGAGTCACGGACGGTCCGTCGTCCAGCGTCGGCGGGTCGGCCGCGGAATCCGGTTTGAACTGGAACTTGTTCCCGCCGCAGTCGGGACACCCCGAGAGCATCTCCTTGGAGCCGTCGGCGAAGACGCGTTCGCAGTTCGTGCACTGGTGGGGCATCGGTCTACTTCCGGGAGACGAGCGCGCTGATGAGGTTCTCGTCCTTGTGGAGCGTCTGGATCTGGTTGGCTGGCCCGATAACGGTGAGTTTCTTCGTGGATTCTCGACCCATCAATCGGTCGAGGAAGCTTCGATCCGCCGTCTCCGATCGGGGGTAGGTCTCGATCTCGATCCCGTTGAACTCGTCGGGGCTGATCTCGGTCATCGTCACTTCGATGAGTTTCGACTCCTCGTCGGGGGAAAGGCCCTCTTCGAGGATGACGATGTTACCCTCGCGGACGCCGTCGAGGATGAGTCGGATCTTCTCCATGCCCGTGAGATCCTCCATCCGCGCCCCGCTGATGAGATCGATCTGCACGCCGTCGTCGCCGTCGGTGGGAGTGGCTTCCGGCATCTCCATCACCCGAAGTACTCCGCGATCTTGTCGTACACTTCGTCCATGTTGTCGCCTTCGAGCGCCGACAGCGGCACCGTCTCGTGTTGTGGGAAGGCGTCCCCGATCCGCTTGACGTTCGAGTCGTCCAGATCGGTCTTGTTCGCGAAGATGAGCACCGGGAGATCCTGGCTCTCGATGATCCCGATGAGCATCGTATTGACTTGGGTGAACGGATCCTCGGTGCTGTCGAGGACGTAGATCACGCCGTCGACGTCCTCGCGAAGCCAGTGCATCGCCTCGGCGACGCCCTCGGTGGCCTCCCGGGACCGCCGGACTGCGTCCTCCTCGTCGATGTCGTGTTCGAGGAACTCCTTGTAGTCGACCTTCGTCGTCACGCCGGGCGTGTCGACGATGTCGATGGTGACGGTACTCCCGTTGCGCTCTATCTCAACGTTCTCCTTCCGGCGGGCGCGGCGGGTCTCGTGGGGGACGTGGCTCTCCGGGCCGACGGCGTCCCCCGTCCAGTCGCGTGCGATTCGGTTCGCGAGCGTTGTCTTCCCGGCGTTGGGCGGTCCGTAGATCCCGATCCGCTTGGGATCGCTGGCCGAGAACAGTCGATCCGTCACGCGTGTGATGCTGTCTCTGAGTCCTGTGAGCAGTCCCATCCTGTCCTCCCGCACCTCCCGTTTCGACCGCGAGAGGGCGTATGCGGGATGAAGGTCACGCCGTTCACTTAAGTGTGCGTCAGACAACTATAATTGGCCTGTCAGTAGGTACCGAATGTCAGCTCCGTCCCGACGGCCGTAGCCCGGGACAGCCGGACGCCCCCCACCCCTTCGTTTCAGGTGGAACGGCCACAACTCCACGATCCATCGAGCGTACCGACTCGATCCACCTAGAAACGTCGTAGTGTACGCATACTTCACCCTACGAAATAATATATTAGAATGGAGTACGGATACTGTTTCTTTGAATACTACTTATAGATTGTCCTTGCTAGAGTTCCCTCCCCCTCCCCACCCCTTCAATCCGTTCCACCCGAAACGAAGGGGTGGGGGGGTGGGTGTGGATCGCCCAACACGTTCCGAGTTCGGGAACTCCGTCTCGTCGATCGATCGAGAAAATCGCTTCTCAGGCCGATACACCCCCTCTCGTGACGTTTTTGGCTTCCAGACACCAGGTCAGCGCCTCAAGGGGGAAACTTTTTCTACCGTCTGTTCGTCTGTTTCGTCTGGATCATTTGGACGCGCTCGGACGGACGCCGGGTCGATTCCAGTCGAGTCACCCCGATATCGGCGCGTCTTCCACCCGAAACGATGGGGTATAACTAGATGGACTCCGACGACTCACCCCCTGACGACCGGTCCGCCTCCGACCCCGAAGAGGACGACCTCCGCGACGCCCCCGCCCGGGACCGGACGTCCGATATCTCTCACGACGTCGACATCGACGACGTCCTCGACGACGACGATGCCGAGGACAACCAGGGCCTGTTCGACGACTTACTCTCCGGGGAGCCAATCTTCGAGAACAAGGAGGTGCTTCGGCCCTCCTATACGCCACACGAACTCCCCCACCGAAACGAACAGATCAACCGGATGGCGACCATCTTGGTCTCGGCGCTCCGGGGCGACACCCCCTCCAACATCCTCATCTACGGGAAGACGGGGACGGGCAAAACTGCCAGTGCGAAGTTCGTCAGCAAGGAACTGGAGTCTACCTCCGAGAAGTACGACGTCCCCTGTGAGGTGGAGTACATCAACTGTGAGGTGACCGACACCCAGTACCGGGTGCTGGCCCAACTCGCCAACAAGTTCATCGAGAAAAACCGCACGGTCATCGAGGACCGGATCGACGACCTAGCCGACCGCCGGGCGGCCATCGCGGACGGCGACGCCACCCCCGCCGACTCCCCGTTCGACTCCACGGCGGCTATCGACGACCGGATCGAATCCCTCGAAGCGGACCGCGAGGGGATGGACTCCGTCCCGATGACCGGGTGGCCGACCGATCGGGTCTACAGTTCCTTCTTCGAGGCCGTCGACTATCACGAACGCGTCGTCGTCATCATGCTCGACGAGATCGACAAACTCGTCGAGAAGTCCGGTGACGACACGCTGTACAACCTCTCCCGGATGAACTCCGAACTCGAGAACTCCCGTATCTCCATCATGGGTATCTCGAACGACCTGAAGTTCACCGACTTCCTCGACCCCCGTGTCAAGTCGAGTCTGGGCGAGGAAGAGATCGTCTTCCCGCCCTACGACGCCAACCAACTCCGCGACATCCTCCAACACCGGGCGGACGTGGCGTTCGAGGGCGGCGCACTCACCGAGGACGTCATCCCGCTCTGTGCCGCTTTCGCGGCCCAAGAACACGGTGACGCCCGCCGCGCCCTCGACCTCCTCCGGACCGCGGGTGAACTCGCCGAACGCGGACAGGCCGACACTGTCGAGGAGAACCACGTCCGGCAGGCCCAAGACAAGATCGAACTCGACCGCGTCGTCGAGGTGGTCCGCACCCTCCCGACGCAGTCGAAGATCGTTCTCTTCGCGATCATCCTCCTCGAGAAGAACGGCGTTCACAACATCAACACCGGCGAGGTGTTCAACATCTACAAGCGCCTCTGTGAGGAGATAGACGCCGATGTGTTGACCCAGCGCCGGGTCACCGACCTCATCTCCGAACTCGACATGCTCGGCATCGTCAACGCCGTCGTCGTGAGCAAGGGGCGGTACGGTCGCACCAAGGAGATCAGCCTCTCGGTCCCCGTCGACGAGACCGAAGCGGTCCTCCTCTCGGACTCCCGACTCGGCGACATCGAGAACGCCCAGCCGTTCGTGCAGGCCCGGTTCGACAACTGACCGGCCGTGCTACGCGGTCGGTGGCGTCGTCGTGATCCTCGGGATCACTCCCATCCGTCCACTACCGATCGACGCGTTCCACGACTCGCGCTCCCCGACCGGTCCCGATCCGGCGTCACCGAGTCCCGTTCCCGTCTCCCCCTCGAGCGTCGTCGACGCCACACTCGGCGAATCGAGGGCGAGACTCGAGACACTCAGCCGGACCCAGCCGAGATAGGGGATCCTGACGCGCGCGATACCGACGATCCACCCGGGCTCGACCGGTTCGCTGATACCGTTCACCTGGTCGTACCGTCCGTTGGCGTCCCCTTTCGTCACGAACCCGTCGTTCGGGGCCGGACAGTTGCGCATCTCCTCGCAGTCGCTCGCCGCGACGTAGTCCGGATTCGCCCGGTCGTACCAGTTCTCGCCCTCCTCGACCCAGAACTGTGCGCGGTGGATCACGGGCGGCCCGGCGCTCCCCGGATCGTCGTAGACGATCACCGATCCGGGTGCGCCGAACTTCCAGTGGTCGCCCTGCCGTGCGGTTTCGCGGGTCACTACCCCCGTCCCCTCGTGGGCCGCGTCCCCGGCGAACCGCCCGGGCTCTGTCATGAACACCAGATCACCCTTCTGCATGTGTGGTTCCATGCTCCCGCTCTCGACGGCCACCATCGGCGGCCACACGCCGCTGATCGCGAACAACAGGAGGCCGACGGCGACGACGGCTCCGACGCTCACCGCCGTCTCCCGGAGGACTAGGAGCGCCCCACTCTCGGCCGCCAGCACCCGACGCAGCGGCCCGTCGCGTCCCCTCCGGTCGTCGTCGGATCGGTCGGCGTCGATCCGGCGTGGGTCGTCCGCGGGTCGACCCTCGTCGACTGGCTCGGATCCGTCGGGCGACTGATCGTCGTCGACTGGAGGGGAGTCGTCGTCGAACCGATCGGCGTCGACTGGGTCGGACCCGCCGGGGGACCGGGGGCCGTCGTCCTCGCTCATCGGTTCCCGTTCACCGCCGGCGGAGTTGAAGTTTCTGGACTTCCGGCATCCTTTTGCCCGCGCCAGTCGTGGCTCTCCTGTGCCACTGGAGACGCCAGTTCGGGTCGCCAGAGAACTCGCCCGCCGCGGTTACAACGCCGAGCGTGAGGCAGTGACCCTCCTCGCGAACGCATCCGATCCTGCTGCCGCCCTCGACGCCGCCGTCGAGACGGCCGACGACGACGCCCTCCGCCTCACCGCCGCGCACGTCCGCTCGACGCTCGATGCTACCACCGACGCCGATACCGACGCCGGCTCGCCGGATGAGCCGGCGACTACCACTCCGACTGACCCGGCTGCTTCCACCACGGACGGTTCGGCGATCGCCACCACGGACGATCCGTCGACCACCACCGACGAACCCAACTCCTCCGTTTCAACTGCAGGACACGACCCGACACATACAGACTCGGATGCGACTTCTCCAGTCGAAACGGAGGGGTGTGAGACTGCGACGAGGACGACGACCGAGCCGACCCCAGACCCGTCCGAGGACCCCGGCTCGCCGCCGCCGGTAACGGTCACTGGCGACATCACCGGGCGAAGCACCGGAACCGGGGAGTACGCCGACTTCGTCTCGGTCTTTCGCGACCGCTACGAGACGCTCTCGGCGAAGCTTCGCGGCCGCGTAAACCACCGCCCTGCGTCGGCCATCGAGGACATGACCGGCGGGAACGACGTGGCGATGATCGGGCTGGTGGACGACGTCCGGTCCTCGGCGAACGGCCACTGGATCGTCGAACTCGAAGACACGACCGGAACCGTCTCCTGTATGATCACGAAAGGTCGCGACCTCGCCGGCGTGGTCGACGAGATACTTCTCGACGAGTGTCTCGCCGTCGAGGGAACGCTCTCGGACGACGCGGGCCTCGTCTTCGTCGACACCCTCCACTTCCCCGACGTCCCCCGGACCCACCGGCCCAACACCGCCGACCGGCACGTCCAGGCGGCGCTCGTCTCGGACGTCCACGTCGGCAGTCAGGAGTTCATGGCCGACGCCTGGAATCGGTTCGCCGACTGGCTCCACACCGAGGAGGCCGAGGCCGTCGAGTACCTCCTCCTCGCGGGCGACATGGTGGAGGGCGTCGGCGTCTACCCCGACCAGGACGAGGAACTCGACATCGTCGACATCTACGACCAGTACGAGCGCTTCTCGGAGCACCTCAAGGCCGTCCCCGGGGACCTGGAAATCGTGATGATTCCGGGCAACCACGACGCGGTCAGGCTGGCCGAACCCCAACCGGCCTTCGACCAGGAACTCCGGGACATGATGTCGGCCCACGACGCCCGGGTCGTCGGCAACCCCTCCACCGTGACCGTCGAGGGCGTCTCGGTGTTGATGTACCACGGCGTCTCGCTCGACGAGGTGATCGCCGAACTGCCCGAGGAGAAGGCGAGTTACGACGAACCCCACCGGGCGATGTACCAGTTGTTGAAAAAGCGCCACGTCGCCCCGACGTACGGCGGTCGGAACCGTCTGGCCCCCGAGGAGGAGGATTACCTCGTCGTCGACGAGGTGCCCGACGTCTTCCACACCGGCCACGTCCACAAACTCGGGTACGGCAAGTACCACGACGTCCTCGCGGTCAACAGCGGATGCTGGCAGGCCCAGACCGCCTTCCAGAAGAGCGTCAACATCGACCCCGACGCCGGCTTCGCTCCCATCGTCGACCTCGACACGCTGGACCTGACCGTCCGCAAGTTCGCGTGAGACTCCCGGTCCTTTCCCGCGCTACGTCGGATCGGACGGATCGAGTCGGTACCGGATGGTCTCTTTCCCGTCGAACGCCGGTCCCGTCCCGTCGCGTTCGAACCCGGCAGCCTCGGCGGCCGCGCGGGTCACCTCGTCGTCGTCGACCGTCAGCAGTTCGACCGTCATCCCCTCGCCGGTGGCGAAGCGGACGGGTTCGGTCAGCAGGCGCTCACAGGCCCGTTCGGTCCCGCCCAGTTGTGTCACGTGGACCGTCCGGTCCCGCACGTCGAAACTGACGAATCCGGCCACGTCCGGGCCATCGTCGTCCGTGTCGGCGTTCGGTCCCGCGGTCGTCTCCTCCCGCTCCGCGACCCGAACGGTCCTGTCGTGGATCAGGTTCCGAATTACGTCCGAGGGCACGTCCGCGATCGCCGAGAGGGCGTCGGCGTCGGCCTCGACCGCGTCTCGCACGTCCATACCTACCCATTCTCGCGGGAGGCGCTTAAACGCTCGCCGTCGGCCCCTCGTTCTCCGAGTCGCCGATCGCCGGCACCGACGTTCGGCCGTCGGTCACCCGTGCTGTGACGTCCGTCTCGCCGCGCCGCGACCCGCGCCGCGACCGCACCGCGGCAATCCCGTGGTAGACGACCGACCCCGCCCGTCAGTCCATCTCGACCGTGGACGGGTAGCCGACGACTTCGTGGTAATCCTCGAGGAGCGTCTCCGCCACCTCCTCGTCGGTCCGGTCGAGCAGGACTTCCGTGCCGTTGCGGTCGAGGTTCAGGACGTCCCGCCGGTAGCAGAACCCGCCGTCGGACTCGTCGGGGAGGAAGTCGTCGTCGAGGTAGGTCACGCCGTCCAGCCCGTAGGAGTGGCGCTTGACGACGTCCGGCACCTCGTCTTGGGGATTGTGGCGGTCGTCGCCCCCCTCGACGTCCGTCGTCGAGGTGTACGCGTCGCGACACTCGGTGGTGAAGATACTGAGGTTGTCGAGGAACACGCCACGCAGGAACGTGGCCATCGCGAAGTCGTACGAGTCCGCGAACGCGCCCCGGCCCACGTTGTGGTAGCCATCCTCGGTGAACCGACGGTTATCGACGATCTCCTCTTTGACCTCTGGGATCGCGGCTTCCTGACCGTCGACGTACCCCTCGAACAGCGGGCTCATGAACGCCGAGCCGATGCGGTGGCCATCGTACTTCACCCGTTCCGTGCCGGGATCGCTGATGTCCGCGTGGTCGATCGGGAGGTACTCGTCGCCGACCTGCGGGAGGATGTCGGTCAGGGTACTCACGATTTCCGTCCGCTCCTTGTCCGTCCAGAGGTCGGCGTCGCCCAGGTCGTCCGTCCCCAAGAGTTTCCCCCGCGAGTACGGCATCGTCTCGATCCTAAACCCTTCCTCGTAACCGGGATCGCGTGTCTCGATCCCGTCGACACGCTCCACCCCTTCGACGGCCTTCGTGTACTCGCGCCCGACCCCCGTGACGATCGATTCTAACCCTTCGTACGCCTCCAGTTCCGCCAACAGATCGTCCCGTTCGTCCTTCCGTTCCCGCAGTCGCTCCTCGAACGGCGCGACGAGGACGGCGGACAGGTACTCCTCGACCGGGCCGCCGCGGAGTTCCGCGAGTAACTTCCGCGCGCTATCCGCGTCCTGGGTCGCGTCGCCACCCTCGGGATCCAGGTGCTCACGGATGGCGACGTCCGGAGCGGTCGAGACGGACACAGTCGTCGCCTCCATCGCGTCGTCGACGACTCGCTTCGTCTCCACCTCGAGTTCGTCCAGTACGTCGGCGGCGTGGTCGTCGAGCGCCGCCGACCGTTCCTCGAAGTAGTTCCTCCGAATCTCCGCCTCGAATAGATCCGTCCACGACGGGATGTGGACGAGTTCGCTTCCCCCTTCGACCGCGGGGTGGCCGTCAATCCTCGTTTCGAGCATGCGGTAGTCCTCTCGCAGTCCGGCGATCGCTCCCATCCCGAAGAGGCTCAGGATCCGTTCGCGGAGCGTCCCCTGACGCCTCGCCGCCTCGAGGCGAAGCTGTTTCGCGCGCTTGACGTCCTGGATCGTCTCCTCGATCATCGCCTCGTCGATCGGGTCGTGGCCCACATCGTCGAGCAACTCGTTCAGCCTGCGGTACTGGTCGAACCCCGTGCCGGTGAGTTCGATCTCGTCGGGGTGGCGGATCCCGTCGAAGTCGACCGCCTCCTCGATCGCTAGTCGTAACTCGTCGAGGAGGCGGTCGATCTCCGGCCTCCGCTCGGCGAGGGCGTGGTACTCGTCGACGACGTCGACGACCAAGCGGTCCCACTCGTCTTTGTACTCCTCGACGCGGTGAGTCCCCTCCTCGATTTCCGCCTCGAGCCGTTCGATCTCGTCTTCCACCGTGACGCGCTCCCCTTCGAGTGCACCGATCTCGTCCCTGATCTCGGTGGCGTACCCGTTGTTTTCCTCGCTGATGGCGTTCCGGATCTCGGTCGCGACCTCGTCGGCCTCGCCCCGGAGGGCCTCGGTGGCTTCGATGATCCCGGCGCGTCGGGCGAGGAGTTCGATTTCCCGGAGGACGGCCCGAACGAACTCCTCCTCGCCGGGTTCCCACCCGCCCTCGGGTTCGTAGTCGTCGACGTCGCCGACGCCGTCCGCCAGTCGGGGGACGAAGTCACGGGCGACCGCGGCGTCTTTCGACCGGTCGTCGTCCCACGTGGCTTGGTTCTCGGCGATGGCGTGGACCTCGTCGAACACCTCCAGGAGTTTCGGCGCGGAGCGGAACTCCAGTTGCTTCAGGAGCGGTCGCTCGAGCAACTCCCTGATGTCGTCGAGACGGCGCTTGAGGTCGAGGGCGTCGGCGGACGGGAGCCGATACTCGCCGTGACCCACGGTCGTGTGTAGTTCCCTCGCCGCGTCCGGGTGGCGTTCGGTGAGGTACGCCCGCAGGTCGTCGTAGAGTCCCGCCTCGACGTCGAGCGCGGCCGACTTGTCCTCGACGTACGCATGGAACTCGTTCCGGATCCGGTCGAGTTGCCCGCCTGGGTAGTGGAGATACCGCGTGCTCGCGAGCGTGAACGGGGCGTACTCCGGCGGTCCGACGGCGTCGTCCGTCTCGTCGAACTGTCGGTACGCATCCACCTGAGCCCCGGACAGGTTGTAGAAGGCGGTGATGGTGTAGACGGCGGCCTTGTCGAAGGTGTCGTCGTCGACTGCGGGGTCGTAGGGGAGGAGGATTCGCGCATCGAAGAGATTGAGCCCCGAGAGGGCGAGATACTCGAGTTCGGAGAGGGTGGCGTACGCGTTCGCGAGGACGGTGGTGGTGTCGCGCCCGCTTGGCTTCGGGAGGATACCGAACAGCGTGACGGTCGCCCCGGCCTGCTTGATGCGGTGTGCGAGGTCGAGGAGGAGCCCCGACCCAGTCCCGCCACCGAGGCCGACGACGATGGCGACGTGGGGTTCGTCGTGGGCGTCGTTCCTGACGCTCCGTTCGATCGCACCGAGGGGATCACCCTGCCACTGGCTGATCCGGTAGATCGCCTTCGTGAGTCCCCGAATCCTGTCGACGCCGCCGCGTTCGAGGCCGGAGAGGGGGGCGAGAACGTCGCTGTCTCCGCCCTGTTGCAACCACCAGGCCTGGAGGTTCTGGTCGAGTGCCAGTTTGCTGATGTCCGTCCGTGCGGTCATCCGTTCCGGCCGGAGGCATTTTTTGTGCGGCCCGTCGACGACGTTGATGACGGTGCCGTCGACGTCCGGATGTCGCCGGATGCCGTACTCCGCTTTGATCGACTCGACGGTCTCTTGGATCTCGTCTTCGATGTCGGTCGAGAGCGTCGACTCGTCGGAGTCGACGAAGTACGCGTGGAGCGGACGGGCGTCCTCGTCGGGTGCCTCGTCCCGCGGGTCGTCCCGGAGGACCTCCTCCAGGATCCACCGCTGTCGCATGAACGTCTTCCCCACCTCGATCCCGCCTCCGCCCAGACAGACCAGATGGTCCGGTACGCGGTAGCGTGCCATCGCGCCGACAGATCCACTCGCCGAGGTTAAATGTTTCCGAGGTATTACATCGTCGTATCGGCGACCGACGGGCCGAACACCCTCGGTTGTGCTGCCCGGCCGACGACATAAAAACAGTAATTTGACAGCTTTGGGTGCTCGGTCGCACCGGCGGCGTGAGCACGCCGCTGCGTGGGCAAGTGAACACAGTTATAACCGTCCACCCCGCTACCCCATGGCATGCTTGGGCACCCGTCGGACACCGTGGAGGGACCACGATGCGCGTAGTGGCGAAGTTCGGTGGCACGTCGCTCGGGAGCGGCGACCGCATCGAACGCGCGGCCGACACCGTCGCGAAAGCGGTGGAGGAAGGCCACGAGATCGCCATCGTCGCCAGCGCCATGGGGTCGACGACCGACGAACTCTTGGAGGAGATCACGTTCGAGGCCGAGGACGCCGACCGCGCCGAAATCGTCAGCATGGGCGAACGGACGAGCGTCCGGATGCTGAAGGCGGCACTGGCCGCCCGCGGCGTCGACGCCACGTTCGTCGAACCCGGCACCGAGGCGTGGCCGATCATCACCGACGAGTTCGGCGAGGTCGACGCCGAGGAGACGCTGAAACGCGCCGAGGCCCTCGCCGCTGACCTCGACCACGTCGTCCCCGTCATCACGGGCTTTCTCGCCCAGACCATCGACGGCGAGGTGACCACGCTCGGCCGCGGTGGCTCCGACACGACCGCCGTGATGCTCGGGAAGTTCATGGACGCCGACGAGGTGGTCATCGTCACCGACGTCGAGGGTGTCATGACCGGTGACCCGCGGGTCGTCGAGGGTGCCCGCAACGTCGGTCATATCACCGTCGACGAACTCCGGAACCTCTCCTTTCGGGGCGCGGAGGTCGTCGCCCCCAGCGCCCTCTCGTACAAGGACGAGGACCTCACCGTCCGCGTCGTCCACTACCAGCACGGCGACCTGCTGACCGGCGGCACCCGCATCGAGGGCCAGTTCCAGAACCTCATCGACATGCAGGACGAACCCCTCGCCTGCATCACCGTCGCCGGCCGCGCGCTCCGCAATCGCCCCGGTATCCTCGCCGACCTCTCACAGTCGCTCCGGAACGAGGACACCAACATCGACGCCGTCGCCAGCGGGATGGACTCGGTCACCTTCTACGTCAACGACGACCTCTCGGAGGACGCGGAGTACGTCCTCCACGAACAGGTCGTCGACGACGATACGCTCTCGTCGGTCACCGTCGAGAACCAGTTCGCCGTCATCCGCGTCACGGGCGGTGAACTCCCCAACCGGCCGGGCATCATCCTCGACATCGTTCAACCGGTGTCCGAGGCCGGCATCAACATCCACGACCTCATCACCTCCGCCACCTCCGTCGCCATCTTCGTCAACTGGGAGGACCGCGAGAAGACCCTCGAAATCGTTCAGGAACAGACGATCTGAGCCGACGGGCTACTGTCCAGCCAACAGCCGTGTCCCGATCCGCTCGGGCAGTCCTGCCGTTTCCACCGCCTCGATGACGGCATCGACGTCGTACTCGACGCGCCGCTCCTCGACCGTCACCGCCTCGCCTCCCGATCCGTCCCCCACCTCGACCACCGCGTAGCCCGCCCTCGGGTCGCCGTCCCGCGGTTGGCCGACGCTCCCCGGATTCATCACCACCCCCTCGCTGAAGATGCGGTGGCCCTGGACGTGCGTGTGGCCCGTGACGAGGAGGTCCTCCCCGTCGAGCATCCGCGGCGAGAACTCCTCGGGGTAGGTGTAACGGTCCGGGTCCGCGGGGTGGCCGTGGACGAGTTTCACCCGCCCGTCCGCGACCGTCCGTTCGTCCGGCAGTTCGTCCAACCACGACAGTGCGTCGTCGTCGAGATGTTCCCGGGCGTGATCGACGCCCGCCTTCGCCATCGCGTTGAACCGGAACGCCGAGTCGCGGGCGACCGCCCGGTCGTGGTTCCCCATTACCGTCGGGATCGATCGCTCCCGGACGGCGGCGACGCAGTCGGCCGGCCACGGGTTGTAGCCGACCACGTCGCCCGCACACACCAGTCGATCGACGCTAGGCATGTCGTCGAGGACGGCTTCGAACGCGATCCGGTTCCCGTGGATGTCGGAGACGACGCCAAGTCGCATGCCCGTCGCTTGCGGTCCCGGGCGGTTAGGCGTTGTCGTCGCCTCACTCCTCGCCGTTCACGACCGCCGTCTCCACGCCGCCGCCGTCGACGGAGACCCCCGCCGCACAGACGGCGTGTTCGAAGTCGAGGTCGTAGACCTCGCGGGCCGCACCCGCCGCGTCCGACGCCGCGAAGTCGAACGGCCGCGGGTCGTCTTCCTCGTAGGTGGCGACCAGCGTCGGCTCCTCGACCCGTTCGACCAGCAGCGCGTCCCGGCGGACGATTCCCACGGTGGCGGCGTCGGCCTCGACGACACCCGCGATCCGGGGCGTGTCGTAGTCGTCTTTCTCGTAGTCGAGCGAGAGGAGCGCGGTCGCCAGTGCGTCGCGGGCCGGATACCCCATGTCCAGTTTCTCGGTCACCGGATCGACGTGGGAGCCGTTACCGAGGACGGCTCGTCCCCGACTCTCCCGCACGCAGTTGTAGGCGATGTACGGATTGTCGGTCTCCGGTGCGTCCGGCGTCGGTGCGACGGTCAGGCTGTCTCCACGGTCGACGACGTGGCGGTTCGGGAAGGAACGCGAGGAGACGCGATACGCACCGATTCCAGGGCCGACGACGACGAAGCGTCCGACGTACATGGACGGCGGTGGACTCCTCGAGCACAAGTAGGTGCCGGTGACGAGTCCGACTCGCAACGCTTACAAGGCCACCGCGGGTACGAACCCGTGCAGTCAGTCCATTGGGGTAGTGGCCAATCCTGAAGCCTTCTGGGGGCTTCGACCCTGGTTCGAATCCAGGATGGACTACTAACCTTCTCGCGTAATCCGAACCGGCGAGCGTCAGCCCTCCGCTGCTCCGAGGCGACGCCCTAGCGTCGCCCCGCCCGGAGTCGAGCGAAAACTGTTAACCACTCTCCCGAGAACCGTGGACCGATGCCGACTGACTCCGAGCTCGTCGCCGCCGTCAAAGCCGACCTCGTTTGGCTGCTGACTGCCTGGCGCGAGCTTCTGTTCTCGACGACCTCGGACAGTCATCCGGTTCGGAACCGCCGGCGGCCCCAGTCGACCACGGACCGCCTCGCATTCTGGCTGTGGAGCGCCCTCGGTGCCGTCCTGATCGCCGTCACATACCCCTTCGCAGTCGCCGGCTTCTGGGTCCGATACGTGACTCGACGGCTCAACCAAATCGCGACGGGCCTGGGATTCATCGCCATCGTCGCCGTCGTCGCCGTGGCGTGGGGCGCGCTGACGGCGTTGGCGTGGGGGGGCTTCCCGGCCGCGGGGTTCAAAGCCGTCCTCACGGCGAGCGTGGTCGCGACCGTCTCGGCGGGGCTCGCGTGGATCACCGCCCGTACCGGCGGTCGGCGACTGACCCTCGTCGCGACGTCGCCGTTGGTCGTCGCGGCCGTCTTCCTGCCGCCCGTGACGGCCGCCCTCTTCTCGCCCACGCTGGGTGAAGTCATCCTCCCGACGAGCACGTCGCTGGCCGAGTGGATCCTCGACAACGTCCTGTTCGTCGGGGATCTCAGCACCGTCATCCGCCAACAGTTCGAGCTCTCCGGGGTCGCGTTCGTGGCCATGTGGTCCGGCCTCGCAGTCCCGATCGGCTGGGGGTTGAGCCTCCTCGTCGTGTTCGCCAACGCGGTTCGTCCCCGCGACGACGGTGGCTCGCGGCGCTAGTCAGTCGGTCTCCTCGAGCGACTGCACCGCCTCGCCGTCGTGTTCGTAGTCGACGGCCCGTCGCTGCATCGCGTCGATGCGCGGCACGCCGGTGACGTTCGAGAGCAACACGACGGCCGCGACGGTCGACGACCCTGCCCGCGGGTCGTCGCCGGCGAGGACCTCGACCGTCTCCGTCTCCTCTTCGAGCCGTTGCCGGGCGCTCTCGAAGCCCCGTCGGGAGAGTTCCTCCGGGGGCCCGGACAGCACGACGAGCACCCGTTCCGCGCTCGACACCTCACACGGGAGCGTCAGCCGCGAGTTGAGCGACTGTTGGACGAGGCTCTGAATCTTTCCGGCGTCGGTCCGCTCGTCGGCCTCGCCGTCGCTCCGATCCCCGGGGAGTAGCGACAGGAGCCACGACAGCAACCCACCGCCGTCTTCGAGTTCGATCTCGGCGTAGCCGACCGACGCGACCCCACCCGGGGAGAGCGTCCGGATGGTGTCGCTCGAATCGAGCGTGTTGGCGCCGATGGATTCGGGATCCGTGTCGCCTCTGGCGAACAGCGTCACGATCCGGGACGCCAGTTCCCGGTTCGGACGGTCGTACCGCCCACCGGTGCCGTCGGCGTCGTCGCTCTCGTCACTCTCGTCGGTGTCGACCCACCGATCGTTGTCGAACAGGAGGGTGCTGTCGGCGGCCGGGACGACCGACCTGAGCGACCGGGCAGCGTTCCGCGCCGCCCGTCCGCCGTCATCGGTGGCCGGGAGGATCCCGAGGACGTACACCGGTTTGTCGTACATCTCCTGTAACCGCTCGACGAGGACGGCGCTGACACCGCTCCCGGTGCCGCCGCCGAGACTCGTCACGACGAGGACGCCGTCCAGTTTCCGCATGGTTATCGAGTCGAGGGCGCGGTGTATCTCGGGGGCGTCGGTGCGGGCGATCTCGACCGCCAGATCCTGATCGCCGGCGACGCCGTCGTCGACGTCGGGGTGCGTGTCGCCGATCGTCACGTGTCGGTCCTTCGGGACGTGGTCGAATTCGTCGGCGACCGTCCGCGAGATGTCGACCGTCAGCACGTTCCCGTAGCACAGCTGTCGGTCTCCTTCGGCCTCGACGCTCCGGATCGCGTCGGTGAGACGGCTCCCGGCCCCACCGACGCCGATCAGCGCCAGTTTCATCGCTGCCCCCGTTGCCGGGCTGTAGCGCGGTCAGTTCGAGACACGGTTCAGACGACGGGGTCGAGGTCGTCGTTTTCGTCGGTGATCAGGTCGTTGATCTTCTCCTCCCGAGCGGCTTGCTGCTCGGCGATCTGTTCCTGTGCGTCGACGGCCTGGTTCTGGAGCGTCTCGATCCGCGTGGCTCCCGAGACGTTCGACAGAAGGACGGCCGCCGCGAGCCGAGAGGAGTTCTCTCGCGGGTCGTCGCCGACGAGAACTTCGACCGTTCCGGCCTCCTGTTCGAGCCACTGGCGGGCGCTCTCGATCCCCTTTCGGGAGAACTCGCTCGGCGGCCCGGACAGCACGACGAGCACCCGTTCGGCGCTCGACACCTCGCACGGCAGCGTCAGGCGCGAGTTGGTCGCCCGGCGGACGAGGGACTTGATCTTCGTCGCCTGACTGGCGTCGTCCAGGGGATCCTCCTCGGCTCCGCCGCCACCCCACCGGTCCAGCAGGCCTTCGGGCTGGGCGTCGACCGCCGTGGCGGCGTAGCCGATGGAGGACACCCCGTCGGTGGCGAGCGTCCGGATGATGTCGCTGGAGTCCATCGCGTTCTCCGCGACGTCCGAGTCGTCGGTTTCACCGGCCGCCAGCAACGTCACGATACGGGCCGCCAGTTCGCGGTTCATCTCCTCGTACCCCTCTTCGATCGTCTGGTCGCGGGCGCGCCAGGCGTCGTTGTCGAAGCCGATGAAGTTGTCGACCTTGTTGACGAACGACTGGAGGGAGCGGGCGGCGTTCAGTGCGGGGCGTCCGCCTTCGTACTCGCCGGGGAGGACACCGAGCGCGTACACCGGTTCGTCGTACATGTCTTGGAGGGCGTCGATGACGACGGGGCCGCCACCGCTCCCGGTGCCGCCGCCCAGACCGGCGGCGACGAGGATGGCGTCGACGTTGTGGATCTCGATGTCGTCGAACGCGCGGCGGATCTCGTCGATGTCCGCGGACATGACCTCCGCGCCGATCTCGACGTCACCACCGACGCCGTGACCCTTCGACTTCTGGTTCGTGTCGCCGACGAGGACGCGCTGTTCTTCGGGGATGTACTCGGGCTTGGCGAGGTCCGTTCGGGCGGTGTTGATCGCGTGGACGTGTCGGCACAGGTTCCGGTTGGTTTCGGATTCGAACTCGACCATCCGGTCTACAACCTTACTTCCGGCGTTACCGACACCGATTGTTGCGAGTTTCATGACCGTCAGTCGTGTTGACTGTGTGGAAGGGTATAGTTAATTTGGTTCACTGAGGTGGTGTTGGATACGGAACGAGGCGGTCAACGGATCGAGTGGCTCACATAGACGCTGTCTCCGACCCTCCAAACTCTTAAATCGGTGGCTTCCAGTATCCGTCATATCGACACACTGGTCAGTTGTCGACGGAGATGAGAGATCACCAATGAGCAGTACGAACTTCGAGCGAGAGCGTGTCAGTATCGGCACCGACGAGGTGACGTTGGGGGAGCAACTGGGGGCGGGGGCCGAGGGTTCGGTCTACGAACTCCCCCGTTCCGACGAGGTTGCGAAGGTGTTCGAGACGGAGCGGCGGGCCGAGAAGGCTGACAAGGTGCGGGCGATGATCTCCAACCCGCCGACCGATCCGACCTACGACGATGGGGGTCGGCGGACGATCATCTGGCCGACCAGAGTCGTCGAGGATCGGTCCGGGTCGTTCCTGGGCTACACTATGCCCCGCGTGAACCTCGACGAGTACAAGGACGCCCAGCGGTACGCTCGCGAGGACCTGCAGTGGTCGTCCAGCACCCCCGAGAAGCGGTACAAGACGGCGTACAACCTGGCGATCATGGTCGACGCCATCCACAAGCAGGGCCACGCCATCGGCGACCTGAACCACCAGAACATCCTCGTCGACGACGGCTACGTCGTGCTCATCGACTGCGACGCCTTCCACATCAGCGGGGAGAACGACACGTACGGCGACGACACCTACTTCCCGCGGTACATCCCACCGGAGGGGCGCGGCGACTCGCTCGGTGCGGTCCGGAAAGCCGATCCCTTCGGACTCGGCGTCCACATCTTCCAGTTGCTGATGGAGGGCTTTCACCCGTTTCAGGCACAGGGCTCCGAGGCCACGAGCGGCGGCTTCGGCGACATGATCGAGGGCAACCAGTTTCCCTACGAGAACCCCGAACCGGACGAGTTGGAGCCACACGACCACGCACCCGACTACGACCGACTCCCGGCGGACGTCCGAGACCTGTTCGCCGACTGCTTCAGCGAAACCGCGAAGAACCAGGGATGGGGACGGCCGTCGCCGGACGACTGGGTCGACACCCTCAAGCAGGTGAGTGGTCTCTCGGAAACGGGCGGTGGTGGGACAGGGACGGGAACGGGCGGCGGCGGAACGGGATCGGACGGCGACGATGGGGACGACGACGACGACGACGACCCGTTCCGGACCTCACCACCGACCGATTCCGACGACGACGAATCCGAGTCAGCGACGGACGACGACGACGACGACCCGTTCCGGACCTCACCACCGACCGATTCCGACGACGACGAATCCGAGTCAGCGACGGACGACGACGACGACGACCCGTTCCGGACCTCACCACCGACCGATTCCGACGACGACGAACCCGAGTCAGCGACGGACGACGACGACGACGATGACCCCGTCCCGAGTACGTGGTAACTCCCCGGGAACGGCCGTGGCCGACCGTCGCTCGCCGAGAACTGTCGGCATACAGTCATATAAGACGCGATATAATTCCGGCGCATCCGACGACGGGACCGGTCACGGCGGGGAACGACCCGAACCCTTGGGCGACCCCCTCCCTGTTTCGACCAGATCGTGTCAGTAATAGTACCAGAGGATTAAAGTTACATATCACACATTGATACCAATGGAGCAAAACGATGAGTCAGGAAGAGGGTTCCGACGGCGGACTCGAGGACGTACCACCGACGGTTGAGCGGACGCCGACGGTGCTGATTCTGGACACGTCGTACTCGATGACCACGGAGACGCCGGACGGTCAGGGTGGGACGGAGTCGCGGATCGACCAGTTGAACGAGGGGTTACAGTACTTCAAGAGTGAAATCGAGGAGGAGGAGCACGCCGAGACACGCGTCGACGTCGCCGTCGTCTCGTTCGGCGGGGAGGTTACGGTGGAGCAGGACTTCTCCCCGATTCAGAACTGGGACCCGCCGACGCTGAGCCCCAGTGGCAACACCCCGATGGGGGAGGCGATCGAGAAGGCGGTGAACCTCGACGAGGACCGAAAACAGCAGTACAGGGACAACGGGTACGCGTACAACCGACCGATCATCTGGCTCCTCACGGACGGCCAACCGACGGACATGAATCCCGGGGACCAGCAGTGGCAGACGGCACAGAACCTGCTCGAGCGTGGGACCGACGAGGACCACTTCCTGTTTTTCGCGTTCGGAATCGGGGAGGAAGCGGATATGGACACGCTCGACGAGCTGGTTTCGGTGACCGACAAGGATCCCGTCGCGCTCGACGAGGGGATGTTCCAGGAACTGTTCGAAATCGTCTCGAACAGCCTCGAAAAGGAGTCACAGCCGGGCGACGGTGGCGACGTCGATCCCGGAGCACAGGTCGATACGGACAGCGACGACCAGTAGATGAGCGACGACGCTCCCCGAAGATCGAAGGTCGTCGGATGCTCGGTCAGGGGGCCCAAACACGAGGAGACCGACGAGCCGTGTCAGGACGCCTGGTGTGGCTACCGGCTCTCCGGTGGCCGATTCGTCATTGCCGTGGGCGACGGACTCGGAAGCGCGAGCCACTCCCACGAGGGGTCCGAACTGGCCACGCGCGAGGCCGCCGACGCGCTCCGTCGCTACCTGTCGGACGCCGAGACCATCGAGCGCGAGGCGTGCGGCGAGGCGATGAAAAACGCGATGGCGGAGGCGAGAGCCGCCGTCGAGGAGGAGGCGGTGAAACTCGACCAGTCGGCGTCGGAACTGAACACCACGCTGTTGACCGTCGCGGCGGGTCCCTCGGGGATGGGCGCGGCGGTGGTCGGTGACGGCGGCATCGTCAGCCACCACCAGGGCACGAACGACCTCCCGATCCCCAGGGAGATGACCGTCGTGGACACCGAGTTCGCGAACGTGACAGTTCCGCTCATGCACGACTCGTGGGAGGAGTCGTACCGGTTTGGCTACCAAGACGAGTTCGACGCCGTCGCCGTGTTCTCCGACGGTATCGACGAGTTCGTCTGGGACGGACGGGACGACGTCAAAGACGCCTTCTTCGACCAGATCTTCGACCTCGTTCGGTCGACGGACGACATGACCGACGTACAGCAGGAACTGTGCGAGTATCTGGACAACGAGCACCACCGGACCTACTCGGGCGACGACAAGACGCTGGCCATCGGTGCGCTGTCCTCGGATGTGACCGAGGATGGAACGGGGACGGAGACGGTACGGGACGTCATGGGGTCCGGCGAGCGGTCCGCCGACGACTTCGAGGGCGAGACGGTCGAATCGGACGACGGAGAGCACCTGCCGCTCGACGCGACGCTGGCTACGGGGCCGGGTGGCCACGTCTACCGCGTCGTCGAAGCCGAGACCGACGCGGTGAAGATCCTCCCGCCGGAGCGGCGGTCGGGGGGACAGGCGGAGGCGAAGATCCGGGCGATGATCGAACGACCCCCGACCGAGCGGCAGTCGTTCGCGTGGCCGACGGCGGTGGTCACGACCCCCGATGGAGGGGAGTTTCTGGGTTACCGTCTGTCGTATCCGGATGTCGACGATCCATCGAACGTCCTGGAGTGGGCGGCGTCGAGGGGCGGGATCCGGCGGGCGGCCCGCCCGTCGACCGTCGTCGGGCGGCTACTTGACGCCGTCGGCCTCCTCGACGACCGCGACGGGGCCGTCCGAGGCGGCCCGGCGGCCGAACTGGTCACCGCCGTCGACAGCCTCCACCAGCAGGGTCACGCAGTCGGAAACCTGACTCACGATCGGATACTCGTCGACGACGGCGACCTGTTTCTGACCGGGTGTGACGAGTTTCACATCGAGGGGTCCGACGGCACGTACGATGGCGACGACGCCCTGTCACGATACGCGCAACCGGAGGGATGCGAGGGACTGGAGGCGGTCCAGCGTGCGGATCGATTCGGTCTCGGCGTTCACGTGTTTCAACTCCTTACCGGTGGTCACCACCCGTTCGAGGCCCGCGGGTCCGAGGCGGCCGACGGAGGATTCGGGGAGTTGATTCGGAAGAACCCCTTTCCGTACCGCGACCCCCAGCCGGAACTGCTCGAGCCACCGAGTGATGCGGCCCCGTACTCGGCGCTCCCTACCGACTTGCGACGGCGGTTCGAGCGGTGTTTCGTCGAGGGAAAGACGCATCCACGGCTGCGACCGTCCGCGAGCGCGTGGGTGGAGGCGCTACCGGACGCGACCTCGGAGACGTAGATGCCGGAGCGATGGCCGCCGTGATGTGTAGCCCCCGACCGCGTGGGTTCGGAGCGACACCACACGTCCGCCGAGACGCCTCCAGTCGTCCGGTCTCCAACCTCCGGCGACCGTCTGGCGTCCGAGACCGACGAAGCAGGGGTACTCGCCGATGAATGCCGATGACTTCGAGGGGGAGACGGTACGCGGCCCCGCCGGGACGCTCCAGCTCGGCGCACAACTCGGTACGGGCGCGGAGGGCGCCGTGTACCGAGTGCAGGGAATCGAGTCCGAGGTCGTGAAGATATTCGAGGAGACGAAGCGGGTCGAGAAGGCCGACAAGGTGCAGGCGATGGTGGCGAACCCGCCGACAGATCCGACCCACCGGGAGCGCGACGTTCGGTCGATCGTCTGGCCGACGGCGGTCGTCGAGGATCCCTCAACCGACGCGTTTCTGGGCTACACCATGCCCCGCGTGGACCTCGACGCATACAAGAACGTCCAGCGGTACGCCCGCGAGGACATGCAGTGGTCGGACAGCGAACCGGAAACGCGGTACAAGACAGCGCTCAACGTGGCGCTCGTCTTCGAGGCCATCCACAAGCAGGGTCACGCCATCGGTGACCTGAACCACCAGAACATCCTCGTCGACGGCGGCTACGTCGCGCTCATCGACTGCGACGCCTTCCACATCAGCGGCGCGAACGACACGTACGGCGACGACACCTACTTCCCGCGGTACGCGCCCCCCGAGGGACGGGCGAGGACGCTGAGTGCGGTCCGCGAGGGTGACCGGTTCGGCCTCGGTATCCACATTTTCCAGCTGTTGATGGAGGGATTCCATCCGTTTCAGGCACAGGGTCCCGCAGCAACGACCGGTGACTTCGGCGACATGATAGAGGGGAACCGGTTCCTGTACACGGATCCTCGGCCCGAGGGGTTGGAGCCACACGACCACTCACCCGACTACGACGAACTCCCGGCGGACATCCGGGAACTGTTCGACAAGTGCTTCCACGCCGGAAAGGAGCATCCGATAGCCCGCCCCAAGGCCAGCGAGTGGACCCGCACGCTCAAAACGGTGACCGGGCTCACCGACGACGACTCGACCACGACGGCGGAAACCGAGACGCAGTCCGGCGGATCGGACCGAGACACGCGACCCCGACCCCCAGCCGGCGGTGGCGGCGGTGGCAGTGCCGGCGGTGGTGGCGGTGGCAGTGCCGGCGGTGGTGGCGGTGGCAGCGGGTCGGGCCGAGACACGCGTCCCCGACCCCCTGCCGGCGGTGGTGGCGGTGGCGGCGGTGGATCGAAGACGAGCGATCCACCGGTGACGACGTCACGACGGAGCCGACGGTCCGAGGTTGCGGGAACCGTCGTCTCGGAACTGAAACGAACGCTGCTCTACTTCGGCGGCCTACTCGTCGCGTTGCTAGCGGGGTACGTGCTCTTCGCAGCGGTGTGACGTCGCCCCGCTGCGGGCGAGGGATATATGTCGGACGCCGACGAATCGGACCGCGATGACTGACTTCGAGGGGGACCACGTCGTCGTCGGCTCCGAGGAGGCGACACTGGGTGAACGGCTGGGGATTGGGGTGGAGGGATCGGTCTACGCGCTCCCCGGTTCGGACGAGGTCGTGAAGGTGTTCGAGGAAGAGCGGCGGTCCGAGAAGGCCGACAAAGTGCGGGCGATGATCGCGAACCCGCCGACCGATACGACCCACCTCCAGAGCGATGTCCGGTCGATCGTCTGGCCGACCGGAGTCGTCGAGGATCGGTCCGGGTCGTTCCTGGGCTACACCATGCCCCGCGTGGACCTCGACCAATACAAGGACGCCCATCGGTACGCTCGCGAAGATCTGAGATGGGCGGACAGCGACCCCGAGAGACGATACGCGACGGCGCACAACTTGGCTATCGTGGTCGACGCTATCCACGAGCAAGACCACGCGATCGGCGACCTGAACCACGGTGACATCCTCGTCGACGACCGCTACGTCACGCTCATCGACTGCGACGCCTTCCACATCAGCGGTGAGGACGGCGCGTACGGCGGCGACACCTACCTCCCGCGGTACGCGCCCCTGGAGGGGCGCGGTGACTCGCTCGACGCGGCCCGCGAGGCTGACCGATTCGGCCTCGGCGTCCACATCTTCCAGTTGCTGATGGAGGGCTTTCACCCGTTTCAGGCGCAGGGTAGATGGGCCCAAAGTGGCGGCTTCGCCGACATGATAGAGAACAACCCGTTCCCCTACGAGGACCCCGAACCGGACGAGGTGGAACCACACGACGACGCACCCGACTACGACCGACTCCCGGAGAACGTCCGAGACCTGTTCGCCGACTGCTTCGACGGAAAGGCGTGCGGGTGGATACGACCGTCGCCGGACGACTGGATCGTGGCTCTCCGTCGGGCGGCCGGCCTCCTGGAACCGGACGATGGGTCTGACGATTTGCCGCCGTACTGACGCCACCAGTTACCCGACGAGGTGGACCGGCGACGTCGGTTCGGCCGTCGCCGACACACTTCGCTGACGGCGTGGCGGCTCGGGCCGAGGGGGACAAGCGTAAGGGGCCGGCGGGACAGGGACACGGACGATGGCAGAACGTGGCGACGACGTCGAGCGAACGGCGCTGTTCCGTCGGGTGTTGAGCGACGACCTGCCGGACTGGGCCGAGGAGGCGGAGGACGACCAGGGGGACGACGGCTCGGGCGGTTCGGGTGGCTCGGGTGGCTCGGGCGGCGGCGGCTCCGACTGGGTCGACGACCTGACCGGACAGGAGGAGCGGACCGACGACCCGGGTCACGACCCCGGCGAGTCGACGAGCGGCCAGCGGGCTGGATTGACGGTCACCGTCGGTCGGACCGAGTGCAAGAACTGCGGGACATCGACGGTTCGCGGCCACCACCCGGGCTGTGAGGCACCCATCATCCACCTCGGCGGGCAGTGGACGTGTGGCGAGTGTGGCAGTCGCGTCGCCCCACCGGATTCCTGTCTCGACTGCGGAGCAGCGGTCGACCGCGATCGGGTCGACATCCCGGTAGACCTGAGCCTCTCGGCGGACCGGACGGCCGTCGAGCGCACGGTCCACGAGGCGACGAACCGACGACGGACCGATCACGGCCTCGGGACGCTCGAATACAGTCACCACCTGAGCGCCATCGCCCTCCAGCACAGCCGGGACATGGCCGAGCGTGACTTCTTCTCCCACACCTCCCCCGACGGCGACGACGCCGGCGACCGATACCGTAGGTTCGAGCACGACGACCGGAGCAGCGGCGAGAACATCGCCCTCACACACCCCGACCACGGCGCATCGGTTCGTGAGGCCGCCCGGTCGGTGGTCGAGGGGTGGATGAACTCGAAGGGCCACCGGGAGAACATCCTCCGGGACCGATTCGCGAAGGAGGGCATCGGCGTCTACATCACGCCCGAAGGAGCGATGTACACGACACAGAACTTCTACTGACGCCGGGACGCCCGGCTCACAGCCGATCCATCACGTCGGTCGATCCTCCGCCCGAACCGTCGAAGTATCCGACCGCCCGGTCCAGACCCTCGATCTCCCCGTCCATCGTCTCGACCACCGGAAGCAGGACGCCGCGGTCCGCGTTGTCCAGGTACGAGAGCAGTATCTCCCGCCGTTCTTGGGAGTAGCCTTCGAATGCCTCCTCGGTCGCCACCTCGCGGAAATTCTCCCACTGCTCGGTTGCGACGCCATCGATCAGGTGGTCGGCTCCCGTGATGACGCCGATGGTCGTCAGTTCTTCGTCGCGGAACTGCTCCAGCAACTTATAGCAGTCGTTCAGGTACTTCTGCCGTCGCTCGTCGTCGTCGTCGTCGGCCGGGAACAGCAAGACGAGTACGTCCGTCTCCTGTAACGAAATCGCCAGTTCGACGTACTGTGGCGCACCCCTGACTGTATCCTCGGTGAGGTTGGTCCGGCTGTTGAGCTTCCGGTCGAGCCGCGTGAACACCTCGTCGCTGAGGACCGTCCCCGAGGTCAGCGGCGTCCACACGAGCAGGTTGGACGAGTCGACGGTGAACGACGCCGGCAGTACGCCGTCAGTATCGAGGATTTCCTCCATGGGCGTCGTCCCGCCGCCGTCGTCCCGCTTCCGAATCCGTTTCATCGCGTCGTTCGGTTCCGGCTCGTCGCCGTCTACGTCGGTGAGGAAGTGCCCGAACAGCAGCGACATGTGGCGAATCTGGGCGTCTCCATCGGGACCGACCACCATGACCTCGGTGCGGTCGCTGCCGAAGACTTCCGTCCAGAGCACGTACAGGACGGCGGCGGCGATGGCGATGTGGACGAGCGTCAGGGCGACCCGGGAGGCGCTCAGCGAGTACGCGTACCCCGCAAAAGACGGGGTCCCGCCTACGAAGCCGCCGGCCGACGCGTCGTACACCAGCGGCGACTGGTATTGCAGCTGGCTTTCGAGGCCGACGACCACGACGACCACGCCGTACAACCCTCCGACGCCGCGCGTCAGTCGGTCGGGGGACACCCCTCGCCACGTGGCCGCGGCCGCGACGCCGATACCACTCGCGACCCCGGCCAACCAGCCCCACGCCGAGACGAAGTCGACGCTCAACCAGAGGTTGACGAGTCCGACGACCGTCGCCGCGAGGAGCGCGCGCTGGACCAGCGGTTCCGGCGACCGCCACGCCGCGACGCCGAGCGCGGCGAGGGCGCCCCCGACGACGCCGAAAAAGAGCACTTCGACGCCGGCTGCCGGCCCCACGACCCGGCCCGGGAGCTCTCCGCCGATGCCGCTGACGAGGTGATACGGGAGGCCGGATCCTCGCTGCCACGCCACCGCGCCGGCCTGGCTGACGGACCACCCACCGAGCAGTAGCGCTCCACCGACCGCACTCGCGCGCCGGTCGGGGAGCGAGCCCGACCGGGCGGCCTTGAACAGCAGCGGGGCCACCGTCGTGGCGGCGCGCGGCAGGCGGAGGAGGACGGACCCGATAGCGAGCCCGACGAGGACGCTGAGGGAGGGCTGCCAGTACTGGCTCGCGACCCACGCTACGCCGGCGAACAGGACGCCGACAACGCCGACGGCGCCGATGCCTTTGAGCATCGAGAGTACGAGGGTATTCCGGGTACTCGAGCGGTAGTCGGCGTCGTCGTACACGTTCAGGTGTACCTCCCCTTCGAATATCCCGTCGGGGACGTCGGAGAACTCGCTTCGCTCGGTAGCCGGGTGGTTCAGTATCTCCTCCAAGTCAGCCACCAGCGACTTCGCGGCTTCGTTCGCGCCGTCGACCGACCCCGCGTCGGTCCCGTCTCCGCCCGAGATCCACGTCCGGAGTTCGGCGACGATCCTGTCGGTGTGTCCCCAGCCGGCCATCAGGCCGATGACGACCAGACACACGCCGACGATCTGCCAGCTCCCGATAGGGGTGGTGGCAAACGCCGGCGGTTCGACTCCCGGGACGAGGCCCAACTGGAAGGTGACCTCCGAACTCAGGGACTCGACGAGCCTCCCCACGACGCCGACGTACCAGAGGGCGACGACCGTGAGGACGGTGCCGAGGATCCCGCCGAGGCCCGTGTAGAAGGTCGTGTCCCTCGACTCCTTCTCGGCCTTTCGGGCCGGGGTGTCGAGCCGGTATCCGAGGCTCTCGACGTCCGGGACGGTCGGATCGAGGAACCCCGATTCGATCGACTCGACGAGCGCCCGCGCTCGGGCCTGCTCCCCCTCGACGAAGTCTTCGAGATCCGCCTTCGTCTCCGTGATACGCCGTCTCAACTCCTTTTTTTGCATCTCCACTTTCGTTCCGCGGGCCGGCGCCCCCGGCTCGTCCGTGGCCTCGGGGATGACCACGACGTCCGTGTCGGGGAGCGTCTCGCTCGCGCCGGCCGAGCAGATCGTCACCCGGGCGTCTTCGAGGTCGGCGATCAGTCGCTTACAGACCCGGAGCGAACTCGTGAAGTCGGGGGCGCCGAGTTGGATCGGCCCGTCCGCAGTCTCCGACTCGTCGGACGTGGCGGCCCGCAGCAACTCCTGGTCGACGGCCAGATCGACGGGTTGGACGCTCGTGAGATTCGCGTAGATGGCGGCGGTCCCCATGTCCGAGTCCGACGTCCGCCACCCCTGGCTGTCGAACGCCGATTCGAGTTCGTCCTCGAAGGCTGCCAGCAGGTCGTGGTCCGTCCCGTCGCCGTAGTAGACGCCGTAGAACTGGTTGTTCACCAACTGCTGACCGGAACCGATCGCGCCCTTGAAGTAGCAGGCGACGTGGTTTCGGCCCCCGTCGTAGTGGAAGTAGAAGCCGGCGTCCCACAGTTCCCGACTGCGCTGGCTGTACCCGTCGGGTTCTGCCTCCCGCAACCCACCCGGGGGGTACCGCATCTCGCCGCCGTTGTCGAACACGTAGAACATCTGTTACCTCCCCATCCGCTTGAACAGGAACTGCAGTCCCCGAAGCGACAGGTAGTCGTCGTCCCAGTCCATGTAGGGCCTGAACTCTCCCCCGGGGGTCGTATAGCCCGGCGGGTCCTTGGGCTCGAAGTACACCGGATAGTAGTTCTCGTAGTTCTCGGCCATGGGTTCGGACATAAAGTCGATGTCCGACCGCTGGTCCTCGATTTTGTCGTAGACGTGCCGACGGAACTGGTCCCAGTTCGGGTTGCCCTTCGGATCCTGGTGGGTGGTTTCGTCGCGGAACGTCTTGAGGAAGGCGTCCGCCATCGTCACGGTGAAAAACAGATCCTTCTCGTCCCCGTACTGCTGGATCACTTCCTTGTACACCTCGAAGAACGCGTACGTGTTCTCGTTGAATGGGACGTCCTCCGGATTCGCGTAGGTTTCACGACTGCTTAGTCTGCTTTCCAACGCACTCTTCTCCAGATGGTCCGGGAGGTCGTCGTCGTCCAGGTCGCCCACGAGTTCGTCTGCCGGGACGATGAACGCGATGGCGTCGTACTCGGCGATCATCGCCGAGAGGAGCGGCGGGATGTCCTCGGGATAGATGGTGTCGGCGTCCTTGTCGTCTGGCGAGATATTCAATTGTGTCGACTTTTTAAGTTGGGTGAGCGTCCCGAAGTCGGGGAATTCGCCGGGTTCGATGTCGTCCTTGTTCGCCCAGGACTGGTCGAACGCCACCCACGGGTTGTTCAGGTTGACCTCGGAGATGAACTCCCCCGCGTAGTCGACGGTCTGGACGCGGAGGCGTCGCTTCGGGAGCACGCCGTGTTCGTACTTGAAACTGAAGAAGTTGAACTCCCCGTGGTTGTTTGCCTCCAGCAGCGGGTCGTCGAACTCGTCACGGGCGAACGGCCTCCTGTAGGTGTGCAGTGGGCCGTTGCAGTCCGGGTCTTGGAAGGTGCTGTCCATCCGTGCCTGCTCCACGAGGCAGTGTCCCGCACCGCCCATGAACCACGTCTTGCCGGCGCGGTCGGGGCCGAGGAGGAGGACGTCCTTGTCCATCTCGTACTCGGTGAAGTCCCAGAGCGCCCAGACGAGGCCCCCCAGCATGATCAGGTAGAACACCCCCGCTGGCGCCGACGTGGGGAGTGTGCTTCCGAAACTGGTCTCGGTGACGAGGCTGACGATCGGGTTCTCGGCGACGATGAGCGGCGGTGCCCCTTCGCCCCCCGGGTTGGTCGGGCGGACGATCGGCGGCGGGTAGTCGACCGTCGCCTCGATGATACCCCAAAACGAGACGAGACCGACCACGGCGATGAGTCGGTGAAAGCCCCGCTTCAACTCGCGTTCGCCCGAGCGGAGGATGTCGAAACTGCCGAACCCGAGTCCCACGAGGAAAAAGAGGAAGCCGACGCCGATGGTCGTAGGACTCCAGACGATATCGAGGCGGTCGAGTCCGCGGATGACGACGAACATCGCGATCAGCGCGGGAGGGAGCAACAGGAGTCCCTGGATGCGCTTGTAGGCGTCGAGCCCGAAGAGCGAGGCGAGACCGACCAGGAACCCGAGCGGTGCCACGAACACTGGGCCCGGCGGACCGGGAATCGCCGCCTCGATTCCGTACATCACGTGCCAGGTCAACCCCCTCGGCCAGCCGAGCGACCACGCGTACGTCAGGATGACCGTCGTCGTCACGACGGCGAACAGCCTCACCAACAGTGTGGAGAGGTCGTCCTGATTGTAGAAGACGAACTGTCGCAGCCGCTGTCTGATTAATTTCCAGAACTCCGGTTCGTTCGCAGACATCTGACAGTACTGTGTCCCTGCGATGACGTAATAAAACCTTACACTGTTTGGTCCGGCGAGTAGGACACGTGTTACCGACGTGATAAAATTTCATTGACGTGTCAGGATGGCTGGCTTCGGGGCCTCGACGGGCGTCGGGTGTGGGGCCGACTCGTACGCGGATCCGGCGGCGTCGGTGCTCAGGCGTCGAGCGCGCGCCGAAGCGCCGACACGCCCGCGACCAGTCCGTCGCCGGCGTGGTCCCCGTCCCAGGTCACCGGAACGACGGTGTACTCGCGGCCGACGTCGAGTAACTGGCCACGGACGAAGCCGGCGAACCCGTCGTCGGTCACCGCGCTCCTGCCGTCGAGGTCGAGCACCTCGTGGGCGTCGGTCACGACGATGACCCGATCACGTGACCCGCCGAGCTTGGTACACAGTTTGGTGAACTTCTCCAGTTCGGCCGGCGGGGAGAGGTCGGCGAGCGTGGCGTCGGGCCCGTAGCCCTCGAAGTCCTCGATGCTCGTGACGAACACCAGCGTGCCCGCGCCGGCGATGTTGTCGACCAGCAGACCGGTCTCCGTCGAGAGTCGGCGTTTGAGACTCCCGGGGAGGACGTTGTCGGCCACGAACGACAGCCCGCGGCGGAGCCCGCGGCGGAGCGCGTCGGTGGCGCGGTTGACGTCCGCGTCGGCGGCGCGACCGACGATGCGTTTGATGGTCGCTTCGCCGACGTCGCCGATGTCGATGGGGACCGCCGACACGTACGTCAGACGGGACGGGTGGGTGGAGGGCAGGTAGACGAACTCGAAGTACTGCGGCCCGTGGTCGGCTCCGAAGCCGTCGACGTTGTTGTGTTCGCGGAGCGACTGCTTCATGTCGAGGAGCGCCGGCCCGCCTACCTTCGATTCGCCGTCGTACTCGTCGTCCTGGACGTGGTTGAGAAGCCCCGCCATCACCCCGATGCAGCGGAGGCGGGACGTGCCCAACACCGCGACGGAGCGGTAGTCACTGTAGAGGACGAACCAGCCGAACAACACCACGAATCCCGCGACTGAGACTGCGTCGATGGCCGGCCCGACCGGGCCGCCCACGGCGGGAACCCGATCGGCCGCCACCAGGTAGACGTCGAGAAACGCCACGGTACACAGGGTCGTCGCCGCGAGAAACAGCCCGACCGCCGCGGCGGGAAACTCGCGCCGTCTATTCCCGAACAGTTTCGGAGCGAGGCCGGTCGTCAGCCCCGCGACGCCGCCGACTGCGGCGACGTACCAGAACGCCACCCACTTCACTTCTTCCCGCCACCGGTTTTCGACGAACACGAGCCACGCGATCAGGAGGCTGTACGCCAGTATCGCGGGCCACCGCTGGTGGGTCTTCGTCCGGTCGACGACGAACAGCCCCAGCCACCCCGTGACGAGTCCGAAGGGAAACAGCACCGCGAAGTCGATGTCGAACCGGGGGGCAGTCAGGGCGAAGGCGACCGCGTGGCCGATGCCGCGGGCGTCCCACGCCCGATCCAGGAGCGCGCCGACGCGGACGGTGAGGAGACCGACGACGACCAGCGCCACGAACAGTTTCAGACGCGTCCGTTGTCGGTCGGTGAGCGGCCCGCCGGGTTCGGGGGCACCGCCGTCGGGTCGGACCGGTTCGCGCTCGCTCATTTACCGTGGCAGGTCCTCTTCGTCGAGGAACTCGATGGTCGATGGGTAGCCGACGACCTCGTGGTAGTCCTCGAGGAGCGTCGCCACCACCTCCTCGTGGGTCTGGTTGAGTAGGACCTCCGTGCCGTTGCGGTTGAAGTTCAGGACGTCCCGCCGGTAACAGAACCCGCCGTCGGACTCGTCGGGGAGGAAGTCGTCGTCGAGGTAGGTGAGGCCATCCAGCCCGTAGGAGTGGCGCTTGACGATGCCCGGCACCTCGTCTTGGGGGTTGTGGCGGTCGTCGCCGCCCTCGACGTCCGTCGTCGAGGTGTACGCGTCGCGACACTCGGTCGTGAAGATGCGGAGGTTGTCGAGGAACACGCCACGCAGGAACGTCGACATCGCGAAGTCGAACGAATCCGCGAACGCGCCCCGACCCACGATGTTGTGGTAGCCCTCCTCGGTGAACCGACGGTTGTCGACGATCTCCTCTTTGACCTCCGGGATCGCGGCTTCCTGACCGTCGACGTACCCGTCGAACAGCGGGCTCATGAACGCCGAGCCGATGCGGTGGCCCTCGTACTCCACCCGTTCGGTGTCGCCGTCGCGGATGTCCGCCTTGTTGATGGGGAGGTGCTCGCTCTCGACCTGTGGGAGGATGTCGGTCAGGGACTCCACGATCGCCGCTCGCTCGTCGCCCGTCCAGAGGGGGGCGTCGCTCAGGTCGTCCGTCCCCGAGAGTTGCCCCCGCGAGTACGGCTCTGTATCGACCTTGAACGGTCCTTCGGTGCCGCCCTCCTCGAAGGTCACGATCGAGTCGACGCTGTCGACGTCGGTCGCGTTCGAGTGGAACGTCCCTCCCAGATCCGAGACGATATTCGAGAGCGTCTCGTAGGCGTCGATCGTCGATTCGAGCGTCTCTAGCTCCCCTTCCCTCTCCTCTTTGCGCCGCTGGAACGTCGTCACCAGAACGGACCGCAGGAGGTCACTGACCGCGCCGTCCCGTAGCGCACCGACCAGCGCCTCGCCGGTGTCCGCGTTCTCGGCCTCCGAGTCCAAATTGCCGCTGACCGAACTCGGGTCCGCGCCGACGTCGTCGAAGTCGAAGTCGTCGAGGATGGAGGTCGCCCGGTCACGGACGTCGTCGTCCAGGTCGTCGTCCAAGAACTCCGAGGGGGTTGCGCCCTTCGCCTTCGCGTCGGCGAGTACCGACTCGGCTGCGTCCTTGATGTCGTCGAACTGGTCGTCCTCCCGGTCGTCGAGACTGTTGGTCCGCTCCTGGAAGTACTGCCCCTGAACGCTCGCCTCGAACTCCTCGTTCCACTTCGACAGGCGGATGAGTTCGCCCGGGAGTTCCGTGGTGCGCAGCCCCTCGTAGTCGCTTTGTAGGCCACCGATCCTCCCGTATCCCGCGAACGACAGCACCGCCTCCTTGATGCTACCGCGGTATTCCTCTGCTTTGAGCCGTTTCTGCTTCGCCCGCTTGACGTCCTTGACCGCACCTTCGATCATCTCCTCGTCGACGTCGTCACAGTCGGCGTCGTCCAGCAAGTTGGTGAGCGTCCCGTAGTCGTCGAACCCCGTCCCGTTGATGATGATGTTTTCGGGGTTGTTTGCGTCCTCGAGGTTGGTCTCCCGGTCTATTTTGGTTTCCAACTCGCTGAGGAGGTCCTCTATCTCGGATTTCGTGCTGAACAGCGAGTAGTACTGCTCGACCGCATCCTCCGCCTCCGTCTCCCACTCCTCGGCGAGTTCGCCGACCGCGTCACGCCCCGCCTCGGTGATGGCTTCGAGGGCGTCGATTTCGGTCGTCAGATCGCTTTTTTCATCGTCTAGATCGTCGATCAAGCCGTCGACGTTGACGGCGTAGCCTTGGTTATCCTCGGCGATGGCGGTGTCGATGTCGGTGGTGACGTCGTCGACCGGGTCGCTGTCGGTGGCGGCGACGCTGACGTCGTCGATGTCGTCCTCGTCGTCGATGGCTTCCCTCGCCTTGATGATGCCCGCCCGGCGGGCCACCAGTTCCACCTCCCTGACGACCAGTTCGACGAAGTCCCGCTCGTCGGCCGCCCACTCCCCGTCCTGTTGGTACTCGGCGGGGGTGCCGATGTTGTCCGCCAGTCGGCCGACGAAGTCCCGCGCGACCGCCGCCTCCCTGTCGCTGTCGTCCTCCCACTCGGCCTCGTCCTCCGAGACCGATTTGATGTCCTCGAACGCCTCCGATAGCTCCGACGCCGACTTGAACTCGAGTTCCTTCATCAGGGACTCGTCGAGGAGGTCCTTGAGTTCGTCCAGCCGGTTCCACAGGTCGAGGGCCTCCCCGCTCGGTAGCCGCATCGTCGAGCTATCGTCGGTCGTGCGCAGTTGCTTGACCACCTCGTCGCCGTGGTTCTCCTCGAGGTACGACCTCAGTTCGTCGTAGAGCGACTCCTCGGCGTCGAGGGCGGCCTTCTTGTCGTCGGTGAAGCCCTCGAAGTTGTCCTTGGTCTGCTCGATGTCCTCTTTCAGGTAGTGGAGGTATCTGGTGGTGCCGATGGTGAACGGGGCGTAATCCGGCGGTCCGTCGGTATCGTCCGTCTCGTCGACTTGGCTGTACGTGTTCGTCTGGTCGCCGGACACGTTGTAGAAGGCGTTGATGGTGTAGACGGCGGCCTTGTCGAAGGTGTCGTCTCTGATTGCGGGGTCGTATGGGAGGAGGACGCGCGCCTCGAAGAGGTTGAGCCCCGAGAGGGCGAGGTATTCGAGTTCGGAGAGCGCGGCGTAGGCGTTGGCACGGACGCTGTTGTCGTCGCCACCGCTCGGGTTCGGGAGGACGCCGAACAGCGTGACGGTCGCCCCGGCCTGCTTGATCCGGTGTGCGAGGTCGAGAAACAGCCCCGACCCCGTGCCACCGCCGAGACCGACGACGATGGCGACGTGGGGTTCGTCGTGGGTGTCGTTCCTGACGCTCTGTTCGACCTCACTGAGCGGGTCGCCCTTCCACTGGCTGATCCGGTAGATCGCCTTCGTGAGTCCCCGCATCCTGTCGACGCCGCCGCGTTCGAGCCCGGAGAGGGGGTCGAGCACGTCGCTGTCCCCTCCCTGTTGTAACCACCAGGCCTTGATGTTCTGGTCGAGTGCCAGCTCGCTGATGTCCGTCCGTGCGGTCACCCGTTCCGACTGGAGGTGTTTTTTGTGCGGCCCCTCGACGACGTTGATGACGCTCCCCTCGACGTCGGGAGCATTCTGGAGGCCGTACTCCTCCTCGATGGAGTCGACGGTCTCCTCGATTTCGTCCTCGATGTCGGTCGAGAGCGTCGACTTGTCGGAGTCGATGAAGTACGCGTAGAGCGGACGGGCGTCCTCGTCGGGTGCCTCGTCCCGCGGGTCGTCCCGGAGGACCTCCTCCAGGATCCACCGCTGTCGCATGAACGTCTTCCCCACCTCGGTTCCTCCCTCCCCCAAACAGACCAGATGATCCGGCGTCCGATACCGTGACATTGTACCAACACAGGATGGACCCACGCAATTAAATTTATGGAGGTGACATTAGTAGTGTACGAATGGTAACACTACGGTGCCCGGCTCGGTCGTGTTTCTACGCAAAGGCGACCGGCCGGAGCCACTCGGTCGCGGATTCCGGTTCGGGACTGGCGAACCGGTTTGACAGCCGACAGGTCTGTGCTGGCCCTCCGGTTCGTTCGACGTCGTCGTCCCCGAACTCCCGTGGTTGGCGCTGGCGGCACGGGGGGACTCTCCCACTCACCTACTCGTCGGCGTTCTCGGCGCTGTAGCGCCCGGACTCGCGGTCGTACTTCGAGAAGAGGTAGACGTGGACGAGGCCGAACACGCTGGCGCCGGCCCAGAACTGCCAGGGGAGCGGCTGTAGTCCGGAGCCGGGGACGTAGGGGTAGCCGATACTCGATTCGTCGACGATGTCCCCACTCGAGGGCATCACGCCGCTACCGGGCGCGTCGGGGATCGATCCCTCGGTCGCCGGGCCGCCCGGTTCGCCACAGACGATGCGGCCGACCATGCCGACGGTCTTGTGGGGCGCGCAGTAGTAGTCGTAGGTCCCCTCGACCTCGAAGGTGTAACTGTAGGTCGCACCCTCCGCTTCGAGGGTGCCGCTGTCGAACCCCGACGCGCCATCGGGGATGCGTTGGGTCTCCGCCGCGTCGTTGTCCGTCGAGTAGCTGGTCGCGCTGTGGGACCCGCTGGCGTTGACGAACCTGACGGTGTCGCCGGGCTGGACGTGCAGCCCGACGGGGTCGAAGTAGAAGCCCCCGCCCTCGGTCACCATATCGACCTCGTGGGTCTCGCCGTCGCCGCTCCCGCCGGAGCTCGAGACGGTCTCGTTCGCCGCGCCCCCGTTGCCGGTGCTGGTCCCGTTCTCGTGAGTCGTGGCGGCCACCGGAGCCGAGAGGGCGGTCGCCGTGAGACCACCGGCCCCGAGCCGTCGGAGGTAGGTTCGTCGGTTCATTTCGGGCCGAATTCGCCCGAACCTTTCGGGGTCCCGGTAGTAGGTCTGTCGGAATCGGTTGGTGGTCCCGGCCTGGTTGGACGCGAACGGAAGACGCATAAACCCAACCCCGAATATCTCGGGATAGGTAATGTTCCGGCCCACACCGACGGAGGCGACTCCGCCCGGCCTCCCGCGTCCCCGTGTCGGTCGGAGCACGCTAATCCCTCGCTACACATGAGTCACAGAGTACACAGCACGTTCCAGGTCGTTCATCGGCTCGTCGCCGGTGATCGTGGATGAGACGAGAGACGGCGCTCATCGTCCTGTTGATCGCCTCGGTACTCCTCCCGATGTGGTACGTCGCGCTCACGAGCGGCACCCCGGGCAGTGGGATCGGCCTCGGCGTCGGCGCGGACCCCGTCCCCGTCGATCCGGGAGCGGAGATCGACCCGACCGGGAAGTTCCTGCCGACGCCCGTGGAGGTGGGTCCGAACCAGTCCGGCGTGATCACGTGGGTCGCGCTGCTCGGCACCGTGGCCGCCATGGTCGGCGCGACGCGGTTTCTCGACCGACTCAGTCACGTCCGCGACTCCGTCGCCGAGTCCGACGTCGAGGCCGACGGCGGAACGCCGGTCGTGACCGTTCCTCCGTACCTGCAGACGGACACGCGCTGGATCGTCGACTACTGGCCAGCCCCCGCAAACCGGACGGGCCTGCTCGCGCTCGCCGGGCTCTCTTGGAGCACCGTCGTCTTCGCCGTGCTGGTGGGCCTCGAGACGGTGGGACAGGCGCGCAACCAGTTCATCGGCTTCTACGTCGGCATGCTGTTCCTCTCGCTGGCCGCCACCGTCCTGGTGTACGCCGCCTTCTTCGTCCCCTCGATCACCGTCGCCGAACGGAGGGACCACTGAATGCCGACCGACACGACACCCGACGACCCACACGACGAGATAGAGATCGAGCGCCGCCGAGTCGCGAAGGTGCTCGCCGCGGTCGGCGGCGTCGGTGCCGTCAGCGCCTTCAGCGTCTCCGCGCTCGCCGGCCTGAGCGAGTCGGGAAAGATCGAGGAACCGGACCCGCTGTTCGTCGAGGGGATCCGACTGGTCGACGCCGACGGCAACCCCCTCACGGCCTCGGACGCCATCCCACAAAACGAGGAACTGGAGCCGCTGACCGTCTACCCCGAGGAGGAGGGCGGCGGTGCGATCACCGAGGACCGCGCGGCGGTCCTGCTCGTCCGGTTCCCCCAGGATAGCTATCGGGAGCCGACGAACCTCGACGGCACCGTCGACGGCTACGCCGCCTACTCGAAGGTGTGCACCCACCTGGGGTGTGCCGTCAACGGGACCGAGGGGACTCAGCTCTACTGTCAGTGTCACGGCTCGGCGTTCGACCCGCTGCAGGGCGCGGAAGTGACCGGCGGACCGGCATCGAGCCCACTCCCACAGCTTCCCATCGGCGTCACTGACGACGAGGACGGACAACTGCTCCTGGCGACCGGCCCGTTCGAGGGCCCGGTCGGTCCCGAATGACAATGACAGGCGACAACGCGGACGACACGACGACCGACGACGAGGCGAACGAGTCCACGCCGTCACCCCGTTCGGACGGTGCCGGCTACGACAGGGCGACCGGCGGCGAACCGGTTCACGGGAGGGAGATCGAGACCCGCCGGAAGTACCCGAACAACCGCCTGTTCACCTGGCTCGACGACCGTCTCGAACTGAACCACGACGTCCTCGGGAAGGCGTTTCCCGAAGACAAGTACGGCTCCTTTCTCCTCGGCGAGATCGCCCTCTTCTCCTTTATCTTCCTGGTGTTGACCGGTTCCTTCCTCGGGCTGATGTACGAACCGATGGCCGCGGACGTGACCTACGAGGGTAACGCCGCGGAGTGGTCGGGTCAGGAGGTGCCGGGGGCGTTCGCGAGCGTCCTGTCGATCACCTACGACACGCCCTTTGGCATGTTCATGCGGATGGCACACCACTGGGCGGCGTACATCTTCATCGCTGCCATCGCGCTGCACATGTTCCGCGTGTTCTTCAGCGGTGCCTACCGCAACCCCCACGAGCCCAACTGGTTCGTCGGGAGCACCCTCCTCCTCATCGCGCTCTCGGAGGGCTTTTTCGGCTACGCGCTCCCGCTCGACGGGTTCAGTAAGGCGGCGACGACCATCGGGTTCAACATGACCGGCGAGGTGCCCTTCGTCGGCGAGTGGCTCCAGTCGCTCGCGTTCGGCGGGGCCTTCCCGGGGCAGGCCGCACAAGTGATCCCCCAGATGTACTTCCTGCACGTCTTCCTCTTTCCGGCGCTGCTGGCGGGGATCATCGGCCTCCACATGATGATCCTGATGCGCCAGAAACACACCGAACACGCGCCCAGTTCCCGGGACGGCGAGCGCACGCCCGACGCCGCCGACGACTCCTTCGTCGTCGGATCGCCCCTCTTCCCCCAGCAGTTCCTGCTCTCGACGATCGTCCTCTTGTTGACGGCCTCGACGATCTCCTTCCTCGCCGCCTTCTTCCCCGTCCAGCGCATCGCCGCCATCGGCCTCGAAGCCCCCTCCGATCCCAGCCCCGACTGGTTCTTCATGTGGGTGTTCGGCTCGCTGCGCATGGTTCCGTCGCAACTGTCGCTGGGTGGCACGACCGTCTCCCTCGGCGGGTGGGGGGAGTTCATCGGCGGCATCCTCGTCCCGATGGTTATCATCGGGGTCATGATCCTCTGGCCGCTGATCGACAACACCGACGAACCACAGCACTTCACCGCCGATCCCCTCGACCGCCCGGCCCAGACCGCACTCGGTGTCGGCGCGATCATGCTCACCATCGTCCTCTCCATCGACGGGATGCGAAGCACTGTCTCGGAGGTCCTCGGAATCCCCTCGAGCGTGCTGTACCCCTACTTGGTCGCGATGACGGTCGGCGTTCCGGTCCTCTATACGCTGATCGTGTACGCCCTGCTCAAGCGACGCAAGCGCCGGCTCGCCGGCTAGATGCGGATCCCGCTCTCGCCGCGGCGCTTCCGCTGGCTCGACCGTCTGAGCAAGGTTTTCGGACTCGTCCTGCTCGCGGTCGCGCTAGAGGGCTCCCTCGGCGAGTGGTCGCTGCTCGCCGGCGTCGCCGCCCTCGCGATCGGCGCCAGCACGATCTTTCTCGACCCCGCCGACTGACGCCGTCGACTACCCGCCTCCGAGTTCTCGACGGAGGAAGAACCCGGCGAGGACGACAGTGCAGACGCCCAGAATCAGGATCCCGAGCGTCCCGAGCACGCCGGAGTAGAAGAACAGTTGCACCGCGATCCGACCGGCGAGGAGGCGCCTGGCGGCGAGGCCGCCCGTCGCCAGAACGAACGCGACCGCCCAGAGGCCGATCCCGAGCGCCGCCGCCCGCGCCAGCCACGGGTGGACGAACCGATCGAAGAAGCCGTCGGCCGCGGCCGGGCCGGGCGGACGCTCGCGCATCTGTCGGTGCTCGCTTTACTCGCGGCCTATTTCCCGATTTCGAAGTCGCGGTGGCTCGACCCTCGCCGTCATCGGCGGTGATCCGGAGATCCGGCGTCGTCCACTCGGTAGCGCGGGCGACGACACCCCCACCCCACCCGGATCGGGCGTACGTCCCCCGCCGCGGCACGAAAGCGTATGGTCCTCCGCTGTAGACACCCCACACATGCCTCGGTGCACCCGACGCGCCGTTCTCCGAACGCTCGGTCTCGCCGCGACCGCCGGCGTCGCCGGCTGTCTCGCTGCCCCCCGTTCCGATCCCGACCCCATCGACGACGGTCGCCCGGCGTCGACGGCCGCGGCGACCCAGTTCCGCGGCGGCCTCCAACGGCTGGGCGTCGCCCCCGACGCGACGGTTCCGATGGATCCGGTCGTCGAGTGGGTCCGTCGCGACCTGAACACGGGGGAGCACACGGCGGCGAAGGCGAGTCCCGTCCCCACCCCGGACGGCGATATCGTCGTCCCCGGCGACGCCGGCGAACTGTGGCGACTCACCCCCGAGGGCGACCGCGTCTGGACCGCGGCCGTCGCGGAGGCGGCGCGGGGCATCCACGGGACGCCGGCCATCGCCAACGGGACGGTGTACGTCGGCGCGTACGACGGCGCGCTCTACGCCGTCGACCTCGCGACGGGCGAGCAGTTCTGGCGGCGGCGCCTCGGCGACGCCATCGGCTCCAGTCCGGGCTACCGCGACGGGGTCGTCTACATCGCCGTCGAGTACGACGATCCCAGCGGCGCGATGTTCGGCGTCGACGCGGTCACCGGCGACGTGGTCTGGGAGGACCGGCGGCCGACCGACCACCCCCACTCGACGTGTGCGATCGACCGCGACGCCGGGCGGCTCGTCGTCGGCGCGAACGACGGCGTCCTCTACGCGTGGACGTACCCCGAACCGGCGTTCGAGTGGTCGGTCGAGACGGGCGGCGCGATCAAGGGACCGATCGCGACGTTCGGCGGGAGCGCCTTCTTCGGGTCGTGGGACGGGTCGATCTACCGGGTCGATCTCGATGACGGCACCGTCGAGTGGGCCGTCGACACCGAGGACATGGTGATGTCCGGGCCGGCGGTCGACCCCGAGACGGGGACCGTCTACGTCGGAAGCCACGACTCGCGGCTCTACGCCCTCGACGCCGAGACCGGGACACGGCGCTGGACGTTCGACACGGGTGGCCGGATCACCGGCTGTCCGACCGTCGCCGGCGACCTCCTCCTCGTCGGATCCTACGACCGCTCCTGCTACGCCGTCGAGACACGGACGGGCGAGGCGGTCTGGGCGGTCGACGGCGTCGGCCACGTGACGAGTTCCCCCGCGGTCGTCGACGGCGCGGTCTACTTCGCCGATCGTGCGTCCGCCACCCACCTCTCGGATGAGGACGGACCGACGGGTGGGGTGTACAAGGTCGCAGCCGCCGATCGGTGACCGGTCGTAGTGTCGCCGCGCCGTGGCGACGCGCCCATCGTGCAATCGCACCCGCGCGCCGCTCGGACGGAGGGCCTAAGAGTCCGTCGCGCCTACGCGTCGCCGATGAGCGAGGCACTGCTGATCGTCGCCCACGGCTCCCACCTCAACCCGCGGTCGAGCACCCCGGCCCAGGACCACGCCGACACGATCCGCGCCTCGGGCCGCGTCGACGAAGTCCGGGAGGCGTACTGGAAGGAAGAACCGTCGTTCCGGAACGCGCTTCGGACGGTGACCGCCGACGAGGTGTACGTCGTCCCGCTGTTCGTCAGCGAGGGCTACTTCACCGAGCAGGTCATCCCACGGGAACTCCGCCTCGACTTCGAGGCCGCGGACTGGGACTCCGACGGGACGAGCGCCGACCACGCGACGTTCACGCCGACCGACGTCGACAAGACGGTCCACTACTGTGGCCCGGTCGGAACCCACGACGCGATGACCGACGTCATCGTCCGGCGGGCCGAGACGGTGACGGGCGACGACGACGTCGGCGCGGGCGTCGGCTTGGCGGTGGTCGGCCACGGCACCAACCGCAACGAGAACTCCGCGAAGGCGATCCAGTACCACGCGGACCGGATCCGCGACCGCGACCGGTTCGGCGAGGTCCGGGCGCTGTTCATGGACGAAGAGCCCGAGGTCGACGACGTCACCGACCACTTCGAGAGCGACGACATCGTCCTCGTCCCCCTCTTCGTCGCCGACGGCTACCACACTCAGGAGGACATCCCCGAGGACGTGGGCCTCACCGACGACGGGCGCGGTGGCTACGCGGTGCCGACCCGGATCGACGGCCACGACGTCTGGTACGCCGGGGCCATCGGCACCGAACCGCTGATGGCAGACGTGGTGCTCGAACGCGCGGCCGACGCGGGGGCCGACGTCGACGCCCACGACCCCCGCGACGGGACGACCGATGCCGCCCGGGCCGACGGTGACTGAGATGTCCGGGCCGACGGCGACCGATCCGGCCGAAGCCCTGCGGACGGCCGCCGCCGACGGCGTCGACTTCGACGGCCTCGAGGCGACCCGCGACGACGACGGCTTCCACCTCGCCGTCCCCGAGGCCCGCTACGACGGCCTCTCGGCGTCGGCCTTCCTCGACGCCGCGCGGGGCCACGAAGCGTACGTCGAGGACTGGTTCTTCTGGCACCAGCACGCCCCGCAGGACGACGCCTCGTGGGCCTTTCTCCGGTGGGTCGAGCGGGCCGACGATCCCCTCCCCGAACGTCGCACCCGCCTCGCCGACGGGACGGCCCGCGAGTGGGGCCAACTCCTGATCGAGACCCGGACGGGAGAACGTGGCCGCCGGCGCTACGACCTCCGGCACGTCGACGACGCCGACACGGACGACGACGCCCTGTCGGTCCACACCGACCCCCACGATGCCCGACGAATCCGCAAGACCGACGACGACGGCCGGTACCGACCGCTGTCGACGGCTCCCACGCTGCCCCACGGCTGGGCGTTCGCGGACCTCGGCCCGGCGGCCCTCGTTCGGGCCGTCGAGGGGTTCTACCCCGCGACGATCGGGAACTGGCACCGCGAACGGGAGGGCCGTCTCGACGTGACTCACTGGACGGAGGCCGTCGCCCGACAGACCGGCATCTACGGCGTCGTCGAGACGTGGGACCGGGGCGAGGGTCACGAGCACGTCAACTGGGTCGCCGAGGCCTGCTGTGCCGACTCGGAGTGTCTCAAGCGCCGGGAGTGGGCGTACGACGACGAGACGCCCCTCGACGTCCCCGGCGGCGACGGCGTCTTCCCGTGTCGCGAGCCCTGTTCGCTGGTGATCGCCGCCGCGCGCCGGTGGACCCGGATGGAGGCCGAGGCGTCCCGAACCTACGAGTTCGACCTCACGCCGAGCGAGAAAGCACAACTCGAGGAACTCGTCGACGCCGTCGCGGACGGCCGGACCGACGAGATTCGCGAGGCCGACACGTCCGACGGCGCGAACCGCTACCGCACGCGATACCTCCGTGCCAAACTGTTCGACGACGAGGGTAACCTCTGTGGCGTCCCGACCGAGGCCGACGACGCCGATACCGAGTGACGGCCACTCCCGACCGGAGCGTATTCCTGCCGGGGTTCCGTATCGCCCCGCGAGATGGTCTCTCAGCGAGCCGCCGACGTGACCCCGTTCATGGCGATGGACGTGCTCGAGCGGGCGAACGACACCGACGACGTGATCCATCTGGAGGTGGGCGAACCCGACTTCTCGCCGCCGGACCGGGTGGTCGAGACAGCCGTGGAGTCGCTGCGGGCGGGGCACACGAACTACACCGCCGCGCGGGGGAAGCCGGCGCTCCGGCGCGCCATCGCCGACCGCTACGACCACGTGTACGGCGTCGACGTCGACCCCGACCGGATCGTCGTCACTCCGGGTTCCTCGCCCGGCCTCCTCCTCGCGATGGCGACGCTGGTCGACCCCGGCGACGAGGTGGTCCTCACCGACCCCCACTACGCCTGCTACCCCAACTTCGTCCGGACGGTCGGCGGCCGGGTCGAGACGGTGCCGTTGCACGCGAGCGACGGCTTCCGCCCGCGCCCGTCGGCGTTCGAGGCCGCCGTCGGCGACGACACCCGCGCCGTCCTGCTCAACTCGCCCGCGAACCCGACCGGCGCGGTGCTCTCCGGCGGGACGCTCGACGCCATCGTCGACGTCGCGGACGCCGTCGACGCGACGCCCGTCGTCGACGAGATCTACCACGGACTGTCGTACGACGCGACCGACCACAGCGTCCTCGAGTACACCGACGACGCGTTCGTCCTCGACGGCTTCTCGAAGCGGTTCGCGATGACGGGCTGGCGACTCGGCTGGGTCGTCGTCCCGCCGGGGTACGTCGACGCGGTCAACCGCCTCGCCCAGAACGTCCTCATCTGCGCGCCGAACTTCGTCCAGGACGCGGGCGTCGCCGCACTGGAGACGCCGCCGGAGCACCTCGCCGATATCAGGGCGACGTACCGCGAGCGCCGCGACCTCCTCGTCGACGCCGTGGCCGACTGGGGACTCGGCCTCGACTACACCCCACAGGGGGCCTACTACCTGCTCGCGGACGTGAGCGACCTCCCCGGCGACTCGCTGGCGGTCGCCGACCTCCTCCTCGAGGAGGCGGGCGTCGCGGTCACACCCGGCCTCGACTTCGGCGAACGCGCGGCCGACTACCTCCGCCTCTCCTACGCGACCGACGCCGCGGCCATCGAGGAGGCCATCGACCGGATCGAGCGGGTGCTTGCGACCGTCGAGCGCGCGTGACCGCCGGGTGTCGTCTCGCTCGCCCGTCCGTCGGTCGCTCGTCGCCAGCTATATGCTCGCCCGTCCGTCGGTCGCTCGTCGCCAGTTATATGCTCGCCCCCCGCGTTCCCGCCCCATGGCCGGCGCTTTTGCGCTCCTCCGGTCGCTCGACACCGGGCGGCTCCGGGCCGTCGCGCTCGCCCTCCGGCGCGACCCCCCGACGCCGCGCCCCCGCGAGACGGATCCGTCGCTGGTCGACCGGGTCGAACGGCCGTTCGACTCGGTCGACGACGTCTTTCGCCGCCTGCGTGACCTCGAACGCCGCCTCCGCGACCGCGACGACCGCCGCGCCGTGTTCCTGACGATCTACACCCGGATGACCGCGGCAGTCCGCGACGCCATCGCGAACGGCCGCTTCGCCGACCCCGACTGGATGCGCCGCTACACCGTCACCTTCGCGGACTACTACCGCCGGGCCTTCCTCGCCTTCGAGCGGGGTGCGTACGACGCCGTCCCCGCCCCCTGGCGCGTCGCCTTCTCGACCGCCCTCGACGGCTCGGCGCTCGTCGCGCAGGACGCCTTCCTCGGCATCAACGCCCACATCAACTACGACCTCGCGCTTGCGCTTCGGGACGTGGGCCTGTCGCCGAACCGGGACCGCAAGCACGAGGATCACCTGCGGATCGACGCCGTCCTCGCCGGCCTCCTCGACGCCCAACAGGAGGCGCTGGCCGACCTCTACGCACCGGGGCTGTCGACGGTCGACGCCACGCTGGGGCGGTTCGACGAGGCGCTCTCGCTGTTCTCGATCACCGAGGGTCGGGCGCAGGCGTGGCGCGTCGCCGTCGTTCTGGCCGACGTCCGGCTCCCGCCGCTCCGGGCGGCCACACGGTGGCTCCTCCATGCCACCGCGGTCGGCGGTGCGGCCTTCGTCCGCTCTCCGCCGGTCGATCCCGCGGTGCTCTCGGCCCTGGGGCGGGTCGAGCGCGACCGCGGGCCGCTCGCCGGGGTGCTGACCGACTTTGCGGAGCGACTCGACGCGGTCGGGTAGTCAGTCGTCGTCGGCGGACCGGGCGTCGGGGAGACCGGGTTCGACCCCGCGTCGCTTGGCGTCGAGCGCCGAGAGACCGTACACCACCCCGACGAGCGCGGCGACCCCGACCGGAAGCAAGAGCCACGGAGTGACGCGGGTGTACCCCCAGACGACGAGCAGGGCGGCCGCGACGACGGCGACGGTGACCGCGTAGTACAGTTGCGTGCGGACGTGGTCGATCAGGTCCGCGCCGGCGAACGTCGCAGAGAGGACGGTCGTATCCGAGATGGGCGAGGCGTGATCGCCGAAGATGGCGCCGGAGAAGACGCTCCCGACGAGCGCAGCCACCATCGTGTGGTCGCCGGTCAACTCCCACGCGACCGGGACGGCGATGGGCGTCACGATGGCCATCGTCCCCCACGAACTGCCGGTCGAGAAGGCGACGAACGCGGCGGTAAAGAGCACGACGACGGGCAACAGCGCCGGATCGAGCACCTGCCCGGCGACCTCCCCGACGTACTTGCCGGTACCGAGGGCCTCGACGACGTTGCCGATGGACCACGCGAGCACGAGGATCGTCACCGCTGTCAGCATGATCCCGAAGCCGTCGATCGTCGTGTCGACGCTCTCGCCGAGCGTCAGCCGGTCGGTGGCGATGCCGATGACGTACGTCGAGACGACCATGGCGAAGGAGCCGAAGATGAGCGCCATCGCGTAGTCGGCCTCGGTGATCGTGTCGTACGCCGACGCCCCCGGCGTGTAGCCGGTCCAGAGCGCCGTCCCCACCGTCGCGGCGATCAGCACGCCGATGGGGACGAAGAAGGCGTAGAGACGCGGGTTCTCGACGTTCGGTTCGCCGAGTTCGGCCGCCACGTCCTGCATCGGCCGCGCGTCCTCGCGGGTCACCCGCCCCGTCTCCGCCGCGCGCCGCTCGGCGGTGAGCATCTCGCCGTAGTCCCGCCCGCTCACCACGACGATGGCGACCATCGCGAGCGCGAGGATCGCGTACGTGTTGTACGGGATCGACCGGAGGAACACCTCGAAGGCGTTGGGCACCTCGCTCGCGGCGATGGCGGTCGCCTCGTACCCCGACTCGATCATCGACAGCTGGAACGCGACCCACGAGGAGATGGCGAGCGTCGACACCGGAGCGGCCGTCGAGTCGACGAGATACGACAGTTTCTCCCGCGAGATCCGGAGGTGATCGGAGACGTCGCGCATCGTACTCCCGACGACGGCCGTGTTGGCGTAGTCGTCGAAAAAGAGGAGGAGGCCGAGCAGCCACGTCGCGACGCCGACCTTCCGGCGTGTGTCGAGGCGCTCGATGGCCCAGTCCCGGACCGCATGCGAGCCGCCGAGTCGCCAGATCATCGCGACTGCCGAACCGAGCAACAGCGTGAAGATGATGATCTGGGCGTGGAACGTGCTGTCGCCGATGGCGGCGGCGATCCACTCGAACGTCTGTCTCAGTCCGATCCCGCCAGTGAAGACGACACCGCCGGACCACACGCCGAGAAACAGCGACAGCACTGCCTTCCGTGTCACGATGGCCAACCCGATGGCGAGCAACGGGGGGACGAGCGACAGTGCACCGAACTCCGCCATGCCGACCGTTTCCCCCCGTCGGTAGTTAGTAGTTCCCGACTCGGCCCGCCCCGAGTTCGTGGATGCTTTTATGCTGTCAGCTTACCTTCCTTCGTGTATGGTTTCCACCGGAGACACTGCACCCACGTTCACGGCGACGCGCGGTACGGCCGACCACGAACAGTTCGACCTCGCTGACCACCTCGGCGACGGCCCGGTCGTCCTCGCCTTCTTCCCCGGCTCGTTCACTCCACCCTGCCGCAGCGAACTGGTCACGTTTCAGGAGCGCTTGAGCGAGTTCGAGGACGCCGGCGCGACCGTTCTCGGGATCAGCGCCGACTCGCCGTTCTCGCAGGGTGCGTTCCGCGAGGAGAACGGCATCGAGTTCGACCTCGTGAGCGACATGGGCGGCGAGGCCATCGGGGCCTACGACGTGGAGATCGACATTCCGGACCTCGGCCTCCACGGGATCGCCAACCGCGCCGTCTTCGTCGTCGATTCGGACGGCGTCGTCACGTACCAGTGGATCGCCGACGACCCGACGAACGAACCCGACTACGACGCCATCCTCGACGCGGTCGAGTCGGCCTGACACACCGCTGATCACCGTTGGATCGCCGACCGCAGGGTCGCCAGAACCGTCCCCTCGGTCGGCTCGAACCGCCGGAGTTGTGCCGCGTCGGTGAAGGCTGCCCGCCCGAGGAGGTGGCTCGCCGTCATGCTGGTCAGCCCGCCCGCAGCGAAGATCATGCCCATGATGACGAACTGGTACTCCGCGGCGTAGATTGGGTTCGCCCCGCCCAGGATCATCCCCGACATCATCCCCGGGATGTACACCAGGCCGAGCGTCCGCATCGCGTCGACGACGGGGATGAGCGACGCCCGGACCGACTCGGTGACGAACTCCGAGACGGCCCGTTCGGGGGGGACGCCGAGTGCGAGTGCCGCCTCGATCTCGTCCTTGTTGGACTCGATCTCCCCCTGAAACCGATCCAGCGTCAGCGAGTTGGTCTTCATCGCGTTCGCGATGATCATCCCGCCGACCGGCACGAGGTTGCGGACGGTCCGTTCGATGGCACCCGCCGCGACCATCGTCACGATGACGACGGCGGAGCCGACACCCAGCGAGACGACGGAGATGCGGAAGGCGTCGGGGACGCGGTCGCCCCGCTTGCGCGACTCCCAGGCCGCGTAGCCGACCATCGCCGCGAGCAGAAGTCCGGAGTACGACAGTGGGATGGTGAAGAGGACGCCGATCAGCGCCCCCATCGCCACTACCTGCACGAAGCCCCGGACGAACGATCCGCCGAGTTCGCGCTCCAGGTCCAGATCGCGGATCGAGGAGAGCCCGATCACGACGGCCGCGAGCGCCGACGCGGCGGCGACCTGCACCAGTCCCTCGACGACGACGGGATCGGAGAGTCGATCCGGGAGTGCGATCACGTCATCACCTCCCGTGGCGACCCCACGTCGGTAATCCTGCCGTCGACGAAGCGGGCCGCGCGGTCGGCCAACCGCTCGGCCTGTCGCTCGTCGTGCGTGACGAGAACGACCGTCCGCTCCCCGGTCGCGAGCAGGTCGGCCAGCAGGCGCTCGATAGCCGTCTCGGACTCGCCGTCCAGGCTCGCGGTCGGTTCGTCCAGCAGGAGTACCTTGGGGTCGTTGATCACCGTCCGCGCGATGGCGACGCGCTGGGCCTCGCCGCCCGACAGATCGCTCGCCCTGCGGTCGGCGTAGCCCGACAGCCCCACGTCGTCGAGGAGGTGTTCGACGCGCCCCTCGTCGATCGCCTCACCCCGAAGCCGGGGGCCGAGCGTGACGTTCTCGCGGACGGTCCCCTCCCGCAGCGCGGGAGCCTGTGGCACCATCCCCACCCGCTTGCGGAGTCGCTCCGGCGGAATCGTCCGGTAGTCGGTCCCGTCGAGGTACACCGTCCCCCCCGTCGGTTCGTCGAGGCGGTTGAGCAACCGGAGAAACGACGACTTCCCCGCCCCCGAGGGGCCGACGATGGCGACGGTTTCCCCGTTCTCGACGGCGAGGGACGCCCCGTCGACGATTCGCTCGTCGTCGAGTTTGTACTCCAGCTCGGCCGCACGAAGTTTCGTCATTGGGTGGCCTCCGGGCGTGTCCGTACCGGCCGTAACATCCCGGCCCGCATCAACGTTCGGACCCCGGCGAGGTCGGCGTCGTGGTGGACGTGGGCATGGGACACGGTTCTGCCAGTCTCGATTTCCGCGACGGAAACGGTAACAAGCCCGACGCGTGACGTGTCGTCGTGGCCGACTCCGACACAGAGGCCGGGCTCTCGCTCGTCCCGTGGCGGTCGAGCACCCTCTACGTCGTCCTCGCGTGTTCGCTCATGGGGGTGATGGGAGTCTCGCTGGTCAGCCCCGTCCTCCCCGACCTGCGCCCCGTCTTCGGTGTGAGCGACGCGCAGGTCGGCTTGGTGATCACGGCCTACACCCTCCCCGGCGTGTTCGTCACGCCCTTCGTCGGTCTGGTCGCCGACCGGTTCGGGCGACGCCGGGTGATCGTCCCCCTGCTCTTCCTGTTCGCTGTCGCCGGGGCAGGGGTCGCCGTCGCCCGGACGTTCGCCGAGGTGGTCGCGCTCCGCTTCCTCCAAGGCGTCGGCGCGAGCGCACTCATCACCCTCGCCGTGACACTGATCGGCGACGTCTACGAGGGGTCTCGCCGCGACGCGGTGATGGGGTTGAACGGCAGTACGATCGGCACCGGGGCGGCCTTTTACCCGCTGCTCGGCGGCGCGCTCGCGGGCATCCGGTGGAACGCGCCGTTCCTCTTCTTCGGGCTGGGGGCCGTCGTCGGCGTCTTCGCCCTCGTGGCACTGGCGGACCCCGACGCCGACCGCTCGACCGACGTCCGGACGTACCTCGGCCGCCTCCGCGCCGTCGCCGTCCTGCCCGAGGCGGTGGCGATATTCGTCGCGCTGTTCGTTGCCTTCTTCCTCTTCTACGGGGCCGTCCTCACGGCGATGCCACTCCTCCTGAGCGACGCGTTCGGCCTCGGCTCGGGGCGGATCGGTGCGACGCTGTCGGCCGTCGCCGTCGCGAGCGCGGCCGTCTCCTCGCAGTACGGTCGCATCTCGGAGTGGCGGACGGCACCGGAACTCGTCGCGCTCGGCTTCGTCGCCTACGGCGTGGGCCTCCTCGCGGTGCGTCTCGCCCCGTCACCGGCCGCCGTCGCCGCGTCGCTTCTGGTCTTCGGCGTCGGCTTCGGCGTCGTGATGCCGTCGATCGACACCGCCGTCGTCACCCTCGTCGACGACGACCTCCGCGCCGGCGTGATGGGGATGCGAACCAGCATGCTCCGCCTCGGGCAGACGCTCGGTCCCGTCGGCTTCACCGTCACCGCCGACCTCGCCTTCCCGACGACCGTCGGGGGCTACCGCGCGCTACTCGTCGTCGCCGGCGTCGTGGCGACCCTCGGTGGCGTCGGCTGTTACCTCCTCTTGCGGCGTTAGTTCTCCCGCGTCTGTTCGACCGTCACCACGGGCACCTCCGCGTTGGCCAGGATCAGTTTCGAGACGCTCCCGAGCAGGATCTTCCCCAGTTTGGTCTTCTTGCGCGAGCCGATGACGATGTAGTCGGGATCGATCTCCTCGGCCACCTGCAGGATGTGGTTCGCGGTCCGCCCCGTCGGTAGGTCGCGGCGGGTCTGTTCGGGCATGATCCGCAGGTCGATATCCTCCAGATCCCCGGTGACCGACGTGACGATCTCGCTGATCTCCTCGCGTGCCGCGTCCTCGTCGCTGTCTTCGGGCACGACGTGCAGGATCACCAACTGCATGTCCATGCTCGTGGAGAGGTCGTACGCCGTCTCGACGACGCCCTTGCAACCGGGATCTCTGTCAATGGCTGTCAGTATCACCATGTTATGGGTAATTCCTAACAATAATTAAAACAGTACCGACCGCGTCATTCGTTACTGCGCCCCCCTCGATACCCGCGCTGTCTCCCGATTCGAGCCACCCTCCAACAACCTAAATGTATATAAGGAACATGGCATACATGATAAATCATGCAAAAAGTGTGCCTATCCCCCCTTTATACATCCCTCACTATCTTTCATCCGATCGAATATGCGGCAGCAATCACGTCGACTCACTTCCGCGCCGAGGGTCCTCGGCGCGACGGGACGCACCGAAGATCACCACTGTTTCGATCGTCCGCCTGCGGGCGTTCGCCCGGGGGGTGAATCGGCGTGAGTACGGAGGCGGTCGAGGCCACCGAGGCCCGAATCTCCGAACCGCCGTCGACCCTGAAAGAGTTCTTCAGTTACATGGGGCCGGCGTGGGTGTTCACCGCCTCGCAGATCGGTGGCGGGGAGGCGCTCAGCGTCCCCGTCGGCGGTGCGTATCTGGGAATGAACGCCATCTGGCTCATCCCGCTGATCACCTTCACCAAGATCTTCGGTCAGTACTACCTCGTCCGCTACGGCGTGATGAGCGGCGAGACGTTCCTCGACGCGCTGTACAGACAGCCAAAGTGGCTGAAGTGGGTGTTCTACTACGTGTTCCTCGGTGGACTGGTGTACGCCATCGGCCTCTCCGGCCACCTCGGGGAGACCGCCGGGGCCGCACAGACCATGGTCCCCATCGGTTCCGTCGGCGCGCTCAACGGCACCGGGTTCTGGATGATCGCCACGGTGCTTCTCGGCCTCGGCATCGTCCTCCTGCGCTCGTACGACCTCATCGAGAAGCTCTCGACGGTGCTACTGTGGGTGTTCCTGATCATGATCGCCTTCGTCTCCATCCTCACCGCCGACCAGTGGGCCAGCGGACTGGCGAGCGGCCTGATCCCGACCGTCCCCGGCTACGTCGACGGCCTCGGCGTCGGCGGCCTCGCCTTCGTCGCGACGATGTTCGGCTGGATCGGTGCGGGCTTCGGCCCGACCGTCTCCTACGTCTGGTTCGCGAAGGACAAGGTCATGGGCATGTTCGAACCCAAGGCTAACGGCGTCGAGATCAGCAAGCAGGACCTCACGGACGAGGAGGTCAAGCGCCTCAAGGGCTGGGGCGACATCGTCCTCTGGCAGAACGTCCTCTCGTCGGTCATCCTGGCCGTCTTCTCCTTCTTCATGTGGACGGCCGCGGCCGCGACCCTGCACGGCACCGAAATCGTCGAGTCGGGCGAACTCGGCGGCTTCGAGGTCGTTCCGCAGATGGCGACCATCTTCACGAGCGTCTACGGCGAGTGGTCGGCCAGCATCTTCCTGCTGTCGGTGATGGCCGCGCTGTTCTCGACGCTGATCGGCCCGCTGTACGGCATGTCCCGCCTCTGGGAGGACGCCTTCGCCGTCCACGGCCTGTTCGACAAATACGACATCACGCGCGACACGGTGTTCCGCCTCGTCGTCGTCCTGTTCGCGATCATTCCGCTCGCGCTGAACCTCGTCATCGAGGCGCCGCTCTTCCTCTTTGCCCTCTCGGGCATCATCTTCGCCCCCGCCGTCGGCCTGATGTACCTCGCCGCGCTGTACATGTCCTACACGGACATCGATCAGCCCGGCCTGGCACCGTTGCGGCCGTGGGCGGTCGCGCTCGCACTCTTCGCCGCCGTGGCGCTCATCGGCACTGCGGCCTACCAGATCTACCCGACGATCCTGAACCTCATCGGGTAGGCTCGATCCGACGGTCGTCGACCGTCACGTGTGGTCTCGCTCCCGTTCCCGTTCCCGTTCCTGTTTTTTCGCTCTCACCGTCCGAACGACTCCCAGCAACGCACGACCCGACTTCGGCCGCACGTCCCACCCCGCTTCCAGTCACGGTCGTTCGTCTCCGCGTTCTCGTCGCCGCCGGCCGTCGACGTCGTCCCGTCGGCTCCGACCCACGCCCGTCGCCGCCGACGGCCCCGCCGGACGGCACGCCGGCCGGGACGCTCCCGCCACGGCGGTTCGGGCCGGCGCCTCCGAGACGTGTGCTCTCGCCCCACGCATCACCGCGGCGGCGTGACGGGTCGTCCCCGGCAGGCTAGCGGCGTCGCTCACCGGCGGACGACGCGAAAGAAAGGAAAGAATGGACCGGTCGATCAGTCGATCTGCGGGTCGGCGTCTATGTTCTCGCGGGCCTTGTCGAGCAGGAGTTTCCGCTCGGCGCGGGCGACGACCCGGCGCACCTCGGGCACGGCGTCGATGTTCGACGACAGCGAGGAGATGCCCTTCTCGACGAGGAACTTCGCCATGTCGGGGTGGGAGCCCGACTGTCCCGTGATTGTGGTGTCCACGTCGTTCTCGTTACACGCCTCGATGACCTCCGCCATCGCCTCGAGGATGGTGGGGTGGAAGTCGTCGAAGCGGTCGGCGACCATCGCGTTGTTGCGGTCGACAGCCAGCATGAACTGGACGATGTCGTTCGTCCCCAGCGCGACGAAGTCGATCCCCTCGTCGATGATCTCGTCGATGCTCCGGATGCTGGCCGGCGTCTCGATCATCGCACCCCAGTCGTGCTTCTTGCGGTCGATGCCGACCTCGTCCATCAACTCCCGCGCCCGGCGGACGTCCTCCGCGTCGTTGGGGAGCGGGAACATGACCTCGACGTTGTCGTAGCCCATGTCGTGGAGGCGCTTGAACGCGCGGAGTTCGAGTTTGACCATCTCGGGCTCCTTGAGGCTGCGGCGGATGCCGCGGTAGCCGAGCATCGGGTTGTGCTCGTGGGGTTCGTTCTCCCCGCCCTCCAACTCCGCGAGTTCGTCGGTCGGCGCGTCGAGGGTCCGTGCGCGGACGGGCCGCGGGTAGAACGCGTCAGCGACCTTCCGGATCTCCTCGGAGATCTCCTCGACGAACGCCTCCTCGCCGTGATCGGCGACGTACTTCTCCGGCGTCTTGCTCGTCGAGAGCAGGATGTGCTCCAGGCGGAGCAGGCCGACCCCGTCCGCGCCGGTGTCGGCGGCCCGCTGTGCCGCATCGGGGATCGAGACGTTCACCTTCACTTCCGTCGCCGTCGTGGGGGCGCCGCCCACGTCGACCGCTCCGGTGCCCTCCGGGTCGGCGTCCTCGGCCTCGGTGCCCGTTTCGGACTCGGCGTCCGCGACGACGACCGTCCCTTTCTGACCGTCGAGGGTGATCCGTTGACCGTCGTGGAGGACGTCCGTCGCATCGCCGGTGCCGACGATGGCCGGTACGCCGAGCTCCCGGGAGACGATGGCCGCGTGGGAGGTCATCCCGCCCTCGTCCGTGATGATCCCCGCCGACCGCTTCATCGCCGGCACCATGTCCGGTGCGGTCATCTCGGTGACGATCACGTCGCCCTCGTCGATCCGGTCGGCCTCGTCGATGTCCTCGATGATCTTCACCGGGCCGGTCGCCACGCCGGGGCTCGACCCGTAGCCGTCGACCAGTTCCGTGCCCGCCTCGGGCGCCTCGTCGTCGTCCGCCTCGCTCGTCACGTCACCTGTGGTCGTCATCTAGACGTCACCGATCCCCATCACTTCGTTCGTCTTCTCGATGCTCTCCTCGGCGTCGGCCGTCTCCATCATCGCGCGGATGGCGTCGACGTTCTCCGGCACCACGTCGCTCTCGCGGTGGATGGACTGGAACAGGTGTAGCTGGCTGCCCTCCATCGTGATGGAGTCCTCGAAGAGCTGGTTCTCGTAGAGGTTCATCCGGTCGCGCCCGCGGTCGAGGGCGAACTCCTGGAGGTCCCACCCCGAGGAGATGTCGAGGTCGCCGTCGACGACGTGGATGCGCGACTGGGAGGCGAAGAGGTCCGCGACTTCCTCGGCGCTCGGTTCCGCGCCGAGTTCGACGTTGATTCCGTGGAAGTGGTGTCGCACCGTCGGCACCTTCATGCCCATCGTGGTGATCTGTCCGATTTCGGGGATCACTTCGAGGGCGTCCGGACCGTGGTGGGAGGGCATCGTGACCGGGTCCGCCGAGATGACGGCGTGTTCGCCGCGACAGCGGACCAGCGTGATGCTCGAACGCTCGACGCCGTACTCCTCGACCAGCGGCGCGAACATCCGGTTTAGTCCCGTGGTGTTGCAGGAGACGATCCGGACGTAGTCCTTGCCCATCGCCTCGGAGTAGTTGGCCCGTGCCGTGAAACTCTCCTCGGCCACGTCCGCGCCCTCGCCACCCTGGAACAGGGCTGGCGTGTCGTACTCCTCGTAGATGGGGCGGTACTCCGCGCCCATTCCCGCGGGCGTCGCGTCCGCGACGATGTCGCTCGCGTCGATGAGGTCGTGGATGTCGCCTGCGACCGCCATTCCCACGTCGTCGAAGCGGCCGTGTCGCTCCTCGGGGACGTAGATGTCGTAGCCTCGCTCGGCCGCCGCGTCGGCCGTGTGGTTCGGACTCGCCTTGCCGATGCCGACCAGTTCCATGTCGGGCATCGAGTTCACTGCGTCGGCAACCCGCTTGCCGATGGTACCGTAGCCGTTGACGCCTACACGTATCATACAGCCAATTGACCGCTCCTTCATATAATCCCAGCGGGTTTCGCAGGTTTTGCATTAACTTTCGTCCTTAACCTCCGTCGCGACCGAGGGACGATATCGGACTCGCCGTCAGCCGTAGTTCCCCATCCATGGTCAATCCGAAACAGCAAGTCTCCGGGCGTGGCATCCGCGTCTTGGGAGCGTTCGTCCTCGTGTATCTCCTGATCGGGTCGTACATGTACTTCTACATGGACCTGCCGACCGTCGCGTACGCCGGCTACGGCGTCCTCAGTTGGCTCGTGGGGATGTGGCTGTTCTACCGTCTCCACAAGTCCTACATGGCCGACCTCGGCTGACCGCCACACCCTCCCCCGGATCGCTACCCCGCCGAGTCGCGACGCTATTCTATCCGGAATTATCATTTAGGATGAGGAAAATATTGCGACAAACATAACTTCTCGGAGGTCGTACGTTTGCCGATAACAATGGCTACCTCGTACGACCCCGGTGACGTCTCCGTCGACTCGACGCCGGACGGTACGCCCCCGGAACCTCGGGTAACCCTCGGCGTCGTCATGTTCGTCACGGCGCTGATTCCCGTCGTCGCGATACGGTACCTCACGCCGGAACTCGCCGGCAAACTCCTGACTGCGATGATTCCCTTACTGGTCGTCGCCGTCCTCCGAACCTCCATCACGCCCTACACCGTCTTCGAACCGGGCCAGCCGTAACCCGTCGTACCGACCGCCCGTCTGACCCGGTCCCGATGACTTTAGGACGCTGGTCCGACAACGTGTGACACAATGTCGTCCAACTCCACCTTCGAGACGGCGTCGCTCACGACCCTCGACTGGGTCGGCACCGCCCTCGCCGTCGTCACGGGGGTGATCCACCTCGTCCTCGGCGTCCGATTTCTCGACTCCCCGCTCGGAATTAGTTTCCTCCTCGCGGGCGTCGCCTTCCTCGTCGCCGTCCTCCTCCTCCTAGTCGACTACCGCCGGCGACTGCTGTATCTGGTCGGGATCCCCTTCACCGCGATTCAGGTCGTTCTCTATTTCCCCTTGAACTGGCCGGACGTGGTCAGTCCCGTCGGCCTCGGCGACAAGGCGGTACAAGTGGCACTGGTCGCCGTCCTGATCGTCCTCTACCGGCGGGCGTCGTAGTCACGGAGCACGATAACACACGTCGTACCCGTGGGCGACGTAGATCAGCGTCCCCTCGTCCAGTTGACGGCGGCGCGTTCGGAGCCACGCGTCGATCCCCGGTACGTCGACGGCCGACTCGACGAACGCCAGGATCGTCGCGAGGAAGTACCGCTCGTCGGCGGGGTACTCACCCCCTCGGGGGCGAACGATCCAGTCCGACGCCCCGACCGCGAGCACGTCGCCCTCGCGCCCGCGACAGCGGTCGAGCAACTGTCGACCGGCGTGGGTGTCCCGCCCCGGCCGGGCGTCGATGTCGTCGTGGTACGCCGCGACGACGCGGTCGTCGGCCGGGTGGTCGGGCTGGAAGACCGTCTCGCCGTCGAAGGTGAGCGGCGCGTACACCAGTCCGCCGGGGTCGAGCGCCGCCTCGAAGGCGTCGAGGGCCTCGTCGATCGGAACGAGGTCGAGAAACGACTGTGCGACGACCACGTCGCCGCGGTCGGTCGAGAGGGCGTCGAGTGCGTCCCCCCGGTCGAAGCGGACGGTCAGGTCGTCGACCCGGAACCCGCTCTCGGTCCGATCCCCGTCGAGTTCGGCGCACCGACGCTCGCGCGCGACGTCGAGGACGCCCGCGTCGCGGTCGACGCCGCGGTAGTGGCCGGCGGTCACGCCCCAGTCGAGCAGGCGCGGGACCGTCACGCCGGTGCCGGCACCGGCCTCCAACACGCGGGGCGCCTCGGGCAGTTCCTCGACGAGGTGGTCCCTGACCCGGCGGTTCAGCGCCCGGTCGTCGACGGTGCGTTTCGCCTCCAGATACCGCTCGTCCGCGTGGGTCATCGAAGCGACCGCTCGTGGCTGGCCCAGGCGTCGTCGTCCTCGTGGATCCGGACGGTCAGCGACGTCGCCCGCTCCGTGGGTACCGCCTCGACGAACCGATCGCCGAACAGCCGCGCGAAGTGTTCGACGCTCGGGTTCAGTCCCTCGAACTCCGGCAGGTCGTTCAACAGCGCGTCCCGGTATCGCGCCTCCAGGTCGTCGAGCGCCGCGTGGACGGCGTCGATATCGACCACGTAGCCGTACGCGTTCAGTTCCGGGGCGGCGAGGCGTACGTCGACCGTGAACCGGTGGCTGTGGACCTCGCCCTCCGGACCGGGGTCGGGGACGGTGAGGAAGTGCTGGGCGACGAACGTCCGGGAGACCGAGAGTCGGTACATATCCGCCGCTAGCCGCGGATCGGTTTATATGCTCGGCCGCCGCTACTCGTGTGTGAGCACCACCTGCACCGCGTTCTCCGGGCCGTCGTCGAGCAGGCGGTAGGCCTCCGGCGCGTTCTCGAACGCCACGCGGTGGGTGACGAGTTCGTCGACGTCGACGTCGCGGAGACGCTCCCACGCCACGTCGAGGCGACGCTCTTTCGTCCACCGCCCCCGGAGGTCCGGCGCGAGCGTGCTCACCTGGCTCGAGGAGACGTCGATCCGGTTCCGGTGGAAGAAGCCACCGAGGTCGGTCTCGGCACGCTTGCGCCCGTACCACGACCCGACGACGATCCGGCCGTCGTACCCCACGACGTCGAGTGCGTCGTCGAGTGTCTCGGGCGCGCCCGACAGTTCGTACGCCAGATCCGCCCCGGGCGGGTCCCCCCGGTCGCCGAGACCCGCCGCCCGATCGGGGTGGATCGTCTCGTCGGCGCCGAGGCGGTCGGCGATCCGACGGCGACGCGCGACGGGTTCGACGACCGTGAGTCGCTCCAGCGGGAACGACGCGAGGGCGCTCGTCGTGAGGAGTCCGATCGTCCCCGCCCCGAGGACGACGACTCGCTCGCCGATCCGTGGTCGCCCGTCGAGCACGAGGTTCGTCGCCGTCTCGGCGGTCGGGAGGAGTGCCGCCGTCTCGGAGGCCATCCCGTCGGGAACCGGCACCAGTTCGTCCGGTGTCGCCGTGAAGTGGCTCTCGTGGGGGGTAAAGGCGAAGACCCGCCGGCCGCGCCACCGGTCGTCGACGCCCGTCCCGAGCGTGGTGACCTCCCCGACCGTCGCGTAGCCGTACTTCAGGGGGTAGGTGAGGTCGCCTGCGAGGGCGTCGATGGTCTCGTCGGTCGGGATGCCGCGCGGCATCTCCCCCCGGTAGATCAGCAGTTCGGTGCCCGAACTCACCGCCGAGACGGTCGACTCGACGAGCACCTCCTCGGGGTCGAGGTCCGGGCGACGCTCGCGTTCGATACTGACCGTTCGGGGGGCGGTGAAGTGGAGTGACCGCCGCACCGCCCGTCGGTCGGTGTCGGCCTCGGCGTCGCCGCAGTCGGCGTCCTCGACGCGCTCTGTCACGTCCCCCGTAGCGTCGCCGCTCACTTCATACTACCGCCGTCCGGTGGCCCCGTCCCGCTTCCCGTCCGATCCAACCGCCCCGTGACCGACAGGTAGTCGCGGACGAACGTCGCGAGCGACGGGACGACGACGAGGACGCTCGCCGGGTGGACCACCGTCGTGGGAAGGACGGGGGCGAGCGCGACGGCGATGAAGCCCATCTGGAGCGCCGCCAGCGGGCGCCGGACCCGGCTGTCCGGTAACTCACCGACCGGGCGGCCGCGTCGCTCCCGCCACGCGAGTCCGGCGCGGTAGACGTACCGCGCGGCCGACAGCGAGAGGTAGACGACCGGCAGTCGCCCCCAGACGACGCCGACGAGGGGTGCGACCAGAAAGCCCAGTGTGTCGAATCCCCGGTCGAGCCGCGCCCCGAGGTCGGTCGTCCGCCCCGTCGCCCGGGCGAGGCGACCGTCGACGACGTCGAGGGCGACCCCCGTCCCGTAACACGCCGCGGGCGCCCACCGCACCGCCGGGGTCGTCGGCGGGACGACCAGAAAGCCCGCGGTCGCGGCGTACAGGCCACCGCGGGCCAGCGTGACGAGGTTCGGCGGCGCGAACGCCGCCGTCGCTCGCCCGGGGTCGAGGTGGGCGGCCAGGAAGCCGACTTCGGCCACGAACACCGCACCGGCGACGAGGAGCCACCGGGTCGCCGTGGCGTGGTCCGTCGCCCCCGCCACGAGCGCGCGCCCCCCGACCGCCGCACCCAGACCGACCGCGGCGAGGGTCGCGACCGAGACGACTCGCCGCCGCCGGTGGACTCGCCCCTTGCTCATCGCTCGAACTCGGGGTCCTCGAGTGCGGTCAGTCGCTCCCGGGCGTCGTCGTCGAGACGGTGGCCCACGGCAGCGAGGTTCTCGACGACGTGGTCGGGGTCGGTGCTCGACGGGATGGGGACGACGCCGCGGCCGACGGTCCACGCGAGTACGGCCGTCGCGGGCGAGATACCCACACCGGCGGCCACCTCCCGGACGACCGGGTCGTCGAGGAGGCCCGGGGCCGACAGCGGCGAGTGGGCGACCACCCGAATCCCCCGCTCGTGACACCAATCGACCAACTCGGTCCGGGGACGATAGGGGTGACACTCCACCTGTACCACCGTCGGCGGGACCCGAGCGAACTCGACGACCCGCGACAGCGTCTCCCGGTCGACGTTACAGAGTCCGAGCGACGCGGCCAGTCCCCGGTCGTAGACTGCCTCCATCCCCCGCCACGTCGACTCGAGGCTCACGTCCCCCGTCGCCCGGTCGCCGTCGTCGGTCTCCGGGAAGGTGAGCGCCTCCTGTGTCTCGACGGGCAACTCGGCGAGTCGGCGCAGGGGACCGGTGTACGCCCACGACTCCGGCCAGTGAACCATGTAGCAGTCAAGCGTGTCGACCCCGAGGTCCGCGAGCGTCGTCTCGCAGGCCTCGACGACGTGGCCGTGGTTGGTGTTCCACACCTTGCTCGCGAGGAAGAGGGCGTCCCGGTCGGGGCTCCCCGGTTCGTCGAGCACCGCTCCGATCCGCGCCTCGTTGCCGTACAGTTCCGCCGAGTCGAGGAAGCGGTAGCCGGCGTCCAGCGCCGTCCGAATCGAGTCGCGACGGTCGACGTACGTCCCGTCGCGGTAGCGCGAACAGCCGAAGCCGACCGGCGGGAGGCGGACGGCGGCGTCGGGCGGGCCGACGACGCCGTCCGTGCCGGTACGCCCGGGGACGATCCGGCTCCGGTCCGGCGCCGGGACGCCGCGGGCGTCGACGGCGACGCTCCCGCCCCCGTCGGCGGCCCGTTCGACGGCGTTGCAGACGGCGACGAGGTGGGCCCCCCGGCGGGCCGACCGGCGTTCGGGTGCCCCTCGGCGGACGCCCGCGGCCAGTCGCTCCGGCCCCGCGAGGTAGGGCGTCCGCCGCGGCGGGTGGTCGAGGGGGTTCGGGGTGTACGGCCGTCCCTCGCGGCCGACGGAGACGGCGTGGCCGTCCCGCTCACCACCCAGGTCGCCGGCGTCGTCGAGGTAACACGAACCGTCGTCGCCGTGGAGTTCGAGGCTCGTGAACTCCCGGCTCCGGTGGGGGGCGTAGAAACTCGCCGTCAGGCGGACGAGCGGTCCGTCGGCCATATCCAGCGTCGCCTCGACGTGGCTCGGTCGGTCGGGTGACCGCGACTCGCGGTCGGGCCAGGGGTCGGCGGCGTCGGCGCTCCGGACCCGTCCGACGGGGCCGAACCACGCGACCAACAGGGTCAGGGGGTAGACCGCCCCGTCGTACAGCGGGCCGACCCGGAGGAACGACTCGGGGTCGTCGTGCCACGCCGTCACCCGGCCGACGTGGGCGTGGGCGTACGCCAACCGAACCCGGCCGAGACGACCGTCGACGACCGCCCGCCGCGCGAGGCGCTGGGTCTCACAGCGGTCGTTGATGGGCGCACAGCCGAGCGCCAGCCCCCGCCGTTCGGCCAACGACACGAGGTCTGCCGCCCGGTCGGCGTCGAGCGCGAGCGGTTTCTCCGACCAGACGTGCCGGTCCGCGCGGAGCGCCCGCTCGGTCACGTCGGCGTGGGCCCCGTGGCTCGTGAGGTTGACGACGAGGGGGGCGTCCGTCGCGCCGAGGACCGAATCCAGGGACGTGTGCGCCGTCGCGTCGACCGTCGTCGAAAGCGACGCGGCACGGTCGGCGTCGAGGTCACAGACGGCCGCGACGGAGAGGGCCGAGCCATCGAGGTCGGCGGCGTACTTCCGGGCGACCGCGCCACACCCCACGAACACACACTCCATGCCCTCCCGGCGGGCGGCGGTCGTGAAAAGTCCCCCGCCGGTGTGGGGTATAAGACCGTCGCCCCCCTCTCCCGTCCATGGCGCGGGTCGCCGTCCTCCACAACACGCTCGACGGCCGCGGCGGGGCCGACGCCGTCTGCCTCCACGTCTGCGAGGCGCTCCAGTCCGTCCACGACGTGACGCTCGTCACCCTCTCGCGGTCGTCGCTCGCCGACCTCAACGACCTGTTCGACACCGCGGCCGCCGTCCCGGTCCACCGACCCACCGGAACGCGGGCCGTCTCGCGGGCGTTCGACGCCCTCCCCGACCGGTTCGGTCCGGCGCTCGCCCCCCGTAGCGTCCTGCTTCGGTGGGTGTTCGACCGACTCGCGTATCGATTCGACGCCGCCGTCAGCACCGCAAACGAGTTCGACCTCCCGATCCCCTCCCTGCAGTACGTCCACTACCCGCAGTTCAACCGTCGTCACGCCCCGGACGGGGCGGGGGTCCGCCTCGATCCGCTGTGGAGTCGGCTGGCCGGTGTCGGCGACCGGACGCTCCCGGCCGACGCCACCCTCCTCGCCAACTCCGCGTGGACGGCCGACGTCGTCGACGCCGTCTACGGCCGCCGGCCGACCGTTCGCCACCCGCCGATCGACCCACCGCCCGACCCCCGACCGTGGGCGGCCCGCGAGGACGGCGTCGTCGTCCTCGGTCGTCTCGCACCGGATAAGCGACCACTGCGGGCGATCCGCGTCGTCGACGGCGTCCGCGACCGGGGTCACGACCTCCACCTCCACCTCGTCGGGTCGTCCTCGTCGATGTACGCCGACTACGCCCGGCGGGTCGCGGCCGCGGCCGCCGACCGCTCTTACGTCCACCTCGAACGCGACGCCTCCAGAGAGCGCGTCGACCGCCTGCTGGAGACCCACCGCTACGGCCTGAACTGCAAACCGTCGGAACACTTCGGGATGGCCGTTGCGGAGTACGTCGCCGCCGGGATGGTGGCGTTCGCCCCCGATTCGGGGGGGCAACGCGAGGTGCTCGACGGCCGGGCCGACCGCCTCTTCGACTCGACCGCCGACGCCGTCGACACGATAGCGGCCGCCGTCGACGCGGACGACCGGCCGACGCTCCCCCGGGACCGCTACGCGAGCGATCGGTTCCACGCGGCCGTCCGCGAGGACGTGGCGTCGGTGCTGTAGCCGTCCGGTTCGGCGACGATCCGCTCGTGATCGGAACGGCGTCCGCCCGTCCCGGCCGGCGGACGACCCGGGGAGTCCCGTCAGTCGTCGGGGTCGATCGACTCCTGTTTGTCGGTCGTCCACCGTTCGACGTCCTTGATCTCGTGTTCCGGCGGTACGTCGATGGCCGGGTTCTCCTCGAAGAAGTGGGCCGGTTCGAGTTTGAACGACATCATCTTCGCCGGGAGGATGGGCCAGTCCTCCGGGACCGAGACGTGAGTCTGGGTCAGGTTGTACCAGACGACGACGTCCTCGTTCTCGACCGACCGATCCTGCTCGACCCACTCCGGGAGGCCGTCGCCACCGGGGTGTTGGTTCGGATACTCGCCGGCGGGGAACCGTTCGTCCTCGTCGTGCTGTGTGACCCAGAGATGCTTGTCCGCCAGCCCGAGCCGGTTCATGTCCGACGACCCGGCCTGTGGCGCGAACGCCGTGTTGTCCCCGTTTTTGTGCCGCAGGCGGTAGCCGATCGGTTGTCCGGTCGCGTCGTTGAGCTCGTTTTCGTTGATTATCTCCCAGTATCGGCCGCTCTGTGGGTTCGACCGCGCGTTCGCCTCCGTCTCCGTCCGGTATTTCTCGCGGCTCGCGTACGCTGCCTGTCCGTATCGGTTGGGGTGCTGGCGGTCGGGTTCCCGGTGTGCGTCCGTATCGTACCCCTCCGGGCCGTACGGCACGGTTTCGAGGTCGACCTGCCGCACGGAGTTCTGCGTCCCGTCGACGGCCATGTCCAGCCGTGCCGTGAACACGTGCTGGTGGATCATCGACTTGTGGTCCGGACCGACCATCTCCGCGTACCCCGACTCGGTCTCCCCCGGCGGCATCGGTCCGGTCGCGTTACACCCGGTCAGTCGGACCTGTGCCTCGATACCGCCGTCCTGGTAGAAGTACCAGTAGAAGCCGAAGTCGTAGTTGCCGATGGTCGAAATGAACGAGACGACGAGCCGTCGGTTCCGGCGGACCTCGTCGTCGCCGACGCGCCAGTCGTGGTGTTTCCACAGCAGACCGTAATCCTCCTCGTGGACACAGATCGCGTTCTCGATCACCGACGGATTGCCTTCGGGATCGTTCATCACCGCGTCGAAGTAGTGCATGTAGCCCAGGCAGTCACAGCCCTCGGTCAGCGAGTTCGCCAGCCGACCGAGCCCGTACTCGCCCACGTCGAACGGCGTCTTCCAGTAGTGGTCCGGATCGGGGTCGTTGTAGACGGCCGCGACCTCCGGGAACGACGCGCGCTTGATGATACTGCGGACCTCACCGTCGTCCTCGTAGCCGACGTCGTGGAGGACCAGTCCTTCGCGGTGGTTGAAGCCGACGCGCAGGTTCCACTTCTGCCAGCTGATCTCGCGACCGTCCACCTCCCAGCTCGGCCCCTCGGGCTGCACGACGTTGTACGGCGTCAGGTCGTCGCGAAGCTCCCGATTCTCCGCCCGATAGTGGTAGGTGTCCATGTTCCCGACCACGTCCGGGTTCGTCACCCCGGTGTCGATGACTTTGAGCACCTCCATGTCGTCGAGGTCGACCCACGCGTGGATCCCCGATAGCGGCCGGTTGTACGCGTTCGCTCCCTGTTCGTCTTCGTCGCCTTTCACCCAGGTGACGCCGTGGGCCAGACGACGGCTCCGGTCGATGTCCCCGGGAACGAAGTCGTAGCCCGCCGACCAAGCCGTCACGATCGCCAGATCCGGATCCGCACCGCGCTTTCTGACCGCCTCCCGGAACTCCTCGTCGGCAGTCACCGCCTCCTCCACTCCCACGAACTCCTCGCCGACCATCCGCGGTTGTGCGTCGGGAAGGTGGTCCCACGACAGGACGGCCCCTTCGTCGAGGGAGACGATCCCCTCGTAGGTCTCGCCCTCGCTTTTGTCCCGGACGACGATCTTCGCCCGCCGCTCCGGCGTCGTTTCGCCCCGACGCTCCGCCTTGCGCGGTTCGTCGAGCACGATCTCGATGTATCGGGTCCGCTCCGAGAGGTCTTTGGCCGATTCGAGCGTCTCGCGTGCCTGGTCGATCTCCTTTGGAGCCAGCGGATCCATCGGATGACCGACAGGATACTCCGTCTCTGATCCCATGCTACCCGACCGATAAATACGAGACATATTAGTTTTTGTGACGGTGAATCTCGGCATCTGAACACCAAACGAGACGAAACGAAACGAATGTCCGCTCCAAGGCCGTTTCGAACGTATTCGTTGGCGAATCATTGTCCAAATAGCAAATATAGGGCGTGATAATTTATTTTTATCTGTGTATTATGAATGTATGAACGATTCAAATTGCCTTAACCACAGATATTAAATGTTAATGGGGTCTCCGGTGCAGTGGTTACATGAGAGAACATCTCAAGCGAAGACAGTATCTCAAAGGTATCGCCGTCGGGGCGAGTAGCGCGGCACTCGCCGGCTGTACCGGTGGTGGTGGTGGCGGAGGCAGTGGCGGTAACGGCGTCCAGATGGACTGGGAGGCCGAGGAGATGGCGACCGTTCAGGGCAAGCCCCACCCCGAACTGCTCGAACCGACCGACGAAGAACTGGAACTGAGCACGACCGTCTCCCACCTGACGTGGGCGGGCTACGACGGGGAGAACGTCCAAGGCCCGTTCCGGGACCAGTTCGACACAGACACGTCGCTGGACCTGTTCACCGAGGACCCGCAGGCGATCAACCGTCTCAGCTCGGGCGAGTGGAGTCAGTTCGACATCTTCACGCCGAACAACGCCTTCATCGCCAACGCGGTCGACGAGGATCTGCTTCGACCCATCGACGAGGAGGCGTGGCGACCGTACACGTTCGACAACTATCTCGACCTGTTCAAACCGGAGAACGGGTACAAGTACGCCCACGTCAACGAGGACGGCGAGTTCGACACGGACGGCCAACTGTACGCGCTCCCTCAGCGGTGGGGATGGGTTTCGATGTGCGTCAATCAGGATACCGTCGCGGAGTCCGACTGGCAGACCTACGACATCGCGTGGGACGACGAGTACAACGTCGGCCTCTCGGACTGGTTCTTCTGGATGATCCAGATCATCATGCTCCGCGAGGGGATCGACCCGTACAAGGAACACTCGGACGAGGAGCGCGAACAGGTCCGGCAGGCGACCTTCGACCTGTTCGACAACGCGGAGGCGATCTACCCCGACGTGGCCTCCCAGAATCAGGCGCTCAGCTCCGGCGAGATCGACATCCTCATCATGTCGAGCAACTTCGGGCAGGGGACGCTCCGGCGCGACGGCCGGATGGAGTTCAAGAACGTCATCCCCGACGAGGAAGGGGGGATCATCTGGGTCGAACAGGACTCCTTCCTCAAGGGCGAACTCTCGCCGCTGGCCGACAACTACGTCGCGTACCTGCAGTCCCCGGAGGCCGCGTACAACCTCTCGTGGCCCGAGGGCGCGAGCAGCGTGAACGTCGTCCCGCACGCCTCCTCGTTCGACCAGTACAGCGACGAGCAGAAGGCGGTCCTCCGAACCGAGGACCTGGACGACATCCTCGCGAACTCCGTCTTCTTCGACGTGGTGCCCGATCTGGAGAGCTTCCAGCCCATCTGGCGGGAAGCGAAGGCCCGGATGTAACCCCACGCGCTTTTTTTTTCACCGACTCGTCGACGCGACACGCGCCCGAGACGGTCTCGATCCGACCCGACGTCACCCGACACGACGCGGGTCGCGTGTGACCGCCGACGGCGCGGTGGTCGTCGTCCACTGTGGATGGCGGGCGACGCCGGCGTCACTCAGCCCTTCGACAGCAGCCGTTTCGCTCCGAAGGCGGCGATGACACCGGCGAGTGAGATGTAGAACAGGATCGCGGCGACGCCCGGGACGAGCGCCGAGAACCCCTGTGTTAGGCGGCTGTGAATCCACGTCGTCACGAGGATGTTCGATCCCGACATGTACGACGCGATGTAGTAGTTGTTCCACGCGAGGACGAACGCGAAGATGGCCCCCGAGATCACGCCGTCCGCGATGAGCGGCAGGACGATATCCCTGTACAGTTTGGTCGTGTCGGCACCCAGATCCCGTGCCGCCCGCTCCATGTCCGGATCGATGCCGAGGGCGGTGATCGAGACGACGAACATGACGATCGGAGCGATCCAGACCACCTCGCCGACGATGGTCTGGACGATGCCGTAGCCGAATCCGATGGTACTCGTCCATATGGACATCCCCAGTCCGATGAGGATCAGCGGGAAGAATATCGGGAGGAGGACGAAGATCTTGAACAGTTCCCGTCTGGCGAACGTGTACCGAGTGTAGCCGATCGCCCCGGCGGTGCCGATCACGGTGCTGATGATCGTCACCGGAATCGCGATTTTCAGCGTGTTGACGATGGCCGTCCTGATGGTTCCGTTGCCGAGCACCTCCCTGTACCAGTCGAGGGTGAACTCGTAGGGAAGTACGAACACCCGAGCCTCGTGGGTCGACGCGACGATGATCGCGACGATGGGGATCATGAGAAACAGGACCACCAGGAGGACGTAGCCGTACCAGATGGCGTTCTCGACGTCGGAGTTCGCGTTCGCGGTGTGGCCGCCGGCTGTGCCGCTCCGGTCCGCGATGTCGGCGAGATCAAGGTTGCTCAGGATGTAGACGCCGGTCCCACCGGCGATGGCCAACAGCGAGGTCGCTTGGACGGATCCCAGCGGGAAGTTCTGTGCGATGCCGAACGAGTACTGAATGTTGCTGGCCATCGTGAACGCGCTTCCTCCGCCCAGTAGCTCCGATTCGACGGAGGCACCGAGCGACAGCACGAACACGAACAGACAGCCGATAACGACGCCGGGCTTGCTCAAGGGGAGGACGACGTCCCTGAACACTTTCGTCCGACTCGCGCCGAGGTCGGATGCCGCGGTGTACAGCGACTCGGGGATCGACAGCATCGAGAGGTAGATCGGAAACAGCATGTACGGCAAGTAGACGTAGGTCGTTCCCAGTATGATCGCGGCCTCCTGGTAGAGGATCGACTCGACCGTGATCCCCAACAGATCGAGCAACCCCGCGAGCACGCCGCCTTTCATCAGGAACATCACCCAGCCCAGCACGCGCATCGTCACGCTCGTGAGCAGGGGGAGGATCAACGCGACCAGGAGCGCCGTTTTGAACCGGCGTATCTTCCGCGCCAGCGCGTACGCCGCCGGAAACGAGATGGCGAGGGTCAACAGCACCGTCGCGACGCTGATCAGCGTCGTCGTCGAGAGCACCTGTCCGTAGACGCCGGACCCCGTGACCATGCCGACGACGAACTCCTCGTAACTCGCGAGCGTCCACGTCGTCGGGTTCAACATCAGTTCGTTTCCGGACTGCACCGAGAACAGCGCCAGAATCGCCATCGGTCCGACGAACATCACCAGCAGCACCGCCACGATGGGTGCGATGAGGACGTGCGGGAGGTCGACGTAGCGCGAGAGGGGTGCGACCTTCGATCCCGATCCGACGTCGCGACGTAGTTGGTCTAGTACCGACATGATCTACTCCGGAACGGCCACCGTGTCGGCTTCGTTCCACTGTACGTACACGGAGTCCCCCCGGTCCAACCGCTCGGCTTCCGCGTAGTCCACCTCGGCGAAGTACTGCTCCTCGGTCTCCTCGCCGACCACTTCGACGAGGACGGTGTTCCCCTTCATCAGTTTCTTGAACACCGTCCCTTCGACACCCATATCTCGTTCCAGATCGGGTGCCACCGTCGCCCTGTCGTACCGGACGATGAGGTAGCTCGCCTCCTCCTCACGGCCGTCCGCGATCACGAGGTCGTCCACGTCGGCGTCGGCGCGCTGCACCGCCTCGCCGCTCTGTAGCGTCGCGTCGATCGGGAAGACGTTCGCGTCGCCCATGAACTCGGCGATGAACCGGTTTTTCGGCTCCTGGTAGATCTCTCGGGGCGTTCCGGCCTGCACCAGGCGGCTCTGATCGAGGACGAAGATGCGGTCGCTGATGATCAGCGCGGACTCCAGCGAGTGGGTGACGTAGACGAACGTCATGTCCAGTTCCTCGTTCAGGTCGCTCAACTCCCGACGTAGCTCCTGTTGAAGCACGTAGTCGAGCGACCCCAGCGGCTCGTCGAGAAGCAGGATCTCGGGATCGTAGGCGATGGCGCGAGCGAGTGCGACCCGCTGTTGTTCGCCACCACTCAACTCGTCCGCGTTCTTTTCGGCGTACTCCGACGGATCGAGTTGTACCTGCCGTAGTAGCTCCTCGACCCGCCCGTCGACGTCCTCGCCGTTGGCCTCGATGGGGAACTCGATGTTCTCCCGAACGGTCATGTGTGGGAACAGTGCCCACGACTGGAACACCATGCTCGTGGGTCGGTTCTGCGGTGACAGGGGGGTGACGTCCGTGCCGTTGATCATGATCGAACCGGCGCTGGGCTCCAGGTGGCCCGCGATCATGTTCAACACCGTCGATTTCCCCGATCCGCTCGGGCCGACGAGCGTGACGAGCTCGCCGGACTCTATTTCGACACTCACGTCATCTACGGCGGTCAATTCTCCGAAGTCTTTACTTATACTCTGTAATGTAAGCATAGTTCTTAACTAATTTGGACGATAGTTAGGTGTTTGTTGTCCGAGTCGGCTGGGTGTATTTCCGTTCCGCACTTATAGTTACCGAACGGCGCAACGTGCCCCCGTCCGGCGTAACGTCTGGGGACGCGGTGTCACTGCGCACTCCGGGACGACGAAGCACTCCCCGACGCGGCGGACCACCCCCGCCACGAACTGTGTCACTCGGAGTTGTTCCGGACGAAATCCAAATGTATGATCACACATTCGGACACCTATTGTATGAACGAAAAGCTATTTGGTCAGGGGGTTAAGACACGATACTGTAATGGCGACAGAGATGGAATCCGCGGTCGATCACCCACTCGATCCCCTCGCACCCGAGGAAATCGAGGCTGCACGCGAAATACTGGAGACACGGGTCGACGAACCGACTCGCTACGTGAAGATCGTCCTCGACGAACCGTCGAAGGACGAACTGCGGGGCGACGACACGTCGGTGGCCCGACGCGCCTTCGCTATCCTCCGAGATCCGGTCGAGAAGACCACCTACGAGGCGGTCGTGTCGCTCGACGACGCGGAACTGATCTCGTGGGAGGAGGTCGAAGGCGCCCAGCCATCGATCACCCTTGAGGAGTTCGACGTGTGTGAGGAGACGGTGAAGGCGAACGAGGAGTGGCGGGAGGCCGTCGCGAAACGCGGCGTCGAGAACTTCGATCTCGCCATCGTCGACCCGTGGTCCGCCGGTCACCACTTCGTCCCGGACGGGGTCGACACCGACCGACGGTTGGCCCACGGGATGACGTGGATCCGGACGAGCGAGGAGGACAACGGCTACGCTCGACCCATCGACGGGGTGCACGTTTGGGTCGACCTCGACGACATGGAGGTCGTCGAGGTGGTCGACAACGGCGTGACGGAGTCGAACGTCGTCGACAACCTCGAAGACGCGCCGTATCGGGCCGAGGACCGCGACCTGCGAACGGATCTGAAACCCTACAACGTCGACCAGCCCGAGGGGCCGAGCTGGTCCATCGAGGGCCGGAAGGTCGAGTGGCAGAACTGGCACCTCCGCGTCGGCTGGACACAACGGGAAGGACTGGTCCTCCACGACGTCGGCTACGAGGACGACGGCGAGGTCCGCAGTATCATCAACCGCGCGTCGTGTGCGGAGATGGCCGTCCCGTACGGCGAACGGGATCCGAACCACAACTGGAAAAACGCCTTCGACGTCGGCGAGTACAACATCGGTCGGCTGGCGAACTCGCTGACCGAGGGCTGTGACTGCCTGGGGTACATGCACTACTTCGACGCGGTGATGAACGACACCGACGGCGAAGTGAACACCATTCCCAACGCGGTCTGTCTCCACGAGGAGGACTACGGTACCCTCTGGAAACACACCAACTGGCGGACCGAGAACACGGAAGTGCGTCGGAACCGCCGACTCGTCATCTCCTTCGTCGCCACCGTTGGCAACTACGACTACCAGTTCAACTGGTATCTCTACCAGGACGGGTCGATGGAGGGACAGGTCCGGCTGACCGGTGTGGACAGCAACGGACTGGTCGCCCCCGGCGAGGACGCCTCCGGCTTCGCGGAGATGCTGGCACCCGGGGTCAAGGGCATGATCCACCAGCACTTCTTCAACTTCCGACTGGACATGGACGTCGACGGCGGAGAGAACGAACTCTACCGCGTCGAGAACCAGACGGTGCCGGTGGGTCCCGACGGCGTACAAAACGAGTGGCCGGGCGAGGACACCGATCTGAATCCGGCGGGACAGGCCTTCTACGCCGAGCGGACGCAACTGAAGAGCGAACAGGAGGCACAGGAACTCACCGACCCCCACAAGGGCCGGTACTGGCAGGTGGTGAACCCCAACGAGACGAACAAACTCGACAAGCCGACCGGCTACAAACTCATGCCCGGCGAGAACGTCGAGGCGTGTGCACAGCCCGGATCGAGCGTTCACGAGCGGTCGACGTTCATCGACAACCACATCTGGGCGACGCCGTACGACGAGGACGAACGGTTCCCCGCCGGCGAGTATCCGAACCAGAACCCCGGCGGTGACGGCCTGCCCGCGTGGACCGAGGCCGATCGGTCCCTCGACGGCGAGGACCTCGTCCTCTGGTACACCCTCGGCGTCAACCACATCACCCGACCCGAGGACTGGCCGATCCTCCCGGCCCGCATCTCCGGGTTCAAGCTGGAGCCGGTGAACTTCTTCGACGAGAACCCCTCGATGGACGTGCCGCCGGAACACGCGATCAAGGACGTTCAGCAGCGCCGCGAGCAGAAGTACGACGACCCGGACGACGTCGCGGCCGACGACTGAGTCGTCCACGCCGACCACACGTTCGCCGGTCTCGACACCGAACGCGGGCCGTCGCAGTGGGCGACCCCCTCGACTACCTCGGCACCGAGGCCGGTCGGGACGAAGCCGCCCCGGCGCGCTCCCGTCGACCCGGGTGTGCGGCGTCGTGGTCGGCCAGTACGACCCGGTCCGACCCCGCCAGCCGCCGGACGATCCCCTCCTTTTCCAGATACCGGACGGTCGCCAACACGGTCATCAGCGGGAGTCGGAGCCTATCCGCGATCCGGTCCGGCGTCGCGTCGCCGACGCGCTGGAGGTACAACACGACGAGCTTCGAGGTGTCGCTGTCTAGCGTTTCGAACGTCTGCATACCCGCCGGCTCCACGCCCGAAGGCAAATAACTAACGACGGTCGTCGAACAAATATACGACAAGCATCGTATTCCCGTCCCGCTCAGAGCTCGCCTTTCGTGCTCGGCGTGTCGGATCGCCGCTCGTCGATCCGCGTGGCGTCGTCGAGACAGCGCGCGAGTGCCTTGAACAGCGCCTCCACCTCGTGATGGGCGTTCTCGCCCGTCACTTCGGCGTGGCAGGTGAGTCCCGCCTCGGTCGACAGGGAGCGTGCGAAGTGGCGTGCCATGACGCTCGTAAAGTCGCCCACGCGTTCCTCGGAGAACTCGCCGTCGAACCGGAACAGGGGTCGGCCGCTCACGTCGACGACCACCGAGGCGACGGCCTCGTCGAGGGGGACGCGACGGTCGGCGAAGCGGCGGATCCCTCGCTTGTCGCCCAACGCCTCCTCGAACGCCCCGCCGAGGACGAGGGCGACGTCCTCGACGGTGTGGTGGTCGTCGATGTCCAGGTCGCCGTCACACTCCACCGTCAGGTCGAACAGGCCGTGCTTGGCGAACGATTCGAGCATGTGGTCGTAGAAGCCGATACCGGTGTCGACGCGGGCGTCGCCCTCGCCGTCCACGTCGAGTGTCAGGTCGATGGTCGTCTCCGCTGTCTCGCGGCTTCGCGCGGCGGTGCGGTCCATGTCCGACCCTCTCGCGGCGTGCCTAAGTCGGTTGCGCCCGGCTACACGCCCATCGCCGCGTCGAGGGTGAAGGCCCCCTCGTACAGTGCGGTGCCGACGACCACCGCCGCCGCGCCCGCCTCGCGGCACGCGCGCACGTCGTCGAGCGTCGCGACGCCGCCGCTGGCGATCACCGGCACGTCGACGGCGTCGGCGAGTCGCTCGATGCGCTCGGCCCGCACCCCCGACAGCTTCCCCTCGACGTCGACGTCGGTGAAGAGGATGCCCGCCGCGCCCAGATCCGCGTACCGCCGTGCGGCGTCGACGGGGTCGAGGCCGGTGCCCTCGGTCCACCCCGAGACGACCACTTCGTCGCCCTTCGCGTCGAGGCTCACGACCACGCTCCCCGGTCGCTGCTCGCTGATCTCCGCGACGATCTCCGGCCGTTCGACGGCGGCCGTCCCGAGGATCACGCGGTCGACGCCCCGGTCGAGCAGTCCCACTGCGTCCTCGGCGGTGCGGATGCCGCCACCGAGTTGGATCGGGACGTCCACCGCGTCGACGACGGCCTCCACTGCCGCCGCGTTCGCTCGCTCCCCCTCGAAGGCCCCGTCGAGGTCGACCAGGTGGAGGGTGCGCGCACCGGCGTCGACCCACCGTCGCGCGGCGTCGACCGGGTCGCCGTAGCGCGTCTCGGTCCCCCGCTCGCCCTGCACCAACTGCACCACCTCGCCGTCCTGCATGTCGACCGCGGGGACGACTTCGAACTCCGGGAACTGCGTCATAGCGGGCGTGGGTCGGGCGGCGGCCTAAAGCCTCCGACCGCGAGCCGCAGGCTCGCCGCGGTGATGCCGACGGCGCGCGGTCGCAACGGATTTGTGCCCCGCACGACGACCCCCAGTCGATGCAACTGTTCGGGTCCAGCGGCACGCGCGGGGTCGTCGGCGAGGAGTTCACTCCGGACCTCGTCCGCCGGATCGCGAGCGCAGCGACGGCCGTCTGGGACGCCGACCGGATCGCCATCGGGCGCGACACCCGTCTCTCGGGCGAGCCCCTCGCGAACGTCGTCGCGGGGACCGCCGCGAGCGCCGGGGTAGACGTGGACCGCCTCGGCGTCGTCCCCACGCCCGGCGTCGCCTACTACTGCGAGGCCGAGGGTGTACCCGCCATCCACCTCACCGCCTCCCACAACCCCCCGCAGTACAACGGGATCAAACTCCTCGGCGACGACGGCACGGAACTCTCGGTCGACGGGTACGAACGCGTCGAGTCGGCCGTCGACGACGGGGTCGCCCCCACCGTGCGGTGGGACGACGTGGGGACGGTTCGGAGCGTCGACGGCATCAACGCCGACTACCGCGCGGACCTCCTCGACGGCGTCGACCGCGAGGCCGTCGCCGCCGCCGACCTCACCGTCGCGCTCGACCCCGGCCACGGCGCTGGCGCGCTGGTGTCGCCCGACTTCTTCCGCGAACTCGGCTGTGCGGTCCGTACGGTCAACGCCGATCCGGATGGGCACTTCCCCGGGCGCGACCCGGAACCCGTCGCCGGGAACCTCGACGAACTCCGGCGACTCGTCCGATCGAGCGACGCCGACGTGGGGATCGCACACGACGGCGACGCCGACCGCGCCATCTTCGTGGACGAGCGTGGCGCGTTCGTCGACGGCGACGCCTCGCTCGCGGCGCTCGTGGACGCACACGTCGCCGCGGACGACGTCGTCGTCGCCGCGGTCAACGTTTCACAGCGGTTGGTCGACGTGGTCGGCGCCGCCGGTGCGACCCTCGACCTCACCCCCATCGGCTCGGCGCACATCGTGACGCGGATCCGCGAGCGCCGTCGGGCCGGCGACCACGTCCCCGTCGCCGGCGAGGGCAACGGCGGCGTCTTCTTCCCCGACTACCGCCTGACCCGCGACGGCGCGTACACCGCCGCGAAGTTCCTCGAACGCCTCGCCCGCGCCGACGCGCCGACGAGCGAGGTGGTCGCCCCCTACACCGACTACCACCTCGTCCGGGCGGACATCGCCTACGACGGCGACGAACTCGACGACCTCCTCGACGCCGCCGCGGCGTACGCCCGCGATGCGGACGCCGATCTGGACACGACCGACGGCTACCGCCTCGACTACGGCGACGCGTGGGTGCTCGTCCGGCCCAGTGGCACCGAACCGAAGGTCCGAATCTACGCCGAGGCCCGCGACGAGTCGCGCGCGGCCGACCTCGCGGCCGACCTCCGCGACCACCTCGAAGCGGCGCGTTAACCGTCGAGTGCCGCCTCGAGACGTTCGCGCTCCGCCCGTGCCTCTTCCAGTTCCGACTCGACCGCGCCCTCGGCCAATCGCTCGCGCTCCGTGTCGTCCAACTCGTCGCGGGCCATCGCCGTCTCCCGGAGGCGGCCGTACGCCACCTCGTCGGGCAGGGTCCGGAGGCGTCGCGCCGCGGCGACGACGTCGTCCGGGGCGAACCGGGCCGTAACCGAGACGAGTTCCCCGGCGCGGTGCCGGAGCGTCCCCGCCGCCGGCGGCGGCCAGTCCACCGTCAACGGGTCGGCGTCCAGCCGTTCGAGATACGTCCGGTGGGTCGCGACGCGCGTCCGGAGCGCCGCGGGGTCGTCGACGTAGTGTGAGAGCTTCGACGACGAGTAGTCGGCGTACGTCAGGAGCGTCGGGATCGACTCCTCGCCGGCCGCGTACGTCGTCACGTACTCGCGGAGCTCCGGTGGCGGCCGGCGGAACGCGGCGAGCGGGTACGCCTCGCTCGCCTCGACGACGCGGAACACCTCGCGGGCGCTCGCCTCCCGCTTGAACGTCGTCCACGCCGCCTCGACCGCCTCGTTGTACGACTCGACCGGATCGCGCAGGCGCTCGACGGGCGCGTCGAGGTCGGCCTCGCCCAGTCGTCGCAGTCGCTCCAGATACTCGATCCGGTCGGTCAGGTCGCGGAGCCGTTGCCGGGCGTCGCGGCGGGCCGCCTCCCGGCGCTCCTCGGCCGCCGCCCGCTCCGAGAGCAGGGCGACCCGGTCTGCCGCCGGGTCGAGTGCCTCGCGGGCGCGCTCGAAGTCGTCCTCGCCGAGTCGGCGCTGATCGAGGATGTCGTTGGCCGCTTCGAATGCGTCACGGGCCGGCAGGTCGTCGTCCAACCCTTCGACCAGTTCGACGAACGCCTCTTGGAACTCGACGAACGCGGCGAAGTCGCCGGTGCCGGTCGCCCGCCCCTCGTATCGGTCGAGCAGGTCGGTCGCCTCGCGGTACGCCGTCCGCACCGCCTGCAGGCGCTCCTCGCCGTGGTCCTCGACGGCAGCGCGGGCGTCGGCCACGTCCGACCGCGCGGCCCGGAGCGCCGCCGCCGGGTCGGTGTCGCCGTCGGCCTCGGCTCCCTTCATCCGTCCCCGTCCGCGTACACCTCGTCCGGGTCGAACACCCGTTCCCCGACCGTCTCGCCGTCGGTGGTCCGGTAGAAACAGGAGCGGTAGCCGGTGTGACACGCCCCGCCCTCTTGGTCGACCAGGTAGAGCAAGGCGTCGCCGTCGCAGTCGACCCGCACCTCCCGGACCGACTGGGTGTGGCCGCTCGTCGCCCCCTTCTCCCAGAGTTCGTCGCGGCTCCGCGAGTAGTAGTGTGCACGCCCCGTCTCGCGGGTGCGCTCGAGCGCGTCCGGCGAGACGTACGCCAGCATCAGCACATCGCCGGAGTCGGCGTCCTGTGCGACGGCGGGCACGAGGCCGTCATCCCCGAAATCCACGTCGACGGTCATGCCCGCCCCTCGGTGTTACCGGCCGATAGGTCTTGTGTCGCCGCCGTGCGAGTCGGGTCGGCCGCGGCCGCCGACGCCGGGTGCCACGGTCGGTGGTTCCGTCGATGGAACTATGTGTAATAGCAAACATGAACACGCATGGCTCGGCGGGACGTCTACGCCGACACGTTGGCCGTCTTCGACCGGCGCGACGATCGGTACGAACCCCTCACGACTCCGGAGGTGGCCGACGCCCTCGACGTCGGTCGCCGGACCGTGTACGAGCGGTTGCGAACGCTTTCCGACCGTGGCGAACTCCGGACGAAGGCGACCGGGTCCAACTCCAGGGTCTGGTGGCGTTCCCCGGACGATGTGTCGTCGAGCGGTACGGACGCGGCGCCCGACACCGGGACCGACGGCGAACGGCACGACCGGGATCTGGAGCGACGGGCTCGGGTGATGGAGTCGGCGATCGACGGAATCGCCATCACCGACGACGACGGCGAGTACACCTACGTCAACGAGACGCACGCCGACGTGTACGGATACGACGACGCCGAGGCGTTCCGCGGTGAACACTGGACGATGTGTTACGGTGACGCGGAGCGCGAACGGTTCGAAGACGAGATCATCCCGTCGCTCTACGAGTCGGGGTCGTGGCGTGGCGAAGCGCTCGGTCGACGGAAGGACGGAACGACGTTTCCGCAGGATCTCTCGTTGACCGTCGCCGACGACGGCGGTATCGTCTGTGTCGTCCGGGACATCACGGACCGGAAGGCGCGGGAACGCCGACTCCGGGACGCCCGCCGGTTCAACGAGGAGTTGGTGGAGAACGCGCCGTTCGGGATATTTCGACTGGACGAGGAGTTACGGATCACCTACGAGAACTCGCGGGCCGAGGAGATAGTCGGCCTCCCCGAAGGTGAGGACGTATCGGGCGCGATCGGGGTCGATATCAGCGAGTTGCCGCCGATCGTCGAGACGGGACAGGCGGAGTTGTTCGAGCGCCTCAAGGAGGGGGAGACGATCGAGTTCGACTTCCCGTTCGAGTCGATCTACGGGAAAGAGGCGTACTTCACTGGTCGTGCGGTTCCGGTGTATCGGGACGGGGAGTTCGACGGGGCGATCCTGATGGCGACGGACATCTCCGAGCGCAGACAGTACGAGCGGGAACTCCGGGACGCGCGACGGTTCAACGAGGAGTTGGTGGAGAACGCGCCGTTCGGGATGTTTCGGCTGGACGAGGAGTTGCGGATCACCTACGAGAACCCGCGGGCCGAGGAGATAATCGGGCTGCCCGAGCGAATGGAGTCGTCGGACGCGGTCGGCGTGGCCATCACCGAACTGCCGTCGATCGTCGAGACGGGACAGGCGGAGTTGTTCGAGCGCCTCAAGGAGGGGGAGACGATCGAGTTCGACTTCCCGTTCGAGTCGATCTACGGGAAAGAGGCGTACTTCACTGGTCGTGCGGTTCCGGTGTATCGGGACGGGGAGTTCGACGGGGCGATCCTGATGGCGACGGACATCTCCGAGCGCAGACAGTACGAGCGGGAACTGGAGCGCCAGCGCGAGCAACTCGCCGCCCTCGACGAACTCAACGACGTCGTCCGCGGCATCACGGAGGCGGCCATCGGACAGTCCACCCGCGACGAGATCGAGCGCGTGGTGTGTGATCGACTGGCCGACTCGGATTCCTACCGGCTGGCCTGGATGGGGGCGGTCGATTCGGGGCAGCGACTGGAGCCACGCGTCGAGGCGGGTGTCTGCGGCTACATCGACGACCTGCCGGTTCCCGACCGCTCCGGCTATCCGGCCGACTGGGGACCGATCGGCGACGCCGTTCGGACCGGCGAGATGCGGATCGCCCGGAACGTCCTCGCGGGGGACGCCCCAGAGCAGTTGCGCGACGACGCCCGCGAGTTCGGCTACCGATCCCTCGCCGCGATTCCGGTCGTTCACCAGGGGATGTTCTACGGTGTCCTGTGTGTCTGCTCGGAGCGATCGGACGCGTTCGCCGAGAAGGAGCGAGCGGTCGTCGGTCAACTGGGCGACGTGATCGGGCACGCCATCGCCGCGATCGATCGCAAGCGGGCGCTCATGAGCGACGAAGTCGTCGAACTCGACGTCGAGGTTCCGAACCTCCTGCCCCCGCAGGACGGCTCGCCTCCGACCGAGGGCACGATCAGCGTCACTCGGGTGACGCCGGTGGGCGACGGCGAGTACCTCCTGTACGGCACGGCCACCGACGGGGCCATGGAGACGATCAACGCCCTCCGCGATCGGCGTCCGGCGTGGAAGGAGGTCCGCACGTTCGACGACCGGGACGGCGAGGTCCGGTTCGAACAGCGACTCTCGGATCCGCCGATGGCGTCAATCGTCGCGGACTACGGCGGGAGCGTCGACGCCGGGACCATCGAAGACGGGGCGTACAGTGCGACCATTCGGTTCCCGCCCGGGACGAACGTCCGACGGGTCGTCGACAGGCTACAGGAGACGTATCTGGACGTTCGGATCGACGGGCAGCGACAGGTTGGCAGGGAGACTCCGCCCTCGGAGCGCGTCCCGGGGACGCTCGTCGAGGACCTCACCGAACGGCAGCGAGCGGCGCTCGAAGCGGGCTACTTCGGCGGCTATTTCGACTGGCCGCGACACCGTTCGGGCGAGGAGGTGGCCGCGTCGCTCGACATCGGAGCGTCGACGTTCCACCAACACGTCCGCAAGGCCCAACACAAACTCCTCGACGCGATGTTCGCCGACGTCTGACCCAGTCACAAATTTGGGGTAACCGAACTATGGGTCCTCGGCGGCTGGAAGACGTATGGACGGCGAACAGGACTCGTTGCCGGCCGCCGGGCGCGGGCTGGTGCAGTCGTCGATACTCGGCGCTCCCCGTCAGCGACGGATCCTCTCGATCCTGCGGGATCGAGGCCGGCCGACGACGGTCGACGAACTCCGTGCTCGTCTCGCCTCGGACGGGAGCGACGCGTCGCCGGACGCGACCGAGGCTGACCGCCGAGGGCTCCGGACGGACCTCGCTCACCGCTGCCTCCCGAAACTGGTGGCGGCCGGGTGGATCGAACGGCGCCCGGAGGGGTACGTCGTCGTCGATCCGCTCCCGCTGGAGTCCGAGCGGCTCTCCCTCCCGGACCTGCGGGAGCCGGAGCATCCGTCGTGGGACGCCGCGAGCGTTCTCCTGGCGCGGCCACACCGCCAAGACGTTCTGTCGGTCGTCGCCGGTCGGTCCGACGGGCTCACCGTGTCGGAACTCGCGACGGAACTTCGCGATCGTGTCGACGACCGGGACCGCACGCTCCGAACTGGCCTCCACCACGTCGACCTGCCGGTCTTGGCCGACGTTGGACTCGTCGCGTACGATCCTGACGAGCGGACGGTCGACCCCACCCCTCGGCTCTCGACGTGTCTCGACCGACTGGACCTCGACACCGACTAAACCCACCCCCGGTCACACCAACCCAACCGCCCGAAGCAGGGCAAAGAGCAGGTCGCCGTAGGCCAGTGCGACACACAGGCCGAGGAAGACCGGGACGATGAACGGGATGCCCGGCGAGAGCCACACCGTCTCCTCGGTCGTCACGACCTCCAGTCCCTCGCGGAGTTTCTCCGGGGTCGTCCCGTAGGCGCTTCCGTCGATCTCGTCGAGGAACCGTTCGGCGGCCCACGGGTCGTCGAACTCGGCGTCGTCGACCGCCCCGTCCGTCGGGTCGTCCGACGCGTCGCCACGCTCCCGGCCGTCGTCGTCGACCGCCCCGTCCGTCGGGTCGCCCGTCTCCCCGACGCTCTCGGGGTCGCGGTGGGTCGTCGGGGCCGCCCGGAGCGCCGCGAGCGTGGTTCCGCGCCACCGCAGGTACATCCGAAGGGCGTCCAGATCCAGCCCGTTCCGGGTGTACCCTCCTTCGTCCTCGAACAGGCGACCGTGTTCGGTCGGGAGCGCCCCCACGTCGACCCGGCGACCGAAACACATGAGCCGCGACAGGTCACCCCGGAGGGCGTTGCGGACGCCGAGATAGACGGGATAAGCGACGCCGACGAGGACGGCGTTGGTCAGAATCGTCATCGAGAACACGCCGAGGGTGGTCTCGACCCGTGGGTAGGCACCCCACGGGAGGTAGTAGACGGGGTAGGTCGGAAAGAGGAGGGCGAGCGTCATCAGCGCCTTGGCGTCGGCGCCGCCGAACCCACCCATCCACCACAGTCCGTACGCCAGCGGGACGACGACGAGCAGGCTCACCCCGACGCGGACGAGGAAGAGGCGGTCGTCGATTCCCGCGACTGGGAGGTGAGTCCGGACGTCCCACAGGAGCGCGAGTACGCCGACGGCGAGCAGCGGGTACCACAGCCGGTTCGGTAGCCGGCGAGTGCGAACGTCGCGCCAGGCGGCCCAGCCGAAGGCCGGCACCGCGATCAACCGCAACAGGTCGGTCGGCTCCGCGAGCATTGTCGGGTACGGGTGGCGGCGGGGATTAGTGGTTCCGGCTCGGCGGCGCGGCCGCTGGACGGTGACGTCGAAAAAACGGGAGGTCTGACCGGGATGATACCGGCGTTAGATGACGCGGTTCTGGAGGTAGTCGAGGTGCTTCGCGTTGTACACGAGCTGCACCTCGTCTGCCGTCGGGCTGCCGATGCAGGTCAGCCGGACGTTCTTCTCTTCGACTTCCTCGTCGGACAGGATCTGCTGCATGTCCATATCGAGGTCGCCCTCCGTGACGATGGCCGCGCAGTTCGCACACGCGCCGGCACGGCACGAGAAGGGCCAGTCGTAGCCCTGGGCCTCGGCCGCTTCGAGGACGTACTCGCCCTCGTTGACCTCCAGCGTCCCGTAGTCGACGTCGTCGAGACCGGCGTCGGCCGCCTTCTCGAAGAGGTCGTCGTCCTCCATCTCCCAGCCGTGATCGTCCATCACTTCGTAGTTGAGGTATTCTACCGTGGGCATCAGGGGATGCTTGCGTGGCCACACCATTAGACTTTGCTGTTCCGGGAAACATCCCCTCTCTTCCGCCGACGAACGTGTTCGATTCCGGTGACGACGGCGCGTTCGCATCCCTTCGTGATGGAATCGAGACACTGTGCGGTCACCGTCGTGGTCGTCGCCGGAGCGACGACTACCGGTTCAGCGTGTGGATGGCTTGCCCGCGTGCGTTCTCGGCGGCCTCCATCACCGCCTCGGACAGCGTCGGGTGGGTGTGGATCGTCGCCGCCACGTCCTCCAGCGTCGCCCCCATCTCGACGGCAAGGGTGAGTTCCGCGATCAGTTCCGAGGCCTCCGGGCCGACGATCTGTGCCCCCCGGACGAGGCCGTCGGCGTCCGCGACCACTCGGACGAAGCCGTCGGTCTCGCCCGTCGTCAGCGCGCGCCCGCTGGCGTTGAAGGGCATCTCCCCGATGACCGGATCGAACCCGGCCGAACGTGCCTCGGCCTCGGTCACTCCGACCGTCGCTATCTCGGGGTCCGTGAACACCGCCGCCGGGACCGCCCGGGCGTCGACCGCCGCGGGGTCGCCCGCGATGGTCTCGGCGGCGACGACTCCCTCCGCCGACGCCGTGTGTGCGAGCATCGGTTCGCCAGCCACGTCGCCGACGGCGTAGATACCCTCGACCTCGGTCCGGCACCGATCGTCGGTCTCGAAGAAGCCGTCGTCGTTCGCCTCCAACCCCGCGTTCTCGGCGTCGAGCGTGTCGGTCACTGGGGCCCGGCCCACCGCGACCAGCACCCGGTCGGCGCCGTAGGTCGACTCCTCGCCGTCTTCGGTCTCCGTCGTGACGACGACGCCACCGTCCGCGCCGTCGAGCCACCCCGTCGCTCCCTCGCCGAAGGCGAAGTCGACACCCAGGTCCTCGGCCCGCTTCCGGACGATCCGCGCCACGTCGTCCTCGTACCCCGGGAGGACGTCGTCCAGCATCTCGACGACGGTCACGTCGCTGCCCAGTTTGGCGAACACCGTCGACAGTTCCATCCCGATGTAGCCCGCGCCGACGACGACCAAGCGGTCGGGGACGGTTTCGAGGTCGAGGGCGGCCGCCGAGTCGAGGATCGGATCGTCCGCGAAGGGGAGGCCGGGCAGTTCGACCGGCCGGCTCCCCGTCGCGACGATGCAGTGCTCGAAGGCGACGGTCTCGGCCCCCTGCCCGTCGCCGTCGTGTCCGACGCGGACCGTCTCCTCGTCGACGAACGTGGCCGTCCCCTCCAGCAGGCTCACTCCGTTCGCCTTGCAGAGTTTCTCCACGCCCCCGGTCAGGCGGTCGACGACCTCGTCTTTCCACCCGCGCATCGCCCCGAGGTCGACCGCGGGGTCGGCGTGGATCCCCATCTCTTCGGCCGTCGCGGCGTCGTGGGCCACGTTCGTCGCCGTGATGTACGCCTTCGAGGGGATGCAGCCGCGGTTGAGACACACCCCACCGTAGGCGTCGCGTTCGACGAGCGTCACGTCGAGGTCGCGCTGTGCGGCGCGGATGGCGGCGACGTAGCCGCCCGGCCCCGCCCCGATGACCAGTACGTCCGTCCCGGTAGTCACGTCTCCGACGACCATACGTCACCTCGCGGCGGCCCGGTGATAAAGACTGGCTGGCCCGAACCGAGCGGTCCGACGACGACGCGCGGACGGTGGCCCCGGCCGTCGCGGTGGTTACTCGTACACCGGGAACTCGGCACAGAGTCGGTCGACCTCGTCGCGCACCTCGGCGGCCACGTCCGGGTCGTCCGGGTCGTCCAGCCGTTCGACGATCAGTTCGCCCACCGTCTCCATGGCGTCCTCGTCGAAGCCACGCGTGGTGAGCGCCGGCGTTCCCACCCTGATCCCGCTGGTGACGAACGGCGACCGCGTCTCGCCGGGGACGGTGTTCTTGTTCACGGTGATCCCCACGTCGTCGAGGGCGTCCTCGGCGTCCTCGCCCGTGAGGTCCGGGTGGGAGTCACGCAGGTCGAGCAGGAGGAGGTGTTTGTCGGTCCCGCCGGACACCGGCTGGATGCCCGCGTCGGTGAACACGTCGGCGAGCGTCTTCGCGTTCGAGACGGTTCGCTCGGCGTACTCCTCGAACTCGGGTTCGAGCGCCTCGCCGAACCCGACGGCCTTACCCGCGATGTTGTGCATCAGCGGGCCGCCCTGCCCGCCGGGGAAGATGGCCTTGTCGACCGCCTCGGCGTGTTCGTCGGTCGTCATGATCATCCCGCCGCGGCCGGCGCGGATGGTCTTGTGCGTACTCCCGGTGACGAAGTCGGCGTGGTCGACGGGCGAAGAGTGGACGCCCGCCGCCACCAGCCCTGTGATGTGGGCGATGTCCGCGAGGTGGTGGGCGTCGACGTCGTCGGCGACGGCGGCGAGGCGATCCCACTCGAACTCGCGGGGGTAGGCCGAGGAGCCACTGACGATCACGTCGGGGTCGAACTCGGCGGCCTGCTCGGCCAGCGCGTCGTAGTCGACGTAGCCCGTCTCCGGATCCACGCCGTACTGCTCGACCTCGTACAGTTGGCCCGAGAAGTTGACGTGGTGGCCGTGGCTCAGGTGTCCCCCGTGGTTCAGGTCGAGCGAGAGGATGCGGTCGCCGGGCTCCAGGGTGGCGAAGTAGACACCCATGTTCGCCTGCGTCCCGCTGTGGGGCTGAACGTTGACGTGGTCGGCCCCGTACAGCTCCTTCGCCCGCTCGATGGCGAGGGTCTCGACGGTGTCCATGTGCTCACAGCCGCCGTAGTAGCGCTCGCCGGGGTAGCCCTCGGCGTACTTGTTCGTCATCACGCTCCCCTGGGCCTCCATGACCGCCTCGGAGACGTGGTTCTCCGAGGCGATCATCTCGAGGTTGTTCTCCTGCCTGCGTTCCTCGTCGGCGATGGCCTCCGCGACCGCCGGATCGGTGTCCCGAAGGTGCGAATCGGTGGTCGTCACGTGTTATGCCACGGAAAACACCACAATAAGTAGCGTGGTCCGTCACAAACTTTCCCGCGGGTTCGGGCTCCCTACTCCAGCGCGTGCCACGACAGCACCGGGTTCCGCGCCGCCGACGCCTGGTCGATCCGTCGGGCGGTCGTCGTCGTCGGTGTCTCGGCCAACTCCTCGGGATCGGTCGCGGCGACGGCGTTGAACGCCGCCGCCAGGTCGTCCAGCCGCGCCTTCGACTCCGTCTCCGTCGGTTCGGTCATCAGCGCCTCGTCGACGATCTCGGGCCACTTCGTCGTCGGCGGGTGGACGCCGTGGTCGAGCATCCCCTTTGCCACGTCGGCCGCGTCGGCGTCGGCGCTCGCGACGAACTCGTGGTGGAAGGGGCCGTAGGGAACGTCGTACTCGATCCGCTCGGCCAGGTAGTTGGCGTTCAACACCGCCGTCTCGCTCACGTTCTCCAGGCCCTCGTCGCCGTGGCGCAGGATGTAGGCGTACGCCTTCACCAACACGAGCCAGTTGCCCACGAACTCGTGGACCCGTCCGATGCTGTGGTCGGGGCCGTAGGTATCGTACCCGTCTTTCCCCTCACGGACCTGCGGCGTCGGCAGGAACGGTGCGAGGTCGCTCCGGACGCCGATCGGTCCCTGTCCCGGGCCGCCCCCACCGTGGGGCGTCGCGAACGTCTTGTGCAGGTTGAAGTGCATGATGTCGAAGCCCATGTCGCCGGGGCGGGCCTTCCCGAGCAGGGAGTTGAGGTTCGCGCCGTCGTAGTAGAGCAGGCCGCCCGCGTCGTGGACGATATCCGCAATCTCCTCGATCGACCGCTCGAACAGCCCCAGCGTGTTGGGGTTGGTGAGCATCAGGAGCGCAGTCTCCGGACCGACGGCCGCCTCCAGTGCGTCGACCTCGACCCGTCCATCCTCGTTCGACGGGAGTTCGACCACGTCGTAGCCGGCCATTGCCGCGCTCGCGAAGTTGGTGCCGTGAGCCGACTCGGGGACGATCACCTCGCTCCGGTCCTCACCGTTCGCCTCGTGGTACGCCTTCGCCACCTGGATGCCGGTGAACTCGCCGGCCGCGCCCGCCGGGGGTTGGAGCGTCACCGCGTCCATCCCGCCGATGGTCGCGAGCGTCTCTTGGAGTTCGTACAGCAGGCGGAGGATTCCCTGCTTGTCGTCGTCGGCCCGCAGCGGATGCACCCGGTTACCCCGGTGGGCAGCCACGTCCTCCGTGAACTTCGGGTTGTACTTCATCGTACACGACCCCAGCGGGATCGGCCCGGACTCGACGCCGTAGTTCATCTGCGAGAGCCGGGTGTAGTGGCGCGCCACCTCCGGTTCCCGCAGGTCGGGCAGTTCGAGTTCGTCCCGCGTCAACTCGTCGGGCAGCGAGGAGTCGACCGACACGCTGGTCGCGTCCTTCTCGATCAACAGCGGTTCGTACGTCTCGCCCGCCGCCCACCGCGCCTGTTCGTAGGTCGCGTCGCCGCCAGTCGCCGACTCGCCGGAGTCGCCGTCCGTCCGCTCCCGGCCCTCTTGGCTCATGCGCCACCCCCGTAGCCCGCGAGGGCGTCGACCAACTCCTCGACCTGCTCGCGGTTGGTGTCGGTCACGCAGACCGCCAGCCGTTCCGTGCTCCCGTCCTCGACGGTCCGGAGCGCGATACCGGCCTGACGACAGTGATCGACCACGCCCGCGGGGTCGTCGACGTCGACCAACGCCTCGCGGAAGTGGTGGCCGTCGTAGACGGGGGCGTCGAAGCCGTCGAGGGCGTCGATCCGCTCGCAGGCCTCGGCGATTCCCGTCACGCACTCCTCGGCAAGGTCGACCAGCCCGTCGGGGCCAAGCCACGCCGCGTGGATGGCCGCCCGGAGCGCCAGCCACGCCTGGTTGGTACAGATGTTCGAGGTCGCCCGCTCCCGGCGGATGTGCTGTTCGCGGGTCTGCAGGGTCAGCGTGTACGCACGCTTGCCCGCGTCGTCCGTCCCCGCGCCGACGAGGCGGCCGGGCACCTGCCGAAGGAACTCCTCGCGACACGCGAACAGACCCAGTCCCATCCCGTACGTCGTCGGCAGGCCGAGCACGCTCGCGTCGCCGACGACGACGTCCGCGCCGTACGCCGCCGGCGGTTCGAGGAGTCCGAGCGCGACGGCGTCGGAGCCGACACAGAAGAGCGCGTCGTGGTCGTCGGCCAGGTCGCCCACGGCGTCGAGGTCCGGTTCCAGCAGGCCGCGGGCGTTCGGCGTCGCGGCGTACACCATCGACGTATCGGCGTCGATCCGGTCGGCCAGGCCGTCGACGTCGACCGTCCCCGCCGCCGTGGGGTAGGTGTCGATCACGATATCCGGCCCGTCGGCGTAGTTCTCCAGCACCGATCGGACCCGGTCGGGCAGGCTCTCCGGCACGAGCACTTCGTCGCCGTCCGTCGCCCGCACCCGGTCGGCGAGCAGGATGGCCTCGCCCACCGCCGTCGACCGGTCGTACATCGAGCAGTTGGCCACGTCCAACCCCGTCAACTCGGACACCAGCGACTGGAACTCGAACAGCGCCTGAAGGAACCCCTGGTCGACTTCGGGCTGGTACTGGGTGTAACTCGTGAGGAACTCCGACCGCAGCGAGAGGTGGTCGACGACCGACGGAACGTAGTGGTCGTAGTGGCCACCACCGAGGAACTCGCTCAGTGCGGGTGATTCGTCGAGGATGCCCTCGACGGCCGCCTTGGTCGCCCGCTCCGAGTGGGCCTCGATCCCGTAGTCACCGTCGAATCGAACCGACTCGGGGATGTCGAACAGGTCGTCGGGGTCGGCTACCCCGACGGTGTCGAGCATCGCCGAGCGTTCCTCTCCGGAGTGGGTCGCGTACGGCATATTACTGACCCTCGGGCCTCTCGACGTATATAATCGACGCCGTGCCCGCCGCCGATTTTGCCGGATCGATCGTGTAGAATCCGGTCAGTTCACCCGTTCCACCTCGTAGCCCGCCTCCTCGATGGCGGTCGTGACGCTCTCGGCGTGGTTCTCGCCGCTCGCGACCACCTGGAAGACGAGGTAGGCGTCGCCGACGTCCAAGTCGCCGACCGCCCGGTCGTGACGCACCGTCCGGATGTTCGCCCCCTTGTCGCCGATGATGCCCGAGATCCGTCCCATCTCGCCCGGTTGGTCCCGGATGCGGATGCGCAGACGAAGGAGTTGACTCCGGTCGGTCAGCGCGTGGGTCAACACCGTCTGCAGCATCGACATGTCGATGTTGCCGCCACAGAGGAGGGGGACGACCGTCTCGCCCTCGACGTCCACCTCGTCGCTCAACAGCGCCGCCACCGACGCCGCGCCCGCCCCCTCGACCAACTGCTTCGAGCGTTCGAGGACGGTCAGTAGGCTCCGGGCGATCTCGTCGTCGCTCACCGTCACCACCTCGTCGACGTGCTCCTCGATCAGGCCGAGCGTCAACTCCGAGATCCCGCCGGTGGCGATGCCGTCCGCGATGGTCTTCGGGGACTCCTCGTCGACCGGGGCGCCCTTCTGGAGGCTGTCGGGCACCGTCGCCGCCAGATCCGCCTGCACGCCGACCACGCGGATCGAACCGTCCAAGGCCTTCAGCGCGGTGCTGATCCCGCCGATCAGACCGCCGCCACCGATGGGGACGATCACCGTGTCGGCGTCGGGCACCTGTTCGTGGATCTCCAGCCCCAGCGTCCCCTGCCCGGCGACGATGTCGGGGTCGTCGTACGCGTGGACGAACAGGCGTCCCGGTTCCTCGGCCATCTTTTGGGCGTGGGTCATCGCCTCGCCGAAGTTCGCGCCGTGAAGCTTTACGGTCGCCCCGTAGCTCCGGGTCGCGTCCACCTTCGCCTGCGGGGCGTTCTCGGGCATCACGATGGTCGACGCCAGTCCGACCGTCGTCGCCGCCAGCGCAACCCCTTGGGCGTGGTTTCCCGCGCTCGCCGCGACGACGTGTTTGTCGCCCTCCGACTCGGCCTCCTGTTTCAGTTTGTTGTACGCGCCGCGGGTCTTGAACGAGCCGGTCCGCTGCAGGTGCTCCATCTTCAGGTGGACCGACCCACCCGACATCTCGCTCAGCGAACGGTTCGTCTCGATCGGTGTCTGCCTGACGATGTCGGGGTCGTCGAACCGCTCCCGCGCGGCCTCGATGTCGGTGAGTGTGACTGTCATGAACTATCCTCTCACACACGCCCGAATAAAGGGCTTGTTTACCGCAAGGTTGCCCGAGCCACTCAGTCGACGAGCAACCGCGCTGGGGCCGCGAGCAGTTCCATCACGCGGTTGGTGAACCGGGCGGCCACCGCGCCGTCGACGACGCGGTGATCGACCGACAGCGACAGCGGGAGCGTGTGCCGGGCGACCACCTCGCCGTCGACGACCCGGGGTTGCTCCTCGATCCGACCCAGCGCAAGGATCGCCACCTCCGGGTGGTTGACGATGGGTGTGGCGTATCTTCCGCCGATCACCCCGACGTTCGTGACGGTGAACGTCCCGCCCTGCATCTCCACGCGGTCGATGCGCCGGTCGCGGGCGCGTTCGACCTTCGACGCCGTCTCCGCGGCGAGGTCGAGCAGCCCCTTCCGGTCCACGTCCTCGATCACCGGGACGAGCAAGCCGGCCTCCGTCGCCGTCGCCACGCCGATGTCGTACGTCTCGTGACAGCGGATCTCCTCGCGTTCCTCGTCCAGTGAGGCGTTGACCCGCGGGAACTCGGCGAGTGCGCCGGCGACCGCACGCATCACGAACGGCAGGTAGGTGAGCTCGACCCCCTCCTCGGCGGCGTACGGTTCCAGCTCGGCTTTGGTCTCGACCAGCCGCGTCACGTCCACCTCGTCCGTGTGGGTGACGTGTGCCACCCGTGCCGTCGACTCGACCATCCGCTCGCCGATGGTGCGGCGGATCCCCCGGTAGGGGATGCGGTCGCCGGGACTCGGGTCGGCGGCCGGCGTCGACGCCGTCGTTCCAGTCTCCCCGTCCGCCTCGCTCCCGTCGTCCCGCTCGCTCGCCGCGTACTCCCGGACCAGTTCGGCCGTGACGACGGCGACCCCGTCGCGGCGCTCGTCGGTCGGCACCGCGTCCAGATCGACGCCGAGGTCGTCCGCGAGGCGACGGGTCGCCGGGGCCGCGAGCGTCCGGTCGCGGGTCGATCTCTCCCCGTCGACGGCCGCCGCCCGCTCGACCGTCTCCGACGACTCCCGGTGTCCCGTCGCGTCGTCGCTCCCCTCCGCCGCGTCCCGCACGTCCGCGTCGGTGACCCGCCCGCCCGGCCTCGATCCCGAGACGCGCTCCAAGTCGACGCCGAGTTCGCGCGCCAGCCGTCGCGTCCGCGGCGGCGCGACGGCGCGTCGGTCGGCCGCCGACGCGGGTCCGTCGCCTCCCTCCTCGGGGCCCCCCGTCGCGTCCCCGTCGTCGCTCGTCTCGATCGAGACGACGACGCTCCCGACTGGCACCAACTCGCCCTCCTCGGCGTGCAGTTCCACGACCGTCCCCTCGTACGGCGAGGGGAGGTCGACGACTGCCTTGTCGGTCTCGACTTCCGCGAGCGGTTGGTCCGTCCCCACCTCGTCGCCCGGTTCCACCAACCACCGGAGCAACTCCCCCTCGGTGACCCCCTCGCCCACGTCCGGAAGTGCGAACGTCTCGACGGTCACGGGAACGCGACGACCTCCCGGATTCCCGCCTCGATCCGCGTCGGCGAGGGGAGGTAGTAGTCCTCCGAGGCGTACAGCGGTACTGGCGTGTCGAAGCCCGTGATCCGTCCGACCGGTGCCTCCTGGTAGAGCAGCGCCTCCTCTTGGAGGATGGCGGTGATCTCGCCGCCCAGACCGCCGGTCCGGGGCGCTTCGTGGACGACCGCCGCCCGCCCCGTCTTCTCGAACGAGTCGACGATGGTCTCGCGGTCCAGCGGCGAGAGCGTCCGCAGGTCGACCACCTCACAGTCGATCCCCTCCTCGGCGAGCGTCTCGGCGGCGTCCATCGTCGGTCGGGCCATCGCCCCCCACGTGAACACGGAGACGTCGCTCCCCTCGCGCCGGACCGCCGCCTCGCCGAGCGGCACCGTGTGGTCGCCCGTGGGCACCTCCTCGCGGAACGCCCGGTAGACGAGTTTGGGTTCGAGGAAGATCACCGGGTCCGGATCCCGGACGGCCGACGCGAGCAGTCCCTTCGTGTCCGCGGGCGTCGACGGGACGACCACCTTCAGTCCCGGCTCGTGGACGAAGAAGGCCTCCTTCGACTCCGAGTGGTGCTCCGGCGCTCGGATGCCGCCGCCGTACGGCGCGCGCACCACCATCGGGCACGTGAACCGCCCCCGGCTTCGCGCCCGCAAGCGTGCCGCGTGACTCACGATCTGGTCGAACGCCGGGTAGATGAACCCCATGAACTGGATCTCGGGGACGGGACGGAGTCCGTAGGCCGCCATGCCGATCGAGGCCCCGACGATGCCGGACTCAGCGAGGGGCGTGTCGATCACCCGGTCCCCGCCGAACTCCTCGTAGAGCCCTTCCGTCGCGCGGAAGACGCCGCCGTTCTTGCCCACGTCCTCCCCGAGGACGATCACGTCCTCGTTCCGTTGCATCTCGGTCCGGAGACCGTCCCGGACCGCCTGTACCAGCGTCAGATTCTGGGTGTCCGTGTTCGTGCTCATCGGCCGTGGACCGCATCGTCGCCGTGTCGGTCGCGCAGTCGATCCAGCGTCACCCCCCGCTCGCGACGCCCCGTGGGTGTCACCGCGTGGACGCGGTCGACCATCGGATCGGTGTGACCCTCCGGGGCCCTCAGGTCGCCGCGTGGGCCTCGCGGCGTGCCTCGTCGACGCTCCGTCCGTCCCGGAGGACGGCGTCGACGAACAGTTCGCCCGCCCGGTACGACGACCGGACCATCGGCCCGCTGGCGCAGTAGAGGAAGCCGAGTTCCTCCTCGGCGACCCGCCGCCACGTCTCGAAGGCGTCCGGGTGGACGTACTCGTAGACGTCGAGGTGCGAGCGCGAGGGCTGGAGATACTGCCCGAGCGTGATCACGTCCACGCCGGCCTCGCGACAGTCGGAGAGGGTGCGGTAGAGCTCGTGGTCGTACTCCCCCACCCCGAGCATGAGGCTCGTCTTCGTGTAGACGTCGGCGGCGGCGGCGCGTTCGAGCACCGACAGCGACTGCTCGTAGCCCGCGCGTCGGTCCCGGACCGGCCACTGTAGGCGCTCGACCGTCTCGACGTTGTGGGCGATCACGTCCGGCCCGGCGTCGACGATCAGATCGACCAGGTCCGGGTCGCCCCGGAAGTCGGGGATGAGCACCTCGACGAGGATGCCCGGGTGCCGGCTCTTGATCGCCTCGATGGTGCGTGCGAAGTGGCCCGCGCCCTGATCGGGCAGGTCGTCGCGGTCCACGCTCGTCAGGACGACGTAGTCGAGTCCGATCTCCGCGACGGCGTCGGCCACGTTCGACGGTTCGTCGGGGTCGAGTGGCTCCATCCCGCCGGTCTCCACGTCACAGAAGTTACAGCCCCGCGAACACCGGTCGCCCATCAGCATGAACGTGGCCGTCCCCGGACCGTCGCGGCCGCTCCAGCACTCTCCCAGGTTGGGGCAGTTCGCCTCCTCACACACCGTGTTGAGGTCGTGTTCTCGCAGGGTCTCCCGAATCTCCGTGAACCGCCCGCCCGAGGGTGGCCGCATCCGCAACCAGTCGGGCTTTCGCCTGCGTGCCATACCCTCCCGTTCGGGTCCCCGAGCAAAAACGTGTGGGACGACCTCTCGGTCCGCGGATACGTTTCCACGACCGTCACGACCACGCCTGCCGGTCGTGAGCGACCGGCCGTCGTCTCGCTGGCCGTCGCCGCCGCGTCCACGGACCGAGTCGACCCCCGACCGGACGGAAACGCCTTTGCCGTCCCGTCCCCCCGACACGGGTATGACCCGCTACGGCTCCGCTCGCGTCGCCACGGGGGTGCCGGCCGCGTGAAGGTCGCCGACGCCGTTCCGGAGTTCGCCGACGCCTTCGACTTCGAGGAGTTCAACGCGATGCAACGCGAGGCGTTGCCGGTCCTCGTCGAGACGGACCACAACGTCGTCGCGTCGGCACCGACCGCCAGCGGCAAGACCGCACTGGCGGAACTCGCCATCTGCAAGACGCTGAGTGAGGGGGGGACCGCACTCTTCGTCGCCCCGATGCGCGCGCTCACCAACGAGAAGGAGAGCGAGTGGGAGCGCTTCGAGGAGATGGGCTACTCGGTGTACGTCGTCACCGGGGAGCGCGACCTGAACCCCCGGCGCGCCCGCCACGCGGACGTCCTCGTGATGACGCCCGAGAAGGTCGACTCCGCGACCCGCAAACACGACTCCCGGCGCTACGACTTCGTCACCGACGTGGACTGCTGTGTGATCGACGAGGTCCACCTCCTCGACTCGGAGCGCCGCGGGGGTGTCCTCGAGGTCACCGTCTCCCGACTCCGCCGGCTCTGTGACCCACGGTTCGTCGCACTCTCGGCCACGATGCCCAACGTCTCCGACGTGGCCGCGTGGCTCGACGCCCCGCCCGAGGCGACCTTCGCCTTCGGTGACGACTACCGCCCCGTCGACCTCCAGACGGGCGTGAAGACATACAGCCACGGCGAGAACTCCTTCGCCGACAAGTACCGCCGGCTCTACCGCGCGCTCGACCTGGCCGAACCCCACGTCCGCGAGGACGGGCAGGCACTCGTCTTCGTCGCCTCCAGACAGGACGCCGTCAGCGCCGCCGCCAAGACCCGGGACGAACTCGCCGAGCGAGACGTGCCGGTCGGCTCCCGGGGCGACTACGACTTCCACCAAGACGCCAAAGAACTGAGCGACGACAGCCTCCGCAAGGCCGTCCTCGACGGCGTCGCCTTCCACCACGCCGGGCTCTCGAAGGCCGACCGCGACCGGATCGAGGCGTGGTTCCGCGAGGGGAAGATAGCCGTCCTCTTCTCCACCTCGACGCTCGCGTGGGGCGTCAACCTCCCCGCCCGGTGTGTGATCGTTCGCGACACCAAGTACCACGACCCCTTGGAGGGTGAGGTGGACATCAGCCCCCTCGACCTCCTGCAGATGCTCGGGCGGGCCGGCCGTCCGGGGTACGACGACGTGGGCTACGGCTGGGTGGTGTGTGATCGCTCCGACGCCGACCGGTATCGGCGCCTCCTGCGCGAGGGGACCGAGATCGAGTCCCACCTCGCTTCGGATCTCGACGCCCACCTCAACGCCGAGATAGCGATGGGCACCGTCGACGACCTCGACGACGTGCTCTCGTGGCTAGAGACCACCTTCTACTACGTCCGCGCGGACTCGGAGCCGGCGGCCTACGACTTCGAGAACCTCCGTGACCGGGTTCGCGAGACGCTGGAGTCGCTGGTCGACCGCGGCTTCGTCGAGACCCGCGAGGACCTCGGCATCGATCCCACACCGCTCGGCCGTCTCGCCTCGAAGTACTACCTCCGCCTGTCGACCGCGCGGGCCTTCCGGGATTTGGCTGCCTGCGACCGGATCGACGCCGCTGCGGTCCTCGAAACCGTCGCCGCTGCCGCCGAGTTCGACTCCGTCTCCGCTCGCCAGTCCGAGGCCGAGGCGGTCGAGGCCGTTCTGGGGCGCGAGGCGTCGGGGACGTCACCGGAGGACGGCGACGCCGACGGCCCGGAGCTCGACGACGGCGGGCGGAAAGTTCTCGCCATCCTGCGGGCCAGCACTAGCGACTCCGTCCCCGCGGACCTGCGGAGCGACGCGTGGATCATCCGCCGGAACGCGCTCCGTCTGCTCGCCGCCCTTCGGGAGTTCCTCGACCGGTTCTCCGGTCCGCGGGCCGCCAACCTCGCTCGCCGCCTCGAAGCCCGGATCGAACACGGCGTCAGCCGCGACGCCGTCTCCCTCACCGCCGTCGACGGCGTCGGGGCCGGCCGCGCGAGCACGCTCGCGACCGGCGGTCACTCCCGCCCCGCGGACTTGGTCGACGCCGGCGCGACCGAACTGACTGGAGCGGGGCTCTCCGAGGGCGTCGCCGAGCGCATCGTCGAGGCGGCCGCCGACCTCCCGGCGCTCAGGGTGTCGTGGGACGACCTTCCCGACTCGATCGCCACCGGCGACAGCGAGATGTGCGAGCTCCGGATCCGCAACGAGGGCGGCGGCGCGCGTGTCGGCGTCCGCGTCACCGTCAACGGTGTCGAGATGCACGAGAAGACGACCTACCTCTCGGACGTGACGACCGTTCCGGTGGGTGTGTTCGGGGCGGACGCCGAGGAACTCGACTTCCGGGTGGAGGTGTCATTTCCGGAGTTGCCGGTGCAACCGTTCGTGGGAGGGCGGACGGTTCGGGTGGCGTAGTCGTCGGCCGTCTCACTCGGCTGTCGGTAGTTCGACGACGAACGCCGCTCCGCCGGCCGCGCTGTCTTCGACGCCGACCTCGCCCCCGTAGTTCTCGACGAGCGTATCGACCAGATACAGGCCGATGCCAGTTCCCTGGCTGTCGAGGCCCTTCTCCCCCTTGCCGAAGATGTTCTCTCGCTGGTTCTCGGGGACTCCCGGACCGTTATCGGCGATCCGAAGGACGGCGGTGTCGTCACGCTCCGTCACCGACACGGTCACTCTCGGTGTCTCCGCATCGTTGTGCTGGATCGCGTTTTTCAGGAGGTTCCTGAAGACGGAGTGCAGCATATCGTCGGCTTCGACCGTGACCCGTGGCACGGCCGTCTCGGTGCTGACGACCGCTTCCGAGTACGTCGACCGTATCTCGCCGAGTTCGTTCTCGAGGACGGTTCGAAAGTCGACGGGTCGTGACGCCTCGTCGGTCGAGAGCATCACGTCGGCCATCTCGCGGGCTACCTTCGTGAGTCCAATCGCGTGATCGAGGGTCTCGTCGATCGTCTCGAAGTGGGCGTCCGCCTCCTCGTCGTCACACTCGTCGGCGAGGATCTCAACGTAGCCCGTTATCACCTGGAGGTCGTTGCGAATGTCGTGCCGAAGTACCCGGTTGAGGACGTCGAGGTTGTCGCGTTGCTCCTCCAACCGTCGTTCGTACTCCTTTCGGGCGGTCACGTCCCGAACCAGCGCGTGCAACACCGGCTCGCCCTCGTACTCGAACCGGCTGAGCTTCACCTCGGCAGGGAACGTCGTGCCGTCGACGCGTTGATGTGTCCACTCGAAGAACGCTTCCCCCTCCTCGAAGGCCGTTTCGACGTGTGCCAGCGCCGCCGCCTTCGAGTCCGTCCCGTCCGGCTGCTGTGGAGGGGAAAGTTCCCACGGCGCACGACCGACGAAGGCGTCCACGGAATCGACGCCGAACAGCTCGAGCGTCCGCTCGTTGCAGTCGATGAACCCGTCACGGTCGAGCAGCATGAGCGCGTCGCGGGTGTTCTCGAACAGGCTGCGGTATTTCTCCTCGCTCTCCTTGAGTTCCCGCTCCCGTTTCTTCCGCGCCGAAATGTCCCGGACGAGCGCGTGTATCGCCGGCGTCCCTTGGTATTCGAACCGGCTGAGCTTCACTTCTGACGGGAACTCCTCCCCGTCGCTGTGCTGGTGGGTCCACTCGAAGAACGCTTCCCCCTCCTCGAAGGCCGTCTCGATGTGCGCCAGCGCCGCCACTTTCGAGTCCTCCCCGTTCGGTTGTCGTGGAGGAGAGAGTTCCCAGGGCGTGTACTCTCGGAACTCTTCGACGGAGCCGATACCGAACAGTTCGAGTGCCCGTTCGTTACAGTCGAGGTAGCCGTCGCGGTCGAACACCATGAGCGCGTCGCGCGTGCCCTCGAAGAGGCTCCGATATTTCTGCTCCCGCTCCCTGAGCTTCCGTTCCCGGTCCTTGCGCTCGGTGATGTCCCGGGCCACGGCGACGAACTTTCGGACGTCGCCGTCGTCGTCGGTAATCGGCGCGACCGTCTGGTTGAGAACGATCCGCTCGTCGTCCGACCGCTCGTCGATCATCTCCGCTTCCCACTGCTCTCCGGAGGTGATCGTCTCCCAGAACTCCTCGTAGAAGTCGTCGTCGTACTCTCCCGATTTGAGGATGCGTGGCGTCTCCCCGACGGCCGCTTGCTCGCTGTATCCGGTGATCTCCTCGAAGGCCGGGTTGACGTACTCGATCCGGCCCTCGGCGTCGGTGATGTAGATGGCGTGGGCGCTCCGTTCGACGGCCGATTTGAACTGCCGTAGCTCGCGTTCCCGACGCTTGCGTTCCGTCACGTCGACGAGATAGCCGACGAGATGGGGAGTCTCGCCCCCGCTTTCGACCGTTCTGGTGTACTCTTTCACCCATCGAACGTCGCCCGACGCCGTGATCACCCGATACGGAGTGAGGGTGATGCTGTCGACCGCCCCGGACTCGAGGTCGCTCGCCTCTCGAACGACCCGTTCCCGGTCTTCCTCGTGGACGATGTCGATGTACCTGAACTCTCCCGACTGGAGTTCGTCCGGCGCGTATCCGAGCACTTCCTCGACGTTCTTCGAGACGTACTCGATGGGCCAGCCCGCCGCGTCTTCCCATCTGAAGACGACCGCTGGACCCTCTTTGAACATGTCCCGCTCCTCCTCCAGCGCCAACTCGGCGCGCTTCCGGTCGTCGATATCCTGGTGTATCCCCACGGCCCGTGTCGGATCGCCGTCCGCGTCGCGTTCGACGACCGTTCCGATCGTGCGCACCCACTTCCAGCTCCCCGATTTCGTCTTCAGCCGGTGATCACACCAGTAGTACGGCGTCCGCTTCGAGATGTGCTCGGCGAGCGCCTCGTCGTGTCGCTCCCTGTCCTCCGGATGCACCACCCGTTCCCAGCCACGCATCCGATCGCCCATCTCGGCTTGCGTGTAGCCGAGCATCTCCGTCAACAGTTCGTCGCGTGACACTTCGCCGGTCTGCATGTCCCAGTCCCAGATCCCCAGGTTCGCCCCTTCGAGTGCCAGCTGCATGCGCCGTTTGGTCGTGACGAGTTCCGCCTCGCGCTCCCTGCGGTCGGTGATGTCACGACCCGTCACCAGAATGCTGTCGACCACGTCGTCGTCGGTCCGGTTCTGCAGGATCGCCTCGATCCAACACCATGACCCGTCGGCCCGTCGGAGTCGACAGTCGACCGTCCGGGACGCCTCCCGATCGGTTCCCACCGCTTCGATCGCGTCCGTGACGGTATCCCGGTCGTCCGGGTGTACGTACGCCGTTCCAGCGTCGCCGATCAACTCCGTCGGTGCGTACCCGAGCACCTGCTGCACCGCGGCGTTCACGTACGTTACCGTCGCGTCGACCGCGACGACGGCGACGATGTCGTTCAACTCCTCGACGAGTCTCCGACGCGGCTCGAGATCCCCCGATCCCGTCATTTACGGGCGGTACGTGATCCCCGATAATATAGCACGGGGACGCCACGTACGCACACTCACGGTGCTCGCTGTCGGCTCCGTACCCTACGATAGGACGCCGAGACCGACGAACGCCGCCCGCAACGCCGTGGCGTCGGCCGCCTCGTGGTCGGCCAACGTCGCCGCCTCGGGATCGCCGCCGTAGGCGATAGTTACGATCCCGGCCCGCGTCGCCGCCCGGACGCCGTTTGGGGAGTCCTCGACGGCGACGCAGTCGCCCGGATCGACGCCCAGTCGCGCTGCCGCGGCCGCGTACACGTCCGGTTCCGGCTTGCCGGGACCGTCGACGTCCTCGGTGCTCACCGTGGCGTCCACGTCGAGGTCGAACCGCTCGACCACCCGTTCGATCCACGACGGGGGACTGGAGGAGACGACCGCGACCTGCAGGCCGCGGTCGTGGAGCGCCGCGAGTAGATCCCGGAACCCCGGCATGAGGTCGGCCGACTCGTAGAGCTCCGCCGCAGCCGACTCGTAGAGGTCCAGAAACGCCTCGCGCCCCATCGCCACCTCGTAGCGCTCGGCCAGGTAGTCGTAGGTTTCGCGGTAGTTGATCCCCCGTATCTCGGACTGCTTCGGGTCGCCCGCCGCGACCGCCGTGGGGAGGATCACTTCCGCCTCGCGCTCGCGCCAGAACTCCTCGGTGTCGACGATCACGCCGTCCATGTCGAAGAGCACCGCGTCCATGCGCGCCTTCGATCGGCCATCGCTGAAAGACCTTCGTCCGAGGGTTTTCGGGCGGGAGGGCGCCCCACCGCTCCCATGCCAGACGCCATCCGCGCGTTCGCCGGCGACTGTACCGTCGAGACCGACGACCGGACCTACCGGGGGCGGGTGCTCGTCCTCGTCAAGCCCGACCGGACCGTCCTCGTCCACGACGCAGGCGGGTACCAGCCGGTGGCGTGGCTCACCCGTGCCGACAGCGTCACCGTCGAACGGGACGGTCCGGGGGTCGGTCTCACCGCCCGTCTCGACGACCGCCGACTCCGGGTGACCGCCGACCGAATCCGAAAGTCGGTGTACCGGGCGTCGGCGGCGGGCGTCCCCGTCGGCACCCACCCCGAGTCCGGGGGAGCCCTGATCAGGGCGGACGGTGCGGTCGTCGACGCCGATACCGACACTCGGTATCCGCTGGTCGCCGGGGCGACCGTCCTCGATTCGGCCTGTTCGGACTGCGGTCTGCCACTCGTGTCCGTCGACCGCGGCGCGACGTTCGAGGTGTGTATCGACCGCGCCTGCCAGCCACTCGACGGGGTCGTTCGCGAACGGTTCGACCGCGCGTGGACGTGTCCGGACTGCGGGGACGACCTCCGGATCATCCGGCGCAAGGGTCGCCTGCTCGCGGGCTGTGACGGCTACCCCGACTGCGAGACGGCCTTCACCGTTCCCGCGGGCGTCTTCGTCGACGACTGTCCGTGTGGTCTCCCGGTCTTCGAGACGGCGACGGGGAGGCGGTGTCTGGACGGCACCTGCGACCGGTGGGACGGCTGACCGGCGGTCGTCGGCAGCCACCGCAGACCCTTTACCCGCGCCCCGCCGCCACACGGGTATGCAGGGGACCTTCGAGGTCGAGGAGGGCGTGGTCCGCGTCGGCGGCGACGCCCGCCAGCGCTTCTACGACGCCCGCGGCTACGGCCGTCCACTCGACGGCAACCGGATCGAACTCGCGCCGGTGGAGGCTGCACACCTCCTCTTCCGTGGCGACCTCGACACCGTGGTCACGCCTGCGGACGGTGGGGACGCCGACGCTCTCGATTTCCGGACCTTCCTCGTCGCCACCGACGCAGCCCTCCACTTCGTCGTCTACAAGGACCTCCGTGACCGGGGCTTCTACCTCTCGCCCGCCCGCGATGGTTGGGTTGAGGACCCCCACGGAGCGGACTTCGTGGTGTATCCACGCGGAAAGGGACCGGCGGACGACGCCGTCGCCCACTGCGTCCGCGTCGCCGGCGAGCGAGAGACCATCGCCGCGGCCGGCCTCGGCGACGTGACTCTCGCCGTCGTCGACGAGGAGGGAGAACTCACCTACTTCGAGACGGGCCGCCCCGGTCCCGAGGGCGACGCCGGCGCGGACGACGAAACGTCGCGGTACGACCCGCCGACCGGGATGGCGGCCTCGCTCCTCGCCGACCGGGCGGTAGTGTGGGAGCCGCCGGAATCACTCCACGACCGTGGGTTCTACGGCCAGCGGCTCCGGGGCCGCGACGCGGACGGCGGGCCGCTGCAACTGTCCTTGGTTGAGGCGGCGTATCTCGCCCGGCGGGACGCCCTCTCGATCGCCGAACCCCGCGTCGTCGAGCGCGGCCGTGCCGTCGAGGGAGAGCGGTTCGACCGGCGCCTCCGCGCGTACGCGGCGCTCCGGGCGGCGGGGAGCGTCCCGAAGAGCGGGTTCAAGTTCGGCGCGGATTTCCGCACCTACGACGGGTTCACGACTGTCGACGAGATGGGCCACTCGACGCGTCTGATCCGGGTCGTCGCGCCCGATCACACGTTCCTCCCTCGGGACCTCTCGCTCGACGTGCGCCTCGCCGGTGGGGTCCGGAAACGAATGGTTTTTGCGCTGACCGACGTGAACGAGGGGATAGACTGGCTCTCGATCGACCGACTCACGCCATAACATGACACGAGACACCCCGCAGGACGCCGACAGCGAGGCCCCGAGCGACGCGGCCGTCGACGAGACGGCCGCCGACAACGCCGCGACCGACGGTGGCACCGCCGCCGGCGCGGACGACGTCGCGCTCGACCCCTGGGGGTCGTCGACCGTCGCCGACTACCGCAAACTGTTCGACGAGTTCGGCATCGAGGCCTTCGACGAGGTTCTCCCCGACGTGCCGGAGCCCCACTACCTGATGCGCCGGGGGGTCATCTTCGGCCACCGCGACTACCGCCCCGTCGCCCGTGCCCTCCGCGAGGGCGAGGACGCGGCCGTCCTCTCGGGCTTTATGCCCACCGGCGACCCCCACATCGGTCACAAACTCGTCTTCGACGAGATCGTCTGGCACCAGGAGCGGGGCGCGGACGCCTACGGCCTGATCGCCGACCTCGAAGCCCACAGCGCCCGTGGCCTCTCGTGGGACGAGATCGACGAGCACGCCCGCGACTACCTGCTCTCCCTGCTCGCCCTCGGCTTCGATCCCGAGGAGGGGGAACTCTACCGCCAGTCGACCAACCGCGAGGTGCAGGACCTCGCGTTCGAACTCGGATCGAAGGCCAGATTCGCCGAGTTCGAGGGCATCTACGGCTTCGACGGCGAGACCTCAGTCTCGCACATGCAGTCCGTCGTCACGCAGATAGCCGACATCCTCTACCCCCAACTGGAGGAGCCCAAGCCGACGGTCATCCCGGTCGGCCCGGATCAGGACCCCCACATGCGGCTGGCGCGGGACGTGGCCGCGCGGACGCGCTACTTCAAAGTGACCGAGGCGTACGCCTCCTTCGCGGCCGATCCCGGGGAACGCGACCACCTCGCGGCCGCCTACGGCGCACTCGCCTCCGACGACGGGGATCCGGTTCGCTGTGCGGACGCCGCCGACTGGCTCGATACGGAGATGACTCCCGACGCCGACCGCGACGCCGCCATCGAGAAACTCCGGGCGGCCGGAAAGGAACCGCTCCGTCCTCGGGTCCGTTTCCTCGACCGCAACGCCACCGAGGAGGCGTTCGACGCGCTGATCGAGGCGATACCGGGCGAGAAACGCCGGTACGACGAACACGTCGACGCCTTCGGGATGGATCGGGCGGCCGCGGAGGAACTCGCCCGCGAGGTGGAACTCGACCACGGCGGCTACGGCTTCCGTGCGCCCTCCTCGATCTACCACCGCTTCATGACCGGACTGACGGGCGGGAAGATGTCCTCCTCCGTGCCGGCGAGTCACATCTCCCTGCTCGACGACCCCGAGGACGGCTACGACAAAGTAAAGGCGGCGACGACGGGTGGCCGCGAGACGGCCGAGAAACAGCGGGAACTCGGCGGCGAGGCCGACGACTGCCCCGTCTACGAACTGTACGCCTACCTGCTGGCCGGCGACGACGACGACTTCGCGACCGAGGTGTACGAGGAGTGTGTCGGCGGCGAGCGGCTCTGTGGCGGCTGCAAAGAGCAGGCCGCCGAACTCATGCGCGAGTTCCTCGAAGACCACCAAGAGAAACGCGAGGAGATGGAGGCGGTCCTTGAGGACGTCGACATCGACCTCGACTCGGACCGGCGGGGCGTCGCCGGCGACGACCACTGACGGTGGGGAACGTTTTTGTCTCGCGGCCCGAATCGAACGGGTATGGCGACCGACCCCGCCACGACCGACACGCTCGCCCGCGAAGCGACCGAGCCGGGGTTCGGGTTCTTTTTCCTCGCCGTCTGAGGCCGGCGGACTCCGCCCGCGGCGGGCGGACGAAACCGGCTCGCTCGGCCGCTCGACCGGCCACGCGACCCCTTCGGAACTGCTAACTGACCGGCTTCGGTGAATACGAACAAGAATGCGACTTCCGGACTCACAGATCGCGGTGTTGGAAGCCGCGAGCGCGACGGACGAACGGACGATAGCACAGTTGAGCGAGTCGACGGACCTCGACCCGGCGACGGTGACCGGCGCGGCGTTCGACCTCGAAGACGAGGGGTTGGTGACCGTCTCGGCGTCCGAATCGGTCTCCCACGAGGTGACCGAGGAGGGAGCGACCTACGCCGAGGCGGGACTACCCGAGGTTCGCCTCTACCGCGCCGCGCTCGCCGCCGGCGCCGACGATACCCCCGTCCCGATGGGGCAGGTCATCGGCGCGGCCGACCTCGACGGTCCCGAAGTCGACATCGCGCTGGCGAACTACGCCCGCAAGAGCTACGGCGACGTCGATTCGGGTGAGATCACCGCCGACCCGGACGCCGACCCGGACGCCGATCCGGAGGCGGCGGCGCTCGCGTCGCTTTCTTCCGGCGACGGCGAGGAGCCACACTCCTCGGGAAGCCGGCCGCAGGCCGTCGAGGAATCCGACGCCCTCGACGGACTCGTCCGGCGCGGCCTCGTCGACCGCCGGGAGCGGGCCGTCCGCTCGGTCACGCTCACCGACGCGGGTGTGACCGCGCTGATGGAGGGTGTCGAGACGGCGGAGACGGTCGACCGCCTCACGCCCGAGATGCTCACCTCCGGCGAGTGGCGCGACGCCGAGTTCTCGGCGTACAACGTCGAGGCCGACGCCCCCGAGGAGCGGGGTGGCTCGGTCCACATCCTCCGTCAGACCGCCGAACGCGTCAAGGAGACGCTCGTCGGCATGGGCTTTCGCGAGATGGAGGGTCCCCACGCCGACTCGGAGTTCTGGATCAACGACTGTCTGTTCATGCCCCAAGACCACCCGGCGCGGACCCACTGGGACCAGTTCGCGCTGGACGTGCCCCCGATGGAGTCGATTCCCGAAGACCTACTGGACCGGGTCCGTTCGGCCCACCTCGAGGGCGTCGGCGAGGACGGGCAGGGGTACCACTCGCCGTGGACCGAGGAGGTGGCCCGCGCGGTCGACCTCCGGGGCCACACCACCTCCCTGTCGATGCGCTACCTGTCGGGCACCGAAATCGGCGACCTCGAACCTCCCGAGCGCTTCTTCAGCGTCGAGAAGGTGTACCGCAACGACACGCTCGATCCGACGCACCTCTTGGAGTTCTTCCAGATCGAGGGCTGGGTGATGGCGGAGAACCTCTCGGTCCGGGACCTGATGGGTACCTTCGAGGAGTTCTACCGGCAGTTCGGCATCACCGATCTGGAGTTCAAACCCCACTACAACCCCTACACCGAACCCTCGTTCGAACTGTTCGGCACCCACCCCGAAACCGGGGAACTCATCGAAATCGGCAACAGCGGGATGTTCCGCGAGGAGGTGTTGCGACCGCTCGGTGTCGAGTGCGACGTGATGGCGTGGGGACTGGCGCTCGAACGACTCCTGATGCTCATGTACGGCTTCGACGACATCCGCGACGTGCACGGGACGCTCTGTGATCTGGACCTCCTGCGGACCACGGAGGTGTTGCACTGATGCCCGTCGTCGACGTCGATCCCGACGCACTCCGGGAGTTGACGGGGCACGACGAGAAGAGCGACGAGGAGTTGAAGGAGGACCTGTTCGCCCTCGGTCTGGAGTTCGAGGGCGAGACCGAGGACGGGCTGTTGCAACTGGAGTTCGGCCCGGACCGGCTGGATCGCCTCTCCGTCGAGGGCGTCGCCCGCTCGTTGCGCTACCAGTACGGCGACGACCGCGGCGTCTACGTCCCGAACACGAACGACGCCGACTGGACCATCGTCGTCGACGAGTCGGTGCCCGAGGAGCGACCCCGTGTCACCGGCGCGGTGATCCGTGGCGTCGACCTGGACGACGCCGCGCTCGACTCCCTGATCCAGTTGCAGGAGAAACTCCACGCCACGATGGGACGCAAGCGCGCGAAGGGGGCCATCGGCATCCACGACCTGACGATGCTGAAAGGGGCGGGCTACGATCCCAACGACGAGGGACCGGCCGGCAACGCCATCACCTACCGCGGGCTCGACCCCGACGGTGACCGGTTCGTCCCCCTCGACGCCGACCGGGAGATGACGCCCGCGGAGGTGCTCACCGATCACCCCACTGGCGAGACGTACGCGCCGATCGTCGAGGGGTACGACCGCTATCCCGCCATCTACGACGAGATCGGCCTGTTCTCGTTCCCGCCGGTCATCAACGGCCGCCGGACGGAGGTGTCGACGGACTCGCGGAACCTCTTTGTCGAACTCACGGGGACCGACCAGTGGACCATCGACCGGATGTGCAACGTGATCTGTTACGCGCTCGACGCCCGGGGTGCGACGATAGAGGAGGTGGCAGTCGAGTATCCGGACGGCCGCCTGGTCCGCCCCGACTTCGAGGTGGAGACGAAGACTGTCGCCCACGACCGCATCGAGTCGATGCTCGGGATCGACCTCGACGTCGAGGAGGCGGTCGACCTCTTCGAGCGGTCGGGACTGGACGCGGCCCCCGAGGAGGCAGAGGGCACCTACGAGGTGTCGATCCCGCCGTACCGCACGGACGTCCTCCACCCACTCGACCTGATCGACGACGTGGGTCGGGCCTACGGCTTCAACGAACTCGACCCACGGTATCCGGACGTGGCGACCGTCGGGAGTCGACACGACCGGTCGAAACTGGAGTCGGCCGCGCGGACACGGCTCGTCGGCCTCGGCTTCGAGGACCTGCTCAACTTCCACATGATCTCCGAAGTCGAGAACTACGATCGGATGGGGGTCGAAGCCGGCGGCGACGCCTACGGCGGCGACCCGCCGGTGACCATCACCGAACCGTACAGCGAGGACTACACGATGCTCCGGACGTGGGCGCTCCCCTCCCTGCTGATGGTGTTGGAGAACAACACCCACCGGGCGTACCCACAGGACCTCGCGGAGATCGGTCTCGCCGCGGGCGCCGACGCCGACGAGAACACGGGCGTCGCGGAGCGCCGCACCGTCGCGGCCGTGCTGGCCCGCCACGACGCGACCTACGAGGACGCCAAGTCCCGTCTGGCGGCGCTGTGTCGGGGCTTCGGCGTCGACCTCGAGACACCGGCGACCGACCACCCGACGTTCATCGACGGCCGTGCGGCCGACGTGGTGATCGACGGCGAGTCGGTCGGCGTGATCGGCGAGGTCCACCCGCGGGTTCTGGTCGAACACGACCTCGAACTGCCGGTCGCGGCCTTCGAGTTCCGGCTGGACGCGTTGGCGTAAACCCCGTTCCCTTCTTCGGCCCCGACAGCCCCCAACCGAGGCGTTTAACACCGGCCGCTCCGGTAGCGTCACGCGAGCAATACCATGCCGAGCGGAGAATACGACCCGGAGACGGTCGAACGACAGTGGCAGGAGCGGTGGGTCGAGGAGGATCTCTACGCCTACGAAGGCGAGGGGGCCGTAGACCCGGACACCGTCTTCTCCATCGACTCGCCGCCGCCGACGGTCTCCGGGAGCCTCCACTGGGGCCACGTCTACGGCTTCACCCTGCAGGACTTCGTCGCCCGGTACAACCGGATGCAGGGCGAGGACGTGTTCTTCCCCTTTGGCTACGACGACAACGGCATCGCCTCGGAACGCCTCGCCGAGGACGAACTCGAGGTGCAACACCAGGACTACGACCGCGACGTGTTCCAGGAGATGTGCCGTGGGGTCTGTGCGAAGTACGAGGCGGACTTCACGGAGAAGATGCAGGCGCTCGGTATCTCCATCGACTGGACCGAGACCTACCAGACCATCGAACCGCGCGTCCAGCGCATCTCCCAACTCTCCTTCATCGACCTCTACGAACAGGGTCGGGAGTACCGCCAGCGCGCGCCCGCCATCTGGTGCCCGGACTGTGAGACGGCCATCTCGCAGGTCGAGATGGAGGACTCCGAACAGGATTCGCACTTCCACGACATCGCCTTCGACGTGGCCGGGCGTGACGAGACGTTCACCATCTCAACGACCCGCCCCGAACTCCTGCCGGCCTGCGTGGCGGTGTTCGTCCACCCCGACGACGACGAGAACGGCTACCTCGTCGGCGAGGAGGCGGAGATTCCGCTCTTCGGACAGACGGTACCCATCATCGAGGACGAACGCGTCGACATGGAGACCGGATCGGGGATCGTGATGTGCTGTACGTTCGGCGACCAGACCGACATCGAGTGGTACCAGGCCCACGACCTGCCCCTCCGGATCGCCATCGACGAGTCGGGGACGATGACCGACGTGGCCGAGGAGTACGAGGGGCTCTCCGCCGAGGCGGCCCGCGAACGCATCGTCGACGACCTCGACGACGCCGGCGCGTTGTTGGATCGGTGGGCCATCTCCCACGTCGTCAACGTCCACGAGCGGTGTGACACGGAAGTCGAGTTCCTCGTCACCGAACAGTGGTACATCAAACTGCTGGACAAGACCGAGGAGTACCTCGACGCCGGGCGGTCGATGGACTGGTTCCCGGAGAAGATGTTCACGCGGTACAAAAACTGGATCGAGGGGCTCCAGTGGGACTGGGCCATCTCGCGCCAGCGGTCGTCGGGCATCCCGTTCCCGGTGTGGTACTGCGACGACTGCGACACCGAGATCGTCGCCGACCGCGACCAGTTGCCGGTCGACCCCCTCTCGGACGACCCGCCGGTCGACGCCTGTCCGGAGTGTGGGTGTGGGACGCTCGTCCCCGAAGACGACGTCTTCGACACGTGGGCGACCTCCTCGTTGACGCCGCTGATCAACGCCGGGTGGGAGTTCGACGACGACGCCGGGGAGATGGCCATCGAACGGCCAGAACTCTACCCGATGGACGTGCGCCCGCAGGGTCACGACATCATCTCCTTCTGGCTGTTCCACACCGTCGTGAAGTGTTACGAGCACACCGGCGAGGTGCCCTTCGACAGCGTGATGATCAACGGGATGGTGCTCGACGAGAACAGGGAGAAGATGTCCAAATCGAAGGGCAACGTCGTCGCGCCCGACAAGGTCTTAGAGGAGTTCCCGGTCGACGCCGCACGCTACTGGGCCGCCGGGAGCGCCGTCGGCGACGACCTACCGTACAAGGAGAAGGGCCTCCGTGCGGGCGAGCGCCTGATGCGAAAGCTGTGGAACGCGTCGAAACTCGTCGACGACCTGACGCCGGAGAAGCGGCTCTCCCGGCCCGATCTCCGGGAGATCGACCGCTGGATGCTGGCCGAACTCGACGCGCAGATCGAGACCGTCACCGAGCACTTCGAGCGCCGCGAGTTCTCGAAGGCCCGGGACGGCCTCCGCTCTTTCTTCTGGCACACGTTCTGCGACGACTACCTCGAAATCGCCAAACAGCGCCTGCGCGACGGTACCGACGAGTCGGCGGCGTACACGCTCCAGATCGCCCACCGGCGCTTCTGTAAGCTGTTCGCGCCGATCCTCGCCCACGTCACGGAGGAGCTCTGGCGGGAGATGTACAGCGAGGGGAGCGTCCACACGACCGACTGGCCCGAACCGCTGGGCGTCGAGGCCGACCTCGCGGCGGGCGAACGGGCGATGGCCGTCGTCGGGGCACTCCGGAAGTACAAGTCGGACAACCAGTTGTCGATGAACGCCGACGTGGACGCGGTTCGGGTGTACGGCGACGTCTCGGCGTTCGCCGACGACATCCGGCGTGTGATGCACGTCGGCGAACTCGAGTCCGTCGACGAGGAACCCCCGGTCGAGTCCGTCGTCGCCGGCGTCGACCTCGACTACTCGCTGGTCGGTCCCGAGTTCGGCGGACAGGTGTCCGCCATCGAGGACGCCATCGAAGCCGGTGAGTTCGAGGTCGTCGACGACCACCTCCACGTCGACGGCGTCGAACTCGCACCCGAGATGTTCGACATCGAGGAGGAGCGTCGCTACGCCGGCGAGGGCGAGATGATCGAGGCGGGCGAGACGGTCGTGATCGTCCGGAACTAGCGGCCGACACCGACCGCGTCTTCCACCGAGTCGAAGCCGTCCCGTTCTAGGAGGTCGAGGAGCCCCTCGTTGATGTCGCGTGCGAGCCCCGGTCCCTCGTACACCAGTCCGGTGTACAGTTGGACGACGCTCGCTCCCGCACGGATCTTTCGGTAGGCACCCTCGGCGTCGGTGACGCCGCCGACGCCGACAATCGGTACGTCGGTTCGGTCGGCGATGAACTCGATCGTCCCCGTCGCCCGTTCCTCGATCGGCTTCCCCGAGAGGCCACCGCGTTCGACCCGGTTCGGATTCCGCAGCCCCTGCGGGCGGTCGACGGTCGTGTTGGTGGCGACGACGCCGTCCAGGTCCAAGTCGTCGACGACGGCGAGGGCTTCGTCGATGGCGGGGGCCGCGAGGTCGGGCGAGAGTTTCACCAACAGCGGGTCCGCCCCGGCGTCGAGCAGTCCCCCGAGAATGCGTTCGAGCGACTCGCGGTGCTGGAGGTCGCGCAGGCCGGGCGTGTTGGGGCTCGAGACGTTCACGACGAAGTAGTCGCCGGCGTCGGCCACGCGCTCGTAGGTGTAGCGGTAGTCGTCGGCCGCCTCGTAGAGCGGCGTCGCCTTCGACTTCCCGATGTTCACGCCCACGGGCGCGTCCGGGAGGTCGGCGTCGTCGAGTCGCGCGCCGATCCGGTCCGCTCCCTCGTTGTTGAACCCCATCCGGTTGATCAGCGCGCCGTCCTCGGGGAGCCGAAAGAGGCGGGGTCGGGGGTTGCCGGCCTGTCGCTCGGCGGTGACGCCGCCGATTTCGACGTGACCGAAGCCGAGTGCGACCAGCGCCGACGGCACCTCGCCGTTCTTGTCGAAGCCGGCGGCGACGCCCACCGGGTTCTCGAAGTCGAGTCCGAACGCCTCGGTGCGCAGGCGGTCGTTCTCGACCGTGTACCGCTCCCGGAGGAAGTTCTCGACGGGCGTGTGCTGGACCCCTCGGAGTACCCGGTGTGTCACCCGATGGGCCGTCTCCGGCGGAAGTGCGAACAACAGCGGCTTGAGCGCGTCGTACCCGTTCATCTGTCGTCGTCCCCCGGCGGCGACGGTCGGCTCCCGCCGTGGTCGTGGGCGGTCATCCGTTCAGAAGTCGTGTTCCACGTCGTCCGGGTCGGCCTTCTGGATGATGATCTTCCCGTCGCGTACCCGCACGAACACCTCGTCGCCGATATCCATGCCGGCCACGGCGAGTTCGTCTTCGTGGAGGTTCACGTGGACGTTGTGGTACTCGCCGTTCTCGTCCTTGGCACCGCTCGGACTGAGTTTCTTTTTCCGGACCATCGGGGGTGTCTACCCCTCTTTCGCCGCAGGATACACATAAGTGTTGTCTACTCGTCGACCGTCGCTCCTGACACCCGACGCGACGAGTCGGTCGAGGAGTGCCGGCCGACGGGTATCCCTCCACCCCCGTTGAGCCCCCGATTTGCCGACATATTTATATTGTGGCATGTGTTCGATTCGCATAGAGGTGCACAATCATGGTACGAGAGGACGATAAGCGGAACTTCGCGCTACAGGATGACGGGGAGGAGGACAGCGTGTTCTCGGGCAACATGCCCCGGCAGGCGGCGCTGAAGGCTGCCCGCCGTCTCGAAAACCCCGCCGACTCCGAGGAGGAAGCGGAGGCGAACCCGACCGAGATCCGACTCCGGGAGAAGGGGACCGATAAGGTACACGTCTACGACGCGTGGGCGTGGAACGAGTCGCCCCCCGACGTCGACATGGACGAGTGGGATGCCGAGGACGAGGGCGAAGTCTGGCTCTCCGACGTCGACGAGATAACGAACGGCAACGTCTCGAAGAAGGGTATCGAACACCAAGACTAACCCCGGCCGCGGTGGCGAGGTGGTGAGTGTCGACAGGGCTTTGCCCGTGCGCCGACCACCGTCCACTCGCGCGGCCGCTCCCCGGCGGGACCGTCCGTACGAGCGGGGGATGACCGACCGGCCTCCAGCCGCGCAACACCGCTTTCTCGACCATGATTCTCCGACCCATGGAACCGTCCCACGAAGGCGGTCCACTTCGACGGCCTTATTTATGCCACCGGCATGTGTCGTAGTACGCACGTCGCCGGTGGTGATTCCGGCAGCCGGAACCGATCCGGTCGCCGACATAATCGCCCGCCCGCGGCGGAACGCTTCCGACGGCCTTAAGTGATTAAGGGCGTTCGGTTGTGATGCGAAGCGCGGCGAGGGCACGAACGCCTTCGACTCGGACTGATACGCCGACCGGCCGACTCACCCCACGCCCGATCGACGGGCTTATGTGGGTCGCCCGACTCGATTCAAGTCCGGACGAAACATGAGGATTCCACCTCTGCGGTCCGCCGTAAGACGGAATCTGATGTGAGCCTTGGTGGTTCGGTGTCACCCGATCGACGCGGTGGCCCGAACCACGGACCTCAGTGGTCTATACACGACGCGGAAACATTACGTTTCCCGCCACCCCTCACTCCCCATGGAGTGAGACCATTCCGGTTGATCCTGCCGGAGGCCATTGCTATCGGGGTCCGATTTAGCCATGCTAGTTGTACGAGTTCAGACTCGTAGCAAATAGCTCCGTAACACGTGGCCAAACCACCCTCTAGAGGACCATACCCTCGGGAAACTGAGGCTAATAGTCCATACCCGTCTCACGCTGGAATGCCGAGACGCGAAAACGTTCCGACGCTGGAGGACGTGGCTGCGGCCGATTAGGTAGACGGTGGGGTAACGGCCCACCGTGCCGATAATCGGTACGGGTTGTGAGAGCAAGAACCCGGAGACGGAATCTGAGACAAGATTCCGGGCCCTACGGGGCGCAGCAGGCGCGAAACCTTTACACTGCACGCAAGTGCGATAAGGGGACCCCGAGTGCGAGGGCATACAGTCCTCGCTTTTCACTACCGTAAGGTGGTAGTGGAATAAGAGCTGGGCAAGACCGGTGCCAGCCGCCGCGGTAATACCGGCAGCTCGAGTGATGGCCGATTTTATTGGGCCTAAAGCGTCCGTAGCCGGCCGAGCAAGTTCATCGGGAAATCCGCCAGCCCAACTGGCGGGCGTCCGGTGAAAACTGCACGGCTCGGGACCGGAAGACCCGAAGGGTACGTCTTGGGTAGGAGTGAAATCCCGTAATCCTGGACGGACCACCGATGGCGAAAGCACTTCGGGAAGACGGATCCGACGGTGAGGGACGAAAGCCAGGGTCTCGAACCGGATTAGATACCCGGGTAGTCCTGGCCGTAAACGATGTCTGCTAGGTGCGGCTCCCACTACGAGTGGGTGCTGTGCCGTAGGGAAGCCGCTAAGCAGACCGCCTGGGAAGTACGTCCGCAAGGATGAAACTTAAAGGAATTGGCGGGGGAGCACTACAACCGGAGGAGCCTGCGGTTTAATTGGACTCAACGCCGGACATCTCACCAGCATCGACAGCAGTAATGACGGTCAGGTTGATGACCTTGCCAGAGTTGCTGAGAGGAGGTGCATGGCCGCCGTCAGCTCGTACCGTGAGGCGTCCTGTTAAGTCAGGCAACGAGCGAGACCCGCACTCCTAATTGCCAGCACCAAGTTCGCTTGGGTGGGTACATTAGGAGGACTGCCGTGGCCAACACGGAGGAAGGAACGGGCAACGGTAGGTCAGTATGCCCCGAATGTGCTGGGCTACACGCGGGCTACAATGGCCGAGACAATGGGTTCCAACCTCGAGAGAGGACGGTAATCTCCTAAACTCGGTCGTAGTTCGGATTGAGGGCTGAAACCCGCCCTCATGAAGCTGGATTCGGTAGTAATCGCGTGTCAGCAGCGCGCGGTGAATACGTCCCTGCTCCTTGCACACACCGCCCGTCAAAGCACCCGAGTGGGGTCCGGATGAGGCCTGGATACCCAAGTCGAATCTGGGCTCCGCAAGGGGGCTTAAGTCGTAACAAGGTAGCCGTAGGGGAATCTGCGGCTGGATCACCTCCTACAGACCGGGACTCTCCCACACGGGAGAGCCCACCGACGACCACTGCGGTCCACGGTTCGATCACCACGCCGATCGGGCACTTTAGAACCACCAAGGCTCACGCTTCACATCACGCTCCCGGGATCGCCCGGGAGTGGGCCCATAGCTCAGCGGTAGAGTGCCTCCTTTGCAAGGAGGATGCCCTGGGTTCGAATCCCAGTGGGTCCATGCCGGGATCGGAAAACCAAACCACGCCCCTTAAGTGGGCGAGGGCGGTACGACTGATCCCAGACCGATGCACCATCCCGCGCAAGCGCGGATGGGAAGGGTCGAACGCTCCCGCATCCACGGGAGGGTGATGAAACCGTATGTACGTGCGATCCAGGCGTCCACTGGACCCGACAGTCAAACCGGGTCACTAGTGTGACATCCATCAATCTGGCTACTGTGCCAGCTGGTGAATGGCTCGGCTCGAGAGCCGACGACGGACGTGCCAAGCTGCGATAAGCCTCAGGGACCTGCATGGAAGGGAAGAACTGAGGATCTCCGAATGGGAATCCCTACACAATTGCCTCGCGCAATGGGGAACGTTCCGAATTGAAACATCTCAGTAGGAACAGGAACAGAACGCAAACGCGATCCCGTCAGTAACCGCGAGTGAACGCGGGCCAGTCCAAACCGAATCTCTTACGAGACATGTGGTGTCGGACTGACCACCAACATCCGACCTCCTCCGAGAAATCTCCTGAAACGGAGTGCGATACAGGGTGACAGCCCCGTATCGGAGGACAGTACGATGGGAGTCAGTTCCAGAATAGCGGGGATTGGATATTCCTCGTGAACGTCCCGGGCATCAACCGGGAAGACTAAACACTCCTCGAGACCGATAGCGAACAAGTAGCGTGAGCGAACGCTGAAAAGTATCCCGAGAAGGGAACTGCAATAGAGCCTGAACTCAGCTGGCGATCGAGCGACGGGGCATACAAGGTCCCACGATAAACGACCGAGGGGCGACCCTCCAGTAGGACTCGTGGGAAGCCGATGTTCCGTCGTGCGTTTTGAAAAACGACCCAGGGAGTGCATTTGCTTGGCGAGCCTAACCCGACTATCGGGGAAGGCGCAGGGAAACCGATACGGCCGCAGTCTGACGACGAGGGCCACCGTGTTCAAGCGCGGGGAGTCAAGCGGATGCGACCCGAAACCGGGTGATCTACGCGTGGGCAGGGTGAAGCGTACCGAAAGGCACGTGGAGGCCCGTTAGGGGTGGTGTCCTACAATACCCTCCCGTGACCTATGCGTAGGGGTGAAAGGCCCATCGAACCCGGCAACAGCTGGTTCCAGTCGAAACATGTCGAAGCATGACCTCTTCCGAGGTAGTCCGCGAGGTAGAGCGACCGATTGGATGACCCGCCTCCGAGAGGAGTCGGCCATCCTGTCGAACTCCGAACTTGCGGACGCCACAGACGAAGGGAGTCCGGTGTGCGGGGTAAGCCTGTGCACCGTAAGGGAGATAACCCAGCGGTAGGTTAAGGTCCCCAAGTGTGGATTAAGTGCGATCGAAGGTAGTCCCGAGCCCTAGACAGCCGGGAGGTGAGCTTAGAAGCAGCTACCCTCCAAGAAAAGCGTAACAGCTTACCGGCCGAGGTTCGGGGCGCCCAAAATGATCGGGGCTCAAATCCACCACCGAGACCTACCCGCATCCGTGAAAGGATGACCGCGTAGACTGGCACACCGCTCGGACGGAAGCACGGGAGAGATTTCGTGTGGACCGAGTGGTGACGATAATCCTGGTCACAGTAGCAGCGAGAGTCGGGTGTGACCCCCGACGGCCTTACGAGCAAGGGTTCCTCGGCACTGCCAATCAGCCGAGGGTTAGCCGATCCTAAGTCTCGCCGTAATTCGACCGAGACAACAGGGAAGCTGGTTAATATTCCAGCGCCACCACACATTGAAAGTCGACGCTTTGGGAACAGCCGAGCCGGGCACTCGCCCGGTCGAACCGGACACCTCCGTGGAAGCCGTAATGGCAGGAAGCGGACGACTTCCGGGATAGGGCAACTCGGCCGTACCTAGAGCCCGTGAAAAGACGAGTGTGGTGTTCGTACCGAGATCCGACACAGGTGCTCTGCCGGCGAAAGGCAAGGCCCGTCGGGAGCAACCGACGTTAGGGAATTCGGCAAGTTAGTCCCGTACGTTCGCAATAAGGGATGCCTGCTCTGTGCAAGAGCAGGTCGCAGTGACTCGGGCGCTCCGACTGTCTAGTAACAACACAGGTGACCGCAAATCCGCAAGGACTCGTACGGTCACTGAATCCTGCCCAGTGCGGGTATCTGAACACCGAGTACAATCGGACGAAGGACCCGTCAACGGCGGGGGTAACTATGACCCTCTTAAGGTAGCGTAGTACCTTGCCGCTTCAGTAGCGGCTTGCATGAATGGATCAACGAGAGCGCCACTGTCCCAACGTTGGGCCCGGTGAACTGTACGTTCCAGTGCGGAGTCTGGAGACCCCCAAGGGGAAGCGAAGACCCTATAGAGCTTTACTGCAGGCTGTCGCTGAGACGTGGTCGCTACTGTGCAGCATAGGTAGGAGGCGGTACACAGGTACCCGCGCTAGCGGGCCACCGAGCCAGCATTGAAATACTACCCGGTAGTGACTGCGACTCTCACTCCTGGCGGAGGACACCGGTAGCCGGGCAGTTTGACTGGGGCGGTACGCGCTCGAAAAGATATCGAGCGCGCCCGATGGTTTCCTCATCCGGGTCGGGAACCCGGAAGAGAGCGCAAGAGCACAAGGAAGCCTGACAGTGATCTTCCCAACGAGGATCGCTGACGCGAAAGCGTGGTTTAGCGAACTTACGAGCCTGCTTGTTGCGGGCCGTAAATGACAGAAAAGCTACCTTAGGGATAACAGAGTCGTCACTCGCAAGAGCACATATCGACCGAGTGGCTTGCTACCTCGATGTCGGTTCCCTCCATCCTGCCCGTGCAGAAGCGGGCAAGGGTGAGGTTGTTCGCCTATTAAAGGAGGTCGTGAGCTGGGTTTAGACCGTCGTGAGACAGGTCGGCTGCTATCTATTGGGGGTGTGACGGTACTTGACGGGAACAAGCGTATAGTACGAGAGGAACTCCGCTTGGGTGCCACTGGTGTACCAGTTGTCCGAGAGGGCAGTTGCTGGGCAGCCACGCACCACGGGATAAGAGCTGAACGCATCTAAGCTCGAAACCCACCTGGAAAAGAAGTACCACCGAGGACACTCGTAGAAGACGAGTTAGATAGACTTGGGGTGTACGCGCCGAGGCAACGAGGCGTTGAGCCCGCGAGCACTAACAGTCCGAGCCACATTCATCAGATGTCGCACTGTGACCCGATTTGAGTGTCGGGTCCAGGCGCTAGCTGGATCGCACGTACGTACGGTTGGAGACCCTACCGACAGTGGTTTGACGGCGGTTCGATTCCGTCGGTCGGCATGAAGGCGGCCAGAGCGGCGGGGAGACACCCGTACCCATCCCGAACACGGACGTTAAGCCCGCCTGCGTATCGAGCAGTACTGGAGTGGGCGACCCTCTGGGAGTTTCGATTCGCCGCCTCACCATTCATACTCAGCCTCGTCGAGCTGCGAGCTCGGCGGGGCTTTTTGCATATCGATCGTTGAGCCGCCGGTTTCGACGCCGACCGCTAGGCTTAAGCGACGGACTCCGATAGTATCCGACGCGCCAAGGTGGCAGAGTTCGGCCTAACGCAGCGGCCTGCAGAGCCGCCCATCGCCGGTTCAAATCCGGCCCTTGGCTTGGCCGCAAACCCTCAGAATCCAAAACCTGAGGGATTCTACTACACATTCTTCATCTCTAGATACTTGTTCGACCGTACAAACAGGTAGTGGCCATGCTGCCCCGCTGGGAGGTGTGGCAGCGTGACGCCGGGTGTTTCCCTCTCCCGGCAGCAACCCGTCGATGCAGTCGCGACGGTCACGCTCGACGATCGTCCACCAGGTGACCTCCTCGGCTCGTTACTCGAGACGGCTGCGCTCCAGGAGGACCTCGTCCAGTCTGTCCGTGACGGACTCCAGGGCACAACGGTCACCGACGCTATCGACCAGCTCGAGGATCTCGACCTTGAGATTCGTGACGGCGATCTGGTCGGTCTCCTAATTCGCATTGCATCCGGCGACGAGCGTGCCATGTGGGACTTCCGACGGACTCTTCGTTCGGTCGGGTCTGGTCGCTCTGATCTAGACGACGTATCGATGATTCCAGATCTGCTAACGCTGGCAGATCATGCTCCGACCCTAGTGTTTCGACTCGAACCGGACTGGTTCGACCGCCGCCGTGATCAGCGCGACCGCGTCTGCGAGATACTCGCGACGCTCGCCTGTGCCTGCGATGTGCAGGTGGTCGGTCGCCGACTCGATCTCGTCCACCTCGCGCACGATCATCACGGGCAGCTCCCGGATAGCGTTAGGGAGCAGTGCAGAGCATGGGGCATAGAAGGCGACTCCAGGGCAGCGCTCGCGAATCTCGATCCCGATGGACGTGCTGTTGAACTCCTTCGACGGATCGCTCAGACCAACGCCGAGACACTTCCGTACGAACGGCTCTACAACACTCTTGACGTCTCCTCCGCTCGCGTTCGCCAGTTACTCGGCGAACTCCGTGAGTTCGGTCTGATCTCCGAGCGCTTCGAGACCGCTGCTGGTAGTGCTGTCGAGATTCTCCAGACTGGTTCGGATGTCTTGGACGCGCTCGATGCGGAATACGGTAGACAAGCGTCGCTCGACGAAGCGGTGTCTGAGCGCGTTAGCGAGACCGGAAAATCGTTCCAAGATATGCCGTGTAACCACGCGCATGCACGGGAGGGGGGAGACGAGGGGGCCGCGGCGGCTGGTGAGGCCGGCCAGCGCGGGTTCCACCGGGAACGCCTCCCCAGTCTCCATACGCCGGCCGACTGGAACCGGTCTGAGTACATCGCTGCCCGGGAATGTACCCCTGATGGCGGCGTCTCGGTAGTCGATCACTCTGTTGAGGGGCGTGATGATCGTGCCGAAGGCCACATCTGGATCGATCAGAGTGCAGACGCGGTCGGTGTCTCCTGTGAGTACGACTCCCCCATGCCTTACTGGGTGAGTACTGCAGCTGCGTTAACCGACTGGCGTATCTGGGAGTTCGTCCTCACCGAGGACCGACTGCTCGAGGCTCCCGAGTTCGCCGATCTGTTCGACGATCATCGGCAGATCCTCCGCGGGTCTCGATGTCTCGGTCATCTTCCGGATGATCATGAGACGCCGGCCGACTATATCGACGGACTGCAGACCGCTCGGGACGACCTCCTCGAGCTTACCAAGCAGTGGCACCAGGGCGACTACGAGGATCGGGATGCGTTCCGCTCGACGATCACTCGTGAAGCACTCGGACTCGTCGGGACGATGGTCCACCTCCTGGACCTCGCCGACGTCGACGTCACCTTCGAAGTGCGCGTTCCCTCGCTACCGAAGTTCGATACCGAGCATCGACGGACCATGGCGCGATCCCTGGCGGTCGGCCTCGCGATCTGCTCGTGTTATGGTCAGCATACCGGCTACCGACAACTGTTCGAGACGCGGGACGAGAAGCTCGAGTGGACGACCGGCCTCGATATCGATCACGACGATCCACTCGGAGCGGTCATCCCATCCGTCTCCGTCGTCGGGGACTGTGGCGGCACCCCCGAAGGTCTCGCGACGATCCTCCAGGAGGAACTCGCCGAGCCGCAAGCCCTTCGCGACGACGCTCCCGAGATCGCCGTTGACGTCCCGGTCGTCTACGATCACGGTCGCAAGACCTACGCCGCAATCGTCCGGTCGCTGGTAGCGACGAAGCGGCTTCGGGCGACCCGTGACGCTGTTTCGTTGTTCCACGGTCTCGCAGCGACACCATACGACGCTGCGGTCGCTCTCGGTCGTGGACTATCTCGTGAAGCCTTCGAGCGGGACATTCGGACTGATGAAGTCCGGCGGGCGCTACAGGCTCTGCAGTCCGACGGACTCCTCGCGAATGCTTCGCCCACCATCCGAGACGTAGTCGCGACGCTACTTCGTGCCGACCAACCCCTTACCCAATCTGCCCTGGCAGATCAGGCTGGACGGTCAACGCGATCGCTCCGGACCCATCTCCCTCGCCTCGAAGCACTGGGGCTCATCGAGGCAACTGGGCAGGGTTATCGGCTCTGCCTGTCGTTCTGCACTGACGCCGAACGCCACGCGGATGTCCTCCCTCGTCTCGTTGAGGACGACCTCACCCTCGCTCGGGACGTCCTCTACGACGCCGTCGCTCTCGACGATCCCCCGGATCGGGTGTGGGATATCTGGATCGACCTTGGTCCCGATGGCGTCCCCGACATCGACGCGCTCCGCGACCACGTTGCGTGGGCTTGGTGGGTGATCCCGACGTGTCAGGCCCTGGCGGACCAAGAGGCCGTCGCCTCTGCGTCGGTCGCGACGGCGCGCTTCGGTGCGGAAGTCGATCACGGCCAGACCAGTATCCAGCAGTCTACTGGAGGTGTGTCGGTGTGATCTATACTGTCCCCGATGATCTTCCGGAGTGCCCACAGTGCGGGTCGCGGGTTCGGGCGGCCACTCGTGTCGGGTCGAGTGCTCAGCTCTTCCCCTGTGAGCACCAGGTTTCGGAGCGTGTTCTTCGCCCCACCCATCTCGACGACGGACCTGTCTCTACTGGAGGTGGATCGGCGTGACCGCCCTACCGATCCGAACGACGTATTTCACTGCGCTGTCGCAGGGATCGGCAACGCCAGCACCCGATGACGACCTCTTCGGCGTCGTTCGATATCCTGCAGAGTGGACCGACGACGTCGTCGATCGGAACCTCCAGACGCTCGCGCCGCCCGAACACCTGCTCGACGCCTACAAGAAGATCGAAGAGGCGGCCGAAGCTGATGGCCACGACGAGCCCCAGCGGGTCGCGTGGGAGAGTGTCGACTTTGAGGAGCAGTATCTCGATCATCTCGACGCGGCAGGCCCTCAGCAGGTCATCGAGACACTTCGAGATCGGGCGACCGAGCGTACGATCTGGTTTGTTTGCTGGGAGGCTGACGATACCTACTGCCATCGACGACTGCTTGCCGAGCGTATTCGCGATGATCTCGATATCGAAGCGTCACGGGGCGATGTTCGCGACCCCTGCGCCGACGGTGAGCACGAGATCGTCGGCACCGATCAGTCACGCCACGGGAGAGAGTGCCGAAAGTGCCAGCTCTCGGTACAGACGCTGACCGACTGGGTGGGACACGAACTGGAGGGGTCGATGTGAGCCGGACCGGTGTCGGGTTCGGTGTCCTCGATCACCTCTGCAAGGACGCTTCGGGGTTCGAACCCTCGACGGAGGTCTGCCCCTCACGGGGCGTGATTCGATGAGTACGACCGACGACACCGAGACAGAGGAACCGACTCACGGCCACATCCGCGGGGAGAACCGCCCCGATCTGGACGTCTACCTGAACGACGAGCGGATGCACGAGCGGGATGGCGTCGACGACGGGATCGTGATGGAGGACCGGGGCGACGACCGCGTCGTCAAGCTGACCGTGATCTACACGGACGGGCTTCGATGTGGAGCGACCGTCTGGGACGATCCCGACGAGGCCTTCCAGGTACCGGGCGAGTTCGTCCACTTCGACCGCGTCGGCGACGCCGGCGACGTCGCGGCGCGCTTCGAAGCGAGAGAGCGGGACATGACCGTCGAACTCCGGGAGGTCTGTTAAAAATGGACGCTACAGTCAAACTCAACGAGGACCGCGAGCGGTACCGAGTCGAAGTCACCGAACAGGGCGGCATGAGCGCAACGTTCAACCTCGATGGCGACACCGCCGAACTCACCCAGATCACGCCGAATGATGGCGACGCCTGTGTGTACGGCGAACAGCTCTCCCGATCGATGGCCTACGTCTCGGGGCTGGACTACGTCGAGACCGTGAAGATCCTGGAAGGGAGTGAGGCATGATCGACACGGACCAACTCTCCGAGGAGGAGATCGAGGCCGTCGTGAACACTCGGATGTTCCAGAAGACGCTGGCCTACCGACGTCTCGGCGACGGCATCGAGGTCCTCGAGGAAGAGGATCAAGTGTTCGAGTCGCTGGTCAACTCGATCACGAAGCAACACTCCTCGGTCTCGACGGAGTCTTCGACCAGAGAGTTCTTCCGGCTGTTCCGGGAGGAAGTGGAGACGTTCACCGAGGGCCTGACCGACGAAGACGAGTCTGGGGGCGACGAGAGCGACCTGCGGGACATCGTCGTCGACGACCGGGGGGACGCATGAGCGTCGAGAGCGCCGATACACCCGACTCGATTAGCATCGAGATCACCCACGAGGAGGCGTTCGGCCCACTCGACCCCGACGACCTGGAGGAAGACGAGCGCCAGATGTGGATCGACATGGAGGCGGACATCCAGCGCTCGGAAGCGCTGCGGGAGATCGCCGAGGAACGGCTGGACGTCGAAGAGATACCGGAGGCGACACACCTGCTGTGGATCGACGAGGCCGAGGTCTACCCGCTCTGTCCGCCGTGCTACGACCGGAAGGCCGACGCCGTCTGGACGGGCGGCACCGAACACCCGCACCACGGCCGCCTCCGGTCGAAGATGCAGGAGCGCCTCCAGGAGGGAACGCCCTGTGCGGACTGCAAAGACGCGCGGGTGCGTGAACTGAAGGACGACCTCAAGGAGCAGGTCGACGTGGAGGTGACGGTCGTCGATGACTGACTGTCCCGACTGCGGGCACGAACTCGACACTGAGGAGAACAACGGCGCGCTGGCCGCTGACGAGAACCACGAGTACTTCTGCTCTCGCTGTGGGCAACTCTTCGAGGACCAGGCAGCGCTCACCAACGGCGGTCAGGAAACGCCACTCCCGCTCGATGATGTGGTCATGCTGGACCTCTCCCACTGGGACGCAAACCTCGGTGGCGGGTGGGATACGTGGGTGCATCCTGATGGCAAGTTCCGTGTCTACGCCGAGGTGATCGACCTAGAGGTGCCGCCGGACGAGGTCCGGTACGCGCTCGAGATCCGCCTCGACGACTGTCGCGGGGATCGCCCGTTCGAGACGGTCGTCCGCGAGACGGTCCACAACCCGTACCTGGCGCTGCGGATGGCCGACGAACTCGCGGGGAACGTAGAGAAGTACATCGACGACTGGGAGGAAGGCCTCTGCCCCCGCCCCGAGGAGGTGGGGTATGTCGAGTAACCGACTCTCGAAAGCAGAGGCGGACCAAGAGCACGGCTTCGTCTGCGAATGCGGAAGTGAAGTCGACCAGATCTGGATTTTCCGACGACTTTATATACTTGTATTTGGCATCCTGTTACGGAGATAACCCTAAATACCGTTTAGAATCAGCACCAGCAGTGGTCGTCCTAACTGGACTCATATATGCAATAAAATTCACATGGATCACTCAGACGATTCGATCGTATTATTGAAGCCTGATAGTGTTTAGTTCGAATCTTTACCGGTGAGATACGGCCAGATGTTCGGTTCGGTGATCGCGCTCAATCCTCGTGGAATGCATTCTTTCAGCGTCGAGAGATCTGGCATAAGGCGATACTTGAACCACTCTTGCAATTGGTCCCAGCACCCTTCGACAGCGTTCAATTCGGGAAGTTTCGACGGGAAGTACCACACTTCGAGATCATCCCCTCGCACGCACGAGACCGAACTGTCTCCGACAGTTTCGGTCTCGCGCTCACCACTCACGTGCTCCCACAGATCCCTCGCGTAGAAGTAACCCGCTCGATCCAGAAACACCACTAACTCCTCACCGAACTTGTCTTTCAGCGCTTCTAACAGCCGAATCCCGTGGTTCCGTGTGAGATTCTCTTCTGTCCAGCAGAAGAAGCTGTCACCGTCGTCGGTGACAGCGCCCAGCACCGTCACTGAATCCCACGCTGTTGCAACCTCTATTGTCGGGTTTGAGCCAATTGGGTAGAAGCCACGTCGCTGAACAGTTCCGACGTGCTTGGTGAACTGATCGACAACAACGACAGTTTTCTCGGTTAGTTCGGGCCGTTTTTTTCGACTGTCTCCTGAAACTCAGTTTTCTCTTCAGGGTCGGCTTCATGATGTTGAGGCCGTGCTGTCCGCAAGGACAGCCCGGCCTCTTTCAACAAGTCATACGCGTAGGTTTCGTGGTATTCGACGCCGTATTCCTCTTTGGCGTGATGAAGCAAGAGTTTCGCTGACCACGCTTGCTGGTCGTATCCGAGTTCGGTCGGCGGCTGTTGCAACTGCTCGAACAGTCGCTCACGATCTTTGCCCTCGATTTTTGCTGGACCTCCTGGTCGAGGAGCGTCGTAAGGTGCCTGCTCGATCGGTTCTTCCTTGAACCGATCGAGCCAGTTGCGAATCGTTTTCTCGACAACACCGTGGCGGTCAGCCAGTGTATCCAGTTGATCGCCCTTCTTGCGCCCGATCGCCGCGAGAACACGTTCTCGCGGCTTCCCTTCGTCGATCTGGTCCTTGAGATCGTAGAGTTCTTCGAGCGTGATATCGTCAAGCCGACCCATTACCAACGCCAGCGTCTCTATCGGTAAAACAGTTCCCTAGACACTATGAGACGGCCACCGCTATAGTGGATAGAGCGATAGTTATTGCAGCGGATGCTGCAGAATCGATGTTACACAGTAGTTTGAGACAAAATCGGCGGTCTTCCGGGGGGAATAATCGATGAGCAACCTTGGTGCGGGTAGATCGAGGCAAGCACTATCGATAGCGTTGTCGGCTATTATGATAGTGTCCGTAATTGCTGTCGGCGGGGTGGCGTTTGTTGGAGACGCGACAGCACAGTCGACGCTTACGGTCGATGCGACGGACGGTAGCGATAACGGATCGTCGCCGTACGAGACGATACAGGCAGCCGTAGACGCGGCCAATTCCGGTGATACGATTCAAGTTGAGGATGGGACCTACAACGAGTCGGTCACGATCAGCACTTCGGATCTAACGCTCGAGTCGGTCAATGGGTCCGATTCGACGACGATCCGGCTCGACGAAGCGAGTAGCACGCCCGTCGTCCAGATCGAAGCGAGCACCGTTACCGTCGACGGATTCAGTATCGAGCGTCTGAACGGTGATACATTCGCACAAGGTGTTTCGATTCGGGCCACCGATGGCGTGACCATCTCAAACAACGACATCACGCAGACGGGTGGGACCCAGCCTCAACAGGGCATCCTGATCACGGACAACCGTGGCGATCAAGGAACCAATACCAACACCGTCGTCGACAACAACGAGATCAGCGATTTCGACCACGGGGTCGCCATCTCGACACAGGATACCAACACAGGGGGCATCTCCAGTGCTAGTATTACTAACAACACCCTCAACAACAACGTCATCGGTGTCAAATTCTCAGACTTCGGCGACACTGGTGAGACGCTCAACGCCGACATCAGCGACAACGACATCAACAGCAATCAGGACGGTGTCAGAGTCCTTGACGATACGACGGGGCCAGCGGGAACGACACCCAGCGGCGTCGCGACACTTGACTCGGTCACGGTCAACGACAACGACCTGTCCGGAAACAGTAACTCCGGGGTCACCAACGACGGTACCGGCGACACGCTTGACGCCACCGACAACTGGTGGGGAAGCGCCAACCCTGACTTCGACACGCAGGTCAACAATCTGAGTAAGGTTGCTGTCGCCCCGTGGCTTGATGCCGTCGACGGCAGCTCAACGGGCGTTTTCAACGTTGACCAAAGCGTCTATAACGCCACCATTCAGGATGCTGTCGACAACGCCAACGCCGGAGAGACGATCGAAGTGCCTCCCGGCACCTACAACGAGTCGGTGTCGGTCAGCACTACCGGTCTGACGCTCACCTCGACCGACGGGGCGGATGCGACGACGATCCGGCTCGACGAGGCGAGTAGTACGCCTGTCGTCCAGGTCGAAGCGAGCACCGTTACCGTCGACGACTTCAGCATCGAACGCGTTAATGGACAGGGGTTCGCTCAAGGAGTCTCAATCCGAGCAACCGATGGCGTCACTATCTCGAACAACAATATCACGCAGTCCGGCGGAAGTCAACCCCAACAGGGAATCCTAATCACGGACAACCGTGGCGATCAGAGTACCAACACGAACACCGTCGTCGATAACAACGAGATCACCGACTTCGATCACGGGATCGCTATCTCGACGCAGGATACCAACACGGGAGGTATCTCCGGTGCCAGTATTACGGCCAATACCCTGGACAACAACGTCATTGGCGTCAAATTCTCCGACTTCGGCGACACTGGTGAGACGCTCAACGCCGATATCAGCGACAACGACATCAACAGCAATCAAGACGGTGTCAGAGTCCTCGATGATACAGCGGGACCGGCCGGTGTGAACCCCAGCGGCGTCGCGACACTTGACTCGGTCACGGTCAACGACAACGACCTGTCCGGGAACAGCAACTCCGGGGTCACCAACGACGGTACCGGCGACACGCTTGACGCCACCGACAACTGGTGGGGCGCATCCAGTGGCCCCAGCGGTGATAGTTCAGGTACTGGCACCAGCGTGAGTGGGGACGTCGACTTCACACCGTTCTACACCGATTCGGCCCGGACCTCGCTGAGCAAATCGGTCGGTAGCGGCTCCGTCGACGCTAATGGGACGGCACGGGCCGACCTGAGCGCCGAAGTCGGCGGTATCGAGGAGTCGGAGGTGACGTTCGACTCGTCGACCTCCGCCAGTTTCGTGACTGTGGTCGAATCCGATCGACCGACTGGAGGGGCATCCGAACCCACCGAGGAACTGGCTAAATCCGTGTCCGTCTACGCCGATATCTCGGCAGACCGAGCAGTCAACGAGGACGTTACGGTGGCGCTCACGGTCAACGCGTCGGCAGTCGACGATATTGATCAGGTGAGGCTTCTCCACTACGTGAATGGGAACTGGACACAGTTGGAGACGGACGTCCGGCGCACCAACAACGGAAACGTCCGGCTCGAGGCGACTGCAAGTAGCCTTTCGCCGTTCGCTGTCGTGCAGGTCGCTGACGACGACGGCGGAGATTCCACCGACGACACCAGTAGCGGGAGTAATCGCGGAAGCGGGTCACTCGTTGCTGGCTCCGACTCAGTGGACCAGCGTGTCTCGATGGGCGACATTTCGAACGTCAAGGCCACGTTCAGTGGACCCACGACTGGGTTCGTCTCGATCAGTTCCGTCAACGGGTTCCCGAGCGGTGCACCGACCCCATCCGGATCGGTGATCGCGACAGTCGACATCTCACCGCCCGACGATGTAGCAGACAGCTCTGGAACGGTAGAACTCACCGTTTCGCGTGCAGCAATTGAGGATGCCGATGCGGACCCGTCGGATCTTCGAATAACCCGCTACGACGAAGCTGGCGGCGAGCTTGACACCCTCGACACCGAAATTGTGAGCGAGACTGACAGTACGGTGGTCGTTGCGGCCGATACGCCTGGATTCTCGGTGTTCGGTGTGGTTGCCGAGCAAGACACGCAGGCAACCGCAACACCCACACAAACGCCGACGGCGACGCCGACTCAGACATCGACGGCAACGTCTACCCAGACACCGGCGACAACGTCTACCCAGACACCGACGGCGGCGTCTACGGAGGGCAGTGGCCCCGGCTTTAGTGTGGTCGTTGCAGTACTCGCGCTCCTAGCTTCGACGTTGCTGGCTACCCGATACAAAAATAAGAACCACGATTGACCGCCGGAAGCGGTCACAGAGCAGTCCGAATTCGATTTTTTGTAGCCCGAGTCAACTGAGATTGCTGCGTCCTCTCCGATGTCGATCTTCTGGAGCGAATCTCATACTCATGGGCATCAAAATAGACTCTAATCTGAATCTGTTCTACTGGATACACCTTCTGTATTCAGCACCCAGATTGTGTTAGTTGCTAATAATTTTCAACAAAACACATAACTCGAAGGTAGCACCGATCAGAATCACCTGTTCTCGACGACCGTCCCTAAACGCGCGCGCTTGAAGTAAGCAGTCCGGGCTGTCAGAGCGACACCTGGCTCATCGACTGGATGATATTCTCCTCGGTCGGCGCTGCCAGGTACGGCTCGATGGCGTCGTAGGAACTCCACCCACCGAGGGCCATCACGATCCGCGGGGAGACGTTCTCCTCGACGAGCAGGTGGTTCGCCCAGCAGCGGCGGAGGTCGTGCGTCGAGATCTTCCGGTAGTCGTCGTCACCGGTCTCCTCGGCAGCGCTGGCGGCGGCGTCGTTCACCCAGTTCTGGACCTGCCGCTTTTTCACATCGATGAAGGGATCTCCCGGACCGAGGCCGTTCTCCTGTTCGTAGCGCGCCAGCAGCACCTCGACGTCACGGGGGAGCCACGTCTCGCGATACTTCCCGCCCTGGTACTCGCCGGTGGTGTCCTTCCCCGAGATGACCTCGAGCTGATGATGGCGGCCGTCCTTCGTCCGCGTGACGTGCTCGGGAGCGACGTCGAGCGTCTCGGCGACGCGGAGACCGCAGTCGCCCATCAACCGGATCGCGATCTCCCGCTGGAACGACGACGCGGACCGGGGGAGTTCGTGGTACTCGTCGCGACTCATCCAGACGTTCCAGGTGCCGTCCTTGTTACGCTCGCTACGCATTACGCGTTAATTTTGAGTATCACGCAACTTAGTGGTTCGCACGGCGGCGGTCGCGGCCGGTCTGGAGCGGCTATGGGCCGAATAGTTGCGCGTTTCTGTACAAACACGAAATTAGAGACATCGCCACGGAATTAATATAGCGACATAGAATTTACTACTGTTCTGAGCGGTGCTCTGACGGCGACGACGATCGTTCTCTCATCTGGATCGGTAGTCTGACCGCTCTCACTGTGGGTAGAACGTCCGAAACCGGCCTGCAGAAGTCGCCTACGCGGTGAGTCGGCCGCCACCGACCTCGCTGAGGGTGCCGGCCTCGATCATGTCCTCGACGAGCGCCTCGGCCTCCCGGACGGAGAGGTCGGACGTTTCCGCAGCGGCGACCGCCACCGCTTCGGGATCGGCGCCGTACTCGCTGGACTGCATCTTCAGCTCCTCGACGGCCTCGGTCACCGCGGCGGTCGGCGTCTCGGCGTGATCGGCGACGAGGTTTCCGTCCTCGTCGGTCTCGACCTCCATCGCCGGCGTCTCCAGCCCGAGTTCGCGGAACGAGCGCCCCTTCAGGCGCGTCGCCCGCTCGGCGTCGACGAGGTCGACCGTCTCGGAGTGACGCAGCTTCGCGGAGGCCTCGGCCAGCCGGATCAGGTCCTGGGCGCTGCGGGGCGTCACGGGGAACTCTCGATCCTCCTCGGCGATGATGCGCGTCTTCGTCTCGACGTACCACGTTTCCAGCACATCCTTCACCTCCTGACTCGCGAATACCGGCTCCAATTGACGCGCGGCCGCGAGGTAGGCCCGGAGGACGTCCTCCTCGACCTCAGGTTCGACGCTCTCCCGCAGCGAGTCGTCGACGTCGAGGCCGCGCTGGTCGCGGATCTCGACGTCGTGGTTGTCGATGATGTGGCCGGCGATGTTGGCGATCTCCTCGCGCTCCTCACGCTCCCGGGTCACGAACATCAGGTCGAAGCGGGTCAGCAGCGGCGACGGCACGTTCGTCTGCTGGTGGGGCGGTTCGTCCTCCCGGAAGTTCCCGTCCTCGGGATTCGCGCCGGAGAGGACGGCTGTCGACGCCTCCAGTGTAGCCTCCCGCCCGGCCTTCTGGATGTTGATCACCTGTGACTCCATCGCCTCGAGCATCGCCTCCTGATCGGTCTCGTCGGCGCTGTCGAGTTCGTCGATGAAGACGGCGCCGCCGGAGCACTGCGGGATCGCTCCCGCGCTGATCGTGAACTCCGAGTCGGAGAAGTCGTCGCGGGTGATCGCCGCCGTGAGGCCGGCCGCGCTGGTCCCGGAGTTGCCGGAGGCCTTCTTCCCGCGTGGAGCGAGTTCGACGAGGGCCTCGCCGAAGTCGGTCTTCCCGGTGCCAGGATCGCCCAGCAACATCATGTGGATCGTCCCCCGCATCGACGCGGCGTCGTTGCCACGAACCAACAGGAGGAGGAGCGCCTCCTTGAGATGCTGGTCGCCGAAGTGATCGGTCGCGACAGAGTCGACGAGCGTCGGGATCGGATCCTCGGCGGCGGCGATCTCGTCCAGCTGCTCGCGGTAGGCCGCGAGGTCGTCCTCGTCGAGTGAGTCGTCGTCGACGAACACCGCCTCCGCATCGAGGACGTCGGTCGCGACGGTCTTGCCCTGCTCGTGGTAGCGCTCGAACTCAGCGACGACCGTGACCTGGTCGCCGGCCTCGAGGTCGCGCCGGGCGAGCGCGCCCGTCAGATGCGCGTCGATGTGTTCGCGGTCGTCGTCCATCTCCTCGGGGAGCGGCTTCAGGCGGAGCTTCCGGTAGTCGCCGTACTGCCACCGGTTCTTCCGGGGAACCCAGTGGACCGACTTCTTCTCGCACGAGTCGCAGTACATCGGTGGGGTGATGTCCCAGAACGCCTGTTGCACACGTTCGCGACGACGGCAGTCGCGACACTCCCAGACGCCGACGAGGAGCTTCGCATCGATGGTCGTCCGCTTGGTGATCTGGCCGGTGACCGCGACCGTGTCGCCCGTGCCGACGCGGCTGGCGTACGTCTCGCCGACGTGGTACTCGCCGTCGACATCCTCCTCGGCGACGGCGTTCACAGTCCTTCGACCTCCTCGAGGCTGATCTCGCTCGTGTCCTCGACGAGTAACACCTCGGTTCGCTTCATCAACTCGCTCCAGTTGCCCATCGAGGTCTTGGTGAACGGGATCTTGATGCCGAAGCGGGTGTATCCCCGATGTTTTTCGATGTGGCCGTGCGTCCCGCCGAGACTGAGCGACGTGTATCCACACTCCGCACACCGGAAGAGGACGAGTCCACCGTCGCTCTCGTACTCCTCGTGGAGAATGGTCTCAAGGTCTACCATGGAACCACCTCGAGCGCGCCCGAGACGAGCGCACCCGCGGCCTGCATGTCCACACCCGGGATGACGCCCGCGTACAGGAGTCCGCACAGTACTGCGGCCGCGACCGCGGCCGACACGACCGCGTGCTGCGCGATCGTCGCGCCCAGCGTGCGCCCGGCGCTCGCGAGTGCGCTCAACTTGTAGCCCCACCAGAGCCAGACGATCGCGATGATGACCGCTCCGGTCGCGACGCCCTCGATGCCGGCGGCGTTGAGGAGCCACCCGACGACGTCGCGCAGTAGTCCCGAGATGATCTCGTAGGGATTCAACGCGAGCGCAACAGAACTGGTCATCGCTCCCTTCCCCCGGGGATAATTTTTACCTCTCCTGTACTACGCGCGTGCGAAAAGATCTGTAGATCCGCCGCGGATCGCCGTCTCTGGCTGTTTCCGACCCACCACCCCGTGGGTCTCGGCGTCGAAAACGAAGCGAAGACACGCCGGACTGAGCCGGCACGCTGGAACATCGAACTGACGCCTCCCACCCCGGCGGTCGCGTCGATCATGCTCCCTCCTGGTAGGCCACCTTCAGTGTCATCGAGGTCGGTGACTCGATGTGCGTCGTGTTGAGCGGTGGGAACTGGAACTCGCCTTCGTTGTAGATCAGGACGTCACCGATGTCACGGCTCGACATGAGGTCGTGGTTCATCGGGACCTTCCCGAAGCCAACGATGCCACCGGCTTTGGTGGGGTTCGTCGAGCCGGCCATCGTCGCGCGCCACCGGATCTTCCGCCGGATCATCGAGTGAATGTCGGTCTCGGAGTGCCCGAACGCGAAGATCGAGTGGCCGTACTTGCGGGCGTCGACCCAGCAGTCCTTCAGGAGTTCGACCTTCTGGTAGTGGGCGAACTCGTCTTTCGAGGCGGATTCCGGCGCGATGTCGCCGATCTCGTCGAACATCACCGACGAGAAGTGATGCGGTCCCTGCGAGACGCGGGCGTGCATCCAGCCGAACCACCAGTGGTTGATCGGATCCTCTGTCGAGAACTCGAGGCCGTCGTACTGCTTTTCGGGGTCTTGCTCGTAGACCCACTGGCAGCCTCGCATCCGCGGATCGGGGTACACGACGTGGAACACGCCGGGCTTTAGCACCCGCTTGTTGAGGTCGACGACGTCGTTGTACCGGACGACCTCGCGGACGACGTCCTCGAGGTCCACTTCGAAGCCCTCCTGAGTCGGATTCTTCGGGACGAACTCCGCGCGGACGTCCACGCCCTTGGGCAAGCAGACGCGCGCCCAGGGCGCGAACGGGAGCCACTCCGACCGGGACGTCGAGGCGCGCCAGACGACCTTCTCGTTGTTTTCGCTCATCAGACGCTGGGAGAGCCAGAGAGCGAAGTTCGACTTCCCAGAGCCCGGTTCGCCGACCGAGAGCAGGTCGGTCCCACCGTCCGACATCCCCGACTCGGACGGTTCGTACTCGTGGCGGATGATGTTGGGAAGGAGCTTCTTCTTCCACTTTCGTTCCCCGGCCTCTGCGTAGTCTTTGTGCGCAGCCTCGGCCCGTGACCACTGTGCCTCCCAGTTGACCTCGGGGATGCTGTGTCGACGCTTCATGTCGGTCGCGTCGTCGTGACGTCGGTCGTCGCCGGTGTACTGCCGGCTCTCGGTGTGTTGGTCGGGGAACGCTGCTAAGACCGCCTCTTTCGTCGGTTCGAATTGGTTCTGCGTACTCATGCTTTCAGACTCTCCATGGTCGCACCCAGCTGTTCGTCGATACCAGTGTCCTCGCCGGCCTTCCCGACGAGCGTACGGACGCCCGCGTTGAACGCGGGGAGCAGGTACGCAAACGCGAGGCGCTGGCGCGTCCGCTTGGCCGCCGCGTCGTCGTGGTACTCGTCGAGGAGGACGCGCCGGAGGACGTCGCTTTCCTTGTAGGCCTGCGACTGGAATCGCGGATGGATCTGCCCGAACGTTGCGCCGTTCAGGTCCCGCAGCCAGTCGAGGAGCCCCGAGCGCCCGCCGTCGACGCCGTCGAGGAGATCGTCGAGCATCGCCTCCTGGCGCTCCTCTAGGTGCGAGAGCGCCGGCCGCATCGCATGGAACTCCTCACCGGCGACGGTGACCGTCTCGTCGCGATCCTCGCCGAAGTACTCGGCCGCGCTCTTCCGGAGCGACCGAAAGGCCATCTCGGTGGCCGGGAGGACGAACGTCGCCTCGTAGTCCAGGCGCGTCTCGAGGGCGCTCTCCTCGCTGATCGCGTCGGCAGAGGTGAGGAACTTCTCGCGCTCGCCTGAGGTGATGAGCGCCGCCCAGACCTTCCCCTCCGTGCGGAGGTCGGCGTAGAACCCGCCGTCGAGACAGCCAAGCGTCCGGACAGCCAGCCGCCGATGCCAGTGGATCACCGCGTCGAGATCGGCGAAGCCGTCACGAAGCTCTGCGATCAGGACGTCGTGGGCATCCTCGAGATTCTCGAGGGCCGGGCGGCCGAAGTTCGGCCGCGAGTCCGGGGGATGATCGGCCGACATCAGTCCGCCCCCGTGTCGTTAGACGTCCCGTTCTTGGCCGTCGTCGCCGGATCATCCTCCGACATGACGTAGTCAAACGGGTCCGAGTCGCTGTCGTTCGCCGAGTCGATGACGCCCTCCTCGCGGAACTCGTTGAGCCACTCCTCGACGTTGTACTTGCGCTCCTCGCTCTCGAGCAGTGCCTTCGCCAGCTGGTCGATCGTCGCGAAACGCTTCATATTGATGTCGGCGTACCACGCGGTCGTCCAGGCCTTGCGGGCCTGTCCCGGTGCCGCGTACGCCCGCGCTTCGCCCTCGATCGGCTCGGCGTAGCGGAGGATCAGCGGCGCGCACGCGATCGGTCCCCACTGCCACGCGCCGACGAACTCGTGGGAGAGGAACGCCGCCGCGATCGGCGTGAGGACCATGCCCGCGATGCCGATGTACGTGCTCTTGTCGAGTTCCTGCGGGAGCGCACGGAACAGCGCCGCGTCGTGCGCGTCTTCGATGATGTCCCCGTCTTCGTCGGTCGGCGGCGTGTAGGTCCGCCACGGGAACTTCCAGATGACGCGCTCCGGGAGATGTTCCACGAGGTCCGGCGCGTCCTGGTCGACGACTATGATCTTGTCGTAGTCGCCGACGCCCTCCCACTCGGCCTCCTTGTTCTCGATGTCGATGGTCGCGTACTTCCCCTTCGAACGCGCCCACATCGACAGCAGGCCCTTGGAGTACAGCGCGGGCTTGTCCTCCGGCGTGTGGACGACGTCGAACCCACGGACCTCGATCTCCGCGGAGTCGAGGATCTCCGCTTTCTCCTTGAGCGGCGAGGCCGCGGTCTCGGGGTCCATCTTGACGAACCCCCACGTTTCGACTGCGTCATCGTCGTCCTCGAGGCGGAACGCCCCGACGACCCAGCCGACCAGCAGCGGGAAGACGAACGGGAGCGCGGCGGTCAGCGAGGCGGTCGCGTAGTAGCCCGTGGTGTAGGCGACCGCCGCCATCACGGTCCCGATCGCGATCCAGAATCCCGGTCCGTGGCCGGTCCCCGCCAGTGCGCTCCGACGGAACGCAGAGACCTTCTTGTCGACGAGCCACACGACCAAGAGGGTCGGTAGGATCACGAACAGCAGGATGAACTCGTAGAGGTCACCCCGCGAGTCGATCGAGACCGGCTCAGCCGTCGGGATCGTCTTGATGTTGAACGTCCACCGCAGGCGGTCGCCGTCCGGGAGGCCGAGGAAGACCGTCACACGCGTCGCCTGGTCGTAGTAGCCCCGGAGCGAGACCTCCTGTGTCCGGCGCATCCCGCTTTGGTACTGGAGTGTTTGCTGGTCGATCGCCGAGATGTTCGCGACCGACTCAGTCGTCGTCCCGTTGTCGGTCTGGACCGTCTTGGAGTCCCGCGTCCAGTAGACCTTCGTCACCGTGAAGTTTCGCGTCTCGCCGTCGAACGGGAACGAGGCGTACATCCGGACCTTCTGACGCTGGACGGTCGAGGACGGCTCGATGAACTGCTGACTGCCCCGATCCCCGTAGCTCCCCATCCCGCGCGGTGGGTAGCGGACCATCCAGAACGCCGTGTAGTCGCCGGCAGTCCGTAGCGAAGGGTAGCGCTCGTCCACGACCTCGCCCCCGTTCTGGAGTTCCGAGAGGGAGTACTCGTCAGCGGAGGGCGTTGTGCCCGCCTCTCCGCCGCTCTGTCCCATCGCGGCGAACGGGACAGCGATCATCGAGACGACGATGAGCGCGGCCAGCAGGAGACGCACGCGCCCGCTCATTCGTTACCGCCTCCATCCCGGATGACGATAGTTCGCGACGAGTCGTCGTCGCTGCCACCGCCGCCGCTGTTCCCAAGGATGTAGTTCTGATAGAGCCAGTACCCCAGGAGCGCGGCGCCGCCGATGCCGAGCAGCGGGACGATCTGGCTGATCCCGCTCCCGATCTGCTCGATGTTCGTCGCGAGGGCGCTGGTGAGGACGCCCCCGCCGACGTAGTCGATCACGACGAACGCGATCAGGCCCGCAGCGAGTGCGAAGACCGGGTCGACCGGCACCGGCCCCGTCGCGTCGCGGATCGACCAGCCGAGGCGGCGGTAGATCACTGCCAGCGCGACGAGTATCCCCGCGCCGACCAGCAGGATCACCGGCACCGAGTTCAGCGGCGAGTCCGTGCCGATCTGCGCCGGGCCGATCCCAACCATCGACGGGCCGTCATCTTCGGAGGCGGTCGTCGAGTCCTGCTCGATGACCAGGAGCTCCTCGGAGTCGTCGTCGACGAGCGTCACCGGCGAACTTGCCTCGGCCGAGTCGTGGACGACGTTGTTCGTCTCGCTTCTGAGGATGTACTCCTCGCCGTCGGATGCCGTGAGCAGCGTGTACTCGACGTCGTCGTTCTGCGTGGCTCCCGGCGAAACGTAGAACGACGGCTCGGTCGTCGAGGGGTTCTGCACCGAGATCTCGACCTCGCCCGAGCGGGCGTTGGCGCGGACCGGTACCGTGCGGACTCTGAAGTCCGAGAGTTCGCCCGCGCCCGGAAGGTAGAGTTGCTGCGTTCCGTCGTCCGTGATCTCGACGTAGTCATCGGCGCCATCCCACGACTTCTGGTACGTGTAGTGAATCCGGCCGGAATCTTCAGTCCGACCGACTGAGATCGACGAGTTGTCGTTCCACTCGTCGATACGGACCTTGCTGTCGAGTCGATCCCCGGGCGCAGTCGGGTCGAGGACCGTGATCGTGGAGTTGACCGAAACGACCTGCTGGCCGGTCGTCCGAACGGCGACCTCGTCACCGCCGTTGACCGCGCCGAAATGCACCGTCAGCTCCGTGTTGTTGAGGTCGTAGTTGTCCTCGGAGACGGATGTCCACGGCCCGCCGTTGGTCCGCGTCTCGATCGACTCGATTTCGACGACCTCGTTTTCGAAGGGGATGGTCAAGCTGGCCGCCGAGCGGTCCGAGGCGAACGTCTTCGAGAAGTTGTAGCCTTCGGTCCACTTCGTCCCTTCATATTCCACTATTTGCTCGTCTTGGGCGGTGTGTCGATAGTCCATCTCGACAGCGCGATCCGGAGCATCTGTCGTGTCTGCCAGCGACACGTTCACGATGTTCGATTCTTGGACCGCATCTGCCGGAGGGGTTACCGTCGCTGTCTCTCCAGGAGCCAGCGTTCCGGAGTAACTCGTTATGTCGCCGTTCACCTCGACCGTCGGGTTCTCAGAGTAACTCGTCTCTTGGTAGCTAACTGTTGTCGACACGCCACTGCCGCCCCCGGAGATTGACGTCGACGCATCGACTGTCTCGTCGTTGTTCAGACTGATCGTTTTAGACCCTTCAGACGTCCACGTCTTGGTTGATCCATCGACAGTAGCGTCGACACTGTCCGGAGGTAACTTCTCTACCTCGTGACCCTGAATATCTATTTTATAATCGTTATCGGAGTTGTCCCATACTAACTTGATTCCGTCTGGTGTTGTTTGGCTCGAAAAGTCGAACGTCGCGGTCGTCGAGGTCCCACTCGTGTACGTCTTTTCGCCCATCACACTCCCGTCGGATCGGTCGATCACGCGGAAGTCGAACGACCCTGCGACGGTCGCCGCGAATGTCGATTGAACCTGTCCCGGGTCCGTCACACCGGAATAGGTCACTGAATAGGTGTTGTCGCTGGGGTCCATTGTGGGACCGCTGTTCTTGTCGATTCCTTGGGTATCCCACGAGATGTCGACAGCCGCGGACGATGGGATTTCCTCACCCGCTATTGGGTCTGACGAGGAGCCGTCTTCAGGAACGCTGAACGTGTCTGTCTCGGTTGTCGACATCCCGGTGAACTCAACGCTGAAGTTGTCGACCGAATCCAGCGATGAGACGTCGTAACTGACACTCGATCCGGTCGTGTATGTCCCGGAGATCGAGATCTCCGAGCTGAACGTGACCGAGTTGCTCGAGAAGTGCGGCACCTCGAAGATCAGCATCCCGCCTTGGTACTCGATGGCCCGCGACCACTGCTCGCCGTCCTCGTGTGTTCCGTACAGGCGCTCGGGCGTGTATCCCAGTGCGTCACGGACCGCGCCGGCGTCGATCGCGACCTCACGCCCAGCACTGTGGACGTCGTCCTGGAGGATGAGCGAGATGCCGTTCGAGCCAGTGAGTTCTGTCGAGGTGTTGAGATAGTCCGAGGCGCGGTCTGGCGTCGTTACGATCACCTCAAGCGACTCCGCATGGTCCGAGGCCATGACCGAGCCCTCCAAGTCAGATCCGCGCAGCGCCGGCGAGGAGTCCAGCGGGACGTCCTCGCTGACGTTGGCGTCCGGCACGCCGACCATGCCCGCCGGAATATCGGTCTGAGCTACGGCGACGCTGCCGCTCGACGACACCACGAGGACGATCACCAACAAGACGCTGAGTATCCGTTTCATGTACTGAAAGATGCGAATCGGGGGTTACGCCCTCGAATCGTGCTTGATCCAGTTGCGGATGCGAGTCGCCAGTCGTTCGTGTTCGCGCTCGATGACGTGGTCCGTCAGGCCCATCCCGAGGCCGATCAGCAACCCACCGCCGATCAGCTGCGCTGCCGTCGGCGTCAGCACCGGCACCGTCACGACGACGAACGACGCCCCGAGGAGAGCCAAGAACAGCCCCCACGCGGACCGCCGCCAGTCGGCCGGCACGGACCGAGTCTCACGATCCGAGTCAGAGGACACTCGAACCACGCTCCTGCTCGAGGACCGACGTGTACTTCCAGAGCGACGTGACCAGGACGATGCCGAGGAAGATCGTGCCCGCTTGCCACGGTTCCAGCGGGACGTAGCCCTCCAAGTTCAGTAGTGCCAGTCCCGCGATGATGATCTGGCCCGTGATCGCCGGGGCCTCCATGATGAACGGCGCGATCTCGTTCAAACTCATCACGAGTTCCTGGCCGATCGTGATGCCGATCGAGACGATGACGACGACGAGCGAGCCCAGCGCGCCGACGAGGCCGCCAGTCGCGGTGCGGGAGCGCTCGCCGACCGCCTCGACCGTCTCGGCGATCGATTCAGTCTGATCTCGCTCGTCGAACGTCCAGTACATCAGCATACCGAACACGAGGAAGCCGACGGCGTACGTCCAGTACTCCGCGATGGGGGCGATCGCCGTGCCCGCCTGGAGCGGCTGGAGCGACACGCCCATCATCGGCCGCCCCTCGCAAAGTGGTCAGCAGTCGATTCGACTCGATTCAGTCGGATGTGTCTCTGTGTCATGTGTTTGAACCCGCGTCGTTGATGCGTGTTCGCACGCCGCGAAGCACGTCGAGGAGCTTTTTGAGGACGTACAGCCCAGCGACCAGCAGCGCGACGACCTTCGCCGTTTGGGTCGGGATGAAGCTCAACTCCGGCGCGACCGTGAACCCGAAAATGCTCGTGACCGTGAACACCGTCGGGAGTTGCGTCCACAGGCCGGCCCAGATCGCTCCCAGGACCGGCAGGTTGAGCAACCCACCGAGGAGTCCGACCACCGCTGTTGCCTTCGAGGCGGGATGGCCGACGACCTCTCGCAGCGACAGTTCAGCCATTATCCGTCACCTCCGAGGAACGCGACCACGCGGTCGGACAGTTGGATCGCGAACGTGAGCAGCGCGTCAAGGACGCTCCCGATGACCGGGACCGATCCCAAGAGGTCCGTGAGTGCAGGGGCCGCCGCTCGAAGAGCGATGAAGACGAGCGACAACGTGACGGCGTAGATGCCGACCACGATGATCGGGCTCGCTGGACCGGCGACCGTCGCGACGCCCACGACTGCAGTGTGGAAGTCGCCGATGACCACAACGAGACCGGTGCCGGCTGACTGGACGCTCTGAGGGACTGCGGCGCCGGCCTGATCGATCGCCATGATGACGATTCCCCACATTTGGTCGATGACATCGGCGACGCCGAAGATGAGCGCCGCCACGGCGCCGAGGACGTACTCGACGATCCGCTGGCGGACCCAGCGGACCGGGCCGCCGGCGTTTCTGACCTGCTCGCCAAGTCGTGCCACCGAATCGTAGAAGATGAAATCCGGAAGCAACGACTCGAGGTCATCGCGAGAGAAGCCGCCACCACCACCGTCCTCAGCCATCGTTTAACCCCCGTGCGACGACGTACGCGACCAGCGTGACAACCAAGACCGCCGCCGGCAGTGCGAATGCGCCCAACGAACCGATCGTATCCGCGGCCGGCTGGAACGAGGCTCGCAACCCAACTGGAATCGTCGAGACGAACTGCTCGGTAACGCGTCCGGCCTGGTCTCCAATCGATCGAGCGAGGTTGACCGGCACCGCGATTACCGAACCGACTACTTGCGCGATGTTGGAGTACCACACAGTCGACAGGAACCCGATCGCGACCGTCACGAGCCGGCCCCAGTTGATCCAGGTGCCGTTGTTCGTCGTCAGTGACTCTGAGTCTGTCACAGCGCCCTCGTTGCTGCTCATCACGCGCGCCTCCATCGGTGCAGCCGTCGCTCGTCGCCCTTCGAGGTACGCAGGTTACCCCCACGAAGGCCGCGCGAGGACGACTCCATCTCAATCCTCGTCCTCCTCTTCCGCCCCGAGGGGGCCGGGCAAGTCGGGGATAAACCAGAAGAAGTTCCCCGTCTCCTCCTGGGACCGGCCCTGAGCGAAGATGTAGGCTGTCACTGCGATGATTCCGACCGCGAGCGGGAACGTGAACGGGCCGAACTGCGCCCACACGCCAGAGGTGAGACTCTCTGCGCTCTCGGTCGCTCCTGCCTGGAGGATCTGCCCGGACCCGCCGGTCAGCGCGGTTGCGACCGACGCCAAGCCCTCGCCGAACGCACTCGCGATGTTGATCGGGATGCCGAGCACCGCCCCGACCAAGTCTGCGAGCGACGCCAGCGCCGCGATGATCGGCAGCAGCGCCGCCTTGGGCACGACGTTGGTCAACGAGCCGCCCTCGATGTTGGCGATCTTCTCAAGGCGGCTCGACCACTTTCCGGGGCCAGAGGCGGACATCCGTTACCCCATCCCCGGAATCCAGCCTCGAGCCTTGGCGAACAGTCCGGCCACGACTGCGACGATCGAACCGAAGACGCCCTGGACGAAGCTGATCGGACCGCCGCCTCCGCTACCGGGCCCCATGCCGACGCCGCCCTCAACGTCCTCTCCGAGCGACTCCAGCGTGTTCCGGAGCGTGTTGAACTCGCTCTCTTGGAGCCGTAGCGAGACGCGCACGTAGTTGGTCTGGCCCGGCTGGATCGTGTCGTCGATCGAGTGGACCGTGCCCTCTTCGCTGAACATGCCAGTCTGATCCGTCCAGGAGCCGACGTCCTGCGGGTTCGTGTCACCGACACCCTCAGCGTACTCGACGGCGAGGTAGCGGTCCTCGAGGTAGGCCTGCTCGGCCGTCGTCGAGAGGCCCGTCCAGCCGAGTTCGTACGCGGACTCGACGCCGGTCGGGATCCACAGCGTCGCCGTGCCGTGGTAGCCCGGTCGGTCGTCGGTCTCCGTTAGGTTGTACTCGATGTCGTCCGGGTCGACGTCCTCGACCTCTTTGATGACGTCCATCGTGAGGCCGTGGACCGTCGCGCCGCTCGAGCCGCGGATCGAGTCGCCCAGCGTGTCGAGCGAGTGGACTTCGACCGCGCCCGCGTCCTTGCGCTCGGTGATCTGGGTCGTCTCGAGTTCATCATCGTCGTCGGTGTCCTCGCGAGTCTCACCGTAGGTGTACGTCCCCATCTTGTCGAGATTCAGCATCGTCATCTCGACAGTCGCGTCGGCGTCGGTGATCTGGACGGTCACCGAGTCGATGTTCGAGAGCGTGCCGTCACCAGTGCCGTAAACCGTCATCTGACCCATCTGACGCTGGTAGAGCCGGCCGTCGCCCGTCGAGTTCGCGATCGTGTCCTCGCCCGATGCGGAGGAGTTGATCACAGCGCGCACGTAGTCGCCGTCCGCTTCCTCGGCGCGGATCTGCACTTCAGCGCCCGAGTCGAGCGCCGGCACGTTCAGCGCCGTTGCGAGGTGCTTCTTTTGGACGTCGCTGCTGATGTCGACGTCGTCGAACGTGACCTGGACGGTGTCGCCCGAGGTCATCGAGTCGTCGGTCGCGACCTCGAGAGCGGGCGTACCCTCGGTGGTCGTCTCGGCGACCGAGCCCTTCGCGGAGGCCGATCCGCCGACCGTCCATCGGGACTCGTTGTACCACGAGATGTCCGCATCACTGTGCGGGAACTCGTCGGCGTCCCCGAACTCGACGTGCGAGACGTCGAACCGATAGGGGTTGTCCTGCGAGGCGTTGACGTGGCCGTCAAGTGCGACGACCTCCCCGTTATCGTTCTCGTAGTGGAGTGGGGAGTCCCAGGTCGTGTTGTGAGAGTCGATCGTGACGGTACCTTCAGTCTGGACGCCCGGTGCGTCCGGTGTGTCGCTTTGGGCCGTCGCCGCACCCATCACGCCCGCGAACACGGACGTGACCATGATGGCGGCGAACAGCACTGCTTTGAGTTTCGTAGTGTTCATGAAAGTCTGAAGCCCGGGTTCGGGCTGGGCGTGCCCCTATTCTGTCTGAGCGATGCACAGCGCGGGAAGTGGACCGTCCGGCGGAGGTCCTCGAGGTAGTCCGCGAACGCGTCCGAGACGGCGATGCCGGTCGGCCCGGTCACGGCACAGCCTCCTGGCGGCCCGTTGCGCGCTGAAAGGCGGTGACCGCGCGGTCAAGCGCTCCGCCACCGCCGGCGACCACGACGATCGAGGCGAAGGCGAGCGCGAGACTATACCACACGAAGGCACCCGAATCGAGGATGAGTTGCCGACTTGCGGGATCAGTCAACGACGGCGTCCAACCCGCGTTGAACACCCAAGCGACGTGGGCAACGAGGCTCAGGTACGCCCCGCAGACCGACATCCCGGTTTGCCTGACCCAGCCGACTCCGATCTCGACGAACGCAGAGGATGCGCCGTAGGCGGCCAGTGGGATCGCTACCAACATCACGATCCACAGCAGATCGATGACAGCGCCCCCGCCATCTGGAGGGAGCACGTAAACTCCCATCCACAGGAACGCCAGCGTGCTGAAGGCGGTCAAGCCACCCCAAGCTGGATAGCGCGCCGTGAACGCTCTGTCTATGAAATCGAACACCCGATCGATAGGTGAAGACAGGCGCATCTTGAGCGCCATTCCGGCGACGAGAGCTCCAAGGAACACCGATGCGCTGACGATCACTCTGGGACCTCCTCGAGCCGGGTGCCCCAACCGCCCCGTTTCCGCAACAGCAGTGCGTCGACGTCGACGTTGATCGGCCCGGAGAGTTCCGGCGCGGCGACTGCGTGCACGTGGCCGTCCCGCTTGACCGCTACCTCGCCGTTACGCCGCGTCATCGCTCGGCCTCCAGGTACGCGCGCCGGCCTTCGGCCCGCGCGAGATGCGTGCTCGCGATCACCAACAGTGACGCGAGCACGACGATCAGGAGGTCGCCGGCCGGCGCGAGTCCGACCGCCGGGATGATCGCGACGTAGACCCCCAGCAAGCCGGTGCCGAGGCTGCCCAGCGGCCAGCGCTCTTTCGCGGCGCTGAAGACCGTGTGGCGATAGCTACTGCTCATCTATCACCCCGCACTCGCTCGCTGATCCGCCGGAGTGCAGTTCTGAGCCGGCCTTCGTGGGCCTGCTTGCCAGCGTCGTGATGCTGGTAGCTCTCCCAGTCGCCGCTGCTCATCGGGCGACCCTCCCGTCGTGCCCTTTTGGGGCGAGTTCGTCCGAAATCACCTGTCTTCCCTCCCGAGCGGGTAGGGGTACTCGGGCCCGGCAGCGGCCCGATGAGCCAATATTCCGAGTACTATTGAGCGTGTCATAGAACTCTTCACACACTATAGTCAGTTTGATTACTATTATAGTGGGTTATTAGCTTAGAAGTACGTGCACTCAGTGCACGGAGTTCAAAACCAGTCAGAGATTTCCCTTTCGTCTCCGAATAATGATTTCTCGCACCCGTTCAGCGTGGTTCGTCTCGGAGTGAACGAACGCTGTGAGGATGGCTTCGACGGTCTCGGAGCGGCTGGCTCCGAGGTCGTCACACTCAGCGACCAGTTCATCCACTTCTCGCACGATTTCCTCGTCAACAGCGACTCCGAACTTTTCTTTTGCCATAGCTAAAACATCTAAGAACAGCGTGCACCAAGTGCACGACGGTTTCAATTTGTCTAAGCTGATTCAGCGAGCCATGTGAACTCTTCTATGACACGCTCAGTACTATTTGTTAAAACATATCAGAGTTGTTATGGTTTCACAGTATGAACGGTGTTCACACTGGGGAGAGATTATGTAGATTGGACAGTATCAGATCTGTATGGACGAAACTTTCATCGAGATACTCTCAGATGGTGGCGACACGCGCCAACTGCAGGACCTGAACAGTTGTGGGACCCTCGGTGTCTCACTCCCTCGAGACGATCTCGAACAGTTGGGGGCAGAGAAAGGCGATCACGTCGCGATCGATTTTGACGAGGACGAAGAGAAGTTCGAGATCTGCGTTCTTTGAGGACGATGGCCCGGGTGGCCTGAAATTTGGCCGGAACGTACGTCGGAGGGCCACCCTGCTGACAATGTCGCCTGCGCTGACTACGCTACCTCATCCGCCCACTCGGACTCAAAATAGGCCTTGTCGTATTTGCGATCTTCTTTGTGGCGGAGTGTCGCTCGCAACCGATCAACAGACCCCATAATCTCAAGCATGCCCTCTTTCGAGCCCTGCTTGCCAGCTTCAAGCGATGGGATAATCTCATCCAACATGATCGCTACGGCATCGGCTTGTTGAATCATATCGGGCCGAAATGCAGTCAGCAATTGCTTGCTATTCGAGATTCCCGAGACAACAAGCCGTACTGAGTCCCGACTCGTCCGCTCTTCGATTCGGTAGTGAATTGCGTTGTCCTCACAGTACGTTGCGAGGGCGTCAATGATTGACCGTCGCGAATTGGGCCGTCCCACTCGGAGTTGCGGTCGAAGCGAGTATCCGACTGCGCGGTCGTCTCGTTGTTTAATTTTCACACGGATGGTACCTACAGTATCGAACAGTATCGCAAGGTAACGTCGATCAAGAGTGGACTCTGTCATTGGTATCCTATTTTTCCCTGACGACGGGTGTCTTCATAACGTATCTGCCTATGTCTGGTGGAACGGCTCATATTCGTATACCTCCGTGAGAGCGTCTGACATGCGCCATACACAGCGTTCAACCACAAAACATTTAATATACCCACGGTATCCTTTGAGTACCCCTACCCGTGGTTGGCGCAGTGCCAGACCACAAATCCGGCATGAAAGAATGACTCTGGATTGCCGATGCAGACAACAACGCAAAACATGACAGACTATAACGACAAAGCCCGCGCAGTCATTCTCGCGGCGCTCATGGTGTTCAGCGTCTTCGCTGGCACCGTGGCGCTCTCGGGAACGGCTGCAGCGGCCCCAGCAGACGGGATCACCAACGGTTCGGTGGACCCCGCTGTTGCTGGGCAAGCGAGTACAACGCATACGGTACAGTTTACGGTTACAAATGTTACTGCCGACGGCGCAGGTAACCCGATCCAACTGAGTTCGGGTGCTGGTTCAATCAGCGGAGTCTCTGCCCTCTCGGCAGAGAATTCGTCAGGTGTTTCCCTTACTACCAGTGACGCTGCCACCTCTGACGGTGTGTTTACTGTCACTGTACCTGGCGCTCAACAAGATGGTACCAGCGGTGACACGGACGTTACTGTCACTGCCGACGTTACCATCGACTGGAGCACTGCTTCGAGTGGCACCTACGACCTCTCGGCTGCAGTGGACGACAACGACGACGCAACCTACGAGCTTGGTTCCACTGCCTTCGCAAGTGTGACCGTCTCGGACATCACCACCCGCGCCGACCCCGGTAGCGGTGGCGGTGACGTCTACGACGGCGCGACCGTCTTCCAGGGTGAGGAAGGCATCACGTTCGTCGCCACGGACGGCGACGATGTGAGCTCCCTGACTGGTGTCACCGGAGACGCCGAAGGTCAGACGCTGACCGTCCCGATCGATCAGGATCGGGCTACGGGCCAGTACGACATCGACGGTCCGACCAACGAGTTCCGTGGCACTACACCAGGCATTGGTGTGACTCTCCTGCGACCGCAGGTCGACGACCTCGAAGTCCTGAACAGTCAGGACGAGGACATCGCGGGCGGCTCCGTCCCCGAAGGCGAAACGGACGTGAGCGGCTCGGGTGACCTCTCGGTCAACGCCTCGTACAACTACGAGCAGGCCGAGGACCTCGAACTCACCGTCGAGAACGAGGGCGGCCTCGATGTCACTGGTGACGCTATCTCCGACCGCGACGCGACCGGTAACGCGATCAAGTCGGGTATCGGCACCGACGGTGACGTCGGCTGGGAACTCGACTTCACCGACCTCGGGACGGGTACCTACACCATCGAGGTCGCCGGCTCCGACGACCTCGACTTCGGTCAGGCCGTCGAGTCGACGACCGTCACCGTCACCGGTGACGACGACGTCACGCTCGACCTGGACGAAGACTCGGTCACGCGCGGGAACGACGTGACCTTCTCGGTCCGCGGCTCGAACGCGGGCCAGGACCACGTCGTCACCATCGACTCCGACGACCTCCGTGACGGCGTCACGATCGGCGACGCACGGCGCGTCTTCGGTCAGGTCGGCGACACGGACTCCGTCGGCGTTGTCGTCAACGACACGGAAGTCTACCAGAGCGGTGACCCTCTTCCGTCCGGTGCAGACGTCTCGGACGTCAACTACGCGTACGCGAACCTGACCATCGACGACGACACCGGTATCGCGCGCGGACAGGTCGACACGACGAACCTCGACACGACCGACGTCGACCTCGACCTCTACGCGGCCGGTGACGAAGTGCCGAACCTCCCGGCCAGCTCCGAGGACGACCCCTCGCTGACCGTCGAAGAGGGTAGCGTCTCCCTCAACACGCCCGACAACACCTACGTTGTCGGCAGCGAAATCGACGTCAACGGGACCGCCTCGGAAGGCATCGACGACGTGTCGCTGTACATCCGCCGCGACGGCGAATACAAGCTGATCGACCTGAACGGTGACAGCAGTGGCACCGACGGCGAGATCGGCGTCGACGCCGACGACACGTTCGAAAAGGAAGACGTCATCCTCTCGCAGGGTGACGACGAGCCGGGCAACAACATCCTCTCGCTGCCCGGGAGCTACCGACTCGGCGTGATCGACACGGCCGACGTGGGTGGCAGCAACAACGTCCAGAGCTCCGTGCCGGTCTCGGAGTTCAACACGGGCACGAGCAGCCAGTCGTCGCTCCGCGTGGTCGACACTGAGCTGAGCGCGAACGTCAAGACCGTCGGCGGCCAAGTGGCCGAAGAAGACGGTGACGTGAACATCTCGGGGACCGCCCTGGGTAACCAGGACGTCGACGTGGTGTTCTTCGACAACCGCGGGAACGCGAACCACGAGACCATCTCGGTCGACGATGACAACACGTTCGAAGAGGACGAAGTCAACGTCGTCGGCCCCGACGGCTTCGCGACGGGTCAGGCCAGCGTTCACATCCTGACGTCGGGTCGTGACGGCGACTACGGCGACGGCGAACTCCCGAGCGGCAACCTCGCGGACTTCGTCGAGGACAACCTGTCTGGCTCGGGTCTGACGGGCGACCAGATGCGCGCTCGCTTCCTCGACCAGACGGTCGAAGCGGTCGCGAGCGACGACCGGATCGTCAACGCGCAGTTCCGCTTCGCGGAATCGTCGACCTCGATCCAGAGCGTCTACCCCGAGGGCGCTGAAGCCTCGGGCGTCAACCCGATCGCCGTCGACGACACGATGGTCGTCGCGGGGACGACCAACCTGCGACCGGACGACAACTCGATCACCGTCGAGCTCAGCACCGACGAGGGCGACTCGGTCGCGCTGAGCACGACCGACGAGTGGGGCTACGACGGACAGTACATGGTCTCGCTCGAACTCGACGACGTCCAGACTGGCACGTACGAACTCGTGGCTGACGACGCCTTCAACGAGGACGTCGAAAGCGTAGAGATCGTCCAGAACCGCCAGACTGCGACGCCGGAACCGACGGACACGCCGGAACCGACGGCAACGGACACGCCGGAACCGACGGCAACGGACACGCCCGAGCCGACGGCAACGGACACGCCGGAACCGACCGACACGGCGACGCCCACGGAGGGCGGCGGGCCGGGCTTCGGTGCAGTCATCGCAGTCATCGCGCTGCTGGCGGCGGCACTGCTGGCCACCCGGCGCGACGAATAAGGAACCACGACTGACCGCCGGTAGCGGTCACCCGACGCGGTTTCTTTTATCGACGCTACGTACGGAGTGACACCTGTCGCTATTCGTCTGAGTCCGCGATCTTGTCCAGTACTGCTGTCGCGTGTTTGCCAAGAACTTGGTATAGACAGTCCGTACAGAACTGATCCTGAAGGTAGAACGCACTTGGATCTGTAACCGTTCCCTGTGGGCGATACGTCTTGAGCGCGTCACCACAGTACGTCTCGTCGCTATCGGGCCGTTTCAGATGGGTCGCTGCTCCTTCAGTTGAATAGAGGTGCCATGGTTCTGTCCCGTCCATGAGGGTCTGCAATCGGCACCTGTTGATAAACGCACTCCTGTGTTGTGTTTCGAGGGGGACTCGGAACTGAACCCCCATTATTTGTATCAGGTCTGTGCAGAGTCGTCTATGATCACTGATCCGGAGGTGTTCCACGAAACACGGCTCCCTCGAGAGCTCCTCCACCGTGATAGTGAGACCTCACAGCTCTCGCGTATCCTCAAACCAGCCGTGAGTGGGCACTACCCGGAGGACGCGCTTATCACTGGCCCGAGTGGCGTCGGGAAGACCGTGCTGGCCCGATTTCTACTTGATAATCCTCAACAGCCAACCGCGGTTGCGACGACGCACATCCGCGCGCTTGGAATGACCTGTGGTGATCTCCTTCGAGAAGCGATCAACGACCACCCAAGTGGAACGACTGTCCATCGTGGAACGCCGACAGCTGATCTCCCACAGATCCTCCAGGAGCTCGTCGATGATCCCTACCTTCTGATTATCGACGAAGCCGACGACGTTCCAGAGACCGATGCCCTCGATATGCTTGCCGGGGTCCCTGAAGTAGCGACGATCGTCATCGCACACGATGCTGATGACTGGTTTGCTCGAGTTGACTCGCGCTATCGGTCTCGATTCGACGGCGATCATCACATCCGGCTTACTCGGTACACGGCCACTGAACTGGCGGATATCCTCGAACCGCGTGCCGAGTTCGGCCTTGAATCCGGTGCCGTCTCGCGAGAGCAACTGGTTACGATCGGGAATATTGTCGCCGGAGTCGCTCGTCGGGGGATCCAAACGCTTCGCTGGGCCGCGAAGATCGCCGAAAATCAGGATCACGACGCGATCACTGATCGAGATATCACCGACGGCCGAGCCCGTGCACAGACCGAGATTCGGGAGTCGAACCTTCGGTCGCTCCCATATCATCACCACGTCCTCTACGAACTAATTCGCGCGCATGACACGCTCGAAAGCAGCAAGCTACACGACTCGTATGAGGCGATCCAAGAGCATGCGTACGCGAAGAATCGCCCCCAACACCCCATCTCTCGCAGAGCTCGGCGAACGAAATTGGATAAACTCCGCGAATACGATCTCATCGACTGGACCGAGCACGAGGACAACTCGCGGATGTATCGGGTGATCGATGCCTCGATCGCCTCTGAGTTCGATATCCCACTGACCCCCCTCGGAAGGTAACCCCCGTTACTTGGTGGGTCCCTGCCCACTGTTGAGTATGTCCGAGAAGGACACGATCCCGATGTCGTCACCTCGTGGGACCGTAACGATGACTTGGCCGATATCGACCTGCCCGACTGGGTTGATGATGTCCTGGTGCGGCTTCAGCGAGTATAGAAGTGCTACTTGAGATCGTCAACCGGCTCAAGCTCGCTGGCGTCGAGTTCCTCGTCGAGATAGGCCTCACCGTTGTCTGTGAGGCGATAGAGCCCCCGGTCAACACGCTCGATCAAACCGTAGCGTCGGAGCTCACGGAGACGGTCACCAGCATAATCGCGGGAAACATCTACGCGTGCGACTTCCCCCTCCTTAGACACTGCCCGAGGAGTCATGTTTCCCTCTTCGCGCAGTACCTCCAAGATACGGTCGTCCGTTGGTTGCCGCATCCAGTCTGCGTCTCGACGCATTCCATCCCGTTTTCGGGGAGATATACTCATAGTAACACCGATATGACTGACTCTTCCGGCTACTCACACTTAATTATAAGGCTACTAACCCCACTAAATCCGGTTAGTAGCGGGAAAAGTATTAGTGTGTAGCCAGATATGGGTGGGATGACCCGGCCTTGTGGGCAGAAGATGCCCGCCGTGTTGCAGCACGACGGGCTGGGTCTACTCTCCCCAACAGGAGGTTTCAAACGACCCATGCCAGACCAGAACACCGGGGGCAATAATAATACGGCCCCAACGGACGCAGACGCACCGACAGAGCGTCGCGACGACGTTCACGCAACTACGGTCACCCGCTTCCAGCTCGATCAGCTGGCCGCGATCGCCCACCTGCAGGCGACGGATACGGTCACGTCGGGTGCGGCAATCAAAACCTACCTGCAGCTCTACTTCGATGAGGAACTTCCGGGGGCTCGCATCTACCAGAACTTAGACGGCCTCGTCGATGCGGGCATCCTCGAACGAACCCAACACGACGGGCGTACCCACGAGTATGCCCTGACTGGAGCCGGGCAGGCCTGCCTGCGCGACCGCATCCAGTGGCTCGCCGACCAAGCCGGGCTGCGCGTCGTCGACGCGGATGCCTCTACTGATGGCGGCGTGCGTGAGGTACCGGTCGTCGTCGATGAGGGTGGAGCTGCTGGAGGTGTCGAATGATGTCCGACTCAAATGATCCCCGCATCGATGGCAGCCTTGACCCGTCGCTGCTGACCGACGGCGGTCTCAATAAGTGTGCGACGATGGAGTGTAGCAACACCGTCGCGACGCGAAACGAGCAGTGTGACGGTTGCCGGCGTGACGACCTCCGAACAGACGGTGGTGTCACCATCTACGAGTGTGACGAGTGCGGCGAGGTCGAGCGGTGCAACGTCGACGACGCCGGACAACGCCGGTGCCCTGACTGCGGACGTGCGGTAACGGCAGTCGTCACCGACGGCGGCTTCGAGGAACTGAACGCGATGGAGCGGCAGGCCGACGCTCTCGAGGACGTCGCAGAGCAGATGCGTATCCAGAACGCGGCACTCATCGAGCTCACTCGGACGCTCGACAAGCTCGTTGCCGTCGAGATGGCCGGGCACCCGGACGGCGGCTCGGGCGGCAGGCGGAGCCAACGGAGTATCACCGGCTGCGTTGAGGACGCGGCGATCGACCTCGAGGAACGCGTCGACCTGGATGCAGTCGGCTGCGAATCGGGGGTGCAGCTATGACGTGCCGTCTCTGCAGTGCGCCGACGTCGCGACGCCTCTGTCGCCAGTGTGAAATCGAAGAGCGCGCCGAAGAGCGTGCCCGCGCTCGAAAGCAAATGGAAATGGATCACGACGAGGATGAGGATGAGGATGAGAAGGACCCGGAGCTCCTCCCGGACGGTGGGACCGTCGACACCGACGATCGCGACCGTATGCAGGTGTGTCCGGACTGTAGTGATCCACGCATCCGCCGCCGTGCTCCCGAGCATCCTGCGTCGACGGCGGTCGGTGATGAACAGTATCGGTGCCGGGCGTGTGGGTCTCGCTTCGATTCGCCTGTTGAGCGCGAGCGCGTGGGCCCGTCTGGTCTGAATGGACTCGCGAAGACACTCAGTGACGCCGACGAGACTGACCTCCGTACTGATGGTGGAGATATCGGTCACATCGAAGCTGAACGACGAGCTCGACAGGCAGTTCGAGCACTCGATCAGTGGTCACAGGTCGCCCGTCTCGACCTCTTGGAGATCGTCCGGGACGAGACACCAGTCGGAGAGTGGGCTTCGTCGACGCCCAACTACGCACGTGTCGCCTCAGAGAGAGGGCTGGACGAGTGCTCGACGTACCGTCTCGTCTGCCGTGACTGCCCCTTCGAAGCAGTGTCGACCGGATCAGACGCTCGTGATCGCCTGCATCGAGCGCGGGATATCCACCGGACTGCCTTCGAGCATGATGTCGTCGTCGACAGCATCTCAACTCCGACTGAGATACCAGCAGCACGGCTTCAAGCCGATGGAGGGTCCGACCGATGAGTCGCACGCAGCCTCGCGGCGTGAACAGCGACATCGGCCATCTCGGTGAATGTCGTGCATCAACGTGGCTCGGCGATCGTGTCGGTCTCGTTCCTGATCGATCTGAGGACGTACCGGCACAGAACTGCCTTGACGGGGTGTTCCTGCGTCCCCTGAGAGGTGACACAGCCGGCCAAATCGTCCCTGCGGGGACGCCATTCGAAGTCAAGGCGGTGGCCTATCGGACCGCTGATCAGGAGACGTCACGACGTGGTCGGATTCAGGTCCGCCGCTACGCTCACGAGTGGCTCCTCGAGCGCGATGGCGAGTACGTCATCCTCGTGTACGATCCTGAGTCACTGGTCTGGGAGAACGACTGTCTCGTCGACGTCGGCCAGTGGCTCGCCCGTCGACTCATCCCGGCGTCGACCGTCGACGCGGTGATCGAGACATGGACCAAGGATGGGCTCGACGATGTTGCTCGCATCCCGTGGTCGCGGCTGATGGATCCCGAGCGGGTGGCTCCGGAGCAGTCGACGACGGTGCTGGCCGACGGTGGGATGATCTCCCAGTCATCGACCATCGAGCGGGCACGACGCGCCCGCTATGAACCACTGACTGCTATACGAACTGAACCGGCTCGTTTCAAGGTCCGGAACTTGCGCTCGGACACCACGTACTGCGTCGATCTCCGTGACGCCACCTGCGAGTGCGGTGATTACCAGTATCGCGCGGGTCCAGCAGGCGAATCCTGCAAGCACATCCACTTTGTTCGGCAAGTCAGCGCCGGAACGCTCTGTCCCTCGTGTGGCTACCCGACGTGTCGGCCCTCGTGTCCAGACCGCAGCGAGAACCGGAGTGATCAGCTATGAGTACAACTGATGGCGATTTCGATAGCCCACCGCCGCGTGAGGATCCGGAGACGGTAATTCAGGAGGAACTTGGCGAGCATCGCGAAGCGATTGAAGCGCTCGCAGAACTTGACGTAGGTGTCCTTTCGGAGGATGCCGAACAGATCCTCCACATCTTGGATCAGGCTCAGGAGGGTTCTTCGTGATCCGAGAGTGCTGCCTGGACGCGTTCGTCGACGGTTCGCTGAATGGCTTCTGCCGCCTCTGCCGGGGAGAGGCCTTCCTCGTTGACGAGCTGGCCGACGGCCTGGAGGCCGAGTTCTTGACGGGTCTTGGCAGCGCCGACCGCGTCCTCGGAGAGAGCGAAGTTACACCACATGCACTGCTCTTTGTCCCGCGGTGTCTCCCGCTGGCAACGTGGACACTCGATCGGACTGATGTCGCCGGCGTCGTCTTCGGGTTCGACATCAAGGCCGTGGAGGCGGGCGTACGCACGTTCTTGGCTCTCTTCGCCGAAACGAGCCATGTAACGGCGTGTGTGATCGGAGCCGCGTTTCCGCCCTTGACGGTCTTCGATCCTCGCCTGGCTGTACCCTTGGAGGACGAGCCATCGGGTGTTCGATTTCCGGAAATTAGTGGGTGTAACCGCCTTTGTGACGCCGGCGCGTTCAGCGGCGTTCTCAAAGTAGTCGCGCCACGTCCGGTACGAGGCCCGTTCGGATTTGTTCAGCTTCGACCACAGGAATGCGTCGCCTTCCTCCGGGCAGCGGTCGTCGGTGATCCAGTCCTGGAGGTAGGGCAGCGAGATCACCAGGGCAATCGAGCGTTCGCCACGCTTCCCGTCGACGTGGAGACTCGTCGTGTACTCGCCGTCGAACACGTCGCCGACGCGGATATCGAAGAGTTCGCCACTCCGACAGCCTGCCTCGAACTGGACGGCGATCAGCGCCTTGTCGCGAGGGTTGTGACACGCCTCGATCATCGGGACGACGTCGTCCTCCCACCTGAGGAGATCGCGTTCGGAGGGAACGGGGTCGAAGTCGTTGCTGGTGGTCGTCGGGATCCAAGCGAGACTGTCGGGGGGTTCGTCACGCTTCAGTCTGTAGCGGCCGAACGACCGCAAGGCCGTTCGGTAGTCTTGGTTCGTGTGTTCGTTTTCGTACTCGCTGTGAATCCAGCGGACGAGGGCGTCGGCAGCTGCACGGTACTCGAGAGTGAGTCCGAGGTATCCGTGCTCGTTCAGGAGCTCCTCGACGTCGTCGATGTCACTGATGCCGGCAGTTGCCGCTTCATCGTTGTCCTCGAAGTCCTCGACGGTTGGCCACTCCGGGACGATTGCCATACGTCGGACGTGCCGGAGGAGTTTCAGTTGCCGATGGTCACCGATTTCGGACTGCATGAGCCGCATGTTGTCGCTCATCTTGAGGAGGTGGCGACGGTCGGCCTCGAACGGGACCTCCGGCGGTTCTTCAGCATTGCCCCGAAGTCGCGTCCGGAGATCGTCGACGAGCTGTCGCGGGTCGGTATCGCCCATGCTCGGAGCCTCTCACTATTGGCATATGAGCCTTCGGCTCACTTCCGGCCCTTGGCTCTCACACTTTTCCCTACTGCCCAAGACGACATTGTCTTGGCACGTCCCTCTTTTCCCATCGGAATATCAGGAATGCGACAATCCTACTCGAGTGGGTTGTCCAGCCGGATTCGCTCGTGTTGTCGTATCTTGACTGAGAAAGTCACCGTCATCGCCGCTCTTCGAGAGCGTTGAGCGCACGTCGGAACTGCTCCTCGTTGATCCGCGGTTCGGACATCGCCTGTGCTTCGAGTGCGCCTGCGTATTGTTCGAATTCGCCGTCGCTTGGGTCGGCCGCGAGCACGCAGTCGACGTACCTATCGAGCGCAGACTGCGAGGCCTTGGCGTAGTGATCGTATGCGGCGTCGATGCGGCCGTGGTTGTCGTCGATTCTCTCGAACAGCGCACGGTAGACGGTCACAGCCGCCCGGTAGCGCTCGCGCTCACGGTACTGCTCGGCTGATTCGAAGAAGTGAGAAAAGTCAATGGCTTCCGTGACGACTGGATAGTCCTCGGTGTGCTGGTCGAACAACTCCTCGATCCTCTCGCGGTACGCTTCGACCGACTTGTGGTCGTCGCCGAACTGAGCGAGAAACTGCTCGCGCAACTCCGCGTGTTCGGCGAGTGCATTATGGACGAATCCACGAAGTCGTCGGCCGACACGTCGTCTAAGACTGTCTCGACGCGCTCGCTCTCGTCCTGTGGCACGTCGGCCGCGATATCCAGTAACACTGCGACGACGTGCTTGCAGTCGCCACTCCCATTGTACGGACAGGTACACTGCGTGTCGATACTCCGCCCACCGAACTCGATAGTCACGTCGTACAGCTTCGAACCGCTGACAGTCGCAGTCACCAGGTCGTCGAACCGGTCGAGTTGTCGAATGCGTCCCTCGTCGCGGTAGTTTTGTCCACGTTCGAATACTGCGTCGGTACAGTGGTCCCGGATGGTCGATTCGTCGAGTTCCATGTCTGTGATAGACTGCGCTCGGTCACCCGTCGTTCTCCCCACGCTCTTCTTCGTCCAGGAGTTCACCAACACTCTCGACGGGCGCGTAGTATCCGCGCTCGTTGCGCCACGTCTCCAGCCATTCGTCTGCCGTTTCTCTGTCGATGCGCCCGCGTTCGATACCGACCACGAGTAACCCGATAGAACCCGTGACCGGGATTCCCAATTCGTCGGCGAGGCGACGAGCCGCGAGATCATCGGTAGCGAGTGTTCCATCGCGCTCGACGGCTCCGCGCAACGCGTCCGCTTCACCGGGATCGAGTCGATCCCGAAGTTGCCCGGCCGCTGTTTCTGATGGAATGTCGCCGATCTGGAGTCCGTCGTCGAACGCTTCGACGGCTGTAGCGAGGTAGTCGTGTCCGAACCGGTGGCCCCGTTCGATCTCGTTTCGGACTGCCGGGACGACCACGGGTGATTCGAGTATTGAGACGAGAAACCCGATCGAGTCCGTGCTGGCGTAATTGCTGAGGACGGTCGCGTCAATAAAAATCGGTTGCGGGTATCTGCCCGCCATCTACTCGTCGATATCGCGCGCCACGTCGAGTTCCCGCTGCAGGTCGTCGTCCGTGCGCGGGCCGTATAGCGACGTGAAGCCGGCGTTTTCCAGCACTTCTTCGAACTCCCAGCGAGACATATCCGCCTCTTCAGCGGCGCGACCGAGCGAAAGTTCACCGAGTACGTACCGGCCGACGGCAGTTGCCAACTCGTCGGTCGGCTCGCTGCTGGTAGACGCCATCGTACACATACGTCGGAACTATGGGTCTAATAATCTATCGTGGGCTGTACTATCACTGAACCGAACTGGTCATTCTCGTCGTCTTCCGTGGCAGTTTGGGACGAAATATGGATTTCCAGTCGTTCCACGTTGTAGTATTTCGATAGCTCACGTTCGGTGATCGAGTATCATACTTGAAACGCTGCTATAACTCGGGCCCTTGGCTCTCACACTTTTCCCTACAGCCCGAGCGACTACGTCTTGGCGACTCCTCTTATTTCGAGGCACTATGTACGGTTATCGAGAGGAATTTCCCACGAGGGGAGCGACTACTCCGAATCGTCGTCGGACTCGTCGCTCGCTTCGAGGATCTCCGCCGCTACATCCGTTACGTGCTGCTGGTGGGCTACCGACGTCTGGACGCTTTGGGCCGCATCGAGCTGGTCGTTGACGACTGCGTTCTGCTGTGGTCCCCACGTCTCAGGGGGTTCGGACTCGATGTATTCGACCCAGCGCTTGACACCTTCGATGCGCTGCTCACGGTTGCGTTCGTGCTTCGCATCCAGGCGCTCATGCGCGTTTGAGTCGCTCATATTCGGCTTCGACGTCGAGTCGCGTTACCCACTCTTCGAGGCGGGGGACACTAAGACTTTCCTCGAAAAGGGCGTAGAGGTGGACCGCATCCTCGACGTCCTTCTGCGCGCCGAGGTAGAGTTTGTATGCGATCTGGAGCTCTAAGGGGCCTATCGGAATCGTCTTTCCACCGATTCGGGCCGTTGTAGCGTTTTCGAGGGACGCGCGGTCGAACTCGTCGCGCGCGAACTTGACTTCGAGGTGCGGCGTGATCTGATCCGTTGGCGCGACCCAGATGTTATCTCCGTCGTCGAGCATCTCGTACATCGATGTGAGTGGCATTGCCGGTCCCCAGAACCCGTTCTCGTCAAGCGCCTCTGCGAGTTCGTCTGCGGTCTCCTCGTCGATCCGTTCGATGAGGACGTCGACGTCTTCGGTAGAGCGCGCCCGACCAGCGAGGATGGAAACGTATCCCGCGATGTAAACGTGCTCGATGTCAAAGTGACCGAGAATCTCGGAGAACCCAATCGCCAACCCGTCGAGCCGATTTGGCTCACGCTCGACGATGAGTGTTCCGTTCCGTAGCTCGATACCGCCCATAGAGGTTCGTTTTCAGGTGGGAGCATAAATTGCCGGGAGTCTCTAGTCGACTCCCGGGTCCGACTTTGGTTCCAGTGTGGTTCCCTGCTCCAAGGATCGTTCGGAGCAGAGCGTCCGAATCTCTTCCCGTGTGGGGGACCGGGCCGTCATCGTCGCTCTTCGAGGTCGTCGATCGCCCGGTAGAACTGCTCGGTGTTCGCTGGTTGCTCCGACGTCGCTTGATCTTCTAGCGCACCGATATACTTCTCGAACTCGTCTTGGTCAGAATCGGCCGCGAGCACGCACTCGACGTATCCGTCGAGGGCAGACTGCAAGGCTTTGGCGTAGTGGTCGTATGCGGCGTCGATGCTGACTTCGTTATCGTCGATCCCCTCGAACAGCGCGCGATAGACGGCCGCGGCTTCCAGGTAGCGCTCGCGCTCGTGGTACTGCTCAGCCAACTCGAAGAAGTGCGAGAAGTCGATGGCGTCGGTGACGGCCGGATAGTCCTGTGTGTGCCGGTCGAACAGGTTCTCGATTTCGGCGCGATACTCTTCGACGGATTTGCCGGTGTCGGCAAAGCGTGCGAGGAACTGATCACGGAGAGCCGGGTGTTCGGCGAGTACGTCGCGTAGGAATGGCCGGAGACCGTCGGCCGAGACGTTTTGGAGTACTGAGTCCACACGTCCGCTCTCGTCTTGGGGTGGATCGGCGGCAACGTCCAGCAACACTGCGACGACGTGTTTGCACTCGCCAGCATCATCGTAGGGACACGTACACCGGGCGTCGATGGTCTTTTCTCCCAGCTCGACGGTCACGTCGTATTGAGACGATCCCTGTACGACGGCGGTAACGACGTCGTCGAATCGTTCGATTCGCTGGATGCGTCTCTCGTTGCGGTACTTCTGCCCCCGCTCGAACACGGCATCGGTACACAGATTTCGGATGGTCGTTTCGTCGATGTTCATCCGTCAAGGCGTACTATGGAACTGAGGTCGTTTCGTTCCCTGGTCGTGTGGATGGCCTCCACCACAGTCAACCGCCGTCCCCGCACCAGTAGTGCCGGCTCTCGGATTGACTCGTATTCGGGCTCGAGATACGGCTACCCCCGAAATTCATCTCGTTTCAATCTTCGTACTATATGAAACACTGCCTTAACTCGGGCTCTTGGCTTGGGATCGAACCCTGAGTCCAACTCCGGAGTCTCTACTTCGCACTCTTCGTCTCCGGACACGTGTCCGACCGCATATACTAGTGGCTACGCTGTCGCTTCGGGAGGTGTTGCAGCGTGACGCCGGGAGTGACCCCCGGAAATCGTCCACACAGTCGCGACGGTCACACTCGACGCTCGTCCCCCTGCCGACGTCCCCGAGGATCCCATCCACTCCGTTCGTGACGGACCGGACGGTCAGCCGACGCCCCTCTCGTCGATCCGAGACCAGTTCTCCAAGCCGACGCGGAGCGTGGTCTTGAGTGCGCCGAGGACGACGGGACCGAAGAACAGTCCCATGATCCCGAACGCGTACGCCCCGCCGAGGATACCGAGAAAGATGACGGCTGGATTCAACTTGGCGTACCTGTCGACGGCGAACGGACGGAGGTAGTCGTCGGTGAGTCCGACCACGATGACGCTGTAGACGAACACCCCGACGGCGAGCAGCGGTTCGCCCGTGAGATACAGATAGACCACCGCCCCACCCCAGACGGGGATCGCCCCGACGACCGGGACCATCGCGAGAACGATCATGACGGCTGTCCAGAACAGCGCGTTGGGGACGCCAGCGACGGCGAGTCCGATCCCGGCGACGATCCCTTGGACGACGGCGACGAAGACGTGTCCGAAGAGAACGCCCCACATCACGTCGTTGATCTCGGTGGAGAGGTCGCGCTGGATGTCCATCGGGAGGGGGACCGTTCGGTGGAGCCAGTCGACCAAGTCGTCGCCGTCTTTGAGGAAGTAGTAGACGAGGAAGAGCGCTAACGCTATTCCGAGGACGTGGAAGGTGATCGTTCCGAACGCTTGGGTCGACCGTTCGAACACGACCGTCCCGAGTTCCCGCCCCGACCCGACGATGTCGACCTGTCGGCCGGTGAATTCTCCGATCCAGGGTTCGAGTACGTCGAGCTGCACCGAGTCAGTGTCGGCGTCTCGGAGGATCCGGTCGGCACTGTCAACGACCGTCGCGAGGACCACGACGAACGGGGCGACGAAGCCAGCAACCGCCAGAATCACGAGCGAGAGTGCGGCGACCATCGGTGAGACGTGTGTCTCGAGACGGATCTGTAGCGGATAGAGCACGTAGGCGAGCAGGACGGCACCGAGGACGTACTGGAGGAACGGCTCGACCAGTGTGGCCGACAGCCCGAGGAGGGTGACGACGAGGGCGAGGAGAAACCCCTTGCTGAGGTTCACAACCGTGAACTGTCGAGCAGTGTCAAAAAATTGGCTCCGTCGAAGGGTGGAACCGTGCCGTGCGAACTGATTTGTGGCTGTTCACCGTAGTGACCGGTAGTGAGATGTACGATTCCATTCTGCTCCCGGTCGACGGCAGCGAACACGCAGCCACTATCGTCCGTCACGCGGCCGACCTCGCCCAGTGGACTGCGGCGACGATCCAGGTGGTGTTCGTCGCCGATACGACTCGGGACAGCGTCACTGTTGTCGGTGGCGACGTCGTCGACGCACTGGAACGGGAGGGCGAGACGATCGTCGGGGACGTCGCGGAGACGCTCGACTCCCTCGGTGTGGCGCACGGAACCGACGTCGTTCAGGGCAGCCCAGCACCGGAGATCGTCGACTACGCCGAACGATACGATCACGACCTGATCGTCTTGCCCACCAACGGACGAACCGGTATCTCGCGCTATCTCCTCGGAAGCGTCACGGAGAAAGTGGTTCGGCTGTCCGACGTCCCCGTTCTGACCGCTCGAATGCAACCCGACGAGCGGCTGACGTTCCCGTACGAGAACGTCCTCGTGCCGACCGACGGGAGCCCTGCGTCGGCCGCGGCTGCCCGGCATGGCTTGGCTCTCGCGTCGGCACTCGACGCCACTGTCCACGTCCTCGCCGTCGTGGACGACTCCTCGGTCGGCCCCGACGTTCGCGCTGGGCTCTCCGTGGACGAACTCGAGCGACCGGCAACTGAGGCCGTCGACGAGGTGGTCGCGGAAGCCGATGCGTACGATCTGCCACACGTCGAAACGTCCGTTGCACAGGGGCCACCCGCCGAGGTGATCCGAGAGTACGTCGAAACGAGCGACATCCACGCGGTCGTGATGGGATCTAGTGGCCGCCGTGGAGTCGATCGAATCCTCCTCGGAAGCGTCGCGGAAAAGACGGTCCGATCGGCACTCGTTCCGGTCATCACCGTCCACGACCGGTCGTAGCCGACTGCGCCAGTGGTGTGGTCCGTCTTTCGGGCTCGTATGACTCGGTCCTGTGGCGTCACGACCTCGCGCTTGCGGTGACGGTCCGCCCGACCGCTGGTGTGGTGTTCATCACGGAGGCACCGGCCGGTAGAACGCTCTCCGCTGTAGTCGTATCCCGCTCGCGTTCGGCGGTGACCGCTGCTCTCGGGCCCGCACCCACCTATACGCTGTTCGCCTCGACTGCCCGATCGATCGCTCGCGCCACGGCCTCGTCCCCGCTCTCGTCGTACGCCTCGGTGAACGACTCCATCACGTCCTTCGCGAGTTCGCGCACGCTCTCCTCCGACGGTTGGACGTTGTCGACGGCCGTCGACGCCTCGCGCTCCTCGTCGACGATCCACACTTCGAAGGTTCCGTCCCGGTCGGGTGTCGGCTGGAACTTCACCTCGACGTCGACGGTGCGGTTCTCGTACTCGCGTCGTCCGGTCTTCAGCCATCCCGATGGAACCGCTCTGCTCATGGGGACATCTCCGCGGCTAATCCAAATAAGACTGTCCGTCAGCGCTCCGCAGTTCGATACAGAGGACGGCGCCCTCGGGATCGTTGTCCTCGATCCAGACGGACCCGCCGTACGTGTCGACGAGGTTGTCGACGAGATAGAGTCCGAGCCCGCTCCCCGGACTTTCGAGCCCTTTCTCCCCGCGGCCGAACACCTCGCGCTTTCGGGCGTCCGGGATCCCCGGACCGTTGTCGGCGATCCGGACGACGGCGGACGCCCCGCCGACGTCGATGTCGACGTCGATCTCGATGGCGTCCTTGTCGTTGTGGAAGACGGCGTTGTCGAGGACGTTGCCGAACACCGACGCGAGGATCGACGTCGCCCACACTCGCGTCTCGGGGAGCGTCTCGTCGCCGCGGACGGTGAGCGACTGCGATCGGTAGTCGAAAGTCGAGCGGACGCGTTCGACCTCGCGTCGGAGGACGGTATCGACCCGGACCGATTCGAGTTCCGGGTCCGTCGTCCCCAGAATCCCGACGAGGTCGCCGACCGCGTCGGTGAGTTCCTTGGTGTGGGTCGCCGCGGTCAGCACTCGCTCGAGGGCCGCCTCGTTCTCGGAGTCGATGTCCTCGGCGAGTTCGCTCCCCCAGCCGAGCGCGACCGTCATGTCGTTGCGGATGTCGTGGCGGACGATCTGGTTGAGGACGGCCAGGCGGTCGCGCTCGGTTTCGAGCTCCCGTTCGGCCTGCTTTCGGTCGGTCACGTCCCGCTGGAACCCGACGAAATGAGAGGGTTCCCCGTCGTCGTCGTGGAGGGGAGCGATGGTCACTTCGTTCCAGAACTCCTCGCCGTTCCGACGGTAGTTGCGCACGTCGACGGTGACCGGGTTCCAGTTCTCGATCGCTCGGCGCATCGTCGCGACCGTCTCCGGATCGGTGTCCTCACCCTGCAGGAAGCGGCAGTTCCGCCCGAGTACCTCCTCGGTCGGGTAGCCGGTGATCCGCTCGAAGGCGGCGTTGGCGTACACCACGGGGTTGTCCTCCTGCTCGGGGTCCGAGATGGTGATCCCGACCGGCGCTTCGTCCATGGCGCGTTCCTTCAGGCGGAGGTCGGTCGCGATCCGCGACTGGGACGGTCGCTCGACGCAGGTCACGACGGCGTACCGGTCGCCGTCGTGGTCGACGCTGCCGAGTCGAACGACGAACGCACCGTCGTCGGCGTCGACGTGTGATTCGTACACACGCCCTCTCGCCGTGTTCCCGTCGAGGAGCGAGCGGAGTCGTGTCGCGACGGCCGTCGCTCGGTCGTCGTCCGACGCGGCGAGCCCGTCGAGGTAGGGTTCCTCGACGGGGACGAGTGGGTGATCGTCCCGGTCCGTGAACCGCCGCCACGACGCGTTGTCGTCGACGATCCGTCCGGTGCCGTCGAGTACGGCGACCGGCGTGGAGAGCGCCTCGAGTACCGTCTCGCTCAGTCCCATGCTATCGTGGTCACGGTGTCGCCGCCCACGGTTATAGCCTTGTCCGCTACTCCCGGCGAGTGGTGATACCACCCGCGGATCCCCGCGTTTTTGCCCCGTCGTCTCATCCGACTCCCTATGACGGACACGATGCGGGCGGCTGTCGTCCCGGAAGCGGGTGCCGACTTCGACGTCGTCGAACGCGACGTCCCCGATCCGGAGCCAACGGAGGTACGGATCGCGGTCGACGCCTGTGGGATCTGCCACAGCGACGCGTTCGTCGTCGAGGGAACCTTCCCCGGCGTGACCTACCCACGCATCCCGGGCCACGAGGTGGTCGGCCGAGTCGACGCCGTCGGTGCCGACGTGACTGCCTGGAGTGAGGGGGACCGGGTCGGTGCGGGGTGGCACGGCGGCCACTGCTTCACGTGTGAGCCGTGTCGCCGCGGCGACTTCCTCCAGTGTGAGAACGCCGACATCACGGGACTGACGTTCGACGGCGGCTACGCCGAGTACACGACGGTCCCGTCGGAGGCGGTGGCTGCCGTCCCCGACGACTTGGACGCTGTCGACGCCGCGCCCCTCCTGTGTGCCGGCGTCACCACGTACAACGCCCTCCGGAACAGCGACGCCCGCCCCGGCGACCTGGTGGCGGTCGTCGGCGTCGGCGGGTTGGGACATCTCGGCATCCAGTACGCCCACGCCGCGGGGTTCGAGACCGTCGCCGTCTCCCGAAGTCCGGACAAGCGGGAGTTGGCCCTCGACCTCGGTGCGGACCACTTCGTCGACGCCAGCGCGACCGACCCCGCCGAGGCGCTGCAAGACCTCGGTGGCGCACGCGTCGTCCTCTCGACGGCGCCCTCGGCCGACGCCGTCGAGTCGGTGATCGGTGGCCTCGGCACCGACGGCGAGGCCGTCGTCGTCGGCCTCCCCGGGGACTCCGTTCCCACGGACGTCCAGCACCTGATCGGCACCCGTGGTGCGGTGTCGGGGTGGGGCTCCGGCCACGCCCGTGACTCACAGGACACCCTCGAGTTCAGTTCGCTCCGAGAGATCACTCCCGTCGTCGAGACGTTCGCCCTCTCCGAGGTCGGCACGGCCTACGAGCGGATGATGGAAAACGATGCCCGATTCCGCGCGGTACTCGACGTCTGAGCGCCGAACGGGTTCGAATATCAATTGGGATAATCAGCCCATCAACTATATCACCACGAGTCCGAGTGACATACTCATTACCCATGGCTACGACGTCATCTGCAGACTCCGAACGCCACGCGGGCGAGTTCCCCCTGACGTTCGAACGGATCGTCGGTCGCATCGGCGCGCCAATCTTCATCCTCGATGCCGACCACGAGGTCGTCCTCTGGAACGACGGGATGGCGGAACTGACCGGGAGTACCGAGGCCGACGCTCGGGCGGCCGACTCGGTCGGTGAGGCGTGGTATCAGGACGGTCGCCGGGCGAAGACGCTGGCCGACAAGGTTCTGGAGGCCCCACGGGACGCCCACCAGCAGTTCGACGTCGAGCGGATCGACGACGGCGAGTTCCCGGAGTATCAGGACCGGAGCACGTTCACCGATACGCGCGGCGACACCCGTCACATCACGTTCAGCGCGTCGCCGCTCTTCGACGACGGTGAACTCGTCGGCGTGGTCGAACTGGTGAAAGACCGCACCGAGGACGTGCGCCGCCGCCAGCGGATCGAGGACCTCGTCGAGGAGGTCACGTCGACGATGCACGCCATTCAGGACGGCGACCTCGCCGCTCGTGCCGACTTCGCCGCCGACGAGTACGTCGACGAGGAACTGCTCGCGGTCGTCGATTCGCTGAACGAGATGGGCGAAACCCTCGACGAACTCGTGGCAGACGTCGACGAACGGACACGAGAGCTCCGGGAGATCACCCAGGAGGTCGCCGACAGCGCCTCCCGGATGGAGGACATCGCCACGGAGCAAGCCGAGCAAAGCGAGGAGGTCGCCAGCGAGGTGTCGAACCTCAGCGCGACCGTCGAGGAGGTCGCCTCGACCGCCGACTCGGTCGCCGACACCAGTCGGCGGGCCCGCGATCACGCCGAGGAGGGAAGCGAGACGAGCGGCGAGGCCCGGGACGTGATGTCGTCGGTCCGGATGTCGAGTCGGGACGTTCGCGAGGACGTGGACGAACTCAGCGACACCGTCGACGAGATCGACGAAGTGATCGAAGTAATCAACGACATCGCGGATCAGACGAACCTGCTGGCGTTGAACGCCAACATCGAGGCCGCCCGCGCCGACCGCGACAGCGACGGATTCGCCGTCGTCGCCGACGAGATCAAGTCGCTCGCACAGCAGGCCCAGGAGCAGGCCGGCGAGATCGAGTCCATGATCGTCGACGTCCAGGACCGAACCGAAGGGACCGTCGACAGTCTCCAGACGACCGAGGCCCAGATCGACGAGGGTGTCGACGAGGTCGAGGCGAGCATGGAGAAACTCGACGAGATCGTCGAGGCCGTCGGGGAGGCCGTCGCGGGCATCCAGGAGGTGTCGGAGGCGACCGACGAACAGGCGGCGAGCGCCGAGGAGATCGCCGCCATGGTCGACGAGGCACGCGACCGCTCGGAACGCGTCGCCGAGGAGGTCTCGCAGGTCGCTCGCTCGGCCCAGCGCCAGACGGAGACGGTGGCGGAAATCGAGGAGTGTGTCGGTCGTCTGCGCGGCGACGGACACTAGTCGGCCGATCCGCGACAACATCCGCCGTCACCGAAACGAAATAGTAGTAGACCGTCGTAGCGCACCGCCGACTATGGACCGACGTGCAGCCCTCGGAAAGTCGTTCGCGGAACTGGTCATGGCACGGGTCGGAGAGGGAGTCGGAGTGCTGTGTTTCCTCTTCCTGTTGCCGGTGCTCCCCTTTCTCGCCGTCGCGGCCGCCGTCTCGTCGCTGATTCGGTCGGACCCCGACCACCCCGAACCGTCTTACCGCCCCGACTGGGCGTCGTAGGCGCGGCGCGTCGGCGTGGGGGGTTTCCTCGGCCTCCAGTCGACCGGCCCGTCAGTGGTCGTGATCGTGATCGGCGTGCCCACCGTCACCGGCGACCAGAGCGTCCGCGTCGCCGTCGATCATGTCCATGTTCTTCAGGTTGTCCCGTTCCTCGAAGTCGGCGACCGCGTCGAGGATATCCTCCTGTGTGAGCGCCGTTCGCTCCTCGGTGAGTGCTTCTAGCACCGCCTCGCGGAGCACCATTCGGAGGTCGCTCCCGGTGAGTCCCTCGGTCTGTTCGGCCACCGCCATCGGATCGAACTCGGCGATATCCATCCGACGGGTGATCACCTCGAGGATGTCGGCCCGCATCTGCACGTCGGGCTTGGGGAAGTTGACGATCTCGTCGAAGCGCCGCCACGCCGCCGCGTCGAGTTGGTCCGGGTGATTCGTCGCCCCGATCAACAGCACGTCGTCCCGGATCAGGCTGATGTCGTCGATGCTCTTGAGTAGGGTGTTGACCGCCCGCTTCAGCGCGGCGTGTTCGTCGGAGCGTCGGGTTTTCGCGACCGAGTCGAACTCGTCGATGAAGAGGATACACGGCGAGAGCCGCTTCGCCACCTCGAAGGTCTTCTCGACGTTCTTCGCCGTCTCGCCGAGGTACTGGCTGGTGATCATCGACAGTTTCACTTCGACGAACGGCTGACCGAGTTCGTGGGCCAGCGCCCGCGACGCGGTCGTCTTGCCCGTTCCCGGCGGGCCGACGAAGAGGAGTTTGCCTATCTCACGCAGGCCTATCTCGGCGAGGTAGTCGCGGTGTTCGATCGCCTTGACGATCTTCTGGATCTCGCCTTCCTGATCCTCAGTAAGCACGAGGTCGTCGAGTGTCATCTCGATCTCTTCGGGGGCTCGAACCTGCACGAGATCGAGCATCTCGGCATCCTCCTCCTCGTCGAAGTAGGCGTCGAGGAGGCTGTCGATCCATACCCGATCTGCGTGGATCGGGCGGGTCTGTTCCCGCGCTTCGGCGACGGTGACGTCGACCTCGTCGTGGTCGGCGAGGACCGACGCGAGCGTCGGGTTGGTGGCGATCCGCTCGCGGTCGATCCGATCGACGATCCAGTCGGCCGCCATCGACTGCTCGGTCAGCGAGATGCGGCCGGAGAAGTTCTCCTTCTCGGTGAACAGGAGGTCCGACACCGCCTCCCAGGGTCGCTCGACGCCGGTCGCCTGGCGCGCGGTTTCGTCGGTGACCACCAGTGGTCGTTCGATCCCGCCGGTGGGGACGTCGTCGCCCCCGTCCCCCTCGTCCTCATCCTCGTCGGTCCAGAACACCCGCCGGTAGCGGGGCGGGAGATCGTTCTCGTCGAGGCTCCGGTCGTCGGTATAGACGTGGGCCGTCAGCAGAAACTCCACGACTTCGAGAGCCGGGTCGTTCATCCCTCTGCTGTTCTCGTGGCAGCCGTTTAAGATCGTCGGATCGGACGGCGATCCCACCGACCGGCTCACGCCTCGTCGGGGTTGACCAACGCCAGCGACTTCTTGACCGCCTCGTCGTCGCCGATGAGGGTGACTCGGTCGCCCAGTTCGATCGTCTGCCCGCCGTCCGGGACGACCGTCTCCCCGTCCCGGGTCACCAGCGCGATCAGACAGTGCGCCGGAAGCTCCGGTCCGATCTCCGAGAGGGTCTTGCCGACGAGTTCCTCGGAGGTCACTTCGACCTCCTGTACGTCGCCGCGCTCCCCGATTTCGTCCATCCAGTTGACGAGCGACGGCCGCTCGATGTAGTCGTCGAACGCCATCGCCGTGGCGTCGACGGCGGAGATGGCCCGAACCCCGAGGTCCTCGAACGCGTCGACGTTGTTTGGGTTGTTGACCCGCGCCAGAGTGGTTTCGGGTCCGAACTTCGACTCCGCCAACTGTGCGACCAGCAGGTTCACGTCGTCGTCGCCGGTGGTGGCGGCGACGATCTTGGCGTTGTCCCCCCCCGCGGAGCGCAACACCTCGGTGTCGGTGCCGTCGCCGTGGTGGACGGTCAACCCCTCGTTGCGGGCCTTCTCCACGTTGTTCACGTCCTCTTCGACGAGGACGACGTTCTCTCCGCGGTCTTCGAGCCGGCCGGCGAGGGTTCGGCCCACGCTCCCGGCTCCGATGATGATCACACGCATTGGTATCACGTCGAGGGATTCCGCGATTCGTCTGGCGAACCCGGCTTCGAACGCGACGGTGAGGAAGATGACTAGGAAGACGGTCCCCACGAGCACGTTCGCCTCCGCCGGCATCCCCTCGGCCCGGAATTCGACGGCGAAGAGCGTCGCGACGGAGGCGGGGATGATGCCGCGCGGGCCGACGAAACTCATGAACAGTTGCTCGCCGCGGGTGAAGCGGTCGCCCGCCGTACTGACGAACACGAGCAGCGGTCGGATCACCAGCGCGACGGCGGCTGCGACGACCAGTCCGCCCACGCCCAGTCCGAGGAGGTACTCGAACTGGAGCAGCGCCGCGAGCGTAATGAAGACAAAGGAGAGGACGATCAGCGTCACGTCGCCTTTGAAATCGGTGATCTCCTCCTCGTAGGGTACGTCGGTGTTGCCGAGGACGACGCCCGCGGTGGCGGCGGCGGCGATGCCGGCCTCCGTGGCGATGGCCTCGGCCCCGCCGTAGGCCACCAACGCCCCGCCGAGCACGAGGAGTCTGGCGTTCTGTGGCGCGTTTCCGGGTGAAAGGTCGACGTAACGGAGCGCGTAGAAGACGGCGGCGGCGACGGCGAGTCCGATGACGATGCCAGTCCCGAGTCGCTGGGCGAACAGCGCGAACAGGTCGGCGGGCGCACGCACGTCGGCCATGATCGCCTCGAAGATCACCACCGCCAGGATCGCCGCCGTGACGTCGTTGACGATCCCCTCCGTTTCGAGTGCAGTTCCCACCCGGCTCCGCACCGGGACCACCTCGAGGATCGGTGCGATGACGGTCGGACCGGTGGCGACCAGCAACGCCCCGACGAGGGCGGAGATCATCCACCCCACGCCGAGGGCGTAGTGGACGACGGCCGCCGTCCCGACGAGGGCGATGACGGCCCCGAGGGTCACCAGTTTGAACGTCGCCGCCGGAGCCTCCCGAAGCCGGCCGATGCGGAGGTGGAAGGCCCCCTCGAAGACGATGATCGCGACCGAGAGGCCGACGATAGCGGAGAGCGCGTTCCCGAAGGATTCGGGCCCGACGATGCCCAACACCTCCGGGCCGAGCACCACCCCCGACGCCAACAGGAAGACGACGCTCGGCACCTGGAAGCGGTCGGAGACGATCTGCGCCACGACGCCGACCCCGATGAGGGCGGCGACCAGCGTGATCAGATTCCCGCCGCCGGCTGCCATCGATGCACCTCCATGCGTTCAGGACGACACGAGCGACGCCGATAAAACCCGTCTTTTCGCTCCCTCGTCTCCGAAACGATCGCCGGACTACGTTGGCTTCGGGCGTCGTTCACTCGGCGTCGAGATAGCCCAGGACGCCGTGCACGTTGAGACGGCGCTCCGCCCGCGACTTTCGCGTCCCCCACGGCTCGATCGGTTCCGCCGTCTCGACGAAGTGCTCGACGACGGCGTCGTCGTCGCCGAGTTCCGCGCGTTTCGTGCGGACACGCTCGACCCACTCGGAGAGGACCTCCTCGTACTCGTCCATCAGCGCCCCGGTGAAGGGTGCGTCGCCGAAGTGGCCGAAACAGATCCGGGCCGGGTCCCGGTCGGCGATGGTCGCGGCGTCGTCGAGACAGGTCTCCAGGTCGAAGTTCGCGGGTGGCGACGTGGGATGGAGTCGCTCCGCGCCCGGCGGCCGGATGCCCGCGGCGTCCCCGGAGAAGAGCACGTCGGCGGCCCGGTCGTGGAAGAGCACCTGGTGGGGGGCGTGGCCGGGCGCGTGGACCACGTCGAGGCTGCGGTCGCCGAGGTCGATCGCGTCGCCGCCCTCGATCCCCTCGATCCGGTCTTCGGGCACGGGTTTCGGGTCGACGTAGTACTCCCACTGGCCGCCGACGGCCGCCTTCGTCCCGGCGACCAGTCGTCCGGGATCGATCAGGTGGGGGACGCCGATCTCGTGGGTTCGGACCGTGGCGGTGGGGTACTCCTCTACGAGGTAGCCCGCCCCGCCCGCGTGGTCGAGGTGGACGTGGGTCGTCAACACGAGGGCGAGGTCGTCGATCCCGACCGAATCGAGGGCGCCGATCACGCGGTCGACGTTCGTCCCGAGACCGGTGTCGACGACCGCCGGTCGCTCGGCGTCGAGGATGTAGACGGAGCCGTAGCCGGGCACGTCGTACGCGCCCGTGTCAACGTAGTAGAGGTCGGTACAGTCGGGGACGGCGGTGAGGTCGCCGATGGCCATGGTCGAACCCCGACGGCGGCGGTGAAAAGCGTTCTGACGCTCCACACCGATCGGTCCCGACACGGTTTTGTCGCGGCCGCGAGAAGTCCCGGCAAATGCTCAGCAGGCAGTACCTCCGCGAGAACCCGGACGAAGTGCGGCGAACCCTCGAAAATCGGGGGATGGCCGCCGACGTCGATATCGACCGACTGCTGGAGATCGACGAGGAGTGGCGGTCGCTCAAAAGCGAGGGCGACGACCTGAGACACGAGCGCAACGAGGTCAGCGACCGGATCGGCGGTCTCAAGGCCGAAGGGAAAGAGGAGGAAGCCCAAGCGGCGATCGAGCGGTCGTCGGAACTCAAGGAGCGCCTCGAGGAGGTCGAGTCCCGTGCCGACGACCTCGAAGCCGACCTCGAGGCCGGTCTCATGGAACTCCCGAACGTCCCCCACGAGGACATCCCGGTCGGCGAGGACGAGAGCGACAACGTCGAGGACCGCAGGCACGGATTCGACGACCTGCGTGACCTGCCCGAGACGGTCACACCCCACTACGATCTGGGCGAGGACCTCGACGTGATCGACGAGTCCCGCGGCGCGAAGACGACGGGCGCGGGCTTCTACTTCCTGAAAGGCGACGGTGCGCGTCTCGAACACGCGCTCGTCCAGTTCATGATGGACGTCCACCGCGAACAGGGCTATATCGACCTCTTCCCACCCATCCCGGTCAAGTCCACGTCGATGGAGGGAACCGGCCAACTCCCGAAGTTCGCCGAGGACGCCTACCGGATCGGCGGCGGGGAGACCGAGGACTACGACGACGACGACCTCTGGCTCTGTCCCACCGCCGAGGTGCCCGTCACCAACATGTACGCCGACGACATCCTCCTCCGGGACGACCTCCCGCTCAAACACCAGGCGTACACGCCCAACTTCCGACGCGAGGCTGGCGAACACGGCACGGAGACCCGAGGGATCGTCCGCGTCCACCAGTTCAACAAGGTCGAACTCGTCAACTTCGTCGAACCCGAGGAGAGCTACGACCGACTCGAAGCCCTCGTCGACGAGGCAGAGGAGGTACTCCGGCGACTCGGCCTCCCATACCGGGTGCTGACGCTCTGTACGGGCGACCTGACCTTCGCCTCGGCGAAGACCTACGACATCGAGGTGTGGGCCCCAGGGACCGACGCCGAGGACGGCCCGGAGCGGGGCGGGCGGTGGCTCGAGGTCTCCAGCGCATCGAACTTCGAGGACTTCCAGGCCCGCCGCGCGGGGCTTCGCTACCGTCCCGAGCGCCACGAGTCCGCGGAGTACCTCCACACGCTCAACGCCTCGGGCACCGCCGTCGGGCGCGTGATGGTCGCCATCCTCGAGTACTATCAGAACGAGGACGGCACCGTCACCGTCCCCGAACCGCTCCGGCCGTACATGGGCGGGACGGCGGTCGTCGAGGGCCACGAGAAGGTCGGCGAGAGCGCGGTCGGCGCGGGCGACAAGGACTGAGCGTCGCCGTTGGCGATCGGTTGCTCTCCCGTCTCGCCCTTGAGCGTACATTTATCCCCTCGAGCGTCGTACGTCTACTATGGCAAACGTTCCCACCGAGGACACGACTGGCACCGACCCCGACCCCGACGACTACTTCGAGGAGGAGTACGACGTAACCGCGGCCGAGGCCGGCGAGTTCCTCGTCGAACTCGGTGAGCAACTCCAGTCCGGCGAGGGTGACCTGACGATCACCGGCGGCGACTGGGAACTCGACTTCGCGTACGGCGACGCCGTCGAACTCGAGGTCGAGTACGTCTCCGGTCCGGACGGCGAACTGGAGGTCGAAGTCGAACTGTCGGCCGCGGGCGACGAGTCGCCCCCGTCGCTCGGCTAGTCCGTGTACGTCGCGAGCGACGCGATCCGGTCGCCCTCGATTCGGTGGACGTCGACGAAGCCGAACAACTCGTCGCCGCCGACCGCTCGGAGGCGACCCCGGGCGAACGCCTCTCCCTCCCCGACACACACCGAGTCGAGGACGTGTTCGGTGTCGGTCCGGGGACGCTCCTCGCGCATGAACCGGACGAACCGCTCCCGGCCCTCGAGGGTGCGGTCCGGCCGCCGGTGGACGAACTCCGGACCGAGGCGGTCCCGGAGACGGTCGTATTCCCCGTCGTCGATGGCGGCGTAGAACGCCCGAACTGTCCCTTCGGCCGTCACGTCCCCGCCGGCGTCGTCGTTCATACCGTCCGCTGCGGGGCGACAGGGCAAAATCGTTGTCGTCGTTCCGGCCCACCCCGAGCCGTTTTTGTCCGTCGACTGCCTGTCTCCGGCGTGGATCTGCACGTTCGATACGCGGGCGACGACGACCCCGAGAAGTGCACCGCCCGCAAACTCGCGCGGTTCGACCTCGTCGACCTCCACCGCTCGGACCGCGCGACGCCGTACGGGGTCGTCCTCAACCCACACGCCGAACGAGCGCTCTCGCCGGCCGACGCGGCGGGGACGCTCGTGGCGCTGGACTGCTCGTGGGAGTCGGCGGGCGAGGCCCGCTTTTCCCTGCCCGGCGACCACCGAGCGCTCCCCTATCTGGTCGCCGCCAACCCCGTCAACTTCGGCAGGCCGTTCCGGTTGACGACCGTCGAGGCACTCGCCGCGGGTCTGGTCATCCTCGGTGACCGCCCCGCGGCCGAACGCATCCTCTCGAAGTTCACGTGGGGCGAGACGTTCCTCGAACTCAACGACGAACCGCTCCGGCGGTACGCCGACTGTACCGACTCCGAGGCGGTCGTCGCGGTTCAAGCGGAGTATCTGGAGCGCCACGACGACTGATCGACCGTGCCGTCCGATGGTCGGATATGGTTTGATACGCTCTCGCCGACCAACCGGGTGTATGCGGACCGATCGAATCGTCCCGGTCGTCGTCGCACTCGCCGGCTTCGCCGCCATCGTCGTCGGCGTCCATCAGGGGCTGGTGCACGTTGCACCGGGGTACGAAGGCACCGTCACGACCGGGTGGGACGGCGACCCGAACCACGAGGAGCGACTACTCGCATGGACGGCGGCGGTCGCCGTCTGCGGGACGGTCGCCGCCCTCCGGTGGCGACGCCTCGCGCTCGTCCCCGTGCTGATGGGTGGCGTCGTCCTGTTCTACGTGTTCCGGGCCGTTCTCAACTACGCGCAGGACCCGGGGCTCTACACCGTGGTCGACCTCGGCGGTGAGTCCCTCCGGTTCGTCCTCGGGGCCGAACCGTTCCTGCTCGTCGGCGGCGCGATTCTGCTCGTCGCCGCCGGCGTCCGCGTGTGGACGCGCGCCTCCCGCACCCGACGAGGGTGACTCCGACCCGCCGGTCGCGGCGTAGGTGAGTGTCGCTCCGCGTCGGTGCGAACGGACGGCCTTTTATCCGCGCGTGTCGAAGGATCGACAATGATTTTCGAAGCCCTACCGACCACGCCCCGGTCGGAGGAACTCATCGACAAGGCCTTCTCGCGGGCCGCCCGCTCCGGGCGCGCGAAGTCGGGGTTCGAGGCCCAGCAGTCGATGCTGCAGACGGCGGGCAACATCCTCTCGGACAATCTGGAGAACGTGGTGACGGAGTGGCCGGACTTCGGCGTCGTCGACCCCTTCTACCGCGAACTCGCCGACGCCGTGTTGCGTGGCTCGATGCCGTCCCGCACCGGCGACGACGGGGTCGAACAGGTGGGCGTCGACGCCCTCCGGGCCAGTCTCTCGGAGGTGACGTGGGCCAGCCGACAGGTCGAGACGATCCAGCGGGAGTACAACACCAAACTCCGCAAAGCCGACACGGAGACGGCGCGAAAACACCGCAAGCAGGCCTTCGCGCGGATGGCCGACGTCGTCGAGGAGGTCGAGGACGACCTCCTGCGGATCGGCGAGGCGCGAAACGCGCTGCGGGACCTGCCCGATATCCGCCCGGACGAACCGGCCATCGTCGTCGCCGGCTACCCCAACGTCGGCAAGTCGTCGTTCGTGAACGCGGTCACGCGCGCCGACAACGAGATCGCGCGCTACCCCTTCACGACCCGTGGCATCCAGATCGGCCACTTCGAGCGGAACCACGTCCGCTACCAGATCATCGACACGCCGGGGCTGCTCGACCGCCCGGCCGACGAGCGCAACGACATCGAGAGTCAGGCGGTGAGCGCCCTCGCTCACCTGGCCGACGCCGTCCTCTTCGTCGTCGACGCCAGCGGGGCATGTGGCTACCCGATCGACGCCCAACTCGCCCTGCGCGACGCGGTCGTCGACCGCTTCGACGCGCCGGTCGTCACGGTCTGTAACAAGAGCGACCGGTCGTCCGACGTGGACGCCGACGCCTACATGAGTGTCACCGAGGGCGAGAACGTCGAGGCGGTCCTCGATCTGGCCGTCGAGACGGTTGACTGGGAGCCGGACCTCCCCTCGCGCTAGGCCGCGGCGTAAGTCACGTCGGCGCTCGCGGTCACCGTCGGCGGTTCGGGCAGGTCAGACGCGTGGGCCGGGGGCGTACACTCGTTGTGTGGCCGCCGCTACTGGTGTCGTCGACTCGGGGTCGATCCGATCCGATCGGTCGGCGGATATCCGGTCGACCGCCACGTACCGCACCTCGACGGACACCGGAGTGTCCTCGCGGAAGGGCGTGTCCGAGATGTCGTCGATCCGTTCGGCGAGGTCGCTCGCGAGTGCCGGCGTCTCGCTCCCCGGTGGGTGGCCGACGGTGACGGTCACCCGATCCGGTCGGGAGAAAGGAAACGTCTCCTCGTAGGTGACGCTGATCGAGAGGCGTTCGAGGCCGTCGTGGGCGGCGAGGACCTCGTCGACGGTCGCCCGCGTCTCCTCCTCGAACGTCGCGGTCCGGTAGGTGCCGTAGGTGACGGCCGCGAGCAGGCTGGAGAGGACGAGCAACGCCACGCCGAGCGCGGCGATGCGTTTCAGCGTCGCGATCCGAGCCTCCTCGCGCCGGAGCCAGCCACGCGGCCGGTAGCCCATCGCCCACAGCACCGCGAGTGCGGCGAAGTTGATCGACAGGAAGTTGACGAGAACGAGGACGAACGCCCCTGTGACGGTGGCGGGCGACCCCCACGCGAGGCCGATGCCGACGACCGCAGTCGGTGGGACGAGCGCCGCGGCGATCATGACGCCGACGAGTGCCGTCGAGACGCCGGTCGAGAGGCTGAGCGCGCCGGCGACCCCGGCACCGAGAGCGACGACCAGCGAGAGCACGTCCGGGACGAGACGTTCCTGTACCTCGTTGATGGCGAACACGTCCGCCGAGGACAGGGGGACGACGTGGGCGGTCCGTAATAGGATCGCGAAGGCGGCGGCAGCGAGGACTGCGAGGACACCCCCCGCGACTTGGAGTTTCACGCCTCGAAGCAGGAGTTCGTGGTCGTCGACCACCGATCCGGTGCTCGTCGCCATCGCCGGGCCGATCAGGGGCGCGATGACCATCGACCCGACGACGACGGCGGCGGAATCGAGGAGCAGTCCCGCGGTGGCGACGACCGAACTGATCGCGGTCATCACGAGGAAGGTCCGCCAGTCCGGGGCGAGCGATCGCGCCCGCGCGGCGAGTTCCTCGCGGGCGATCCGCTGGCCGTTCTCCCCGTCCTCCTCGTAGCGTTCGACCAGTTTGTCGAATCGCCGTGAGATCACCGTCTCCGCGTTGAGCACCACGGTGTACGCCTCCCGCTCCAACCCCGCCTCGTGGAGTTTCTCGAGGACGGGTTCGACCGCCGCCTGCGGGAGCGGGAAGGTTACCGAGGCCGTGTACTCCCGGTTGCTGGTCTCCTCGCTCACGACGTAGTCGATACCCTCGTCGTCGAGAGTGCGGAGGATCGCCTCCCGCTTGCCCGGCGGAACCATTACCTGGACGAGTCGCACGGGTACACGTCCCACCCGCTCCCCAAATAGCCTGTCGTCCTGGCGGGACGGGGACCGTTCGGGTGGGGCTCCGTCCGTCGGATCGCGACGCTCGCCGCCTCGACGACAGTGGTCGTGGTCGGCCATGTCCTGGGCCATCTCGTCGACGGACACACCGGTTTGGGACTCCATCTACTCGACAGCACCGGGCCCGTGTGCTCGGTCATCTGCGCCTCCATCCCGACCGCCCAGTCATCGGCGGTAGCATCGTCAGTGGGCGTCCTCCGCAGTCGTGTCGGTGCCGTGTGCGCTGACCACGGGGGCGGCGAACGCGAGTCCGACGATTGCGAGCGCCACGAGCGGCCAGCGGCCGAGTCTGACGTTGGTCATCGGCTTCCTCCTGGGTTCGTCGGAGGGCCGCTCGGAAGGTGCGACGGGGAGCGTGAAAAAGCGAAGGAGAGAATCCGTGAATGCGTATACAGCGCTTTGATCGTGTTTCAGAGAACGAAGCGTTCGTCCGGCTCGAATTCGTCGGGATGGCACTCACCTTTCGGCCGGGACAGGGCCAAGACCACACGAGCGACAGCTCGATCACCCAGAAATCGGGTCTCAGACGACTCATTCGACGTATTCCACGACACGCGCCATCCCTGCATCGAGGTGATACAGATTGTGACAGTGGAACAACCACCGACCGGGGTTATCCGCGTGGAAGTCCAGCGTCACCTGTCCTCGATGTCCGGGGACCATAACGGTGTCTTTGATCGCGTTGCCGACCTGGAAGAAGTGGCCGTGAAGGTGCATCGGATGGACGACTGGGCTCTGGTTGGTCATCCGAATCCGGACGTGTTCCCCGGGCCGAATCCGAAGCGGATCGGCATCCGGGTAGGCCTGTCCGAGCGTGTCATAGAAGAGTTCACATGGCTCGCTGAATCAGCTTAGACAAATTGAAACCGTCGTGCACTTGGTGCACGCTGTTCTTAGATGTTTTAGCTATGGCAAAAGAAAAGTTCGGAGTCGCTGTTGACGAGGAAATCGTGCGAGAAGTGGATGAACTGGTCGCTGAGTGTGACGACCTCGGAGCCAGCCGCTCCGAGACCGTCGAAGCCATCCTCACAGCGTTCGTTCACTCCGAGACGAACCACGCTGAACGGGTGCGAGAAATCATTATTCGGAGACGAAAGGGAAATCTCTGACTGGTTTTGAACTCCGTGCACTGAGTGCACGTACTTCTAAGCTAATAACCCACTATAATAGTAATCAAACTGACTATAGTGTGTGAAGAGTTCTATGACACGCTCCTGTCCGTCTATCGTCCACGTGTAGGACTGGTCTCTCCCGCGTGAGAGCGACAGATCGAACGTCCGGTCGGGATCCCCACTCACACCGTCGAGCGAGGAGAGTGCTCGCAGGTCGCCGTATTGCAATCTGTTACTCGAAGACGATGGGGGCTGTGGGGTGCCCGAACCACCTGTGGATTCGTACTCGACGACGGCCCTGGCCGGTGGTTCGTTCCCGTCGAGCGCGTTCGCCTGAACGAACCATCTCCCCGGGTTCGTCGCCTCCACGACGACGTCGTATCGCTCGCCGGCACCGAGGACGAACGAGTCGGCCCCGACCGGTTCGACGGGCCGCCCATCGGCGTGGGTCACCGATAGCTCGTGTCCAGCGATCCGCACACCAAAGACCGTCGCGCTGGCGGCATTTACGAATCGAAAGCGAACCCGATCACCCTCCGTCACGTCGAACGTCGGGGGATTCTCGGGCAGTTGACCGTTGATCAAAAGCCCCTCGTATGGCGGTCGAACGTCTCCCATCATTCCACCCATTCCGCCGCCACCCGTCCCACCGTCCGACGGAAGACGGGGTTCTCTGGAGAGGTAATCGTCGAGCACGACGACGTACTCGCGGTCGTACTCGACGTGTGGGTCACGCTCTTCGACGATCAGCGGGCCGAGCAATCCACGATCGAGTTGGAGTCCGACGTGGCTGTGATAAAAGTACGTCCCGGCGGGTTCGGCACGGAACTTGTATGTGAATGTATCACCGGCGGCAACCGGATCTTGCGTCACGTTCGGCACGCCGTCGACCGGATTCGCGACGGGAATTCCGTGCCAGTGAATCGTCGTCTCTTCCCGAAGGTCGTTAGCCAGTTCCACGCTGAGCACGTCGCCTTCCTGTACGCGCAACTCCGGGCCCGGGTACTGTCCGTCGTACATCGAAGTAGTCGTCGACGCATCCGAAGCCGGTCGAATGGTCCCGGACGTCGAAGTGAGGCTGACGGATGTATCCGGGTCAGCCGTGACAGTCGGACGGGGGGTCACCGCCCGACCGCCACCGTCGTCGGTGCCCGGTAGCCGACTGGCACACCCCGCGAGCGCTCCGAGAGTCGATATCCCCGATAATTGGAGGAGCTCACGGCGAGAGAGTCCCGAGGAGGTCATTCCTCAATCTTCGCGGTCAGCGAGTAAAGGTCCCACGATGAGGGACTTTCATACGGTCGTTCTCGTTCCGAGTTCAGTCTCGGCGATACGGTAAACGATCATGGATACGCGAGCACACCCCGCTAGTTCGCCTGTTTCCGTGCTACGAGCTCGTCTCGAACCATGGGATAGCCCCCACCAACGACAGCCGAGACGCGTTCCGAGAACGGACAACAGCGGGTTCGCTCCGCGAACCGCGCTCATCGACGTGCCCATCTGCTCAACGGCCCACTGTTGCTGATACGCTTGCCAGGTGAGCACACCACCGACGACGAGGACGGCAGGGACCAAGCCACCGATCGACTCGCCGTCGATTCATCTTCTCCACCTCGATCCGACGAGACACTTGCTCGTGCGTGGGAGTTCGTGAGACGTTGATGTACCAGTTTTGATTGGTCAGCGCAACCGCGAGGCTGGCGACCCCACGACTTCGACATCTCGAGTCGGCGTTCAATGGTGGTCGTGACCTCGAGACGCTCCCGCCTCCGGGTGTTGCTGCGTGAATTCGTCTGGGTCCTTTTCGAACGTCTCCTTGCAGGTCCGGGCACAGAAGTGGTACGTCTCGCCGTCGTGTGTCACCGATGGCTCGCCGTCGTCGGTTCGCATGCCACAGACGGGGTCGCGGTACTGCCCCGGTGCACCGACGCCGCGACGATAGACGTACAGCAGGAACCCGGAGAGCGCGAACGCGACGATGTTGAGGTAGAACGTATAGTTGAGTTCGAAGTACGTCTGTTCGGTGGCCGTCTCGCCACCAGCCAGATTCGGAACGATTCCGAGGGCGTCGAACAGCAACTCCATGAGGAAGCCAGTGAAGGCCATCGTCACGAAGAAGACGCCGAGGATGTACAGCATCACCGTCCAGCCGTAGTACTTCCGGTAGACGTTGAGGACGGGAATCGTGATGAGGTCGGCGTAGACGAAGGCGATGACGCCGGCGAAACTGATCCCACCGCCCCAGAGCGCGACGGCGAAGGGAACGTTGCCCATGCTGCCGACGAAACTGACGACGGCGATGGCGACGCCCACGATGGCGTGCTCGGCGGTCACGAGGAGGCCATCGCCCTGGACGAACAGGGTGTTCCACACCCACTGGGGAACGAAGACGATGACGAACCCGGAGACGAGAAATCCCGCGACGACGTCCGTCCAGATCATCGACCACTCCTTGCGGTACTGGTTTCCGACCTTGTACCACCCGCCCCACGACAGCAACTCCTCACGCCATCCGCCGCTACTCGACGTCTCCTGACGGTAGGTCTCCATACAGCCCTCCGAGCAGAACGTCAGCGTCTCCCCGCCGTCGGTCGTGACTGTGTACTCGTCTTTCCCCTCCATCCCGCAGGTCGGGTCTTCCGTGACGCCCGACTCGCGGTCACGCTCGTTGAGCGTCGCCCGGGCCTCGGCGAAGCGGTTCTCGGGGAGCGTGAGGTGGACGATGACGGCCATGACTGCGATGAGAACGAGGCCGCCGAGCAGTTCCGCGAGGAGGAACTCCCAGCCCAGCAGGATCAGGATCATCAGACCGAGTTCGACAATGAGGTTCGTCGACGCGAACATGAACGCCAGAACGTTCACGGCGTGGGCACCCTTCTTGAACAAGCCCTTCCCGATTGCGATGGCCCCGAAACTACACCCGCTGCTCGCCGAACCGAAGGCAGTCGCCTTCGCGAGTCCGGTCAGGTCGCCATCGCCGAGGACGGTAGCCATCCGCTCTTTCGAGACGTAGACCTGGACGAGACTCGTGACCGTGAGGCCCATGATGATCGCCCACGCCGCAGTCCAGAGAAAGCCCACGCCGATGCGGAGCGCCTCGAGGACCCCTTCGATCGTCGTCGCCTGCATAGACGTTCCATCGTGGGGCTCGTCTATTGCAGTTTTCCTTACGATACTGTTCCTAATCGACCCTCTCGACTATGGATACGAAGGTTTCACGACAGACTGTCGGAGTGTTCTAACCCACAACCGCATTGAACCGTGGTCGCGTACTACGACGACGGGTTCACGGAGGAAACACGTATGACACGAAACACGGACGACACGCGACTGGTCACGGTTCTGCTCGTCGTCGTCGTCGCGCTCGTCATCCTCCCGACGTTCTTCATGGGCTTCGGGATGATGGGGTTCGGGCCGATGATGGGTGGGATGTGGGGCGGCGGAATGTGGGGAGACGGAACGATGCCGGGGTGGATGCTCGCCGTCGGTCTCGTGATGCAGCTCCTGTTCCTCGCCGCCCTCGTCGGCGGTGGCTACCTCGTCTACCGGACGGTGGCGGGCAGTGAGAGCGACTCGGATCGGGCGCTCGACGAACTCCGTCTCGCCTACGCCCGCGGAGAGTTAACCGACGAGGAGTACGAACAACGGCGGGAGGCGCTGGAACGGGACGCCTGAGCACCCGGTTCCCGGTTTCCGATTCGACCGGATTCACTCGTCGGCGACCCGGTCGGCGAACGTCTCGCGTACCTTCCGCATCTTCGGGCGGATCTGCACCCGACAGTACGCCTGCTGGGGGTTGTTCGCGTAGTAGTTCTGGTGGTAGGGGTCGGCCTCGTAGAACGTCTCCAGGGGCTCGATTTCGGTGACGATCGGGTCGTCGTAGTCGTCGGCCAGGCGATCGACGACCGCCTCGGCGGTCGCTCGCTGGTCGTCGTCGTGGTAGAAGACGGCCGAGCGGTACTGCGAACCCACGTCCGGTCCCTGTCGATCCTCCGTGGTCGGATCGTGGAGGGCGAAAAACACCTCTAGAAGTGCCTCGTAACTCACCACGTCGGGGTCGTACTCGACCTGCACCACTTCGGCGTGACCGGTCGTCCCCGAACAGACCGCCTCGTAGCTCGGATCCTCGACGTGCCCGCCGCAGTACCCCGAAACGACCTCGCTGACCCCGGCGAGTTCCTCGAACGGCGCTTCCAGACACCAGAAACACCCGCCCGCGAGCGTCGCGACCGCGCGGCCGTCGCTGTCGTCGGTCATGGGTGCGTCTAGACGCCGGACACCTATGTACTCCGCGCCCGCCGGCGGGAAGTTTTTCGACCCTGCCGCCCCAGGTGGTGGTATGCCCTCGCTCGACGAGACGACGGCCGAACGGCTGCGAGCGGTCGGCGTCGCCCTCCTGGTCTCCGCCATCGGCCTCGGTGTCGGCATCGGTCTCGTACTCGTGCTCTCGGTCGGACTGGTCGGCCTCGGCCTCGAGCCGTCGCCGGCGACCCTTCTCGTGATCTCGCTCGTGTCGATCCAGGGGATCGCCTTCGGCGGCGTCGCCCTGACGTACCTCCGCCTGCGCGACCGGTCGCTCCGGAATCTCGGCGTCCGCGTGCCCTCGGTCCGCGAGGTCCTGATCGTCGTCGTCGGGTACGCGGCGGCGTTCGTGGCCGCCGTCACCGGGGCGCTCGTCGTCTCGGTCACCGGCGCGCCGGCCGGCGAGAACCAGGTCGCGGAGTTCGCCAGCGCCGACCCGACGGTCCTGCTCTGGCTCGTCCCCGCCTCGATACTGCTCATCGGTCCCGGGGAGGAACTCCTCTTTCGCGGCATCGTTCAGGGTCGCCTCCGCGAGACGTTCGACGCCGTTCCGGGTGTCGTCCTCGCGAGTGCCCTCTTCGCTGGCGTCCACTACGTCGCGCTGACCGGCGGGGCCGGCGGCCGCCTCGTGACGGTGACGGTCCTCTTTTTCCCCGCCCTCGTCTTCGGCGGCGTCTACGAACTGACCGACAACCTCGTCGTCCCGTCGCTGGTCCACGGGGCGTACAACGCGACGCTCTTTGCCTTCGCCTACTTGGCGATCCGGCTCTCCGAGACGGGCGGTCTCCCTCGGGAGGGAGCGTCGGCCGTTCTCGCGGCGACGACGGCGCTCCCCATCTGACCGGTCGGGAGCGGAACGCTTACCGCCGCGCCCGGGGAACCCCGAGTATGCGCGACCGTTTCGAGTTCCGGCGCGGTGACGGGCTCGCCCGGATCGGGGAACTGACCGTCCCCCGTGCCGGTCGAACCGTCGAGACGCCGGCGCTCCTCCCCGTGATCAACCCCAACCTCCTGACGGTGTCGCCCGCCCGCCTCGAAGCCGAGTTCGGCGCGGAGGCACTCATCACCAACGCCTACATCATCCGCGGGACCGACGACCTTCGCGCCCGCGCTCTCGACGTGGGGCTCCACGAGATGCTCGACTTCTCGGGTGTCGTCGTCACCGACTCCGGCTCCTTTCAGCTCTCCGAGTACGGCGACATCGACGTGACGACCCGGGAGATCCTCGAGTTCCAGCGAGCGATCGGCTCCGACGTGGCGACGCCGGTCGACGTGCCGACGCCGCCCGACGCCGCCCGCGAGACCGCCGAGGCCGACCTGGAGACGACCGAGCGGGCCCTCGCCGACGCCGAGGCGGTCGACACCGGCGAGATGCTGGTCAACGCGCCGATCCAGGGGTCGACCCACCTCGACTTGCGGGAGACGGCCGCCCGCCACGCCGACGCCACCGCCCTCGACGTGTTCCCCGTCGGCGCGGTCGTCCCCCTGATGAACGACTACCGCTACGCCGACGTCGTCGACGTCGTCGCGGCCGCGAAGCGCGGTCTGGGCGCGGACGCTCCCGTCCACCTCTTCGGCGCGGGCCACCCCATGATGTTCGCGCTCGCGGTCGCGATGGGGTGTGACCTCTTCGACTCCGCGGCCTACGCCATCTACGCCCGCGACGACCGCTATCTCACCGTCCGCGGAACCAAGCACCTCGCCGACATCGACTACTTCCCCTGTTCGTGCCCGATCTGTGCGTCCCACACGCCCGAGGACCTCCGTGACGCGGCCGACGACGAGCGGGAACGCCTGCTGGCCGAGCACAACCTCCACGTCTCCTTCGCCGAGATCCGCCGAATCAAGGCGGCGATCCGGGAGGGAGACCTGCTGGAACTCGTCGAGGCACGCGCCCGCGCCCACCCCGCGATGCTCGACGGCTACCGAACCTTGCTGGACCACGCCGGACAGATCGAGCGCCACGACCCCGCCTCCAAGGGGACCTTCTTCTACTGCTCGACCGAGAGCGCGCGCCGGCCCGAAGTGGTCCGTCACCACGACCGCCTCGGCCGTCTCGACGCGCCAGCGACCCTCCTGCTGACCGAGGGGTCCTCGCCCTCGGGCGACCGCTTCGACGCCGCCTGGCGGGTCGTGCCGCCCTTCGGCCCCGTGCCGCGGGCGCTCTCCGAGACCTACCCCTTCACCGCCGAACTTCCCGATCGGGTCGACCCGGCCGCTCGGGAGGCCGCCGCCCGCGGTGTCGCTCGCCTCGTCGCCGAGAACCCCGGGACGCGCGTGACCCTCGCCCACGACGACTGGTCGGCGTCCGCGCTCACACCGATCCCCGAGTCGGTGACCGTCGAGCGCCTGAGCGGACCGACCGCTGGCGACGACCGAGACTGACCGTTCGTTCGGTCGGTCTACACGCCCACCCACCATTGATATACACGCGAACCGTCGGTACGAGTGACAGATGTCCAACCGATCGCACTCGGGTGGCCCGACGGACCGAGACCGCGCCGCGCCGTCGACGGACGAGGTGGCGCGTGACTTCCCGCTTTCGGCCGACACCGCGGAGGACCTCCGGTCCGTCGCGGACCGGATCGACGACCTTGCCGGATCGCTGTCGATCGGCCCCGCACGACACCACGCACGTCGGGCGGCCATGGCGGCACGCACGGCTGCCGACGGCGAGGCGAGTCTCGTCGCCCGCCGCGTCGCCCTCGGCGAAATCGTCACCGAACTCCGGACCGCCGCCGACGACGCCGCGGCGACCCGCACGCAGTACGAACTGCTCGAGTGCCTGTACGAGGACGCGTTGCCGGTGACCCGCGAGGCGAGCGGCGCGATATACGGCTGAGCGGCGGTCGTCCCGCGTCGGCGTCACTCCTCTGGTGGCCGTTCGTCGACCGACCGCCGTGGTACCGCGACTCTCGGAACGGTTATCCCCTTCCGGGACGTACGTATGTCCGTAATGGCAAACGGTAAAGTTGATTTCTTCAACGACACAGGCGGCTACGGTTTCATCGAGACTGACGACGCGGACGACGACGTGTTCTTCCACATGGAGGACGTTGGCGGTCCGGACCTCGAAGAGGGACAGGACGTAGACTTCGAAATCGAGGACTCCCCCAAGGGTCCGCGCGCGACGAACCTCGTTCGTAACTGATCTCGACACGGTCGCCTCGCGGCGATACCGACCGAGACGCTCGTTTTCACGACGCTACACGTCGAGCGACCGCGTTCGCCGTCAGTCGCTGGTCGAGTCGCTCATCCGATCGCTGAAGTCCCACGAGTAGCACCGCCCGGGGTCGATTCGGATCGTCACCTCGTCCCGGTCGGGCGAGAGGAGGCGGTCGGCGAGTTTCGAGTCCGCCCCGCCGAGATACCGGATCAGCAGGTCCCGCAGGACGGTTTTCCCCTCGTCGGGCGTTATCGTTGCCGTCCCCCGCCCGCGGACGCCGCGGTACGGCGGGTCGTTGGTCGACACCTCGAAGGCGACGCCGTCGTCGCCGCGGAGATACCGCACGATATCCGCGTCCGCCGCGGTGGCACAGACGAACCGCTCGGCGTCGGCGTCGAAGCCGTACCACAGCGAGAGCATCCAGAGACCGTCGTCGGGTGTCCGACAGGCCAGTCGGATCGGCACCCGGGCCTCCGACAGGAACGCCGCGACGCCCTCGCGGTCCCACTCGCCGGTGTACTCGGTCACGGGCCGCGTTGGGACGCGGACGGCTAAAAGCCGCGGTCGGAACGCAACGTAGTTCCGCCTCGGCCACGACGCTCTCCCATGACCGACTACTTCGAGGTCCACGGGCGCGACGGGGCCGCCCGCCTGGGCGAACTCCGCCTGCGCGACCCCGTGACGACCCCCGCCGTCGCCGACGACGTCGTCGTCGACGCCGGGAGCCTGTGGGCCGCCGACCGCGACCACCCCGAGGGGAGCGACGCCGAACTGACGGTCCTTCCCCATCGGGCCTTTCCCGCGGGGACGGAGTCGCCCGTCCAGGACTCCTTCGCCGTCGATTACCCCGACGTCGACTACCCGAGTGCGGGCGTGATCACCGCTCGGACGGCCGACGACTACGGCTGTGACGCCTACGTTCTGGCGAACGCCGCCGGCGTCGTCGGTCACGGTGCCTCCTTTCGCGACGAACTGATCGACGTCCGGGAGTCGATCCCCCCGGACACCGCGCTCTACCTCGCGGGCGTCGCGACGCCGGCGAACGTCGCCAGCCTCGTCGCCGCCGGCGTCGACCTGGTCGACACGAAACTCGTGCGGGTGAAGGGCCGGCAGGGGCGCTATCTCACCACGGACGGCGAGTACCACCTCGACGAACTCGACGAACTGCCCGGCGCCTTCCCCTCCGACCCACCGCTCGACGAGTTCGACCGCAAGGCCTGTGTCGCCCACAACGTCGCCGCCCTCCGGTCGGCGCTTGCCACCGTCCGGACGCGGATCCGACGGGGTCGCCTCCGGGACTACCTCGAAGGCCAGGCGCGCCACGAGAACTGGCTGACCGCCGCGTTCCGGGAGTTCGACCACGAGTACCGCTATCTGGAACGGCGGACGCCCGTGATCCGGGAGGCGGAGATCAGCGCCGCCAGCGAGGAGACACTCGACCGCGTCGAGATCCAGCGCTTCGCCGACCGGGTGACGACGCGATACCGGAATCGGTTCTCGAACCCGCTGGTGCTCGTCCCGTGTTCGGCGCGCAAACCCTACAGCGACTCCCAGAGCCACGCCCAGTTCCACCGCGCCATCGACTACCGCGGCCACGTCGCCTCGATGACCTCGCCAATCGGCGTCGTCCCCCAGGAGTTGGAGTGCACCTACCCCGCCCAGCACTACGACGCGGTGGTCACCGGCGACTGGACCGAGGGGGAGAAAGCCTTCGTCGCCGCGGCCCTGGAGCGGTATCTGTCGCGCAACGACTACCCCCGCGTGATCGCTCACGTCCCCGGCGAGGGCTACTGCGACATCTGCGAACGCGTCGCCGACCGGGTGGACACCCCCTTCGAGTTCACCGTCGACGACCACCCGACGACCGGGGCGTCGCTCTCGAACCTCGATTCCGCGCTGTCGGGCGAACTCAAGTACTCGAAGCGGGAGCGCCAACACAACACGATCCGAGCCATCGCGGACTACCAGTTCGGTCCCGGTGCGGGTGACGACCTCTTTCCGGACCTGACGACGACGAGTCGCCACCCCAAACTGCAGGTGCGCGACGGCGACGGGACCCAACTCGCGGCGCAGGTGCCACAGTACGGCGTCCTTGCGTTCACGCTCGCGGGCGCCCGCCACTGGGCCGAGAGCGACGCGCCGACCAAACGGGTCGAGATAGACGGCTTCGTCCCACACGGCAGCGTCCTCGCGCCGGGCGTCGTCGACGCCGCCGACGACGTCCGCGTCGGCGACGAAGTGGTCGTCGAGGGGCCGGCCGCCTTCGGCGTCGGCCGCGCGGCGATGCACGGCCGCGAGATGCGAGCGAGTACCCGCGGTGTCGCCGTCGAGATGCGCCACGTCGAGAGCGAGGACAACGCTTAACACCGCCTCCCGACTACCTGTGTCGATGTCATCACCCCTCCGGCGCGACGTGATCCGGGTCGATCTCTCGGTGGGGGCCGTCACTCGCGACCGCGTCCCGACGTCGTGGCGGCGCGACTTTCTGGGGGGGAAGGGGCTCGGCGCTCGCTACCTCTACGACGAACTCGACGCCGGGACCGATCCACTCGGTCCGGAGAATCGGCTCTGTCTCCTTCTCGGCCCGCTCTCGGGCTACCTCCCCGGCGAGTCGCGCTACGCGGCGATCACCAAGTCGCCGCTGACCGGGACCTTTCTGGACTCCTACAGCGGCGGCTCCTTCGCCGACGCCCTCGCCGGCGCGCTCCCCGACGCGTTCGGGCTGGTGATCGAGGGGGTTGCCGACACCCCCCGGACGATCACCGTCACCGACGGTACGGTTCGAATCGAGGATGCGACCGATCTGTGGGGGGCCGACGCCGCCGAGACCGACGCCGCCTTGGAGGGGTCGGTCGCCTGCATCGGTCCGGCGGGCGAGAACCGGGTGGCGTACGCGACGGTCGCCTCCGACGGCGGCGACCACCACGCGGGCCGGGGCGGAGCCGGCGCGGTGATGGGCGCCAAACGGCTGAAGGCCGTCGCCGTCCGCGGCGACCCGCCGACGCCCTCCGAGGACCTGGCCGACCTCCGCGACCGCTACGGCGCCGCCTACCGCGACGACGACACCGGGCGGTGGCAGGCCGCCGGCGAGACCGTCGAGAGCGTCGACTTCGCCAACGAGGTGGGCGTCCTCTCGACCCGCGGGTGGCAGGGCGGCCGCTTCGACGACGCCGGCGACATCGGCATCGAGGCGATCCGTGACGCCGCGACCGGCCGGGAGAACGCCGACGACCCCGTTCCGGGGGGTTTTCGCGTCGACACCGACGACGGGGAGTCGATCCCCCGCGGCGGCGCGCTGATGTCGCTTGGCGCGGGCCTCGGCGTCGACGACGCCGAGACGGTGGTCCGTCTGGCTTCGATCTGTGACCGCCTCGGGATGGACGCCATCAGCGCCGGCAACGCGGTGGCGTGGGCGATGCGAGCGGACGGCGTGGAGCCACGCTCCACGAGCAGTCGGCCGGAGGCCGACGACGGCCTCTCGTTCGGCGACGCGGACGACGCCGCCACGCTCCTCGAAGCCATCGCCACCCGGTCGACCGACCTCGGGGACCGTCTCGCCGACGGCGTGGCACACGCCGGGGGGCGAGACGCCGGTGGAGCTGTCCCGACGGTGAAGTCGATGGAACTGCCGTCGTACGACCCCCGCGGAGCGGCGGGGATGGCGCTCGCCTACGCCACCAGCGACCGTGGGGGCTGTCACCGCCGCGCTCGGCCGGTCGAGCGCGAGGCGTTCGCCCGCGACGAGTGGACGGACGCCGACCGCGTCGCCACCGTGGTCGGCGCACAGAACGTCCGATCGACGCTCTGGAGCCTCGTCGTCGACGACTTCGCCGGCGAGACCATGTGGGGCGACCTCGGCGCAGAGTGGCTGACTGCAGCCGGACTCGACCACGACCGCGAGTCGCTGGCGACGCTCGGCGAACGCGTCTGGACGCTCGTGCGCCTGTTCAACGTCCGGGAGGGGTTCGACCGTGCCGACGACTCGCTCCCGGACCTGTTCGAGGAGCCACTCCCCGACGGCCCGGCCGCCGGACGGACCGTCGACCGCGAGGCGTTCGACGCCATGCTCGACGCCTACTACGCGGCCCGGGGCTGGTCCCCCGACGGCGTGCCGACCGTCGACACGGTCGACCGCCTCGGGTTGGGGGATGTCGTCGATAGCGAGACGCCACTCGGCGGCGCGCCGGCCGGGGACGACCGTCCCGGCCGGAGCGCCCGTGACGGTGTGGACCGACGTCACCACAACGGCCACGGCCGAGGGTCGTGACCGACCGCCAGTCGACGGGGTCGAACCCCGCCCGGCCCCACCCCTGTTATCGGTGTGGCGAGACGATCGAACCGGGACACGTCTACGGCGCACTCGACCTGCTCGACGCGGACGGCGAACTCCAGGTGTTGCTCTGTCGACGCTGTGCCGCGGCGCTCCGGGACTTCCTCGAGTGAGGTGCGGCCGGGGTCGGGAGCCTTTTGCCTCTCCGGAAACTTCCACGTGTATGGACGAGTTCGACCTCGGTGTTCCGCGTCAGATTCTGGAATCGCTCCCCGAAGACGACGAGGCCGCCCGACAGGACATGCAGCGAGCCGTGGCGGGACTCGAAGCCCGTCTCAACGAGGCCGTCGAGACCGCCGAGACTGAGCGTGAGGCCGCCAGCGGCGTCGCGGACGGCTTGGAGCGACTGGAGGAGCAACTCGAACAGTACGACGAGTTCGTCCCCGAACTCCGGGCGTGGGGGCAGTCGCCCATCTACGCCATCGCGTGGCGCAACCTGCAGGCGGACCTCATCATGCAGATTCAGGACGTGGACTGGCTCGCCGGCCATCTCGACCGCGAGCGCACCTACCGCACCGTCGACGACGGCATCCGCCTGAGCGACATCTGAGTCGCCCCGTCCCGCCCCGAGCCGTCGTGTCATCGTCCCACACTGTGCCGCGTGACTTTTCACTGCGGCGGTCCTTCGAACGGTATGGATTTGGAACTGCGGTTCTTCGCGACGTTCCGCGAGGCAGTCGGTCAGAAAACTCTCGAACGTGAGTTCGAGGACGGGGCGACCGTCGGCGACGTTCTCTCGACCCTGGAAACCGAGTACGTCGGCATGGAGGGGCAACTGCTCGACGACGAGGGCGAACTCCAACCGAACCTCAACATCCTGAAAAACGGCCGTGAGGTACTCCACATGGAGGGCCCGGCGACGGTCATGGAGGACGGCGACACGCTCTCGGTGTTCCCGCCGGTGGCGGGTGGATGACGACCGACGACTGGGTGACGCGGGAGCGGTCCTTCCGTGGCATCTCGAAGCGCCTGGCTATCAAGTATCTCGAAAATCTGGGGGCCGAACGGGTCGACGACGACCGGGTCGAGGCCGACGACTGGGCGGCGACGCTCTCCTCACAGACCGTCGGCGTCGGGCCGTCGGTGTCGCTGACGCAGGTCGACCTCGTCTTCGAGGGCGACCCCGATGGCCTCGACGCACTCATCGAGCGGTTCGCCCGGAAGGCGATGCGCGCCGGAGGGTAACGGTGTCCGGCGCGCCGAACTCCCCCATCGACGGGCAGGTGTTCATGCTCGCCTCCGCGAAGGCGAGCGTCGGCCCCGGCGCGCTGTCGGACTTGCTGGCGCGGGTCCAGAGCGACCTTGCCGACCGCACCGACACCTACCGTCGGGAGTTCGAACGCGTCGCCGCCGACGACGACCGGGAGGTGTTTCTCGTCCCGGCCGACCACTGGGAGTCGGTCGGCAAGCGTCTCGACTTCGGCCGCCGCGAGACCGAGGCTGTCGCCCGCACCCACGCCGAACAGCTCCGACGGATCGGCTCCGACACTGGCCGCCGCGAGGAGTTCGAGACGGCACTGGAGATCCGGCAGGCGGTCGTCGTCGGCCACTGACGGCGCGTGGCGAGCTATTGAAGTCGTCGCGTCCCCTCCGATCCGACGTGACCGACCACACCGACTCCGGGAGGGACCCGTGACCGACGTCCACGCCGACGGCCCGGTACTGACCGCGGGCACCGACCCCGCCGAGGCCGACGCCGCCGTCGTTCTCCTTCACGGACGCGGGGCGAGCGCGCGGAGCATCCTCGGCATGGCGAGCGAGTTCGAGCACGCTGGCGTGGCCTTCCTCGCTCCACAGGCCGACGGCAGCGAGTGGTATCCACGCTCCTTCCTCGAACCCGTCGAGTCGAACGAGCCGAACCTCTCGGGCGCGCTGGCGAAAGTCGGTGCGACACTCGACCGAGCCGCGGACGCCGGTATCCTCCCCGATCGGACGGCGCTGTTGGGGTTCTCGCAGGGGGCCTGTCTCGCGACCGAGTACGCCGCCCGCAACCCGACTCGCTACGGCGGCGTGGTCGCGCTGAGCGGCGGGCTGATCGGCGAGTCGGTCGATCCGGACCGGTACGCCGGATCGCTCGACGGCACGCCCGCCTTCTTCGGGTGTAGCGACGTGGATCCCCACATCCCCGTAGAGCGGGTCCACGAGTCGGTCGTGACCTACGAACGCCTCGACGCCGACGTGACCGAGCGGATCTACGAGGGGATGGCCCACACCGTCAACCGGGACGAGATCGACGTCGTCTCGGACTTGGTCGCGGAGCTGTAGGCCGGAACCGAAAGGTCGTTTTAGCCCACGGTACAGGGTACGCCATGTCCCGCCTCCACGCGCCTCTCCTCGCCGGCGCTCGGGCGTCGCTTCCGCTGTTGCTCGGGCTGGTTCCGTTCGGCCTCGTCGCCGGCGTCGCCGCCGTCGACGCCGGACTCTCACCGTTCCAGGCTGTCGGACTCTCGGTCGTCGTCTTCGCCGGCGCTTCCCAACTCGCCGTCGTCGACCTCCTCGGCCGGGACGCCTCGCTCGCCGTCGTGGTCCTCACGGCGACGATCATCAACCTCCGGATGAGCATGTACTCGGCGTCGATCGCGCCACACTTCGCCGACTTCCGCCGGCGGTGGCGGATCCTCTGTGCGTACCTGTTGACGGACATGTCCTACGCGCTGGCCATCGCGGAGTTCACCGACGGCGGGGAGCGGAGCGGGGACGGCGACACGTCCGACACCGACTCAGACGACCCCACGGTCGATTCCGCCGATCCGACACACCGCCGTGGCTACTACCTCGGCGCGGCGGTCGCCATGTGGCTCGTCTGGCAGGCCGCCACCGTCGTCGGCGTCGTCGTCGGCGCGCGGATCCCCGACCGCTGGGGCGTCGGCTTCGCCGTGCCACTGGTCTTTCTCGCCCTACTCGTTCCCGATCTGACCGACCGGCCGCGCGTCCTCGCCGCCCTCGTGGGGGGAAGTGTCGCCGTCGCCGGCGCGGGGTGGCCCCTGAACCTCGGACTCGTCGGCGGCGCACTCGCGGGCGTCGTCGCCGGCGTCGTCGCCGACGGGAGGGTGAACGCGTGACGACGACCTACGGGCCGTCGTCCGTCTGGGTGGTCGTCCTCGCCGTCGGCTTCCTCACCTTCTGTATCCGGTACTCCTTCGTCTACCTGTTCGGCCGTATCGACGGGATGCCACCCCGGATCGAGGCGGCGCTCCGGTACGTCCCCGCGGCGGTTCTGGCGGCGCTGGTGGCGCCGGCCGTCGTCGACCCCGGACCGACGGTTTCGGCGACGCTCGCCGACGACCGCCTCGTCGCGGGCCTCGTCGCCGCGGCCGTGGCGTGGTACACCGAGGACGTGTTCGCCACCATCGGCGTCGGCATGGCGGCGCTGTGGCTCGCCGGAGCGGTGCTGTGAGCGTCGGTGTCGGTGTGACCGTCACACCGACGGAGACGGGCGTCAGTCGTCGTTCGCCGGCGGTGTCTCGGTCTCGTCGCCGGTGGAGATGGGGTCGGTCTCGTCGTCGGTGGAGATGGGGTCGGTCTCGTCGTCGGTGGAGATGGGGTCGGTCTCGTCGTCGGCGAACCCCGCGGACTCCGCCATTCTGCGGCGGGCCTCGGGGTCGAACTCGGCTTCGACCTCCTGATACTCGCTCACGAAGGAGAGCTCGTGGTGGCTCTCCGTGGGGTGCCCGAGATACCGGTCTTCGAGGTCGAACTGCGCCCGTTCGTCCGTCTCGGCGAGTGCCTCGAAGTCCTCGTAGACGGCGTGGGCCCCGGAGTGGAGGCCGAAGAGGGTGATGAAGATGTACTTGTAGCCAAGGTCACCCAGTTCCGCGAACGTCAGCGGGTCCTCCTCCTCGGACCACGCAAAGGAGGAGGAGTAGTTGAACGCCAGATTCAGATCCGGATGCGTCTCGTGGATGGTCTCGGCGTAGTCGACGGCGTCCTCGCGGGAGGGGTCGGGCATCTCGGGCCACACCAGGTCGACGCCGGCGTCGGCGTAGATCCGGCCGCGCTCGAGGTGTTCCTCCCAGTCGCCGTTGGCGGAGCCGTAGGCGTCGGTGCGGGCGATGATCACGGTGTCGTCGCACTGCTTGGCGTCGACCGCCGCCCGGAACCGGGCCTCGGCGTCCTCGCGGGGGACGATCCGTTTGCCCGCGATGTGCCCACACCGCTTGGGCGTCGTCTGGTCCTCGATGTGGACCGCGGCGACGCCGGCCTTCTCGTACTCCCGAACCGCCCGGCGGACGTTGTGAATTCCACCGTACCCCGTGTCGCAGTCGGCGATCACCGGGAGCGTCGTCGCCTCCGCGATGCGCTTGGCGTTCTCGACCATCTCGGTCATCGTCACCATCTCCAGGTCGGGGAACCCGAACTGGCCGAGGACGGTCGAGTAGCCGCTCATGTAGACGGCGTCGTGGCCCGTCATCTCGGCGAGGCGGGCGTCGAGGGCGTGGTAGAGTCCGGGCGCGAAGACGAACTGCTGGTCGGCGAGTCGCTCCCGGAACTCCTCGGCCGCGGGGTTGTCGACGTCCCTAGTGTACGCGTCGGTGTCGAGTTCGTCGGGCGTCATCGGCCGGGCTCCGTGTCGTCGATCGGTCGCGTCTCGGGGCGGCCGATGTCGGGGACGAGCGGCGCTTCCTGTGTCAGTTCGTCGTCGTACTCGCGTTGAGTCGAGACGTCGGTCGTGGGCCGTCGTCGCTCCGTGCGGTCACCGGTCGTCGTCCGCCCGCCGTCGGTACGGGCGTCGTCCGCGCGGCCGATGTCGGGGACGAGCGGCGCTTGCTGTGCTAGTTCGTCGTCGGGTCGGGTCGTCGGTTCCATGTCGGTGGTGAGTGGTCGCGTGTCGGTCGTCGCTCGATCCGGTTCGCTTCGAACGCGTCGCCGTGTACGTGCATTGCACTCGGTCCGACGCTCGATCGAACAATAAAGTTAATGATTTATAATGACAATATACATTAATTACATTAATTGAGGTGTGTTACCAGCACCCACATCGACTCCACGGCCCTTAATTCCGTCCGGCACCCAGTACCGGTAGATGGTAGCCGCTATCGAAATCGACGGACTCAGGAAACGATACGGCGACGTGACGGCGCTGGACGGCGTTTCGCTTTCGGTCCCCGAGGGGAGTTTCTTCGGCCTGCTCGGTCCGAACGGCGCGGGAAAGACGACGTTCATCAACATCCTCGTCGGCCTCGTCCGCAAGAGCGGCGGCGAGGCGCGCGTGTTCGGCCACGACGTCGAGACCGACTACCGCGCCGCCCGCGACCGGGTCGGCCTCGCCCCCCAGGAGTTCAACGTCGACCGCTTCTTCCCGATCCGTGAGGTACTCGAACACAAGGCGGGCTACCACGGGATTCCGCGGCCCGAGGCTCGACGACGGGCCGACGAAGCGCTGAAACAGGTCGGCATCTACGAGAAGCGGGACACCCGCTTCGACTGGCTCTCCGGGGGCATGAAGCGCCGGTTCCTCATCGCTCGCGCCCTGGTCACCGATCCCGACCTCCTGATCCTCGACGAACCGACTGCCGGCGTCGACGTCCAACTCCGCCACGACCTCTGGGAGTTGATCACCGACCTCAACGAGGGCGGGACGACGATCCTCCTCACCACCCACTACATCGAGGAGGCCGAACGCCTCTGTGACGAGGTGGCGATCCTCGATCAGGGGCGGGTCGTCACGGTCGCCACGCCGGACGATCTGATGGACCGGGGCACCGACCGCATCACCGTCACCTTCCGCGATCCGATCCGATCGACCCCCGCCATCGCCGCGGGCAACGGACAGGTCGAGGCGGTCGAGGTCCGGGACGGCCGACTCGTCGTCTCCGCGTCCCAAGGCGGTCTCGTCGCACCGGATCTCGTCCGCGAACTCGACGCCGCGGGCTACGAAATTGTCGACCTGGACGTCTCCCGCACCTCGCTCGAAGAGGTGTTCGTCGAATTGACCCGGTCGGACTCGTCGGTCGCCGAGGAGGGGACGGCGTGAGCCGAGCGACCGTCCAACTCCGGACGCTGGTGCGCCGGGAGATTCTCCGCTTCGTCAGGCGGCCGTACAACACGTTCCTCCCGCCGATCATCACCAACACGCTGTACTTCGCCGTCTTCGGCGTCATCCTCGGCAGTCGCATCGGCTCCATCGCCGGCGTGAGTTACATCCAGTTCGTCCTGCCGGGACTGGTCGTCCTCGGGGCTATCTCCGATGCCTTCGAGAACGCCTCCTTCTCCATCTTCCACGGCCGGTGGAACGACTACATTGACGCCGTGATCGTCACGCCGATGTCGAATTTCAACATGGTCGCGTCGTACGTGATCGCGAGTGCGACCCGGGGGATCGTCACGGCGTTGCTGATCGTCGGCGTCGGCCTCGTGTTCACGTCCGTTCCCATCTCCCACCCGTTCTACCTGGTCGCGAACGTCGTCGTCATCACCACGCTGTTCGGCGGCCTCGGCATCGTCGGCGGCCTGTGGGCCGACGACTTCGACTACCTCACCGTGATGAACCAGTTCATCCTCCGTCCGCTGGTCTTCTTCGGTGCGGTGTTCTACTCGCTTTCGGTGTTGCCACCGCTCTGGCGGCAGATCTCCCTGCTCAACCCGATGGTGTACATGGTCAACGGCGTCAGATACGGGATGATCGGTGTCACCGAGATCGACCCGAACACCTCGCTCGCCGTCCTCTCGACGGTGACGGCCGCCGTTCTCGCGGTCGACTACCTCCTCTTCAAACGTGGCTACGGGTTGACGGAGTGAGCCGTCGACGGCGGCGGCCTACGTGACGGCGTGTCATGGTACAATCGACGTTTTCGCCAAGGGGAGTTATTAGCCGGCGGCAATCCCAGGACCAGTCGCCATGTCGAACAGCCCAGACGGTTTCTCGCTGACGCGGGTGCAGTCGTACGCCCTCGTCGTCGCGGCGGCCGTCCTGTTGAGTGCGATCCTCGCGCCGGTCGCCTACGATCGGGCGACCCAACCCGACGGTCGGGTCGCAGTCGTCACGGTCGAGGGGATGATCTCCTCGAACACCGTGACCCCGATCCAGGAGGACCTCCGCGAGGCCCGCGAGAACGAATCGATCGATGCGGTCGTCCTGAACGTCGATAGTCCCGGCGGCGGCGCGGCCGCGAGCGAACAACTCTACCTCTCGGTCCAGCGGACGGCCCAGGAGATGCCGGTCGTCGCGACCGTCAAATCCGCGGGCGCGTCCGGGGCCTACTACGCGATGCTCCCTGCCGACGCCATCTACGTCACGCCGGCCTCCATCGTCGGGAGCGTCGGCGTCCGCGGCGCGGCCCCCGGTCCGTCGATCCCCGGAGAGATCAAGAGCGGCCCGGACAAGGCCAGTTCCACGGCCGACCGGCGTCGCGCCCAGATCGAAACGCTCCAGCGCGCGTTCGTCGGGAGCGTGATGAAACACCGGAGCGACGACCTCGAACTCAGTCGAACCGAGGTGGCACACGCCAAGGTGTACACCGGTGCCAGCGCCGTCGACAACGGGATGGCCGACGAGATCGGCTCCTCCGAAGATGCCATCCAGCGCGCGGCCGACGAAGCCGGCCTCGAGGACTACGAGGTTGTCCGCAAGGAACCGCCGGCGACCGGCGGTCTTCTCCTTCTCAGCACCGAGGACGGGGGGACGGTCGTCGTCGAGGAGAGTCCCGTCGGCTACGACGCGGTCGACGCGCCGACGTATCTGATGGTGTACGGAGAAGTCGAAACCGAAGACGAGGTGATCGGCAATGTCAGCGCCTAAGTCCAGACTCGCCGTGGTGTTCGTCGTGATCGTGGTCGTCGTCGTCGGCGGCGCGGCCGTCGCTCCGTACGCCCTCGGCTCGGGTGACGGTGGCGACGACCCGCCCGCCGTCGAGAACCAGCAGTTCCACCCCGATTCGGCCCTCCCCGACCGGACGGCAGAAGACGGCGAGGTCCGCATGGACAGCGACGCGAGCGACAAGACCGTCCTCGTCGACGTCGGGCACGCCAACGGCGTCTCGGAGACGGACCTCGAACCCCTCCTGTCGACGCTCGCCGAGAACGGACACCAGATCCGCTTCTACCGCGGCGAGCGGGCGAGCCTCAACGAGTCGCTCCGCTCCGCCGACGCGTTCCTCGTCGTCAGTCCCCGCGAGCGGTTCACGGGCGACGAACTCGCCGGCGTCCAGGCCTTCACCGATGCCGGCGGCCGCGTCCTCGTGATGGGCGACCCGCCCTCCGTCCAGGCGACGGGCGGCCTGCTTCTCGGCCTCGGCGGCCTCCAGGAGACCGGACCCCAGACGGCGTCGCTCGGGTCGAACTACGGCATCGCCTACGGATCGGGCTACCTCTACAACATGGAGGAGAACGACAACAACTTCCAGAGCATCTACGCCCGGCCCGCCGGCGGTTCCGCCCTCACCGACGGTGTCGACCGCGTCGTGATGCGCGAGGCCGCCCCGATCCGAACCGGGGACGCCACGCGGGTGCTCGTCGCCTCTCGGGGGACGCAGCTATCGACGACCCGCGACACCGGCCAGTACGCCGTGGTCGTCCGTAACGGCGGCGTGGCCGCGGTCGGCGACACCGAGTTCGTCACACGGGAGAACGCTCACGACGCCGACAACGAGGTGCTCATCGGCAACCTCGCCGACTTCCTCGTCGACGGCGACAAGGAGCCCGGCGCACCCGCCGAACCCGGCTCCGACCGGTCCACTGAGTCGGGTGGGGATGCCCCGCCCGAGCCCCCCCGAACCCCACGGTCGACGCCCGCCCCCGCCTGACTGCCCGCCCACCGTCCCGCCGCGGAGTGAAAGACCCAAGGCCGACGCCCTCCCACTCCGCCCATGCGCCAGTTCGTCGTCGTCGGGCACGACACCCCGACGACCCCCGAGTTCACCCTCGACGACCTCGCGGGCGGAGCCGGTCGCCTCGACGTCCTCTGTCGGTGTGTCACGTCGGCCTTCTTTCTCTCCCACGCCATCCGCGAGGACGTCCGCGTCCACCTCGTCCTCGCCGACGCGTTCACCGTCACGTTCGAGGGGAGCGACCTCCGCCGCCTGAACCCCGACGAGCGGAGCACGGCCGCGCTGATCCGGGGGGCGCTGGAGCGACGCGACGACGCCATCGGCCACCAGGCCGTCGAGTCGAGTCCGGGCGTCTCGATCCGACGCCGGGGGCTCGAACCGACGCTTGACGCCGTCGACGGCACGGTCGTCCACCTCCACGAGGCGGGGACGCCGGTCGTCGACGTCGACCCGCCGACCGACCCCGTCTTCGTCCTCTCGGACCACCACGACTTCACCGACGGGGAGACGACCCTGCTCGCCGACCGCGCCGACCTGCGTCTCCGCCTCGGCCCGCGAGCGCTCCACGCCGATCACGCCGTCACCGTCACCCACAACTACCTCGACACCGAGGGGTTCCGGTCGTACTGAGTGGGTCGAATCACAACTGTTAAACTCGGCGCTGGCGTTGCTCCGCCTGCGGGCCGGTGGGGTAGCTTGGTATCCTTCGGCCTTCGGGTGGCCGTAACCACGATTCAAATTCGTGCCGGCCCACTTTTCCCGCACTCGTTCAGGATTCACAAGACGGCGGTATACCGTTTATAAATCCTGTATGGAACTTGACTGTTGATTCCAATTGCGGCGCAAGTGCGCCCCCTCGCCGTCATGGGCTTCTGTGAATACGTAGGGGCTGTAGACCTTTCAGTCTTCTCCTGTTTGGGGATGTTTTAAGGAGTAGAGCGCTCTATACGTCTGTTTATCGCCACTACCAGAATATACAAAACGAGATTGCACCCGCATTAGACAAGGGTATTGGCTATTCTCTGGACGGTACCTGAAACCTTTACCTCACCTCTCCGTATCTACTCCCATGACTTTCGATTCGACGTGGCACAATCTCATTGAAAACGTCGAAGAACTCCCGTCAGACGCAACTCTTGTCACCCCACTTTCGCGGAAGGTGTTTCGCGTCACCGACGTACAGGAACACCGAGTTCTGATTCAGTATCGGGACGACGATGAAACGATTCCACTTCAGAAAGAGCAATTCGAGACGCTATATCGTCGTATCCAAGACGCACATGGTGAGTTTGACCTTGACCGTCTTCCTATGGACGCGGAGCCTTACGCGACCGTCATGAGTCTCCACCCACGGTTCGAGATGGACGACCGTGAGGGGACGCTTACCGAAAGCGACCAGTCTACCGGCTCGCCGTTGGTGGAAGCCCAAGGAGATACTGACGACGCCGACGAAGAGCGTGAAGAGCCGGACGTGGACGTTTATGCCGACTCTCTCTTGCTTATCGACGCCCTCGAACGCCATGATGTGACCACGCTTGAAGACGTAGAGACACCGGGGCTGGTCAACCTCTATACACTACTATCGGATGTTCAGCGGAATGCAAACGACCTACGGAAGGACATTCGGAGTGTCTTGCTTGACCGGCTTCACCACGACCGGCCTATATCCGGCCAGTTCGGTTCTGTCCAACGGACAAGCCGGAAGAATCGCTCGCTGAAAGACGACGAGATAGTGTTGAACACGTTTGAGGCCGCCGGGATTGAACGTGAACGGCTGACGACCGTCGATTCGGGCAAAGTGGACGAAGCGCTTGATGTGACCAAGATTTCCGAAACAGACGTGTACGACGTATCGAAGAGCGAGTACGTTCGCAAGGCCGACGTGAATGAAGACGAGAAAGAGACGCGGCTTCAGGGACTCAAGGATAGGTTGGCGGAGACGGAGGGCGAGGAAGGCGACGAACTCCGCGAAGAGATTGAGCAACTGGAAGACCGAATCAACGAACTGACCGAGTTCCGTTCGGGTCGGTCGTTCCACGAGTCGGCTACTGGTGGGTAGTGGAGACGGCCGATTCGATTGTGAATCCCGCTATGTGGTTAACCAACAGACTTGGCGTTCATGGGTGTACTGTTGGTTAATAATCACGGGACGCCTTGGCGCGATGCCCCCGATGGGATGGGGTCACAAACCCTCTTTGGTCTTCGTGAGACGGGAATAGTCGTCTCCGGCAACACCTCTTCTTTCCCACCCGTTCTCTTTCATTACACGCAAGAACTTAGCCCGCTTTTCGAGGGCTTCCGCCATATCCTCTATCGTGCCAGTACCGTAATAGAGGAACTTGCCCCGCTCCGTGTAGTCCTCGCTAATGACCCGGACAGAATCTTCACGACCACAACCGGGACAGGTGCTATCCATGAACGAGCCAACGTCCTCTTCACAATTACTACAATATCTTGTTTCGCTCGTTGTTAGTGAAATCTGTTCTCCGTCTACGGTAATGGTTTCTTCTCCCATTGTTCCACTTCAGCATAAGAGCGCGGGGAGTGTAAATGCTATGTTTTCTGATATGGATACTGTGAGAATTGCTTGAAATAGTGCTATAATAGGGCTATTGGCGATTTAATAAAGTATAATATATCTGTTTTGTTGTGCGACCATTGTCCAAAATATGACCAACGAGAAGTTCACCAGACTCCGGCTGTTCCGTCATACTTCCTTACCTTGTGGCTCTCTGAATAGCATTTTCTTGATGAACTCCGCTGGCCCTTCGTTTGTAGTCGTGAGCGACGTGAGTAGGCTGTGAGCGCGGTCGTCGTCGGTACGAGTGGTATTAGCGTCGTATCTGATTTGCTCTCAAAGCCGTTCAGCGGCTTTCTGTGCCGTGATAACCTTATAAAATGTTAGCATAGACCGCGCTGGAAGGCGTCTCGTGGCTGTGGGCGGCGACGAGTCGGTGTCTTGCTCTGATAATGACGCGCTACAGTAGACCTGATATTCTATAGGTCTTCTTCGCTAAAAATCAACTTCGCGCTGTTCTGTTCAAGCCACTCGGCTTTCTCTTTGTACTCGGAGATGTACTCCCCGACGAGCCGCCAGAAATCCGTCCCATGATTTTGTTCGGTCAGGTGTGCGAGTTCGTGAACGACGAGGTAGTCAACAACGTCGGCTGGTGCCATTATCAACCGCCAGTTCAGACTGATTGTCCCGCCGGTCGAACAACTTCCCCACCGTGTTCGTTGGTTTCGGAGTTCGAGTTTCTCGTATTCGACGCCCATCTGTTCCGAGTAGTGGTCAGTACGCTCGGTGAGATACTCCCGCGCCCGGCTCCGGTAGAAGTTTTCGAGAACTTGCTTAATAGAGGATTGTTCGACGGCACTCTTCCGGAGTCGAATCGAATCCTCGTCTATCCCGTGTTTTTGTCTTGGTTCGATAACGAGTTCGCGGTCTTGCCCGAGGAATGGGAACGACTCACCAGCCTCAAAGGAACGGTCAGGAATTTGCTCACGGTAGGCGTCGTAGTTCCGTTGCTTGTCTATGACCCATGCCGCATTCTCCTTGAGTAACTCTGTTGGCTGAACTTCCTCGCCTTCAGGAACGACGACTGTCACACCGTGTATGTCCACGTCAATGCGGGGTTCAGTAGCGTTAGAACTGTGCTGTACTTCGTACTCAACAGCGTTGCCCAACAGGTCGATTTCTCGGCGTCGGGCTTTAGCCATGATTCTGAATTAAGTACGTCCGAATCGTATCCTCAAACCCTTCCTCGTCCAGAATCAGGTGTCCGAGGTCGTGTTCTTTTGCCAGTACGTCCAGTAGAATCCGGGTGATTTCAGAAGTGGTCTGTTGATTGGTCTTCCAACCGTAGTATCCTCGGTCGACCCGCTCACGGAACTGTGAGACGATTTCTTGCGCCACTTCTTCGGCTTGGTCGTCAGAGTCGATTGCGTCTGGTGTCTCTTCAGTCAGGTGCGTATAGATAGCGAACTCCGCCTTGTCCATTCCCTGTTCTTCGGCTTCTTTTTCGACGCCGAGAACCTCTTTTTCGACTGATTTGAGCGCCTCTACGGCGTCGGGGTCACTAATTTCGTCACCTTGCCAGCGCTCTACAATGCCGGTCACGCGCTCGCTCAATCGCTTGTATCGGGGGTTCTGGTTCTCCCGTGGGTGTAAGTGTTCGCGGGTGGCGTGGGCAATCTGTGACGCCTTCACGCCGGGGTTATCCAATCCCTCTACGTCTTCAAGGTATTCTCCCCCGAGTTCGTAGGTCGGAAAATCGTCTTTGATTTCAGTAATTTCGACGTTCTCGTTGATTATCTCGCGTGTCTTCTCGCGCATGTCGTCTTCGGGGTCGTCCTCGCCGCCAGTCGTGCGCTTGAACGCGACATGAATCCGGCTCAACCACTTGTAATCACGTTCTATTCCCTCGTTAATGAGCCGCTTGTCCGGAGCAACGGCTTCGTAGAGATTCTGTAGTCGGCGGAAGCCCTGTTTGAAGTTTCGGCGTTCTGGATGGGTGCTAATCCGTTCGACGGCTTCGTAGGCGGCCTCTTGGGTGTCGTCCTTCGGTATGCCGTCGAAAATGTCCATAACCGTTTCCAACTGGTCGGTCAGGTCGTCGTAGAGTTCGTCCTTGTCACGGGCGGCGTAAGCCTTCGTCTCGGAGTCGTAATCAAGGGCGTCGTCAATGTTCTCGAAGACACCTTCGCTAGTTGTCCACTCTCTTGATGGCGGCGGCAACAAGAGTCCGGTCTAACACGGTAAGGACGCTGATACGAGACGAAGTACACATCTGACGCCACGGAGAGTTGAGGAAGAGTCACAAATCTGGATTGTTTTGGCTGTAGTTGTCGTTCAGACTGATCTCCGAAGACAGCTGTCGCTGTTCGCCAGCCTCGCTTCGCCGAAGCGAGGCGGCTCAACCGAGTCCGTGTTCGTATCCTGCTGGCAGTCCTTCTCCGTTAGTCCGGTACTTCTCTTTCCAGCCGAGTTCGTCGTCTAACACCCGTTCGATCCCGTGCAAAAACGCGTCACCAAACGCGAATGTTTTCGGAAGTGCTCGCCCGCCCCGCCGTGGTCGGGCGAGCACGGCCCACTGTAACACGAGCCACAACTGCTCTAACAGAAACCCCACGCCCACGTAGAACAGCCGGATTGTCGTCGATGGCGTTGTTGTCAGGGCACGCGCTTCTCGGAACTTCTCGTAGCTCTTCTCTATCCGTGAACGCTTGTTGTAGGTCGTAGCGACTTGCGCGGGCGTGCGGTCTTCCAGACCGTACGCCGCGTATCCTGTCGCTTTCACACCAGACTTTCCGCGGTCACCGTTCTGATAGGTAACGTTCACCGCCAGTGGATACGTCTGTTCGTGCTCTTTCCCTTCGCAAATCGTCTCTTCGGTCATGTGTGACGCGGCCTTGGAGAGTTTCTTCCGGAGCGAGTCTTTCCGGGTTATGACCGGAAAGACTGGCGGTGCTGTCTCCCGAAGAATACCGATTAACTCCCCGACAAAGGCGTCCCTGTCCATGAGGATCTGGTCGGTCTCGAATGGGTATGTTTCGACGCGGGCGAGCACGCGCTCGACCGCGTCGGCCTTGCTGTCCTCGCCGTCAACTGGTTCAACCGCCAGTGTGAGTGGCTTTCCCTGCGCGATGACGAACGCAGTACAGTACCGGTGACACTTCGTGGTTCCATCTCGTGCTTCCATTCTCCTGAACTCGTCCTCGTCGTCTGGATGACCGTGGAACGGATTGTCCATGAAGTCCAGACAGATGGTTCTCGACCCGCCGCGGTCGAGAACCGTCATCGCCACCAGTGCGAGGATATCGTTGACAGCATCAAGCATCGGCTCTTTCTCCAAGGTGTGCAACCAGTCCATCACTGGCTCGCGGTTTGGCGTGTCCTCAGTGTTCGTCGTGACACCGTTGACGGAGGTTGTGTCAACAGCAGCTCGTAAGACGACTTCCATGATTTCCTCGGAATCGAGGCCGGAGCCCTCGATTCCTTCCATCGGTATCAGCTCAAGCAACTCCATGCTAAGAGACTTCAACTGGCTGCTCGAAATGTACTCGTCCGGATCTGTGAGGATGCGTTTGAGTCTTGGGAACTCCATCACACACAGGAATCCGGGCAGCGGCTGAATCAGGCGACTGATTCAGTCGCGTCATTCTAATCACTACGTGTCAGAAACTGGTCTCTTGAGCCAGAGTGGACAACTAGCGACCTTGGAAATCCACAATCTCACCGTTCTCCTTCCCCTCGGCTGGCCGGTTTGTCCGGGCAATGGCTTGCATGAGGTTGTGGTTCTTCAAGTTGCGGTCAAGGTATATCGTCTTCAGAATCGGGGCGTCGAACCCGGTTAGGAGCATGTTGTGAACGACCAGTAGTTTCGGCGTCTCTTCCTCGGCTTCCTCGGCTTCCTCGTCGGTCTGTTTGAACGACTGTATGATACTGTCGCGCTCTTCGGAATCGGTATGGAACTGTTGAATCAGGTCAGGGTCGTCGTTGGTCGCGGTGTAGAGAACTTCTATCTCGTCTTCGCCGCGACGGTCAATGATACGGTCGTGCGTTAAATTTTACCGGTACTCATGGACAGAGATAGTTCCAGATATTCGGTTCAGACACTGTAGAGAGTCCTCGTTGAATCTGCTGTTTTAGCGCTGAGAGATCAGGAATGAGACGATGCTTGAACCATTCGTTGAGTCGATCCCAGCACCCTTCGATCGGGTTGAGTTCCGGCAATTTCGACGGAAAGTACCAGACATCGAGATGCTCTTCACCTTCCTCATCTCCGCGCACGCACTCGACCGAACTGTCTTCGACAGTCTCGGTCGAGCGCTCATCACTAACATGCTCCCAGAGATCTCTGTTGTAGAAGTACCCAGCACGGTCAAGAAACACAACCAGTTCTTCACCGAATTTCTCTTGGAGCGCACCAAGCAGCCAAATGCCTTGTTTTGACGTGAGATTCTCTTCGGTCCAACAGTAGAAGCTGTCACCGTCGTCGGTGACAGCGCCAAGCACTGTCACCTTATCCCATGAGTTCGATGTCTCTATCGTCGGATTTGACCCAATCGGGTACCAGCCACGGCGTTGAACAGTGCCGACGCGTTTGGTAAACTGATCGACGACAACAACGGTTTTCTCGGTCAGTTCAGGTCGTTTTTTTGAACTGTCTGTTGAAATTCGGCCTCTTTCTCTGTGTCAGCTTCGTGATTGCGCGGCCGTGCTGTCCGGCAGGACAGCCCGGCCTTCCCCATCAACTTTCGTCCATGACCCTTGCTGTATTCGACATCATACTCCTCTCTAACGTGGTGTAACAGGAGCTTCGTTGACCACGCTTGCTGATCGTAGCCCCGCTCAGTTGGTGGCTCTTGCAGATGATCGAACAACTCCTCGCGCTGATTGTCTGCAAGTTTCGAGGGCCGTCCAGGTCGAGACTGGTCGTAGGGTGCCTGCTCGATCGGTTCTTCGTCGAACCGATCGAGCCAATTGCGGATCGTTTTCTCGACAACATCGTGGCGTTCGGCGAGTCTGTCGATTTCATCACCCTGCTTCCGGCCGATCGCCGCGAGAACACGTTCTCGCGGGATCTCTCCTTCCGTTTGCTCACGTAACTCGTGGAGTTCTTCCAGAGTAATATCGTCCAGCCGGCCCATTACGAGAGAATACGACTACTGTAGTAAATACTTTCGCACGACCGTATGAGTCGCTCACCATACATTGCGGCTGACCGGCGACTCGGTGTGACAACCATGCCTTTCCAGCCATTCGGTGAAACGTGTTCGTCGTAGTGCTGGTCGATTTCTTCGACGGCGCTATCTACGCGAGGTTCGATTTCAGCCAATGTCCGAGCGGTGACGTTCTTTTGGATGAACTCGCGCTTCTCGTCCGTACTCAATCCCCGAAATTCCTGTTCAAACTCTTCGTCAAGGCCCGCCTCGTCTATCTCCCATTCCATTTCGTGACGAAGGGTGAAGTAAACAGGTAGAATCAGACCGTCGTCAATCCCTTGCTTGACCGAATACCGATGTAAGTAGTCCTCATTCTCGGGTGAGAACTCACGGAATGTGTTGCGGTCTTCGTGACGTTCTCCCTCACGGACAGGCGTCCCGGTGAAGCCAAAGTGGTAACAGTCGGGAAGAGCGGCGTCAAGGCGGCTTCCAAGGTCGGCTTCCATAAACCTGTGCGCCTCGTCGCTCATGACGACTACCTCGTCGTTGCCTTGCTCGTCCGGCTCTACGTCTTGGAACTTTTGGATAGTCGTAAGGACGAGTTCGCTCTGTCCCTGTTCGATAATTTCCTCAAGGTGGTCGATACTCTCGGCTTCAGTCCACTTTTCCAGCGAGAGATTCGCCAACTGGTCGCGCATTTGAGAGTTCAACTTGTCCGTATCGACAATGATGAACACCTGTGGATTGCGGGCGACTGTGGGACGTGACAGCAAGTTCTCGGCGGCGTAGAGCATGGTGAACGACTTGCCCGACCCTTGGGTATGCCAAATGAGTCCTCGCTTGTGGACGCCCTCATGGACGCGTTCGAGAATCGCGTTCACCGCGTAGTATTGCATGTAGCGCGGGACGATTTTTGCGTCACCACCCGCTCGGCGCTCGTAGAAGACGAAGTTCTTCAATAGGTCGAGAATCGAGTTCGGATTACAGAGAGCCTTGACCGCTTGCTTCACGTCGTTGCTGTCTTCGTACTCTTCGGGGGCGTCGTTCCATGGCTCATAGAACTCCTTGGGTGCCCCGACCGAGCCGTAGCGAAGTTCAAACGTGTCAGCGGCGATATTGAACAGACCGGGGACGAACAGCCGGGAAACGTCTTCCTCGTAGTTCCGAAGGTCACGCACGGCGTCGTGCCAGTCATTATCTTGGGCCTGACTCTTGAGTTCCATCGTGACCAGCGGAATCCCGTTCACGAAGAGACTCACGTCGGGGCGAATGGTCGTCTCGCGGGAGACGGAGAACTGATTGACGGCGTGGAAGCGGTTGTTATCGGGGTCGTCGTGGTCTATCAGGTCAACGTAGACCGTCTCGGTCGAACCGTCGTCGCATTGGACGGAGAAGGTTTTGCCTTTGGTGAGGGTGTCATAGAACAGTTCGCATACCAAAGAGCAGGGTGAACGCTGAGGTGGAATGAGTTCAGCGACCCTGCAAGATGATCCTTCGGTAGAATCGTTCTTCAATGCCGTGGAAACGGAGACGTTGGCGTTGTTCGAGCACCTCTCCTTCGAGTTTCTTGAAGGGTTCGACGTGTTCGCCCCGGCGGAGACGGGGCGAACACGAGATCTTGAGCCGCCCGAGATGATGCGTGGCTTTCTCCATTGCTATTACAAGAACATCTACGGTATCCGTCCGGTTGCACGAGAACTGAACAACACCGTTGTCTGGCTCAGCTGTAGCTTCGATCGACCGCCGTCGAGAGACGCGGTCGATCGATTCCTCACTGATCTTGAGCACGTTGTTGACCGGGTCTTCGACCATCTCGTCGAGCAGGCCGCCTTGCGGGGCCTGCTCGACTTGACGTATTCTATCGATTCAACCGACGTGAGAGCGATGCCCGCCGATCCAGACGCATCGAAGTGCTATGATCCAACCGATGACGAGTACTACTACGGCTACGGCTGCACGATCGTCTCAACCGGGCAAAAGATCCCGATTGCAGCCGAGTTCACCGAGAGCAAACAAGCACCAGAAGAGACGGCGATGCGCGTCACGCGTGACGCGCTCGCCGTCGGGAAACCGATGTGGATGCTTGGAGACAGTGCCTACGACACGCTCGACTGGCACGACCACCTGCTGGCCGCAGGGGTCGTGCCAGTCGCTCCGTACAATCCACGAAACACCGACGACCCGAAAGATATCGAGTACAGGGTAGAAGACCGCATTGAAAAACACAGCAACGACGTTCAGCTGAAGCAATCAACGCTAGACGAGACGTACAACCGCCGGAGTGGCGTCGAACGAACCAACGAATCAGTCAAGGGCTGCGGCCTCGGGCGAACGCACGCCCGAGGCCGCGTCCATGCACGAGCGCAGGTGTTCCTCGCGTTGTGTCTGCGCCTCGTCGTCGCAATCACCAACTACGAACGCGGAGACAATCCGGGAAGCACAATCATCACGGTGTGAGAAGAGTTCTATGACACCCTCCGTGTTGGGAAACCGTAGAGACGAAAGAGGCCACAATCTCTATTGAGATGGGACAAACGATTCAAGCAGACCGCAGTCGTCTCAAGCAAGTAATAGAGAACTTACTCAAGAACGCAGTTGAACACGGCGGCGACAACGTGACTGTATCATTTGGAGATCTAGAAAACGGCTTCTACGTGGCAGACGACGGATCGGGAATTCCTGAAGAGGATCGTGAACGCATATTCGAAGCGGGCTACTCGACAGACAGCGAGGGAACCGGTTACGGGTTGCAAATTGTCAAAGAAATTGCGACCGCCCACGGATGGAACGTTCGCGTAACCGAGAGCGATGTCGGCGGCGCTCGTTTCGAGATTACCGGTGTTGAGTTCATTGGTGAATAGATGCTCTGAGGGCACCGTAGAAAGGGGTGTTCCGCCGGGAACACCCCGCCCCAATCACCAGTGAATATCTCACCGGAAGCGAGCCGTCACCACAGAAGATCTAGCTGACAGCGACAAACAGAATTGTCTGCCCGACTATCCCGCCGATTTCTCTTGCTTCGCCTCCGATTCCAAGAATCCGGAGGCTCGCTTCAGGTTTCTCCCGATAGCTTTCGCTATTGACCCGTTTTTCACCTTGATTTTTCCTGCGAACTTCGTTTTCTCCCCGTCTTTGTGATACATCTCGTTGATCAACGACTCAGCGCCGGCACGTAACTTCAGAAACTCCTGTTCAGCCGGGTCATCTAACCGCTTGCGTCGCTGCGCAATTTCTACCCGCCGTTCTCTGAAACCGTAGCTATAGTGTTTCTGTTGTTCCTTGACGAAACAGCTCTCTCTGTGCGGACACTCGTCACAGAACTCCTTCTCCATCTTTCCAGAAATACGACCGGTTTCGTAGTGGTTCTGGTCGAATGGTTCGTGTCCGGCAGGACACGCAACCATTCTCGTCCCGTCCCACTCCGGCGCAGCCAGCGACATCTTTTCCGCTCCAGGCCGTTGACCGACGATTCCAGAGAAGTGCTGCGTGATCTCCTGATCACGGCAGCGCTTCTCTACTTCCTTGTGCGTGTACCCGCCATCCACGAGCAGGTCACGTAACCCAGTCTCAGTTGAGAGGGTCGTTACGTCCTCGTCAAGGAGGTCGCCGTCGTCCGTGTTGTTGGTATCGACCCGAACCGCAGTGATGAGTCGGAATGGATTCTCACCATTGCACGTCTCCGCTACATTCGCCTTGTATCCGTGATAGTCCTCACCGTTCTTCGAGCGGTAGGTTGCGTCCTCATCGTGAGGGTTTTGCATCGTGCCACTGTCGATCTCGTCGGGCTCTTTCAGCCCGACGTGATCGGACTGGTCATCGGCGTTTTCTCCGGATGAGCCTGTGTTTTCTTCATTTTGTTCAGTGTTGGTACTCTCTTCGGGAGAGGTGTACGTTCGGAGTGGTTGCCAGTCCGGTGACGAGTCGTCACCGGGCTGGCGTTGGTCAGCAGAATCGTCCTCATCATCGTCATCTTCGAGTTCAGCAATGCGATAACACTGTTCGTCGAGAACCTGCTGAAGATGAGCAAAGCTCTCCAACTCGGCGTATTCATCGTCATCTTCGAACCGATCAACAAGCCACGCGGTATGCTCAGCGAGTGTTTCCATGGTTGCTGGAATCTCGCCTGGTTCAAGCTGGTAGGACAGTTCCAAGTTATCGGTGTCTGCGAACTCGTCGATACCAGCGGGCAACTCCTGTACGATCTCCTCAGGGAGATCGCACAGGAAGTTGTGGAGAACTTTGGCGAAGAGATCAACACGGGAGAGTTGCTTGATGTTCGCCTCGATAAACGTTGAATCCATCCGCTGCGTACTGGCATCGATCTCAAACTCTTCTTGGAAATAGTTGCGATGATCTTCGAAAACCTCGTGTAACAGATCCTGACCAGTCTCTTCTTCGTGTTCCATCAACCGCCGGCGGAAATTGGTGAACGTCTTTTGGCAGATGTTGTCGCCGAGTGTTTCTTTCCCAAGTGCGTTTCTGACGCGAAAATCGAAGATATAGGCGTATTCAAGTTCTTCGTCAGAGAGACCAAGCAGGTGTTTGATAATCTCCAGTGAGACAAGCTCATTGACGGGCTTGTTCGGACGGCTATACCCGTCGTGGTATAGCCGCTCGAACTTTGTTTCATCTATCTGAGTAAATATATGTTGATGAAAATGAGTTGACCAGTGATTTTGTAATTTCTCTTCAATACTGGTAGAAAGGTTCTTTACAGGCGAAAATAGCTTTTCCTGTTGATACTCGTTATTTTCTTTAAACACGTTATCAACCAGTTTATTGATTTAACGGGACGCTGATGTAAATAACCTATGAAAATTATAGATCAAAGTTAGAGCAGAGTTATCCAATGGATTCTAGTCACTTATCGACTACCCTTTCTACGGTGCCGTCATGCTCTATATCTTGCACGTACTTCCTGACGGTTTCTCGGTAAGTCACTTCGACACCGGCAACCGTGCCTTGCATGTGCGGATACGACTCTCTCGATCTGCAATGCCCAACAGCTCGTCGACACCAACCTTTGCTATAGTAGCCTTTGTAAGTCATCACACACCTGATCGCATGACTGCGTTCGATCAGGTGTGCGGACAGTTACAAACGCTACTATAGCCCGACGATAGCGTTCCGGCCTGAGCAGTGGAGAATATCCACCCTGTGAGGACACTCATACTCCTCACGGAGCCACGGATCGGTCAGTCTTACTGCCAGTCTGCGATGGCATCGAGGGGTGGAACCGCTTTGGACAATTGAGATTGATGCGTATACTCATCCTGCTGATCACCGTCAAGTATTACAGTACGTTGTATACTCCGCATCGAACTCTCGTGGCGGCGGTTGTTGAAATCGTGAACCCATATCCTCTGCTGTATAGGGGTTTGCTAACACGGTCAGTAACTCCTCGAATGTGGATAGCTCCCCAGTTTCGAGATACTCGTCCAGTGCCTCTTCGACCAGGTAGTTGCGGGGAATATACCGCGGATTGGCTTCCTGCATCAACTCCTCGTCTAGACCAACAGCAGCCACTCTATCCCGAAGCTGTTCGAACTCTGCAGTTGCAAACACTGGGTCGTCGAACGTCCCAGGCGTCTCTAGTTCTAGGAACGTATTGGTATAGTCTGCGTTCGATTCGCGAAGCCACGCCAGAAATTCATCGACCAGCTCTCGGGTACCATCTGAGTCGACCCCCAGTTTCTTCCGCATCATCGTGTAGTATCGCGCATCGAATCGCTCCTCGAATTCGTCTAGCTTGACTTCGAGTTCGTCGTACGTGAGCGCCGAATGTGTACACAGCGGTTGAAGTGCCTTCGCGAACCGTTCGAGATTCCACCGCAGGATGGGTCGCTGGTTTCCGAATGCATATCGCCCGTGCTTATCGATCGAGCTGAAGACCGCCTCCTCGTCGTAGTAATTCATGAATGCACAAGGTCCGTAGTCAAATGTCTCTCCATCGATGCTCATGTTGTCCGTATTCATGACGCCGTGGACGAATCCGACACGCAGCCAGTCAACGACCATCTCGATCGAAGACTGCATGACTGCATCGAAGAACTCCAGGTATGTACGATCCGTATCCTCTAGCTGTGGGTAGTGCCGCTCAATAACGTAGTCTGTGAATCGTTGTAGCTTGTCAGATGCTTTGCCTGCAACATACTGGAAGGTCCCGTAGCGAATGTGGCTGTTCATCACTCGAACGAGGATGGCGCCGGGTTCTGTCCGTCGTCGTTCGACTGCCTCGTCAGTTTCGACGACTGCCAGACTTCTAGATGTTTTGATATTCAGATTCTGCATCGCGTACGAATACAGATACTCTCTGAGCATCGAACTGACAGTTGCGTTGCCATCGCCTCGTCCGGAGTAGGGGGTTCGACCGGCCCCTTTCAGTTGAATATCGTATCTATTATCATCGTGAACATGTTCGCCGAGAATCATCGCTCTCCCATCACCCAAGACAGTAAAACTCCCATACTGGTGGCCTGCATACGCCTGGGCGATTGGCTCTTCCAGGCGGTTTTGGCCGGCGAGAACGTCAGCATCGAGCCTCGCTGCCTCCAATCCGAGATCAGCACACAATTCGTCGTTACGAACCAAAATCTCGGGAGTAGCGATACTTTTCGGCGTTACTCTCGAATAGAGGCCCGAGTCTAACTGTTTGTAAGTGGTGTCGAAGGAAAATGGCATTTAGTTCCATACAGTCTTATGTTGCTTGGTTTAATAATCTTGTTTCGGGGATGCTACGAATCGAACGATTAGAGGACTTCAGATCGGCGTGTGTCAGATACACTCTCTGACTCTCTATATTCAGCGGCACTGGGTTGACTTGTTACCGATATGTTGTCTTTCAACTCGGGAGAACAGCGCTCTTGTGGTAGATGACGGACGACTATCATCAGTCGAATGAATGGGCACAGCAGCACCGACAATCCTTGACGACGCGGCACACTCACGAGGATGTACTCACGGACCGGGAGTTCGAACTCCTCTTGGAAGCGTGTAGTTCACTGCCGGAACCGCGAGACTTGCAGGCACGATTCGTATGTCTGGCTGCTGGCCGACTCGGACTCCGGGCTGGCGAGATCGCGCACTTCCGAGCAGAGTGGATCGATTGGGATCGGATGCTGCTTCGCATTCCACAACACGAACCCTGCGAGTGCGGCTATTGTCGTCGGCAAGCAGCACAAGAGACGACTCACAATGAGCAACTTACACAGGAAGAAGCGATGGAAGCTCGCTGGCACCCGAAGACGGTTGCTTCTGCCCGGTCGATCCCGATTGATTTGTCGCTCCGGCTGGAGTTGTGTCTGGAGCGATTCACTGACCAGTACGAAGCGTTCCCTCGGTCCCGTACTACTGTCAATAGACGAGTGACAGCTGCCGCCGAGGCAACAGACATCGATGGCCGAGTCTATCCGCATTGTCTCCGTGCGACCGCTGCCAGCTACCACGCCTACCAGGGCGTTGCGCCGGTACCACTTCAAGCGCTCATGGGTTGGAGCGACTTGGCAACAGCGCAGAAGTACATTCGCATCTCCGGGCGAGCCACGGCTGACGCTCTTCGGCAAGTCCACCATCGATGAAAGCGGTCTAATATCCCTCAACTCTCACGATCCGTGCTGAGTTGAGGGCGCATAGCCAGCACTCGCTAGCGAGGGTGAGACAGCCTCCCGTTCCCACTGTGTGAGCGGCATTTATTCCTTGGAGTATTCGTCAAGACGCCGGACCGCTTCTTCGACCAGTACTGCCAGTGTAATCATGACGGATATTATGAATAGTGGAAATGCTCTTGGGATTATCACGGCAACAAGAGAAAGCTGTACAGCGAATAGCAATCACAGAATATCTTTCTGCCGTGGCGCATCTGATGACATCCTCTTGAAACACGGTGAATGGGATCATACAATTTGGACGGCGTGCTGAGTTTAGCCTCTGTATCGGTCACGCCATTCGTGGCAGATAGTCAGTATACATCTGATTCACCGCTGTGGTGACCTACTAGCAGTTCTCAGCTGTGGATCCCTCGCTCCGAGAGAGGGCAACAAGGGAAACGGCGTTTCACTACGACACGCTGGTGTATTTAGCTGTACTACCCCGTTTCCAATGGAACAGAAGAATTGATGCGTCAAGACTCTCAAGCTGAAATGACGATGCCGCCGCAGCTTAGGAAGGTGTTGTTGATCTGTACTGTCTGTCTCTTGTTAGCAGGCTGTGGCGGAACTACAAATGAAACTCACACGACAATCGCTAAGAGTCCCTCCCCACAACCATCAGTGGCCAACTCCTCCACACAGGTATCACCAACTCCGGAACCAACAGCGACACCGACTCCTTCGCCCCCACCGGGCACAAACACAAGCACGCTCAATAATGTTCAGACACTATTGAATGCACACTATGACGTACTGGAAGAACACGATTACGTCGTCACGTACCGGTATCAGGGGCCAGATGATTTGAGAGAGGGGAACGTTGAGGATGCAACCGATGTGACTCGATCTGGGATAATAGCGAGTAATCACACGGCAAAACAACAGATTATTGACAAAGAAAAAGAGTTGCCTGATGGGACTGTAACGAACAAGACCGAATACACGGAAGATACAATCACGTATTATCGATTCGGTGCAGTTGGTCCAGATGGGTCACCGCATGATGTCTACTACACGGTTACTCGGTGGGAAAATACTGAGTTTATGGATAGACATGTGACAGCTATCCCGCTGCTAACGCTCACTCAATATCGGCTCCGTGCATACGATACCTTTTTTAAATCAGATTTTACTCGGACGAACGTCTCAACGATTCGGAATCATACGTATCATACATATCGTCCCGTTCCAGACAGTGAGACAAGCGGCTTTGTCCGAATCCGAGAAGACGGATTCATAAAAACAATCCAGCTGCGGACCACAATTGCAGGAGAGTCAGTGAGGCTACATCGGACGTTTGAGTTGGGGCCCAACGCGGTGGAGTTACCGGACTGGAAACAACTGGCTATTTTAGCTGATCGACAACGTTCGGGATCAAGTGGTAATGCTGACTGTGATGACTTTGCCACTCAAGCCGGAGCACAAATCTATCACGAGTCCAACGGGGGGGACGGGTTGGATGGAGATGGGGATGGACGTGCATGTGAGCACTTACCATAAATTTTCGATGGCGGCCGACTAGGTCGCGTTAACTTTGGCGTGAGTTGTGCCGGACGGCGAGGGCTTGGAGCCACGATTCTGCTGTCTGCGGTTCGACATGGCTGAAACTAGTTGCAAATGAGGAGGTTCGTCGTTCTATTTCCCAAAAGACACGTTCGATGGCATTCCGATTCCCATGTGAAACCATCTGGAATCGGTACCCGTCTTCGTCGAGGACGTTCACTAGATAATCGGCGTCATCGACGAGAAATTCGACGCCATCTATAGTAGGCATTAGAAGTAATTGCTTACTTTAGGAACAGAGAGTTTGTCGAGAGCGGTGTCGATCGCTGTTGTTAGCTCATCAAGCGAGTCAAAAAAGCGGTTGCTCAGAGCCTTTTGCAGCTGTCTCCAGCATTCTTCGACTGGATTCAACTCCGGTGAATACGAGGGTAACGTCACGAAGGCGAGGTCGTCACGGGCCGCTAGGTCCGTGACGGCCGACGCCTGGAAATACGGCGCTCCGTCCAACACGACGATCAAGTCATCTTCGAATTCTTCACATAATGCTAAAATGAAATGCTTTGCGTGTTCGGCCGTGACGTACTCGGTAAATCGAGAGAAGAAGCGATCACCGTCCTCGGTGATCGCGCCCAGCAGACACGTCCAATCACGTTGGCCTGAAAGCTCGACCGAGGGCCGCGTGCCGCGCGGAAACCACGCGGCACGCGGCTCAACTTGCACGGATTTCTTGGTTTGGTCAATACAAACTACGGTGGCGTCCATTTCCCGCCGCTTTTTTTGAGCTCGTCGTGGAACGCTTCTTGCTCGTCTTCGTCAGCCTCGGCGGCTGAACGGCGTGGTTTTTGATAGCTCAATCCCGCTTCTTTCAGCAACCGCCGACAACTCGGGAGTGAATACTCAACGCCGTACGTTTCTTCGAGATACTCTTGGGCAAGCGCCGGCGTCCACGCCGGCGCGTCGATCCCGACCTTTTCAGGTGGATCGTGAACGGTTTCCTCGAATTCTTCTTGCTGTAATTCTAAAAGTTTACGTTTTCTCCCAGTTCGTTTATCGTCAGACACGGCTTGCTCAAGCGACTCGTCGGTGTCGAGTCGCTTGAGCCAGCTGTAGATGGTCCGTCGCTGAACGTCGTACCACTCAGCTAGCTCGGTCTGCGTTACACCATTCTTGTACGCAATTGCCGCTAAGAGCCGTTGTGTCGGCTTCTTTTCGTCCACGTTGTCGAGAGCGTCTTGCAATTCCTCGACGGAGATCTCGTCGAGATGATCCACTACCACCCACAACAGTCTCCGAGCAAAAAATTCTAACGGTTACTATAGCCGATATCGTCGATGAAGTTCGGTCAGAAACCATCGCGTCGTCTGTTTCGTCGTCGCTGGAAACAGCCTGAACTGCAGGATTTCGTTTGTTTGGGGATCGACGGCACCGTACAGCCAGTAGTCGTCGCCGTTGATGCGGATCACTTTCTCGTCAACCGCAAGTTGATCCGCACTCACCGTCGACATCGGCTGTAGATCGGCCTTGTGCACCCAGTTGTGAACCGCGACGTGACTACGTTTGACTCCCAACTCATCGAGAAACTGACTGGCATCCCTTGTTGACATACCGGCGAGATGACACCGGATGCCCACTCGAATCGCCCACTCGGGAGTCCGCTTTCGCTCCACAAACGACAAGTCGATCCACTCGATACATCCGTTGAGGCGGTCGAATTCTGGCATAAGCACTCAGAACTCGTCCGCCTCATCCTCTAACTTAACGCGACCGTCGAGCGACACCTAAACCCTTTAACGGGGACTGCCCCAAGGGGTTCCCATGGCCGCAATCGAACTCGACGGCGTGACCAAACGGTTCGGCGACGTCACGGCCGTCTCCGACCTCGACCTCACGGTCCCCGAGGGCGAGGTGTTCGGCTTCCTCGGCCCGAACGGTGCGGGGAAGTCGACGACCATCAACATGTTGCTCGATTTCGTCCGCCCCAGCGCCGGGGAGGTACGCGTCCTCGGTCTGGACGCGGAGCGAAACAGCGTCGCGGTGCGGCGACGCACCGGCGTGTTGCCCGAGGGGTACGACGTGTACGACCGCCTCACCGGTCGCAAACACGTCGAGTTCGCCATGCGATCCAAGGAGGTCGACGCCGACCCCGACGCGTTGCTGGAACGAGTCGGCATCGCCGACGCCGCCGACCGCGCGGCCGGCGGCTACTCCAAGGGGATGCGCCAGCGACTCGTCCTCGGGATGGCGCTGGTTGGCGACCCCGACCTGCTCATCCTCGACGAACCCTCCTCGGGGTTGGACCCCGGCGGCGCGCGCGAGATGCGCGACATCGTCCGCGCCGAGGCCGACCGTGGCGCGACGGTCTTCTTCTCCAGTCACGTCCTCGGGCAGGTCGAGGCCGTCTGTGACCGGGTCGGCATCCTGCGGGCGGGCGAACTCGTCGCCGAGGACAGCATCGAAGGGCTTCGCGAGGCGGTCGACGGCGGCGAGACGCTGTCGGTCACCGTCGACGCCGCGAGCGAGGACGACCTCGCGGCGGTGCGGGCCCTCGACGGCGTGAGCGCGGCGTCGACCGACGGCGGGACGGTCACCGTCTCCTGTGAGGCCGACGCGAAGACGGCGGTCATCGGCGCACTGGAAGAGGCCGACGTGACGGTGAAAGACTTCCAGACCGAGGAGACGTCGCTGGAGGACCTGTTCATCGCCTACACCGAGGGAGAGGAGGTGTCGGTATGACGTGGAGCGCTGTCGCGCGCAAGGACTTCGAGGACGCGGTTCGGTCGCGGTGGGTCGCGGGACTGTCGGTGTTGTTCGTCCTGCTGGTGGCGGCCGCGGCCTACCTGGTTCGGCCGGCTCCGGGCGAGTCGTTCAGCTCGAACGCGGTGCTCAACTCCATCTTCATCCGCGACGCCCTCGTGACGACGCTCGTGCCGCTGATCGCGCTGATCGTCGCCTACAACGCCGTCGTCGGCGAGCGCGAGTCGGGGTCGCTGAAGCTCCTGCTCTCGCTCCCTCACTCGCGAGCCGACGTCGTGTTCGGCAAGGTGATCGGTCGGTCGGGTGCCATCGCTGCGCCCATCGCCGTCGGCTTCCTCCTGCCGGCACTGGTCTTTCTCGTCGTCCCGTCCGTGAACTTCGACGCGGCGTCCTATCTCGGATACACGCTGTTGACGGCCATCCTGGGCGTCGCCTTCGTCAGCATCGCCGTCGGCTTCTCGACGGCGGCGTCGTCGAGTCGGCGGGCCATCGCCGGCGCGGTCGGTATCTACTTCCTCTTCGTCCCGCTGTGGGGGGCGGTCCAGTTCCCGCTTCGTTTCTACTTCGGGGCCGGCGGCGCACCGTCGTGGCTCCCGCTCACCGGACAGGAAGTGCTGCGGATGCTCAGGCTGATCAACCCCACCGGCTCGTTCAAAATCGTCTCCAACGCCTTCCTGCAGGGGGCGCTGTACACGGACGGCGACGTGAACATGCAGGTGTCGGCGACGCTCATGCTCCTCGTGTGGATCCTCGTCCCGCCGCTGTTGGGGCTCCTGTGGTTCCGTGAGGCGGATCTATAGCCCCGCCGCGTCCTCGATGGCGTCCGTCAGCGTCTCGATGCTCTCGACGGTGTGTTCGCCCATGTGGCCGATGCGGAACGTCTCCTCGGCGATATCGCCATAGCCGTTCGAGAACACCATGTCGTGACGGTCCGAGACGGTCTCGATGGTCTCGGCGACGTCGATGCCTCGCGTGTTCTCGATGCAGGCCACCGTCTGGGACTCGTACCCCTCCTCGGGGTAGACGTCGAAGTACTCGCGTGCCCACTCGCGGGTGTACTCGGCCATCTCGCGGTGGCGCCGGTCGCGTTCCTCGTGGCCCTCCTCGAGCATGTGTTTCATCTGCTGGCGGTACGCCAGCATGATCGGGATGGCCGGCGTGGAGTGGGTCTGTCCCTTCCGATCGTAGTAGTCGAGCGTCCGCTGGAAACCGCCGTACCAAGACGCGGCGTCGCTCTCGAGTTCCTGGTCGTAGGCGTCCTCGCTGACGACACAGACGGCCAGTCCGGGCGGCATCGCGAAGGCCTTCTGCGTCGACGCGAAGATGACGTCGATCCCGTGGGCGTCGATGTCGACGTAGTCACCGCCGAGGGCGGACACCGCGTCGACGACGAATCGGGTGTCCGGATACTCGGCGACGACGTCGCCGATCTCCTCGATCGGGTTGCGAACCCCCGTCGAACTCTCGTTCATGACGCAGGTGACGACGTCGTACTCCGTGTCGCTGCCCTCGAGTCGCCCGCGCACGTCCTCGGGTTTGACCGCCGTCCCCCACTCGTACGCCAGTCGGTCGACGTCTTTCCCCAGTCGATCGGCCACCTTCGCGTGGCGCTCGCCGAAGTTGCCACAGGTGGTACAGAGGATGTGCTCGTCGACGAGGTTGAGCGTCGAAGCCTCCCAGAACTCCGTCCCGGACGCCGTGAGGACGACCACGTCGTTGTCGGTGCCGAGGAACTCTTTCGTGTCCTCGACGATGGTCGTGTAGAGGTCCGTCATCCGATCCATGCGGTGTCCGAACATCGGTTCGGCCATCGCGTCGATGACGTCGTCGCGAACCTCGGTCGGACCCGGGATGTACAGCGTCTTGTCGGGGTAGTCGCCCGTGTACTCACGTTCAGTCGTCATCCGGTAGGGACTATGGCGTGGCGAGACGGCATGGTCCTTTTGATGCCGGGTGGAGGTGTCCAACGGACCGGCGTCCGGGCGGTGCCGGCTCCCCCCGGTGGACTCTCGGCCACACGTCGACGCAGGTCCCCACGCTCTTACTCCCGGCGGCGGAACAGCGCCGTATGACCACCAAGGCCGAACTGCAGACGCTGTGTGTCGACGCCGTCGAGGCCTTCTTGGCGACACACGACATCGAGCGGAGAATCCGCGAGGACTTGGTAGACGAGCACTACGTCGACGGCATCGAGGCCGGCGCCGACGTTCCGTTTCGGACGACGTTCGACGTCGGGACGGACGGCGAGGGTGGGTTGACGGTCGAGACCCGGTCGACAGTCGCCGACTTCGCAGTCTGGTTCGCCACCGGACGCACGTACGACGAGTTGGGCGACGCTCTCGACCCGAACCGCTCCGATTCGGGGGCGTCACGGGTCAAGATTCCGCTCCTAGTCGCCGAAATCGTCGGGTCGGACTACACGCAGTACCACCCGATTTCGACCAGCGAGATGGAGTTCGACGAGGAGGGATCACCGTACGTCTGCCGGACGAATCTCCCCTTTCTCCGCCACAGGCTCCCCACACGCCTCGAACAACAGGGGCAACTGTTCGTCAGCGACTACGACGCCGAACTCGTCCCGGTGCGGTCGAACGTGACCCGCCTGTCGTCGGACGAGCCGATCCCGGACGAAATCGTCCGGGAGACCGTGCAGATCCACCTCGACGAGATCCTGCGCCGACTGAGCCGGTGGGAGATGGACGAGCACGACCCGGTGTGACCGCACGCGCGTAACTACCGGTTATAAGTTCTTTCAGGAATATGCACTACGCACATGACCGACGGTTTTCACACCCGCAGCCTCCACGCCGGGCAGGAGCCGGATCCGGCGACGGGTTCGCGCGCGCCACCCATCTACCAGACCACGTCGTACGTCTTCGACGACGCCGACGACGCGGCCGAGCGGTTCAGCCTCGACGTCGAGGACAACATCTACTCGCGGTTCTCCAACCCCACGACCCGAACGCTCGAACGCCGCCTCGCCTCGCTGTCCGGCGGTACCGACGCCGTCGCCACGTCCGCGGGGATGGCCGCTCTCGACGCCGCGACGAGCGTCCTCGCGTCCGCGGGGGACAACGTCGTCGCTGCCTCCGACATGTACGGCGGGACGAGCACGTACTTCTCGAAGATGGCCTCGCGCCGCGGAATCGAGACTCGCTTCGTCGACACGCTGGACTACGACGCCTACGCCGACGCCATCGACGACGACACCGCGTTCGTCCACGTCGAGAGCATCGCCAACCCGTCGCTGGTGACGCCGGACTTCGACCGTCTCGCCGACGTCGCCCACGACCGGGCGACGCCGCTGTTCGTCGACAACACGTTCGCGACGCCCTACCTCTGTCGCCCCATCGAACACGGCGCGGACCTCGTCTGGGAGTCGACGACCAAGTGGATCCACGGGTCGGGGACGACCCTCGGCGGTATCCTGGTCGACGGCGGCACCTTCCCGTGGGACCATCCCGACGCCGACTACCCCGAACTCGCCGGCGAGAACCCCGCCTACGGCCTCGACTTCGGCGAGCGGTTCGGCGACCGGGCGCTCGCGGCCGCCGTCCGCTACCGCTCGGTTCGGAGTCTCGGCAACGGCCAGTCCCCCTTCGACGCGTGGGTCACCATGCAGGGACTGGAGACACTCCCCCTGCGGATGGACCGCCACTGCGAGAACGCTCGCGCCGTCGCGGAGTTCCTCGCCGACCACCCGGCCGTGGGCTGGGTGACCTACCCCGGCCTCCCGGACCACGAGACCCACGACGCCGCCAGCGAGTACCTCGACGGCTACGGCGGCATGGTCACGTTCGGCCTCGCCGACGGCTACGAGGCGGCCAAGGAGTTGTGTGAAACCGTCGAACTGGCGAGTTTCCTCGCCAACATCGGCGACGCGAAGACGCTGGTGATCCACCCCGCCTCGACCACCCACTCGCAGTTGAGCGAGGACGAACAGCGTGCGGCGGGCGTCACGCCCGATATGGTTCGCCTCTCGGTGGGTCTGGAGGACAGCGAGGACGTCATCGACGACCTCGAACGGGGGCTCCGATGACGTCCGTCGAGAGCGGCACGCGCAGTCTCGGCGAGTTCACCTTCGAGTGTGGCGAGTCGGTCGACGACCTGCAGGTCGCCTACGAGGCGTACGGCGACTTCGAGGCTGACCCGGACGGCGGGAGCAACGCCGTCCTCGTCTGTCACGCGCTCACCGGGAGTCAGAACGTCGCCAGCGCTGGCGTCGCCGAGACGGCGGGCCAGGCGCGGGCGTGGTGGAACGACATCGTCGGCCCCGGCAAGGCGATAGACACCACCGAGTACTACGTCGTCTGTGCGAACGTGCTCGGGTCCTGTTACGGGTCGTCCGGCCCGCCGGCCGAGAACCCGGAGACGGGCGAGCCCTGGGGGACCGACTTCCCGCCCGTGACGATCGGCGACTGGACGCGCAGTCAGCGCCGCCTGCTCGACGACCTCGGCGTCGGTCGCCTGCGTGCCGTCGTCGGTGGCAGCGCCGGCGGGATGAACGTCCTCGACTGGGCGGTGCAGTACCCCGACGACGTTGCGCGGATCGTCCCCGTCGCCGCGGCCGCCCGCCTCGACGCCCAGTGTCTCGCCTTGGACGCCATCGCCCGCCGAGCGATCACGGCCGACGACGACTGGCGGGGTGGGAACTACTACGGCGGCGACCCCCCCACCGATGGCTTGGCGCTCGCCCGACAGATCGGGCACGTCATGTACCTTTCGAAGGCTTCGATGGCGGATCGCTTCGGTCGTCGAGCGGCCGGCCGGGACGCCGTGCGATCCTTTCCCGCCGACCGCGCCGCCGCCTTCTTCCCGTACCGGGAGGTGGAGTCGTACCTCGACTACCAGGCCGAGAAGTTCGTCGACCGGTTCGACCCCAACTCCTACCTCTACCTCACCCGCGCCATGGACGACTACGACCTCAGCGAGGGATACGAGAGCGACGCCGACGCCCTCGCCGCCTTCGAGGGCGAGGCACTGATCATGTCCTTCACCGGCGACTGGCACTTCACCGTCGCGCAGTCCGAATCCCTGGCCGAGGCGAGCCGCGAGGCCGGCGTCCCGGTCGCCCACCACGTCGTCCAGTCGGACCACGGCCACGACGCCTTCCTCGTCGAACCCGAGAAGGTGGGGCCGCCGATTCGGGACTTCCTGTCGGCTGGACTGGCGGGTCGCGCGATCCACGACACGGCCGAGGAGGAGGATGTCGAGGGCTCCGACGACTTCGCGCCCGTCCACAACTCGCTGTTCGGCGGCTGAGACGCGGGACCGCAGGATCGACGGCGGCGCTCCCGGCAGCCGGGTCCCCACGCTCCCAGTCAGCCCGATACCGGTGTGATCGGGGACACCGCCGACGTCGGAAATAACGTACGTCTATTATTTTTTCCCGGCACTACCGACCCGATTCCCATGTTCAATGTTGTCACCCGACTATTCCACAAACATTAATGGGGATAAATCCCTGCAGATTTGATTGAAGATGCCAGACAGAAACGTGAGACGACGTCGATTCGTCAAGGCGGCAGGTGCAGCAGGTATCGTCGGCCTCGCTGGATGCTCCGGCGGCGGTGGTGGCGGCGACGGTGGCGACGGTGGCGACGGCGGTGGTGGCGGCGACGGCGGTGGTGGCGGCGACGGTGGCGACGGTGGTGGTGGCGGCGATTCGATCCTCGTCGGCACCCTCGCGCCGTTCAGTCAGGGTCTCGGCTGGGTCGGCCCGAACGCCGCCCGCGGCCGCGACGTCGCCCTCGCCGACATCAACGACGCCGGCGTCCTCGGCAGCGAGGTGGAGATCAACGAACAGGACACGGAGACGACGCCACAGGCGGCCGTCTCGGGGTTCAACACGCTCGACGAGGCCGGCGTGGTGGCCACGCTCGGCCCGTCGAGTACGGTGATTCCGAACCTGTTCCAGCCGGTCGCGGACGCGGAACTTCCGATGCTCTCCGTCTCCGCGGGGACCACCCAACTGGACGACGTGGGTGGCCCCGACGACTACCTGTGGCGGACGGTCCCGAGCGACGCCATCGCCGGGCGCGCACAGGGGCAGTACGCCCTCGACAACGACTACACCCAGATGGCGGTCGTCTACAAGGACGACAAGGGATCACAGAGCTTCTCGGCGGCGGTGGCCGACTACTTCACCGGCCAGGGCGGCGAACAGGTCGCCGACGTGGCCCTCGCCATCAACTCCGACTCCTACCGCAGCGAGATGCAAGAGATCGCCGACTCCGGGGCGGACGTCATCTCCATGACCGCCGGCACCGAGGTGTCGGCGCTGTTCATGCGCAACTACATCGAGGCCGACCTCGACATCCCCATCTTCATCGGGAACGACGTCATCACGGCCGACTTCATCGAGCGCATCGGGGCCGACGCGATGGCCGAGGCACCCATCTTCGGACAGGCTCCCGCGCCCGGCCCGGCCTACGACCAGTTCCAGCAGTCCCACCAGGACATGCACGGTCAGGCACCCGGCACCTTCGGTGCCGCCGGCTACGACGCGATGAACATCATCGCGCTGGCGGCCCAGCGTGCCGGCGAGGCCACCCGGCAGGCCATCACGGACAACATCAACCCGGTCGCTCGCCCCGAGGGTACCGAGGTCACCACCTTCTCCGAGGGCAAGGAGGAACTCGAAGCCGGCAACGAGATCAACTACCAGGGCGCGTCGAACCCGCAGGACTTCGACGAGGACGGCGACCCCGTCGGACCATTCTCCGTCCTCGAAGTCGAGGGCGGCGAGTGGACCGAGCTGACGACGTTCTCGACCGAGGAACTGACCGCTTGAGGCCCGTCTGCAACGTCCGCAGACGCACACCAACTTCCAATATTCAACACATGAACCACATCGAACCATGGCACTTGTAGACCTACTGCTGGTCGTCGGCATCATCGCCGGCGTCTACTCGCTGCTGGCGATCGGCATGAACATGCACTGGGGCGACACCGGCCTGTTGAACTTCGCACACGCGGCGTTCTTCGCGGTCGGCGCGTACACGTCCGCGATACTCACGACACCGCCGGCGACCGGCAGTCTTGCGACGCGGGTCGTCGGGTTCGACTTCCCGATCATCGTCGGCCTCGTCGCGGGGACCGCCCTCGCCGGCGTCTTCGGCGTGTTGATCGCCCTCCCGAGCGTCCGGCTCGAGGGCGACTACCTGGCGATAGTGACGCTGAGTGCCGCGGAGCTCATCCGACTGCTGATCCACAACGAGGCGTGGCTGACGACGGGTGCCCAGACGCTGAAGAACATCCCCCGCCCGCTCGACGGCGCGATCCCGTTCAGCTACGACCTCTTCTACTTCGTTCTCGTGTGGGCCATCGTCGCCGTCTGCTACCTGCTGTTCGAACGGCTCTCGACCAGTCCGTTCGGGCGGGTGCTCCACGCCATCCGCGAGAACGACGACGTGCCCCTCGCACTCGGCAAGAACACCTACGTCTTCAAGCTGAAGTCGTTCGGCATCGGCGCGGCCATCGCCGGCCTCGCCGGCGGCCTCTGGGCGCACTACGTCTACGCCATCTCGTCGATCATGTTCCTGCCCAGCATCACGTTCCTGATCTGGGCGGCCGTCATCATCGGCGGGGCGGGGAGCTACGGCGGCGCGATCCTCGGAGCCAGCGTCATCGTGGGGCTCCGACAGATCACGCGGTTCATCCCCGGCGACGTGCCCTTCGGCGACCAACTCTCCTACATCCGACTGATGGTCGTCGGAGTGGTGTTGATCCTCGTCCTCTACTACCGGCCGGAGGGCCTGCTCGGCGACGCCGAGCGGTTGCAGGCCGGCACTTCGGAGTGATCATCGATGGTACTCGATCCACAACTCATCTGGAACGGACTGGTCGTCGGAAGCATCATCTCCGTCGCCGCGTTGGGGCTGACGCTCATCTTCGGCATCCTCAACTTCATCAACATCGCGTACGGCGACTACATGGCCGCCGGCGCGTACGTCGCCTGGGCGGTCAACGCACAGGTCGGACTGCCGCTCGGCGTCGCCATCGTCGCCGGCGTCCTCTTCATGTCCGTCGGTTCGGTGGTCCTCGACAAACTGGTCTTCCAGCACTTCCGGACCCGGAGCCCGATCACGCTGCTCATCGTCTCGATTGGCGTGGCCTTCTTCATCCGGAACCTGCTGCGTGCGATCTGGGGGCCCAGTGGGCACTTCTACGACCTCCCGATGGAGGCCAACCCCTCCTTTGCGGGGGTCAGGTTCAGCGTCGAACAGATCGCGATCATCGTCGTGAGCCTGCTCCTGTTGCTCGGCGTCTACGCCATGCTCCGTCGGACCCGGATCGGCATCGCGATGCGCGCGGCGTCCGACGACCGGATGCTCTCGCGCATCCGCGGCGTCGACACGGAGAAACTCGTCCTGTACGTCTGGCTGATCGGCGGTGCCATCGCCGGCCTCAGCGGCATTATGCTCGGACTCGACGCCCAGATCCGCCCGAACATGGGCTTTACCGCCCTGATCGCCATCTTCGCGGCGGTCATCCTGGGCGGCATCGGTGACCCCAAGGGTGCCGTCGCCGGCGGCTACTTCATCGGCGTCGCACAGGAAGTGAGCGTCGCCGTCATCCCCTCGGAGTACAAGTTCGGCGTCGGTCTCGTTGCACTGATCATCGGTCTGCTCACACGTCCGGACGGCCTGTTCGGGGAGGCGACGCGATGACGCTCCTCGAAGCCAACAACCTCCGGAAGACGTTCGGCGGCATCGTCGCCGTCGACGACGTCTCCTTCGAGGTCGAGCGCACGGAGATCGTCGGCGTCATCGGCCCGAACGGGGCCGGCAAGTCCACCATGTTCAAACTGCTCGCGGGCTTCCACCACCCCGACGAGGGGACCGTGACGTTCGACGGCGAGAACATAACCGGACTGCCACCCAACGAGCGGACCCAACGCGGTCTGGTGCGGACCTTCCAGATCGCACAGGAACTCACTGGGATGCGAGTGATGGACAACATGCTGCTCGCGTCGCAGAACAACCCCGGCGAGAAGGTGCTCGCGGCGGCCGCGAACACCAGCGGGGTCCGCGAGTTTGAGCGGGACGCCCGCGCCCGCGCCGAGGAACTCCTGAAGTTCCTCGAACTCTGGGACCTGCGCGACGAGTACGCCGGCAACCTCTCGGGCGGTCAGCGAAAGCTGCTGGAACTCGGCCGGGCGCTGATGGCCGATCCGGAGCTCCTGTTGCTCGACGAGCCGATGGCTGGGGTCAATCCGGACCTGACCGACCGACTCCTCCAGCGCATCATGGAGTTGCGCGACGAGCGCGACATGACCTTCCTCGTCGTGGAACACGACATCGAAGCGATCATGCGCATCTCCGACACCGTCATCGGCCTGCACGACGGCGCGGTGCTCTCGAAGGGTACCCCGGAGGAAGTCCAGTCCGACGAGCGGATGCTCGAAGCGTACCTCGGAGGTGACGTCTAATGTTACTCGAACTCGAGAACGTCGTCAGCGGCTACGGCGACGCGATCATCGTCCACGGTGTCGACATGCAGATGGAAGACGGCGAGGTGGTCACGATCATCGGCCCGAACGGGGCCGGGAAGTCGACCCTGCTGAAGACCATCGTCGGCGTCGTCGAGGCCCGGGAGGGCTCGGTCCACTTCAACGGCACCGATCTGGCCGGCAAGCCGCCGGAGGAAATCGTCGAGTACGGCATGTGTTACGTCCGCCAGAACGACAACATCTTCCCGAACCTCTCGGTCATGGAGAACCTGAAGATGGGCGCGTGGCCCGCCGAGGGGAAAGACTGGTTCGACTTTGACGAGCGACTCGAGGAGGTGTACGACCAGTTCCCCGTCCTCGAGGACCGCGCCGACCAGCGGGCCGGCTCCCTCAGCGGCGGCCAACAGCAGATGGTCGCGATGGGGACCGCGATGATCCTCGATCCCGATCTGCTCGTCCTCGACGAGCCGTCGGCGGGGCTGGCCCCGCAACTCGTCGAGGAGATGTTCGAGAAGATCGTCGAGATCAACGACGCCGGCACGCCGATCCTGATGGTCGAGCAGAACGCTCGGGCGGCGCTCAAGCGCTCCGACCGCGGCATCGTCCTCGATATGGGCGAGAATCGGTTCCAGGGCACCGGCGAGGAGTTGCTCGACAGCGACGAGGTGGCCGAACTCTACCTCGGCACCGACTGATCGGGCAACGCCTCCTCGGTTCGCCGTTCTCGTACACGTTCGACAGCGTTATTAGAATGGTCGCCGTCGAACGCTACCCATATGCCAGACGACGAGACCGACGCACCCGGATTCCACACGCGAAGCCTGCACGCCGGCCAGCGCCCCGATCCGTCGACGGGTTCGCGCGCGCCGCCCATCTACCAGACCACGTCGTACGTCTTCGACGACGCCGACGACGCCGCGGGGCAGTTCGCCCTCGAGACGGAGGGCCACATCTACTCGCGGCTGATGAACCCGACCGTCGGCACCCTCCAGGAGCGTCTCGCCTCGCTCGAAGGTGGCGTCGGGGCCGTCGCCACCGCCTCCGGGATGGCCGCCCTCGACCTCGCGACGTTCCTGCTCGCGGAGGCGGGCGACAACGTCGTCACCGCCTCGGCGCTGTACGGCGGCACCTACACGTACCTCACCCACTCCGTCGAGCGCCGTGGGATTACGACCCGGTTCGTCGACACGCTGGACTACGACGCCTACGCCGACGCCATCGACGACGACACCGCGTACGTCCACCTCGAGACGATCGGCAACCCGGCGCTGGTGACCCCCGACATCGAGCGCATCGCGGACATCGCCCACGAGAACGGCGTCCCCCTCCTCGTCGACAACACGTTCGCGACGCCGTATCTGTGCCGACCGGTCGAACACGGCGCTGATCTCGTGTGGAACTCGACGACCAAGTGGCTCCACGGATCGGGGTCGACCGTCGGCGGGGTCCTGGTCGACGGCGGCACCTTCGACTGGGGGACGTACGCCGACGACTACCCCGAGATCGGCGCGGACAACCCCGCCTACCACGGCGTCAACTTCCACGAGACGTTCGCGCCCGCGGGCTTCACCTACGCTGCCATCGCCCGCGGCCTGCGGGATCTGGGCGACCAGCAGTCGCCGTTCGACGCGTGGGTCACCCTCCAGAAACTGGAGTCGTTCCCGATGCGGATGGACCGCCACTGCGAGAACGCGATGGCCGTCGCGGAACATCTCGCCGACCACCCCGACGTGGGCTGGGTGACCTACCCCGGCCTCCCGGACCACGAGACCCACGACGCCGCCAGCGAGTACCTCGACGACGGCTACGGCGGCATGATCACCTTCGGCCTCGAGGCGGGGTACGAGGCCGCCCGCGAGACGGTGAACAACGTGGAACTCGCCTCGCTGCTGGCGAACGTCGGCGACGCGAAGACGCTGGTGATCCACCCCGCCTCGACCACCCACCAGCAGTTGACCGAGGACGAACAGCGCGCGGCGGGGGTCACGCCCGACATGGTCCGTCTGTCCGTCGGACTGGAGGACGTCGAGGACATCGTCGCCGACTTGGATCGAGCCATCGACGCCGCGACCTGACCGGCGGCGACGCGTCCCGCCGCGTCACGCTCGGTTCGCGTCGATCAGCCCCCGTTCCTCGAACGCTCGACCGAGGCGGTCCATCGACGCCACGACGACGTCGCAGGCGGGCCGCACCGCCGGCTTGGGGAGGAAGCCCACCGACAGTCCCGCGACTTCCAGCATCGGGAGGTCGTTCGCTCCGTCACCGACGGCGACGGTTCGCGAGAGTGGGTAGTCCAGATCGGCCGCCAGCGACTCCAACGCCCGGTCTTTGGTGCCCTCGATCAGCGGCCCCTCGACGTCGCCGGTGAGGTGGCCACCCTCCCGGGGGAGGCGGTTGGCGATCACGGTGTCGACGCCGACGCCCGCGCGGTCGAGGGCGTGCTCGACCCCCCGTTCGAACCCTCCCGTGAGGACGGCGGTGTGGTGGCCGGCGTCGTTCAGGGCTTCGAGCAGGTCGGCCGCGCCGGGTCGCAGGCGCACCCCGTCGAAGGCGTCGTCGGCCCGTTCCGTGTCCAGTCCCTCCAGCAGCGCAGCCCGTTCGCGCAGGCTCTCGGCGTATCCGATCTCGTCGTTCATCGCGCGTTCCGTGACCTCGGCCATCCGGTCGGCGACGCCACACTGTTCGCCAAGGAGCACCGTCATCTCCGAGTCGGAGAGCGTGCCGTCGAAGTCGAAGGCGACGAGTCGCATACCGACCCGTTGCCGGCCGAGGGTTTGAATCCCCCGCCACGCGACACCGGCCGACGGGTCCCGGCGGTCCGGACGCGGATCGGCGTGTGGTCCCCGGTGCCCCGAGCGTTTGGAAACGCTTAACTCCGTCCTCGGGTCGATTCGACTATGAGGGTACTCGTCACGGACCCGATCGCCGATGCGGGGTTGGACCGGCTTCGTACCGCGGGCCACGAGGTGGAGACCGCCTACGACGCCGAGGGGTCCGACCTGCTCGACGCCGTCGCGGACGCCCACGCGCTCGTCGTGCGTTCGGGAACGGACGTGACCGAAGCGGTGTTCGAGGCGGCCCCCGACCTCGTCATCGTCGGCCGGGCGGGGATCGGCGTCGACAACATCGACATCGACGCCGCGACCGACCACGGCGTCATCGTCGCCAACGCGCCGGAGGGGAACGTCCGCGCGGCCGCGGAACACACCGTCGCGATGGCCTTCGCGACCGCCCGCTCCATCCCGCAGGCACACGCCCGCCTCCGGGACGGCGAGTGGGCGAAAGGCGACTACCTCGGGACCGAACTCAACGGCAAGACGCTCGGCGTCGTCGGACTCGGGCGCGTCGGTCAGGAGGTCGCAAAGCGGTTGGGATCGCTCGGGATGGAGTTGGTCGCGTACGACCCCTACATCGGCCAGGAGCGCGCCGACCAACTCGGGGCCGAACTCGTCGACTTCGAGGCGTGTCTCGACCGCGCCGACTTCCTGACGGTCCACACGCCGCTGACCCCCGAGACCGAGGGACTGATCGCCGGGGACGAACTCACACACATGGAGGGTGGCTACCTGATCAACTGCGCTCGGGGCGGCGTCGTCGACGAGACGGCCCTCGCCGCGGCCGTTGAGGACGGCACGCTCGCCGGCGCAGCGGTCGACGTGTTCGCGGACGAACCCGTCTCGCCGGACAACCCCCTGCTGGCCGTCGACGACGTCGTCGTCACGCCCCACCTGGGGGCGTCGACCGAGGCGGCACAGGAACACGTCGCCACGAGCATCGCCGACCAGGTCGTCGCCGCGTTCGCCGACGAACCCGTCGCGAACGCGCTGAACGCTCCCTCGATCGACGAGAGTGCGTTCCCGCGGGTCGAACCGTACATCGGGCTGGCGGAGACGGCCGGCAAAGTCGCCGCCCAGATGTTCGAGGGCCGGATCTCGACGGTCCGCGTGCGCTACGAGGGTGACATCGCCGACGAGGACGTGGAGTTCGTCACCGCGAGCGCGCTCAAGGGCGTGTTCGAACCTCTGGAGTGGCAAGTGAACGCGGTCAACGCGCCCAATATCGCCGAGGAACGCGGCATCGAGGTGACCGAGGAGAAGACCCGGCAGAGCGACGACTTCCAGAGTCTCGTCACCGTCACTGTCGGCGACGGAACCGACGACATCGTCGTCGGCACCACGCTGTTCGCGGGCGACGACCCGCGCATCGTCCGCATCGACGGCTACCGCGTCGACGCCGTCCCCCACGGACAGATGCTCGTCGTCCGCAACTACGACCGTCCCGGCGTCCTCGGTTTGATCGGGACCGTCCTCGGCGACAACGAGGTCAACATCGCGGGGATGTTCAACGGCCGCGAGACGGTCGGCGGCGAGGCCATGACGGTGTACAACCTTGACGATCCGGTTCCCGAGGGGGCGGTCGAGACCATCCGGGCCGACGAGCGGATCATCGACGTGACCGGCATCACCCTCGGTGACGGCGAGGACGACTAACGCCGGTTCGTGAACAGACCGACGACCCGGTCGACGACGCCGTCCGAGGGGTCGCTCGACGCCTCCCGATCGGGACCGATCGCGTCCCGGTCCGGGTTCTCGGCGTCGCAGTCGTCCAGCAACCGTTCGTAGCGCTCGACGATCCGTTCGTTCTCGCGGCGTTGCTGTGCCACCGCCTCGCGCAACGCCTCGTTCTCGCGCTCCAGTTCGGCGATGCGCGCTTGCGGGTCGCCCTCGGACACCTCGCTTCGCCTCGGCACCGACGCCGAGGGGTCGTCTCGCCCACTACTGACCGTCCCGGTCGGGAAGCCGCTCGGAGCCATGTGTGTGTGTACTGGTCACACACGCAAAAACGTCCGTCAGACGGCAGTCGGACGCAGAAGGCACAACGTATAGGTGGCGACCGGTCCTTCGGACGACCATGAACGACGACGACTTCGAGACGACGGTCGCCGAGGCGTTCGCGGACCGGTTCGGTGCCGACCCCGAGACGGCGGCGGCGGCCGCAGCGACGGCCGCGGCGTTCCGCGACGAGGTCGACGAGGACCTGACCGCCGAGGCACTGATCGACTCCGTCGCCGTGGCGGACGACTACGACGACTTCGCCCACCGGTACGACCTCGCGATCGGGGAGTTGGCGGCAGCCGACGAGGACTGCACCGACTCGCGGCCCTACCGACTCGCCGGGTTCGACGACCTGGCGGCCGATCCGGATATCGGAGCGTGAACCGAGGGCGCGCCGGTCGCTGTTACTCCCGTGGCCCCTATTAATTAATTACGATAACGGCGGGGTTGATTACCGTTCCGCCCCACCCTCGGAGTGGGAGACGACGAACCGTCTGGTTACGTGCCCCCCTCACAACGCCCCGTCTCCCGCTTCTCGGACGATCACCTCGATAGCGCCGTCTACTCCGCGATGTGTTCGAGGACGGCGTCCACGTCGTTGGGTACCGGTTCGGGATCGCCTCCCGCTTCGAAGGCGGCCTCGGGGTCTTTCAGCAGGTGACCGGTGGTGAGACAGACCACCTGTTCGTCGGCGTCGACGACCCCCCGGTCGCGGAGTTTCCGGAGGCCAGCGATCGACGTCGCGGAGGCGGGTTCGACGCCGACGCCCTCGCCCGCGAGCGCACGCTGTGCGTCGGTGATCGCCTCGTCGCTGACCGAGACGGCGGTACCGTCGGTCGCCCGGATGCCCGGGAGCGCCTTCGGCGCGTTCACCGGGTTGCCGATGCGGATGGCCGTGGCGACCGTCTCGACGTCCGGCCACCGGCGGATCTCGTCGTTTCCCTCCTCGATCGCTTCGACCATCGGGGCCGCGCCCTCGGCCTGTACGCCGGTGAGTTTCGGCACGTCTTCGGGATCGAGCGCCCCGCTCTGGACGAGTTCCCGGAAGCACTTGTAGAGCGCCGCCGTGTTGCCCGCGTTGCCGACCGGGAGGACGATACGGTCCGGATAGGTGCCGTGGTCGGCCACGAACTCCTCTAAGATTTCCAGGCCGATGGTCTTCTGTCCCTCCAGTCGGAAGGGGTTCAGCGAGTTGAGCAGGTACACCTCGCCGGCCGTGGCGAGTTCCTGCACGATGTCGAGGCAGTCGTCGAAGTTGCCGTCGACCTCGAGGATTCGGGCGTCGTGGAGGGCGGCCTGCGCGATCTTGCCCGAGGCCACCTTGCCCGCGGGGAGGAGGACGAGCGTCTCCATCCCGCCGCGTGCGCCGTAGGCCGCGAGGGCGGCGCTCGTGTTCCCCGTCGAGGCACACGCCAACCGCCCGACTCCGAGTTCCTGTGCGACGCGGACGCCGACGGTCATGCCGCGGTCCTTGAACGCACCCGTCGGGTTCATCCCCTCGTGTTTGACCCGGAGGCGCTCGACGCCGAACTCCTCCTCCAGCCGCGGGACGTGGTGCAGCGGCGTGTCGCCCTCGGGGAGGCTGACGCCGGTCTCGAAGGGAAGCGCGGCGGCGTACCGCCAGACCCCTTGTCCCTCGAAGTCGTCGAAGGTCGGCGGTTCGGCGTACCGAACTTCGAGCAGGCAGTCACAGTGGTCGCAGGTGTACCTGATCTCGTCGAAGGGCGCGAACGTCTCGCCACACTCGATACACGCGAGCCAGACGCCGTCGTCGGCGGCGGCGGGTTCCGACGGGGTGGCCGCGGTCAGATCCATACTCATTGGCGGAGCGAAGGGCCGTGGGACAAAAAGCGAGTGGGTTCACTACGGCTGGAACTCGTCGATCGCGTCGTGGACCTGCGCGACCCACTCGTCGAGCGTGTGGTGCATCAGTTCCTTGGCCTCCGGGAGCGGCGTCGCGGTGTACTGGTAGACGTAGCCACCCGGATCGAGGAGACGACGCTCCCGTTCGACCAGTCGCTTGTCGAGCAACGTCGTCAGCGATCGGTTGACGTTGCTCCGGTCGCGGTCGAGGTCCTCGGCGAGTTCCGCCACCGTGCTGCCCGGGTTGTCCAACAGGACGAGATACGTCCGGCTCTCGTGTTCCTGGATACCGAACACGCAGGATAGGACGTGTCGAAAGCTCGGCTCTTCGACGCCGACCAGTTCGTCGATGTCGGGGGCGTCGACCATACGTGTCGTTGTCGACGGGCGGGGTTAAAACTGCGCCACGCAGCCCTCACTCCTTGCGCCCGTACCCCATCTCCTCGATGCACGTCCGCATCGCGTCGGGGTCGTCGTGTTTGTGGAGCGTGGTCGGCGTATCGCAGTAGTACGTGTCGCCGTCGTGGCGGAGCGTCACCTCGTGGACGCCGCCGAGCATCTCCAGGCGAACGACGATCCGCTGGCCGTCGTCGAGGGCGTCGATGATCTCGCCGGCGGTCAAGTCGCCCGGTTCGATCTCTAGCGTGGTCATCGTTCCATCGTCTACGCCCCACACCCTAAATCCGCCGGGCCCGAGACCCGCGACCCGACAGGTTAAACGCGGGGACGCGCCAAGGACCGACGACCGATGAACCCCGCCGACATCCCCGGGCTCCCGTCGGGCGCCGCCGGCCGTCTCGCCGAGTCGGGGATCGAGGAACTCTACCCGCCACAGGCCGCGGCCGTCGACGCCGGCGTCACCGGGGGCGACAGCCTCGTCGCCAGCGTGCCGACGGCCAGCGGCAAGACCCTGATCGCGGAACTCGCCATGCTGTCGAGTGTCGCCCGCGGCGGCACGGCGCTGTACATCGTCCCGCTCCGGGCGCTCGCCGGCGAGAAGAAAGCCGAGTTCGAGCGCTGGGCCGAGCTCGACGAGCCGGACGTGTCGGTGGGCATCTCGACGGGCAACTACGAGTCGAGCGAGGAGTGGCTGGCCGACCGCGACATCGTCGTCGCCACGAGCGAGAAGGTGGACTCGCTGGTGCGCAACGGCGCGCCGTGGCTCGAGGACCTCACCTGCGTCGTCGCCGACGAGGTCCACCTCGTCGACGATCCGAACCGGGGGCCGACGCTGGAGGTGACGCTGGCGAAACTCCGGCGCATCACCCCCGACCTCCAGGTCGTCGCGCTCTCGGCCACCGTCGACAACGCCGACGAGGTGGCCGACTGGCTGGACGCCGAACTCGTCGAGTCCGACTGGCGGCCGATCGACCTCCGGACGGGAGTCCACTTCGGCGACGCAATCACCTTCGCCGACGGCGATCAGCGGGAGGTGCCGGTGGCGAAGGGCGAACGGGCCACCGCCGCCCTGGTCGCCGACACCGTCGACGAGGACGGCTCGTCGCTGGTCTTCGTCAACTCCCGGCGCAACGCCGAGGCGGAGGCCCGGCGGCTGGCCGACGTGACTGCGGACCGACTCTCCGACGACGAACGCGACGAACTCGCCGCCGTCGCCGACGAGGTGGCCGGCGTCTCCGACACCGAGACGAGCGACGACCTGGCCGGAGTCGTCCGGAAGGGTGCGGCCTTCCACCACGCCGGCCTCTCGGCCGAGCACCGATCGCTCGTCGAGGACGCCTTCCGCGACCGGCTGCTGAAAGTCATCTGTGCGACGCCGACACTCGCGGCGGGGGTCAACACGCCCAGCCGGCGGGTGATCGTCCGCGACTGGCGGCGCTACGACGGCGAGTTCGGCGGCATGAAACCCCTCGACACGCTGGAGGTCCACCAGATGTTCGGCCGCGCCGGGCGGCCGGGCCTCGACCCCTACGGCGAGGCCGTCCTACTCGCGAAGGACCACGACACGATGGACGAACTGTTCGAGAGGTACGTGTGGGCCGATTCGGAGCCCGTGGGGTCGAAACTCGCCCGCGAACCGGCGATGCGGACCCACCTACTCTCGACGGTCGCCTCCGGATTTGCCCACACCCGATCCGGCCTGCTCGAGTTCCTCGACCGGACGCTGTACGCCGTCCAGTCCGACGACACGCGTCACTTGGAGTCGGTCGTCGACGACGTGTTGGAGTATCTCGTCGCCAACGACTTCGTCGAACGCGACGGCGACGGGATCACCGCCACTCCCCTCGGCCACACCGTCTCCCGCCTGTATCTCGACCCGATGAGCGCGGCCGAAATCGTCGACGGCCTGCGGGCGGCCGAGGACCCCACCGCCCTCGGGCTCTACCACCTCGTCTCCCGCACCCCCGACATGTACGAACTCTACCTGAAGTCGGGCGATCGGGAGACGTACACCGAACTCTGCTACGAGCGCGAGGCCGAGTTCCTCGGCCGCGTCCCCTCGGAGTTCGAGGACGTGCGCTTCGAGGAGTGGCTGTCGGCGCTGAAGACGGCGAAACTGCTGGAGGACTGGGCGAGTGAGGTCGACGAGGACCGGATCACCGAGCGCTACGGCGTCGGTCCCGGCGACGTGCGCGGCAAGGTCGACACCGCCGAGTGGTTGCTCGGCGCGGCCGAGCAACTCGCGGTCGAACTCGATCTGGACTGTGTCGCCGCCGTCAACGAGGCGAAACGGCGCGTCGCGGACGGCGTCCGCGAGGAACTGCTCGATCTGACCGGTGTCCGTGGGATCGGCCGCAAACGCGCCCGCCGCCTCTACGAGGCCGGCGTCGAGTCGCGGGCCGACCTCCGCGAGGCGGAGAAGTCCGTCGTCCTCGGTGCGCTCCGGGGCCGCGAGGCGACCGCCGAGCGCATCCTCGAAAACGCCGGCCGCCGTGATCCCTCGATGACGGACGTGACGCCGGCCGAGGGGAGTGCGGGGGACGACGGCGAGTCGGCCGACGCCGATGCCGACACGGACCGACGGTCGGCCGACTCCGGGGCCGACCAGCAGGCCAGCCTGGGTGATTTCGAGTGATCGTCGTCGAAGGGGTCGCGACGGTCGACGATCTCGACGCGTTCCTCTCGGATCTGGACGCCGTCGCCGCCGACCACGACGTGACCGTCCAGGCGTTCGACGCACGCTACGTCGTCGACCGCCGACACCTCGCCCGTGCGGTCGACCTGACCGACCGCGCGTTCGCTCGCGGCGAGAACGTCGCCCGCGAGCGGAGTGTCGAGATACTGCTGTACGCCGCCGGCCGGCGACAGATCGACGACGCACTCGAGATGGGGGTGTCCGAGGGCCGGCTGCCCGTCGCCGTCGTCGTGACGGCTGCGGACGACGACGGTGACCGCGAGACCGCCGCGGCCGACGCCCTCCGGGAGCGACTCGCACTCGACCCCACGGGGACGCTCGATTCGACCGATTCGGGCCGCGTACGGGCGTTTTTCGACGTGACGGCGGCGGAACTCGACGCCGTCGACGGCGACCTCTCCGACCTGATCGCGGAGCGGGTCGCCCTGCTCGATGTCGAAAAATGATGTGAAACTCGCCCACGCCGCGGCTTACATATGGGATGGCCGTGTATATTTTCGGGATGACTTCGGACGAGACGGACGCCGACGACGTACCGACGGACATGGAAATCGCGACGGCGACCGAGACCCGGCCGATCGAGGACGTGGCCGGCGACTTGGGCCTCGCCGCCGAGGACCTCGACCCGCAGGGCAACGGCATCGCGAAGATCGAACAGGAGGCGATCCAGCGGACGCTGACCGACGCCGACGAGGGGAACCTGATCCTCGTGACGGGGACGACGGCGACGCCGAAGGGGGCGGGCAAGACCGTCACCACGGTCGGTCTCGGTCAGGGACTGAACCACCTCGGCCACCGGGGGGTCGTCGCGGTGCGCGAACCCTCGCTGGGGCCGGTGTTCGGCATCAAGGGCGGGGCCGCTGGCGGCGGTCACTCGCAGGTCCTGCCGATGGAGGACATCAACCTCCACTTCACGGGCGACCTCCACGCGCTGACGACGGCTCACAACCTCGTGTCGGCGACGCTCGACACGAAGGTCCACTACGGCAACGACCTCGACGTCGACGTCGACGAAGTCGCGTGGAAGCGCGCGCTGGACATGAACGACCGCGCGCTCCGCGACGTCGTCGTCGGTCTCGGCGGGTCGACCAACGGCCCGCCCCGCGAGGACGGCTTCCAGATCACGGCCGCCTCCGAGGTGATGGCGGTGCTCTGTCTGGCCGACTCGCTCGCCGACCTCAAGGAGCGACTGGCGACGATGATCGTCGCCTACGACACGGACGGCGACCCGGTCACCGTCGAGGACCTCGGCATCGAGGGGGCGATGGCGATGCTGTTGAAAGACGCCCTCCGACCCAATCTGGTCCAGACCATCGAGGGCTCGCCCGCCTTCGTCCACGGCGGCCCCTTCGCGAACATCGCCCACGGGACGAACTCGCTCGTGGCCGACAAACTCGGCCTCGCACTCGGCGACTACCTCGTCACGGAGGCCGGCTTCGCAGCCGACCTGGGTTTCGAGAAGTTCGGCAACATCGTCTCCCGGCGTGGCGTCTCGCCCGACGCGGCCGTCCTGACGACCGCCGTCCGGTCGATGAAGTACCACGGTCTGGAGATGTGGCCGACCGACTACGACCGCCTGAAAGGGCCCGACCCCGAGGCGGTCCGGGACGGCACGACGAACCTCGACCACCACGCCGGCATCATCGAGCAGTTCGGCGTCCCCTTCGTCGTCGCCATCAACCGCTTCCCGACGGACACCGACGAGGAGATTCGGGCGATCGTCGACCACTGTGAGGAGCAGGGCTACCCGGTCGTCGTGAGCGAGGCGTTCTCCGACGGCGGGGCCGGGGCCGCCGAACTGGCCGAGACGGCGAAAGACCTCGCGGATAGCGACGAGGGCGACTTCCAGCCGCTGTACGACCTCGACGAGAGCCTCGAGGACAAGATCCGGACCGTCGCGACCGAGGTGTACGGTGCCGAGGACGCCAACTTCACCGAGGAGGCCCAGGACGACCTCGAACGGTTGGAGGAACAGGGCTACGGCGACATGCCCGTCTGCCTGTCGAAGACCCAGCACTCGACCACGGACGACCCGACGCGGAAGGGCGCGCCGACCGACGACTGGACGCTCACGGTCCGCGAGTGCTACCCCGACGCGGGTGCCGGGTTCGTCGTCGTCCTCACCGGCGACGTGCTCACGATGCCCGGCCTGCCGGCCGAACCCGCCGCCGAAGGGATGGACGTCGACGCTGACGGCAACGTCACCGGCCTGTTCTGAACGCCCCGTTCGGCGCCAAACCGACCACGGAGTCGGCTTCTCCCCGAACGGAGACGTTCGAGCGGACCGTGTGTGACGGGTTGGACGACCGGAAAAAATATCAAACGATTACGGTAACGGCAGAGCGATGACGACGATATACTGCGAATGTAGCCGGTGCAACAGTAACGATGTCTCGCTTGGAGCCGGCCCCGAGGGGTTCTTGTTCGAATGCAAATCGTGTAATCTGAACGACCAGCTGAAATTCTCGGGCGAGGGGGGGAACGACATCTGGATACTCTGTAGTAACTGCGGGAGCAACGCCGACATCCTGTTCGACGATTACACGGTCGGGCAGGACACCGTCTCGATAATCCTCGAGTGCCGGAACTGTGGCGGGGACGACGTGTGGCGTGGGTAGAAGGCAGTCACCCGTCGGCCCCCACTCTCGAACGTTTTCACTAGTGGCGGTGTAACCGCAGTCGGGAGTCGTGAACTGATGAACGAGTGGGACGGAACTGTCGCCGAACGGGGGGGAGCGACCGGACCACGTTCAAGGGCGTCCGGGCCCTAAGTGGGACCGTGTCAAACGCCGACGACGGCGCGACCGGCGACGACCCACCCGGCGACGCGCCGACCGTGAGCTGCGAGCGGTGTGGCCGGGAGTGGGACCTCTCGTACGAACTCGACGACCTGCACGCGGGCAACCGCGCAGTCGAGCAGTTCGCACTCGACCACGAGCGTCACACGGGCCACTACCCCGACGGCGTGTCGACCTGGCGGGCGGTCTGTCACAACTGCCCGGACGGCGTCGAACGCCTGTCCGCGGACGCGGCCCGGCGCTGGGCGCGGACGCACGCCCGCCACACCCGCCACGACGTGGCGCTCCACCACGCCGACGACGACGGGACCACGCTGATCGAGGGCGAGGACTAGCGCGGGTCGCTCTCCCACCGATAGTCACACGCCCCGCACGCCGCGAACTCGGTGTCCCGGCGGGTCTCCGGATAGAAGGCGGCGTCGTCGATGCGCGACTCACACCGTGGACAGACGGCGTGGTCGGGGACGAGTACTCCCTTGAACACCGTCTCGCAGTCGGGACACGCCACCTGTTCGTCGGGGCCGACGCCCTCCGTCGTCGCCCCACACTCGGCACAGACGTACCGCCGCACGGGACCGTCGCCCCCGTACTCCGTTCCGGGATCGACCCAGTCGACGTCGACCTCGTCCTCGGCGTGGTCGTCCGATCCGAGCCACGCCAGCACCCGCCCGAGCATGGCGTCGAGGTGTGGCCCCGTCGACAAAACGGTTCCGGGCCGTCGGCTAGAAGTCGGAGTCGACTTCGGGGGCGATCCCGTCGTCGTCGAAGTCGAACTCCTGGCGGAGTTCGCGGATCCGATCGCGGATGTCGGCCGCGAGTTCGAACTCCAGGTTGTCGGCGGCGGCCTCCATGCGCTCTTCGAGTGCCTCGATCCGGGCGCGGGCTTCGTCGTCACTCTCCGGTGTGTCCCCGGTGACGCTTTCGGTGTCAGTCTCGCTCCCCGGCAGGTTGGTCTCGCCAACGTCCTTCTCGATGGTCGTCGGTTCGTGGCCGTGTTCCTCGTTGAACTCCCGTTGAATCCGGCGGCGGCGACGCGTCTCCTCGATGGCCGACCGCATGGCGTCGGTCGTCTCGTCGGCGTATAGCACCACCTCGCCGTTGACGTTTCTGGCCGCCCGCCCCATCGTCTGGACGAGCGTTGTCTCCGAGCGGAGAAAGCCCTCCTGGTCGGCGTCGAGGATGGCGACCAGCGACACCTCGGGGATGTCCAGCCCCTCGCGGAGGAGGTTGATCCCGACGAGGACGTCGAACTCGCCGAGGCGGAGCCCCCTGATGAGTTCGTGCCGTTCCAGCGTGTCCGTCTCGTCGTGCATGTACTCCACCGCCACCCCCGCCTCCGAGAGGTACTCGGTGAGGTCCTCGGCCATACGCTTGGTGAGGGTGGTGACGAGGACGCGCTCGTCCCGCTGGATGCGGCCGTCGATGCGGTCCATGAGGTCCTCGACCTGCCCCGTCGCGTCGGCCACCTCGATCGCGGGGTCGACGAGGTAGGTCGGGCGGACGATCTGTTCGACCACCTGCTCGGAGTGGCCCCGTTCGTAGTCGCCGGGCGTCGCGGAGACGTACAGCGTCCGACTCGTCTTCGCCTCGAACTCCTCGAACGTGAGCGGGCGGTTGTCGTAGGCCGTGGAGAGGCGAAAGCCGTTCTCGACCAGCGAGTCCTTGCGCGACTTGTCGCCCTCGTACTGGCCCTTGATCTGCGGGAGGGTCTGGTGGGATTCGTCGATCACCGTGAGGAAGTCGTCGGGGAAGTAGTCGAGCAGGGTGTAGGGCGCTTCGCCCGAGTCGCGGTCCGAGAGGTGGACGGAGTAGTTCTCGATGCCCGAGCAGTAGCCCGTCTCGCGCAGCATCTCCAAGTCGAACGTGGTTCGTTCCTCGATCCGCTGGGCCGCGACGAGGTCGCCCTGTCGCTCGAAGTACGAGACCCGATCCTCCATCAGGTCCTCGATCTCCCCGATCGCGCGGTCGAGGCGCTCCTCCGGGATCGAATAGTGTTCCGCCGGGTGGATCAGGACCGCGGGCTCCCGGCTCACGACCTCGCCCTCGAGCGGGTCGAGTTTCGTCAGGCGGTCGATCTCGTCGCCCCAGAACTCGACCCGGACGGCGTAGCGGCCGTACATGGGGAACACCTCGACGGTGTCGCCCCGCACCCGGAACGTCCCCTGCGTGAAGTCGACGTCGTTGCGGTCGTAGTTGAGGTCGACTAGGCGGGCGAGCAGTTCGTCGCGGTCGATCGCTTGCCCCGCTTCGAGGCGCAGCGACATGTCGACGTAGTTCGCGGGGTCGCCCAGCCCGTAGATGGCCGACACCGAGGCGACGACGATCACGTCGTCCCGGGTCAACAGCGACCGGGTGGCCGAGTGGCGCAGGCGGTCGATCTCGTCGTTGATCGAGGCGTCCTTGTCGATGAACGTGTCCGTCTGTTCGACGTAGGCCTCGGGCTGGTAGTAGTCGTAGTAGGATACTAAATATTCTACTGCATTATCCGGGAAAAGATTCCCGAACTCTTCGTAGAGTTGCGCGGCCAGCGTCTTATTATGCGCAATCACTAAGGTCGGTTGTTGGAGTTCTTCGACCACCCACGACACCGTGTTCGTCTTGCCCGACCCGGTGACGCCAAGTAGGGTCTGTTTCTCCATACCAGAATTATACCCATTCACCAGTTCCTCGATGGCCTCGGGCTGGTCGCCCGCCGGGTCGAAGGGGGCGTCAACTCGAAAGGCGCGATCCGCATTCGGTCTATCCGGAGAGAGGGGGCCACTCGAATCGCTCACAATACCTTCTCTAAGTGGCTGATTCACTTTATCAGTTCGCTTGGAAAGTGAGGGGGTGAACAGTGATTCTATGTGGAATCTGGTCTGTACGGAGATTTGTTCTCTACCCCCATCTACGACAAGTACAGGCTGGCCGAGACGGAAGGCAAGGAGGCCAACGAACACCGTGAGGAAATCGAGGAACTCGAACCCGACGAAGAAGGGTAACGCCGGTCGGTTCTTCGTTTCCTATTCCGCAATGAACGAAAGATTTGGGTCGTCTACTCTCTGTTTCGGGTTTCGAATGATCATCAGTAAAGTCATATACCCGCCTGCTGGCGGCGTGAGCGGAGCCGCCACCCGAGCGAGTGGTCTTGGTTGTCGTGTCTAATTCACTCTCAAAGCCGTTCAGCGGCTTCCTGTGGCGTGATAATTCTATAGAATGTTAGCATAGATCTCGCTGACAGGCGTCTCGCGGCTCTGGTCGGCGTCAGGTCGTACTAATCTTACTACTCTTCAAAAAACGACCGTGGCCCCAGTTTCTCTGATTAGGCTATCCACCATACCGTGTTACGACCCCCAATTTGCTTGCTTTCTAATCGACCCTCGTCGGCCAGCGACCGGAGCCGATTGTAGGTTGCTCGTCGTTTGAGCGGTATCTGTTCAGTCACTTCGGCTGTAGACAGTACGGGGTCGTCTGTATCCCGAAAGACGGCCAGTATCTCGTCGTCGCTTATTCGTGGTGTCGGCCCCGGTTTCGTATCTTCGCTCATACAGCCTTCTACTATACGTAATCAGTTAACTATTCCGTCTAAGGCGACAGACTTAATATCCGTGCCGTCCAAGGTATAGATAGAGAAGGACTCGTCTCTTAGGGCGTGATTCACAGAAAACGCCCGGTGCGACAACACCGGACGAGGCCTTCTCAACGGAGCCAAGAAGGCATGAGTCAATTCGAGACAGCGGAAGGTGAATCTTCCGCAACGGCTGGTTGTATCGACCTCGAACAGCGCGATGTACGCGCCCTAACGGAGTATATGGCCGTTCTCCCCAAGGGCGGAGACATTTACACCGTCGTCGGTCAGAACCAGAACGGAGAGTACGCCGTCGATTCCCGTAAGAGTCGATGTACCTGTGCCGACCACCGATACCGGGGGACTCGCTGTAAGCACATCCGGCGTGTCGCCTTCGCTACTGGCGAGCGCGTTGCTCCCGCGTGGGTCGACGCCGACGAGGTAGACGCCCAACTTGGGGAACACGTCGAAGAGACACCGAAGGTGGCCGCGACCGACGGTGGCGTGACTCTCGAAGAGTTCGGTGCTGACGACCGCGACGACGACCGTCCCGAGGATTGCGACTGTGGCAATTGGAACGACGGCCTCGGGCTGTGCTGTTGGCCGTGCTACAGGGACGGCTTCGAGGAACCGAACCCGCACGCAACGGGTGAAGACGAATGACGGATACGCCGACGTGTCTCCGTTGCGGCTCGCGTCTCGAATACGGAGCGTTGTTGGACTGTGTAACCGGCCAACGCGGATGGGCGTGTGACGAGTGTAACGTCGCCTATTCGTCGCTTGAGGTGGGTCAATGACCCGACCGTCTCCGGCGGCGGCTCTGAACGGCGTAGAGACAGGCCACATCTGTGACCGATGCAACCGACGGGTTCGGACGGGTGACAAGGCGGTCGTCTACGCGACCTACTACGACGCCGACGGCTGGCTCATTCGCCGCGTGTGGTGTTCGGACTGTGGAAGTACGACCATTGGATTACCTACTGACGATGCGGACGAGGTGGTCGTTGAGGCGGTCTACTGGTCCGGACGACTCGTCGGTGTCAAGACAGTTGACCGAAGCCGTTCCTGATTAGGAAGCCGATTCAGCCAACTCGTCGTATCTCTCTATGATCGTCTCGAAGTAGTCGCCTTATAGAAGTCATTCAATTGACTATGAGCAGTTACCCTACCACGCAGGTGCCAAATACTCTATATCGGAGAAATAGATGGCCTATGATCGAGTGTTCGAACGCACGAAAAACTCAGATAGGCTTAGAAACCCGATACATTGAACGGCCATTATCGGTCGTCCATTCCTCTTCAATCGTATATCCAAGTGACTGCCAGAACTCGACAGCCTGCGACTCCGCCATAACATCAGCACTCATCTTCTGCTCCCCGAACTCAAACGCGAACTGTTCAGCCCGTTCACAGAGAGCCCGGCCAAATCCCTGCCCACGGTGTTCTGGTTTAACCGCCACTAGTCGGATTTGCGCTTCATCGTCATCCAGCACCCGTGATTCACACCAGACCATCAGAGCAGCCATGATAGTAGCGTCCTTCTCAATGTAGAAGAGTCGTCGATCATCTCGACAGAATGCCCGATCGAGAGTATCCCGATACGTGAACTGGTGTAGATCCCGCTTGATCGGTCGCAGATTAAAGAAGTCGTTGACGCGACCTACATCATCCTCATCTACGACCTGTTCAACAGCAATTGATTTCGCTGGCTGTGTCATGCTTCACCACCACCATGCTTGCTTTTCCGCGGACGAATCTGTACCATCTTCACTGTCTCTTCTTCGTCGTCCACGTAGACCGCTTCTCCGACATTATCGATGTTCTGAACGTAGGTCTTCAGCGCACCACTCATGTAGTCCTGACTGAGTTTGTTGAGCGATTTAATGTCCTCTCTCGTCGTGATCTTATGACACAGAATCACGTCGCATTGCGACAGGACATTGCTGTCAATTGCCGATGGTTGCTGCGTTGCAACGACGATTGACAAGCCCGGTTGGCGGCCTTCTTTCACCCACCGGATAATTGTGTCCTTTGCCAGTGATGATTTCCCGCTCGGCACGAAGTTGTGTGCTTCGTCGATGAACAGCCACACCTTCGGAATATCAACACCGAGCTGGAGTTCTTCTCGCCGACGAGCAGCCTGGCGACGACGGAACAGTTCCTTTCCGAGTACCTCGACAACGAGGTTTCGGAGTCCGTATTTTCCAGGTTCGATGACACTGACATCCAGGATATTGATTCGATCTTCGTCAACAGTCCGGAAGATGTCCTGGTAGGAATCAGCGAAAATCCCCCAGTCATGAGCCATTTCTAACCGGTTTAGAAGGGCTTCTTGGGTTCGCTCGTTCGCGTCACCATCCATCTCGATCTTCTTTATGATGTCATCGAGATAGAAATCTCCATCCTCATATTCGTCGTTCAGCTTTCGGACTGCCCGGTACAGAGCAATCCCCATGGGCTTGTTGATATTCAGGTCAAAGAGGTCACACCACCCGTCAGGAGACATATCTGACGGGTTCAGCAGCAACGGGTTAATATCGATTCCGCGGCGTTCAAACTCTCTCAGAACTTCTTCGTCGAACCGCTCTTCAGGTTCACCGGGAACGAGCAGATTCACAGGAAAACCTTCTTCGTTTAGCCCCCAGTCCCAAAGCAGGTCCCGTTGTTCCTCATTTTCTTCCGCCATTGTCCAGTAAATCCCCATCGGGTCAATCACGAGAGGAACAACGTCGATTCCTTCGGTGTGGATCTCCTCTACAATGTCACCGAGTGCATAGCTTTTCCCGGTTCCGCGTTTTCCGCAGGCAAGGATTGACCTGGCGCTTGTTGCATCTATGTACGTGTCTTCGCCGTTTTCGAGTTCTTCTCCGATGAACAGTCTCATTCGAGATCACCTGGTGATGTAACTTCGATGAGCGGGACGATGGATTCCTGATATGAGAAGCCACCGTGGACACCCCACTCAGTATTTTTCAGTTCCCGGGTTAGGTATGGGTACGCCAATCCGGTAGTTGGATCCGTGGAATCCTTGACAACCATCCCATGTTCTAGATTATGCTGTCCGGTTAGGAATCGTGCGTGGTTCGTCCATTCGTCATGAACGATCGGCGGGTCTTCTGGGAGTTGGTCTCGCCAGAGGATGCCATGGTCAGCAGTCATGAAGATGCGGAAGTTATCAGACATAGTTGAGGCGGTTTCTGCGAGCGATTTTACGTCGGATAAGATTTCGTCACGTACAACATTACGATTCGGATTCTCTTTCCGGTTGTGTGAATCTTGGTCTAGTCCCATTCTGGTTACTTGTACGTACGTCTTCTCTGTGAATGGTGCATCGGCTTCGAGTGTTGAGATGACCTCATCGAAATCACGGATACGGTGGATATTCTGCCCCATCGCTGAATGGAGATCGGTTGAGAGATCTTCCTGGCCGCGCTCCCAGTATGTGAACCCATATCCGGTGTAGAATCCTTCTCCGGTCAGAGAAGCGTATATTGATGCTGGGTCACCACCATAGATAATCCGTCTGAATCCGGGCTCGGTCGTTGTAATCCCGTCTACAATCACTGGCTGGAGAATTTCATTACTAACCGTCCGAAGGGCATCGTATGAGAGCCCGTCAATAATGATGAGGGCAACAAAATCTTCGCCCGTAATGGCGTCTAAAATGTGGTTTTTCAGCTTTGACTGTTGTAGAAGATCCTGTCGAATCCGGTCGTGATGTTCTTCGTTTGCCCAGTCTACAACGTCATTTAGTGCAGGGGTTATCGGATCTGTGGTACAGTTGATGTACGGGTATTCGTGATAGCGTGAATCATCATCAATCACTACGTCCTGTTCGAACTGATAATCGGGGTCGTAGAGATCCCGGTGAAACGTGTCTACAGATCGATAGATGGAGAGACCATCCAAATAGAACGTAGCGAGGGCTGGAAGGGGTGAGATGACTGGTGCTTCGCTGGCACGATCAGCGAGTGTTTCAAACGACGCCATGATTATCGCCGCCCGCGTCGTTCGGTGATCTTGATGTCAATTTGGTTGAGTTTGAAGAGCTGCTCGACTCGGGTTAGCAACTCATCGACGCTGATGTCCTCACCATCCTCGTGATACTCCATCAGCAGTTCCTTGAAGTCGGGGCCACGGTTCTCGTTGATTCGCTCCAGCAGATCCTGAAGCTCCTCATCGTCTGGATCGGTCTGCGCCCGGAATCCCCTGGCCTCGTGTTGCAGCTCATCAGCCGTTGTGAGTAGTGTGGCCCCTTCGCTACCGAGGTCTGTCTCATCACCAATATCGGCGAGCTCAAACCGTGACAGTGTTCCTCGAAGGCCCCGGAGTGTCGCTTCAGCCTGTTCAATCTGTTCTGCAACGTGGTCTGGATCGGCTTCAGTCTCTGCTTCAATCCCGACGATCTGCGCGTATTCGACCTCATTCTCGGCATTGTTGAGCTTCTTCTCAGCCTGGTCCAGCACTTGACTTTGGTATTCGTCTTTAAAGTCTTCGAACAGCCGGCGACGAGACTCATCTGGCTGTTTCACGTCGAATGTTACCCGAAGTCGACCGGCCTTCCCACCGGTTGCCTCGTCAAGAATCTCGTTTAATGTCTCCTGCTTAGCGTTGAACACCTCACGGCGTTCTTCACGGCGCTGTTGGTAGGCTTCTTCAATCTGATCAAGCCGTTCTTCAAACGCTTCTCTGTTCGTCAGCGCATCAATCGGGCTCTCCGCCAGCCGCTCGTGAATTTCTCCGATGAACTCCTCAATATCAGTCTCTTCTCGAATGGACTCGTCGAACGTTCGAGAGTAGTCTTGAATGTCTTCTTTGACATTCCCAACGCGATCTGCAAATGTTCGCCACTGCTCCAACTCATCAGCATATTCCTCTAACTCGTCAATCTGCTCTTCTATATCACGTAACGTGTCGCGTGCAGATTCCGCTTCGGAGTGAAGTTCCAACGCAGCTTCCAACGACCGTGAATCGTACCGTTTCTGGGCATCTTCGACCGCTTCAATCACACTGGACAACTCGCCATTGAGGTCTCGGAAGTCAGCGAGCAACTCGGTTCGAGCATCGTTCAATCCACCGACGAACCCGACACCGCTAACCACGTCATCCTCTAAGTGACTGGGGATGAAATCCCGACGTGTTCGTTTAGCATCCCTCTGTACATCACTACACTCGGACTCGTAGTGGTTGTAAAGCAGCTCACCGACTTCTTCTAACCTGACAGTAATGTGCTCTGCATCGACCTTCAGTCTCTCCAGTTTCTCACCGTCATCAGCATTCGTCCGTCCCAGCTCTTCAGCTAACTCATCAATCCGCTCAGGAACGCCATCCGGGACGCGATTCGGTTCGAGTTGTTCAATAGTCTCGATCTTCTCTCGGCAATCCTCGATTTCATGTTCAACGTCCTCGATGGTGACATCCGTCTCTTGCAGGACGAGCGCATTATTTAACTCGTCGTAGACGGCGAGACCGCGGCGCTGAATGAGTTCAGCGATGACCTCAAGCTCCTCATCACGATAGCCCTTCTCCAACGCGAGATCCTCGGCATCTGTTACCGCCAGCGTGTCATCGTCTGCCGCTTCAAGTTGTGCAAGAATCTCTTCTTCCAGAGGGTGGAGTTCTGCTCTGACCTCGTAATGATCTGCGTCGTCATCGACGATCGTCAACAGGTCACCGTAGTGCTTCTTTACGCTGTTGTCAAACGAGGAAGTCTGACGGAGCCCGAATCGGGCGGCCATCGCGTGCTTCCCTGAATTATTCTCACTGGTCGTCTCTTCAACAACTGTGTTAGTCCCTTTCCGCTTCGAGGTCGTTTCCAGCGACTCCAAGAAATCAATGTAATTGTCAATCTTACCCCGGTACTGAGGGCTCGCAATCACCGTATGGTAATTGGGGTACAGCGACTCCATCGCCTTCGTAAAGAGGCCTTCAACAGCCCGCTTTCCAGCACGCCGCAGCTCGTACGGCGCGTTCGTAATAAGTTGCTCATCGAAGAGCGCCTTCAGTGACTGGTCAAGAAGACTCTGCTGGAAGGACTCGACACGCTGTTGCTGCTGTGCGTCTAATTCCGCTGGCGGGTCGTCCAGGTAGTGTACGAGCGCCAGCATCAGGAATGGTGTGACTGCCTTCGGGTCCATGGCGTCACGGAGAAAGTCTAGTCCCTTCGGAAGTTCATCAAATGACTGCCGAGCATCAAGCACGAACGTGTACTCGCGGTCTGACTCTTCACGGATGTGTGACCCGGGAACCTCATCTCCGCCTTTCTGCCATGCGAGAACGAAATTCAGACCGAGGTCAGGTGCACCGAAGAATTCACCAAGCGACTCGTGTGAACTGATAATCTCATCTTCCTTCCTGTCATCACACACTCCAACGCTGATACGGCGCTTGGGGAATCGTGTGTCGAACGTCCCCTCAAACTGGTCTTTGAATGCGGTGTGGTCCAGTTTATTGAAGTCCTTACCGCCGTTCGTCCAGCCATCTAGTGTTCCGCGTTGGGGTTCGAGAATTTCACCAGCCAAGAGATTGTTAGCGAGCGCCTCAACGGCATCTGCAGCCGCAGCTTCACCGACACCGTACTCACGCCAGAAGTCACGAATCAACTCCCGAATCGGGTCAGTTGTTTCCGTTCGAGTCAGGTCTACCAGCGTGTACCCATCGGAGACAACCTTGATGACTTCACCATGGAATTTCTTTGAGAGTTCTGTCTCCGCTTGCCCGAGTCCGTATTCCTCAACAACACCATCAGGAATCCCTTCGACCGGGAACACCGCACACAACTTCAGGAACTTCTGTTTCTCTTCAGTATCAACCGCTGAGTGATCAAGGGCATCACCGATAGCGGTCTGGGTTTTTGTACTGGAGCCCTGGTATCGAACCTCGCCCTGGTAGAAGCAGTCAGCCAAATCAAGGGCCGTGAAGGTTTCCTGCTGATCTTCGTATTGGGACAATGCGAGGCGGAAGATGTCCATCACGGTTCGCGGCCCGTTACTGATGTCATTCCGCGAACAGACTTCACCTGTGGCTTTCAGAGCGGACTCAGAGATGATCTCGTGCTTCTGGTCTGCAAAGTTGAACTGATCCGCGTAGCGATCCCATAGTTCCGCAGGAAATTCCCGCCCGTACACGTTCTGGAGATTCAGCGTTAGGTTGTCACGCTGAAGGCGGTTCAGAATATCTTCTGCCCGAGAGTCCAGCATACTCTTCGTCTTCTCAGGCATCGAGATGAAGAGACCAAACTCGTCACGAATCTGTGCCCCAGCCTGAAGGCCGAAGACAAGCCGTCGGAACCGGGATTCAGCGTCCTTTTCGTTATCAGCGCTGTTGAAGTACTCTTGGAGCTCGTCACCGATGATAACGAGCGCCTCGAATCCAGCATCTACCGCGACTTCGGTACACTCATCGAAAAAGTCAATGAGCGTATCAGCGTTAATGCTGAGATCGAGATCATTCTCCTGTTCCATCTCCTCGAACATCGCAACGAGCTTGTCGAAGTCCAGGTCGTGCTGGCCTTCTTTCTGCTTCGCAACCGACTGCAGCTCTTGCTGCAGATACCGCTCGTGAATGTCATCAAGATCGTCGACGTATCCCGGGGCTTTGTTCTGGAACTCGTAACGAAGCCACCCGTAGGTAGCACGCATCACTGCAGCAAACGAATCCATCGTAAACGGCGGAACTGCAATAATATCGTTGTCACTGAGTGTATGCCAAATACTAACGGAAGTGCTTGTCTTGCCGTACCCGTACGGGCCGTACAGGTACCCCTTCGTCGCTGAATCTTCGTCTATGACGGTTTCGTAAATCTCGTTTTCAAACTCACTAGTGTCGCCTAGTGAGACGTGTGTCTGCGCGTACCGTCGATAGTCATCTTCGACTGTTTCTGGTTCGTCCTTGAGGCTCCGGGCCTCAAAGGTCGAAATGATACCTTCACTCTTCCGAACGAGGTCAGATAACTCTTCGACGTTCTCAGTTGGTTTTTGCGTGCTCATTGTTGGATTGGTGTAGGTGCGTTTTCGGTGTCAAGTCCGAGGTCGTCCCATGTGTTGGCTATTTGTTGGTAGTGTTCATCTTCTGGCCATAATTCGACGCGTGGGTACAACTCGTCGGCAGGCCGATCAGTGACGTACACGATTGTTGCAAGTCCGTTGATGCTGGCCTGGTTCCGGAGTTTCCGTGTTTCGCGTCGTTCTGGTTCCCCGTGGTCATAGAGGACAGTGGGCGTATCTACACTCTTTGAACCGGTCTGGTAATAATCCCAGCCTTCTGAGAGGTGTAACACCCAACAGAGGAACGTCTTCCCAGCGTGCCGTGGACCGTGAAGATTGATGAATCGAGCACCATCCTCACGGTGCTGACGTATGGCATCACGGGCGTCTTTCTGGGCATCAGTCAGCAGCGACTCGTCAGCAGCCTCTTTCAGGACGTTCGTCTGCCGTAGTAGTGGTGCTTCAGGCGAGGTCATTGATTTCCACCGGGTCGCTGAGCCTGACCCTAAGCTGGTAATCGCTTTTAATCGATAGTCGTGCGTCCATCGACGCGACGTGTTCAATTACGTCCGGCAGTTGCTCTTCCTGTAACAGCAGAATATTACAGATTATCTCAGTCGTGTCTCCAGACAATTCAACTGGATCACCGTAGTTACGAGCCCTTGAATCAATATCAGTGCGGTAAAGATGATCGACTGTTGCTAGAACTAGTTCGGTCGGTGCGAACGACCGGAGTGTCACCTCATCTGAACTGTCGTCGTAAACGTCTGGATCCAGTTCTTTGATGAACCGCGCGTAATTGTTTAGGCTCGTCGTGCTGAGTGGCCCGGAATCACTCAATCCTTCCTCTGAACTGCGTTCTGCCGTTAAATCTACGGATTCAACGATTTCCTGTTTGGTGTCTTGGGTGAATTCGACCGGTGCTCGGCGACGAAATTCGTCGCATATCTGGTAATAAGCCCACGAAATCGCCCGATCTGAAGATGGGTCACGGTAGTAGGCAGTTGCATAGGTGAAGTGTAATAGTTCATAGAATAGTTGGTCGTTGTAGAGTAAGACTTCAACAAGCTCTCTGCCGTAATCGGTCAGTTGCTGCCGATCAGAATCATCAACTAACCCTAACTTAGCCAGCGTCGTCTGCATATTCTTCGTATTAACGACATCTAACCCAGTTTCACGATAGACATCATCCATCACACCCTCAACAGAGTCGTAGTCACGCTGGTCAATGAAATCCAGATAATGCTTGATCGCTTCCGGTCGGTGCTTCGCACCTTCGATATGAAGTTTCGCCATGGTTCAGATCACCTGTTTCGGCCGTGACGCTGACGTGACCTGTTCTAACCGACGACGATACGTCGATTGTTCGTCCATAGCAGCGAGGATCTCCTCGTACGACATCTGCTCAACCCGATTCGTCATCTCGTGGATGACGATGAGATTGTGCATTATGCGATCCCACCGATTGTTCCGGAGTTGCTTCATTGACTCACAGAATGGACAGGAATGACCGGTTTCTGCTTTGAGGTGGGGTAACTCGTCTTTCGTGAGTAGGTTCCCGCTCCGGTTTGTCCGGTGTGACGCGTTGTACCGGCTCTTGAACGGGAAGAACACGTTCCCGTATCCACTTGACCGCATCCAACTTGTTGTGTCGAAGCTATCGACCCCTGCTGCATAGAGCAGGGGGATGCTTGTCGGGCCGCCAACACCGAACGCGTGAACGCTCATTCCGGCGTCATGTGCCTTTTCGACGGCCCATTCGAGGTTGTGGAACGCTTCCGTCGTGAGCATATTTACGCCGTTGCTGACACCACTGGTACCGAAACTGCCGAATCCGATGTGTTGGAGTCCGTCAAGTTCTTTGTAGGTACTGAGACACTGGCGGAGTTGATCCTGTGTGTGACCTTGAATGACAGCAAGTGCACGTTCCTGCAGATGATCTGGAAGTTGACGGTAGAACAGCGTGGTAATATCAGCCGTCTGTTTCACCTTCTTTTCAACGAGTTCCGGTGAATCTTGTGATAGAGGAACGTTGTCTGGAAGGACATAGCGATGACCCCAGTGGTTGTCGCCATAGAAGTCGTGTAGGTAGGCTTGGAGATCATCGAACGTTTTGTTACCTACTTGGACTTCGTATCCGCCAGAATCGAACATGACATTAATATCGAATCGATCTTGGAGATTTCGTATCGCCGTATGTGACGTTTCACCCTGAGAAATCGGGGTGAACATCACGTTCTCCAGCGGTTCGAGTGACCCATATCCGTCAACTAACTTGGCAGAGGTCTTCCGGATTGAACTCGAACAGAGGCTGAGTGCAGCGTAGAACTCCATTGTTATCGCTCAGATGGGGTTCGGGAGAGGTTATCTGCCCTACTGGCGCGAGTTTCGGGAATGTCGTCGGTTAGTTCTCCGTACTCTACGGCCGTGTCGGTGGTGATACCGCCACGGACGTTGAATTGCCCGGTGATACGCATCCAGCGAGGGTCACAGGCTTCGACAAGGTGGTCGAGGATCTGATTGGTCGCCGGCTCATGGTAGATCTCTACGTCCCGATATGATCCGAGATAGAGTTTTAGCGACTTCAGTTCGATAATGTGATCGTCGGGGACGTACTCAATAATGATCGTCCCGAAGTCCGGTTGTTCTGGCTTTTCTGGACAGAGACACGTGAACTCCGGTGACGTGATTTCGAGCCGCGTGTTTCGTCCAGGGTACTCGTTTTCGATTACTTCCAGCAGGCTTGGGTTAGCAGATGTCATTGGTCGTTCTCCGTTTTCCCGATTTTCTCTAACAGTTCTGTTTTGTCGTCAATCCAATCCGCTTCCTCAAGGAGACGGGCAATTGCCTCATCGTACGTGAGGCCATCTTGAGCTTTGTACCGACGAAGCTCGTCACGTACAGACTTTTTGACTGTTATCGTAGTTTCGTCATCCATGTGCTTTACTCTCTATTCTCTTTGGCTCTCATATAGATGTAATGGTTATAATAGAAATAAATTTTATCAATATATATCTGTGACTCTCACTGAACGCAATTAGAAACAGCGTGAGAATCACGGTATCCATCGGATAGGCACTAGTATACGGATCTTCAGGAACGTGCTATGACCAAGCCGGTATCCTGCTCGGTCAGTAGCCCTACTGAATTACTAATATGCTATTATCTCCACTCTCAAACGTTCTAATAGCGTTTTTGAGGATGAACCCACGGGCTCGATTTTATAAGTATTATCAACAATTACTAAGTATGGCACAGTCACAATATGTCAGTATACCAGTTCATCCCGAAACACGGGACGAAGTGCGGGCATTAAAACGCGGAGGGCAAGACTACGAGTCACTCATCCGACAGATGATTTTGCAATTTGACCCCGACGAGGTTGCCGAACACGGTGAGTGACATGATTCCAAACAACCTACCATATCGTACATTCCCCCGTGAGTGGGTTGACGAGCCGCCTACTTGGTATCAGTATATCATTGGTGAATTTGACAGCGAAATGTGGTATGAGAGAGACGAAGTGCCTGATTCTCTAATTGACCCAATGCATTATCAGCCATTTGAATTTAAAGAAGAACTCAATCACCTACACGAACAATTTCTAATCTTCGTAAGAGCATCACGAATAGATTCAGATTTGACTGAAGCAGGTTGTTTGGAACATGAATGGGAAGTTGCTGATGGGCCAATGTTCACTTATGATGAACAATGTCGGTTTGACATATGGACACTGTACAATCAACCCAATAAGGAAGTAGAACTTGATATTGGTGGGACTGCTCGAATTAAAACTCTGCCAATACAAAGCGAAATCAGCGATGTACCGCCGCTACAAGACACTGTTCCATCTGACGTTCCACTAATTTGTGGCCCTCAATTGCATACCCCAGTAGGTGAACCCTCGATACCAGGACGGCCATTCGGCAAGAGTACTTTCGCTAGTTGTCCACTCTATCGATAGCGCCGGTGGCAAGAGTCCGGTTTAACACGATAAGAAGGCCGAAACGAGACGAATTCCACTCCTGACGCTGCACCGAGTTAGAAAAATATCAAATACTTGGCTGTTGTCCGCTGTGGCAGTTATTTCGACGACCGTCAAAAGATAGCTGTCGCTGTTCGCCAGCCTCGCTTCAGCCGAAGCGAGGCGGCTCAGCCGAGTCCGTGCTCGTATCCTGGTGGTAACCCTTCACTGTTTGTCCGATGCTTTTGCTTCCAGCCGAGCTCATCGTCTAACACCTGCTCGATCCCGTGGAGAAACCCATCACTGAACGTGAAATCTGTCGGGAGTGCTCGCCCGCCACGCCGTGGCCGGGCGAGCACTGCCCATTGCAACACGAGCCACAACTGCTCCAACAGGAACCCGACACCCACGTAGAAGAGCCGAATTATCGTCGATGGCGTCGTTGTCAAAGCACGCGCTTCGCGGAACTTCTCATAGCTCTTCTCGATCCGTGACCGATGGTTGTAGACCTGCGCCACTTGCTGCGGCGTGCGGTCTTCCAGACCGTACGCCGCGTAGCCCGTTTGTTTGAGCCCTGATTTTCCACGATCACCGTTCTGGTAGGTGACGTTCACTGCCAGCGGATACGTCTGTTCGTACTCTTTGTCTTCACAGACCGTCTCTTCTGTCATATGCGAAGCAGTGACAGCAAGTTTCTCCCGGAGCGAGTCTTTCCGGGTTATGACCGGAAAGACTGGCGGTGCTGTCTCCCGAAGAACACCGATTAACTCCCCGACGAAGGCGTCTCTGTCCATGAGGATCTGGTCGGTCTCGAATGGATATGTCTCGACGCGGGCGAGCACGCGCTCGACCGCGTCGGCCTTGCTGTCCTCGCCATCAACTGGTTCAACTGCCAGTGTTAGTGGCTTTCCCTGCGCGATGACGAACGCAGTACAGTACCGGTGACACTTCGTGGTTCCGTCCCGTGCTTCCATTCTCCTGAACTCGTCCTCGTCGTCTGGATGACCGTGGAACGGATTGTCCATGAAGTCCAGACAGATGGTTCTCGACCCGCCGCGGTCGAGAACCGTCATTGCCACCAGTGCGAGGATATCGTTGACAGCATCGAGCATCGGCTCTTTCTCCAGGGTGTGCAACCAGTCCATCACTGGCTCGCGGTTTGGCGTGTCCTCAGTATTCGTTGTGACGCCGTTGACTGAGGTTGTGTCAACAGCAGCTCGTAAGACGACTTCCATGATCTCCTCGGAATCGAGGCCAGAGCCCTCGATTCCTTCCATCGGTATCAGCTCAAGCAACTCCATGCTAAGAGACTTCAACTGGCTGTTCGAAATGTACTCGTCCGGATCTGTGAGGATGCGTTTGAGTTTTGGTAGCCTCATCACGCATCCATCCGGACGGCGGCTGAATCAGGCGACTGATTCAGTCGCGTCATTCTGATCACTACGTGTCAGCAACTGGTCTCTTGAGCCAGAGTGGACAACTAGCGACTTTGCAAATATCGAATTCTACCGATATGCAAAATTATCTCCAAAAAGCGGGAAAAAAGCGACGCGAAAAAAGAAAACGTCAGAAAGAGCAACGTCAGCGAAAGCAACGTCAGAAAAAGAAACGTCAGAAAGAGCAACGTCAAAAAAAGCAACGTCAGTATGCGCAACATCAGCAAAAGCGACGTCAAAAAAAGCAACGTAGCCGCCGACGAGCGAGACGTGGTAGAAGAGTACCCAAAGCATCCTGTAGATAACTAATTAATAGTATTCTATCAAGAGTGCATTGTTTTCTGATACCATATTGAGAGTTATCTACGGCGCTCTGTTCACTGGTTTTCTAAGATTTACCCACAATTATAATATTATAAATGTATAAAAAACGACCATTAAAGACACTCCGTAACCTAACAAATTATGTAATGCCTGAGTACGTGACCATACCGGCTGAACCGTCCACTCGTGAGCGAATCAAATCTCACCTGCGTGGTGGCGAGCGGTACGACGACCTACTTCAGCGGCTCGTAAACGAATACGAAGAAGAAGAACCAGCTAATCGAGAGTAGTCAGTAAACATATTGTACAAAATGACCCGATTAAATCACAATACCGACCAAGTGAGCATTGTTACCTTGGTGAACAAAGACCTGAGTGCGGATGATGCGATTGCGGTTCGCACCACCGGTGGAATATACGATACGGAAGATGAATATCTCCTTCTCGGTGAATTCGCCGGGCAACCGAAGGAACATGTTGTCAGCGATAACTTCCCATATGCGGCAATTGATTTGGAAGGTATCTGGGCTATTGAGAATGGTACAGCGGTTCCAAATACTGTTTTCCACGAACAGTGTATTCTACATCCACATCGGTCAGCGTGTGTGGGTGTTCGTTTCAAAGATAAGACACAATCAAAACAATCGCTATTTGCCATCGGAGTAATTTCGGATTTTGAAGCGGGCGACATAGCCACGCCTCAATCCCTACTCACAAAACAAGAGACAATCCGCTAATCAAATTTCAACAATCGCTAGTTGTCCACTCTGGCTCAAGAGACCAGTTTCTGACACGTAGTGATTAGAATGACGCGACTGAATCAGTCGCCTGATTCAGCCGCTGCCCGGATTCCTGTGTGTGATGGAGTTCCCAAGACTCAAACGCATCCTCACAGATCCGGACGAGTACATTTCGAGCAGCCAGTTGAAGTCTCTTAGCATGGAGTTGCTTGAGCTGATACCGATGGAAGGAATCGAGGGCTCCGGCCTCGATTCCGAGGAAATCATGGAAGTCGTCTTACGAGCTGCTGTTGACACAACCTCCGTCAACGGTGTCACGACGAACACTGAGGACACGCCAAACCGCGAGCCAGTGATGGACTGGTTGCACACCTTGGAGAAAGAGCCGATGCTTGATGCTGTCAACGATATCCTCGCACTGGTGGCGATGACGGTTCTCGACCGCGGCGGGTCGAGAACCATCTGTCTGGACTTCATGGACAATCCGTTCCACGGTCATCCAGACGACGAGGACGAGTTCAGGAGAATGGAAGCACGAGATGGAACCACGAAGTGTCACCGGTACTGTACTGCGTTCGTCATCGCGCAGGGAAAGCCACTCACACTGGCGGTTGAACCAGTTGACGGCGAGGACAGCAAGGCCGACGCGGTCGAGCGCGTGCTCGCCCGCGTCGAAACATACCCATTCGAGACCGACCAGATCCTCATGGACAGGGACGCCTTTGTCGGGGAGTTAATCGGTATTCTTCGGGAGACAGCACCGCCAGTCTTTCCGGTCATAACCCGGAAAGACTCGCTCCGGAAGAAACTCTCCAAGGCCGCGTCACACATGACCGAAGAGACGATTTGCGAAGGGAAAGAGCACGAACAGACGTATCCACTGGCGGTGAACGTTACCTATCAGAACGGTGACCGCGGAAAGTCTGGTGTGAAAGCGACAGGATACGCGGCGTACGGTCTGGAAGACCGCACGCCCGCGCAAGTCGCTACGACCTACAACAAGCGTTCACGGATAGAGAAGAGCTACGAGAAGTTCCGAGAAGCGCGTGCCCTGACAACAACGCCATCGACGACAATCCGGCTGTTCTACGTGGGCGTGGGGTTTCTGTTAGAGCAGTTGTGGCTCGTGTTACAGTGGGCCGTGCTCGCCCGACCACGGCGGGGCGGGCGAGCACTTCCGAAAACATTCGCGTTTGGTGACGCGTTTTTGCACGGGATCGAACGGGTGTTAGACGACGAACTCGGCTGGAAAGAGAAGTACCGGACTAACGGAGAAGGACTGCCAGCAGGATACGAACACGGACTCGGTTGAGCCGCCTCGCTTCGGCGAAGCGAGGCTGGCGAACAGCGACAGCTGTCTTCGGAGATCAGTCTGAACGACAACTACAGCCAAAACAATCCAGATTTGTGACTCTTCCTCAACTCTCCGTGGCGTCAGATGTGTACTTCGTCTCGTATCAGCGTCCTTACCGTGTTAGACCGGACTCTTGTTGCCGCCGCCATCAAGAGAGTGGACAACTAGCGACAATGGAAGACGCGATTCGAGCCGGGGAGTGTCCATGCCCAACCGGCCCGATAGCCCCATGTACATCAACAACGAACTACAATGTCAGGTACGCACCAGACCCCTAACAATCCATCGCATAGCACGTTCAAACGTGGGTACGCCCGTGACGAAACGAAGCGTCTCCTTCTTCATGGGCTGAAGAATGACGAGGAAGTTCTTGTTCAACCACCACCGACTATCCATCCCGAAAAACTCGTTCCTAAACTCGTTGCTGCTCACGACCTATGTGCGGTCTACACCGCCCCGACGAAACGGCAGTTGGCCCGAATAGAGCAACGGTTCAACAATAACGGCGTCACAACTCAACGAGTTAGGTCACAGTACGACCTGTGCGGTTCCTATAGCGGCGCACATAACAATGACATTGAAGAACGGGTGAAAGACCACATTGAGCGCGGAGCAACCTTGGGCAACCTTCACGAAGACAGGAAATTACCATGCCAACCGGGCTGTCCCTTCGGTGGACGAAATCCCCCACCGTTCACTGAACAGGTCATTCTCGCACATCCGAAGCACATCTACATGGACAGGATTCTCGAAGACCGTCATATCTTCACTTGCTCCCTCCGCGGAGACGCGTACATCACTGAACTTGACAATCCACCGAAAAAACTTAATTCTTATATTGACACAAATACCGACTTCATTGACTACCGCGATTTCATGCGGAACAGAGACATGAACTGTCCGCCATTCGCGCCGTTCCTATCCGATTATCCGTTTAATTCGTTTGAGCCGTCTGACCCTGACAAAGAGTTCGGCTATGATATTGACAAGGACGGACACCATTTAGCACCCCTTGCGGTATTCGGCTTGCTTCACTCCGAAAAACTCCCGAATGGATGGGAAACATCGTACCACCGACGTGAGTCCAATTTGGGGAGTCCGACGCCAACCCATCAGGTGAATCAAGGCCCGAATCCCTTCGAGGTCGTCGGCCTTGATTACCAGCGACACCGGGTAGTTCGAGAGCCGGGTGAAACACCCGAAGACGACACTCTATACGTTCTCAAGGTGCCAAACTATTCCAAAGCCAAGAACGTCGTCGCGTTCGATATTGCACCAACTTCGTGGATGTGGAACCTCTACTACGGTGCAGATTTCGACCATCAGCGCGTCTACTCTGACGACGAGACTGCCGAGTTCCTTCACCAAGAAATGGATACGACCGTGATTCAGACGGCGACCAGAAGGAAACCATACGACAGTTCGTACCACAACCAGAACCGTAGTTTCACACCGGGACGAGACGCGAGTATCGCCGTGTGGGCAACTGGTGAGTTCGGCAAGCGACCACATATTGTCAGTACGAACAAAGGTTTTAGAGCCTACGACGCAAAGCAACCTGCCCTACTTCGAGACGACGCCGAGCGAGGGATTCAGTACCGTCGTGGCGAGTCTGTGATTACCGACGACGCACCGCTCGTTATCCTTAACGGCTCCCCGCGTCCCCAAAACGAAGAGTTCCAACTATGGGGTGCGCTCGCCGGTAAGTCCGTTCCCGGTTCACCGAACCAGCAAGGGTCGTTCGGACGAGTTGGTGACGAGGTTCGACACCAGTTCAGCGAATCCCGTGTAGGGAAGTGGGCGACTCGGTTCACCAGCAAGGACGCTACTCTCGTTCTGAACACAACTGCCGTCCCCGAGTTGCTTCAAGATAGCCGACTGGTCACCTATGCCTCTCCGACAGACGTTCTTACCGAGAACTCGTCTGCAAAACGGAAGGTTGCACGATTTCTTCGACAGCAGGCGAAGGAAGGTGAGAGGGCTACAATCGGAGAAATCGAATCAGAAACAGGTGTCTCACGGCAAACGATATACACCGCTCGTGACGACTTCGAGGACGAAGGTTGGATTACAGCGTACCACTCTGAAAGGCCGACCGAGTACGAATGGGATTCGTAAGTCATCTCTTATGTTAAATGTCTCTTACAGTGGTCTATTACTGTAAGAGGCATTTTACACTCACTACCCTGTTATCTCGAACTTCGTTCCTTATTTCGGGATGGTCGGTTGGCAGAAACCGATTCTGTGGTGATACTATGGGACTCCTACCCGGTCGCTCTCGAATCGACACCCGGGGGTGTTTCAGAGAACCTACTGGGGCGTCTCCTTGTTCGTTCCCTATATCGGGATGAAGGGGGTGAAAGAGTATTTCACAGGTCGTCGGCTCTGAAAAGCGTTTTAAAAGTGACAAGGAAATAATATATGGGCAAAACCTTTTCTAAACCCCTCTAAAGCCGTTTTAGACGATAAGAGAAACCCGTAGACCGCCTCTACGCGACAGAGAATTGGGGAGACTGGCCCTGTCACAGTACCCCTACTGACGAGCGTCGTCGACACAGGCGAGAGAGCGCGTGACACCATCTCACATACCCACCGGGTACCGGGGGACGACCGTTGGGGCCGCCGGGACTGGTAGTCAGGCCACCGGGGGCCAGCCCGGCATGAGCGGGGGTCGTCGGGGGCGATTTGTTCAGAGTGCCGAGGCTCCCTCTTTGACAGTCCTATTTAGCAGAAATCTGCCGACCGTTCGTGGCCCATACAGGCCATTCAGGCCGGTCGTGACGGTCGCCTTCGACGGCATGGGCCACTCGTCGGCGTCGGGCTTCAACACCGAGAGGGACAGACTGGGGGGCGAGAACGGCCAGTGATGGTCGTCGTCAGGGTGCGCTCGTAGTGGTGTCGTCGGGGTATGGCTCTTTAGTATTCTTAAGCCGTCGACACGGGCGACTCACCACCGAGTTCATTCAATCGAACAGTGGCTTGGCGCTACAGACTGACGTAGGTGGTCGTGTGGATATTTATTCAAGCCGTCAACGCAGTGGGTGGACTTATCGGTGCAGACGGTGTATTGTTCCTGTATGCCCGAAGAAGTCCTGTTCAAATCAGAGAGCGACCAGAGCCGAGAAGAAATCGCGTCATATCTTCGTAGTGTCGCTGACAAACTCGAACAAGGTGAAGCGGTCACGCTTAAATCTGGTTCCGAGTCCGTGACGATGGAGCCGCCAGCACGACCGACGTTTGAGGTCAAAGCCGAACGCGAGGGGCCGACGGACAGCCCCGGTGAATTGAGTATCGAATTTGAACTCGAATGGGACGAGAACGGCAACGAGGGGGGCAGTGGGAGCGGTCAGTTAGAAATCGAGTGATTAAATCGAACCCCTACACTTCTGCCCGTTCTGATTCCGTGTTACCGAGGTCGTCAAGTCTGCCGTAGGACACGTCGTCGGGGTCGTCGTCGCTCAATTCGTACTTCGCCAAGTACCGTTCAACTGTAACTGGCGAGCAATCGAACTCTTCAAGCGCCGCTATCTCGTCCGCTGACAGTCCTTGCTCGATATGTAGGCGACGAAGTGTCGGTTCATGGCGGTGCTTTCGGGTCATACCATATCGTTCCAAGTACACCGTGACGTAGCTCTTCGAGACACCGAGTTCATAGGCAATCATGCGAGGTGATAGCCCGCGCTCTCGGTACGCCTGTTCGAGAAATTCTCTGTCAGCCCACGGTTCTTCGTTGGGGATCTGGTCTTCAGGAATCCAAATTGCCATATCCGAGTATACGTGCCGCACACAATTAATGCTTCATAGTTATAGAAATATAGTTCAATAATGCCCTGCAATATTAGGGCAAGAGAAAAATGTCCAAAGTGTTCGCGGGGTCAGACGGCTCGTTCATGTCGGCATGGCAAGCGTGGAAGCGTCGAAATCACGAATACGAATCATTCGTTATGGGCCAAGGAGATACGATGGTGTTCCGGACAACCGACGAAGAGGGGAATGAAGAGTTTATCTGGTATCACGGGATTGCGGAAGACGACCTTCCCGAAGGAGTGGAAATCAACGGTGTGACTGTTTGAGATAGACGGGAGTAGAACCAAACCGACCGTTCCAAACAGACAAATGAGCGTGTCATAGAAAGATTCGCACGTTCTGCCTATCCAAGTCTTGTCAAGACTCGCGTGCAAGATACAGGGCGCGTATCTTACACCTGACTGCGACTGTTGGTACGCCGCCGAGTACTCGTGTTGGCCGTGCTACCGCGAGGGCTTCAACGTCTCAAGCCCGAACTGTGGGGATTAGTGATCAAAGCCATAATTTGCTTCCATCGATTGATTACCTCTCTCACGGTTTCCCACGACAGGGCTCTGAAATGAATGATAATCGCTATAACGAGGGGTGGACGAGCATTGAGGCACAGAGGAGCCTACCCTACCAGTCGCTTACGTCTACTGGTCTTTCTCCCACGTCTCGTCTCTCGATGTTCGCTCGCTCGCGGATTGCCTCCTCAAGATCTCGTGCCCCCGTCCAGTCACGTAGGCCCGATAGCTTTTGGAGTGTTTTCCTACTCACTTTTATTGGTTCTTCGAGAGTTTTTTCATATCCGGTCAGCGATTTTTTCTCGTCGTAAGGGTTGTCTAAGATATGTATAAGTGCCTCTTCGAGGGTCTGAATGCCTTCTACGCCTTCAGCTTCGGTCTTCCCTGCAACCTCCCGAATATGGTCTTTCAGAGCCTCCGACAGGGTCAGACTAGTCTGTGACTGCTCCTCATCAGATAGATTCTTTGTGATATTGAGGAGTGCGTTTAGGAGTGTCTGAACGTTGTCTACATGTTCACTGTCATCTTTTTTAACAAGTTCATCAAAATGGTCTGTTAATTCCTTCACTGCTATGTGGTTATCTGATCCGCTTCCGGAGGGAGGGTTGTTGTAATCTCCAGGTTCGGCGTTAGGCTCAGTATTTACTCCAACGGTAGAATCGACATCATCCTCGGAACCAGTATCAGACTCACTTTTGAGTTTGTCTTTATTCAGCCACCATACCTTAGCGGTAGACCCGACCTTCAGACTCTCAATCCACCCCCTCTCGTCCAACTTGCGGAGGCGATTGTAGATGATATCCGGTGAATCATCGACGCGCTCCGCAATCTCACCGGATGTAACCGGCTCGGTATCGTTGTTCAGATAGTCCGCCATCACACGAAGGATACCGGGATCTTTTGCTGAACGGAACATCTCGTCGTTAACAAGCGACTTGTCTACCGCCGTATCCGGGGCCGGAACCCACCACACTCGGGCGCGTTCGCCCAGGCTTTTCGTTTCAATCTCGCCAAGTTTGTGTAGCTCCTTCAATCGATTCATCACCGTATCGGGGTGGCAGTCGAAGTGATTATCCTGTATCGTAGTCGCTGTCACCGGAATACCCGGCTCTATCGTCGCCAATACGTCTTTCCGCTTTACATCACGTTCTGGTCCTCGTGTCATAGTTAATTGAGTTCAAAGCCTGCGTCCAATTAGTAACTGTCTGTTTGGAACACTAACAGCCCCTTTGAGAGTTTGAGCAGGAGATTTTCGTTTTCAACAAGCCCCTCCTTCGACTCACCAATTGGGATTTGGTATCGGTCAGGATTCTCCGCAGATTCTCGCACCTCTCCTAATCCCGCGATTTTCGCACGACGACGGCATTCTTTCTCATCGAGGTAGGTCCACTTTTTGTCCGTGTTCTTCGGCACTCCGCGGTCGGTGTAAAACGGAGAACCGTCTCCCGAATAGACCGTCTTCATTTTTGAACCTGAATCGAACTCCCCGCGGACGATATATTTGTAACCCTCACGCTCAGGAGTATACCAGAAAGTGAACCGGCGGACCTTCCCGTCGATGTTAATCTTAGCTCGCACACACTGTTCGACGGGAATTTCCTCATCACGTCCGCTGTATGGTTGGCTCCCTTCAATTTCCTCGTAACTCAATAGCTCAGCGTTCATCGGCTCCTCCTGCTCTTCTGACTGCTGGTTGTGAGTCTGCTCTGACCTCTCCTGTACGACGACGAATGGTTCGTTACAGTGCGGGCACTCTACTTGCATCGTATTTTGGTTCGCCATTGCGTTTCAATTGTTTACAGACAAGGACATAAGTGTTGGGGTAGTGTTCAAGAACACTCTATCAACACTTTCCGGGAGGAGTGGGAACACGGTATTAACATTAATTCGATGACCGGCGCTTTGTCTGACGTACTGTAATGTATCCCCCCTTCGAGGTGTGTCACGGCATCCGGCGAACGTCGTAGCTTACTACAGATCCCGACGCTGATGACCCTACGATAGGCAGTGCTGACTATATCCTCTATATCTCGCACTGCCTTCTATAACTATAGTCGTCTCAACATTTCTACTGCCGGTCGAACCGCAGTAAATCGGGTGTGACTGTTTCTATGACACGCTGGACAAATGATAGACTGTACCATTTGCGGCACGAACGTTGGCGGGTTAGATTATCTGAATCAGGCGTGCGAAGAGGAACACTTGGTTCTGTTGTCTCCGACTACTCGGGCGCTACAACGTCCCGTCTAACTCTTCGCCGCCGTCCATTTCCTCTTCGACCATCGCCACAGCGTCGTCAGGTTCCTGTGGAATTTTAACATCAGGATTTTGGTTAGTCATACGCATAGTTCAGACGCCAGCAAAAATCCTCTTAGATTAATTGATTATTCCCAACAGATGTGGTATAGACGGCCTGTATGCAGGATTTCCGGAGATATTCTTTTATGCGGCGAGTCCTAAGTTTATACGTATAGAATCTCGCGTAAGCGATGAACTGCTGGATAGAATTGTACAAACAATGATTGATGGAAAAATCGCCAAATTCAGCGGAAGAAGCGCCCGACAAATGCAAGGAGTGTGGAAGTGCTATCGGCCCTGAAGCCCGTCCACGGTCAGAACTGCGAGAGTCTCACTGCGTTCTGTGTGGTACCCGGCAAGCACTGGAACAGAAGGTGAGTGACGAACAGTAGTACCCGATTATTCGGATAGTTTTTCTTCTATCGCTTTGACTGTTTTCAACATCTCTTCTTGGCTCATATCTTCGACCAAATTCGTCGGGTCTGGTGACGGTATTTCGGTTTCGTATTCCCCCGCGATTGCTTCGTAGGTGGTCAGTGGGACTTGACAGGTTGGGCAGTGGTCGGGGTCTTCAGGTAGGCGGTCATGGCACTCGGGACATTCCTGAAGCGTCGGACGGCCAAGGACAGGTACCTCACCAGAGGTTGGCAGTCCCAAGTCCTCACGGATAGAATCGTTGGACAATTCGTCAGACATGGACACGTATATCTCGAACTGTGACGAGTCAGCCGACCAACCAGCGATTTTCTTGATTTTTTGTTCGTTCAGCCCCTCAAGCACCATACGAGTAATCGCAGTGTGCCTTAGAAGGTGTGGATAGACCGGTTTTTCAGGTTCTATGCCAGCCTTCTCTCCAATTCGGTGGAGTTTGTCACGAACAGTCTGGTAGTGGATCGGCCCACGGGGATTTCTATCGTCGGGAAGAGGCGCGTCCGGAGTCGGGCAGAAGAGCGCCGCTTCAGGGTCGTCCTTATATGGATGGTTTCTGTACCACGCCTTCACGTAATGTTTGGCCCACAGCAGAGGCTTGGATCCGCTCGCGCCTTTCAGAGTTCCTTCTTCCTCATTAAGCGTAATGTCCATCGTTTGGCCTCGTATCGTGACGTGCTTGTTCCGGAGAGTCCGAAGTGCGTCGATTCGTTGTCCCGTAGCCAATCCCATAGCGAGTAAGGCACGGTCACGGAGAGTGTAGCAGTTTTTTAGAAGAGCGTCCACGTCTTCCTGAAACAGTAGGTCGTCAGCCCCTACCTGCCGACCCCGTTCCTCGTCAATCTCAATCGCCGTAGGGTCAACTCCGAGTTCGGGATGGTAGCGATAGAACACTCGGAAAGCCTTCTGGTAATTCGAGACACCAATACCTTCGTCTTTCACGTCAGGGTGCGCTCCGGAGCGCATGGAAGACAGAAGCGAAGATAGGTTGTTCTCGTCACTTTCGACAAGTGGAACTGTAGCCCGTCGCGCCGCTGTTCGGAGAACAGTGAAGTGACCACGGACAGTAGTAAGTTTATTCTTACCTTGGTCGTGTTCAATGAAATCTTCAATTGCTTGGGCGTCTTCTTTCACAATATCGCCCGATTCAACTTCCTCTTCCAGCCGAGAGTGTTCGTTTGCGATAACAGACCACTCGTCGTGTGATTTAGATACCATTCCGAATCGCCACGTTTAGTCTATGTAGCGGTAGGATAATATAGTTTAGGACTGGAAATCGTAGTAGGAGACGAAGTACTCGACGGCGTTGTCGGGAAACAGGCTCCGGAACTCCTCGTAGAGTTGCGCGGCCAGCGTCTTGTTGTGGGCGATCACCAGCGTCGGCTGCTGAATCTCCTCGATCACCCACGAGACGGTGTTGGTCTTGCCCGACCCGGTGACTCCGAGGAGGGTCTGGCGCTCCGTCCCGGAGTCGTAGCCGGACACGAGTTCCTCGATGGCGTCCGGCTGGTCGCCCGCGGGATCGAACGGGGCGTCGACCCGAAACGGACGTTCGGCGTCGGGACGGTCCGGCGACAGTGGACCCGAATTCGCGTCGCTCACGGCTACCGGTGGGTGCTCGGCGCACTTGACGGGTTCGCTTGGGCGGGGCCGTCACGGTCCCACCCGCGCGTGGCGGGGGCGGGTCCACGACCACCGTCGATATGTATGCGTAGGCCCAAGACCACCCATGGCGCCATCGCACGTCCTCGTCCCGCTCGACGGATCGCCGCTGGCGGACGAGGCACTCGAACGGGCGCTCGAACTCTTCGACTGTCGGGTGACCGTCCTGAACGTGGTGACGCCGATCGACGGGGCGATGAGCGAGGGTGGTATCCTCGAACCCGGCGAGGACCGGTGCGAGAGCGCACGTGACCGGGGCGACCGCATCGTCGATCGGGCGCGAGCGCGGGCCACCGACCTCGACCGGACGGTCGAGACGGCGGTGGAGACCGGTGATCCGGCCGAGGCCATCCTCGACTACGTCGACGCCAACGACGTCGATCACGTCGTGATGGGTGGCCACGGCGGTCAGCGGAGTGATATCGCTCGTCGGCTGCTCGGAACCGTGGCGACGAGCGTCGTCGGCGAGGCCCCCGTGACGGTGACCGTCGTCCGCTAACCGGCCTCACCCGCCGAGCACCGCGGCGAAGGCCCTGTAGAGCCCGAACCCGATCGCGATGGAGGTGACCAGAGTGATGAGCCAAAACGCGAGAGTCACGCCGATCTTTCGGCGAGAGACGCCCGCCGAGCCACCGGCGAGTCCGCCGCCGATGACGCCGGAGATGATGATGTTGTTGAACGAGATGGGGATCCCCAGCGCGATGGCCAGTTGCGCGATGATGAACCCGGGAACCAACGCGGCGATGGAGCGTCTGGCTCCCAACTGTGCGTACTCGCGGGAGGTCGCCTGAAGCAGTTTCGGCGCACCCATCCACGCGCCCGCGAGGATGCCGACCGCGCCGAGCGCCAGCAGGACGATGCCGGGCAACCCGAGTTCGGTCCCGTAGAGGTTCTCGAGCGGTCCGGTCGCCAGCCCGACCTGACTGCCACCACTGGAGAAGGCGACGACGCTCCCGAGGAGGACGAGAAAAGTTCGGATGCCGTCCTCGACCGATGCCTGCGTCCGCCGGCGAACGAACTGGAACCCCACCGCGGCGGCCGAAAGTGTCACGAACACCGCCAGCGGGTCGATCCCGCCGACGGTCGGTGTCTCGACCCCCCTCGCGACGAACCCCGCGATGGAACTCTGGGTCGCGTCGGGCGGCGAGGGGATGACCCCCAGTTGGACGTTGGCGACGATGCCGCTGACGACCGCCGCGAGCAACGGGACGCCGACCGTCTCCGGGACGTCGTCGCGTCGGAGCAGGGTGGCGGTGAGGTAGGCGAGTCCCCCCGAAACTGGAGGCACGAGTATCCAGAAGAGCGCGATGCGACGGTAGGTGTCGATGGCGGGGTCGCCGCCGAGCGAGAGGCCGACGCCGACCATCGCCCCGGTCGTTGCGAACGCCGCCGGGACCGGATAGCCGGTGTAGACGCCGAAGGCCATGAACCCGGTCGCGGTCAGCAGGCCCGCAGTCGCCGCCAGCGACGTGATCTGGACGCCGTCGACGAGCCCCGCCCCGATGGTCGCGGAGATCGCCCCGCCCTGGGTGAGTGCGCCGAGTGCGGCGAGGATGCCGATCAGGAAGGCCGCCCGCATCGTCGAGATGGCGTTGGCACCGATCGCCGGCGCGAACGGTGGCGAGTTGCTGTTGGCACCGAGCGTCCACGCCGTGGCGAGACTGGTGAGTGTCGCCAGTCCGACCAGCGCCCAGAAGCCGACTCCCACCACGTTCAGGGACCTCCACGGACGGCGGTGTGAACCATGTCGCGCACTTCGACCGACGCGGATATTAAAGTTCGTCCGGCGAATCGGATCGCTGAGCACCCGCGTTTGTCGCCGGTTCGCCGCCGGACACGCCTCGAGAGGGTATCGACACCACGGACCGGTTCACAGCAGGAAAACGAAGAGGAGGTACGAGCCGACGATCGAGAGTGACGGCGTGAGGATCCAGAGGACGACGATTCGACTCGTCGCCGCTGGGTCGAACAGACTCTCGGCCGCCAGTTCGTCGATGTCTTCCTCGCCGATCGGTGGGATCGACGGGGGATCGTCTTGTCGACTCTCGGTGTCGGACCCCTCGCCGGCCGCGAGGTCACCGACGGTCGGTCCGGCCGGTTCGGCCTCCTCGGCCGACGGGGCGGCGAGGGCGCCGGTCGTGAGATTCGGCCCCGGTTGGGCCTTGGACGGCGGCGTCGCGAGTTCCGCGAGCGTGGCGGCTCGGCTCGCTCGACCCCAGCCGAGACCGATGATACAGCAGGTCGTACTCACTGCGAGGCTCGCCGGAATGCCGTAGTACGACAGGACGGTGATGATCGTCGCACCTACGGTGGAGACGATGAGTGCCGCCAGAATGGGGAGATCCGTGATCCCGTCACCGACCGTCGCGAGCGTACGCCTGGCGATCGTGAACCCTCCGAGGCTGATGGCACCGACGGCCAGCAACACGCCTTGATCGATGCTGACCGCGCCGTTGCCGACGAGCGGCGCGACCGCGTTCGCGGCGTTCGACGCGCCCGCGCTGAAGCCCATGTAACAGGCGATGGCAAGCACTAGTGCCGATCCAACGAGGTCACGGGGTGACGCGTTCCTGTTGAATCGGAGGCGGGGAACCCGCCCCGACCGATCGATCTGCACCAACTGTCGTTCGAGGCGCGTAAACGACAGCCTCGCTTCGAGTTGCGGGTAGACGTACCGGCCGATGACCGCCCCGACTCCGAGTCCGATGAGCGGTGCGACGATCCACGCGGAGACGATCGTGAACATCAGCGTCTCGTTGAGCGATCCCGTCGCGAGCCCGAGCCCCACGATGGCCCCGACAGCCGTCATCGATGTCGATGCGGGGACGCCATAGAGGTTCGAGACGAGCAGCGAGAGCCCGGTGAAAAACAGGACGCCGACACCGGCCACGGGGGTGAACTGTGCGGCCGGTACGATGCCCTCGCTCATCGTTACGATGACGTTGCGTCCGACCGTCCACGCCCCGACGAACGCGAACACGCTGAAGAGTGCTGCCGCCGTCACCTTCCTGACGAGCCGACTCCCGACGGCAGGCCCGAACGCGACGCCAGTCGACGATCCTCCGATGTTGAATCCGACGAACGCGGCGACGACCAGGCCACCAACGACGAGTAGTGACACCATGGTATAGTGACCATCCTTTCGGACACAGACGTATTGGCGTGTTCATCCGTGGTGCTTTCGGACACGGACGGTCCACACGCTCGAGCTGTGCTCGGAACGACTCCGGGTCCGTCTCCCTCTCGCCGGCTGCTTACAACCGGGCCGTACGACCGGTCGGCGGATTTATCCGACGGCTGAAACTATCGGTCCCGTGTGACCGAACAGCCTGTCGACGGTGAGGGCACGGGCGAGAACGTCGCCGGTGAGGTCCCCGTGGCGGAGCCGGCGGCCGTCACCGCCGACACGACGATCCACGACGACGGCGTCGAACTCGAACGGACCATCGGGCTCGTCGGTGGACTGGCGATCGGGATCGGAACCATGATCGGGGCCGGCATCTTCGTCTTCCCGGGGTTGGCGGCGAACAACGCCGGTCTCGCGGCCACCCTCTCGTTTGCGATCGGCGGACTGATCGCGTTGCTCGTGGCGCTCCCGACCTCCGAACTCGCCACGGCGATGCCCCGGAGCGGTGGCGGCTACTACTTCATCTCCCGGGGGATGGGGACGGCCTACGGTGCGATCGTCGGCCTCGGGCTGTGGCTGGGGCTGATGTTCGCCTCCGCGTTCTATCTGGTCGGACTCGGTCACTACGCGAGCGCCGTCTTCACCGAACTCGGTGTCGAACTCCCCTTCAGTCCCGTCATCGGGATCGGACTGCTGTTCGGCGCAGCGCTGACCGCGTTGAGTATCGGCGGGACGGAGAACACCGCGAAGATTCAGAACGTCGTCGTGGGAATCCTCCTCGTGGTGCTCACGGGGTTTCTCTCGTACGGTGTCCTCGACGCCGTGGGCGTGTTCGGCCGCGGGACCGTTCCGGAGCAGTTCTTCTCGAGGGGATACTTTCCGGTGTTGACGACCGCGGCGCTCGTGTTCACGTCGTATCTGGGGTTCGCCCAGGTCGCGACCGTCGCCGGCGAGATCAAACAACCGGGCCGGAACCTCCCGCTGGCGATGGTCGGCTCGGTACTCGTCGTCACCGTCTTCTACGTCGTGACGATCTTCGTCGCGACCAGCGCGTTCGGGGCCGATCGGCTGGGACAGTTCGGGGAGACGGCCATGGTCGAAGTCGCCCGTGACTTCCTCGGGTTGCCCGGTGCGGTCGCGATCCTGGGCGCCGGGCTGTTGGCGACGTTCTCGAGCGCGAACGCGTCGATCCTCAGCGCCTCGCGGGCGGTGTACGCGCTGAGCCGTGACGCCCTGCTCCCCCGGAAAGCGAGCGAGGTCAACCTCCGGTACGGCACGCCACACGTCGCCCTCCTCGCCGCCGGTGGCCCGATCCTGATCCTCGTCGCGACCGGACGGGTCGAACTCCTCGCGGAGGTCGCCTCGTTTCTCCACCTGATCATGTACGGGCTGATGTGTGTCGCCCTGATCGTGTTGCGACGGCGGAACCCCGAGTGGTACGCGCCCAGCTACCGGGTGCCCGGCTATCCGGTGGTTCCGGCCGTCGGTGCCCTCGCCAGTTTCGGACTGATCGTCTTCATGCAACCCGCATCGATCGGTATCGGCGTCGTCGTCATGATCGCCTCGTACCTCTGGTACCGTTATTACGCTGGGACCGTCACACTCAAAGGAGACGTCTGACCATGACGGACCGACCATCGATCCTCGTCCCGATTCGCGTCCTCGAAGGGGAATCCGTCCCCGAGGGCGTGCCCGACCTCCTCGCGAACGCCCACGTCGTTCTGCTGGGATACCACGCCATCCCCGAACAGACGGCGACCGGACAGGCACAGATGCAGTTCGAGGACCGAGCCACGGAACGCCTCGACGAGTACGAGACGATGTTCGAGGAGGCAGGGGCGACCGTCGAGCGGCGACTCGTGTTCACCCACGACGGACAGAAGACCATCGACCGTATCACGACCGAACACGGCTGTTTGGCCGCGCTCGTCCCGAACGCGACCGGACCGGTGGAAGACGTCCTCGTCGCCGTTCGCGGTGCCGTTGGGGTCGACCGCCTCGCCCGTGTCGTCGCGGGCCTGTTCGGGGAGACCGACGCGTCGGTGACGCTGTACCACGTCGCCGATGCGGACACGACGGACGACGATATCGAGACGCTCCTCGGTGGACTGGTGGACCGATTGGCGGATCTCGGCACGGACGCCTCGGCCATCGAGACACGGGTCGACCGCGGTGACGACGTCCTCGACGCGATCGTGGACGCGGCCGACGCGTTCGATGTGGTCGTCATGGGTGAATCGGATCCGTCGCTGGCGACGTTCGTGTTCGGGATGCCGGCCGACCAGGTCGCGGATCGGTTTCTCGGTCCGGTCCTCGTGGCGCAGCGTGAATCGGTTCCGGACGACGAGAACTCCCCCGAATAAGGGCGTGCGACGTGGTCGACGTTCCCTCGACCTCCGGCGACGTTCGGAGCCAGCCACCGACGTCCCTCGCGAATCGGTCGTCACGCAGCGTGGCCCGTCGCCGACGTCGACGGGCCCCCGTTCGGCCCGCCCGCTTCAACACAGGAACTCGGTCAGTCGGTCGCGGTAGGCCTCGGGTCGGTCCGCCATCACCCAGTGGCTGGCCTCGTCCACCCCCATCAGTTCGGAGCCGTCGATATCCTCGTAGAGTCGCTCGGCCCACTCGATCGCCTGGAACTCGTCGTTCGCACCCCACAGGAGGAGCGTCTCCGCGGTGATCGCGGTCGGATCGACCTCGGTCGTGTGGTTCGTGTTCGTCGCGCTCGCGTTCCGCACGAGCGAGGTGACGCCCGTCTCGGAGTTCCACGGCTCCGTCATGCCTTCGAGGAACTCCTCGCTCGCGCCGTCCTCGTAGAGCGTCTCGCGGAACAGGTCGTCGAGGAGTGCCCCGAGTTCCTCGGGGGTCGTCTCGCGGGCCGTCTCGGGGAGGCCGAGGTCGGTGATGCGTTGGATCGGCCACGAATCGTACGCGACTGCGTTCGACAGGACGAGTTGCTCGACCGCGTCCGGGTTGTGCGCCGCGTAGCGCAGGAACACCCCGCCGCCCAGGTCGTGTCCCACGAGCGAGACGGTCCCGACGCCCAGTTGGGCCAGCAAGCCGTCGATCATCCTCTCCTGAGCGCGGAGCGAGCGGTCGAACCCGTCCTGCATCGCCGAGTTGCCGTACCCCAACATGTCGGGGACGACGACCCGACGTTCGGCTTCGATGGGCGGGATCACGTCCCGCCACAGGTACGAGTTCGTCGGAATACCGTGGAGGAAGACGACCGGATCACCGCTCCCTTCGTCGCGGTACGCAACGTCGAGGTCGTGGCCGTCGACGACGACGCTCGCCGTCTCCTGTGCGTCGGTCCACTCCTGATACGTCGGCATGGTCCCGTTCTACGACTGGCTGCCGGAAAGCGGTACCGCCCGCTGGCGTGTGACGTGGACGAGCCTCGTTCCCAGACGAACGGAGACGGGGACAGGAACTTTGGGGTGGCAGTCGTAGGGCCGCCGATGACGGTATCCGAACTCGAACGAGCCAGTGACGAACTGGACGCCGCAGCAGAACTGGCAGACGGTGACGCCAGCGAGCGACTGGCGACGCAGGCCGACCACTTGGCGGAGTTGGCCGAGACCGGCGCGGACCACGGCCGCCTCGCCCGCCACGAGAACACCCTCCGCGAGCTCGAGGCGGACGCGGGCGACGACGTGGCCGCGCGGATCGACGCCGCGATGGATTCGATCACCGCCTACCGCGAGACCATCGAAGGCGTCTGACGTCCCGTGTGAACGCCTCTCGAACCCCTCCATTTCCGGTGGAGATTACGCCGGCCGATCCGCGCGGCCGAGCGACTCCCCTCAGCAGACGTTCTTCGGCTTGATCCCCATCGACTCGAGGATCTCGACGTAGTCGTCGTACGCCGCGTCGATAACCGTCCGGGCGGCGGTCTCCGCACGGTCCCAGTCGTCGCCGTCGCAGTTCTCGTCGAGGGCGTCGACGATCCGGTCGCGGTCGGCGTCGATCCCGTCGCGGAGGTCGCGGAAGGTGCCGGCGGTCGAGGGGTCGGCGTCGCCGACGAAGAAGCCGACCATCTGCCCGACTGTCCGGTCGAGGACGAGCGAGTGGCCGAGCGCGCCGCCCAGTCGCTCCACGGGGTCGTCGAACCCGGCGAGCGCCGCGTACGTCCGTTCGGCGGCGGGGTCGTCGTCCGAGTCGGCGGCGACGGTTTCGGCGCGGTCGGCCGCGGTCGTCGCGAGCGTTTCGAACAGGACCGCGTCGTCGCCGTCGTCTGCCCACGCCTCGAACCGCTCGGCCGCGGCCGCCGCGTCCGTCGCCGCCGCGGACAGGACCGCGTCCCCGTTCATCTCGCCGGCGGTCAGTGCGTACAGCCACTTCGAGGAGCCGAGTCGAGAGAGTTCGGTTTCCAGGTCGTCGGTCAGCCTATCGACGAGCGTCGTGCCGTCCATGGCCGGCGCTACGACGGCCCGTCGTTTGTATGCATCGCCAGCGACTCGCCGGGTCACACGCCGGTGTCCCGGAGCCGTTGCTGGCCGCCCGGTCGCCGGAAGAACGTGTGGATGGTGCGCGGTCCGCTACCGTTCGGCGGTCGCTACGAGGCCGACTAGTCGTCGCCGTTCTCCGCGGCTCGCTCCCGCTCGCCACTCCGGTTCGGGGCTCCGTTTTCGTCGGTCACTCGGCCTCGCCTGTTTCGCGGCTCCCTACCGCTCCGCTTCGAGGGCTCGGTCCCTTTGATCCCTGCGCCCTCGCAACGCTCGCCGCTCCACTACGACGCGCAGTTCCCTGCGGTCACTGCGCGTCGCCCTCCACCAACGGCCCCCCGCGCTCGGTCCACTCCGTGAGACTCCCCTCGTAGAAGTCGACGGTTTCGTAGCCGAGATGCCGGAGGACGACGTACGTGTGGCTGATCCGCCGGGCGGTGTTGCAGTAGAGGACGATCCGGCGGTCGGGGGTGATTCCCCGGCCGGCCAGCAACGCCTCCAGTTCGTCGCGGGGTTTCAGCCCGCGGGTGTCCTCGTCGACGAGTTCGCGCCAGTCGAGTTGGATCGCACCCGGGAGGTGAGCCTCTTCGTACTCCCACGCCTCGCGGGTATCGACGATCAGCGCGTCGGTGTCGAGTGCGGCCTCGACCGTCTCGAAGTCGACCAGCGGCGACGACGCCGGCTCCCGGACCTCGTAGGTCGCGGGCGAGGGGTCGGGCGTCTCGGTCGTCGTCTCCTCGGCCCGACTCCACGCGCTATAGTCTCCGTCCAGCAAGTGCAGGTCGCGGTGGCCGTACAGCATCGCCGTGACCAGAAACCGAGCGGCGAACACCCCGTGTTCGTCGTCGTACGCGACGATGGGGTCGTCGGTCCCGATACCGGCCTCCGCCATCAGTTCCGACCACCGCTCCCGCCCGGGGAGCATCCCCTCGTCGCCCGCTTCGCTCCGGAACTGGTCGAACGGGACATTGACCGCGCCCGGGACGTGCCCGATACCGTCGAACTCCCACGCGTCGCGCACGTCGACCACCCGCACCGCGTCGCGGTTGGCCGCGAGCCAGTCGACGGAGACGACGATGTTCTCGTCCATACCCACCCGTACATCCCCGCCGGGTTTAGAAACGACGCTTCGGCGCGTCCCACACCGAGACAATATTTGCCGCCTGTTTCCCGGCCCGGCGGTCGTCAGTCGGGACAGTCGGCGTCCTGAACCGTTCGGCCGGCCAGGTAGTAGCAACATTTTCCGGTTCGGTGGAGGATTGGCCGCCTCTGCCGTCAGTGTGGGGATTATACGGGAGGGTGCCGTAGGGTCTATCGCTATGTCAGACTCAGCGTACGCGAAAGACGTTCTGGTGTCGGCGGACTGGGTGGAAGACCACCTCGACGACTTCCAGAGTGACGACTCGAACCACCGACTCGTGGAAGTCGACGTGGACACCGAAGCCTACGACGAGGGCCACGCCCCCGGTGCCATCGGCTTCAACTGGGAGACCCAACTGCAAGACCAGACCACGCGCGACATCCTCTCGAAGGAGGACTTCGAGGACCTCCTGGGGAGTCACGGCATCTCCGACGACTCCACCGTCGTGCTGTACGGTGACAACTCCAACTGGTTCGCAGCCTACACCTACTGGCAGTTCAAGTACTACGGCCACGACGACGTGCGCCTGATGGACGGCGGGCGCGACTACTGGCTCGAGAACGACTATCCGCTGACCGACGAGGTCCCCGAGTTCTCGGCCGTCGACTACGAGGCCTCGGGTCCCCGGGAGAGCATCCGTGCCTACCGCGAGGACGTCGAGAACGCGATCGAGCGCGGCCTGCCGCTGGTTGACGTCCGCTCGCCCGAGGAGTTCACGGGCGAGATCCTCGCGCCCCCGGGACTGCAGGAGACCGCCCAGCGCGGCGGCCACGTCCCCGGCGCGAAGAACATCTCGTGGGCCGCCGTCACGAACGACGACGGCACGTTCAAGACCCGCGACGAGATCGCCGACCTCTACGCCGAGGAAGGCATCGACGGCGAGGGGACGACCGTCGCCTACTGCCGCATCGGCGAGCGCTCGTCGGTCGCCTGGTTCGCGCTCCACGAACTGCTCGGCTACGAGGACACGATCAACTACGACGGCTCCTGGACCGAGTGGGGCAACCTCGTCGGCGCGCCCGTCGAGAAGGGCGAGGCCGACGACTAGTCGGCCTCGATACGGAGCGGTGAGCGGGAGCGAACCGCGGAGAAGGGCGACGCCAAGTGAGCGGAGCGAACGCGGCGTCGTAGTGGAGCGGCGAGCGTTGCGAGGGCGCAGGGACCGAAGGGACCGATCCCTCGAAGCGGAGCGGTAGGGAGCCGCGAAACGGGCGAGGCCGAGTGACCGACGGGAACGAGGCCTCGAATCGAGTGTCCCTCAATCCTCCGCGACGGAGACGTCGTTGAGCTCCGCCGAGAGGCGCTCGGCGCTCTCGACGGCGAGCGCGACGGCCAGCGGCCCGGCGATGACTCCGACGGGTCCCAGCGTCAGGAGACCGCCGACGAACCCGACGAAGTAGAGACTCCCCGGGAGGTCGGCCGTCTCGCGGGCGAGCCGTGGTCGGATCAACACGTCCGGCAGCCACGCGATCAGGACGAGTCCGGGGACGAGGACCATCGACGCCTGCACGAGGTCGCCGGCGATCACGTGACCGGCAGCGAGGACGACGAGCAACACCGACGGACCGATCACCGGGACGAACTGGAGGATCGCGGCGACGACGGCCAGCGTGAGGACGTACGGGTAGCCAAGCAGGAAAAAGAAGACCGCCGCGATGACGAAGGTGCCGGCTGCGGTCGCCGCCTGGAGGACGTAGATGCCGAAGAGGGTCGCGCGGGTCCGCCGCCCCAGTCCCCGGGCCAGGTCGCGGTACCCCTGTGGGACGAGGGCGATTGCCGCACGGTCGGCGTCGGCGGTCCTCGAGAGCAGGGCGAACACGAGCATCACGAACACGGTCAGTTTGAGCGCCAGGACGGGACCGACGACGGCGACCGACCGGGCGAGGCTCCGCCCGTATCCCAGGACCATCGCCCTGGCCTCCGAGAGGGTCACCGTCGCCGAGAAGCCGTAGAGGTCGACCGTCAGCGTCGGCGGGAGCGACGAGAGGATCGCGAGGATCTCGTCGAGGCGGCCGACCACGACCAACAGGAGCGGGACTGCGAGGGCGACGACCGCGAGCGCCGCCGCCGCCGTCGCGGCGATGCTCGCCCACCACGTGGAGAGCCCCCGGCTGGTCAGTTCCTCGTGGAGCGGCACGAGCAGATAGGCGACCGTCACGGCGAAGAACACCGTCGCCAACACGTCTGCGACGAGGACGGCGGTCCCGACGACCGCGAGCACGAACACCGCACCGAGGACGTGCCGACGTTCGAGCGTCACGCCGGTACGTGCGGTCGGTGGGGAGAAAACCGTTTCCCGCCCGGAACCACCGCTGCTTTACTCATTGCGTGTGTCTCCCGGTGTATGGTCGGAGCGCGGCGGCGGTACAAGTTGGCCGACAGCGCACAGCAGATCGTCGGGGGCTTCCTCCTCGCCGGTCCGTTCGTCGTGACCGAGGAGGTGTGGGTCCTCGCCGCCGGCATGTCGTGGCTGCAGACCGCCGCAACCGTCGGGATCGTCCTCGCGATCGGGTACGGCGCGCTCTACAAGGCCGACGACCGCGACCCAGACGCCGAGACCGAAGTGGGTGGGATTCCCGTCCGGTTTCTCTCCCTCGTGGCCGTCTCCTACGGGTCGGTGTTCGCCCTCGCCGTGGCGTTCGGCGCGCCCGCGACGTTCGTCGGCGAGACCGGCGGGCCACTCGTCGACGTCGCTGGTGTCGGTGTCGACCTCCGCGCAGCCGAGGTGACGCTCAAGGCCGTCAGCGTCGGCTCCGTGTTCAGCGTCGTCGGCGCGGCGACGGCCGACTCGCTGTTCTGAGCCGTCGGCACCCCCTGCCGCCGGCCGAACGTTCATACCCGACGGTGTCCATCGCATCGTATGCCCATCTCAGACGACGAATGGGACCGTGGTGCCCTCCAAGCCGACGCCGATGCCGCCGACACGACGCCGGTCGGCGAGTACGAGGACGAGAAGGAGTTGATCGTCGCCTTCCTCTCCGACAACGTCGACAACGCCTACACCAGACGCGAAATCGTCCGTGGCGTCGACTTCGGGAACGACGCCCGCCCGGAGACGATCCGCGAGGTGCTGACCGAGATTCAGGACGAACTGGTCGACCTCGCGGGTGACGTCGTGGCGAGCGGGATGCTCGTCGACGACGTCGACGACGCCCTCGACGAACTCGTCGCCGAGGGGATGGTCGCCGAGCAGGACGTCGACACCGGCAACGGGACGACGACGTACTACCGGCTCAACACCACCGACGCCCGGGACTGAGGCCGTCCCATGCCCGACGCGGTCCCGGCGCTGCTCGTCGGCGCGCTCCTCGCCCAGTTCCCGATCGCGGTCTGGGTGGCGCTCGACGCGCGCCACCGCAACCTCCGGAATCCGGAGATGTACTGGCTCGGCATCGTCGTCCCCGCCGCCGGGTTCGTCGTGATCCTGTACTACTTCTCGGCGCGGGAGCGGTTGCCGACGCTGGATCCCGAGCCGTAGGATCGTCCCCATTCTTTTACCCGAAGCCGCCACACGTCGCCGCATGGTAGATTCACCCGCGTCGTCGGCGGCGTTGGTCGGGGCGACCGGCGGTGCCGGGACCACCCGACTCGCGGTCGAACTCGGCGCGCTCTTGGCCAGCGACGGCCGCGAGGTGGCCATCCTCGACGCCGCCTTCGCCACGCAGGGTCTCTCCGACTACCTCTCGGGGCGGATCGATCCGGACCTGACGACGCTCCTGACCGACGACCGCGACGCCCCACTCGCCGACGGGTTGGTCGAGTTCCCGCTCGACGACACCGACGGCCGGCTGGTGTGCTGTCCGGCCGCCGCGCCGTTCGAACGGCTCGCCCGCGCGAAGTCCCCCGACGCCGCTCGGGTCCTCGAGTCACGCATCGCCGCGGCGACCGAGACGTTCGATCACGTCCTCGTCGACACGCCGCCGGTGGCGGCGAACCAGTCGGTCGCGGCCGTGACCGCCGCCGACCGGACGGTCGTGGTGACGCCGGCGACGGCCCGTGGTCGCGATGCGGTCCAGCGTATGCGCGGCCGCCTCGAAGACGTGGGTGTCGACCTCGACGGGGTCGTGTCGGTCCGCGGCGACCTCTCCGTGGCGGACGCGACCGTCCCCGAAACCACGGCTGGCGCGGCGGCCGCACCGACCTGCCTGTCGGAGCGGTCCGTGGCGACCGGCGTCGCCGACGTTGCGGGTCTCGTCTTCGACGCCGATCCGTCGGCCGGATCGGGGTACGGACTGCTGGACTCCGTCGGCGAGTACGTCCCGCGGTAGTCGTTCGGCCGCCGTCGGCTTTCACGCCCCGACGAGCGGCCTATCCGCCGACGACGAACTCGCGTCGGGCGTCCTCTAGGACGGCGCGGGCGTGCCCCGTCGGCTCCGCCAGTTCCGGCTCGTACCGCTCGACCACCTCGTCGTCCCCGAGGAGGAACGTCACCCGGTCGGTGTGGCCACCGTCAGTCGACACGCCGAACGCGGCCGCGACCGATCCGTCCGGATCGGCGAGTAGGTCGAACAGCAGGCCCTCCTCGTCGGCGAAGTCGGCGTGCGTCTCGACGTCGTCCATCGAGACGCCGTAGATGTCGACGTCGAGCTCCTCGAACTCCGCGAGCGTGGCTTGGAACCCGTTCGCCTCGACGGTGCATCCGCCGGTGAAGTCCTTCGGGTAGAAGTAGACGACCGTCGGCCCGCCGAAGTCGGGTGTCTCCGACTCGCCGTCTTGGTTGTGCGCCGTCACGTCCGGTGCGGGATCGCCGGGTTCGAGCATCGACTCCGGATGGGGGACGAAGGTGGATAACGCGTTCGCCGCGCTCCGGTCGTCGACCGCGGACGGTTACCGAAGGTCGTCGACCGAACTCATCGTCTCGGCCAACGCGTCGCGTTTGGCGACCGTCGCCGTCGCGTCCGGTTCGAGGACGCCCTCGACGGCGTCGGTCAACTCGGGGATCGGATCGTGGGTCTCCACGAACGTCGCCAGCGCGAACGTCGCCTCGTCGACGCCGGTGAGATCGACTGCCTCCGATCGGGAGAGGTCGCCGTCCAGCCAATCGCGCAGAATCCGTGTCGCAGTCGGGGCGAGCGGAGACACCCCCGTGACGCCACACCGGTGGAGGAGTTTGGCGGCGGTCATCGGGGCGATACCGGCCTCTCGGGCACAGTCGCCGACGCTCGTTCCCGCGGCGTAGGTCTCCAGGACGTTCGCGGCCGCCTCGGGCGTACACGGCAGTCGCTCCGCGTGATCGTCGAGCCGAGCGGCCAGTCCGTCCTCGGTCGCGTCGACCGTCGTGACGCCCCGGTCGCGCTGACCCTCCCGAACCTCGATCCCCGCGGCGATGTCCGACAGCGCCATCGAGGGAGTCTGGTGTCCCCCTCCGTGTAAAACCCACCGCCGGAGCGGGGTGTCGCCCCACGAACATACCGGTAACCGGTATGCTCTTGCTCGTGGTGGCCGCCGTTCGCCCCGGCGCTCGCCCCCGTTTAAATACACCATCGGGACCAACTTTCGACTGTGATGAGCCAGGCACGCGAGGCGGAGTGTCCGGAGTGTAGCGGGCGACTGAACGCCGACGGCACGGAGACGATCTGTGGGGAGTGCGGACTGGTCGTCGACGAGTACCGCATCGACCACGGTCCGGAGTGGCGATCTTTCGCCGACGACGAGGGCCAACCGGAACGGACGGGCGCACCCCTGACCCAGTCCCGTCACGACCGTGGGCTCTCGACGGACATCGGGCGGTCGACCCGAGTCAAGGGGCGAAAGCGACGGCGGCTCTCCCGGATGCGGACCCAGCACAACCGCGCGCAGATCTCGACGAAGCGCGAGCGCAACCAGGTGTACGCGTTTACGGAGGTCCGCCGACTCGTCGGGGCGCTCGAACTTCCCAAACACGTTCGCGAGTCGGCGTGTTCGCTGTTCCGGTCGGCACAGGACGCCGACCTCCTCCGCGGGCGGTCGCTCGAAGGGTTCGCCTCCGCGACGGTGTACGCCACCTGCCGGGTCTGCTCCGTCTCCCGGACCGTCGAAGAGGTGGTGGAGGCTGCGAAGGCGACCGAAGACGAACACCGGGCGGCCTACCGCGCACTCAACCGCGAACTCGACGTGGCGACCGGCCCGATCCATCCGGTCGAGTACGTCCCACGATACGCCAGCGAACTCGACGTCGACGCGTCGGTCCGACGTCGCGCCGAGTCGTACGCGCGGCGTCTGCGCGAGTCCGGTGACGCCGCCGGCCGGAACCCGAGTGGCGTCGCGGCCGCGTGTCTCTACACGGCCGCACGCGAGGCCGACGCGTCGCTCACGCAGGCGGCCGCGGCTGAGGTGGCCGACGTCACGCCCGTCACCGTCCGGAACACCTATCGACTGCTACAGGACTGAACCCCCGTCGCGAGCGATCGGAACGCGTCGGCGGCGACCGACGACGGCGCGTCCTCGACCACCGGTCGCTCGTCGTCGACGGATCGTCCCACGCGGGGATCGGCCGGCACCGTCGACACCGGCGCGCCGAGGGTCCGTCGGAGGACACCCTCCGGTGGGTCGTCGGCGTCGGTCGTCCGGTTGAGCGCGACACCGACGAGTCCGGCGTCGAGTTCGCGCGCCAGTTCTCGCGTCCGTGTCGCGTCCGCGAGGGCGAACCTGCGTGGCGACGCCACGACGATGCAGGCGTCCGCAACCGCGAGCGGGACCCCCACGTCGGCGCGGAGGCCCGCCGGACAGTCCACGACCACGTCGCCGTACTCGCTCGCGACCGCCCGCAGAGCGTCCGCCAGTCGGCGCACGTCGGCGGCACGCGCTCCGGCGAGCGAGCGACCACAGGGGAGGATAGACACCCTCCCGCCGCGGACTGCCTCCGTCACCGTCGCCCGCCCCGCGAGGACGTCGTGGAGGTCGGGTCCACGTCCATCGGGAAGGTCCGCCATGCCCAGGTCGGCGTCGACGACGACTGCGTCGAGGGCCGCCCCGAGGTTGTACGCGACGGTCGTCTTGCCGACACCGCCCTTCCCACCGGCGACGGCGACGATCACGCCAGCCTCCGGAGCGCCTCGACCGGGATGTCGACCGCTTCCGCCCGGTCGGCCAGCGTCGACGCTCGCTCCGCGACCGTCCGCAGCGTCGTCGCGTCGGTCGACAGCCGCGCGTCGAGCGTGGCGACGTCGTGGCCGCCGTCCTCGACCGCCCCCAGCCCTTCGACCGTGGCCGCGACCGACGCGCCGGTCATCCCCTCGCCCCGTTCGATGCGACGCTCGACCGTCGCCAGCCACGACGCGACGGGAGTCGGGGGCCCGTCGCCCCGCGCGTTCCTCTCCGGGTCGCTTCCGCTCCCGCCTCCCGGCGACGCGTCCGGGACAGCGTCCGCCGGCGGCCGCGGGTCGGCGAGTTCCCGGACTGCGACCTCGGCGTCGTCGTCGGCCGATCCTCCGGTCGCCCGCCCCTCGTCGACGACCGACACCGGCGGTCGACTCGGCGGTGCGGGACAGGCGTACCCGAGCGGACGTCGCTCGCCTGCGGGCACGACGCCGGTGAACCCGTCACGGTCCCACCCCGGATCGGGAACGCCGGCCCGACGGGGCGGGAGGACGGGGCCGTCGAGTCGGTTGTCGACCCGGACACGGCGGTCCACCGGGTCCGGGTTCCGCAGTTCGACCGTCACGAGGCGCACGTCGTCGCGGCCGTCGAGGCCGGTGACGGACCAGTCGGCGTCCATGCTCCGGGGTGGCCGCGTCACCGCGTATAAATGACCGGCGCGTCCAGCAGCGTCGCCGCCGCGTCCGCCCCCGATACCCGATCGAGGCCGTCGACGACGACCGGCGCCTCCAGCGGTGCGAGGCGGGCTACGGCGAGCGCCGCCGTCGCCGGATCGCCGTCGAACTCGCCCGGCGTCGGGCCGACGGTCGCGCTCCCGGGTACGGCGTGGACCGCCGATCGGAACTGCTCCCACACCGCCGCCGCCAGGTCGTAGCGCACCTCCCGTTCGCGGTTGGCGATCCGGTCTTCGAGTTCGAGGCGACGCTCCCGCCGGTCACGGGCCTCCCGGGCCGCTCGTTCCGCGCGGTCCAGCGCTTGCTCGGCCGCGATCCGTTCGGTCTCGGCCTCCGAGAGGCGGCGCGTCGCCTCGTCCAGTTGCGCTTCGACGGCCGTAGTGTCTGCGCCCGTCTCGTGTCGTGCCCGTAGCCGCCCCCGAAGTTCGGCGACACGCTCACGTAGACGCTCCTCCTCGGACCCGGTCTCGGCGACCCGTCGCCGCGCCGCCCGCACGTCGACCGCCGGCATCGACAGCGACGCCAGTTCCGCCCGAGCGTCCTCCAACGCCGCTCGCGTGGCCGACTCGTGGCCGAGCGCACGGGCCGTCGCTGCGAGTGCCCCCCGTCGGTCGAACGCCCTCGGAGGCAGAATCGCCACGTGTCCGTGGACGGGGCCGGGCGCGGGACAGTCGACACTCGGCGACGCCTCCTCGCCCCTGATGGCCCGCACGAGTTCCCGCCCGTCCACGTCCGTCACCTTGATGGCGACGCCCTCGTGGCACTCGCCGTCGATACGCACGTGCATACTCGGCACCTACAGGTCGGCGTCACGCATGGCGTCCGGTTGTGGATGATCGGTCCCCGTCGCGAACTTGTCGTACGGCGTCGTCGCGGCCTCGCGGTCCTCGTAGGCGGTCGCGGCCTCCCGAACCGATTCGGGGACGGATTCGAACTCGTTGAGCGGGCTGGTGCGCTCGATCTGTACGTCGCCGCCGTGTTTCGCCCGGAGCCGCAGGGCGAGGAACGCGCCGAGTTCCGTCTCCTCGAACAGCGCAGCCCGCCCCAGTTGCCGGACGACCGTCGACTCGTGGCTCCGGCAGACGTTGCGGAGCGTGGTTCGTGCGTCCCGCGAGTAGATGACGACGAGCAACACGGCGGAGGCGTGCCGTCACTGTACACCTAATACTGTCGGATCCGGCAGTCTCAACCGATGGGCTCGACCTCGAACGTTCCGGGCGCGTCGGCGGCGTGGTCGCGGATCCGTTCCCGCGCCTCGGTGCGCGACGACGCGACCACGACCACACCGTCGACGGCGTCGGCTCCCCGCCCCACGTACGCCGCACGCTCCGTCTCGTCGCCGAACTCGGTGGCGTAGGTCCGGAGCGCCGCGAGCACCCGCTCTTCGGTCGTCGCGAGGTCCGCCTCCCCCTCCTCGAACGACCGGAGCGCCTCCTCGACGTTCCGGATCGCGGAGATGCGGTCCATCACACCACCTTGTACTGATCCGTGCTCGGACTGTACACGTCGCCTTTCCGCCGCAACCCCTCGATCTGGTCCATCACCTTCTCCTCCTCGATCCCCTCGGCCTCGGCGCGTTCGACGATGGCGTCGATCGGCGCGCCCGCCTCGCCCTCGTACTCGGCGTCGACCGTCTCGATCACGTCCTTGATGCTCTTGATGCGGTCGCGTTGGCTCTTTGAGGTGCCCGTCTCGATCACGTCGGCGTCGAATTCGCCGGTCTCGGGATCGACGCCGATATCCTGCAGACAGGAGCGGACGATGTCGATCACGCGGTCGGCGTCCTCCCGGGCGACGGTATCCGAGAGGCGGACCCGCGCGCTCGCCTCCGCGAGGCGGACCAGCGCCTCGAGTTTCCGGGCGGTGACCGGGACGGGGGCGTCCTCGTCGGCCCCCTTCGCCCGCAGGTCGACGTAGAACTCGCGGATGGCCGCCTTCGCCTCGTCGGACATCGTCGGGTAGCAGGTGCGCTTCGAGTACGCGATGTACTTCCGCAGGAGGTCGGGCTCGATGGCCGGTTCGACCGTGTCAGTCACTTCCTCGACCTCCGCCTGACTGTGATTCGAGTTCGCCACCTCCGCCCGCTGGGTGTTCAACTCGCCCGCGTAGTTGGTGCGGAGGATGTGATCCGCGAGGGCGGCGTCCTCCTCGGGATCGGGCTGGTCCGTGACGGTGAAGATCAGGTCGAACCGCGAGATGAGGGCGGGTTCGAGGTCGATCTGCTCGCCGATGGGTTCGTACTGGTCGAACCGGCCGTACTTGGGGTTGGCCGCGCCCAGCAGGGAACACCGGGATTTGAGGGTGGCGTTTATTCCAGCCTTACTTATACTAATTTCTTGCTGTTCCAATGCTTGATGCATTGCAGATCGATCTTCGGAATTATGCACCACCATCCCGTTGGCGACGAAATTGTGGGTTCCCTCGACGGTGAGGTCGTAGACGGTCCCCTGCTCACCTGCATCGATGATTTCTACGGACGTGACCCGACGCAGGATCACGTCCTCTGAATCCGCGTATTCATCTGGTAGTTCGCTCGCCGCGTCCGTCCGAAACACGCTGTTCTCAGTCTCGAAGGCGTTAGCTCCCCCGTCAGTCATCGGTTGTGGAAGGTCTCGAGGCACGTACACCCGGTCACCTTCCTTCAGATCTGCGGCCCCCCGCTCGACCCGTTCCCCGTCCTCGAAGACGAAGAAGGGATGATCCGCCGTCGAAGTGAGCCGTTCGCCCGTCTCCAGTCGCACGTCGGTGAGTTGCTCCGGTGCCTCGTACTCGTGGATAGCCGTCACGGGACGGGAGACGATCCGGCCGTCGTCGGTCATCGTCCACGCGTCGAGATCGACGTCCCTGATCGTCCGTCCGGTGTCGAGTTCTTCGATCGTTCCCGTGGCAGCGGCGTCCTGCGTGAGCTCCTCGATACGCTGGACCGTGCCGTCGGCGAGATGAACGAGCGTGTCGCCGGTCACACACCGCATCTTGTCGAGTTCGTCGACTGCAGCGATCCCCTGATCGGCCAACACCAAGGCCCCGGCTTCGAGGCTCCACTGTTGGCCCTCGCCGAAGTCGTCGCGAACCGCCGCAGCGGTCAGGCCGGCCGAACTGGATCCCTTCCCCGACGTGTAGACGGAGCGGGGGGCGATGTTGCGGATGTAGGACAGCAACTGCGAGTTGTGTGAGACGATCCCGTTCGCGAGGTACGTGTGCGTGCCAGCGACTTCGAGGTCGTACACCCAGTCGTCGTCCGGTTCGACTGCCTCGATGGATTCGATCCGGTCCCGGATTACGTCGTTCGTTCCGTGCGTGATTGCTCCGTCGGTGGTCGCCGGGCCACCGTCCGGGACGACGGCTGTTCGCCCAACTGATTCTCGGTTCGTGCCGGCAGTCGCGTCGCTGGGCCGGACTGCGATCGGATCACCGACCGCGAGTTCGTCGGCTCTGGTCGCTTCGAGGTGCCCACTGGCCTGTACGAACAGCGGATGCGACGGCGTCGTCTCGATTTCCCGGCCGCTGGCCGTCCGAATCCGATACAGTCGCTCGGGTGCCTCCCGTTTCCACACTCTCGTCGCTTGCCGTGTCGTTACCGTCCCGTCCTCCGTGACCGAGACCAGACCGATGTCGGTCTCGTCGTAGACGCCATCATCCACGGGCGTCGGATCGTCGAGGTTCCGTTCTACGAGATCGCGAATCGGCACCTCACGCCCGTCCTCGAGTGCCACCTTCGTATCACCTTTCAGACACTTTCCAGTACCGGGATCCCCTATCAACAGCATGTGCAGATCCCCCCGAATCCGCGAGCCGTCGGGCAGATCTTTCGTCACCCCCGCGAACAACTGGAGGATCATCGCGAGTTTCTCCTCGTCGTAGCCGTAGATGGAGGGCGCGACGGAGGCGACCATCTCCTCGTAGATGTCGGGGTGGTTGGACAGTTCGACGATCTCGCGCTTGTCGGCCTCCGTGATCTCCATGTCCTCGAACTGTTCGTCCTCGATCTCGACGCTCACGCCGTCCATGTAGAGGTCGAACAGTTGGGACTTCTCGTTGCCGTCGGTCACCTGGTCGATGTGGAGGACGCCCGTGACGGTGACGTGGTCGCCGGCGGTCACCTCGCCCGTGATGTCGTCCTCGATGTCGACGTCGATGCTCTGGGGGGTCTCGCCGCCCCGGAGTCCCTCGGGTGACTCCTGGACCCGGAGTTTCTGGGAGTCGACGAACTCGCTCTGGTCGTAGTTGACTCGGAAGGGACCCTGTCGCTCACAGCCTTGGCACTCGTGGGGTTCCTGGAAGCCACCCTCGGTCTGGGGGATGTACGTCATCGTGCCACAGCGCTGGCACTCGAAGGCGGCCTCGACGATCTTCGGGCGCACGTCGGTGGCCTTGCGGATGATGCCCGAGACGGCGATCAGGCGGCCGACGTGGTTGTCGTGGACCCGGATCGACCGGATGTCGACGGTGTCAGGGAGGTTGCGCAGGCGGACGTGGGCCTGGCCGAGCGACACGTCCGCGGGGAGGTCGTACACCCGCAGGGCCTCCTCCGCGAACTCGCCGAGTTGGTCGGGCTGGGCGAGGAAGTCCTCCGCGAGGTCGGGGTCGAACTGGTAGAGGTCGTCGTAGTCGACGTGGAGCGAGCGTTGTTCGCTGGGGTAGCGCTGTGCGAGGCGGCCGATCTCGTCGCGGTAGTAGTTACGGTAGAACTGGGTGAATCGGTCTACCAGGTCGTCGGTGGGGGACGACGCCATTGCCAGTCGCTCGTTCCCGATACCCTAAGAGTCTTCGCTAAAGCGAGACGTCCGTCTCGATGTCCTCGGTCGCCTCCTCCAGTCCGTCCTCCCGGGAGTCGCTCGCCAACCGCCCGGTGAGGTCGGCGTCCGTCAGGAGTTCGGCGAAGGCGTCCCGGAACCGGCCGTTCGCGCGGGTCGCCTCCCGTTCGCTCTCGACGACCCGTCGGACGTGTGCCAGCGTCTCGGCGTCCCCCAGGTCGTCGGCGATGGCGTCGTCGTCAGCGCCGTCGACGATCCGATCCCTTATCGCCTCGAAGTTCGGCACGTCCCGGTCGGCGTCGCGCACGAGGTGGAGGTCCAAGCGCGCGTCGACGACCGTTTCGACGGGGATGTCGAGCGCCTCGGCGAGGGCCGCGTCGTCCGCGTCGTCGTGGAAGCCTCGGACCAGCCGACGGTACGCCTCGGCGTCGAGGTCCGTCCGGAAATCGTAGCGCTCGCGCATCGTCGCGACGAGGTCGTCCACCTCCGCCGCGACCTCTTCGGGCGCCTCGCGTTCGGTTATCGACCCACGGCGCTCGGCCTGCCGCTCCGTAACGGTCTCCGTCCCCGTCGCGTCGACGAAGATGTCCCGTAGTTCCGAGGTCTTTTCGTCCATATTACACGATCCGCGCTCGGACGCAAAAACCCGTCGCCGACCGGCTCGTCAACCAAGAGGTTCTAAGTGGTTTACGGACGACGGGGTGGTATGTCGACCCCAACGGACTCGGTCGAACTTGTCGGCGACGAGGCGACCGGCAACGTCGCTCGCGCGGTGCTGTTCGCGGCGGCGACCAGCGCCACAGCCCCCGTGGATATGGTCCACCCGCTCGCCCCCAACGTCCCGATCACGCTCCAGACGCTCTGGGTGTATCTCGCCGGTGTCGTCCTCGGACCGGTCTGGGCCGGCGTCGCGTTCGCCCTCTACCTGCTCGCCGGCCTCCTCGGCCTCCCGGTGTTCGCCGGCGGCAACGCCGGCCTCGGCGTGTTGCTCGGTCCCACCGGCGGCTTCCTCGTCGGCTTCCCGCTCGCCGCGGTGACGGTCGGGACCGTCGCCCACGGGGCCGACGGGCTGACCGCGCCGGACGACATCCCCGTTCCGCGGCTCGTGGTCGCGCTCCTCGCCGGGACCGTCGTCATCTACGCAGCCGGCGCGGTCGGCTACTCGCTGGTCCAAGCCGTCGGCCTCGTCGCCGCCGTCTCGACCGTCGTCCTCCCCTTCCTCCCCGTGGCGGGCCTGAAGGTCGCCGCGACGGTCGCCATCGTCCGGAGCGACGCCCTGGTCGCCCGATGACGATCACGGTCGCGGACGTCACCTACCGCTACGGCGAGGGTGACGCCGACGCCGCGACCGTCGCCGTCGACGGCGTCTCTCTCGCCGTCGACGACGGCGAGTTCCTCGTCCTCGCCGGCCCAAACGGGTCGGGAAAGACCACGCTCGTCCGCCTGTGCAACGGGCTGTTGACACCCGATTCCGGCGAGGTACGCGTCAACGACACCCCCGTCGACGCCGACCCCGTCGCAGCCCGATCGAACGTCGGGATGGTGTTTCAGGACCCCCGCGACGGCTTCGTCGCGGCCACCGTCGGTGCGGACGTGGCCTTCGGTCCCGAGAACCTCGGCCTCGCCCACGACGAGATCGACCGCCGGGTCGACGACGCCCTCGCCGCCGTCCGCATGGACGGTCGGGCGACCGACCGCATCGACGAACTCTCCGGCGGCGAGCGCGAACGCGTCGCCATCGCCGGGGCGCTGGCGATGGAGCCGGACCACCTCGTCCTCGACGAACCCTTTACCGGCCTCGACTGGGACGCCCGACGGTCGACCCTCGACCGTCTCGCCGACCTCCGGGATCGGGGGGTGAGCGTCGTCGTCGTCACCCACGACCTCCGGGATCTCGCCGCCCTCGCCGATCGGACGGTCGCACTGGCCGACGGTCGCGTCGCGCTCGACGCGACCGACCCGCCGCCCGCGGCCCTGACCGACCTCGGCGTCCGCCCCCCATGATCGGCTACGCCGAGGGCGACACGCCCGTCCACCGCCTCGACCCACGGACCAAACTGTTCGCCCAGGCCGCCCTCGCCGTCGCGGCCTTCGCCCACACCACGCCCCGCGGACTGGCCGCCCTCTCGACTATCGTCCTCGGGATCTGCTGGCTGTCCGCGACCCCCGTCGTCCGGAGCCTGCGCGCGTATCGTGCCTTCCTCCCATTCCTCCTCGCCGGCCCGCTGGTCGAGGGGGTGACGCTCGGTCCGCCGTGGTTCGTCCCGGCCGACGCCGTCACGCCCACGCTGGCGAGCTATCGGGTCCTCCTCCTCCTCCTCGTCTCGACGGCGTACCTCCGCACGACGCGCGTCCGCGAGTCCCGAGCCGCGGTCCAGCGTCTCCTCCCCGGCCGCGCGGGCGTCGTCCTCGGGGCCGGGGTGGGGTTCGTCCTCCGATTTCTCCCCTTGCTCCGCCACGACCTCGCGACGATCCGGGCGGCGATGGACGCCCGGCTGGGCTCCGAGCGGTCGCTCTACGAGCGGATCCGTCTGATCGGCGTCACCGGTCTCCGGCGGGTGTTCGCCCGCGCCGACCGCTTCGCCCTCGCGCTCCGGGCCCGGTGTTTCGCTTGGAACCCGACGCTCCCCCGTCTCGATCCGACGTGGCGGGACGTCCCGGCCGTCGTCGCCGGCGTCGCGCTCCTCGTCTGGGCCGTCGTTTGATCCCTCGTGGCAACCTTTAACCCCCGCGTGGGTCGCCAACTACCTATGCCCGTCCTCCAGTCCGGGGCCGTCACCCGAGAGACGTTCTGGACGATCGGTCACGTCGGCGAGGCCGCCTTCTACTACCTCTCGGCGGTCGCCATCCTCGTCTTCGTGTACGGCGTCTACGAGCGGGTCGCGCGCTACGCCGACGCGCCGGCCGACCCCGTCGCCCGCCTCGACGACCTTCCCGGTCGCGTCGCCCGCGCGACCCGCCTGTTGCTCACGAACGAGGCGCAGTTCGACCGCGACGTCTACGCCGGCGTGATGCACACGTTCGTCGTGTGGGGTTTTCTCGTCCTGCTCATCGGGACGACTATCCTCGCCGTCGACATGGAGCTCTGGACTCTCCTGCTGGGTCGGGACTCGTTTTTCGTCGGCGATTTCTACCTGTCGTACTCGCTGGTCCTCGACGCCTTCGGCCTCCTCTTCGTCGTCGGCGTCGGCATGGCGTGCTGGCGGCGCTACGGTGTCCGCGACCCGCGCCTGTGGGGGACACACACGGATCTGGCGGACGACGCCTTCGTCCTCACTCTCCTCGCCCTCGGCGTCGGCGGCTATCTCGTCGAGGCGCTGCGCATCCTCGGTACCGGGTTCCCGTCGTTCGAGACGGTGAGTTTCGTCGGCTACGCGCTGGCGCTCGCGGGCCGAACCGCGGGCATCACGCCCGCGACGGCCGAGTCGGTCTACGCCGTCGCGTGGTGGTCCCACGCCCTGCTCGCACTCGGCTTCGTCGCCCTCCTCCCCTACGCCAAGCCGGTCCACATGCTCACGTCGCTCGCGAACGTGGTGACTCGCGATCCGAAGGCCGGAAATCGGCTGCCGGGCGTCCCCGAGGACGCCGCGCCCGAGGACATCGGCACGGCCTCGGTCGAGGACTTCACGTGGCGCGAACTGCTCGACCAGGACGCTTGCACCAACTGCGGACGGTGTTCCTCGGTCTGTCCCGCGACGGCGGTCGGCCGGGACCTCGACCCCCGAGACGTGATCCTTGACTTGCAGGCGTACCGCGAGTCGCGGGCGGCGGGCGAGGACGACCTCCCCATCGTCGCCGACGGCGGCGAGAGCGTGATCGCCGCCGAGTCGATGACCGCCTGTCTCTCCTGTACGGCCTGCATGGACGCCTGCCCGGTCGACATCGAACACGTCAAGCAGTTCACGGGGATGAACCGGCGGCTCACGGAGTCGGGGGAGATGGACCGGAACGTCCAAGACGCGATGATGAACGCCTTCCAGCAGGGCAACGTCTTCGGCGACCCCGCTCGCACGCGCCCCGACTGGACCGACGACCTGGACTTCGAGGTGCCCGACGCCCGCGAGGAGTCGGTCGATCTGCTGTGGTACGTCGGCGACTACCCCTCCTACGGCGAGCGCAACCGCCGCGTCGCACGCTCGCTCGCCCGCATCTTCGAGGCGGCGGGTGTCTCCTACGGCATCCTCCACGAGGACGAGGTGAACGACGGCAACGACGTGCGCCGCGTCGGCGAGGAGGGTCTCTACGAGACCCTCGCCGAGGACAACGCCGCCGCCTTCGAGGCCTGCGAGTTCGACGAACTCGTCTGCACCGACCCGCACAGTTACAACACGTTCGCCCACGAGTACCCCGAGACCCTCGACGACTTCGACGCTCCCGTCTCCCACTACACCGAAGTGGTGGAACGACTGGTCGACGAGGGGCGTCTCTCGATACCGCGGACCCTCGACCGTTCCGTCACGTACCACGACCCCTGTCACCTCGGGCGCATGAACGACGTGTACGACGCGCCACGCGCCCTGATCCGTGCGACGGGGGCGACGCTCGTGGAGATGCCGCGCAACCGGGCCGACGCGTTCTGCTGTGGCGGGGGTGGCGGCGGCGTCTGGACCGACGTCGAGGAGGACGTGAAGCCGAGCGAGGAGCGTCTCCGCGAGGCCGTCGAGGACACCGGACCCGCCGTCGAGACGTTCGTCGTCGCCTGTCCGATGTGTACGACGATGTTCGAGGACGGCCGCAAGACCGGTGGCTACGAGGACGACTTGGATATCCTCGACCTGACGGAGTTACTGGTCGCGGCGATGGATGCCCAAGCGGACGGCTGACCGTCCGCTCCCTCCGAACGGTCCGCCCCGAACGTTTTGCGCCCGGCCGTCCAACGGCCGCCATGCGTGTCAACGAGACGGACCTCGACTGGTCGACCGTCGAACGCGACGACGCCGACACCGCGTTCCGCCGGAAGAAACTCGCCGCCGCGGCCGGCGGCGACCGCCTCGGCTGTTCGCTCTACGAACTCCCGCCGGGGACCAAGTCCTGGCCGTTCCACTACCACACCGGCAACGAGGAGGCGATATACGTCCTCGCGGGCACGGGACGCCTCCGGACCCCCGAGGGGACCGGATCGCTCGTCCCCGGCGACTACGCCGCGTTCCCGGCCGGCGACGAGGGCGCTCACCGCGTGATCAACGACGGCGACGATACGCTGCGCTATCTCGCGCTGTCGACGATGGCCGACCCGGACGTGACCGTCTACCCGGACTCGGGGAAGATCGGCATCTACGCGGGGTCGCCACCCGGGAGCGACGACCCGCGGACCGTTTCGGGCTACTACCGCCGCGACGACGACGTCGACTACTGGCTCGACGAGGGCTGACTCGCGAGCGTGGCGAGGATCGCCCGCCCCGGCGCCCGGTCACGCTCCGGAGCGTCGCCGTCGAGGTACGCGACCAGCGCATCACGGACGAGGCTCCGGTCGGCGTGATCGAGCGGATCGCTCGCCTCCACCCGTTCGAGCACGCCCATAGCCCGATCCGGCGAGCGGTCGGCGGCGACGACGCGTCGGACGTGGTCGAGTATCGCGGCGTGGAGCACCCACGCCTCCTCGCGGGAGCAGTCGACGCCGTCGGGACCGTGGCGGGTGGTCGGGGACATGTTCGTTCCCTCGGTTCGACGGTACGCCTACGAGTCTCTTATGGCTACGTGGCCCGTGTGTCCGAGGCACACGACCACGCCCGTCACTCGAACGCCGAGAGCCCGGTGAGGTCCTCGCCGAGGATCAGCGAGTGGACGTCGTGGGTGCCCTCGTAGGTGTACACCGTCTCCATGTTGGCCAGGTGGCGCATCGGCGGGTAGTCTGCCGTGATGCCGTTGCCGCCGAGCATCTCGCGGGTGCGACGCGACTCCTCGCGGGCCATCCGGACGTTGTTGCGCTTGGCCATCGACACCTGTTGGGGGCGCAACTCGCCGCACTCTTTCAGGTCCGCGAGGCGGTGGGCCAGCAGTTGGGCCGTCGTGATTCGGGTCGCGGTTTCGGCGAGTTTCTCCTGCTGTAACTGGAAGCCGCCGATGGGCTTGCCGAACTGCTCGCGGTCGGTGGCGTACTCGCGGGCCGTCTCGAAGCAGTCCCGGGCGGCTCCGACCGCTCCCCACGCGATGCCGTATCTGGCCTGCGTGAGACAGGAGAGTGGTCCCCCCATCCCCTCGACGTCCAGGACGTCTTCGTCGGGCACCCACGCCTCCGAGAGGGAGAGTTCACCCGTGATCGACGCCCGGAGCGACAGTTTCTCCGGAATCTCGTCGACCGTCACGCCGTCGCGGTCGACCTCGACGAGGAAGCCAGTGACCGTGCCGTCGGCCGAGCGATCCCGCGCCCACACGACCGCCACGTCGGCGATGGGCGCGTTGGTGATCCAAGTTTTCGACCCCGTGAGCCGGTAGCCGTCGCCGTCGCGTTCGGCGTACGTCGCCATCGACGCCGGATCCGACCCGTGTTCGGGTTCGGTCAGGCCGAAACAGCCGACCGCCTCGCCACGGCCGAGGGCGGGGAGCCACCGCTCCCTCTGGGCGTCGGTGCCGAAGGCGTGGATCGGATACATCACCAGCGCCCCCTGCACGCTGGCCATCGACCGGACCGCCGAGTCGCCGGCCTCCAGTTCCTGCATCAGGAGGCCGTACGCCCGCTCGCTCACGTTCGGCAGGCCGTAGCCGTCGAGGTTCGGCGCGTAGAAGCCCAGTTCGCCCATCTCCGGGATCAGATCGGTCGGGAACGTCCCCTCCAAGAAGTGGTCGCCGATGTCGGGACGCACCTCGCGTTCGACGAACTCGCGGGCGGTGTCGCGGACCAACCGTTCTTCCTCCCCGAGGTCGGCCTCCAGGTCGACGTAGTCGAGCATACGCTCGCTCCGAAGCGGTCGGTGAAAGCCCTTCGCCCCTCAGAGGAACTCCCGAACCTCGGAGTACCACATGTCGTGGTGGTCGACCGCGTCGACGCGTTCGGCCACCTCGACGGCGAGGGCGTGCCAACACCGCTGTGTCGGATCCGCCGTGTCGAGGTTGTACTCCGCGTCCTTGCAGGTACAGCCGCCGTCCTCGACGATGTACTCGTCGTCGTGGCCGACGACGACGGTGAAATCGCGGTACTGTTTGATCCGTTCCTCGGAGACGGCTTCGATGGCTCGCTGCCCGCGGTCGCCGTGGGCCGAGAGGATGGCGTCGACTATCGGTCCGGAGAGCTCTCCGGCCGCCGAGAGCGTCGTTCGCCACCCCTCGTCCTCGCTCACGACCCGAACCGTCGGGCTTCGCCGTCTAAAGGGGTTCGGTCGGTCCGACGACCGCACGCCGGGCGTCGGACGCGGCGGCACCGATCCGCCCCGAACCGCGCCGCTTTTCGGCCTCCCCCGCCCACCAACCCCATGCGCGTCACCGAGGGCCGAGTGGAGTTCGACGCGCCCGACGCCCGCGACGGCGCGAGCGAGGGGCGCGGCGACGACGTCTTCTACAACCCCACACAGGAACTGAACCGCGACGTGACCGTCGCCGTCCTCCGGGCGTACGCGGACCGCGAACCCCGAGCCGAGACGTATCTCGACGCGATGACCGCGACTGGAGTGCGGGCGCTCCGGGCCGCCGCCGAGGGCTGGGACGCCACCGCCGCTGACACCGACGCCGACGCCGTCGCCCTCGTCCGCGAGAACGCCGCCCACAACGATCTGGACGTTACTGCCGTCGAACGCGACGCGAACGCGCTGATGCACGAGTCGACGACCGTGTTCGACGTGGTCGACATCGACCCCTTCGGCACGCCGGTCCCCTTCGCCGACGCCGCCTTCGCCAACGCCCGCGACCTGGTCTGTGTCACCGCGACCGACACCGCGCCCCTCTGTGGCGCACACTTCGAGAGTGGCGTCCGCTCGTACGCCGCGGTCCCCCGGAACACCGACTACCACCCCGAGATGGGACTCAGAATCTTGCTCTCGGCGATGGTGCGGACCGCCGCCCGCTACGACACCGCCGCCCGCCCGATCTGTTCACACGTCTCCAGACACTACGCCCGGACGTACCTCGAACTCGACGGGCGGGCGACCCGTGCCGACGACTGCATCGACGAACTCGGCTACGTCCACCACTGCGAGGACTGCCTCGCCCGCGAGGGCGAGTTCGGCCTGATCGCCGACCCGCCCGCGGACTGCCCGGCCTGCGGGAGCGACCGCCTCGTCACCGCCGGCCCCCTGTGGTTGGGGGCGATCCGCGACCGCGACTTCGTCGCCGCCGTCCGTCGGAACCTGTCCGGCGACATGGGCGAGGCGACCCGTGCCGACCGCACGTTGCGGACGCTCGAAGCCGAACTCGACGAACCGACCCACTACGACCAGCACCGCCTCTGTAAGGAGTGGACCCGCTCGGCGCCCGCGATGGACGACTTCCTCGACGACCTCCGGGCGGCCGGCTTCGACGCCTCCCGCGCACACTACGGGGGGACGACGTTCAAGACCGACGCCGACGTCGAGGAGATTCGGGACGCGACGGCCGACTGAGTGGTGCTTCAACCCTCCTCTTGCGAGTTCAATCCTTGGTCAGCGAGTGGATCGTACCAACACCTGACGGAACTGGAGTAACCGATTCAGCGGATGTAGTCAGCACAGGGGTCTCGATATCAAAGATGCCAATCTACCACCCGCGCACGAGTCCTGTAGATAGGTGGCACCTCTGACCACGACTGAGGTCGACGGACAGACAGCGAGTTCTCTTAGCCGAGGAGTGAAAACAAGGTATAGGACCCCACGAGCGACATCATCGGTGTGATAACCCAGAGTGTCACGACGCGAGCTGCCGCTGCGTGGTGGAACAGGCCTTCGGCGGATAGTTCCTCTGGATCTTTTTCGCCAATACTAGACACACGATCACCGGATGTGTGCTGCCTGTCTGGGTGAGGAGTCTCGCCTTCAGCGAGTTCGCCCACAGTCGGGCCCGAAGCGACCCCCTTTTTGCCTTCAACTGAGGGTGTCATAGAACAGTTCGCATACCAAAGAGCAGGGTGAACGCTGAGGTGGAATGAGTTCAGCGACCCTGCAAGATGATCCTTCGGTAGAATCGTTCTTCAATGCCGTGGAAACGGAGACGTTGGCGTTGTTCGAGCACCTCTCCTTCGAGTTTCTTGAAGGGTTCGACGTGTTCGCCCCGGCGGAGACGGGGCGAACACGAGATCTTGAGCCGCCCGAGATGATGCGTGGCTTTCTCCATTGCTATTACAAGAACATCTACGGTATCCGTCCGGTTGCACGAGAACTGAACAACACCGTTGTCTGGCTCAGCTGTAGCTTCGATCGACCGCCGTCGAGAGACGCGGTCGATCGATTCCTCACTGATCTTGAGCACGTTGTTGACCGGGTCTTCGACCATCTCGTCGAGCAGGCCGCCTTGCGGGGCCTGCTCGACTTGACGTATTCTATCGATTCAACCGACGTGAGAGCGATGCCCGCCGATCCAGACGCATCGAAGTGCTATGATCCAACCGATGACGAGTACTACTACGGCTACGGCTGCACGATCGTCTCAACCGGGCAAAAGATCCCGATTGCAGCCGAGTTCACCGAGAGCAAACAAGCACCAGAAGAGACGGCGATGCGCGTCACGCGTGACGCGCTCGCCGTCGGGAAACCGATGTGGATGCTTGGAGACAGTGCCTACGACACGCTCGACTGGCACGACCACCTGCTGGCCGCAGGGGTCGTGCCAGTCGCTCCGTACAATCCACGAAACACCGACGACCCGAAAGATATCGAGTACAGGGTAGAAGACCGCATTGAAAAACACAGCAACGACGTTCAGCTGAAGCAATCAACGCTAGACGAGACGTACAACCGCCGGAGTGGCGTCGAACGAACCAACGAATCAGTCAAGGGCTGCGGCCTCGGGCGAACGCACGCCCGAGGCCGCGTCCATGCACGAGCGCAGGTGTTCCTCGCGTTGTGTCTGCGCCTCGTCGTCGCAATCACCAACTACGAACGCGGAGACAATCCGGGAAGCACAATCATCACGGTGTGAGAAGAGTTCTATGACACCCTCTTCAACTGGGTACAGTTTGAGTGCACCAGTCGTAAACTTGGGAGCGGATTCTTCGGCAGGGGACTGTGTGACTATTTCTGCGAGCGTCCGCGCTCGGCTTGCACGGCCCCACCCGAGCCCAATGATACAACTGGTCGTACTCACGGCGAGACTGGCTGGAATTCCGAGCCACGAGAGGACGGTGATAATCGTCGCTCCCACGGTTGAAACGACGAGCGCGGCCAGAATCGGCATCTCCGTGATGTCGTTGCCAACGGTCGCCAGCGTCCGCCGGGCAATCGTGAAGCCGCCCACGCTGATGGCCCCGATTGCGAGGAGAATCGCCGGGCTGGGGTTGAGGGACCCGTTACCGACAAGCGGGGCGATTGCGTTCGCCGCGTTCGAGGCTCCGGCACTGAACGCCATATAGCAGGCAATTACCACCACAAGTGCCGACCCGATCAGATCCCGAGGCGAGACGGTGTCGTTGACCGATAGCCGTGGGAGCCGCTCCTGGGTATCGATTGCGATCAACGGGTTCGTAAGGCGACCAAATTCGAATTTGGCGTCGAGGTGCGGGTACAGATATCTGCCGATAAACGCACCTGTGAAGACGGCGACCAGTGGGGAAACGATCCATGCCGACAGGATGGTAAACATCAGCGCAGTGTTGAGCGTCCCCGTTGCCAATCCGAGGCCGACGATTGCTGCGACGGCCGTCATCGAGGTTGACGCCGGGACACCGTAGAGGTTCGAGATCAGGAGTGCGAGCCCGGTGAAAAAGAGGACGCCAACGCTCGCTGCGGGTGTAAAGGCTGCAGCATCGACGATTTCGGTACTCATCGTCGTGATGACCTTCCGCCCAATCGTCCACGCTCCGAGGAATGCGAACACGGTAAACAGGGCTCCGGCGGTGACTTTTCTGACGGCCCGGCTGCCGACTGCCGGACCGAAGGCAACACCAGTAGATGACCCGCCGATATTGTACCCGACGAACACTGCCACCAGCACTCCCACGAGAATCAGTAATTCTACCACGTGCATGTGTTCGGTTCGCACGCGAAAAACAGTGCTGTTCGTCTGCTGAACTGTTGGCTACGCCCGGGAGACACAGTAACACGAATATTTAGAACTTCACAACTGAAGTCCCACTACTCTCTACCGACTCGTCCCTACACGAGTTGCGCAAAGATCAGCGACCGATATGCACCCATATTCAGCAGCGTCTGAGAGAACTATCGAAATACTGTCAAAAAGGCTGTGCGAGATAAAGAGGATGCAGTCAGCACAATTGAGCGGGTAAGCAGAGATAGCGCAACCCCTCGTTCTGGAAATCTTATTATACTATGATTCTATCTTTGGTTTCAGATCTTTCAGATGATCAAAACTCGCCTCTGTGTGAAAATGACGGTGAGTGAAGAGGTCCGATCAAAAATGGCTCACGTACTATGAGCAAGACCCTACGGGAAGACGTGAGGGGAATCCTGAACGAGACGAGCATGACGATCCACAAGCACGCGATGGGGGCAGAGAAATTCCAAACGCTGTGTGGACAGACGTACCACCTCGACCGCGGGCAACTCCGGACGATGCAGGTCGAGCGAGCCACCGAGGAGTTAGACGCCGAAAAGTGCGGTCGTTGTTTCGAGGACGGCCGGGGATACTAACTCTTGCAGGTGGGCTGCCATCGTATCACTGACGCCGTCACTGATTACTCTGCCAGTCGGATCACCGTGTAGCCGTTTTTGCATCCAAGTTCGCGTTTTCGTCGCTTGCGAGTTTGAACACGCCGACCCGCGTGTATAGGTCGTCGCTCATGGCACTGAGTTGCTGTGCGTTGGCCGCCACCTCTTCCATCGCTTCCGCCTGTTCGTCTACGCCGCTCGAAATCTGTTGGATCGACGCCGTAATTTCCTCGCTCATCCCCGCTGCATCTTCGATGACACTGCTGACCGCCTCCGAGTTGTCGGCCTGTGACTCCACCGCATCCGTGATTTCGTCCAGTCCGGCACTCGTCTGGTTCGCCCGTTCGTCGATCGATTCGAGCCGGTCGACGAGGGATTCCACTTCGTTGGCACCGTCCGACACCTCCTCCGTCGCGTCGTTGATGCTCTCGACGAGGTCCGCCGTCTGACTCTGGACGTTCTCGATGATCGTGGCGATGTTGTCGGCCGACTCCTGTGACTCTTCGGCCAGATTCTTGACTTCGTCCGCCACGACGGCGAACCCGTCGCCTCCCGCGTCGGCGCGGGCCGCCTCGATGTTGGCGTTCAGTGCCAGCAAGTTCGTCTGGTCCGCGATGTCCGCGATGATGTCGATGATCTCGCCAACTTCCTCCATACTCCGTTCGAGGGATTCGATGCGTTCCGCGACCGTCGACGTCGCGTCGGTTGCGTTTCGGATCTGCTCCACCGACTCCGTCGCTTCCGCCACACCCTCGGAAGCGATGTCCGCCACTTCCTCCGACTGCGAATCGATCCGCTGAACGGTCGCGATGATCTCTTCGATCGACGCCGAAAGGTCGTCGACGTTCTCGCTGGCTCGCTGGGTCTCGGTGGCGAGGTCGTCGGCCCCCTGTGCCATCTCCGTCGAGGCGGCGTCGATCTGCTGGATGGAGGCTGTCACTTCTTCACTGCTTGCGCTGAGCGTCTCCCCCGTCTCACTCAGGTCTTCCGCGTCTTGGGTGAGGTCTTCGACGATCTCACGGAAGTTGTCCGCAGCCGCGTTGAGGTTGTCGTTCAGGAGCGTGAATTCCTCGTAAACCTCCACGGCTTCGTCGTAGTCCTCGTCGGGCTCGTCGACGGTCGGATCGATCGTGAGGTCACCCTCCGCGAGTCGGGCAACTTTGTCCTGCAGGTCGTCTAAGACTTCCTGCTGGTACTGTTCGAGGAACCGCTTCTTTTTGCGTTGCCGATTGCGTTCGGTCACGTCCTTCTCGACGAGCATCGCGCCGGCGAATGTGCCGTCGTCGTCGTACAGCAGCGCCACTGTCCGTTCGAGGGGCGTCTCCCCGTTGGCGACGAGCACTGCCTCCTCACGCTGCTGGATATCAGTCTCACGCCGCATTGCCTCAGACACGATGTCGCTATAGTAGCCTTTGTAAGTCATCACATACCTGATCGCATGACAGCGTTCGATCAGGTGTGCGGACAGTTACAAACGCTACTATAGCTGGACTCTCAGGGGCCTGCAGTTCGTGTGGACTGGCCCCGACTGCCTCCGCCTCGGAACAGTCGTATAACTCCAGTGCCTGCGAGTTGGCGTGTGTGACGTGTCCGTCGGTATCGACTACGATCGTCGGTTCTTCGAGGCCGTCGAGGATACTCCGAACGAGCGCCTGTGCCTCGTCCGAGCGGTCTTCTTCTTCGTTCCCCTGGCTGACCGACGTATCTCGTGCGTTGGATGCAGACCGGTTCGTGGTGGGCCCAGTATCTCCTCCGAGGAATCGATCAAGGATCCCGTCCGCTTTCTCCGAGATGTCTTCGTATTCGACAGCCTCATCCTTCCCGTTTGACTGATTGGTTTGCTCCCGTTGCTCACTCATACCAGAACTTTGAAAACCAGCTATTTAGGTGTATTCGAGCAATTATCGCCGACGATTTTCAGAAAATTTACCATAAGTAATTTCTGCCGATCATATTCGGTGCAGGGGGAACGACGATGGGGTGACCGACCACGTATTCAACTTTCAGGCTCCGGAACACGACCGCGTGTCTCCCGTCACGACGTACGTCCGTTCGAGATGGTCGAGTGCCCTATCGACGATGACCGGGTCGTAAGTCCAGACCCCGTAGAAGTTGTCCTCGGCTTGCTCTTCGGCAACGAGGGCGCTTTTTTGCGTGTCGTCCCCGGCACCGTCGAAGACGACGAACCACGTCGCGGCGATTTCGGTCGTCTCGCTGGTATGAACCTGTCCTCGGTCGATATCCGGTGGTGTGGCGTCGGGAACACCATACACGTGAACGTCTAGCCCCCGTTGAGCGAGGGCTCTGTAAGTCGGCTGCTGGCGATTCATGATCGAACACCGCTGGAACCCCGCGTGGATCGTGCCGTAGCCGACTCGATGGGCTCGATTCTCGATTTCGCGGGAGGCGTAAAACATCCGTTCGTGATCGTAGGACGTGAACGTCGTCTCCTTGAGGTGCCCGAGTACCGCTTCGTACTCCGTATCCACGACCCCGACCTCATCGGGACTCACCGGTGAGTGGGTGATGAGTTCGCGCAGGAGGGCGAGATCCACGATCGTATGCACCTCCGATCGAGCGCCGAGGACGGCGATTTCGGACGGTGTTCCCGGGGGCGTCCGGTTTCCCGTGATACGAACGTTTTGGGTCTCGAAAAACGCCGTGAGTTCCTCCACTATCGGATCGGATGGGTCGACATTGAACAGTGCCAACTCCTTTTCGAGCGTTCTGACGAATCCGATCGTCTTCTGGAGGTCCATTACTCACCGATTCAGACGATCCGATCTAATTTCTGGCGTCCCGATATCAAAATCGAGTTTGATAGTACGAGGTACTGTTCAGATTAGCGGGCTTTCGAGGTGGTCTCAATTTCGGCGGCTTATAGAAATTCGAGGAGAATACCCGCGCCTTTAGGCGCGGGATGAATCCGACAACTCTTCCACAACTCACCGTCGATGACAGGGCCGGATATTCAACCGTTCTCAAACCAAATTCACAAGAGAATCGAGTATAAGTGGTTATACAGACGTTCAGAATGCTAGAAGTCCACCGCACCTACCGAGCGAAAATCCTCAACCACGGTCAGGTAGAGGAATCGCTCGACCGGCATGGGTGGTCGGCCAGCAAACTCTGGAACGTTGCAAACTACCACTCCCGCAAAGTGTGGGAGAAAACGGGCGAAATTCCCGACCACGGCGACCTCAAAGACGAGTTGAAAGGTCACTCAAAATACAAGGGATTGCACTCGCAGTCCAGTCAGCGCGTTCTGGAGGAACTCGCTGAAGCCTTCAACTCGTGGTACGGCAAGAGGAAGTCCGACAGTCGAGCGAATCCCCCCGGCTACCGGAAGAAAAACTACTACGACTCAGAAGGCCATCGCGTCCACGAAGAACACCCTCGGTCAACGGTGACGTGGAAGCAAAACGGCATCAAACACGACTCGAAAAACAATCGTGTTCGTCTGTCCAAAGGCGCGAATCACAAGGGACACCCCAAGGCGTGGGAATACATCCTTGTCGAATACGAGACACGCCCCGGTGTCACCGTCGAAAACCTACAACAAGTCCGTGCCGTCTACGACAAGGCGAAAGGACGCTGGGAACTGCACTTCGTCTGCAAAGACGAAATCGAGACGCCCAACGCACCCGGCAACGAAACAGCGGGTGTTGACCTCGGCATCTGTAACTTCGCGGCGGTCGCGTACAGTACGGAGGAAGCCGACCTGTACCCCGGCAATCGCCTGAAACAGGACGGGTACTACTTCCCAAAGGAAATCGCCAAGTGCGATGATTCGGGGGGCGAACGGGCCACTCGTCTCCACGCGAAGTGGGCGGAGCGCCGAAGCCACTTCTTTCACTCCTTAGCGAAGCACATCGTAGAACGGTGTGTCGAGCAGGAAGTTGGCCGCATCAACGTTGGGAAACTCGCTGGTGTTCGTGAGGATGAGAACGGCGAGTCGAAGAACTGGGGTCGGCACGGCAACCTCGACCTACACGGGTGGGCGTTCGACCGGTTCTCGAACATCCTCGAATACAAGGCGAAAGTCGAGGGAATCGAAGTCGTAGAGGTCTCAGAGCGCGACACGAGCAAGACGTGTTGCGTCTGCGGTAGAGAAGACGATAGCCAGCGTGTCGACCGTGGCCTCTACGTTTGTGAGACGTGTGATGCGGCGTTCAACGCTGACGTGAATGGGGCAGAGAACATCCGTCTCGACATCAATCAAAGTAACTCCGAGTCCGCACCCGTTTTGGGTGGGGATAGGAGTACCGGCTGGTTGGCACAGCCCGGAGTCTACCTTCATGACTTGTCCAGCGGATTCCAACCGCAGGAACAAGTGGTAGACTGCAAACCGTAATATCCCAATCCAGCGGCGCGGTGCCGTGGGATTCCCCCGCCTTCAGGCGGAGGAGGATGTCAATCGAACACGACCGGCGTTGTGGCCCAAACCCACATATACGCTCGGCGCAATCCTCCGGATATGAACCCGCCGATCGGACGCATCGTCGTCGCACTCCTCGTCGTGCTCTCGTTGGTCGCCACGTCGACCCCCGTCGCCGCACAGTCGTCGGATCAGCCGGCGTGGGCCGACGACCTGTTCGGCGACTTGGAGGAGATGCAGCCGCGATACAACGAGAACGTCGGTGACGCCGACATGAACTTCGCCCAGCGACAGGTGTACAACCGGATCACGGGCAACGTCGTCAACGTCTACCTCGTCGGCACCGACGTCGTCTACTCCTTCCGGATGCGCTCCGACGGGCGGATCACCGACCTCCGGCAGTCCCGCCGCGACGACGCGGACCTGAAGATGCGGATGACCCGCGACACCGCCGAGGACCTCGCTACTGCCGACAACCCCGTCCCACCGTTCGTTTCGGCGACACAGAACGGCGAGTTCGTCCGTCGGGACGGCGAGCGGACCGTCCGCGGTATCGTGATCAACGGCGAGGACGGCAAACCGGTCAAGCAGGCGACCTGGACCGTCGTCAACGCGGTCAAGGGCCTGCTGTAACGACACCGGGTGGCGCGTCCCGCGCCCCGATCAGCAGAGGTTTGTGCGCCGACACCGTCGTCCGTACCCGATGAGCGTCCAGACCGAGTTCGACGCGTGGGCCGCCGAGGGGAAAGACAAGGGGATGGAAGAGCGCCACTGGCACACGGCGAAACACGCTCTCGCGCGGATGCCCGTCGAGGCCGGCGACCGGATCCTCGATCTCGGAACCGGATCGGGCTACGCGCTGCGGGCGCTCCGCGAGACGCGGGACGCGGGCCACGGCGTCGGGATCGACGCCTCGACGCGGATGGTTCGGAACGCCCGCGGGTACACCGACGACGAGTCGATCGACTTCCTGACCGGCGACTTCCAGCATCTTCCCTTCGCCGACGAGAGTTTCGACCACGTCTGGTCGATGGAGGCGTTCTACTACGCCACCGACCCCCCGACGGTTCTCCGGGAGATTCGACGCATCCTCCGCCCCGGCGGGACGTTCTTCTGCGCGGTCAACTTCTTCGAGGAGAGTGCCCACACCCACGAGTGGCAGGAGCAGGTTGGCGTCGAGATGCGGTTGTGGGACCGCGACCGGTACCGCGAGGCGTTCCGCGAGGCCGGTCTCCGCGTCGCCGAACAGGACACGATCCCGGACCGCGAAGTGGAGATTCCACCGGCCGAGGCGTTCCCCACCGAGGACTGGGACTCCCGCGAGGCGATGGTCGATCGCTACCGGACGTGGGGGACGCTCCTCACCGTCGGCGTCGCGCCCTGATCCCGACCCGGCTCACTCCTTGAGGACTTCCGTGGTCGGTTTCGCCGCCTCGAGTCTCCTGCTGTTCGACGGCCGCACGGCCGAGACGATCATCGTGTCGTAGGCGTCGTCGGCGGCGACGGATCGGCCGACGGTGAACCCGCTCACGACCCGCCCCGCGTTCTCGCTCCCGAGGAACACGATGCTCGCCTCGTGGTCGCGGGCGAACCGACACAGCGCCTTCGCGATGGTTCCCCGGGGGGCGCGGCGGTCCACCACGGTGTGGTGGTACTCGGCGTCGGGGTGAATCTCGGCGACCGACGCCCGGAGGGTATCGACGATCCGCTCCGCGTCGAACGGCTCGCCCGTCCGGAGCCAACCCCGCGCTCTGGCGTACTCGGCGTTGCCCGTCGGAATCACGCTCACTGCAAGGACTCGCTCGTTCAGCACGCTCTCGAACTGCGCGGCGCGGACGAGCGCCACCTCCGACAGTTCGGACCCGTCGAACGGGACGACCAGCGTCATACTCCCTCTCACGCCGCTGTCGAAAATCACTCCTTCGGTCGCTCCCGCCTCTCATCCTACTCCGAGACCTTCACCACCTGCTTTCCGACGTTCTCCCCCGAGAAGAGGCCGAGGAAGGCGTCGGGTGCGTTCTCCAGCCCCTCGACGACCGTCTCGCGGTGGGAGAGGTCGCCGGCCGCGACCCACTCCGACAGTCGCTCGGTCGCGGCGTCGAACCGCGGCGCGTAGTCGGTGACTAGGAGTCCCTCCACCCGCGCCCGCGGCGCGATGAGAGACGGCAGCTTCCGGGGGCCGGTCGGCGTCGTCTCGGCGTTGTAGTGGGCGATCTGGCCACAGACGGCGACGCGCGCGTCTACGTTCAGTCGCGTGAAGACCGCGTCCGTGATCGGGCCACCGACGTTGTCGAAGTAGACGTCGACGCCGTCCGGTGCCGTGTCGTCGAGCGCCGCGCGGTAGTCGTCGGTCGTCTCGTAGTTGATCGCGGCGTCGAATCCGAGGTCTCCGGTGAGCCAGTCGGCCTTCTCGTCGGTCCCGGCGAAGCCGACGACCCGACAGCCGTTCAGTTTCGCGATCTGCCCGACCGTCGACCCGACCGCCCCCGCCGCCCCCGAGACGACGACCGTGTCACCCGGGCGGGGTTCGGCGACGTCGAGCAGGCCGAAATACGCCGTCCGGCCAGGCATCCCGAGGACGCCGAGATACGCCGGTGGGGGCGCGACCGCGGGATCGACGGGTGCGGCGTCGTCGGCGTCGAGGACGGCGTAGTCGGCCCACGTCCCGTTGCCGGTGACGAGGTCGCCGGATTCGTACGCCTCGCTCTCGCTCTCGACCACTTCGCCGACGACCCTCCCCTGTAGCGCGTCGCCGACCGCCCACGGCTCCGCGTACGACGCCGAGTCGCGCATCCGGCCGCGCATGTACGGGTCGACGGAGAGATATCGGACGCGGACGAGGAGGTCGCCGTCCTCCGGGTCCGGCCGGTCTCCCTCCCGGAACTCGAAACTGTCCATCGTCGGCTCGCCGTCTGGACGCGCCGCGAAGTACCACGCTCGGTTGGTGTCTCGCATACGCCCGCTACGCCGGCCGGACGGAGATGCCTTCCGACCGCGCGCCGTCCTGCGG